>CP059260.1:0-267500 GCA_013693835.1 Brevundimonas sp.
CTTTACGCGACCCGGTTCCTTGGCCATCGGTCAGGTCTTTCTCTTACTTCTTCTTGCCGGCGATCGGCGGACGCCTTGCGGGTGCGGGCATTGGTGTGGGTGCGCTGACCGCGGACCGGCAGGCCTTGCGGTGACGCAGGCCGCGGTAGCAGGCCAGGTCCATCAGACGCTTGATGTTCATCGAAGTCTCGCGACGCAGATCACCCTCGACAGTGTGATCGCGGTCGATGGTCTCACGGATCTGCAGGACTTCGGCGTCCGACAGCTGGTTGACCCGGCGAGCCGGCTCGATGCCGACCTTCTCGGTGATCGACTTGGCCGCCCGGGCCGATGCCATGAATGTGCAGCGCGATTTCGACGCGCTTGTTGGTCGGGATGTTGACGCCTGCGATACGGGCCACGTAATTCTCCAGAAACACACGTGCGGACGCAACAAACGCCCCGGTCAACAGACCTGGAGCGTCGACGCCCTTCGCGGAAGAGGCCGCTATATACGTGCGATCCGGCAGAGTCAACCGCAACCGCTTCTTGGTGGTGACGCAGTTTGATTTTCTGGATTGATAACGGTGATCAGCGGCCGGAGCGGTGTGTGGCGAACAGAGGAGATCGCCATGCGCTACAACGTCGAAACCATGGAACTGCGTCGGGAAACCAGACGCTCACCGTCGCCCAAGAGTTCATCGGAGGCGTAGTCCGCTACATCGGTCGAGTCGATGGGCGTCCTTGCGTGCAGTCGCCGACGAAGGAGGGCGGTCTGCTCCCTGCTGCGCCGCCTCGCCTACTCTTCGGCGGCCTGACCCGACTCAATGAGGTGTGCTATACTGGATCGAACTGAGGTGCGGATGAGCCAAAAACGTAGGACGCGCGATGACGAGCAATCGGCCCGCATGGTGCGTGCCGCTCGTCAGTTCTCGGGCGACGCCGAAGACGACCAGACACCTATAACGGCCGAAGAAGAAGCCCTGATGGCCGAGGTTCGTGCGGATCATCCGCGCCACACACGGGAAGAACTTCGGGAGATGGCGCGGGCTCTGGCCCGTGGACGCTAAGGACAAGCGCCGGGATAGATGGTCCGGCGCTTGCTTTTTCAGGAAGGCTCGTCCCTCACGCCGCTCAAAATCTCGAATGCGCCCTTGGCGGCCATAGCCGCCACGAGGGCACCAACGATCAAGTCCGGCCAAGCCTGACCGAGCCACAGCACTAAGCCTCCGGCGACCAGGATGCCGCCGTTCGACACGAAGTCGTTGAAGCTGAAGGTTTCGGCGGCGCGCATGTTGACGTCGTCGCTGTCCACCTTTTGCAGCTTCAGGCACCAGAGGTTCACGAGGGCCGCCGCGAGCGCCATCACCATCATAGTCGGCCCGATGGGCTCCGTCCCCATCAGCCATCGACGGCCGACGTCCGCCAGCACCCCGATCGCGAACAGGAGCAGGAGAACGCCGGACATCGTGGCCGCCGTCTTCTTCCATCGCGGGGCGCGGCCCACAGCCAGGAAGCTGATCAGATAGACCGCGCTGTCCGAGGCGTTGTCGGCCGCATTCGCCAGCAAGGCGCTGGAGTCGGCCAGCCAACCCGCCACCCCCAACGCCAGGAACAGACCGAAGTTCAGGACGAGGACCAGCAGCAGCGTCCCGCGCTGCCGCTGGTCTTGGGCGTTGAAGGCGGTCAATCGTCCATTCCTTCAGATGCCCGATGCCTGACCGCCCTGGCCGCGAACGTCGGCAGGACGAGCAGGGTCAGGATGGTGGCGGTCAGCAGACCGCCGATCACCACCGCCGCCAACGGTTTTGCACCTCGGCGCCGGCGCCATGGGCCAGCGCCATCGGGATGAAGCCGACGATGGCGACGAGCGCCGTCGTCAGCACGGCTCGCAGGCGGCTGGATGCGCCTTCGATGGCGGCTTGGTAAGGCGTCAGCCCGGCTGTCAGCCGCTCTCGAATGGCCTGCATCAGGACGAGACCGTTCAAGGTCGCCACGCCCGACACGGCGATGAAGCCGACCGCCGCAGAGACCGAAAACGGCATCCCGCGCAGCAGCAGCAGGGCTCCGCCCACCAAAGCCAGAGGGACGCAGGCGAAGACCAGACCGGCCTCCGCGAACGATCCCAACGCCAGGAACAGCAGCACTCCGATCAGGACGAACACGATCGGAATGACGAGGCCGAAGCGTTGCTCGGCTCGCTTCAGGTTCTCGAACTGCCCACCCCAATCGAGATAGACCCCGGCCGCAGGGCGATCTCTGCGACCTGGCTCTGGGCGTCGGTGACGAAGCCGCCCAGGTCACGCCCGCGCACATTGGCCTGGACCACCATACGGCGGCTGCCGTTCTCGCGGCTGATCTGGTTCGGACCCTCCGCCGTCTGAATACGCGCGACCGAAGACAGGGGCACGATCACGCCGGTGTCGGACACGATGGGAAGCGACGCCAAGGCCGCCGGGTCGTTGCGGGCGTCGTCGGGCAGGCGGACGACGACGTCGAACCGGCGATCCCCCTCGAAGATGCGTCCGGCCTCGGCGCCGCCGACGCCGGCCGAGACCGCTTCGCTGACGTCTGCGGCCGAAAGGCCGTAGCTGGCGGCGGCGGTCCGATCCACGCTGACGGTCAGGGTGGGCAGGCCGGACGCCTGCTCGACCCGAACGTCGGCCGATCCGGTCGTCTCCCGAAGCGCGGTCGCGACCTGATCCGCGACCCGCTGGAGGGTGTCGAAGTCGTCGCCATAGACCATGACCGCGAGGTCTGTGCGCACGCCGGAGATCAGCTCGTTGAACCGCAATTCGATCGGCTGGCTAAATTCGANATTGTTGCCGATCTGCTGCGCGGCCACGCCTTCGATCCGTTCGATCAGTTCTTCCTTCTCCAGGCCCGGATCGGGCCAATCCGTGCGGTCCTTGAGCACGATGACGCTGTCGGAGATGTTGGGCGGCATGGGGTCCACGGCGGCCTCGGCCGTGCCGGTGCGCGAGAACATGGTCTCCACCTCCGGCTGGGCCTTGATGGCGCGCTCCAACGCCATCTGCATCGCCAGGGACTGTTCCAAGGAGGCGGACGGCACGCGCAGCGCCTGCATGGCGATGTCGCCCTCGTCGAGCGTCGGGATGAACTCCCGGCCTAGCGACATGAAGGAGACGACCCCGATGACCAGAGTGACCACTGCCGAAATCAAAACGATCTTGGGGCGGGAGACCGCGTTCTTGATCGCCGGCTGAATGAATTTCCGAGCGAACCGAAGGATGAAGGTCTCGCGTTCCTCGGCCTGACCATCCGGTCCGATGTGAACATTCTTGGGATCGCGCACCAGCAGGGCCGTCATGGCGGGCACGAAGGTGAAGGAGAAGATGAAGGCGCCGACGAGGGCGAGCATGACGGTCGCGCCCATGGGCTGGAACGTCTTGCCCTCAACCCNCTCCAGCAGCAGCAGGGGCGCGAAGACCAACAGGATGATCAACTGACCGAAGGCGGCAGGCTTCACCATCTGGCGGGCGGATTGAACCGCGACGTCCAGGCGTTCGTGGCGCGTCAGCATTCGTCCCAGGGACGCCCGACGCTGGGTCAGCATCAGCAGGGTGTTTTCGATCACCACGACCGCGCCATCGACCATCAGACCGAAGTCCAGCGCGCCCAGGCTCATCAGGTTTCCGCTGATGCCGAACCTGTTCATGCCAATAACAGCGAACAGGAACGACAGTGGGATCATCAGCGCCGTGATCGTGGCCGCGCGGATGTTGCCCAGCAACAGGAACAGGACGACGATGACCAGCAGCGCGCCCTCGATCAGGTTCCGAGCGACGGTCGAGATGGTCGAGTTCACCAGTTCGCTGCGGTTCAGGACCGGCAGGGCGACGATGCCGGGAGGCAGGCTGTCGTCCACCACCGCCAGCCGCTCGGCCGCCGCCTGGGCCACCGTGCGGCTGTTGCCGCCGGCGATCATCAAGGCGGTGCCCAGAACCGCCTCGTGCCCATCGCGGCTGGCGCCGCCCAAACGTGGAGCCTGCCCGATCTCGACCGTGGCGACGTCGGCGACCCGGACGACCAGACCGCCGCGATTGACCACGGGGGCCTGGGCCAGATCGTCGATGGTCAACGCAAGAGCGTCGGTGCGGACGACCAGGGCTTCGCCCGCGCGCTGGATGTAGCCCGCGCCGGCGGNGGTATTCGCGCGCTCGACGGCCTCGACCAGATCGCCGAGGCCGAGGCCGTAGGCGGACAACTGCGCGGCATCGGGCCTGACGGCATACTCCTTGACGTAGCCACCGACGGTATCGACGCCGGCGAGGCCGGCGGTCGTGCGCATCTGCGGCGCGATGATCCAGTCCTGGACCGTCCGCAGATAGGTCGCGCGTTGCGCGGGCGTCGTCAGTCGCTCGCCTTCGGNGGTCAGATAGACGCCGCCAGCCTGCCAGCCCGGCTGGCCGGGTCTCGAAAGATTCTCTGTGGTGAAGGGGACGTAATCGACCGTCCACATCAGCACTTCCCCGAGGCCGGTGGTTATCGGCGACAGACCCGGCTCCACGCCTTCGGGAAGGCCCTCCGATGCGGCGGCGAGCCGTTCGGCGACCTGCTGACGCGCGAAATAGATGTCGGTCTGGTCGGTAAAGATCGCGGTGATCTGGCTGAAGCCGTTACGCGACAGCGACCGGGTGCTGGTCAGACCGGGGATGCCGGCCAGGGCCGTCTCCAGAGGATAGGTGACCTGACGCTCGATCTGCTCGGGGGCGAGGGCGGGGGCGACCGTGGTGATCTGCACTTGACGGTTGGTGATGTCGGGGACCGCGTCGATCGGCAGTTTGGTCAGTTCATACAGGCCCAACGCCGCCACGAGGGCGACGGCGAGGATGACGAACCAGCGGAACCGGACCGACGCTTGAATGATGGCTGTGAACATCATCGTCGCCCCTAGTGGCCGTGCTCGGCCTCGCCCTTGGCGAGTTCGGCTTTCAGGAGGAAGGCGTTGGCCCCGGCGATGCGTTCGGACCCAGTCAGGCCGCTGAGGATTTCCGTGCGATCGCCAGCTTGACGACCTGCCAGGACGGGAACGGCGCGGAACCCTTCGGCCGTGCGCACAAAGACGACGCTCGCGCCTTCCACCGTCTGGATGGCGTCGGACGGCACGGTCAGGCCGTCGACAACACCTCCGGTGACTACTGTTCCGGACACCGCCGAACCAGCGGGCGGCAGGCTGCCCCTGTCGGCCTGGCGCGAATGACCGTAGCCCCGCTCTTCGCCGGCGTCGGCGGCGACGCCGGTGACGACCGCATCGAACTCGCCCGCCGGTCCCTGGACCCGCACGGTCGAGCCCGCACGGACCTGGGCCGCCAGTGCGGGCGGCGCGTTGAAGACG
This sequence comes from Brevundimonas sp., assembly GCA_013693835.1. Classification (GTDB taxonomy): domain Bacteria; phylum Pseudomonadota; class Alphaproteobacteria; order Caulobacterales; family Caulobacteraceae; genus Brevundimonas. The sequence goes on from CP059260.1 coordinate 5,339, forward strand.
ATCTCGATGCGCGCCGGATTGGTGACCTCAGCGATGACGCCGCCCTGGGCAGCGAACCCTCCCGGACCAACCTGAACGCTGGTGACGACGCCCGAGATCGGACTTGTCACGCTGAGCCGTCCCGCCGCATTGGGCGATCCGGCGGCGGAAGCGCGAGCGCGAGCAGCACGCGCCGCTGCTGCGGCGCTGAGTGCCTGGGCATGGGCGACTTCGGCGTCGCGCCGAGCGACCACACCCTGGTCGGCCAGACTCTCCTCCCGAGCGTGGGCCTGTTCGGCGGCTATGGCGTTCGCCTGAGCCGCGTCCGCGTCGGCTCGTAGGCTCGCGGCGTCGCCACTGACCAGGACTGCCAGCGGTTGCCCGGCCCGCACCGACTGACCCGGCGCGACGAGCACCCTCTCCACACGACCGCCGACGCTGGCGGCGACAGCCGCCCTCGCATCGACCATCGGCTCGACTCGGCCGGACAGACGGGTCTCGCCTCCGCCACCGCCGGTGACCGCGACGACCGAGATATTGGCGGCGGTGATCTGGGCGGCCGTCAGGACGACGACGCCTTCCTCACCGCCTTCTTCCTCGGCATGGCCTTCCTCGCCCTCTTCGTCCGAGTGTCCGGCTTCGCCGGACGCGGCCGGCGCTTCCGCCGGCGAGCGGGTGATCACATAAAGGCCCGCGCCGCCCAGGACGACGACAGCGGCGATCCCGGCCATCAGCCAGGTCTTGTTGATCTGCGGGGTGCGTTTCATTGCGATGTTCCAAAGGGGCGCGGCCTTGCAGGCGCGCGAGATCGATTTCGGCTCGGACCCGCGCGAGGCGGGCATCCACAGCGGCGTTGCGGGCGGCGATGAGGGCGGCGCGGGAAGACCGCAGTTCCAGTTGCGAGATGCGTCCCGCCTCGAACCCAATCCGCGAGAGGCGATAGGCTTCCTCGGCGGCCGTGACGCCGGCGTCGCTGGCGGTGACGCGGCTGACGGACGCTCTGAGACGCGCTTCGGCGGCGTTGCGATCCGCCTCCGCTTCCTGGCGCGCGCCCATGAGACGAGCGTCGGCGGCGCGGAAGTCCGCCTGGGCAGCTTCGATATTGCCCCGGTTCCGGTCGAACAGCGGCAGGGGCACGCTCAGCCCGAACGTCAGGGCGGTCGCGTCCTCGGCCTCGTAGCGTCGCACGCCGACCGAGGCGCGGACGTCGGGCCGGGCGCGGATGCGTTCGACCTCGATCCGGCTCTCGGCCGCCGCCCGCTCGGCCTCGGCCACGCGGACCTCCGGCGTCGCGCCGGACGTCACGCTCGCTGCGGCTGGCACCCGGTCGATCAGGCTGGTGTCGATCGAGGTGACCGGCATAGGCAGCATCGCCACGGCGGTCAGCCGCGCGAACGCCGCGTCCCGTTCGGCCTCAGCTTCGTCCAGGGTCGCGCGGGCGGCGGCGGCTTCGCTCTCGCCCTGGATGCCGCGCAGCAGGGGCTCGCGCCCCTCTTCGACCAGGATCAGCGCCGCGCGGGTATCGGCGATGGTGACCGTCAGGGCCTCTTCAGCCAGCAGGAACCGCCGCTGCGCGGCCTCCGCCTCGGCATAGACCAGGGCCAGCCTCGCCCCGCCTCGACGGCCGCCAAGTCACGCCTCCATCCCGCTGTGCCCGCATCGGCTCGCGCGACCTCGACCCGCGCGCCGCGACGTCCCCACAATCCAGGTCCTGGGACAGCGACAAGGTGGTCTCGGCATTGTCGATCCCGAAAACGGACCGCTGCCGAAGGCGTTCTCCGCCTCCAGCCCCAGTTCGGGGTTGGGACGAACCCGCGCCTGACGGACGCGCGCCTCGGCGCGTCGAGCAGAGCACTGGCCTCAACGGTCGTCGGCATCAGGCCGATGCGTTCAAGCAGCGCCTCGAACGGGGGCGCGGGATCGGCCCAGGCAGGGCCGGTGACCGCCGCCGCCATCGCGACCACGGCACAGCCGATCGCGAAACGCGACCGACCAGATTTCAGGGTGGCATGTTCCATGTCCCAGCAGTTCCAGACGATTGACGAGCGCCATCAGGCGCAGGGCATCGTCAGGCTCTGGGAGGGCGTTCCAGGCCGCTGGGCGCACGAGACGCGAGAGGTTCGTCGGTCGGGCGCAACAGGGTGGGGGCAACGACCGTCGTCACCGTGATGGATTGGGGCGAAGACGGTATCGCGGTTCCGCTGTGATGACAGTGGCCGTGCGAGCAGATGGCATGGTCGTCGGGATCAGACGGCAGATCACCACCATCGTCGGCGGTTGATGCCGCCGCATGAGCAGGTTCCAGTTCCGCAGCGCAGGCTGCTGCATCAACGGTCGGGATCAGAACGAAGACGGCGACGAGCAGCGCGAACAGCGCCGCCACCACTCCGAATCTGCGCCGCTCCTGCACCATCTCGGCCGTGTAGCACACTCTGATCGTCAGGCAATGAGAAGTGGGGCCGCAGCTATGCGGCCTTTCGCGTCCGCTGCGAAGTCGCTTCGCCCCCGCATTCTTTAAGCAGGAAGTCAGACAACGCCTGGAGGTTTTCCTGATCTACGCGATACAGGATGGACCGCCCATCCCTTTGATATTGGACCAGTCTGGCGTGAGACAACATCATCAATTGAGTCGAGAGGGTGTTCTGAGCGACGCCCAACTTCTTTGCAATATCGCCCGATTTCATCCCCTCCGGCGGGGCTTCTTTTGCCAGCAACCGCAGGATTTCCACGCGCGACAACGTCGATAGAGCCGAGAAGCCCATCATAACCACTGCCATATCCATAATTCGGACTCCTCCGATATATTGAAGTTCGGACTCTACCGAGAACACGATATCCGTCAACCTGTTCATTGGTGTGTCAAGCAGGTTGACACTGTATGTCAGGAATCGTGACATCCCGCAACTGCCAATGTCAGCAATCCTGACACTACACGATACGCCGATATGTCGTTGACGTTGAGATGCCGGTGCTTTATTAGCGGCCTTCATCCCAAGCGCGAGTGAGGAGGATGAGACGTGGAGAGAGCATCCGAGTGCCTTGATCGACCGGCGGCGGCAGAAACCTGCGGTCTGGCGGCGAAGGAGTCTGTCGCTCAACGGTTCGACGGAGAAGAAGGCTCGATCCTAGAACTTGACGAGTTCTGGATGTTCATCCGGTCACGCGAGGAGCCGCACCCGTGAACCGCAAGCCGCAAGACCTGCGCATCCGTATGCTCCACTGTCTGTGCGAAGGCATGTCGCAACGGTCCTGCGAGCGCATCTTCGAAGTCAGCCAGAACACGGTTGCCAAGCTGTTCGCCGAGGTCGGCGACTGGGCCATCGAGCAGATGAAGAGCATCAAGAATCTGCGGATCGCCAACATCCAGGCCGACGAACTGCATTCGTTCGTTGCGGCGAAGGAAAAGAATCTGTCGGACATGATCGACCCACCCGAGGGCGCTGGCCGTGTCTGGACCTACCTCGCCATGTGCGCAGACTCCAAGCTGATCTTGGAATACCACCTCGGCGATCAGGACGCTCTCAACGCCAGCGAGTTCCTCAAGAAGGTGGCGGGAAAGTTGGAACGGAGCCCGGACGGCGGGTTCGTCGTTCGGCCGCACCTCGCGACCGACGGCCTGAAGGCCTACACGAAGGCTTTCAGAAACGCGTTTGGCGCGGACGCTGACTACGGCATTCTGGAGAAGCAATACGACAAGCAGGACAAGAACGGGAACAAGGCGCCGGGCGGACGCTACATCGGCGCCAATCGNAAAAAGGGCTCGGGCGACTGGCGCGTCGAAGACACCCACACGTCATACATCGAGCGCCAGAACCTGAATCTGCGAATGGGAAACCGGCGCTTCAACCGGAAGACCAACGCCTTCTCCAAAACGATGCTGAACCACGAGCGGCACATCGCCATGTGGGCTGTCTATCACAACTACTGTTGGATTCCGCGCCCGATGCGGCCTCGCCTTCAGCCCGATGGAACGCGCAGCAGTCAATGGATCAAGAGGGACCCGGCGGCTATCGCGGCCGGCCTTGCGACGCGGCTCTGGTCGGTCGCCGACATGCTCACGATGGCAGACGACTTCACGGCCGAACGCCGACTGATGGAGTCCGTGCAGGACGAGGAGCCGCCGTCCGAGCCGATCATGATCGAGGTTTCGGACGATGATGTCGTGCTGGCCCCGTCGCATTGGGTCTATTCGAGCAGCACCCACCAATCCACCAAGGTTCACAAAGCGGAATGCGCCTTTTGCCGCGACGGCCAGGGCCGCAAGGCCGGTGCCAAGCCGTCGGGGGTCTGGATGCCCTACTACTCGCTGGAAGATGCGATCGCCGCATCGGTCGCCATCCAGCCCGATGACCATTCGATCTGTAACGTCTGTCTNGGGGACTATTTCAAACGGGGCTACTACCCTTAGACGACCCGGACCCCATCCCCTTGGCATCGTTTGGATCGCGATACCTAACCCCTAAAATCAAACTGCGTCACCACCCGCTTCTTAACCTCTGCCCTAGCCCCGGGGGCGGCGGTCCTGGGGACCGATTCGATGGTAAAGGTCACGCCCTGATCATCCTGAGGCACACCATCGATGGTTGGGGGACGGAACCGGTAGATTTGCACACCTAGGCGCAGGGCCGCCTNCCCAAACCCGAAGCCGTCGGGGCTCTCGCGCACAATCCGGCACCGATCGAGGGTGGTATCCAGCTGGATGCGACAGTTGATTGTCGCGACCCCGGAAATCCGCTGGCGCATAGCCTCGCGCGGATGGGCGTCGCGGATCTGGCCATTGTTGGGGCGGCGGATGTTCTCAGGCCCGGTTCGCGCCCCGGTGCCTGGCCCCCGGCCGGACCCGTCGCCACCGCCTTCGCCGGTGCCGCGCCCGCCCTGCCCCTGGCCCGGATCTGGATCGCTCTTGGGAGCTACACCGACAGTTAGGTCCGGCTCAGGAGCCTGAACCGGCGGGGCCCGGACCTCTCGCTCGATCTTGGGGGCGGTGGGGGTGTCCGATGCACGACCGAGGCTGCAGCGGCCCGGCCTCCCCAGCTTTCGGAGCCGGGGTTCAGGCGGCGGCGGGGTGGCGGAGGCGGCGGTAACTCGGGACGCACCAACTCCACATTGATCACCGGCTGAACATACTCTGGCGGTAGCGGACGCGCCTGACTGACCAGATAGACCCCCAGCATATGAGCCAGGACGACAGCAGACACAGCTCCGCCGTTGCGCCATTCCGCCGGGGTCGGTTGTCTGAGTTTCAGCTCCACAGCACCAGCCTCGCGCAATCCGGATGACTGCAGGCTGAACGTAGAACGGGGCGCTCGGGTTCAGCGATCCAGTGCTTTGTCGATGGCCGCAGCGACCTGCTCGATCGAGCCCATGCCATCCACCTCGGTCAGCAGGCCCTTGTCGCCGTAATACGGCAACAGCGGTGCGGTGTTGCGATTGTAGGCCGCCAGCCGAACCGAGAAGCTGTCAGGATTGTCGTCAGGACGCCCCTGTTCCGCAAAGCGCTTGGCCACACGGGCCAAGAGGGCTTCGTCGTCGACCTTGAGCCGCACAACGGCGTCGATCTGCTTGCCCAGCTTGGCCAGCATGGCATCCAGAGCTTCTGCCTGGGCAATCGTGCGCGGGAAGCCGTCGAAGATAGCCCCGCCAGCATCCTCGGCTTCTTTCAGGCGAGCTTCAATCAAGGCGATGACAATCTCGTCGGACACCAGATCGCCCCGAGACATGATGGCCTGGCACTGCTGACCCAACTCGGAGCCAGACGCTATGGCCTCACGCAGCATGTCACCGGTCGACAACTGCACCATGCCACGCTCAGCCACCAGGCGCTTGGCCTGGGTGCCCTTGCCCGCTGCCGGGGGTCCAANAAGGATCAGGTTCATCGCGCCCTCCGATAGAGCCTGGTCTTCAACTCAACGCCGGATCAGCGCCGTTGCGGAGCTGGCAGGCCCCGGCCACCGCGACCGCCGCCACTGCCACCACGACCACCACGCCCCCGCAGCTTGGCCTTCTTGATCAGCCCTTCATACTGGTGTGCCAGCAGGTGCGACTGGATCTGGGCCACCGTATCCATGGTCACGGAGACCACAATCAGGATCGAGGTGCCACCGAAATACAGGCTGGTGCCAAAGTTGGCGACCAGAAACTCCGGCAACAGACACACGGCAGTGATGTAGGCCGCACCGATCACCGTCAGGCGGGTCAGCACATAGTCCAGATACTCTGCCGTGCGTTTGCCCGGACGGATACCCGGCAGGAAGCCACCATACTTGCGCAGGTTCTCGGNCGTATCCTCTGGATTGAAGGTGATGGAGGTATAGAAGAAGGTGAAGAAGACGATCAGCAAGCCATAGGCGATGGTGAACGGCAGTTGGCCGTGCTGCATCTGGGCCGCCGCGGCGGGCAGCCAGCTAAGCCAGGACGGCAGGTTCATGTTCGCCGTCATCTGGGCCACCGTAGCCGGGAGCATCAGCAGAGACGAAGCAAAGATCGGCGGGATCACCCCGGACGTGTTCACCTTCAGCGGCAGGAACGACCGCTCGCCACCGGCCATGCGGTTGCCTTCCTGGCGCTTCGGATACTGGATCAGCAAGCGACGCTGAGCCCGCTCCATGAAGACGATGAAGACCACCACTCCCACCGCCATAACGGCGATGAACAACAGGGCAAAGGCGCTGATCTGGCCTTCGCCGGCCAGGCCCAGTAGGCGGGCCACAGTGCTGGGCAGCACGGCCACAATACCGGCGAAGATGATCANGGAAATCCCGTTGCCGACGCCGCGAGCGGTGATCTGCTCACCCAGCCACATCAGGAACATGGTGCCGCCGGTCAGGGTCGTGACCGTCGAAATGATAAAGAAGATGCCCGGCTGATCGACCAGCCCCTGCGAGGCATTCAGGCCGATGGCAATGCCCAGTGATTGGGCCAGAGCCAGGAACACCGTCAGATAGCGGGTATATTGGTTCAGCTGCTTGCGACCGCTTTCGCCGCCTTCCTTGCGCAGCTTTTCCCACGGCGGATAGACCGCACCCATCAGCTGCACGATGATCGAGGCCGAAATGTAGGGCATGACGTTCAGGGCGAAGACGGCCATCCGCTCGACGGCACCGCCCGAGAACATGTTGAACATGTCCAGGATGCCACGCGTGCCATCCGGGTCCTGGAAGAATGNCAGGAAGGCTTCGCCATTGATCCCCGGGATCGGCACATAGGTGCCCACCCGATACACGATCAGCGCCAGCAGTGTGAACCACAGGCGCTTGTGCAGCTCGGTCGCCCTGGCGAACGAGCCGATGTTCATATTGGCTGCAAGTTGTTCGGCGGCCGAAGCCATGTGTCGTCACCCCGACTGATCAAAACTCGGTACGGATCAAAATCCGGGACCAAGGTTCAGATAGGTGAAGGGCGGCCTCTTAGCGAGACCGCCCCCAAGGTTTTTACTTGGCGGCCTTGCGCTTGGCGCGGGCCGAGATCTTGTTGGCGTCACCCTTGGGCGCTTTCGGGGCCGGAGCCTTGCCCTTGGCCGCGTTGCGCTTCTCGACGCGGGCTGCGGCCTTGGCTTCTGCTTCGATGCGCAGTTGCTTGACCGAACCGCCAGCCGCTTCGATGGCCTTCACGGCACCGGCCGATGCCGACCAGACCACCAGATTGAGCTTGGCCTTCAGTTCGCCGGTGCCCAGGACGCGCACACCATCCTTGGTGCGGCGGATCACGCCGGCATCCACCAGAGCGGCACCATCGATGTCCTTCTTGATGTCCAGCTTCTTGGCATCCACGGCATCCTGCAGACGCCACAGATTGACCTCGGCCAGCTTCAGGGCCGACGGATTGTTGAAACCGCGCTTGGGCATACGCATGTAAAGCGGCATCTGACCGCCTTCGAAGCCCAGCAGGCTGACGCCGGTGCGGGACTTCTGGCCCTTCACACCACGACCGGAGGTCTTGCCCTTGCCCGAGCCCGGGCCACGGCCGACGCGCATGCGCTTCTTGTGAGCGCCTTCGTTGTCGCGGATTTCGTTCAGTTTCATGTGCCTGATCCTCTCGGGTGCTAGCGCCCGCTGTGACAGCGGACTCGGCGATGTTCAAAAGTGAAGGGCCGCCTTTAGGCGACCCTTCGGATCTTCGCAAGTCGGAGAGGTCTTACTTTTCGACCACTTCGACCATGTGAGCGACCTTGGCAATCATGCCACGGACGGAGGGCGTGTCCTCCAGGGTCGATTCACGACCCAGGCGGTTCAGGCCCAGGCCCGCCAGGGTGGCGCGCTGATCGGCCTTACGGCGGATCGGGCTGCCGGTCTGACGAACGGTAACAGTCTTGGCGTCCTTCTTGGCCATGGTTTAGGCCTCCACAGATTCAGGCGCAGCTTCCGGAGCCGAGGCACCATCGTTGCGGCGGCCCATCAGGTCAGCGACCTTCTTGCCCCGCTTCGAAGCCACCTGACGCGGCGACGACTGGACCTTCAGCGCCTCGAACGTAGCGCGGATCATGTTGTAGGGGTTGGACGACCCGGTCGACTTGCCGACCACGTCCTGCACGCCCAGGGTTTCCAGAACGGCACGCATCGGACCGCCGGCGATGACGCCGGTGCCCGGAGNGGCCGCACGCATCATGATCTTGCCAGCGCCCCAACGGCCGTTGCCGTCGTGGTGCAGCGTGCGGTTTTCACGCAGCGGGACACGGATCATCGTCTTCTTGGCTTCTTCGGTCGCCTTGCGGATGGCTTCCGGCACTTCACGGGCCTTGCCGTGGCCGAAGCCGACGCGACCCTTGCCATCACCCACCACCATCAGGGCGGCAAACGAGAAACGACGGCCACCCTTCACAGTGGCGGCGACGCGGTTGATGTGCACCAGCTNTTCGATCAGGTCCAGATCCGGACCNNTCTCAGCAGCTGCCGGGGCGTTACGGTCGCGGCGGTTGCGATCGCCGCCGCCGCGTTGTTGGGGTTCACGAGCCATGCTTCCCGATCCCTTAGAAGTTCAGGCCGGCTTCACGCGCGGCCTCCGCCAGGGCCTTGACCCGGCCATGATAGATGTAGCCGCCACGGTCAAAGACGACATCCTTGACGCCCTTCTCCATGGCCCGTTCGGCGACCAGCTTGCCGATCTTGGCAGCAGCGGCCGTGTCCGAGCCCTTGGAGCCCTTGCCGCCTTCCAGCGACGAGGCCGAAGCGACCGTAACGCCGTTGGCGTCGTCGATCACCTGGGCGGAGATGTTCTTGTCCGAACGATAGACCGACAGGCGCAGGCGGCCATTGGCCACGGCCTTCAGGCGACGACGGGTGCGCTCTGCGCGGCGCTTGGCATTCTGTTGCAACGTAGCCATGACGATTACTTCTTCTTGCCTTCCTTGCGCCGGACGTATTCGCCCTCATAGCGCACGCCCTTGCCCTTGTAGGGTTCCGGCGGACGCAGCTTGCGGATAACGGCGGCAACCTGACCTACGGCCTGCTTGTCGGCACCCGAGATGGTGATCTCGGTCTGCTTGGGCACAGCGAAGGTGATGCCAGCCGGCGGGTCAATGTCTACGTCGTGCGAGAAGCCCAGCTGCAGCGACAGGGCATTACCCTTCATTGCCGCACGGTAGCCCACGCCCACCAGTTCCAGCTTCTTTTCGAAGCCCGAGGTGACGCCCGTGACCATGTTGTCGACCAAGGTGCGCGACAGGCCCCACATGGCTTGCGCCCGCGAGGTTTCGTTGCGCGGGGTCAACGACAGCTCTTCGCCGTCCTGTTTGACCTCGATCTCTTCGGCCACGGTCCAGGAGCGCTCGCCCTTGGGACCTTTGACGGTGACGGTCTGGCCGTCGAGCGTGATCGTCACACCCTTGGGCACAGCAATGGTTTTCTTTCCGATACGGGACATATCAGTAGACCCTGCNNAGAGAACTTCGCCGCCAACATTGGCTTCGCGAGCGGCGGCGTCGGACATCACACCTTTCGAGGTCGAAAGGATGGAGATGCCCAGACCATTCTTGACCGGCGAGGTCCGTGANNTCGCCGAATAGACGCGGCGGCCCGGCTTGGACACGCGGCTGATTTCGGCGATGACCGGCTGGCCATCAAAATACTTCAGCTCGATTTCGAACTGCGGGAATTCACCCGGGTTCTGAACCAGGCTGTAGCCACGGATGTAGCCTTCGTCCTGCAGCACATCCAGCACACGCTGGCGCAGACGGCTGGCCGGGGTCAGCACCTTGGAACGCTTGCGGGTCGCCGCGTTCTTGATGCGAGCGATCATATCGCTCAGGGGATCATTGATCATCATATCTCAGTCTCCCCTTACCAGCTCGACTTGGTCAGGCCCGGGATCTGGCCCAGGTTGCCCAGTTCGCGCAGGGCGATCCGGCTCATCTTCAGCTTGCGGTAATAGGCGCGCGGACGGCCCGTCACTTCACAGCGGTTGCGGATGCGGGTCGGCGCGGAGTTGCGCGGCAGGGCTGCCAGCTTCAGGCGAGCCTCGAACCGCTCTTCCAGCGGCAGTGACTCGTCATTGGCCTTGGCCTTCAGCGCAGCGCGCTTCTCAGCGTATTGGGCAACCAGCTTCTTGACGTGCTCGTTGCGGTTCACAGCGGACTTCTTAGCCATCGTGCTCTTTCCTTCCCGCTCAGTTCACGAACGGGAACTTGAACTCGGCGAGAAGGGCCTTGGCCTCCTCGTCGGTCTTGGCCGTGGTGCAGACAATGATGTCCATGCCCCACATCTGATCAATCTGGTCGTAGTTGATCTCCGGGAACACGATGTGCTCCTTCAGACCCATGGCGTAGTTGCCACGACCGTCAAACGAGGTGCCCTTCAGGCCCCGGAAGTCCTTCACCCGCGGCAGCGCGATGGTGATCAGACGGTCCAGGAACTCATACATGCGGTCGCCACGCAGGGTGACCTTACCGCCGATGACCATGCCTTCGCGCAGCTTGAAGCCGGCGATGGAGTTGCGGGCCTTGGTCGGCACGGCCTTCTGACCGGCGATCGCCGTCAGGTCAGCCAGGGCCGCGGTAGCCTTCTTGGAGTCAGCGGCGGCTTCACCGACGCCCATGTTCAAGACGATCTTGTCCAGCTTGGGCATCTGCATCGGGTTGGTGTAACCGAACTTCTCGGTCATCACGCCCTTGATGCGGTCGTTGTAATCCGACTTGAGCCGGGGTATAAGCAGCGGCGGCCATCAGATGACGTCTCCGGTGGTCTTGGCGAAGCGGACCTTCTTGTCACCTTCCATACGGAAGCCGACGCGAGTCGCCTTGCCCTTGGAGTCCGCGATCGCGGCGTTCGAGACGTGGATCGAGGCTTCCTTGTTCTTGATGCCCCCTTGCGGGTCCATCTGGGTCGGGCGGGTGTGGCGCTGGACGATGTTGACGCCTTCCACGATGACGCGGTTGGTGTCGACCAGGACCTTGGTCACCTTGCCGGTGCGGCCCTTGTCCTTGCCGGTCAGGACGACGACGGTGTCGCCCGATTTGATCTTGGCGGCCATGGTTACAGGACCTCCGGAGCCAGCGAGATGATCTTCATGTGGTTCTTGGCGCGCAGCTCGCGCGGAACCGGTCCGAAGATACGGGTGCCGACCGGTTCGTTCTGCTTGTTGACGATGACCGCGGCAGACTTGTCAAAGCGGATGACCGAGCCATCCTTGCGCATGATGTCCTTGGCGGTGCGCACGACGATGGCGCGAACGACGTCGCCCTTCTTCACGCGACCACGCGGGATGGCTTCCTTGACCGAAGCAACGATGGTGTCACCCACCGCAGCATACCGGCGCTTGGAACCACCCAGCACCTTGATGCACATGACCCGGCGAGCGCCCGAGTTATCGGCCACATCCAGGTTAGTTTGCATCTGGATCATGGTTCAGATCCTTCCGATTACGAGGCCGAAGCCGNGGAAACAACTTCCCAGCGCTTCAGTTTGGACTTGGNGGCACACTCCACGATGCGGGCCACATCGCCGACTTTCAGGGCGTTGGCTTCGTCATGGGCGTGATACTTTTTGGACAGGCGCACGGTCTTTTTCAGAACCGGGTGCAGCAGGGTGCGCTCGACCTTGACGACAATGGTCTTGTCGCCCTTGTCGGAGACGACCACGCCTTCGAGAATTCGCTTGGGCATCTTCGTTTCCTTTAAGCGACCGCGCGCTTCTCACGCAGAAGCGTGGAGATGCGGGCGATGTCCTTGCGCACTTCCGAGACCCGGTGGGTCTTTTCCATTTGGCCAGTGGCGGCCTGGAAGCGCAGGTTGAACTGCTCCTTCTTGAGCTTCAGCAGCTCGTCGGACAGTTGATCGGGCGTCAGGGCCCGCAGGTCAGCGATCTTGGTCATCAGGCAGCTTCCCCATGAGCAATACCGGCATCCAGGCGGGTAACCACCTTGGCACGGACCGGCAGCTTGGCGGCGCCCAGGCGCAGGGCCTCGCGGGCGATGTCGTCCGGCACGCCGTCGATTTCGAACAGGATACGGCCCGGGTGGCAGCGAGCGGCCCAGTGGTCCACCGCGCCCTTGCCCTTGCCCATGCGGACTTCGGCCGGCTTGCCGGTGACCGGCAGATCCGGGAACACGCGGATCCACACGCGACCCTGACGCTTCATCTGGCGGGTGATCGCGCGGCGGGCCGCTTCGATCTGACGGGCCGTGATGCGCTCAGGCTCCACCGTCTTGAGGCCATAGGAGCCGAAGTTCAGCGTGAAGCCACCCTTGGCAGCCCCGTGAATCCGGCCCTTGAAGGCCTTGCGGGATTTGGTCTTCTTGGGTTGCAGCATAACCTATTGCTCCCGGCCACGGTCACGGCGCGGACCACGATCCCCGCGGGGACCACCACGCTCACGGCCTTCGTTCGAGGACGGACCCGAAGCTTCCTGGCTCCAACGCTTGTCTTGGGCCATCGGATCGTGCTCGAGCACTTCACCTTTGAACACCCAAACCTTGACGCCAATGATGCCGTAGGTCGTCTTGGCTTCGTAGAAGCCGTAATCGATGTCAGCGCGCAGGGTGTGCAGCGGCACACGGCCTTCGCGATACCATTCCATGCGGGCAATTTCCGCACCGCCGAGACGGCCCGAAACATTGATCCGGATGCCCTTGGCACCCAGACGGATGGCCGACTGCATGGCGCGCTTCATGGCGCGACGGAAGGCGATCCGGCGCTCCAGCTGCTGGGCGATGTTCTCAGCGATCAGCTGGGCATCGACTTCTGGCTTGCGCACTTCGACGATGTTCAGGTGAACCTCGCCCTCGACCATGGCCGAGATTTCCTTGCGCAGCTTCTCGATGTCTGCGCCCTTCTTGCCGATCACAACACCCGGACGGGCGGCATAGATCGTCACGCGGCACTTCTTGTGCGGGCGCTCGATGATGATGCGCGACACACCAGCAGCCGACAGGCGCTCCTTGAGCCACTCGCGCAGCTTCAGGTCCTGGTGGAGCAGCTTGGCGTAGTCAGCTCCGCCGGCGAACCAGCGGCTGTCCCAGGTGCGATTGATGCCGAGCCGCAGCCCGACCGGATTGACTTTCTGACCCATCAGGCGGCCTCGCCGGCTTCACGGACCACGATGGTGATCTCGCTGAACGGTTTCAGGATGCGGGACGAACGACCACGAGCACGGCTCGCGAAACGCTTCATCACCAGGTTCTTGCCCACAAAGGCTTCGGCAACGATCAGGTTGTCGATATCCAGGTTGTGGTTGTTTTCAGCGTTGGAAACCGCCGAATACAGGGCCTTGCGCACATCGGTGGCGATGCGCTTGTGGCTGAACTCCAGCTCGTTCAGAGCCTTCTGCACCGGCAGGCCGCGGATCGAGGCAGCCACCAGGTTCAGCTTCTGAGGGCTGATGCGGACGTTGACCAGCTTGGCGCGGGCCTCCGTCTTGCCGACACGGCGTTCGTTCTTGGTCTGGGCCATCGGTTACTTCCTCTTGGCCTTCTTGTCCGCCGCGTGGCCCGGGAAGTTCCGGGTTGGGGCGAACTCGCCGAACTTCATTCCGACCATTTCTTCGGAAACCGACACCGGCACATGCTTCTGGCCGTTGTGGACCCCAAAGGTCAGGCCGACGAACTGCGGCAGGATGGTGGAGCGGCGCGACCAGGTCTTGATCACGTCCTTGCGGCCCGACGACTGAGCGGCGTCGGCCTTCTTGAGCAGATACCCGTCAACAAACGGGCCTTTCCAGGAGGAGCGGGCCATGTCTTAGCGAGCCTTCTTCACGTGACGACTACGGATAATGTATTTGTCCGTGGCCTTGTTCTTGCGGGTGCGGGTGCCCTTGGTGTCCTTGCCCCACGGCGTCACCGGGGTCCGACCACCAGAGGTGCGGCCTTCACCACCACCGTGCGGGTGGTCGATCGGGTTCATGGCCACGCCGCGAACGTGCGGACGGAAGCCCATGTGGCGCTTGCGGCCAGCCTTACCCAGGTTCTGGTTCATGTGGTCGGGGTTCGACACCGCGCCCACCGTGGCCATGCAGCCATCCAGAACCATGCGTAGTTCACCCGAGCCGAGGCGGATCTGGGCGTAACCCTGGTCGCGACCGACCAGCTGAGCGTAGGCACCGGCCGAACGGGCCAGCTGGGCACCCTTGCCCGGCTTCATCTCAATGTTGTGGATGATCGTGCCGACCGGAACCGAGCGCAACGGCATGGCGTTGCCCGGCTTCACGTCGACGCGCTCACCGGCGACCACCGTGTCGCCCGCCTTCAGGCGTTGCGGCGCGATGATGTAGGCCTTTTCGCCGTCTTCATAGACGATCAGGGCGATGAAGGCGGTCCGGTTCGGATCGTNATCCAGGCGCTCGACCGTGGCCGAAGCGAACTTGCGGCGCTTGAAGTCGATCATGCGATACAGGGTCTTGGCACCGCCGCCACGGAAGCGAACGGCAACACGACCGCCCTGCCCGCGACCGCCCGACTTGGTCAGGCCTTGCGTCAGGGACTTCTCCGGGCGGCCCTTGTGCAGCTCGGAGCGGTCGACCAGCACCAGGGCGCGGCGGCCCGGCGGCGTCGGATTATAAGTCTTCAGAGCCATCTGATCAGAGCCCCGTGGTGACGTCGATCGACTGGCCATCTGCCAGCGTCACGATCGCTTTTTGATGTCGACCCGGCGGCCCATGATGCCCCGGAAACGCTTGGTCTTGCCCTTCTGGATCAGGGTGTTGACCTTCAGCACATTGACCTTGAACAGGGCCTCGACCGCCGCAGCGATCTCGTCCTTGGTGGCGGTGTCCGCGACGCGGAACATCACCTTGTTCTGCTCCGACAGGATCGTGGCCTNTTCGGTGATCACCGGGGCCAGGATGGTGTCGTAGTGCTTGGCGGTAGGTTGAGCGCCAGCCATTACGCNGGCCTCCTTCCGGGTGAGCCGCGCCTCGATCGCCTCAACCGCGGCCTTGGACAGGACCAGGGTGTCAGCGCGCAGGATGTCATAGACGTTCAGGCCGACGGACGGCAGGACGTTGACTTGCGGGATGTTGCGAGCGGCCAGGCCGAAGTTTTCTTCAACCGTCGGGCCGTCGATGACCAGAGCCTTGGTCCAGCCGAGCTTGCCGATCTTCTCGCGCAGGACGGCCGTCTTGGCTTCCTTCAGCGCCAGGGTGTCAACCACCACCAGCTGTCCACCCTTGGCCTTGGCCGACAGAGCGTGCTTCAGCGCCAGGGCGCGGACCTTCTTGGGCAGCGAGAAGCCGTGGTCACGGACGACCGGGCCGAAGGCGCGCGAACCACCGACAAACTGCGGGGCGCGACGCGAACCGTGACGAGCGCCGCCGGTTCCCTTCTGCTNTGCCATCTTCTTGCCGGTGCGAGAGTTCTCGTTCCGGGTCTGGACCTTGTGGGTGCCAGCGCGGCGCTTGGCCAACTGCCAGTTGACGTAGCGGGCCAGCAGGTCGCCGCGAATGTCGGTAATGCCAAAAATAGCGTCCGACAGTTCAACGTCGCCCGAAGCCTTGCCGTCGAGTTTGATGACTGAGAGTTTCATTACGCTTCACCGCCTTCGGTCGCTTCGGCCACCGGCGCTTCTTCAGCCGGGGTTTCAGCGGGTTGAGCAGCGGCCTTGCCCGAAGCCTTCACAGCGCCCGGATAGGGAGCGTCGGCCGGACGGGCCTTCTTGACCGCATCGCGGACCTTGACCCAGGTGCCGTCGTGACCGGGCACAGCGCCCTTGATCAGGATCAGGCCCCGCTCGGCGTCGACGCGCACGACAGTCAGGTTCTGGATGGAGACGGTTTCCTGACCCAGGTGGCCAGCCATCTTCTTGCCCGNGAAGGTGCGGCCCGGATCCTGACGGTTACCGGTGGACCCGTGCGAGCGGTGCGAGACCGACACGCCGTGGGTGGCCCGCAGACCGCCGAAGTTCCAGCGCTTCATGCCGCCGGCAAAACCCTTACCGATGGTCAGGGCCTGCACATCGACCTTCTGACCAGCCAGGAAGTGATCGGCCGTCAGTTCAGCCCCNNCGTCCAGCAGGCCGTCAGCATCGACGCGGANTTNCACGACCGTTGCTTTGGGTTCGACTTCAGCCTTGGCGAAGGTTTCGCGCTGAGCCTTGTTGGTGTTTTTGGCCTTCTTCGTGCCAGCGCCCAGCTGCAGGGCGGCGTAGCCGTCCCGCTCCTGGGTCCGTTGGCCGACGACCTGGCAGCCGTCAAGCTGAAGCACAGTGACCGGAACGTGCGCGCCGTCTTCGGCGAACACGCGGGTCATGCCCAGCTTCTTGGCGATCACGCCCATGCGCATGTCGGATCCCGCCCTTCGTTAGATCTTGATCTCGACGTCCACGCCAGCGGACAGGTCGAGCTTCATGAGCGCGTCCACGGTCTGCGGGGTGGGGTCGATGATGTCGAGCACGCGCTTGTGCGTGCGGATTTCGAACTGCTCGCGCGACTTCTTGTCGACGTGCGGCGAGCGGTTCACGGTGAACTTTTCAATCAGTGTCGGCAGCGGAATCGGACCGCGCACTTGCGCGCNCATGCGCTTGGCCGTGTTGACGATTTCGCGCGTGGAATGATCCAGGACGCGGTGATCGAAGGCCTTGAGCCTGATGCGGATGCTCTGATCCATATCGGTCGTTATTCCCAAGCGGTCGGTGGACCGCGTCCCTGTGAACCATTTCAAAGACCAGAAGCCTTTAGACCCGAAATCGAGCCTTCAGGGTACGCACGTCCGCAAAACGAGCGGCCCACGCAGTTGCCCGCGAAGGCCGATAAAATCCCAAGAACCTGCAAAGAACAGTGACTTAGGTCGTTCTTGCGAACCGCGTCTGCACCCGGGGGTGCACAGCCGGTCCAACAAGAGTGGCGGCTTATGACGGGGATCCCTTTCGTCAAGCGCTCAGGGGCAGAACAATCCACCTTTGCGACCGCCGGGCGTGTTTATTCCAGCGAACAGAGTTTGGGAGCAGAGCCCATTGCGCCCCGCTTCCCATGCGCGTTGATGCAGGCGGTGCAGGATCGCCTCTATTTGGTGGCGTCGTCCTCAGCCTGCCAGCCCATGAGGTTGAAGCCACCCGCATGCGTGGCGGCCACAGCCGCAGTGTCATGAGCCACCAGGGTCTTCTGGCCCGCGTCCCAGCTATAGCTGTAGTGGCACTCTGCGACCTCCTGCTTGCAGTTGAGATGATGCACGGTCAGATCGAGCACTGGCTGACCGGCCTGATCGGCGATCGCCATGTCGACGACCTGCGCATTCAGGGCCATCACATAGTCCTCGCCGTCACTGACATAGAGGGTCATCAGGCAGCCGCCGGTGCCGCACCACTGACTATCCTGGCTGGAGTAGTCGATCAGCCAGTCAGGCTGGCCGTCCGGGGACACGTTGACTTGACGGATCATTCCCTNCGGTACTTCCGTCACCAGCGGCGGGCGGTTCATCGGATCGGCACGATCGAAGTAAACCCCGTTGATGTCGTTGAGGACCATCCAGGTCAGCGCCGGGGGCGTAGTATCCGTTACAGGTTCTGTCGCCCGGTGCCGGCGCCTGACAGGCGGCGGTGAGTGCGGCCAGGGCTACCGTCGTGGCAAGCCCCATCTGGAGGCGACGGTAGACGTGAAGCCGGTGTGCGTTGTGCTGTCATAGCGACCTCCTGGCACGTCCTAACGCGGCCCTGGCCCCGGATTCAATCCAACGGTACCTGACGTCAGCGCCCGATCGTGACCCCGCCAGAGCCAAACACCTGCCGGTCCAGCTGGCCGGTCACTTCCCCTAGGCGCACATCGCCACTGCCCGCTATGGTGACGTCTGCATTGACCGCCGTGCCGCCGAAGCTGACATCGCCTGAGCCACCGATGGTCACGTCGATGCTGGTGGCCCGTCCATCGACAATCCGCACTTCGCCGGAACCGCCGACGGCAATGTCAACTGTGCCGTCGACGCGAGCGATCCGCGCGCTACCGGAACCCCGAGGGCAAAGTCGAGATCTCCTGTCTGCCCGGCCGTGACCGAGCCCGATCCGCCAAGCGTCACGTCCAGTGAGCGGCTGTTGCCCAGCATGACGCGGCCTGAGCCACCGACGGACAGGTCAACCGGGCCATCCACATTGGCCACCATCCAGCCGCCGCATCCGCCATTGGTCAGCGAAACAGAGCTGGCCCCGCGGCCTATTGCTCCGAAAACGGCACCCTCGGCCTGAATATCGACCGCTCGGGGCGCATGGATGATGATCAGCGGCGCGGCGTCCATATTGATCCGCCCCAGGCCACGTACTCAACGGTGGCACCTTCCCCCGGCTGTTGGGCCAAGGCCGGCCCTTGGTTGCAGCTCTGGACCGCCATGCGGCGGTTCCCAAACTGGCCACGCGATGCGTTGAGTTCTCCATCGATGATGGTCTTGTTCCCGGCCCGGCGGATCGTCGGCGCGGCAGGCTGGTCGTGCCCTGCTGCACTTCCACGGCGGCGTCCGCCCGGTCCTCAACCATCACGACCACCCGGGCCACGGCGTTGCGAATCTCGACCTCAGGTCCACTCTGGGCCAGGGCGGGCGCGGCGGCGGCCAGCGTCAGGGCGGCGACAGCACAAAACAAAGAGGTCTTCATGGCGGGCTTCCTCACTCCGAAACAGGATAAGCGAAGCCTGCCCCCATGCCTGGCGAGGTCAGCTTAAATCGAGGTCATGACACTGTTGTAAGGGTGGGGGCCGCCTCAGGCCCTCAGGACCCCGGCCCCGTCGACCGCCCNCAGTTCGGGCTCAAAGTCACGCTCGAACTGGGCAATTCGGCTCTTGAGTATGCCGACCTTGCGCAGGGCGAGCGACGCCGCCCAACGGGCCGCCAACTCCGCTTCGCCCATATGCTCGGTAAAGCCCGGACGCCCGCCCCGGTTGCGGATTACGGCATTGGTATAGAGCGCCCCGTTGCGGATACGGCTCGGCCAAGTCTGGAAATCCATCGATAGGCTGACGCAGAAGCGATCCAGGTTCTCCACCCGATGCGGCGCATAGAGTGGCCACGTCAGGGCCTGACCGGGCTCCAGGTCGATGATCTGGGCATCACCCTCGAAACTGCGTTGATAAGGCAAGTCCTCGGTCGTCTGCTGGGCGACGATCTGTTCCATGTTGCGCTCGGGCAGATGGGCCTCATCGCCGGGATAGACGAACACCCGCTTGCNGGCGCGCAGGTGGAACAGCACCACACCGGACGGATCAAAGTGGTAGGGCACCTTGGCCTTGGGTGACGACAGGATCAGTTGCCCGGCATTGGTCACGGCACGCATGCCTGGATAGGTTGCCTGGATCCGGCCAAAATCGGCCATGGCTTCGCGCCATAGCTCGGGCCAGACATCCTGAACGTTGCGCATGTTGACCCACAGACGACCCGCCTGGATGGCCTGGAGCAGCTCGCCGCCACTGAGTTTGCCGCGCGCGCCTGTGCGCAGAGATGCCTGACCGTCAGCGTCAAAATCATACAGGTTGATGTCGATCAGGTCCGCCGGATAGCGATCCAAAAGCCCAGCCAGCCGGGCATCCTCAGCAAAGCCGAGCTCCACCAACCGGTGCGAATGCACGGCAGCAGCCCCGATCGGGCCGGGATAGCGGGTTCTGCGAAGGGCGGTTGTCATCAGGTCTATCTTATCAGGGTCCGGGGTTTCAGGCAGCCTTGGGCAGGATTGAGGCCGCGCAGGCTTGGTCTCGGTCACGACCGACTTGGCCAGGGCTGCCGTCATCGCCGCGAGGACCCCACGCAACAGCGCCACGTTCTCGGTCTCGCAGGCTTCAATGGCCCNCCAGCGGCGACGCAGGCTGGTGCGCAAGCGATGCGCCCGGTCCTCCCCAGCCAATTCATCAACTGGCCGATGGCTTCCACCGCGGCATTGTTNGAGGCTGGGCTTGCGCACGGTCGCCTCGCGCACCGACATCGAGGCGTTGCAGAAATATTTCTTGTAGGTTTCCCCGCCGANATCGAAGTCGAACACCCGATAACCCTTGTCGGAGGCCTGCTTCATCGTCTCCAGAGTCAACAGGATTCCTGGCGAGCAGCGCGCCAGGCTGGGCTCGTAGGCCGGGAACCAGAAATGATAGTGCTGGCCCGCGTGCATCGAGTATTCCAGGGCGCAAAGCTTGTCGCCGGCCCAGAGCGCCGCGATAGAGGCGCCCAGGCCATCTCTGGGTTTCAGCATAAGCTGCATCAGCAGGTCCCGCGTCCATCCGCAGGCAANAATGTCGTGCATACGTGAACGCTGATACTGCTCACGCTTCAGATCGATCAGATAGTCCAGCAAGGCCGGGTCGCGCAGGCCGATCTCGACACGGATCGGACCGAGTTCGGCCTCCATGCTCCGGCGCGCCCGCTCCTTGTCCTTGAAGTATTTGCCGAAGTCGCGGCGACGTTCGGCATACCAAACCTCAAAGCCCTCGGCCGGTAGGGCCGACATCATCATCTCGCGGGCGGCCCNCGCCTCGCCTGGGCCGACCCAGGCGGGAACCTTCAGGCGGTCGGTCGGCATAAGCTCAGCGACCTCGGCCAGGGTCGGGGTATCTTCGGGCCGGGACACCACCCCATGATAGTCGCTCATAGGGGCGGACAACGGCTGCATAGCCCCGTTGCGCATCTGGCATGGGANAAATCCGATCACCCGTCCTTCGCGCCGGAAAACCGCGACGCCCCCGGACACGGCATCGGCAATCTGGGTATAGGCCGGCTGGAAATAGGGGCTGGTCAGGCTGGGGTTGGCGTCGACCATCTCCGCCCAGGCCCGCCAATCGGAGGCGTCGAGGTCGGCAATCTGGCGCAACTCCACGGACAGCTTGGACATGCGTCTCCCTCAGGCGGCTGGCGTAACTCTGCTCACCTTATACCGGACCCTGTTTCAGTCTGGTGCAGCGGTGTGGTGAATGAAAGGTTGCGGAGCTGAACCGCGCCAGGCGCGTTGGTCAGGGTTCCAGCGTCAAGAGTGAAGGTCCCTATGTCGATTCAGCCCGCCGTTCGCCGCGTGATATGTGCATTGGCACTGGCCAGCCTGACGGGCCTGGCCGGGTGTCAGCCACCGGTGTCCGACGCCGCACCACAGCAAGAGCCTGTGGTTCCTCCCGAGGTCAATATGCCGCCACCGGCTACCGGGCATATCGGCGCGGTGATCACAGCCGAGCAGATCGAGACTGCGACCCAGTTGCGCCCGCCGCCTCAGCCCACACCCATTTCGGTTCCCGATCCGACGGGTCAGGATCCGGCTGTGCCCGCGGCCCCGGACCCTGCACCAGCGCCGCGCAAGCTGCCGGACCCGGCCCTGGTACGCCTCCAGATCCTGCTGGACCGGTCCTCGTTCTCGCCCGGGGTGATCGACGGCTATGACGGCCAGAACACCCGTCAGGCGGTGGCAGCCTGGCGTCAGGCCAATGGCCTGTCCGGCACCGAGATCGACGCCGCCCTGATCGAAGTCCTGGCCCAGGCTCAGCCGGGCGCGGTGACCCAGCGCTATACGCTGACGGACGAGGACGTGGCTGGCCCGTTCAGCCCACCCCCGGCNCGCGACCTGGCCGCCCAGGCCCGCGACGGCACCCACTTTGCCAGCGCTCGGGAGCGTATCGCTGAGCGGCACCACATCGATGAGGATCTGCTGATTGACCTCAATCCTGGTGCAGATTTCAGCCAGGCGGGCCAGACCATCATCCTGCCGGTTGTCGAACAGGCCGCCCTGCCTGCGGTTGCGCGCATCGTCGTATCAAAGGCCGACAGGGCCTTGCGCGCCTACGGATCTGATGGCCAGCTNCTCGCCTATTATCCCGCCACCATCGGCAGCGCGACCAACCCCTCGCCGGGCGGCGACATGACCGTCACCGCTGTCGCGCCCAATCCCAACTACACTTATGATCCGCGTCGCCTGTCATGGGGGCCGGGGGANCGGGCGGTCATCATCCCGCCAGGGCCGAACAACCCGGTCGGCTCGACCTGGATCGACCTGTCCAAGGACACGTATGGCATCCACGGCACGCCNACACCCTCCCTGGTCGGCAAGACGGCCAGCCACGGCTGTGTGCGCCTCACCAACTGGGACGTCGAGCAGCTGTCCAAGGCGGTGCGCTCGGGCACCGAAGTGCATTTCGTCTGACCCTGCGTCGGACGACAAAACCCCGCCGGAGTGATCCGGCGGGGCTTCTGTTGTTGGGATCAGATCGTCGCTTAGGCGATGATCTTGAGACGACGCCGGCACCGACGGTGCGGCCGCCTTCGCGGATGGCGAAGCGCAGGCCCTGGTCCATGGCGATCGGGGTGATCAGTTCCACGGTCAGCTCGGCGTTGTCGCCCGGCATGATCATCTCCACGCCTTCCTTCAGGTGCACGATGCCGGTCACGTCGGTCGTGCGGAAGTAGAACTGCGGGCGATAGTTGGTGAAGAACGGCGTGTGACGGCCACCCTCTTCCTTGGTCAGGATGTAGGCTTCAGCCAGGAACTTGGTGTGCGGGGTGATCGAACCCGGCTTGCACAGAACCTGACCGCGCTCCACGTCCTCACGCTTGGTGCCGCGCAGCAGAACGCCGACGTTGTCGCCAGCCTGGCCCTGGTCCAGCAGCTTGCGGAACATCTCAACGCCCGTGCAGGTCGTCTTCTGGACCGGACGGATGCCGACGATCTCGACTTCCTCACCGACCTTGATGATGCCCTTCTCGACGCGACCGGTCACCACGGTGCCGCGGCCCGAGATCGAGAACACGTCTTCCACCGGCATCAGGAACGGCAGATCGATCGGACGCTCCGGCTGCGGGATGTAGTCGTCAACCGTCTGCATCAGCTCCAGCACGCGCTGCTCGCCGATCTCCGGGGTCACGCCGTCGGTCGCGGCCTTGGCCGAACCCTTGGTGATCGGAATGTCGTCGCCCGGGAACTGATACGACGAAAGCAGCTCGCGCACTTCCATCTCAACCAGCTCCAACAGCTCTTCGTCGTCGACCAGGTCGACCTTGTTCATGAACACCACCAGGGCCGGCACACCGACCTGACGGGCCAGAAGAATGTGCTCGCGCGTCTGCGGCATCGGGCCGTCAGCAGCCGAAACCACCAGAATCGCGCCGTCCATCTGCGCCGCGCCGGTGATCATGTTCTTCACATAGTCGGCGTGACCCGGGCAGTCGACGTGCGCATAGTGACGGTTCGCCGTCTCATATTCCACGTGCGCCGTGTTGATGGTGATGCCGCGTGCCTTCTCTTCCGGCGCAGCGTCGATGTCCGCATAGTTCATCGCCTTCGCACCACCGGCCTTCGCCAGTGTCATCGTAATCGCCGCCGTCAGCGTCGTCTTGCCATGGTCAACGTGACCAATCGTGCCGATGTTGCAATGCGGCTTCGTGCGTTCAAACTTTTCTTGGCCATGGCCAAAACTCCTGATGGCCCTGGCCCGAGATCGGGGATTTGGGCGCTGGGTGCTGTCAAAACCTGGAGCGGGTAGACGGAATCGAACCGACATACTCAGCTTGGAAGGCTGCTGCACTACCATTGTGCTATACCCGCATAGGCCGGTTCAGAACTCAGTCCGGGGACGTCACTCTGGTGCGTGGGGGGCAGGACTCGAACCTGCGAAGCTTACGCAGCGGATTTACAGTCCGCCCCCTTGCCGCTCGGGACATTCCCCCAAACGCACCGTGTGATGCCCGACCGGTGTGTCTGTGTTCAGTGCAGTGACTAAACGCAAACAAAGGCCTTCTGGGTTTGATCCGTCCCGGTCTAGAAGGACGCCGCCAACCCTGAAAGCCCCTGGGCCCCAAATCGGAGCGCGTCTTATAGTGGCGTCGAATAGAGAACGCAACGACCGCAAGCAAGGTCGTGAAAAGTCGTCAAAACGCCCGTCGGGACAGGGTTTTCGGCCCGACCGTGGCCCCGCGCGCGCGTCGGATCGCCCTGCGGGTGACGGTCAGACCTTGCCCGAGGCAAGCCTGCCCCCCCGTGACCGCGGCGATTCCGACAACTGGCTGTGNGGGCGTCATCCGGTGTTGGCCGCCCTGGCCAACCCGGCACGCAAGGGCATGGGCCGGCTGTTCGCCACCGAAGACCGCGCGCGGGAGATCGAACGCGACCGCCTGGCTCCGTATGGGCACCGTATCGAGATTGTCGACATCCAGACCCTGAGCCGGCAACTGCCCGCCGGAGCCGTGCATCAGGGCCTGGCCTTCAAGGTNCGCCCGCTGGAGGGCGTCAGCCTGGACGAACTGGCCGACCCGGCATCCGGTATTCTGGTCATGCTGGACCAACTGACGGACCCGCAGAACGTCGGGGCCATCTTCCGCACGGCCCTGGCCTTCGGCGCACGCGGCATCATCGTGCAGGATCGCCACGCNCCCGCCCTGGCCGGAGCCCTCGCCAAGGCTTCGGTCGGCGCGACCGAACGCCTGCCGCACGCGCGNGTCACGAACCTGTCGCGGGCGCTGGAACAGCTTGATGATTTGGGTTGGCGAGCCGTGGGCCTGGATGGAGCGTCTGAACTGGCGCTGGATGAAGCCCTNGATGCTCACCCGACCGTGCTCGTCATGGGCTCNGAAGGGGACGGCGTGCGCCGTCTGGTGGCCGAACACTGCGACGTGATGGCCAANATCCCCATGCCCGGCGGNATCGAAAGTCTCAATGTTTCCAATGCGGCGGCCATTGCCCTGTATGAGGCGGCAAGAAAGCAGGCCGGTTAGGCCCTGCCCGCGACCCCGCCCTGCCCTAGAGCCGCTGCATGAATTTCTCCTCTCCCGAACTCGGCTCGCAGCTGGCGGCTCTGGGTCAGGTCCTGATGATGGATCTGGTGCTTGCGGGCGACAACGCCGTTGCCGTCGGTCTGGCCGCCGCCTCNCTGCCGCAGGACCAGCGCCGCAAAGCCATTCTGATCGGTCTGATCGCCGCGGTGGTGCTGCGCATCGGCTTTGCCCTGATCACCGTGCAGCTGCTGGCCATCGTCGGCCTGCTGGCCGGTGGCTTCCTGCTGCTGTGGGTGTGCTGGAAGATGTGGCGCGAACTGCGTGAGCAGGCCACCCACGATCAGGAAGAGGGCACCGAGGAGCTGGAACGCGCCCTGGCCATCGAGCGCGGTGANAGGCCCTCGCCCGAGGAAATGGGTCTGAAGCGCAAGTCGTTCGGCGCGGCCCTGCTGCAGATCATGATCGCCGATGTGACCATGAGCCTGGACAACGTCCTGGCCGTGGCCGGAGCGGCGCACGAGCATCCNCTGATCATGGTCTTTGGCCTGATCCTGTCGATCGCCCTGATNGGGGTGGCCGCCACCTATATCGCCCGNCTGCTGCACCGCTATCGCTGGATCGGCTATCTGGGTCTGGTGGTCGTGCTGTATGTCGCCCTGCACATGATCTGGGACGGCTATCGCTCCACCGTGGTGCGGACCGAGCGTGTGGCGGGTCACAACGCCGCCGTGCCCGCCTTCATGGACATCTCACCCAAGGAGATTGCCAAGTTCTGCACGGCAGANAAACCCGAGGCCAAGCCAGCCTGTCTGGCGCAGGCGGCACCGTATTCGCA
Source organism: Brevundimonas sp. (assembly GCA_013693835.1). Classification (GTDB taxonomy): domain Bacteria; phylum Pseudomonadota; class Alphaproteobacteria; order Caulobacterales; family Caulobacteraceae; genus Brevundimonas. Next base: position 31,218 of record CP059260.1, read on the forward strand.
ACCGTGATGGGTTAGGGGTCAGCCTACCCTGACCGCCGAACTGTTCGGTCCATTCGGCGACCTGGGCGTCTTCGATCTTGGTGAACAGCACGCCTGCGGCGGCGACCTGCTGCCCACGCGGCAGGCGGTCCAGCCAGCTGCCGTCATCCAGCCCTGGCCATGACAGGTCATCGGCCCCGACCGACGCGGCGATCTTCGGTGCGCTGAACGGCAGGATCGGCGCGGCCAGCCGGGCGAACAGGGCCACCAGATTCAGGCCCGTGCGCACACCCACCGCCGAACGTTCCACGTCGGTCTTGAAGGCTGTCCAGGGGGNCGCTTCCTGCAGATACTCGTTGCCCAGCACCCAGGCGGCGCGGATGGCCTGGGACGCCTTGCGGAACTCCATGGCCTCGAACTGCTCGGTCGCCTCGGCGATCACGGCAGTCAGATCAGCCTCCAGCTTCGCTTCCAGCGGGCCGGGTTCGCCGCCGTCCGGCACCACGCCGTCGAACTTGCTCTCAGCGAACTTGACGATGCGGTTGACGAAGTTGCCCAGCACATCGGCCAGGTCCTTGTTGATCGCCCNCTGAAAGCTCTCCCAGGTAAACGAGGTGTCCGAATGCTCCGGGCCATAGGCGGTCAGGAACCAGCGCCAGTAGTCCGCCGGCAGCAGCTCCAGCGCCTGATCCATGAACACGCCGCGCTTCTGGCTGGTGGAGAACTTCTGCCCATACCAGTTCAGCCAGTTGAACGCCTTCAGCTGGTCGACCATTTTCCACGGCTCGCCACTGCCCAGGATCGTCGCCGGGAATGACACCGTGTGGAAAGCCACATTGTCCTTGCCCATGAACTGGACATAGCGGACGGGGTCTTCAGGATTGGCGGCCCNCTCGTCCAGCCGCCACCAGTCACGCCACGTGCGCCCGTTGGCCTCGGCCCACTCTTCGGTTGCGCCAATGTATTCGATGGNGGCGTCAAACCAGACATAGAAGACCTTGCCCTCCATGCCCGGACGCGGCCCACCATCCGGCCCGACCACCGGCACGCCCCACTTCAGGTCGCGGGTAATGCCCCGGTCGATCAGGCCCTCATCCAGGTGCTTCAGGGCGATGGACTTGGCCAGGGTCTGCCAGCCGGTGCGGGTCTCGATCCAGTCGCGGATACGGCCCTCCAGCTGGGTCTGCCGCAGGTAGAGGTGCCGGGTATCGCGGACCTCCAGATTGCGGCTGCCCGAGACCGCCGAATAGGGGTTGATCAGATCGGTCGGGTCCAACAGGCGGCCACAGTTATCGCACTGGTCGCCACGCGCCTTGTCATAGCCGCAGTGAGGACAGGTCCCCTCGACATAGCGGTCCGGCAGGAAGCGGGCGTCGTCGATCGAATAGATCATCCGGTCGACCCGTTCCTCGATCAGGCCGTTCTGCTCCAGCGCTTTGGCGAAATGCTGGGTCAGCACCCGGTTCGGCCCCAGGGACGAGCGCCCGAACCAGTCATACGACAGGCCAAAGGCCTCGCCCGCCCGCTTCTGAATCAGATGCTGCTCATCGCAATAGGNTCTGCCGTCCTGTCCGGCAGCGGCCGCAGCCAGCTCGGCTGGGGTGCCATGCTCATCGGTAGCGCAGATATAGAGCACGTCATGCCCCTGCCCGCGCTTGAACCGGCTCCACACGTCGGCCGGAAGCATCGAGCCCGCCAGGTTCCCCAGATGCTTGATGCCATTGATGTAGGGCAGCGCCGAGGTGACGAGAATGCGGGCCATGGGGATCCAGTTGGGTTTGGTCCGTGCGCACGAACCGGCAATGGGGAAAGGGGATATAGAGGCCGCCGCGCCATCCGTCACCCGCCCTTGCGCACGTCTGGCCCTTGAACCAGTCTGGCTCCATGACCCGATTGGTACTGATCCATACGACGGACATTGTGGTCGCCACCGACTTTTGTGCGGACCTTTGGCTGCCAGCTGGTCGGCATCTGGCCCGAAGCCGCCGATCCCGGCTTTGCCGCCCTGATGCTGGACGGGCAGGAGATCAATCTGTCCAGCCACAGCGGAGACAGCGTTGCGGGCCAGCATCTGATTGTCGTGGTGCCGGATGTCGATGCCGTCTGGGCGCAGATACTGGCGCGAGGCTTTATCCCGCCAAATCGCCCGATCCCCACACCCACCCCATCGACCAGACCTGGGGCACTCGCGAAGTCGCTATCGACGACCCGGACGGCAATACGCTGGTGTTCACGCGCCGGTGAGCCCGCCCACGATACGGTCTTGCCTTCCCGAGGGTTGACCTATCTTCTGCGCCTTGAACGAAGAGGCACAGGCATGAGTTGGTGGGACAAGTTGTTCGGTCGCAGCNNCAAACGGGGCGGTCCCCGCGACTTCGAATCCCAGAACGCCGGTGCTCGCCACCGTCGAACTCCGGCATCGGAAGGGCCAGCGACGGCATACGGTGACCAGGTGCTGCGCAAACAGTGGGCCGAAGGCGTCCTGAAGGCTCAAGGTGTGCCGATCAATCCGCACCTGCCGATGATAGAAAGCGAAGCAGAGATTACCCTGCGTTCGCCGCAAGAGGTCGCGGATCGACTGTTGGCCCTGGCGCTGGTGGCGGTCAAAGGTGAGGGCATGGCGCATGAGGAGGTGCTGGAACTCGCCGCCGAACGCCAAGCGATGGTGCTGTTCTCACCGGAGGAACGACGCTTTATCGAAACGCCGGAACCCACCCAACTTGAACGGATCCAGTTTTCCTGGCGATATGAAGCGGGCTGGGTGCTTCTTTGGGCCTTGAAGCGTCTGGATGAACCTCTCTCCTACCCGCGCGATGTCTGCCATCCCGGCACCTTGGTACGCGAGGTTTCGACAACCCCAGACCTGGCAGATCGCGGCTTGAAATCCGCAAATGACATCCTGAACCAGGCAGATTTGATCTATCGCTACCACTGGGCCGTGACTCAGGCGGGCATTGATGGCGTCGCACCACCGGCTGGCCTGAACCCCGGCGTGGTCATGGAGCGGCACAAGGCCCTTAACTGGCTGATCGGGTACGATGACAATGCGGCTTGGGACGACGTCGGAACCGACACCTGAGAAGCTGAGCCCGCAGGGCGCTTTTGACTTCGACGACCGCCCCCTCGGAAACCCGGCCAAGTCAGCGACTTGCAGGGTCCGTCGCCCATCCTCGCACCAGCCGCCACGTCACGCGCCATAAGCGACCGGTCAGCAGCACCGCCGACACCAGGCTGGCGATGATCACCGCCCAGACCAGGCCGTTGATGCCAAATTGGTGCGACAGGAGCCAGCCCAGCGGCGTCATGATCAGACCATAGCTGACCACGTGCATGATCGTGGGCCACCAGATGTCCCCTGCCGCGCGGTTAGCCGAGGCAGCCACCACCTGAATCGCATCGGGAATGTAGAACAGCGCGGTCAGGGCCACCGCCCNGGCGGCAATGGCCAGCACCTCGGGCTCGCGGTTGTAGATGCTGACCACCTGGGCCGCGAATGGCCAGACCAGCAGGCCAGTCACCGCCGTGATCGCCGCCACCAGCGCCATGCCTGTGAAACCGGAGCGCAGAACCTCGCTGCCGTCCCTGGCTCCATAGGCCCGTCCGACCAGCACCGCCGCCGCCGCCGACAGCCCCAGCGGCACCATGAAGACGATAGCCGAGACGTTCAGAGCAATGGTCCAGGCCGTCGTCTCCAACGCCCCCAGACGCCCGGCGAAGAAGGTCATGGCGGCAAACGCCCCGACCTCGACGAAGTAGCTGGAGCCCCCGCCATAGCCGATGCGCCGCTGCTCGCGCTCGGCGGGCAAATNCCGCGGCGGCTTGGCAAAAATGCCCAGGGCCCCGGCCCNGGGCAGGCGCACGATCCACCAGACCAGAAACACCGCCAGGCTGCCCCGCGCGANAAAGGTCGCCCAGGCCGAGGCGAAGGCCCCATCAAAGCCCAGTCCCAGCAGGTCCGGCACCAAGAGCAGGTTCAGCGCCAGATTGATGCCATTGGCCACCCAGATGGCCCACATCCCGGCCTTGGGATGGCCCATCGCCTCCAGAAAGAACTGCGCCGCCACGGAAACCAGGTAGGCCGGCATGGACAGGGAGAACACGATCAGCGGCCAGCTGGCGCCGCCCAGCCCCTCGGCCAGGCCCATGTGCCGTAGGGCCCAGGGGCCGATCAGGATCATGCCGATCATGGAGGCAAAGCCGATCTGCAGGGCATAGCTGACGCCGCGCCGGAACACCGCGCCCGTCTCGCTNNGGCGCCCCTCGCCCAGCAGGCGGGCGGTCATCACCTGGACCCCGAACATCAGCCCGACGGCGGTGGTAACGATGATGGAGGTNNTAGCCCAGCCCAGGGCATGGAAAGCCAGCTCCTGGGACGCAAAGTTGCCGACCACTATGGCGTCGGTCAGCCCCATGGTCATGATGCCCAGGCGCGACAGCACCACCGGCCAGGCCAGGTTGACCAGATCCTGCAGGGTCCGCCGCCCCGCCGCGTCCCGTCCTACCATACGCCCAGATCCTGCAGTTGGCGGGACAGGTCTTCGGGCAGGTCGGCCTCGGCCAGCGTCGTCAGGTCTGGCGGCGCGTCCTTGGGCTCCAGATAGCGCCAGCCCTGAAAGGGACGGCGGCCCACCGGGGCGGTGCGGATCACCTGCGGCTCCAGCCGGATCTCGCAGCGGCTGGTCTTGCCCTCGCCCAGGGTGCGGATGTCGGCCACAGGCTGACGGCACAGGACCGAGCCCTTGATGACCCACAGCGACCCGCCATCTTCGATCTCAGCCGCCCGCTTGGGCGTCATGCGGGTGTGCACGATCAGCTCGCCGCCCTTGGCCGCGCNGGCGCCCAGCCACTCGACGTCGGAGACGCCGACGCACAGCTTGATCAGATTCAGGGACATGGCCCTGCGCCTAGTCCCCAGCTGGGTCCCTGTCAGCACAGCCCTGAGCATTCTGAAGCTGACGTAAAGGAAGGGCTGGCCGCGCGCACCGACTCACGCTTGGTAGGGCTCGCGGCTGTCCGGTGGGGCTGGGCAGGAGCAACAAGACTGTAAGTGGGGCATATGTGCGGATTGATGACGCGGCTGGCTGCCAAGCCAGGCCAGCGCGATGCTGTGGTCGAACTGCTGGTCCAGGGACTGGCCAACCGGCCCGGCTGCCTCAGCTACATCGTCGGTCTGGATCCGACAGACCTCAATGGCCTGTGGGTCAACGAAGTCTGGGTCAGTGCCGACGCGCACAAGGCCGCGATGGAACCTGCGGCGGTCAAAGCTCTCAGCGTGCGCCTGTGGGACATGCTGGCCGCCATGCATGACCCCATCGTCACGCAGCCAATCGGCGGACGCGGCCTAGGTTAGGGTTTACCCTGTGGCTTCGACGACCACCAGTAGGCATCGGCCCCGACCTGATCACCGACGGCGGCGTTGACCGCCTGGACCACGCCGTCGAATGGGGCGGTCAGGGCATGTTCCATCTTCATGGCTTCCAGTACGATCAGCGACTGGCCCTTGGTGACGGCATCGCCGACCTGGGCCGAGGCGGCGACGATCTTGCCCGGCATGGGTGCGCGCAAGGAGCCGTCGGAGGCCCCGCCTGAACCGCCCGCCCCCTGGGCGAAAGGGCCGAGCTCAAAGGCCCGGCCCTGGTCAAAGCCCACCACCACGCCATTGGCTGACTGCACATAACCACTGTGCGGATAGATGTGCGGGTCGATCTCGAACGTGCGGGCCTGACCGTCAACGAATAGAGTCTGGCTCAGGTTGGCTGGCGCATTCAGGCGTAAGCCACTGGCGCTGTCCCACGAACCCCAGGGCGAGAACGCATCTGCACTGGGACGGTCCGCGGCCCCGCGCAGCACCTGAGCCAGGCCCTGGATCGCTTCCCCGCTGATGTCGGCGCGGGTCAGGTCGTTCCNCTCCGCCGCGATGAACCCGGTGTCGACATCGCCCTGGACAAAGCGCGGATGCTCCAGACACTTCACCAGGAAGGCGGCATTGGTTTTGACCGGCCAGACCTCGACCTCGGCACAGGCCTCCGCCAGGGCCTCGGCGGCCTCCTCGCGGGTCTCCTCGTGGACGATCAGTTTGGCGATCATCGGGTCATAGAACTGGCTGACCTCCCCGCCTTCAAACACGCCCGTATCCACGCGGATGTTATCCGGCAGGTAGAAGTGTTGAAGCTTGCCGATCGACGGCAGGAAGCCGTTATCGGGGTCCTCGGCATACAGGCGCGCCTCCATGGCCCAGCCGTTGATGCCGATCTCGTCCTGTGCCAGCGGGATGGGCTCACCCGCCGCCACGCGGAACTGCCATTCGACCAGATCCACACCGGTGATGGCCTCCGTCACCGGATGCTCAACCTGCAGCCGGGTGTTCATTTCCATGAACCAGATGCGGTCCGCCTTCAGCCCATCAGAGGCATCGGCGATGAACTCGATCGTGCCCGCCCCCTGATAGTCGACGGCTCTGGCCGCCCGGACAGCCGCCTCGGTGACCGCGGCCCGCGTCGGGCCATCCATGCCGGGAGCCGGGGCCTCTTCGATGACCTTCTGGTGGCGTCGCTGCAGCGAACAGTCTCGCTCATTCAGGTGCACCACGGTGCCATGGCTGTCACCGAACACCTGCACCTCGATGTGGCGCGGGCGCGTGATATAGCTCTCGATCAGGACGCGCGGATCNNGCAAGGACGACTGGCCTTCGCGCTGGGCACTGGCCAGGCCGTCAGAAAAATCCTCCAACCGCTCGACCAGCTTCATGCCCTTGCCGCCTCNCCCGGCGACCGCCTTGATCAGCACGGGAANACCGATGCGCTGGGCCTCTGCGGTCAGGGTCTCGACCGACTGATCCTCCCNCTGGTAGCCGGGCGTGACCGGCANCCCGGCCTCGATCATCAGTTTCTTGGCGGCGTCCTTCAGGCCCATGGCCCGGATCGAGGACGGCTTGGGGCCGATCCAGATGATCCCGGCTTTCGCGACCGCCTCGGCAAAGTCAGCGTTCTCGGACAGGAAGCCATAGCCGGGGTGGATCGCTTCGGCCCCGGTGTCCTTGGCCGCCTGCAAGACCTTTTCGGCCACCAGATAGCTCTCGCGCGCCGGGGCCGGTCCCAACAGCACCGCCTCATCGGCCATGCGCACATGCAGGGCATTGGCGTCAGCCTCGGAATAGACGGCGATGGTACGGATGCCCATGCGCTGGGCGGTCTTGAACACGCGGCAGGCGATTTCGCCACGGTTGGCGACCAGAACAGATTTGAACATGCCTTGGTCCTATTCCGCCCAACGCGGCTTGCGGCGGTCGAGGAAAGCCCNGACCCCCTCCTGGCCTTCATCCGACACCCGGGCACGAGCGATGCGGCGGGCGGTGTCTTCCATCAGGCCGTGATCCAGCTTGTGACCGGCAATGTCATTGACCAGGCGCTTGGCCTCGCCCACCGCGCCGGGGGCACAGCCCAGCATCATATCGCTCATGAACTGGACAAAGCCGTCGATTTCGTCGCTGGAGCCCAGCACATGGCCGATCAGGCCGAAGCTCTTGGCCGTGTCGGCGTCAAACATGTCACCGGTGGTGAACAGGGCCCGCGCCGNTCGCGCACCGACCGCCTCGATCACATAGGNGGCAATGGTCGCCGGGATCAGGCCCAGGCGCACCTCGGAAAAGGCGAACCGCGTCCCCTTGACCGCCACCGCCATGTCGCAGGCCGCCACCAGCCCGGCCCCGCCGCCCATGGCCGCGCCCTCGACGATGGCCACCGTCAGGGCCGGAATGTCGTGCAGCGCCTTCAACATCTTGGCCAGACCCATGGCGTCGTCGCGATTGTCGCTCTCGGACCAGTCCACAGCGTCACGCATCCAGCCCAGGTCCGCGCCAGNCGCAAACGTGCCGCCCGCCCCGCGCAGGAACACCGCCCGCACATGATCGGCCCCATGCAGGGTCTCGAACGCTTCATACAGGGCGGCGATGGTGGCCGCATCGAAGGCGTTCTTCTTGGCCGGGCGGTTCAGGGTGACAAAGACAAAGCCGTCTGTTGTCGACTGGATCTGCACCAGATCATCGTTGGCATCCGGGGCCGGATTGGCCACCAGCGGATGGGTAATGCGGTTCATGTCCGCCGCCTCCGCCTCGGTGATGTCAAAAGCGTTCAACTCAGCTTCGGTCGGGGCTTGGCCATAGGGATCTCCTGTCGGATATTTCCTACACCGCAACGCCCGGCGAACGGAAGCGGGCGCAGGTCTGAAAGACCACCGCATCCATCGCTCGCGCCAATCGAGAACCTGAGCGATGACCCTCACCCCAACCGCCCCTGATCACCGGCTCCACCCTGCGGTATGAAGACTGCACAGATCGATGAGCCCCTGATGCGCGAGATTCGCTGCGGAACGATCTATTTTGCCTTATGACCCTCTCGCACACCCATCCACAAACGTCGGCAGGAGGGTCAGGGCGGCATGTCGTGTGACGAGACGAGCTGGATTGTCCGGGCACCGGGCGATTTCGAACGGTTTGAAGCTTGCCTGAACGGCGCAGCCTACGGTCCACACCGGCACGACACCTACGCCATCGCCATAACCGTCGCNGGGGTGCAGAGCTTCTCCTACCGAGGATCGCGGCGCCATTCGGTGCCCGGTCAAGTCGTGGTTCTCCATCCGGATGAGCTTCATGACGGTCACGCCGGGGACGGGCGACAATTCCGCTACCGGAGCGCCAGCGTCGCACCATCCGCGCTTCAGGAGGCTCTCGACGGACGCGCGCTTCCCTTCCTGGCCGAGGGCGTATCTGACGATGCGCGGCTTCACGCAGCCGCCAGCGCCCTCATTGGTGATCTCAACCAGGCCCTCTGCGGCCTNGGGTATGATCAGGCCATGCTCGACCTCGCAGAGGCCCTGTCAGAGCTTGGGAGTGAACAAGCGCATCGCGGGCGTGTCGACAAACAGGCGGTGGCGGTGGCGCGCGCGTTCATTGACGCCTACCCGGACAACAATGTCCGACTTGATGATCTCGAACGCGTCAGCGGGCAGGATCGTTGGCAGCTTTCGCGCGGATTCCGGGCGCTGCTGGGCGTCAGCCCCTATCGCTATCTGATCTTCCGCCGCCTCGACACAGCGCGAGCCATGATGAACGGCAGAACCCCGCTTGCAGAAATCGCCGCTGTCAGTGGATTCTCTGACCAAAGCCACCTGACGCGACATTTTCGGAGCGCCTACGGTCTGACGCCGGCGCAATGGCAACGTTTGAATCGGTCGGGACCGGAATGAGACGCGTTCGAAAGCGGCGGTCTCGAAATCACCCCGCTTGAGTGCGTGCGGCCGCACGATCATTCTATAACTGGCCCGAGATCCGCTTCAGTCTTCGGGTATGAACCTCAAGACCATTTACAGCACCTCACCGGCGCGCGGCTGGCTTCCGTGGGGACTTCTCGCTCCCGTCATCTGCGTGATCCTCGTGCTCATCACCGAGATTCCGTCCTCGCTCGTTCTTGAGCGGTTTGGCTTTGCAGATGCGAGCGGCGAACCCGTCGGCACCCAGGGCCTTATGGCGTTCCTGCTGGTGTCCTTCATGACCTGGATGGCCGGCGTTGCCGCGTGGATCGCCTTCGTCGAGCGACGCAATGCCGGCACAATCGGCCTTTCGAGGCCAGGTGCAGCGGCTGGATTCTCTGGCGGGCTGGTTGTCGGCGTTGTCATGCTGTCGGCTGTGGTCGCCTGTATCTGGCTGGCGGGTGCCTACCAGCCTGGCGCACTGTTTCCAGCCGCTCAGGCGCCTGGGGCGCTGGCCGCGATCGCTGCATTCTTTGTATGCTTTCTGGTTCAGGCTGGCACCGAAGAGATCATTTTCCGGGGATGGCTCATGTCGGTCATCACACGCCGCATGAACCTCATCTTTGCCGTCCTGCTGTCGTCGCTGCTGTTCACGCTGCTCCANTTTTCCCGGGGACAGCCCTGGCTCGTCACCGGCAACATTCTGCTTTTCTCTCTCTTCGCCAGCGCCTGGTCGATCTCATCCAACAACATCTGGGGCGTGATCGGATGGCACGCGGCCTGGAACTGGCTCCTGGCCACCGGCTTTGAGCTGCCGGTCACCGGCCTCGACGCGGGCGTGCCTGCGCTCATCGTCCCGCTGACCCCAGCCGGACCGGACCTGCTGACCGGTGGTGCGCAGGGCCCGGANGGGAGCCTCTTCTGCACCCTGTTCCTGGTCTGCGGCATTGTCTTCTTTGCGTGGCGCATCGCCCGAAAACGCAGAGACGTCGGACCGGATCACCCCTAGTCGACACTCACCGCATCACATCCTGAACACGCCGAACTGCGTCTCCGGGATCGGCGCATTGAGGCTGGCCGAGATGGCCAAACCTAGCACGTCTCGCGTCTGCACCGGGTCGATTACGCCGTCGTCCCACAGGCGGGCGGTGGCGTAATAGGGGTTGCCCTCGTCCTCATACTTCTGGCGCACCGGGGCTTTGAAGGCTTCGGCCTCCTCCGGCGTCCAGGTGTCGGCATCGCGGTGGACGGTGGCCAGCACCGAGGCCGCCTGCTCCCCGCCCATCACCGAAATCCGGCTGTTGGGCCAGGTGAACAGGAAGCGCGGTGAATAGGCCCGGCCGCACATGCCATAGTTGCCCGCGCCAAAGCTGCCGCCGATCAGGACGGTAAACTTGGGCACCTCGGCACTGGCGACCGCCGTCACCAGCTTGGCTCCATGCTTGGCGATGCCCTCGGCCTCATATTTGCCGCCGACCATGAAGCCGGAGATGTTTTGCAGGAACACCAGCGGGATCTTGCGCTTACAGGCCAGCTGGATGAAGTGCGCGCCCTTCTGGGCACTCTCGGAGAACAACACGCCGTTGTTGGCCAGAATGGCCACCGGGTAGCCCCAGATGCGGGCAAAGCCGCACACCAGGGTTGCCCCATAGTCTCGCTTGAACTCCTCGAACTCGCTGCCATCGACCAGACGGGCAATGACTTCTTTCACGTCATAGGNGGCCCGCACGTCATCGGGGATGATGCCGTAGAGTTCTTCCGGATNCAGAGCCGGGGCCACCGGCTCGCGCACGTCCAGCGGCACGTCCTTGACCGTGTTCAGATCGGCCACGATGGCGCGGACAATCTCCAGTGCATGCTCGTCATTCTCGGCCACATGGTCGACCACGCCGGACTTGCGGCTGTGGGTCTCGGCCCCGCCCAGTTGTTCGGCGCTGATGACCTCACCGGTCGCGGCCTTCACCAGCGGTGGCCCGGCCAGGAAGATGGTGCCCTGGTTGCGCACGATCACCGTCTCGTCCGACATGGCCGGGACATAGGCACCACCGGCGGTACAGCTCCCCATGACGCAGGCGATCTGGGNGATGTCGCGGGCGCTCATCCGCGCCTGGTTGAAGAAGATGCGGCCAAAGTGTTCGCGGTCCGGGAACACCTCGGCCTGGTGCGGCAGGTTCGCCCCGCCCGAATCGACCAGATAGACGCAAGGCAGACGGTTCTGCTCTGCGATTTCCTGGGCCCGCAAGTGCTTCTTGACCGTCATCGGGAAGTAGGCCCCGCCCTTCACGGTCGGGTCGTTGCAAACGATCATGACTTCGCGGCCCGAGACCCNGCCGATGCCGCAGATCATGCCCGCGCCGGNGGCCTCATCCTGCATGCCATTGGCCGCGAGCTGGCCGATCTCCAGAAAGGGCGAGCCCGGGTCCAGCAGGCGCTCGACCCGATCACGTGGCAGCAGCTTGCCCCGGCTGACGTGGCGATCCCGGCTGGCGTCCGATCNCCNCCGGGCGGCCAGGGCCACTTTCTCATGCAGGGCATCGCGCAAGGCCCGGTTATGGGCCTCCAGGGCCTTGAAGCTGGCGCTGGCTGGATCGACGGTCGAGATAAGTCTGGGCATAGATCGCTTAAAGCGATCACGCCGGGTCTTGTCCACCAGCTGTGATCGTCCTATGTGCTATTCGCAACTGATGTTGTTGCAATCAAAGCTCTCGAAAGGTCCACCCATGAGCAAAGTCGCCGTTATCGTTGGCAGCCTGCGCAAGGAGTCTCTGAACCGCGCCATTGCTCGCGCCCTGATCAAGCTGGCGCCCCAGGGGATGCAGTCCGAAATCGTCGAGATCGGGGACCTGCCCTCTACAACCCGGATCTGGAAACCGATGCGCCTCCGGCTGCTTGGACCCGTTTCCGGGATCAGATTCGCGACGTCGATGCGGTGCTGTTTGTCACGCCGGAATACAATCGCGGCCTGCCCGCAGCGATCAAGAACGCCATTGATGTCGGAACGCGTCCCTGGGGCCAGAATATCTGGGCCGGCAAGCCGGCAGCCGTAGTCACGGCCTCTCCCGGTGCGATCGGTGGCTTTGGAGCGAACCATCAACTGCGCCAGTCGCTGGTGTTTGTGGACATGCCGACGCTGCAACAGCCGGAAGCCTATATCGGCCACGCGGCCGACCTTCTCGACGAGAATGGCGATCCGAAAACCGAAGGCACCCGCGATTACTTCACATCGATCATGGCGGCCTTTGGCAAGCTGATCTCCCGTTTCAGCTGATGTCCGCGGGCGTGTGAAGGGTCAGCGGCCAGCAACCAGCTGGTTGCTCACCCGCCGCCCCAGCGGATCGCGCGACTGCCAGCTGTCGCCGACTTCCGCGACCCGCATTTCGGTGCAGAACCGCGAGATCAACATGATGCGTGGACGGATCTGATTGAGGCAGACCTGGGACCCCTCAATCACCCAGCGCCCAGTCAGGCTGCGACCATCGGAAAATCGCGCCGCATAGGTGCCGTCGGCGTCGAAATAATGCCGGACTGTGCCCCCGTCCGGATAGCGCGACACAATGGTGTTGCCGAAGGCTGCGCGAATATCGGCCAACGCAGGTGTGGCTGACACAGCCAACAAAAGCCCAGCCGCCAACAGGTGCTTGCCCATTACCGTCCCTCCGACTCCCCGTCGCAGATGGCTACTCAAAAGTGCCCCTGTGACAAGCCCATTCCCCGAAATACTTGACTTTTCCATGGGGATATCTATATTGCAGCGCACATTTCGGGACAGGAAGGCGATCCGCGCCGCCCGCTCGCCCACGGATCGGGCGGTTCCGCGATCAGTCGGCCCCTCGCGGGGTCGGTGCCCGCTTCCTTGCATTCCGAACAGGATTTCATGACCGAATTCGTCAATCTGGGCCTTGCGCCCACCACGCTCGCTGCCGTGGCCGAGACCGGCTACACCACTGCCACCCCCATTCAGGCTCAGGCCATTCCCGCCGCCCTGGCGGGTCGCGACGTGCTGGGGATCGCCCAGACCGGTACCGGCAAGACAGCCGCTTTTACCCTGCCGATGGTGGATCGCTTGTCCAGCGGCCGTGCCCGAGCCCGCATGCCGCGCGCCCTGGTGCTGGCCCCGACCCGCGAGCTGGCCGACCAGGTGGCCGAGAGCTTTGCCAAATACGCCAAGGGCACCAAACTGACCTGGGCCCTGCTGATCGGCGGTGTGTCGATGGGCGACCAGATTTCGCTGCTGGACAAGGGCGTCGACGTGCTGATCGCCACGCCAGGCCGACTGATCGACCTGTTTGAGCGCGGCAAGGTCCTGCTGACCGGGGTTCAGATCATGGTCGTGGACGAAGCCGACCGCATGCTGGACATGGGCTTCATTCCGGACATCGAAAAGATCTTTAAGCTGACGCCGCCGCGCAAGCAGACCCTGTTCTTCTCGGCCACCATGCCGCCGGAGATCACTCGCCTGACCACAGCCTTCCTGAAGGATCCGACCCGGATCGAAGTGTCGCGCCCGGCCACGACGGCGGACACCATCACGCAGTATGTGACCCGCCTGCCGACTTCGGATCCCAAGGCCAAGCGCACAGCCCTACGTCTGCTGATCGAGCGCGGCGATGTGCAGAACGGCATCGTCTTCTGCAACCGCAAATCCGAAGTCGATATTGTCGCCAAGTCGCTGCAAAAACATGGCTTTGATGCGGCTGCCATCCATGGAGACCTGGACCAGTCGGTCCGCATGAAAACCTTGGCCGCCTTCCGCGCCGGAGAGCTGAAACTGCTGGTCGCCTCGGACGTCGCCGCGCGGGGCCTGGACATTCCAGCCGTCAGCCATGTGTTCAACTACGATGTGCCCCATCATGCAGATGACTATGTGCACCGGATCGGGCGCACAGGGCGCGCCGGACGCCTGGGCGAAGCCTTCATGCTGGTCACACCTGCAGATGCCAAGTCTCTGGACAAGGTTCTGAAACTCATCAAGAAAGAGCCTGTCGAACTGACCCTGGATGGGGTCGACTTCAGCGCCATTCAGGATCGGCCCAGCCGTGCCCGTGGTGAAGACCGTGACCGGGGTCGGGGTCGAAGCAGCCGCGGCCGCAAGGGGGCTTCTGACGACCGCGGGGAGACCCAGGCCAAGTCCGACAAGGGCCCCGCCGAGGTTATCTCAACGGTGCCTGTCACCGATGACGCCCCTCGTCCCGCACGCCAGCGTCAGCGCGGCCGCAATCGGTCATCCGAGACGGCAGTGCAAGCGACGGAGGTCACGCCCGTCGAGCCTATTGCACCCGACTTCGGGCACAGCGCTGAAGTAGCAAAATCCGGATCGACACGCGGATCGACCCGGCCCAAGCCTGCGGCGACGACCAATCCGTTTGGGGACATGGGCATTCCGGCCTTCCTGCGCCAACCCGTCAAAGAACCGGCCTGAAATCTGCCGGTGCTTAACCTCGTGTTTGCCCGCAGCCGGTAACGTCCTGGCTGAACTGCGCGGCTGAACAGCGCACGACGTCGGGGAATGGCAGAATGTCAGGTCAGGTGGAAACCCTAATCCGCGGTCCAGAGTCCTACGGGCTGGCGCGCCAGGCCTTGGCCGAAATGGAAGCGGTGAAAATCTGGCCGACACCTCAGAACTTCGAACTGTGGCTCCACGCGCTGGGCGATCCAGAGGGTGATTTAAGCAAAGAAATCAATCGCTTCCTGGCAGCGGGCGAGGTCTTTACCGAGGCCGTATCGGATGCGCTAACCGCCCAGCACTTTGCCTCGCGGACGCCTGAGTGACGAAATCCGTGATGCCGGGTTGGTATTGAACCGCGAACTGGCGGGCGTTTCAGCTGCCATCAGTAAGGCCCACAAGTCTCAAGCCGCCTATGGCGTAACCTTGGCCGACGCGGCCACGACGTTTGAATCGGGCGACGAAGCCAAGATCGTAGATGCCGTCAGCCACCTGACCGATGCCACGCGCAAGGTGCAACGCGAAAACGAAAGCCTTGAGCGCCGCCTCGAGCACTCGACCCGCGAAGTCGCATCGTTGCGGGAGCACCTGGAGCAGGTTCGCCGTGATGCCATGACCGATGCCCTGACCAATCTGGCCAACCGCAAGGCCTTCGACGAACAGTTGGAGATGGTCTGTCGTGATGCCGATCAGAATGGTCAGCCCGTCAATCTGGCGCTGGTCGACATCGATCACTTCAAGCGCTTCAATGACACCTGGGGCCACCAGACCGGAGACCAGGTGCTGCGCTATGTTGCCAGTGTGCTGAACCGGGTGTCGAAGGCCCCGCGCCTGGCGGCTCGCTATGGCGGTGAAGAGTTCGCCCTGATCTTCCCCAAGGAAAATACCGCCGAGGTGGCGCGCTGCTTGGATGCCGCATGGGTCGAGATCGCTTCGCGAGTGCTGCGACGCCGCTCCACAGACGATGATCTGGGTGCCGTCACCATTTCCGTCGGCTATGCCAGCCTGCGGGCGGACGAAACAGCCGCTAGCCTCGTCGGGCGCGCCGATGCGGCGCTGTATGCATCCAAGCGCGGTGGCCGCAATCGCATCACCTGTGCCGAGACCCAGGACCAACCGGTCACGAAATAGACCCCGCCCCAAAGTGGGGCTGCATCCGCAATGATCCGTGGCATAACAAGGCATGCGCAGCCTTGCCTTTGCCGTGGCCTATTGGCTCCTGTCGATCTGCTACACGCTCGCGGCCGTGTTCGCCGCCCTGCTGCCCGGGCGCGGGGCCACTAGCTGGATCATCAAGCGCTATGTGAAACGCATGGTGCAGGCCATGGACGGGCTGGCGGGCATCAAGGTTCAGTATCGTGGCGAACAGAACCTGCCCGACGGGGCCTATATCATCGCAGCCAAGCATCAGAGCTGGGGCGACGGCTTTTCCGTCTATGACCGCATCGACAACCTGGCCTTTGTCACCGGCGATCACCTGGAAAAATTCCCGCTGATGAGCACCGTCCTGTCCAAGCTGGGCGCGATTGTGGTCGATAACTGCGGCGGTCGCGAGGCCCGCGAGGCACTGAAGCACCGCGCNGCCGACGCCCACCGGGACGGCCGCCGCATTCTGATCTATCCGGAGGGCAACCTGGCCAAGGTGGGCGAGAAGTTCCGCTACCGATCCGGCGTCTGGCACATGTACAGNGATTTCGACATGCCAGTGGTGCCGGTGGCGACCAATCTGGGCCTGTTCTGGCCGCAGGAAGCCTTTCAGAAGCACCCCGGCACCGCGACGCTGGAGTTCCTGCCGCCGATCCCGACCGGCCTGGACAAGGCTGAGTTCCTGGAACGGCTGGAAGCCGCCGTCGAAGGCAAGACCGCCGAACTGGTGGCCGAAGCGACGGGTCAGCCCGTCACCCCTGCGATCCGCGTCCTGGCCCCGGATGAACAGAGGCGCGAGGATGCGAAGAAGGCCGCAGCCTAACGCTTCTTCCGGATCGGCTTCTGGCGGGCAAAGTCGAGCGCCCGCCGGGCCCAGGCCACCGCCTCTTCCGGGTCATCCATCGCCGCTTCAGGCAGCGACCAGCACGGCAGGGTCATGGCTTTTCCCGCCTTTGTGCCCATGCTGAACCGGCGTGAGCCCTCGGCTTCCATGTCGGCACTCATGGCCTCATCAGCCTTCAGCCAGATGGTGTCGTCGTCGAGGATGGCGAACATGACGCCGTCGGCCATGACCCCGGCCCCGCCGAACATGCGCTTGATTTCAAAGGCCCCAAGGCCCGACAGGTGATCCCGCGCCCAGTCCTCGAAGGCGCGATCCAGGGCCATCAGGCGTCGGCCACCGGGGTGATGGTGACGCTCTCGCCGCAGCCACAGGCATCGGTCTGGTTCGGATTGCGGAACACGAACTTCGACGCCAGCTTGGAGGTCTCGAAGTCGATCTCAGTGCCGATCAGGAACAACACGGCCTTGGGATCAATCACCACCGTGGCCCCCTTGTCGGTCACCACCTCATCGATCGGTCCGGCCTGATCGACCAGCTCAAGGTACTCCTGTCCGGCACAGCCGCCGTTCTTGATGCCCAGACGCAGGCCCAGGTGATCGCCTTTAGCGGTCAGGCCGCGCACGCGCTCAGCCGCCGCGTCGGTCAGGGTGACGACGGCGGGGCGGGGTCGGCGCGGACGGGGGTGGCTTGCAGCTCGCTCATGTCAGAACATGTTCAAGGCCAGCTTGGCCTCGTCACTCATTTTGGAGGGATCCCACGGCGGGTCAAACACCAGATTGGCCCGGGCCGAGCGGACCCCCTCGACCTTCATTACCGCATCCTCGACCCAGCCCGGCATTTCGCCCGCCACCGGACAGCCGGGGGCCGTCAGGGTCATCTCGATCAGCACATCCTTGTCGTCATTGACGTCGACCTTGTAGATCAGGCCCAGCTCATAGATGTCGACCGGGATTTCCGGGTCGAACACGGTCTTCAGCGCCGTGACCAGATCGTCCGTCAGCTGATCCAGCTCGGCCTGGGACAGGGCGCTCTTTTGCGGCTCATCCCAAGCTGCGGCGAAGTCGGCACTGTCGGTTTGGATCGAAGGTTCGGTCATCAGCTGAAGAACTTGCGGGCACGGTCCAGGGCGTCAACAAAGGCGTCGGCGTCCGAGAGATCATTATATAGGGCGAAAGAGGCGCGCGTGCTCGAGGTCAGGCCAAATCTCTTAGCCAGGGGCTCGGCACAGTGCAGGCCCGCCCGCACCGCCACCCCATAGCGGTCCAGGATCTGGGCGATGTCATGGGCATGAACGCCGTCGATGGTGAAGGTCAGTATGGGCCCTTNTTCAGGGGCTTGCCCGATGATGTTCAAGCCTTCGATCGNGGACAGCCCCTCCAGCGCGCGCTGATAGACGGCCATTTCGTGAGCTTCGACTGCAGCCGGATCGAACTGGCCCAGCCACTGGATCGCGGCCCCCAGGCCGATGGCCTCCAAGATCGGCGGTGTCCCCGCTTCAAACCGGTGGGGCGGCTTGGCGTAGGTCACGGCGTCTTCGGTGACCGTCTCGATCATCTCCCCACCGCCCTGATACGGCGGCAGAGCCTCCAGCGCCTCTGCCCGGCCATACAGCGCCCCGGTGCCGGTCGGGCCATATAGCTTGTGCCCGGTCAGGACGTAGAAGTCGCAGCCGATGGCCTGCACATCCGGGCTGCAATGGACCGCCCCCTGGCAACCGTCGATCAGCACCTGAGCCCNCGCCGCATGGGCCATGCGCGTGATCTCGGCCACCGGATTGATGGTGCCCAGCACATTGGACATGTGGGTGACGGCAACCATGCGTGTGCGTGGCCCCAACAGATCGCCATAGGCCGCCATGTCCAGCGAACCATCGTCCAGAACGGGGATCCACTTCAGCACCGCCCCTTTGCGCTCGCGCAGGAAGTGCCAGGGCACGATGTTGGAGTGATGCTCCATCTGGCTGACGATGATCTCGTCGCCCGGCTGGATCGACTGGCCGGTCCCGGCAGCCACCAGATTGATCGCCTCGGTCCCGCCCTTGGTCCAGACGACCTGGTCGGAGCTGGCGGCATTGACGAAATCCGCCACGGTTTCCCGCGCGGCCTCGAACGCCTCGGTCGTTTCGTTGGCCAGGGTGTGCAGGCCACGGTGGACGTTGGCATAGGAGCCCTGCATCGCCGCCGTCATCGCCTCGATCACCGCCAGCGGCTTCTGCGCCGAGGCCGCGCTATCCAGATAGACCAGCGGCTTGCCGTTCACCTGCCGCGACAGGATCGGGAACTGGGCGCGGGCGGCCTGGGGGTCGAAGCGGGTCACAGTCGTGCCGTCAGCCATTGGCTCACCACCTCGCGCACGGCCTCGTCCTCGATGCGGTCGACCACTTCGAACAGGAAGGCCTGGGTCAGCAGGGCCCGCGCCTCAGCCTCCGAAATGCCGCGCTGCTGCATGTAGAACAGGGCCTGCTCGTCCAGCGCCCCGACCGTATTGCCATGCGCGCACTGAACATCATCGGCATAGATGATCAGCTCCGGCTTGGCGTCGACCTCTCCGCGTTCCGACAGGATCAGGGCCTGGTGCTGCATCCGGGCATCGGTGCCGTCGGCCCCGCGCTCGACCACGATCTTGCCCTGGAACACGCCGCGGGCGGTGTCGCGCACTACGCCCTTGGTCAGCTGAGAGGTCTGTCCGTCCGGTCCCAGGTGATCGACCACAATGGTCAGATCGGCATGGCGCGACCCGCCCAACGCGTAAAGGCCATTCAGCCGGGCCTCGGCTCCCTTGCCCGCATGGGCCACCTGGGTCGTCAGCCGCTGCAGCTTGGCACCCGAGGCGATGATCGTCTGGCTGTAGCGGGCCCCGGCGGCCAGCTTGATCACCGCATCAGTGATGGCCATGGCATCCTCCGGGTCGTCGGTCAGGACGATACGCGTCACCTCGGCGTCATGGGCGATGTCCAGGTCCAGCCGGTTGTGGGCCACATAACCGCTGCCCTGCCCCTCATGGGTTTCCAGGATCAGCAGCTTGGCTCCAGCCCGAGCGGAAATGCGAGCTGTGGCCGTGTGGCCGGTCACGTCGCCGCTCTGGGTCGCCTTGGAAATCCAGCGCAGGCGCACGGTTTGTGTGCCCGACGCCACCAGAGCCGCCGTGGTCACGGTGCGGCCATTGACGAACACCATCGGCTCGCCACCCAGGCGCTCGAACGGGCCGCCGCCCGCCAGCGGAATGGTTGCCGACGGCGATGGGCTCGGGGCCTCACGCAGGTGCCGATGCAGGTCGGTATATTTCCACGCCTCCACCCGCCGCGACGGGAAGGTCGCGGCGTCGGCAAGATCTATCGTGGGCAGGGCGCAGCCGCCATCCTAGGCCGCCTCCCCCACAAACCGGTCATAGCCTTCGGCTTCCAGTTGTAGCGCCAGTTCCGGCCCGCCGGACGCCACGATCCGGCCCGCTGCCAGCACGTGCACCCGGTCCGGTTTGATGTAGTCGAGCAGGCGCTGATAGTGGGTGATCACCAGCATGGATCGCTCCGGCGAGCGCAGGGCGTTGACCCCCTCGGCCACGATCCGCAGGGCGTCGATGTCGAGGCCCGAATCTGTCTCATCCAGAATCAGCAGCGACGGCTCCAACAGGGCCATCTGCAGGATCTCCATGCGCTTCTTCTCACCGCCCGAGAAGCCGACGTTCAGGGGCCGCTTCAGCATGTCGAAATTCATCTTCAGCTTGGTCGACGCCGCCCGCACCGCCTTCAGGAAGTCCGGGGCCGACACCTCAGGCTCGCCGCGTGCGCTTCTGGGCATTCAGGGCCGTGCGGATGAAGGTCATGGCCGGGACGCCCGGGATCTCCAGCGGATACTGGAACGACAGGAACACCCCAGCGCCGCCCGCTCGGCCGGGTCCAGCGCCAGCAGGTCATGGCCGTTCCAGGTCACCGACCCTTCGGTTGCCTCATAGCCAGGCCGCCCGGTCAGGGCATAGCCCAGCGTCGACTTGCCCGCGCCATTAGGGCCCATGACGGCGTGAACCTCCCGCCGGGACATCGAGCGTGAGGCCATTGAGGATCGGCTTGTCGCCGACGGTGACGTGGAGGTTGGAAATGGAGAGCATCAGATCACGGTATTCAAAAGGATCACGCCCAGCAGGGCCAAAAGGAACAGGGCGACAGCGACGGAGTGCTCAACCTTCCAGACAAAGGCGTGCTGGGTCGGCAGGTCGTCATCGGGGTCGGTCGGGTCGGTCACTGGAAGCGGCTCCAGAGGTACAATCCTCCCAAAAGCAGGAGGACGAGGATCGGGATGACCAGGGGCCGGATCTGGTTCACGGCCTCAGCCTTCCGGTCCCGAGGAACCGGCGGATAGAACTTCTCAATGTAGCGTTGGGTCGCTGCCGCGCGCTCAGCCGGAGTGCCGGTCATGGTGGCGGCCAGGTCCGGGTCCATATCCTCCGGCGGTGTAAACTCGCTGGCCAAATCCTTGGGCGTGATCAGCTCTTCCTCGATCCAGGCCGCCGCGCCCCAGCGCGCACCCATGACCCGCTGGATCAGGCTGACGGTCTCGGCGGACAAGCCACTTTTGGCCCCGAACGACAGTAGGGTGTCGCCATAGCGCCGCGCCTTGGCCGGCAGTGGCTCCTCCAGATCGGCGACGGCATCGACGGCGTAGCCAAAGCCGGTCGTCTCGCCATCGACCGAGACCGTCACCCAGTCTTTGGGCGTGCGACCCAGGTCAAAGCCCTCCGGGAAGGTCACCACGACGCCGGTCTCGGCAATGGCCGCCGCCAGCTCAGCGGACGAGGGCAGCTTCTCGCGCTTGACGATCAGGGCACTGTCGATGCTCACCCCACGCTCCCTTCAAGGCTGATCGCAACCAGCTTCTGCGCCTCGACGGCGAACTCCATCGGCAGCTCCTGCAGCACGTCGCGGACGAAGCCGTTGACCAACAGGGCCACCGCCTCTTCCTCCGACAGGCCGCGCTGCTGGGCGTAGAACAGCTGGTCTTCCGACAGGCGGGTCGTGGTCGCCTCATGCTCCAGCTGGGCCGAGCCGTTGCGGGCTTCGATGTAGGGGATGGTGTGCGAGCCGCACTCCTTGCCGATCAGCAGGCTGTCGCACTGGGTGAAGTTGCGCACGCCCGTCGCCTTCGGGTGCACCGACACCAGCCCGCGATAGGTCGAGTCGGATTTGCCCGCCGACACCGCCTTGGCGATGATGCGCGACTTCGAGTTCTTGCCCAGATGCACCATCTTGGTGCCGGTGTCGGCCTGCTGGTGCCCATTGGTGATGGCGATGGAATAGAACTCGCCCGAGCTTTCCTCACCTTTCAGCAGGCAGGACGGATATTTCCAGGTGACGGCGCTGCCGGTCTCCACCTGGGTCCACGACACCTTGGACCGGTCGCCGCGACAATCGGCCCGCTTGGTCACGAAGTTGTAGATGCCGCCCTTGCCCTCGGCGTCGCCCGGATACCAGTTCTGGACCGTCGAATATTTGATCTCGGCATCGTCCAGCGCCACCAGCTCGACCACCGCGGCATGCAGCTGGTTCTCGTCGCGCATCGGGGCGGTGCAGCCCTNCAGATAGGAGACATAGGCCCCCTTGTCGGCGATGATCAGCGTCCGCTCGAACTGTCCCGTCTGGCTCGCATTGATGCGGAAATAGGTCGACAGCTCCATCGGGCAGCGCACGCCCGGCGGCACATAGACAAAGCTGCCATCGGAAAACACCGCACTGTTCAGCGCGGCGAAATAGTTGTCCGAAACCGGCACCACGGTTCCCAGATACTGGCGCACCAGGTCAGGATGTTCGCGCAGGGCCTCGGAAATGGGCATGAAAATCACGCCGGCCTTGGCCAGCTCAGCCTTGAACGTCGTGACCACTGACACGCTGTCGAACACGGCATCGACCGCCACCTTGGGCGCGCCCTGCACCCCCGCCAGCACTTCCTGCTCCTTCAGCGGGATGCCCAGCTTGCGATAGACTTCCAGCAGTTCGGGATCGACCTCATCGAGGGACTTGGGGCCCTCCTTCACCTTCGGCGCGGCGTAGTAGTGCAGGTCCTGATAGTCGATGGGCTCATACTTGACCGCCGCCCAGGTCGGCTCTTCCATCGCCTGCCAGCGTTCAAAGGCGGCCAGACGCCATTGAAGCATCCACTCCGGCTCGCCTTNTTTCTCGCTGATGAAGCGGACGATGTCGGCGTTCAGACCCTTGGNGGCGAACTCGGTGTCGATGTCGCTTGTGAAGCCGTGCGCGTATTTCAANNGCGCGGCGGCGGCATCGACGGTTTCCTTGACGGCGGCCATATCAGATCGCTTCCGCGGCCTTGTCGGCGGTGCGCGCCTGCTGCTTGGCCCAGGCTTCGATCCAGGCGTCAGCAAAGCGCACCCAATCGGCCTNNCGGTCGTGCCCCAACCGCCCGAGACCCGCACGCCGCCGGTGGCCAGATGATCCAGGCCCATGGCGACCATGGCCTTGGACGGCTTGGTCTTGCCCGAAGAACAGGCGCTGCCAGCCGACACCATCACGCCTTGCAGATCCAGGGTGATCAGTTGCTGCGGGCTGTCCCAGCCCTCGACGGCCATGAACAGGGTGTTGGGCAGGCGCGGGGCCGCTTNCCCGATCACCGTCGCTCCCGCTGCCTTGACCCGATCCGCCGCCGTGTCGCGCCAGCCCACATGGGCCTGAGCCTTGGGCAGATCGCGGGCCGCACACGCTGCCGCGACGCCAAAGCCGACAATGCCGGGCACGTTTTCGGTCCCGGNCCTGAGCCCGCGCTCTTGCCCGGCCCCGTGCAGGATCTTGGCGGCCTCGCGCCCTTGTCCCAACACCAGCGCCCCGATGCCCTGCGGCCCGCCCAGCTTGTGGCCGGACAGGGTCAGGCTATCCGCCTGCAGGTCGTGCATATCGACCGCGATCTTGCCCGCCGACTGAATGGCATCGACGTGAAGCCAGCCATTCGCGGCCTGAACCAGNNGAGCCGCCGCCGCCTGGATCGGTTGCAGGACGCCGGTTTCATTGTTGGCATGATGGATGGCCACCACGGCCCGGCCCGGCTGTCCCAGTGACGCCTGCAACCAGTCCAGGTCCACCACGCCGTCCGCATCCACCGGCAGCACTTCAACCGGCACGCCGGACACCGCCGCCGCCTCCGCCANCGCAGGGTGCTCCGTGGCGCTGACAATCAGGCGCTCACAGCCCGCCGCCAGGGCGCTGGCAATGGCCTGGGCGTTCGATTCTGTCCCACCCGACGAGAAAATCACCGCGGTCGGGTCGGCCCCGACCAGTTCCGCCACCTGGGTGCGGGCCCCTTCCAGCTTGCCCCGGGCGCGGCGGCCCCAGGCATGCACAGCATTGGGATTGCCGCCCATCGCCAGCATCTCGGCGATGGCCGCCTGAACCTCGGGCCGCACCAGGGCCGAGGCGTTGTAGTCGAGATAAATTCCGGTCATGCCGCCGCCCCTACCGTGTCCGCGGCCCCACGNTCGACGCTCTGCCGTGCGGCCCAGGATCACATCCTCCAATGATACTGCCATCAGGAAGTCTTGGATCTCGGCCCCCAGGTCGGCCCACAGATCATGGGTCAGGCATCGCTCCCCGCTGGCCATGCAGCCCCTGGCCTTGTCACGCGCGGAACAGCGGGTGGCCCGGATCGGCTCATCCACCGCCAGCACAATGTCGGCCACCGCCGTGTCCTGTGCCGGCCGGCTCAAACGATAGCCACCGCCCGGCCCGCGCACGCTGTTGACCAGCCCGGCCCGACGCAGACGGGCAAACAACTGCTCCAGATAGCTCAGCGAAATTTCCTGACGCGCGGCGATTTCGGCCAGGGACACAGCGCGGCTGGTGCCCGCCTCATCGCGTCCGCTTCGGGCCAGGTCCGCCATGGCCATGACGGCGTATCGTCCCTTGGTCGAAAGTCGCATTGCAAGCCTTGCTCAAATTTCGCGCCCTTTTTCGGGTTCACGTGCTAGAACCCGCGCCTTCGAGGCGGATAGGCGCGGCTGGGACTTATAAAGTCCTACCACCGTGGTCAAGTATTACGCCTACATGAAACGACAGTTGAAGACGAGACCTTTCCCCGCCCATGCCTGAAGTCATTCTGCCCGGTGCCTCTGGCCGCATTGAAGCCCGCTATTCCCCGGCTAAGCGCACCAACGCTCCGATTGCCCTGATCCTGCACCCGCACCCCAAGGCGAACGGGCATATGAACAACCCGGTGACCGTGACCCTGCACCAGCTGTTTCAGCAGCGTGGGTTCGCGACCTTGCGCTATAACTCGCGCGGCGTGGGCAAGTCCCAGGGCGAGTTCGACAGCGGCATTGGCGAGCTGGCGGATGCGGCCACCGCCCTGGACTGGCTGCAGTCCAACAACCCCGCCGCCAGCCAGACGTGGGTCGCTGGCTACCAGTTCGGGGCCTATATCGGCATGCAGCTGCTGATGCGGCGGCCCGAGACCGATGGCTTCATCTCCGTCTCGGCCCCGGCCAACATGTATGATTTCAGCTTCCTGGCNCCCTGCCCGTCGTCTGGCCTGTTCCTGCACGGCACCGCCGACACGGTCGTGCCGCCGGTCGAGGTCGAGCGCGTGGTCAACAAGCTGCGCACGCANAAGGGCATCGTCATCGATTATGACCTGNNATCGGGGGCCAGCCACTTCTGGCAGAACCATCTGGCCGATGTCGAAAGCCATTCGGCGGCCTATCTGGACAAGCGTCTGGAAGCCAACCCGGCGTAGGCAGATGACCAACGGCTGGCTGACCCTTGCCGGATCCCTGAGCGCTGCAGCCGCTCTGGCTCACATCGGTGTCATCTTTGGCGGCGCAAACTGGTATCGAACCTTTGGTGCCGGAGAGCGCATGGCCCGGGCAGCAGAACGCGGCGATGCCTATCCCGCAGTGATCACCATCGGTATCGCCGCCATTCTGGCTGTCTGGGCAGCCTATGCCTTCTCGGGCGCTGGGCTGCTTCCGAAGCTACCTCTCCTGAAGCCCGCGTTGATCGCCATAACATCCGTCTACCTGCTGCGCGCGATCACCTATGTCCCCCTCCTCAATATGAACGGGATCCCTGTTGGTAGATTTGCGTGGGTCAGCTCCGCCATCGTGCTGGTCCTTGGGTCGGTCTACCTGGCCGGTGTTCTTACGGCTTGGCCGCATTGAAATAGCCTCAGTTAAGTCGGCTTGGGCGCATCAGCACACGCCTCCCGCCTCGCGCCGCTCAATCTGGAATCAGCGATAGATCAGATGCGCCCGTCGAGCCTCTTCCCACGCCTGCTCGTCCGGCGTGGCGATGGCGTCCAGATCCCCGGCCCCGGCCGCCGCATCATCGACCCATTGGCGCAAGGACGGCCCACCGTTGATGGTGTCGATCGGCAGCTTGCCGAAGGCATACTCATAGGGAAAATCCCGCCACAGGTCATAGCCGGGATAGAGCCGGGCGATCGCCTTGAACCCCGCCGCCTGTAACCGCCAGGGCTTGAACGCCAGATGGTCATAGGCCGGGTCGTCGACGTGGATCTGCACGCCGGAACACAACTGGCCCACATGTTTGTGGAAGGTCGGCAGGAACCACATGTCGCGCAGGCGGCAACCCTTCAGCCACTGCGGCGCAATGGTGTGCATCTCGGCAATGACGGCGCGGGCGTCGATGTCGGNGGCCCCGAACAGCTCTAGTGGGCGGGTTGTGCCGCGCCCTTCGGACAGGGTTGTGCCCTCCAGCATCACCGTGCCGGCATAGGCGCGCGCCATGCTCAGGTTCGGGGCATTGGGGCTGGGGTTGATCCAGCTGCGCTGACCCAGCGGCCAGCCAAAACCGGGCCCGGCCTCGGGGTCATAGCCTTCGATCCCGATCACCCGATAGTCGACGTCCAGCTGGAACTGGTCGATGAACCAGTGACCCATTTCACCCAGGGTCATGCCATGGCGCATCGGCATCGGCCCGGCCCCGACAAAGCTGTCCCAGCCCGGCTGCAACAACGTGCCCTCGACCGGACGGCCCGCCGGATTGGGCCGGTCCAGCACCCAGACCTCCTTGCCATGCTCGGCGGCGGCTTCCAGCACATAGAGCAACGTCGTCACGAAGGTGTAGATGCGGCAGCCCAGATCTTGCAGGTCGACCAGCAGCACATCGAAGGTGCCCATCGCCTGGCCGGAGGGGCGGCGCACCTCTCCATAGAGGCTGAACACCGGAATGCCGTGGACCGGATCGGTCTCATCGGCGGTTTCCATCATATTGTCCTGCAGGTCGCCCTTCATGCCATGCTGAGGACCGAAGGCGGCCGTCAGCTGGATATCGGGGTGCGCGGCCAGGGCGTCGATCGAATGGGTCAGGTCCGCCGTCACCGAGGCCGGATGCCCCAGCAACGCCACACGCCGCCCTCAAGGCCCCGACAGGGCCGGGTCGGACAGCAGGCGGTCGATGCCGAACTTCATGGCAGCTCCAGAACGAACGAGTCGGGGTGATGAAAGTCCGGCTTATCCGATGGATGCGCCAGTGCCCAATAGCTGATTGTGCCGTCGGTATCCTCGATCACCGCTGTCAGACCGATGCGGCACGGTCCGAGCGGCAGCGGAATGCGAGCCTCCATCGCCACCATGTCCGACGCCCCGTCCAGACCATCAATCTGAACCGCTTCGGGCGCTTGGCGCATCCCTTGCCGATAGGCATCGAAGCGATAGCTGGCCCATTGGCCCGAAGGCGACAGATTGTATTCGATGTATCCCTCTGCGTCGGCGACGAAGGCTTCAAAACAGGTGTGCCGCCACAGCTCATCAGCGCGGCCCGGTGCTGCCTCGGCAGGCCAGCGGATGTCATCGACGTTGCCGTCAACAATGAAGCGCAGCCACAGATGAGCCCCTGGCGCTCGAACCGCACCGAAATCTGGTCAAACCGATGGGAGCCGGTCGCGGGATGGGGTCGCAGGACGGCCACGTTCATGCTCAGAATCCGTTCTGGCCCAGGGCCGGACCCTGTCGGCTTGTCCTCGGTGCGACCATCAGCTGATGCCAATCGCAAACAGCACCAGGAACCCGATCACCAGCAGCAGGCTGAGCCCAAGCGGCACCAAGAGGATCAGCCACGCCATCTGGATGTAGCCACGCCGCGCCGCCATCAGTGCCACCAGCCCCTGGATCACCACACAGTACCGCCGGCAGGAACAGGCGATAGAATCCCGGGTGGCCCGGCACAAAGCCCACCAGCAGAAGCCCGCCCAGGGTCAACACCGCCACGACCGCCCAACCGATCAGCACCCCTCATGGCTGCCGGATTTCTGATGGCCATGCGTTCGCTCCTGCAACGGAGCGTGCTACAGGCCGCTCCTTCCCTAGCCTGACCATCGACCATGACCGACGCTGCTTTCAAGTCCGACTTCCTGAAAACGCTTCAGGAACGCGGCTATATCCACCAGATCACCCATCCGGCCGAGCTGGATGCGGCGGCAACGGACGGCATCGTGTCGGGCTACATCGGCTTTGACGCCACCGCGCCGTCCCTGCACGTCGGCAGCCTGATCCAGATCATGATGCTGCGCCGGTTGCAGCAGGCCGGGCACCGTCCTGTGGTCATCATGGGCGGCGGCACCACTAAGGTCGGCGACCCGACCGGCAAGGATGCCTCGCGCCCGCACCTCAGCGATGAGACGATCAAGGCCAATATCGCCTCGATCAAGACCGTGTTCGAGAAGTTCCTGACCTTCGGCGACGGGCCGACCGACGCCATCATGATCGACAATGACGACTGGCTGTCGACCTATGGCTACATCCAGTTCCTGCGCGACTACGGCACCCATTTCACCGTCAACCGCATGCTGGCGTTCGATTCGGTGCGCATCCGGCTGGAGCGCGAGGAGCCGATGTCGTTCCTCGAATTCAACTACATGCTGATGCAGTCGGTCGACTTCCTGGAGCTGAACCGCCGCCACAACGTCACCCTGCAAATGGGCGGATCGGACCAGTGGGGTAACATCACCTCCGGCGTCGATCTGGTGCGCCGGGTCGACCAGAAGTCGGCCTTCGGCCTGACCACACCGCTGCTGACCACGGCCTCGGGCGGCAAGATGGGCAAGACGGCGCAAGGGGCCGTGTGGCTGAACGCCGAGCAGCTGAGCCCATACGACTACTGGCAGTTCTGGCGCAATGCCGACGATGCCGATGTGGGCCGGTTCCTGCGACTATTTACCGATGTGCCGCTGGACGAGATCGCCCGGCTCGAGGCTCTACCCGGGGCACAGATCAATGACGCCAAGAAGGCGCTGGCCGATGCCGCCACCACAATGCTGCATGGGGCTGAGGCTGCGGCCACCGCCCGCGCCGCCGCCGAAACGGCCTTCGAGAAGGGCCAGCTGTCGGCGGACCTGCCAACCGTCGAGCTGCCGCGCGATGAGGTGATCGGGGCCATGATCGCCGCCGTCGTGACCAAGGCGGGCCTCACCACATCCAACGGGGAGGCNCGTCGCCTGGCCCAGGGTGGGGGCTTGCGCCTGAACGATGCCGCCGTGGCCGATGGCGGTCAGCTGCTGACCGATGCCGACCTGAACGATGGCGTCATCAAACTGGCGGCTGGCAAGAAGAAGATCGTGCTGGTTCGCCCGGTCTGAGCAAGGAGACACCCATGAGCATCGAACCCGGCACCCCCATCTTGGCACCTTGGCTCCCGACTTCGACATGCCAACGGCGGGCGGCGGTCGCGTATCGCTGGCCGGGCTGAAGGGCCGCCCAGTGGTGCTCTATTTCTATCCCAAGGCCGATACGCCCGGCTGCACCACCGAAGGTCAGGACTTCACCGCCCTGTTGCCGGAATCCCAAAAGGCCGGAGCCGAGGTCATCGGCGTGTCGCGCGACACGGTCGCCAAGCTGGATCGTTTCAAAACAAAACACGACCTGGCCGTGACCCTGGCCTCTGACGAGACAGGCGCAGTGACCGAGGCCTATGGCGTCTGGGGCGAGAAAAGCCTCTATGGCCGGGTCTACATGGGTATCGAACGCGCCACATTTCTCATTGATTCCAAGGGATTGATCCAGGCAATCTGGCGCAAGGTCAAGGTCAAGGGACACGCGCAGGCTGTGCTGGACAGTCTCACCTCAACCTGAGGCGTTCGCATCATCTTTGGCGTGGGACTTGCTGAACTGGTCACAAGTCCAGTTAATGCCGGTCGCGGGCTTACAATGCGTCCGGCCCCGCGCAGGAGATGACCGTGTTCAATCGTTCCAAATCCCCGTCAATGAGCCCCTGCCGCCCTTGCCGGAACCGACCGATCGCGCCCCAGTGGCCGAAGCGCCGGCGTCAGTTGCCGCCACCACCTCTCCTCGCGCGCACCGGCCCCGCCGCGGGGCCTGTCAATCCTGGCCCAGGACGTGACCTTCACCGGTGACATCAAGGGCAATGGCGATGTCCAGGTCGATGGTCACCTGAAGGGTGAGCTTCGTGTCGGACGAGTCATTGTCGGGGAAACCGGCACGGTCGAAGGCAATATCGCCGCCGAATATGTCGAGGTGCGCGGCCGCGTGGTCGGCAGCGTGTCGGCCAAGCAGTCCAAGCTGGTGTCCACGGCCTATCTGGAAGGCGACATCACGTCCGAGCAGTTGTCGATCGATGTCGGTGCCTATTTCCAGGGCCGCGTGGCCCAGGGGCGTCGTGAGACCGCTGCCACCGCAGCGTCAGCTCCGGCAGCACAGCCCGCGCCCCAGCCCGCGCCTCAGCCCGTTGCGGCACCGCAACCTGCCCCGATGGCAGATGCCAGTGCTGACCCCGGCCTCGGGATCCCGCCAGCCCCGGCCCACGCCGGATAAGCCTGCGTTTCGTCACAGCGATTTCCTTGAACGGCCAGAGCCCCACTCTGGCCGTTTTCTTTGGCTTTGCAGACCGGGGCCACATCGCGCACTGGCGCGGGCCCGCAACGCGGGCTAAACGGGTCCGACTTTCTTGAGCCGGAGTGAATGGTGAAAGTAGCCGAACGCTGGTTGGTTATGGCGGGCGTCTGCCTGATGGGCGCGATCGCCGTGGCAGGCCTGATAGCGACGCTCTATGCCGCCTGGCTGTTTCACGACCTGCCTGATGCATCGGAACTGGCCGACTATCGGCCGGCCACAGCCACCCGCGTTTATGCCGGTGACGGCACACTGATCGGNGAGTTTTCGGATGAGCGGCGCATCTATGTGTCCTACGATCANATTCCGCAGACGGTGATCGACGCCTTCCTGGCGGCCGAGGACAACAGCTTCTTCCAGCACGGTGGCCTGGACGTGTCGGGTCTGGGCCGAGCCATGTTCAANAATGTCTTCAATGTCGTTTCGGGCCGACGGCTCGAGGGTGGTTCAACCATCACCCAGCAGGTCGCCAAGAACGTGCTGCTGGAGGGCGAAGGCGGCATCAACCGCAAGGTCAAGGAAGCCATCCTGGCCAGCCGCCTGGAAACCACGCTGACCAAGGAGCAGATCCTTGAGCTGTATCTGAATGAAATCTTCCTGGGTTACCGCTCCTACGGCATTGCGGCGGCTGCCTATAACTACTTCGGCAAGTCGCTGGACGACCTGACGCCCGACGAAGCCGCCTTCCTGGCTGCCCTGCCTAAGGGCCCGAACAACTATCACCCCAAGCGCCACCCGCAGGCCGCCAAGGCGCGTCGCGACTGGGTTCTNGGGGAGATGGCCCAGAACGGCTACATCACCGACGCCCAGGCCCAGGCGGGCATCGCCCGNCCCCTCACCACCAACGATCAGCCCCAGCGTGCGGCCTATCGCGATGCCGACTATTTCGTGGAGGAGGCGCGCCGACTGGCGATCGCCGACCGCCGCTTCGGAGAGCGGATCAACGCCGGCGGCTATTACATGCGAACGACGCTGGACCCCAAGTTGCAGACGGCGGCTCGCGATGCCCTGATGCGGGGTCTGGAAAACTATGATCGTCGCCATGGCTGGCGCGGTCCCTGGGGCACCACCGATTTTGCCGAAGGATGGCAGGCCAAGGCCTTGCGTGAAGTTCGCACCCCCGAAAGGCGCGCCTGGGAAGCTGCCGCGATCGAAAGCGCCTCTGGCAATACGGTTCAGGTCCGCACCCTGCGCAAGAATGAGACCGGCACCCTGATCTCCTCTGACGCGGCCTGGGCTAACGCCCGTCGGGCCCTCAAGCGCGGTGACCTGATTTTTGTCGAAGCCCGCAACGGCCAGTATGCCCTGAAGCAGGTTCCGGCGGTCAACGGAGCGCTGGTGGCCATCGAGCCGCAAACGGGCCGGGTGCTGGCCATGGTGGGGGCNTATTCGTATGCCCTTTCGACGTTCAACCGCGCGACCCAGGCTTGGCGTCAGCCCGGCTCCGCCTTCAAGCCGTTTGTCTATGCGGCGGCGCTGGAAGATGACTACACCCCCGCCTCTATCGTCCTTGATGCCCCGATCAGTTTCGCCGGCGGGCCCAATGGCACCCGCTGGTCACCGGAAAACTATTCGCGCCAGTATTATGGCCCCCAGACCCTGAGAAAGGGTCTGGAGCTGTCGCGCAACGTCATGACCGTCCGACTGGCAGACGCGATCGGCATGCGCCGCGTGGTCGATCTGGCCGAAAAGATGGGCGTCGCTGACAATCTGGAGCCGAACCTCTCGGTATCGCTGGGCGCTGGAGAGACCACGCCCTATCGCATCACCGCTGCCTATGCCGCCTTCGTCAATGGGGGACGGCGGATCGANCCCTACCTGATCGAGCTGGTGCAGGATCGTGACGGTGAAACCGTATATCGCGCCGACACCCGCAACTGCCGAGAGTGCGGTCGCNNGGCTTCGGGTCAAGCCTCTCCGCGTCTGGAGCCCCGGGGTGAGCAGGTGATCGACCCGATCACCGCCTATCAGATTTCCTCCATGCTCGAAGGGGTGGTCCAGCGCGGCACTGCAGCCTCCGCACGCGGCCTGGGCCGTTACGTCGGCGGCAAGACCGGGACAACCAACGAATACCGCTCTGCCTGGTTTGTCGGCTTCAGCCGCGACATAGTTGTCGGGGTCTTCATCGGCTTCGATGACAATCGGCCGCTCGGCTCTGGCGAGACCGGGGCCGCCACGCCGGTGCCCATCTTTGAAGAGTTCATGCGCGCTGCACTGCGCGAGCGTCCGCCCGGCCCTGGGCGCCCGCGCAATGCTGTCTTCAGAACCGTCAACGGTATCGAGGAGGCCTTCCGCCCAGGCACCGAGCGCCGCCGCGAAGAGGAAACCCTGGGCGTGCAGGAACAGGTTGCNCCCGGCCCGCGTGACTATGAGGAAGTGGTGCGCCGCGAACAGGAGAGCCAGGCGCAGCAAACGCCGCCCCGCCGCCGCCGCAAGCCCCGCCACCGGCAAAGAATGAGCCGCCCGAAGACTTGAGTGGCCTGTTCTGACCCCCTAGATGCACCTTCCCCGCCGTCGGCGGGGCCAAACCCTCTCGCCTGGAGTAGACCATGAGACCGGATGTCGAGGCCATGAAGGCCGACATCGAGCAGAGCATTGCTCTGCTCAGGAGGCGTCTTNNTGACTGGGATGTCGCCCTTCGCAAACTTGATGAGCTGAACGCGCGCGTCGAAGATCCGACCCTGTGGGACAACCCCGACGAAGCGCAGGCGGTCAGTCGCGACCGCTCCCGCCTGGAGGCCCAGGTCAATACCGTCCGCGAGATGGAACAGGGCCTGGAAGATGGCGTCATGCTGGCCGACATGGCCGACGAAGAAGGTGACGAGGCGGCCTGGAAGGGCNNGCGCGCCGATCTGAAAGCCATCAAGGAGCGCGCCGCTCGGGCGGAGCTTGAGGCCCTGTTGTCCGGTGAAGCCGACGGCAATGACGCCTATCTGGAGGTCAACTCCGGAGCTGGCGGCACCGAATCCTGCGACTGGGCCGGCATGCTGCTGCGGATGTATTCTCGTTGGGCCAAGGCCCATGGCTATGAAGTCACCATCGAAGCCGAAGAAGCCGGCGATCAGGCGGGCATCAAGTCGGCCACCATCCTGGTCGAAGGCCCCAATGCCTACGGCTGGCTGAAGTCGGAGTCTGGTGTGCACCGCTTGGTCCGCATCAGTCCCTACGACGCCGCCGCCAAGCGTCACACCAGCTTTGCCTCAATCGGTGTTTCGCCTGTGGTCGATGATGCCATCGAGATCGACATCAACCCCGCCGATGTGCGCACCGACACCTATCGCGCCAGTGGCGCTGGTGGCCAGCACATCAACAAGACCGACTCCGCTGTGCGTCTGACCCACGTGCCGACCAACACGGTCGTCGCCTGTCAGGCCGGTCGCTCACAGCACCAGAACCGCGAACAGGCGTGGAAGATGCTGCGGGCCCGTTTGTATGAGCTGGAGCTGCAGAAACGCGAGGCGGCCGCCCAGGCGCTGGCCGATGCCAAGACCGACATCGGCTGGGGCCACCAGATCCGTTCCTACGTTCTGCAGCCCTATCAGATGGTCAAGGATCTGCGCACCGAGGTCGAAACCTCGGATACCCANGGGGTTCTGGACGGAGATCTGGATGCCTTTATNGGGGCCGCCCTGGCCGCCCGCGTGGGTGACACCCGCGCCGGATCAGCGATCAGGGCTGACCGGCAGAGCTGCCGCTGGCGGCCATTTGTAAGGGTGCGTCGTCCTGGCGGAAGTAGCTGTCGATACCCTGGACCACGGCCCGCATCATGGCCGTGCGGGCCCGCGCGTTGGTCAGGAGGCGCTCGTCCTCCGGATTGGTGATAAATCNCATCTCCAGCAGAACCGCTGGCACATCCGGTGCCAGCAGTACCGCCAGGCCGGCGTCGCGATGGCTGCGCCGCAGCAGCGGATGATCGGACTGTTCCAGTTGCCCCAGCAGGGTGCGGGCCAAGCGGGCCGAGCGGTTCTGGGTCGCCCGCTGGGTCATGTCCAGCAGGATACGGTCGACCGATTCATCCCGTCCGGGCAGGTTCAGGCTGCGTTGCCAGTNGTCGGCGCGGGTAAACTCGCGCACGGCCCGGCCGGNCCNCTGGTCTGAAAGCGTATAGACGCTGGNCCNCCGCGTGGCGGGATCGCTGCCGGCATCGGCATGCANAGAAATGAACAGGTCGGCATCGGCCTGTCGGGCGATCTCGACCCGGCGATAGAGGCCCACATAGCTGTCGCCCTCGCGAGTCATCCGCACACGATAGCGGCCTGTGCGCTCCAACTCCGCCTTCAGGACCTGGGCCGCGGC
Organism: Brevundimonas sp.; assembly: GCA_013693835.1. GTDB lineage: Bacteria > Pseudomonadota > Alphaproteobacteria > Caulobacterales > Caulobacteraceae > Brevundimonas. Next base: position 66,032 of record CP059260.1, read on the forward strand.
CAGGGTCACAGCACTTTCGCGGGCGTTCGTTCCGGCGGCACCAGGGTCGCGCCCGCCATGCCCGGCATCAATGACGATCAGCGGCCGCTCCTNGTCGGCGCGGGCAGGAGTTTGGGGCGAAGCCATCGTCGGCCCCGCTGCTGGCGCTGTGCGCAGTCCGTTGGCGCGCAGGTCGATCACATAGCGGAAGTGGTCCACCCCATCCCCAGGGGCCAACATGAAGCGGCGTTCGATCTCGACGCCCGAGGCGAGAGCCAGTTCGACGCGCGAACTACCGCCCGAGCCCTGGACACGCCAGTCCCGCACCAGACCCAGGCCTTGCCCTTCCAACTGATGACGCGATGTGACATTGGCCAGCGCCAGCACGACGCGGCCATTCTCGCCGCTTTCGACCACGCGACCATGGGATGCCGTGTCCAGATCGATCACCACGCGGGTGCGCTCTGTGTCTCCGCCCAGACGGACACGCAACACTTCGCCCATGGCGTTACGGGCCAGAACATGGCCGCCCACCAACAGCACAGACAGGATGACGAACACAGCTGCGCCCACCAAGAGCCAGTCCCGTGGTCCAAAAGGCCGCTTCTGCACGCCTGACACGCCGAGCATACTGATCACTCACCAAAACACCGGCTCGGGTTTCGCAGACCAGAGTCGACAACCCGTTAAGGCAAGTGACCTTTTCTTTCGGGTTCGGCATCACTATGATTAGAGATGAGCGCGACATGATCGCGCCCCTGGACAGTGTTTCAGGCGGGCACGCCCTCCTCGCGCCAATGTTTCACCGTTCCGAGAGCCGAGCCCCCAAAGGGCCAGCCTGCTTGACGACCCAGGTCCAGACTGCCGCCATATCCTGGCGCAGTTGGGCCGGATAAGACCTCCATGGGCCTAGCCGCCTGCCCTCCCTGCGGTCGCAACAGACCGCCGCATCTTCCGGGATCCGATCTCCATCGGACGGGAGCTCGGGAGCCATTGGCCAGCCCCCTACCCTCCTCTTGATTCGGCGAGCCCGCCCCCACCGGACCCCAGGTCCCGTGGCCCGGCCCGAGCGCGCCAAGCTACACTCCATGTCAAAGACCATGTTGATCGATGCGGCCCATGCGGAAGAAACCCGCGTCGCCATCGTCGAGGGCCGTCAGGTCGAAGANATCGACTTTGAATCNCGCTCCAAGCGGCAGCTTCGGGGCAATATCTATCTCGCCAAGGTCACCCGCGTCGAACCCAGCCTGCAGGCTGCGTTCGTAGAGTATGGCGGCAATCGCCACGGGTTCCTGGCCTTCAACGAAATCCACCCAGACTACTATCAGATCCCCGTCGCCGACCGCGAAGCCATCATGGCCGAGGCCGACGATGATGAGGACGCCGAGGATGATCTGGGCCGCGAGTCTATCGACGATGAGGCCGATCCCGAAGCCGTCCTGGCCGATGAAGANCGCCTGAAGCGTCGCCTGATGCGCCGCTACAAGATCCAGGACGTCATCAAGCGCCGTCAGATCCTATTGGTCCAGGTCGTCAAGGATGAACGCGGCGGCAAGGGCGCGGCCCTGACCACCTGGCTGTCCCTAGCCGGTCGCTATTGTGTGCTGATGCCCAACACAGGCAAGGGCGGCGGCATTTCACGCAAGATTACCAATGCCGCCGACCGCAAGCGGCTGAAATCCGCCGCTGCCAGCCTGGATGTGCCCAAGGGCATGGGCCTGATCATTCATGCCNNCGCCGGGGCCAAGCGCACCAAGGCCGAGATCAAGCGTGACTACCAGTATCTGCTGCGCCTGTGNGAGACAATCCGCGAAACGACTCTGGCCAGCCATGCGCCCGCGACCATCTACGAAGAAGAGCACCTGGTTCGCCGCGCCGTGCGCGACATGNNCGACAAGGATTTCGACGGCATCCAGATCGANGGGGTTGAAGCCTTCAAGGAAGCCCGCGACTTCATGCGCGTACTGATGCCGACCCAGGCCAANAAGATCCACCTCTATCAGGGCGCGCGCCCGCTGTTTGCCTCCGCCGGGATTGAGGAAACCCTGGGCCAGATCCACCAGCCGGTCGTGGAGCTGAAATCCGGCGGTTACCTGGTGATCAACCAGACCGAAGCCTTGGTCGCCATCGACGTCAACTCCGGGCGGGCCACCAAGGAAAAGAACGTCGAGGCCACGGCCACAAAGACCAATCTGGAGGCGGCGGTTGAGGCCGCTCGCCAACTGCGCCTGCGCGACCTGGCGGGCCTGATCGTCATCGACTTCATTGACATGGACGAGGCGCGCAACAATCGCGCGGTCGAAAAGGCCCTGAAGGACGCCCTCGCCAAGGACCGGGCCCGTATCCAGATGGGACGGATCTCCGACTTCGGTCTGATGGAAATCAGCCGGCAACGCCGCCGCCTGGGCGTGATCGAAGGCGCGACCGAGACGTGCCCGCACTGTCGGGGCATGGGCCGCATCCGTTCCGCAGAATCTGCGGCGCTGATGACCTTGCGCGGAGTGGACATCGAGGCCGGCAAGAATGGGGCTGGTGTGGTCAATCTGAAGGTTTCGACGCTGGTGGGCCTCTACATCCTCAACCACAAGCGCGACTATCTGCAGGACCTGGCACGTCGCCGTGGCCTTCAGGTTGTGGTTGTGGTGGACGACGCCCTGGGCCAGGGCGACTTTACCGTTGAACGGATCGAGACCCACGAAGATTTTGTTCCGCCAGAGGCCGACACCGACGCTCTGTCGCTGGACTTTCTGNNAACGACGGCTGGGTGGCCGACGATCAGGACGACGAGGGTGCCGACGACATCGATGACGACGCGGACCAGGAAGACACGGACGATGACGCGGCCGAGGCTCGATACGAGGAGGCCCGAGGGGGCCGTCGCCGTCGCGGGCGCTCACCCGTGCCGGATGAGGCCGCCTCCGATGAGGATGGCCGTGAAGGTGGACGCCGCCGCCGCCGGGGCCGCCGCGGTGGGTCGCGTACGCGATGACGCTGAACGGGACGGCTTCTTCTGGGTGCGCGGCCGCACGCCGTCGCTGAACGACCCCTACGTCTGGTTTGATCCCATCAATCCAGAGGTCACTCGGCCAACCCTGACCGAGGATGGCGATGAGACCCCAACGACCCTGGAAGCCGCTCAGGCAGAGGCCAGCGAGGGCGGGCGACGCCCGCGTCGTCGGCGGGGCCGTGGCCGCGGACGCGACCGCACGGGCCCTGAGGCCGAGGGCAATCTGGTCAAAGCCGAGAACCGCGCCACCAACGAAGGCATGCCCAGCGAAGCTGTTGCTGTCCAGATCAATGAGGCAGAACGGCTGGCCATGGCCCAGGCCGATGATGCGCCCATGGCGGTGGAGCCTGCGGACAAGCCGCGTCGGCGGGTTCGGCGCAAAACCAGCGAAAAGGTGCAACCGGCTGTGGACGCGCCCGTCGACGCCGTAGCTGAGGTCGTGGCCGAGCCTGCGCCGGAGGAGGTTGTGCCCGAAGAACCGACCCCGGTTGAAGTTTCAGGGACCGAGATCGAGGTCGATGCCGCCACCGCATCGACGCCCACCTCGCCGGCTGACCCCGAACCGGCCGCTCGACCCGAAGTCGACGTGGCGACGCTGATTGCCGAGGATCCGCATCAGATCCCGGCCTCGGCCGACAAGCCGAAACGCAAGGGCTGGTGGCGCAGGTAGGGGCTGGCGCACCGATGCCATGGGAGGTGAGCAATCTCTCGGTTGAGCGATTGACGCCGCATTTCTGGGGTCAGGTGCCAAGATGTGTCCTGACCCCCGACCGCCCGGCTATGCGAGCTGAGCCAGCGGGGCGGTTCCGGTAAGGAGATGATCATGTCCTGGCAGACCCGCTTGGCCCCGCGCGCCCTGGTGACGGCCATTGCCGCTACCGTCGCCCTGGCCTTTGCCTCGCCTGCATCAGCCCAGAACGCCATTCGCGACACCGAGATTGAGTCCATTATCCACGACTGGTCCGCCCCCGTGTTCACTGCGATGGGTCTGGAGCCGGACGAGATCGAGATCCTTCTGATCAATGACAATGATCTGAACGCCTTTGCCACGCGCGGACGGATCATNGGGGTCAATACGGGCCTGATCCTGCGCACCCAGAACCCCAATCAGCTGCTGGGCGTGATCGCCCACGAGGCTGGCCACATCAAGAACCGCCACACCCTGCGTGACGGTGCCCAGCAGGCCGGCATGCAGCCCTTCCTGATGACCATGGCGCTGGGTGCATTGGCCATCGCCGCCGGAGCGCCTGATGCCGGTGCCGTCCTGATCGGCAACAGCCAGTATTTCGGCACCCTCAGCGCCTTGCGCTTCATGACCCACCAGGANGGTGAGGCCGATAACACCGCCGCCAACGCCCTGGCCCGGGCCGGCGAGTCCGGGCGTGGCCTGGTCGAGTTCTTTGAAAACTTCCGCTCGCAGGAGATCTTCTCNGAGGCTCGCCGCTATCCCTATTTCCGCAACCACCCTTTGTCTTCAGACCGGATCGAGAACCTGCGTCGTCTGGTTCGCGAGAGCCCGGCCTATGANCACCCCGACAGCCCCGAGCGCCTGGCCCAGCATGCGCTTATCCTAGCCAAGATCCACGCCTTCCTGGATGCCCCAGGCTATACTTACCGGGCCTATCCAGAGAGCGACACCAGCCTGCCTGCCCGCTATGCCCGCACCATTGCCTGGTATCGTGACGGCCAGACCGATAGGGCGCTTGAGGCCGTGGACGCCCTGATCGAAGGCGACATCAACAATCCCTACTTCTGGGAACTGAAGGGCCAGATCCTGTTTGAGGAGGGCCGCCCGCAGGAGGCCATAGCTGCGCACAGCCGCTCGGTCGAGATCATGCCGGACGCGCCNCTGCTGCGCATCAACCTGGGCCATGCCCTGATTGAGACCAATGACCCGACCAAACTCGATGAGGCCATTTTCAACCTGCGGCGGGCCGTTGCGGACGAGCATGACAACTCCATGGGCTGGCGTTTGCTGAGCCAGGCCTACGCGGCCCAGGGAAAGGAGGGCGAGGCCCGCCTGGCTACGGCCGAGATGTATTTTGCCATCGGCCGCGAGGATCAGGCGGTGCAGTTCGCCATGCGAGCGCGCGACTATCTGCAGCGCGGCACGACCGACTGGGTGCGGGCCACCGACATCGTGCTGTCGACCGGGGCGAGCCAGGACGACATCGACGCTGCCCAGCGCCGGAATCGGGCTAACCAACCGGTCATCACTCCGGTCAACAACTGACGTCCAGACATCCAAGGGCCCACCATGAGCGATCCGACAGACGCCGACAGCAAGGCCCGCAGGCATCTGCCCCGAGCGCCGGAAACGAGCGTTGGCTGCCGTATGTGACCCTTGGAATCGCGGTTATGGCCCTTTTGCTGGCTGGCCTGCCGTATTTGGGCTTCGCCGGGCCGGTGCGGACCTCACTGCTGCGGCATCCGGAGATCCTGCAGGAGGCTCAGCTCGTCCAGGCCAAGCGCGAGAACCAGCAACAGGTCGATCGGGTCAACGCCCAGGCCGCGGCCAATCCGGCGATGCTGACCCCCCGGNNTGATGCGGTCATTGGACCCGCCGATGCCAAGGTCACCGTGGTCGAGTTCTACGACTTCCGCTGTCCCGGCTGCAAACAAACGGCACCTGGCCTGTTGCAGCTGGTCGAGCAACATCCGGACGTTCGTTTCGTCTTCAAAGACTGGCCGATCCTCGATCGGGGTGATCCGACAGGCCCATCCCACCTGGCCGCCTATGCAGCGGCGGCTGCGACCGCTGAGGGCAAGTTCCTGCCGGTATTCCGCGACCTGATGGCCGAGCCGAACCTGACCGGGGAATCGATCAATGCCATTCTCACCCGCCACGGCATTGATCCCGCTGCGGCGCAGCGTCTGGCCGGATCGCCGGAGATGGCTCGTCGCCTGGCCGATACGGAGACCGCAGGCTTGACCCTGACGCTGATTGGAACGCCGTCATTCTTCGTCAATGGGCGCATGACATCGACGATCGATCCGGCAAGTGTCAATCAGGCCATCGCCGCTGCCAAGGCGCAGTAGTCGACCGTCGGCGTGCCGTCAGGCCAAGGCCAGGGTCTGGCTGCCGCCCACCCATTCGACCCGACCCTTTTCGCGCGCCTCCTGCGCAGCGGCGGTGTTTCCCAGCCGACGTTCGGCCTGTTCCAGGACAAAGTAGCTGTAGGGATCGCTGGGCCAATCCTCGAGCAGTTCCAGGATTTTGTCACGCGCACCTTGTGCATCGCCTGAGGCCAACATGGCCGCAGCCAGGCTGCGCCGGGTCGGGAACCAGATGATCGGCGGATCACCACCCTCCTCCCNCTGACCCTGGATCTCGGCGGCTCGCCCATAGGCGACTTTGGCCGCTTCCCAATTGCGTTCGATCATGGCCGCCCGGCCTTCCAGCACCCGCTGGAATACTTCGGTGAAGTCACGGGTGAACTTGCCCGGTCCCTCGGTCGGCAGGCTTTCGCGCAAGCCGGCAATGGCCTCGGCCTCGGCCCGCACCGCCGCCGCATCGCCGCNGCGCGCTGCCGCCTCGCCCCGGGCATAGCGCCATCCAGCCCGCTGCACTGGACGCCCGGCATCGGGCTCAATCAAGGCATCGACCTCGGCCTGCGATCCAAAGCGACCGATGTTGGCATAGGCATTGTTGGCCATCGCCTGACCCCAGGCCTGGGTCATGCGCGGATGCTGGCCATAGGTGTCCAGGAACCGGTGCGCCAGCATCAACCCCTGCTCGGCCCCGCCCGACATCAGGGCTCCGCCCATGCCGAAATGGATGTTGTGCCCGTGTAGCGGCATCCCCAACACCCCGCCCGGAGGGGCCGCCAGCTCATTGTAACGCTGGTCCAGGGCTACCGCATTGACGTTGGACATCATGGCATCGCGATAGCGCCCGACCCGGAAGAAGGTGTGCGGCGGCATGTGCACCAGATGGCTCGCTCCCGGTGCCAGCGCCGCCAGCCGCTCACCATACGGAATGGCCTTGTGCGGATCATCGGACCATTCCGTCAGGTGGATATAGAGGTGAATAGCCCNCGGATCGTTGGCATCATGCGACAGGTTGCCTTCCANAAGCTGCATGGCCCGGGTGATACCGGGGTCAGCTGCGGTGCCGTCATCGTTCCACCATTCGTTGGCCTGCATCATCCAGGCGTCGGCGGCAATATTGGCGGCGGCCACGTTTTCGGCCTGCGACCGAGCGATACGATCCATGTGCTGGGCAAAGCGTTTGGCGCGGCTGTTCTCCCGGCCCGAGTAGCGCTGGTTCAAGGCCTCAATCATCTGGCGCTGCACCGGGCTGGCATCGCGGGCCAGGCGGCGGGCCTCACGCACGATGTCGCGGGCCTTGCGGTTGGTCTCGTCGCCCTGGCCGCCGCCGTTCAGGTTCGGCCCCATGGCCCAGGCCTCGCCCCAGGCGCACATGCCGCATGTGGGATCCAGCAGGCGCGCCTTCTGGAAGGCCCGCACCGCCTCCGTATGCTCGAACGCCCAGCGCAGCCGGGCCCCGTGATTGAACCAGGCCTGAGCCTCCGGATTGGCCGTGTCGACGGNGAAGCCTCCGGCACCAAATCCTTCGACCATGACCATACTGGCGGCGGGCGTTCCGTCCTGGATAGCTGCGCCTGGCAGGCCGCAGACGCTGGGATTGTCCAGACTGTCCAGCAGGGCGCGATCGGCCGTGGCGTCGGCGACCGCCGCCGGTGCGCCCAGCCCAAGGGCCAGCAAGGACACAGAAAACAAGGTCTTTCGCATCTGATGGTGCCTCCCACCCCCAGTGTGGGACGTCCACTGCGCCGCGCCAAGAAAAACCCCGGTTATGGCTAGACCGCGAGTTCGGCGACCTGCCCCGCTGCTCTGCACATAGCAAAAGCCTGGCCCGGGACCGCAATCCCGAACCAGGCCGAAACCAGGTGCCGCACCCCTGGGCATCACCGGCCCCCGCAAGGACCGTTCATGTCCCACCCCCGGAAGGACACAGGCGGATCGATGCAAGGGCCGTGCCGAACGCGGGTGTCCTATTTCCGGTCAACCGACTGGGCGATACGCTCGGCCAGCAGGCGGTCAGCCCCTGNAACCGAGGCGACCCAGACATGGATTTCCTGGGGGCCGTCGGNTGCCTCGAACAGATGTTCCAGCGCGACCCGGCGTCCGTCCTCGTTGACAACGGNTGTGCTGCGTCCACCGGCCTGGACCAGATCACCGTCATAGATCGGGAACTGCGAAGAGGTGCCCGCAAAGATCATCACCAGGGACACGCCATTGCGCCGGATCGAGAAGATGGTGAAGTCCGGACCGGGCCGCCCCATGCCGATCTCCAGCCCCGACGGGATATCGGCGGTGAACGGCAAGGCCATGTATTCTTCGTTGGTCAGAACGTGATAGCTCGGCGGGGCTGCCGGCGGGGGCAGGTCCGTGGCGGGCACACCGCGGGGGCCACCGGCACCGGCTGCGGCTGAGGTTGCGGGCGCGGCTGACCCATCGGGCGCGGAGCTGCAGGTGCGCCGACCGCTGGATTCGGTGCGGGATTCGGGGACGGGCTTGGGGCCGCACTTGGCGGTGCCAGGGGGCGGTCATCCGGGAGCTGGCGGCGGGGCTGCGCCCGGAACTGGACCCCGCGGCGCATAGGGCATCGCGGATGGCGGGGCTGTCGGACCGGTTCGTGCAGCCGGAAGGCGAAGGGCTGGAGCTGGAGCTGAAACTGGTGTGGGGGCCTCGGGCTGAGGCTGAGGATAGGGCTGAGCCGGCGCATAGGGCATCGGTGCCGCAGCGGGCGGCTGGGATCGTGGGGCCATGGTCGGGGCCGGGGCCGGGGTCGGGGTCGGGGTCGGGGTCGGATAGGCTACAGGGGCCGCTGTTCAGGCTACGGGTGATGTCTTCGGCTGAGCGCGACTGGGCCTGGGCCGCGCCCGCCGCCAGCACCCCGACCGCCAGACCCAAAACCGTCATTGAGGCAAAAGCAGCGCGTTTCATCAATCCATCCCGAAATCGGGTGCCCGTCACCGGACTGGACACCAGCTCCAACAGCGGCCGCTGCCACAATCAGGGACGCCGTCGGCTCCATCAGCAAGAACCAGACCAGTCCTTCGGCCGATGCTGACCCTTTCAGCATCCCATCCTGATCCTGACGCAACGGGGGCATTGTGCCACGGAAATGGCGCCTGGCCCAAGGTGCGGTCTTAGGGGGCCTGTTTGCCCCACGTCGGAGCCACCTGTTGAATGGGTGACGGCGTGCGCAGGCCGGATCAGGCGGCGGGCAGCTCAACCCAGAACTCTGCCCNCTCGCCGGGCGCGGACTCCACGCCAATGGCTCCGTTTTGCAGTTCCACTAGCCGGCGCGCGGCGGCCAGGCCAATGCCGTGCCCTTCGATGGTCGAGCGTTCCATGCCCAGGCGATTGAACGGTTCGAACAGCTCGGCCTGTTTCTCCGGCGACAGGCCCGGTCCCGCGTCGATCACGCTCAGGCGTGCGCGGTCGCGCTCGACCACACCCTGCAGAATCACCGATCCTCCGCTGGCCCCGTATTTCACGGCGTTTACCGCCAGATTGGTCATGATCTGGCCCAGTCGCTGGGGATCGGCCATGACCGGCAGGGTCGGTGGGGCCTCGATGCGGATGTCCAGCGCCGACGCATCGGCACGCAGGCTGAGGGCACTGGCCACATCCTCCAGCAGGATTCGCGCATCCATCTGGCGCGGCTCGACCCGGATCATGCCAGCCTCGGCCCGGGCCATGTCCAGCAGATCATTGGACAGCGATTCAATCTGACGGGCCGTTTTCAGGAGCATATCGGCCATGTCGTCACGACCATTGCCCGAGGCGGGAACCCGACCTTCCTTCCACAGTTGGGCCAGACCGATGACGCCGGTGATCGGGCTTTTGATCTCGTGGGCGACATTGGCCAGCAGGCGCGACTTGGCCTCCGAGGCGCGCTCTGCCTTGTCACGCGCCAGTCGTTCCTTGCGCGCCAGACGTTCGTTGTCGTTCAGCAGGGCCGCCAGCAGCGACACCGGCAAGCAGCCCAACGTCAGCAGGATCAGCGTTACCGCCACCTTGGCCGACGGATCCTGAAGCCCGCCAAATTTGANACCATGTCCATGCAGGGTGCCGACCACAGCGAAGCCCACCACGAGCAGCAAGGCCAGGCAGACACCCGCAACCCGGAAGCGCACGGCCGTCAGGGCCAGGACCGGCAGGATCAAGAAGGCGGAATCCAGACCCAGCCGGAAGAAGATCAGATAGCAGGTCGCCAGGAGCAGCAGCAGCAGGCCAGCGGCTTCCAGCAACCGGGCAGGACGGCGCAAGATATCGGCAAACGCGGGCTTCAGGGACAGCAGAAAGCCTCCAACGACCGCAAAGCCGATGGCATGGCTGCTCCACCAGATCATGATGCTGAGAGCCTGGTATTGCGCCTGACCCAGCAAAGACAGCACCGAAACGATGAAAATCGCCGACGGGATTGGAGCCAGGCCGGCAGCAACCAGATAGCCGAACTGCCCCCGCACGGNATTGACCTGTTGATGCGGCACAAAGGTGCGTCCCAGCCAAACCAGGCACACCACCTCCAGCATGTTGGCGATTGTGAAGCTCAGCGACACGATTTGCGGATTGCCGACCATCAGGTTGGCCGTCAGGAAGGCTACCGCCGAACACAGGCCGAACATCAGATCCTGCTCGCGCGAACGGCTGAAGCGCAGCCACGCCGCCGCCGCGACACCGCCCGCCACCCACAGGGCCGCGACCAGACCGACACTGCGGGTCAGGGTAATGCACAGCACCGCCAGGACAACGACCACCATCATGGACAGGACCGGAGCGACGGCGCTGTCACCCCAGGATTTGAAAGTCCTGACCGGTCCCTTGGTCGGGCGCGCCGCCACCGTGGCGCGCGTTGGCTCAATCGCCTCGCGAGAAAGCGCGTCTCGATCCAGCGGCGGGCAGTGGGACATATCGATAACCAACTCAAACGCGATTGGGATCGACTATCCTCTCGTCTCCTAAAGAAGCTCTGAACGGCTCTGGAGCAAATGACCGCCCGGACCGGATTGGATGGGTCTGAGGGCAACGAGACGGGGTGCAGCGGCCAGGCTAGGGCGCGTCAAAATTGATGGAGGCCTGGGCCACTTGCCCTAGCGCACCTGCATCAGCCGATTGAACGCCCCAACCGCCTCTGCGGGGCCGCTGGGCGCGTCCCAGACTGCCCNCGACACGGCCAGAAAGTCCGCCCCGGCGGCTATCAGGGNTGCGGCATTCGCCGGGGTGATGCCGCCAATGGCGACGCACGGCACCTCCATCGTCTCCTGCCAGATGGACAGGATGTCCGGCTCCGGTCGGTGCACCGTCTGCTTGGTCTGGGTCGGATAGAAGGCTCCGAAGGCGACATAGTCGGCCCCGGCCTCGGCCGCCTCCATGGCCAGGTGGCGGCTGTCGTGGCAGGTCGCCCCGACAATGCCATCGGGCCCCATGAGCCGACGTGCCTCGGCCACGCTGGTATCAGTCTGGCCCACATGCACCCCGTCACAGCCCAGACGCCGCGCCAGGTCGGGGAAATCGTTGAGGATGACGGCCACGTCATACGCCCNGGCACAGGGGGCCAGGGTCATGACCGCATCGCCAATCTGGTCATGGCTGGCGGGCTTCAGACGTATCTGCAGCGCAGCCACATCCCCTGCGGCCAGGGCGACCTTCAATGTCTCGGCAAACGCGCCCAGATCCGCAATCACCGGCGGCGTGATTAGATACAGCCGACAGGGCGGACGCGGAGTAGCTTGAGGGTCTTGGCCATGGCCGCGTCGTGCGGCGTAGCCGGGGCCAGGTCAATGCGTATCCACTGCGAACGATTTGCAATCGCCTTGATGCGTGCTATAGAGAACCATTATCAATCTCAGCGGGCCCTTCCTGCCGTGTATGTCTGCAACTGCAATGGTCTGAGAAAGCGTGACGTGGCGGTGGCCATTGATGCCGGGGCCCAGCGGCGCGCGACATCTTCACGCACCACCAGTGCCAGGCCCAGTGCGCCAAATGCGTTTGTGAAATGCGCGAGATGATCCAGGACGCCCAAGCGGCCTACGCCATCGCCGCCGAGTAACGAACGGCGCCTGCAAGCGATATTTACTCGCAAAATCAATAGGCTGATAAAGGCTCGCAAATGAGCACAGCGGCCAATTGCGTGCTATGACGCCCTCATTCACCGCCAGACGAGGATTCGGGCCATGAAGGGCGACGCTGCGATCATCAAGACGCTCAATGCGATCCTGACCAATGAGCTGACGGCAGTGAACCAGTATTTCCTGCACGCACGCATGTTCGAAAGCTGGGGTTTGGCCCACCTGGGCAACGTGATCTACGAAGAATCGATCGGCGAGATGAAGCATGCCGACATGCTCATCAAACGCATCCTGTTCCTGGACGGCCTGCCCAACCTGCAGGATCTGCACAAGCTCAAGCTGGGCGAGGACCCGATCGAATGTCTGGGGGCGGACCTGCAATTGGAGCTGGACAGCCGCAAGGCCACCGCCGCCGCCGTGACCCAGTGCGAGGAAGCCCGCGACTATGTCAGCCGCGACCTTCTGATGCGTATTCTGGCCGACACCGAAGAGCACATCGACTTCCTGGAAAACCAGCACAAGCTGATCGAGCTGATGGGGCCGCAGAACTATCTGCAATCGGCCATGAAAGAGATCGTCACCGACGGTGCCGCCACCGGAAACTAAGGCCACGGCCCATCCAAAGATCGGGCACGCGTCAATAGGGGTTGTAATTAGGATTATTCCTAATTAGGGTTCTCCCTATGAATACCCTGTTCAAGGCCCTGTCACACCCGGTCCGCCGACGTATCATCGAGATGCTGCGGCCCGGCCCGATGACGTCCGGCGACATCGCGGCGGCCTTTCCCGATCTGAGCTGGCCGACGGTGACCGGCCACCTCAATGCCCTGAAGGAAGCCCATCTGGTCTCGCCGGAGCGCGACGGCCAGAGCATCCGCTACCGGCTTGAAATCTCAGCGGTTGAGGAAGCAATCGGCTTTCTGATGGCGCTGTCCGGCACCGGTTCGAAGGAGACCAAGTCTTGACCCAACGCTTCCCGACTTTGACCGACACCGCCTGCATCGGTGTAGGCCTGATTATCATCGCCCTCGGTGCCGGGATTGCCGTCGCCGGACCTGATGTGGTGATGCCAGTCCACTGGGGACTGAATGGCCAGGTGGATCGTTATGGCAGCCGCTTTGAGGTGGGGGCCACCATAGGGTTCATAGGAGCAATGCTGGCCCTCATCGGCGGAGGAATCGGCTGGTTTGTGCCCCGCGCACATGACCCCGCTCGGGCCAGGGGCCTGCGCCTCAGCCAACTCTTGATCCTGGTCACGCTGACAGCGGTGACGGCCTTCATGGCTTCGACCATGCTAGGCCAGGTTCTGAGCCTTAGCCTGGTGCTGCCGATGGCCGGGCTCAGCCTGCTGTTCCTCATCATCGGGGCCTACCTCGGCCGGGTGCCGCCCAATCCNGTAATNGGGGTCCGCACCCCCTGGACCTACAAGAGCCGCCGGGCCTGGGACCGGTCGAACCGGCTGGCCGGGCGGCTGTTCTTTCTGATCGGTCTGGTGGGCCTCTTGACCTGCGGCTTCGTGCCCCAGCCGTCCGGCTTCATCACCTTGATCTCTGCCGTCATCGCCGCCGCCGTGCTCAGCATCTTTGAAAGCTGGCGGGTGTGGCGCACCGACCCGGACCGCCAACCCTTCTGACCCCGTTTCTGAAAGGAGACTTCCATGCTTGCTCTCGTTCTCAGTGCCGCACTCCTGTCGACGCCCCAGGTGGTCCGGCACCGCCGCCCATCGTCGTGCATCCCGTCCTACAGTCCGCCCCCATTCCGCCCCGCACCCGCCAGCACCCGCCCAGTCGTCCCCCATTGAGGTCGTCACCCCGACCGGGACCCTGCGTGGAACCTGGCTGCAGCCGACGCAAGGCACGAGCGCAGCTGCGGTCATTCTGCCCGGCTCCGGCCCAACTGATCGCGATGGCAACAGCGCCCCGCTTGGTATCCAAGCGTCGACCTACCGCCTACTGGCCGAGGCGTTGGCCCAGGACGGCATTGCGACCGCTCGCATCGACAAGCGCGGCCTTGGTGGGAGTGCCGCTGCGGGGCCGTCCGAGCCCGATTTGCGCTTCGATGCATATGTCAACGATGCCGTCGCCTGGGCCATTCGCGCGGCCCAGGAAACCGGCCAGCCTTGCGCCTGGCTGATTGGCCATAGCGANGGGGCGCTGGTTGCCCTGGCCGCCGCCAATCAGGAACCGCGCCGGGTCTGTGGCCTGGTGCTCTTGTCCGGTGCAGGTCGTCCCGCCGGGGATGTGCTGCGCGAACAACTCGCCAGCCTGCCTGAGCCTCTCAAGACCGAAGCCTATGACACCCTGGCCGAGCTGGAAGCCGGACGCACCGTGGCAAATCCNCCGGCAGCTCTGACGAGCCTGCTACGCCCATCAGTTCAGCCCTATCTGATCTCCTGGCTGGCGCTGGACCCGGCTGAACTGATCTGGCGCTGGCAGGGTCGGGTGCTGGTCGCCCAGGGTCTGACGGATCTGCAAACCACCGAGATGGATGCCCGCCGTATGGCCCAGGCACAACCGGGTGCGTCACTGGTCCTTTGGCCGGGAGTCAATCATATGCTCAAGACCGCCCCCGCCGAGCGTCAGGCCAATATCGCCACCTATATGGACCCGAGCCTGCCGCTGGCAGACGGAGTCGCCTCGACGGTCTCAAACTTCATTCTGGATCGGATGCCCTGAACCGGTCAGGCTCCAAGCGTCTCCATGAACCGCACTGGGTGGCCATGCGCCTGACCGATCAGCTCGCCGTCGCGCATGACCACCCGGCCGCGCACGATGGTGGCCATGGGCCAGCCCTGAGCTTCGAAGCCGTCGAAGGNGGTCCAGCCGCAACGACTGGCCTGCTGATCGTGGGTGATGGTGCACCGGGCCTTTAGGTCCACGATCGTCAGGTCGGCGTCATAGCCTTCGGCCATACGTCCCTTGCCCGCTGTGCCGAACACCCGCTGGGCCCCGGCGCTGGTCAGGTCGATGAACCGCTCCAGCGTCATACGCCCCTTGGCCACATGGGTCAGCATGACCGGCACCAGGGTCTGCANCCCTGGCATACCCGAGGGCGAGGCCGGATAGGGCTTGGCCTTTTCCTCCAGCGTATGGGGCGCATGGTCCGAGCCCAGCACATCGACCACGCCCTGCTGCAGCCCGCGCCACAGCCCCTCGATGTGATGCCGGTTGCGGATCGGAGGGTTCATCTGCGCCAGCCCCTTGAGCCGTTCGTAGGCCTCGTCCCCGTCCAGCGTCACATGCTGCGGCGTGACCTCAACCGTGGCGATATCGCGGTGTTGGGCCAGGAAATCGATCTCCTCGGCGGTGGACACGTGCAGCACATGGATCCNGCGCGCCTCTCGCGCCAGGCGCACCAGCCGCTCGGTCGACTGCAGGGCGGACTGGGCGTCGCGCACCACGGGATGGCTGGTCCAGTCGCCAAGCCGCGCCAGCTCGCGCCGCTCGGCCAGCCTGTATTCGTCCTCTGAATGGAAGGTGGCCCGGCGGTTGACCATGGACAGCACCTTTCGCACCCCGTCGTCGTCCGCGATCAGCAGGTCGCCGGTCGAGGCCCCCATGAACACCTTGACCCCGCAGCAGCCGGGCAGCCGCTCCAGATCGGCCAGGAACGCCGCATTTGCGTGGGTGCCCCCGACATAGAAGGCATGGTCGGTCCACATCCGGTCCCTCGCCCGGTTCAGCTTGTCGGCAAAGGTGTCCGGGTCGGTCGTATTGGGATTGGTGTTGGGCATTTCGAACACCGCCACCACTCCGCCCAGGGCCGCCGNCGCACTGCCGGTTTCCAGATCTTCCTTCCATTCCAGCCCCGGCTCGCGGAAGTGGACCTGGGTGTCGATGACGCCGGGCAGCACCGTCAGACCTGAAGCGTCCACCAGTTCGGCCCCAGAGGCCTGGCTGAGGTCGCCAATGACGGCGATCTTGCCCTCGCGCACCCCGACATCGGCGGGGCCGCGCCCGGCATGGTTAGCGACTTCGCCGCCGCGAACGATCAGGTCAAATGTCTGGCTCATGGNGGCACTCATAGCGGCTCAGGCCGCCAGTTGCGACAACAGCTTGCGAGCCGCCTTGGTGACGCGCTCCGGCGAGATATCGTGCAGGTGCGGCAGGGCCTGGTCGCCTCTGGGGTCCAGTTTGCGGTGCTCCTCGAGGGAGCGCGGGCCACGCACGACCTTGCCGCTCCAGGGGCCGCGCAGCCGGTCATCGGTCGGTCCGAACAGAGCGACCACGGGCACCCCGACGCCGGCGGCCAGATGGGTCCAAAGGGAATCCGGGCCGATGTAGAGCTGGGCCCGCGACAGGGCAGCGGCGCAGACCAGGGGCTCCATTTGCCCCTGCAACTCCAGCAGGCGCTGGCGCGGGATGACCGAGCGGATGGCATTGACCGTATCCCGGTCCAGCGGTGGCCCCACCAACATCACGCGTCCGCCAGCCAGGGGGCCATCTTCGGCTAGAAGTGGCTGGATCGCCTGTGCATAGCGACCGCCCGGCCACTGGCCACCCATCCAGGGATGCCCCGGGGCCAGCGCCAACAGGGGACCATCCGTCGCTGGAATCCGCGCATCGGCCAGGGCTCGGGTCTGGTCCGACAGGAACAACTTCGGCGCTGGCACCTCGTCCAGCGCCAGGATCTGCGCAGCCTGCTCAACTGCGTGAAGGGACGGATCGACGGCTCCGCTGCGCACCGCGCNGCGCTGGCGCTTCAACTTGCCGGACAGGGCCGAGCCGCGCAGGTCGACCACAAGCCCCCAACGGGTTTGGCGCACCTGGTTCCACAGGCCCAGCCAATCCAGCCGACCCGCGCCTCGAAAGGTGATCAGGCGGGTCAGGCGCGGCGTATCGGCAAACAGCGGCGCACTCTGGGGCGAACCCACGATCGTGAAGGTCGCCTGCGGCATCGCCTCCACCAGATAGGCCAGGATGCCGCAGGACAGCAGGGCCTCGCTCGGGTCCTTTTCGGCGATGTAGAGGATAGGAAAGCGAGCCAGCATGGCAAAGCCATCCTACACGATTCCTGCCATTTCTGCGCGATGTGGAAAGGTTGGGTCGGGCTGCCTATGTTGGCAGCATGATGCCTTCTGTCGCCTTGCTCGCCAGCCGCGGGTGTGTCCGGGTTTCGGGTCCCGCCGCCCGTGATTTCCTGCAAGGATTGCTGACGCAGGACGTGACCACGCTCGCCCCCGGTGAGCTGCGCTTCGGTGCCCTGCTCAGCCCGCCCGGTCGGTTGCTGTTCGACCTGTTCCTGCTCGGGCTGGACGACGGTGTCCTGCTGGATGTGGCAGCCGACCGCCGTGAGGCGCTGGCACAAAGGCTGGGCCTCTACAAACTCCGATCCCAGATCGAGATTCAGGTCGATGACCGCCCGGTGTACNNCCTGTGGGGCGGCCCAAGCGAAGTCCTGGCGCGCGATCCACGNCCAGGGGAACTGGGCTATCGCGCCTATGGGCCTGGGCCGGCTGCGGCGTCAACCGAGGCCGCGTACGATCACTGGTGCCTCGGGCGCGGTGTGCCGGGTCCGGCGGACTGGCCTGATGACAGCACCTATCCGATCGAAGCCAATTTCGACCTGCTCAACGGCATTGACTTCGCCAAGGGCTGTTTTGTCGGCCAGGAGACGACCTCGCGCATGAAGCGACGTGGCACCGTCAAGTCGCGCATGCTGCCGTTGCGGGTTGCATCACAGGTGACGGCCGGAGCCGAAGTCATGAACGGCACCCTACGGGCCGGGGTGATCACCCACCAGACGGGCGATCTCGCCATGGCCCTGATGCGCCTGGACCGGATGGCAGGAAACCTGACGGTCGAGGGTCAGGCCGTTACGGCTAGACCGCCGGTCTGGATACCGCTCCCGTCTGCGTCGGAGTGATGCCGAACATTTCTGCCAGGCGGTCCCGCTTGCGTAACAGCACCGCCCGCGTCTCGGTCGTCGCCTCCGTCAGCTGCGAGCGGATCTTGTCCATCGCCAGGTCGACGGTGCCCTCCGCCCGCACCAGCTGGGCCGCCTCGTCAAACTCGGTTTCGGGGCAACCGCTGCCAAAGGTCCAGTAGCGACCACCCTGGGCTGCCTGTTCGGTCTCCAGGACACAGCGCTGTTCCGGGGCCAGTGACAGCCACATCACCGCACGGAAGTCAGCCAGGGCGCTGCCGGCGAAGTCATCATGGCCCAGCAGGCCACCCGACGCCGCCGTTGTGTCGACCGTCTGCAG
This sequence comes from Brevundimonas sp., assembly GCA_013693835.1. Classification (GTDB taxonomy): domain Bacteria; phylum Pseudomonadota; class Alphaproteobacteria; order Caulobacterales; family Caulobacteraceae; genus Brevundimonas. The sequence goes on from CP059260.1 coordinate 84,330, forward strand.
ACCGTCCGCAACCATAATGGTGCGGGCATCGCCGGCGCGGCGCATGCGGTTGACCTGTTCGGAAATCTGCAAGGCCCGGTCCCGACCCGAGGCATAGAGCGTGAACCGCTGTCCCGTCGGTGTGATGCGCGGCAAGGTCTCGGCGAACTCGTCCACGCCCACATCCGCTGCGGCCAGAACAACTTCATCGAACAGGGNGCGTTGCCCAGCTCTTTGGGCGGCAATCCGGTCCAAGGCCCGCATCATGACGCGGTTGCCCATCGAATGCGCCACCAAATGCACCCGCTCGGCCCCGGTGCGCTCGGCCACCTGAGTCAGGAAGGCCGCAACGTCATCCAGCATGGCCGTATCGGCCACCGTGCGGGTATCCGCCGAATAACCCAGCAGCGACGCCCGTGACGGCCAGGAGTAGAGGATCGGCGNCCCGTCCAGGTTCATGTCCACCGCCAACTGAGCCGTGCGGATCAATGCGCCCTCAAACGAGGTGTTGTAGCCATGGACGAAAACAAAGGCTTCGCGTCGCCGGGTCCCATCAAGGGTATTCGCCACGTCGGCAAAGAAACGGTCGCTGTCGGAGATGGGCGTGATCGAATTCAGGATCATGTGCTTGTTGGGGTCGGCGCGGAACTCGAACGACCAGATCGACGGCCGCGNGATCTCGCCTCGGGCGCGGTCGCGCGGCACGCTGACCTCGGCTGTGCCATAGGACATGGCTCCCCGCTCGCCGCCGAAGGCATCGGCCGGTGTGGTTCGTCCGGTCGGCACGCGGTGCGTCGCATAGAAGACATTCACCAGATCGAAGTTGACCTCCCCGCGCGGGTGCCCTCGGGACGCTCATAGGCCGCCTGCCCCACCACCCGACGGGCCGCATTGGCCTGGTCGCGATAGGGATCCAGATTCGGATTGGTCGCGCCCCAGACCCGCTCACGGATGTCGAAGGCGGTGCTGAACCAGCGGGCTTTCTCTGATGGCGACTCGGCCAGCCGCGCGATGGCTTCCATCGGTTCGGCCATCGACAAATCGCCCTGGCCCCGGAACCTCAGGATGGAGACAAGGGCCTGCTGATAGGCCTCAATCGCATCCTGTTTCAGGCCCGCATCGGCATAGGCCCCGGCCAGGGCCAGCTGAAACTCTATCAGGGTATCGGGACTGGATGCGGCCAGCTGGTCCAGCAGGGCCCGGTCCTGTGACGCTTGCCGCAGGGTTTCCAGATCGCCCGTGTCGAGGGCGTTGGCCACAGCTTCCAGGCTAACAGGGTTCAGGGCGACCTGAACCGGCGTGGCCTCCTGCGCCAGCACAGGCCCGGACACAATGCACATGCCAACGGTGACGGCGGCAACGGCACCCAGCAGATGGCGAATCTGGCGGATCATGGAAGGCTCCCTCTTTCCACAGGCCAAAGCTAATGCCACGAACGGGGGTAAGGCTACGACTTTTCAGACCTGACAGCGGCAGGCCATGATGGGCCATGAGCGATTCGACCAAGGCTGAGGGGCGCTGTGGCTGGTGCGGGACCGATCCGCTGTATGTCGCCTATCACGACACCGAGTGGGGCGTGCCCGAGTACGACGCCCGGGCGCTGTGGGAAAAGCTGGTACTGGACGGGATGCAGGCGGGCCTGGCCTGGATCACCATCCTGCGAAAGCGCGAGGGCATTCGAGACGCCTTTGACAACTTCGACCCGGACACGGTCGCCGCCTATACCGAGGCCGATGTCGAGCGCCTGCTGGCCGATGCCCGCATCATCCGCAGCCGCGCCAAGATCATGGCCGCCATCAGCAGGGCCCGCATCTGGGTGCAGATGCGCGATGAGGGTGAGGACTTCTCCGCCTGGCTGTGGAGCTTCGTCGGCGGTGCTCCGATCCAGAATCGCTGGGCCAACTTCCGCGACGCCCCGACCCAGACGGAAGAGTCCGTCGCCATGGCCAAGGCCCTGAAAAAGCGCGGCTTCAACTTCTGCGGCCCGGTCATCGTCTATGCCTTCATGCAGGCGGTGGGGATGGTCAACGACCACCAGACCAGCTGCCACCGGCATGGGGAGGTCAAGAAGGCAGAGTAGTATCTGTCGGCGACCGCGGCACTTGATGCGGCCCGCGTTTGGCACAACCCCAGGATTGGTTAGGTTTGCCGTCATGTCATTGCAGACCTTGTCGCTTGCAGTCGGTGCCGTAGGCGTTGCCGTCGCTATTTACGCGACCGTGCGGGGAAATGCGGTGGGATTTGAGATCATCAGGCTGGTCAATAGCCGGAGCGGTGCCGATGATCAGGAGACCCCACTGGGATGGACCCCTCGAAAGTGGTTTCGAGTTCGCCGAAAATACAGATCTATGTTCCTGATGGAACTCACTACAGGTCCTGCTGGCGTTGGGTCGCGTTACAAGGCGCAGGCCTTGTTGGGGTGCAGATCGCTTTGTGGCTGCCTGTCCTTCTGACCTGACCGTGACCACCGCCAAACCCCTCACAACCCTCGATCATGAGACCCGGCTGGCCCGCTCGGTCTCTGGCCCCGTCTGCGGGGTGGATGAAGCTGGGCGGGGGCCGATTGCGGGGCCGGTGACGGCGGCGGCGGTCATTCTGGACCCGGCCCGCATCCCGGACGGCATCGCCGATTCCAAGGCCCTGACCGAGCGGCGGCGTGAGGCGCTGGAGCCGCTGATCATGGCCCAGGCGCTTAGCTGGGGTGTCGGCTTTGCCTCGGCTCAGGAGATCGACCAGCTCAATATCCTGAAGGCCACCGAGCTGGCCATGCAGCGGGCGGTGGCGGCGATGTCGGTGGCCCCGGCCCATGCCCTGGTGGACGGCAACTATCGCTTTGCCCTGCCCTGCCCGGTCACGACCCTGATCAAGGGGGACAGCCTGTCGCTGTCGATCGCGGCGGCCTCCATCCTGGCCAAGGTGGCGCGCGACCGGCACATGACGGCGCTGGATGCCCAGTATCCCGGCTATGGCTTTGCCAAACACAAGGGCTATGGCGCGGCGGCCCATATGGCGGCCCTGCAACGCTTAGGTCCCTGCCCTGAGCACCGCCTCAGCTGGGCCCCGTTGAGAAACCTGATGCTGCCGGTCTGAACACATCCCGGTTTTGTATGGTCCGCTCTATTCACAGACCATTTCGCGCGCTGGCGCATCTGGCTCCAGACGGAAACCCCCAAGGTGCAGGGCATAGATTGGAAACGGCCAATGCTCGAACGCCAGCAGCGACGGCATTACCCGGCAAACGGAGGTTTGCGCCCAACCCAACCCCTCTTGCCCAGCGACCATCATGGCCGCGTCATATCGAACCCGGGCTTCCAGGCCGCTCTGGATCACCAGGATCATGTCTTCCCTACCAGGGGCCTGAATGAAGGAAACACGCAGCGTGCCCGGGCTGGGAGGAACCGGCTTTTCCATGTTGCTCAGCGGTATGACATCGCGCTCCGTCGCTCCCTCGCCAACCCCGCCGGGCAAAAAGGTGGCAACAAGGTTCGCGGCGATGGAAGGGGTCAGGACATCGCTGGCCGGCTGGCTGGAAACGACTGAGATCGCACCCTGCTCATCCAGCCTGATCTCAACGGACTCGCCGGGAACAATGAACAACCGACCATTCGGTGTGACCCAGGGCAGTGGTTCGCCTCGCCGATAGGTTTCGCTCTCGCCCCCGTCTTGAGGGTGAACGCAAAGGTGCGACAATCCCCGGACGGGCACAGTCAGGATCCTGAAGCGGAGTCAGCGACAACACGGCGGCGGCAAGGATCTGTGTCAGCATGGGCCAAGTTTAGCGCCGATGTGACTCCATCACCAGTCATGCCTTCTGGGCATTAAAGCGCCAGAACACCCCAGCCATCATCCCGAGCAGGGCCGCGATCAACGCTCCGGCCCCGGCAATGACCCAGCCAATCCAGCGGCGATCTGAGGCGGTCGTGGGGTCGATGTCCAGTTTTCGGATGTCGCCGGGCGCAATCTCGCGGCGACCAAACGAGGGGCTGCCCGCCTGACCTTCCGCATCATTGGCCGGGCGGGCATCCAGGCGGGCCGCAGACGGAGGCTTCCATGCCACGACGACATCCGGATCAGAACGACGCCAGGCGACCGGCGACCGCTCTGGCCGGGCCACCGGTTCGAGCCCGGCGATGGCAAGCTCCTCGCCCGTTGTTGGTGGATCAATTTCAGCCATGACCGGAAGAACGAACTGCTCCGTCCCCCGTTCCGCGAAGAGGGCCGGTCGCCACCTCACGCTGCCAGTTCGACGCGGCGGTCGCTGACCACAAACAGGTATTCGACATTTCTCAGCCTCCCCACCGTCCCGACCTTCTCACCTTGCGGATTGTGGATGCCAATGCGGGCCCCGACATAGCGGCTGTGGTCGATTTCAATGACCTGCACCTGCCCCCGCGCCGACAGCATCTCGGTCAGCTGATCGCGGCTCAGATAGCCCTCATCATTGAAGGACACGACCAGGTTGGGGGCCTTNNCACCCTCGATCACCGCCTGCAGGGCCGGGCCGATGCCGGGCTTGGAGTTGAAGGCGGACTTGCGCGTCTTCACATCGACCCGCTTGTTGGCGATGCCATAAGTCTCTGGCTTGTCCCACAGCACCAGGCTTTCCCAGACGTGGTAGTTGCCCAAGTAGGAGTGCTGATTGTACGGCGGGTCCAGATAAACGAGATCCGCCTCAATCTCAGGGGCCAGTCCCACCGCATCGGCCCGCGTGGCCCGGCCCGGCCCCGGCAGGATCTCCGGCATGCGCAGCTGAAGCGGCTTCAGCGCCCGCGGGGCCCACTGTTTCATATAGGCCATCTGAACCCCGGCGGTGGAATCGACCCGGTCGGCGGCCTGCATCAGGCTGGTCAGGGCGATGGCCTCCAGCTCCGGCTCCAGGGCCAGGTCGGCGATCCGCTCGCGAATGGCGTCGATGCGGGCCCCATTGTCCGGGTGGAAATAGCGGGCGTCTTCACACATGGCTTTGGTGAACCAGCCCGCTTCTGGGGCCACGGTCGCCAGTTCGGCCAAGAGGCGCTCCGCCGGTCCCTGCCAGCGGTCGGCATCAGCCTGAACGTAACAGGTGGCCAGCACATGGGCATAGGCGTTCAGGTCATTGGCCCAGACCTCGAACCCCTCTCGCTTCAGGGCATGGCCGACCCGAGCCGACCCGCTGAACAGATCACAGACCCGCCCGCCCCGAGGCAGAGCCGCCGAGATGGCCGCTGTGACTTGGGTCAGAAGCGCGCGTTTTGAGCCGATGTATTTGATCATGGTCGTTTGGGTATTGCGTCGGCGGCTGTGCCCGGAATGGGTGCTACTTCTTCCCCGCCTTGGCCGGAGCATGGGCCAAACGCAGCAGATTCGCAGCCCNCGGAGCGCCGAACGGCGTCCCCGCCAGGATCAGGATGCGCTGGCCCGGCTCGGCCAGGCCATACCGGACGGCGCTGTTGACGGCATCCTCGGTCACGTCCTCCAGCGAGGTCGGCTCTTTCGACAGGCGGCTTTCCAGCCCCCAGACCAGGGCCAGGCGGCGGGCCGTTTCCGGCTCGGGCGTCAGGGCCAGCACGGGCAACAGGGNGCGCTCGCGGGCCATGCGCCGGGCGGTGCCGCCGGTGGTGGTGAACACGACAACGCAGGCCGTCGACTGCGCTTCGGACGCCTTGCGGGCCGCCGCCACCAGGGCATCGGCGTCCTTGTCGGCCATTCCGGCGTGTTCGGCGTCCATCAAGCTGGGCCACAGGGGATCGTCCTCGACCCGCTCGATGATCCGGCTCATGACTGTGACGGCCTCGATCGGATATTGGCCGGACGCCGTTTCCGCCGACAGCATCAGGGCATCGGCCCNCTCATAGGCGGCATTGGCCACGTCCGATGCCTCGGCCCGCGTCGGGGCCGGGGCGGTGGTCATGCTTTCCAGCATCTGGGTGGCGACGATGGCAGGAACGCCGCGCTGACGGGCCGCACGCAGGATCTGCTTTTGCGCGATCGGCACATCTTCGGGGTTCAGCTCAACCCCCAGATCGCCGCGGGCCACCATCACACCGTCGCAGTAGTCGAGGATGGATTCCAGGTGCTGCAGCGCCTGGGGCTNTTCGATCTTGGCCAGGCAGGCCGCCTTGCCCCGCACCAGCTTGCGCAGCTCGGCCATATCGTCGGCCTTCTGCACGAAACTGAGCGCCACCCAGTCAACGCCGATCCGAAGGGCAAAGGCCAGGTCCTCGCGGTCCTTGGGCGTCAGGGCCGAGACGGCAATGGCACAGTCGGGTGCGGCGACACCCTTGCGGTCGGACAGCTTGGAGCCGCTTTCGACCTCGACCTCGGCCCAGTCATCGGCCCGGTCCACGACCCGCAGGCGCACGCGCCCATCGTCGATCAGCAGAGCCATGCCGGGGCGCAGCGCCTTGAAGATCTCCGGGTGGGGCATTTGAACCCGGTTGATGTCGCCCGGTGTCGGGTCCAGGTCCAGCCGCATCCGATGTCCGGGGGCCACCCCGATCTCGGTATCGGCAAAGCGTCCCAGCCGAAGCTTGGGCCCTTGCAGGTCCGCCAGCACACCCAGGGGCCGCTTCAGGGCGATTTCCGCCCNCCGCACGGCCTTCAGGGCCGCCGCATGATCCTCATGCGAGCCATGGCTGAAGTTCAAGCGAAAGACATCGGCCCCCGCCTCTGCCAGGGCCCTGACCTGACCGGGCGACCGGCTGGCTGGCCCCAGGGTGGCAACGATGCGAGCGCGGCGGGCACGTTTCATTCGGGACAGCCAGACTTCAGCCGGAATCGGAACATGAAGCTGTTGTGCCCGGCAAATGGTTAAGGTGTCACCCCGCCGACCGGTCCACGAAACACGAAGTTATGTGGCGGCGGCTTCGCTCACCCGATCCCATGGCCCAGTGATGGCCAGGGTCACGCCGGGATACTGGATGTTGACGAACAGGACCGAGGCATCGGGCGAGAAACAGCATCCCGCCAGTTCGGAGTTACCGCGAAACACATTGCGCCCGATGGTATAGACCTGCCCCTCAGGCGTGACGCCCTTCAGGTGGTTCTTGATCTCGGCGGAATAGTTGTCCTCGCACACCGCCAGATGCCCCCACGGCGCGGCGGTCAGGTTGTCGCCCATGTTCCAGACCTTTTCATTGGCCGATTCCAGGAACAGCTGGAGGCGGCCGGTCTCGCCATCGCCACTCGGGACATAGCGGAACATCTGGCCGCGTTTGATCACCCCGCCATCCTTGGCGGTGAAGTAGAGATCGTCCTGGCCCCAGTGAATGCCCTCACCGCCGTTGAAAATGGCCGCGCCCGCCGCCCGGCCCCGTATCCGCAGATCACCATTGGGACTCTCAACATCGTCCAGATCGATCCAGCGGACCTCGCGCCAGTCGCCCGTGGACCATAAGGCCTCGGTATTGTTGGAGGTGTCGGCCCNCGGCGCATCGGCGATGACCAGCGCCTGCAGCCGCCCGCCCTCGATCAGCCTGCCCGGCACATTTGGAATGAAGCGGTAGAACAGCCCTCGGGCCTNGTCCTCGGTCAGATAGACGATGCCCGTGGCCGGATCGACGCACACCGCCTCATGGTCGAAGCGGCCCAGGGCCTTCAGCGGCACCGGATCGACCAGACCCATCGCGTTAGCCGGCACCTCGAATACCCAGCCGTGGTCCTTCAGAACATTGGCATCGGCCGGGGTGATGCTGGTCTCCTCACATGACAGCCAGCTTCCCCACGGCGTCGGCCCGCCCGCACAGTTGGTCGAGGTCCCGGCCAGGCTCATAAACTGGCGCAGCACCTGCCGGGTCTGAAGATCATAGACCACCGTGGTCGTGCCGCCCGGCAGAGGCACACCGGCCCGGTCGACGTCATAGACCCTGGCCTTGTCCAGCAGATGCGCCCGCTCCTGATGGAAGCCGCCCGGCCCCCAGTTCTTGTGCGTACGGCTGTCGGCCTTCAGCTCGTGGTTCCGCACCAGGGCGACCTGACGGCCCTCAAGGGCAAAGCAGGCCATGCCGTCGAACTGACCCGGCACCAGCAGGCCATCGTCCATCGTCTNCCCGCCCTGGGAGATGACCCGGTAGCTGAAGCCCTCGGGCAGATCGAACAGGCCATTGGGATCGGCCATCAGCGGGCCATAGCCGACCACCTGATTGAGATAGCTCTCGCCCTCCGTCTGGGCCCGCACCGTCGTCGCCAGCCCGGCAAAGGCCAGCCCTGCCGCGCCAGCTTGGATTAGGCCGCGTCGGTGGATGTCGGGATCAAAAGCCATCAAATTCTCTTCGGTCACCGGGCCGGACTAGAGCAAGCTGGTGCCAAAATCATCACTGCCCTGTGACGATTTTATTGCCGAGTGGTGCGAGCGGCGGGGTCGAACCCGCATGACCGAAGTCGAGGGATTTTAAGTCCCTTGCGTCTACCAGTTTCGCCACGCTCGCGGGCGGATGGCCTGCCCCTCAGTTCGCAGGCGCCGGCGCAGGACGCAAGGCCCGGAAGTCCACATCACTGTCGGCCACCAGCATGATCAGCGCCGCCCAGGCCGCGACGTTCTGGCGAAGTTGCTCCGGGTCAATCTTGTCCAGGGTGTCGTCGGCGGTGTGGTGCAGGTCGAAATAGCGGCTGCCGTCCTGGCTGAGGCCGAACACCGGCACCCCAGNGCGCGCCAGGGNGCCAACGTCGGCGCCACCGCTGGTTTCCGCCTCGGACGAGGCCAGCACGCCGATAGGATAGAGCACCTGGGTCGCCGCCCGCTGGAAGGCCGAACCTTGCGCCCCCGGCGGCAGTTGCAGGTTATAGATGCGGTCGGCCCCGAAATCGCTTTCGCCGGCCAGGATGTGCTGGGCCAGCGTGCCGTCCGCCTGCACGCCCAGGGCATAGGTCTGGCCGCCATAGGGCCGGTCGGTCGGCTGGGACACCTCCTCCGAACCATACAGGATCACCCGAACGGTGCGGTCGGCCCCGCCCGCCTCGGCAATCAGCTTGGCCGCCGCCAGGGTGATGGCCCCGCCCGCGCCGTCGTCGATGGCCCCGGTGCCCAGATCCCAGCTGTCCATGTGCGAACCCAGCACGATCACCTCACCCGGACGCGGCGTGCCGGGGATGTCGCCGATCACATTCTGGCTAACCGTGTCATAGACATGAGCCGTGGACATCAGCGACAGGCGCACGGTTTCACCCATCCATATCAGGCGACTGACCTGATCCGCATCTGGCGCACTGAGGGCAAAGGCCGGCACGGGCACCCGGCCCTCGACATAGCGTGTGGTGCCGGTGTGCGGCATGCGGTGCTCATCGGAGCCGACCGAGCGCATGATGAAGGCCACCGCCCNCTTGGCCGCCGCCACGCCCGGCCCGGCCCCACGAATGCGCGTCAGCGGGCCNNAGCCGGCCCCGTCCTGCATCGGCACCAGTTGGCCCGCGTCGACATAGGCGATCTTGCCACTCAGGGATCCGTCCGGCACCGCCTGCAGCGCCTCGAAACTGTCAAAGCGCACCACCTCTGCCTCGATCACGCCATGGGTGCCCGGCGAGTGGCCCAACGCCGCCGCCACCAGCCGCTGCGGACGCGGTCCGATCAGAGACACCGCCTCTTCGCCACGCTCCCAGCCGACCAGCGGGAACGCCTCGATGCGCACATTCTGGAACCCGTGTGCCCGCATGTAGTCCGCTGCCCAGGCCGCCGCCGCCTGCTCGGCCGACGATCCCGCCGGACGCGCCCCGAACCGGGTCGTCAACTGGGTCACATAGTCCATGGCCAGGGTGTCCGACGCCGCAACCTCGCGCACCTGCACCGCCCGAGCGATGGTGTCGGCATCCTGGGCCAGGGCGGGCANCGCCATCGTGGAAAGGGCTGCGGTGAGGGCCGTTGCAGCAAGCACACGGGTGACGGACATGGGACCTCCAGTGATCAACTATGGGTATGCCGCAGGCGGCCAGCCGTCAGCCCTCGGCTTCGCCTTCACGAATATAGGGCTCTACGGGGCCTTGCAGTTTGACGGTCAGGGCCTTGCCGCGGCGGTCGACGCGCTTGCCGACGGCCAGGCGGACCCAGCCTTCGGAGACGCAGTATTCCTCGACATTCGTCTTGTCCTCGCCCTTGAAGCGCACGCCCACGTTCTGGGACAGGACATCGGCGTTGTAGAACGGGCTGTCGGGATCGACCGACAGGCGGTCCGGAAGTTGGGCAGACGGGGCGTCAGACATGGCAATACCAGCGGGGAAAATCAGCCTGGCGGGCTTACCCCGGCCAGCCCGCCTCGACAATGCCCGATCCGCGTCCGGGGCCGGATCAGTTGACCGACTGGCGGGGCCGTTCGTTGCTGGCCCTGGGCAGGGGTCGCCGCGCTCCGGCTGGCCCCGGCGTTGCCGCCGGCCTGATAGGGACGCGGGCCGGCGGCGTCTGCTGCGCTGGCCTGTGCGGCAGCCGGTTGCGCGGCGGGCTGGCGGGTCGGGGCCGCACGGCGCGGCGCAGAGGTCCGGCGCGGCGCGGGGCTGGCCCCGGTACGGGCTGCAGGCGCGGCCTCCGGCCGCTGGAGCGGACGAAGGGCCAGATGCCGACGGTGCGGCGACCTGGGCTGCGGCCGGGCGGGCGGACGCATCCGCCGCCGCCGCCCCTGCGCCGGTTGGGGCCGCCGTGGCGGCGGGGCCGGATCGGCTGCTGCCAGTCGGGCGCGGGCCTGCTGGGCCTGGAAGCGCCGGGCCAGTTTCTCCGTCAGGTCGCGGGCCTGGGCCGGGTCCATCTGGGCCATGATCGCCGCCAGAGACCGGGGCCGCATCGCCGCTGCGGCGGGCAGACGCACGCTGTCATCCAGGGTCGCAAACACCCGCGCCGCATCGCGCGGGCGCATGGCCGAATAGACCGACACCAGACGATCCGTCTCGGCCTGCTCGCGCTCGTCCACCTGCCCCAGCAGGGTCTGCAGCTCGGTGCGCAAATCCGTCATGGCCTGCAGCTTGGCGTCCAGCTTTTGCTCTGCGGTGGCCATGAGCGGCAGCATGGCGGCAAAGTCCGCATCGCGCGCATCCAGCTCCGTGCGGCGGCTCTGCAGCGATTGCAGGATGCGCAGCTCGGCCGGAGACACGCCCGCCTGCTGTGCCAGCTGCTCGGGCGTCAAGGCACAGACGGCCGCCGGCGGCAGTGCCGGTTGCGCCGCAACTTCCGGTGCAGCCTCCTCGGCCCAGGCCTTGGCCCCTTCAAACAGGCCGGGGGCCAGACCTATACCGCGCACGACGACCAGGCCACCGATAACAATGGCAATCAGGGGCAGGATACGGGGCAACTTCATTGATCAGTTCCAAACTTGCCCCACCCCCGGCACGGACGCAGGCGGGGCCAAAACGCAAACGCCCTCCGGTCGCCGGCAACTCCGTTGGCGGCAGGGGGCACACAGACGGCCATCAGGCCGCAAACAGGTCTTCGTCCGATCTTGACCGAACGGGGTTGATGCTTGGCTTCGCAACACGGTTAGCGGTCAACGCCTGGACAATGGCGTCAACATTGGTGTTGGCCCGGGTATCGCGTGACGGTGTGCCGCCCGGCCTCAGGTCCTGGATGCGCCTGGCCAGGGCCGCCATACGCAACGCCCGCTCGTCATCGGCGTCGGCGACCGGATCGGCAACCAGATCGCGCATACGTGCGGACGGGGCCGCCGGGGCGACCGCCTCCGCCGGCTTTGGCGGTGCCGAGGGTCTAAGATCACCAGCGCGGGCCAGGGCACTTTCAAGCATGGCCGTCGCCTCGCGGGCCTTCAGAANTCGGTCATGCAGCAGGTCGGTTTCCTGGGCCGAATGGCGCAGGGACGCCAGCGCCGCTTCGGCGCGCTCTGCGGCCTGATTCAGCTGTCCCACGGCACCGGCAAAGGCCAGCTGCCCCTGCCTGAGGGTCGTCAGTTTTCTNNCCAGCCTTACGCCATAGGCGAGGGCTGCCACCAACAGCAGCATCAGTGCTGCGTCCAGGATCATGCCGGTCATGCGCCCTGTCCTTTCACGATTGTCTTGGCTGTATCGGGGTGGATCGGAGCCTCGACCCTGATCGCAATCTTCTGGCCCTTGCGCCCCATCTTGCCGGTGGTCAGCGGGATCTGGCCGCAACGGATCGAAACGGTCAGATCCGGGTTGGCATTCAGCATCAGCGTGTCGCCGACCTTGAGATTCAACACGCTGGACAGGGGCGCGGACTGCTCGTCCAGCACCACCCGAACCTCGGTTTCGGTCGACCATAGCTCGGTCGCCAGGTGGCCCTCCCAGATGTTGTCCCGCCCGAACTTCTCGCCCATGAACTGCTGCAGCAACATCTTGCGGATGGGTTCGAGCGTGGCATAGGGCAGCAGCAGCTCGATGCGGCCACCGCGGTCTTCCATGTCGATGCGCAGCTTGACCAGAATGGCGGCATTGGCCGGGCGCGCGATGGCGGCAAAGCGCGGGTTGGTCTCCAGGCGATCCAGATTGAAATGTANCGGCGTCAGCGGCTCGAATGCGGCCCGGGCGTCGGCCAGCACGACCTCGATCATGCGTTGGACCAGCACCCGCTCGATGGTCGTATAGGGACGCCCCTCGATGCGCAGCGCCGCCGTACCGCGGCGTCCGCCCAACAGCACATCGACGATGGAATAGATCAGGTTCAGATCGACCGTCAGCAGGCCGTAGTTATCCAGCTCCTCGGCCCGGAACACCGCCAGGATCGCCGGCAGGGGAATGGAGTTCAGATAGTCGCCAAACCGGATCGATGAAATGTTGTCCAGCGATACCTCCACGTTGTCGGACGTGAAGTTACGCAAGCTGGTCGTCATCAACCGCACCAGGCGGTCGAACACGATCTCCAGCATCGGCAGGCGTTCATAGGAGACCAGCGCCGAGTTGATGATGGCCCGGATGCCGGACTTCTGATTGGCATCGTCATCGCCCAGATCAAAGCCCAGCAGGCTGTCGATCTCGTCCTGGTTCAGGACGCGCTCGTTCAACATCGAGCTGCGCGAGGCGTCGGCGTCGTCCCCGAACCCGTCGAAGCCGTTGTCGTCATCCGGAGCCAGGGCGGGATCGGACATCTAGTGCACCAGCATTTCTTCGACCAGCACGGCATCGACCTTGCCAGGCGCCGCGATCAGGTTGACCCGCCGCAGGATTTCCGCCCGCAACTGGAACTGGCCTTGCGATCCGGCCAGGTCTTCCGTCGTCAGCTCGCTGAGAAAGCTCTGGAACATGTCACGCATACGCGGGCCGTCAGCCTGCAGGGTTTCGGCCAGGTGGGCGTCGTGCATTTCCAGGGTCAGCTTCAGCTTCAGGACCGCTGTGCGCCCTCNTGGCGTCTGAATATTCGTCACCAGATCGGGCAAGGTGTAGAAGGTCACGCCATCGGGGCCCTCGGAGATGACACCGGCATTGGGGTCGGGCTCGGACCCGCCGCCACCATGACCACCCCGCCCTTCTTGTCCGACTTGCCGTGGCCACCCTTCTTGTCGGACTTGTCCGACTTTCCGTGGCCCTCTGCGGCCCCTTCGGCAGGCGGTTTGGGCTTCATCAGGAAGAAGGCCGCGCCCCTCCGCCGCCCAGCACCAGCAGGGCTGCCGGAATGATGATGAACAGCAATGGCAGCTTTTTCTTCTTGGGCGCAGCCCCTCGGCACCTTCAGCACCTTCGGGAGCGGCAGCGGCCTCAGCCTCGGGGGCCTGCGTCCGCCTGCCCTTTTTCTTGAGGAATTTCAGCATGCGCAAAGGCCCCAGGATCGACACCCCATTGCAGCCATTTTTGGTTAACGGCTCGCTAAGAACCGGCAAATCCTGCCGGGTGATTGCTGGCTAAACTCGGCCAAAAGCCTGTCGTGGCGGCGTTAACCACGTTGGCACGGCCCTTGCGTGGTCTTCTGCGAAAGGAGCCTCGCGCATGGAAAACGCCGCCTACGTCGGATTGAGCCGCCAGATGACCCTGCGCCGCGAGCTCGATATCGTCGCCAACAACATCGCCAATGCCGACACCACCGGCTTCAAGGTCGAACAGCTGATGGTTGGCACCGAGGTCGGTGAGCGGGCCCGCAATGCCTTCGTCCGTCCCGGCGTCAGCTTCGTTCTGGACCGTGGCGTGGGGCGTGACTTCGGCCAAGGTTCCCTGGAACAGACCGGCCGTGGCCTGGACGTCGCCATTGAGGGCGAAGGGGCCTTCTTCACCGTTCAGGACGGCAATGGCGAAGCCTACACCCGCGGCGGGGCTTTCACCCTGGACCCCGAGGGCCGTCTGGTGACCGAAGCTGGCCTGTCGGTGCTCGGCGGCGGCGGCGAGATCATTCTGGACCCTGCCAAGGGCGAGCCTGCCATCGCCCAGGACGGCACCATCAGCCAGAACGGAGAGCTGGTCGGGCGGCTGTCCGTGGTGCGGTTCGATACCCTGGCGGTGCTGGANAAGGGCGGCGGCGGCCTTTACCGCAACAGCTCCAACACCCAGCCGGTCGAGGCCACCGACGTTCAAATCCGGCAAGGCATGCTGGAGGGTTCTAACGTCAACCCATTGATCGAAATCACCAATCTGATCGAAATCCAGCGCGCCTACGAAAGCGTGTCGCGGATGATCGAAAACGCCAACGACCTGTCCCGTCGCTCCGTCGAGCGACTGGGCCGGGTGTCGTAAGGAGGACACCACATGCGTGCGCTTCGAACCGCTGCGTCCGGCATGGCCGCCCAGCAGCTGAACGTGGAGGTCATCTCCAACAACATCGCCAACATGAACACCGTTGGCTACAAGCGTCAGCGGGCCGAGTTNCAGGATCTGGTCTACCAGAACGTCGAGCGCATGGGGGCCCAGTCGTCATCCCAGGGCACGGTGGTGCCGACCGGCATNCAGGTCGGTCACGGGGTCAAGGCCGGGGCCGTCTACCGCGTGACCGAACAAGGCACGCCCCAGCGCACCGACAACCGCTATGATGTGGCCATCGATGGCCGCGGGTATTTCCAGATTCTGCTGCCGTCAGGTGAGACCGCCTATACCCGGGCCGGCAACTTTGCCCTCAACGGCGAGGGCCAGCTCGTCACCGACGATGGCTATGCGGTGCAGCCGAACATTTCGATCCCGCAGGATGCGGTCGATGTAACCATCTCCAAGTCTGGCCAGGTGCAGGTGATCACCGCCGGAGAGACCGAACCCCAGGTGGTCGGCCAGTTGGAACTGGCCACCTTCTTCAACCAGGCGGGCCTGGAAGCGATCGGCGACAACCTGTTGCTGGAAACCGCCGCCTCGGGCCCGGCCAACGTCGGCACACCCGGCGATGTCGGCTATGGCCAGCTGCTGCAGAACTACACCGAAGCCTCCAACGTCGATGCTGTCGCCGAGATCAGCGCCCTGATCATTGCCCAGCGCGCCTATGAGATGAACTCCAAGGTCATCACCACCGCCGACGAAATGCTGTCGGTCACCAGCCAGATCAAAACCTGATGCGCCTGATCAAGTCCCGTCGCGGCGGCCTGGACCGCTATCTGCTGGTGCTCGGCGTGCTGGGGGCCCTGTTCCTGGCGGCGGCGGCCACCACCGCATTCGCCAATCCCGTGACCCTGAAGGCGCAGCCGGAAGACGCCGATGGCCGCGTCACCCTGGGCGACATCTTCGATGGGGCCGGGGCCGCCAGCAACGTCGAGGTCGGCCAGCGCGTGGGGCCTTCGGTCGTGTTCGAGGCGGGTCAGCTGCAGGTGCTGGCCCATCGGGCGGGCCTGCAGTGGTCCAACCCGACCGGCCTGCGCCGCGTCGTGGTGCGCCGCGCCGCCGAGGCGGGCCCGGCTGCCACGTCCGAGGGGCCGACCGTGCCGACCTATCGGCCCAACACCGGTGAAACGCCGGTTCCCGCGTCGGCACCGGCCCATGCTGTCCGTGCGTCCGCCGCCGCGCCGACGGTTCGCGCCCCGGCGGGCCCGCGTGACCGGATCATCGCCCGCAATGACATGGTGGAAGTCGCCTACGAGGCCCAGGGCATGCGCCTGACCATCACCGGNCGCGCAGAGGGCAACGCCGCCGCCGGTCAGCGCGTCGGTATCCGCAATCTGCAATCCAACCGTGTCATCGACGCCGTTGCCATCGCCCCTGGGCAAGCCATCGCGGGTCCCAATGCCCGCCCCGCCGCACCCCCGCCGTCTAGTGTCCAGCCCGTATCGGAAGTTGCTCATGTCCCGTTCCCGCTCCGCCCCCGCATCGCCACCGTGGCTGTCCTGGCTGGCGCACTGATCGGCCCGCTGGCCGCTTGCACGACTGCGGTTGAGGCCGTGCGCGGACCGGAGCTGGCCCCCATGACCTATCCATCGGCCCTGGTCCCCTCNAGCCAGACCTACATGCCGACCTGGGAAGAGCAACAGGCTGCCCGGCACCAACAGAACGCCCGTATCGCCGCCAGCCCCAACTCCCTGTGGCGGGCCGGAGCCCGGACCTTCTTTGGCGATCAGCGCGCCCGCATTGGCGACATTTTGACGGTTCAGATCAACATCGATGACCGCGCTCAGACCCAGAACTCCACCAACCGTTCGCGCTCCAATGATGTTTCCGGCGGCGTGACCAACTTCTTCGGACTGGAAAACAGCCTTGGACGCCTGTTCCCGGACGGCTTCAATCCTAACAGCATGGTCGGCATGGAGGGACAGTCCAACGCCACCGGCACCGGCTCGGTCAATCGGGCGGAAAAGGTCGAGCTGACCATTGCCGCGGTGGTGACGGAGGTGCTGCCCAACGGCAATCTGATCATCCAGGGTCGGCAGGAAGTGCGCACCAACCGCGAGGTACGTGAGCTGACCGTGGCCGGTATCGTCCGCCCGGAAGATATTTCCTCGGCCAACACCATCCTGCACACCCAGATTGCCGAAGCGCGCATCTCTTACGGCGGGCGCGGCGACATCAGCCGGATGCAGGCCGCCCCGGCGGCCCAGAACATGGTCGAACGCTTCAGCCCCTTCTGAGCCCGCCCAAAAAGTTCGCCTCGGCGTCCTCCATACGTCCAAAATGACGCATGGCCGGTTCAGCATGATCGCCATGACATATGGCTATCGCAAACTGACCCCGAAACCTGGGCCCGGGCCCAGCAGGATTTTCTCGCCGGTGCCTCCGCAGCAGGGTCTGTGACCGGTATGGCATGGGTCTGCGGACCCTGCGACGGCATGCCGCCGATGAGGCCTGGCGGCGCACCGACACAGACGACCCAGTGCCCGCCGACTGGCACAGCGACAGCCACGACGCCCTGGCCCCGCACTACTGGGACTACGATGCTGACGACGCGCTCGACGAGGCCCACGGGCGGCTGATGGTCGCCACGCTCAGGGCCCGTCTGCCGAGGCTCTGCGCTGGTTCCGGCTCAAGACCCTTTGGGAAAAGGAGGCGCTGGAGCTGGCCCAGATGCGGTCCGACGATGAAATCCGCTGCGCCGCCATCCGCCAGGATCGCCTGGCCCGGGCCTGCCACTTGTCGACCTCGACCTGGATCCGGCCGAGGATCCCGATGGGCCTACGATGAAGCACACCCGAACGGACGTGCCCGTCGCGCTTCGCAGCGGCCTCCACTGGCCCCGCCACCGGCGGTGGACCTGGCAACAATTGGCACTATTGGCACTATTGGCACTGCAAATTTTCCAGTGCCATTTCCGCACCCTGCGCACTGGAGGATGGCGACCGGCCCGACATCACCCCATCGACAGATGCACCCGGATGCGGTTCTCTGCTATCCTCGGCAAACCTCGGGCCAACGACGGAGACGATCCTTGACCCTGCCTCCCCTGCTGATCACAGCCGCTTTATTATTGCTCCCCCAACAGGGCGTGGGTCCGACCTGGACCTGGACCCTCTATGAAAGCGATGGCCTGACCCTGGCCCAGGAAGTGCCAGACACAGATCGCCTGAGTGTCACCCTGGAGTGCGATCCGGGTAGCCATGTCGCCACCTTGACCCTCTATCAGGTGCGTGAACCGATGGCCGACTTTGCCCAGGTCCAGTCCGGCGCGATCAGCGCCACGGTGCAGGCGTCACCGGCCACGGCGGCGAGGCCCGGCTCAACCTGCGCACGGATCACCCCGTGATGGCGGCCTTTGCGGCCAGCGGGGATCTGGCCCTGACCAGTGGTGAGGGGCGTCACCAAATCAACCTGCCGCGCCCCCATCGACCCAAGCTGCGCCGCTTTGTGGAGTTGTGTAACGGATGAACCGTCGTCTCCTGGCCTGTCTGGCATTGGCCGCAGGCGGTCTGGCCCTGGTCGCCTGCGCCACAGCACCGGTCGCGGTGCCCCCTGCCCCGGTTGTCGCGCCACTCCGCCGCCGTCGCCTCCGCCCGTCGAAGGCTTTGACTGGTTCCTGCAAGCCGGGGATGGACAGTCGTCGCTGGCCTATGGCGTGGCCGACAGCGACGATATCCGGGTCAGCCTGGACTGCACCGACGGCAGCCGCACTGT
This sequence comes from Brevundimonas sp., assembly GCA_013693835.1. Classification (GTDB taxonomy): domain Bacteria; phylum Pseudomonadota; class Alphaproteobacteria; order Caulobacterales; family Caulobacteraceae; genus Brevundimonas. The sequence goes on from CP059260.1 coordinate 102,672, forward strand.
TCAGGTGTTTGTCCCTGTTCCAACCGGCAGCGAGCGCGTAATCCTGCTGGAATCGGGCGGCGAGACCGAACGCATGCGCGCCACCGCTGAGCCGTCCGAGCTGCTGGATGGCGATCTGCTGTTCGCCGAGGCCCGCAGCGACCTGCCAGTCTTTCAGAGGTTCGCCTCTGTCGGCTGGCTGGCTGTCTGGGAACAGGGCGAGCGTCATGCCTATGCTCCGCATCCGGGCAGCCAGGATCTGGCCCGCCGGTTCCTCACCCGTTGCGGCTAGGGCTGGCACGCGTCGCTTGATCCCACCTGGCCTGCGGTTCACACCGATCCACACCCGACCCCTGACGCAAGGACTCCGCGATGACCAGCCCCGTTCCCGTCTCGTGCTCGGCGGCCTGTTGGCCACGCTGGTTCTGGGGGCAGGACCATCCCTGGCGCAAATGCGCCCGGTGGCCACTGTCCAGACCGGCCCGGAGACCGCCGCCGCGGCGGATCTGGCAGCCCTGTTGGCCGATTATGAGGCTTGGCTGCGCCAGATCGATCCGATCTCCGCTGGCAGCGAAGGAGACCGCGCCGCCCGGACCCGCCTGCCTGACGCCTCCCGCCAGGCCGAGGTGGCACAGCAGCCCGTTCTGGAGGGCTTTCTAAGTCGCCTGCGCACCCTGTCGGTTGATCAGCTTTCACCGGACCAGCGACAGAACCGCGACCTCTTGGAATGGGTGATCGAGCGGTCCTTGCAGCGGATTCCACTGGATACCGGTCGGCTGGCCTTCAACTCCGAGGGCGGACCGGGCCAGTCCATGGCGTATCTGGCGCGCACAACGCGGATCACCAACGTGGCCGACGCCGAGGCCTGGCTGGCGCGGCTGGCGGCCATGCCAGACCTCTATGCGCAGGAACTGGTCAATGCCCGGCGGGGACTGGCGACCGGCATGGTCCAGCCGCGCCCGACCGTCGAGGCGGCGCTGGTGCTGCTGGACGGGGATGTCGCCCTGACGGCGGAAACCGACCCTCTGCTGGGTCCGACGCGCAATCTGCCGCCGTCGATCCCTGAAGCGGTGCGCGCCGCCCTGCAGGCCCGCGCCCAGGCCATCGTGACCGACCAGATCATGCCCCAGCGCCGGGCCTGGGCGAACTTCCTGCGGAACGACTATCTGCCGCAGGCNCCCGAGAGCCTGGGCGTCGGCAACCGTCCCGGCGGGCGCGAGGCCTATGCCTTCTTCGTCAGCGGTTTCACCACCACAGACCTGACGCCCGAGCAGATCCATCAGATCGGACTGGACGAGGTGGCCCGCATCCGCACCCGCATGCAGGGTGAAATCGAGGCCACAGGCTGGACCGGCGATTTCGCCGGGTTTCTGGCCTTCCTGCGCTCCGACCCGCAATTCTATGCCGAGAGCCGGGAGGACCTGATCGAAAAGGCTTCCGAGATGGCCAAGCGGGCCGATGCGGCCCTGCCGACCCTGTTCGGGACCCTGCCGCGCAACACCTATGGCGTCATCCCGGTCCCGCGTGAGATCGAGGCGGGCTATACCACCGGTCGCTATTCGCCAGGGTCGCTGCAGAACGGCGTGCCGGGCAACTATCTGGTCAACACCTATGCCCTGGACCAGCGGCCCCTGTATGAGCTGCCTGCCCTGACCCTGCATGAGGCCGTTCCGGGCCACCACCTGCAGATCGCCCTGCAACAGGAGGCCGCCGCCGGACCCTACTTTCGCCGCGGAGTCGATGTGACTGCATTTACTGAGGGATGGGGTCTATATTCTGAGTTTTTAGGTGAGGAGATGGGCTTTTATCATGCGCCCTATGAGCGCTTCGGCCGCCTCAGCTACGAGATGTGGCGGGCCTGCCGCCTGGTGGCCGACACCGGCATTCACTGGATGGGCTGGACCCTGGAACAGGCGCGGGCCTGCTTCCGCGACAACTCGGCCCTGTCGCCCCTGAACATCGAGACGGAGCTGCAGCGCTACATTGGCTGGCCGGGCCAAGCCACGGCCTACAAGATCGGCGAGATCCGCCTCAGGGCCATTCGGGCTCGCGCCGAGGCCGCCCTGGGGGATCGTTTCGATGTGCGGCGGTTCCACGATGCCCTGCTGGTCGACGGCCCCCTGCCGCTAGATCTGCTGGATCGACGCATGGACCGCTGGATCGCGGAGGAAGGGGCACGGGCCGCAGACTAGATCAGCCCCAGCTCCGCCCGCAGCTTCTTCGTCAGCTTGGCGGCGATCAGGCCGTGCGCGATGACCAGATGCTCGGCCAGTTCGTCATCGGGCCAGTCGGACGGGTCGTCCAGGTTCACCCACTTGGCTCGCGCCATATAGGNGGCCGGTTTGGCCCGCCCGCTTTCGGTCAGCACTTCATAGGCGATGTCCGAGACCTTGAACGACAGGCTGCCCATGCCACCGACAACGGCGAACATCTTGCCCCCGACCTTGTAGGCATCGTGATCGGGGTCCCACGGGTGATCCAGCGTCGCCCCCGGCAGAGCCAGGCACACCCTGCCAACACCTGCGCGATCCATCGCCCCTAGGCCTCCACACCAATGCCGGTCGGGCAGAACACACCGGTCCCGCCGATGCCGCAATAGCCATTGGGGTTCTTGGCCAGATATGCCTGGTGATAGTCCTCGGCGAAGTAGAAGGTGTCGGCCGGGGTGATCTCTGTGGTGATGGTGCCCTTACCCGCCGCGGTCAGGGCCGCCTGATAGGCCGCGCGGCTGGCCTCGGCCTCGCGCCGCTGATCCTCGTTCAAATAATAGATGGCCGAGCGATAGGTGGTGCCGATGTCATTGCCCTGGCGCATGCCCTGGGTCGGGTCATGGTTCTCCCAGAACACCTTCAGCAGATCGCCATAGGTGATCTCTGCCGGATTGAAGACCACCTCGACGACCTCGGTATGGCCCGTCAGGCCGGTGCAGGTCTCTTCATAGGTCGGGTTGGGCGTGACCCCGCCGGNGTAGCCCGCCGCCGTGACCCACACGCCGGGAAGTTGCCAGAACAGCCGTTCCACACCCCAGAAGCAGCCCATGCCAAAGATGGCGGTCTCGAACCCGTCCGGATGCGGCCCCTTGAGAGGCCGTCCCGTGACGTAGTGCACTTCGTCGGTATGAAGCGGCTGGGCCCGACCTGGCAGGGCACGTTCGGCTGTGGGCAGGGTGGTCTTTGATCAAGCATGAGGCTCTCCTGAACTCGCCACATAATATGGGGTGCGAATGGCCGCTTGCCGAGGGGCTCGGCTGTTCTAATCAGCGCCCTCCCCGCGCCGCCCTGGCGAGCGGGTGATCTGGATCAAGGACAGGTGGCCGAGTGGTTGAAGGCGCACGCCTGGAACGCGTGTATAGGTGAAAGCCTATCGGGGTTCGATCCCCCTCTGTCCGCCAGACCTCACAGGCTCCCCCACGAAATCAGACCGCTGCTGGCCGGACCGCCCGCGGGTCTTGGCGTAAAGACATGCCGCGTGTTCTCGGATTCACATGTAATATCGTCAGACGAACCAGGGAGTGACGGGATGGGCAATAGCAGTGGGCCCCTGGGTGGTCTGCGGGTGGTCGAACTGGACGCCATCGGCCCCGTGCCACTGGCGGCGATGATCCTGGCGGACCTGGGTTGCGAAGTTGTCCGCATTGCCCGCGCGCCCAACTCTGGCCAGACTTGGGACGACACCGGCGGTTCCGTGCTGCATCGCAATCGTCACCATGTTCACCTTGATCTCAAGGTTGCCTCCCAGCGCGACCAGGCTTTGGACCTGATCGATCACGCCGACGCCCTGATCGAGGGCTTTCGGCCCGGTGTGACCGAGCGCCTTGGGCTGGGGCCAGATGTTTGCCTGTCACGCAACCCTCGGCTGGTCTATGCGCGCATGACGGGCTGGGGACAGAGTGGGCCGCTGGCTGCCCGAGCCGGTCACGACATCAACTACATCGGGCTGACNGGGGTGCTGCATGCCCTGGGTAGTGCCGATCAGCCGCCGCCGCCGCCGCTCAATCTGGTTGGAGACTATGGCGGTGGAGCGCTGTTCGCCGTGGTCGGCATCCTGGCCGGCATCACCCAGGCGCGGGCCACGGGCCAGGGCCAGGTGGTCGATGTCGCCATGACCGACGGCTCGGCAGTGCTGACCAGCTTATTTCACGCCTTCGCCGCCTCGCACCTCTGGAGCAGCCAACGCGGGAGTAACCTGCTGGACGGCTCCGCCCCCTTCTATCGCTGTTATGTCTGCGCGGACGGGCGATATATGGCGGTCGGGGCTCTGGAGCCTCAGTTTTTCGCCCAGTTGCTGACGGGGCTTGGCCTGCCGGGCGATCGCTTCAACCAGTATGATCCAGCCGGATGGCCGCAGATGCAGGCGACATTCACAGACGCATTCGGCCAGCGCACCCANGGCGGGTGGATCGCCACCTTCGAGGGCTCGGATGCCTGCGTCACCCCCGTGCTGGCGTTCAGCGAAGCCCCTGCGGCCGCCCACAATGAGGCCAGGCAAACCTATGTCAGCATCGCCGGCATCGCCCAGCCAGCCCCCGCCCCGCGCTTCTCTGCCTCGCCCTGTGCCGTTGATCCCGGACGGCGCGGCCTGAAAAGTATCGCAGATGCCCTGGCCGATTGGGCGACCTAGACGTCACGGCCTCCCGCCGCGACCTGGTTGCGCAGGAACAGAGCCACGGCCCAGGCATGGGCTGGATGGCGTANGCCTGAGAAAGGCCTCCCGGGTGCCAGCCAAACCAGCTCGTGATCGGCTTCGGTCTTGGCCTGGGGCTCGTCTGCCAACACCTCTGCCGTCCAAAAGCCGCCGACATTATTGANGGGCGCGGCGTCAGACTTGAGGACATACTGTCCCGCCTCCATCAGGCGCACCCGCACGCCCACGGTCAGCCCGGTTTCCTCGCGGAACTCGCGGGCCAGGGCAACCGGCTCACTCTCACCCTGATCAACTCCGCCGCCAGGCAGATCCAGATAGCTGGCCGGCCCTCTTTCGACCCGNNCACACGCCAACAGCCCCTCGTGCAGCGCCAGGCCGAAAACGGTAGGGCGGCGACGGTGCTGCGNCCCGGTCTGCGGAATGCCGAACTGCAACCTAGCCATGGTTGAGAGGCCCCGGCTCAAAGGTCAGACTGGCGCTGACGCCGCGATGTTCGGGATCGATCACCATCCGCGACCGCAGCCCGGCCGCCATCGCCGACGTAATCCGTGAGCCCAACCCCGTGCCCTTGACCGTGCCGTCGCCCAGCCCAAACCCATCGTCCTCTACCACCAGCCGCAGGTGCCCCTCAGTGGCGTGCTCAAAACGGACGCGGATCTCCCCGGCCTCGTCCTCGCCATAGGCATACTTCGCGGCATTGGTGGTGAGCTCGGACACAATCACTCCGATCGACACGGCCTGGTCCACGGACAGCAGGACCGGATCACAGGTCAGCGAAATCGACAGCGGGCCTGCGGGTGTCGCCAGCGTTCGTTGCAGTTCCTGAACCAGCCCGGCCAGGTAACCGGNCATGGAGACCGACTGCATGGTCCCCGATGTGTAGAGCCGCCGATGCACGTGGGCCACTGCCTCGATACGGCTTTGCGCCTCCAGCAGGGCTTGGCGCGCGCCCTCATCGGTCAACTGCCGCAGTTGCAGCGACATGAAGCTCGAGACCAGCTGAAGCGAGTTTCCAACGCGGTGGTTCACTTCCCGTAGCAGGGCCTCCGCCCGATCCCGCTCAACCCTGGCCTGCTCAAGCGCGGCATCTTTTTCGCGCGTCAGCCGCTGGCGATTGAGCGCTTCGCTGATAGCCCGGTCCAGCAATGCGGGGAGCTGGCCAGAGGTATCCTTGATGACATACTCGCTGGCACCGGCCTTCAACGCGGCCACAGCGATGCGCCCATCCTCCGCTCCCGTGACATAGATCACGGGTGGTGCGGCCGGTAAGGCTATGATNNCTCGGGCAGCCTCAAGACCCTCGAGGCCTGGCATGTAGTGGTCCAGGGCAACCACGTCGAAACCCTGGCCGGATCTCAGCAGGTCCAGCCCTTCGAGCCCGCCCTGGCAGGTCGTCACGGCATAGCCCAGCCTGTCCAGCGACTTCTGGACCAGGCGAGACAACCNCCTCATCGTCGTCGATGTAGAGCAGCCGGATCGCAGCCAACTGGGTCAATCGATTTCCGGAGACTGCATCACTGACAGGAACAGTCCCAACTGCCGGATAGCGTCTGAAAAGTTCGCATAGTCGACAGGCTTGGTGATGTAGACATTGCAGCCCAGGTCGTAGCAGCGATCAACCTCGGCCTTGTCGTCGGTGGTGGTCAACACCACGACTGGGGCCCGGCGCAGGTGGTCATGGCTTTTGACCTGGGCCAGAATTTCCGTCCCCGACATGTCCGGCAGGTTGAGGTCCAGCAGGATCAACATCGGCCCCTGACCGCGCACCTCTTCGCTGAACAGGTAGGCCAGGCCTTCTGAACCGGTTTCGAAATGTTGGATTGAGTTGCTGATATTGGCGCGTCGGATGTTCTTTTCGATCAGCCGGGCATGCCCGAGATCGTCCTCGATCATCACGATCCTGACTTCGTTACTCATTCGGGTCTCCGTCATCGCGACTCAACTGCGCGGGAAAGCTCAAGATAAAGGTCGCCCCCTGGTCGAGGCNNTGGACTCCAAACGAACGTCGCCGCCCAGACGCCGGACGCTGCTGCGCACAAAGGCCAAACCCAGCCCCTCGCCCGGTTGGTCCTGTTTGCCGGCCCGACGGAACAGATCAAACACCCGCTCATGGTCCTTTCCAGAGATGCCTCGACCGTTGTCGGCAACGCGATAAATACGCTCGCCCGAAGGAATGGTTTCACCCGTCACTTCGATCCGTCCCGCCCGCCCTGAATCGAGATACTTCAACGCATTGTCGATCAGATTTCCGAAAATCTGGTCCATCGACAGGCGATCGCTGTCCAGGCTCGGCAAATCCGCAACGACGATCTTGGCCCCCGCCGCTTCGGCCTGGTGATTGACACTGGCAACAATGTCGCGAATCAGCCGGTTCATGTCCAAGGGCTCAGGCACCAGGGTGCGGCGGCCCTCCCGGGACAACTTGAGGATGGCATTGATCAGCCGGTCCATCTTCTCCGTCGAGGTGCGGATGAAACCGATCGCTTCAGGTGCATCCTCCACCACGGCGACTTCTGCTTCGGCCTGAATCAGCTGGGGGCTTTCTCGCGCACGCTTTCGAGCTGCCGTGCGAANGGCGGCATTCGCCCGTTCGAGTTCTGAGGTATAGCCCATGACGTTCACAAGCGGTGCGCGCAGATCGTGGCTGACGATGTAGGCGTAGCGCTGCACTTCCTCGTTCGCGCGGCTCAGGGCAGCCGTGCGCGTCTCAATCGTCTCTTCCAGGCCAAGGTTCATCTCGTCGAGCTCGGCGTTGGCCTCCTGCATATCNNCAGTATAGCGGCGGATCAGCCAGCCAGCGATGGCGCCCAGGACAAGGATCAGGACACCAGCCAAGGCATTGATAGCCACCGTGGTTGCGGCATTCCTTTGCCCAAGGCCATAGAGTTCTCGAATGGTCTGCGACTGCACCGCCTCGGCCTGGTCGATCTCCACTCGGATGCCATCCATCAGCGCCTTGCCCCGGCCAGAGCGGACCATTTCGCGGGCCGACGAGAACTGGCCCATCCGGGCCAGATCGACCGTTCTGTCCCCCAATGCCAGGCGCTGTTCAGCCAAGTCCTTGAGCCGCTGCACGGCGGGGCCAGCTCNCGGATCAGAGCGGGCAAGGGTTTCCAACTCCCGCATCAGCGTCGGCAACTCGACCTTGGCTTCGGCATAGGGTTCCAGGTATTCGGTCTCTCCGGTCAGGAGATAGCCGCGCTGCCCGGTTTCCAGGTTGAGCAGTCGACTGCGCACATCGCGCATCAGCAGGCGTGCGTCCTGAGCCCGAGCCTGGGCCTCATTGGCCTTGTCGGTTCGGCGGATCATGACAAAGGTGCCGATATTGGCCACCAAGAGCAGGACCAAGCCCAGCGCCATCAGGGCTGAAATGCTCCGAGCCAGCGGCGGCGTGGTCAGAAACTGGGTCGCCGTGCGCCAGACGGGTCGTTTGGATTGGGCATGATTGCAACCCTTCACGCGCAGCCTGGCCCCTGTCCAGTCTCGTGTTGAGTGAAAAAGTCGGACAGCACGGCGTTCTCGGTTATGGTCCGTCGGTCAGACGGAGGGAACGTCGATGGTTTGGTGGTGGTGGATTGCCCCGGCAGTGGTCGGCTTGATCGGGCTGGTGCTGGTTTTCAAAGGNCTTGGGGCCCTGTTCCGGGGCCGGGCTATAAGTGCGCTGTTCGCCCTCTTGGAAAGCGGATTCCTGGTGGCGGCTGGCCTGGTGGCAACCCTGGCGCTGAACGTTCAGACTTACGCACGCCTGACCTACGAACGCCCGGTGGCAACCATTGAGACGCGGCAACTGGGTCCCCAATATTATCAGGTCAGCGTCACCGAGCCCGACAATGGCGAGGCCCTGCCAGCCCGCACCCAGACCTATCCNGTGCACGGCGATCAGTGGCGCATTGAGGCGCAGGTGCTGAAATGGAAGCCTTGGGCCAATGTCCTGGGGCTTGATTCCCAATACCGCCTCGACCGTCTGTCGGGCCGCTACGACCTGATTGAGCAAGAGATCAACGCCCCTCGCAGCGTCCATGCCCTCGCCCCCGCGAACAACTGGACNCTGCCTTGGCGCATCAGTGCCTGGGACACCGCGCGCCGTTATCGGCAGTATGTCGATGCCGTGGACACCCTCTATGGCGGCGGGACCTATATGCCCATGGCAGATGGCGGCAAGTATGAGGTGTGGCTCACCCAGTCCGGCCTGGTTGCGCGACCCGTCAACGATGCCGCCCGCAATGCGGCCGCTGGCGGCTGGACCTACGTTCAATAAGGCCAGCCGGGTGGCGTGGCGGCCGCGACCGCACGTTTAGGCCCGGACGTCGGCTGTCGCCTAGACCGCGCCGATGGTGCGAAGGCGGGCGCGAGGATGGACCTCGTTCTGGCTCATAACCACGGTCTGACCCCGGAACCGCTCAATGATCGATCGCACATAGGGCCGCACCGTCGGACTGGTCAGCAGCACGGCGCTGTCGCCTGCCATGGCGGCGCGCTCGAACACATCGCGGACGGCCCTGATAAACTCCTGCAGCTTGGTGGGAGCCATGGCCAACTGCTTTTCTTCGCCCTGGCCGATCAAGCTTTCGGCAGCGCTTTCCCATTCCGGTGACAGGGTGACGATCGGCAGGGCACCGTCCATGCCCTTGTGCTGCCAGCACAGCTGGCGGGCCAGTCGGGCGCGGACGTGTTCGACCAGGGTTGTGACGCTCGAGGTGTGCGGCGCGGCCTCGGCCAGGCCCTCCAGGATCGCCCCCAGATCGCGGATCGAGACCTTCTCGCGCAGCAGGCTTTGCAGCACCCGTTGGAGGGTCGTCACCGTCACCACCGAGGNGATCAGTTCATCAACCAGCTTCTTCTCCTCGACGGGCAGTTCCTTGAGCAACTTCTGCACCTCCGCATAGGACAGCAGGTCCGCCATATTGTCTTTGAGGATCTCGGTCAGATGCGTGGTCAGTANCGTGGCCGGATCGACGATCGTATAGCCCCGGAAAGTCGCTTCCTCACGCAGGCTCTCGTCAATCCAGGTGGCCGGCAGATTAAACGCCGGTTCCTTTGTATGCTCACCGGGCAGTTCGACCTGGCGTCCCGCCGGGTCCATGGCCATCAGATTACCCAGCCGCACCTCGCCGCTGCCGGCCTCCATCTCCTTGATACGGATGGCATAGCCCTGGGTCGGCAGGCGCATGTTGTCCAGGATTCGCACCGACGGCAGGACAAAGCCGAACTCCTGGGCCAGGGAACGACGCAGGGCTCGGATCTGATCAGTCAGGCGGCGCCCTTCCAGGTCATTGATGAGCGACAGCAGGGAATAGCCCAGCTCGATCTTGACCTCATCGATATTCAGGGCTGTCGAAATGGGTTCCTCGACATCCTCCCTGGGCTGAGTGGCCTGGGCGCTGGCGGCCAACTCGGCCTCGGTGGGCTTGGGCTTCAGACGCTCGCGGCCCAGCCGCCAGGCCATGAATCCGGCACCCATCGCCAGGGCTGCAAACGGGATCAGGGGCATACCTGGGATCAGGCCGATCAGTCCGGACGCGCCCGCCACGACCCCCAAGCTGACCGGATTGGTGGCCAGTTGATTGACCAGGGCCTTGTCCGCCGCGCCTTCGACCCCGGCTTTGGTGACCAGGAAGCCAGCCGCGATTGATACGATCAGAGCCGGAACCTGGGTCACCAACCCATCACCGACGGTCAGGAGGACGTAGGTATTGGCCGCATCTCCCACCGACATCTGGTGCGAGAACACGCCGATCATGATGCCGCCAATGGCGTTGATAAAGGTGATGATCAGGCCAGCCACAGCATCGCCGCGGACAAACTTTGACGCACCGTCCATGGCCCCGAAGAAGGTGGATTCCTGCTCCAGCTCCTTGCGTCGCGCCTTGGCCTCATCCTCGGTGATCAAACCGGCCGAAAGATCAGCATCGATGGCCATCTGCTTGCCTGGCATGGAATCCAGGGTGAAGCGGGCCGACACCTCGGCGANTCGGGTCGAACCCTTGGTGATGACCACGAAGTTCACCACCAGGAGGATGGCAAAGATGATGATGCCAATGATGAAGCNTCCGCCCATCATCAGATTGCCAAAGCCCTGGATCACCTGACCGGCGGCGGCGTGCCCCTCGTTGCCATGACTGAGGATCAGGCGGGTCGAGGCTAGATTCAGCCCCAGGCGATAGAGCGTCGCCACCAGAAGGACCGTGGGAAAGATCGCAAAATCCAGCGGCTTCTTCATCAGAATCGCTGTCATCAGGATCAGCACCGATCCGGTGATGGAGATGGCCAGCAAGAGGTCCAGCAGGAACCCCGGCACCGGCACGATCAGCAACAGGATGATGCCAATCACACCCAAGGCCAGAAGGACTTCGCCACGCCCCAGCCAGCCGCGAACGTCGCGGGCGGTGGGGCGCGCCANGCCGTCCTTCATGAGTGTGGCGTCAGTCAACCTCGATCCCCCAGAGCCGCCAGGGCCGTGCGAGTGGCGTCGGCAATGGCAGCTTCGCGGCCAGCCTCGGTCGATTCCGGGCGACCGTGGAAGTAGGCGGCGACGATAATCGGCTGATTAGACGGCGGATAAAGCACGCCAATGTCGATAGCGGGGCCATAGCCACCGGTGCCGGTCTTGTGCGCCACCGTCCAACCGGGCGGCACCGCGGCCCTAATGCGGTCCATGCCGGTAGGGCTATTGATCATCCAGCGCAGCAGCTTCGACTTTGATTCTGCGCTCAAGGGCGTGTCGGGATCAATCAACAGGCGCTTCAGGTTGGCGGCACCCTGGATCGGCTGGATGGTGTCTTTGTCACCGTCCCAACGGTTCATCTCAGGCTCCAAGCGATCGACCCGCGTCGTCGTGTCCCCGAGTCCGCGATAGAAGGCCCGAAACGGCTCCAATCCGCCCATTTCGCGGATCAGAATATTGGCCGCCGGATTGTCCGAGACTTCCACTGTGCCCTTCATCAGTTGCTCGATGGTCAGGCGGCTGCCGATCGCAGGTTCGGTGACCGGCGCATGGTTGATCATATCCGCGCGGGTGATCGGGACTGGCCGGTCCAGCTGTTCCTCGCCCGCTTGAACGCGCAACAAGGTCGCTGCCGCCAGGAACATCTTGAAGCTGGAGCAGTAGACGAACCGCTCTTCGGCCCGCCAGATCAGCATACGGTTGCGCACCACGTCGTGGACCGTCAGCCCCATCCGCCCCGGAANACGAACTTCCAGCGCCGAGAGGTCGAGGACGTCAATCCGAGGTGAGGAATCCGGCGCACGTTGGACCTGCTGCGCAGTTGCACGACCGCACCCCATCAGCGGCGCTGCCGCCAGGCNCGCCATCAGGCTACGCCGATCAGGACCCGGGTTGCCATCTTCAGGCCGCGTAGCCCGCGCCGGCAACGCCCGATTGCGGGGCTGGAATGGACGTGCCCTCATCTGCGTNATCGTTGAGCTTGTTACGCAGGGTGCGGATGGAGATACCCAGAATGTTGGCCGCATGGGTCCGATTGCCCAGACAATGGTTCAGCGTATCCAGGATCAGGGACTTTTCCATCGCTGCGGCGGTCTGACCGACAAAGGCGCGACTGACAGCATCCGCAGTCTGGGCGGCGCGGGCGGCAGGACCTGCATCGGCCACGGGTTGACTGCCCAGCGGTTGGCCATCAGGCAGGCGGATCGCCTCGGCATCAATCTCATCACCGACCGCCAGCAGAACGGCACGGTGCATGGCGTTCTCCAGTTCGCGGACATTGCCAGCCCAGCGATGGGCCACCAGGGCGCGCCGTGCCTCGGCAGAGATCGGCCGCGCCGGCACACCATTGGCCGCNNAGTGCTTCTTCACAAAATGATCGGCCAGAACGCTGATGTCGCCCGGGCGCTCGCGCAGGGACGGCAGGCGCAGATTCACGACGTTCAGGCGATACAGCAGGTCTTCCCGGAACGACCCTTCCGCCACTGACTTGGCCAGGTCGCGGTTAGAGGTGGCGATGATGCGGATGTTGACCGGCACCGGCTTGGTGCCGCCGACGCGATCGATCACCCGTTCCTGAATGGCCCGCAGCAGCTTGGCCTGCAGGCGGACGTCCATCTCCGAGATTTCGTCCAGCAGCAGGGTGCCACTATCCGCTTCCTCGAACTTGCCGATCCGGCGCGCCATGGCCCCGGTGAAGGCCCCTTNTTCGTGACCGAACAGCTCCGATTCGAGCAGATTGTCCGGAATGGCGGCACAGTTGACGCTGATGAACGGCTTGTCCGCCCGCTTGGACCCGGCGTGCAGGTAGCGCGCCATGACTTCCTTACCGACCCCGCTTTCACCGGTGATCAGGATTGAGGCCTCTGAACGCGCCACCTGATCGGCCAGTTGCACCACCGCCTTCATCGACGGATCGGCTGAGATCATTGGGCGCTCGTCATCGGCCACCGCCGACAGCACCGCCGCGATCAAGTCCGTTTCCGGCGGCAAGGGGATAAACTCCTTGGCCCCGGCTCGAATGGCATTGGCAGCATCGCGGGCGTCGGCGTCGACGCCACAGGCCACCACTGGCACATGGATGCGCTCGGCTTCGTTGGCAGCGATCAGAGCGGCAATATCGACGCGATAGTCGACCATCAACAGGTCTGCGCCCTGTCCGCGTCGCAGTTGCTCGGTCGCCTGGTCGCCGCGCTCTACATGGCTGACCTTGGCTCCATGGCTCATGGCCATTTTGACCGCCGTGGCCATCTGGCCGCTCAGCCTGCCTACCATCAGAAGCCGCATCGCACTGTCTCCTTTAAACTCTTACCCGCGATCGCCGGTCAGGCGTTCTTGTCTTCCGTCTTGATGATTTCTGTCATCGTCACGCCCAGATCCTCGACCACCACCACCTCGCCACGGGCGACCAGGCGGTTGTTGACGAAGATGTCGATGGCTTCGCCGACCTTGCGGTCCAGCTCCAGCACCGACCCGCGATCCAGCTTCAGAAGCTGAGCCACAGACATCTGGGACTTGCCCAGGACCGCAGAAATGTTGACCGGAACGTCGAACACGGTGGTCAGATCGGTTGCCAGCTTCTGACCGCCTTCATCCTGCGCAGCCGGGGTCTGGCCCTCGGGAAACTCTTCCAGCGTCAGATCATCGCTCATGTGTCAGTCCTCCCTCGAGGGGCTTGTTCAGGGTGTCCAGCCTCAGCGGCCAGCTGCGACGACAGAGCGTCACGTAACCGCGCCGCAACCTCATCCAGATCAAAGGCGGCCCGCCCGTCGCTCCACTCCAGTTCGAATGCGGCGGCGGCCAGGGTCGTGTCCTCGCGAAAACTCACTGACCCGGTAAAGCCTGTCTCGGCGCAGACCTGTCGCACGCGATCCTGGCTGGCTTCATCCAGCCCAGCCGCACGCACGTGCAGGCGTGGCGAAGCCTCGATTTCCTGCCCCAGAACATCCAGGGCCGTCTCCAACATCCCCGTCGGCAGGCGATCCAGCGCGATACCGGCGAGTTGTCGGCTCATGAACAGGGCCAACTCGACCGCCTGCTCCCGATGGTCTTGCAGGGTCTGGGTCAAGCGCGGTCCCGCCGAGGCCATCGCCTCGGCAATCATGGCCAGGGCCTGGGCATGTTGGGTATCGGCCTGAGCTTCCACGTCGGCACGGGTCTGGGTTCGAGCCTCCTGCACCAGCGCTTCAACCTCGTCGGGCGAATAGGAACGCTTGGTCGGTCGCCAGTCAGATGCCACCACGACCCGCCCGGTGGCGTCGAACTCGGTATCAAAGGCAAAGGGCCGGGCGGAGGTCGGAGCGCTGGTCATCAGTAGATCAACTCGTCATCGCCGCCTTGGCCGACCAGCATGATGTCGCCCTTGGCTGCCAGATCCTTAGCCACCTGCACCATGGCCATCTGGGCGTTGTCGACATCCTTCAGGCGCACGGGCCCCATGGACTCCATGTCTTCGCGCATGATCTTGGCCGCCCGCTCGCTCATGTTGGAGAAGAACATCTCTCGCAGGGCCTCCGAAGCGCCCTTCATGGCCAGCGCCAGCTGATCCTTCTCAACCGCCCGTAGCAACGTCTGCANCCCTCCCGGGTCGAGGCGGTTGAGGTCCTCAAAGACAAACATCAGGGCGCGGATTCGCTCGGCAGACTCGCGATTGCGCTCTTCCAGGGCCCCGATGAACCGAGCCTCCGTCTGACGGTCAAAGGCATTGAAGATGTCGGCCATCATCTCATGGCTGTCCCGCTTGGNAGTGCGGGCCAGGTTGGACATGAACTCGGTGCGCAAAGTCTGCTCGATCTTATCCAGACCGCGCTGCACCGGCTCCATGCGAAGCATCCGCTGCACACATTCGAGGGCAAAATCTTCCGGCAGAGCCGTCAGAACACGCGCCGAATGCTCTGATTTGATCTTCGACAGAACCACCGCAACCGTTTGCGGGTATTCATTCTTCAGATAGTTGGCCAGCACGGCTTCATTCACATTGCCCAGCTTGTCCCACATNNGGCGGCCTGCCGGACCGCGGATTTCTTCCATCAGGCTTTCGACCCGATCCTGAGGCATGAATGCCGCCAGCAGCCGCTGGGTTTGGTCAAAACTGCCCATGACCGACCCGTTGCCGCTCATGCCAGAGACGAACTCCAGCAACAGGTCCTCGACAACGCTGGACGATACGGTTCCCAGACCGGCCATGGCCTGAGAGATTTCTTTCACTTCCTCGTCATCGAGGCCTTGCCAAAGGCGACCGTGCTCCTCGCCCAGCGACAGCAGGACGACAGCAGCCTTTTCCGGCCCCGTCAGCTTGCGGGNGTCATCTACCGCCGGTTNTTTGCTGACCAGCCTGCTCATCAGCTTTCGTGAACCCAGCTGCGGATCAGGGCCGTTGATTCGTCCGGATGCTTGTCAACGAACTCCGCCACCTTGCGCAGCGACGAGGCCTTCACCTGGCCCTCGATGCGAGCGATGTCGATCTTCTGCTCCATTTCTGACGGCGGCAGCAAGGCGGTCATATCGCCACCGCGCCCCTCTCCACCCATGTGCATCAGACTGCCGCCCGAGCCGCCGCCGCCTGTCAGCACTGGTACCGCAGCATTACCGCCACCCGCAACCGTCTTCAGAAGGGCCTGCACGAAGATGAGCAGCAATCCGGTGATCAACAGCACCAACAATTCGACGCCACGCATGATGTCGTTCTTGGTAAAGTTGGTGAGGTNTCCACCTTCCTCGCCACCCACTTCGGGACTGGCTCGGTTGAACTGCATGGCTGTTACCTGCACCACATCGCCCCGGTCTGCATNGAAGCCAACCGCCGCCTTCACAAGACTTTCGATCTTGACGCGATCTTCTTCACTCACCGGCGTAANGGTCGGCTCACCCCGCCCATTGGCCGGGGGCGTATAACGGCCATCGACGGCGACAGCGGCGGCGAGGCGCTTGACCTCACCAGCTTCCCGAATGGTTGTGGTGGTGGTGTTGGATATCTCATAGTTGGTGGTTTCGGTATTCTCGGTATCACGCGACCCCACAGCACCCGCTCCCGGTGCCTCGCCACCAGGGATATTGTTATNCGCCGTCGCACCGCCATCGGNCGCGCCTGTGGTGTCGGTGCTCTCGGAGCCATTGGTCGACATAGAGCGCACGACCTGACCATCCGGGTCAAAGCGTTGCTCNNGAGTGGTCGAGCGGCTGTGGTNCATTTCAGCCGTCACCTGGACGCGGGCAGCCCCAGGCCCAACCACGCCCTCCACGATGTCCTTGATACGGGCCTGGAGCTGGGCCTCGGTCTGGTTGCGCGCCTCTTCGGCGGAAGCGCCGGAAAACGAACCGTCTTCTGCCCCGGCAGCCAGGGTGCGATTGGTGTCATCGGTGACCGTCACCCGCTCCGGCTTCAACCCAGGCACGGAAGAAGCCACCACGTTGCGGATGGCCCGCACCTTGTCGCCCGTCAGATCGCGCCCACCCAGCTTGACCACCACGGCCGCCGTCGGCTCGGCCGCGGCGGCCTGAAACAGCTCGCGTCGCGGCATGGTGATATGGACCCGAGCCCCCTGAACCCCGCGCATGTCCATAATGGTGCGGGCCAGCTCGCCCTGCAACGCCCGCTGTTCGTTGAGGTTTTGCTGGAATTCAGTCTGGCCCAGCACCGACTGGTTGTCGAAAATCTCATAGCCGACCGAGCCCGACGTCACGAGCCNCTGACCGGCCAGCATCAAGCGTGCCTCGCCCACCTGGTCGCGCGGCACCATGAGGGTCGAACCATCGCCGCGTGAAGCATATTTGATCCCGGCCTGATCCAGTGCAGCAGTGATTTCAGAGGCTTCTGCCAGGTCCAGATTGGAATACAGCAGGGCATCCGGGGCCTGACCGATGCGCATCATCATCGCCACCAGCACCGCCGTGACGCCGATGGCGACGCCGAGCAGCACGGTCAGACGACCGATTCCNNTGAACCGTTGTAATGCCGCTGTAAAGCCGCCCACTCTGCCCGCCCATCACGCGGGAACTCAAGCCTACCCGCTAGGCGAAACTGCCGCCCACGTGGTAAATGCCGCGTTAATAGGCCGGAAAATAAAGGGTTTCGAGGCTCCGACTTACCGCCTGGGCCATTCGCGGTCAGCCGTTGCGGAACCGAGGCCCCTAGTCGACGCGCCGCGCCGCTTCCTTGGCTTCGGCTGCTGCCTCAATGCGGGCCTCGGCGATCGCATCGGCAATCGTATAGGTCGGACGACNCTCCGTCGCCGAGCGCTCCAGAACCTCGCGCAAAGTGTCCATCAGGCGGCTCAGTTTCCGTTCCACCCAGGCCGGGTCGTNGGCTCCTTTGGTCTGACGGGCGGCCAGCTCTGACGCGACATTGATGATCCCGCCCCCATTCACCACGTAATCAGGGGCATNAAGCACGCCACGCCGAAACAGCTCATCGCCGATGTCATTCGTGGCCAGCTGATTGTTGGCCGCGCCAACCACGGCCTTGCAGGTCAGCCGGTCAAGCGTTTCGGGATTCAGCGTCGCGCCCAAGGCACAGGGCGCATAAATGTCGGCCTGCACGTCGTAGATCGCATCCGGGGCCACGATCTGCGCGTTGGTGCGGGCGGCCACCTGTTCCAGCAGCGGCTGGTCGATATCGGTCACGATCAGCTTGGCTCCGGCGGCATAAAGCTTGTCGGCCAGATACCCGCCGACGTGGCCGATGCCCTGCACGGCAATGGTCAACCCGGACAGGTCCGACTGGTTCCATAGGCGGTCAGCCACCACCAGGGTCGAGCGGAACACGCCTTCGGCCGTGACGGGGCTGGGGTCGCCTGAGGCTTCGGGGCCGTCGTTCAGGCCCAGGACATAAGGTGTCACCTTGCGGGCTTCGGCAATGTCCGCCACCGAAACCCCGACGTCCTCAGCCGCGTAGTAGGTGCCCGACAGGGTATCCACATAGCGACCGAAGGCACGGAATAACTCCGGCGTTTTCTGGGTGTGGCTGTCGCCGATAATCACCGACTTGCCGCCACCGATGTCCAGGTCCGCAACGGCGTTCTTGTAGCTCATGCCCTTGGACGGNNGCAGGACATCTTCCAACGCCTCGCCGGCAGAGGCGTAATTCCACATGCGCGTGCCGCCAACGGCCGGACCACGTGCGGTCGAATGAACGGCGACAATCGCCTTCAATCCCGTGCGAGCATCGGTGAAGGCGTGGATGCCCTCGTGGTTCGCAAACGACGGCGAATCGAAAAGGGTCTTGCTCATATCCGGTCTCCTGGGTATATTTTTTATTGGCGGGCGGCTTACGCGCAAAGGTCTTCGCCCGCAAGCTTGGCCTGAATGGCTCACCGCATCCAGGCAGGTCTGTTGGAGCCGCGATGCTGGATGGCAGGCAATACAGGCGGGGCTGCGGTCGCCAGGGGCGCGTGGGGGTTTCGCACCCAGACCGCGACATCACGCCAAACATTTTCTGCCTGCAGGTCGCGGTTCAGCAGATGCCAGCCGTCCGGGTANNGTGCCGTGCTCAGCAGCGGTGCCCCATCGGCTCGCAGCAAGGCGCGGCGCATGGGCTCGACATCCACCAGCATGTCATGGCCGCCNNGCATCAGCAGCGTCGGCACGGTCATCAGCCCCAGATCCTGGCTGGCTGCCTCCATCAGGTCGACCAGGCCATAGACCACGTCCATGCGGGTCCGCCCGATCATGGCCGGATCGCGCGCCATGCGCATCAGTTCGTCGATATTGTCTGACGCACGGATCTGGCGTCGCACGAAATCCGGAGCGTCCGCTGCCATTGCCCCGCTCAGTCGGGCCGCAGCCCGCAGGCTCATGCGGTTCAGAAACGTCTGACTGGACCAGCCCCATACAGCAGGTGCCAGCAAGACGGCGGCATCGGCCTTCGCCGGCACATTGTCAGCCAGGGCGGTAATGACGACCGCGCCGCCCATGCTTTCGCCCACCAGGGTGATCTTGGCATTCGGCTGGGCCTGGCGCACCAGGTCAACCACAGTGCGAAGATCAGCCTTCATCAGACCTTGTCCCGGCCAAANTCCACGCCCGGTTGCCTCGCCAAAACCGCGCTGGTCATAGGCATAGGTGATGAGCCCCTGTTCAGCCCACCACGGCCCGGCCATGTGAAAGCTCATCTTGTGGTCGTTAATGCCGTGCAGGGCTATCAGCACTTGATCCGACTGCGCAGGGCCCCAGCGCAGGAACGGTAGCCGTGCGCCATCCTGAACGATGAAGGCCTGATCTTCGATCCGGGGACCGCCGAAGCTGGCTTCCGGCACCAGCGGCGACAGGGTGCGCGGGGCACAGGCGGTCAGGATCACGCCACCCGAGACGGCACCTGCCCCGGCCATCCAGCGACGCCGATTGATCAAACTGCCCAAGTCAGGTCCTCGTGCCGGTCAGCGATCCCCGCCCTATGCCGCCAGACCCCGGCAAAATCGGGGCAAGTCCCTATGCCCGGCCCCAATCCTTCAGCACCGACACAGCTGCGTTGCGGCCCGGCAGGCCAGTGACCCCGCCGCCAGGATGGGCACCCGCCCCGCACAGATAGAGGCCCGGCACCGGCATGCGGTGGTCGGCATGGCCCAGCACCGGGCGGGCGCTGAACAGCTGATCCAGCGTCAGCTTGCCATGGAAGATATCGCCGCCGACCAGGCCAAATCTGCGTTCCAGGTCGCGGGGCCCCAGCGCCAGTCGCCCCAGCACCGACGCCTTGAATCCTGGCGCATACTTGTCGACCGTCTCGATCATCAGATCGGCCACCGTATCGCGATGCTCATCGGCCAGGTCGGGCGACACATGCTGGCAGAACAGGCTGGCCACATGCTGGTCCTTCGGGGCCAGGCTGTCGTCGAGCGTCGAGGNGATCAGCATCTCCACGATCGGTTCGTCAGACCAGCCATTCAGTTTCGCCGTCGTGAAGGCCCGGTCCATATAGGCCAGCGACGGGGCGATGATGATGCCCGCCGTCAGGTGGTCCCCAGCCTCCGGCAACGCCGTAAAGCGCGGCAGCTCCGACAGGGCCACATTCATGCGGAAGGTGCCTGAGCCCGAGGCATAGCGCCCCATCCGCTCGGTGAAGTCCTTCGGCACGACCGCCGGATCGACCTTCGAGAACAACAACTTCGGATGCAGGTTGGACACTACCGCAGCGGCGCGGAAGCTCTCACCCGCTTCGGTCACGGCACCCACCGCCCGACCATTTTCCGTGATCACCTCGGCCACCGGACTGTCCAGCCGGATATCGACGCCCGCTTCCAGACAGGCGGCCTGCATCGCCTGGGTGATCGCGCCCATGCCACCGATGGCGTGCCCCCAGGCCCCCTTCTTGCCATTCACCTCTCCGAACACATGGTGAAGAAGCACATAGGCCGAGCCAGNGGTGTAGGGGCTGGCATNATTGCCCACCACACTGTCGAAGCCGAACAGGGCCTTGATCGGGTCGCTGTCGAACCAGCCGTCCAGCCAGTCGCCCGCCGACTTGGCAAACAGGTCCAGCACGTCGCGCCGCCCGGTCAGGTCCAGCCNCGCCAGCCGCCGCGCGACACTGGCCGACTTCAGCATTTCCGGCACGGCGTGCATCAACCCGCCGTCCGGCAGATTGGGCGGCACCTCCTGTGACAGCCCACGCAGCACCTCGGCCACCGCCTCCAGCCGGGCTTCATAGTGTGGCAAGCGCTCCGCATCACGCTCAGAGAACCGCGCGACCTCACCTTGGGTGCGGCCCTCTCCGGCCAGAAAATATTGCCCGTCCGCCAGCGGCAGGAAATTGGACGCCCTGCGCTCCACCACCTTCAGCCCATGCCGGGGCAGGTCCATGGCCGCGCTGATGGCCGGATTCAGCAGGCTGACCGTGTAGCTGGCCGTGGAGTTGCGAAAGCCGGGGTGGAACTCCTCAGTCACGGCGGCCCCGCCCACGACGCCGCGCCGCTCCAGCATCAGCACCTTCAGGCCCTTTCGCGCCAGATGCCAGGCACAGACCAGCCCATTGTGGCCCGCCCCCAGGATCAGGACGTCGGCATCTGGCGCGCGGCTCACTTCGGCCCCATCAGACGGCCCTGAGCCGCCCGTGGCTCATCCAAGGCGGTTCGGGCATGGCTTTGCGCGCCACAGCCTGGGCCCGCGTCCATCGATCGTGCAGGTCCTCGAAATAGGGATCGTCATCCTCAATCCGACGCTCATCGCCGCTGAGCATGTCGCGCGGCAGGACCAGCATATCCAGCGGAGTGCCGACCCCAACGTTGGATCTCAGCGTCGTCGAAAACGAAATCAGGCCCAGCTTGACCGCCTCGGCCAGAGACGTGTCTGCCGCGAGGCCGCTGACCAGGATGGGGCGCCCGTATTTCAGCTCGCCGATCTGGAGGAAGGGCGTATCTCGCTGACACTCAATGAAGTTGCCCTCGGAATAGATCAGATACAGCCGCATCGGCCCGCCCGCGATCTGTCCGCCGAAAAGCACGGACGCGCTGGTGTTGATGCTGTCGGCCTGAAGGCCCTCATCGATCGATTGCCGCACCGACCGCAGCGCATGACCCAGCAGTTGCGCCCNCCGAAACAGAGTGGCGCAGGTTTCCAGCGTCTCCGGGCCCTCGCTGTCGGGCAGCTCCAAACCCTCGGCGACCATGGCCAGGGCCGTCTGTGTCACCGACAGATTGCCTGCCGTGCACACGCCCAGCACCCGCGCGCCCGGCCGATTGACGACGTGCAGCTTGCGATAGGATGAGATGTTGTCGACGCCGGCATTGGTGCGGGTATCGGCGATCATCGCCAGACCCTCATCCACCAGCATTCCCACGCAATAGGTCATCACGCCCCGTTCAGACCGCCCCAGCCGAGCTTAACCCTAGCAGATTCTCAGACTCGGAAAGCCACCCTTCACGCCTGCCCTTGCGACTGTTGCGCCCGTTCCACATCGCGCACATCCAGTTGCACCTGCATCTGCTCGCGCCCGCCGCCCAGTTTTGAGCCACGCACCGGGGCCGCGCCCAGGTAATCCAGGCCGGTGGCGACCCGCACATAGGCCTCGGTCGGCGACACGCCATTGGCGGCATCGAACCCGACCCAGCCCAGATCCTCGACCCAGGCCTCGGCCCAGGCATGGGCGGCGTCCTGTTCATGGCGACCATCGGNCCCACCCAGATGGCCCGAGACGTAGCGGGCCGGGATGCCGACGGCGCGCGCNNTGGCGATAAACAGGTGAGCATGGTNCTGACAGACCCNCTGCCCCAGGGTCAGCACCTCGGCCGCCGTGTGCTGGGAGGTCGTGGCCCCGACCTGAAACCGCACCCGATCCTGCACGGCACCCATGAGCCGGTGCAGCCGGTCCAGGGGCAAGCCNNCGGCCCCAATCTGTGCAAACTCGCGGATGGCCGGGTTTGAAGCCGTCAGCGGCGTCTCACGCAGGAACACCAGCGGCGACAGGCGCTCCGTCCCGGCGGGCAGAACGCCATGGGTGTCGGTGGTTGTCACATCGCCGGTCACTCGCACCGTCAGCCGGTCGGTCGGAGCCTCGGTGTAGAGGGTGTGGACGATGTTGCCGAAGGCATCCTCGGACCGCCGCAGACGGGTGTCGACATCGGTTTCGATGTTCCAGCGCCGCACCTGCTGTGCCTCGCTGGAGCGCGGGGTCAGACGCAGCGTCTGAATGATGGTCCGGACCGGCCGCTCATAGCCATAGCGGGTGATGTGATCGATCTGAATACGCATGGTCTAGGACAGGTATTGTTCGGTGATGGCCTGACCCAGGCCCGCATTTTCGCTCAGGAACGCCTGGATGTATTCATGCAGGCCGGACTGGAAGATGGCACTCATCTTGTCCGTCTCAAAGCGCCGCATACGATCCGCCGCCACCCGCTGAGCCGGGCCGCGTCGGCCATAGTCGGCGGCGATCTTGTCCAGATACATGACAATGGCCGCCTGGCAGCTGGCCAGAGAACGCGGCATCTGCCGGTTCAGCACCATCAGGTCCGCCACCAGCCACGGTTTCACATTGTCCCGGTAAACCCAGCGATAGGCCGTCAGGGCCGACACCTCTCGCAAGGTGGTCCACTGGAAATAGTCCAGCTGCCCGCCGACCCGCTCTCCCTCTGGCAGCAGCAGGTGATATTTCACATCCAGCAGGCGGGCGGTGTTGTCGGCCCGCTCAATCGCCGCCCCCAGGCGCAGGAAGTAATAGCCGTCGTTGCGCAACATCGTCCGGCTGGTCGCCCNCTCGACCGACAGGGTTACGCCCTTCACCCACTCCAGAAAGCGGCCAAAGTCGTCGCGCCGTGTGGGCTGGCCCTGCTCGGCCAGGCCATTCCAGGCCCCGTTGATCTCTTCCCACAGCTCCACCGTCAGGGCCGTCCGCANCGCGCGCGCATTGGTGCGAGCCCGGGTCAGGCAGGCGGTGATCGACGACGGGTTGTTCGGCGAAAAGGCAAGATACTCACGCACCGATCGCTCGGTCGGCGTCCGGCCCAGGACGCCCGGATGCCCTGCCGATGCCAGCGCAGAGGCCCAGACCGTCTGGCTGCCGTCATCGCCCCCATTTCCGGCACGCGTTGGGATGGCCGCCAGACGCGTCGTCGCCTCTAGAATGCGGGCCAGGAAGTCGGCCCGCTCGATATAGCGGCCCATCCAGTAAAGGCTGTCTGCGGTGCGACTAAGCATCCAGCACCCAGGTGTCTTTGGTGCCACCCCNCTGGCTGGAGTTGACCACCAGCGAACCCGGCTTCAGCGCGACCCGGGTCAGGCCACCGGNGGCCACCTTCACCCCTTNGGGCGATGACAGCACGAAGGGGCGCAGATCGACATGTCGTGGGGCCAGCTGGGCCTTGGCCCCGGTGCCGTCCAGCGTCGGAGACGTCGACAGGTCCAGCGTCGGCTGGGCGATGAAGTCGTCGGGGTCAGCGATCAGCTTGGCGCGGAAATCCTCGACCTCCTGCCGGGTCGCGGCCGNACCGACCAGCATGCCATAGCCGCCCGATCCGCCGACCTCCTTGACCACCAGCTGATCCAGCTTGGACAGCACCTCTTTCAGCGCCTCCGGCTCCCGGCAGCGCCAGGTCGGCACATTGTTGAGGATCGCCTCTTCCCCGGTAAAGAAGCGGATGATGTCCGGCATATAGGTATAAACCGCCTTGTCATCGGCGACGCCGGTGCCAACGGCGTTGGCCAGGGTGACATTGCCCGCCTGATAGGCCGTCATCAGCCCCGGCACGCCTAGCGCCGAGTCCGGCTTGAACATCAGTGGGTCCAGGAAATCGTCGTCGATCCGGCGATAGATCACATCCACCCGCTGCGGTCCCTGGGTTGTGCGCATGAACACCTGGTCGTCATCGACAAACAGGTCCGACCCCTCGACCAGCTCGACCCNCAGCTTGTCGGCCAGAAAGCTGTGCTCATAGTAGGCCGAGTTGAACTGCCCGGGTGTCAGCACCACCACCGTCGGATCGCGCCCTGCCCCGTCCGGGGCCGAGCCCTGCAGCGACTCCAACAGCATGTCGACATAGGTTTCGACGGGCCGCACCGGATAGTCGGCAAACAGATCCGGGAACAACCGCATCATCATTTCGCGGTTCTCCAGCATGTAGCTGACGCCGCTGGGGGTCCGGCAATTGTCTTCCAGCACAANAAAGTCGTCTTCGCCGGTCCGCACAAGATCGACGCCAGAAATCTGCACCCAGATGCCCTTGGGCGGGCGAAACCCCTGCATTTCGGGGCGATAGTGCGGATTGGTCAGGATCAGTTCGGGCGGCACGATGCCGGCCTTCAGGCACTCCTGCGCGCCATAGATGTCGTCCAGAAAGGCATTGATGGCCCCGACCCGCTGCACCAACCCTTNTTCCAGCGACGCCCATTCATCGGCATCGATGATGCGCGGCACGACGTCGAACGGGATCAGGCGCTCATGGGTGTCGGCGTCGCCATAGACGGCAAAGGTGATGCCCATGCGGCGAAAGAACTGCTCGGCCTGTCGCGACCGCGCCGCCAGCAGACCCTCCGGGGCCTCGTCCAGCCATGCCTTGAGCTGGCGATAGCCCTCGCGGACCCGCCCATCGCTGCCGGACATCTCATTGAACGCCATGTGGTTCTCGCCACCTTCCTGACCCGGATTCAACCTGACCCGACGCGCTCCAGAATGGCAACCGGAAACTGATGCTCGGCCTGCACCCGACGTTGGTGCCTTGCGGCGTGTGGTGCCGCGATCAGGTTCCCGACTGAACGTAGGGGATGCGGGCAAAGAAGCGCCGTTCGGCCCCGCGTGGATCATCCTGCATGCGCAGGGGCACATCCATGATCATCGTCTGTCGTCGCCGCAAAGAACACTTCGGTCGGCGAATAGCCCGGATAGATGCGGCGGTATTCGGCGATCACTGTCTCCGGCGCAATGTCGATACCCATCTGATCGGGCGACAGCCGCAATGGCAGCTCATCCCAGGTCAGGCTCCATAGCGAGGCGTCATGGGCATTGAAGGCCCGCGTCTCGTCACGGGTATTGCCAATGATCATCGGGATGCCCGCCGAATGGCCGGGCGCATCGGGAAAGAAGGGATGACGCACATGGGTCCGTTCATCCAGCACCGGTCCGAAGTAGAGCCCGCCATAGCCCAGGATCGGATCACGCGGATTGGCCGCCAGCAGCTGCTCGACCGGCAGGTGGGCCGCCTCCTGGGCTCGGTCGGGGTCAGGCCCAGCGCCTCCAGCCAGCCCGGATCGTTCCTGGGCAGGGCCGTCACGACGGTGGAGCGATGGCCCCAGGTTTTGCGAAAGGCGCGAGCGACATTTATTCCCCGCCCCCTTCCCAGACGTTGAAGCTGCGGGCATTGCGCACGCGGCCAAAGCCTGGATCGAAGCGCAACATGACCTCGCCGAACGAGCACAGGTCGAACTCGCATTCGCTGGCCGGACGGATATCGAGTTTGAAGTCGCTCATTTGGCCAGGCCCATTCGGATATCTGCAATCATGCCGACCGTTTCACGCACGGCCTGTTCGATGCCGACCCAATCGCGGTCTTTCAGCCGCTGGGCGGTGATGAGCTTGGAGCCGATGCCACAGGCCCGGATGCCGGCCGAATACCACTCGGTCAGGCTTTCGCGGGTCGGATCGACCCCGCCGGTCGGCATGATCTTGGTCCAGGGCATGGGGCCCAGCACATTCTTCACGAAGGTGGGACCGCCAACGCTTTCGCCGGNGAAGACCTTGACCAGATCACAGCCCAGCTCGTGAGCCTGCATGATTTCGGTGGCCGAGCCGCAGCCCGGCGAATAGGCCACCATCCGCTTGTTGCACAGACGGGCTGTGTCCGGGTCCAGCACCGGCCCAACGACAAAGCGGGCTCCGGCTGAGATATAGAGCGCCGCCGTTGGGGCATCCAACACCGAACCTACACCCAGGATCACGTCCGACTTTTTCGCCAGCAGGGCCCGCGAGACGTCTGAAAAGGTCTGGAACATGAAGTCGCCGCGATTGGTGAACTCCACGCACGGGGCCCCGCCCCGCGCACAGGCCTCGACCACCGCTAGGCAGATCTCCGGGTCTGGATGCGAAAACACCGGCACCACCCCTTGGGCCTCTAGCGCTTTGAGCACATCAACACGATCCAAGGGCATGGTTTTTCCTCCTGTCGCGCCTTTGGCTGATGGACGGACGCTTCATAACTTAGAGGCGCCGCGCCAAATGGCCCTAGCACAAAACAAAAAGGTAAGGCGTTACGCAACGCCCCCATAACGGTCTCGGGAGGTGTGCGGAAAGACGTTTCTCAGCCCGCCGGTTCCTGCACACCCCGCGTAACATATTCAACGCCTGGGGGCTGCCGCAGCAGCCCCAGGCCGTGCTGCTCATCATTGGCGCGGCCGGGGCCTTCGGCTGGCTTATGGCTCATCTGCAGGTGCCAGTCATGCTGGTCGACCTGCTCAAGGGCCTGACCGAGAACCCGTCCGTGATGCGGCTGCTGGTAATCTTGATGCTGCTGATGCTGGAGACTTTCATGGACATGGCCCCACGGATCATCATCTGCACGCCGATCTTCCTGCCGGTGGTCAAGGCGTTCGGGGTGGACCCGGTGCACTTCGGCGTCATCTTGCTGCTGTCTTGTGGCATCGGCCTGATCACCCCGCCGGTGGGATCGGTCCTGTTCGTCGGCAGCGGCATTGGCCGCATTCCCATGACCCAGGCGCTGAAGACCATATGGCCCTTCTACATCGCCTGCGTCGTGGTGTTGTTTCTGGTGGCCTTCGTGCCACTCCTGTCGCTGTGGTTGCCCAGCCTGATGCACTGATCCGCGCCAGGCCCTGACGGCGGGCCGGGTCGGGTCGGCGGGACGTCCCCGCCCCGCTCCCTTGCCTATTCGACTGTGCGCTGGCCCCAGTCGCGGCTGATGGCCAGCGCGATGATCGAGGCAACGGCACCAGACAGCAGGTAGAGCCCCACCGCCCACAGACCGATCTTGGAGGCCAGCCACAGGGCCACCAGCGGCGCAAAACCGGCCCCGACCAGCCAAGCCGAGTTGGCGACAATCGCCGCGCCGGTATAGCGATACTCGGGCGGGAACCGGTCATTGACCAGGCCCGATGCCTGTCCGAAGGCGAGGCCCAGCAACAGGAAGCCCGTGACCAGATAGGCCGTTTCGCCCACAGTTCCGGCATTCAGCAGTTGCGGCGCAAACCCGCTGTAGGCGGCAATCAGAACGGCCGTGACGGCCACCAGCACACGCCGTCCGAACCGGTCAGCCAGCACGCCTGATGCCAGAATGGCGAGAACGCCCACGCAGGCTCCGGCCATCTCGATCACCAGGAACCGGGCGGCGTCTTCCTGCATGGTCAATGTCACCCACGACAAGGGGAACACCGTCACGATGTGGAACAGCGCGAAACTGGCCAACGGTGCCAGGGCCCCCAGGGCAATCGTCCGCCACTGCTTGAACAAGGTTTCAAACGCCGGTGACGGCTGCAGTTCGCGGCTCTCGAACAGGCGCGCAAACTCCTCCGCCGCCACCAGGCGCAAGCGCGCAAAGAGGGCCACGACGTTGATCGCCAGAGCCACAAAGAAGGGATAGCGCCAGCCCCAGCTGAGGAAATCCTCTCGCGACAGCACCGTCAGAAAGTAGGCAAACAGGGCCGCAGCCACGATCAAGCCCAGTGGGGCACCCAGCTGCGGGATCATCGAATACCAGCCGCGCTTGCCCTTGGGTGCGTTCAGCGCCAGCAATGACGGAAGACCATCCCAGGCCCCGCCCAGGGCCACGCCCTGTCCAATGCGGAAGGTGATCAACAACGCCCCCGACAACATGCCGACCGACTGGTNAGAGGGCAGCAAGGCGATCGCCATCGTCGAGCCACCCAAGAGGAACAGGGCTATGGTCAGCTTGACGCCGCGACCGTAGTTCCGGTCGATCCACATGAAGATCAGCGTCCCGAACGGCCGCGCCAGGAAGGCCACCGAGAAGACTGCAAACGAATACAGCGTCGCCGTCAGGGNGTCGGCAAATGGGAAGACCAGATACGGAAACACCAGCACCGCAGCGATGGCATAGACAAAGAAATCAAAGAACTCGCTGGTTCGACCCAGGATGACGCCGATGGCAATTTCGCTGGGGCGAACTTCGTGCCCGTCTGCGACGACGCTGCGCGCGTCCTGTTCCAGCGGTGTTGACGTCGCGGCGCCAGTGGATGCGCTCATCTGTCCTGCTCCTGGGCATCGATAAGGACGTCGTGCCCGACGCATCGGACCCGACCTTTGTGCTCCTGTGCCGTTATACGTTATGAGAGGGCATTGGACAAAATGTCCAATGTAGCTCTGCGGGGCGCGACCTATCGCCATGACCATGATCGAACACCCGTCACGATACAGCAGATTGGCCCAGCTGGGCCTGATCGGCCTGACCGCCCTGCTCAGCGGCTGCGAGCGGGCGGTCCTCAACCCTGCTGGCGACATTGCCCTGCAGCAACGCGACCTGATCTATGTCTCCACCGGCATCATGCTGCTGGTTGTGGTGCCGGTGATCATCATGGTCTGCTGGTTCGCCTGGCAATATCGCGCCAGCAACAAATCGGCCAACTTCGATCCAAAGTTCCACCATTCGACGGCGCTGGAGCTGGGCATCTGGTCGATTCCGCTGCTGATCATCATCACCATCGGCGCCATGACTTGGTCCAGCACCCACCTGTTGGATCCGTTCCGTCGCCTGGATCGCATCGCCCCGGGCCAGCCGACCGATCCCAACGTCGCCCCGATGGTGGTCCAGGTCGTTTCGATGGACTGGAAATGGCTGTTCATCTACCCGGAGCAAAACATTGCGGCGGTCAATGAGCTGGTCCTGCCGGTCGACCGCGAGGTGCGCTTCGACATCACCTCCACCAACATGATGAACACCTTCTATGCGCCGACCCTGGCAGGGATGATCTATGCCATGCCGGGCATGCGCAGCCAGTTGCACGCGGTGCTGAACCGCCCCGGCGAGTATGAGGGCATGTCCGCCAACTACAGCGGCGCTGGCTTCTCGCACATGCGCTTCCAGCTGAAGGGTGTGGACCAGGCCGGTTTCGATCAATGGGTTCGGCAGGTGCAAGCCACCGGCACCCCGTTGACCACGCCCGACTATTTGACGCTGGAACAGCCGACCGAGCGCCACCCAGTCACCCTCTATAGCGCAGCGCCCAACGGCCTGTTCGACCGCATCGTCAACCGCTGCGTGGCCCCGGGCACGACCTGCATTTCCGAGCAGATGAGCCACACCGGGCACACCATGATGCCGTCCTCACCGCATGCGGGTCCCGCCCAGGGCGAGACAGGCCCTGCAACCTCGGCACCCCTGCCCCCATCGTCCGAACACGCCCTCCAGAATGCACCGGCCCACGCCGAGGCTCAAAGGTAAGTCATGTCAGAGCCCGTCACCCCCGACGTCAGCCCGATCTTCGGTCGCCTGACCCTGGACGCCATTCCGTACCAGGAGCCGATCCTGGTCGGCACCTTCGCTGTAGTCGCCCTTTTGGGCATCACCATCCTGGCCCTAATCACCCGCTTCAAACTGTGGGGTTGGCTGTGGCGCGAGTGGCTGACCAGCGTGGACCACAAGAAGATCGGGATCATGTATCTGATCCTGGGCATTATCATGCTGCTGCGCGGTTTTGCCGACGCGTTGATGATGCGCCTGCAACAGGCGATCGCCTTCGGNGGTTCCGANGGATACCTCCCTGCGCACCACTACGATCAGATCTTTACCGCCCACGGCACGATCATGATCTTCTTTGTGGCCATTCCGCTGATTGTCGGCCTGGTAAACTACGTCATGCCGCTGCAAATCGGCGCCCGCGATGTCGCCTTTCCCTTTCTCAACAGCCTCAGTCTGTGGCTGACGGTGGCCGGGGCCCTGTTGGTCATGGCCTCNCTGTTCATCGGCGAGTTTTCGACAGCTGGCTGGCTCAACTATGTGCCCGTCGCCAATATCGAGAACAGTCCCGGCGTCGGGCCGGACTACTACCTCTGGGCGCTGCAGATCGCCGGGGTCGGCACGACCCTGTCCTCGATCAACATGGTCACGACCATCTTCAAGATGCGGGCCCCGGGCATGAGCCTGATGAAGATGCCGGTCTTCACGTGGACCGCCCTGTGCTCCAACGTGCTGGCCCTGGCCATCTTCCCNGTACTGACGGCGGCCTTCGCGCTGCTGATGCTCGACCGTTATCTTGGAATGAACTTCTTCACCAATGATCTGGGCGGCAACGCCATGATGTATTGGAACCTGGTGTGGATCTGGGGGCACCCCGAGGTGTACGTCCTGGTGCTGCCGGTGTTCGGCATCTATTCGGAGATCACATCGACCTTTTCGAGCAAGCGCCTGTTTGGCTACACCTCGATGGTCTACGCCACGGTCGTCATCACCATCCTCAGCTACCTGGTCTGGTTGCACCACTTCTTCACCATGGGGGCCGGGGCGAGCGTCAACAGCTTCTTCGGCATCGCCACCATGGTCATTGCCATTCCGACCGGGGCCAAGATCTTCAACTGGCTGTTCACCATGTATCGGGGTCGGATCCGGTTTGAGTTGCCCATGGCCTGGGTCGTCGCCTTCATGATCACCTTTGTGGTCGGCGGGATGACCGGGGTGCTGCTGGCGGTGCCGCCTGCCGACTTTGTGCTGCACAATTCGCTGTTCCTGGTGGCGCACTTCCACAATGTGATCATCGGCGGCGTCGTTTTTGGCCTGTTCGCCGGCATGACCTATTGGTTCCCCAAGGCGTTCGGCTTCAAGCTCGACGGGTTCTGGGGCTGGGTCAGCTTCTGGGGCTGGGTCATCGGCTACTGGGTCGCCTGGACGCCGATCTATATCGTCGGCCTGATGGGCACCACGCGCCGCGTGCGCGTGTTGGACGACCCAACCCTGCAGCCCTGGTTTATCGTGGCCGGGATTGGAGCCCTGATTATCCTGGTTGGTATTCTGGCCTTTGTGATCCAGATCGCCGTCAGCATCATCAATCGCAAGAAACTGCGCGACACCACCGGTGACCCCTGGGATGGCCGCACCCTGGAGTGGTCCACCAGCTCGCCGCCGCCGTTCTACAACTTCCCGGTCACGCCTATCGTGCATGACCTGGACGCGTGGCACGACATGAAGGCGCACGGCGTCCAGCGTCCGAGTCGCGGTTTCGCCCCGATCCACATGCCCAAGAACACCGGTGCCGGCGTCATCATGTCCCTGCTGGCCCTGATCCTGGGATTTGCCATGATCTGGTACATCTGGTGGTTGGCTGCCGTCAGTGCCGTGGCCCTGCTGGCCTATGTGATCTGGTTCACCTTCGACTATGACCGGGAATACTACGTCCCGGCCGAGCAGGTTGCCGCCGATGAGGCTGAGCGTAATGCCCTGGAGGCCAGCGCATGACCAAAGCTCCCACAAAGCTCCTCGACAGCCGAAACCCGCTGCTAGCCCCATGCCAGTCTCCGCCAATCTGACGACCGCCTATTACGACATCGACGGCAGCCAGGCCTCGCATTCCAGCCCGACCCCGCTCGGCTTCTGGATATACCTGATGACCGACGCCCTCATCTTCGGGACGTTGTTCGCCACCTATGGCGTGCTGGCNAACGGCCTATGCGGGCGGTCAACCCAAAGCGAACTGTTCGATCTGCCGCTGGTGGCGCTGAACACCAGCTTCCTGCTGATCTCCTCGATCACTTTCGGCATGGCCATGCTCGACATGCACGAGGGTAAGAAGGGCGGCACCCTGACCTGGCTGGTTATCACCGCCCTGTTCGGCATGGCCTTCATCGGGGTCGAGCTCTACGAGTTCAGCCACATGATCCATGAAGGGGCCGGCCCCGATCGCAGCGCCTTCCTGTCCGCCTTCTTTACCCTGGTCGGCACCCATGGCCTGCACGTCACCTTCGGCTTGATCTGGATCGGCGTCATGCTGGTGCAGGTGTCACAACGCGGCCTGATCGCCGCCAACCGCCGCCGCCTTATGTGCCTGGCCATGTTCTGGCACCTGCTGGATGTGGTCTGGATTGGCGTGTTCACCTTTGTCTATCTGCTNGGGAGCCATCCAATGAGCGGGCCCGACACCCATCCCGTGCACGATGACGGCACCGACCACGGCACCCGTCGCAGCTACCTGGTCGGCTTCCTGTTGGCCGCCGTCCTGACGGTCGTGCCGTTCTGGCTGGTGATGACCGGCACCCTGGCACCCGTCACCACAGCGGTGATTGTGACCCTGTTGGCCATCGTCCAAATCGTGGTGCACACCATCTTCTTCCTGCACGTCAACACGCGCACCGAAGGCGGCTGGACCCTGGTGGCCCTGGTGTTTACCGCCATCATGGTGCTGATCGTCATCTGTGGCTCGCTGTGGATCATGTATCACCTGCACGGCAACATGATGCCCATGGCCCCACCGCCGATGGAATCTCTGGCCCCGCCTGCGCCGCCGATGGAGGCGGTCGCCCCTGATCCGGATGCTGTTTCTGGGCCTGTGCCTGGCCATGGCCGCCGGATTCGCGGCCCTNGGGGTCTGGCAACTGGAGCGTCTGCAATGGAAGCGGGAGCTGATCGCAACGGTGGAAGCGCGGCTGGAGGCAGCNCCCGTCGCGCCGCCGGTTACCACCGCCTGGTCGCCCTCCGAGGCCTACACCCGCGTGACCGTCCANGGGGTGTTTGACCATGATCGCGAAACCGCTGTTCAGGCCGTCACCGAGCGCGGCGCAGGGTTCTGGATCCTCACGCCCCTCGACACCTCCAGCTTCACCATCCTGGTCAATCGCGGCTTCGTGCCCGCCGACCGGCGCGACGCCAGAAGCCGCCTGGCCGGTCAGATCACCGGGCCTGTCCACATCACCGGCCTGCTGCGGGCCAGCGAGCCGGGTGGAGCCTTCCTGCGTCGCAATGCCTCCGAACAGGGTCGCTGGTATTCGCGCGATGTCGCAGCCATCGCTGCCGCGCAGGGTCTCTCACGGCCGGTAGCCCCCTATTTCATCGACGCCGATGCCACGCCGAACCCAGGTGGCTTTCCCGTGGGGCTGACCGTCGTGCGCTTTCGCAACAGCCATCTGGTCTATGCCCTGACCTGGTTCGGGCTCAGCCTGCTGTCGCTGGGCGGAGGCCTGCTGGTGCTGCGCGA
Organism: Brevundimonas sp.; assembly: GCA_013693835.1. Classification (GTDB taxonomy): domain Bacteria; phylum Pseudomonadota; class Alphaproteobacteria; order Caulobacterales; family Caulobacteraceae; genus Brevundimonas. The sequence goes on from CP059260.1 coordinate 136,306, forward strand.
CAGTCTGCGTCAGAGCCGTGGCACAAGGACGCCCACATGACGTCCGACGATCGCCGTGCGCGGATCGTCTCAGCTATTGAGGCTGAGACTGGCATCGATGAAGCCATGATTCACGACCTGGTTCACGGCTTCTATGCCCGCGTCCGCGAGGATGGCTTGCTGGGTCCGATCTTTGCCAAACACATCGTGGATTGGCCTCCTCACCTGGAGCGCATGTGTGCCTTCTGGTCGTCTGTGGCCCTGATGAGCGGGCGCTATCATGGACGACCCATGGCCCAGCATCTGCCGTTGCCGATCGATGCCCGGCACTTTGATCGCTGGCTTGGCCTGTTTGAAGCCACCGCCCGGGATCTTTGTCCGCCGGTGGCCGCAGATCATTTTATCGAACGTGCCCGCCGCATTGCTGAGAGTCTGGAGCTGGGCATCGCCTCTTCCCAGGGCACGCTTCTGCTGTCGGGACAGCGGTTCCATCGGTCCGACCTGGACACCCCCGAGCCGAGTCTTGAGCGAGCCAGAGGATTTGCCATCTGGGGGCGCATCGGGCTACCCGCTGCCGTCACCACAGGACGAACAGTTGATGGACCGCCCCATCCTGGCCCTGACCCGGGCCCAGAACAATGCCAGCAAGGGACTGTCCCCGGCGGCGGTCGATGGCCGCAACATGCGCCTGCTGGTTCAGCTACGCTGGATCGCAGTGGGCGGTCAGCTGCTGACCATTCTGGCCGTCCATTTCGGCCTGGGCGTGCCCCTGCCGCTGTTACCCATGCTCGGTGTTGTGGCCGGTCTGGCGCTGATGAACCATGGCGTGCGCCTGACTCTCTATCGGCGACCGGTCGGCCAAAACGCCATTCTGGCCACCCTGTTGGTGGATGTGCTGGCCCTGGCCACCCAGCTATGGCTTAGCGGCGGCGCTTACAACCCCTTCATCTCCCTGTTCCTGTTGCAGCTGGTGCTNGGGGCCATTCTGATGACCCCGGGGCGAGTGGCAATTCTGGTCGCCGTCACCGCGGCCGCCTATGCTTTGCTGGGTCTCTATGGTCATCCGATCGCCTGGCCTCTCTGGCTGGTGCCCCTTGTGCCCTGGCTGATGGCGACCGGATCTTGGATCAGCTTTGTCATGACCGGCGGGCTGCTGGTGGCCTTTGTCACCCGGGTGATCCGCAACCTGCGGGCCCGCGACGCCTATGTGGCAGAGCTGTCGCAGCGTGCGACCGAGGAAGACGCTATCGTCCGCATGGGGCTGCTGGCCTCCGGTGCCGCGCACGAGCTGGGCACACCCTTGTCGACCCTGTCGGTGATCCTCAATGACTGGAGCCGCATGCCCCGGTTCAGGCGTGACGCCGAACTGTCCGGGGAACTGGCCGACATGCAGCGTGAAGTTGGACGCTGCAAAACCATCGTCGGCGACATCCTGCATTCCGTCGGCGCTCCCCGCAGCGAGGGCGTGGAGGTGGTGCGGGTCGAGTCCTTCCTCACCACCCTGGCCCAGGCCTGGCGTGGCACCCATCCCAACGTGCCCCTGACCTTTCACCCCCTGGATGTGACTGAGGCCCAGATGGTGGCTGACCCGGCGGTGAGGCAGGTCATCGCCAGCCTGCTGGACAATGCTGCCGATGCCTCGCCGACAGGGATCGAATTGTCGGCCACTACCTCGTCAGGCCACGTCGAGATCTCCGTGCGCGATCGCGGCCCCGGATTTCCGCCGTCCCAGTTGGCAGTAATTGGCAAACCCTATCAGTCGTCCAAGGCGCCNGGACGCGGCCTCGGGTTGTTTCTGGCGGCAGCCCTGGCCCGACGACTGGAAGGCCAGCTGAGCGCGACTAACCGGCCCAACGGCGGGGCCGAAGTTCGGCTGGTATTACCCCTCGCCCTGGATCGCGCTAAAGAGACGGGATGACGTCACCCCGCTTGGTCATCGTTGAAGACAACGCCGGATTCGCCACCACACTGAAGCGCTCATTCGAGCGCCGGGGTTACACGGTCTGGGTCGCCGCCGACCTGGGTCTCTGGAGCCTTTGCTGGACGAGGCCAAGCCTGGTTTTGCCGTGGTCGACCTGAAACTGGGTATCGGCTCCGGCCTGGTCTGCGTCCAGCGCCTGCATGATTTTGATCCGGCCATGAAGATTGTCGTGCTGACCGGTTATGCCAGCATCAATACGGCGGTGGAGGCTATCAAGCTGGGGGCCTGCCACTATCTGGCCAAGCCGTCGAACACCGACGACATCGAGGCGGCCTTTGCCCGCGCCGAAACCGGAAATGTCGAGGCCCAGATCACCGCCCGCACCACCTCGATCAAGACGCTGGAATGGGAGCGGATCAACGAGACTCTGGCCGAGACCGGCTTCAATATCTCAGAGACCGCCCGCCGCCTGGGCCTGCACCGGCGCACGCTCGCCCGCAAACTTGCCAAGCGCCAGATTAGCTGATCTCCAGCAGCCGAGGCATTCCCACCGCCGCCGAACCGGGGCAACATCCGTCCGGGGCGTGAGGGATCAGGGCGCATGGCAGGGGCATCGACCAAGGCTGACTGGTGGCGAGGAGCCGTCCTCTATCAGATCTACCCACGCAGTTTTGCCGACAGCAATGGTGACGGCATCGGCGACCTGCCAGGGCTAACCGCCCACCTNGGGTATGTGGCGTCGCTCGGGGTCGATGGCATCTGGATCAACCCTTTCTANTCCTCGCCGATGGCCGACTTCGGCTATGACGTTGCCGACTATTGCGGCGTCGACCCGGTGTTCGGCAGCCTGGAGGACTTCGATGCCCTGATCGCCCGGGCCCATGCGTTGGGATTGAAGGTCATCACCGATCTGGTGTTTGCCCACACCTCCGATCAGCANCCCTGGTTTGCCGATAGCCGGTCCGGCCAGAACAGTGAGAAATCCGACTGGTATGTCTGGGCCGACGCNCGNCCGGACGGCACCCCGCCCAACAACTGGCAATCGGTCTTCACCGGCCCGGCCTGGACCTGGGATGCCCGGCGCGGCCAGTACTATTTCCATAACTTCCTGAGCCAACAGCCACAGCTGAACCTGCATCACGGCCCGGTGCAGGAGGCCCTGCTGGACGTGGCCCGATTCTGGCTGGATCGCGGGGTCGACGGCTTCCGGCTGGATGCCATCAACTTCGCCATGCATGATCCGGCCCTGACCAATAACCCCATGGCTCCACCGGGACCGCGCACCCGACCGTTCGATTTCCAGCTACGCCGCTATAACCAGAGCCATCCGGACATCCTGTTCTTCCTGTCGCGGCTGCGCGATCTGACCGATCAATACGATGCCCGCTTCACCGTGGCCGAGGTCGTCGGTGATCCCGAAGCGCGTGAGATGCAGGCCTTCACCGAGGGCGATGATCACCTCAACAGTGCTTATGGCTTTGACTTTCTCTATGCCCCTGCCCTGACCCGCGACCTGGTGGCCAAAAGCGCCACCATCTGGTCCGGGCGACCCGGCCAGGGCTGGCCCAGCTGGACCTTCTCCAACCACGATGCACCCCGTGCCATCTCGCGCTGGGCCGAAGGTCGCGATCTGACGGCCATGGCCCGGATGTGCCTGATGCTGCTGCTCTCCTTGCGCGGCACCGTGATCCTGTATTTCGGCGAAGAGCTGGGCCTGCCCCAGGCCGAGGTGCCGTTCGAGCGGCTGGTCGACCCCGAGGCGATCGCCAACTGGCCCCTGACCCTGGGGCGTGACGGGGCCCGAACGCCCATGCCCTGGCAGGCCGATGCNCCCCAGGCAGGGTTCTCGACCGTCGAGCCCTGGCTACCGGTTGACCCGCGCCACCCCCGTTTGGCCGTCGACGCCCAGGAAGCCGCCGGGAACAGTTCGCTGCGGATCAGTCGCGGACTGATCGGTCTGCGCAAGGTCCACTCGGCCCTGCGCGGGGGTAGCCTGGCGTTGGTTGACCTCGGCGATCCGGACCTGCTGATGTTCGAGCGNCTCCGGGGCGGCGAGCGCCTGGTGGCCCTGTTCAACCCGGGCACCGGCCCCGCNCCCTGGCCCGGCAGCCACTCGGGCAAAGTTGTGGCATCCGTGAATGGTGCCGAACCGGGAAAATCATTGCCACCGATGGCCGGTCTGTTGCTAAAGCTGGAATAACATAACCCCTCGCCTTCGCCGGAGCCTCGCATGGACATTCGCAAACTCAGCGAGACACTTTCGGCCTCGCCCCANACCGCCGTGGCCGACGCCGCCACGGTGGCTGCCCGAGGTTTTGCCAGCATCATCAGCAATCGGCCTGATGGAGAACAGCCCGACCAGCCAACAGCAGCCCGGATCGTTGCGGCGGCTTCGGATGCCGGTCTGGCTTTCCGCCACATCCCCATCACGCCGGGCCAGCTCGACCATCAGGACATCGCCGCCATGGCAGAGGCTCTGGCCACCCTGCCCAAGCCGGTCTTTGGATTTTGCCGGACGGGCACACGCACCACCATGATGTGGGCCCTGACCGAGGCCGGGCGTCAGTCAGCCGATGATCTGATCACCACCGCAGGCAAGGCGGGCTACGACCTGGAGGGCCTGCGCCCTCGGTTGGAACTGGCCGAGCGACGCTGATCCCTACTGCCCATCCCGTGCCGAGCCCGGCAGGCGCACGATCACATCGTCCACCTGCACCCCACCGCGGTCGATGACCAGGTTCTGATAGTTGCGTTGGCCGTCCTGGGTCACGGACTCGACGTCCTCCACCTCGGTGCGGAATTGGCGGCGCAGATAGGTGGCCAGTTCTCCCGCCGTCACCAGATGATCCCCGCCGCCATCGGCAGCCCCAGACATGCCCTGCCGCACGAAATGGGACAGATAGCCCCGGCCCGGAACTTGTCGGCGACGGCACTGGTCAGGTCCTCTTCTGAGGAAAACAGGCCCATCACCCCCGGCCGGTCCACGACGTTGCGTGCAAAGCCGCCCGAGAAGCAGGAATCGAGGATCAACAGCGACAGCCGTGTTCTCAGCGTGCCGAACAGGTCGCCCAGTTCTTCATCGCTGATCTGGCCATCGCGCATGACGATGGTTTCAGACTTGCCATCGGGCTCCAGCCCACCGACCGGCGTTGCCGTTTGCCCGCCGTGGCCAGAGAAGAAGAACAGGAAGGTGTCGTCCGGCCCGGCCTGGGCCGCCACCTGCCGGAAGGCATTGCGCACCCCCTGCACCGCCGCCTCGGAGTTGATCAGCGTGACACTGGCCTCGTTCAGCGAACCATCGCGACGCAGTTGCTCGGCCAACTGCAGCGCATCCTGATCGGTATTGTCCAGATTGTTGGCCGCCCCACCGTAGTCGGACACACCCACCATGACGGCAAAGATGCGGGCACCGCCCTGGACCGCCGCCTGGCGGGGCGGCTCGGCACCGGTGGTGACGCTGAAGCGATAGGAGCCCGTCTCGCCCCGCTGATACGACGTGACCGATACCTCGTATTCGCCGTCTTCCGGCAGGACCATATCCAGCACAGCGTCGGTGGAGTTGTCGGAGTCATCCGCATCCGTCTGGTCGCCCGATGGCGTCCTGAGGATGGTGTAGGCGTCAAAGGCCGACGACGTCAGCTCGACCCGAATTCGCTGCCCCCGCCGACCGACGAAGCGATAGTCATCTGCGTATTCACCGGACTGCAGCGTGCTGTCCCCTGGTTGCAAGGCCCCGGCCACGGTCTGTCCAAGCTGGATCAGGCCGCCGTTCTGGGCCCGCTCAGCCGGAGCGACCGGGGCCGACCGCACCGCCTGGCCGCGCCCGCCGCCCAGCGACAGGGTGTAGCGTCCGCTTTCGTTGGCTGCGTAACTGGTCGCCACGATGGAAAAGGTGCCGTCCGCCGGCAAGGTCGTGATCAGACGGCTGTTGGTTCCCCCATCCGGATCATCGTCATTGAACTCTTCAAAGTTGTTCGGCCCGAGGATGGCGACATACGGATCGAAGTCCGACGACGACATGCGCAGGTCGACGATCTGGCCGCGCCGCCCTGGAATGTCCAGGTCTCATAGAACTCACCCGAATCCAGCCGTGCGTCCCCTTGCGCGAGTTGGCCTTGCTGGGGCTGGCCGGGGCTGATCGGGCGGCTTTGGGGATCAACCTGGAGGGCCTGGACCGTGGTGACCGGCGTGGTCCCGCCAGGTGCCGGTTGGGTCCGGACCGGGGCGGTCTGTATGGGGCGGGTCCCGCCCGCGGCCGCCTGTGCCGGGGCGACCTGCACCGGGGCCGTTTGGACAGGACGGGTCTGGGTCGCGGCCGTCCCACGCTGGACCGGAGGCGTCTGGACCTGCGCCAGGGCAGGGCTGGCCAATGCCAGGGCGAGAGCGGACAGACTGAGGGTGCAGGACAACCGTTTCATGGCCGCAGGATGACGCGAAACCGGAGCTTTGTCAGCGCCTTCATCAGGCACTGTCAGGTCTCGACAGATCGAGGTCTCGGGCTCGATCTGGCCGCCGTTTCGAGGCCGAGCTTCGTTCCCAGTAATGAGGATTTTCCTTTACACTCACAAAGATAGCGCTGGCATTGTTTGGCCGGGCGGTGCAATCTGTTGCCGAAGCCGGGGGCAACAGCCCAGGAACATCGAATGACGACAGGCCTAGAAGGATGTCGCGTGCTTGTGATCGAGGACGAACCCTTGGTCTATCTGGCGCTGGAGTCCATCCTGTCGGACCTGGGCTGCGAAGCGATTGGTGTTCCCTCTAGCCTGGATGAAGCCCTGGACATGGCGGCTTCCGAGGCAGATCTGTCGGCAGCCCTGCTGGACGTCAACATCTGGGGCGGGGTCGTCTTCCCGGTCGCCGAGGTGCTGAAGTCGCGCGGCGTGGAAGTGATCTTCTGCAGTGGCATGTCCTCGGACGACCTTCCCGAACAATGGCGTGCCGCGCCGCGCCTACAGAAGCCCTATGGCGATGCGGCGGTGCGCCAGGCCCTGACCGACGCCCTGGAAAACCCCGTCCTGTCCTAGTCCAGCCGTCTGGCCCGGCCGCCCACCTGCCACGCCTTGCCCAAAGGCGGCACATACTCTAGGGACTGCGCGTTGGTGCGCCCATACGCGCGTGGCTGCGCACCCCAGACATTCCCTGATCCGAGAGCCCCCATGGCGAAAATCAACGGCAACACCATCAAGCCCGGCATGGTGCTTCAGCACAACGGCGGCCTGTGGGTCGTCACCAAGGCCAGCCACGTCAAGCCCGGCAAGGGCGGGGCCTTTGCCAACGTCGAAGCCAAGAACCTTGAAACCGGCAACAAGCTGAACGAACGCTTCCGTTCCGAAGACAAGGTTGAGCGCGTCACCCTGGAGCAGAGGGACTACAGCTACCTCTACGACGGTGGCGACACCCTGGTGTTCATGAACGACGAAAACTACGAGCAGATCGAGCTGCAAAAGCAGTGGGTCGGCGAAGAGCGCATCCCCTATCTGCAAGAAGGCATGAAGGTCGTCATCGAAAGCCACGAAGATCGTCCGATCGGTCTGGAACTGCCGGAGCAGGTCGTTTTGGAAGTGGCTGAGACCGAGCCGACGGTGAAGGGTCAGACCGCCTCGTCGTCCTACAAGCCGGCCATCGCCTCCAACGGCGTGCGCATCATGATCCCGCCCTACATGTCGGCCGGAGAGCGCATCGTGGTCGACACCACGACCGGCGAATACGTCCGCCGCGCTGACTGATCACCGGCCTCAAGGTCGGCTTTTTTGAACTTCTCCGCATGGCCGGGCGCGGTTGCCTTTGAGGTCATGCGGACCAGGAGATTCCCATGGCTCTCGCCTCTGCCCTGCTTCAAACCATGATGGATGCGGTCCGCAAGACCGCCCGTCCGATCCTGCGTGACTTTGGCGAGGTGTCGAACCTGCAGATGTCGCGCAAGGGGCCGGCTGACTTCGTGACAGCCGCCGATATCAAGGCCGAAGAGACCCTGTTTGATCTGCTGACCACTGCCCGCCCTGGCTATGGCTTTCTGGGCGAGGAACGCGGCCTGATCGAGGGCACGGACAAGAGCCACACCTGGATCGTCGATCCCATCGACGGCACCACCAACTTCATGCACGGCATGCCCCACTTCGCCATCACCGCCGCCCTGGAGCGGCGCGCGCCCGACGGGGCCAGCGAGATCGTCGCTGGCGTCACCTTCAATCCGGTTCTGAACGAGATGTTCTGGGCTGAAAAAGGCAAGGGTGCCTATCTGAACGACAGCCGCATCCGTGTCACGGGGCGCAAGGACTTGTCCGAGTGCCTGATCGCCACGGGCTTGCCCTTCATGGGCCGCCCCGGTCATGCCCAGTCGATCAAGGAAATCCACGCCGTGGGCCAGCGCGTGGCCGGGATCCGCCGGCTGGGGTCCGCCGCCCTGGACTATGCCNNTGTCGCCGCCGGTCGCTACGACGCCTATTGGGAGCGCAACCTGAACCCGTGGGACGTGGCTGCCGGGATCCTGCTGGTGACAGAGGCCGGNGGGATCATCACTTCCATCGATGCCGATGGCGATGCCCGTTCGGGTCAGCAGTTCGTGGCCGGGAATCCCGATGTGCAAGGGGCCCTGCGCAAGGTTTTGCAAAAGGCCTGATGTGCTGACCCTGGCGCACCGCGGGGCCTCGGCCGAACGGCCCGAGCACACCCGCGCGGCCTATCTGCGGGCGATTGAACAGGGCTGCGACTACATCGAGCCGGACGTGGTGCTGAGCGCTGACGGCGTTCTGGTCGTGCGTCACGATGTCGAGATCGGCCAGACCACCGATGTCGCCGACCATCGCGCGTTTGCCGAGCGCCGCCGAACTCGGAGCGTCGATGGCCAGGCCATGGACGGCTGGTTCGCCTGTGATTTTAGCTGGGCAGAGTTGCAGACCCTGCGCTGCCGTGAACGCCTGCCTGCCCTGCGCCCCGGCAACTCCGGCTGGACCGATGAGCCGATCCTGCGACTGGAGGACGCCGCCGACATCGCCCGCCACGCCGGTGTCGGCATCATTCCCGAGCTGAAGCATCCGCTGTTCCATGTCGAGCTGGGGCTCGACATCGTGGGTGCCTATGGCCAGGTCGCCTTGTCCGATCCACTGATCACCCAATGCTTTGAGGTCGGCCCGCTGCGACGGTTGGGCGGATCGAAGATGCAGCTCATCGCCGCAACAGGTGGGCCAGCGGACCGGTCCGACCTGACCTATGCCGACATGATCACCCCGCANGGACTGGCGGCGATCACCCAATCTGCCGAATGGATCGGGGTGGAGGCAGCCCTGATCCTGGCCCCTGGCGCGACCCTGATCGCCGATGCCCATGCGGCCGGACTGAAGGTAGCCGTGTGGACGCTGCGGCCCGAAAATGTATTCCTGCCCCCGGCCTTCCAGCGCGGGGCCGATCCAGCCGGGCATGGCGACCTGGCGGGATGGGCCGGAGCCCTGAAAGCCATGGGCGTTGATGCGATGTTCAGCGACGCGCCCGGCATCCGCCCTGCCACGGCAGCTTAAGCTCCCCGCAACCATCCGCCTTAAGTCCCCGAACACCTTTGGGAAACCCGATCTTCACAGCTCTGTCCTAGAACGGGACGGAACGACGCCACCCCGGTCAAAGAGGGCGGCGCGAGGTGATGTGAAAAGGGGGCCCTGATGGCCAAGACCGTGCTTGTGGTCGATGACGATCCTACCCAGCGCCGCCTGGTCCAGGCCGTGCTGGAGCGCGAGGGCTATCATGTGGTCCATGCCGAAAATGGNGGCGAGGCCATTGATCGTCTGACCAAGGGCGGCGGGGCCGATGTCGTGCTGCTGGACATGGTCATGCCGGGGCTGACCGGGATGGAAACCCTGAGNCAAGTCCGCACGGCGGGTGTCACCACGCCGGTGATCATGCTGACGGCCAATGGCGGGGTCGAGGCGGTGGTCAAGGCCATGCAGTCCGGGGCCCAGGACTTTTTCATCAAGCCCGTGGCGGCTGATCGCCTGCTGGTCGGGGTTGCCAATGCCCTGCAATTGACGCGCCTGACGGCCGAGGTTGGCCGTCTGAANAAGCACGCCGCGGGGCGCACGTCCTTTGACGATCTGGTCGGCACCTCGGCACCCATGCGCCTGGTCCGGGCCCTGGGGAGNCGGGCGGCAAAAGCGTCCATCCCGGTCCTCATCACGGGCGAAAGCGGCGTGGGCAAGGAAGTGATCGCCCGGGCGCTGCACGGGGCCTCTGAGCGCGCGGGCAAGCCGTTTGTGGCGGTCAACTGCGGAGCCCTGCCAGCCAATCTGATCGAGTCGATCCTGTTTGGGCATGAGAAGGGGGCCTTCACCGGGGCCCATGAGAAGCACGCCGGCAAGTTCGTTGAAGCGTCTGGCGGCACCCTGTTCCTGGATGAGATCGGTGAGCTGCCGCTGGACATGCAGGTCAAGTTGCGGGCGCTGCAGGAAGGCGAGGTTGATCCGGTCGGCGGCAAGCGTCCGGTCAAGGTCGATGTGCGCATCGTCTCGGCGACCAATCGCGACCCGGCCCAGCAGGTGAAGGACGGCCAGTTCCGGGAGGACCTGTTCTATCGCCTGAATGTCTATCCGATCGAGGCCCCGTCCTTGCGCGAAAGGCGCGAAGACATCCCGGCGCTGGCCGATCATTTCATCACCCGTTTCAACGCCGAAGAGGGCAAGCGGGTCGCCGGCTGCTCGGCCGAGACTATCGCCCTGCTTCAGGCCTTCGACTGGCCCGGCAACGTCCGTCAGCTGGAGAATGCGGTGTATCGCGCCATGATCCTGGCGGACGCGCCCTATCTGCAACCGCACGACTTCCCGGCCATTTCCGGTCAGGTGGCCCCGTTCCCGATCTGCGAGACGGCAGCCGATGCAGGCTCGGCCCAGGCGGGGCTGACACTGCCGTCCGGCGTCGAGCTGCCGCCCCTGCCCGACACGCCGGTCAAGGTGCTGGATGATCGAGGCCACATGCGCACCCTGGAAGAGATCGAGCGTGATCTGATCCAACACGCCATTGAGGTCTATGCCGGGCACATGTCTGAAATCGCCCGCCGCCTGGGTATCGGTCGCTCAACGCTTTACCGCAAGGTGCGCGAACAGGGCCTGGAAGACTACCTGAAGGCCGTCGGCTAGGCGCCCGGATGCCGCACATCTGAACAAACTGTCATTGGCCATGCGGCGACAGCCCTGCTATGGCCACCGCAGCGGATTTCCGCCTTGAAATCCGACGGAAACACGCGGCCGCCACGTTCAAACGGGTCCCGCCTCCCCACAAGGGCTGTTTGAATGATGCTGTCCTCCACCGCCCTGTCCGGGGTCCTGTCCAGCCTTTTAGCCCTGTCGGCGGGGCAGGANAGCCGCTGCGCAGCCAGCCCCTGCACCCGGTCGGGCCCAGAGTGCGGCACCCCAGGTCCGCCCGCGCACCACGCAGGAGCAGCTTCANNGGAAGTCTATGACCTGGGCACCGTCGAGATCCGGGCCCCGCGACCGCGCGGGTCGGTCGATACCGACATTCCGCCGGACGTGACCCTGACGGCTGAGGACATCCAGACCTATGGCGCGTCCAACATCGGAGAGTTGCTGACCCTTCTGGAGCCCCTGACCCGCTCGACACGGGGCCGCGACGGGGGCCAACCGGTGATGTTGATCAACGGCCGCCGCACCTCTGGTTTCCGCGAACTGCGCGGCATCCCCTCCGAGGCCATTGAGCGCGTCGACATCCTGCCCGAGGAAGTGGCGTTGCAGTTCGGCTACCGGGCCGACCAGCGGGTGGTCAACTTCGTCCTCAAATCCGATTTCCGGTCCGTGACTTCCGAACTGAGCGGTCGGGTCCCGACCCAGGGCGGAAACTCCCGCGTCGAACTTGAGGCCAACCTGCTCACGATCTCTGGCGGGACCCGCTGGGGTCTGGATTTCGAACATCAACGAACCACGTCAATCTTTGAAACCGAGCGCGACATTTTGCGCGATCCNGGGTCTCAGCCTTATGACCTGATCGGCAACGTCGCGGGCGACCCCTATGGCCAGGAGATTGATCCGGCTCTGTCGGCGGGGGCAGGCCGCATGGTCCTGGTGACCCCGGTGCCGATCACCGGCACCACCTTGGCCAATTTCATCAGTGCCACAGGTGGCGCGCGCACGGGCGACCTGACGGCCTGGCGCACCCTGGTGGGAGCCAGTGAGTCGACCACCTTGGGCGGCACCTACAAGCGAGACCTGAACTCAACGACCCAGGCCACCGTCTCCGCCAGCCTGGAGGACCGCACCTCGACCAGCTTCAACGGGTTGCCAGGGCTGGTTTTCGCCCTTCCGTCAGGCAACAGCCACTCACCGTTTTCCCAGGACGTCCAGGTCTATCGGTTCCTGGATTCGCCCGATGGCCTGTCGCGCCAGTCCGACACCACCAATGCCGAACTGGGTGTCGTCGCCGACGGCTATATAGGTGAAAACTGGCGCTGGACCGCGACCGGCGAATACACCCGCAACGAAACCGACACCCGCACCGGGCGCGGCTATGATGCAACCGGCTTCCAAGCCCGACTGACGGCCAATGACCCCACGGCTAACCCGTTTGGGGCCTTGAACCTGTCGGACTTCTCCCGGCGGGCCGATGACACCGCCAATCTTGTCAGCCAGGTCCTGTCGGCCCAGTTGGTGCTGAACGGCGACCTCATGCAGGTTCCGGCTGGCGACATTTCTTCGACCTTTACCATCGGGGCCGATACCCGATCTCTGGATTCCACCAGCACCCGCTCCGGGGTGACGACCGAGCGGTCCCAGTCGCGCGACCGCTTCAACCTTCAGACCAACTTCAACATCCCGATCGCCAGCCGCAGCCAAGAGGTTCTGGCCCAACTNGGGGATGTCAGCCTCAACATCAACGGGGGCTATGAGGAGCTGTCGGACTTTGGCGGCCTGAGCACCTTTGGTGCGGCCCTGAACTGGTCGCCGATCGAGCCCCTGTCGGTTCTGGTCAGCTATACGGACGAGCACGGGGCCCCATCCGTATCGCAACTGAATGATCCGGTCATCGTCACGCCCAATGCGCCTGTGTTCGATTTTGCGACCGGACAGACCGTGCTGGTCAATCGCACTGATGGTGGCAACGCTGGCCTCAGCTCCGACACGCGCCAGGTGGTCAAACTGGGCCTAAACCTGCAGCCCTGGAGTGAACGCGACCTGCGCTTTTCCTCCACCTGGACCTGGAGCCGCACGGACGACTACATCGCCAGTTTCCCGGCCGTGACCCCGGACCTGGAAGCGGCCCTGCCCTCGCGGTTCACGCGTGACCTGGCAGGCAATCTGGTTGCCGTCGATGCCCGACCGCTCAACTTTGATCACTACGAGCGCCAGGACCTGCGCACCGGCTTCAANTTTTCACGCGCCTTTGGCCGCCCCGATCCGGCAGCAATGGAACGGATGGGCCGCGGCCAGCGCGGCTTCGGCGGTCCGGGCGGTCGTCCNCCCGGTGGCCCGCCTGCCGGTGGTGGCGACGGCCCCCTNCCGGGTGGTGGAGGCTTTCGCATGGGACCGGGCGGTCCTGGCGGCGGCGGATTCCGCATGGGTCCGGGCGGCGGTGGCCCCGGCGGACGTGGCGGCGGGATGCAACCCGGCCAGGGCCGGTTCAACATCAGCCTCTACCACACCTGGCGCATGCAGGAGGATCTGGTCATCGCCCCGGGCCTGCCGATGCTCGACCTGCTGAACGGTGACGCCATTTCCAGCCGGGGAGGCCAGGCCGAGCACGAATTGCANGCCCAGGCCGGGGTGTTCCGCAATGGCATGGGTGGCTTCCTGAACGCCAACTGGACCGGCCCGACGTCGGTAGACGGCACCACCGGCCCGGACCTGCGGTTCTCCGATCAGCTAACGGTCAATCTCAACACCTTCATCAACCTGGATCAGCGCACCGCCTGGGTGGAACGCTATCCCTGGCTGAAGGGCTCGCGCCTGAACTTCGGCGTGCAGAATCTGTTCGATAGCCGATTGGAGGTGACATCTTCGAGCGGGACTGTGCCGCTGAACTATCAGCCGGACTTCCTGGATGCGACCGGTCGCACCGTCAGCCTGTCGTTCCGGAAGATCCTTTTCTAGGGCGCGGCCGTTTTGCGGGGCGCTTAGCGTTACCCTTCGTCTCGCCAGAAGCCTTGGCACTGATTTCTTTCAACTTGCGCGCCTGCAGGATCGACAGGGCCTGGCCCGGTCGTCCCTTCTCCGGGTCGCCAAATGCCCGACCGTGGGTGGCGATCCGCTCGCCCACGTCATCCAGAAAGCCGTCTTCCCAGTCGCTGAGGTCTACGCCCGCCTTGTCGGCGGCACGGCGAGCCCGTTTCAGGGCATTCAGCGCCGCCCGCTGATTGGCCTTGCGCTCGGCCTCATAGGGACTGGCCGGTGCCTTGGGTTTGAAACCGGTGGACTTCAGCCCGCACGGTTTCGGGCCTGACCCCATTGAGCCAGACCGTTGCAGGCCCTTACCTTTGGACGACAGCGGCGCTTTGCGTTTCATCGGGTCCAGCGGCGGCCAGGGCGATCAGGTTCGCCCATCATGCGTCAACACGGACCGACTGCCTACTGCCTATGGCCTGAACCTCAGACCTCGCCCAGGGCCGACAGGTAGAGATCCAGGATGGCCTCTTCTTCCTGGCGCTTGGCCTTGTCCTGTTTGCGGATACGCAGGANCCTGCGCAGGGTCTTAACGTCATAGCCCTCACCCTTGGCCTCGGCGAAGACTTCCTTCTGATCGGCCATGACCGCCTGCTTGTCCTCTTCCAGGCGCTCCAGGCGCTCGATCAGGGTGCGCAGGCNGCNCTGCGCCGCCGCTGTCAGGACATCGGGATTGGCAAAGGAGGCGTCGTCCATGGAATCTGGTCCTTGGGGCGCTGTCGCTGGCGGCATGGCCGCTGGCTGCTTCAGCGCGAGGTGGGGGTTGATGCCGCGCACTAACCATGTCGGCCCATCGGCCTCAACCGGGAACACAAAAAGGCCACGGACGATGCCCGTGGCCTGTGGATTTCTCGGTTGCCCTATGTTCGGCTCGCGGAGCCTCACGACTTGAGGGCGTCGGGCTCTGTAGCGAGCGACCGCGTCGCGAGCGGTAGCCCACTAAAAAGGACTTAGCCCTGCTTGGCCTTGAAGCGCGGGTCGGTCTTGTTGATCACAAACACCTTGCCCTTGCGGCGCACGACCTTGCAGTCGCGGTGGCGCGTCTTGAGCGACTTGATCGAGCTACGGACCTTCATGGTCTTAATCCTTGGCGCTACCCTTCGCGCGCGGCGGCTCATTGCTTGAGCGCAGCCATGTGGCGAAGACAAATAGAAAGGCCGCAGGGCGGACCCGGCGGCGGAACGGGGCGTATAATCGGCGTTCGCGCTGAGGTCAACCGCAGACTGGCTATTTGCGCGTGAAGTTCCTGATGTCGAACCCGCGTAGATAGCCATTGCCTATTCGGGCCACGCAATCGTTGGAAAGAGCCACGAACCGGGAGGCCGGGCCATCATCCAAAACGATCCGGATCTGCGTCTTCGACTCAGCAGCAATCACGATCACAGGACCGGGAAAGGTCCCCTGCTTAACGGCTGCTTCGCCCAAGACAATACTTCCTGGCTTAGCGTCTGACGGAAACGGCTCGCATAGCTTTTCACCCTGCCAGTAACGGCTCTTGCACATCAGCTCCAGTCCGCAGAGCACCCGTCCCTTGGCCATGGCCAGCATCAGCATGCCGCCGACATCGACATCGCTCGACCGCCGGGCACCCGGAGTCGACGATTATCCACGGGCGGCGGCGCACGGGCCGAATGTGCCCAAAGGAGTGGGGAAATTGGTTTTGCCTCGATATCCATCATCGCCTGAACCGACGAGCGAGGCACATCGCTCCACTCATCCTCAAATTGAGGTCGAGGCTGAAACATCGATCGGCGATTGTGAAGGTATTAAAGTCGGGAACCGGGGCGATGGCACCCTTAGTGTCTTGGAGGCCTGGCCTCCGAGTTGAACGGAGGGTCTCTGGAGTTGCGGCTCCAGCGCGTCGCCCTCCGCCACCAGGCCATCATGAAGGACAAGGGCACCCTAGTCCCGCGCCTTACCACCGCGCTTAGGACAGGGTGAATGCGATATTAACCCGATGCGGTCACTTTCCAGTCAGCGAGGGGTTTATCGTCGAAATCCTGAGACTTGTTGCCCCCGCCGCCTTGCCCCGACCATTTCCTGCGGGATAATCGACTTTATGAGATCCGTTTCCGCCTTCTTTGGGTCTGNTCTGTAGCGGCCTGTGCCTCGGCTCCGCCCGAGGCCGCTGTGGTCACTCCGTTCGGGCCTGCGCCGACCACGGGCTATCCCGTGCCCGCGTCGCCCCCGGTTACAGGAACCGGAACGCCGGCCCGCCAACCTGACGGCATGGACAGCTATGCCACCAGCTTCGAGGGCTGGAAGCAGGGCTTTCTGGATCGCCAGGGCGGTAGCCGCCGTGCCGCCTTTGAGCGCGAGCTATCGGGTCTGAGCCCGGATCCGGATGTCATCCGCCTGGACCGCAATCAGCCGGAGTTCAGCCGCCCGGCGGGGGCCTATATCAACAATGCCGTCTCGGCTGCACGTNNAGCCCAGGCCCGCCAGCGCACCGACCGGGTGCCGTGGGCCGTGGTGCAACGCTATGGCGTGCCGTCGGAGATCCTGGTCGCGATCTGGGCCCAGGAATCCAGCTTTGGTCAGGTTCAGGGCAACAACGACGTGATCCGCTCGCTGGCCACCCTGGCCTATGACGGTCGCCGCCGCGACTGGGCCGAGGGTCAGCTACGCGACGCCCTGAACATTGTGCTGGATGGCCGCCGCTCGCGGGCGGGCCTGTTGGGCAGCTGGGCCGGAGCGATGGGCCAGACCCAGTTCATGCCGGACAACTATCTGCGGCTCGGCGTTGATGGCGACGATGATGGCCGGGTCGACATCTGGGGCTCCGATGCCGATGCTTTGGCCTCTGCGGCAAACCTGCTGGCGACCTCTGGCTGGAAACGGGGTCAGGGCTGGGGCTATGAAGTCATCCTGCCTTCCGGGTTCGACTATTCAGAGGCCGAGGGGCCCAAACATCCCTGGTCGTTCTGGGCCCAGCGCGGCGTACGCCTGGCCCAAGGCGGTCAGCCGACCACTGCTGAAGCTGCTGAAGGGGCGGCCATCCTGATCCCGCAAGGGGCTCGCGGCCCGGCCTTCCTGGCCCTGCCCAACCACTATGTCATCCGGCGCTATAACAACTCGGTCTCCTATGCCCTGGCCATTGGCCTGACGGCGGACGGCATCATGGGCAAGCCCGGCCTGGTCGGCACCTGGCCCAACGATGCGCCGCTATCGCGTGAGCAGCGCATGGGGGCCCAGTCGGCGCTGTCCCGGATGGGCTATGACACGCAAGGCGTGGACGGGGTGATCGGGGCCAATACCCGCGCCGCCCTGCGCCGCTGGCAGGCCGCCAATGGCCGCATCCCCGATGGCTACCTGACCGCCGATCTGGCCGACGAGCTGATCCGGCGGGCCAGCTAGGGCCGCGGGTCCAGCCGCCATGGATCTGAGCGGGTCCAGCCTGACCGTACTGACGGAGGGCGATCAAAGCCGGGGACTGGGACACGTGGTCCGGTGTCTTGCCCATGCCGAAGTCTGGCATGCGGCGGGGGCCGAGGTGCACTGGCAGTTGGACGGCGACGCGCGGGCACGCAATCTGATTGTCGAAGCCATGCCCGACGCCGCCGATCGCATCGTCACCGGTCCTTGGTCATCGGCGACAAGTACCGCTGGCCGACTTTCCGACCGATGTGGTGCTGGTCGACAGCTATGCCCTGACCCCATCCCTGGCCCGGGCCATTGCCCGCAAGGCGGAGCAGGCCATTTTCATCGATGACGTCCAGGCCCTGGCCTATCCGCCTGGCTATGTGCTGCATCCCGCCCCGGACCTGGCCCCGCGTCAGCCGGATGAGGCCCGGTGGCTGACCGGGCCGGTCTGGCAGGCCCTGCGCCGTCCGTTTCGAGAGGCCCCGAACCGGCCCAGCCGAAGGCCGAAATTGAGAACGTCCTGGTCCTCATGGGCGGCACCGACGCGTCCGGTCGCGGTCCAGCCGTCGCCAGCCAGGTGGCCCGCCTGCTGCCCCGGGCAGAGGTCCGCCTGGTCGGTGCCACGTCATCGGCCTTCGGCCCCGCCTGGCAGGGCATTGGCTCCCTGTCCGCTGAAGCCCTGGCGGACGAGATGAAGGCCGCCGATCTGGCTGTCAGCGCCGCAGGCCAGAGCGTATTCGAACTGGCGGCTCTGGGGTGCCGACGGTCATGCTGGNGGTGGCTAAAAACCAGATACCCAATCTGGAGGCCTGGCCCGGACGAGCCGGTTTCCGCAANNTGCCGGCATGGTCGACCATCCTGACTTTGACGCCCGGTTGAGCCGTGCGCTGGCCGCAATGGCCCTGCCCGTACCTGCAGCGAGGTCGCCTATCGCGCCTGGACCCAGGTTGACGGTCTGGGGCGATCCGCCTCATCCATTCGCTAGGGCGCGGCCTGTGAGCCCGGCTCTGCGCCACCCCGACTGTGCCCTGCGCCCCCTGGCCCAGTCCGATCGCGACCGCCTGCTGACGTGGCGCAATCAGGACCACATCCGCCGCAACATGTATTCGCATCAGATCATCGAACCGGCCGAGCACGCCCGCTGGTTCGACCGGGCCCTGACAGACGACACGGGCCGGTATCTGATCTTCGAGCTTCAGGGCCGCCCGGTCGGCTTTGTCTCCTTTTCCGGCATTGATCGCGGCAACGACCGCTGCAGCTGGGCCTTCTATCTGGCCGAGGCCGATGCGCCGCGCGGCACCGGGGCGGCGATGGAATATCTCGCCCTGGACTATGCCTTCGACAGCCTGGGCATCGGCAAGCTGTGCTGCGAGGTACTGGCCTTCAATGCCGGGGTGGTCCGCCTGCATCAGCGGTTTGGCTTCCATCAGGAGGGCCTGCTGCAGCGCCACTATCGCCGGGATGGTGAGGCGCACGACATAGTACAGCTGGCCCGCTTTGCTGGAGGATGNGCGCAAGATCGCGCGGCCATCGCCGCCACCTTGTTTGCACCGGAGGGGCCCGATGGCGACTGACCCCCACTCCAAGGCGAGCAGGGCCTTTGCCATTGATGGCCGCCCGATCGGGCCGGAGCATCCGCCCTATGTGATCTGCGAGCTATCGGCCAATCACAATGGCAGCCTGGAGCGGGCCCTGGCGCTGATCGACGCTGCTGCGGCCACCGGCTGTGACGCCATCAAGATACAGACCTATACCGCCGACACCCTGACGATCCCATCTGACCGGCCTGAGTTCCGCATCGAAGGGGGCCTGTGGGATGGCCGGACCCTGCATGACCTCTATCAACAGGCCTTCACNCCCTACGACTGGCACCCGGCCCTGTTCGAACGCGCCCATCAGTGCGGCGTGACCCTGTTCTCGACCCCGTTCGACCAGAGCGCCATCGACCTGCTCGAAAGCCTAAGCGCCCCGGCCTACAAGATCGCCTCGTTCGAGCTGGTCGACCTGCCGCTGGTGCGGGCCATTGCCCGTCTCGGCAAGCCCGTCATCGCGTCCACCGGCATGGCCAGCGAGGCTGAGATCCGTGAGGCCGTCGAGACGATCCGCGCCAACGGAAACCCACCNCTGGTCCTGCTGCATTGCATCAGCGCCTATCCCGCCCCGTTGGACCAAGCTAATCTGCGCACCGTGCCTGATCTGGCCGCACGTTTCGACGTCATCGCGGGCCTGTCGGATCACACGCCGGGCACCGCCGCCGCGATCGCCGCAGTGGCCCTGGGGGCCTCGGTCATCGAGAAACACTTCACCCTGTCGCGTGACGACGGCGGCCCCGANTCCGGTTTCAGCCTGGAACCGGAAGAGTTCGCCCGACTGCTCCACGACTGCCGCGCCGCCTGGCAGGCCCTGGGCACCCCCGGCTATGACCTGAANGGGGCTGAACGCCAGAACGTCACCTTCCGCCGGTCCCTCTATGTCGTGGCCGACATTGCGGCGGGCGAGGCCCTGACGGATCAGAACATCCGCTCCATCCGACCCGGCCACGGCCTGGCCCCGCGCCACTGGGACGAAGTTATCGGCCGCACCGCCGCCCGCGACCTCAAGGCCGGTCAGCCACTGGCGTGGGATATGTTGGCCTGAGATAGGTTGCCTGGGCGGCTTGCCCCATAACGGTCGTGGTGAAATGGCGACCCCGGCAGGACTCCAACCTGCGACCCGGCTTTAGGAAAGCCTTGCTCTATGCAGCTGAGCTACGGGGCCACGCCGGGCTGACCTAGCGGAGGTCGAGGCAGGTGAAAAGCGTTGCGGCGATTTTCCCGCCCGCAACCCGACGTCACCCGCCACACAAACTCGGTCCAGCTTTCGATTGTGGTTAATCTGCCTTAAGATACAATATATTGGGGTGAACAAATGCCGAATCGGTTGATGTCAGTGATTCGGTCCTGATCTGTTTCATGCCTGTTCCGCACCCGGTCGGTTGCGCTTTAACACCTCCATCCAGTTCGTCCCGCAGGACGCCGACCAAACGGCATCTTGAGTGCACCGACCAAAACGGCCCACTATCTGTCGACCATGAGTGACCGTTCCACCGGCCAGGCACCCAGCCGCATTACGGCTGTGCTTGGCCCCACCAATACCGGCAAGACGCATCTGGCGGTCGAGCGCATGCTGGGTCACGGCTCGGGCATGATCGGCTTGCCTCTGCGGCTGCTGGCGCGGGAGATCTATGAGCGGATCGTGGCGCTGCGCGGCACAGGCTCGGTCGCCCTGATCACNGGGGAGGAGAAGATCGTCCCGGCCCGGCCCCACTGGTTCGTCTGCACGGTCGAGGCCATGCCTCTGGAACGGACGGTCGACTTCCTGGCCATCGACGAAATCCAGCTGTGCGCCGATCCGGAGCGCGGCCATGTCTTCACCCAGCGCCTGCTGCACGCCCGCGGACGGCATGAGACCATGTTCCTGGGGGCCGGGACCATGGCNCCCCTGATCCGCCACCTGGTGCCGGATGCGGAGATCGTGACCCGCCCGCGCCTGTCGCAACTGACCTACGCCGGTTCCAAGAAGCTGACCCGCCTGCCCCGGCGCAGCGCCATCGTCGCCTTCAGCGCGGAACAGGTCTATGCCATCGCTGAGCTGATCCGGCGCCAGCGCGGCGGGGCCGCCGTGGTCATGGGCAGCCTGTCGCCCCGCACCCGCAACGCCCAGGTCGAGCTGTTCCAGTCCGGCGAGGTCGACTTTCTGGTGGCCACCGACGCCATTGGCATGGGCCTGAACATGGATGTCGACCACGTGGCCTTTGCGGGCTTGCGCAAGTTCGACGGTCGCCAGACCCGCTGGCTGTATGCCCATGAGATCGGCCAGATAGCCGGGCGCGCCGGGCGGCACCTGCGCGACGGCACCTTTGGCGTCACCGGTGAGGCGCTGGAGCTGGACCCCGATCTGGTCGAACAGGTGGTCGAGCATCGCTTTGACCCGGTTGAGGCGCTGGAGTGGCGCAATGCCCGGCTGGACTTCGATACCCTGCCGGACCTCCTGCGCTCCCTGACCGAGACGCCCGGCATTTCGGGCTTGCGTCTGACCCAGCCGGCCCTGGATGAAACCGTGCTGCGCCGCCTGGCCAATGATGAGGATGTGCGCCGTATCAGCCGCTCGCGTGGCACCGTCATGCGCCTGTGGGAGGCCTGCCAGCTTCCGGACTTCGANAAAACCACTCTGGATGCCCATGCGGGCCAGTGCCGCGATGTGTTCCGCGCCCTGACNGGGTCCAAAGGGCGTTTGGGTCAGAACTGGTTCGAGCCGCGCTTCCAGGCCCTGGACCGCGACGACGGCCAGATTGACCAGCTGTCGGCCCGCCTGTCNGGGGTTCGCACCCTGTCCTATATCGCCAACCGGCCAGACTGGCTGGACGGGGCCGCTCACTGGCGCGACCGCACCCGCGAGCTGGAAGATCGCCTGTCCGACGTCCTTCATGAACGCCTGACCGCTCGTTTTGTCGACCGGCGCACCACCGCCCTGATGCAGGCCCTGAACGGCCGTCAGGATGCCATGGCTGAGGTCCAGCAGGACGGAGACGTCTGGGTCGGTGGCCATCTGGTCGGGCGTCTGAGCGGCATTGTCTTCACTCTGGACCGATCCAGTTCGGCGCTGGCGGAAAAGACCCTGCGTCACGCCGCCCGCCAGGCCGTCACGCCCGAGGTTGTCCGTCGGCTGGAGGCACTCATCGCCAGCCCGGATGCCGACCTGTCNCTCGCCGATGAAGGCCAGATCATCTGGAACGGCCCGGGCGGTGCCGCGCCGGTGGCCCACATCATAGGGGATGATCCGTTCAAGGCCCGCGCGGCCCTTCTGGGGGATCTGGGCGGCAAGGCCTTGCATGATCGCGCGNNGGACCGGGTTCAGAGCTGGCTGCGGGTCGAGGTCAAGCGGGCGCTGAGGCCGCTGGTGCGGCTGCGCCAGACCCTGGATGATCCGAAGCTCGCCGGACCTCTGCGTGGGCTGGTGTGGCGTCTGGCCGACAGTTGGGGGCAGGCTCCCCGCGCCGATCTGGCCGAACAACTGGCCGCTCTCACTCCGGAAGGTCGGCAACGCCTCAAGTCTCTTGGCATCTACATCGGTCGACGGACGGTTTCGCTGCCCAAGTTGCGGACGGCCCGCGCCATGCGCCTGTTGCGAGCGCACCTNGCCCCGACCGCTGGCCCTGCCGGAAGATGCAAAGGTGGTCCAGGCCCCTCATCCGGGCTGTCTCAACGCGAGCTGGCCGCCAGCCACTATAGCCGGATTGGAAACTGGGTTCTTCCGACGGCGTGGCTGGAACAAATGGCCCGCCTGGGGCCAGAGGCACTTGGACAGGCAGATGCCAGCCAGCTGAANCAGCTGGAACATGACGCCGAACAGATACGCGGGATCACCCGTGCCCTCACGCGCACCTCAGACCGTGCCCGTCAATCCGGCCCGAAGCGAGCCGCCAGCAAGGCCGACAAGCGGCGCGAGAGCTCGCCCTTTGCCGCCATCGACACGCTCCAGTACGGATCGACACGGTTAAAGACCCGTGAACCATGAATCCGAAAAAAGACCTGTTTTTCAAAATGTTAGCGATTGATTGATGACGATCTGGGAGACTGTGATCCACGTTTAGTCGTCAAAAGGGCGATCCCGTTGGCAAAGCCGTCTCTTTTCAAGCGTTTCCAGACTTCGCAAGATGGGAACGTCAGCATGATCTTCGGCCTATCGATCATTCCCGTGCTGGCCCTCGCTGGCGCGGGTATTGACCTGCAGGCCGTGCGCTCCGAGCGTCAGCGTATGCAAGACGCTCTGGATGCAGCGACCCTGGCGGTCATGTCACGCCCCATGCCGGTCAACCTGGCCCAGGCCAACCGCCAACTTCAAACCTATTATCAAGCCAACGGAGGTGTCGGGCGGGTTCGCTTCACGGCCCAGATCGATCCCAACGCCCAACAGATTGTCGGTCGGACCGAGGCGACCTTCTCCAAGCCAACCATGATCATGGGCATTCTCGGCGTGGAAAAGTCTGACCTCAAGGTCAGCGCCGCCGCGGCAAAGCCTGGTGGCAACCTCCTGCGCGTGGCCTTCCGGATGAAGCACATCACAGGCGCTTACGACAAGNNCAGATCTCTGAAGGGCCGCCCGGTCGGAGCCACGTCCGACGTCGAACTGATGCGGATCGTCTACAACAATCCCAATGCTCAGCCCGGCGGCAACACGACCATCAGCAAACTTGTCAATGGCACGATGACACCGGTTGCACGCATGGACTGCACCAACGGGTCGGTCACGTCCTGCACGACCACGATCCTGTCGGGCGACGGCACGGCAGAAGTCGATCTGGAAAACATCGAGAATCTTTACATGGAGATGACGGTTTCGGCGTCGAACCCGATAGCCGCGGCCTATCTCTGGCCCGGCATGCCGCGCACCATCCGCACCAATGATCCGAATCTGTCGTATCGACTGTTCATCGGCGGGGTTCAGGTGCCACTGGGTCAAACCGTCGACCTGGGCAAGTCGATCTCCTGCGATACCTGGAGCTCGCAGGATTGGGAGGATGGCGGCNNAACACCGGCTTCATTGCCCCTGACCAGCACCGATGTCCACTACGACGTGCGTGGGGAATGTGCGTCGCAGGTCGCCGGCAACGGTGCCCGGCTGGTCGAATAGGCGACGGACCCCACGCCGACATCGCAGGCCGCACATCTTCCCCGGTTGGCTCCTTAGCCAACCGGGGATTTCTGATTACAGCTCAGACCAATCAGGCCGTCAGGTCAAACCGGTCGGCGTTCATCACCTTGGTCCAGGCCTTGACGAAGTCGGCCACAAACCGCTCACCGCCATCGCCCGAACCATAGACTTCGGCAATGGCCCGCAGTTGCGAGTTTGAGCCGAAGGCCAGATCGACGCGCGATGCCGTCCAGCGGTCCTTGCCGGTGGCCCGGTCAAAGCCGATGAAGGCTTCGTCGTTGGAGCCATCCTTGACCTTCCACGCCGTCGCCATGTCCAGCAGATTGACGAAGAAGTCGTTGGTCAACTGGCCCGGACGGTCGGTGAACANCCCGTCGGTAGAGCCGCCATGGTTGGCCCNCAACACGCGCAAGCCCCCGATCAGGGCCGTCATCTCCGGGGCCGTCAGGCCCAACAGTTGCGCGCGGTCGACCAGCAGGTCTTCGGTGCGGACGTTGAAACGTTTCGGACGATAGTTGCGGAAGCCGTCGATCTTGGGCTCCAGCCACTCGAAGTTCTCCACGTCCGTCTGTTCAGCCGAGGCGTCGGTGCGGCCAGGCGTAAACGGAACCTCGATCGAAGACCCGGCTGCCTTGGCCGCCTGTTCGATCCCGACAGAACCGCCCAGCACGATCAGGTCAGCGATGGAGACATTCTTGCCTGATGAGGCCTTGATGCCCTCGTAGACCTGCAGAACCTTGGCCAGGTTGGCTGGCTCGTTGGCGTCCCAGTCCTTCTGCGGGGCCAGGCGGATACGACCGCCGTTGGCACCGCCCCGGTGGTCCGAGCCACGATAGGTCGAGGCCGAGGCCCAGGCCGTCTTGACCAGGTCCGACACCGACAGGCCCGAGCCCGCGATGGCGGCTTTCAGATCGGCGATGTCGCCATCCGTCAGCTTCGGTCCGGTATGGGCCGGGATCGGATCCTGCCAGATCAGGTCTTCGGACGGGACTTCCGGTCCCAGATAACGCGCCTNTGGCCCCATGTCGCGGTGGCACAGCTTGAACCAGGCGCGGGCGAAGGTGTCGCCGAAATAGGCCGGATCGGCGCGGAACTTCTCCATGATGGCCCGGAAACCCGGATCGACCTTCAGCGCCATATCGGCGGTGGTCATCATGGTCGGCACGGTCTTGCCCGGCGTGTGGGCGGCGGGGGCCTGGGTGTCGGCGGGGTTGCCGACCGGCTGCCATTGCTTGGCACCGGCCGGACTGCGGACCAGCTCATACTCGTGGTCCAGCAGCATGTCGAAGAAGGTCATGTCCCAGGTCGTGGGCGTCGGCGTCCAGGAACCTTCGATGCCCGAGGTGATGCTGTCGTCGCCCTTGCCCGAGCCATAGGTCGATATCCAGCCAAAGCCCTGCTGAACAATGTCCGCGCCTTCAGGCGACACGCCGACCTNTGAGGCATCGCCGCCGCCGTGGGCCTTGCCGAAGGTGTGGCCCC
This sequence comes from Brevundimonas sp., assembly GCA_013693835.1. Lineage (GTDB taxonomy): Bacteria > Pseudomonadota > Alphaproteobacteria > Caulobacterales > Caulobacteraceae > Brevundimonas. Next base: position 161,893 of record CP059260.1, read on the forward strand.
CGGCGGTCAGGGCCGCGGTTTCCTCGTCATTCATGCCCATGCGACGGAAGGTCTCGCGGATGTCACGGGCCGACTGCAGCGCATCGGGAATGCCGCCCGGGCCTTCCGGGTTGACGTAGATCAGGCCCATCTGAATGGCGGCCAGCGGCTCTTCCAGGGCCTTGTCGGCGTCCGGCTGGATGCGGGTCTCGTTGCCCTCTTCACCGACCCACTGGGCCTCAATGCCCCAGTAGACATCCTTTTCCGGCTCCCAGACGTCGGCGCGACCGCCGCCGAAACCGAACACCGGCCCACCCATGGATTCGATGGCCACGTTGCCGGCCAGGATCATCAGGTCGGCCCACGACAGGCTCTGGCCATACTTGGCCTTGATCGGCCACAACAGGCGGCGGGCCTTGTCCAGGTTGCCGTTGTCCGGCCAGGAGTTCAGCGGGGCAAAGCGCTGCTGACCGGCATTGGCCCCGCCGCGCCCGTCCGCCGAGCGATAGGTGCCGGCCGAGTGCCAGGCCATGCGGATGAAGAACGGGCCATAGTGGCCATAGTCTGCCGGCCACCAATCCTGGCTGTCGGTCATCAGGGCGGTCAGGTCACGCTTGACCGCCGCATAATCGAGCGCCTTGAAGGCCTCGGCATAGTCAAAGTCGCCCAGCGGATCGCCGGACTTGCCCTGCTGATGCAGGATGTCCATCGACATCTGGTTCGGCCACCAGTCGGCATTGGTGCGCCCCAACAGCGACCGCAGCGAGCCGGGCTCCTTGTTCGGGTCTTTCTTCGGGGTGCCAGCGTTGCCGTCCATGATGGGGTCCATTCTAAAGGTGTGCGATTGTGGCGCGCACCCTAGCGATCTCCACCCATTAGGCCAGTCGATTTTCCCGATGATGAGAATAGATTCGATTTATGGAATACCCTGCCCGCCTGGCAGATGTGCGGTCGGCACTGAGGGTGAGGACCTGGCCTCTTCCCTTCCCGGCGGGCCATCGCAAACTCAATCCATGGAGTCATGCCGCATTGACGTCTGGCTATGGCGGGCCCGGTTCGCCAAGACCCGGGCGCAGGCCGCCAAGCTGGTGGAGGCGGGGCCATCCGCCTGACCCACAACGGCACCCAGACCCGCCTGGACAAGCCGAGCCGCGCCGTCCACGTCGGCGATGAGCTGGTGTTCGCCCTGTCCGGCCGCCTGCATGCCCTAAGGGTCGAGGCCCTGGGCACGCGCCGTGGTCCCGCCGAGGAAGCGCGGGGGCTTTATGTGTCCCTGGACATCCCGCCCCCGGTTGACAGCGCCGCCTGATCGGCCCATCAGCGCGTCCCGCGCCGATCCGGCCTGCTCTCTCCTCTCGGACCCGCCTTTCAGCCTGCCATGACCTATATCGTCACCGACGCCTGCGTGCGCTGCAAGTTCATGGATTGTGTCGAGGTTTGCCCGGTCGACTGCTTCTATGAGGGCGAGAACTTCCTGGTCATCGCGCCGGACGAATGCATCGACTGCGGTGTCTGTGAGCCCGAGTGCCCGGTCGACGCCATCAAGCCCGATACGGAAGATGAGCCGGACGGCAAATGGCTGGCTATCAACGCTGAGTTTGCCAAGGTCTGGCCCAACATCACCGTCAAGGGCACGCCGCCGGCCGACGCCGAAGCCTTTGAGCGTGAAACCGGCAAATACGAGAAATACTTCTCCGACAAGCCGGGCAAGGGCAACTGATCAGATCAAAACACCCGTTTTCGCGCCTGCGATGCCGCGTTGCAGTGCTTTGATGCCGGTTTCATCCTCCCGGCTTGCACCCGCCAACAGGATGTTTTGAATTTCTGTAAAATTGTGATATGTTCCCTTCATTGGTCGGGCGGATTGCGAAGATTTCGCACCGCCCAATTTTACGAAGAAATCCCGTTCCAGAAGACGGGGTCGGCCCGAGGTTTGGTGATCCGCTTCAGTTTCTAAGGCATGGCAAATGATTGGACGGCGTCCCCGCCGACCGGTCAGTGCGTCCTGCATTCTGAAGGGTCCTCCCCGCCTCGAACCGGGAAAGGAACAACATGACGACGAAGACCGGTCTTGAGTTCAAGGTGGGCGATGCGGTGGTTTANCCCGCGCACGGCGTCGGCAAGGTCGCCGCGATTGAAACCCAGGAAGTGGCCGGAATGTCGCTGGAGGTCTATGTCGTGACCTTCGAGAACGAGAAGATGACCCTGCGGGTCCCCACCGCCAAGGCCAAGACCGCCGGTCTGCGCACCCTGGCCGGAGAAGACATCGTGACCAAGGCCCTGACCACCCTGAAAGGCCGCGCCCGCATCAAGCGCACCATGTGGTCGCGTCGGGCCCAGGAGTATGAAGCCAAGATCAACTCCGGTGACCTGATCTCGATCGCCGAAGTGGTCCGTGACCTGCACCGCGCCGACACCCAGCCGGAACAGTCCTATTCGGAGCGTCAGCTTTACGAATCGGCCCTGGACCGCATGGCCCGTGAAGTCGCCGCCGCCAACAAGATCGACAAGGACGCCGCCGTGGAACTGCTGGGCAAGTCCCTCAGCGCCAAGAAGCCCGTCCCGACCGCCGAAGCGGCCTGATCGCGGCTATAGCCTCTGAAATGAGAAAGGCCCCGGAGCGATCCGGGGCCTTTGCTGGCAGGGCGGGTCAGGATCAGCCCGGCCCGGTGGCCGTCGTGTGCTCGCGGCGACGCGCTTCGACCTTGAACAGGACCGCGCGACCTTCGGCAGCGGCCGGATCACGCGTGGTCACTTCGACGCCATTGGCACGATTGGCGACCGCCTCTGCCACGTCGTTGTCGACCGGAGTGACCCGCTCGGCCCGGCACTGGGACAGACGGCTGCCCGCGATGATGCAGTCCATCTCCACNNCGTGATCAGGTCGTGGCGGCGCTGCACCCAGTCCGGCACCTGCACGATCGGCGGGCGGGCCATCAGCATCCCGACNGCTCAGCGCCTGATCGGACGGCACGCTGGTGGCATAGCCGCAGTCGGTCAGAACACGATCCAGATTGACCGACTGGCTGGGCAGTTCGAACGAAACTTCAACCGGCTGACGGTTGGCACCATTGCCGGTCATGCGGAACATGCCGCCGCCGCGCAGCGAGCGGGCATCGCGCGCCGCGCTGGTGCTGAGCAGGATGTTCTGACCGTCCATCTTGCGCCAATGGACCGCTTCCTCACGGCCATCGCGGCGGTGGCGCGTGAACTGCCGAACTGCGGCNNAGCCGATTCCGGCAGCCCCGATCGCGGTCACCAGCGTCCCGGCCTGGCACTGGACCGAAATGACCTGACNCCCGGAATATTCGACATAGGCACGCGAAAGCTGACGCTCCGGCTGGGCGAAGTAATCCCAGTCATCATCGCCGACGTCCTGCGCGCCGCCCAGGGTGAGCGCAGCCGCCAACCCGGCCATAACCAATCCAAATCCCGAACCCATTTGAGTCCTCCACAGACAGTTTTAGCACCGGTAACAGGCTCTCCGGGGATGCGCCAGATCAGAAATTTGCCGCCCCGTGACGGCCCTCGAATACCGGTTGATCAGATGGCAGACAGGCCCGGAAAACTTCCGGGCCTGTCTCCTGGGGGACCTTCAAAGAGGATTGTCCCAGAATCTTGTGCTCCCGATCTCGCGATCAGAAATACTCCGCCCCCGCCGGGCACTGGGCGCTGATGCGCCGGGCGGTGATGGTGGCGGGAATGTAGGGCGTGCCGCGGGCCAGTTGGGCCCCACCGCGAAAGGTAAAGCTTTCGGTCGCATAGGGACCGGACAGGCGCACATTGATGCGACGCCCCGTCGCCTCGCCACGACGCTGCTCCGAGCAGGTGCCCTCGAACCGGGCCTGTCCGTTGCCCACCACATTGACCGGATAGGTGCATTGCCAGCGGCGCGTCGACAGCCCACCGAAGAAGCGCCGGATTTCGGACGCCCGCACGCATTTGGTCTCGGTGTCGGAGTTGCCCAGCACCCGCGTGGTGTATTCCCAATAGCCGGGTTGGGGTGTGCCNNCGCTGCCTGGGGGCTCGGGGCCCCCGAGGCCAGGGCCAGTCCGGCCCCCAGGGCCAGGNNGTGCTGCCACAGCGGCGGCAATCATCATGGGGCGGGTCTTGAACATCATACTCTCGTCCTGACGGCGGTATCGCCGTTGTTCATGGACCTAAACCCCGGCAATTGAATGACGCCTGAACAGCGTGTCTGGGTCAACTGTCAGGCTCTGGGCACCTGCGGGGTCCCGACGCCGGGGGCGTGGCGAAAGCCCCGGCCGCACCTTGACGCGGACGGACTCATTGGCCTATACGCCCCGTTCTCGCGCAGGAGACCCCTTCTGCGCGTCCGTTTTTATGGCGCCGGGCACATGGTCTGGCGCGGTGCCCTTAAGGATCAGACGATGTCGCGTCGTTGCGAACTCACCGGTGTTGGCCCGATGGTCGGGAACTCGGTCAGCCACTCCAATATCAAGACCAAGCGCCGCTTCCTGCCGTCGCTGAAGTCGGTCAAGGTGACGTCGGAAGCCCTGGGTCAGACCTTCTCCCTGCGCATCTCCAACGCCGCCCTGCGCACCCTGGACTACAAGGGTGGCCTGGACGCCTTCATCGTCAAGGCGCGCGACGAGCAGCTGTCGACGGCCGCCCAGCGCATCAAGCGTCAGGTCAAGGCCAAGCTGGCTGAACAGGCCGCTGCCTAAGCCACAAGGTCCATGACAATCGAACAAGGCCGGTGGTAACACCGGCCTTTTGTTGCCCGCCCCGGTTCAATCGGCCCTGTGAAGGGTTTGCCCCTTGCGGGCCGTGAAAATATTCCTATGTCATCACTGCCGCCATGATGCGGTCCGGGTCTTTGACATCTCGATCGCCGACGCCGCCCCAGACGGGCGCTCAGGGGAGCGCCGTTCACAGGTGCTGGCCGTCGGGTGCTCGCCCGCGCCTGGCTTGGAACAGGGGTGGCTGAGGTCAGACTCTTCAGACGGTTCAGACTCTGTTTTTGGATTTGTCCCCGTCTGAAGGCCAGGAACTGGCACTTTTGGCACTGTTGGCACCCCGATTTTCAGACTGCCGATTGGCCTATGGGCCGCGCCAATCCCCCTTTTCGCCTCGGCGGGTTCGGGGTCGCCGCAGACGTGTCAGCCCGGTCGCCCGATCCGCTTGATCTCCCAATCCAGCTGGATGCCGGTCTTGGCTTTGACGTCGGCACGGACGGTTTCGCCCAGGCCCTCGATGTCGGCGGCGGTGGCTTCGCCGGGGTTGATCATGAAGTTGGAGTGCAGCTCACTGAACATCGCCCCGCCGCCGGTCTCCACGTGCAGCTTGCCGCGCCACCCCGCCTCATCAACCAGCTTCCAGCTCGAATGCCCAGGCGGGTTCTTGAAGGTCGAGCCGCCGGTCTTGTCACGGATCGGCTGTGTCTGTTCGCGGCGGCTGGTGATCTCGTCGATGCGGGCTTGGACCGCCGCTGGATCGTCGGGCGTGCCGCGATAGGTCGCCTCGACCCAGATGATCGCGTTCTCAGGCACGACGCTGTGCCGATAGGTGTAGCCGAAGTCGGCCAGGGCATAGTCAACCCAGTCGCCTGAGCGGGCCAGGCCGCGCGCCGACACCAGCACATCCTTGGTCTCGGACCCATAGCAGCCGGCATTCATGGTCAGGGCTCCGCCGATGGTGCCCGGAATGCCGGCATAGAACTCCAGCCCGCCCAGACCCGCCTTCGCGGACGCCTTGGCCACCATGGAGTCCAGCGCCCCGGCCCCGGCGGTGATAGTGTCGCCCTCGGTGGTGATTTGCGCCCACGGACGGCCCGCCAGCCGGATCACTACGCCCTCCACCCCGCCATCGCGCACGATGACATTGGAGCCGACCCNCAGCACCGTCACCGGCACCGACAGGTCCAGGCCTTTCAGGAACTCCGCCAGATCCTCGGCATCCGCCGGAAGGAACAGCGCATCCGCCGCTCCACCCACCCGGAACCAGGTGTAGGGGCCCAGCGGCTCATTCAGCAGCAGCTTGCCGCGCACGGNGGGAAGGGTGTCAGTCCAGCTTGTCATTCATCGGCCTTCTGATGCGATTGCAGCCGCGCCAGGCGGGCCAGTTGCGCGTCATTCAAACCCTCGCCCGTCGCCATTCGGGGCTTGTCGTCGCCAAGTTCGAGCCAGGGCACCCAGCCCTCAACGCCCCAGTGAGTTTCCAGTGGAGCCTGCGGCGGCTCGTCCAGGCTGCCGATGGTCACATTCATCCAGTCGCTGTCCTTGTAGGCAAAAGTCAGCGGCGTGCCGCAGGCAGCGCAAAATGCGCGCTCGGCTTCGGAGGAACTTTCAAATGTCGACACGGGCCCATCAAAGGTCACCTTGTCCTTGGGCGCTCCGGCCAAGGCGGCAAACACGCCACCCGTTGCCTTCTGGCACATGCGACAATGGCAGAAGTGGTTGTAGCTGGTTCCGCCTTCAATGCGATAGCGAACCTTGCCGCATTGGCAGCCGCCGGTAACGGTCGTCATCCACGTGCCTCTAACTGCCCCGGCAGGGCGTAGGCCCATTGGGTGATGTCGCCGGCACCCAGCAGGACGACCAGATCACCGTCCTTGGCCTCTGCCGCGATCAGGTCGGCCAGGGCGTCGGGGCCGTCCAGTGGCTGGACCTGGCGATGGCCATAGCGGCGCAGGCCCTCGACCAAGGCATCCTTGTCGACGCCCTCGATCGGCTGTTCGCCCGCCGCATAGACATCGGCCACGATCACCGAGTCCGCATCGGCAAAGCAGGTGGAGAACTCCTGCATCAGGTCGCGCAGGCGGGTATAGCGGTGCGGCTGAACCACGGCGATGACCTTGCCCTCAGCCACCTGTCGGGCCGCCTTCAGCACCGCCGCGATCTCGACCGGGTGGTGGGCATAGTCGTCGATGATGCGCACGCCGTTGGCCACGCCCGTGGTGGTAAAGCGCCGCTTGACCCCGCCAAACCCGGCCAGACCCTCGCGGATCGCCGTCTCGGACACGTCCAGCTCCCGCGCCACGGCAATGGCGGCCAGGGCGTTGGACACATTGTGCCAACCCGCCATCGGCAGGTGCAGACCTTCGATGCGGGTCTCCTCACCATTGGAGATCACGACGTCAAAGCGACAGCCATCGGGGCCATGTCGACNATTCTCTGCCCGCACCTGGGCCTGGGNGTTGAGGCCATAGGTGACCAGGCGGCGGTTATCGATGGCCGCCACCAGACGCTGCACCTCCGGGTGGTCCAGGCACACCGCCGCAAAGCCATAGAAGGGGATGTTCTCGACGAAATCGATGAAGGCCTTCCGCACGCCGTCAAAGTCGCCGTAGTGGTCCAGATGCTCCGGGTCGATGTTGGTGACGATACCGACCGTCGATTTCAGGCGCAGAAAGCTGCCGTCGCTCTCATCGGCCTCGACCACGATCCAGTCGCCGTCGCCGACCTTCGCATTGGTGCCATAGGCATTAATGATGCCGCCGTTGACGATGGTCGGGTCCAGCCCGCCGGCATCCAGCAGGGCCGCCACCATTGAGGTGGTCGTGGTCTTGCCGTGCGTGCCGGCCACGCCGATCGAGAACTGCAGCCGCATCAGCTCGGCCAGCATTTCGGCGCGGCGCACCAGCGGGATGCGGCGAACACGCGCGGCAAGCACTTCTGGATTGTCTGGCTTGACCGCCGTGGACAGGACCAGGGCCGAGACCCCCTCGGTCACATTGGCTGGGTCGTGGCCGATGAAGATGCGTGCGCCCAGCTTTTCCAACCGCTCGGTGTTGGCGCTGGCCTTGGCGTCGGAGCCCTGCACCTGATAGCCGATCTTGAGCATGATTTCGGCGATGCCGCTCATGCCGATGCCGCCGATGCCGACGAAGTGGACGGGACCGAGATCAAACGGGACGGGGCGCAAACGACGGATCATGCAGGCGTCATAGCCGCCTCTGCCCCCGGCTGGAAAGAGTGCTCCATCACCACGCGCATCGTGACACCCCGTAGCGACCGTCGCAGCCTTGCGCTAACATCACCGACCTCGAGAGGCCCGACGTGATCGCCCTGTTCCTGACCGTAACCCTGTCCCTGAACCTGGCTGTGGATCCGTCGGCGCGTGCTCCCCACAGGACGCATCTCCATCAGATGCCACGGCAAGGGCCGACAATCAGGAATTAGGCTTGGCCGAGGGCATACCGGGCGTGGCCGGATGGATTTCCCAGCCAACAGAGATCGCGCCGCAGGTCTGGCGAGCTTGGTGGTGGCACATTACCGACCCCGGAACCCTGAGCGGCGGAATGAACCGCGCCGCCTTCCTGTTCGAGATCGATTGCCAGCAGCGAGTCCTTCGGCAGCGAGGCTACGAGTTTTATGCTGACACGAGACTTTTGCGCCGAGCCGACCAGGACCAACCGCCGCACACCGCTGACAAGGGCGGGTCAGTCAGATGGTTTTGGCGCGGGTTTGCGGCGGTGAACGTCCCGAGATGACAGCAGCCACGGTCGACGAAGCGGCCAGCCATTTCCGCCGTCACTAGGCGCCCAGGCACCCGACGGTTTCAGCCCCCGATCAAGCCCCGTGCCATTCGCCCATGACAGTGCCGTCGGAATGGGTCATCGCCACCCGGTCCAACTGAACCGCAATCACGCAAACCGGGCGCTGGTCCGGCCCTGACGCACGGCAGCGGAAAGCTCGGCCACTGGGAAAGCCTGTCACGCGCCCCTCCAGCAGCAGGCGATAGCCCCCGCNCGGAGCCTGTGCCGGCTGATCCCCTCNTCCGCGCACCGTATAGGCATAGGCGCGGCCGTTGCGCCGACCGAAGCGAGGCCNCCNCTCTTCGAACACCGCCGCGATCCCAAGGGTCTGGGGCGTCGGCTGCGGGACGGCCGTCAGCAGAGGATCGACCGGCAACGTCGGACAGCTGTCACCCGTGAGCCACGGGCGCGTGACCCAAAATCCTTCAACCTGTTCCCATCGCGCCGCGGCATTCGGCTCTGCCATCAGCGCTGATTGCGTCCAGTCACCGGNGGTCAGGCTGATCTGGATGGTTTTGCGCTCCGGGCCCCAGATGGCCCGTGCCAGTCCGTCGGGCTGGGCTGCAGCGCTGGGTCCGCCATCCGGCAGGGGCCCGCAGGCAAACGGAATCCGCACGGCAAAGGTGCGGCCTACGAGTGGGTCCGTTCCTGTCACAGGCGTTCCCTCTGCATAGGCATTGGCCGCCTCCTGCGAGGCATTGACCAGATCCGCCCGCGCCAGGGCCGGAACGGCTGTGGGCACGGTTGGCGTTGTGACGGACGGCGGCACGGGGTCTGGCGTCGGGGCCGGATCCGGCTTGCGGCACTGGGCCAACAATAACCCTGCGGAACCGACCAACACCACCGCGGCCAATCCCGAGCGGAGAGCGGCGCTGCGAAGGTCAAGCATAGGTCGGCATAACACGACTGTGACTTGCAACGCCAGCCAGAGCCCGTTCTTGACCATGGGGGCATCAACGGCTCACGATGGAACATATGACTTTTGACCAGATAATCGCCCTGGTCGTTCTGGTCGCTGTGGTCGGGGTCCTGATCCACGGCAAGATGAGAGCGGACGTCGTGGCCCTGACCGGGGCCGCAGTTCTGTTGATGCTCGGCGTGGTGCGTCCGGTAGAGGTACGGGCCTTCGCCAGTCCGGCGGTCATCGCCCTGGGCGGCTTGTTCGTCATTGCCTATGCCATCGAGCTGTCAGGTTTACTGGGGCTTTTGATCCGGGAGGCGACCAAGCTGGCGGCGCGCTTTGGATCNGGGGGCATCTGGGCGGTGCTAGGAGCCTGCGGCGGTCTGGGCGGCTTTTTGAACAACACACCGGTGGTCGTCCTGGCCGCGCCGGTGGTGCGCGACGTAGCCCGCTCCCTCAAGCTTTCACCCAAGCGGTTTCTGATGCCCCTCAGCCATCTGACGGTGCTGGGCGGCCTGCTGACCCTGATCGGCACCTCAACCAACCTTCTGGTCAATGACATGGCCAGAAACGCCGGCCAGCCCGTGTTCAGCCTGTTTGAGATCACGCCCGTGGGCCTCAGCATCGGTGTGGTCGGCGGGCTGTGGCTGTTCTTTGTCTCGTCACGCCAGCTGGGCCGCAGCGTCGCCGCCGACGAGGCCGAAGAACGCCGCCTGGCTGAGGAAAAGGAGCGTGAGGAGGCCGAAGCCTGGCGCGANGAAGCCAAGAACAAGAAGCGGCACCTGCTCAAATTCAAAATGCCGCGCCTGGGTGAATCCAGCAATCAGGATGACGGCTCCGGCGACGCGCATCTGGGCGATGTCGAGCTGTTCCAGGCGGCCGACCGTCCGTTCGATCTGAAGCGGGCCATGATCGCCCTGACGGTCTTTGTGCTGGTCATCCTGGTGGCGGGCCTGGGCTGGGCCCCGATCGCCGCGACCGCCTTTGCGGGGGCTGTGGCCCTTATCCTGCTGAAGGTGCTGACGGCGGAGGAAGCCTATGCAGGCCTGAGGCCTGAGATCTTGTTGCTGATTGCGGGCATGGTCGTGATCGGCATGGCGTTCGAGGTCACAGGCCTGGCCCAGGCCGGGGCCAATGTCCTGATCCAGTACATGCAACCGTTTGGACCTCTGGCGGCCCTGATCGTGCTTTATGGCGTGACGCTGTTTGCCACCGAGCTGTTGTCCAATGCCACGGTGGCGGTGCTGATCACCCCGATTGCCGTGGCCCTGGCCGAGAGNCCCGGGGTCGATCCCCGCCCCTTCCTGGTCGCTGTGATGATGGCGGCGTCAGCGGCCTTCGCCACGCCTTTCGGCTATCAGACCAATGTGCTGGTCTATCAGATGGCGGGCTACAGCTACATGGACTTCGTCAAGGTCGGCCTGCCGCTGAATCTGATCACCTGGGCCGCTGCCATGGTGGCCATCCCGATCTTCTTCCCGTTCTGAACCCGCCTAAACCCGACCTTAACCACAAGGATTCACCCTGAAAGTTCTGTAGAGCTTGCGGGGCCTGTTCCATGTCCAATCTGAAGACCGATGTCGTCCATTTGGGCGACTGCATCGAGGTGCTGCGATCGCTGCCCGATGCGTCGGTGGACATGGTCTTCGCCGATCCGCCCTATAATCTGCAGCTGGGCGGCGACCTGATGCGGCCCGATAANTCCAAGGTCGATGCGGTCGATGACGACTGGGACCAGTTCGAGAGCTTTGCCGCCTACGACAGCTTCTGCCGCGCCTGGCTGAAGGAATGCCGCCGGGTGCTGAAACCCGAAGGCTCGATCTGGGTGATCGGCAGCTATCATAACGTGTTCCGCCTGGGGACCGCCATTCAGGACCTGGGCTTCTGGGTCCTGAACGACATCATCTGGCGCAAGTCCAACCCGATGCCGAACTTCAAGGGCACGCGCTTCACCAATGCCCATGAGACGCTGATCTGGGCCGCGCGCAGCCGTGACGGCAAGAAATACACCTTCAACTACGACGCGCTCAAAGCCTTCAACGAAGACACCCAGATGCGCTCGGACTGGACCTTCGCCCTGTGCACCGGCGAGGAACGCATCAAGGACGCTGAGGGCAAGAAAGCCCATCCGACCCAGAAGCCCGAGGCCCTGCTGCACCGGGTGCTGCTGGCCGCGACCCGCCCCGGCGACATTGTTCTGGACCCCTTCTTTGGCACCGGCACGACGGGAGCGGCGGCCAAGCGCCTGGGCCGTCACTACATCGGCATCGAGCGCGACCCCGGCTATGCCAAGGTGGCCGAAGACCGCATCAAGGCTGTCATCCCGGCCAGCCCCGAAGACCTCAAGGTGATGGGCTCCNNAAAGTCCGAGCCCAAGGTGCCATTCGGAACCCTGGTCGAGGCGGGCCTTCTGCGTCCCGGCGACCGGCTCTACACCCCCGATGGCCAGCGCGAGGCGCGGGTGCGGGCCGATGGCTCCCTGGCCCACGGCGACCTGACCGGCTCGATCCACAAGCTGGGGGCCCTGATGGAGAACGCCCCGGCCTGCAACGGCTGGACCTACTGGCGCATCAAGACCGATCAGGGCTTCAAACTGATCGACACCCTCAGGGCCGAAATCCGCGCAGGGATGTAGGTTCTACCCCAGCCCTCGCTCCAGTGCTTTTCGAAATACCGTCGGCAGAGCCGCCAGCGCCTCATNCCGGCTCCATCCAGATGAAATCGCCGCCAGCCCCTGCCCCACCTGGACCGTCAGGGTCAGGCTGAAGTGGGTGAAGACGTGGTCGATGGCTCCGGCCTCGTGCCAGGTCACGTTCTCAACCGGGGGCGTTCCCATGACCGAGTCTGTCGTCCAGTCCGAGGTCGGCAGGCCCAGCATGCCGCCCAGCAAGCCCTTGGCCGGACGACGCACCAGGGCCACGCGCCCCTGGTCGTCTCGCAGCACCCTGGCGATCCCCACGCGGTGAGGCCGCACAACCTTGGGCCCCTTGACCGGATAGGCTTCGGGATCGCCCGCCGCCCTTGCCTCACAAGTTCCCTCCAGCGGGCACCGGTCGCACAGGGGCGATTTGGGTCGGCACACCATGGCCCCCAGATCCATCATCGCCTGGGCCCAGTCGCCGGGGCGTGCCGGGTCGGTCAGCTCGGCAGCACGGGCTCGCATCTCGGCCTTGGCCTTGGGCAGGGGCGTTTCGATGCGGAACAGGCGGCTGACCACCCGCTCGACATTGCCGTCGACGACGTGGGCGTAACGGTCAAAGGCGATGGCCGCCACCGCCGCCGCCGTATAGGGGCCGACGCCAGGCAAGGCGCGCAGTCCCTCTTCGGTATCGGGAAAGACGCCGCCATGTTCCCAAGCCACCGCCCGGGCACAGGCCAGCAGGTTGCGGGCGCGGGCGTAGTAGCCCAAGCCTGCCCAGGCGGCCATGACCTCGGCATCGTTGGCGGCGGCCAGGTCGCTGACGGTCGGCCAGCGTTGCAGAAAGCTCTGCCAATAAGGCGTCGCATGCGGCACCGTCGTCTGTTGAAGCATGACCTCCGACAGCCACACGGCATAGGGGTCGGCTTGCGTGTCCTGTCCCAGAACGCTGCGCACACGCCAGGGCAGGTCGCGGGTTCCGGCGTCATACCAATCGAGCAAGGCCCGTCGAAGGGCGGTCACATCCATGGATGCTGCATATCCGGCCTAGCCAGACTTGTCGCGCCAGCTATGGTGAGCCCGATGAAACGTCCCCTGCCAACAGAGGCTGAAGCCCGTGAGATCCTGGCGCGTCGCCGCACGCGCCCGGCCCCGCGTCCGGCCCCGAAAGCGGGCAAGGCCCTGCACAAGCTGGTGCGGGAGCTGGATGACCGCTTCGGCAAGGGGGCCGGCGCGCTGGAGCCGCGCTGGCGCGAAATCGTTGGGGAGCGACTGGCCCGCGTGACCCGTCCGCAAAAACTGACCAAGGGGCGCGGCAATGCCGGTGGCACCCTGGAGATGAAAGTGGCCGGGGCGGCGGCCCTGCTCGTTCAGCATCAGAGCCAGGAGATCATCGATCGCGTCAATCTGTTCCTGGGACCCGGATCGGTCGAGCGGTTGCGCATCAGCCAGGGTCCGATCCCGCCCTTGAAGGATGCGACNGGCACCCGCGCGCGCCAAAGGGGTCGTGGCCCCCTCGCTGCCGCCGATGAAGCCGCCCTGGGTGAAAGCCTGACCGAAGCGCCTGAAGGCTTGAGGGCTTCGCTGGGACGGTTGGGTCGAGCCGTTCTGCGCGAGAAGAGATAGGGGCCGTCCCCGGTCTTGTGGCCGCAGAGCGCGTGTGACCCGTTGACAAAACTTCGCCGCACCTGTTCTCGAAAAGGGAAGTTAGCTGCGCATTCCCCAGAATCGCGTGATGCTGATCTGTTGACCGAACCAGACCAAGGATGCCGTCATGGCCCAATCCAAGACCCCCGCTTCTTTGCCATGAGCCGTCGTGCGGCGATCACGGGCGCAGCCTTGGCCACCATGGCTGTTGCCGCCAGCGCTGGCGCGCTGACGGCCTGTCAGGGCAAGGGCGGGGCCGCTGCCGAAGGCGACATGGCCTTGGGTGCGTCGGAAGGGGCCAAGGTCACGGTCATTGAATACGCTTCGGTCACATGCGGCCACTGTGCCCAGTGGCAGCGCGATGTCTGGCCGCAGTTCAAGGCCCGCTACGTCGACACCAACAAGATCCGCTATGTCTTCCGTGAGTTCCCGACCCCGCCGGCCGAAGTGGCCGCCGCTGGTTTCCTGCTGGCCCGTTGTGCCGGCGAAGACAAGTATTTCGACGTGGTCCATGAACTGCTCGCCAGCCAGCAGGAAATGCAAACCGTTGGCCCGCGCCCGGTCCTGCTGCGCGTCGCCGCCAGTGCTGGCCTGAACGAGCAGCAGTTCTCGGCGTGCGTGAACGATCAGGCAGCGCTGGCGGCGTTTGATGATCGGGTCAAGGCAGCGCAGGCTGAGGGGGTCAATGGCACCCCAACCTTCATCGTGAACGGCACCCGGGTGGTCGACTCGTCTCTGGACGGTCTGGCCGCCGCGATCGATGCCGATTGGCCAAGAACTGATCTGCATGGACTGGGCCCGACGCACAGTCCTGACCCTGCTGGCCAGTGCGGGCCTTGTGCTCGCGCTTGGGCCGACGGCGACTGTGGCCCAGACCCTGCCACCCGTGACGACCGCCGATCGCACGATCGGTCGGGCCGACGCGCCAATTACCGTTGTCGAATATGCCTCGTTTGCCTGCCCCCACTGTGCCGACTGGCACCGGTTCGTCTATCCGCTGCTGAAGACGCGCTGGATCGATACAGGTAAGGTTCGGCTGGTGTTCCGCAATCTGCCGACACCGCCAGCGGAAGCGTCCTTCCCGGCCGCTGGCATTGCCCGATGCGCTGAACCGTCCAGGTTCTTTGACGCCGCCACCGCCTTGTTCCACGGTCAGGATCGGGCCCTGGCAACGGGGCAGGTGCAGCCATGGTTTGATGCTGCCGTTGCCCAGAGCGGTCGCACTGAGGCCCAGATGGACGCCTGCCTGGCCAATGAAGCGACGCTAACAGCCATCAATCGCGATATTACAGCCGCCAATGCCATGGGCGTGGATCCCACGCCGACACTGTTCGTCAATGGACGTCAGGTGACGGATCGCAGCCTGGGGGCTGGAAACCCGGTTCCGCAGCCTGCTGCCAGCGGACTGACTCGCACGCCATGCAGTTCCAACGTCTGCGTCTGATCGGCTTCAAATCCTTTATCGACCCCGCCGAGGTGCAGATCGAGCCGGGCCTGACCGGCGTAGTCGGCCCGAACGGTTGCGGCAAATCCAATGTGCTGGAGGGCCTGCGCTGGGTCATGGGGGCCAACTCAGCCAAGGCCATGCGGGGCCAGGGCATGGATGATGTCATCTTTGCCGGGGCCAGTGGCCGCCCGGCTCGCAGCCATGCCGAAGTTCAGCTGACCATCGACAACACCCAGCGCCGGGCACCCCAACCGTTCACCGATGCGCCCATGCTGGAGGTGAGCCGCCGCATCGACCGGGGCCAGGGCTCGACCTACCGGATCAACGGCAAAGAGGTGCGGGCCCGCGACGTGCAGTTGCTGTTCGCCGATGCCTCCACTGGTGCCAACTCCCCGGCTCTGGTGCGCCAGGGTCAGATCAGCGAGCTGATCGCCGCCAAGCCGCAGAACCGCCGCCGAATCCTGGAAGAGGCCGGGGGCGTCGCTGGTCTGCACACCCGCCGCCATGAGGCCGAACTGCGGCTCAGGGCGGCCGAAACCAATCTGGAGCGGCTGGACGACATCGGGCGGGAGCTGGAAACCACGCTGAACCGCCTCAAGCGCGAAGCCCGCCAGGCCGAACGCTACAAGAAGATTTCCGCCGAGATCCGGGCCTTGCAATCGGCGCTTCTGTGGGTGCGCTGGAACGATGCCCGCGTCGCCGCCGAGGCCGCCGCGGCGGAACTGGCTGAGGCCGATCAGGCCGTGGCCGAGGCCACCACCGCCTCCAGCCGGGCGCAGACCGCCGCCCTGAAGGCCCAAGATGCCCTGAAACCGGCGCGAGAAGAGGACGCTGTGGCCGGAGCTCTGCTGCACCGCGCCTCGCTGGAGCGCGATCGCCTGGACATGGCCGAACAGCAGGCCCGGGCCGAGGTGGAACGCTTGCAGGCCGAACAGGCCCGCATCGCCGCCGATATCGAGCGCGAAGGCCACATGGTCACCGATGCCAGCGCGGAACTGGACCGCCTGGCTGCTGCCATCGCCACCCTGNNACGGCCGAGATTGTTGCGGCCCCAGAACGCGGCCCCGAACTGGACGCAGCCCTGGAGGCCGCCGACCAGGCCCGCCGCGCCGCCGATGACGAGGTGGAACGGATCGCCGGGGCCGCCGCCTCCATCGAGGCGCGCGTCTCGGCCGACAATGCCCGCAAGCGCGATGCTGAGGAGCGGGTCGCACGGGCCGAGCGGNCAACTGGCTCAAACCCGGTCCGAACGCGAGGCCCTGGGCCCGTTGGAAACACCCGAGATTGAAGCGGCCCGGCAGGCTCTGAACGTGGCCCAGACTGAGCTGGACGCCGCCCGCGCAGCCCTGGAAACCGCCGAAACAGACCGGGGCGTTTTGGCGCGCACCGAGCAGGAGGCCCGCCAGGGTGCCCGCACCGCTGAGGACCGGTTGGGCCGGTTGCAAACCGAGGCGCGGGGCCTAGCCCAGTTGCTCACACAAGGACGCCGCGACCATCCCGCCGCGCTGGAAAGCGTCAAGGCCGACAAGGGGTATGAGGCCGCGCTGGCCGCCGCCCTGGGTGACGACCTGGATGCGGCACTGGATGCCCGCGCTGCCGCGTATTGGGCCGGGGCCCCTGTGCCGTCGCCAGACTGGCCCCAGGGGGTTGAGCCCCTGACCCGACATGTGATGGCACCGGATCAATTGAAGGCCCGATTGGCACTGTGTGGCGTGGTGGCCGCAGGCGACGCCCACAGTCTGGTGGCCCAGTTGCCGGTCGGCGCACGGCTGGTGACGACCGAGGGCGATCTCTACCGCTGGGACGGCTTTGTGCAGCGGGCCGAGGCCCCGCGCCCGGCCGCCATCCGACTGGCCCAGCGTACCCGGCTGAACGAG
The DNA here is from genome assembly GCA_013693835.1 of Brevundimonas sp. Lineage (GTDB taxonomy): Bacteria > Pseudomonadota > Alphaproteobacteria > Caulobacterales > Caulobacteraceae > Brevundimonas. The sequence goes on from CP059260.1 coordinate 178,882, forward strand.
ATCGAGACCGACATCGACGCGGCCAAGCCGGCGCTGGATGCGGCCCAGGCGACCCTGGCCACGGCGATTGCCGCCCTGAAAGCCGCCGAAGAGACGGTCAAGACCGCCCGAGCCCTGCCCTTCACGCTCGACAAGGCGGTCGGCTCCGCNCGGGACCGACTGGAGGCCCTGACCCGCGATCAGGCCCGCAAGGAGGCTCGCGCCCAGGCTCTGGACGACACGCTGAACCGGCTGACGGAGGAGCATGAGGGAGCCGCCGCCGCCCTGGCCGTGACCCAGCAAGGCGAGACCGGCTCCGAAACCCTGGACAGCCTCAAGGCCGATCTGGCCCAGGCCCGACAGGTGGCCGAGACCGCCCGCAGTGCCGCCGCTAGCGCCCGGCTGGATCGTGACACAGAGCAACGCGAGGTTGAAGCTCGCCAAACCCGGCTGACCGGCCTGACCCGCGAACAGGACGGCTGGACCCAGCGCACAACCAGCGCCCGCAGCCGCATTACCGCTCTGGAGGCCGATGGCGAAAAGACCCGTCAGAAGCTGGACCTGGCCAAGGCCGAACCGGACAAGCTGGCGGCGCAGCGCAACAGCCTGTTGGATGCCCTGACCGAGGCCGAAACCCGCCGCAAGGCCGCCGGCGATGCCCTGGCTGTTGTCGAGACCGAGGCGCAGGAGGCCGACCGCGCCGCCCGCGCCGCCGAAAGCACCGCCAGCCAGGCACGCGAGACCCGCGCTGGCCTTGCCGCCCGCGCCGAGGCTGCCCGCGAGCGGGTCGCCGATGTCGACGCCCAGGTGCGCGACGCCGCCCAGATGTCGCCGGAAGAGTTGGGCCAGAAGCTGATCGACGACGCCATCGCCCGGCCCACCGACACCGCCGGGGCCGAAAGCCTTCTGGCCGGACTGGAGCGCGAGCGCGAGGCCCTGGGGGCCGTCAATCTGCGGGCTGAGGATGAGGCCATCGAATATGGTGACCGCCTGCTGTCGATGAAGTCCGAACGGCTGGACCTGACCCAGGCCATTGCCAAGCTGCGCGACGGCATCGACGAGTTGAACGCTGAGGGCCGAGAGCGCCTGATCGCCGCCTTTGACATCATCAACGACAACTTCAAAACCCTGTTCGAGGCCCTGTTTGGCGGTGGCCAGGCCGAGCTGAAGCTGGTCGAAAGCGATGATCCGCTGGAGGCGGGGCTGGAGATCTATGCCTGCCCGCCCGGCAAGCGTTTGTCCGTCATGAGCCTGATGAGCGGCGGCGAGCAGGCCCTGACGGCGGCGGCGCTGATCTTTGCCGTCTTCCTGGCCAACCCGGCCCCGGTCTGCGTGCTGGACGAGGTCGATGCGCCGCTGGACGATGCCAACGTCGACCGCTTCTGCCGCATGCTGGACGAGATGCGCAACCGCACCGACACTCGCTTCATCGTCATCACCCACAACCCGGTGACCATGAGCCGCATGGACCGCCTCTATGGCGTCACCATGCCCGAGCGGGGTNNGTCACAGCTGGTCAGCGTCGACCTGACCCAGGCCGAGAAGCTGGTGGCTTAGCCCCCCAAAGGCGGCGCCGCTTTTTGGCATCTATCTGAAATGTGCTACATTGGGTTGAATACACAACCGCTATGCCGACGCTCGTGCGCCAGCACAATCGCTACTGCGTCCGACAACTTGATCTGGGTTCAACTTCAAAAAGCAGTTCGGTAATCACCCGGGAGGTCAATCAGAGTATAAATGTAATCAAACGCGCGGATGGCTCTGATGGTGATGATTTCATGTTTGTTACTGAAAGATATTCGCCAATATTTGGACGCAATGGCGACGATCTAATAGTTTCTAATTCTGGCTTTATTATTGAATCGTTGAAAGATGACGCAAATTATTCGATCAGCACGGCAATAAACCTCGATGATATTAGGGCTTGGAACACGGGCGAGAATCCGATGTTTGGCAACGATAGCATTCCTCACGCCACAGCTATCTGCGAGGCAACTATCGGACAAACCGAATTTTACAGCGTTTCTGTCGGTGCCGGACAAACCCTAACTGCAGATATTGATTTCGGGTTCTCCGATATTGGCGTTTCGGCTGACCTAGTAATTCGAATTCGAGACGAAAATGGTAACATACTAGCAGAAATTGATGATTTCAATTCGCCTGCCTTAGATGGCCTAGGATCAACATCAGGTTTCGATCCATTTATAACGTTCACAGCACAGACTTCTGGTTTGTATTATATAGAAGTATCTCAAATTGAAGGAAATTTCACCTCCAATGCCACATATGCTCTAAATTTGTCCGTTTCAGGCCACGCCACTTCTGCAGTTCCAAATTTGGGAACGACAATGTTAGAGGACACCAAGGGAACGACTCGCTCTACGGCCAGGCCGGTGATGATCGTCTTTACGGTGACGATGGTGATGACATTATTCACGGGGGACTGGCGACGACTTGCTATTTGGCGGGCTGGGGGCCGACAGGCTCATCGGCGGCGATGGCATCGATACTGTTCACTACAATTATTCGCGCGAGGCGGTCATAGTTCGCCTGTGGGAGAATGTAGCGTTAAACGGCGAGGCTGAGGGCGACACCTTCGAGAGCATAGAAATCCTGCACGGCTCCGATTACGACGACATCCTGCACGGCTATGAGATGTTCAATGACCAGATCTGGGGGAACTACGGCAATGACATCCTGGAGGGCCGCTCCGGCGACGACATGCTCAACGGTGGTTTGTCCGCAGACCAACTGTGCGGAGGGGATGGCAATGACGTCCTCGACGGATATTCCGAGTATGACTTCCTCTATGGCGGCGCAGGCGATGATGTTCTGATCGGTGGCTCCGGTCCAGATACGCTGACCGGCGGAACCGGGCGCGACATTTTTGTGTGGAACGCCCCTGTGAATGCGTTATCCTTCCAAAGCGAGATTGCGGACCCCGACATCGTCACAGATTTTGAATCCGGTGTTGATCTCCTCGACATCCATACTGAGACAGGACCGAACCCTCCGAGTCCCTCGATCATGGTCGAGCGCCAAGGGGATGTTTCACTTGTCTATTACCATCTGAAGGCCAATCATACCTATGGTGGTATGATCCGGGTGCATGGAACCGTGCAGGGCCAGGATTTCAGATGGCAGCCTTCTGGCAACCTGCTCATGCGCGGCCAGAACGGTGGGGACGACACCCTAATCGGAAGCGATGGCAATGACATCATTATCGGCTTGGGCGGAGCTGATGTCATTGACGGAGGCTTAGGCATCGACATGACCGATTTCACGGCGTCCAATGCCGCGGTCACGGTCGACCTGGCGGGAGTACCGGATCGGGCGGCGACGCGCAGGGCGATACCTTTGTCTCGATCGAGAATGTGGTCGGCTCCGCCTACGATGACCATTTGACAGGCAATAGCGCTGACAACCAGCTCCAAGGTGCCGAGGGGGCTGATGTTCTCAGCGGCGGCGATGGCATTGATACCCTCATGGGTGGCGACGGCGATGACGTCCTGAACGGGGGTGCTGGAGATGACGTGGTGATCGCCGATGCAGGCGCTGACACCATCATCGGGGGCAGCGGCATCGATACGGTCAGCTATGCCACGTCAACCAGTGGAGTCATCGCCAGGCTGGACGGCGGACCGGGCACCGGCGGGCTCGCCCAAGGCGATGTTCTGAGTGACGTCGAGATCATCATTGGCTCGAATTTCGCCGACACCCTGATCGGCGATGGCAGTGACAGTCAGCTGTCAGGCGGGGCCGGCAACGACGTCCTCTACGGGCGTGGTGGCTCTGACACCCTCGCGGGCGGCGGCGGCTATGACATCGCGGCCTATGGCGGGGTGCGTCGGGGGTATACTTGGACGGCGTCGTCGCATCAGGTTTCGGGCGGTCTGGATGGCGGCACCGATACGCTCAGTGGGATTGAGGTTCTGTCGTTCATCGACGGCCAGTTGTCGTTCCACCGCGATGGCATGGCGGCGCAGGTGATGCGGCTTTACGACAGCGCCTTCAACCGGGTGCCCGATGCGGGCGGGTTCGAGATCGTGCTCGATGCCCTGGAAGGGGGATGTGCCTGGAGACCCTGTCGCAGGAGTTCGTCAACTCGGTCGAGTTCCAGAACACCTATGGCAGCCTGTCGAACCAGCAGTTTGTCGAGCAGATGTATCTGAACTGCCTGGAACCGGACCGGCGATCCCGGTGGCATCAAGACCTGGACCAATGCCCTGAACGGCGGCACCCACACCCGGGCCCAGGTGCTGTTGGCCTTCTCCGAGAGCGCCGAACACAAGGATGTGACGCAAGGCACCCTGGATCAGGGCCTGTGGGTGGCCGATGACCTGGCGCTGCAGATCGCCCGGCTTTACGACGCGGCCTGGAACCGGCTGCCCGACGAAGGCGGGCTGATGACCTGGCGCAACGCCCTGGGCGGCGGCATGACGCTGCAGGCCATTGCCGACCTGTTCGCCGGGGCGGCGGAGTTCACCAACACCTATGGCAACCTGACCAACCGGCAGTTCGTCGAGCAGATGTATCTGAACGTGCTGAACCGGGCAGGCGATGCGGGCGGTCTGGACACCTGGACCAATGCCCTGGACGGCGGCACCTATACCCGCGGTCAGGTGATGCTGGCCTTCTCCGAAAGCGCCGAGCACGTGGCCCTGATGCGCGACAGCTTCGTGGGCGGCATCCGCACCCAGGAGTATCCGGGCAGTGCGCCCCTGGCCGCCGACGACGCCGGACCCCAGGTGCTGCCGGCCGAACCGGTCGACACGGGCCTGATCACCAAGCATGGCCAGGACGACCTTGGACCCCAGGTGCTGATCGGAGCCGAAGACGACGGCTTCGTGCTGCCCAAGGGGCTGGACGATTCGTTCGGGCCGCAGGTCCTGCCAGGGGCAGAGCTCGACACCTTCACCCAGGCCAAGCTGGATGGCGACTTCGGACCCCAGGTCCTGCCAGGTGCCGACACCGACGGCCAGCCCCACGACCTGGCTGGCCTCGAGGCCCGCCTGCACGGCCACGACCACAACCCCATGCTCGACGACCCCTTCCTCGGACTAAACCCCGAAGCCTGGCACAGCTAAGGGGCGGCGTCGCGCGTCGCAATAGCATCTGCGGCTTGACTTCCCGGGCCGGGCATCCGACCTGCGAAGCATGAGTTCGCCGACGCGTCATGAGGATCTGGAGCCGTTGCAGCCGTTGCTGGCGCGCATCTGGCATGACTATCTGAGCCAGCACCGTTGGGCGCTGGTCGCGTCCGTGCTGTGTGCNGCCGTGGTGGGCATCATGGCCGCCACGGTTTTGCAGCTGTTGGAACCGGCCATCGACGGCCTGTTTCTGAACAAGCCGGTGACGGTCTGGGGCCTCATCCAGATTCCGCCCGACAAGACCTTATGGGCCATTCCTGCCACCATCGTCGGGTTTGCCTTGATCTGGACCGTTGCGGCCCTGGCCCAGGCCGCGCTGGTCAACCGGTTGGGCCACGGCATAGTCGGCGACATCCAGACCCGTCTGTTCGGATCGATGATCCGGGCCGATCTGGCGCGGTTGCGCAGCCAGCACTCGGGCAGCTTCGTCTCCAGCGTGCTGTTCGATGCCAATCTGGTANNCGAGGCCTTCACCAACGGGATCGTCAACTATACCCAGCATGGCCTGACGCTTATCGCAGTGCTGGGCTGGATGGCCTTCACCGACTGGCGGCTGACGGCCATCGTGTTCCTTGGAGCCCCCTTGGTCGCCTGGATCATACGGAGGTTCGGGAAGCGTATGCGCAAGGCCACCACCGGGGCCATGGTCGAGACCGAGAACCTGTCGACGGCTCTGCTGGAAAATCTCGATGGCGTGCGCCTGATCAAGATTGAAAGCCGCGAGGCGGCCGAGGAAGCCCGCGTCGGTGAAGTGGTCAACCGCCGCCAGCGCCATGTCATCAAGTCCGCCGACAGCCGCGCCTTTGCCGGACCGATCTCCAACTTCGTGGCCATGCTCGTGGTCGCGGCGGTGATGGCCTATGCGGGCTGGATGGCCCGCCAGGGTCAGATGACGGTGGGTGAGTTCGCGGCCTTTATCGGCCTGTTAATGGCGGCGGGCCAGTCGCTGCGCCAGGTCACCAACCTGCAGACGGTGATGAGCGAAGGCCTGACCGCCGCCCGGCGCCTGTTTAAGGCCCTGGATATTGAGCCGGAGATCCGCGAGGCTCCGCANCCCCGTCCCCTGCCCCCGGGCCCACTGGCGGTGGCCTTCCAGTCGGTGGCCTTTGCCTATGACACCGGAGATGGCCGGGAGAGTGGCATCCCGACCCTTTCGGGGATCAACCTGAATATCCAGCCGGGTGAGACCCACGCCCTTGTCGGCCCGTCCGGNGGCGGCAAGTCGACCCTGCTGTCGCTGTTGCCACGCTTCTACGATGTGACGGGCGGCTCCGTAGGAGTGGCCGGACATGACATAAGGGAACTGAGCCTGCCGTCTCTGCGNGGGGCCATCGCCCTGGTGACGCAGGAACCGTTCCTGTTCGACGACACCATCGCCAACAACATCGCCTACGGTCGCCCCGGAGCCACCCAGGGCGAGATCGAGGATGCAGCGCGTGCCGCCGCTNNGCACGACTTCGTCACAGCCCTGCCGGAGGGCTATCAGACCCGGGCCGGGGAAGCGGGGCTTCGCCTGTCCGGTGGCCAGCGCCAGCGCATCGCCATCGCCCGCGCCTTTCTGAAGAATGCNCCCATCCTGCTGCTGGATGAGGCGACAAGTGCCCTGGACACAGAAAGCGAGGCTCAGGTCCAGGCGGCGCTGGAGCGGCTAATGCAAGGGCGTTCCACGCTGATGATTGCCCACCGCCTGTCCACCGTGATGAATGCCGACCGCATCCATGTGCTGGAGGCGGGACGCATTGTCGAGAGCGTACCCCATGCCGAGTTGGTGGCCATGGGTGGTCTCTATGCCCGTCTGGCCCATCAACAGAGCCTGGATGGCGGCAGCGTCGCGGAGGTGTCATGAGGCCGCTTCGCAATCCTGTCATTCAGGCCAGTCTGGCCTGGATTCTGGCCCAATGGATGCGGTTCTGTTTCGCCACCATCCGCTGGACCGCAGAAAACACAGAGGTGGCTGAACAGGTCTGGCAGGATGGCGGAGGGTCCTGGTCGCCTTCTGGCATGGCCGCATTGGGGTCGCGCCCGTGGCCTGGCCACATAGCCGCGCCCAACCGATCAAGGCCCTGATCTCCCTGTCGCCCGATGGCCAATTCATAGCCCGCGCCGTCGACCGCTTGGGTTTTCCGGCCATTCGCGGGTCGTCAAGCAACAAGGAAAAGGCGGATCGGGCCAAAGGCGGATCCCAGGCCCTGCGCGATGGCCTGCGCCAGCTCCGGATTGGGGCCCTGGCCCTGACCCCTGACGGGCCGCGCGGGCCCAACCGGGTGATGGCGGAGGGCCTGCCCATGATGGCCCGCATGGCGGGCGTTCCGGTGTTGCTGGTCGGAGTGTCGTGCAAGCCAGCCCTGCGGTTGAACAGCTGGGATAAGGGGCTAATCCCCTGCCTTTTGGTCGCGGAGCGATCGTCTGGGATCGGGTCGATTATCCCGAAAGCGCACCGCCCGAAGAGGTCATTGCCGACTGGACGGGAAACTCACGGCTGTCGAGGTGCGGGCAGACGCCATCACTGGACTGGAGCAGATCTAAGTGGCGGATCGTGCGGCGGACCTGCCCCTGTCGTTGCGGGTCTACCGTTGGGGTCTGGCCCGACTGCAGCCGATGGCGAGTGACCTGCTGCAGCGGCGGGTCAGGCGCGGCAAGGAGGACCCTGCACGTGTGAGCGAGCGGCTNGGGAGGGCTTCACAGCCGCGGCCATCAGGGCATCTGATCTGGCTGCACGGGGTCAGCGTGGGAGAGAGCCTTTCCCTGCTGCCCCTGGTCCAGCGCTTCCGACAGGCGCGCCCCGATCTGAGCCTGCTTGTGACCTCCGGGACCACGACATCGGCCCATCTGCTGGCTGAGCGCCTCCCAGCTGGGGTGCTGCACCAGTATGTGCCTGTCGACACGCCGGGTGCGGTTGCCGCCTTTCTTGACCACTGGCAACCGCAAGTGGGCATCCTGGTCGAGAGCGAGCTTTGGCCCAATCTCATTCTGATGGCCCATGAGCGGGGTGTGAAACTGGCTCTCGTCAGCGCCCGTATCACGGAACACAGCGGCCGCAACTGGCAGCGGATTCCAGCTGCGGCCCGGACACTGCTGGAGGCCTTCGACGCCATTCTGCCCCAAGATGAGGCCAGCGCCAGCCGCATCACCGCGCTCGGTGGGCGGGTGACGGACCTGGCCAATCTCAAGCAGGTTGGTGATCCCCTGCCCCATGATCCAACGGCGTTCACCCGCCTGTCGGCTATGATCGGAGATCGGCCCGTAATCGTCGCCGGCTCGACTCACCCAGGTGAGGAGCTTCCGATCCTGCGCGCACTGATGGCTCTGCAGCCAACGCCCCTGATCGTCCTTATCCCGCGCCATCCGGAACGGTCCAAAGAGATTGCCAGCGCTCTGGCGGACGCAGGCCTGACGGCGGCGTTCCGATCAGAAGGTGCCCAGCCAGATTTGGATGAAACGATCTATGTCGCGGATACACTTGGTGAAATGGGCCTCTTTCTGCGGCTAGCCGATGCCGTNGTGCTGGGTGGCGGCTTTGGCCCCACCCTCGACCAGCCCGCCCTGGGCGGCCACAATCCGCTAGAGCCAGCGCGGCTGGGCAAGGCCGTCTTCAGTGGTCGTGACATGGCCAACTGGCGCACCGTGGCCGAGGAGCTGGTCGCTGCCGGCGGTCTGGTTCTGGTGGAACACCCGGGTGATCTCACGGGCAGAATCCAGCCCCTGCTTAATCATCCCGACCGGGCGCACGAGATGGGCAAGAAGGCTCAGCGTGCGGCCCAGACCACTGGTGGCGATGTGCTGACCCGGATCTGGCACGCTGTTGAGCCTCTGCTGCCCGCGCGCCAGGGAGGAGAGCCGTGAAGCTGAACACACCTCGCTGGTGGTATCTGCGCGATCGGCAATATGGCGGAGTTCTCCGTGCCCTGCTGCGTCCGCTGTCCTGGGTCTGGCAAACCGCCACGGCCCGCCGGTTGGCCCGCGGACCGGCTTACGATCCGGAAGTGCCTGTTATTTCAGTCGGCAACTTGACGGTCGGCGGTTCCGGCAAGACGCCCCTGGCGCGGGAGATACTGCGCCTGCTGGAAGCGCAAGGGCTNGAGGGCAGAGGACTGACCCGCGGCTATGGCGGGCGACTTGAAGGGCCAGTCCAGGTCGATCCGCAGGCGCACAGCGCACGAGATGTCGGCGATGAGCCTCTTCTGCTAGCCCAGCAGGCACCGGTCTGGGTCGCGCGTGATCGCGCCGCGGGTGCCCGTGCGGCGGTGACTGACGGGGCCCAGGTGCTGGTTCTCGACGATGGGCACCAGAATCCCGCCTTGATGAAAGCCCTGTCCCTTGTTGTCGTGGACGGGGAAACCCGCGACGGCGAATGGCCGTTCGGCGGCGGCACGGTGTTTCCGTCGGGCCCGATGCGCGAACCACTGAAGGTGGGGCTGGCCCGGGCGGATGCAGTGGTCATCCTGATGCCGACAGACCAGGACACGCCCGAGGCGGAGCTGGTGGAGACCTTTGCGCCCTTGCCCGTGTTTGTCGCCCAGCTGCGGGCGGACACGCCACCACCGACAGGGCCACAGCTTGGCTTTGCCGGCATCGCCAAGCCATGGAAAGTCGAGCGCTCCTTGCGGGCGGCGGGCTGTGATTTAGTCGACTTTGTTGCCTTTGCCGATCACGCCACATTCAGCGAGGATGGCTTCAGTCANCTCTCCAACCGGGCCGCCGTTTTGGGTGCGGGTCTTGTCACGACCGAAAAGGACTGGCTGCGTTTACCGCCCGTCTGGCGCGCGCGCGTTACCGCCTGGCCGGTGCAAGCCAGGTTTTCGGATCCCGATGCGTTTCGCCAACTGCTGCAGGCACGATCTTTGGCCAACGGGCCCACTGAGGGCCCGCCCTAGGCCTGTTCACGACACTGTGATCAGCAAATTGGAACCGATGCGGTGGCGGCACAAGTGACGGTTTTGAGAGAACAAAGTTCACCTCAGACGCGAAAGTCTCGCAATTCTCTACCCTAATACGGTCACGTTTCGCGTGTGGCGGGAGATGGTCGTTAACCCTATGGTGGTGAGAATCCAGTGCCATGACGGCGCTTCAGGATCTCAGGGCCGGGTCAAGGTTGAAACTGCGACCGGGTTTTGGAACAAGCGATCCTTTCTGTGAACCCGCGCGAGGGTGCCGCATGCGGTTGGCAAGACGAGGCTTCATTTTAGGCGGCAGCTCTGCGGTTCTGGCGGGCTGTGCCACGACGGTGCAGCAACCGGTCGCGGTGGCTGTGGTGGAGNNCCTGCGCCTCAAGCTGTCATCGCACCTCCACCTGCGCCTCGGCCGGCTCTCACCACCGCCCAGCTGCGCCCGCCGCCGCTGGATCCGCGGCGGCTGGTGCGGCCCGACNCTGATGCAGCGGGCCTTGGCAGCCCTAGACGTGCACAGCTATCGCATACCGGTGCGGGACCGGATGTATCTGGTCGACTTCAGCAAGTTCTCTGGCGAACCGCGCCTGTATGAAGTCGACCTGCACGGGGGCTATGTGCAGGCGGTCCGAACCAGCCATGGTCGTGGCTCGGACCCCGGCCATTCGGGCTATGCCCAAACGTTCTCAAATACGCCCGAGAGCTACATGAGTTCGGTCGGGGCCTATGCCACCGGCGGGGCCGACTGGGGCTCGCAACATGGTCCCAACGTGCGCTTGGACGGGCTGGAGTATTCCAACAACCTGGCTCGCGAACGCGCCATCATCGTTCACGGGGCTGATTATGCCAGCCCCGAGTTCCTGGCCCGCGAGGGCAAGCTGGGCCGCTCCTGGGGCTGNTTTTCCGTGTCTCACACGGACCTGCCATTCCTGCGCGACCGCATGGGCCAGGGGCGCCTGCTGTTCGCCTACACCTAGGCCACACCGCCATTTTGACGTGGGGCATGCCACTCACGGCGCGTGCCGTGTCGTCATCTGCGCTTGACGCCCCGGATAGGCCGTCGGGCCGGGACTGGCCACGCCCAGGAACGACCAGATCGCATTATAGCCGCCGTCGCGGGTCAGGGTGTTGTGGTCCGAGCCATGCATCTGCACGAACGTCTTGGGCTCGGGCGCAAGCTGATAGAGGCGCTGGCCCAGGTCGTAGGGAATGACGCTGTCGGCATCGCCGTGCAGGATCAGAATGGGCATGCGCACCTGCCCGATCCTCTGATCCGAATGGAACCGGTCCCGCATCAACAGCCGTACCGGCACCCAGGNGAAGGCTCGCGCCGCCACATCGGTAGTCGAGGTAAACGGGGCCTCCAGCACCAGGGCCCGCCCCGGGACCTCGCTGGCCAACCGGACGGCAACGCCGGAACCCAGGGAAAAGCCGTGGATGACGATATCGTTCGGCTCCGCCCTCTGACGAAGCCAGCCGTAGGCCGCCCGCGCGTCCAACGCCAAACCCGCCTCGGACGGGTGGCCGGTTGACCCGTCATAGCCGCGATAGCCAATGGCGAGGAAACCGACCCCCGCATCGGCAATCCGCTGCCAGCGCCNCTCCTGCACCGCCAGCGAGGCGGCATTGCCATTGAAGAACAGGATCGTCGGCTTGCCCTCTTGCGGTGGCAGATACCAGGCCACCAGCCGCTCGCCATCGACCGTGGTGATCTGTGTCACCTGGATCGGCGGGCCGTCAGCGGCGGGNNCTGAACCGCCCGTGCTGGCCGGNNGCTGGTAGAGCAACTCCCGCTGGCCAAAGAACAGGACGGCGCAGATGACGGCGTAAAAGCCCGCCAGGCCGGCAGCGGCAGCCAGGGGCCACTTCAGTTTTCGCATACCGTGGTCCTCATGAGGTCCGCCCGCGTGGCTCGGCCATGGCCATCTCACCGCGGTCTGATGAGTTCACGACAGGGTCCGTCGGATGGGACCGAGGTCGCGGCGGACCGGGGGCGACCGGCACGACCAGGCAGTCGTCGCCAGATGCGGCGTCACGCGCTCGATAGTCGGGCGGGCACAGGAAGACATCCCCTGCCGGCTGTGGCGACACGGCAAACAGACTTTGCACGAACGCTCTGTCCTGCGGCTCGAACCGGGCCACAACCGCCCGCACGCACTGAGAGGCAACCGCCTCAGGCTGGACCGGATAGCGGCTCAGTCTATGCATCGCCGCCAGCCATGTTTCACGCGAGGTGCCACCCACGCCCGCGCCACGCACCCCGCCCACCGCGACGGTGCGCCCGTCTGTCAGGCTCAGCGTCCAGAACGGCACGTCGATGAGTTCGCCGCGCAGGCTGCGGCGGCGGCGTTTCATCTCGCAGCGAACATTCAGAGCAGCGACCTCAGCGTCCGTCGTCGTTTCAAGCGGGGCCAGCAGCGACTGCCGCCACAGAATACGATCCTCGTAGAGCGCCACCCCGTTGCGCGACGCCCCATAGGCGCAGGCGACACTGGTCAGCGCTACAATCCCCAGCCCGCCCCAGCGCCAGACCCAGCGCTGCCGATCGCTCGCCCGAGACCCGCTGCCCAGAACCGATACGCCCAAGCTCCACACCATCGCCCCGCCCAAAGCCCAGAACGGCAGCCAGGACGAAGACAGCCATCCGGCAANTGGTGCCGACGGGACCTCCAATGCGAACCACGACCACCGGCCCCACGGCGCGATGACCGCCAGCGCAATACCCAAAAAGCCAATAATGAACCCGGCCGAGGCCCACCGGTCGATGGCACGATCGCGCTGGGCGGCCTTGGAAAGGCGGAGACCACCCTTTCGCGGGCTAGGATGCATGTGTCACTGACCCGCTAGATCGATGCAAAAACAAATGACTAATGCCGACAGCAACAGATGCAACGTAAGGCCTGAACGCATGCATCTTTCCTTCTCAGAACGTTCGCCCGCGCGGTTCGGCCACCACCTGATGTTCATCCTGCCAGACAATCAGGCCAGGGTCGCGTGTAGTCAGGACCTCGACATGAATGCCGCAGGCTTGGAGCGCCGCCTTCAGGCTGTGCATCCGCCGAATGTGCTCGGTCGCCGTCGGCTTGAACCACGACAGGCCCGGCTGGCCAAAGCCCGTGTGTCCGCCCACCGAGAACGCCTTGGGAATGGCTAGGTTGGCGTCGAACCAGGCGGCCTGGTGGCGAGCCTCGACAATGGCCCAGCTCTCGGCGTGCTCACTCTCGACCGCCTCGTCGATCGCCTTGAACATCCCTAGGCGACTGCGCTGACGCCCGACCGTCTGGAAGCAGACAAAGCGGATGTAGGTTTTCGGAAGATTGGACATGCGTCGAGGTGCCACGTCTGGAACTTCAGCTTTGGCCATGACAGACTTGGATCATGCCGACCATCGCCTTCTTCTATGGCATCGCGATCCGCATGTTCTTCAACGATCATGCACCCGCCCATATTCATACCTATCACGATGGACAGGAAGCCAAGTTCGACATCGAAACGGGCGAAATGATTGGCGGCAAACTCGGCGCGAGACAACGCAAGATCGTCCAGCGGTGGATTTTGATGTATAGTCATGAACTCAACGCCGCTTGGACTGCGGTTCGCAATGATGAGACGCCCGAACGTATTCCCGGACCCGACGCCGACAATGACAACTGATCTGGTTCACGTGCGTAAGCTGAAGCGGCTCGGCGGCTATCGCCTGAAGCTGTGGTTCACTGATGGTCAGGCCGGAGAGTGGGATTTCTCGGAGCTGGCCCGGCGCGACAAGCCGATCACCCAGGCGTTCAAGGACCCCGCCTATTTCGACCGGGTGTTCCTGGAGTTCGGAGCCCTCACCTGGCCCAACGGCTATGACTGGTCGCCTGAGGCGTTGCATGCCGACATGGCAGCGGCAGGGGTGTTGAGGGTTGAGGGCGTGGCGGCTTAAGCGACCAGACTTCGCATTTCGCGTAGACATCAATCAGACGGAGATGACCGGTGAGCAAAGACATCGGGGATGCAGGTGAGGCGCTCGTAGCCAGCCTGCTTCGGAAGCGTGGCTATCGCGTCCGCGAGATCGGCGGAAACTACCCTGTTATCGACCTTGAGGTTGAGGAAGTCGGCCCTTCCGCGTCTCCGTGAAAACTTCCGCCAGCAAACGTCATGCGCATGGGAAGAGAGGCTTCGGTCGCGCAGTTGAGAAATGACGACTTCGTCTTTGCGATTTTGCCGTCACCCGGAGGATCCACAATCAACTTGGAGACCGGCGACTTCGATCTCCTCATACTTCCGGGAGACATGGCACGCACTGACGCCTTGCATGTGCACCGCACCTACCTCGCGGAACCCGGTCGAAACGGCCAAGCTCGCAGCCCTACAGCCGGAATAATGGTCAAGGAGTACTCGCATCGTCCTCCCCAGGTTGAGGCATGGGCAAGGTGGAAGGAGCAGAAGGATCGTTGGGATGCGCTCCCTCCAGCCTAGGGAAATCTAAAGCCCCTTCACGATCCCCTCGACCATCTTCTTGGCGTCGGCGAACAGCATCATGGTGTTGTCGCGGAAGAACAGCTCGTTCTCGACCCCGGCATAGCCCGCCGCCATGCCGCGTTTGACGAACAGGACGGTGCCGGCCTTTTCGACGTCGAGGATCGGCATGCCGAAAATGGCGCTGGTCGGGTCGGTCTTGGCCGCGGGGTTGGTGACGTCATTGGCCCCGATGACGAAGGCGGCGTCGGCGCTTGAGAACTCGGAGTTGATGTCCTCCAGCTCGAACACCTCATCATAGGGCACATTGGCTTCGGCCAGCAGCACGTTCATGTGGCCGGGCATGCGTCCGGCGGCGGGGTGGATGGCGTATTTCACCTCGACCCCCTCCTCCTTCAGCTTGTCGGCCATTTCGCGCAGCGCATGCTGGGCCTGAGCCACCGCCATGCCATAGCCGGGCACGATGATGACCTTGGAGGCGTTCTTCATGATGAAGGCGGCGTCGTCGGCACTGCCCTGCTTGACCGGGCGGGTCTCGACATGGCCACCGCCTGCCGCAACCGCATCGCCGCCAAAGCCGCCCATGATGACCGAAAAGAAGTTCCGGTTCATGCCCTTGCACATGATGTAGCTGAGGATCGCGCCCGATGACCCGACCAGGGCCCCGGTGATGATCAGAGCGATGTTCTCCAGGGTGAAGCCCAGCGCCGCCGCCGCCCAGCCGGAATAGGAGTTCAGCATCGACACCACCACCGGCATGTCGGCCCCGCCGATGGGGATAATCAGGGTCACGCCCAGGATCAGGGCGATGGCAAACACGCCCCAGAAGGCCCAGGTCGCCGTGCCGCCCGAGCCGATCATCACGCCGATCAGCAGCACCATCCCCAGCGCCAGCCCTATGTTGATCAGGTGCCGCATGGGCAGGATGATTGGGGCCCCGCTCATGTTTCCATTCAGCTTGGCAAAGGCGATGACCGAACCGGTAAAGGTAATGGCCCCGATGGCGACGCCCAGCGACAGCTCGATGATCGAGATGGTCTTGATGCCGCCGGTCGCCGTGGCGATGTGGAAGCTCTCGGGCGCATAGACGGCCCCGACGGCCACCAGACAGGCGGCCATGCCGACCAGAGAGTGGAACGCGGCTACCAGCTGAGGCATCTGGGTCATCTGCACCCGCCCCGCGATCAGGGCCCCGGCCCCGCCACCGACGATCACCCCGCCTGCGATCAGCCCGGCGGTCAGCGGGTCCAGCAAACCCGAGCCCCACAGGGTGGTCAGGGTGACAGCCACCGCCAAGGCCATGCCGACCATGCCGAACAGATTGCCCCGACGGCTGGTCTCCGGGCTAGACAAGCCGCGAAGAGACAGGATGAACAGAACCCCCGACACCAGATAGGCCAGGGCAGCAAGCGATGCGTTCATGGGTTCGGAGTCCGTTGGGTTCGGGTCAGCCGCCACAGGGCCGCGAGGATGAACAGGGGCGCAAAGACAATCATCACCCAGTCAAACACCGTCAAAGCATTCAGGCGGGTGACTATGCGAAGCAGGATCGAGGCAAACAGCAGCACCGCGCCGCTGTCCTGAAAGCGCAGCTTCTGGATCGGGTCCTTCTCGCGAGCCCAGCTCCACAGCCACAGGCCCACGCCCAGGCCGGTTCCGATCCAGGAAATCAGAATCACCGTTCTGATGGCATCGACTGTCATTCAGCCGCCGCCTTCGCGGGCCGTTCCTTTTCTTGTACATCGCCAGCATGCGTCGCGTGACCATAAAGCCGCCGAAGATATTGACGCTGGCCAGGGTGACGGCCGCCACCCCAGCCCCTTGGCGATCCAGCCGTCGCCACTTGTGGTCGCTGCCGCCGCAATCAGACCGCCAACGATGATCACGCTGGAGATGGCATTGGTCACCGCCATCAAGGGCGTGTGCAAAGCCGGGGTCACCGACCAGACGACGTAATAGCCGACGAAAATCGCCAGCACGAAGATGGCCAGGCGAAAGACGGTGGGGTCGACAGCTTCCATGATCATCTACTCCGCAAGGGCTTCGCCACGGGCGTTCTCAGCCACAATGTCCCCAGCGGACCCGGCGCGTCCGGCGCGACATAGTGACCCGCCGTGATGGCGGCGCGCCCATTGTAAGGCAGGGTCTCAAAGTCCATGCCGTCGGCGGGGTTCAGGCGAACCCGCGTGCCCGACACGGTGCCATCGCCAACACAGCGCGGCTGATCCAGCACCAGGACGTTGGTGTAGAGCTGCTCGCCATTCTCATCGAGAGCTGAGCCGTGAGACATCCGCCCCTCGATCCGCTCGCCATCCGCCAGGCAGGGCTGGGTGGAAGCTGCCGGGGCCTCTGCCGAGGCTGGCCTGGCTGAAGCGTCCGCCGCAGGTGCCTCAGGTGTCGGGGCCGATGGCTGACAGGCCGAGAGGGCCAAAGCTCCTAAGGTGACACAAGCTGCGGTCGACATAGGCTTTAGGATATTCGAAACGTGCATCATTTCTCTCACTCCCGTGATTCAGCGCTCTGATATTGCGAGTATTTTCGTTCCCTCGTCGCGGCCCACAGCCACATCCCGACTGCCAAACACAGTCCCGCGGCGACGAGCGCCACCATGGCGACCGCCTCAGCCGCTGACCCGGTCAGCCGCTCAACGCCGAGCAGGCCCCAGGTTGCGAACCCTACCGGGCCCACAACCATCAGCAACCACGAAACGGCATTGAGGCCACGGCGAACACTCACCCCCTGACCCCCTCATGCACGATCTGGCCAGCGTGGGTGACCACGGCGGCCTTCAGGATCTCTTCTTCCAGGTCCAGAGCCAGGGCCCTGTCCCTGGCCAACAGGCCCATGAAGGCCACCAGGTTGCGGGCGTAAAGGGCACTGGCATCCGCCGCGATCCGGCCCGGCATGTTGGACCAGCCGACAATTGTACCCCCGTTGGACGTGGTGACGATCTCTCCGGCCTTGGAGCCTTCGACATTGCCGCCATTGTCGACCGCCAGATCGACGATGACCGAACCCGGCTTCATCGAGGCCACATGAGCCGCGCTGATCAGCTTTGGCGCGGGCCGACCGGGGATCAGGGCGGTGGTGATCACCACATCCTGCTTGGTGATGTGGGTCGCCGTCAGTTCGGCCTGCTTGGCCTTGTAGGCGTCGGACATCTCCTTGGCATAGCCGCCCGAGGTCTCGGCCGCCTTGAACTCCTCGTCCTCGACGGCGACGAACTTGGCCCCCAGGCTTTCGACCTGCTCCTTGGCGGCGGGGCGGACGTCGGTGGCAGTGACCACCGCCCCCAGTCGCCGCGCCGTGGCGATGGCTTGCAGGCCCGCAACCCNCGCCCCCATGACGAAGACCTTGGCCGCCGCGACGGTGCCCGCCGCCGTCATCATCATCGGAAAGCCCTTGGCATAGGCCGCCGCCGCCTCGATCACAGCCCGATATCCGGCCAGATTGGCCTGCGATGACAGGGCATCCATGACCTGGGCCCGGGTGATGCGCGGCACGAACTCCATAGCAAAGGCGGTGGCATTGGCCTCTTTCAGTGCCTGAACCGTGTCCTTTTCGCGATAAGCGTCAAGGAGGGCCACCACGATGGCACCGGGTTTCAGCCCGCTGATCTCCTGGGCCGTCGGGCCGCGCACCTTCAGCAGGATGTCGGCCCCGTGCAGCGCTGCCTTGGTGTCCTTGGCCACGGTCGCCCCCGCCTCGGCAAAGTCGGCATCTGGAATGGACGACCCCGCGCCGGTGCCAGCCTCGACCGTGACGGTCGCGCCCAGGCCGATCAGCTTCTTGACTGTCTCGGGCGTGACGGCGCATCGCGTCTCCCNCTCGCGGCGTTCACGGGTGACGGCAATGCCTAGGGCCACACGAATCCTCCCGGTCCGGCTTCCTCACATAGACGTTAGGCCCATGCGGCCCGGATCGTCAAAGCGGGTCGATGGGAATCGCCATCTGGCGCGTCCTACTGGTTCGACTTGCCCTCAACCGGATGGGTTACGGGCGTGAATTGATCCGCCGTANCTCCCGGATGGCTGCTCCACTGGCGTCACCCTCAACCAGTTCATAGCCCATCAGCGCGAACACCCGATTGCCCAGAAAGATCGGGCGACTGTTGCCATACCAGTCAGCGCAGGACGCCTGGCAGTCATCTATCGGTTGCGTGCCACCCTGTCCCGTCAACTGGCCAAAGCTGTCCAGAACGCGCGTTTGGCGACGCAGGAACTGCATGTCAGCCACGCTCGATAGGCTGTTGTGGCGACGCTCTTGCCGCATCACTGGCAAGCCCATCAGACCATTGGAGCCGTCAGCGTTGTCGGGGCGGAAGANAAAGGCGTGGCTGCGGCTCTCCCNCTCCCGTGCTGCCGGAAGGGCATAGCGGTTCAAAACATCCGGTGACCGACCAGACGACAGGTCAATTGTGACAAACTCTGTGCCTGTGCCCGATTGGGCGACCACCAATCCATCTGATCCCAGTTGCTCGATCCGGCCAACCTGACCACCGAGGGGCACATTGACGACCGCACCGCCGTCCAGCGGCACAACCCCAACAAATGTCCGGGAGGTGTNTCGGGCGCTAGACCAACTGCTCTGGGCATAAAGCAGGTTGGACCCGATAAAGCGGTTGTGCTCCACCTGGGCATTGCCGCCCAGTGTCGGCAGCAAGCGATAGGCCGAGATAGGCACGACAGCTCGGCCATCGTTCATGCGGCGCAAATCCAGTTGCAGCAAGGCCGGGGTTCCAAAGGCAAACTCCGGTCGCCACATGGCATCGCNCACCCCCTCGGAAACGACCAGGACGTCCAGCCGCCGCGCCGCTCGTCGGCGCGGAANGGAAANATGGTCGACCGGCGAACCCCGCGTCTGGATCGCCTGCGGCCGACCTCGGTTTAGGGGGATACGATACAAGCTGCTGGCGCTCTCCTCACCGTCGTCGTCGCTCCAGGAGCTGAGCCAGACGTAAACGGCGTCAGACGACACATAGAAACTGCGCCCCTCCTGCCCCAGGACCACAGTGGCCTGACAGGTCAGATCCTCCGCCGCGACGTTGCAGCGCGTGACGGTGTGCATCGCCTCGATCGCCGCGCGGCCTTGACGGGTTCTGAGAGGCTGCGGCGCATAGACCTCTCTGGCGGTGACCATGCGCCGGAACACCGGCTCTGCCTGGCCCGGCTGCCAGCGGCTCAGCCCCGGCAGCTGGTCCAAGACGTCGTCATCGCCATCGCGCCAATTCTCCAGATAAAGCGGTGAATACAAGATCAGCTGATCGCCAATCAGGCGCGAGGCGTAGTTGCGGCTCGAATAGTAGTCATCGGATTTCAGGTGATAGGAATCGCGATAGGTCAGCGACCCGTCCGGCCCGATGCGGAAGCGGTTGATCTCGGTCCCGCCGCGCGCATAGCTGTAGCCGACGACGATGATCTGATCGCCGTTGATGAGCATTTCATCATACCAGTCGCCGCTGCCATCGGTGCCCGGCGGAAAGGCGTCGATATGGGCCACCGGGCGCAGGGTCTGGTCCGCTGTCGAGACGCTGAACAGCCGCCCCCGGCGCAGGATCACCAGATAGTCGCCCGCCACCTTGACGATACCGCCCTCGTCGACGTTGGCCTCCTGGGTGTTGGTGATCGAGGGGTTGGCGACGCGATTGCCGGTCACGGTGATGGCGGCATTGGCGGCCACGTCTGCGGTCGAGGCCACGGGCGCGCTCGTCGTCGGCAACGACGGCACAGGCGTGGACATCAGCACCGGCGGCGGCGGGGCGGGGCCGGCGGCGGGGCACATATCCCTCCACCGATCTCAGAAAAGTCCTCAGCTCCCGGTCGGTCCGGAAAGATTCCATGCTGGAGCCACCGCGATCCTGCGGCGTCGCGGCCAAAGCCGATGTTGCCATGGCTCCCAGCACCAGCAAAGCCGCGCCGAGATTTCCCAGGATCCGCATAGACGCCTCCACGTGCTGCGGGATCACTCCAGCAGACATCCAGGCCTCAGGCAAACGATGTTTGGACAGAGGGCCCGAACGGCCCAGCCCGACCTTCAGTGATAGTGCTTGGGGGCCTTCAGGAACCACCAACCGGCGACCAGCATCACCACCATGGTGATGAAACCGCCGATGAAGCTGCCGTTGGGCATGAACCAGATGGTCAGGAAGGCCAGGATCGCACCGATCCACAGCGAGCCCCACTTGGCCAGGTTCAGGAACAGGCGGTAGGTCGAGATCTGCTCTTCGATCTGCTGCTTGCCGCGCTCGAACTCGGCGTGCTCTGCGGCGGACATTTTGTTGGCCATGGTCGGGTCCGGGACTCGAAAGATGTGATCTGTCTGCGCCCTTATACCGACGCGGGCGCAGGGCTCAAGTCGTGCTGATCACACCACGGCCTCAAACTGATCGATCAGGCCCTCCAGCCGCCCGGTGCCGATGGTCCAGAAGGCCGGATCGCGCGGATTCAGGCCGAACGGAGCCAGGGCCTCGACGTAGCCCTTTGACCCACCACCTGCGAGCAACTCACGATACAGCGGCGTGAACCCCTCCGGGTCCTTGGCCCGCGTCTGCATCAACGCCGCCACTAGCAGGTCGCCGAAGGCATAGGCATAGACATAGAAGGGCGAATGCACGAAGTGGCTGACGTAGCTCCACCAGTGCTGATAGCCATCGTTCAGGGTGATGGCGGGCCCCAGCGAGCCGCCCATCTCCTCCAGCCACAGCTCACCGATGCGCTCGACCGGCACCTCACTCTTGGCCCGCTCATCATGGAAGCGGGTCTCGAAGCGGTGGAAGGCGATCTGGCGCACGACGGTGTTCAAGCCATCCTCGANTCGCCCGGCCAACAGGCCGCGCTGCTCGGCCTTGGNGGCCGCCGCCAGCAGGCGATCAAACGTCAGCCNCTCGGCAAAGATCGACGCTGTCTCGGCCAGGGTCAGCGGGGTGTCGGCCAGCAAACTGCCCTGCCCTGCCGCCAGGGTCTGGTGCACCCCATGACCCAGCTCGTGCGCCAGGGTCAGGACATCGCGCCGTTCCCCCATCCAGTTCAGGAACACATAGGGGTGCCGGTCCGCGGTCACCGGGTGAGCATAGGCTCCCGACTGCTTGCCGGGCCGGGCCTTGCCGTCGATCCACGGGCGCTGGAAGAAGCCCTCGGCCCGCTCGGNAAAGTCGCTGCCCAGCGCTGAAAAGCTATCCAGCACGATCTCGCGCCCCTGCTCCCAGTCGAAGCCGCGCGGGGCCTTGGTCTCGATCGGCGCATTGCGGTCCCACTGGTTCAGGGTCTTCAGGCCCATCGCCTTGGCCTTCAACGCATAATAGCGGTGCGAGAGGCGCGGATAGGCCGCCGCCACCGCCTCGGCCATGGCATCGACGGCCTCGCCATCGACTTCATTGGACAGGTGGCGGCTATCGGCGGGCCGCTTGAAGCCGCGCCATTTGTCCTCCAGCGCCTTGTCGGCTGCGACGGTGTTCAGCACCAGAGCAAAGGTCGGGCCGCGGGCGGCCAGGGCCCCGTTTAATCCCTCGGCGGCGGCCTTGCGCCGGCGTGCCTTCGGGTCCGACAGGCGGTTCAGGCTCTCGGCCAGGGTCAGGCTCTCCTTGCCGACCGGCACCTTCATCGCCGCCAGGGTCTCATCGAACAGGCGCGGCCACTGGGCGCTGATCGGGGCGCGCTCGGCCAGAAAGGTCTCCAGCTCCTGCGACAGCTCATGCGGCTTCATCAGCCGCACCCGGCGCAGCCAGGGCCTCCAGCGAGCCGCCGCCGGATAGGCCGCGAGCGCCGCTTCGATCTCGGTGTCCTCTAGCTGGTTGATCTCCAGCGTCAACCAAACCGTCGGCGTGGCAATGGCCGCCAGCTTCTCACGGATGGTCGCCTCGAACCCTTGTGCCGCCGCATCATTGCGATCCGTCGAGGCCGCGAGGAAAGCATAGGCGCCCAACCCGCCAAGGATGTCGGCCCCCTGTTCATACAAGCTGATGGCGTTATGCAGCCTGTGTCCCAGGCTGGCGGCCTCAGTGCGTGAGGCCACCAACTGCCCCTGGAGTTGATTGAGCTCCACGACCAGGGCCTGGGCGCGGTCAAGGTCGGCCTGCACACGCAGATCCTCGCGAGAACGATATAGGTCCGTCAGATCCCACTGCGGGGCGTCCAGCGGGTCAGCAGCTTTGAATGGAGCGTTCATGGTCGTTCTATTGGCGATGTGATCGAACGGATGCAACGCTACACCCGGTGGTCGTCGGGCACTGGGGGGTCAAGGTGCCTTATTTTTCCCTTCGCCAACGCGCCGGGGCCTGCTAGCAGCGCACTCCTCTTGTTATATATCCCAGTCCCAATGACCATTTCTCGTCTTGCCCTGAAAGCCTATGGCCTTGCCCTGGTCGTGATCATTCTGGACCAACTGACCAAGGCCTGGATGATCTCTGGCTTGGACCTGCGCGAAGTCGGCCAGATTCCGGTGCTGGGCTCGTTCTTCCGCTTCAGCTGGGTGGAGAACCGCGGCGTCAGCTTCGGCTTGTTCGGAGATGGATCGGCCCGTTGGCTGCTGAGCGTGTTTTCCATCGGCGTGGCGGCGGCCCTGGCCGTCTGGGCGACTCGTCAGACTCGCCCGCTGATGATGGCCGCCATTGGCCTGGTCATGGGCGGAGCCCTGGGCAACGTCATCGACCGTATCCGGTTCGGCTATGTGGTCGACTTTCTGGATTTTTCGGGCACCGGCCTNTTTCCGTGGGTTTTCAACATTGCCGACAGTGCCATCACCATTGGCGTCGTGCTCATGCTGGTCGATGCCTGGCAGTCCGAACAGAAAGCTAAGGTTGGCGACACCGGAGAAACGTCGTAATCACGCCACCATTGTCGCAGATAGCCTTTGGCATCCCGAACCCGAGTCCGTAGCCATGACCCTTCGCACCGCTGTCCTCATTGTTGCCGCCTCGGCAACGGCCCTTTCCCTTAGTGCCTGCGGCTCCATGCGCCAGACTGTTGGCTTGTCCAAAGTGACGCCCGATGAGTTTCTGACGGTGTCGTCGGCNCCCCTCTCGGTGCCGCCCGAATACGGCCTGCGTCCGCCGAACCCGGGTGAGCCTCGCCCGCAGGAGCTGGCCCCGGAAAGCGCCGCCCGCCAGATCCTTCTGGGTCAACGCCAGTCAGTGACCCGCACCACAGGCGAACAGGTCCTGGTCAGCCAGGCTGGTGGCGACCGCGCCGACCCCCTTGCCCGCTATGTGGTCGATGACGAGTTTGGTGATCTGACCTACAAGGAAGAGGGCTGGGCCAACCGGATCCTGTTCTGGCGTCGCGACGACGCGGCCAGCCAGGCACCGACCGTGGCACAATCGGCGGATGGTGCCGTGACCATTGATGCACAGAGCGAGTATGCGCGTCTGCAGGCCCTAACCGGCACACAGGGGATCGTCATTGCACCGCGCAATGACCGTGGGTTCAAGCTGCCGGGTCTCTGATACCGCGCCCAAAGCGTGCAGATTGCAGCCCCGGAGCACCGCTCCGGGGCTTTCTTTACGTGTCAGGCCTTGGCCGCGCCGGCGCGCAGGTTGCGCTCCACCGCTGCCACCACCGCGACCCCGAGCATGGTCAGAGCGGCCCCGGTTAGGATCTGGGGCGTCAGGATATCGCCCATCAGGCCCCAGCCGATCAGCATCGACACGACCGGTGTCGCGAGGATGTAGGGCGTTACCCGCCCCGCCTCACGCCTCTGGACCAGCCAGAACACCAGGGTGGTCGCGAATACCGAGCTTATGAGCCCCGCCCAGATGATGGAGGCCCAGACCCAGCCGTCGGCACTGCGCAAAGCGTCCATCTGACCATGTTCAAACAGGGCCGAGGCTGCCGCCAGGCTGGGCAGGGTCACGAAAGCCAGAATGCCCTGCATCTTCAGCGGCGGGACGCTCGTGGTCCGGCGGGCGATCACTGTGGTCAGCCCCCAGGCGGNCGCTGCGCAGGCTCCGACCAAGATCGCTCGCCAGTCCAGCCAGGCATGCGGGTCCAGCGTCATCCAGGCGACGCCCAGGAAGGCGATCAGCAGGCCGACCAGCGTCCATTTCGAAAGGCGCTCGCCCAGCAGCAGAAACGCGAACAGGCTGGTGAACGGCACCCATAGCTGGGTCGCGACCGTCACCGGGCTGACATCATGGGCCAGCCAAAAGGCCAGATAGAGCAGTCCATAGTGCACCGGACCGCCCACCAGGGCGATGATCGCCAGGCTTTTCCAGTTCGGAAACGGCGGACGCACGAACGGCACCAGACACACAGCCGCCAGGGCAAACCGCAGGGCCCCGGTCATCAAGGGCGGGAGAGCCTCCGTGGCCAGCTTGGCGGCAGCATTGTTGACGCCCCAGATCACCACCACCGCCGCAATCGCGGCAATCTCGATCAGCGTCAGGCTGGACGACTTTTCAGGAGGAGGCGCGGGGATCAGACACGTGCGGCCTATGCCACGGGTCGTGCCGGTCCGCTCATCACATCCGGTAATCGGGGTAACGCGGGCCAGTCACCTGCGGCTCCATATCCTAGAACGGGATGTCGTCGTTCATGTCGTAACTTTCGGACGGGCCGGACGGCTTGTTGGCCCCGCCCGTCGAGAATCCCGACGAATAATCGTCGTCGGAGCGTCCGCCGCCGCCGCCGCCATCACGGCCGCCCAGCATGGTCAGCTCGCCCCGGAACTTCTGCAGCACGATCTCGGTGGAATACTTCTCCACGCCCTGCTGGTCGGTCCATTTGCGGGTCTGCAGCGAGCCCTCGACATAGATGGTCGAGCCCTTCTTGAGGTAGTTTTNCGCCACCTTGACGATGTTCTCATTGAACACGACGACGCGGTGCCACTCGGTCTNTTCCTTGCGCTCGCCCGACTGGCGGTCACGCCAGGTTTCCGACGCCGCCAGCGACAGGTTGGCCACTCGCTCGCCGTTGTTCAGGGTGCGGATTTCGGGGTCTTTGCCCAGGTTGCCGACCAGAATGACTTTGTTGACGCTACCCGCCATCACGATTGTCCTTATGCTTGTCTTGCGGCGCTGACCTTACAGCCTTTCGCGCCTATGTTCCAGTTTTGTTCAGGGTCGTGTGACGCAATACTGCTGCACGACCGCCATCTCGTTCAACGGCTGGCCGTCGATCTCACGCTGAATGGCTCCAGGGATTGCCAGTCGTCCATCTCCGGTTCGAGCCAANNAGAGAAACCGGGGGCCGGTCAGCGTCCNCCCAAGAAACACGCCGCGACTGTCGATGAAAATGTAGCGCCCGTTATAGGCCCCTACCATGTCCTGTTGGGATCCACCCATGCGCAGGAACTTGACCCGCATCTCTTCCAGGCGTGCGGCACAAAACTCGATCTGGGGCTGGTCGCGCGCCAGTTCATTGAACCGCGGCGGCTCCTTGGAACCCGCCTCGGGCAGAACCACGGCATAGCAGACGTTTTGCGCCCGGGGCGGCTTGACCGCAGTTTCGCAGGCCACCAGGCCCACGCCGGCCAGCGTGAGTAGAGCCAGGGTCGCGGAAATACGTAGGGTCATCAGCCAAGCTCCGGGAACTGGCAGGACCGGTCCTGACGGGTCAGCGTCCTGAAGGTGTGATTATCCGCCGACTGTTCGACCCGCCCAGGCACCAGCCGCAGGGTCGTCTNCCNCCAACGACCGTGCTGGGCATCTCCCGGACGCACGCACGCGCCCGAATAGAGCGCCTGCACACAAGCGTTCAGGCCGCTGGAGGCCGACACCTGACGCCAGCCATTACTGGTGTAGCGCAGGCAAGCGCTGCCTTGCGGCGGAGCGGGTTCCACCGGTCGCGAAGNCGGCACCGGGACCGGGTTGGGCTGCACCGCCGGTGTGTCGACTGGTTGCTGAGTTTCCACCAGGGGCGGGGGACCCGGCGGTGGCGTGAAAGCGGCCAGCTCGCCAGACTGGTCAACGCCGACATCCAGTGCATCTGTGGCCAGGCCATTGCGACGGGCGCAGTCGGCCAGGGTCGCCATGCCAACCATCTGGCCGTCAACAANACAGCGCAGCTGCCGGGTCTNCGAAATTGTCGGCGCATCGGAAACGTCAACGGTCAGCCCGCCCTGAGACGCGGGCGGCGGCGTATCCGGCCGTTCCCGACTGCCGCCGAAGATCAGGGCCAGAACGATGGCGGCGATGACCGCTACACCGGCACCAATGGCGAGGATAATTCGATTGTCCTGGGGCATGCCGCATCCGGTGTTGACGTCAGACCTTTAACCCCTGCCCGCGGTCCCGCGTCAACCTGTTGCTTGGTGGCAGCAGGGACTATCCACCAAGTCGCTGAAGGGCGGCCTGATAGTTGGCGATCTGCGCGGTAAGATAGGCCGGGGCTTCCCCGGTGATGTTGGCCGTCGCCGATTTGGGAGCCAGGGCACGATAGGCGCTGCGCACCGCACTCATGGCCATCTGGACGCGCGACAGGGCCTCCTTGGCGGCATCTGCCGAGCCAACGCCCAACCCCGGNNCCAGATTGAGGCCAAAGGCCTTCAGATCGGTCTTGCCCGTCGTCGGTCCGATAAAACCCGGCGACAGGCCCAGGCCCGCCAGTGCATCCCGACCGGCCTCGCCGACATTCAGGACGGCACCCGCAGATCCGTCCCGGGCCGTGATCGTCAGCTTTTGCTGCCCAGCCAGCACGGCGCGCGGCGCATCCCCTGACCGGTNAGCCTCAGCCGCAACGGACGACACGGTCACTTTCAGCTTGCGGCCCGAAGCCGTTTCAATCTTGCGCGCGAGGGTTTGCAGCGTGTCCTTGGCGTCAATCGTGACCGTAACGGCACGACCGCCGCTTGCCGGCGAAACCGAAAAGCGGTCGCCGACGCGCAAGCTGGTTGCATCCACCAGCAGCTTGGACCCTGCCTGGTCCATTTCTCCCGAAGGCAGACCTAAGCGGTCCAGGACGCTGGCACCCCCAGCAGATGTCGCCAGGGTCATGGGAGTCGCCTGCCCACCCTCTCCGGCCCATTCGCGACGCCATTCCACCGCCCCGGTCGCAACATCAACCCGGCTGAGATAGGCCCGCGACGGGTCTTCTGTTTTGGCATCCAGGGCGCGATTGGACACACCCGTCAGCCAGACCTTGCCGTCGATGACCTTCATGTCGCCCACGGTGTCATCTCCGACATCACCGAGATAGGTCACCCCGCCGCTGGACGCGGCCGCCAGATCCGCACTGAGGCGCAGGACATAGCCATCGGTGCNCCCGGCGAGGGTTCCGTTCACACGGGCGACGTCGAAGGCACCGTTCAGGGTTGTTCCCGCCAGGACGACGGCCCCATCTTTGACCGACAGACCCGCAATCTTCCCGCTGGCCGCGCCGAGATCACGGCTCGCCTCCAGCACCGGCGGATTGTTTCCATCCAGAACGAACCGGCGCACGATCAGCTGGCCGTTCTCGATGCCCGTGGTGAACAGCCGATCGCCGTCGACCGCCAGGGCCGCAACGCCATCATCCTGACCGGTCCCGAACTGAAGGGCCTGCCCGGCATTGGGGAGCTTGGGGGCTAGGCTGTGGACCTGGCTCTCGGTGATCACCTGGACATAGGCGTCCCAGCCGCCCAGGGCCGATTGACCCGGCATAGCGGACTTGGCGCGCCCGGCAACAACCACCTGACCGTCAGCCCCGAAGGAGACAGCCGTGGCCTCATCCTCGGCCCTTGCGCCGCGTCGCTGGGTCCACATTTCGCTGCCGCCGGCGTCAAACACCGTGACAAAGCTGTCGGTTGCGGTTTCGCTGGACAACCGTTCGCCTGCAATCAGGCCCCCGGTCACCGAGCCTGCCACCGCGACCCGACCGCCGCTGGAGACGGCCAGGGCAAATCCGTTCGCCTGGGAGGCCGCCCNCAGGGTTTGCGTCGACATCAGCCGCCCGGCGCTATCGAAGCGCATCAGCGCTACATCCGACTGGCCCTTGATCGGCTGGCCTTCCGGGCCCGCTG
Organism: Brevundimonas sp.; assembly: GCA_013693835.1. Lineage (GTDB taxonomy): Bacteria > Pseudomonadota > Alphaproteobacteria > Caulobacterales > Caulobacteraceae > Brevundimonas. The sequence continues at coordinate 207,287 of CP059260.1, forward strand.
TCAGATCCGCCAGCATCCACACAGAGCCATCGGAGGCTGTGGCGGTCGCCCGCACGGCGCTGACACCAGGGGGCAGGCTACTCTGGCCCACCCGGCCATCGACCCAGTTGGTCTCACCCACGCGGGNCACCCGTGGGGCCTCCGCCGCGCCTCCGTCAGCCATGAACTTCAGCAACTCCTGGCCGCGGGCGGTTGACTGGCTGACATAGACGGCATCAGAGCTCTGAGCTGCCGAAAAGCCCACAATCTCGGGCGAAACGCCCTGCACTTCCAGGGCCCAGCGGTCGGCCCCTGCAGGCAGTTGGACCGACTTGCCGCTCACGTTCAACAGGCGTGGCTCAGCCGGGATGCGTTTGCTTCCGACCCGTGTCTCGACACCGGCGGCCTGCAGCTTGTCGTTAATGAACCCCACCACGCCGGCAANGGTTCGGGNGTCCGATCCCATTTCGGCCAGGTCAATGGCGACCTGGGTGACTGCGCCCGTCGACTTGGCCCGGATCGAGATGTTGAAGGCGACATCTCCCGAAANAGCCTCGACGGCTTCAGACAGGTCTCCCTCATGGATCGGAGCGGTCTGGGAAATCGCACTGTCGCGTTGCACCGCTGCACTGGACTTGGATGTCGCCGACACAGTCCCGGCGGTCAGCCGCACTCCCTCCAGCCTGGATTGGCCCAGATAGGTCGACACCTCGGCCAGACCGGCCTGGAAGCGCTTTTCCACCAGTCCCAGCTCGGTGGCGGTCAGCGACTTGACCCCGGCCCGCTCGGCCAAAGCCTGCAGGCTTTGCAACCCCTGATAGACGGCAAACAGCTTCTTGTAGTCGGTCGAGGCAGATGACAGGTCTAGCCGGGCCGCGGTCTCGTCAATCAGGCGACGTCCAGCCAGGGCACCGCGCAGTAGGGCACTGGGCTCGGGCACCTNGGCCGTGCTCGACCAGGGCGGCGTCGGCTGAGATTTGGCCGCGGAAACGCCCCCCGAAACNNCAGCAGTTCCGGTCGTCTGCCCATACAGGGCCATGAGATAGGCGTTGTTGATGGCCGAGGTCACGCCCCAGCCTAAACCCGGTCGGGCAATGGAGACTTAACGCCCGAATCAGGAGCATGCTTAACGGGCTGTTTGTTGAAGGCCGCATCCGAAGGAGCGCCGCCGTGACTGACTTGCGTAGCCTGCTACTATCCGTCCTGTCCTGTGCGGCTTTGGACATCCCCCGCATCGACGACGGCCAGCTCCGATCCAGATCGGCAAGCCCGGCCTTTAGTTGCCCGTCTGCGGCGGTTTGAACCGGTCCGTTGGTCCCATCTAGTTGCGGAACAGCGACAGAATGATCTGCGGGGCCTGGTTGGCGATCGACAGGGCTTGGGCACCGAGCTGTTGCTGCACCTGGAGGGCCTGAAGGCGCGCGCTCTCCTTGGCCAGGTCTGCATCGACCAGGTTGCCGACGCCCGCTTCCAGGGAATCCATCAGCTTGGACACAAAGACGTTGTGCGCCTCAATCTGCTTGGCCTGAGACCCGATGGCCCCCAGGGCGATATTCACCTGGTTCATCGACGTATCAAGCCGCGACAGCGCCTGGGCCGCCGCCGTGGGCGTCAGGATGTTGTCGGTGTTGGTCAGGGTGATGACACCACCGCTGACAGACAGGTTCTTGGCTGACAAGGTAATGGAGGCGGTTGCGTCTGCATTGGCCAGGAACTGGATGCCGAAGGTCAGGGACCCGTTCAGGATGTTGCTGCCGTCGAACGCGGCATTGTCGACCGCGGAATCGATGGCTCTCAGCAGCGCCTTGAAATCTTCGTTCAGGATCGTCCGCGACTGGGTGCGCAAGGAAACGTCCTGGGCAACGATCTTTTCCTTCAACTCCTTGAGGAGGTCGGAAACCGACTCGCCCGCCGTCAGAGCCACGTCGGCAATCGAAGTGGCGCGATCCAGGCTCGACTTCACAGCCCCAAGCGCGCTGGTTTCTGCTCGTTGCTGCTGGGCAATAGCCCAGATTGAGGCGTTGTCCTTGGCGCCTTGCACCTTCAGGCCCGTCGAGACGCGGTTTTGGGTTTCGTTTAGATTGGACGTCGTGCGCGACAGATTCTGTAGCGCGATGGCGGCGGCAGTATTGGTGTGGACGCTGTTCGTCATCCGGAACCCCTATTCGAGTGCCTGGACGATAGGGGCACAACCGTGAGCGTATGGTTAACGGGCCCGTACACACCTTCGCCGCGCGGATCGCTCCGGCGCGGTCAAAGCCCAGGGTTCGGCATTTGCCGGTCAGGCGTTGGTATCGATGACCGAGCCGCTGCCGTAGTCTTGGTTGTCCATCAGTCGGACAACTTCTTCGCGTGGCAGTTGTCGCACCACCTCGCCCGTCACGCGGTCCAGGGTTTTGTAAACAAACGACCCCTTCTGCGGCCCCTCCTCGATCACGAGGCGGTAGCGGGCGTTGGACCCTGCCTCCTGCCGCTGCTGGTTTTCGGACGAGCCGGATGAGCTCGGCGAAGGTTTCAGCACGGGCGGGACGACGTTGATGGCACCTATGTTGGCATTCGGGTTCATGGCTCCTGCGCCGACATACTTCGGCGGCTCCTGGCGAAAGGGTGGTCCCTTGTGACGGGGCCGCCAAAGCAGCCCCGTCATTTGGGCGCATGGCTTAACGGAACAGTCCCAACAGGACCGAAGCCGACGAGTTGGCGATCGACAGCGCCTGCACACCCAGCTGCTGCTTGGTTTGCAGAGCTTGCAGTCGGGCGCTTTCCTTGGCCAGGTCGGCGTCGACCAGATTGCCGGCCCCAGCTTCCAGAGCGTCCTGGAGCTTGGAGTTGAAGGCAATCTGACGCTCATACGACTTGGCGTTGGTGCCGATCGTTTGCAGGGCACTGGCCCAGGCGTCGATCGAGGTCTGCACCGCCGTAACGGTCTGGCTCGCCGGGGCACCCGGGTTGGACGCAAAGGCGGCCGTACCGTCGAAAGTCGCGGCAGTGTAGGCAGCCGTGATTTCGCCGCTAAGGGCCGTGAAGTCAGCCTGATAGGCCGCGACACTGCCACCGCCGGCCTGAATGGCGGCCGCCAGGGCCTTCATTTCGGTCAGGGCAGCCATGACGGTTTCGCCCGCAGCCAGACCGACATCGGCGATCGACTGCCTGCGTTGCAGGTTGTTGATCGTCGAATCCAGCGCCTTGGCGTTGGCCTTCTGGGTGTTGGCGATGGCCCAGATGGCACCGTTGTCCTTGGCCGAGGAGACCTTCAGACCCGTGGTGACACGATTTTGGACCTTGTCGAGCTCGCGGCTGGTCATCGCAAAGCTCTGGGCGGCGACCATGGCGCCGTAGTTCGTATTGATCGAGGCCATTTGGCCTCCTTCTGTCTTTTGACATGGCCGACCCTCGTTTTGAGGATCAGGAGCATTTTGCTCAGGGTCACCCCAGCAATTTTCGCACCAGAGGAGCGCCCGGCAAAACCAATCAACATATTGATTTATATGTATGATTTCTTGGTTCATCCCGACACACGTCGGCAGGAGTTGCCCGCCACTGGGCAGATTTTACCCGCTACCCGGCACAAGTTGCCCACCCTGTTACCAGGCACAAGAAAACCCCGCCAACCGAGGGATGGCGGGGGTCTTGAAAGGCGGCGTTTTGGACCGGGTTTGGTGCCGTGCTGGCCCCGGCCTCGTGCGTGTTTTTAACGGAACAGTCCCAATAGGACCGAAGCCGACGAGTTGGCGATCGACAGCGCCTGCACACCCAGCTGCTGCTTGGTTTGCAGAGCCTGCAGTCGGGCGCTTTCCTTGGCCAGGTCGGCGTCGACCAGGTTGCCGGCCCCAGCTTCCAGGGCGTCCTGGAGCTTGGAGTTGAAGGCAATCTGGCGCTCATACGACTTGGCGCTGGTGCCGATCCCTTGCAGGATCGTCGGTACTCATTGATCACCGACTGCACATTGGCCGAAGTGGCCGAACCTGCCGCAGCCAGGGCCGCCGCCGCAGCCGCCATCGGGGACGAACCGTCAAACACACCGGCGGTCCGCGCATTGGCGACTTCCGTCGCCAGCGCCGAGTAGTCCGCCTGATAAGCCGACGTGTTGCCACCCGCTTCAATGGCGGCGGCGAGCGCCTTCATCTCGGTCAAAGCGGCCATCATCGTATCGCCGGCAGCAAGCTGCACATCGGCAATCGACTGGTTACGCTGCAGGTTGTTGATCGTCGAATCGATGGCCCGAGCGTTGGCCTTCTGGGTGTTGGCAATGGCCCAGATGGCCCCATTGTCCTTAGCCGAGGAGACTTTCAGACCCGTGGTGACACGGTTTTGGACCTTGTCGAGCTCGCGACTGGTCATCGCAAAACTTTGGGCGGCGACCATGGCGCCGTAGTTCGTATTGATCGAGGCCATTTTGGCCCTCCTTCTGTCTTTTGACATGGCCGACCCTCGTTTTGAGGATCAGGAGCATTTTGCTCGAAAGGCAACATGCAAATATCGTGCCGTATCAATACTTTAATATTATTTTAACCATATTTTCCCAAACACACGAACATTGTATGCTCAAGAAGAATGCGCGCCCGGGAGCCCTGGCGCGCATTTTTTCTTGAATTTTAGAGATTGTCGATCAGAGCGGATCTACCGGAACAGGCTGAGCAGGACCGAGGCCGATTGGTTGGCGATGGACAGCGCCTGGATCCCGAGCTGCTGCTTGGTCTGGAGGGCTTGCAGCTTGGCGCTTTCCTTTGCCATGTCCGCGTCAACTAGGTTACCGGCCCCGGCTTCCAGGGCATCCTGCAGCTTGGTGTTGAAGACGACTTGCCGCTCCAGCGACTTTGCCGTCGTGCCAACAGTTTGCAGGGCACTGGCCCAGGCATCCATCGCCGTCTGCACATTAGCAGCGGTCGCAGCCCCGGCGGAGTTCAGCGTATAGGCCGGCGTGGTCAGGGCATTGGTGCCATCAAACACAGCGGCCGTCACAGCCGCAGAGATTTCCGTGACCAGCGCATTGTAGTCGCGCTGATAGGCGGTCGTGGAGCCACCCTGGGAAATGGCGGTGGCCAGAGACTTCAGCTCCGTCAGAGCGGCCATGATGGTTTCGCCGGCGGCAAGACCGACATCGGCGATGGATTGCTGACGCTGCAGGCTGTTGATGGTGGCGTCCAGCGCCTTGGCATTGGNCCTTTGCGTGGTCGCAATGGCCCAAACGGCCCCGTTGTCCTTAGGCCCGCCGACTTTCAGTCCGGTCGTGACACGATTCTGGACGCGATCCAGCTCACGGCTGGTCGCGGCAAAGGCCTGGGCGGCAATCATTGCGCCGTAGTTGGTATTGATGCTGGCCATTCTGGCCTCCTGTAGCTGTCTTCGACATGTCCGGCGCCTTCTGGCGCCAGGAGCTTCTTGCTCAAAAACCCTCTGAGCAAGCGACGGGCCACACCTCCATCGTTGTTTTTATTACATTTTTCATCTCATAGGTCGGTAACACCTCGGTAGCATCTGCCCAGCCCGGCAAAATTTGACCCCGCGCGCGGCAAGACTTACCCGTTGGAGCTCGTCAGGCCACGCAGGACTTGCCAGCCTGGCCAATCGCAGACCGCCTTGCCCGGCGTCTGGCTCCGGGTCGGGTGCGCATGATTGACCTGTCGCGGGTCTATCCGCGCCCGCTGGACACACTGAAGGACACCGACCTCGGCGTCTGGGCCAATGGCCGTGCGCGGCGGGAGGCGCTTGCGTCGGCGGGGGCGGATGGTCATGGGATAAGTGCGCACGCAGTTTGTCGGCCTAACCCGGCACCACCCGCGCCACGCCGCCCCACCCGCCGCCGCCTCGCCGCCGCATCGCGGGTCTCACACGCCTCCACCGTCTCGATCGCGGCTCCGGCCCTGTCATTGGCCTCGTCCAGCTTGCCGGTCTGGGCAATGCCGAACAGTTGCCAGTCCAGCGCCGCATCTCCGCTCTCCCCAGGACCGCGCTGGGCACCGGCTGACGCCATCGTGCCGGGATCAGGCTGGAGCACCCCTCAGCGGGGGCAGGCACCTGGATTGAGGTTGCACAGCCGCTGACGAGCGACAGCATCACGGCGAGCGGGGTCAGTCTCCTGGCGAACGGCATCCTGGGCCTCCTTCACATCTTGGCGGGTCTGGTCGGTGCGGGCCTCGTGGGCATCGCGGATGGTGCTGGCGTCCTGGACGGCGCGGGTCCGGCCATCGGCCAGGGTGGCGGCGGCCTCAGCCTTGCGGGCAGCGTCGCGGGCAGGCTGATGACCGGCGCAATAGGCCACCGACAGGAGCAAAACACCCGCAAGACCCAGGCCGAGCCAAGTCAACGTCCGAACCGGCAAAGGTCCGGGAAACAGGAATTTGAACACGAAAAGCCCTCTGAACAAACGGCCCGCCTTCAGGTGGGGTTGCCGATGCCACGCGACGCAGGATGGCAGTCTCACCGATCAGCGAAGACCGGTCGGCGGGTCCGCGGCGCGTCAGATCATGCGCTAGAGGATCAGATCCTGGCCACCCGAGTGCGGATCCGGCGGTCGGCAATTCCATTGGTCCCGCCATTGATGGCCCGCGTGACCGCTGTGGTCTTGTCGTCATCCGCCAAGGCATTGATGTTGCGATTGTCCCAATACTCGCACCCCGCCCACAGGCCGATGCTCGGCAGGGCCACGATCTCCGGGTGCCTCTCCAGGTCGATCCCGATCTCGCGTCCGAACCGGCGATAGTTGGTCCGGCCCGTCAACTGGATCGGACCCCGCCCCTTGTATCGACGGCCATCGCCCGGCTGGGTGTTGCCCAGGTCGCGTCGGCCCTCATAGGCCTGCCNCGAGGCGATTTCTTCCATGTAGCGAAAACCGCCGCTCTCATGGGCGCACTGCCCCATGAAATGAGCCAGCCTGAGGCCGGTATCGAGGATGCCATAGGTGCGGAAATGCACGTTGGCCGAAACCCNCAGCTCTGCGGCAATCGTTTGTGATGCCCCCATGCGTTTGAAAAGCGCAGCCAGGGTCATCGGGCCAAGACTGCCATCGGCAGCAACGCCCAGTCGCTGTTGCAGTTGGCGAACGTTAATCATGCGCTTCCTCCCCGCGCAAACCCACCTATTGAGACTGTCGACCCGATCGACCGAACAGCCAAAAGCCGTTCCTATTTGTCACCAAACGACACCACCGAACAGCGATATCTCGATCAGGTGCTGTCGATGCCAGGGCGCGGCCCACCCCGCGCGCGAAGCTCTGCGACAAAGGCGATCAGTTGCTGGGCCGTGGGTCCAACCAGGTAAAGCACGGCCATCAGCGCCATCAATCCCGTGATGGCGCGGGCCAGCATTGGCAGGTCCGCCAAATCCGCGCGCTCGGCGAGGCGCATGAGGATCAGTCCCAGGCCCAAACTGGCCGCATACACGTAGGCCCGGCGCCACACCCAGCGACCTTCGGCATGGACTTGCGCAGCGGGGCCGCGCGTCTCCACTCATGTCAGTCATTCGTCATCTTCCCGGCTAGACGTTGGGCACCAACCGTCGGTGCCGAGGGCCAAGCGCCGATCACGCGCGGTCAGGTGGCCGGGTGCGTCCCACATCTCGACGTCCGGCACCCAGGCCTCAGCATCGGGCACCAAATCATCTGGACAGCAACGGCGGCGGGGCTTGGCGGGATGCAGCATTTGGGTCACCCCCGCGCCGTGATGATGACCAGGCCCGATCCGCCCGCACCGCCCTGACCGCCAGCAGTCAGGCCCGCGCCGCCCCCGCCCCCGCCGCCGCCGTGGTTGCCGCCCGCGCCACCGCTGAAACCGGCACCACTGGCATTGGCTGCGCCGCCGCCGCCGCCGCCGCCCGCCCAATAGCGATTGATATCCGGAGCATGGCTGCCAGCGCCGCCGCTGGAGCCGGAGCCAAAGGTCCCACGCATGGCCCTGACCCTGACGTAGCCGCCAAAGCCACCATAGCCGCCATCGCGGGCGGTATTGCTGCCGTCCAGCCCGCCGCCCGCGCCGCCACCGCCCGCGCCAACAGCATGGGCGGTTGTATCGCCATCACCACCCCCGGCAGCGATTTGGCTGGAGCCTCCATTGTTTGAGATTGCATTGCCAAGCCCACCGTAGCCAAAGCTGCCGGAGCCGCTGGTCCCCAATGCGCCGCCCAGTCCGCCCGTTGAGAGCATGATGTTCGTCCCGCCTGCAGAGACCTGGGATTCACCACCTTGGCCCCCTGCCCCTGTCGCGCCTGCGGCACCCCCGCGCCGACCGAAACCGACAGCGTCGTCGGCAGGGTCGCTGTCTCAAACCGGTGCGATTGAACCTGCCGGCACCACCGCCGCCGCCGCCAAAGCGGGGCGTGCCCGCCGCCGCGAAATGGCCGGCACCGCCGCCGCCACCACCCGCGACATACAATATCCAGCCATGCGGCCCAGGACGGCACAGTGTAGGTTCCGTTCGCCGCAAACACCTGGGTCGCGACGCGCACCGCGCCTCGGGCAAAGGTTGCAGCCCCGTCGGTCGGATCGACGCTGAACACCTCATGCCACGTGCTCCCATCAGCGCTGACCTTGAGCCGATAGCGATNCGTCCCCATCAGTCCCTGTTCGGCATGGCCTACGTAGCTGGTCTGAAACAGCTGCGATGCAGTGTCAGCCGCCGTTTCCTTGTTGATCTTGAGCCGCAGGTCGCCATCGCCACCCTCGCCCGCCGACAGGGCTGTGAACAGCACATTGTTGAGCTTTGCCGACAGCGGATTGGTCGCATCCGCCGTCGTTGCAATGCCGACATGCGTCAGGGCCTGAAGGCTGAGTAGCGCCGTTTCGAACGGTCGCCATTGGCCATCCTGACTCACCANCGAAGCACCCTCATCGGCGATCAACACCATCAGGCCTTCTGGCACGGACACGACCGACCACTGCCCGGCCTCGAAGCGCACCAGAGCCCCGGTATCGAGGCCACTCCAGTCAGCCGCCTTGGCCCCGGAGGGCAGGATGAAGAGGCTTCCATCGACCGCATCAGTGGGCGGACTGGCCAGGGTGCGGCTGATCGCCCTGCACTGCACCAGCGCGTCGAGCCGGGTCAGCGATTCATTCAGCGTGACGTGGCTCTGCATCTGGCCCGCTGCCAGATAATCCAGCGCCAGCCGGGCGCTTCGATCTTCACTCACCGCAGTCTCCTCAGGTTGAAGACACAGGGTGAGGCCCACTCAGCCCTCGTTCGGGCACCGAGGGTGAGATCCTTCAACACATTGATTTCAGGGGTCGGCCGCAGACGAAGTGTTGCGATCCGAGCGTCCAGGACGATGGGCTGGCTCAATCGTGCAGATAGATCAGGCGCCGCTTGCCGTCGCGCTTCATGCGGTCCAGGTGGTGCTCGTGCTGGCCCGCCGCCTTGGCAGCCTTCTCCGAATCTTCGACCCAGTGGGTGGTCTCGATGTCCTNTTGCAAGGCCTTGCCAGCCAACAGGTGCCCCGGGAACAACATGTCCACCACATCGCCCGCAACCGGAACTTCGCCAGTGACGATATCAAGCCCCAGATACCCTGCCATCTTCGCGAGGGTTGAGACGGACGCCTCGACTCTGAGAGCCTGAACCAGGAGCCAGCCCGCCGCGCCAAGGGAATAGACCGTTCCGACCACCGGTATCCAGGTCAACAGGGCGTCCATGCCGACGCCAANAGGACCGATTCCGACCGCACGGTCAGAAAGTCGTTTGACGCCCTCGACATTGGACCAGATTTTCTCGATATCCCCGATGGTCCGCTTGGCCATGCCCACTCCCCAACGACCCGAAATCCCCGAGCCAAAGGCCTAAACGCTGAATGGATAATCTTGATCCAACTGGAAGCAAGCGCCGGTTCTCTTTGAGTGTATTTTTAGGCTGGGTTTTCGTGTTGGGCCTGCTGATCCCGGCTGCCGGGGTTGGGGTTATCAGCCTGTCCGGCCTACCGCACGCCAAACTCGACATCTGGGCCCAGTTCACTGCGCCCGCGCTGGTCTACAGCCTGTGTCTGGGGCTGGTGCTGCTGTTGTTCCGGCGTAGGCGCCCCGCCGCACTGGCCTTCCTGGTATCGCTGGTTCTGCTGTTCGCCGTCATGCCACAGTGGAGCCCGCGTGGCCCCCGCCCCCAAAAGGACGCGCCGGTTGTTCGGCTGTATTCGGCCAATGTCCATGTGGACAATCGAGACGTTACTGCGATGCGCGCCTCGATCGAGGCAGCAAGGCCTGACATCATTGTCCTGATTGAACTGGGCATCCTGACGCCCGAGGCGCGTGAACATCTGCTGCGTGACTATCCGCATCGTTCCTCCTCTGATCCGGCCGGGCATGGAGACACGGTGGCCCAGGCGGTCATCGCCTCTCGGTGGCCCTTGTCGCCCGTCCGCTCGCTGAGCAACTGGAACCAAACCGTCGTCGGCCGTGTCGAAACGCCTGTAGGCCCAGTCAATGTTGTCGCGACACACTTCACGCGACCGTGGCCCTACGTGCCTTCAATCGCCCAGATCCGTCAGGCTGAAACCCTGACCGAAACGCTGCACGAGCTTGATTCNCCCGTCATCGTGGCTGGCGATTTCAACAGCACGTCTGCCGCCCGCATTGGCCGCGGATTGCGCGCAGCCAACGACCTGCACCCCGCGCCCGCCTATCCGGGAACCTGGCCTACCTTCTTGCCGTCTGTCTTTGGCATCACCATCGATCAGGTCTATGCCAGCGAAGATCTCGCTTTTGTCTCTCGTCGCATCGGCGTTCCCATGGGGTCGGACCATCGCCCAGTTGTGACAGAGATCACGCGGGCCATGCCCGCATCACGTCGGCCAACAGGGCCTCATGACCGGTCGGCGGAAAGTCAGCGGCCATCCACGCCTGTTCAAAAGCCTTCAGAATAGCGCCGACGTCGGGTCNCGNGGGTATCCCCAGTCGTGTCACGTTCCGCCCGGTGACGGGCATTCTCGGAATATCCCACAGCGTCGCGTCATGCCGCAGCTCGCCGTAGCGATCGGCGCGATCCGGCTCTTCGGCCTGATGCCTCAGCAACTGGTCCTCGACCGCCTCATGCCCGTGCCGATAGAGCAGGACATGCAGTTCCGGGCCTGACAGGTTGGCATCCAGTTCCACCTCCGCAGCGGCTGCGAGACGATGGGTCATGGCATTTGAGAGCCGCAGCCGCCGCCCGACTTCGCGGGCCGCTTGCGCATCATTCGGCAGCAGAACCATCAGACNGATGGGAAAGACCTCCCCGGCCTCGACCATGGCCCCAAACGCAGGCGTCAGTTGGGCCTCCGGCAGAATTTGCGCCAGCACCCCGTCTGCGCNCATGGCCCGCAGGGCCGGTAGCGGGTCAGGGGCCGCCAGCAGCTTGAGCAGTTCCTTCTGCACCCGCTCTGCCGAGAGACGTGACATGCCGCCCCTTTCAGCACCACAGGCCGCCAAGCCAGCCGCATCCGGCACCCCGCGTCCATACCAGGCATAAAAGCGAAAGAAGCGCAAAATCCGAAGGTAATCCTCACGAATGCGCGTCACAGGATCGCCGACAAACACAATGCGTCCGGCAAGAGCATCTGCCAAACCTTCGCCCGTCGGATCAAACAGCTCGCCACCGGCATCGGCATAGAGGGCATTCAGTCGGAAATCGCGCCGCGCAGCATCTTCGATCCAGTCGTCCGAGAAGGCGACCGTCGCATTGCGTCCGTCGGTAGAGACGTCGCGTCTCAGGGTCGTGATCTCGTAGGGCCGCCGTTCGCTGATCGCTGTGACCGTTCCGTGAGCCATACCTGTCGGCACAGCCTTCAGTCCTGCGATTTCGAGGGCCGTAACGACAGCTTCGGGTAGCAAAATCGTCGCAATATCGACATCATCTGACGGGATCCCCAGCACCGCATCGCGAACGCAACCACCGACAAACCGCGCGCAGTCTTGCCCTCCCGCGACCTCAAGAGCCTGCATCACAGAACGGGTGGCGGGCAGGTCGAGCCAGAAACGGTCACGCAGGCGCGTCATCCTTCGTGCCCCATGACGGGGCCCAGCCGCTGGCTCAAGGCCCTCAGCATTCCGGCCGTCGCGCCCCAGATATAGCGATCCTCGAACGGCATAGCCCAGAACAGTCGCGGCGCGCCCTCCCATTCAATGGTGCCACGCTGATGGTTGGCCTGATCCATCAGAAAGTCCCNAGGTANCGTAAAAATCTCGGCCACTTCATCGGGCGACGGAGTCAGTGCCGGCAAGGTCGGGAGCCAGCCAATCACGGGTGTAATCAGGAAGTTAGAGCCGGTCTGATAGGGGTCTCCCAATCCCAGAACCTCAACATCTGCCGGGTCCAGGTCAATCTCCTCCTGGGCTTCGCGCAGGGCCGCTTCAAGGGCCGTTTCGCCGGGCTCCAATCGACCGCCGGGAAAGGCGATTTGGCCGGAATGGCTGTGCAGGCTGTCGCTGCGTCGGGTCAGGATGACATCAATCCCGGCGCGGATGTCGGACGGTGCCAGGCCAACCAGCACTGCCGCTCGACGCAGAGCCTCCGACGGGCGCAAGGCCTCGGGATTGAGATCCCAGTCCGNATCCGGGGCCGGGGCTTCCGGGTCCCACTCTGACGGGATTATGAGACCGGCCCGCACTTGGCTCTTGAAGGCTTCCGGGCTCATGTTTCGTGATCCTGCTCCAGCCCGACGCCGCGCGGTCCCAGCGCAAACATCACCCCGCCCGACGCCACCGTCAGCGTCTCATCCACAACAGCAGCCCTCTCAACCAGTTCATAGAAGACCGAACGGACCACCCGTGCCCAGAGGTCACCGCGCACATGCAGACGTGGCGCTGGCTCACCGGTCGCGGGGTCCGTCTGAACCACCAGGGGATGATCCGGTCCGGCCTCCACCAGATCACCCACATCGGTCACAAACCTCAGAATGTCGCCGCCGGCCTCCATAGCCACGGCCCGAAATGGCAGATCCTCGACCCGGATCCCCAGCTTTTCCACGGGCGTGACCAGGCAGTAGCCGTCCGCGTCTTTCCTCAGGACCGTCGAGAACAGGCGCACCATTTCGGCCCGCCCGATCGGGCTTCCCTCATGCATCCAGATCCCGTCAGCCCGGATAAGAATGTCGATTTCGCCACAGTGGGCCGGATCCCAACGCTCAACCGGGGCGACGCCGCGCGTCGCCCCGGCGGCGGCCGCAATGGCTGCCAGTCCGGTCGGAGCCTCAAGGTGAGTCATTACTGACAGGCTAGGCATCCATCCCCGCCGCGCAAGTCCAAGCTGGAAGGAAGGCCAGTCTATTGCGGCGCGTCGTAGGTTTCATGCATTGAGAATAGCCGTGCGGCGGCGTGCCACCGTTTGGCACAGCCACGACATTTCCATAGCCGCCGGTATAGCCAGCCGATCCGTCGTCGATCCGGGCCTGTACGCCCCCACCATCCCTGGTCGTGCCCCCGTAGATACCGTCGACGAAACGGCCCTGCCCCCGCTCGCTGCTGGCCTGACCTTGGCCCTGGCCCGACCCTTGACCCGGGACTTCCCCTGCCCGTGACAGGCCGCCTGACCATAGGCACCTTGCATCCCGTCAGACCCCGAGCCAAGGCCAGCCATCCCATCGGCGGGCATACCGCCTGGCCCCGTCGTTGCGGGCTGTGCCATCAGGCTGTCCACCAGAACCAGCGCGGCCCCCGCCCAAACCCAGACCCACTGCACGCTTGTTCGCCTTCGCAAACTCGATGACCTTCTCGACGGACATGGCCGCGCTCCCTTTCAGAGGAGGCACCGCGCCTTCCTCAACAACAAAGGCGCAGCCCAGCCGCAAATCGGGTCAGGAAAATCTTTGGCTCGCTGGCCAACGGGTCCTAGCCGCGTGCAACCGGTCCGCATGGCGGGTTCTCGCCCCACCACAGGACGCGACGGCGGTCTGCAGGTCCAGGCAACGCCACACCCGACACCACACCAAATCCAAAGCGACCGAAATAAGGTTCATCACCGACCAGAAGCACGCCCAGGCCTTGGGACCTGGCTATGTTCAGGCAGGATTCAACCAGGGCCGCACCCAGGCCTTCCTTGCGGTAATGGCGGTCCACCGCGATCGGCCCCAGAAACAGGGCTGGGGTCTCACCGACAACGATCCGCCACAGGCGCACCGAACCCACCACCTTTCCGTCTTCCCGGCTGACGAAGCCTGCCGCGACGGTGCCGCCCTCACGCAGCCGCTCAGCTGTCTTGGAAAAGCGGCCAGGACCGAAGGCGGACAAGACGAGCGCCTCCACCGCAGCCGCATCGGCAGGCAGCTCCGGCTCGACGTCCGAAAGATCATAAGGGTCGGAAACAGCACTCATGGCGCGCGCCATTAGGGCCAGTGCTCCCGGGCCGCAAGCAGCATTTCTGGGACCAGTCGCCCTAGCCGAAGTTGGCCGGGCGCTTCTGCTGGAAAGCCATGAAGGCCTCCATGGCTTCGGGGCTCCGCATCTGGCTGCCAAAGGCGTCTCCTTCGCGCAGCATCAGTGCCCACATGGCCTGCGCGTCCCGCATCAGGGACTTGGTCTTGCGCAGGGAGTTGGGGGCTCGCTGGGCCAGCCGCACCGCCAGGTCCCGCGCCACGGCCTCCACCTCTGCGGCTGGAACCGCGCGATTGGCTAGACCCCAGTCCAGGGCCGTGCGTCCGCTGATCGGCTCGCCCAGGGCAAACAGTTCAAAAGCACGTGGATGGCCAACGATGCCGGGTAGAAGCAAGGAAGACGCCGCCTCCGGGGCCAGGGCGAGATTGACAAACGGGACGCTAAGCAGCGCGTCATCAGCCACGACCACCAGATCACAGTGCAGCAGCACCGTCAGGCCGATGCCGACGGCCCGCCCCTGAACCGCCCCGACGACCGGCTTGTCCATGTCCGCCAGCGATCGCAGAAAACGGAAAACGGGCCAGTCAGCTGGGTCCTTTGGCGCATCGGACTGCCCCGCCAGGGCGATGAAGTCCGCGATATCGTTGCCTGCCGAAAAGCTATCGCCTTCGCCGCGCAGCAGCACCACGCGAACCTGAGAATTCTCCCGCGCTGAAACCATGGCCTCGGCCAGGTCGGCATACATCGCCTGAGTGATGGCGTTCTTCTTCTCAGGCCGAGACAAGCTGAGGGTCAGAATGCCTGCCTCCAGCGAAGTCGTAATCGGACGGCTCATGTCATCTCCTTGCGCGGATCCAGCCCGGATTTCAGCTGCCACCAGTCGACGCCTTCCGCATCGCGCTGACGCTGCACCCGACCTTCAACTTCCAGATAGTTCAAATGGGCAATCGCTTCGCCGGTCGCCATAGACAGAAGTCNCCCGTCGACCGGCCGGGCAAACAGGGCCCCAAACACATCGACTGACCGGCGCGGCTCTGTAAGGGTGCGCTCCAGTCGCTTCAATGAGACCTCATGGCCGCGGATCAGCGCCCTCAGGCGNNCGGCTTGACCCCGGAAAGGCTCGCCATGGGACGGCAGCACCAGCACCTCATCGTCCAGGATTTCAATCATACGCTTGAGTGAGTTCAACCAGTCCCCAAGCGGGTCGCTCAGCGGTTCTGTCGGCCAGACCGAGACATTCGACGAGATGCGCGGCAGGATCTGGTCTCCGCCCAGCAGCACGCCGTCCGACTTGCGCCACAAGCAGACATGTTCCGGGCTGTGGCCTTCGCCGACAACTACGGTCCAGTCAGCATCGCCGATCCGCAGATCCCGTCCCTCGATCAGCCGCTGGTAGCTTTGCGGCAGGGCTGCAACGGCCATACCGAACTGCCCGTAACCCTTGCTCCAACGGTCAATCTGTTCTGCATTCCACCCAGCCGCGCGATAGAAGGCGGCCCCGCATTCCGGGGNCTCTGCTCCGGTGTCGGCCATCAGCATACGCGCGGTCACATACTCCAGTCGTGACATCAAAAGCGGAGCACTGAACCGCTCGCAAAGCCAGCCGGCCAGGCCCAAATGATCGGGGTGAAGGTGGGTAACGATGACGCGCGTGACCGGTTTTCCACAGAGGGGGCCCGTTAGAAGTGCCTCCCAGGCCTCCACCGTCGGCGGCGTGCGCAGGCCGGTATCGACCACCGCCCAGCCATCATTGTCACGCACAGCATAGACGTTGATGTGATTCAGCCGCATCGGCAGCGGCAACCGCATCCAAAGCACACCGTCAGCGACTTCAAGGGCCCCGCCCGCCTCCGNTACGGCGCTAAACGGATAGAGCAGCCGCCGGCTCATGGGCTCGACCGCCTGATCTGTCTGTTGCTCCAAGACGTCGGTCACCGCGTCCGTCTCCACCAAAACGCTCGCGCTTCTAGCGGCATTCCGCAGCGTCAGTCCAGCCATCGCCCCATCCCAGCCTTGACCCCGCCTCTATCGACCGTCATGCCTTGCGGCAACGATCTTCGGTTCTGGAGTGCATCCGTGTTCAAATCACGCCTTCTGATCGGCCTTTGTGCCGTTTCCCTGCCGCTGACCCTGGCCAGCGCGAGTGCTGCCGAGACCCTGGCAACAAGCGCCAGCGGTCCGATCGCGGCGACCAGCGCACCACAGTCGCGCCCTCGACGGTCCAATCCAACCAGTCGCAGGTCCGACCGGGCGACAACAACCGCGACCGCCGCCGTCGGCCCCCGGCCCCAAATCCCGAACAGATCGCCAGCAAGCCCAGGCGGCANGCAACCGCTGCAGGTCTGTCCTGTCAGGCGACCGAAGCGGCAGCGCTCGGAGTCACNCCCGACACCGGGGCTGCCATGTTCGAGGTGGCCTGTGCGACCGGGCCCGGCTACATTGTCGTCAACTCGACCCCGCCCCAGACCTATGATTGCGTCGAGCTGCTGGGTGCCGCTGAGCAGGCGCGTCTGGCCGACCCCAATGCGACCGCCGGTCAACAGTGCACCTTGCCGGTCAATCTGGATGCCCTGCGTGTCATTCGCCAGTATGCGGTGGCAGCGGGCGTATCGTGCACCGTGGACCAGGCCAGTGCCGTGCGCGTCGGCAACTATGAGATCGGCTGCGCCGGTGCCGATGGCTACTGGCTCTCGCGGGAGACCGATGGGTCCTGGAACAAGATGCCCTGCTGGTATCTGACGATGGACAATCTGACCTGCCGCTTCACCGATGCCAGCGAACGCCTGTCTGCCTGGCGCCCCATGGTCGCCAATACCGCGGCCTCGGCCTGCGACGTCAGCCAGTATCGACGGGTGGGGATCGATGCCCGCCGCCAGTTCATCTTCGAGCTGAAGTGTCAGGATGGCAGCGGCTGGTTCGTCCGTGTCAGCCCCGAGTTTGAAACGCGCGAAGTGCTGACCTGCACCGAAGCGGCCAACATCGGACGCGAAGGCAATCGCGGCTGTCAGCTGTAGGCACCTGTGCAGCTGAAAGATGATGCAAGCGGCCCCGCACCCATGGTGTGGGGCCGTTAGCTTGTCGCCTCACTATTGCAAAACCGCTTGAGGCCCGGTGCCGACGCGCACTAGCCTGCACGTCATGCGCATCGCCACCTGGAACGTCAANTTGATCAAGTCGCGACTTCAGACCGTGCTGGCCTGGGTTGAAGCGGCCCAGCCGGATGTCCTGGCGATGCAGGAGATCAAATGCGTCGACGACGCCTTCCCGCGCGAGCCATTCGAGGCCCTGGGCTTTAATGTCGAAACCCACGGCCAGAAGACCTACAACGGCGTGGCGCTTCTATCGAAATATCCCCTCAGCGATGTGCGGCGCGGTCTGCCGGGCATCGACCAGTCGGGCGTCGAGGCTGAGTTCGTCCAGGCACGCTATATCGAGGCGCTGGTCGAGGCACCCCGGCCGGTGCGTGTCGGCGGCCTTTATCTTCCCAACGGCAACCCGGTCGACTCGCCNCACCCCCACAAGCTGGACTGGTTCGGTCGCCTGAACGCCCATGCCCGCGACCTGCTGGCGCTCGAGGAAGCCTTCGTTCTGTGCGGGGACTACAACGTCATTCCGACCCCCGCCGACGCCAAGAACCCTTCGACCTGGACCGGTGATGCGCTCTACCAGCCCCAGAGCCAGGCCGCCTTCCAATCACTCCAGAACCTCGGCCTCTACGAAGCCGGAACCGTCGGCCATCAGCCCCCGGGCAGCTATACCTTCTGGGACTATCAGGCCGGAGCCTGGCAGCGAGATCATGGCATCCGCATCGATTTCCACCTGATGTCACCGCAGTTGACCGACCGTTTCATCGGCATCGAAACCCACCGCGACGCGCGCGACATGGACAAGCCCTCGGATCACGTTCCGGTGGTCATTGAGGTCGAGGACTGATCCCGTGGGCGAGGCCATCCGACTGATCTTGCTGATCATCCTCGGGGCCGCCGCGCTGACCGTCGGGGCCATGGCGCTGAGCTGGTGGATGGAGCCGAACCGACGCCTGCACCGGGCGATGTTCAAGACCCTNGGGCCGCCCCCACAGGCCGAGGCCTGGGCACCGCAGGANGGGCGCGCCGCCGGTATCGACTTCGATCAGGGACAGCTTGCCGTGCTATGGAACAATGGGGCCCACGGTCTGATCTATGGCGTTCAGGAGATTGACGGGGCAGAGGTCATCGTCGACGGGGCCGTCATCGCCCGCGTCAGCCGCGCCGCACCGCGCCGCGACATGGACGTCATGGCCCCGGATGCCAACCAGGTCACACTGCGCCTGATGTTCGCCGATGCCCGGGACCCGGAGTTCGAACTGACCCTACGATGCCCGTTATCCCGTCAGCCCGCAAACTCNGAGCCTGACTTCAGGGAAGCGCTACGTCTGGCGCGCCGCTGGCTCTCGCACGTCGAAGCGCTGATCAAGCCCTGATCAAAAGGGGGTGAGACCGCACGTCGCCCTTCCGCCCGGCAATGGTGTCCGCTAGAAGCGCGTCCGACTTTCCCTTGCCTGCTCGGAGCGCCCTGTGGCCCGCCTGTTCGACGCCTACATCATCGCCAACTGGACCGCCGCCGAGACCAAGAAGCTGGGCGATGGTTCGATCTGGTTCGGTGTAGCCAAGCGTGATGTGCGCTTCCGTCTGTATGTCGAGACCCACAATGCTGCCACGCGCGCCGAGGGCGAGAAGATGTTGGCCGATCTGCTGGCCGAACACGCCAAGCGCGGCGACCGGGTCTTGCTNGGGTTTGATTTCCCGTTCGGCTTGCCGGCCGGAACCGCTGCGCGGCTGAAGCTGGAATCTTCNAGCGCTGACCCCTGGCAGACGACAGGCAAGTTCCTGTCGTCCAACGTGGTCGACAAGGCAGACAACACCAACAACCGCTATCAGGTCGCCGCCAAGATGAACCGGCTGATGACCGATCAGCCGTGGCCATTCTGNGGGGCACCGGCCTCTCAGGCCCAGAAATGGCTGACCACCACCAAGCCCCCGNNAGGGTGCGGGGCCGACATCCCGGANTACCGTGCCACCGAACAGGCCGCCGCCAAGGGCAAGCTACAGCCCAAGCCGGTGTGGCAGATGCACGGGGCCGGTGCGGTGGGTGGCCTGACGCTGATCGGCATCCCCATGCTGCGCCGCCTGCTGGACCGTCTGGGAAGTTCCGCCGCCGTCTGGCCATTCGGCACCGGCTGGCAAGCGCTGGAACCCGCCGATGTCGCGCCCCTGTCGGTGCTGGTGGCCGAGGTCTGGCCGTCCCTCTATCCGTCCAAGCCGGCGTCGGGCGAGTTCAAGGATCAGGCGCGTGTTGCCGCCTGCGCGCGGCACTTCGCCAGANNATTGGACGAGGCGGGCACTCTCTCGGTCGCGTTCGCCGCGCCNAAGGGGGCCAAGGACGCTCTGGTCCAGCAGGTCGAAACCGAAGAAGGCTGGATCCTGGGAGTGTGATCCCGGCCAGAGCACCCATGACAGATGGCTGGACAGACTCGGCCAATGCCTGGATTGCCGACATGGGCGAANNGGGCGATTTTGGTCGCCGCTTTGTGCTGGACCGGCCGATGCTGGCCAGGGTTGAGGCACTTGCCCCGCAGACGGTGCTGGATGTCGGCTGCGGCGANGGGCGTTTTTGCCGCATGCTGGCCTCACGCGGCATCACGGTCGTCGGCGTGGATCCTACTGTGCCGCTGATCGAACAGGCGCGCCGCCAGGATCCGGGCGGTCGGTATCACGTGGCCGGTGCCGAGGCCTTGCCATTTGAAGACGTCAGCTTTGACCTGGTGGTGGCCTATCTAAGCATGATCGACATGCCGGACCTCAATCAGGCGATCCCGGAAATGGTCCGTATGCTCAAGCCCGGCGGGCGCTTGCTGATCGGCAATCTCAATGGCTTCAACACCGCCGCCCAGGACGGCCTGGGGTGGAAGCGCCTGCTCAACGGCAAGATGGCCTATGCCATGGATCACTATCTGACCGAGGCCTCGGCCTGGATCGAATGGCGCGGCATCCGCATCCGCAACCACCACCGGCCGCTGTCGACCTATATGCGGATGTTGCTGGAACAGGGACTGGTCCTGACCCATTTCGACGAACCCGCTGCCGATCCGGCCGGTCCGGCCGAGCGTGTGGCCCGTTACAACCGTGCGCCCTGGTTTCTGGTCATGGAGTGGGCTCGCCCCACCGCGCCCTGACCGCCGCCAGCGCCCGTTCGGCGACCGGCCGCATAGCCTGATACCCAGCGGCATGCGGGTGAACCCCGTCCCGGGCATAGTCCATCCTCAGAAGGCCCTCGGCGTCGGCGAGCACCGACGCATAGTCGGCATGGATCAGGCCCCGCTCGGTGGCCATGTCCCTCAACCACCGGTTCAGCTCCGCCACCCTCACCTGCGGATCGCTGATTTCTGGCGACCAGGAGAAACCTCGAATGGNGGTCAGGCTGGCCAGGATCACGTCGATCCCGTGCGTGCGTGCCAAGGCCAGCATGGCCAGGATGTTGTTCTGATAGTCTTGGGGTGTCGTCGGCCCGGTATTGCCCGCCACATCATTGATTCCGCACATGATATGGACAAACTTCGGCTTCAGGGCCACGACATCGGCCATGAANNGCAGCATCTGCGGGCTGGTCTGGCCACTGATGCCGCGATTGACGATCCCGCCGGTGAACAGCTCTGGCTGGGCGATACCCCACTGCGTGATAGAGTCGCCGAGGAATACCGCTACAGGCTGCCCCTTTAGGGCGGCATTGGCATCGCGGTAGTGGCTCAACGCTGGCCAGTCGCGCGCGCAGGGCCACCGCTGCCTCGACGCGGCGGGCGGCATTTCGGGATCGACAATGGCGGCCACCACTGCGGGATCCATCTCACCCTCGACCATGTAGGCTTGGGCAAACGCCAGGCTTTCTTCGGTCGGGCCTCCCCCTGCCCCAANCAGACTGTCGACCATGCCGACGGGCGGACTTGTGTCGTCTGGCATGGTGTGCCTCCCTGAATCTGGTCCTAGCCGATCAGCACATCCGCCGCCGCCCGCGCTTCGTCGGTGATCGTGGCCCCGGACAGCATGCGGGCAACCTCTTCGCGGCGGGCGTCAGCATCCAATATATCTACCGTCGTGGTGGTGACACCATCGGCTTCGGCCTTGCGCACCTTCCAGTGGCCGTGACCGGCCGCAACCACTTGCGGGCTGTGGGTCACCACCAGCACCTGCGCGCCGTCGGCCAGACGACGCAGGCGATCTCCGACAGCCTCGGCCACGGCCCCGCCGACGCCCTGGTCCACTTCATCGAAGATCATCACCGGCTGCATCTGGCCTTCACGGCCAGCCAGCGNAGCTTTCAAGGCCAGGGCAAAGCGCGCCAGCTCTCCGCCGGAGGCTATGGCATCCAGCGGGCCAAAGTCCGTGCCGGCATTGGTCGCAATCTGGAACCGCGCGGTTTCTGGCCCTGNAGGCCCCCTCCGTCCGCCCTCAACCGGCTGCAACTCGACCCGGAACCGGGCCCGCTCCAGCTTGAGCGGGGCCAGCTCGGCCATGACCGCCTCAGTCAGGCGTTGGCCGGCGTGGGTGCGTGAGACGCTCAACTCTGCGGCCACGGCGTCATAGGCCTTCCGCGCCTCAGCTGCTGCCAGCTCCGCCCGGGCAATGGCCCCCTCGCCGTCCTCGATCAGCCGCAGTTGCTCTCGAAAGCGCTCGCGCAGCACCGGCAAAGNTTCGACGGAGGTGTTCAGCTTGCGAGCCATGGCCCGGAGGGCAAACAGCCGTTCTTCGGTGCGGTCCAGCTGGCNCGGCTCGAACTCAAAGGCGTCCGCTGCCGCATCGATGGCGGCCAGGGCCTCTTGAGCCTCNNCGACAGGATGGTCCAGAGCCTCGGCAGCCTCGCCCAGGCGCTGTATGACCGGATGGCTGCCGTCGGCACCTGCTTGCCCGGCCCTTTGCCGCGCATGCTCGACGGCCCGCAGAGCTGAGGCCACCTTTCGCGTCAGGGTGTCGCCACCCAGCTGGTCCTGGGCATCCTTCAGATCGCCGATAGCCTTTTCTGCGGCCCCCAGCAGCGCACGCTCCCCGGCCAGGTCCGCCTCCTCGTCGGGACGCGGATCCAGGCTGTCCAGTTCCGCCAGGCTCCCGACCAGTTCCTCGCGGTGCCGGGCGGCGTCTTGCGCCTCTGCCTTCAGGGTCTCGACCCGGCCTCGGCCCGTCTGGACGGCAGCTGAGGCGGTGGCGACCTGTGCCAGCANGGGCCTCGTGCNCCCGAACCCGTCAAGCCGCGCCCGGTGGGTCTTCCAGTCCAGCAATCCAACCGTCTCGTGCTGGCCATGAACCTCGATCAGGGCTTGCCCCACCGACTTCAGGGTGCCGATCGGCACCGCCTGGTCATTGATGAAGGCCCGGCTCTTGCCATCCGCGCCGACCACCCGGCGCAATACCAACTCCTCGCCGGCAGCGACCTCCAGACCGCGATCCTGCAGATCGGCCAGCAGCTCCGCATCGTCCGGCGCAGTGAACAGGGCCGTCGCCGATCCCTGGGGCCGACCGGCACGCACCAGCCCTGCATCGCTGCGCCCGCCCGTGGCCAGTCCAAGCGCATCCAGGATAATCGACTTCCCGGCCCCGGTTTCGCCGGTCAGAACCGTCAGACCTCGGCCCACCTCCAGGTCCAGCGCCTCCACCAGAACGATATCGCGGATCGACAGGCCGTTCAGCATGGCTCACGTCCGGGCAGTGGGGGCATCTGAAGGTGATTGGTCTGGGACACGGCGAATCGTCATGGCTGTCGAGACACCAGAATGCGAACAAACCCGGCACGGGGACAAGCCCATTGCCCAGACAAGAACCGAACCTGACGGATCGGCCGAACTCAGCCCGGGATCAACCGCCGCAACCAGCTTTCGCGCTGGCCGGTCGGCACAATCTCTGGCGTCTCGCCCTGTTCCTGCAGCAAGGCATAGGCCTCGGCATACCAGGGGCTGCCCGGGAAGTTGTGGCCCAGGACGGCCGCATTGCGCGTCGCTTCTTCACGCAGGCCCATGCCGAGATAGACTTCCGTCAGCCGATACANGGCCTCCGGCGTGTGGCTTGTTCGCTGATAGGCCTGATTGTCGATGACGGTGCGATAGCGATTGATAGCGGCCAGCGGCTGGTCCGCTCGCTGGTAATAGCGGCCTATCGCCATTTCTTTGCCGGCCAGCTGGTCATTGACCATGTCGACCTTGACCAGGGCGTCCGACGCATAGGCCGTGCCGGGATAGCGACGGGCCACATCGCGCAAACCCTCCAGGGCCAGCTGGGCATAGCCCTGATCGCGACCGACATCGGTGATCTGCTCGAAGTTGCAGATCGCCTTCATGTAATAGGCGTAGGCCGCTGAGGGATTGCCTGGGAAAAGCTGGATGAACCGGTCCGCCGCAACAATGGCTTCAATGTAGTCGTTGCCCTGATAGTAGGCATAAATCTGCATCAGGATGGCCCGGCGCGACCATTCCGAATAGGGATGCTGGCGCTCCACTTCCTGGAAGTAGTCCACCGCATCATTCCAGCGCTTGGCTTCCAGACGCTGATAGCCGGTGTTGTAGAGTTGCTCGACCGGGCGCTCTTCATAGGCCAGGCGGACACGCGGCTTTCCAGCACAGCCGACAGACACCAGGGTCGTAGCGGCCAGCAGGGCCAGAATGAGACCGGAACGGAACGGAACGGCGGGCAAAGGCAACCTCACAACGTGACGAAGACGCCCTCTTATAGCAGCGGGTCCGACACGCCAACGTGTCAAACGCCTTAAAGACGGCCTTTGCGGGTTGAAGCCCGGCCCGTCGCTGTTAAAGAAGCGCGCCATATCCTGCGCCCCAACATGGGAACGCCCTGCCCATTGGCGTCGGGATGACGGCGAAAGGATGACCGGCATGAAGCTGCTCTCAGGAAACTCCAACCGCAGCCTGGCCCAGGCGATTGCAGATCACCTCGATGTTCCGCTGACCAAGGCACAGGTCAAACGCTTTGCTGACAACGAGGTNTTTGCTGTCATCGAGGAGAATGTGCGCGGCGAGGATGTGTTCGTCATCCAGTCGACCAGCTATCCAGCCAACGACAATCTGATGGAGCTGCTGATCATCACAGACGCCCTGGTGCGTGCATCCGCCCGACGCATCACCGCAGTGATTCCCTATTTCGGCTATGCCCGCCAGGATCGCAAAACCGGCGGACGCACCCCGATTTCGGCCAAACTGGTGGCCAATCTGATCACCCGAGCCGGGGCCGATCGGGTTTTGACCATGGATTTGCACGCCGGTCAGATCCAGGGCTTCTTTGACATTCCCACCGACAATCTTTTGGCCACGCCGGTCCTGGTTCAGGACATCAAGGAGCATTACGCCAAGTCATCGGAGCTGATGATCGTCTCGCCTGACGTCGGGGTGGTGCGGGCCCGTGCGTTGGCCAGCCGTCTGAATGCGGATCTGGCCATCGTCGACAAACGCCGCCCCAAGGCTGGCGAAAGCGAAGTCATGAATATCATCGGCGATGTGACCGGGCGTCGCTGCATCCTGTTTGACGATATCGTCGATTCCGGCGGCACTCTGATCAACGCCGCCAAGGCTCTGATCGAGCATGGCGCAACAGAAGTGTCGGCCTACATCAGCCACGGGGTCCTGTCAGGTTTGGCCGTTCAGCGCATTTCCGAGGGTCCGCTGAAGGAGTTGGTGATCACCGACTCCATCGAACAGCCGGACGAAGTGCTAAACTGCCCCAAGATNCGCCGGGTCTCATCGGCACCCCTGATCGGCGAAGCGGTGCGCAGAATCGCCAACGAGNNGTCGGTATCAAAGCTTTTTGATTAGATTTTCGAATGCCTTGAGATGGACTAGATCAGGCATGCAACCTGCATAGGGTTGGAAGAATGCGCCTGAGACGCATTGGGGAGAGTTTCATGATCAGCCTTTTGCGCGCGCTGCGCACATCACCCTTCTGGCGGGCCTGGCCGTCCTGTCAGCCTGCGCCACCGATGAAGTTGAGGCTCCGCCGCCCGTTGTCGAAGTCGCGGCTGCGCCCGCTCCAGTCGCACCGCCTCCGCCCCTGGCGCTGAACTCCGAAATGGCGGATTCAGCGGCCATCTACATCGCCTTCATGCGCGATGCCCAACAGATTCGTGCCGGATTTCCCGATGCCGAGGCGGTGCAATCCGCCCTGCGGCGAGGGGCCTCCTATGAACCCCGCCAACTGTCCCGTGGCATGATCGCCTATGGGGCCATCCTGGCGTTGCAGTCGCCACAGTTCGTTCAGGGTGTGCGCACCTACGCCGCCGACCCGGCGGGCCGTCAGGCGCTGGTCAGCCGCATTCTTTCTGATCCCAGCTATGCCGTGGCCTTGCCCGGTGCCGATTCCGCCGGCATCATCACCGCCACCATGGGGCGCGATTCGCAGGCCATGGCTGCGGTCGCCGCTGCGGTCGAAGAGGACGCCTATACGATCCAGGGCCGGTCCGACCCGCGCCGGAGCTGGGCCACACGCCCGATTACCAACCGTGAGGGTCGGCTCCAGACAGTCAAGGATCTGTCCGCCCGGCCCATGAGCCCGGTGGTCGATGAGGCCCGGGCCCTGTTCAACGCAGCCCATTCGGGCAGCGGCCTGTCCGTGTCCAACGGCTATGCCCGCGGGCCTTATACGCCGGTGGTTGCTCGNCCCCTGGCCATTGCGGCCCTGGCCATTCTNGGGGCCGGTGGCGAGGACTTCCGCAGCTACACCAGTGGGCTGGCNCTCGAATCGAACAATGAGTTCTGTTTCAACATGTCCAAGCTGATGCTCTATCAGTGCCTGGCGGCCTCTCGGCCCAGCTACGAGGATATTTTCTGCATCGGTCGACATGTGGCCCGCGATCTGGCCACCTGCACGGCCCAGGGCCTGTCGAGCCAACCTCTGGCGGCCTCAGGTCAGTCCTACAGCAGCGCCTCGGGCACCGCGCCGCAACCCGTGCAAACGCCCGTTCCGGCTCCGCAACAGTCGACCGCAGCCCCAACCGCAACCTCCGGTCCAAGGCCCTATAGCGCGTCACCGAACTGACCCGATCACCGGAATCGACCGCCTGAGGCATTCGAAACGCCTCAGGCGGTTGCACAGGGCCGATCAAGCGTGTATTAGCCCGCGCTCCTGATTTTGAGGGTTCATCCCCGCCGCGCGGTGCGCGGCGTTTCTGTTTATCGAGGCGAGCCAGATGGCCGAGGACATTATTCTCAACGTTGACGTCCGTGAGGGCGTTGGCACCGGTGGCGCCCGCGCTGCCCGCCGCACCGGCGTCGTTCCGGGCATCCTGCATGGTGGCGACAAGGCCCCCGTGCCGATCTCGGTCAACGAGAAAGACTTCCGCAAGTCGCTCTACACCGGCAAGCTGTTGGGGCACCTGGTGACGCTGAAGTATGGCGAAGAGACCCAGCCGGTCATCGCCCGCGATGTGCAGTTCCATCCGGTCACCGACCGTCCGCTGCACTTCGACCTGATGCGCGTCGACGAAAAGCAGGTCATCACCATCGAAGTGCCGGTGCACTTTGCCAATGAAGAAAACTGCCAGGCCTTCCGTCAGGGCGGGTCGCTGGAAGTGGTGCGTCACACCGTCGAGGTGAAGGTCCGCGCCGACAAGATCCCTGAAGAGCTCGTCGTTGACCTGGCCGGGCACGTGCTCGGCGACATCATTCGCTGGACCGACCTGAAGGGGACAGAAAACTGCGAGCCGACCATCACCGATCGTGATTTCGTGATCGCCTCGATCAAGTCCTCGTCGGCCGCNAAGTCGGAAGACGCCGCTGATGAGGCTGTTGCCGACGACGTTCCGGCCACCGCCCAGAAGGACGACGAAGCCGGCGAAGAGGGCTGATTGCCCGATCCACGGGCTCCATAACGAGCACGTCCGTCGATGGAGCGGCCCATGTCCTGTCGGAGATGGGCCGTTTTTTTCTGGGAGCTGCGCCATGCTGATTATTGCTGGCCTGGGCAATCCGGGTCCCCGCTACGANAAGAACCGCCACAACATCGGCTTTATGGCCGTGGACGAGATCGCGCGACGCTGGTCGTTCGGGCCGGAGCGGGCCAAGTTCCAGTCCGTACTGCGCGATGGCGAGGTCAAAACGGCAGACGGGGGCAGTCTCAAGGTCCTGTTGATGAAGCCCCAGACCTATATGAACGAAAGTGGACGAGCCGTCGGCGAGGCAGCCCGCTTTTTCAAGGTGCCGGTGGCCGACATCCTGATCTTCCACGATGAGATCGACCTGGCCCCCGGGCGCTTCCGCATGAAGACCGGTGGCGGGGCGGCCGGTCAGAACGGGGTGCGCTCCCTGATCAGCCACCTGGGGGCCGACTTCCGCCGCGCCCGCATGGGCATCGGGCACCCCGGTGAGCCACAGCTGGTCCATAGCCACGTTCTCAGCGACTTCCACAAGGCCGATCTTGCCTGGTTGGAGCCGATGCTGAGCGCCTGCGCTGAGGCTCTTCCGTTCGCTGTAGGNGGGCAAGATGATCGCTACCAGGCCGAGGTCCTGCGCCTCGCCCCGGCGCCCAANATCAGCCCGCGGCAAATCGCCCGAGACGCGAGTGATGGTGCCTCCTAGGGAGGTTCGCCCTTGCTTCGCCGCAAGTCCGGCTTAAGACCCAAAAGATGGATATGTCCCGCTTACTCCACCGCCTTTCCCTGACGACCGCAATGGCCGTCTGTTCCCTCGCGTTGACGGCCTGTGGTGCCGGTCCCGACGACAAGAACAAAACGGACAAGGCCAATGCAGGTGAGGCTGTCGTCGAGGTCACCGATGTCTGGTGTCGGCCGACCCCGAACGGGGCGCACACCGGGGCCTGCTACATGACACTCAAGGCCAAGGGGGCGGCGGAAACCCTTATGGGGTGGCTAGCCCGGCCGCCGCCTCGGTCCAAATTCACAGCGGCATGAGCTCCGACGGGCAGATGAGCATGGCACCGGTGGAAGCCGGGCTGAGCTTGCCTTTGAATCAGCCAGTGACCCTGGCACCGGGCCAAAACCACATCATGCTGATGAACCTGACACGCCCCTTGGTCGCCGGTGATGTTGTTTCACTTACCCTTGATTTCAACGCATTGCGGCAAAGACAGTGCAGGCCGAAGTGCGCTTGCCGCAGGTCGAATCGGGGACCGAAACGCCGGGCCAAAAATAATTTTCGATCCCCACTTGACGGATATACCCCCTGTCCGTCAGCCTTAGATCACTCATCAAGACCGGCTGAGGGATAGGCCCTTTGACGCCGGGCAACCTGCCAGAACTACCCAGTTCTGGAGATGGTGCCAACTCCTGCGGGGTTCTGTTCCAGAGCCGCGAGAGATGAGTGAAGGATCAGGTGCCCTCGGGTGCCCAGGTTGCTTCACGGGTCTTCTCATCCGCATGCAGTGCTTGGCGAGCGGGACTTGAGACGGCCATGGGCGTCACCGCTGCAAAGATCGCTTCGCTTTCTTCCGAAGCCTGTGCCCTCGTGCGTGAGGTCGAGGTTGCCCTGCCGACCGAGTTCGTCCTGGCCTCGGGCGACCGGCTATCGACGTCCACACTCAAGGCCCGCCTGCACGGACCTGAGGCCGGCCCGCTCATCGTGGCCGCTGGCGGCATTTCGGCAGGGCGCGCCGTGGCTGATACCGAGACCGCCGAAGGCTGGTGGAGCTGGGCCGTGCGAGATGCCGGCCCGATTGATACCCGTCGTGTCCGCGTCCTGGCCGTCGACTGGCTGCCGACCGCCGATCAGGCCGATGTCGTGACCATCACCACCCACGATCAGGCCCGTCTGCTGGCCCTGGTGCTGGAGGCCCTTGGCGACGCCCGCATCGATGCCTTTGTCGGGGCTTCATATGGTGGTTGTGTGGGCCTGGCCTTTGCCGAGCTATTTCCCGACCTGATTGGCCAACTGACGGTTATCTCCGCTGCCCACCGCGCCCATCCGGCCGCGACCGCCTGGCGCGGAATCCAGCGCCGCCTGCTGGCCCTGGGACGAACGCACGGCTTTGAGCAGGACGCCATCGCCCTGTCGCGGCAGCTGGCCATGGCGACCTATCGCTCGCGCGAGGAGTTCGACTTGCGCTTTGGCGGTGCCCCAAGTCCCGAGCGGGCCGGCCAGACCTTCGGTATCTGCGACTATCTGGTGGCCCGTGGCGATGCTTATCGTGATGCCACCTCCACGGCTCGCTGGATCAGCCTGTCAGACTCNCTGGATCGCCACACGGTCGAACCCGAAGCACTGAGCGTTTCCGCCACCGTCATAGGGTTCACCTCAGACCAGCTGGTGCCAGTCGAGGACAGCCGTGCCCTGGCCCAACGCCTAGCCCGGCTGGAGCGCCTTATCGAGGCCCCCTCCCTATTCGGCCACGATGCCTTTCTGAAGGAGCGCAGCTTCGTCTCCGACGCCCTGCGTTCTGCCCTGTCTCCCTGACTGCCTCTCTCAAGGACCTCGCCGCATGACCCGCTCCATCGACGACAACTGTTGCCCTTCGACCCGCATCTGTCGCAGCGGCATCAATGCCGACCCGACGCACGGCGCGGTCATCCCGCCGCTCTTTCTGTCCTCGAACTTCAGCTTCGACGGCCTNGAGGGCAAGCGCCGCTATGACTACACCCGTTCTGGCAATCCGACCCGGGACCTGTTGGCCGATGCCTTGGCCGAGTTGGAAGGCGGTGCTGGCGCGGTCGTCACCGCTACCGGCATGGCTGCGGTTGATCTGGCCCTGAGTGTGCTGGAGCCCGGCGATCTCCTGCTGGCNCCCCACGACTGCTACGGCGGCACGCACCGTCTGCTGACCGCCCGGGCCAAGCGCGGCCACTTCAGCGTCCTGTTCGTCGATCAGGGCGATGCCGATGCCCTGGCCGAGGCCTTTGCCCTCAAGCCCCGGCTGATCCTGATCGAGACCCCGTCCAATCCCCTGCTCCGCGTGGTCGACATTGCCGCTATCTGCGCCCAAGCCAAGGCGGTCGGGGCGCTGGCTGCCGTTGACAACACCTTCCTGTCNCCCGCCTTGCAGAACCCCATCGCGCTCGGGGCCGATCTGGTCATCCACTCAACCACCAAATACATCAACGGCCACTCGGACGTGGTGGGCGGGGCGGTGGTGGCCGCCGATGCCGAACTTCTGACCCAGCTGGCCTGGTGGGCCAACTGCCTGGGCACCACCGGCTCGCCCTTCGACAGCTGGTTGACCCTGCGCGGGGTGCGCACCCTGTTTGCCCGCATCGAGCGTCAGCAAGCCTCGGCCCAGGCCCTGGCCGAGTGGCTGGAAGCCCAGCCCCAGGTGCGATGCGTCAACTATCCGGGCCTGAAGTCGCACCCCAATCACGATCTGGCCGCCCGCCAGCANAAGGGCTTCGGAGCCATGCTGAGTGTCGAGCTGCATGGCGGCATCGACGCCGTGCGCGCCTTTGCCGAACAGTTGAACATCTTCACTCTGGCGGAGTCGCTGGGCGGGGTTGAAAGCCTGATCGCCCATCCCGCCCTGATGACCCATGCCGCCATGGATCCTGAGGCCCGCCGCACTGCCGGCATCGGCGATGGCCTGGTGCGTCTGTCGATCGGACTGGAACACGCCGACGACCTGAAATCTGACCTGGCCCAGGCCCTCAGCGCCATTCCGGCAGCCCTGACCGCCACCCCCGAAGCGAAAGCTGCGTGAGGACCCCATGACCGCTCTGATCGCCCTCAGCCCGCTCGCTGGCCGACGCACGCCGGCCTCCGACGCCGTGGCGCTGCTGCACCTGTCGTTGACCGATGAGCGCAGCCTCCGCGACGCCGCCAGCGACTTCTATCGCCAGACCCGGCTGGGCCGCCGCGCCGTTGCGGTCGTGTCTGGCCCGGTCGAGGACCTGGCCCGCCACTGTGACCACATCGGTCTGGGAGCCGTCATTGCCGCCCCCATGCGCCTGAGTTGGTATGAGCCGGTCGTGCTGGTGCCCGGTCAGGTTGCCACGCGAGAGGCAAAGCCTGCGCCCGCCAGGCCCCTGCGTGTCGCCATCGCCGGTTGCGGTGTGGTCGGCGGNGGGCTCTATGCCCGCCTGACCGAGGATCCCCGCTTTCAGGTCGTCGGCGTTCTGGTACGCGATCCGGCCCGTGCCCGTGAGCCCCAGCCGAACCCCAGCATCCTGCATAGCGATGCCGACCGTCTGCTGGCCACCCGCCCCGACGTCATCCTCGACTGTCTGTCGGATGCGGAAGCGGGCCTGGATCTGACACGCCGGGCGCTGGCCCAGGGCACCTCGATCATCAGCGCCAACAAGCAGGCCGTCGGCAGCCGCCTGAACGAGCTTTCGGCTTTGGCCCAGGCCCACGGCGTAACTCTGGCCTATTCGGCGGCGGTGGGCGGCGGGACCCCGGTCATCGAGACGCTGCTGCGTGCCCGCAACCATGCGCCGATCGCGCGGATCGAAGGCGTTTTGAACGGCACGGTCAATTTTCTGCTTAACCAGCTTTGCCAGGGCTGCGCCTTCAACGATGCTCTCGTTGATGCCCGGTTCCGAGGTTTTGCGGAGGAAGATCCGTCGGCCGACCTGCAAGGCCATGACGCCGTTGCCAAGATCACCATTTTGTCGGCCCTGGCCTGGGGCGAGGCACCTCCCGTGGCGACACGGCAGACCTTGTCAGCTGAAACGGTCCTGCCCACAGGCCCGGTGCGTCAGATCGCTAGTGCCGACGCCCAAAGCTGCGACATCACCTTCCGCCCGGTGGCCGAGGACACCCTGTTTGCCGACCTGCCCGACGAATGGAATGCTCTGCGCGTCATCTGCGAGGACGGCACCGTCTTCACCTGTCGCGGACGCGGNGCCGGGCGCTGGCCAACGGCCGAAAGTGTCTGGGCCGACTTGATTGATCTGATCGAGGCCTGACTTTCGGCTCCGAACCGGCTAAAGGCTCGCCCTCAGTTCGAGCCCCCAGGAAACCATGGCCCTGAAAGTCGCAATCGTCGGCCTGCCCAATGTCGGCAAGTCCACCCTGTTCAACGCCCTGACCAAGACGGCGGCGGCGCAAGCCGCCAACTATCCGTTCTGCACCATTGAGCCGAACACCGGCGACGTAGCTGTGCCCGAGGCGCGTCTCGACAAGCTGGCGGCCATTGCCGGGTCCAAGGAGATCATTCCGGCCCGGATCACCTTCGTCGACGTCGCCGGTCTGGTGCGCGGGGCCTCCAAGGGCGAAGGGCTGGGCAACCAGTTTCTGGCCAATATCCGCGATTGCGATGCTGTCGCCTTCGTCGCCCGCTGCTTCGTCGATGATGACATCACCCACGTCGAGAACCGAATCGACCCGATCTCGGATCTGGAAATCATCGAGACGGAGCTGATGCTGGCTGATCTGGAGAGCCTGGAAAAGCGCGTCGTCAACGTCGAGAANAAAGCCAAGGGCGGCGACAAGGAAGCGCAAACGACCCTGCGCCTGATTAATCTGGCACTGGACCAACTGCGCGCCGGCAAGCCTGCCCGTGTGGCTGAGGTCTCCAAGGAAGACGCCAAGGGATGGGCCATGCTCCAGCTGCTGACCAGCCTGCCGGCCCTCTATGTCGCCAATGTCGAAGAAGGCTCGGCCGCCGACGGCAATGACCTGTCCGCCCAGGTCGCCGCGCGGGCCAAGGCCGATGGGGCCGAAACCGTGGTGATCTCTGCCGCTATCGAGAGCGAGATCGCCGTGCTGGACGACGCCGAACAGGCCGAGTTCCTGGAGAGCATGGGCCTGGCCGAGCCGGGCCTGAACCGCCTGATCCATGAGGCCTACAAGCTCTTGGGCCTGCAGACCTACTTTACGGTCGGCCCCAAGGAAGCCCGGGCGTGGACCATCCATGTCGGCGACACCGCACCCCAAGCGGCGGGCGTGATCCATACCGACTTCGAAAAGGGCTTCATCCGCGCCGAGACCGTCGCCTACGACGACTTCGTGGCCCTGGGCGGTGAGAGCAAGGCCCGCGAGGCCGGAAAACTCCGCGCCGAGGGCAAGAGCTACGTCGTCAAGGACGGCGACGTGATGCACTTCCTGTTCAGCTAGACGGGGTTGTCACCACCGGGCAGCGGGTGAACTGAACCGCACCGGCCGGGTGATCGCTGGGCCAGCTCTGGGTCAGCACCTGCCCGGACAGCGTCCAGCGTGTGCGCTCGGTCACCGTCTGGCCTTCGGCCTGGCAGCTCAGCTCGGCCACATAGGCCCCGGCCTGTTCGGTGACAGCCACCACCGCACAGCTGTTCTCATAGCCCTCAAAGCGCGTGGCCGTGATCTCGATAGGGCGTGTCTCGCCGGTCTCATTGGGGCACCAGGCTGGATCGGCGGCCCACTTGCCGACCAGCGCCGTCGGCACAGTGCCCGTTTGTGCGGTTGGCTCGCTCGCCTCCGGTGCGGCTGAAGCCGACGATGGGGATCGGTCACAGGCCGCCAGGGCCACCAGAATAGCTGTCAGGACAACGGTGCGCATCGCTTTGGAACGCTCGATCACGGGTTTGGCTCCCGATTCAATCCTGACCTTCGGCCACGCTGGAGGTCTGCAGGCCATGCACAGCCATTTCCGCCTCCAGCGCAGCCAGGGACAGGACACCGACGCAAGGCCTGGCACCGGGGCTCACAGCACCCGCTCGGATGGCGCGAATGGCCGCCAGGGCTGGCAGGCTGGGTGTGACCGGGCCGATGCCCGGTGGCGCGACGAGCAGCCAAAGCGCCCGCACGGCTCGTCCATCCCCCGCCAATCCCGTCACCTCAACCCGCAGGGTGCNCCTGTCCGAGCCGATGATCGAGAAGGGCTTGGCCACCGCAAGCAGGAACTTGGCCAGGGGCACGGCGGATAGACCTGTCAGCGCCACCAGCCGGGCCAGGATCCAGGCCCCCAGATGCAGCACACCCGGCTCCAGCCCAGCCAGGAACAAGGCGCTGTCGCGCGGCCTCAGTCGCTCGACGATCAGATCCAGGTCCGGCGTCTCGCACAGGGACAGCCAGCGCGGGCCAGCCGAGCCGCAGTCGCGCCGATAGAGCCCGCTCCAGCCCTGACGGGTCTGCCACCGCCCGGTCTCAAAGACCTGCATTGGCTGGCCCAGCCAGCTCAGGATCGCCTGCATCACCGACAGGCCGCGCGGCGCTCGCGCGCCGGGGCTGATGGCCACCTCGACCGCATGAACCTCGCGCCAGCCCGCCGTCAGCGTATCCAGCACGGCCTGGCTGAGGGCCGGGGTCGAGCTACATCCGGTCAGGGCCACCACGCCCGCGGCCCGTGCTGCGGCGTCCAGCTTCGGAAATGCCGCCACGAAGTCGCGCCCGTCGGCCAGGTCGACATAGTGCAGGCCCGCCGTGATCGCGGCGCGTGCCACTCGAGGTTCAGCCCNCTGAAACGGCCCGGCGGCATCAGCCACGACGCTGGCCCCGGTTGCGGCAAGGTCAGCGGGTTCCACCGTGGCGGTATCAAGCACGGCGAGCGAGACCTGAGCCCCCGCAAAGCTGTTCGTCAACTCATCGCGCAAGGCTTCCAGGCGCTGACGGCGACGCCCCGCCACGACCACCGGAATACCGGACCGCAGGAGACCCTCGACCAGGTGGCGGCCAAACACGCCCCCGGCCCCGATCACAAGCACGCCCATGATCGGCCCGCCGCCTGCCGCTACCGCCGAAAGGCGTCAGACCGCGCCCGGGTTTGGGCGAACTCGCTGGTGGGCTTCCAGGCGGGCCAGTCGGTGCCATTGGCCAGGTCCAGGCCCAGGCGATACAGCAGCGTCAGATTCTCAACCGCCGAAGAGAAATCCAGCTCAGGCGACCATTCGTCCGCCGCCTTGTGATAGTGGGCCGCGAAATAGGACTGATAGGCTGGAAGCCCCGCCTCCGTGCCACCTTCCACCAGATCAACACCATGCCAGGGCATCAGGGCCGGGACCCCGGCGCGAGCAAGGGGAANATGGTCGGACCGGTAGTAGTAGCCCTGCTCCGGTTCCCGATCGTCAGTAACATAGCGACCCTCGGCCTCAGCCAGGACTTCGAGCCGGTCTTCCAGATCGTTCTGGCCCTTGCCGAAGATGGCGATGTCGCGTGTTGGGGCCGACAGCGGCAACATGTCGATGTTGATGTCGGCCACGGTCGTCTCCAGCGGATAGACCGGCGCGGCGGTGTAGGCATAGGACCCCAGTAACCCCATCTCCTCGGCCGCCATGTGGGCAAAGACCACGCTGCGCTCCGGGCGCGGACCGGCCGCAAAGGCGTGGGCCACCTCGACCACGCCAACGGTGCCCGACGCATTGTCCCAGGCCCCGTTCCAGATCTTGTCGTCGCCCGGCGCATTTTCATTGACCCCCACATGGTCCCAGTGGGCCGAGTAGATGATCGTCTCGTTCGGGCGCGTCGTGCCTTCAATCCGGGCCAGCAGGTTGTGCGTCACCAGGGCATCAATGTTTTCCGAGGCGCGCACCGACAGGCTCACGCCGGGGACCGGCAGGGCCTTGAAGCTGCCGCTGGCCATGCTGGCCAGATCTCCAAAATCGACGCCGGCCGCCTCGACCCATTTGAGGGCCAGGTCATGGGCGACGGTGCCGGTGATTTCCAGATTGGCTGCACCGGGCGTCAGGGTGCGGCGGCGCGCCATGCCTGCGGTCATGCCGGCCCACTGGGGGTTGGTCGATTCCATCGGCATCACGGTCAACACACCAATGGCCCCGCGCCGGAACGCCTCGTCCGCCTTGTAGGCACCAGACTGATAGGTGGTGGCATAGTCGCCGTTGAACCGCTCGCCCTCCGGTTCTCCGCCGAACACGATCACGATCTTGCCGCTGACGTCGGCATCGCCATAGTCATCCCAGCCGCGCTCCGGCGCATAGATTCCGTAGCCAGCGAACACCAGCTCAGCATTCTGAATGTCGGCCTGACCGTCGTTTGAGATTGAGCGGATCAGCAAACCTCGGCGCGGTCGCGGGTGTTCACCATCGGGGCCGCGCCATGTGCCCGTAGCGGGTTGGGCGGGGGTGTAGCGCTTCAGCTCGACCGTCTGAAGCCACTGGCCGTCCGGGCCACCCGGCTGCAGCCCCATGGCCTCATACTGGGCCTGCAGCCAGGCCAGGGTCATACGCTCACCATCCGTGCCCGGCAGTCGGCCCTGGAAATCATCGGCCGAGATAATGCGAATGCCGCCGCTCAAACGCTGGGCAGAGATGTCCTGGGCTTGGGCCAGACCCGCAGACAGAAGCAGGGCCACAACACCGGAGGTGGTGGCGAGCGAACGAAGCATGAGGGCAATCTCCGGCTGGACAATTGCCGGACATTAGGCACCGCGCCGGGCGGTGTCCCTTAAATCTTCGTCATGTCGCGGGCCACCCCGCACGGGGCCGAGACGCCTAACGGCGCGAGCGGTCGGACGCCTCTCGGATATGGCGGAATTCGCTGGTGGGCTTCCACTCAGGCCAGTCGCGGCTGTTGGCGAGGTCGCGGCCGATCCAATAGATCACTTCCAGGTCCTCGATCATGCCGCGCAGATCCCAGCCGGGCTGGATCTCGTCATCGGCCTGGTGATAGCGGCGCGTGCCGTATTCTGAGCGTAGCGCCTCGCGATCCGCCGTTGGCGCGTCGCGAAACTCACCGCCCCCTCTGCACGCCATCGGCACGCCGCGCTTGGCCAGCGGGAAGTGGTCCGAGCGGAAATAGCTGCCCGCAGCGGGATTCTCGTCCGGCGTCACGCCGCGCCCCTGGCGTGCGGCGGCGGCGGTCAGCAGCTCATCCAGATACGATTGGCCAAAGCCGATGATGCCCAGGTTATCGACCCGACCGTAGACATTCATCGCATCGATGTTGAAGCCCGCCACCACCTTGTCCAGAGGGACGACCGGGTTCGCCGCAAAGAACTCCGAGCCCAGCAAACCGCTTTCTTCGGCGGTGAAGCTGATCATCACGATCGAGCGTTCGGGCCGCGGGCCTGCCGAAAAATGGCGGGCCAGTTCCAGCAGACCCGCCGTGCCCGACGCATTGTCCACCGCACCATTGAAGATGGTGTCGCCGTTGGCATCCGGGTCGCCGACCCCGATGTGGTCCCAGTGGCCGGTATAAAGAATGCTCTCATCCGGGTGGGTCGTGCCGTCCAGTCGGGCGATGACATTCTGCGTCACGACCTGGCTGGTGGCGACATCGAACATGCCTGAGAAAGTGGCATCGCCCAGCTCGACCGGGCGGAAGTCACGGCTGCGGGCCTGGGTCTTCAGAGCCTCGAAATCCAGGCCTGCCCGGCGGAACAGATCCACCGCCGTGTTGCGCTGGATCCAGGCTTCCATCGGGATGCGCTCGGCCGCCGCGTTCTCGCGCACGATGTCGAACTGCGGCCCCGACCAGGAGTTGTTGACCGTGGCCCAGCCATAGGAAGCCGGGGCCGTCTCGTGCACGATGATCATGCCCGCCGCGCCCTGACGTGCTGCCTCTTCGCACTTGTAGGTCCAGCGTCCGTAATAGGTCATGGTGCGACCGCCGAACGTGTCCAGCGCGGGCTCTTCAAAGTCTGCGTCGTTGACCAGCACAACCAGCACCTTGCCGCGCAGGTCCATGCCCTTGAAGTCGTCCCAGTTCCGTTCCGGGGCCTTGATACCATAGCCCACGAACACCATCGGCACATGATCCAGCATCACATGGTGTCCAGGCAGGCGCGTCGAGACCACAATGTCCTGTCCCTGATTCAGCACCACGGTCTCGCCGCCGACCTGGAAATGCAGGCCGTGGATGTTGGAGGCCGTGAAGCGGTTCAGGGTCACGTCCTGGGTCCAGCCGCCATTCTCGCCGCCCGGGCCAAAACCCGCCAGCTGGGCACTGGTCGACGAGTGCTGCACCGTCTTGGTCTCGCCCTCGGTGGCAATGCCGCGCCCCAGGTAGCTGTCATCGGAGATTACCCGGATGTCCTGCATCAAACGGGCTTCGCTGAACGCCAGTCCATCTGATGGGGCTCCCATCCCGGGCAGACTGGCGCAGGCGGACAACACGCCCGCACATACCAGGGCAGCGGTGGTGACTAGCGACGGCAAACGCATCAAAGGCTCCGGATCCACAAACAGCGGGCCGGAACCTAATGGCCCCGGTCTCGTCTGTCGATAACCCCGCCTGCGTCAGTTGGCCTCCTTGCCGCTACGATGCCGTTCAGGGTTGCACGGCTCCGGCACCGGGCCAATCCGTGTCGCCGCGCCGGGTCAAGTTCATCTCGAACATCTGTTGGGGCGGAATGCCCTGCATGGAAAAGACCCCGACCTCGCGGAAGGTGCGGCCATCAAAGGTGGACGTATAGGTCACATAACCAGGGCCCGCCGGGATCTGCCAGACATAGCCATGATCGTTGACCGTCAGCGGGAAGGTCCCGGCATTGCCCATGGCGTAGGCCCGCATCTCATAGGTCTGGCTGTCCTCGTTGAACGAGATGGCGGCAAAGGCATTGAACCCGGTCGAGCCGTCATCGCGATAGCCGCGCCCCTCGACCACCAGAATATCGCCGCCCAGCATCGGGCCAATACGCTCGGTCTGGGTGATGGCATAGCGGCTGCGGTCCGGGTTGGTGCCCGACGCGGGGCCGGACCAGACCCCGTGCATCCACTGCAGGCGCGCCATGGCCTGTTGGCGCGTCATGCGCTGGGCCGACGGCGGTGCCTCTTGGCTCTGCGTCGGTGATGATGGCGAGGCAGGTTGACCGGCCTGGGCAACGGGGGCCAACAGGGCCAGGCTGGCAAAGACGGCGGAGGCGAGGGCAAGGCACGGCGCATGGAGCTTCTCCTTATTGCGCTTTGTTGTGTAAAGTTCTTTTTATGTGGTGTCAAGCTGGGTGCTGAGGCGCGCCTTGGCCCAAGAAAAAGGCGCCGGACCGAAGTCCGACGCCTTGTCTGATTTGCCCGGAAAAGGCGGACCTAGTGGGCGACTCCGCGCCAGATGCGGCGGTAGCTGGCATAGGTCAGGCCCGCGAACAGCAACAGGAAGATGATCACCCNCATGCCGGTCTGCTTGCGCTGCGTCTGATGCGGTTCCGAGGCCCAGGCGATGAAGGCAGCCACGTNCCTGGCGTACTGATCGACCGTCTGGTCCGAGCCGTCGTCATAGCTGACCTGACCGTTCTGCAGGGGCGCCGGCATGGCGATGAAGCCGCCCGGCGGGACATGCCCGGCAGCGCCCGTCCAGAACGGGGTCAGGTCGCCCGCCATATACTGGTTGTAGTGCTGCGTCGGCAGGATGGTCAGCCCGGCAGGTGCCGCTCGATAGCCGGTCAGCAGCGAATAGATATAGTTGGCTCCGCCATGGCGTGCCTTGGCCATGACCGACAGATCCGGCGGGGCCGCCCCGCCGTTGCCTGCCGCCGCCGCTGTGGCGTTGGGGTACGGATTGGGAANACGGTCGGCCGTCGTGGCGTCGCGCATGATCGGCTCACCGGTTTCGGAATCGATGTCCGGGACCTGGATCTGGCTGGCCAGCGCCTTCACGATCGGGTTGTCGTTCGGGTTGCTGTAATGCGGGTTGTAGAACGGCCCGCCGCGCTCGCCGAGGGTGCGGAAGTGCATCAGGTTCATAGAGTGGCAGCTGGCGCAGACCTCCCGATAGACCTTGTAGCCGCGCTGTAGCTGCCCCTGATCAAAGGTGCCGAACGGCCNCTCGAACGAGAACTCGCCTGAGCTCAGCGGCAGGGAATGTCCTCCCTCCGCCAGGGCCGGCTGTGCCGCCATCAGCCCCAGAGCAGCAGCAACCACCGCAATCATCGACTTCATGACACGAACATTCGTCTTGAGGTTCATCATCGGGCTCAGACCTTCTGCTCGGCTTTGGCGTCCGATCCGGTCAGCACCGGCTCGTCGATCGTGGCCGGCACCGGCAGCGGCGTCTCCCTCAGGCCCACCAGTGGCAGGATCACCAGGAAGAAGGCGAAATAGTAGGCCGTAAACAGGCGGTTCAGCCACAGGTAGGAGTTCAGGTCACCATCGAACAGGGTGAAGGTCTTAAACGACCCGATCACCGGGGCGTCCGGCAACTGGGCTCCGCACCAGCCCAAGCCGAAGCAGACCACCAGGAAGATGAGGAAGAAGGTCCGCATCGTCGGGCGGTAGCGCATCGAGCGTACCTNTGACGTATCTAGCCACGGCAGGATGAACAGCACACCGATGGCCCCGAACATGGCGATCACGCCGCCGAGCTTGTCCGGGATGGCCCGCAGGATCGCATAGAAGGGCAGCANCCACTCCGGCACGATGTGTGCCGGCGTCTGCAGCGGGTTGGCCGGAATGTAGTTGTCCGCATGGCCCAATGCATTGGGCATGTAGAATACGAAGATTGAGAACATGATCAGGAACAGGATGATCGCGAACCCGTCCTTGACCGTGAAATAGGGGTGGAACGGGAGCGTATCCTTGGCCGTCCGGTCCTTGGGGATCAGGACGCCAACCGGGTTGTTCTGACCGGCGGCATGCAGGGCCCACAGGTGCAGCACCACACAGCCCGCAATCACGAACGGCAAGAGGTAGTGCAGCGAGAAGAAGCGGTTCAGCGTCGGGTTGTCGATGGCCGGGCCGCCACGCAGCCAGATCAGGATCGGCTCACCCACCAGCGGGATGGCCCCGATCAGGTTGGTGATCACTTCAGCGCCCCAGAAGGACATCTGGCCCCAGGGCAGGACGTAGCCCAGGAAGGCGGTGGCGATCATCAAGAAGAAGATCACGCAGCCGACGATCCAGATCATCTCGCGCGGGGCCTTNNGCGAGCCATAATAGAGCCCGCGCAGCATGTGCAGATAGACAGCGATGAAGAACATCGACGCGCCGTTGGCGTGCACATAGCGCAGCAGCCAGCCGCCGTTGACGTCACGCATGATGCGCTCGACCGATTCAAAGGCCATGGCCGTGTTGGGCACATAGTGCATGGCCAAGGTGATGCCGGTAGCGATCTGGATGACCAGACACAGGGCCAGGATGCCGCCGAAGGTCCACCAGTAGTTCAGGTTCCGCGGCGTTGGCAGGTTGGCATAGTCCATGCCGAAGCGAATGATCGGCAGGCGGGAGTCCATCCACCGCTCAAACGCGGTCTTCGGGACGTATGTGCTTTCGTGGTCGCTCATCAGCCGATCTTCACCCGCGTATCAGAGAGATATTCATAATCCGGAACGACCAGATTCTTCGGGGCAGGCCCCTTCCGGATGCGGCCCGAGACGTCATAGTGCGAGCCGTGGCACGGGCAGAACCAACCGCCGTAGTCACCCTGGCCGAACGTCGGCACGCAACCCAGGTGGGTGCACGAACCAATGACCACCAGGTAGGGCTCGTGACCGGGCTTGGTCCGCTCCTGATCCGTCGCAGGCTCTTTCATCGACGCGGTGTTGTCGGCAATGGCCCGCTGGACTTCTGCCGGGGTGCGATAGCGCACGAACACCGGCTTGCCCTGCCACTTGATGACGACCTGCTGGCCTTCCTGCACCTTGGTCAGGTCGAATTCGATCGACGCCAGAGCCAGGGTATCGGCGGCCGGGTTCATCTGATTGATCAGCGGCCATACGGCCATAACCGTCGCACNCACCGCCGCGGATGCGGCGGCAATGTGGATAAAGTCGCGGCGGGTTGCGTCGTCGCCCCCACCCTCAGTCACGACCGATTCGGCCACGTCTCACCTCTCGACCACCGCGAAGCTCGCGGTCTGAAACCTGTCGGCCCACCATATTGGCGACTGCGCGGCCCTTTGCGCTGGGTTTCGGTCAAGTGGCGGAAGCTACTTGCGAAACAGTCGCAATTTAAGCCGCGACAACCCCGGGCCGCGCGTAGAGTGGCCTTAGAATGCGTCTCGCCCTTTTTCAACCGGCCATTCCCCAGAACGTNGGGGCCTGCATCCGATTAAGCGCCTGTTTCGGCCTGCCGCTGGACGTGATCGGGCCGACGGCCTTTGCCTTTGACGACCGGGCCATGAAGCGCGCGGCGCTGGACTATGGCCCCCTTTCGCACCTGACCCGACACGAGAACTGGTCGTCTTTTCAAAGCGATAGGCCGAACGGACGACAGGTGCTGTTCACCACCAAGGGGGCCACGCCGCTGCAGGATTTCCGGTTTCAGGCCGACGATGTCCTGCTTTTTGGCTCTGAACCCAGCGGTGCGCCCGACTATGTCCATGATGCCGCAGATGCGCGCTTGGTTATCCCCATCCAACCGGGAGCCCGTTCACTCAACCTGGCCGTCAGCGCGGGAATCGCCGTCTGGGAAGCGGTCAGGCAGACGCGGTGACCCTTATTCGCATGGTTTGAGGTGAGTTCGGCCATCCTTCACCTCCCCATTTATGGGGAGGGTGGCCCGAAGGGTCGGGTGGGGGCAGCGCAGGCGGACGGTGAGTGCGGCTCTGAATTGGTTGAAGCCGGTGCCGCCCCCTCCACCACTTCGTGGTCCCCCTCCCCGCCAGCGGGGAGGTGATCGGAAGTGGGCCGCTTGTCGCCAAGCCAACGATAGGTTGCGGTCGCCGCGAGACCAATGATCGCACTGCCCCCGCGAAGGGGAACAGCCACAAGGATTCGGGGTCACCCGCCGAAAGCAAACCTATTATCGCAGCGCCGCCGACCATCAACACAGCGACTACGACCAAACTCCAGCTGACCCATCGATAGTAAGCCCACTGTGACTGGCTGAAGGTCGTCTGAACTTGATCACTTTTCGACTGCCGAAAGTGTCTCATTCGGGGTGCCCTTCGTCCTCCAGGGTCGACAGGATCGGGCGGTCGTCATAGTGGGCCACGGCCACGCCTTCGACCTGGTGCATGACCCGCAGGATATTCTCACCGGCCAGCTTGCGGATGTCCGAGTCTGTCCAGCCGCGCTGCATCAGGGCCGCCAGCAGCCGCGGATAGCCATCCACGCCCTCCAGGCCGACCGGCAGGGCTCCGACCCCGTCGAAATCCCCGCCCAAACCGACATGGTCGATCCCGGCCACATCGCGCACATGCTCGATATGAGCCACGACATCGGCGATGTCGGCGCTCGGAACCGGGTTGGCAGCGGTCCAGGCGGCCATGCCGTCGGTCACCGCTGACGGCGCACCGGGGTTCAGGGCTTTCAGCCGGGCCTCCTCGGCCGAGCGGGCCGCGCCCCAGGCGCGCACCGTCTCATCGACAAAGCTGGGCACGAAGGTGACCATCACCACGCCGCCGTCCTCGGGCAGCATTCGCAGCACACTGTCGGGCACATTGCGGGCATGGCCGGTCACCGCCCTGGCCGACGAGTGCGAGAAGATCACCGGCGCTTCGGACACCCGCATGGCGTCCAGCATGGTCTCTTCGGACACGTGGCTGAGATCGACTATCATCCCCAGGCGGTTCATCTCGCGCACCACCTGCTCACCAAACGGGTTGAGCCCACCCCACTNTGGCGCATCGGTGGCGCTGTCGGCCCAGGTTGTGGTGGTGGAGTGCGTCAGGGTCATNNGGCGCACTCCGGCCTGATAAAACTCGCGCAGCAGGCCCAGGGAATCGTCGATCGAATAGCCGCCCTCGATGCCGATCAGGCTGGCGATCTTGCCCTGGGCATGGATACGCTGGATGTCGTCCGCCGTAGTGGCCAGCTGGAACACGTCCGGATAGGCATCGACGATGCGCCGCACCACGTCGATCTGCTCGAACGTCGCCTTGGCGGCTTCGACCGGCGGCAGGCTGGCAGGCACATAGACGGACCAGAACTGCCNCCNCACGCCCCCGGCCCTGAGGCGCGGAATGTCGGTGTGCAACTCCGTCGACAGGTCCAGATTGGTCGCGAGATCGACCGCGAACGGATCCGAATGGANACTTTCACGCAGCGCCCAAGGCAGATCATTGTGCCCATCGATCAGGGGCGTGCCGTNCAGGATGCGCCGCGCCTGGGCTTCGGTCGCGTCCTGCGCCAGGACCGGCGAGGCCACCAACGCCAGGACGGATACGGCGAGCAAGAGCGAACGGGTCATGGGGGTCTCCGGGCCAGAGAAAACGCAAGATGCAGGTGTCAGGGGCGGCCAAGCGTCAAGCGTGACACCAGCACCGCCGAGCGCTGAGCCTGCCGGATCAGACTGTCCAGGTCCACCCATTCGCCCTCGGCATGAGCCCCGCCGCCCATCGCCCCCATGCCGCCCAGGGTATCGACGTCGGCGGCGACAAAGGCACTGTCGGCGGCCCCGCGCCGGGCCGGGTCGTATTCGCCCATCTCCGGCAAGCCCAAATCGCGATTGACGGCATTCAGCTCGCCCAGTAGGGCGCGATTGCCCTCGGTCGGGGCCATGGGCGGATAGCCGTCAGCGGCAAACTCGATGTGCGCCTCGGTCCGTGGCAGGTGATCGGCGACGATGGCCCGCATCCGCTGCATGGCCCGATTCTGCTGTTCCGGTGTCAGGGCCCTGAGGTCGCCCCGCGCAATCGCCGTCTCGGCCACGATATTGGTCTTGCCCGAGGCTTCGACGCGAAAGCCATCTTCATCGATGCGGGCCGNGGTGCCT
The DNA here is from genome assembly GCA_013693835.1 of Brevundimonas sp. Taxonomy (GTDB): domain Bacteria; phylum Pseudomonadota; class Alphaproteobacteria; order Caulobacterales; family Caulobacteraceae; genus Brevundimonas. The sequence goes on from CP059260.1 coordinate 251,952, forward strand.
CCCACCATAACCCCGACATTGAAGGTCAGGTTCGGCTCGCGCAGGTCACGCCGGAAGGTGTCCAGGATCCGCGCCAGCTCGTAGATGGCTCCATAGCCGACCTGATCGCTGAACAGGCCGCTGGAGTGTGCCGTGTGTCCGGTGGTCGTCAGGGTCCAGCTCAGCGACCCGCGCCGTGCCACGGTGCCGAAGTCGTCCCCCTGGTCCGAGGCCAGCCCCTCATACTCCAGCGCGAAGTCGGCCACCCGCGCGGCGGCGATCAGGTCGCGCCGAGCGACATCCAGCGGGCGACCGGGCCGCTCCTCATCCCCAGTCAGTACCACCGTGATGTTGGCATCGTCCAGCGTGCCTGCTGCCTGCATGGCCCGAAGCGCGGCAATGATGACGACGATGCCACNCTTGATGTCGACGGCTCCCGGCCCGGTGGCGCGGCTGCCGTCCCTCTGAAAGGTCTGGAACGGACTGTCCGGCTCGAACACCGTGTCCAGATGCGCGATCAAGAGGACGTTCTTGCCCGGCCCGGNATGGGTGGCGATCAGATGCCCGGCCCGGCCTGTCTCGGCCATGTCGACCCAGCGGACGGCAAAGCCCAGCTGTTCCAGCTCTGGCCGGACAAGATCGCCGACCGCCCGCACACCCACCAGGTTCAGGGTCCCGGAGTTCTGGTTCACTAGTTGCTCAAGCAGGAGAATGTGGCGCTCCTGTTCGGCCACCACCGTCTGCATCATGCGCTGCTCCTGGGCTTGCGTAGGGGCTTGCGTAGCGGGGATCTGGGCCGCGACCGGGGTCGCCAGCCAGACCAGCGTGATCAGTAGAACAAACAGCCGCATGACTTCCCCGGGTAGGACAAACTGGACCATGGCCCGCTGTCGCCGACAGGTCTAGTAAGGCCTCCATGAGCGACATCGCCCCCGACCCCCTGACCCTGCACAAGGTTGAGACCCAGGCCTGGTTCGAGACACTGCGCGACCGAATCCACCGGGCGCTGGAGATCCTGGAGGACGAGGCCCCGGCTGATCTCTANCCGGACGAGCCAGGCCGCTTCGAGCGCACCGCCTGGGTCCGTCCAGAGGGCGGCGGTGTCATGGGTATGCTGCGCGGACGGCTGTTCGANAAGGCCGGGGTGCACTGCTCCACCGTGCACGGCACCTTCCCCGAAGACTATGCAAAGTCTGTTCCGGGTGCCGCCGAGGATCCGCGCTTCTTTGCTACCGGCATCAGCCTGATCATTCACCCGCGCAATCCCCATGTGCCCGCGGTGCATATGAACACCCGTTTTATCGCCACGACCCAGAGCTGGTTCGGCGGCGGCGGCGATCTCACGCCGGTGCTGGATCAGGATCGCCGCGACGATCACCCCGACACAATCGCCTTNCACGCGGCCATGCGCGCCGCCTGCGAGGCGCACGATCCGGCCTGGTATCCGCGCTACAAGGACTGGTGCGACAAGTATTTCTTCCTGGCCCACCGCAATGAGCCGCGCGGCACCGGCGGCATCTTCTATGACCACCATAACTCTGGCGACCACACCAAGGACTTTGCCTTCACCCGCGATGTCGGCCTGGCCTTCCTGGACATCTATCCTCAGATCGTCCGGGCGCGCATGAATGANGCCTGGACCGAGGCCGAACGCGAGGAGCAGCTGATCCGGCGCGGCCGCTATGTCGAGTTCAACCTGCTCTACGACCGGGGCACCATGTTCGGCCTGAAAACCGGCGGCAACGTCGATGCCATCCTCAGTTCCATGCCGCCCGAGGTGAAGTGGCCGTGATGCGGCTCAGGCGGCCTGGGCTACCGACGGCTCGGCCAGCATTCGCGATCGCCGTCAGCAGAGAGGCCATGGTGATCGGTTTGGCCAGATGGCCATCCGCACCGGCGTGGCGGCCCTGCTCGACATGTTCGGCCATGGCATTGGCCGTCAGCATCAGGATCGGCANCCGCCTTGACTGACGGTCGGCCTCCAGCTGGCGGATCTCCCGGCAGGCGGTCAGGCCGTCCATGACCGGCATCTGCATGTCCATCAGAACCAGGTCGAAGGTGTCGTCGGCATAGGCGGCAACTGCCTGGGCCCCGTCCTCGACCTCAACCAGCTCCATCGCGGTCACGGACAGCATGATCTCCACCACCTTGCGGTTGGCCGGATGGTCATCGGCCAGCAGGACCCGCAAGGGACGCGTTTCCAGGTCCATCGCGGCNNCGGCATCCACCGCTTCGGCAGGCTCGAGGGCTGTTCCCGCCGGCAAGGCAATCGCAAAAAGNNTGAAAACAGACCCTTCACCCGGTATGCTGTCGCAATCCAGCGCTCCGCCCATCAACTCGACAAGGGCATGCGAGATCGCCAGTCCCAGGCCGGTGCCGCCAAACCGGCGCGTAATGCTGCCGTCGGCCTGCTGAAACCTCTGGAAGATACGGGCCTTCTGATCGGCATCAAAGCCGACGCCGGTGTCGCGCACGGCGAAGGCAATCATGTCCCCCTCGCCCGGCGACACCGACAGCGTAACAGCACCCTCACTGGTGAACTTCAGCGAGTTGGACACCAGGTTGGTCAACACCTGCCGCAGACGCACCGCATCCCCACNCACCCAGTCGCGGCAGGCCGGATCGTATTCCAGCACCAGGTCCACGCCCTTGGCTTCTGCCATGGCCCGCCACAGCAAGACCACATCGCTGACGGTGTGGTGCAGGTCAAAGCTCGTGGGCTCCAGATTCATCTGGCCAGCCTCGATCTTGGCGGTATCCAGGATGTCCGTCAGCAGGCGCTCCAGCGTGTGGCCTGACGACCGGATCAGCGCCACCATCTCCAGGTCGGCCTGCTTGAGCTGGCTGCGCGACAGAGCATCCGCCATTGACACAACGCCGTTCAGTGGGGTGCGGATTTCGTGGCTCATATTGGCCAGGAACTCGCTCTTGGCCCGGTTGGCGGCATCGGCCCGCCGCCGCTCGATCTTCAGCTGGCGGCCCTGACGCAACTGCCACAGCATAACGCCGATCAGAACCACTACAAACAACAGGGCCAGAACCAGTGCCACCTTCTGCAGGCGGGTATAGCCGCGCGACGTCACCAGCTGTTCGCGGCGATCCGCCGCCCGCTGCTGCATGTCGCCGGCGACCTGGTGCACGCCCGCTGCAAAGGTTCGCATGAACTCCACCTGGCTGGTCTGCTGATAGGTCCTCAGCATGGCATAGGCCTCGGTCGGACGATTCTCGGCAAACAGGATTTCGGCCTCTACCAACGGCAGTGGAATGGAAAAATCCGACCNGATCCCCATGGCCTGCAGGCGCCGGAGATCGCGCCGGGCTCCGGCGACCTGACCCAGACGCGCCCGGGCAACCGCCCGCTCCGGTAGGGGCCCAATCAGCGGGTAGGAAGCCGCTTCCATGGCCTCGCCAAAGGGCTCCAGACACTTCAGAACGACGCGGTAGCGTCCCGTTGACCCGGCGACCTGCGAACACAGGTCGGCATCGAAGAGCCGCAACACCTCAAGATTGGATCGCTGCGCCAGCCGATGGTGGGCTGCAAAGTGCCGGGCCGCATCGGTGTCCCCCANGGAAACGGCCATGTNGGTCAGGTTGTAAAGACTGTCGAAGTCCGGGCGAGGATACTCGGGATTGGCATACTCGATCTCGAAGCGATGGAAGGCCCTGCACCGCGCCCTGATGTCGCCGATGTCCTTTAGCCCCATGCCGACAATTTCCCAGACGCCCGCCTGTGCCGTCAGGGCAANGGGATCCCGACTGGGAATATCGGCCTGGATGTCGGACAGAAGCTTCAGACCGCCGCCTAGGCGCCCGGCATCGATCAGGCTGAGCGCTGTCAATCGGGCGGCATGCACCCGCACGAACCAGTCGTTGTTCTGGGTCAAGTAGCGGGTCGCCTCTTCAAGCGCGCCGCGCTCGCCCTGATCGTAGCGCAGGGCCAGATCATTCAGGTCGGCAATCTGGATGTAGCGCTGGTCACGCTGTTGTCGGGCCGCCAGGCGCAGGCGCACGTTCCATCGCGCGGCCCGCGGATAGTCACCCTGGCNTCGGATCGTCCAGGTCACATGGTAGAGACGGTTCAGGCCCTCCCGGTCGTNCCGCCGCTCGGCCTGATCACCGAAGGCTTCCAGGTCCTCAAAGGTGACCCCGTGGGCCTGGTGCTCAACATAGTCGGCCAGTTGAAAGGCCTGCCGACCAAAACCGTCTCCGGGCCGGATCCGGTGGTCACCCGCCGCCGCTGACGAAGCCCACAGCAGGCAAACAACAAGGAAAACGCACCAGTACCGATACACGCGTCGAAAACCCCAGGTCGAAGCCCGGCGACCTAACCAGAAGGGTGTTGCGAAAAACCTGCGCGTTCTTGGTAAACAGAACCCTGCCGGACACGCCGGTCTAGGGGTGCCAGATGTCCGCCCGCGCGCCGTCCGCGCCCAGGGCTCCGGCAACCCAGCCACAGACCTCTTGTCCAGCCTGCTCAGCCCCCGGCGGCGGATGGATCAGAACCATGGCACAGCCATTCATCTTCATCGGGTTGGTCAGGGGCCGAAGACGCGCCTCACAGGCCAGGACATCCATCCCCGAAAGACGCCGCAGGAAGCCGTCAAACGTCTCCATATCCTTGATCGGTGTCCAGATGGCCAGTCGGGCACGCGGGTCTGACGCCATGATCGCCCTGGCCGTGTCGGCGGCGCGNNTATAGTCATCGGGCCGTTCAAACGGTGGATCGATCAGCACCAGCGGCGCATNTGCCCGGCGGGCATCGTCCAGCGCCAGGACATAGCCATCACCCGCCAGACCGCTGGCCTGCGGATAAGGCTTTAGGGCGTCCTGCAGCAGCGCGACGATCGGCGGGTTCAGCTCATAACCCAGATACCGATCGCCGGGGCGCAAGGCTTGCGCAACCAGCANGGGCGACCCGGGATAGTGGCGAACCTCTGGCCCCGAGTTCATCGCCGCCACCCGCTTGGCCAAGGCTTCGATCAGGGGCGGGCGATCGGTTGCCTGCATCAAGCGGATTATCCCGTCCTCGGCCTCTTTCGAGCGCGCCGCATCACCGGTCAGATCATACAGCCCCGCCCCGGCGTGGGTGTCGATCACCGTCAGAGGACCGGACGCCTGCATCTGCTCCACCAGCCACAGCACCAGGGCGTGCTTGACCAGATCAGCAAAGTTCCCTGCATGGAAGCTGTGGCGATAATTCATTTGCGACCTCTCCCAGCAGGTGCTTTCAGGTCAAGCACGAAACGCCACCTGCCAGTCCTGGGGCCCGACCATGCTGATGATGGACCACCCTATCCTCGACGACGAGGATCGCACCCCACCCGAAGCCGTGGCCGATGCCGCTCGCCGGGGCTGGAGCTGCGCCGTCAGCACGGGCGCGGCGGCACCGAGGTCGGCGTGCGCCGGGCCCAGCAGCTTTCGCAGCAGCTGGCGGTCAGTGATCGCGACATTAAGTCGATGTACGCTACTTCGCCCGCCACACGGTCGACAAGCGGGCCCGCGCCTGGGGACACCCCACCAGTCCCTCCACCGGCTACATCGCCTGGATGCTGTGGGGCGGCGACGACGCTGAGGCGTGGATCAGGGGCCTGCGCGAAACCCTGCGTGAAGTCGGTATCTAGGCCGCCCAGTCCAGCACGACCTTGCCCGACTTGCCGGCCTTCATGACCTCAAAGCCCTTTTCGAAGTCGGCATAGTTNNGCTGGTGCGTGACCAGGGGCGTCAGATCCAGCCCGGCCTTCAGCAGGCCCAGCATCTTGCGCCAGGTGGTGAACATCTCTCGTCCATAGACTCNCTTGATGGTCAGGGCCTTCAGGATGATCGCACCCCAGTCCGTCTCCATCGGCTTTGACGGAATGCCCAGCATGGCCATACCGCCGCCCATGATCAGGGTGTCGACGCACTGTTGGAAGGCGATGGGGCTGCCAGACATTTCCAGCGCCACGTCAAAGCCGACCTTCAGGCCCAGCTCATGCATAACGTCGTGCAGGTCTTCGTTGAGGGTGTTCACCGTGCGAACCCNCGGTGCCACCTTCTGGGCCAGCTCCAGGCGGAAGTCGTTGATGTCGGTCAACACCACGGTGCGTGCGCCCGCATGGCGGGCGACGGCCGCCGCCATCATGCCGATGGGGCCGGCTCCGGTGACCAGAACGTCTTCGCCCAGCAGGTCGAACTGCTGGGCTGTGTGCACCGCATTGCCGAACGGATCGAGGATCGCGCCGATCTCGTAGGGCACGTCGTCCGGCAGCTCGATGACGTTGAAGGCCGGAGCCACAACGTATTCGGCAAAGGCTCCCTGGCGGTTCACGCCGATGCCGCGCGTATGGGGGTCCAGATGGAAATGCCCGGCGCGGGCCGCCTCGGAGTTCAGGTCGATGACGTGGCCCTCAGCCGAGACCCGATCACCGACCTTGAGGCGGCGGTCAACGTCCTTGCCGATGGCGACGATCTCTCCCGAAAACTCGTGGCCGGTGATCATCGGCACGGGGACGTTCTTCTGGGACCAATCATCCCAGTTCCAGATGTGGATGTCGGTGCCGCAGATGGCGGCATTGTGGACCTTGATCAGCACATCTTCCGGGCCGGGCGTCGGCACCGGCGCATCGATCAGCTCCAGGCCCTCAGCAGGGCGAGTCTTGGCCAGGGCCTTCATGGTGCTTGCCATCTTCAACTTCCTATACGGTCAGGACCGAGCGCCCGCCCAGCCATCCACAATCATTGGCGGGGAATAGCGCACCGGCGTCAGATCACAAACGCTCGATGAGGTGGAATCGTTCGACGCCTTAGCCGGCCTGTCCCGTCACGCAGCCATGGCTCTGGCACGGGGCACAGGCTTTGGGATCTATCGGCTCCACCTCAAGCCCACGATCCCTGTTCGCGGTGGCCCCAGGCTGGCGATCCCACCCGCTGTTTCGGCAGTTTCGACCTCGGCGTCGAAGGCATTCAGCACGGCGGCATAAAGAGTCACAGCATCCGCCACCTGCCAATCGGCCCGCAGGTCAGCGGTCAGGGCGGCGTCGAGCACCTGGCTGTTCAGGTCATCACCGAAGCGGCGGCTTTCCCAACGCAGGTCAGACGACAGGCTCAGGCGATCCGATGTCTGCCAGTCCAGGCCCGCCGTGGCGCTCCAGATCGGGGCCTGGGCCGGCCGCAAGCCAGTCAGCTGCGGGGCCCGGCTGCCGCCATCGACGCGCGCATCGGTCGCCGACAGGGCCGCCCGCAAGGACACCGCGTCGCTCATCTGAATCCGCCCGGTCAGTTCCAGGCCCGTCGCCGCGACCACGCCGGCATTCTGGCGCTGGCGCAGGATGCCCCCGACCGGGACAAAGCCAGCCCNGGGAAACACCCNCGGCCCCGCCCCGATCGTCACATTGACGATGGCGTCCTCCAGCCGGGTGGCGAACGCCGTAGCTGCGACATCGAACCGGTCTGCAACCCAGCTCCAGCCCGCCTCAACCCNCGCCAGTTCCTCGGGCGCCAGGGCGGCATTGGCCTCAGTCAGGTCATTGCCGACCCGAAACGGTCGGTGCAGTTCATTCAGGGTCGCCGGGCGAAACCCCGTATAGGCTGCGGCCCGCACCGCCTGGCCGTCCGCCAGCTCGCGCTTGATCGCCAGCCGGGCGCTGATCACCTGCCCATCGCGATCCGGGTCCTGCTCACTCANGGTCAGGGCATCGGTGGCCAGATCACGCTCCATGCGGCGACCGTCGCCATTGGCCCAGTGATCCACCCGCGCCCCGCCCGCGACCAGCCACGGCCCAGCCGCCCACGCGACCTCGCCATAGAGACCAGCCACCGACGTCTCACCTCCGGCAACGCGGCTGCGGGTAAAGGCCCCGCCCTGGTAGCGGGATCGCTCCCTCGTCTCGCCCTCTGCCCGGCGGGCATCGGCGCCGATCTCCCATTCCATCTGCCCGCCTGCCAAGGCGACCTGGGATCGGCGCAGGGCCGCATTGAGACCCCAGCCGGTGGCGGGCGTCGCGAACTGGTCATTGGCCGGAGTGGTCCTGCTGCGATCGGGAGCCACCGCGACCGAGCTATTCTGCAAGTCGCTGGTTCGCCGCCACAGTTGCAAGCGCCAGCCGGGTTGGTNGTCGCCAGGCGCTCTGGCCACGGTGGCGGACACCACGTCGCCGGAGGCGGTGGCCCGCGCGCCTTGCAGACCGGACCCTCGCGCCTCCTCAAACGCTCCGGCCCGCAACGACAGTCGCGCCCCGCCCAGCGGCAGATCGGCCCGCGCCGACCCGGCCCAGACGTCGAGATCCAGCGGTGTATCCGCCGCCCCCACAGCCGGGTGCCGCACCGCATAAAAGCCATCGCTGCGTTCCCATAGGCCGGTGGCCACCAGCGCCATCTGACCGCGCTGTCCTTGCGTGGCCCCTGCCAGTCGGGCCCCGCCGCGCTCACCTGCTGAGGCGTCAAGCACCGATCCGGTGTCGCGCTCGCGCAGCTGGATCACCCCGGTCAGGGCCCCGGCACCATACGGCCCGGCCCCAGCCCCTCGAATGACATCGACCCCACCCAGGCCCTCACCCGGCACCTGGGCCCAGATGANCCAGCCGCCGAACGGATCATTCAGCGGCACCCCATCCAGTGTCACCAGCGCACGCCCGGCACCCGACGGGGCAATGGCCCGCAGGCTGATCCCTTGCGTCGTCGGATTGGCCGATAGGCTGGAGTTGCGGCGAAACAGGCTGACCGCCGGGACCTGGCCCAGCACCTCATCCAGCCGTCGCGCCTCAGCCAGATCGGCCTGCGGGACCCGCACGACTGAAAACGCCCCGTCGCCCGCTGCCAGCGGCAGACGCGCCCCGGACACCACCACCTCGGGCAGAACCGGCGGCGGAGGCGGNNGCGGATCCTGCAACATCAGGCAGGGATAACCCCAGCTCACGCCCTGCGGTCTTGAACGCTTCGACCGCCTGATCGATCTGGTCAAAGGTGTGTGCCGCCGACATCTGGGTGCGGATGCGGGCCTGGCCACGCGGGACGACGGNGAAGCTAAACCCGATCACATAGACGCCCCGCTCCAGCATCCGGGCCGCCATGTCCTGAGCCAGCTTGGCATCGCCCAGCATGACCGGAATGATCGGATGCTCGCCCGGCAACAGGTCAAAGCCCGCCTCCCNCATCGCGCCGCGGAACCGGGCGGCATTGGCGAACAGCTGGGCGCGCAGGGCATCGCCTTCGTCGCTGGCGGCAATGCGGATCGCCTCCATCGAGGAACCGCACACCGCGGGGCTCAGCGCATTGGAAAACAGATAGGGCCGGGCGCGTTGTTTCAGCGGTTATGCAATCGGCGCGGTGGTGCAGATGAAGCCGCCCATGGCCCCGCCCAGCGCCTTGCCAAAGGTGCCGGTGACAAAGTCGACCTTGACCCCGGCATGGGCGTAGGAGCCGCGCCCCGGCCCCAGGAAACCGGTGGCGTGACAGTCATCGACCATGATCAGGGCATCATATTGGTCCGCCAGCGCCCGGATCTNCTCCAGCTTGGCGATATAGCCATCCATCGAGAACGCCCCGTCGGTGGCGATGATGATGTCGCGCGCGCCATCGGCCCGAGCCTGCTTCAGCTGGGCCTCCAGGTCGGCCATGTCGGAGTTGGCAAAGCGATACCGCTTGGCCTTGCACAGCCGCACCCCGTCGATGATCGAGGCATGGTTCAGACTGTCGGAGACGATCGCATCCTCCGGCCCGAACAGGGACTCGAAGATGCCGCCATTGGCGTCGAACGCGGCGGCAAACAGGATGGTGTCCTCAAAGCCGAGATAGTCGGCAATGGCCCGCTCCAGTTCCTTGTGGATCTCCAGCGTGCCACAGATGAAGCGCACCGAGGCGGTGCCCGCGCCCCATTCTTCCTGCGCCCTGATCCCCGCTTGCGTGACCGCATCGGACCCGGCCAGGCCCAGATAGTTGTTGGCACAGAAGTTCAGCACGCTGCGCCCGCCGACCTCGATCACCGGCCCCTGCCGGGTGGANNTCACCCGCTCCGGCTTGGTCAGCCCCTGCGCGTCAATATCGGCCAGCTCGGCGGTGATGCGGTCATGAAAACTCTGGGTCATGGGCGCGTTCGCTAGACCTTTTCCGCGATGGATTGAAGCCCTGTGATCGATTTGCGGCCTTGATGCCGCTCGTCAGGCCGTATTCGCCGCGCGGGCGTTGCCCGCACCCTTTTTGGCTGGGGGTGGCGTCACCGGCACTGGAGAGGGTGCTGGGGTCGCAGTCGCCGCAGGTTCCTGCTCAGCACGGATCGGTCCCACCCGCACCCGCCCGCCGCAGGGCGTGACGGGCATCTCAAGATTGATCGCCGCCGTATCGCCGGGCGCTGTCGCCCGCACGCGGGTCGCCTCCGGGCAACGGGTCTCGCCCTGGTCCTCCCGCGGGACCACATTCCAGGCCAGATCAAAATACGCCTTGCCCTGGGGGACCAGGGTCACGCGCGGGGCTCGACGTCNCGATGCCAGATAGGGGCCGCGCTCCTGGTCGGCGCGCACACCGACCAGGTTCTGGCCGGTGGCATTCATCAAGGTGATCCCCGGATATCCGCTCAGATAGCAGGCCTGGCTGGACACATTCTGCAGGCTCAGCGTGGCATAGCGATTGCCCGCCCCGGCGTCCGAGGCCGCCCGCTCCAGCCGCANGCGGCCCGGCGCAGGGCTGCCCTGCCTGAATCGGCCCGGCCGACGGCGGCGGCACCGGAGAGGCCCCGGCACCGGGCGGCTGCATCGCTCGATCACCACGCCAGCGGGGTCCTCGCCCGCGACCGGGGCCGGGTTGATGCGGCTCAAAACCCCACTGTCCACGCCATCGCGCACAGCTCCGAACCATTCCAGTCCACCGCCCTGGTATTTGGCACCCGAGGCCGAAACGACCCGGCGCACGGGCGTTTCACGCCCCTTGTAGGTGACGATGGCCACGTCCTCAGCATAGGCGACCTTGAGCGCTTCGCCGCTCTCGCAGCTATAGTCGACCGGGGTCGCATCAACGCTTGGCGTGTTGCCGGTCGGTTGCACCGGTGGCGGCCCGCGCTCGGCCGGCGGCTGACGGGCGGCCAGCCCCAGGCTGAGGGCGGCAAATGTGGCCAATCCAGCCAGAACCGGGCTCGGGCGGGTTGAAAGACGCATCGGGCGAAGTCCCTTCAAATGAACTCAATCGGGCACTGTCATCAGCGAGCCTGCCCCAACTTCAAAGGTTCGACCAGTCCCCAAACCTAGGCCCGCAGATACCCCGTCTTGGTTTCGGTGAAAAACTCGACCGCGGCAAAGCCCTGCTCGCGCCCGCCATAGCTGGAGCCTTTCGAGCCGCCGAACGGCACATGATAATCCACCCCGGCGGTGGGCAGATTGACCATGACCATGCCCGCCCGCACCCGACGCTGGAATTCTCGGGCGTGTTTCAGGCTGGTGGTGACGATACCCGANNCGAGGGCCGATTGCGTGCCGTTGGCAACGTTCAGAGCCTCTTCAAAATCCTTGACCCGGATGGTTGAGGCGGCGGGACCGAAGACCTCTTCCTGGTTGATCCGGCTGGCCGGGTCGGTGTCGGCAATCAGGGTTGGCTGGACATACCAGCCGGGCTTGGCCCNAGTCGGTCGCTCGCCACCGGCGACAACGCGACCGCCCTGTTCGGTGGCCACATCGATGTAGCGCCAGGCGGTCTGTTGCTGGGCTTCATTGACGGCGGGCCCGACCTGGGTGTCAGCGTCCAGAGCATCGCCAACCTTCAGCGCCTGCACGCGCTCCGCCAAGGCCGTCACAAACCGATCGTGGATGTTTTCTTGNNTAATCAATCGGCTGGAGGCTGTGCAGCGCTGACCCGTGGCATAGAAGCTGCCATCCAGGGCCACGGCCACGGCGATGTCCAGATCGGCATCGTCCAGGATCACCAGCGGGTNTTTGCCGCCCATCTCCAGCTGTGCGCGGGCCTGACGTTTGACCGCACCTTCGGCCACGCCACGCCCGACGCCCTGCGAGCCGGTGAAGCTGATGCCGCGCACATCAGGGTGGTCGACGATCGCCTGACCAACCCNGGCGGGCCCGATCACCAAGTTTAGCACCCCATTGGGCAGGCCCGCCTCGTGCAGCACCGCCACCAGGGCTTCGGCCGTCGCCGGGGTCGGCCCCGCAGGTTTCAGCACCACGGTGTTGCCAAAGGCCAGGGCCGGAGCAGCCTTCCACGCCGGAATGGCGATCGGGAAGTTCCACGGCGTGATCAGGCCGTAGACCCNCAGCGGCTGACGCCACGTCTGAATCTCGACGCCAGGCCTGACTGAAGCCAAGTTCTGGCCATGCAGGCGCAGGGCCTCCCNCGCGAAATACTTCAATATCCGTCCGGCCCGGACAGTCTCGCCGATCCCCTCGGCCAGGGTCTTGCCCTCTTCACGCGACAGGAGGCGACCGATCTGACCCTTTCGCTCGATCAACAGGGTCCCGGCCCGGTCCAGCACGTNCGAGCGTACCTCTGGCGNACATTNCGCCCACCCGTCGAACGCATCCTTGGCCGCCGCCACCGCCTGGTCGACCTCCTCTGCTCCGGCCTGCGGCGNCCGGGCCACCAGCTGGCGGGTGTCGGAAGGGTTACGGATCTCTAGCGGCCGGTCCGAGGCGACCCTTTCCCCGCCGATCCAGCTTGAAAGGTCCAGGGTTGCATCGCTCATCAGTCTCTCCGGCTTGCTCAGGCCTCCGTGACCGAGGGCTTACCGCGTCAGGCCCGGCTTGTCCCGGCTGCATTGCCGGTCCTGGGCAACAAAAAAGCCCCACCGGAGACCGGAGGGGCTTTCAAATCTTGGGTGCGGGAGGTGGATTTGAACCACCGACCTTCAGGTTATGAGCCTGACGAGCTACCGGGCTGCTCCATCCCGCGGCAAGCACGGTTGTGAAAGGAAGAATAGGTTCGAGAAACTGGCCAGGCCAACGTCCATTTCATCACATCCGACCGGTAGACCCGGCGGCGACCTACTCTCCCACGCCTTAAGACGGAGTACCATCGGCTCTGGAGGGCTTAACGACCGAGTTCGGGATGGGATCGGGTGGGGAACCTCCGACATAGCCACCAGGTCAACCGGGCGGATGCGAATGAAAATGAGAAGAAATCGTCTGCGCCGGCAGTAAAACCGGATGAGTTTTGCTGAGAAACGATCAAGCCGATCGGATTATTAGTACCAGTAAGCTTCACGCGTCGCCGCGCTTCCACACCTGGCCTATCAACGTGGTAGTCTTCCACGATCCTCAGCGAAGCCTTGTTTTGAGGTTAGTTTCCCGCTTAGATGCTTTCAGCGGTTATCTATTCCATACATAGCTACCCTGCTGCGCGGCTGGCGCCACGACAGGTCCACCAGAGGTATGTCCATCCCGGTCCTCTCNNGCTGGGGACAGATCCTCTCAAGCTTCGAACACCCACGGCAGATAGGGACCAAACTGTCTCACGACGTTCTGAACCCAGCTCACGTACCACTTTAAATGGCGAACAGCCATACCCTTGGGACCTGCTCCAGCCCCAGGATGTGATGAGCCGACATCGAGGTGCCAAACTTTGCCGTCGATATGGACTCTTGGGCAAAATCAGCCTGTTATCCCTAGAGTACCTTTTATCCGTTGAGCGATGGCCCTTCCACGCGGGACCACCGGATCACTATGGCCGACTTTCGTCTCTGATCGACTTGTCAGTCTCTCAGTCAGGCGAGCTTATGCCATTGCACTCGACGAACGATTTCCGACCGTTCTGAGCTCACCATCGCGCGCCTCCGTTACACTTTGGGAGGCGACCGCCCCAGTCAAACTACCCACCACGCCATGTCCCGGGACCGGATAACGGCCCTCGGTTAGACGTCAACGACAGTAAGGGTGGTATTTCAAGNATGGCTCCACCAGAGCTGGCGCCCCGGCTTCATAGCCTCCCACCTATCCTACACATACGGTCGCTAACGCCAAGGCGAAGCTATAGTAAAGGTTCATAGGGTCTTTCCGTCTGACCGCGGGAACCCCGCATCTTCACGGGGATCAATTTCACTGAGCCTGTGCTGGAGACAGTGGGGAAGTCGTTACGCCATTCGTGCAGGTCGGAACTTACCCGACAAGGAATTTCGCTACCTTAGGACCGTTATAGTTACGGCCGCCGTTTACCTGGGCTTCAGTTCGAGCTTTCACTCCTCCCTTTAACCTTCAGGCACCGGGCAGGCGTCAGACCCTATACGTCGCATTGCTGCTTCGCAGAGCCCTGTGTTTTTGCTAAACAACAGTACCCCCTGGCTTGTGCCACTCATTCCTGGTTGCCCAGGGTGAGTCACGCTTATTCCGAAGTTACGCGTGCAATTGCCGAGTTCCTTCAGCACAGTTCTCTCAAGCGCCTTGGTATACTCTACCTGACCACCTGTGTCGGTTTCGGGTACGGTCTGCTGGAGTTATTTCCAGGGACAACGCCACCGCCGGGAACAATCCAATAAGCCCGACGACTTATGCCATCCGTCACTTCCAGCTGGTGCAGGAATATTTACCTGCTTCCCATCGACTACGCTTTTCAGCCTCGCCTTAGGGGCCGACTAACCCTGCGCAGATTAGCTTTACGCAGGAACCCTTGGTCTTTCGGCGACAGTGCTTCTCACACTGTTTATCGTTACTCATGTCAGCATTCTCACTTCCGATACCTCCAGCCAACCTCGCAGTTGACCTTCACAGGCTTACGGAACGCTCCGCTACCGCTTGCAAAACTGCAAACCCATACCTTCGGCGAACGGCTTTAGCCCCGTTACATTTTCCGCGCAGGATCGCTTGATCAGTGAGCTGTTACGCTTTCTTTAAAGGATGGCTGCTTCTAAGCCAACCTCCTGATTGTCAAAGCAATCCCACATCGTTTCCACTTAGCCGTTACTTGGGGGCCTTAGATGATGGTTAGGGTTGTTTCCCTTTCACGACGGACGTTAGCACCCGCCGTGTGTCTGCCAGATAGCTCTCTCGGGTATTCGGAGTTTGGTTAGTATTGGTACGCTCGCGCAGCCCGCAGCCATCCAGTGCTCTACCCCGAGGAGTTCATCTGACGCTCTACCTAAATAGATTTCGCGGAGAACCAGCTATGTCCAGGTTTGATTGGCCTTTCACCCCTATCCACAAGTCATCCGAGGCTTTTCAACAGTCACCGGTTCGGACCTCCAGTTGGTGTTACCCAACCTTCATCCTGCTCATGGATAGATCACCTGGTTTCGGGTCGTCATACGTCGAACTTAGCGCCCTATTCAGACTCGCTTTCGCTGCGCCTACACCTAACGGCTTAAGCTTGCTCGACACATGAAGTCGCTGACCCATTATACAAAGNNTACGCCGTCACCTCGCATGGAGGCTCCGACTGCTTGTAGGCTTCCGATTTCAGGATCTGTTTCACTCCCTTGNTCGGGGTGCTTTTCACCTTTCCCTCACGGTACNTGTTCACTATCGGTCGTAGAGGAGCTAGGCTTGGAGGGTGGNTCCCCCATGTTCAGACAGGATTTCACGTGTCCCGCCCTACTCGGGTCTCATGCTATNTTGACGGCTACGGGGCTATCACCCGCTATGGCCGACCTTTCCAGGTCGTTCGCCTTTA
>CP059260.1:270000-2740818 GCA_013693835.1 Brevundimonas sp.
TCAAAAAGACCGCAGATGTCAGTGTCGAGACAATCTCTAGGATTGTCGCTAGGACACCGCCGCCTCTTTCCAGATCAACGATTTCAAAGACCGAACCGGGAACTTCCCGGCCCACCGTTTAGCGCCCGGTGTCGGCGGAGGCGGCGATTTAGTCGCCTCGGTTTTCGGTGTCAAGGCCGTTCCGAAGAACTTTCTTTCTTCCGTTTCCGCCGTCGTGCCAGGGCCCCGGGGCGGCGGGAGCGGCGTCTCTAGAGAGGCGTCATTCCCGAGTCAACCGCATCTTCGGACTTTCTTTGCGTCCGCCCGGCGAGGCCGTTTGGGCGCAAAAACACCGCCGGGAGACAAGAGCCTCCCGCTCGGGGCGTCCGACGATTCAGTCGAAGGCGCGGTATATAATCGGCAGCTTCTCGGATTTCAAGGGGGCGAACCCACTTTTTCGTCCAAGAGGCGACCGCTTCGTCACCGCTTCCCGCCCGTTCCCGAGCGGAGGGGGCTATACGCAGAGCCCTGCTCACCGCAAGCTGAATCTATGGGATTTGCTGACTTTCTCGCCGACTCGGGTCGGTGACGGCAAATTCATCCGGCGGATATATATGCGCAAACTCTCGGCTTCCTGGGTCGCCTTGGCGATCTGGTGTTTGACCACATCGCCGATGGACACCACGCCGATCAAGGCACCCTCGCGAATGACGGGCAGATGGCGGATCCGGCGTTCGGTCATGCGTTCCATCAGGACTTCAACTGTGTCGGTCGGCACGGCGATTACGACCTNCGCCGTCATGTAGCGTGACACCGGCTCATTCAGGGCCCCTGGCCCATCGGTGGCTACGGCCCGCACCACATCGCGCTCGGAAANGACGCCGGCAACGCGGTCGCCCTCGCTTACCACCAGGGCCCCGACGCGGCGTTGGACCAGTTCCCTGCAGGCCAAGGCCACCGGCGTGCCCGGCGGAACGGTGAAAACAGCGCCGCCCTTATGCTTNNGGAGAATCTCGGTTGTGATCACATCCCGTCTCCGCTTGTCTTACCCCCGGCCAAACCATGCGCCATTGGCCAAGCGATCAAACCGACACGCCCGAAGCGGACTGTGGCGACCTCCCGGCGAAAGATTTGACATGGTTACGGAAATTCATCGGATTCAGCGATTTCTTAACCCCTTCGTCTCACTTTGGCACGACGCCGGGTTTCCCGGCCGACGAGACAGGAGTGTCGAACATGAGGAAATGGGTGGTTCTTACCCTCGCTGTGGGCGGCGTTCTGGCTGTTCCTGGCCTGGCCTGTGCCCAGTCCCAGGGGTCCTATGGCTCCTCGGGTTTCCAGAATGGCTATGCCAATGCCCGCCAGGCGACAGCCTCTGCGACCACCGGCTCCACCCGCGACGCCAACGGTAATCGTCTGATCGTCGATGGAATCATGCAACTGGGCGAAAGCGCCTATTCGCGCGTCACCGGGGCTACAGCAGCTATGGCGGCGTCGGCTGCAACACCTGTGGCAACGGGGCCAGTGTGATCGGCGGGTCCACCGCTATCGGCAACAACCTGAATGTCGTGGTCCAAGGCAGTCACAACACCGTCATCGTCAACTCCCGACAAATCAATAACGGCGACGTCACCGCTGGTGCGGCCTGAACGGAACCCTGAGGCTTCCATGAGCAAATCCGTGATCTCCGGGCGCATGCGCGCCGTCGGTCTGGCCTGCGTTGGTGCGTTAACCCTGTCAGGGTGCATGACCACCGCCACGACCGGTCCCAGCGGCCGCTACGCCCGACCGATCGGCAATGCNCCGGTGACGGCCAACCCGACGCCGTATTCCTCGGCGCTCTATTGTCTGGCGGATTACGCCCGGCGGTATGACCTGCCCTCCCCGCGCATGGCCGTGGGGCGGATCGCGGACTACACCGGCACGGTTTCAGCCGACGGCGGGCGGCAGATCACGGGCGGGGCTTCGCTGATGGCCACGACTGCCCTGGCCAAGGCCGGAGCCTCGATCGTGGAACGCTATGACACCTCGGTCTCCGAGAT
Organism: Brevundimonas sp.; assembly: GCA_013693835.1. GTDB lineage: Bacteria > Pseudomonadota > Alphaproteobacteria > Caulobacterales > Caulobacteraceae > Brevundimonas. Next base: position 272,022 of record CP059260.1, read on the forward strand.
GGAGCTGCGCTACGCCAACAACCGTCTGATCGGTGACCCTGCGGAAACCAGTCCCGACGAGGCACAGTATCGCCGCATCATGGCCGGCCAGGTGCCAGGTTCTGACTTCTACATCATCGGCGGCATCACCGAGGTGAACTACAACATCCGCTCCGGCGGCTTTGATGCGGCTGGAGGCGATGCCGAAAGCGCCACGCCTCTGTCGATTGCCTTCACCAACAAGACGTTCGTGATGAACATCGCTATCGACCTGCGCCTGGTTCAGACCACGACGCTGGAAGTCGTGGACGTCATCTCCTACCAGAAGCAGATCATCGGTCGCGAAGTCTCCGCCGGCGTGTTCGACTTCCTGAACGGAAACGTCTTCGACATCTCCGCAGGTCAAGGNGCGATGGAGCGGGTGCAACTGGCCGTGCGTGCGCTGGTCGAGCGGGCCACCGTAGAGTTCATGGCCAACCTTTATGGTGCGCCGGGCCCGCAGATCTGTCTGAACAGCTCAAACGATCCGCTGGGTGACGGCCCGGTCGGTCCGACCGGCGGCTGCTACCCCGCCTACCCCAACAATGGAACGAACAATGGACAGACCCGCGCTGATCCGAATCGCTGGCACGACGGTCGCGACCGTATNGTGCGTCGCAGCCGCTACTGAGGCCCAGGCCCAGTCGCAGCCGGGACAGATCGTTGTCCTGAACAATCAGTGGCAGACCGGGGACATCTTCTCCGGCCAGACCCTCAATGTCGTTGATCCTGACGAACAGGTCACTGTGTCTAACTCGGCCCAGGGCAACTATGCCTCCGGCGGGTGCAGAATGGGTCCATGGCCGTGCAGTCGACCCAGACCATGGACGGCAGCGCTGTCGCCGACACGCACCTCACGTTCGGGGCGACACCAATGGCGTGGTCAATGCATCGACCCAGGCCCGCGGCAACTATCTGGCCGTGGCCGCCTATGGCTCGGACGCCCAGACCGATGCGGTCCAGATCAATAACGGGCCAATGTGCGGGCCGACAGTGATTGACGGGGCCTATCCGCGTCTTCTTGGCGGGGCCTATGTCGATTCAGCGGCGATTTCCAATGCCGCCGCCCTGGGTGGGCAGGATCCACCGTTCGCGGCACTCTGGACCAGACCAGTTCGGCCACGGTGTTCGCCGAAACCTTTGCCGCGACACAGTATGTGCCCGCCGAGGCCCGGTTCCGCAGCCAGGCGGCCGCAATCTGGTCGAGGTCAACGCCGATCAGGCCTCGAATCAGAACCTGTCGATGACCCAACGCTCCACCGGTGCCCTGGTCGAGGCCAGCACCAGCGCCAACGCCGGCAACGCCTGGGATATGTCCAGTCGAGCCGCCGCAGTTGGCAACCAGGCCCTTTTGCACAATCAGGGCGGGGCCATGGTCATTCAGGGCAGCCAGTCGAACTCCGCCCAGGTCCGCAGCACAGCCATCAATACCGCCTATGACTACGGGGCGGTCGAAGCCTACGCCCAGGCCTCAGGCAATCAGCTCTACGCAGGCAATCAGGACATCTGGATCCAGATCGACAACGCCCAGTTCAATCAGGGCGGAGTCCAGGCCACGGCCACTTTCTCGGGTCACAATGGCTATGACGTCTATGTCGGGGCCGATGCGGTCGGCAATGCGGTCACAGGCTACGGCTGTGCCTCCTGCGGAGCCACGATGACCTCAACCAACAACCAGACCAACAACGGCGCGGTCAGCTCGGTGGTCAACTCCAGCGTCACGGGGTCGGCTCGTGCGGTGATCACGGGATCGAATGCCACCGGCAACTCGGCCACCTTCTATGTGTCCGGAAATTAACCAAAGGTAACTTGTGTGCCCGCCGGGCCGTCACAACGCCGTTAGACGCCGCAGCTATCCGGCTGCGGCGTCCTCTTTGCGCCTATTGCCGCCCAGCCTGCCGGAGCCCGACATGACGTTTCGCCGCTATCTTCTGATTGCCACCTCCTCATCGCTGTGACCGCAGCGGCCCCGGCCCTGGCGCAGCAGCAGGTGCCAAACAGCGACCCTTGGGCCCAGGCGACCAGCGACATCCCCGCCGACAGCAATGTGCGTTTTGGCATCCTGCCCAACGGCATGCAGTACGCGATCATGCGCAATGCCACCCCGCCGGGTCAGGCCTCGTTCCGTCTGCGCATCGACGCGGGCTCGTTGATGGAACATGAGAACCAGCTGGGGCTGGCCCACTTCATGGAGCACATGGCGTTCAACGGCACCACCAACATCCCGGAGAACGAGCTGCTGCGCATTCTGGAGCGCCACGGACTGGCCTTCGGGGCCGACACCAATGCCTCCACCGGCCTGGACGCCACCACCTATATGCTGGAGCTGCCGCGCGCCGATCCGCAGATCGTCGACGATGCGCTGCGCATTATGCGCGAACAGGTGTCCGAGGCCCTGATGGCCGCCGATGCGGTCGATGCCGAGCGCGGCGTGATCGAGGGCGAACAGCGCACCCGCGACACGCCGGGCCTGCGCTCGATCAAGGCCCAGCTGGCCCTGCTGGCTCCCGGCCAGCTGATCTCGCAGCGCCTGCCGGGCGGCGACCTGACGGTCATCCGCACCGCCCCGCGCGATCGCTTTGTCGAGTTTTATGAGGCCTACTATCGCCCCGAGCGCGCCACCTTCGTCGCCGTGGGCGATTTTGACGTCGCCGAGATGGAGGCCAAGGTTCGCGGGGCCTTCAGCTGGCGTCCCAGGGCTGCCAACGGCCCCGACCCGGATCTGGGCACGGTCCAGCCGCGCCAACCGGAAACCCGCATCCTGGTTGAACCGGGCATTCAGTCCAGCATCCAGCTGAACTGGATTCGCAATCCTGACCTGAGCCCTGACACGGCCGCCGAGCGCCGCGCAGATACCATCCGCAGCCTCGGCATGGCGGTGCTGAACCGCCGCCTGGGTGAGATTTCGCGTCAGGAGAACCCGCCCTTCACCTCTGCCGGCGGTGGGGTCAGCGATCTGTGGCGCAGCCTTGAGGTCGCCTCCGTGTCGGCCAACTTCAACCCGGGCGAATGGCAGCCGGCCCTGGCCGCCATCGAACAGGAACAGCGCCGCATCGTGCAATACGGTGTCTCCCAGGCTGAACTGGATCGTGAGGTCGCCAACTATCGCACCGGTCTTGAAACCGCAGTCGCCGGGGCCGCGACCCGCCATNNGCCCGCCCTGGCCAATGGCCTGATCGGATCGGCCAACGGCCTGCGCGTCTTCAACGCACCGCAAACCAGCCTGGACCTGTTCAATCAGACGGTTCGCAGCCTGACGGTAGCCGACGTGAATGCGGCCCTGGCTGAAGGGTTCCAGGGTCAGGGCNNGCTGGCCCTGGTCGTCACCCCCGTTGAAATCGCGGGCGGCGAAGCGGCCGTCACCGCGGCCCTGGAGGCCTCCCGACAGGTTCCNGTGTCGGCCCCCGCCGCCCAAGCCGAAATGTCCTGGCCCTATACCAGCTTCGGCACCGTCGGCCGCGTGGTCGAGCAACGCCCGATCATTGATCTGGGCACCACGGTTGTCACCTTTGCCAATGGCGTCCGCCTGACGGTCAAGCCGACTGACTTCCGTGACGAGCAAATCCTGGTCAGCGTCCGCACGGGCAATGGTGAAATGGGCCTGCCGCGCGACCGCATCACACCGCAGATGCTGGCGGGCCAGACCTTCCCGCTGGGCGGGCTGGGTCAACTGACCGCCGATGATATGTCGCGGGTCCTGACGGGTCGTATCTATGGCTCAGGCTTCTCGGTGGACGGCGACGCCTATGTCTTTTCTGGCTCGACCCGACCCGAGGATCTGAACCTGCAGCTGCAGGTTCTGGCCGCNTATCTGACGGATCCTGGCCTGCGGGCTGCGCCGTTCCAGCAGGCCAAGGCCATCTTNCCGCAGATTCTGGAGCAGGCCGGGGCGACGCCGGGCGGGGCCTTTGCCCTGCAGGCACCGGTCCTGCTGGCCAGCGGCGACAAGCGCGATGCCGTTCCCTCGGCCGCCGAAATGGCCGACTGGACGAACGATCAGCTGAGCGCCCAGCTGCGTCATGACCTGTCGACCGGCCCGATTGATGTCATCATCGTCGGTGACGTGACCCTGGATCAGGCGATTGCCGCCGTGGCNCCGACGTTCGGGCCCTGGCCCCGCGTGGGCCGGCCTGCCGCTTCCGGCGGGCACCAACCAGCGGCGCTTCCCGCCGGTGTTGCGACGCCGATCACCCTGACACACACCGGCCCGGCCGAGCAGGCCCTGGGCTTCATCGCCTGGCCGACCACCGACCAGGTTGCCGACCGCACCGAGGCCCGCCGCGTCCAACTGCTGACCGCCGTGGTCCGTCTGCGGGTGCTGGAGGAGATTCGTGAGCGTCTGGCCATTGCCTATTCGCCCAATGCGTCATCGACCGCCTCGGACCTGTTCCCCGGCTGTGGCTATCTGTCGATTGCGGGCGAAACGGCTCCGGAGAAGCTGGGCGACTTCTATCAGGCCGCCGAAGCCATCGCCGCCAGCCTGCGTGACGCCCCGCCCAGCGAGGATGAGCTGAACCGCGCCCGTCTGCCGATGATCGANTCGATCCGCCGCGCCCGGGCCGGCAACGAGTTCTGGCTGAATGGCCTGGATCGCGTCGCCACCGATCCGAGTGAAGTTGAGCAGATCAACAGCCAGATTTCTGATCTGGAGGCTGTCACCACCGCCGATATCCAGGCCCTGGCCCAGCGGTATCTGCGCCCGGATACGGCCTGGAAGGTGCAGGTGCTGTCCAACCGCCGGGCCCAATAATCCGGGTCGATTGCGGACGAAAAAATGCCCGGCCTGGCGACAGGTCGGGGCAGTTTCTCAGGACCGCCAACAGCGTTGACGGTTATCTGTCTAAGTCAGGCGACCTGACCCTGACCTGAACGGATACGCCTGTCAGTTGCACAGAGGCCGTCGCGGCCTAGAACACGCGGCCGCCAACCCCGCCATCCAGGGTGATCATGGCCCCGGAAACAGCGACGCCACCGCCCTCAACCAATTCCTGACGCATCTCGGTGTAGCGCTCTTCGGAGATGAAGCTCATGAACTTCACCCCGGNCCCGTAGCGGCGCAGCGGCGAGCGTTCGTTACAGTCGCGTTCCTGACGCTGGGTGCGGCATTCCAGACTGCCACCGCGGCCATACCACAGGGCTTCGCCCTTCTGGCAGCTGACGACCTCCCCACGGGTGAAGTCGATGGGAACCTGGGTGTAGTTGATGCCGTCCTGGTAGTCGGTCCAGGTGATCTGCAGCCGTGACCCGGCAATGCAGCGATAGATCTCGCCTTCAAAATCAGCAGCGATTTCTGATTCCGGGAACACCTGAGAGGCTGGATGCGGCACCATGCGGTCGTCAATGCAGACGGCCTGGAGNNCAATCCGGCGCTCGATCCGGCGATAGGCCTCATAGGGAACCTGGACATACTGGGCGACAGATTCGGCTTCGACGCGCAGGCCGGAAATCGTCGTCGGATAGGGCTGCTCAACTGTCACATAGGCCGACCCCCGCTGCCTCCGCCCCACAGGGTCAGGTCCGAGCCCGAACGGGCCAGCAGGGCCCGCCCGAATAGGCATTGGCATTGGAGTTGGCATTGACGTTGACGTTCACATTGACGCCCCCACCCCAGTTGCTCCCGCCCGGCGGGGGCGGCTGGGTGCAGCACGGCGTCGGCGGCGGCGGCGGCGGCGGCGGCGGCGGCGGCGGGCTGCAGCAGGGCGGCGGCGGCGGCGGCGGGCAGCTCGATGCGCACTGGGCTGCGGCCGGATCGGCCACAAGGGTGATAGCGCCGAGCACAGCCAATCCGCTGAGGGCCGGTAGCCAGTTTGAGATCCTCACCCGCATGAGCTGGGCTCCGTCTGTTCATAATCAGGCAGCGACCGGGGATGACGGACGCCTTCATTATTAATGGTGGAGGAAAAGCCTTTCGTTTCCGTTGCCATGACCGGCCCAATGTTTGCGGCATCTCTGCCCGAGGTCATGTCCATGTTTCATTCCGATACGCAGGCCCTGCTTGAACTCTGGTCTCGGATGGCCCGAGACGAGAGCGGGCATGCGCGTGCCGGGCCGGCGCGAACTGAGGCCGGAAGTCCTGGGGCCCGGCTGGCGCGGACGTTTCTGGTTGATTCGAAGGGGCAGATTCGCCTGGCCGGTGGCTGGATTGAGACCCTGCATGACCGGGCCCTGGGTGACACCACCTGGTTGAGCGCTTGGCAGTCGCAAAGTCGCATCGGCATTGAGCTGGCACTGCGGACCACCCTGCGGGAAGCCCGGCGCTGGTGCTATCCGCCCGGATTGCCGAGGGTCAGCCGTCGCTGGAGATTGCCCTGGTTCCGCTGCGCGATGAAGCAGGCCATGTGGATCTGATTCTGGGCCAGTGCACCGCCACGGCCACCTTGAGCCTCAGTAACGATGCGCCGCGGGAGCTGTCCCCGCTCGCCGTGCACCCGGTCGGAGCACCCGGTCGCGCCAGCCTCACCCTGGCCAGCCTGGACGGTCGCCGGATCGCCTAGACGAACGTTTCCATCAGGTCCGTCGCATAGCGTTTCCAGTTGGCGACATAGTGATTCGCCGACAATTNCAGACCCTCGATTTCTTCGGGCGTCAGTTCGCGCACCACCCTGCCCGGCTGTCCCATGACCAGGCTGTTGTCCGGTATGACCTTGCCCTCGGTGATCAGGGCATTGGCCCCGATCAGGCAGTTCTTGCCGATTTTCGCCCGTCCCAGTACCACCGCGCCAATACCGATCAGCGAGTTGTCGCCGATCTCGCAGCTGTGCAGCATCACCATGTGCCCGACCGTCACGCCCGAGCCGATCGTTAGCGGCANCGCCGGGTCGGAATGCAGCACGCTGCCGTCCTGGATGTTGGTGTTTTCACCGATCGTGATGGGATCGTTGTCGCCGCGCACCACCGAGCCGAACCAGACACTGGCGCCGGGCTTGAGAATCACGTCTCCTATGACCATCGCGTTGGGCGCGACCCAGTATTCGCCTTGGGCCGGATGCTNGGACTTTTTGTCCGCCAACGCATAAATTGCCATGAAAACATTACCTTAACTGTGGCCGATTGGCCTCTTTAAGCCTTCATAAACCACGTTAGTCTCAAGGTGTAGTTGCGATTCGAGATCACCCGTTGATCCGAGCCGCCTGCCGGGCCACCGGTCCGGCACCCTTTGCGGGGGTGTTGAAGATGTCCAAGGATCGGCGGGATGTCCCGCTGAAAATCGACCCAGGTTCCGGCCCCGGGTCCGGTGCGCGACCGAAGCGCCCCTGTTTCTCATTCGTTCGAGGCGATGCCACCTGGCGTCGCCTTTTTCTGCCCTGGAGACCGTAATGACCAAGCGTTCGGCCCTGAAGCGCCAGACCCGAGACACCCAGCGTNNGGAATTTGGCGTGCTCGATTCGAGCCAGTTCATCGAGGACGCCAAGGTCCGCCGCCTCCCCAAACATACCGGGCAGGGGCACGGTCAGGGCGGCCATAACCAAAGCGGCTGGTCCCCTTACCCCTCCAATGACCGGGATCAGGCCTATCTAAAGACGCTCAAGCCCAAGTCCGATGGTCAGGCCGAGCTGATGGACGCCATCGACCGGCACAATCTGGTCATGGCGCTTGGCCCGGCGGGCACGGGCAGNACCTATCTGGCTGTGGCCAAGGCCGTGGAGGCCATGGAGGCGGGCAAGGTCGGACGCATCGTGCTCAGCCGGCGGCGGTCGAGGCCGGCAGAATCGATCGGCTTCCTGCCCGGCGACATGGAGGACAAGCTGGCCCCCTATCTGAGGCCCCTCTACGACGCCCTGTCGGACCGGCTGTCGATGAAGCGGGTCAAGGCGCTGATGGCCGAGGGTCTGATCGAGATTGCNCCCATCGGCTATATGCGCGGGCGCACGCTCAACAACGCCTTCATCGTCGTCGATGAGGCCCAGAACTGCACCTATGTGCAGCTCAAGATGCTGCTGACCCGGCTGGGCTGGCATTCGACCATGGTGGTGACGGGCGATCCGCACCAGTCGGACCTTCTGCCCGGCGTCTCGGGCCTGTCGGACATTTCCACCCGTCTGGAGGCCGTGCCCGACATCGCCGTCGTCCGCCTGGCCGAACGCGACATCGTGCGCCATCCGCTCGTCGCCAGCATGATCGGGGTGCTGTAGCGCCCGACCGAACAAATGTCGGGATAGGGGCTTGCCCCTATCCCGCGATCTGGCCGAAGTCGGCGACCTGGCCCATCACGGCGCGGACCTGGGCCAGCAGGCGCAGGCGGTTGTCGCGCTCCGCCGGGACGTCAGAGTTGACCAGGACGGCCTCAAAGAAGGCATCGACCGGGCCCCGCAGACGCGCCAGCGCCGACATGGCGGCGGCAAAGTCTTCGGACGCCAGCGCTGCATCGACCGCCACCGAGGCCTCATCCACCGCCGCGATCAGGGCAGTCTCCTCGGACGGTGCACCAGCCAGGGCCACCGCAGCACCGGTCGGCAGCGGGCCTTTCTTCTCTTCAGCCCTCAGGATGTTGGACGCCCGCTTGTAACCGGCCAGCAGATTGGCCCCGTCCTCGGTGGCCAGGAAGTCAGACAGGGCCTCCACCTTGCGCACCACCCGCACCAGATCGTCATCGCCCAGCGCGAAGACAGCCGCCACGAGGTCGTGGCGCTGGCCCTGGTCACGCAACAGGACGGTCAAACGGTCGGCGAAGAAGGACACCAGATCCCGTGTTCCATGGAACATCGCGTCAATCTTGGCATCCCAACCGGCCTTCTTGGCGGCGGCTTCCAGATCCCCGCCGGCTTCGCGCACCAGCGAATACGGGGCCTGTTCCAGCGCCCGCAGCGGTTGGTCGGCGATACGCTCAGTCACCAGCCACAGGTGCATGAAGGTCAGCCGCTGCAGCGGCAACCGCAAACCGTTCTCCAGGATCAACCGGATCACCCCCAGGGCCGCGCGGCGCAGGGCGAAGGGGTCCTTCGGCCNCGTCGGCTNTTCGTCGATCGCGAAGAAGCCCACCAGGGTGTCCAGCTTGTCGGCCAATGCAACAGCGATGGTCACCGGGGCGCTCGGCACCGTGTCGGTCGGCCCCTGCGGCTTGTAGTGGTCGCGCACGGCGTCGGCGATGGCATCGGCATAACCGGCCTGGCGCAGGTAATAGCCGCCCATGATGCCTTGCAGCTCCGGGAACTCCCCGACCATACCACTGGCCAGATCGGCCTTGGCAAAGCGGGCGGCGAGCGCAGCTTCCTCCGGGTCGGCCCCGACCAGCGGCGCGATCTCGCGGGCCAAAGCCTCGATCCGGGCCACCCGCTCGGCCATGGTGCCCAGCTTGGCGTGGAAGGTGACGCCTTTCAGCTTCTCCAGCCAGGCGTCGAAGTTGCCGTCCTTGCGGTCCTCGTCCCAGAAGAAGCGGGCGTCGTTCAGGCGCGCCGACAGCACCCGGGCATTGCCCCNCGCCACCGCCGTGCCGCCATCACTGGCCTCAATATTGGCCACCACGACGAAGTTCGGGGCCAGACCATTCTGGCCCGGCTGGCGCACCGCGAAATACTTCTGGTGCACCTTCATCGACAGGCGGATCACCTCTGGCGGCAGGTCCAGGAAGGCCGGGTCCATGTCGCCCAGGATCGGCGTCGGCCATTCGGCCAGGCCCGTCACCTCTTCCAAGAGGCCATCGTCGTCGACCAGCTCCAGCCCCTTCGCGTGGCACACGGCCTTGGCCTGTTCCAGAATGCGCAGACGGCGGTCGGCGGCGTCCAGCAGAACGAAATTGTCTTCCAGCTGGCGGCGATAGTCGGCGAAGTCGCGCACCTTCAGTGGGCGCCCCGACCCCAGGAAACGGTGGCCCTCGGTGACATCCCCACTCATGATGCCCTGCACCACGCCGCCCACATCCGGCGAGCCATCGGCGATCAGGAACGGCACCACCTGCCCGTCGAACAGGCACACAATCCGCTTGATCGGTCGCACCCAACGCANGGTGCCATCGCCCCAGTGCATCGACTTGGGCCAGGGGAAGCTCTTGATGATGTCCTCGACCATGTCGGGGATCAGATCGGTCGTGGACCGGCCCTTCTGATCGATCACGGCAAACAGCACGCCCTCGCGCTCGACCAGCTGCTCGCGGGTCAGGCCGGTCTTGCGCAGAAAGCCCTCCAGGGCCTGCTCCGGGGCCGAGGTTTTGGGCCCCTTGATCTCTTCGGAGCGATCGGGCGTCGCCGTAGGCAGACCCTCGACCACCAGCGTCAGCCGCCGCGGCCCGGCATAGGTCGTCAGCGCCTCCCACGACAGGCCCGCTGCCTCAAGCCGGTCCGAAGCCATCCGCTCCAGATNCCGCGCCGCCCCCGGCTGCATCCGCGCCGGGATTTCTTCGGAAAAGATTTCAAGCAGGAGCTGTGGCATTATTTGACGTCGTAACGCTTTTCTCCCTTCCCCCTGGAGGGCAGGGCTGGGGTTGGGGGTGGCGTCGTTTGCGCCACGATCTGTTGAACAACCGCGCTCAAGTCGCGCTTCAGCTCGGACTCATCAATCCTGAGAACCCGAAAGCCATTGTCGGCAAACCAAGCATCGCGCTCAAGATCTCGGACCTGCCGCTCTGGGAGGGTGTGATGATAACCATCAATCTCGATCACCAGATCGGAGGCGAAATGGGCAAAGTCCACAACATAGGGACCGATCGGGGCTTGCCGCCGGAAGTTCATTTTCAGCTGCCGTAGCGGCTTCCACAGATTGCGCTCGCCGTAGGTTTCCTGTTTGCGCAACCGAAGTGCCTGGGCCTTGGCTTGGGCGTAGGTCTGCAGGCCCGACTTCGTGCCGTGGTGGAGGTGGACGCATCTTCCCCCTTCCCCCTGGAGGGAAGTTTCAGATGCACCAACATGTCCTGACCGAACCATCAGGCCAACCGGTGCTTTATCGAAAGCAACAGAGTTTCAACCACACCTCCGCGTGCCCCAAATATGACTTCGATTTCCAGATCAGCCGCAGACAAAGCCGCCTGCTGAAGGAGATCGAAGTAGACAGGTTTAAGGTAGAAATCGCCCGTCAGTCCGTGTTCGTTTCCAGACACCGACCCTGCGGTTCCATCAAAAGAGTCGGCGATCGAAGCGAACGAAGCATGCATCACGTTAGGTGGTTTACGCTCAAGGCGAACAGGCTGTGGCGCAATCTGCCAAAGAGGTCCTTCGTGATTAAGCATAGCCGTCATTCGCAACATGCGATTGGGGAAGCTGAAGCTGCCAGCGAGCTTGTCCGAATGAAGGCTGACAACACTCACACCCGCTCCCTTTCCTGTTCGACCCAGTCGGTGGCGCAGGCCTTACACAGGTCTCGAATCCGCCCGATGTAGCTCTGGCGTTCGGCCACGGCGATGGNCCNCCGCGCGTCCATCAGGTTGAACAGGTGCGACGCCTTCAGCACCTGGTCATAGGCAGGCAGCACCAGCGTCTGCCCCTGCGGTCCCGTCATGGCCAACAGGCGTTCGACCTCGGCCACCATGTCCTCAAATCGGCGCTTCAGCCCTTCGACGTCATAGCCGTGGAAGTTGGCCTCCGACTGCTGGCGCTCGTTCTCCAGGAACACATCGCCGTAGCTCAGGCCGTCATTGTTGAAGCGAAGATCATAAACATTATCAACGCCCTGCACATACATGGCCAGGCGCTCCAGCCCATAGGTCAGCTCGCCGGACACCACATCAACCTCGATGCCGCCGACCCNCTGGAAATAGGTGAACTGCGTCACCTCCATGCCATCGCACCACACCTCCCAGCCCAGGCCCCAGGCCCCGACCGTTGGGTTCTCCCAGTCGTCTTCGACAAAGCGGATGTCGTGCAGCTTGGGATCGATGCCGATCCGCTTCAAGCTGTTCAGATACAGTGCCTGCAGGTCGTCAGGGTTCGGCTTCAAAATCACTTACTGGTAATAGTGCTGCAGCCGGTTGGGGTTTTCGCCATACCGGCCATCGCCCGNGCGACGGCTGGGCTGCACATAGGCGGCCTTCCACGGGCGCGGGCCCAGCGCCCTCAGCACCGTCGCCGGATGCAGGGTCCCGGCCCCGACCTCGATGTCATAAGGCTGCAGGATCGCACAGCCCTGCTCACCCCAATACTGGTGCAGGGTCAGGATCAGATCCTGGAACGAGAGGGGTTCGCTTTGGGCAGCCAAGGCAGGGCTTTCGGGTCAGGGAATGGGTAGCGGTCCCTGTTAGAGACGGCGGCGGGCAAACTCAACCGGTCACGGGGTTTCCGGCCCGCCCATGGCTTCGCAACCACCCACCAGTCCGGGTGCTGCCCTGACAGGTGGGCCGCCGCCGCCTCGGCCTCGGCCTGGCTGATGCACAGACCAAACACCGTGGCCCCGGATCCTGACATACGACTGAGTGCGACACCCGAAGCGTCTGTGACCGCCTGGATGGCCCGAGCGATCCGGGGTTCCAGCGCCATGGCCGGCGCCTGCAGGTCGTTGCGCTGCGCTGCCAGCCAGGCGAGCACGGCGGGCAAGGTCCAGTNCTGTGGGGGTTCCGGTCGCTCTGCCGTTCCGGTTGGGGCCTCGTCATAGGCGCGATAGACGGCTCCGGTTGGCGGCGGCACCCCGGNGTTGACCAGCACGCAGGGCAGAGGCGGCAAGCGCGGTTCGCGCGTCAGCACTTCGCCATAGCCCTCGGTCCAGACGGACCGCGACACCAGGCACATCGGCCCATCGGCCCCAACAGCGCGCGCCGCCGCCACGACGGCTCCGGCATCTTCGGCCAGGCCCAGCGCCCGCGCTGCGATCTGCAGGGCCGCCCNCGCATCGGCCGAACCTCCGCCAATACCCGAGGCCACCGGCAACTGCTTGTCCAGCGACCAGCCGCCCGCCAGGGTCCGCCCGGTCGCGGCTCGCAAATGATCGAGCGCGCGTTGGATCAGGTTGTCTGGCCCGGTCGGCACGCCCTCGGCAAACGGCCCGGCCACCGCCAGCCCGGGCCCGGCGTCCGGCCGCCACGCCACCTGATCGCCAATATCGGCAAACGCCACCAGACTGCTGAGCGGATGATAGCCCGCCGCATCGACCGACCCGACATGCAGGAACAGATTGACCTTGGCCCGCGCTAGTCCGGCGGAGCTCAGCTTTCGCCCCCGCTGGTCGCGGCCGAAGCCGGCTCATCACGCAGGCCCTCGACCAGCTTGCGCTCGACCTCAGCCCGGGTCTCGGCATCAGCGTCCAGAACCAGAACCCGTTGCCACTGGAACCCGGCCTCGCGCTGCCGTCCGACGCGCCAATAGGCGTCGCCCAGATGGTTGTTGATGGTGGCGCTGCCCGGTTCGGTGTCCACCGCCTGCTCCAGCGTCTCCACGGCCTGCGCGTAGTCACCCTGGCGATAGAGCGCCCAGCCCAGCGAGTCCTGGAAGTTGCCATTGTTCGGCTGGGCCGCATGGGCCCGGCGGATCATTTCAGTGCCCTGTTCGACGCGGCGCCCCGTATCGACCCACATATAGCCGAGATAGTTCAGGGCACCGGGATCATCCGGGCGCAGTTGCAGGGCCGCCCACAGTTCGGCTTCGGCCTCCTCGACCCGACCCAGCCGCTCCAGCGCCGCCCCGCGCATATAATGGACCTCAAACGGCTGATCGGCAGTTTTGAGCATCGGGCCATTGAGGATTGAGAGGGCTTCCTCGTTGCGCTCCATACGCGTCAGCAGGGCCGCCAGCATCGCCTGCAGCCCCCGGTCTGAGGGCGCGTGCACCTCGGCCTGGCGATAGGCCGCCAAGGCCTCATCCAGCCGGTCTTCGTCTTCTANAGCGGCTCCCAGCGCCAGGCGCGAGCGCACGAACAGGCCGACATTTTCCGGACTAACGCCCCGCAACGCAGCCTCGGCAAAGCCGTCCAGATTAGCGTCCTNGAGCGAGTCGCCCAGCGCCAGACGCAAACTGTCATCCGGCGTCAGCTCCAGCGCCAGTCGCAGATAGACCGACGCCATCTCGTGCAGGTTCTCGCGCCCCACCAACAGGGCTGCGGTCGTCAGGGCCGCCGCNNGGCCCTCCCGTGCGCTGGGGGCCTGCGGCAGGATGCGGCGGTTCAGGGCCCGTTGCCGGGCCTGCTGCATCGACACCATGGCCGGGTCGCCGCCGCCAGCCTGGGCTGCCGCCAGGCCTGCGTCATACAGCGCGACGGCCTCGGGCTGACGCCGTTGCCGTTCGAGGAACTCGCCGTAGGACTGGCGGAAAAACAGGCTCGGATTGGCCGATGTCAGGGCCAGCCACTCGGTTTCTGCCTCGGCGGGTCTGCCGGCCAGCTCCAGGATCATGGCGCGGTCGTGACGGCGGAACAGCGCCAGTCCGTCGCGGCCACCGACAGGGGCCGTGGCCCGGTCCCAGTCTCCGGCAGCGGCAGCAACCCACGGCTCCAGCAACAGTCCAGCCAGCGCGTGGGGCATCTGGATTGGGCCTTCGTCGAACACAGCCAGGGCGTCTCGCGGCCGGTCACGGATCAGGCCGCTGACCACCTCCACCAGACGGCCCGCCTCCCGCACCAGCGGTGCCGCACCACTGCCCGGAACGGTGCGGGTCGCCACGTCCAGGTCGCCGCCAAACAGGGAGGCCAGAAAGGCCTGGTCTCGCACCAGCGGTTGCTCGGGTGTCAGTTGTTGCGCCTCTCCCAGGTATTCAACCCAGCGCTCGCTGTTGCCGCGCACCTGGGCGATACGGCCGGACAGGAACAGACCGTAGGCGGAGTTGCCGCCCTCGTCGGTCGGCACCGGCGACCACTCGGCGGGAATGGCAACAACCGTGGGGGCCGCGGGCACCGGGTCGTCCGCCTCATATTCGGTGGTGTCCTCTGGCTCCATGGGCGCGGCAGGAGGGTGAGCCTCCGTCGTCGCCGAAGGGGCCTGGGCCCGGACCGGGTTAGCCAGCAGGGCGGTGGAGGCAAGCAAGGAGACTGTCAGGCAACGCAGGATCATGCGCCGACCCTTGCCCGACATTGCGGCGGGCGCAAGACCCGCCGCTTCAGGATCGCGCCGCAATCATCTGGCCCAGTTCGCCCAGGCCGGCCTGCAGGATATCCCGATCGGGGCNTGTCTCCACATCGGGGCGCAGGGTCCAGCGCGGCTGGCCATCGGGGGTGTAGACCGGCTCGGCCGNATACTGCAGCTCGATCCCGGCACGATCCAGCCGTAAGGNAAACACCGCCGCGCCCAGTCCCATCATGGGCCTACCGACGATCCCGCATCGCCCCTCGGACCGCAGCAGCGCCTGCATCCCCATGGGGAAGCCCTCGGCCATGCTGCCGCTCCAGGCGTCGGTCAGCACCACCACCGGCCCGCCATAGGTGAACGGCCCGCGCGGCTCGACATATTCGGTCCAGGGTCNCGACAGCCCTGCCCCAGNGCGCCGTCGCATGGTTGCGTAAGCCCTTCGCTCGGTGATGAACCGCCCCATGATCGGTCGCGCCACCGCCGTATCGCCCCCGCCATTGCCGCGCACATCCAGGATCAGGCCCGGTGCGTCCTGCAACTCAGCCAGGGCGGCATCGAAGGCGTCGATGGTTTCCATCGCGCCGAAGCTGCGGATGGCAATCCGGCCAATCCCGTCCGCCTGCCGTTCATGGCTCAGGTCCGGCAGGGCCTCGCGGCGGCTTAGCGGCAGGTCGACGAACAGATGCTCTGCGCCCCGAACCAGCTCCAGCCGCCGGGCCGCGCCTCGCCGTCCGGCGACCGCCACGTTGAGGGCATGGGCATAGGCGGCTGGGTCCTGGCGGGTCAGGCAGCGCGGATAAAACTGCCGGTAGGCCTCCCCNNAAAGCTGACCATCGACCGCGACAATCCAGTCGCCGGGCGCAACCTCGGCTTGCTCGGCGCTGGAGCCCGGCTGCACATCGGTGACGATGCCACCGTGCACGTCCGGCTCGACCCGGATATCGAACGGCGGCCAGCGCGGGGCCCNCTCCCATTCCTGGTTCAGATGGGTGTGGGCGTCGTAAAGCTCCGCCAGCACCTGGCGCACCACTTCGGCGAACTCCTGTCTGGTGTTCGCCGCCGCCATCGGGCGATAGACGGTGCGCACCTGATCCCAGTCGACCGGCTTGTCGCCGAAGAAGCAGTAGCGCTCGCCCAACGTCCACCACAGCTCATCAAAGTCCTGCAACAGCCAGGGTCATAGGCCTCCTGCGCCCGGGCCGGACGGGGCATGGCAGCCAGGCCCAGCGTAGCCCCTGCACCCGCCAGCAGTGTGCGCCTCTGCATCACATGTTCGGATAGTTGGGGCCACCGCCGCCTTCGGGCGTGGTCCAGACGATGTTCTGGCTCGGGTCCTTAATGTCGCAGGTTTTGCAGTGGACGCAGTTCTGGGCGTTGATCTGGAAGCGCGGCTCTCCGCCCCCTTCCGGCGTCAGCACCTCATAGACCCCTGCCGGGCAATACAGCCGCGCCGGCTCCCCATACTTCGGCAGGTTCACCCGGATCGGCACCGACGGATCGAGCAGCTTCAGGTGCGCCGGCTGGTCCTCGGCATGGTTGGTATTGGAGATGAACACGCTGGACAGCTTGTCGAACGACAGCTTCCCATCCGGCTTGGGATAGGTGATCGGCTTGTGCCTGGACGCCGGTTCGGTCGAGGCCGCATCGGTCTTATGGTGCTTCATCGTCCAGGGCATGTTGAAGCGGAAGATCGACGAGACCCACATCTCCATCACGCCGAACGCTCCACCCAGGGTGGTGCCGATGGTCAGATACGGCTTGGCATTCCTGACCTGCTTCAGCTCCTTGGCCACCCAGCTGGTTTCATAGGCGCTCTGATAGGCGTCCAGCACATCGCCCTGGCGACCCGCGGCGATAGCATCAAAGGCGGCGTCGGCGGCCATCATGCCGGTCTTCATGGCATTATGGCTGCCCTTGATGCGCGGCACGTTCACAAAGCCCGCCGCACAGCCGATCAGCGCCCCGCCGGGGAAGGCCAGCTTGGGCACCGACTGGAAGCCACCCTCGGTGATGGCACGGGCCCCATAGGACACGCGCGTCCCGCCCTCCAGATACTGGGCCACCGATGGATGATGCTTGAAGCGCTGGAACTCGTCGAACGGCGACAGATAGGGATTCTTGTAGTTCAGGTGCACGACATAGCCGATGGCCACATAGCGGTCGCCGAAATGNNGGTACAGAAAGCTGCCACCACCGGTGAACTCATCCAGCGGCCAGCCCGTAGAGTGCTGCACTAGGCCCGGCTGGTGCTTGTCTGCCGGGATCTGCCACAGCTCTTTCAGGCCAATGCCGAACTTCTGTGGCTCAGCGTCCCTGGCCAGCTTGTGGCGCGCCATGATCGACTTGGCCAGCGACCNCCGGGCCCCCTCTCCGATCAGCACATACTTGCCCAGCAACTGCAGGCCCGGCTGGAACTCGCCGGTCGGCTTGCCCTCGCGGTCGATGCCGAACACCCCCGCGACCACGCCCTTGACCCGGCCCGTGTCGTCATCCCAGACCAGATGGCTGGCCGCCATGCCCGGGTAGACCTCAACGCCCAACGCTTCCGCCTGTTC
This sequence comes from Brevundimonas sp., assembly GCA_013693835.1. GTDB lineage: Bacteria > Pseudomonadota > Alphaproteobacteria > Caulobacterales > Caulobacteraceae > Brevundimonas. Next base: position 289,509 of record CP059260.1, read on the forward strand.
GCCCAGCCAGCGACAGACATTGCCCAGCGAGGCGATGTAGCAGCCGTCGTTGTGCATCAGCGGTGGCAACAGGAACATCGGGATCGACGCCTCGCCCTGCGGGCCCAGCACCAGGAAGCGGTCCTTCGCCACGGGCGTTTCCAGCGGCGCGCCGCGCTCTTTCCAGTCGGGGATCAGCTCATTGAGCGCCTTGGGATCGATCACGGCCCCGGACAGAATATGTCCGCCGACCTCAGCAGACTTTTCCAGCACAGCGACCGAGATCTCGCGCCCTTCCGCCTCGGCCCGTTGCTTCAGACGGATGGCTGCGGCCAGGCCGGCGGGACCTGCCCCGACGATGACCACATCATATTCCATGACCTCCTGCTCGGCTCCGGTCAGGGCCTCGGCGTTCGGCAGGACATCAATGACCGCTGCCTCCCACGCATTGATGGCTCCGCCTTCGCGCTCGATGTCAGCCATGGCTGCGCTCCCCCTCAAGGTCCCGTTGGTCGTTCAAGCGGTTATCGGTAGCTGACGCCGGGGCGGTCAAGGCGAAAGTCCACAATCGGGGCCTCTCGATCCGGCACACGATCCGTTTCCCCAGTGCCATTGCCCGCCACAGGCGCTAAGCAAGCGGGTGTGAACGCCCCGCTGTCCAATCCGGAGCTTGAGAACCTGCTCGCCTTCTGGGCCGANGTCGGGGTCGATGCTTGCCTGGAGGACCACCCCATCGATCGGCTGCAGCAGCCGCGGAGGGCCACGGTGCCGGGGCCAAGGCTGGTCAGCTCCACCGACGGTCCNGGTCACGGCCGTGGGTCAGATCCAGGGCCCGCTCTGGACGCTGCGGTTCAACAGGCCACTCAGTTGGCCGCCGGCGCCCAGACGCTGGATGATCTGGCCGCCGCCATTGCCGGGTTTGANGGATGCCCCTACGCTATCAAGGCGCGAGCCAGGCCGTGNTTCGGTCGGGGCCATGCTGACGCGGCCGTTCTGGTTGTAGGTGAAGGTCCGGGGGCCGAAGAGGATCAGCAGGGCCACCCCTTCGTGGGGGCGGCCGGTCGTCTGCTCGACAAGATGCTGGCGGCAGCGGGACTGACAGATGATGTGTTCATCACCAACACCGTTTACTGGCGTCCGCCGGGCAACCGCACACCCACGGCGGAGGAGCAGGCCGTGTGCGCCCCGTTCCTCAATCGGACATTGGCCTTGGTTCAGCCGCGGCTGGTCCTGCTGCTGGGGCCGCCGCAGCCCGCNGCCGTTCTGCGCGCCGACACCGGGATCACACGCTTGCGTGGCCAGTGGGGCGAGTGGCGCCTGGCCGAGGGCGGAGTCCAGGTTTCCGTCATGCCGACGCTGCATCCCGCCTTTCTGTTGCGCCAGCCCCAGGCCAAGCGACTGGTGTGGCAGGACCTGCTGAATCTTCAGGCCCGGCTCAAAGCCAACCCGGATGGACTCAAAATCGCCGAAAAATCGTCCGAGGGTTGATGGACCGCTTGGGTCGGTGCTCTGGCGGCACAGAATTTGAACCGAAACATCACTCGCGGGCCCCGATGTGCCGCCCGGATCGAAAGCCTTAGGGGGCCGACGACTTGACCGCCAAGCGCCGCTGCGCAGGAACTGCGCCGACGATTGCCATTCTGTTCGGGGCCGGAGCCCTGATACTGTCTGCCCCGGGCATCGCTACGGCGCACAGCTCGGCTGGCCCGGATACGAACCCCGACGCACAGCCCGCCACCCTGACGAATGCCCCCAGTCGCGCGACCCTGGCACCATTTCGGCCCTCAGCCCGTCAGACCGGCTGACCTATACCAATGCTTTTGATGCCCTGCGCCGCGGCGATCTGGACGCCGCTCGTGCCACCGCGCGCGAGGCCCAGGACCGGGTCCTGCTGGGTGAGGTCGAGTTCCAGCGCCTGTTTCATGCCAACCACACGGCCACCTATGACGAGCTGGTGGCCTGGCTGGCGGAGTATTCCGACCTGCCTAACGCCCAGCGGGTTTACAATCTGGCTCTGCGCCGGATGCCCGATGGTGCCACGCCGCCCCAGCGACCCTCCGGGATCACCGGGCGCCTGTGGGATCGCATCGCCATTGCAGGTGGCAANCCCGAAGCCGANCCCCTGCGCGCGGCGCGGGTGGCCTACAACCGTGACGACCTAAACGGGGCCCTGCGCCTGGGCCAGGAGCTTGGCGATTGGTGGACGGTAGGCCTGTCCAGTTGGCGGTTGCGCCAGTTCGAAGAGGCGCGGCAAGCCTTCGCCCGGGTGCTCGATGACCCGACCCAGGATGCCTGGGCGCGCGCCGGTGCGGCCGTATGGGCTTCGCGGGCGGCCCATGCCTCGGGCCGGGTGGATCAGGTCCAGCCCTATCTGCGCCAGGCCGCCCGCTGGCCCGCCACCTTCTATGGCCAGATTGCCCTGGCCCAGTTGGGCGAAGAGCCGACGATCGAAAACGCTGGGGCACGGCCCTATGGCGGGTTAGCCCGCACCAGCTATGCACCGCCCGAACCGGAGCGTTATTCCCGGAGCGAGATCGCAGATTTTGTCCGCTCTGATCCGCGGGCCCGCCGGGTCGTGGCCTTTGCCGAAATCGGTCGCCGCGCCGATGCCGTCGATGAGCTGAGAGCAGGCCTGCGCGAGGCCGCCAGTGATGCCAACCGCATGATGTGGAGCGCCCTGGGGCGTGCGCTCGGCTCACGNATTTCAGGCGATCAGGCCAGCGCCGAGCGTATCGATGCCAACGCCTATCCCCTGCCGTCCATCCTGCCCGAAGGCGGCTTCACCACCGAGCCAGCTCTGGTCTATGCCATCGCCCGCAAGGAATCGAACTTCAACGCCCGGGCCCGCTCCGGTGCCGGGGCCTATGGTCTGATGCAGGTCATGCCTGGCACCGCCGCCCAGATGACCGGCGACCGNGGGTTTGTCTCNCAGCCCCATCGCCTGTTTGACCCCGGCGTCAACGCCCGCCTCGGCCAGGCCTACGTCAACCGGGTGTTGGCCATGCCCGCCATCAACGGGGATCTGCTCCGGGTCGCCGCCAGCTACAACGCCGGGCCCGGCCCCATGGTCGATGCCGTGCGCAAGCTCGGGCCGGACGCTGATCCGCTGCTGCTGATCGAGACCATCGANCAGCCGCAGGCGCGGGACTATGTGGAAAAGGTCGTTGCCGCCTACTGGATCTATCAGCGCCTGATGGGCCGTCCGCTGAACACGCTGCAGGCCGTTGCGTCAGGAGCCAGCGCTGTGCCGCTGACGCTGGACTATGTNGCCACCGCCCCCGCCGCCGCCGATCCAGCCGGACCCGGCCAACCAGCGTGCGGACGCAGACACGGCTACACCATCGGGTCTGCACCCAGTCGGGGTCGAAGCCCGGTTTGAGCCCTATCGCCCGGTCGGCATGGAGGTGCGTCAGGAGCCAGCTGCCGCCACAAGCAGCTCCGGCGTGCCCGTGCAGGCGCGAAGCTATTCCTCAGGGGTGCGTGACAGCCAGTCGGGCGGCCCCTCCGGACCCGCGCCCCAGGCCCCGCCCACCGGAGAGACCCGCACCACGACGTCCTCAGGCCGCGCAACCCCGCCAGGCGATCTGACGCCGCGCCTGAACCGCGAATAGGGTGTTTGATCTCAGCCTGACCTGACCCGGAATGCTGATGCTAGAAGCCGGCCAACAGCAGCGCCGGCATAGCGCAGGCAACCAGCAGAACCACGACCGCAACCAGCCAGCCGGGGCGATGCACCTGGGTTGAGACGGGAGGCGGCAACATCAGACGGGTTCCTGGGTCGCACAACGAAGATGCCACAGCCTACCCCGACAGTCTTAAACCCTGACTGAACGGCTGGGTTAACGCAAAGCTATCTGCGACCACTCCAGAAAGTCCGGCTGGGCCAACAGGGTGTCACGGTAGGCGGCCGCCGTGCGGTCGACGTCCCCGGCCGCCGCCAAATCGATCTGGTAGTGGCGGAACCGCGCTGCCACCGGTGTGAAAAAGGCATCGGCAATCGACCAGGGGCCGAACANGTACGGCCCCGCAGTGCCAAATCGCGCCCGGCAGCCAGTCCACAGGTCCACGACCCGTGCGATATCTTCCAGGGCCTGCGGATCGGTCGGCGGCGGGGACCGGTCGGGCCCGACCATGGTGTGTCCGACGCCGGTGGAACAGTGCTGGCGCAGCGCCTGGAACCCGCCGTGCATTTCGCATGTCGCCGCCCGCGCCAACGCACGCGCCACGGGATCAGCGGGCCAGAGCTGCGCGTCGGGAAACTGCTCGGCGCACCATTCGGCGATGGCAAGTGAGTCCCAGATCACCTCCCCGTCGATCTGCAGGAAGGGCACGAAGCCCGACGGCGACAGCAACTTCATCGCCGCCAACCCTTCGGGCGAATAGATGTCCAGTTCCGTCGTTTGAAACGGCACACCAGTCCGCTTCATCACCAGCCATGGCCTGAGCGACCAGGTTGAATAGATGCGATTGCCAATAAACAGGTCCATGACGCCCCCGGCATCCGATTGTCATCGACGCGACCCATTCCACTTTCCGGACCCGATCGCCAGTGCAAATGCCACCCCGCCTCCTGGGGCCGAATGGCCGCCTTCCTCAGTCCAGGAATGGCTTGCCGCCGCGATAGATGGATGTCGGGTCGACCGGCTTGTCGAGGTATTGCTCCTGTCGGCCTGGTTTGATTTTGAAGGAAATCGTCGCCTCGCCGCCCACGCTGACTTTCAATCTGCAAAGGCCGTTGATCGGTATGATGCCTTCGAACTGGTCACTGAATTTACCGAGATTTCGATTTCTGTACATTTTTTGCACGGTCATATTTGGCGGAGAATGGAGACAGTTCATATGCCATGTCTTGCGAACCAAGACCTGTCTTTTGCTCCCCAATGCCTTTCGAGAAGGACTTACCGTAAACAAATTCAATCTTTTTAGTGTAGGCTGCGGACACGCCGGTTACATATTTGTATTTGTAGAATCGACACCGACCATTGCTCCAGCGATCAGGCTGATGCTGCCTTCTTTGTCTTGCAGCAGAGGGTGTTGTCATCTGCGTCGATTAGGAAGGTGCTATTCAACTCTCCCTTGAAGGCCAGAGACAGGGTTGCGTCGAAGGCATCGCTTTCGATCCCGAAGACCAAGGCCACCATGGCAAACCCGGCTACCTTCCCTCCACCAGAATCTGGGGATCCTGATCGGTGCCGGGAACATCGACCGTCAGATATGAGGCGGGCGTCAGGTCGATAGCCTGACTGGGGTTCCCGTGAGGCGGTCCGTAATCAGGGTGAAGGATATCGGGTCCCCGGGCCTCAGCTGGCTATTATAGCGATACGCCTCCGAAAACCTGTCGAACTTGTCTTTGATGTCCCGGAAATACTGCGGGTTGGAGGTGACGATCAGCCCCAGGGCACCTCGACGCCCACCTGCGCGACGCTCTTTCTGCGATCTGGGTGGGTCCCTCGCCGGCGAAAGCAACGGTGTGGTACGTCGTACTGCCAAAGCCCTTTGAGACGAGAGGCTTCTCATCTCCGTCGGGCTTGGCTTTGCCCCACCCGTCCTGCGGTGCCTTGGCAGACCCGGCCGCGCCATAGCCCGTGTAGGCTGGCTGCTTCTTCAGCGGATAGACCATCCCGCCGACCTCAGCATTCGACGGGATAGGTCGGCAGACAGTGCTTGTGATCGCCGAAGTTGTCACCCAACCAGACCAGGTTGGTCGGCTCTTCCCAGCGGAATGGAGCCCCCACGATCTTGGCCCCGACAGCATAGTTGTGGCGGGNGAAGACATGGCCCGCCTGGTCAAGGTCAGCCTCACCCTCAAACGGACGATCCAGGGTGACGATCCAATCCTGGGTGTTGCCCGGGGCACTCTGGGCAATATCCTGGATCTCATAGGCCACGCCGTCGATCCAGATCTGCCGACCGACATCGTCGTTGATCGCCGATGCGTCCTGCTTGGCGGGCGCTGCCATGGCATTCCAGTACCGGTCTGTTCCGGAAATCAGAATCTGGTTGGTCTTGTCCCCCGCCGCATCAAGAATGCCTACGGCCTTGCCCTCGCGGTCATTCTGATAGCAGTCGCGCTGCCGCTTCAGTTCGTCAATCACATGGACCCAGCGTGGGTCAGAGGGGTCGCGCGGATAGTCCTGCTTGGGACCCCACTTCTCCTTCGTCTTGATATACCACAGGGCGTCCTCTTCCATGCCCGGGCTCACCGGGATCATGACCCGGGCCAGACCCGCGCGACAGAATGCGTTGAACAGGAAATCTGGGTGGTCCGGGCTGAACTTGTCGGGCCATCTGCATTTGTCGTTCCAGAAATAGTCATAGAAGACAAAGCTCATCAGCCCCCAGTCAAAGCAACGCTCCCAGAGCTACCAGTCCCATGCCTCCTGCCCGGCCTTCGGTCGGATTATCTCGGGATAGCCACACGGCTGGGCATTCATATTCATCACGCTGTCGCGCTCGAAGTTCTCACACATCATGTAGATCGAGGCGCGCTTGATCTCGGCCAGCATGATCTCCTTCAGGGCGAACGGATGCCGGTCGGCGAGGCCTTCCTTGTAGGCGGCGACGTATTCGGCCTTGGCCTTGGACAGAATATCCTTGCGGTTTGCGGTGTTGATCAGGTCCGCGACCTGCTGCTGCCAGGCGCCCATGTCCACGGGCAGCGACACCCAGTCGATGCGGATCCTGCCTTGGTAGCCGTCCAGATTGGTCTCAGAAAACTGAACCGACATGCTGGTTGTCAGATACATAGGCTTTGAGAGAACGCTTTTCCCGTCCTGGAATTCATCGCTCTTACGTGACCCAAACATTCTCAACGCCCGGCAAGACGATCACAAGAATGCATTGTTNNGATTGTTCTTGTCGTCGCTCAGCGAGTGATCGATGATTGTAATATTTGCGCCATAATACCCCGGCGGCACGGTGATGTACGGCGCATTTCCTTTACCGAAGGCGTAGGACTCGGAATAAGAGGGTCTGAGCTTCGGTGGTTCGGGAAGGTCTCCGACGCAGAACTTCGTCGAATATTCCTGATAGGTGTCTTCTTCGATCATTTGGGGCGTCACGACATCCGNGAACGCAGGGTGGGACAAACCCCGCATCATCTTCTCGTGCTCCAGATGCTCATAGAGCGCCCAGGGGCTGGCGATCATCAGCTCGATGGTCAGGCGTTTGCCGTGGCCGTAGACCTGCCCTTCTGACACCTTCGAGACGTGGAAATACTTGCCGACATTGTGGGCCTCGCTGGGTTCAAAGCCGTGGGTGTTCTGCTCTTTTGACTCGGTCAGAACCCGTCGGGTCGTCTTGGTGCGTTCTTCCAGCTGGATTTTGCTGATGGCTTCGTTGACCGCCTCGCGGAACTCCTCACGCGCCTCNNCTTGGGCGGTGCTGTAGGAGACATTGGCGTCCACATTCAGCTTGTAGGTTTTGCCCGTATACTCCGCCCGGACATCGAGCTTGGCGGAAAACTGACTTTCGATCTGCTTCTGGACATTGAAGCGCTCGGTCGAATGCTGGTTGCGCTCCTCGGTGGTCGTGACGGTCTGCTCCGTCTCGGTATAGTCCTCAGTCTGCTTGATNNGAAGGTGTGGGCGCGCTCGCTTTTCGAACGCCATCACATTCTCGATGTGAGCCATGTCCGAGGCCACGTATTTGACGGTCTTGTCGCGCAGCACCAAGGTTTCAGTGACGTAGTAGTTGATCGGCGCGCAGCAGGGATCTGTGGGCCGACACGGGACCGCACCACAGCTGCAGTCACAAGCCCCCGTCCCCTCCTGCTGCGCCACACTCACAGTCTTGAGTCTGGGCCTGGGACACGTCCTTGCCAATAGCTTNNCAGCGACCACCCTGGCCTGAGCAGCCACATCATTGTCGACGGCCGCAGCCTCATCCGCATCTTCGTAGTTCTGGATGGCTTCGTGGGCGGGTCGCAGGGCACTGGCATCCCTGATTTCGGTCAGCAGATCTACGGGCCGCCGGGTCAGTTTGCAGGGGTCGATCTGCCAGATCCATCTGGGCAGGGTCAGACCAACATCAATGATGTGCTTGATCGGGGCCTTCGGGATATATTTTCCTGCGACTGAGCCTCNGGCCACCGCACGGCTCTGAGCTTCCCTGCCTGCGGCTAGCTGGGCCACAAGCACCGACGCGGCCGCCAGGGACTTGATGGCCGAGGTGACAGGCACGGGCTGTTTGCCCAGATTTTTCTGGATGACGGCGCTGACCAGCTGCCNCTGAAGACGCAACATGTTGAACGGGGCCGAAGCTGCGTGCTGGGCAAAGTCTTCCTGCGAAAACCGCGCCTGAAAGGCGGCGAGGTCGGCTTCCGAAAAAGAGCGGTCGTTGCTGTCGAGGACCTCGTGCAGCGCCCGCGCCACCGGATCGAAGCAGTCCAGAGACCTGAAGGCATGCTCGGCCTGATAGCGGCTTGCAATATCGTCCAGCTTGGCCACGCCGCCGGCATCGAAGGCCGCCTTGAGCTTTCTGACGTGCTTTCAAGGTCCTGAACCGCCGTCTCAACGGTCCCCCGCTTCGACCACCCCACCACCTCGGTCGTGAACAGCGGGTCAAAGACCGCCAGGTGCTTTTCATTCAGGAACAGACCCAGCGCACCCATGCGGCGGCGGACATCGGTGCCCTTGGTGAGGTCGCCAGCCCCGATCTGTACCGCAGACCCCGGCTGGTCAGACCCGCCGCCGGATTGGGATTGCGCACTAGCTCGATTGAGATCACGTCGGACACCGCCAGCCCTCCAAGGCGTTAAGGTTGTGTCTAATTCTTGGCACAACTTTAACGTGTCGCCCAGTCAGCGAATGGCGTTATCACGAAATCTTGAGCATCCAATTTGGGGGCGCAAACCGGCGGCTCTGGCGATGGGCCAGACAGCCGCGTTAGATCGCAAACGTCTGAGCCCGATCCCGCCAGCGGCCTTCGGTGAAGTCGGGGAACTCCACGGTGCGGTTGCGCTCGGCAATCGACTGTTCCGACAGGGGCGTGATGGCACTCCAGCTGACGGCGTCATAGATGTCGATGGGCATGTCGGTGCCGGCCTTCAGCGCCTCGATCCAGCTGTGGATGACGAAGAAGTCCATGCCGCCGTGGCCGGCGCCTGCGGCCTGATCGGCATATTGAACCCATAACGGATGGTCATAGCGGTCCAGCCAGGCTTGCGCGTCCTCCCAACGGTGGGCCTCGGGGCTCTGGCCTTCGATATAGAGGGACTTGTTGACGTCCATCCACAGACCCTTTTCCCNCTGCACCCGGAACCCCAGCGAATAGGGCCGCGGCAGGTTGGTGTCGTGGGTCAGCATCAGCGTCTCGCCATTGGCGCAGCCAATCATGGTCTGAACCACATCACCGAGGCGGAAGTTGACCCGCGCATTGGGGTGATCGGCCCCGCCCTCAGCCACCACATAGTTATGCAGACCGCGAGCTTTGGACGCATAGCTGGTCAGGTGGGTCATGCGGTTGCCGCGGTTGATATTGGCCCACATGGCCATCGGGCCGATGCCATGGCTCGGATAGAGATCGCCGTTGCGCTGCACCGAGTGATCCGTGCGCCAGCGCGCCTCGGACCAGCCGCCCGGCTGGCCATCGCGGGCCGGGCCGAACTGGACGCCGCNCCCATGCGCCTCACCCGGCACACCGCCGTTGAACTTCACCGCCCGCAGGTCGTGCTGATAGCCGCCCTCCAGATGGATCATCTCTCCGAACAGACCCTGGCGGACCATGTTCAGCACCGCCATCACGTCGCGCCGGAAGCAGACATTCTCCAGCAGCATATAGGNGGTGCCGGTGGCGTGATGGGTTTCCAGAACCCGGAAGTGGTCCTCCAGGGTGATGCCCGCCGCCACCTCGCACGCGACCGGCACCCGGGCCCGCATCGCGGCAATAGCCATGGGTGCATGCAGCTCCCACGGGGTGGCGATGACCACACCATCCAGCCNCCCGGCCTCCAGCATCTCGCGCCAGGCCTCGTTATGGCCGGTCCACAGGCGCGGGGCGGGCTTCTGCGCCGCCGTGAACTGTTCCAGTGCCTTGTCCAGGGTGAATGCATCGACATCGGCCAGGCCCACCACCTCGACATCGTCGCGCCGCACCAGCTCGCGCAGCAGCCCCGCCCGCGCATGCCCACGCCGATCATGCCCACCCGCAGGGTGCCGGAGGTTTGCCGGGCCTTGGCTCTGCCGGGCCCGGCCAGGGTGGCCCCGCCCACAACAGCCGCCGCCCCCGTCAGCACGCTTCGACGATCCATGACTCATCACTCCCAGGATTGATCCAGTGGGACATGCCTCCTCAGGGCATCGAGGGCAAGCGTGACTTTGACCTGGGCGGCGCAGCGGCGTTGGCGGTCCTACAGACCCGATGCCGTGGCAAAGGCCTTGCGATAGATGCGCCCGTCCGGCCCCTGGATAAAGCAGATCGGCTGTTCGTTGACCGCCACGCAGGAGATGCCCGATCCGTCGCGCGCCGCGCCGCCTTCGCTGACCCACGGACTGAAGTTGCCGCCGATTGCCCCGCCGGGTGTGGTGAACAGCCCCGCTGGCCGCGCGCATGACCACGACAACGCCGCCCGAGCCCAGGTTCGTCACTTCGGGCGCTGTCCGGCCTATCGGCTCAGGAAAGGTCGGCGTGGTGGCAAAGGTCGGGGGCAGGGCACCGCCCAGGGCCGCTGCCGACCAGGGGTCACTGAACAGCCGGACGCCATTGGTGGTGCCCTGGGCACAGATGTCCATGCTGCCGGTCCAACGGTTGCAGCCCACCGGGGTCAGCGGCGGCCCTTGCAGAACCTTCCAGCCCTGCAGATTGGCCGGCATGGTGTCGACAAACTGGGATCCGGCGAGCCCACCGCCCTGGTTGGCAAAATGCCTTGCGAACAGACGTGTTCCGCCATCCCAGACCAGAGCCCGAATGGACGTCACCAACTGGCCGCCTGAGTAGTTTGAACTCGGATTTCTGCCCAGGGTGACACGGCTGCCGCCATTGCTGCCCCCAGGTTCCAGTTGCTACCCCAGTTGGCATTGGCGATACGGCTGACGTTGGCCGACCCGCCCTGGCCCAGATAGCTGCAGAAGTAGTTTTCTGAAGAGTTGGCTTCCGGCAGGCAGTAGGGCTCTGATGTCGCCGACACCCCAATGACCGCCAGGCCGAGGCATCGACGGGGCTGGTGCTCATGATGTCGATGGGCGCTTCATACAGGCCCGAATTCCCGGCCCGCACCACGATCCGGTATCCGGTTCCGATTTGAACACGGCGGCACCGCCCTGGGTCGCACCATTGGTCACCGGGGTCCAGCCCTGCATCATCGCGGCATTGAAGGCCTGCAAAGTTCCCCAGGGAACTGTGCGGGTCGGCTGGATCTGGATGATCTGAACGCCGGGCGCGGCGCGAAGCTCGGACCCGTCGGCGGTCGCACGCTCTGCGGCGGCGTAACAGGCCCGCGCCCGGGCCGTCCGGCCTGAGCTTCGGCGATGGATGGAACCAGGCTCGCGAGGGCGAGCGAAAGCACGGCAGACACTTTGATAAACGAACGCATGATCCAACTCCTCCTGGCTTGATATGGTCAAGCTCGCATTGATGTACGTTCGGCGAGCGCCGGTATACTAATTATTTCGCCGCAGTCGCTGCGGGACTGTGGAAGGCCGGCGGACCTTCGCAAACTGCGCCGGTGGCATCGGCAGTTCGCCCCCATGTGCCCGTTGTGCAACGCTTCATGCCGCAGGGGACAGCCCCGTCGCTGCATACGTCCAGAAATGACGTATGGGCGTGTCACGCTGGGTGCCGGTCTTTGACATCGCCATCCCGCAACGCCTCGGCCCCAGGGACCGCAGCCGCCCGCTCGCCACCGTCGGACTCGACCCGGGGATCGGACCCTCCGGTGCTCAGCGCCTGAAGGGTGGCCCAACCCCAGGGGCCAGCCCCGCAAATCTGAGCGACCGCAACCTCTGACCCCAATCCTCGATTCAAGCCGGAGGGCGACGGAGAGAAGGAAACGCCTCCGGCCGCCACCCCACAATCCGGACGATCCGGACGCATCGGACGCATCGGACGCATCGGACGCATCGGACGCATCGGACGGTGTTTTCCGTCCGATCCCGGCCCTAGCCCCCGAAAAGTCAGGCACACCTGACAAATGTCCACTGTGTCGACTCGGTTTCTCAACCGCCACCCCATCAGGCCACACCTGCAACCGCGCCTGCCTTGACCCCACGCCCCATGGACCCACACCCCGCGCCCATGATCAGCCGCTATGCCCGCCCCGAAGCCGCCGCCATCTGGTCGCAGGAGACCAAGTATTCGATCTGGTTCGAGATCGAGGCCCATGCCGCCACCAAGATGGCCGAGCTNGGGGTCATTCCGACCGAAGCCGCCGAAGCCATCTGGGCCAAGGGCAAGGACGTCACCTGGGACGCCGACCGCATCGACGAGATCGAGCGCACCACCAAGCATGACGTCATCGCCTTTCTGACCCATGTGTCCGAAACGGTGGGCGAAGAGGCCCGCTTCCTGCACCAGGGCATGACGTCCTCGGACGTGCTGGACACCTGTTTCGCGGTCCAGCTGGCGCGGTCCACCGACCTGCTGATCGCCGGGGTCGACCGGGTGCTGGCGGCGCTGGAGACCCGCGCGAAAGAGCACAAATATACCGTCACCGTCGGTCGGTCGCACGGCATTCATGCCGAGCCAGTGACCTTTGGCCTGAAGCTGGCCGGCTACCATGCCGAGTTCCAGCGGGCGCGGCGCCGCCTTCTGGCCGCCCGTGAGGAGGTGGCGACCTGCGCCATCTCCGGGGCCGTCGGCACCTTTGCCAACGTCGATCCGGCGGTGGAGCAATATGTCGCCGACCAGATGGGATTGTCCGTTGAACCCGTCTCGACCCAGGTCATCCCGCGCGATCGCCATGCGGCCTATTTCGCCGCGCTGGGTGTTGTGGCGTCGTCTATCGAGCGGTTGGCGGTGGAGATCCGTCACCTGCAACGCACCGAGGTGCTGGAGGCCGAAGAGTTTTTCGACAAGGGCCAGAAGGGCTCATCGGCCATGCCGCACAAGCGCAACCCGATCCTGACCGAGAACCTGACCGGCCTGGCCCGGCTGGTCCGCTCGGCNGTCACGCCTGCGATGGAGAACGTCGCCCTGTGGCACGAGCGGGACATCAGCCACTCGGCGGTCGAGCGCGGCATCGGCCCGGACGCCACCGTCCATCTGGACTTCGCCCTGCAGCGCCTGGCGGGCGTGATCGAGCGGCTGAATGTCTATCCAGAGAACATGCAAAAGAACCTGGATCGTCTGGGTGGCCTGGTCTTTTCCCAGCGGGTCATGCTGGCCCTGACCCAGGCCGGTGTCAGCCGCGAGGACGCCTATGCCGCCGTGCAGGAGAACGCCATGAAGGTCTGGCGCGGCGAAGGCCGCTTCATCGACTTCCTGAAGGCCGACGACCGCGTGACCCTGCCCGACGCGGACCTGGAAGCCCTGTTCGACCTCGGCTACCACACCAAGCATGTGGACACGGTGTTCCAGCGGGTGTTTGGGGGTGACATAAAAAGGCCGCCCTTGCGAGCGGCCTTATTCAATCTGACGGGATTACTCGGCCTATTCGCCGTTGCGGATCTGCTCGCGGGCGACGGAGGACAACTCGTCCATCTTGCGGCGGATTTCGCTTTCGGAGACCTCGATTCCGGCCCCCTGAAGGTCCTGGGCGATCTTGCGATAGACATCTTCCTCGCCCGGCTGTTCGAAATCGGCCTTGACCACGGCGGCGGCGTATTNTTCGGCGCTTTCGTCGTTCAGGCCCATTTTCTCGGCGGCCCAAAGTCCCAGCAGCTTGTTGCGGCGGGCCGTCGCCTTGAATTCCTGCTCCTGATCGAGGGCGAACTTGGATTCGAACCCTTTTTCCCGATCGTCGAAAGTCGTCATGTGTGAACTGTCCGTAGGCCGCCTTGGGGCGCGAATGCCGTGGTCTATGGCAAGGCCGGAGGCTGAGTGCAATCGAAACCATGGATTGTTTGCGGGGCAGCCATCCAGTGTGTCCTTCTGGTTTGTATCGGGCCCGCCGATCCGCTAGACTGCGGCTTCCTCCGCCCATGGCCAGAACAGAGCTTGCCCCGCGCCGCCCCGACCCCGCGTCAGGCCGCGCGATTTTTGTTTCTGGCGATGGGCCCTGTCCGACGCCGTCTCCCCTAGGACCCGATGACCGTTCCGATGAACAGCAAGCGCAAAAAGCTCTATGAGGGCAAGGCCAAGATCCTTTACGANGGGCCCGAGCCCGGCACCCTGATTCAGTATTTCAAGGACGATGCCACCGCCTTCAACGCCCAGAAGAAGGCGACGCTGGAAGGCAAGGGCGTGATCAACAACCAGATCAGCGAGTTCATTATGAGCAAGCTGAACGGTATCGGCGTCACCAACCACTTCATCAAGCGGCTGAACCTGCGTGAGCAACTGGTGCGCGAGGTCGAGATCATCCCACTGGAGGTGGTGTGCCGCAACATCGTGGCTGGCTCGATGAGCCAGCGCCTGGGGATCGAGGAAGGCACGCCCCTGCCCCGGTCGATCATCGAGTTCTACCTCAAGAAGGATGAGCTGAACGACCCGATGGTGACCGAAGAACACATCACCGCCTTCAACTGGGCCAACACCCAGGAACTGGATGACATGCTGGCCATGACGGTGCGGGTGAACGACTATCTGTCGGGCCTGTTCGCCGGGGTCGGCATCACCCTGGTCGACTTCAAAATCGAGTTTGGTCGTGTGTATGAGAATGAGTTCTCGCGCGTCATCCTGGCCGATGAAATCAGCCCCGACAGCTGCCGCCTGTGGGACACCGCCTCGGGCGAAAAGCTGGACAAGGACCGTTTCCGTCGCGACATGGGCAATGTCATCGAAAGCTATACCGAGGTGGCCCGGCGCTTAGGCATCATGAAGGGCATGCCGACGGTGATTCAGGGGGCTGCACTGATGGCTGCCAAGAAGGTCAAGGTTCACGTCTTCCTCAAGCCCGGCGTGCTGGACGTCCAGGGCAAGGCGGTCGANGGGGCTCTGAAAGGGCTGGGCTGGGGCGGCGTGTCCGAAGCCCGCGTCGGCAAGCTGATCGAGTTCGACTATGACGGCGACAACACCGAGGCCGAGGTCAAACGTATGTGTGAGACCCTGCTGGCCAATACGGTGATCGAGGGCTATCGAATCGAGATCCAGTGAGGCAGCCGTGAACCGCGTCGCCAAACTGATTGTCGCCGTGCTGGTTCTGGTCGGCTGCCTGATCTTTGCCTCAGCCCTGTTCGGCGGCCTGATGGATGAAGCAGCCTTCACCCCGCAGCCAAGGAAGCGGGGAACTGAAGTCCTTCTCCAGGGGGAAGGTATCCATCGATCTGCGTTTGCCAGAGCCAGTGGATGACCTCACCCAATCGCAAAGCCAGAAAAGCCAGGCCGAAATTGAAGCCAAGGATGGCGATTGCGATGAGTAAAGCCCACGCTGGCCCAACGGTAGCAACGATTTGTCGCCAGATCTGAGGCCGCCAATAGCCCGACTTAAAAATGGTCAGGGCGGTCAGGACGCCTCCCCAACTAACCAAACGACCTTCGACGCCCCGGCCCAACCAGCAACGGCTAATGAGACCAGTAGCCCCACGACCACCAAAATCCTCAGCCAGGCTAAAGGCTTGAGGCGGTCAGGGTCTCTGTTCGCCAAGACGACCGCTTACAGAAACTTCGCCATCACCAGGGCGGTGTCGCTCATGCGCGTGGCAAAGCCCCACTCGTTGTCATACCAGCTCAGCACCCGCACCAGGGTGCCGTCGATGACCTGGGTCTGCGGCAAAGCCACGGTGGACGAGGCGGCATTGTGGTTCATGTCTGACGACACAACCGGGTCCGAAGTCGTGAACAGCACGCCCTTCATCGGACCATCGGCGGCGGCCCGGATGGCGGCGTTGACCTCATCCACCGTGGTGGCGCGACCGGCGACGACCTTCAGATCGACAACCGAGACATTCGGGGTCGGGACGCGGATCGACGAACCGTCCAGCTTGCCCTTCAGGGCCGGAAGCACCAGGCCCACGGCCTTGGCCGCGCCGGTTGAGGTCGGGATCATCGACAGGGCGGCACCGCGAGCGCGATACAGGTCCTTATGCATCGTATCCAGGGTCGGCTGGTCGCCGGTGTAGGCGTGGATGGTGGTCATATAGCCGCGCTCGATGCCGAACAGGTCGTTCAGCACCTTGGCCACCGGGGCCAGGCAGTTGGTGGTGCATGAGGCGTTGGACACGATGATGTCGTCGGCGCTCAGCGCGCTATCATTGACGCCGAACACGATGGTCTGGTCGGCATTGTCGGCCGGGGCCGAGACCAGCACGCGCTTGGCCCCGGCGGTCAGGTGAGCCGAAGCCTTGTCCTTGGAGGTAAAGATGCCGGTGCATTCCAGGGCGATGTCGACGCCCAAGGCGGCGTGCGGCAGGTTGGCCGGGTCGCGCTCAGCCGTGACCTTGATCTTGCCGGTGCCGACATCGATCCAGTCCGGGCCGGTCGTGACCGTGCCGGGGAAGCGGCCATGCACCGAGTCATAGCGGAACAGGTGGGCGTTGGTTTCCACCGGGCCCAGATCGTTGATCGCCACCACCTCGATGTCCTTGCGGCCATGCTCGACGATCGAGCGAAGCACGAGGCGGCCGATGCGGCCGAAGCCATTGATGGCGACTTTGACGGTCATGGGGGTGATCTCCGGGCAGGTCTGAAATTCGATGGCGCCTCAATGCCGCCCGAACGCCCCGGTTTCAACCCCGTGCATGTCACAAGCCGTGATCGGGTGTTTCATACAGGCGCGGCGAGCGGCAGAGATATCCGCGCCTTCAGCCCGCCTTCGGGACGGTTGGACAGGGTCACATCGCCGCCGTGGGCGCGGGCGGCCTGGCGGGCTACGGTCAGGCCCAAACCCGTTCCGCCGGTCTGGCGATTGCGGCTGGTTTCACCCCGGCGGAACGGTTCGAACAGGGCTTCCAGCTGATCCGGCGGCAGGCCCGGTCCATCATCAGACACGGTGACAACGGCCTGGTCGCCGTCTTGATGGGTCTCGACGGTCACGGTCTGGGCCCAGACCCTGGCGTTGTCGATCAGGTTGGACAGGGCCCGACGCAACGCCACCGGATCTGCTTCAATCGGCAGCTGGGAGTTGGACGTAAACCGGGCGGNGGTCCCGGTCTCGATGAAGTCCTGGGTCACATCGCGGGCCAGCTCCGACAGGTCAAATGCCTCATGCCGATGCGGCGCACTGTCGCCCCGGGCATAGGTCAAGGCCTGAGAGATCAGGGCATCCATCTCCTCGATGTCTTCGGCCATGCGGTCACGTAAGGAATCGGGAGCCTGCTCAGCCCGGAAGCGCAGCCGGGTCAGGGGAGTNNGCAGGTCGTGGGCGATGGCCGCCACGGACTGGGTGCGGTTGCGGATGTGGTCCTTCAGCGAGGCCTGCATGCCATTGAAGGCGGTGATGGCGGTGCGAACCTCGGCAGGGCCGGTTGGCTCTAGGGGATGAGCCTCAGGGTCAGCGCCCAGGCGGTCTGCCGCTTCGGCAAAGGCACGTATGGGCCGCACCAGTCGCCGTGCCATCCACCACACCAGCGGGGCCATAAGCAGCAAGGAGATCAGCAGGGCCAGCAGGGTCCGGCTCTGCCAGGGAGACAGCAGTCCGTGGGGAGGCTCCACCACTGCCCAGCGCCCGTCATTCAGCTGCACCGCGGCGCTGAAGGGCGCAAACGTCAGCCGCTCGGCCAGAACCGCCGTGCTGTCGCTTTCGGAAAGACCCAGTCCATATTTGGCCCGCCTTCGAAGACATGGGTCTCCAAACGGATTTCAGCCTGGGGGCCGGACATGCCGGAACGCACAGGCGGTGGCATCGGCCCCGCCCTCGGGGCTGACTGCCGCTGGATCATGGCCGCATTGCCGGTGCCGGAACGTTCGGGGCC
Organism: Brevundimonas sp.; assembly: GCA_013693835.1. Classification (GTDB taxonomy): domain Bacteria; phylum Pseudomonadota; class Alphaproteobacteria; order Caulobacterales; family Caulobacteraceae; genus Brevundimonas. Next base: position 307,433 of record CP059260.1, read on the forward strand.
GCGACGCTCGCTCAGAATGATCTGATGCTGTTCACCCATCCTGAGCGGCGGGTGATCTGGCCCTCGTGAGAAGGGTGTGCGCGGCGGCGGCGGTGACCAGACTTGCACGTTCGGGCGACACATCCAGCCGCTGGGCCAGGGCGCGCCGCACCAGCGGGGCAAAGGGAAAGTGGCGTGCCTCAACCTCTGGCGGGGCGTCGAGGATGCGACGCCGCAGCGTCCGACCATCGCTGGTCTGGGCCGGTTCACCCATCAGGGCATCCGCCGCAGCGGACACGGAAAACCNCGAAGGCCGCGGTTCCGGGCTCATGACCACCACGGCAAACGACACCACCAGAGCCAGCATCACCGACAAAGCCGAGAGGGCTGCGACCTGTACCAGAATCGGCAGAGATGTCGGGCGCCTCATCGGTCCCCGCTCCGGGTCACCTTGGCGCTGAAGCTGTAGCCCTCTCCGCGCAGGGTGCGGATCAGCTCCAGACTAGACCCATCGTCCAGCTNTTTGCGTAGGCGACTGATCTGAACATCCATGGCCCGGTCAAAGATGTCGGCTCCATCGCCACGGGCTTTTTCCAGCAACTGATCACGGGTCAGAACACNGCCGGGGCTCTCCGCAAACGCCCGGAGCAGGGCGAACTCTCCAGGTGTCAGGTTCAGGACCCCGCCGTCGGGACGCGTCAAACTGCGCTGCACCAGATCCAGTCGCCAGCCCGCAAACAGCAGCGCGGGGGCATCGTCCACCGACACCTGTGGGCGGCGCAGCACGGCCTTGATCCGGGCCAGCAGCTCGCGTGGGTTGCACGGCTTGGGCAGATAGTCATCGGCCCCCAGCTCCAGTCCAACGATGCGGTCGGTGTCCTCGCCCATGGCCGAGAGCATGACGATCGGTGGCCCCTTGCCGGACAACCGCCGCACGACCGACAGGCCGTCCTCGCCCGGCATCATGACGTCCAGGACAATCAGGTCGGGCCGTTGCGTGTCGGCCAGGGCCCGATCCATCTCGGTNNTGGAGGCGGCCGCATGAGCGTCGAAGCCCTGCTGGCTCAGATACTCGGCTAACAGCTCACGAATGCCTGGATCGTCGTCCACGACCAGGATCCGGGGCGGCTTGGGTAAGGCAGCGTCAGATCGAACCATGGGGCCTTATGCCGCGCAGATCTGGCGGCGTCATTTCAGCATTGACACAATCCGGGCTCGACCTTGCAACATGCTGGCAAGATTGGCGTGCGACCTAGGCGTCAGACACAACTCACGGGAGGCCCGTTTCATGATCTCGATGACCGTTCTGGCGATGGCGATGCTGTTGCCCCAAGACCCGCCACCTGCACCCCTGCGCCGCCGGCTCCATCTGAGATCCGCACGCGGGTTATGGTCATGGGTGGGCCAGGCGGTGCCGGCATGGACACCAATGGCGATGGTGAGATCACGCGGGACGAGTTCGCTGCGCCGATGAACGCGCACTTCGCCCAGATGGACACCAACGGTGATGGGCGTCTGTCGAGCGACGAAATGCAGGCCCGCCACGGCGACGAGGCCGGCGCACATGCCATGCACATGCGCCATGGCGCCCCAGGGGCCATGACCTGGACCCGCAGCGGGGAAGGTCGCACCGTCGTGATGGACGGTCGCGAGATCGAGATCGAAACCACCGCTGGTACCCGGTGGAACAGAGCGGCGCGTGGAATGGACCAGCGAGGACGGCACCCAACGCCAGGTCGTGGTGATCCGGGGCGATGGTCCGATGCCGGACATGCCCATGCCGCCCCCGCCGCCAGCAGGCCCACGTGGCCCGGACGGTCACGGGGCCCCGCACATGATGATGATGGGCTCGATGGGGGGACCGGGCGGAAATGGCGGCCATATGATGCGAATGGAAAACCAGACGCGCGATGCCGACGGAGATGGCAAGGTCTCCCTGGCCGAGTTCACCGCACCCTGGCCGAGGTCTTTACCCGCCTCGACACCAACCACGATGGCTTTCTCGACGATAGCGAACGCAATCATGGACGGCGCGTCGTCGTTGTCGCCCAGAGCGAGTTCAGAGAGGACGACAGCGAATAGGGCTCAGCGCCCGAGGGTAACTGACCCCACCATCCCGGATGCCCCGAGCGGATCATCCGGGATGGCCATCGAGGCTGCGGCAGGTTAGCTCTGGCCCATGACGAACGCTGCGCTAAGGGTCCGTTGGGGCCTGATACTGTCCCTGGCTCTGCTGCTGAGCGGCTGCGCGTCGGCCAGCGGGCTGCCGGCGTCACTGTCCAATCCGGCACCCGCGCCGGTGGTGGTGGGTGACAACTCCCTGGCGCGCACGGAGTTGAACGCAGACGTGTTCGATGCCGCCATCAATCAGGTGGATCGCCTCTATTACGACCCGGTCAAGTTGGGCGAAGACTGGCTGGCGCGGGCGGCTGCGGTGCGCCCCCAGGCGCTGGCCGCACCGAGCGAGGCGGCGCTTTATCGGGTTCTGGACGANCTTTCTGAAACCCTCGACGACCGCCATACGGACGCAGAGGGCCCCACGGCCCGCCGCGTGCGCGAAGCGCGTGAGCGGGGTGAGACATCGGTGGCCTATGGCGTCACCCTGGTGCGCCTGCGGGTGGGTGCCGAGACCCACTATGTGGTCGATGATGTACGGCCCAACAGCCCAGCCGACGCGGCGGGGATTCAGATCGGTTGGCGCCTGCTNGCGGTCAATGATCTGGATGCGGGCCAGCCGCTGGTCGCGGCCGAGGATCGCCAGGACCAGTTCATCTTTACCGATGAAGCCGGAACTGAGCACGTCATCACCATGAGCGGACGCCGTTTGGACAGCCGTCCGCCATTTGAAGCCACCCGGTTTGACGATGGGGTGGTGCTNTTGCGCTTCAACGGCTTTCAGCCCGAGGCCCGCGACTGGTTGCGGGAGCAGGTGCGGGCTTTCGAGACCGATCCTCCCCGGGCCGTCATCATCGACCTGCGCTCCAATGGCGGCGGGCGTCTGTCAGTGCTGGGCGATGTGGTCGGCATGTTCTTTGGTCCGCGCCATGTCTTTGCCCGTCTGAAGGGGCGGTGGTTCGAACGCCCCGCCGCGTCACCGCGTCAACGCCAGGTCTGGCGCGGGCCGACAGCCGTGCTGATCGGTCCCGGTTCGGGCAGCGCCTCGGAGCTGCTGGCTGCGGCCTTTCAGGAAGCCGACCGCGGTCTGGTGGTGGGGCGCACCTCGGCGGGGGCCGTCATTGCCTCACGCGGCTACAACCTGCCCGATGGGGGCGAACTGAATGTCTCGATCCAGGCCATATTTACGGCCCAGGGGCGCTTGCTGGAACATGTCGGCGTGACCCCGGACATCGTCGTGGAGCCCACGCTGGAGGACCGCCGCGCTCGCCGCGATGTGACCCTGGAGCGGGCCATCGAGGCTTTGGAGCTGCCCTCTGCGGCGACCGCGTTGCAGACTGGGGCTGCCAGGCGCGGTCCCCGACTCCCGCCTCAGTTTGGGTCTGTGCCCTCCCGGACCTGAGCTGACCGCTCTCTACGGAGCTGCCCGGTCGGCCGGGGTCGGATAGGCTTGGCGCAGGAAGGCCGGACCCATCTGGGAAAAGATGGTGCTGTGGGTCAGGTCGTGGCGCGGTGCGTAGCTCCAGCTCAGCCCTTCCGGTGCGGCGGTATTCAGCGCGGCCAACAGGACATCCAGACCCGCCTGCATCTCGCCGCCCTCATCAGCGATGGTCAGCAGCAACTGACGCGGGGCGGCGGCCTGGTCCGACAGCAGCGCCTCAGCATCTGCCCCCAACGAGCCGTGGTCCCACCACATCGACGGGCTGACAGCCAGATATCGGGCAAACAGCTCCGGCGTGTTCAGGAAGGTCTCGACGATGAACAGGGCCGCCGCGGACTCGCCCAGCACTGCATCGTCGCCAGAGGTGCGATAGCGGGCCTCGACCCATGGCTTTGCCTCCAACTCTAGAAAGCGCCGGAACCGGTCCGACTGGCCGTGGTTGGGCCATTCCCGGATGAGGCGCCGGTCGGTCGAGCGCCAGAGCAGTTCATTCTGCCGGTCCTGCGTGGCGATGCCGACGAAGATGACCGGGGCCATCTCGCCATCGCCCATCATCCGGGACGCTTCGCGGGCGTAGTGCGGGAAGTCCTGGGCCTGGGCCCCATCCAGCAGATAGACCACCGGATACATCCGGTCCGGCTGCTCCGCATAGCCGGGCGGCAACAGGACATTGATCTCCCGATCCATCCGCATGATCGGGCTGGTCAGGGTGAAGCTATCGCCGATCGTTTCAGCGGATGCGGCAGCGTCCGTTGATTGGGCGCACGTTGGGCTGGCGGCCATGCCGGAACCGCCAATCACCAGGGCGGCGAGCATCAAGACCAATCGCATGGCTCTGCGTCCTTACGTGATTACAACCGTGACTTGGCAGCTTCCACCACCGCCTCAGCCGTGATGCCGAAGTGGGGATAGAGGTCGCTAGCCGGAGCTGAGGCCCCAAAGCCGGTCATGCCGACGAAGCCGCCATCTTCACCGATCAGGGCTTCCCAGCCCTGGCGCACGGCCGCCTCGACCGCCACGCGCACCGTGCCTTTGGCCAGGGTCTTGTCGCGATAGGCCTTTGGTTGCAGGGCGAATAGCTCAAAGCAGGGCACCGAGACCACGCGCGTCGGCACCCCTTCGGCCTCCAGGGTTGCGGCAGCTTTCAGGGCGATGGGCACCTCGGTGCCGGTGGCGAACAGGCTGACCTTGGCCGTGCCGGTGGCGGGCTTCAGCTCATAGGCCCCGCGGGCCGACAGGTTTTCCTCTGAAGCGGTCAGGCGCACCGCATCGGTCTTTTGCCGCGACAGGGCCATGGCTGACGGCGTGCGGCGCAGTTGCAGGGCCAGCTTCCAGCATTCCATCGCCTCGATGGTGTCAGCCGGGCGGAAGACATTCAGGTTCGGAATGGCCCTGAGCGCCGCCAGATGCTCCACCGGCTGGTGCGTCGGCCCGTCTTCGCCCAGGCCGATCGAGTCGTGCGTCAGGACATGGATCACGCGAATGCCCATCAGCGCGGCCAGACGGATCGACGGGCGGCTATAATCCGAAAAGGCCATGAAGGTGCCGCCATAGGGGATCACCCCGCCGTGCAGCGCCATGCCATTCATGGCCGCCGCCATGCCGTGCTCACGGATGCCCCAGTTGACGTAACGCCCGGCATAGTCCGGCGCGTCAAAGATGGCCGTGCCCTTCACATAGGTGTTGTTCGATCCGGTCAGGTCCGCCGAGCCTCCGATCATGTCGGGGTTGGCCTCGAACAGTTGATCCAACGCTGCGCCTGACGACTGGCGTGTGGCCTGGGCCACCGGTCTCGTCACCAGTTCGGCGATGGCGGCGTCCAGCTTGGCGAAGGCGTCAGCGGTCAGGTCGCCCTTCATGGCCCGGGTGAAGTCGGCGGCTTGTGGATTGGCCTTCAGAGTCGCCTCCCAGCCTTTGCGCGTCTTGGCCCCGCGTTTGCCGGCCCGACGCCAGGCTTTCATGGTCGCCTCGGGCACCTCGAACGGCGGCAGGGTCCAGCCCAGGTTGCGGCGGGTGGCGGCGATCTCTTCGGCCCCCAGGGCAGCACCGTGGGTCTTGTGGCTGCCTTCCATGGTGGCAGCCCCGCGCCCGATCTTGGTCCCGCAGGCGATCAGGGTCGGCTTGTCCTGCTTCAGGGCCCAGCGCAGGGCGGCGTTGATCTGGCGCTCATCGTGCCCGTCGATAGCCTTGACCGCCCAGCCTGAAGCCTTGAAGCGCATCAGCTGGTCGGTCGCGTCCGACAGGGACACCTGACCGTCGATGGTGATGTTGTTGTCATCCCACAGCACGGTCAGCTTGTGCAGCTTGTAGCGACCGGCCAGGGCCAGTGCTTCCTGACTGATGCCCTCCATCAGACATCCGTCCCCGGCGATGACCCAGGTGCGGTGATCGACCAGATCGTTGCCAAAGCGCGCCGCCATATGCCGCTCGGCCATGGCAAAGCCTACCGCATTGGCCAGTCCTTGACCCAGGGGGCCGGTGGTCGTCTCGACTCCTGGCATGTGGCCGTACTCGGGGTGCCCCTCAGTCAGGGAACCCAGTTGGCGGAAGTTGCGCAACTGATCGGCGGTCGCTGCCTTGTATCCGGTCAGGTGAAGCAGGGAATACAGCAGCATAGAGCCATGGCCCGCTGACAGGATGAAGCGATCCCGGTCGGCCCAGTCGGGGCGGCTGGCATCGTATTTCAGAAACTTGGTGTAGAGGGCCGTGGCCACGTCCGCCATGCCCATCGGCATGCCCGGATGCCCCGACTTGGCCGCCTCGACCGCATCCATCGACAGGACCCGAATCGCATTGGCCATATCCAGTGCCGTGACTTTCACGGCAGAATGTGCGGATGTGTTTGCGCTTTCGGTCACGGTGAGGGACCTTTCGTTCGGGAACGGAAGTGGGGACGCGCCGCTTTACCCCGACACGCGGACGGGTTCTATACGGATTCTGGAGGAAAGGGCGGATGGACGCAGCGGCAGCAGCCAAAGACCGGGTCGACCGAGCCATAACCCTGCTTGAACGGCGATTGCAGGAGCTGAAGGCGAGGGCCATGGCTGCGCAGACCCAGACATTCGGCGATGACGACCTGTTCTCGCCTCAGCCCTCGTCCGAATCGGACCGTGCACGGATTCGCGAACTGGAGCTGGCCGGCCAAGATGCCGCGGAGGTCCTCGGTCGCGCGGCGGATGCTATTCGCGAAGCGCTGAAGGACCAGGAGGCGGGCTGATGGCGACTGTATCTGTTGAGGTCAACGGGCGTCCCTATGCCGTCGGGTGCGCCGACGGACAGGAGGACCGGGTGCGTCAGCTTGCCCAGACCTTGGACACCCACGTGCGTCAGGTCGCCAGCGAGGTCGGGCATGTCGGCGACCTGCGCCTGTTCCTGATGGCAGGGTTGCTGCTGGCCGATGAACTGCACGAGGCACGGTTGGGCGTCGCCCCGGCGGCACCCGAGGTCCCGCCAGCACCCGCCCAGGACGGTGTGGCCGAGGCCCTCAACGCCGTGGCGGCACGCCTGGAAAAGCTGGCTCAGAGCCTTTGATCCGACCTGACGACGACATGACGCAGGCCCGCCCGGACCTGCCCGGTTGACGCAGAGAAGAATGTGTCAGATATTTCTGTCATGACAGAAATAACGCAAATCCAGGAGCCATTGAACGTTTCGTGCTGCACTGGGGCGATATGGGTGGCTTTTGNGGNGTGAATCGCTCGGTGGCTCAGATCCACGCCCTGCTCTTGACGGCCGACCGGCCAATGACGGCTGAAGAGATCGCGGGGATCCTGGCTGTGGCCCGGTCGAACGTCTCCACCTCAGTCAAGGAGCTGCTGGCCTGGAACCTGATCTATCGGGTGCCTGTCCGCGGCGACCGGCGCGATTTCTTCGAGGCCGAAACGGACATGTGGGAGGTGGCGTCGCGCATCGCCGCCGGACGCAAGGCCAAGGAGATCGACCCGGCCCTGGCCACACTCCGGACATGCGTAGAGGAGGCCAAGGCTGACCCGACCGTTTCGCCCGTGGCGCTCAAACGTCTGAAGGACATGCTGGAGTTCACCGAAACGGTCGACCGCTGGTGCGGTCAGATTACGACAGTGGCTCGGCCCACCCTGATGGCCATGGTACGGATGGGAGCTCGGCTGGCAGCCCTGATCCCGACGAAACAGGGGGATAGGTCCGTGTCGGGGCAGATCAGGACGCCATTGCAGGGTGATCCGGGCATTGCCNCGCCCGTCGGCTCCAGTCGAGCTGATGGACCTGCGGTTCCGGGCCCTGCTCCACGCCGAAGACTGGGCTCACCTGCCGCAGGCTGTGCGGGATCGCTTCAGCAAACGGGTCGGGCCAGGCGACATGGTCATTTATCGCGGGTCCGTGACCGAGATCCGGGCCAATCTGGCCGGGCGCATCCTGGCCCAGGTGCTGCGCGCCATCGGCGGGCCTCTGCCGTTGGTTTTCCAGCCAGGCCCGGCGGTCGTGACAGTGACCGAAGATCGTGTGGGCCAGGGACAGGTCTGGACCCGCTGCTACATGCGTTCGGACGGTTTTCCCCAGACCCTGCATTCGGCCAAGCGCTTTACCGGCACCACCGGGCTAGAGGAACATCTGGGCTTCGGTATCGCCATGGCGCTGCGGGTGACAGCCATGACGAAGGGATTGCGTTTCACCAGTGACCACTACCTTTGGCGCCTGGGTCCCGTCCGGTTGAGGCTGCCCAGCTGGATGGAACCGGGACGCCTGAGGATCGAGCATCGTGACCTGGGGCCAGTGCCGGGGCCGGTNGGCCGCGGGCGCTTCGCCTTCAGCCTGGACCTGCATCACCCGCTATTCGGTCGGCTGATACATCAGGTCGCAGAGTTCGACGATCCGGTGGTCTGATCCCGTCGAGGCAGGCCGGTTCCACAATCCCCACCAGGCCTCTGGCGCATGGCCCGCACAGGACTTATCTTGCGCCCGGCGGGAGTGCTGTGGTTCACGTCAGAGGCGATCATCCTCGCGACCTTATCTCTCTCGAAGGGAGCTGTCCCTGACCGGGCTCGAGGGCCTGGGCACACGGCGCCCACCTGGTCTGCCAGGTCGAGAGGAAAACAGTCCTCAACGGTCCTCGCGGCGCCCGCCAACCATTATGCTTGCCCTATCAGTCGCCACGCGGTGGCTCCTTGCTTGAGGGCGATTGGCGCTTTGGCCCGAAGCCTCGCTGCGGTAGGTTCGGGTCGTGACCACCGACCTCGACAAGCCAGCCCTTCGCGCCCGACAGCGCGCCCTGCGCAAGGGCCTGATGTCCTCGTCACCGCAGGCCTCACAGGCTCTGGTCGGCCATGTGGGCGGCCTTCCTGCGGCGGACATAGTGGCCCTCTATCATCCTTTCGGTTCGGAGCTTGATCCCCGTCCACTGGCCGCGGTCCTGCGGCAGCAGGGCCGGTGCCTGTGCCTGCCCGTGGTGGTTCAACGGGAGGAGCCCATGATCTTCCGACGCTGGTCGCTGGGCGACCCTCTGGAGCCGGACCTGGCCGGGGTGCCGGCACCGCTGCCNCTAGCGGAACAGGTCCTGCCAAAGCTGATCCTGACACCCTTGCTGGCCTTTGACAGCCGTGGNGGGCGCCTGGGTCAGGGCGGTGGCCATTACGATCGCACCTTTGCCGCCCTGCCAGAGGCCATCCGTGTCGGCGTCGCCTATGCCGGGCAGGAGGTCGACAATCTGGCGCTGGAGCCACATGACATTCGACTGCATGGCATTCTAACCGAGACCGGCTATAGGGCCTTCGTATGAGATTGGCTTTCTTCGGTGATGTGGTCGGCAAGTCGGGACGCGATGGGATTAGCGACCATCTGCCGACCTTGAAGCGCGACCTGAAGCTCGATTTCGTGGTCGTGAATGCCGAAAACGCGGCCGGCGGGTTTGGCATCACCGAGCATACGGCCAATGAGCTGTTCATGGCCGGGGCCGACTGCCTGACGCTGGGCAACCATTCGTGGGACCAACGTGAGGCCCTGACCTACATCGTGCGCGAGCCGCGCCTGATCCGCCCGCTCAACTATCCGCGCCTGATGGATGCGCCGGGGGCCGGGGCCAATCTGTTCGAGACCCAATCGGGCCGCACCATCCTGGTGATGAACGTCCTGGGCCGCGTCCACATGGACCCGATGGATGATCCGTTCAGTGCGGTGGAGAAAGAGCTGGCCGCCTGCCCTCTCGGCTTGGCTGCGGATGCCATCATCGTCGACATGCACTGCGAGGCGACCAGCGAGAAGATGGCCATGGGCCACTTCTGCGATGGCCGGGCCAGTCTGGTCGTTGGCACGCATACCCATGTGCCGACCGCCGATTGCCAGATCCTGCCGGGCGGCACCGCCTATCAGACCGATGCCGGGGGCTGCTGCGACTACGACAGCGTGATCGGCAACGACAAGGAAGAACCNCTGCGCCGCTTCACCACCCGCATCAGCGGCGGTCGCTATAGCCCGGCGTCGGGTCCGGCCACCATNTGCGGTGTCTATGTCGAGACCGACGACCGGACCGGCCTGGCCACACGCATCGAGCCGATCCGCATCGGCGGCCGATTGAGCCAGGCCGTGCCCTCCGTCTGAGCGGGCGGCATACCGCCACTGCCGACGAACCCCGAGACGATCGACCGGCGCTTCGGAAGTCATTTCCCCTGTCTCGAGAAAATTGAGTCTGAACAGTCTGAAGAGTCTGACCTCATCGGGTAGGCTTCGACTCCGCCATGCGCGAGCGCCCTCTGCCGGAAGCGTCCGAAATCCCCACCTTTCAAAGACCGGACACGAGGCTAACACCCCTTGCGTCATTTTGGACGCATGCAGGGCGCGAGTTGATTTTTTCCTGCCAACCAGCGCAGGCGGGGCCCGGACCGAGGCGCACCCGGAATGGGTCAGGTCCCTAGCGGGCGGACGCCGCTTCCAGACTCGCTAAGGCTTCGCGGCTGCGGTCCAGTTCGGCCTGGGCCAGGCGTCGGGTCTCCGGATCGGGAATATCGGCCAGCGCCCGCTCGGCCTTGGCGATGGTGCGGCGGTGTTCGGCGATCAGTTCAGCGCGATAGCTGTCAGAAGCCGTCGTCGTTGTCGCCGCGCCCGCTACTGTTGTGGNGGTGGCCGCCTCTACCTTGGCGGTCGCCTGGGTGGCCTGGGCATGATGCTCGGCGGCTTCCTCGCGCAGGGCCTGCTCGACCGGATCGCCGCCGCCCTTGCAGGCAGTCAGCGACAGGATGGCCAGGAGGCCAAAGACACCAAGGGGCAAGAGCTTCATGGTCAGCTCCCGCCGACCGGAATGGCCGAGGCACGGCGGCGGCCGTCGATGTGCTCGACCGTCGTCGGCCCCGGTTGCTGCGATCGGGTATGGCGGCGGCAATGGCGTCATAGAGGCGGTCGGTAACGGTCTCGCTCTGGGTCGAGACACAGGGTCGATCGCCTTCGCGGCCCCAACGGCTTTCCTGCACGTCGAGAACGCCCCGGTCCGCCTGGATCAGCGCTGTGATGCGGTCGCGCAAGGCACTGTCGGCTCCGGTGCCATAGCTGGCGAAGGTCACGGTGAGGTGGCAGACGCCGGGCGTGACGCGGTCCGTCACCGGGGCTTCCACCGGGGCGCAGCTGGCGGCCCCCAAACTCACCGCCCCAAGGCACAGGGCAAGCGCGGCAATCATTGGCAGTCGAGGCATCAGGGTTGTCCCTCACAGCAATCGGGCCAGCTTGCCTCGCACAGCTCAGGCTCGGCGACAACGCCCGCTGAAGATGCGTATCGGGAAACCTGTCTGCGATTTAATCTGGCCGCTGCATCCATCGGGTCAGGTCGGAGCCTCTATCCAGAAAAGCAAACCGGAGGCGACCATGCTGAAACACCTGGCTGTGATTGCGGCCCTGCTCCTGCCTGGCTGTGCCACGGCCCAGACGGTTGAGCTACAGCCCGCAGCACCGCGGCCCGTCGAGGTCATGATCCTGGGGGCCTATCACCTCGGCAATCCCGGCCAGGACGTCCACAATGCCCGGATTGATTCTGTGCTGACCCCGGACAAGCAACGGCAACTGCAGGCCGTGGCCGATGACCTGGCGCGGTTCCTGCCGACGGCCATCGCGGTGGAGCGTGTCGCCATGGACCAGTCCACACTGCTGGACCAGCGTTATCCGGCCTATACGGCGGCTGACCTGCAGACCCGACCGGATGAGCGGGTGCAGATCGCCTACCGCCTGGCCAGCCAGCTGGGGCTTACGCGGGTCTATGCGATCGACGAACAGGAGGCTGAGGGCGAGGCCAGCTACTTNCCCTACGATCTGGTCTATGGCTGGGCCGAGGCCAACGGTCGCATGGATGACTTGACGGAACTGAATGGCATCATCGCCGACAAGGTCGCCGATTTGGAGCGACGCCAGAGGACCCAGGACATCGGCCAGGTGCTAGCGTTCCTGAATGGCCCGGAGGTTGATGCCGAAGACCGGTCCTTCCACTATGCCCTGATGCAGTTCGGCGCGGGTGATGATCAGCCGGGGGCCGTCCTCAACGGGCGTTGGTTCACGCGCAATGCCGAGATCTTTGCCCGGCTGATGCAGATCGCCGAGCCGGGCGATCGGATTGTGGTGGTCTATGGGGCAGGCCATGCCTCATGGCTGCGCGACATGGTTCGCAACACCCCTGGCTTCTTGCTGGTCGAGCCGGACGACTACCTGCCCCAGCCCTGAGCAGGCCTCGGCCTAGGCTCGCCCCTCCATATAGGCGGGCATCCACGCCTCGTGCATCTCGCGCAGGTGGGCCAGCGGGATGCGGAACAGCTCGCCCGAGGCAAAGTCAGACCCCTTGGCGTGGCCGACGACGGAGGCGTGCAGGCCGGACATTTGCGCCTGTTCGATCAGGGCGGCGGCATCGGAGACGGCGACGAGGTAGCGGGCCTGGTCCTCGCCGAACAGGAAGATGTGGGCGTGGGTGGCGCTGGTCGCATCCAGCTCGACGCCGCAGTCGCTGGCCAGGGCCATGTCGGCGGCGGCACCGATCAGGCCGCCGTCGGACAGGTCATGCACACAGGTCAGCTCGCCCGCCTCGATCCGGTCACGCACGAAGTCGCCGGTCTTCTTCTCCAGCTTGAGGTCAACCGGCGGTGGGGCCCCGTCCTCGCGGCCCAGCACTTCGCGCAGGTAGATGGAGGCCCCGAGTTCACCGACCGTCTCGCCGATCAGGACCAGAGTGTCGCCCTCGGCCATGGTGCTGAAGCCAACGGTGACGTCATAGTTGGGCAGCAGGCCCACCGCACCGACGGTCGGCGTCGGCGGGATCGCGGCCCCGTTGGTCTCGTTGTAGAGCGAGACATTGCCCGACACGACCGGGAAGCTCAGCTCACGGCAGGCCTCGGCCATGCCGTCGATGGCGCGCACGATCTGGCCCATGATCTCGGGCCGCTGCGGATTGCCGGAATTGAGGTTGTCAGTGATGGCGATGGGGCGCGAACCCACGGCGGTCAGGTTGCGCCACGCCTCGGCCACGCACTGCTTGCCGCCCTCATAGGGGTCGTTCTGGACATAGCGGGGCGTGCAGTCGCTGGTGACGGCCAGACCCTTGTCCGTGCCATGGACGCGCACCACGCCGGCCCCGGTGGCGGTGGCNNTTGCTTGCAGGGTGTCGGCCATGACGTGGCGGTCATACTGCTCCCAGATCCAACGCTTGGAGGCCATGTCGGGGCAGCAGACAACGCTGAGCACCGCATCGGGCCAGCTGTCGGGAGCGGGGACATCGGCGGGGGCAAGGCGCGGTTGCAGCTCGGGCTGGACCCAGGGCCGGTCATAGAGGGCATCATCGAACAGCGGGGCCAGCGGCACGTCNNAGACCGTCTCACCATGATGCTTGAGGACCAGGCGGCCCGTGTCGGTGGTGACGCCGATGGTGGCGGCGTCCAGGCCCCACTTCTTGAAGATGCGCTCGCCGTCAGCCTCGCGGCCGGGCTTGAGCACGGCCAGCATCCGCTCCTGGCTCTCGGACAGCATCATCTCATAGGCGGTCATGCCGGTTTCGCGCTGGGGCACGGCGTCCATGTTCAGCTCGATGCCGACGCCGCCCTTGCCGGCCATCTCGACCGAGGAGGAGGTCAGCCCCGCCGCGCCCATGTCCTGGATGGCGGCGGCGGCGCCGGAGGCCATCAGCTCGAGCGTCGCCTCAATTAGCAACTTCTCGGCGAAGGGATCGCCGACCTGAACGGTCGGACGTTTCTCGTCGGNATCCTCATCGAACTCCGCACTGGCCATGGTCGCGCCGTGGATGCCGTCGCGCCCGGTCTTGGAGCCGAAATAGACCACCGAATGCCCGGCGGCCGGAGCGGCGGAGTAGAAGATGCTGTCTGACTTCGCCAGGCCCACGCACATGGCGTTGACCAGGATGTTGCCGTTGTAGCCGGCGTGGAAGTTGGTCTCGCCGGCGACCGTCGGAACGCCGACGCAGTTGCCGTAGCCGCCGATGCCGGAGACCACGCCACTGACCAGACGCCGGGTCTTGTCGTGGGCCGGATCACCAAAGCGCAGGGCATTCAGCAGCGCCACCGGGCGCGCGCCCATGGTGAAGACGTCGCGCATGATGCCGCCCACGCCCGTAGCCGCGCCCTGATAGGGCTCGATGTAGGAGGNGTGGTTGTGGCTCTCCATCTTGAAGATGCAGGCGTCGCCATCATCGATGTCGATGACCCNCGCGTTCTCGCCTGGCCCGCAGATGACCCGATCCCNCGTCGTGGGGAACTTGCTGAGGTGCGTCTTGGACGACTTGTAGGAGCAGTGCTCGGACCACATGACCGAGAAGACGCCCAGTTCGACCTGGTTCGGCTCGCGGCCGAGACGGTCGAGGATGACCTCATATTCGTTCGGGGCCAGGCCGTAGTCGGCGGCCAGTTCGGCCATGGATTTTGCGGAGGTCTGGGGGAAGCGCTCATGGCCCGGCCTTCTAGCCGGACTCGAGGACAAACGTAAGGACCCCGCGACGATGCGGTGGCCTGTCCTCAGGGCCGTCGGCGCAGCACCAGCACGACCGACAGGATCAGCACCGCAATGGCCGCGGCCAGGGCTGCATAGGCGGCGGAGGGATTGCGCGTCTGCTCTGCGACATAGGCGCCCACTAGCGCCCAGGCGATGGGCAGGGGAAGGCCAGGGTTCGTAGCCGAGCGGTCACTCCGATGCCGATGCCCGCGATGACGCCGACGGCGATCAGGGCCATGGTTGTGGGCGGCAAGGGCAGAAGCTGCTCCGATGTCAGCACACCGACCAGATTGAGCGGGGCCGCCGCTGTCAGCCATCCCGCCAGCGCGGCCAGGGGCCAGACAACGGTCGTGCGGTCTGCATGCATCAGCGGCAGGGCACGGATGGTGGAGGCCAGGCTCAGAAGGGGCAGCAACAGCGCCAGCCAGGCCATGAAGATCAGGATGACGGTCATCCAGCGCCAGTCGTAGGCCGCCGCAACGATCCAACCGCCGATCCCCAGGAAGGCCACCACCGAAGGCCAACCCAGACGATTGATCAGCTGGCTTTCGCCGGTTCGGGGCAGAAGCTGACGCACGGCATAGATCAACAGCCCGATATAGATCAGACCCCAGATCGAGAAGGCGTAGGCAGCGACCCGCAGGGGGATCTCCCTCAGCCGCAAACTCAGCCTGGCTCTGTCCCCAACCCATACTGACCTGGGAATAGGCGACCAGGATCGAGAACAGGGCCGAGACCAGGACCAGAACCCGGCGGGTCATCTGGGCGGCATTTGGACGGGCAAATGTGTCGGGCTGGGTCATGGAGTGCCTCTGGCAGCAGGATATATGTGGGAACTTGCCAAGGCGCGATGAGTTCCGGCTTGGGTGATGACGTGGCACTGTTGGGGTGCCCGACAGATTGTGGAGAGCCAGTATGGCAGACCAAGACGATACCTTCGGTCCCGACGAGGATTTCGATGCTGAGGTAGAAACCAACCTGGCCCTGGAACAGGGTCTGGGCATCAGTGCCAAAGAGCTGGCCTCGATCCATGAATCCGGTGCCGACGGGACCCTGGATCGCGACAGTGACGGCGTTGAGAAGCCGGACGAGGACGAGAAATGGTGGCGCGGGTCGCGCCCAGCGCAAGGAAATCTAGCCAGGGCTGACGATGCTGCCCGGCGCGATCTCGGTCCCGTCAGGCACGACGCTTCCGGCCAGGATGCGCGCGCCCGCGCCGATCCAGACGTCGCGACCGATGGCGATGGGGTGCCCCAGATGCAGCCGCTGTCCGCTGGCGGTCAGGGGGCCAGCCGTCAGGCTGGCGATGATCACGCCCGGCCCGATCTGCGTGCGCTCTCCGATTTCGATCCGGCAGGCATCCTGCATCAGAACGCCTGACTGGATGGTCACCCCGGCCCCGACCTCGATATTATAGCCATAGGTGCAGGTGAAGGGCGGCGCGACATCTACCCCCGCGCCGACATGATCAAACCGCTCGATCAGCAAGTCGCGCCGGGCGTCAGGCGGCCAGCCCAACGTCGCATTCAGTCGCGCCAGCCACCGCTCGTTGGCGATACGGTCGGCAACAAGTTCGGGATCTGACGGATCGAACGGCTGACCCGACAGCATCTTCTGCCGCTCGTTCATGAACATGGGGCCACCCTCCTGGGCTCAGCCAAGCGGGCAGGCTGCAAAGGTCAAGCGGTCGGTGGTCTCATGCAGCCGCGTAAATACTCTGGAACAAGGTCGCCCCGTCAGCAGAGCCTAACTCCGCCTCGAAGGCGCGGTCCGGGTGGGGCATCATACCCAGGACATTGCCAGCCGCGTTCTGGATGCCGGCGATGTTGCCGACCGAGCCATTGGGGTTGTCGACGTAGCGGAACACCACCTGGCCCTCACCTTCCAGCCGCTTCAGAGTCTCGGTATCGGCGAAATAATTGCCGTCGCCATTGCCCTGGGTCATCACCACCTCGCGCTGCCCCTGGTAGCCGCTGGTGAAGCGGGTCTGGCCATTGGCCACCGTCAGGGCGATGGGCTTGCAGACATACTTCAGGCNCGAATTCTTCAGCAGGGCACCTGGCAGCATTCCGGCCTCACACAGGATCTGAAAGCCGTTGCAAATGCCGACCACGGTGACGCCATCCGCAGCCGCCTTCTTGACCGCCTGCATGATGGGCGACTGCACAGCCATGGCCCCGCGCAGATAGTCGCCATAGGAAAACCCGCCCGGCAGGACGATCAGGTCCAGCCCCGACGGCAGCTCCGTCTCCTGGTGCCATACCATCTGCACCCGCTCACCGGTGGAGCGTTCCACCGCGACCTTGCAGTCACGATCACAGTTGGACCCGGGAAAAACAATGACAGCTGCGCTCATGGCGCGGGGCTCTAGCAGGGTTTGCCCCGAATGTCAGGGCGGTGCGCGTCAGGTCTGTTTGGCGGGGTCAGGTGTGGCCGTTTCAGATGGCTCAGGAGGCTTCGGATCGGCAAGGTCCGTCGAGGCCAGGGGTTCGGGCTGTGGCTCAGGCGCAGCAGAGCTGCCGCCGCTGGTACGGGCGCTAGTTCTGCAGTGGACGACGGTCGCTCCGAGGTATTCGGGTGGCCAGCAGCATTTGAGCCACTTTCTGCAAGTCCGTCGCGCGAAAGCCGGTCCCGTCCAGGCGCAACTTGCGACCATCGCTGTACTCGATATCGAGATCACCCTGGCCAAACCGGCGGCCGGTGCCACTTACCAGGGCCGACCGCGCATCGGTTCCGTCAAAGATGCGTTTGCCGCCAAAGGGTTCATGCCACCACCCGGCCATCTTCGACCAGAATTTTACGTCGGCTGGTCAGCCACGATGCCAGAAAGCTGAACGCTGCCAAACCCAGCCAGACGCCGCTGCCAATGACCCACCAGCGCACGCCGCCCGGCGACTGGAACGAGCCCAGTGCTGGCCCGGCGACTGGATCAGCCACATCAGGATCAGCACGACAGCCACCGCCAACAGGACCAACAGGATTAGCGAGCCCAACCCAAAGGGAAGTCGTCGGCCCAGGCCCGAGGGCAGGATGACATCGCCTGATCTCAGCATATCGCTCATGGTCGGCTCTCATAGGTGCAGGTGATGCTGGCCTGGGCCAGCGCGTGGAAATGCATGTAGAAGCCGAAGAACGCTCCTGAGCTGTCGCGTGTCAGGTCAAGGTGCGGCACGTCGACAGCATAGACGGTGAAAATATAGCGATGCGGGCCGTGTCCCGGCGGCGGGGCAGCCCCACCGTAGACCGACGGACTGAAATCCGTGCGCCCCTCGACCGAGCCGTCGGGCATGGCCGCAGTGCCCGATGCTCCGGTGGCTAGCGAGCTTACGTCTGCGGGGATATTGGCCACCGTCCAGTGCCAGAAGCCCGAGCCGGTCGGGGCATCGGGATCGAAACAGGTGACGGCATAGCTTTGCGTCCCCTCGGGTGCACCGGACCATTGCAGTTGTGGGCTCTGGTTGCCACCGGAATAGACTTGGCCATCGGGCAATACCGCCCCGTCCTTGATGTCGTCAGATGTCAGTACAACGCCATGGTCCCTCTCACTCAGGATCGGGATTGAAGGCCAACTGATCGATCTTGTCACCTGCCGTCGTGCTCTCATGTGCTCGTCACATCGAAATCAGCCGAACCGAGGCAGGCCCTACACGACAGGGTGGCCCCGATGGCTGCCCACAGAGGATCGACACGGGTGTGCGGTCGGGGCTGTCCCCGTCGCTTCACATCAACCCCTTCTGGCGGAAGCTGGTCACCGCCTTGTGGCCGACGATCAGGTGATCATGGACGTCGATATCCAGAGTGCGGGCTGCCGCCGCGATCTGTTTGGTCATGTCGATGTCGGCGCGGCTGGGCGTCGGGTCGCCGGAGGGGTGATTATGGACCAGGATCATCGACCGGGCCGACAGCTCCAAGGCTCGGCGCACCACCTCACGCGGATAGACCGGGGCGTGGTTGATCGTGCCGTGGCTCAGCACCTCATCACGGATCAGCTGGTTCTGGTTATCCAGGAACAGGACGCGGAACTGCTCGCGCGGTTCATGTTGAAGCGTCAGCTTCACATAGGCCAGAAGGGCCGACCAGGAGGAGATGACGGGGCGGCCCGTGATCTCCTCNNGCACAGACCGCCGCGTGATCTCATGCAGGGCCGTCAAGTCCAGCGCCGTCTCCAGACCGACACCACGCACCCGGCCCTTGGTGTCTTCGGCCTGCACCGCTGTCAGGGCCTCGATCGACGCGGCCAGCACCCNCGCCAGCGACCCGAACCGGGCCAACAGCGCCTTGGCCAGGGGTTTGACGTCCCCCTGGGGCTGACTGCGGAACAGGAACAGCTCCAGCAGCTCATAGTCCGGCAGGGCCTGAAGGCCGCCGTCCCGCGCCCGCTCCCGCCGCTCGCGGTGGCCTGCGTGATGCGGCTTTGGCGCGGGCCGCTTTGGCTTGGGCTCAGATCTCTCAGTGGGCACGGCCCCCGGAAACGGATCGGGTGACGGGAACGGCAGAACGGCGGACATCGGCACCCCCTGACAGGCCTCTTACCCCCGGAACATGCCAGAACAAATATAGAACGTAAAGAGCCGCTACATCCCGTCGATGCCGTTGGCGTTGAGGGTGATGCGGATGGCGACCATGCAGGCGACGATAAGCGGCAGCCCTGCTGCCGCGAGGGTCCCGGTCAGCCAGGTGGCCCGGCGGTAGGTGGCGACCGGGCTGGGCTTGAGCAGGTTTTCAACCAAAGCCCCAGCAGATAGAGGACATGGGCGATGATCATATAGAGGGTGTAGGCCAGCCCCATGCTGAGGGTCATGGTCAGCAGTTCGGTCGGCGTGGCCTCGACATGGCGACCCAGGAGGATGGCCGTGGCAATCAGGGCAAAGCCGCCCAGCCCCACCCCGATCAGGATCAGGCCATAGCGGAGGCGCTGGCTCTCCCACCATGGCCAGGTGGGCATGGGCGTACGGAGGCTTCAGCTGATGTCATGAATGCCCCGCCCCGCAACCGCCGCTCTACAGCTTGGGCCGGAACAGGCCGCCGGGGCTGGCGGTGAACAGCTCATAGCCGTCTTCGGTGACGCCAATGGTGTGCTCGCATTGACTGGACAGGGACTTGTCGCGGGTCACGGCGGTCCAGCCGTCGGACAGGACTTTCACATGCGGCTTGCCCAGATTCACCATCGGTTCGATGGTGAAGAACATGCCCTGTTTCAGGACGGCCCCCTCACCCCGGCGGCCGTAGTGCAGGACATTGGGGCTGTCGTGGAACAGCTGGCCAATACCATGACCGCAAAAATCACGCACAACGCTCATGCGGTTCTTTTCGACCAGCTGCTGAATGGCCCAGCCGATGTCACCAANGGTATTGCCCGGCTTGACCATGGCCAGCCCGGCATCGANGGACTCATAGGTCACGTCGATCAGCTTTTGGCCNNAGGTATTGATCTCACCGATGGCATACATGCGGCNTTGGTCGCCGTGCCAGCCATCGACGATGGNAGTGTGGTCGATGTTGACGATGTCCCCGTCTCTCAGAACCTTGTCCCCGGGAATGCCGTGGCAGACCACATGGTTGATCGAGGTGCAGACCGTCTTCTCATAGCCCTTGTAACCCAGACAGGCGGGCACGCCGCCGT
This sequence comes from Brevundimonas sp., assembly GCA_013693835.1. Taxonomy (GTDB): domain Bacteria; phylum Pseudomonadota; class Alphaproteobacteria; order Caulobacterales; family Caulobacteraceae; genus Brevundimonas. The sequence goes on from CP059260.1 coordinate 327,529, forward strand.
GGTCCAGGGTGAACTCGCGGATGCGGTCGTCGATCTCTTGCGTGGTGACGCCGGGGACCGCGAACTCGGTGATCATGTCCAGGGCCCTGGCCGTCAGCTGCCCGGCCTTGCGCATGCCCTCCCAAGCCTCGGCTTCCTCATGAATGCGGATTTCGTGGGTGCGAAGCAGGGTGTCTTCGTCCAGCTCTTGGGGCTCATACATCAGGGCGTCGCAGTCTTGAGTCAGGGGTGTCGTCAGGTGATCCAGTCAGACGTCGCCTCAGAGAGATGGCGTCCGGTGTGATCTGGGTATCATAGCACAGAACCTCAACCCCGTGAGCCGCCGCATGCGCCAAAGCCGGTCCATAGGCGGGGTCCAGGTCCGGCGCGCTGGCAAAGCGGTCGCAATCCATGCGCTGGACGACAAACAGCATAACCGCCCGGTCGCCGGTCGCCGCCACCCGTTCCAGCGCCTGCAGGTGCTTGACCCCGCGCTCGGTGCGGCTGTCGGGAAACTCGGCCAGGCCGGGCGTGCGGGAGAAGTGGACGTTCTTGATCTCGACCCAGCAGGGCGGGCGCTTGCCGTCTCCGGTCAGCAGAATGTCGATGCGGCTGTTGTCGTCGTAGCGCACTTCGCGCCGCANGGTCGGATAGCCCGCCAGCTCCGGGATCGCATCCGCCCGCAAGGCCGCCTCGACGATGCGATTGGGGTTCATGGTGTTGACCCCGACCCAGCCCGCACNTAGAATCGGAGTGGGCAGCTCGACCATCTCCAGCGTCAGCGGCAGCTTGCGCTTCGGATCGGGCGAGCGCGACATCAGCACCGGCAGCCCCGGTGCCGTCAGCCCCAGCATGCTGCCCGGATTGGGCACATGCACCGTCGTCTCAGACCCGTCGGCCAGGGTGACATCAGCCAGAAACCGCTTGTAGCGCCGGATCAGCGTGCCGCGCTCGAGGGGACGGGGGAAATGCATGGGGCTACGCCCCCAGCGCCGCCCGAACCGCCGCCAGACCCGCCTCGGCCTTTGAGCCATCCGGCGCACCGCCCTGGGCGAAGTCGGGTTTGCCGCCGGCGCNCTGGCCACCCATGGCGATGACGGCGGCACGGGCCAGATCGGCGGCATTGACCTTTCCGGCCATGTCAGAGGTGGCCGCAACCGTCACCGCCGCCTTGCCATCGGTGACGCCGATCAGGGCCACGACGCCCGAACCGACCTGCTTGCGGAAGTCCTCGGCCACGCCGCGCAGGCCCTTTCCGTCGACACCATCCAGCACGCGGGCGATCAGCTTGATGCCGTTGATCTCCTCCGGGGCCGCATTGCCGCCGCCCGAACCACCGCCCAGCGCCAGTTGCTTCTTCAGCTCCGCGACCTGTTTCTCCAGCGCCTTGACCGAGGTTTGCAGGGTCTCGACCCGGCCCGGCACATCCACAGGCTGGATCTTGAAGTCGCGGGCCAGATTGCGGGCGATCTTGGCCTGACCCTCGACATACTGACGGGCCGCTTCGCCGGTCAGACCCTCGATGCGGCGCACGCCCGAGGCGATGCCGCCTTCGGAGACGATCTTGAACAGGGCGATGTCGCCGGTGCGGGCCACATGGGTGCCGCCGCACAGTTCCACCGAATAGGGGCCGTCGTTGCCGCCCGCCCCATTCTCACCGGCGAGCGACTTGCCGATCGTCAGCACACGGACTTCGTCGCCATACTTCTCGCCGAACAGGGCGATGGCGCCGGCCTCGATGGCGGCTTCGGGGGCCATGAGTTTGGTCTCGACCGGGACGTTCTGGCGGATCACGGCGTTGACCTCGGCCTCGATGGCCTCCAGCTCGGCCTCGGTCAGCGGGGCGTTGTGGCTGAAGTCGAAGCGGGCGCGGTCGGCATCGACCATCTGGCCCTTCTGGGCCACCTGCGGACCCAGCACATTGCGAAGGGCCGTGTGCAGCAGGTGCGCCGCAGAGTGGTTGGAGCGGGTGGTCAGGCGCTTGGCCGCATCGACGCTCTGGGCCACGCGGGCGCCGGTCGTCAGGGTGCCCGAGGTGATCTCGGCCGACAGGACGTGCAGGTCGCCGGCCTGCTTCTTGGTGTCGATGACCTCGGCCGATCCGCCCGGCCATTCCAGGGTGCCGTGGTCGCCCGCCTGGCCGCCGCCTTCGCCATAGAAGGGGGTGTCGAACAGGATTTCGACGATGTCGCCGGTGGCGGCACTTTCGACCGACGCGCCGTCCTTCATGACCACCAGGGCCTCGCCCGAGCCATCAACGCTGTCATAGCCCGTGAACACCGTCGGCCCGAGGCGGTCGCGGATGCCCAGCCATTCAGCGGCATTGGCCACCTGCCCTGAGCCCTTCCAGTGCTCACGCGAACGGGCGCGCTGCTCGGCCATGGCGTGCTGGAAGCCGTCGACATTGACCGAAAAGCCGCGACGGCGGGCTTCGTCCTGGGTCAGGTCGAGCGGGAAGCCATAGGTGTCATAGAGCGTAAAGGCCGTCTGGCCGTCCAGCATGTCGCCGGACTTGAACCCTTCGGTGGCCGTTTCGAACAGGCTCATGCCCTTGGACAGGGTGGTGCGGAAGCGCAGCTCTTCCTGCTTGAGGGTGTCCTCGACAAAGGCCTGAGCCCGCTTCAGCTCGGGGAAGGCCTCGCCCATCTCGTCGACCAGGGTCGGCACCAGCCGGTGCATCAGCGGCTCGCTGGCACCCAGCAGGTGGGCATGGCGCATGGCCCGGCGCATGATGCGGCGCAGGACATAGCCCCGGCCCTCGTTCGACGGCGTGACCCCATCGGCGATCAGGAAGGACGACGAGCGCAGGTGGTCGGCGATGACCCGGTGCGACGGGGCGGTCACCTCGTCCGACCCGGTCTTGGTCAGTTCCTCGGACGCCTGGATCAGGGTCTGGAACAGGTCGGTGTCGAACACCGAGTTCTTGCCTTGAAGCACGCTGGCGATGCGCTCCAGCCCCATGCCGGTGTCGACCGACGGCTTGGGAAGGCCACGGACGATGACGTCGTTTTCCTTCTCGAACTGCATGAAGACGTTGTTCCAGATCTCCACGAAACGGTCGCCGTCCTCGTCGGGCGAACCCGGAGGGCCGCCGGGGACGTGCTCGCCATAGTCATAGAAGATCTCGGTGCAGGGCCCGCACGGGCCATTGTCGCCCATGGCCCAGAAGTTGTCGCTACCCGCGATGCGAACGATCTTGTGGTCCGGGAAGCCGGTCACCTNTTTCCAGATGTTCCAGGCCTCATCGTCGTCGACATAGACCGTGACCATCAGGCGGTCAGGGTTCAGGCCGAAATCCTTGGTCACCAGATTCCAGGCCATGTCGATGGCGTGGTCCTTGAAATAGTCGCCAAAGGAGAAGTTCCCCAGCATCTCAAAGAAGGTCAGGTGGCGGGCGGTGTAGCCAACATTGTCCAGGTCATTGTGCTTGCCGCCTGCGCGCACGCATTTCTGGCTAGAGGTCGCGCGCGGAGCCGGGGGCTTGGCCGCGCCGGTGAAATAGTNCCTGAACGGGACCATGCCGGCGTTGACGAACAGCAGGGTCGGGTCGTTCTGCGGCACCAGCGGCGCCGAGTGGACGGCCAGGTGATCATCCGCCTTGAAGTAGTCGATGAAGGTCGAGCGGATCTGTTTCAGGCTGGTCATCGGTCACGGTCTTGCAAAGGCGGGCGCAGCCATGCGGCGGCAATGGGGAAGAGCGCGCCTCATATAGGATTTCGCCGGAAAATCACCCGCAGACATGTGCATGACGCCGGAATCCCTCCGCCTAAACCAAACCGCAAGACCAGCTGTGGCATGATCGGCCCATGAACCTGATCCATGCCCTGCAAGACAACGACAATCCGAACTCGCTGGTGTCGAAGTTCCGGCGTGCGCGCAGCCGGCGTGTCGTGGCCTGATCGAGGCCATTCATGCCGACAAGGGCCGTGTGCGGATCATCGATCTGGGCGGCGAGGCCAACTATTGGCGTCTGTTTGACCGGCAGATGCTGGCGGACAAGGGTGTGCACATCACCCTGGTCAATCCCGGCGGCGTGGACGACATCTGGGACGAGGAGTTGTTCAGCCTGATCGACGGCGACGCCTGTGACCTGCCGCAGTTTGCCGACAACAGCTTTGACCTGGTGCACTCCAACTCGGTGATCGAGCACGTCGGCGACTGGCCGCGGATGGAGGCCTTCGCCCGCGAGTGCCGCCGCCTGGCCCCGGCCTATTATGTGCAGACGCCCTATTTCTGGTTTCCGATCGAGCCGCACTTTTCGGCCCCGTTCTTCCATTGGCGGAGCGAGCAGAGCCGGGCCCGCGCCCTGATGCGCCGCCGCCATGGCTTTCGGAAAGGCCCCCGACATCGGCGCGGCCATGCGCGATGTCCAGCACGCCCGTCTGCTGGACAAGGCCCAGTTCCGCTTCCTCTACCCGGACGCAGCCCACCACGACGAAGTGGTCCTGGGCCTGACCAAGAGCGTGATCGCGGTCCGGGGTAGGCTAGTCTGGGCTCACCGGTTTCAACGCGAAACATGCCGCAGAACGCCCGCCGGTTTCCCGACGGGCGTTATTTGTTCGTTGCGCTAACGCTCACCTCGCGCAGGCTCGCTGCTTGAGCGCAGGATCAGCCGCCGCGCTGGCCGACCCTGAACCTTCCTGCGGGTCACGCAGGACATAGCCACGGCCCCAGACGGTTTCGATGTAGTTCTTGCCGTCCATGGCGGTCGACAGCTTGCGCAGCTTGCAGATGAAGACGTCGATGATCTTCAGCTCCGGCTCGTCCATGCCACCGTAAAGGTGGTTGAGGAACATCTCCTTGGTCAGGGTCGTGCCCTTGCGCAGGGAGAGCAGCTCCAGCATCTGGTATTCCTTGCCGGTCAGGTGGACGCGGTGACCGTTCACCTCCACCGTCTTGCCATCCAGGTTCACGGCGATCTCGCCGGTGTGGATGATGGCCTGGGCGTGACCCTNTGAGCGACGCACCACGGCGTGAACGCGGGCGATCAGCTCATCCTTGTGGAACGGCTNTGTCATATAGTCGTCGGCACCGCCGCCGAAGGTCTTGACCTTGGTTTCGATCTCCGANNCGCCCGACAGGATCATCACCGGGGTGTTGACCTTGCCCACGCGCAGCTGCCGCAGCACCTCGATGCCGTTCATGTCCGGCAGGTTCAGGTCCAGCAGGATCAGGTCGTAGTCATAGATCTTGCCCAGATCGATGCCTTCCTCGCCAAGGTCCGTCGTATAGACATTGAAGCCTTCCGACTTGAGCATCAGCTCAATGCTCTGAGCCGTTGCGTGATCGTCTTCGATAAGCAGAACGCGCATTAGGTGCCCTCCAGGCAAAGCATGATCGTGGTTGGCCGCACCTACGGCCAGGTAACCTTGTTCGAGTGTTAAGCCGCTAAAGCCTTAAGAAAGGTTAACTGCCGCCCCGTGAATCGAATCGTAGGCTGATTTGCGAATCGCCGTCGAGAGTCCGGAGTCAAGGCCGCGCACTTTTTCGCCTGACGATGGAATCTGCGCATCTCTCCCGACCATGCGGCCAAAAATGACGCATGATGTGATTATCTTCCTACGAAATCGAGGTGAGCCCGATGCGATGGTGGAGATAAAGCATGATGAAGACGGTGGGCAATCGGGCGAGGCAGGCCCGGCAGGATCAGCCGCGGGCCGAGCTGATGCGGCGTCTGGTGGCCGAGGTGCTGGCCCTGGCGCCGGACCAGGTGGCTGACACAGGCCACAAGGACCCCTGGGCACGGCAGGGCGCTGGCTGAGTTACTACATGGCCCATATCGGCTGGGGCTGGACGATGGAGCGGGTCGGCCTGGCCTTTGACGTCAGCATATCCACCGTTTCGCAGGCCTGTCGGCGCATGGAAGATGCGCGCGACGAGCCGACGCTGGATGCCTGTCTGGATCGGCTGGAACAATGTGTTCAGGCCTTGCCCGGCTGGAAAGACCCGCGCCGGGAACGTGGCCAGCCCTCCCCTGCGGGAGCGCACACATGAGCGGCCGGACGCTGGAGCGGGCCCGGCGCATCCTTGCCCGTCCCGGAGCCTGGCTGGAACAGGTTGGACCCCAATATGCCGTTCGCACCGGCCCGGACCGGCGCACACGGATTGCCTTGCGGCTGGATGAGGCCCAGTGGCGTGCGCTGGCTGAGGCACCGGGACTCCAAATCCGGCCCGGCGGCGGCTGGCAGACCTGCCGCAACCGGTCGCTGATGCCGGATCTGCCGCCGCCTGGTCGACCCGGCGTTCTGGAAGGCTCACGAACGCTCGTCGATGCGACAGGTCGGCTGACCACCCATCGAGCCAANTTGTCGCCTTCCGCGATCGCCTGGCTGGCCGCCCGGCGCGATGGCCAGGGCCGCTCGTGGCTGACTCCGCTGCAGGTGGCGGCNGGGGAACGGTTGAGCCTGGAGGCCGAACGCGCCCTGGCGGGTCCGAGCCTGACGTCCATGCTGGACGCGCCTCCGAGATCCGGATCNTGTGCGGCCGCCCGNGCGGAGCCTGCCATCCGGGCGCTGGAGGCGGCACGACGGGTCGAGCAGGCCCTAGCCGCTGTCGGTCCGAGGCACCGCGCCATGCTCGAAGCTGTCTGCGTACGTGGGACAGCCCTGGCGATGGCAGAAGACCAACTGGGTCTCAAGCGCCGGCAAGGCAAGCATGACCTGATTGCCGCGCTGCAAGCGTTGGCCGACCACTATGCCGGCGGCTGAGGTGGACCCAGCCGCAAACCTCGAGGGCCGCCTCGCGGATCCGTCCAACCATGCTGTTCAGGCCGTTGGCACGTTGGCGGGTCAGGGCCTGTTCCAGGCCCAGCCGGTCCAGGGCCGCGCGAGCATCAAAGGCCAGGATTTCGTCGGCGGTTCGGTCATCATAGAGGCTGAGCAGAAGGGCAATGTTGCCCTTGGAGAGGGCGCTGTCGGAATCGGCCCGGAAATGCAGCCGTTCGCCCTCAACGCGCGAGGCAAGCCACACCTGGGCGGCACAGCCGGTTACCTTGTTGGCATCGATGCGATCGGCCTCATCCAGCGTCGGCAAGCCCTTGCCCAGGTCGATGACATGCTCGATCCGCCCCTCCCAGTCCCCCAACAGGTCAAACACCTCGATCAGTTCATCGAGTGTTTCGGACATGCTGGCGCGGGCGGCGGTCATGGACGCGAGATAGGCTCCCTTTCGCGGCCGGGCAACCGAAGGGCGTGACGGCGGCGGCGACTGCAAACGCCACCACCCGGAAACTCTCGCAAGACGTGCGTAGGCTTTGGTCGACTCGCCTGTAAGATTAACCTTTAACGGACCGTCACAGGGGGCGGTCGTCATCGTTTGTGCGAGTTCGTGGCACCTTCGTCAGAGCCAATGCCGGAGACTGCACCGGGGCCTCGGCTCCGGCGCTGGCCGCTTGGCATGCNGGCAGCGCTGGCACTGGCGGGGTAACAGCCCTGGTCGGCGCGGCGCTAGGAGCCCTGGACGGCTATTCCATGATTGGCTTGATGGCTCTGACTCTGCCGGGTCTGGGCGGCCTGCTGTTGTTGCGCCGAGACAGCCTTGACCTGCGGTTTCTGTTGCTGGCTGTCTGGAGCGCGTCGACCCTGCTAGCGTCGACGCTGACAGGCGGCCTGGCCGGTCCCCTGTCAGGTCTGATTCTGATGCCACTGGCGGCCGGGCTCGCCCTGGGGCTTTCGCGCGGGCCACTGTTTGGAGCCCTGGCGTTCGGAGCCGCAGCGCTGTCCGGAGGATTGGCGGCATGGCTGGGGATCCACTTGGGCCCGCAACCGGTGCTGGCCGCCCTGACCGGAGTTGGCGCGGCGGGTTTGCTGGGCGGATCACTGCGATTGGGGTGGCTGGATCGGGAGCGGCGACTGTCAGCGGCCGTGGCTGATCGTGCGCGCCTGGAATCCCTGCTGGCGGCCCAGCCAGGTCTGACCCTGGTGTTGGATGCNCAGGGCCGCGCCCTGGCCGCCTATGGGGCCGCNCCCAGTTCGCTGCCGATTGACCGACTCTTTGAGGTCGGGCTGATCGCCTCCATGACATTCCAGGACCGCGAAGGCATGGGCNNCGCCTTTGAACGGGCCCTGGCCGGTCGCCCCGATGCTGTGGCCAGCTTTTCACCCCATCAGGCCCAACACCGGCGTCTGTCCATGATCGTGCGTCGGCTAGATCCGGAGCCAGGGCAAGAAGCAGGTCCGCCGCGCCTGATGGCCACCCTGTTTGATTCCACGCGCCAGCATGCCCACGAGGTGGAGCTCGAAACCGCCCGCGCGGCCGCCGAAGCCGAAAGTGCGGGCAAGACCCTGTTCCTGGCGAATATGAGCCACGAGCTGCGCACGCCCCTCAATGCCGTGATCGGTTTCGCCGACATCATGCGCCAACGCATCTTTGGTCCCTTGTCTGACCGCTATGCCGAGTATGCGGACAACATCCACCGNGCCGGTGGGCACCTGCTAGACCTGATCAATGACGTGCTGGATGTCTCCAAGATCGAGGCTGATCGCTACACCCTGAACAAGGAACGGTTCGATGCCCGCGATGCGCTGAGCTCAGCCTTGGCCCTGGTGCGCGTGCAGGCGGATGAGAAGGGCGTGAGTTTGTCCAGCACGACCTCGCCCCAGCCTCTGATGGTCGTGGCTGACCGGCGGGCGCTGAAACAGATCGCCGTCAATCTGTTGAGCAATGCGATCAACNNCACGCCCAGGCAGGGGACCATCACGGTGTCTCTCAGTGCCGTCGACGGAGCATTGGAGTTGGTCGTGGCTGATACCGGGGTCGGCATTGCACCGGAGGATCTGCCGCGCCTGGGCCGCCCGTTCGAACAGGTTGGCGGCATTGAACAGCGGCTACAGGGCACCGGCCTCGGCCTGGCCCTGACCCGATCCCTGGCCGAACTGCACGGCGGCACGATGATGCTNGAATCGACCCTCGGTGAAGGCACGGCAGTCACGGTGCGCCTGCCCGTGTTGACCACTATGCGCGACGACATTCCGCCAGGGTGCCGAGATCATTCGCCTGAATGCCGCCAACGATACCTTGGCCTAGGCCCTGAGGGTCAAGCCTACAGCATACCCATGGCCAGGAAGGCCCGACCTGCCGCCAGATCCCCGCCTTGAAGCGNGGCGGTGGCCACAGTGCCGTCTCGAAACAGGAACTCCACCGCAAAGGATTCGCGGCTGTCGAGCGCTTCCAGACGGGTGGCCGCATCCATCGGAAACAGCCACGTCTGCCCCTGGGTGCTCGGNNGTGTCAAAAGGTTGGTGTCTGTCGCCCGCTGTCCTGAAGCCCAAAGGCTCTGGCGCAACGCGACTGGAACCAGGCCGTTGCCGGTCAGCCAAGGCTGCTGGCTCTTGCCCGGATCGCGCAGCACCAAGCGAGCCGCCACCGGTCTGGGGCGTCCGACAAAGGACACCACAGCAGCCAGTTGCAGCTGGCCGGCATTGTGGACCATGCCGAAGGTCACCGGAGATCGGCCGGTCACGGACTGCTGGCTGAGCCNCCAGCTGGCTCCGTCGCGACGATACCGGTCTGCGTGCCAGCCCTCAAAGCCCATACGCGGCATCCGGGCCCAACCGGCATAGGCGGACCGGACCCGATTGCGGACCGTTTGCAGGTCCGGGTTTGAACAGGACACAGCGGCAGCCCGGCTGCGAGCGCGGGCGGCCGTGGCATTGACCTGGGCAAAATCAGCCCCGGCCCGGAGCGCTGCGCTGCGGGCCTGGGCTGCAGCCACAGCCAAGGCCGAGGCCGTCGGAGCATCAAACAGTTGGCAACGGGCATTGGCGGCGACCACAACGCGATCGCAGGCCTGGTCTGAACCGGCCATGGCACCGCTGCTCGCGCCCAGGGTGAGGGCTGCGATGGCAGAAGCGACGAGAGCTCTTGCACCTCGGGTCATGGAGGCCGACCTTAGGGGCAGCGGTTTGCGGTTCCGTGTCCGAGCAGGGTTAGGCGAGTGTTACTGGCAAGCGATGTCTGGGTGGCGGCCCTGATCCGCCGTGCCGAGCTGGGCGGGGCCTTTGCCACCGTCGCCCGAAAGGGTGATGACCGGGCTGGCAGCGTCATCGTCAAGGTGTTCAACACCACCGACCGGTCGGCGCGACTCTATAGTGAAGCCTTCGGGCCTGATGGCGACCGCTTGTGGATCCGTCCCGTCAAAAGCGATCAGGAAAGCGAGCTGGATGCGTATCTGGAACGCCAGACCCGCTTTGATCCCGATATCTGGATCGTCGAGATCGAGGACCGCGAGGGCCGTCACTTCCTGACCGAAAGGGTGGAACGGGCCGGGTGAGCCGGCCGTTTCCTAACGCCACCTTTCCTGCGGTGGACTCAAGGTTAACGCGCCGCGCGGCGTTGACTCTCGCTTCACCGCGTTCGGGAACGGAACCTTGAAACCCGTCGCGTAGGGTCACCTGTAACGGGCCGGAATGAGCCCGGTGTGATGGTGGGTGTTTTCGATGTTGTTCCTGCTCAATGACGTGGTGATCGATCTGGACGAGGCCTGCCCGGTCGCGGCAGCCGATGCCCGCCGGTTTGAACGCCTGGGCTTTGATTATGTCATGGAACTGGGCTGCGAGTTGTTCGCCGAGGACCCGCTGCTGCAGCGCAATGATCCGGTGCGGGCCCGCCGTCTGGCCTGGCTGATCCGTCACTGCGCGCCCGAGGTCAATGCCGCCTTGTTTGCGGCACCGGAAACCGAGTGCGATCCGGCCCTGGTGGAACCGCGCTTCTGCGCTCTGCCGCAAATGATCATGGGTCAGCTTAAGCAGCGTGAAGCCCGCGGTGAACTGGATGCCGTGGCGGCAGACCAGGCCGTGTGGATGCGTCTGGCGGCCTAACGCAGCCCCTTGCCTCGAGCACCGCCCTGGCAATGGCCGCTTGCGCGTCAGGGACGCCAGCGGTTTCAAACGACACCCAACTGTCCTATGGATCTCGTTCACTTCGAACGGGAGATGAGCGTGTTGCGTCTGACTTGGCTTTTGCGGTTTTGGTTCTGTTTTCGTCGGCGGCGTTTGCCAAGCCAGCGTATGCCGAGTGGCGGCGGGCCGAGAGCGCCCACTTCGTCATCTACGGGAAGTCTNNCGAGCGCGAGCTGCGCGGTTATGCCGCCAAACTCGAGGCCTATGACTATATGCTGCGCGACCGGATGGGCCTTCCGACCGACGCGCCGGTCTTGCGCAAGTTGCCGATCTATCTGGTCAATCCCGCCGGTCTCAATCTGGTGATGCCACGCGCGACCCGGGAAAATCTAGCCGGCTTCTATTCAGCCTCGGACGAAGACATTTTTGCCATCGTGCTGCGCTCTGGCAGCGAAGACGTGCTGCAGCACGAATACTTCCACCATTTCATGATGCAGAACTTCTCGGCGGCCTACCCCGCCTGGTTGGTGGAAGGCTTTGCTGAATACTATTCGACGGCCCAGGTCCGCGGCGACGAGATTGAAGTCGGACGACCCGACCGCAATACCATGATGTATCTCAGCCAGGCTGAGTGGCTGGATCTGCGGGACCTGACCGGCAAGCCCTATTCCGAGGTCGATCGGCTTTATCGGGGAACCTACTATCCGCTGTCATGGCTGATGACGCACTGGCTGCTGTCCGACCCCGCCCGTAACGAACAACTGGTCGCCTATATGCGCGCGGTNCGGCCAGGGGGCGACCCGTCGACCAGCCTGACCGATGTGACCGGCATGACGTTCACCCAGTTGGAGCGCGCCCTGGCCACCCACATGCGCACCGGACTGCCCTTTGTGCGCCTGACCTACGATCTGCCCGCGCCGGAGGTGACTGTTTCCGTGCTGCCGAACGACGTGGGGGAGGTTCTGCTGACCAACCAGCGGCTGAAACTGGGTCAGCCCCAGGCCGAACGTGAGGAAGCCCTGGCCCTGGCCCAGCGACTGGCGGCCCGCTATCCCGCCTCCAGCGCTGCGCGGCTGATGCTGGCCCATGCCGAACTGCACTTTGGACAAGCTGCGGAAGGCGAGCGGTTGCTGGACGCCCTGATCGCCGATGAGCCGAACAACGTTGAGGCCCTCCAGTTCAAGGCCGGTGCCCTGTTGAACCGTGCCGATGAGGCGACCGATCCTGCGACCGCCGCGAACCTGCGCCGCGAGGCTGCCGGTGTAATTGTCCGGGCCTACCAGTTGAACCCCGCNGACTACGCCAGCGTCGCCCTGCTGGCGCGGCGTCGCGAACATGAGCCGGGATACCCGACCAGCAATGACATTGACGCCTGGATCATGGCCGTTCGTCTGGCCCCCCAGATCAGCAACGTCCGGCTGGGGGCGGCTCAGGCCCTGATGGCTGCCAACCGGCAACGCGAGGCTATTGTCCTGTTGCGCCCGGTTGCGGCAGCCCCGCACGGTGGACGCCGGGCCGAGTTGGCCAGCCAGATGATGGCTGCCGCAGAACGGGGGCGAAACGCATTTTGTGGTCCCCGAGGACTCAGGAGAGCCTGACGAAGGAGACGAAGGCGGCGTCTGAGACCGCCGCATTCCTGCTAAAGGTTTGTGATCGGACAACCGGAGGCAGCAATGGTGGCATTTCGCCTATGGAGGAGCGCGCTCTCGCTCTGTTCGGCTGGGCGCTGCTGGCCCCGCAGTTGGCCAGCATCTCGCTGGGTTATGCCGAGGCTCTGATCCGTGCGGGCGAGGCCGAATAAGCGACCGCCATCCTGCAACCGCTGGCAAACTCGCCGCACAATCGTGCCTTGGCCCAGTCCGCGCGCCGCATGATCGCACGGGCCAACGGGGAGGAAGTGTCGGACGGTCCAGACACCCCAGATGAAGAGCCCGCACTTGGCGAGGACCAAGCAACCTAGGCACAGCGCCTCATCAAGGGCCGGCCAGACGAGGCTTTGGCGTGACAATCGGTACCGTCCACGCTAAGCGCCCCCCCAAGGGAACCTTATGTCCAAACTCTCCATCGCCCAGGAGGCCGGTCGTCGCCGGACCTTCGCCATCATCGCCCACCCGGACGCCGGCAAGACGACGCTGACCGAGCATATCCTGCTGGCCGGTGGGGCGATCCGCGCCGCCGGTGCCGTGCGGGCGCGCGGCGAGAACCGGCGCACACGCTCGGACTGGATGAAGATCGAGAAGGAACGCGGCATCTCGGTCTCGGCCTCAGTGATGACGTTCGAGTTCGAGGACGGCATGTTCAACCTCTTGGACACGCCGGGCCACGAGGACTTTTCCGAAGACACCTACCGCACCCTGACCGCCGCCGACTGCGCCATCATGGTGCTGGACGCGGCCAAGGGCATCGAGCCGCAAACGCTGAAGCTGTTTGAGGTGTGCCGCCTGCGCGACATTCCGATCATCACCTTCATCAACAAGCTGGACCGCGAGGCCCAGGACCCCATGGCCCTGCTGGACGAGATCGCGTCGCGCCTGCAGCTGGACCCGGCCCCGATCTGGTGGCCCGCCGAGAGCGGCAATCGCCTGCGCGGCATGGCTAAGGTCGGTGACGGTACTTTCCAACCCTATGCGAAAAAGCCCGCCGGATCGGATGAAGACCCCGGCCACCCCGACGCCCTGCCCCTGGCTGACGCGGCTCAATATTTCGAAGGCACGGAGCAGGCGGACCTGACCGACGCGCTGGAGCTGGTCGAGGCCGGCTACAAGCCCTTCGACCGCCAGGCGTTCCTGGAGGGGCATATGACGCCGGTGCTGTGGGGCTCGGCCCTCAGACATTTCGGCATCGAGGAGTTGCTGCGCGCCATCGCCGACTGGGCCCCGCCNCCCAAGTCGCTGAAGGCTCAGAAAGCCGCACCGCCGGAAACCCGCAATGCGCCCGAGCCGGTCGATATTGTGGTCGAGCCGGGCCAACCGGAAGTCACCGGCTTCGTCTTCAAGGTCCAGGCCAATATGGACCCCAACCATCGGGACCGCATCGCCATGTTCCGCATGGCCTCAGGTTCGTTCAAGCGCGGCATGAAGCTGAAGGTCCAGAACACCGGCAAGCAGCTTTCGGTCAACAGCCCCATCATGTTCTTCGCCTCGGATCGCGAGCTGGCGGAGGAGGCCTATGCCGGCGACGTCATCGGCATTCCCAACCACGGCGTGCTGCGCGTCGGCGACAGCCTGTCGGAAAGCGGCATGATCCGCTTCCAGGGCCTGCCCAACTTTGCGCCGGAAATCCTGCAGCGGGTCCGCGTCAAGGATCCGCTCAAGGCCAAGCACCTGAAGAAAGCGCTGGAGGGTCTGGCGGAAGAAGGCGTGACCCAACTGTTCCGGCCCGAGCTNGGGGCTGACTTCATCGTCGGTGCCGTCGGCCAGCTGCAGTTCGAGGTCATGGCCGACCGTCTGGGCGAGGAATACGGCCTGGACGTTATCTTCGAGCCCAGCCCCTACGCCGAGGCCCGCTGGATTTCGGCCCCGACCAAAGCGGACCTGGACGACTTCATGGGCAAATATCGCCCCCAGATGGCCAGCGACATCGACAACGATCCTGTCTTTCTGGCCAAGTCGAGCTGGGAGACCGGCTATGTCGGCGAACGCTTCGAAAAGGTCCGGTTCATGAAGACGAAGGAGCGGGGTTAGACCCGCTCCCACACCTTTACTGCCCAAACGCATAGACCAGCGACACGCGTGTGGCGGTATCGGTGGATTCAAAGCCGATGGGCGGATTGGTGTCGTGGCGCACGTCAAATGAGAATCGCGCCGACAGGGCCCCGGTCAGAGCAGCCGAAACCGCCAGCCGGTTGTCGATCTGGGTCGTCAAATCCGACCAGGTGACGAAGGTATCGTTGGCGATCTTGACCGCCGGGTTGAACTGATGCGTCACCCGCGACACGCCGATGACCGAAAAGGCATTGTCCGAATAGCCGGGAATAATGACCGGGCCAGGCAAGATCACCTCGCGCACCTCATCGAACTTCTGACCCGGCGCGACTTCCAGTGCCCAGGTCGTCGGCGCGGCCTTCAGGATGTGATAGCCCAATCCAGCCCCGAGGAAGGCACGGCTCTCATAGCCCGAGAATTTGTCCTGCTCCCAGGATCCACGGACAAATCCCTAAAGCCGGTCTTGCAGGTCGAAATCCGCCTGGCCGGCCAAAAACGTGCGGTTATTGCTCTCAACCCCGTTGGTCTCCGCATATTCGGCAATGGCCTCGACCGTCAGTGTCCAGGGAGCCTGAACCCGTTGAAGCTTTAGCCCCATACCGAAGTCGGTCGTGTCGGTGTTGCCCGAGGTCATTCCAGCTCCGAGCGAGCCCTCACCGACCCAGGCTGCGTCCTGGGCCAGGGCCGGAGTGGCTAGCAAGGCTGAACTCGCGACCAGGGTGGCCAGCAGCGAAGGCAGTCTCATCTTAACAGGTCCCCCAAAGGACGTTCAAACTGACAGTGTTATCGGCTGAGTCGCCCGCATAGCGATAATGTCTATGCAACCAAACAGATACCTGCCGCCCCCGCATCAGCGCTTTGGCTCGGTCGGCGTCGGCACCTCGGGTGCAGGCTCGGAAACCGCGCCGGTGTCGGTCGTGGCTCCCTCATCCGGGAGAGGTGCGGAAGACGGCTTGCTCTGGTCGGCTTCAGCTGGTGCTTCCGCGGCGTGCCCGACCAAAGGCTCAGGCGGCGGCGGCAGGATCGCACCGGCTGGCGGGCACCGGATTAACGCCGCCGGTGGCAGTTCGCTGGAGGCCCCTTCATCAACCTGGGTGTTGAAGCGCACATCCACCATGGCCACGCCGACCCGGGACAGCTTGGACGAGAAGCGACGGATTCCCTCGGGCGTTGTGACGGATAGCGCCAGCGACCCCGTGCGGATGGCCCAAAGGCCAGGCTGCCCTCCTAGCGACAGGGTCCCATCGGGATTGAGCGTCAGGGCACCGGCTGAATCGCAGGTCGGCCAACCGTCCATGGTCCAGCGTCCGACCAGTCGCGAGCCGAGATACCGGTTGAAATCCATCTCGGCCATCGCCCGGTTCAGAGGCGCAAATCCGGCTGCCACAGTGCGGGTGCCCACCCCAACGGCGCGGGCGCAGCGACGAATTTCGACCGGGGGCGTCTCTGCGGTGACGATCTGGCCGCACATCGGACCGCCGACCACGCCCCACAGGGTCCAGGCACCACCGTCCTCAATCACAGCGGCGTTATAGACGCCATGAGCAAAGGCAGCGCGGCTGCCTTCCGGGGCGCCGCCGACATAGACTGACATGTTGGATCCCGCGCGGCTGTTGGCGAACATGCCGGGTTGTCCGGGACAGTGGAACAGGCCTTCCTCCAGCACCCAGTCGGCGATCCCGCCGCCGTTCAGGTCCGCGCCGGTGGGCACGCGACTGGAATCACGCTGCCGGAAGCGGCGCGGCACTGTTCCGTCAGATAATTCATCCGGGCACTGGCGGAGGGCGGCGCCTCACTGAAGGGTGGACCACCCAGCCGCGCCATAGGAGCCACCGTCGAGGGTGTCGACGGCCCTGCAGGAACCGGGTCTGCGCTCATATCCATTTCACCGGCCGGAGCAATCTCCGATCCGATCAGCTCGGCGCGCGCGCGCGCGGGGCATTGGCCAGGGTCTGCGGCGGCGGTGCAACCGGGCCTTCGACCCGTACCGGCATTGGCTGGGGCGATCGGCCCAGAAGGGGGCTGTTGGCTTCTTCCTGAACCACGTCGGGCGCTGGCCGACGCTGCAGCGACGGCGGCGGGCCGCTGATCCGGGGAGCGGGCATGATCGGCCCGGGCACGACGGGACCCGGAATACGCGGCCCGGGAATGATCGGTCCCGTATTGCGCCGGGGCGGCAGTGTCGCCCCTGTGGCCGCGTCGGTAGCGTTTGCCGGTGCGGTGACATCGGTGGCCACATGGCCGGTCGGCGTTGCCCCCGCTGCCGGTTGTGGCTGAGACGGGGGCGGGGTCGGCGCGTCCTGGGCCCGCGCAGCCGCAGCGCCCAAGGCGATGGCCACGGTCACGCCGGTCGCGCCCGCTGTCAGAGCCAATCGCAGGGCTTGGCCAGGCAAGTCCAGCGCCCGGGCCCGGCCGCCGGGCGTCCACCAAGGTTCAGTCGGGTACTCAGGACGGGTCATAACGTCTTACCTATACCTGTTTGGAATGCTTCCCTGAACAAGGCGCTCCTGTCCAGCATTCACAACCTCCGCGCGGCCCGACCGCCTCGATTTTCCCGCAGAACAACGGCGTCGGGTTTGCTTCGATCGTGCAAATCCTGCACCGTTTGTGTCGAATGGGGACGACGAGACCGTTATGGCCAGGTTCGATTTCGGAGGAGACCTGAGGAAGCTGTTCGGCAGGGCCCGGGAAGCCGAGGACCTTTCGTGGCTGGAACTGCTGCCTGTCAGTCTGGTGGAGCAGCAGGCGGCCCGATCCGCCATTGACGCCGGGCGCGTGTCCTGTCCCGATCCCTTGCAGGCCAACATCAGGGCCGCCCGCATCTGGCGTGAAGTGGGCAAGCGCACAGGTCGCAAGCTGGCACTTGATCGGGCGGCGCGTTGCCTCAGCGATGCGAGCAGGGCTGCAAAGCCGCGCCATCAGGTGCTTCTGGCGATCCAGACCGCCGAAACTGCTCTGCTTCGCTATGACCTGTTCGGTGGCCCGATCCTCCTGCAGACCCTGCTGCGCGATCTGGAGGGCGTGGACGTTCGCCCCGGGGCCGAGGCCGACGACATTGCTCGCCTCATGGCCCGCACCCAGGCCCGCCTGGCCCAGGTGTCGCTCGAGCAGCCGCGCGGCGATGTGCACACCCTGCTGGGTTCGCTAGGGACGCTTGAAAGCCTGCCCGACCCCTCGGGTGCCGAGGCCCGCGACAGTTTCCGTCTGGAACGTGCGAGCCTGTGCTTGCTTGCAGGTGTTCTGAAACGAGACACCGAAAGCCTCACCCGCGCCAGCCGCGACCTGCAAACGGTGATCGACGCTGCCTCCCCAGATGAGAGACCNCTGACCCGCGCCCGCGCCCTGCTGTTGGCCGCNGCCGGCCTGCGTGCGCTAGGTGCCATGGCAGGCGACATGTCGGCCTGGAGCCAGGGTGAGGTCCTGATNGAGGGGGCCGGGGACCTGTTCACGGCTGACCATGCGCCACTGGACTGGGCCGCAATACAGTTGGCGGGGTCGGCGACCCTGGCCAACTTGCGGCTGGCGGAGGCAATCACTGATGAACCGGGATTGATCCTGGGCGCACTGGCCCTCCATGCCCGGGCCAATGCCGAACTGGCCCTGGCCTCNGGCGCGGGCGATGTGCGGGTGCTGGAAGGACTGCGCCAAAGCCTGCTTCGCCAGCTTCAGGCTAATCCGTCACCGGTCGCCTGGTCGGCGATCCAGCTGGCCCTGGCCGATCTGGCCGTGGCGAGGAGCCGCCTGTCGGGCGTGCCCGAACCGCATCTGGGCCTCATCCGGACTGAAGTCGAACTGACGGCCCGGGAGGCGGGTGCCCCGGCCCTGGCCGACCTGGCGCGCGGCTAAGACCCGAACTCAGCCGCCGCGGGCCACGAAAGGCCCATTCAGGAAACGCGGCTTGCCGTAACCGAGGGTTCGGCCGTCTGGGCCCAGCACCTGCCCGCCCGCCGCCTGCAACACCGCCTGACCTGCGGCGGTATCCCATTCATGGGTCGGCCCCGTGCGTGGATAGCTGTCATAGTCACCCTGCGCGATGAGGCAGAACTTGATCGAGGAATCCATGCCGGTCCAGTCGGCGCAACCATGGGCTCTGGCCAGATCGTATGCGGCCTGATCCTTCATGGAGTGGGACAACAGGGCGTGAGCGGGCTCACTGGCGGGCCGGACCTGAATGGTCTGCCAGCCCTGCCCGAACCTCCGCCGCCGGGCACCCTGTCCAGCCACGCCCGTCCAAGTCATCGACAGAGCCGGAGCTGCGACCACACCAGCAACGACCTGGCCGTGGTCGATCAGGGCGATGTTGACGGTAAAGTGCTCCTTGCCTGCGATAAAACCCTTGGTTCCATCCAGCGGGTCAATCAGCCAGAACCGATCCGGGGCCTGATCAGGCAATCCGTCAGCCGCAGACATTTCCTCAGCCACCGCGGGGACCTCGGGATAGACGTCTTGCAGCATCGAAAGGATCAGAGCCTCGGCCTGCTGGTCAGCCTCGGTTACAGGGCTGGCGTCGGCCTTGGTCATGGCGGCAACGCCGTTCCGCCAGAAGGGCAAGATCAGGGCAGACGCCGCCTCGGCGACCTCTGCCAGCCGGTCCGTCAGCACGCCGGACAGCCGGTCGTTTTCCACTCGTTCATGCATAGGTCCCCAGATAGACGAGCCCGACCTGTTCCGCGAGGCCGCAAATCAGGTCACCTTGTCCAACGATCCCCTAGCCGAGCCGAACCGCGCATGACCGACGCCCTTCCTGACCGCCAGCAACTGGCCACCCTGGTGGCGGCCAAGCTGTGTCATGACTTCGCCAGCCCGGCCAGCGCTATCGGCCAGGGCCTGAGCCTGCTGGATGATCCGTCCATGCAGGACATGCGCGAAGACGCCATCAATCTGATCCGCGACAGCGCGCGCAAGATGCACGCCCTGATCGAGTTTGGGCGCGTCGCCTATGGGGCCTCGGCCTCAGCGGAGAACTTTGACAGTGAGACACTGCGGAGCCTGTCAGAAAACCTNGCTGGGGGCGGCCGCGCCACCCTGGACTGGCAGGTNGCCCCGATGACCCTGTCCAAGCCTCGGGCGCGGGCATTGTTGAACATGACCTATCTGGCCATGCAGGCATTGCCTACCGGAGGCACGGCCAAGCTGACCGCCCGCGCTGCCACAGATGGCATGGTCATTCAGGCCCTGAGCGANGGACCCCGGGCCCGCCTAAAGCCAGAGGCATCTGAAGGCGTGCGCGGCCTGCCCCTTAGCGAGGGCCTCTCAGGCCAATGGACCCAGCCTTACTGGCTGTGGCTGACAGTCACCGANTGTGGGGGACGCCTCGATGTGCAGGAGGCCGAAGGGCAAGTCAGCCTGACCGCCGCCATGCCTGGCTAGGGTCAAACGCCTCGTTAACCCGCTGTCTGCGATCATGTGGCCACACAGCCCCGATCCGATTCCCAGCTAACCAGCCCGACTGCCCGTGACCCCCAGGACCTGCCTCATCGTTGATGACAGCCGCATCATCCGCAAGGTGGCGCGTCGCATCGTCGAGGGTCTGGGCTTTGAGGTTGATGAGGCGGCCGATGGAGCCGAGGCCCTGACCTTNTGCACCACCGCCTTGCCTGAAGTGATCCTGGTGGATTGGGGCATGCCGGTAATGGACGGAATGAGCTTTTTGCGACGTCTACGGGAGATGCCTGGCGGTGAGACCCCAAAGGTCCTGTTCTGCACGATCGAGACGCGGGCAGATCGCATTGCCGAAGCGCTGGACGCCGGGGCCGACGACTATGTGATGAAGCCGTTCGACGGCGAAATTTCGACGTCCAAGCTAGCCGAAGTGGGGATCGTGTAACGGCATGAGTCCCGAGGATTTCGAAAAGCTGCAGGTCTTGATGGCCTCTCGGGCTGGCTACCGGCTAACGCGGGACCGAATAAACTTGGCGACCCACCGTCTGGGACCTGTCGCGCGGCGCGAAGGCTATGATAGCGTGGAGGCCCTATTGGAGGCCCTTTGGGCAAAGCCGGTCGCCTCCTTGGGCTGGGCCGTGATCGAGGCTTTGCTCAATCCGGAGACCTGGTTCTTCCGTGACCGCTCTGCCTTCCACAGCCTTGGCCGGGAAATCCTGCCGGCAATTGCTGCACGCGGTACCAATCAGCGGATCAGCATCTGGTCCGCAGGATGTGGGGCAGGTCAAGAGGTCTGGTCCCTGGCCCTGACGGCGCATAAGGCGGGCGTCCCGGTTGAGGTGGTCGGGACCGATCTGAACGCCCGCTCGCTCGAGAAAGCTCGACAAGGCACCTACACTGGCTTCGAGATCCAGCGCGGGCTGGCCGCACGCGCCATGCTGGATGGGTTCGAGCAAAGCGAGGACCTGTGGAGCGCGCGCCCGGCCCTAAGGGACGGCATTCGGTTCGCTCGTGCCAACCTGCTGGACCCGCCGACCGACGCGGTGAAGTTTGACATCATTTTCTGCCGCCATGTGCTGGCCGATACCGACCCTGCCAAGCGCGGCCAGTTGGTTGACAACCTGGCGGAACGGCTGAAGTCCGGCGGATTGCTGTTTCTGGCTCCGGATGAAAGCCCCGAAGGCGACAGCCTGGCTTTTCGCGCCGTGGCCGGACGCAAAGGCATGTTTGTCAAGGCCGCTGACCATCTGATACGGGCGGCCTAGGACCGGGCAAACGCCCTCTTGTGCCCTTGTCGCATCCCAGCCATCAATGGCGCTTCGCCTGCCAGGGGAGCGGTTGATGTCATTGGGGAATGGACCACAGCCATGACCGAAGCCGATCCTGCATCCTTCATGAAGCCTCCCCATGGCCAGGGGAGGCCCCGCCAACGCCCAACTCGCCGATGAGCCCGTCCCAGCGACAGCAGTGGCTGCTGCTAATCGGGGCGCTGCTGATCACCCTGGTGACGGCCGTGGTCTTTCCCATGCCCCCGGCCCCGGCCGGCCAGTGTCGCCGAGACCCATTTGCGGCCGGACGCGCCATGGCCGACGTTCGCGCCATCGCACGAGCCCCGCACCCGACCGGATCGGCGGAACACGCTCGCGTCCGTGCCCATCTGATCGGGCGCATGAGCGCGCTGGGCCTGCAGGTGTCGACCCAGTCNGGCCCCCTGCCGCAGCGTTCTATCGACACACTGATCCGCAAGGGCGGCACCGTTCCGGCTGACAGTCAGGGGCTGGCCCTGGTGAACATCATCGGCGTTCTGCCGGGCACAGATCCCAGCCTGCCGGCCATTGCCCTGATGGCCCACTATGACAGCTATCCCGGGTCGCCCGGAGCCGCCGATGACGGGGCCGGGGTCGCCGCCATCCTGGAGACCGTTCGTGCCATCCGTGCCCGTGGTCAGCCCGAACGGGATATCGTGGTCATCTTCACCGATGCCGAAGAACTGGGCCTGAACGGCTCACGCCTGTTCTGGGATGCCCATGCCCTGGCGGGGCGGATCGGCACCGTGATCAACCTGGAGGCGCGNGGCGGCGGCGGCCGGGCCCTGATGTTCGAAACCGGGCCCGGCAATGGCCAGATGATCCCCGCCTTTGCCCGCGCCGCCGGACGAGCCCCCGGCGGGGTATCGTCCAACNNCCTGGCCATCTTCGTCTACCGGTCGATGCCCAATGACACCGACTTTTCGATCCCGCGTGACAAGGGCGTCCAGGGGATCAACCTCGCCTTCAGCGGTCGCCCGGCCCAGTATCACACGCCCCTGTCAACCCCGCGCCGCCTGGATCAGGGGGCCTTGCAGCATCTGGGCGGGCAGGCCTTGGCGGTCGCCGATCAGCTGGCCCGTAGCCCCGTCCTGCCCCAGGCGCGGCCCGACGTGGTCTATTCCGACATCTTTGGCCTGTTCACCCTGCACCACCCGGCCTGGGCAGGCTGGCTGTTGCTGATCGTGGCAGCGGGCCTGTTCGGCCTGGCGACCCGGCGAACCCGCAAGCTGGCCGGACTGAAGCCCGCCGACGTCGGCCGCGGAGCCCTCGACGCCCTGTGGCTGCTGACCAGCCTGATGGTGATCAGCCGGGGCCTGCGGGCGCTCTCGGGGCCGATGCTCAGCCGCATCCAGTCCGCCGATGCCTATTACGATGCCCTGGCCCGGTTGCCGCAGGTGGAGGTCGCCTGCGTCCTGGCCGCCATGGCGGCCTGTGGCGTGCTGTGGATCTGGCGGGCGTCGTTTCGCCGGGTCGTCGTGGCCGGGATCGTTGCCGTGTTTGCCGTGATGGCGCTGGGCCTGGGCGGATTCAGCCCCATGCTGGCCGGAGCCGCCGTCATCGCCATCGGCCTTTCGCTTTGGAGCGGCAGCATCGCCTGGAGCGCATGGGGCGGCTGGCTGGGCTTCATCGCGCCCGTGCTGGTGCTGGCCGCCGTGGCCCAGGCGCTGGCCCCGCTGGCCGCATTCCTTCTGACCTGGCCGGTGCTGGTCGCCTCGGGGCTGGCCGCCAGCGCCAGCTATCTGGACCTCAACCTCACGGGCCCCCGTGGCCTGGCACCGGTCGCCATCCTGGGCGGGCTGACGGCTGGCTGGCTGGCCTGCCTGTTCCATGTGGCCTGGCTGGGGATCGGAATCGACATGCCCGAGGTGGTGGCCCTGACCGCCGTGCTGGTCATGATGCTGCTGCGCCCGTTGAATGTGCCGCGCCTGCGTGAGCGCCCGGCCCGCTGGACCTGCGCTGCCCTTCTCGCCGCCGCGACCCTGATCGCCCTGGCCGCCCGCCTGTCGGTGGGGTGAAAGGAACGAACAAATATGCTGCGCGGAGTATTTCCGACCCTGGGTCAGGCCTGTCTGTCCAGCGCCGCGCGTGTGGGGTGGACTGACCACGTCGGGTTCGAGTCTCCCCAACCCGGTATCCGGCGGAGAGATTTCGTCGAAATTCGTGCCGACGGACATCTCCATCCCGAACAGCAAACGGGCCTGATCGTCGACCGCCGCTCGTTCGTTCCCAGTCCGGCCTGCTACCGCTCCTATTGAGTTGACTGAGGGCCGACCCCGAACCCATGCGTCATTTTCTGACGCCCGCCAAAAGAACATATTGGCAACCGGAACAAAACGTGCACATAGTGTCGGCATTGAAGGGGCGGGTCCTGATGGCGGGTCTCTCCCGGAATCATGTCAAAGGGAGAGATCACGTGGCACAGGCGGCATTGAAACTGGTGGGCAAGGAAGACGGCGACAAGCAACGCGCGCTGGAGGCGGCGATCGCCCAGATCGACCGCGCCTTTGGCAAGGGCTCGGTCATGAAGCTAGGCAAGGCCGGCGTGGTGGCCGAGATCGAGAGCGTTTCGACCGGATCCCTGGGCCTGGACATGGCGCTGGGCATCGGCGGCCTGCCGGTCGGGCGGGTGATCGAGGTGTTCGGGCCGGAAAGCTCTGGCAAGACGACGCTGGCCCTGCACACCGTGGCCGAGGTGCAAAAGAAGGGCGGCGTCGCCGCCTTTGTCGATGCTGAGCACGCCCTGGACCCGGTCTATGCTCAGAAGCTGGGCGTCAACCTGGATGATCTGCTGGTGTCGCAGCCGGACCATGGCGAGCAGGCGCTGGAGATCGTCGACACCCTGGTGCGATCCGGCGCGGTGGACATTGTGGTGGTCGATCCTGCCGCCGCCCTGACNCCCCGGGCCGAAATCGAGGGCGAGATGGGTGACAGCCTGCCGGGCCTGCAGGCCCGCTTGATGAGCCAGGCCCTGCGCAAGCTGACCGGCTCGATCAGCAAGTCCAAATGCATTGTCCTGTTCATCAACCAGATCCGTCACAAGATCGGGGTCATGTATGGCAGCCCGGAGACCACCACCGGCGGCAATGCGCTGAAGTTCTATGCCTCGGTGCGCCTGGACATCCGCCGCACCGGTGCGATCAAGGACAGGGACGAGGTTGTCGGCAACACCACCCGGGTCAAGGTGGTCAAGAACAAGGTCGCCCCGCCGTTCCGCGAAGTCATCTTTGACATCATGTATGGCGAGGGCATTTCCAAGATCGGTGAGATCATCGACCTGGGCGTCAAGGCCGGGATCATCGAGAAGTCCGGCAGTTGGTTCTCCTATGACAGCCAGCGCATCGGCCAGGGCCGCGAGAATGTCCGCAACTTCCTCAAGGACAATCCGGACATCGCTGCCGATATTGAAATGAAGGTGCGCAGCTCCACCAACAAGATTGCCGAGGAATTGCTCGGCACGCCCGAGCCCGACGAAGGTCAGGACCTGGAGGGCTGATCCCCTTCCGACCGGGCCCGAGCGTCCCGCCATCCGACCCCGCGACGGCCCGTCCGGAGTGCCGCCCGATCCGACCGGATCGGGCGGCCTTTCTTTTCGCCCGAGACGGTCGGTGATCAGCACCCTACCCGGAACCGCCAGACCCTTTCCGCTTGCCGCCGCCTCCCGACTGCGCAACGGTGCCGAAAGGAGGAGCCCACATGTCCAGATCCAGTTTCGCCGACGAGACCCGAGCATCCCTGACCGCAGGTCTGGTTTGCGGTGCGGTGGACCTGGCCGCCGCGGCCCTGAGCAATCCTCAAATCCCGCTACAGAGCATCTTCCAGTCGGTCGCATCCGGATGGTTGGGGGCCGAGGCCTATCAGGGCGGGTGGCCTTCCGCCTGGCTCGGCGTCGTCTCCCACTTCGGATTGATGCTGGGTATTGCCGGCGCATGGATGATGCTGGCGTCCCTCTATCCGATTCTGCGACGGCAATGGATTACGGCCGGGATCGTTTGGGGAGCCGTGGTCTGGGCCGTCATGACCTTTGCCGTTGTCCCCCTGTCCGCGTCGACGCTGGGGGCACCGGACATGGCCGGGGCGCTGAAAGGTCTGGCCGTCCACATCCTCGCCGTCGGCCTGCCCATGGCCTGGATCGGCCGCAAGATGATCGAGAACGACCTACCTGACATACCCGCGGACACGCCCGCGTCCGCGTGATGTTTGCCCGTGCGTCGGATAGGCATCCGCCGCCCCCTTCACCCCCGCATCGAAGGCCTCTATGAGAGCGGCATGACCGACTTTCGCACCCTAGATGACGCCGCCGCCCTGCTCGGCACCCTGACGGGCAAGACCGCCCTGGTGCGGGTCGATTTCAATGTCCCGATGGACCAGGGCACCGTCACCGACGACACGCGCCTGAGAGCGGCCGTGCCGACCATCCAGCGCCTGCGCGATGCGGGGGCCAAGGTCGCCCTGCTGGCCCACTTCGATCGCCCCAAGGGCCAGGTGGTGCCATCCATGAGCCTAAGCCCGGTGGTCAAACCTTTGTCCGACATCCTGGGGGCCCCGGTGCGGTTCGCCGAGGACTGCATCGGCCCGGCGGCGGTCGAGGCCATTGGGGACCTGGACGCCGGCGGCGTCGTACTGCTGGAGAACGTTCGCTTCCACGCGGCCGAGGAGGCCAATGATCCGGTTTTCGCCACCAAACTGGCCGACCTGGGCAATCTCTACGTCAATGACGCCTTCTCGGCCGCCCATCGCGCCCACGCGTCGACCGAAGGCATTGCCCACCATCTGCCGGCCTTTGCCGGAGAATCCATGCGCCGAGAACTGGAGGCGCTGGACAAGGCCCTGGGCCGCCCTGTCAAGCCGGTCATCGGCATTGTCGGCGGGGCCAAGGTGTCGACCAAACTCGATCTGCTGCAGAACCTGGTTGGCAAGCTGGATCGTCTGGCGATCGGCGGCGGCATGGCCAACACCTTCCTCCACGCCCAGGGGCACGACATCGGCGGCTCTCTGGCAGAAAAGGACATGGCACCGACGGCTATCGCCATCATGGATGAGGCCAGAGCCAAGGGGTGCGAGCTGCTACTGCCTGTCGACGTCGTCGTTGCCACGGAGGTCAAGCCCGGGGCCGAAGCCCGCGTGGCACCTTTGGACGCCATCGGCCCGGATGACAAAATCCTCGACGCTGGACCGGCGACAGTCGCGCGCCTGGAGCAGGCGATCGCTGCCTCCAAAACGCTGATCTGGAACGGGCCGCTAGGGGTGTTCGAGATTCCGCCGTTTGACAAGGCCACCGTCCAGGCGGCGCGCGAAACCGCGGCCCTGGCGAGTGCCGGAACCCTGGTCGCTGTGGCCGGAGGCGGCGACACGGTGGCGGCCCTCAATCATGCCGGCGTCACAGCCGATATGACCTTCGTCTCCACGGCAGGCGGGGCCTTTCTGGAGTGGATGGAGGGCAAACCCCTACCGGGTGTCGAGGCCCTTAAGCGTTGAGCATTTAACGTAAATTCTGAAATCCTGTTCAGTTTGGTCCCCTCAGTCTCAGGAGGGGCCCATGAAGGGTGTCGTCTTCAATCTGCTCGAAGAAACCGTCACGCGCGCTTATGGCCCGGACACCTGGGACGATCTTCTGGAGGCGTCGGGCGCATCGGGCTCCTACAGCTCGCTTGGCAACTACCCCGACGCCGAGATTGAAGCCCTGGTGGTTGCAGCCGGGCAGGCGCTGAATCTGGATCGTGATTCCGTGCTGCGCTGGTTTGGCACCGAAGCCATCCCTGTGCTGGCGGAACTCTATCCCGACTTCTTCCGCGTAGCAGATATCCACGTGTTCATGGCCGGGATCAACGACGTGATCCACGCCGAAGTACGCAAACTTTATCCTGGAGCCCTCTGTCCGCATTTCCGGCTGAAGAGCAATGGCAGCGGCGATCTGATCATGGACTACCTGTCGGAGCGCAACATGTGCGCCNNCTGGCCCAGGATTCACCGAGGGCTCCGCCCTCTGGTTCCACCAGCCGATGACGCTGGAGCACACGGCCTGCCGCCAGAAGGGAGATGGGCACTGTACCTTCCANNTATCCGCTGGAGTGCCGCCGAACCTGCCGTACCCGACGCAGCCTGATTCGACGTGACCGATCCCAACAAGACAGACCTGGACCGTATCGCCCGCCTGGAGCGGCGCATCGAGCGCGAGCGTACCGCACGCCAAGAAGCAGATGTGATCGCTGAGCGAGCCCTGCGAGACCTCTACCGCGAGAAGCGTCGTCTGGCGCTGGTCGAGACGATTGCCGTGGCCGCCAACCTCGATGACGATCCGACCAAGACGTTTGAGCTGGCCCTGCGACGGATTTGCGAGTTTACCGGCTGGCCCGTGGGGCAGGTCTACATGTTTGCCGACGAAACAGATGAGCGGCTGCGTTGGTCGGGGGTGTGGTATGACGCCGCCGCCGAGAAACGTAACGANATCCGCCAGATCAGCTCTGACATGACGTTTGCCCGGGGAGAGGGGCTGCCGGGACGGGTCTGGGACACGGCATGCCCGCTGTGGATGGTCGACGCATCCTGTGACGACCGCTTCCTGCGGCTGGAGGCGGCGCAACGTGCCAGCCTCCATGCGACCTTCGCCTTCCCTGCCCTGATGGGAGAACAGGTCGGCGCAGTCCTGGAGTTCTTCCATGAAGTGCCGTCCGAGCCCGACCCGGACCTTCTGCATCTTGTGGCGCAGATCGGTGGGCAACTCGGCCGCGTTATCGAACGCTATCGCAACCAACAGCGGTTGCTCGCACAGGCGGTTAATCTGGAAGCGCAGCGCGCAGCGGCGGAACAGGCCAGTCGGGCCAAGTCAGACTTCCTGGCGGTCACCAGCCACGAGATCCGCACGCCACTGAACGCGGTGCTGGGGCTGTCTGAAGCCTTGCAAAGAGAAGATCTGACCCCACGACAAAGGGAGCTGAATGCTGGCGTGCTGCAGTCCGGGTCCATGCTCTTGCGGCTGCTCAACGCGGTGCTCGATTTGTCGCGGATCGGTTCAGAGCAAAGCCAGCTCGAGCCTGTAGCTTTCGACCTCAAGGGCAAGCTGTCAAATATCATCAGCATCTGGACNCCCAGTGCCGAAAGCGGTGACATCGATCTGTCGATGGACGTTTCGGCTGTGACGCGTGACTGGATCGTTTGCGATGAAGGGCGACTGGAACAAACCCTGGTCAACCTGATTTCCAACGCCCTGAAATTCACACCGTCCGGCGGCCAGGTCGAGGTAGTGGCCCGATGCGAAGCCCAACGCTTGACCATCGAGGTGCGCGATAGCGGACCAGGTGTGCCTGACGACGCCCGCGAACGTATTTTCCAGCCGTTTGAACAGACCGACGTGGGTCGGTTGGCCGGCGGTGCGGGTCTGGGATTGGCGATCTGCGCCGGGAACATTGGCCTGATGGGAGGCGAGATCGGATGCCGAAATGGGTTCGATGTCGGCACCTGCTTCTGGATAGAGGTCCCCTTTAGTGTGCCAGCTTCCACACCGGTGGCGCAGGGGGAGGCAAAGACCAGCGATCCCGTCAATCCGGTGACCGAATGCCATCGGCCGCTGCGCATTCTGGCGGCTGAGGACAATCGCGCCAATCAGAATGTGCTGGCAATTCTGCTGGAACCGGCCGGGGTTGAGCTGACCTTTGCCGACAACGGCCTGGAGGCACTGGAGGCCCTGGCTCGTCAGCCCTTCGACCTGGTATTGATGGACGCCAACATGCCGGTCATGGATGGCGTTGAGGCCGTGCGACGCATTCGCGCCAGCGAAGTCGACACACGCATACCGATCCATATGTTGACCGCCAATGTGTTTTCCGAGGATGTCGCCGAATACATGAGCGCGGGTGCCGATGGCGTGCTGAACAAGCCCATAGAACTGCCGCGCCTCTATGAAGTCCTGCAAGATTGCGCGGCGTCAATGGACCTGTTGCGGGCTGCCTGAGCCAGCCTCGATGGCCGGTCTGGATTGAAATCCTTTCGACGATCTCGCATGGTCCGCGCGACCTCCACAACGCGGATCTCGGAAAGACTATGGCCGATACCCTGACCCTCGAAGATCGCGGTCACGTCCGCCTGATCGGGCTCAACCGACCGGACAAGCGCAATGCCTTTACGTTCGACATGCTGGCAGAGCTGGCCCAGGCCTATACCGACCTGGCCCAGGCCCCCGACATCCGGTGTGGCGTGCTGCATGCCCATGGGATGATGTTCACCGCCGGGCTGGATCTGGCCGATGTCGCGCCACGCCTGATGGCCGGTGATAGCATTGTGAAGGAGGGTCAGATCGACCCCTGGGGCATCTATGGACCGCGCTGCCCCAAGCCGATCGTGGTGGCGGTGCATGGCAAGTGCCTGACGCTGGGGATCGAGCTGGCCCTGGCGGCCGACATCGTGGTGGCCGATGAGACTGCGACCTTTGCGCAGATCGAGGTGGCGCGCGGCATCTTCCCGTTCGGCGGGGCGACCATCCGCATGGCCCAGGCCGGNGGCTACCAGAACGCCATGCGCTGGCTGCTGACCGGTGATGAGTTCGGGGTTCAGGACGCCCGGCATCTTGGCCTCGTGCAAGATATCGTCCCGGACGGCCAGGCGCTGGAGCGAGCGGTGGCCATCGCCGAGCGCATCTCGGCCCAGGCTCCGCTGGGCGTGGCCGCAACGACCCGCAGCGCCCGGTTGGCCCTGCAAGACCCGCAGACCGCCATGGATGCCCTGTATGACGAGGTGCGTCGCCTGATGGTCACTGAGGATGCCCAGGCCGCCGTGGCGGCCTTCGTTCGCCGTGAAACGCCGGTGTTCAAAGGGCGTTGAAAAGGGGTCACAGTCCCGCGCCACCCATGTAACATGGCGTGACTTTGGCGGCGGACGGGACTAAACCGCGCCGCAACGGAATAGGAATACGGAGATAGCTGATGGATCTGGCGGCTCTGAACGCAGTGGCGCAAGCCATGGTCGCNCCCGGCAAGGGCATTCTGGCGGCGGATGAATCGACCGGCACCATCAAGAAGCGCTTTGACGCCATCGGGGTTGAGAACACCGAGGAGAACCGCCGCGACTATCGCGAGATCCTGTTCCGCGCCGAGCAGACCATGCGTGAGCACATCTCNGGGGTTATCCTGTTCGAGGAGACCCTGTTTCAGGACGCCGCCGACGGCACCCCGCTGGTTGAGCTGATCCAGAAGGCTGGATCTATCCCCGGCATCAAGGTCGACAAGGGCGCGTCCAAGATGGCCGGCTTNCCCGGTGAGACGGCGACCAAGGGCCTGGATGGCCTTTCGAAGCGCCTGCGCAGCTACTATGAGCGCGGGGCCCGCTTCGCCAAGTGGCGTGGGGTGATTGATATCGCCGACGGCATCCCGACCTGGGGCGCGGTCAAGACCAACGCCCACGCCCTGGCCCGCTATGCCCGCATCTGCCAGCAGGAGCAGATCGTGCCGATCGTTGAACCTGAGGTGCTCATGGATGGGACCCACGACATCGCCCGCTGTGATGAAGTCACCCGCTGGGTGCTGCAGACCGTGTTTGCCGAACTGGCAGAGCAGCGCGTGGCGCTGGAAGGCATCGTCCTGAAGCCCAATATGGTCATTTCCGGCAAAGGCAGCGTGCGCCAGGCCTCGACCGAAGAAGTGGCTGAGCGCACCATCGCCGCGCTGAAGGCCACCGTGCCGTCGGCCGTGCCGGGCATCGCCTACCTGTCGGGCGGCCAGTCGGACGAGCAGGCCACGGCCAATCTGGACGCCATGAACCGCATCGGCGGCTTCCCGTGGAAGATGACCTTCTCCTATGGTCGCGCCCTGCAAGCCGCGCCGCAGCGCGCCTGGGGTGGCAAGGCCGAGAATGCNCGAAAGGCCGCCGCCGCCTTCCATCACCGCGCCCGCATGAATGGCCTGGCCTCGCTGGGTCAGTGGGAAGAGAAGCTGGAAAAGAAGGCGGCCTGATCCGCCATCTCGCCTTCGCGCCCTCGCCCGCATCCGCTAAGGATGGCGGGTGAGCGATGACGATGCCGAACTGATCGAAGATGGCTCGAGCCTGCTAGAGGCACGGATCGAGCTGGCGCGGGTGCGCCTGGACAAGGCCCTGGTTGAGGCGTTTCCGACGCTTTCGCGCGCGCATCCAGGCCCTGATCGCCGACGGGGCCGTGACGCGCGATGGCCAGCCGGTGTCCGGCGGATCGGCCAAGGCGCAGGCGGGTCTCTATGCCATCACCCTGCCGCCGGTCGCCCCGGCGGACCCTCAGCCTGAGAACATCCCGCTGGCCATCCTCTATGAGGATGCGGACCTGATTGTCATCGACAAGCCTGCGGGCATGGCCGCCCATCCCGCGCCGGGGTCAGAGACCGGCACCCTGGTCAATGCCTTGCTGTTTCATTGTGGGGAGAGTTTATCCGGGATTGGCGGTNNGGCGCGGCCCGGCATTGTCCACCGGCTGGACAAGGATACCAGCGGCGTCATGGTCGCGGCCAAGTCCGACCGGGCACACCAGGGCCTTTCGGCCCTGTTCGCCACTCATGATATCGAGCGGTCCTATATCGCCCTGACCCGCAATGCGCCAAGCCCGGAGAAGGGCCGCATCGAGACCCGGCTGGGTCGCTCGACCCACGATCGCAAGAAGATGGCGGTGCTNAAAACCGGCGGGCGGGAGGCCATGACCGACTATCGCGTCGAGGCGACCTGGGGCCGACCGGCCAAGGCCGGGGCCGCGCCTCTGGCTGCCCGGGTCNNCGCTATGCCCCTGCACACCGCNCGCACCCACCAGATCCGCGTGCACATGGCCTCCAAGGGGGCCCCGATCCTCGGTGATCCGGTCTATGGTTCCGGCACCCCGGCCCAGGTCGTGCGCGAGGCCATCGCCAAGGCGGGCCTGCAACGCCAGGCCCTGCATGCGGCAGTGCTGGGGTTCGTGCACCCCGTCACGGGCCAGGCGATGCGCTTCGAAACCGATCCGCCGGAGGATATGCAACGCCTGCAAGCCTTGCTGGAGGCGCTGTGAAAGCAGCTCTGGTGGCCCTCTGCATCTCTGCCAGTCTGACCGCCTGTGACCGGGTCGAGAGCCCCTTCGCCTGGAAGGGTCAGCACGGATCAGAGACGCCCAATGCCGCCGGCCTGGTGAGCCTGCCGTGTGATGGATCGACGCCGCTGGCTCCGGTTCAATCCTATTACTGTCGGCGCGACCGACACTATGTCACGCCGGGCACGCGTGAGGCCCTGATCGCCGCCGCAACGGCCGTGCGCGACCAGTTTCCCGGCGAGCAGTTGCGCTTCATGGATGCGTCCGGCGCCGAAGGTGTCAAACCCTTCCCGCCGCATCTCAGCCACGGCGACGGCCGCCAGATTGATCTGGCGCTCTACTTTGTGGATCGGCAGGGGCAGCCGATGGATGCCTATGCGGAGGCACGCAGGAGCGGTCGCTACTGGCCCGCCGAGCCGCCACGCCCGGGTGAGCAACTTGCCTGTCCCCATGGCCGCGAAGGCTCGGCCGAAAAGCCCGATCCGCCGGCCGACCGGGCCTGGCGACTGGATGAGGCCCGCACCAAAGCCCAGATTGAGGCGCTGATTGCCGACCGTCGGGTCAAACGCATCCTGATCGAACCGCATCTGGAGCGCCGCCTCGGCTATTGGGGCCATCCCAAGCTGCGTTTTGCCGGATGCCAGGCGGCGCGGCATGATGACCACCTGCACGTCGACTTCTACTGAGGAGCCCCGCCATGCCGAGCTGGTGTTGCCGGTGTGTCCGTTCTTTCTGGCTATCTGCAGAAGCACCCAGAATGGAGCGATGTGGTCCACCCCACCTATCGCGGCATTCTGGGGATCTAGGCGCCGACATCAAGTTAGTCTTGATTAAGGACTGACTATCTGCTACAGAGCCGCTTACCGATTCAGTGGCGCCGGGGCCACGGTCGACCAAAGGTGTGACGAAACGCCCCTTACGGTTGCCGCAACCTGTCCTATCTGCATTCGTTGAGGGACAAGGCGAGGGTGCACATCCGGTGGCCCGCGCCGTTAGGTCTGCTCATCTAACTCGGTCTGGAGGGACCACGCCACATGGCAAACACCACACTCACCGTTATGTCGCCTGAACAGGGGCTGTCACGGTATCTGTCTGAAATCCGTAAGTTTCCAATGCTCAGCAAGGACGAAGAGTTCATGCTGGCCAAGCGTTGGAGCGAGCACCAGGATCCCGAGGCCGCGCACAAGCTGGTCACCAGCCACCTGCGCCTCGTGGCCAAGATCGCCATGGGTTATCGCGGCTACGGCCTGCCGATCGGCGAAGTGATTTCCGAAGGCAACGTCGGC
This sequence comes from Brevundimonas sp., assembly GCA_013693835.1. Lineage (GTDB taxonomy): Bacteria > Pseudomonadota > Alphaproteobacteria > Caulobacterales > Caulobacteraceae > Brevundimonas. The sequence goes on from CP059260.1 coordinate 361,039, forward strand.
CTGATGCAGGCGGTCAANAAATTCGATCCCGACAAGGGCTTCCGCCTGGCGACCTACGCCATGTGGTGGATCCGCGCGTCCATCCAGGAATACATCCTGCGCAGCTGGTCGCTGGTTAAGATGGGCACCACCGCCGCCCAGAAGAAGCTGTTCTTCAACCTGCGCAAAGCCAAGAGCCAGATTTCGGCCCTGGAGGAGGGCGACCTGCGCCCCGAGCACGTCCAGCAGATCGCCACCAAGCTTGGCGTGACCGAGCAGGATGTCATCGACATGAATCGGCGCCTGGGCGGCGATGCGTCGCTGAATGCGCCCCTGCGTGCCGATGGCGAAAGCGAATGGCAGGACTGGTTGGCCGATGATAACCAGGTGTCCCAGGAAACCCAACTGGCGGAGGATGAGGANAAATCCCTGCGCATGGGCCTGCTGCAGGAAGCGATGGGAGAGCTGACCGATCGCGAAAAGCACATCCTGACCGAGCGCCGACTGAAGGATGACCCTGTGACGCTGGAAGAGCTGGCTGGCCAGTATGGTGTTAGCCGCGAACGCGTGCGCCAGATTGAAGTGCGGGCGTTCGAGAAGCTGCAGAAGGCCATGCGGGCCGCCGCCGAAGAGCGGAATCTCGTCGACGCCTGATGCGCTATCCCGACCTCTATCCCTGCCTGAGCCGCTTGATCTGATCCTCGGTCGGCGGCGTCGGGCGCAAGGGTGTTGGGCGTAGCGGTGCCGGAGCCGGTTTGAGCATCATCAACTGGGTGATGGTCGGCGTCAGCGTCGCGCGATTGGCGGGGCTGGCTGCCAGCGTCACTTCCAGTGCTCCAACCGCCGAGGCCAGGGTGGTATCTGAGGTCTTCAGCGCCATGGCCTTGAGGATTTGCGCCTGCTCACGGATCGCGCGCAGGGCTTGGGTCGTGTCGAGGTCGAACTGGTCCAGAGCCGCCGCCAAAATGCGCATGGCACGGTCGTGGATTTCCTCATGGCTTGTCGCCGCCACCGGACGGTCGTCCTTGCGCTTGGCCTCACCTGGATACTCACCGGAGTTGAAGCGCCGACGGTCAGGACCGACGTAGCTCACCGCCTCGACCCAATCACGGGGGCGAGTGACGACATTCTCGATGCGGCGCACGACATCGGCGGAGGTGAAAGGCTTGCGCAGGAACTCGTGCACGCCGGCGTCGCGGGCCCCGCGAATGCCCGAGGCCGCCGCCTCGGCAGACACCATGATTATCGGGGCGCGGCGGCATCCATAGTAGGATCGCCGGATGGCCCGAGCGAGCATTTCGCCGTTAAGATCCGGACCGTGCCGTTCCAGAAAGATCAGCGTCGGTTCCAGATCCCGCGCCAGGGCTAGGCCACCGTCCTGGGACTTGGCGGTGCGGACATCGCGGCCACCCAGCCCCTTGATGATGTCCACGATCAAAGCGGCCGCGTGGGGATTGCCGTCCACGACCATGACGCGGCGCAGACCCGGCTCCAGCCGCTCTCGAAACTGACGATCAGACGTAAACACTTACTGGCCTCCAGAAACATCGTCCTAGCAGGCACGGGTTAAGGCTCACTAAAGTCAGATCGACCCAGCTCTAACCTTGGAAGGNNGGTCGCGCATCAGGATGGTATCGTCGCGCTCGGGGCTTGTCGAAAGCAAGGCCACCGGTGCCCNGATCAGTTCCTCGATCCGCCTGACGTATTTGATGGCGTTGGCATTGATATCCTTGAAGCTGCGGACGCCACCTGTTGGTTCGGACCAGCCTTCCAGTTCCTCGAACACCGGCTCGGCGGCGGCCTGATCGGCCAGGCTGGACGGCAGATAGTCCAGCACCTGATCGCCGATGCGATAACCGACGCAGATTTTCAGCGTCTTCAGCCCATCCAGCACGTCAAGTTTCGTCAGGGCGATGCCGTCGATGCCATTGATGGCCACGGATTGGCGCACCAGCACCGCATCGAACCAGCCGCAGCGTCGCGAACGCCCGGNTGTTGACCCCACTTCACGGCGACGGTGGCNCAGATGCTCGCCAACTGCATCGTTCAGCTCACAGGCAAACGGGCCTTCGCCCACACGGGTCGTATAGGCCTTCACGATGCCCAGCACATAGCCGACCCTTGGNNGGCCGAGGCCAGAGCCCGCCGCCGCCTGTCCGGCCACAGTGTTGGAGGAGGTCACATAGGGATAAGTGCCGTGGTCGACGTCCAGGAAGGCCCCTTGCGCGCCCTCGAACAGAATGCGCTGCCCGGCCTTTGNGGCCTGATCCAGCACCCGCCAGGCCGGCTTCACATAGGGCAGGATCTTCGGCGCGATCTCCAGCAGCTGCGCCAGCAGGGCGTCCGGGTCGATCGGCTCCAGCCCCAGGCCAGCCCGTAGCGGATCGTGATGCGAGCGCAGGCGCTCAATCTTGACCTTCAGGTCGTCTGCGTTGGCCAGGTCACAGACGCGGATGGCCCGGCGGCCCACCTTGTCCTCATAGGCCGGGCCGATGCCGCGCCCGGTCGTGCCGATCTTGGCCCCCGGCGCACTGGCCGCCGCCTCGCGCGCCACATCCAGCGCCGGATGGATCGGCAGGATCAGACAGGCATTGTCGGCGATGGTCAGGATGTCGGGTGTAATCGCCACGCCCTGGGCCTCGATCTTCTCGATCTCGCTCACCAGATGCCAGGGGTCGACGACCACGCCATTGCCGATGATGGAGGGCTTGCCCTGCACCACGCCCGACGGCAGCAGCGCCAGCTTATAGACCTTGCCGTCGACCACCAGCGTGTGGCCGGCATTGTGCCCGCCCTGGAACCGCACCACCACATCGGCCCGGTTTGAGAGCCAGTCGACAATCTTGCCCTTGCCCTCGTCGCCCCACTGGGCCCCGACCACCGCTACATTCGCCAGAAACGCTCCGCTGCCCAAATCCGCACGCGGGCCGAGCCTATAGCCGGGGAATCAGGGGTTGTCGCCCTCGGTCGACATCACCTCCCAAAACGCCCAGTCCAGCCAGGGCCCCAGCGCCTCGACGTCCGCCGTTTCGACCGTGGCCCCGCACCAGACGCGCAGGCCTGCGGGGGCATTCCGGTGGCCTTCGATGTCGAAAGCCGCCCCTTCGGCTTCCAGCAGCGCCTTCATCCGGTTGACCACAGCCCGGCGGCCGTCGTCGTCCAGAGCCATGACATCGGGGTCGGTGATCTTCAGGCACACGCTGGTGGTGGATCGCACCGTTGGATCCTCCGCCAGATAGTCAACCCAAGACGTGGCCTGCACCCAGCGATCCAGGGCCGCCGCATTGGCCTGTGTCCGGGCGATCAGGGCCGGCAAACCGCCCACCCCCTCGGCCCACTGCAAGGCATCGATCCAGTCTTCCAGCGTCCAGACGCTGAAAGTGTTGATCATCGATCCCCGGGACAGGATGGTCTCAAACCCATCCTTGCCGCGCAGACGCAGCAGTTTGGGCACAGGCCTGGGCGGGGCATAGGCATTCAGCCGGGCAATCGCCCGCGGCCCCAGCGCCGCGACCCCTAAGCCCGCGTCGCCGCCCAGGGCCTTCTGGAAGCTGAAGGTCACGACATCCAGCTTGTCCCACGGCAGGTCCATCGCGAACGCCGCAGAGGTCGCATCGCAGATAACGATCCCGCGCGTAGCGGATATAAAGTCGCCATTCGGCGCACAAACCCCACTGGTCGTGCCATTCCACGGGAACACCAGGTCCTTGGCTGGATCGACGCGCGGCGTGTCGGGCCACTCCCNCCAGGGCGCGGAAATCACGTCCGGCTCCAGCCCCAGGTGATCGACCGCATCGGTGGCCCAGACCTGGCCGAAGTTCTCAAACGCCAGCACCTGAACTGGACGCTCGCCAAGCATCGACCACATGGCCGCCTCGACCGCCCCGGTGTCTGAGCCCGGCACATAGACCAACTCGAACTCGTCCGGCACCTGCAACACCTTGCGGGTCAGGGCCAGGCCTTCGGAAAACCGCGCCACCACCTCCGGGGCCCGGATACCCCGCCCCAGCAGGTCCTGCGGGATCGCCCCGGCGCTCCAGCCTGGCCGCTTGGCCGTCGGCCCGGACGAGAACCACGGGCGCTCGGGTTTCACATTCGGCTTGCTCGCCACACTCAGGCCCCTAGTCGCGGAACGGCTTGATCGGCTCAGCATCCCGCGACGCCTGGGCCAGCTTGTCCAGCGCCGCATCGTCGGGCGGCAGCATGATCATCAGCTTGGCCAGCAGATCGCCCCGCTTGCCGTTCTCAAAGGCCCCCTTGCCCTTGANGCGCAGCACCTGGCCGGAGTTCGAACCCTTGGGGATGGTCATGCTGACCTGGCCCTCAGGGGTCCGCACCCGGATCTTGCCGCCCAACACCGCATCATACAGCGGCACCGGCTGGTCCATCATGAGATTGGCCCCGTCCAGGCTGAACACCGGATGCTTGGCGATCTTCAGCTCGATCAGGGCATCGCCACTCTTGCCCGGCGCGCCGCCCACCGACATGCCCGGGGCCCNCTGCCCCTTCAGGCGGACCACCTGCCCATCCGAAGAACCCTTGGGAATGGAGACATCCAGCATCCGTCCGTCGGTGAACTGAATGCGCTGGGTATTGCCGGTAATCGCGTCTTCCAGACTGATCTCCAGGGTGGCGCGGATGTCTGAACCCTGGGTGCAAAGCGCCGGCGCGGCCACCGCCAGCCCCGCGAGCACTCGCTCCCGAGCACCGCCCGCACCGCCGCCGGCCCGTGCACCGAAGATCCCGCCGAACAACTCTTCCAGATCGATGTCATCCAATCCCGCNNGCCTTGAGCCNNTGCCCGCCACCAAAGCCGCCCCCACGCCCGAATGGCCCGCCCCCGGCATNNTGGGGTTGAAGCCAGCATACTGCTCGCGGCCATCGGCATCGATCTCGCCCCGGTCGTGCTTTGCNNGCTTGTCGGCATCACCCAGCAGGTCGAAGGCCGCCGTGATCCGTTTGAACCGCTCTTCGGCCGCCTTGTTGCCGGGGTTCTTGTCTGGGTGCAGATCCTTGGCCAGCTTGCGGAAGGCCTTCTTGATCTCGTCCTGGCTGGCGCTCTTGGGAACGCCCAGTTCTTTATAGGGGTCGCCTGCCACGCACGGCCGCTCCTGAAGGGAATGTCACCCATTCAGTTAGGGCATCTGAGGCCAATGGCAAACGGCTGTTAAAGCATTATCTGCGCCGCCAGTCCCCATCCCCAGCTATTTCCCCACTGGCGAACCTCCAGGGTCAGGCCTTCGAGACCGGTGGAATAGCCATCTTCGGCCTGCATGGCCGCCGAATAAGTCCAGCTGGGCACGTCGGTCTCGACCCGGCGCACCACCGTATCGGCTGCCAGCACCCGCACCTGATAGCGAGAGGGATCAACCGCCTCGGNGTCTGCGACCAGCTGGTACGCGCCGCGCCGAGACCTCGGGATCCAGCTCGCCGTCACATCGTCGCCGACCGCCCGTACGGATAGATGTGCCGGGGACCAGGGTCGCCCGTGCACCCCTTGCCAGGCCAATGTGATCCGAGTGCGACCGGCGATGCCGCCGCCTGGATCATCCGCCTGCCAGATCAGGTCGAGACCCCGCTCGGCCTCGGCCACCTGGGCCCGGGCCAGGGCCGCACTGTCGGCGAACGAGAGAAGAACCACAGGCGTTCCAGCCGNCATGGTGCAAGACAGGGTGCCAAGCTGACCGCGAAGCAGGCCGGACAGTCTCCAAGACCCGTCTTCGGTCAACTTTGCCTCTCGATACTGGATGATTTCGCGTTCAGCACCGGTGCCGATCACCAGACCATTAGCTCCGTTGAGAACAGCCAGATGCGAGCGGCTTTGAGGCGGCAAACCCTCCAGCTCCAGGGCGACAAGATCTGAGCTCCAGCGGAAGCGTTGGGCAACACGAAGTGGCTGGATCAATCGGCCCACCGTAACCGGATTAGGCACCTGCGCGCGTATCGTCAGGCCTGATCCATCCGGACCGGCTCGAACAGTGCGTGTGCGCCACGGCTCGCCGGCCAAGGCGACAATAGGTCGGCGATCTTCCTCGGCTCCAGGAAGGGGCGGCAGGTCCAGAATATCCATCCACACCGGCCCCACCGTTTCGGGCTGCGGCGGCCCCGCGTACGCTTTCAAACGTCGCAGGTATGCTGAGGCTGGGGCGGAGCAAGTCAACGGGGTCTGCTCCTCTCGGCGAATGCGCTCAATCTGCCAATCACCACGATGACCCAGAGACACGACGTCCCNCGCCTCAGCCTGAAGCGCCTCCAGCGGCCCTAACGTTATACGGCGTCGGTTGGCCGATGCCGGACGCATGCGTCGCTGTGCGACTGCGCGTGCCAGCCGTTCGTCGCAGACGGCCGGAAGATCCATNNTACCAATTGCNNTTCCGCCCGGCATTCCCGCGTGGGTCTGTGTCCAGCAGTCTCTCCGGACCGATACCGATCCGGTCTGATAGCTGGTGGACTCGATAAACCGCACTGTTACGACGTCTGGATCTGGGCTCAGTTCCCGCTCTCCGCTTTGGGCCTCATCCGTGTCAGGCAAGGCCAAGCGGTCATCCGACAAGACGAAGCACGCTGGCTCGGGTTCGCCGATCCAGACCCGGCCTGCACGCTCGGCGACAGTCAGTCCCAGAGCCTCGACCAGGGNGGCCAGCGCGTCGCGGAGACACATTGGTCGGTCGACGACATAGCCGGCAATCTGGGCACCGATCGCACCGACCTCGAATTCGTCCCGATGCAAACCTCCGCGCTGCAATAGTGCCGCGATAAGGTCCTGCGTCTCACCTCCAAATCGCCCATTCAACCAGTGACCTGTCGCCCAAGCCCAAGCATCGGCCCAAACATCGGTTCGCCCCGGGAATGCCGGCCACGGCCTTGCGTCCCAGCACCAGAGGTCGGCGCCAATGATCATCCGGCGTCCGTCCACCGGCGAGACCGGGTTGTTTTCGATCGTGCCAAAATGCGCGAGCACCGCCTCCAGCATCCTTGCTTGGANTCGGTCGTCCTGCTGGCCGGTGGAATGGAGAGGCAANNTACACTCACTGCTCTTTGGATCTAGAAACAGGTTGGGAGCATTGGCACCGCGGTCCACCGCGGCACATCCCAGCTCCGTCAGCCGGACGGGCTTCATGCCCGGCACCCAGACCGTCGGCATCGCCTGCCGCACGCCCGAGACCCGCTCATGGTGTGCATTTAGCCACCAACCCGCCAGATCTTTTACCCGCCAGATCCAGTGTTCGCCGTGGGCGGTGTCAACAATGGGCGTGCGGTTCTGGGCCAAACCATCAGCGTCGCTGGCATAGAACCAGTCATAGCTTTCGCCGCCAGCGACCTGGTCCGCCAGATAGGCAGGATCGTCNNTGCCCTCGTAATCGACGCCATCGACGCCGCCGTCACCGCGACGCCAGTCTCCCATAGGCGGATACCAGTCGATGCCGATGTAATCGATCGCGCCATCTGCCCAGAGCGGATCAAGGTGAAATCTGACCTCGCCGTCTTTGCGCAGCCCGGCGTATTCGGACCAGTCGGCTGCGTAGCTGACCGCGACGTCGGAGCCGACAATCGCCTTGCATGCCTGAGCCAACCCTCGCAGCGCCTCGACAGCAGGAAACTGTCCATCGGCGTCGCGCGTCAGCGTCAAGCCACGCAGTTCCGATCCGATAAGCAGTCCATCGGCTCCCACCTCGGTGGCGAGAGTCGCATAGTGCAGGGCCATTCGCCTGAGACCCCAACTGGTTTCCGTCCCGANAAGCGCGGCCACGTCAGCGATGGCCTCGCTGCCACCTCGCCGACNAATCCGACCGCGCCAAGGATAGGCCGCTTGCTCATCGCCACCGTGCGGGTCTGGCAGATCGTTGCCCGAGGCGATGTCCATGAATACGAACGGATAGAGCGTTACCTCCAAACCCCGGGCCTTCAGCAGCCTAACCGCTTGCCGCACAGTGTCGTCAGAGGGGGTGCCTCCGTAGGCTGGGCCGTCGGAACCGGGCGCTCGCGAGATCAAATGGGCATCATGCCGCTGCAGCCCCGCCACGGACCACGTCAAGGGAACCGTAACCCGGTCGCGCCCCTCCACGCCCGGCTTGACCGTCAGGTGCGCGGCCCGCAAGTCATTGCCGAACCATCCGATCACGAGGTTGACGCGCTTCAATCAGGGCCGNNTCATCATCAACTGGTCCAGAGACACCTCAAAATCAGACGCGCCCTGTGGCAGATGCCGGTTTTCCACCACCGATCGTGTGAGTCNCTCGCGCCGAAGCACCGGTTCAGTTGCAAGCACAAACTCTCCAGCCCCTGNAATCAGGCAAACGCCTTCGATCTGGGTCGCCAGTCTCGGCTGCGTTCCTTGCGGTCTGCGAAACACTTCAAAGGCCATCTGTGGCATCCGGTCGCCGCATGGGCCGAGGTCCAGATCCTCGAACACCACATAGGCGACTCNCCTATAGGCTGGCGCTGTGGTCTCGATTGCCTCGACCAATGCATCAGGAAATTGATCGCGCGTCCCGTGGTGCAGCCGCATCGTCACACCTGAAAGATCCATCGGTTGACCGTCAGCCCAGACCTGACCGATGCCATCGATCGGACCTTCGCAAAGGGCCACGGCGAAGCTCAACGAATAGGTGTAGTCGATGGTGCGCGGGCCGCCTTTGGATCCCGAACGCTCGTTCCGTGCTTCCTGAAAGCGGGCGGCCCAGATGACTTGCCNCGCAACCCGGGCGCGACCGAACACGGCCGGCACAGGGGTGCCTTCACCCGTCCCCTGAACTTTCAGGCCTTCGAGCCGAGGGCCGATCTGTCTTGGCTGCCCCAGCGCGCGGACCGCGGTTTGGTCAATCCAGCCGCCGAGGGTCTGCCCGATAGCCGCACCGATTCCTCCGCCGACTGACTGCCCAATACCGCCCAGAACTAACCTCGCCATCTGTCGCCCCCACTAGAACATCGGGCCACCGAAACGCCGCAGCCAAGCGTGCTTGCCACCAGGGCGTCAGCCAACTTCGGACCACCGAGCGCCCCCAGTAGGCGTGGATGATCTGCGCACCACTGGCGGCGACAACGGCGCAATGCTTGGCCGGACACCCCGGCTTCATGCGAAAGAGCAGAACGTCACCCGGCCGGATCTCCTTCAGGGAGACGGCACGCATCCACCGTCCGGCGGCTTCGATCAGGGGCTCGCCCGGGCCCGTTTCGGCCCAATCGGGGCTGTAGGGCGGTGGCACTTCCGGTTCGGAACCGTACAGCTCCCGCCAAACTCCGCGCACCAGGCCGAGGCAGTCCGTTCCCTGGCCCTTCTGACTGGCCTGATGCTGATATGGGGCACCCATCCAGCTGGCGGCAATCGCTGCGGCGCGATCTCCCGGGTCATCGGCGGGTCGATCCATCATTGCGGCTGCAGCTGCGTGGGCTGGCCGTCAGGAAGTCGTCGCCAGGGATATCCGGAAAGCCCTGGAAGTTGATCTGATTGCCAAACACCGCCCCACAGGTGTCAAACCGTTTGTCACAGGTTTGGCCCGGGAAGGCCGATGGGTCCAACCCGCACCGCGAATCTCCCAGCCGGGCGTCACAGTGGCGCCCAAACAGCCGACCGACCACCCGATCCAGTGCCGCCAGCGGACCATCAAGCTCCGCCAGCACTTCGTCACCCCGCCATTGCAAACGGCTCAGCGTCGCGCGTGCCAGTGGCACCCTCAGGTTCGTCTGGGACCAGTCGACTCGCCATTGCGTGACCTCGGCTCCATCCCACAGACCGGCCTCGATATCCGTTTCCGTAATGCCGCTGTCGTCCAGGACCGCCTTGGTTGTCAGGCTTCCAGCAGCAAGGCCGACTTCCGTTTCGGTCGCACCCTNGGTCCAGCCACTGTCTGCCCGACAGACCAGGCCGTCGAGCTCCAGATCGCGATCATGATCGGTAAAGCCGAACCGGTTGCCGTCACGACGACGAACAGTCCAGACATGGCACAGCGTTGCCGCCCCGCTCAATCTNNGAGCGGCCAGGGCCTCATCCACATGTCTCATAATGTCAGTCCCGGATTTCGATCAGGGCCACCGGGGCCATTCGCCCGGCTTCGAAACTCTCCAAGGTGGTCTCGATGCGGTCGCTATCGAAGCGCACCGGCACGTCAAAGCGGAAGCCCGCTGTCACCTGTACCCCCGCGTCCGGCGGCTGAACCAGCACCACAGTCCCGCCGTCAAGATCGAAGTCAGCGGGAGCCAGATCAACGCGATCCAAGGCCACACGCACACTATCGGCGACCGGACGTGTGATCTGCCGCTCAAACGCCCCTTCTCCTTCGCCATAGGATTTGACGAGCTCGAAGCGGGTNNGACTGCCATCTCCAACGCCCAGCCTCTGATCTGTCGCCACAGGCTCAACTCCCGGCAAGCAGGAGCGATCATCGGCAAAATCCCGATAGCGAAAACCGTGGAGCCGCCCCCGACGGGCTTCGAAGAAGGCCACCAAGGCGGCCGTATCGGCCAAGGTTCGCAGGTGTGCTCCGATTAGCCAGCGCCGACGCCCGCACGCCCAGGGCGATGATCGGCGCTCATGGCCGGACGCCAAGGTGACAATCTCGGTGCGCCGCTCCACGCCACCGGTGGATCCAAAGGCCAGCCGTGCGGGTAGCCTCACATCATGAAAACTCATCCATCCTCCAATGCCCCATTGCCCCAGTGCCTATCTCCGGGTCATTCTGCGCCGCAGGACGCCATTCTCGGCGTGAGATGAGGGACCCCAAATGACCATGGAACCTGCCACAGAGGTGGCCAAGCTAGACCTTGCCAGGCTGTTCACCAGTTTTGCCGGCCGCATCCGTCGCCAGCATTTCTGGATTGGCTTTGTCATCCTGATCCTGGTCAACATCGTTGCCAGTCTGATGCCAAAATTCATCGGCGCTGTTTTGACGTTCGTGCTGATGTGGCCGATGGCGGCGCTGTACATCAAGCGCGGCCACGACATGGGCAAGCCGGACAGTTTCTCCTACATCCCCATCGGTCTGGCGTTGATCAATGCGGTCGTCTCGACCTTCTGGAAACTGCTGTATGAAGATGGCTACAAGGCCGCGACAGCGTCCGGTGACACCTCGGCCATTTTCTCTGGCCCAGGCTCAGATCTGATGATGATTTCGATGGCGCTCAGCTTGGTCGGGCTGATTTTCCTGATCTGGGCATGGAGCCACGGACGGTGAGCCACGCGCGAACCAGTGGGGGCCCAACCCCAAGGGCATCAACAACTGACGTGACTTTCCGCCTGATGTGTTGCGCGCAACCCCGACCCCGCGTCGGGGGTTGTTGCTGTTTGGATGCGCTTAGAGGATTTCCATGAAGGGCCGGATCGTCAGTTTCATCAGGGAGAGGGCCGGATTCGCGGTGACGATGGGCGTGACTATCGTTTCCAGCCTGCCGATCTGATCCAACCCCAGGCAGACCTAGTCGGTATTCGTCAGGTTGACTTCATACCCGATGGCGACCGCGCCAGGCAGATATTAGTTCTCGAAACCGGCCCGTCGTCAGCGCAGATCGAAACGCGTGATGCCGAAGGCCGACGTGTGCGTCATGCGCGAGCCGCGCCGCTGGATACTATTTTCGGATATGCCGCGGCGGGGCTGAGTCAGCGCTATTTTAGCTTTCGCGGTCGGGCGCGACGCAAGGAGTATTTCTCCATCATCATGGTGTCATGGCTTCTTGTTCTGTGTCCCCTGGTTCTGCAGGCGGCGCTGGGCGGCCACGCTCCCAATATCACGGCGTTCCTGGACGGAAGCGGGAAGGCGAGCGACATGCCACTCGCGATCGTATCGTATGTTGCTCTGCTCTTGCTGGTCATTCCCAACGTCTCAGCTGCCGTGCGCCGCCTGCATGACACGGGCCGTTCCGGCTGGCTTTGGTGCATCAGCTTCCTGCCCTACATCGGTTCGCTCATCGTGCTGGTGCTTATGCTGCTGCCGGGCCAGAAGGGCACCAATGCCTACCCGGCGCCCGAGCGATAGAGATCGAACTGGGTACTAGCTGCGCCTCATCCCGATCATTGCCGCCCGCGCCATCATCCGGGCGATTTGGGCCTCGGATCGCAGCAGGGCGTCCGGCCCGCCATCGACAGTCACATTGACCACCACGCTTGGGCCGCCGAACGCCAAGGGCTCGACCGATCCCGTGCTGGCGGGTCGGAAAACCTCCGGCCCACGCTCCCCGACCAGATAGCTGCCGCCACTCCGAACGGGCCCGCCTTCGGCCCGTGCGCCACCAAAGCCGCCCGGGATCAACCCACTGATCACCTGACCAATCGCCTGGCTGAAGCCACCCGGTCCGCTGCGGCCCGAACCCAAGGCATTGACCGCTACCAGTANCGCCTGGGCCAACTCCTTCAGGGTCACTTCGCCATCAAGTGCCGCCCGCGTTAGGGATCGTGCCAGGCTCTCGCCCGCCCTCTCAAAGGCATCGCCGATAGCATCGGCCGCTGCTTCGGCCGGTGCTTTCAGGCCGTCCAGAGCCCTCGCCGCAGCCTCCGCTTGCTGAGGCACNNACCGGCCAAATGGCCGACGTCGGCACCAACATCATTCTGACTACCAGTCATACCTTCTCATCCCCATCAGCATTGCCATCGGGCCAAAGCGACATCAGGGCATCCAGCTCTTGCCTGCCCANGGGCCCGCAGGCCTGCGGACCCTCGGCCAAGTGCCGCCATTCCTTCAGCGACAACCGCCAGAACTGATCAGGTGGCACGCCCAGGGCGGCCGCCTGGCGCAGCATTGGGGCCCACCGCATCATTAACCCGCCGCCACGAAGGCCTGCGCAACAGCGTCTGCCGCAACCTTTGGCTGGACACCGCTGATCGCCAACTCATCAGCCAGTAAATGGTCCCCGCCGCCCCGAAGCAGGGCAGCCAGAACAGCCATCAGGTCGCGCGCCGACAAGGCGCGCATCCGCGCCGAGAGTGCCTCCGGTCCCGTCGCACCGAGTGCCGCCTCAATCTCCGCAAGCGCGCCGAGCGTCAGGCACAGCCGTCGGGGTGCGCCAGCCAATTCTGCCAGGACTTCACCGCGCGCAGCGTTAGCCCCCTTCATCACGCGACCTCAAAGGCGATTTCACCGGCACTGGCCAGAGATACGGCAAATGTCGCCTCACCTTCGTGATCCCCGGCATACTCCAGTGCCGCGACCAGGAACGGTCCTTCCAGCGTTCCAAAATCCGGCACGACCACCTGCCATGTCTGGGCGCTCTGTTCGAAAAAGCTCTCGCGGATCATCGAGTCAGACGTCGCGTCACGAAACACGCCTTGACCGCTGATGGCCACCGACTTGGCTCCTGCACCGGCCAGCAACTCGCGCCAACGCCCGGCTGAGTCAGCGTCGGTCACATCGATGCTCCTGGCGTTCAGGCTGATTGACCGGGCCCGCAGCCCGGCCACCGAGGTGANATCCCCACCCGCATTTGCCATTTTCAGCAGCAGATCCCTACCCGCTTGAACGGTCATGTTCGTCACTCTCCATCATTGAAAACCCTCCGGCCTTCCCCGTGCGCGCCCGCCGGGGGTTGCTCGTGGGAGGCCGGATCGCTAGCTGGTGGGCTCGCTAACGGCCCGCAGAGCCAGACGTCCGCTGGTTACAGCACCGTCACGACTCACGCTGATCCGCTCGGCACCGAGCTCAAGGCGAGTGATCGCCACCTCTCCAACGGTCAGGCTGGCCTGATGCAGCGCCAAACGTGTGGCCGCCAGTACGGCGCGTGCCTCTTCCGTCCCGCGGAACCGCGAGGTGCAGACTAGCTCGATCTCATGTTCAAACGCGCCATCTGCCCCGGCCAGCGGGCGGCTACGGCCAGGCACCAGCGCCAGATAGGGCACCAATGCCCCGGGTGGGACATGGTCCCAGATCCGTGCTGGATCGCCGACCAGTGCCTGCAAGCCATTGTCATCTTTCAGGTGGCTCAGCAGAGCCTGTGCTAACGCCAGATCCTGTCCGCTCATTGGCCCGGTTCCCGTCGCATCCGCTGGAGGGACAACCTCAACTGGGGCCGTCCGGCACCACGGCCTTGATCTCCCAGTAGAGACCATCCAACGCCAGCACCCGCCCTAACCGCAACGCTCCGTCGGGCCGAGACAGAACTTCCATCGTCTCATCGACCCAGGCTTGCCCGTCCTCCGTGCGCGCTCGGCTTGCGGTTGCCAAAGACCCGAACGGGTTCTCAACCAGGCCAAGCCGGCACTCTCCAGGGACCGTGCCCAGCCTCCAAATGGCGTTTCTACCTCCAGCACCACCAGCACCTCGGCAAGCCGGGCACCGGGACCCGTAACTCTCGGCGGCTTCCGCGTCGATCCGCTCATAGGCGCACCCCGCGATGCGGCGCGACCCAGGCCTCGACCGACGCCAACTCCGCCGCCGCCTCGCCCCGCTCATAGGCGATCAGCGTCAGCATCAAGATGGCGAGGCGCANGGGTGCAGGACTGGTCGATGTCAGGCTGAGGCCGACATCTCCTTCCACNNCCATGCCCCGGGCGGCGTCGATCAGGGTCTGGATGACCCCGTCCTCGTCCGTTCCCGCCACGCGCAGAAACGCCTTCGCCTCGGCCAGGCTGACCGGTGCTGTCATGGTTGTTCTCTCTTGTTGGACTTGAGCTGTCTCTCGCCTACCCGCGGCCGGGGAGGTGCGTCGGAGCTGATTTCACCTCCCCATGGATGGGGAGGTGGCGCGGCGCAGATATGTGCCGTGACGGAGGGGCAGCGCGAACCGAAGGAGCTCTGGCTCTTGATCGTTTTAGGCCGCTGCCGCCCCGCCACCCCGCTTGGCTGCTACGCGCCGCCCTTCGGGTCGCGCGGTCCCCCTCCCCGCAAGCGGGAGGTGAGTCGGAGCTGATTTCACATCCCGCCCTCAAGCCGCGAGGGACCGCGTCCCGAGCCATAGGGCCACTAGGAAGCGGCGAACTTCATCACCTTGATGGCATCGAAGTTCTGCACCCCGCCACCGACCCGCTTGGTGGTGTAGAACAGCACATAGGGCTTGGCCGAATAGGGATCGCGCAAGACCTGAACCCNCGCCCGGTCGACGATCAGATAGCCCCGCTGGAAGTCGCCAAAGGCAATCGATGCGCTGTCAGCGGCGATGTCCGGCATGGTCTCGATCTCGGTCACCGGATAACCCATCAGACTGGCCGCCTCGCCCACGCGGGTCGGAGCCTGCCACAGATAGTTGCCGTCGGCGTCTTTGAACTTGCGCANCGCCGAGACCGAGCGCCGGTTCATGACAAAGCGGGCGTTGGGCCGATACTGGGCCTTGGGCGCATAGATCAGATCGATCAGCCGATCCGCCGGATCCTCCGCAGCAAAGGCCCCGACCGCCCCGGACGGAACATNATCAATCTCGCCCCACTCGGCCGTGTCATTGGCCACGATGTTATAGGCCAGAAACCNCTTGGGCTTGTTGGTCCCGTCGCCCAGGACAAAGGCCTGGGTTTCCTGGGCCGCAAACGCGTCTTCGACCTCCCCGGCCAGCCATTCGTCCAGATTGACCATGGCATCGTCCAGCAGGCTCTGCGTCGCCGCCGGGCTGGCGTNGAGATCCGCCGCCGGGAACTCCAGCAGCGACAGGGCCGCCGGATCCGTCTCGGGCCGCGCCGCCTCGGCCACCCAGCCCGCCTCGATTCCGGCAATCGACACCGGCTTTTTGAACACACCCGCCGACACGGTGCGAACCGTGGCGATTTCGCGCATCGGACTGGCCGCCATCAGCCGCCGCTCAATGGCCCGCTCGGTCTGATCGGGCACAANGTATCNCCCGGAGTTCGGAGCCATCGACAATCCCGCCTTCAGCTCCAGCCCGACCGGGGCCGCGCCATGGCGGATATAGCCATCGAACGCCGCCTTGACCTCGGCCACCGCCGCTCCCCGACGCGAGCCGTTCGTGCCCCCGATGGAGGGTCGCCCCGNATCCGACGTCAGCTGCTGCAGCTTGGCCTGCGACGCCTGCAGGGCCTTGTCGATGCGCGCCACCTTCTCCTCCAGCAGCATATCGGCAGACGCCTNTCNTTCAATCGCGTGCAGGCGGGCGTCATTGGCTCCCTTGAACGCCTCGAACGCCACCAGCATCTCGCGCAGCGCAGCGGTCGCCCCGGGCGTGCCCAGTGCGGTCTTGGTCTCTTTCATTCGTTTCTCCAGTTTTCAGGAACCGCTATTTGCGGTTAGGGTTTGGGCCGTGATCGTTCAGGCCCGAAAGCTCTTGGAAGCCATCCAGCATTCGACGCTGGACCGGTTGCCCATGTTTCTGGTCCAGCCGGTGTTGCTCTTCTGCTCGGCCTTGAGCTTGGTGGCCCCTTCACAGGCAGAATGGCCAGCATTCATTTTTGGACTGTTGTTCGGCACACTGCTGCTTGGCGTGTTTTCTTACTGGCTACTGGGGCGTATCGCTCGCACAGAGATCAGGGCGAACCTGTACCGCACCGCATGTCGAACGGTCGAAACGGCTTTGAAGCTTGGGATACGCTGCCACCAGGTGGCTTGCGACCCCGCTATGGCTACGTCAGCTTCATCTCACTCTAGGTGCAGATCCTGCGCCATCCATCGTGTTCATTTTGTGGATCGTGAGTCTAACGTCGTTTCTTACCGCTTTGGCAGTCGTGGCGGTGCCAAATCACTACTGGCTCGAATACATGCATTGGACATGACCGATCAACTGCGAATGCAACTGCTCGGCTTGGCCTTTGTTGGTCTATTGGCCTTTTCGCTTTGTCGATGGGCCGCCAACACCGCCCTCACCTTGCCCCGAACCGTGAGCCCCCATGCGCCATCTGCCCGTCATCGCCGCCTTGGCCCTGCTGGCCAGCCCTGTTACCGCCCTGGCTCAGGACGCTGCCCCGGCATCCGCCGAGGCTCCGGCCAATCCGCAATATGCCGCCGATGTCGCCTCCGAGGACGCCATCATCGCCGCCCTCTATGCGTCCATTTCCGGCGGCGTGGGTGAGGCCCGCGACTGGGACCGGTTCCGCAACCTGTTCCACCCCTCGGCCCTGCTGATCCCGACCGCCAGCCGCCCNGAAGGCCCCGCCCGCGCCCGCGCCCTGACGCCTCAGGACTACATCGACCGCTCCGGACCGTTGCTGCTCAACATCGGCTTTCGCGAGAGCGAGATCGCGCGCCACACCGACGCCTACGGCCGCATCGCCCAGGTCTTNTCCACGTATGAGGCNCACACCGCCGAAAGCGGCGACGCCCCCGCCGTGCGCGGCATCAACTCCATCCAGCTGTTCAACGACGGCACCCGCTGGTGGATCATCACCGTCTACTGGCACCAGGAAGACGCCAGCACGCCGATCCCGCACGAGTTCCTGCCGCACAACCATTGAAATCGACATCCTGAGCCCTCCCCTTGAGGGGGGCGGCACCGGCTATTGCCTGATCACCCTAGACCCCAGACCTTTGCCTCCTATTCTCTCGCGTCCCGTCCGGTTCCCCGCTAACCTCGTCGCATGACCAAACCCCTGCGCTCGCTGACGCCAACGACTGGTGCCCTGTCGCGGCTGGAACGCGCGGTTCTGGATGCCCTGGTTACAGAGCTGTCGGCCACCTTGCCGGGGCTGGCCACCCAGGTGGCGACCAGCGTGCCCACCCGGCGCACCAACACCGGCTTTGGCCTGTTTACCGAACTGGTGCCGCGCCGTCCGACCAACCAGCCCGTCTCGGGCGTCAGCGGCGATTTCGGCACTGTTCACGCCGTGGTCGGCAACCTGAAGGATCCTATCGGCTTCACCGTCCGCATCCACAACGGTCTGCTCGTTGGCCTGATGGGCGACAGCTATGGCCAGGATACGCGCCACATCGACTTTGCCACCGTGCCCTACGACTGCGTCTTTATCGTCGATGCCAGCGGCCGCTCCATNCGAGGTCCAGGCCCAGGCCCACGCCTCCAATACCGAAGAACGCAGCGCCGAGCGCGCCTATAATCGTCTGAACGCTGACCGGCCCCGCCAGGCTCCAAAGGTCGCCCGCGCCCAGCCGACGCCGACATCAACCGCCCGCCCGGCGGCGAAGACCTCGACGCCCACCACCGATCCGATCCCGGCCCAGCTGGCCCAGGTCCTGGCCGGCCCCATGCTGGGCACTGTCCTGGCTGAGGCTGCCCGCGCCACCCAGCGAGACCGCAAGGTCGACGGGCACCTTGAGCACCACCACGCCCGACCGCCTGACCGATGGTCAGATCAAGGCCGTCATCTGGGGCGCGGCCATCCTGGCCATGTTCGCCAATCTGGTCTTCGACGTCCCCTTCCCGTTCAACCTGTTCCTGTTCGGGGCCCTGGCCGCCAGCATGACCGGCAAGAAGAACTGGCCCAAGGTCCGCAAATCGTCGACGACGCCATGCAAGCCAGCGGCGGGAGCTGACCCGGCTGCGGGTCGGCTGCTTGCCCTCACCTCGCCGTTCGCAGGAATCCGGCCCGCGCCTAGCGGGGAAGAGCAGGGCCGTCCTCAAACGCTTGGTTGCCCCAACACCCCAAACCGCGCGCCCGGCAGCATCGGAAACGTCACTAGCGACACCTCCCACAGGTCCACTTCGCTGAGCACCCTCAGGCGACCCTCGCGGTGCGCCCGGCGGCTGCGGTAGCCGATCGACANGCCGTCCAGCGCCCCGGCCCGGATCAGCGCCTGGGCCAGCCGCCCCTCAGGTGTCCAGTCCATGATCCGCCCCCGGACGAACAGGCCCTGCTCGTCCTCGAGCATCTCGTCCCAGACGCCGACCGGCACCGCCTCGCCATGCTGATGCAGCATCTTGATCGCCCCGGNCCCGGCCTGGGCCAGACTGGCGGCAAACGCCCNCTTGACCAGCACATCCCCGGCCAGATCGGCCACGCCCCAGAGCGAGGCATAGCCTGCAATGGCCAGGGCGAAGGTGGGTGATCGGCGCTCGGCGGCAGGGTTGTCGGCTCCCGACCGTCAAAATCCTTCACACCAGCAATCCCGCCTTTCATGCCCCCTCCAGCTTCCGCTCGATCCGCTCGACGGCGCGACCGGTCGCGGCCCCCTGTTCCTCCAGCCGGGCGAGCCGTTCCAGCACCAGCCCGCGTGACGCCACCTCTTCCTCGAGCGCCGAGATTCGCGCCGCCGCGCTCCCGGCCCAGATCAGCCCGACAATCGCCTGGGCCAACACCACGGCCAGCAAGGCCACCGGCACCTTGCGCAGCATGGGTTCGGTCACGCCCCTCTCCCCAAACCCGCCAGCGCACGCTTCTCTTCGTCCGTCAGGAAATCCGCTGCCGCCAGCCGGGTCCACAGGGCTTCGCGCTCGGCGGACAGGGCGGGCACGGCCTCCAGGTCAGGCTCGATCCGCACGTCGGGCCAGATCGGAATCAGCCAGGTGCCGAGGCTTTGAGCCATCTTGCGCACCAGCACCACCGTCCCGCGCCAGAAGGCGGCATTGGCTTCTCGATNACTGGAATAGGTGGCATCGCCCGGCAGACCCAGCAGCTGGGGCGGCACGCCAAAGGCCAGGGCAATCTCCCGCGCCGCCGCATGCTTGCCGTCAATAAAGTCCATCTCGGCGGGCGACAGGCTCATGGGCTTCCAGTCCAGCCCTTCCAGCAGCAACGGTCGACCGGCCTGGGCCGCCCCGTATGCGCCGCCTCNCAGCTGGGACTTCAGGCTTTCGAACTGCGCCTCGGTCATGTGGTCCTGGGTCCCGGCCCCATAGACCAGAGCCCCCGACGGGCGGGCAGCATTGTCCAGCAGGGCCTTGTTCCAGGCCCCGGAGGCATTGTGAACATCGATGGCTGCCGCCGCCGCCTCTAGCGGCGATTGTCCATAATGATCGTCGGTCGGATGAAACAGTTTTAGCTGCATCACCGGCATGAAACCGTCCTCGCGGCGCGCGATCTGAACAGCTCGTCCGTCTACGGAGTATTCATATGCCGCCGGCCAGCCGGACGGCCCTGGCACCACCTTGACCCGGTCCGGCCTTAGGCTCCACAGCTCCTGCAGCGGCCCCTCGCCCACCCCCTCGACAAAGGCATTGCCCGAGGTCTGCAGCGCCCCATAAACGCCCTCGAGAAACTCCACCCCGCCCTGCTCGACATTGGGGCGGCACAGCAGGTCCGCCAGCGGGTGATCGTCCCGCCGCACTCNCCCTTCAAACACCGCCATCGGGGTCGAGGTTGCGGCCTCAGCGATCATCCGCACGCAGCGATAGACGATCGGGTTTCGCCCATACCCGGCCTCGGCCAAATGGCCATAGTCACGCGGCGTCCAGCGCGGTCGGCCACCACTGGTGAACGCGATCAGGGGCCCCGAGCGACTGTCCTTCACCTCTGGCGCACCGCGTCGCCACCAGCCTGACAGCATGGATGTCTCCTTGAGTTTGGTCGCGCGAAGCCGTCCCGCGGGCCTGGCGGAGGCCGGCCCGAGTTGCCGGTTCCAGCCAGGGCACCGCCGGAGCGACGACCGGGCCTCGACGGTTTCTTCCGACATGCCCAAATCCTACCCGGACAGCGGTGCGTCTTCGGGCTGGGGCAGCAAGATTAAATCAACCTGCTATTATTGCGTGGTTTTTCGGCTCAGCCTGTTGCAGGTTCGAACCAGCGTCCGCCTAGGCCAGGGTGCTGCCTGGCTAGCCTGCGACCTAGATCAGGGCTGTCCGCGGCGGACACGTCTTGGCTCCTGGGCTTTGCGGTCAGCGCTAGGCGTGCGGTCCAACAGTCCCTCAGGCGTGAAGGGTTTGACGACATAGCCGACACATCCCAACAGCATGGCTTCGTTGACGGTATCGATGTTGCGGTTGGCCGTGACCATCAGCACCGGCAGCATGGGCACGCCGGGTCGAGCGACGGAGCGCAGCACGTCCAGGCCACTCATGATCGGCATGTGCACATCCAACAGGATAAGGTTGAACCTCTGCTGACGCATCATGTCCAGCGCATCACGACCATTGTTCGCCTTGAACACCTGATAACCCGCCTGACTGAGGATGTAGTCGCTCAGTTCGCGGATATTCTCGTCGTCTTCGACGATCAGGATACTGGTCATGCAACTCGCCTCTTCTTGATTTACGCGGCAGGCATTCCCCAATCGCTTTTGCCAGGTCCGCGATCTTGAGGGGTTTGGTCACGTGGCCGTCCATACCGGCAGCCAGATACTGCTGCACGTTGTCCTCTCCGGTATTGGCGGTCAGGGCCAGGATCGGAATCTTGCCCTTGGCCCCCTTCATGCGACGGATGTTTCGGGCCGCAGCCATGCCGTCCATGACGGGCATCTGAATGTCCATCAGCACCAGGTCGTGCTTGCCGCTCTGAACGGCTGCGACAGCCTCAGCGCCGCCGCGCACAGCCTCGACATGCAGGCCCAGGCCGCGCAGCACCATGGTCACCAGTTCACGGTTGGCCGGGGAATCGTCGGCGACCAGAACCCTGGCACCGGTCAGATTGGCACCCTCGCCGGTGTCGGCAGTCGCGTCGTCGCTCTGCGAGCCGCCAACCACGCCGGTGTCGGTCTCCGTATCCAGCGGCACCTCGAACCAGAAGGTCGAGCCCTTGCCGGGCGTGCTGTAGGCCCCGATCCGGCCGTTCATCAGTTCGATCAGGCGGCGGCTGATGGCCAGACCCAGGCCCGTCCCTCCGTAGTCACGCGTGGTCGAGGCATCGGCTTGCGTAAAGCGTTCAAACAGCTCGTCAATCTTGTCCGGCTCAATCCCGATGCCGGTGTCCACCACTTCGCCACGCAACATCCAGTGCCCATCGTCGAGGCGTCCGCCCAGCTTGACCGTAACCGACCCTTCGGCGGTGAANNTGACGGCGTTGGAGGCGAAGTTCAGCAGCACCTGACGCAGGCGTCCCGCATCGCCGATGAGATCGTGGGGCATGGCCGGGTCGATCTCGACGTGCAGTTCCAGGTCCTTGGCCAGCCGCTGGCTTTCCAGGATCGAAGCCACGTCATCTCCCAGCTGGAACGGGCGGAACGGCAACGGCTCCAGCTCAATCGCATTGGCCTCCAGCTTGGAGTAGTCGAGGATGTCATTGATCACCACCAGCAGGGCTTCTGACGAGGTAGCGATGCGGTTGACGAACCGGCGCTCATCGTCGCCCAGCTTGGTCGAAGCTTGGAGCAGGCCGGAGAAGCCGATCACGCTGGTCAACGGTGTGCGCAGCTCGTGGCTCATATTGGCCAGAAACTCGCTCTTGGAGCGGGCGGCACTCTCTGCGGTGTCTCGCGCCTCGATCAGGGCCTGTTCCATAGCCTTGGTTTCCGTCACATCGCGCACGATGTCCTGCACGGCCGTGACGCGCCCCTGGCTATCGCGGATCAGCGAGGCCCGCGCCTCAAACCAACGGACGCTCCCGCTCGCATCCAGCGACCGGCACTGGCTCGGGTGCACCCCGATCCCGCCCGACGCAATGAAGGACCCCAAACGGCCGGACAGTTCCGCGGCGTCATCCGGATGAATCAGGCTGGTCACCGGTCGGCCAATGACCTCCGAGGGCTCCAGCCCCTTCAAGTCGCGGATTGCGGGCGAGACATAGGTGACGATACCATCCAGGCCATAGCTGATGATCAGGTCCGTCGAGCGATCCGCCAGGCCGCGATACTGGGCCTCGCTCTGGGCGATACGGGCTGCGGCCAAATCGTGTTCGGTGACATCCTGGATCACGCCAATGATGCCGCTGGATCGCCCGTCGGCGCCGACCTCGCGCCGACCTTGGGTCACAACGACCCGGGTCTGACCATCGGCACGTTGCAAGTTCAGTTTCAGCGAGAAGGCCTCACCCGTCAGGGCGGTCTGCTTGACGGACTGCGCCAAGCGCTCGCGACTTTCATCATCGATTGNCGACAGCGCAGCGTCCAGGCCTCCAACATCTGCGCCCCTGGGCAGGCCATGGATNNGTCGCACCACATCGGACCATGTCAGCTCACGATTGGCCAGATCCAGGCGCCAATGGCCGACACCGGCCGTCTCCTCGGCCAGCTTGAGCGTTTCGACCATCTTGGACAGGTCGTTGGTGCGCCGAACTGCCTCGGTAATGTCCTGCTCAACCCCGTATAGCGCGGCGGGTTTTCNCGTCGGTGTCGCGCGCCAGATTGACCTTGAGCAGGCTCGTGCGCGTCTCCCCGGATGCCAGGGTAAACCTCATCCGATTTCATAGGGCACACCCGTTTCGATCAGCCTGGCCGTCAGGCGGGCAGCCTCGGCATGGTCCTCTGGATCGTAGGTGGCGTGCTCAGCATAGTCGCGTGGACNGAATCGAGCCCGGCTCGAGATCGTGAATGACATACATCGCATCCGACCATTCCATTTCCCGTCGAGCAGGGACTNGGCGCCAGAACCCGATGCCGGAGATGGACTCGCCAGAGTCAGCCGCTCCAGCGTTGCGGCCTGCTCCTGCTTCAGGCGAACCTCTTCTGTAATGTCCTGCTGGACACCGAAGAGACCAACCACATCACCTTGGGCGTTAAACAGGCAGTTGGCGCGCGAGCGGGTGAACCGGACCTCTCCATCCGGACGCAAAAGGCGCAGCGTCAGGTCATAGCTTTCGCCGGATTCTAGGGNCCGTTGCCGAGCCTCGTTCAGTCGTGCCGCATCATCAAGATGATAGGGCGCGTTGCGCATATATTCGGTCGGATCAACCGAGCCCGGCTCAACGCCATGAATGCGATAGATTTCGTCGGAACAGACGAACTCGCCCGACTTTCGGTCCATCTGCCAGTGGCCCAGCACCGCGAGGGATTTGGCCATGGCCAGTGTCTGCGCCTCAACCGCCGCTCGACGGGCGGCTTCGTGGCGGTCTTCCAGCAAGCCCGCGGTCGGCAAGGTTGTGATGACGACCCCACCCAGAAACAGCATCTGGATGAACCCTCGCAGGGTCAGGCTGGTATCGCCAACCAGCGCCAACGGTCCCAGCCCATTGGCCGACGCCACCATGGACACAACTGAGGTGATCAGTAACGCCACGGCCGTAGCGCTGGCCCCGCAGCGTACCGCCACCAGCATCAGGACGGGTGCAATCATGAACATGATCGGGAAAGAGGTCTGCAGATACACGGCAGCCAGAACCAACGCCAGCAAAGAGAAAGCCGCCAGCGAGGTCTCGAAATTGGCCCGCACAACCGAGCGTGTGCGCGTCAGCAGCAGCAACAGGGGGTGTCACCACCAGGATCCCCAGAGACTCGGCCAGAACCCAGCGCGACGAAACGGCGGCGATCGATGAGAACTCACCGGCCGCCGCCAGGACTATGCCTGCCAGGGCACTGAACACCACCGAAACACCTGCGGCTGTCAGACCCAGGATATAGAGCCAACGCCCCTTGAGCGCATTCTGGTCGCCACCAAACCGGCGCATGATCGAGGCTGCCAGGCCAACTTCGCCGACGTGGCAAAGGGCCAGCCCCAGCGACTTGACCGCCGGATCATAAGTGAACATCAACTCGGCCGCGAGGTTGCCCAGCATGGCCCCTGCCAGCAGCCAAGGGGTCTTGTGTGCAGGGAAGCCCAGGCACAGGGCCAGAAGCGCGCCGCCCGCAGGCCAAAAGACCGCCAAGGGTTCTCCGCCGCGGGCATAGACCAGGCTCAGAGCGGCCATGGTGAACATGACCACGGATCCGACGAGCAACAGGCTGCCAGAGCGACCCACAAGTCTCTCGATGGATCGACCGACGCCAGCCAGCATGCGTCCAGCAGCAGGCTCGTCCGAGGGCGCTGGCGATGCGGAAATGGTTGACGTCATGGAGGATTTTGGGATCACACAGTTACTGGGCCCATATCCTAAACGCGCGCCGGCAAATATTTCCTTAGCGAGGCGGCGACTGTGTTCCCGCTCAACCATCAACTCCGGTGCTTCATGGTGGAGGGCGTCTTCGGGTTCGCTCAATCCAACTCGCTGATGGTCATTCCCGTACCGAAACCCCGGCGGCATGCACAGTTTCAGGGTCTCCAGAGACCAGCGGATGCCACCAGGCCAGAGACCGGCCTTCATGCACCCGACGATAGGCGCATGACTTCGGCATCCATTCCAATGCCTCGATGTTTCCGGGGTAAGCTTGATACAGTCAGGCACCGCCGCGTGCCGATTGTCGTAGTCGGAACAGCGACAAAGCTGGCCGTCGAAGAGCTGGCAATGGACCTGGGTCGGGATCACCTCGCCGGTGTCTTCATCCTCGAAGCGGACGAGGCAGCACAGGCCGCAGCCGCCGCAAAGGCTTTCCCATTCCTGGGGCTCATCGCCCCCAGGGACTTGGTTTCCCAGAAGGGCCGGCTCACCCCTCGAGCGGTGGCGGAGTCATGGAAGCGAGGTCGCACTGCCCCCGACGCGACCGAGAGACCGCTCGTTCACGCCAACAATGGCGCTCCAACGTGTGCCGCGGCGCTGCATCACCATCGGAGCGACACGGACTTCGCCAGTCGCCGTCCAGCGCACAAAGCCGCAAAGTTTGTTGTCTGAAGCGCTTTCATCGTTCGGGATGAACATATTGAAAGCCCGCAGGCTATCCGGCGACGGACGCAGCTGGGCGCGCACCGATTCCATATTGGCAGACAGTGCTTCTTGCACGACCGGATCAGGCCGCGGCGCGCCGGCGCTGCGTCCTGCGCCTGGGCGACCGTTACGGTGCCCATCGCCAGCAGACCGAGAGCTGCTGCCATCGACATCCGACCCGTCACGTTCATCTGGGCAAACAGATTGGCAAACATGTGTATTCCTTAGTTCACAGGCCCCACTTTCAGCCTAGATAGCGGCAGATGCAGCGCAAATGCAACGCCGAAGCGGTCCGGCGGTCAGGCGCAGATCGCTGCGTCAAGCGGCACGTTCGGGGCCGATACCCAGCGTGAAATCATCGTAGCCAGGTCGCCAAAGTTGATCGGCTTGCCCAGGTGGGCGTCCATGCCGGCTTCAAGACAGGCTTGCACCTGATCGCTTTGCACATTGGCGGTCAGAGCAATGATCGGGATCCGACTTTGCCCTTCTTCCAGCGATCGCACGGCCCGGGTGGCCGACAAACCATCCATGACTGGCATGTGCACATCCATCAGCACGAGGTCATATTGACCGATGGCCAGCGCCTCGACGGCCTCGGCCCCGTTGCAGACGGTCTCTACGTCCAGCCCCATGTGTGTCAGGACCGTGCTGATCAGTTCGCGATTGGCTGGCGCATCGTCGGCGACGAGAATGCGGGCTTTCATCTGGGGCAGGGTCGTCAGACCCGCCGGCGAATGGGCCGCCGTCTCTGCCAGTGGCAAGTCGACCTCGAACCAGAAGGTCGAGCCCGCGCCAATCTCGCTCTCAGCGCCGACCTCACCGCCCATGGCTTCGATGATCCGCCGACTGATCGCCAGCCCAAGTCCGGTGCCGCCATAGGTGCGCGTGACGGACATGTCGGCTTGGGTGAAGCGGTCAAACAGGCTGTCCAGCTTATGGCTCTCGATGCCGATGCCGGTATCACTGACGGCCACGCGCAGCCGCCAGCCTGTNNCTCGCTGGGCTGCCCCCATCTTCAGGCGGACCTCGCCGGACGGTGTGAACTTGACTGCATTAGAAAGGAAGTTGAGCACGACCTGACGAACGCGGCCCTCATCTCCCAAAAGCCACTCAGGCAGACGATCATCTACATCCAGAACCAGCGCCAGTCCTCGCAGCGCTCTTTGTGATTCCATCAACTCCGCCGAACTGAGGACCAGCGTCGCAGGATCGAATGGACGGGCATCCATCTCCAGCTTGCCAGCCTCGAACTTCGAATAGTCAAGGATGTCGTTGATGACGGCCAGCAAGGCCTCCGAGCCGGTGGCGATGCGATCCACCTGTCGGCGTTCATCGTCCGGCAAGGCATCCGAAGCCCGCAGCAGCTCGGCAAATCCGACAATGCTGGTCAAAGGCGTGCGCAGTTCGTGCGACATGTTGGCCAGAAATTCGCTCTTGGCACGGGTGGCCAGTTCAGCGCGTTCGACCGCCTCACGCAGTTCCACTTCCAGTCGGTGCTGCTCAGTCACATCGCGAGCCACGTCCTGGACCTCGATGCACTGGCCTGTCTCGTCACGCATGACCCGTGTGCGGGTCTCGTAGTAGCGCACCGCTCCGTCCTTGTTGAAGGCGCGATAGCTCAGACTGGTCAGTTCCTGATCCGGATGGTCCCGGACAAATCTGATCAACTTGCCGGTCACGCCAGCGACGTCGTCAGGGTGAATCAGCTCATTGACCGAACGCCCCACCATATCCTCGGGTTTGATCCCGGCGATCCGCTCCAGCGCAGGGGAGGCATAGCTGACGATGCTGTCAAAACCGTAGGTGACAATGACATCCTGAGACCGCTCCGCAATGACGCGATAGCGTTCCTCGCTACGCTGCGTCTCTGCCAGAGCCGCCTGAAGCTGGTCCTCTAGGAACTTGCGATCAGAGATGTCACGCATGACAACGATCACTTCTCGCGCCGGTCCATCGCAGGCAATCGTCTGAAAGCGGCTGTCCACCCAAAGGCTTTGCCCGTCACGTCTGATGACCCGGTGTTGCAGCGATTGCGAGCCGGACCCATCCAGCACTTCGCCGATAACCCGAACGACCTGATCCAGATCTTCGGGATGGATATAATCAGAGACCCGACCGGTCATCTCCTCGGGCGTCAGGCCAAGCATGGCGTGAACTGAAGGCGAAATGTATCGGCTCGACCCGTCACGCGCGATGCGGGTTATGACGTCCGCAGAATTGTCTGCCAGCAGGCGATAACGGGCCGCATTCCGGCGCGCGTCGGCCAAGGTTTCATAACTGTCCGTGATATCCTGGACGACACCGAACAGGATGTAGCCCTCGCCAGAGGGGTGCGGCAGGCTGTCCGCCTGAGCAACAACGGTTCGGACGGCTCCGTCGGGGCGCACAATGCGCAGCTGATGCCGGTATCCCCCTTCGCGCATGGCACGTTGGGCGTCCGGGGCGAGCACGGCTCGATCCTCCGGATGGTACATTTCAAACACATTGGCCATNNGGTCAATCTGGAACGTGTCGGGCTCTACCCCGTGCAGGCGATAGACCTCCGATGACCATGTGATCTCGTCGAGGTGCGGGTCGTAGCGCCAATGGCCGACGCCACTCATGGACCCCGCCAGTTCCAGTAGAGCCAGCTTTTCTTNCTGGATCTGCGCTTCGGCCTCGGCTGCCATAATGGCTCCCGCGGTTTCTGCCAGAGCCAGCAATGCCTGACAATCGCGCTCGCTGGGCCTGGGGTGGGGCTTGGTATCAGCCACCGATAACATGCCCAGAGGCTTGCCCTCGGGCGACGACACCACGGCACCGATGACAAACCGCAGGCCTGCCCGGCCCGCAACCAGCGGATGGTCGCGGAACTTGGGATCCTGGAGCGCATCTTCAACAATCAGCAAGCCGCCCGGCCCCAGCTCGGCAGCGTGGCTTGAGAAAGACGCAGGGGTATCGACACGCACGAGCTTGTTGCCGATGCCCTGACCGGCCCGGACAAATGCACCGTCAGTCGACATCAGGGCCAGAGCCGAAATTGGCATCTGGAAGAGAGCCTGAGCCGCTGAAGTCAGACGTGTGACGGGATCAAACGCCGCCCCGCTCATGCCACCCTCCGCCAAATCAGGCCCCCACACTGGCACTTCTATTGCCAAGGAATCGTTAGCGAGCCTCGATCTGGATGCGATCTCCTTTCCCCTGCTGCTGGCCACGCTACGAGGCGTCTGGCGCATGGACGCGGCGATCACTCCGCAGGTTTTGGGGCGCAGGAGCAGGCGTGATTATCGGTATTGATCTGGGCACCACCAATTCTGCGGTGGCTATCTGGCGCGACGGCAAGGCGGAGTTGATCCCTAACTCCCTGGGCCATGTGCTGACGCCCTCGGCGGTCAGCTGGGATGCAGATACAAAGTCCCTGCTGGTTGGCCTGGCCGCCCGGGAACGTCAGTCGACCCACCCTGAGGACACCATCACCGCTTTCAAACGCTTCATGGGTTCCAACCGTGAGACCAGGCTGGGCGGCAAGTCCTATTCGGCCGAGGAGCTGTCGGCCCTGGTGCTGGCGCAGTTGAAAGCTGACGCGGAGGCCTTTCTGGGTGAGCCCGTGACCGAGGCGGTGATCACCGTCCCGGCCTACTTCAACGACAAGCAGCGCAAGGCCACACGACGCGCCGGGGAACTGGCGGGCTTAAAAGTCGAGCGGTTGCTAAACGAGCCGACCGCGGCGGCGCTGGCCTATGGCATCCATGAGCTGAGCGACGAGAGCCGGTTCCTGGTTTTTGATCTGGGCGGCGGCACCTTCGACGTTTCGGTGCTGGAAATCTTCGAGGGTATCATCGAAGTCAGAGCCTCCAGCGGCGACAACCGCCTGGGCGGGGAAGATTTCAACGACATTCTGATCGAGGAATTTCGCCGCACCGCCGGCCAGGACATCCCGGACAAGGATCGCGGCGACCCGACCTTGCGCGAACGCATCCGCCACGCCGCAGAGCGTGCCCGTCGGGCGCTGTCGGACAGTCCCTCGACCACCATGAGCGTGACCTGGAAGGACAAGGCCTATGAGCGGCAGGTCACCGCAGACGACTTTGAGGCCTTGAGCCAGAGCCTGATCAATCGCCTGCGGGAGCCGGTGCTGCGCTCCTTGCGGGACAGCGGCATCCGCTCCGAAGATCTGTCGGAGATCATTTTGGTCGGCGGCTCGACGCGCATGCCGATCGTGCGCCGGGCCATCACCCGCATGTTCGGTCGCTTCCCGGCCAATGCCGTCAATCCTGATGAAGCCGTCGCCTTGGGAGCCGCCGTCCAGGCCGGACTGAAGAGCCGTGACGCGGCCCTGAAGGAAGTGGTGATGACCGACGTGTGCCCCTATTCCCTAGGGGTCGGGGCCGGCGAAACCACCCCGGACGGTCGCCACCTTGGCATCACCTTTTCGCCGGTGATCGAACGCAACACCGTCATCCCGGCCAGCCGCGTCAACTACTATTCGAACTCGCATGCCAGCCAAAGGGTGGTGGAGATCCCCATCTATCAAGGGGAAAGCCGCAATCTGGACGACAATATTCACCTGGGAATGGTGTCAGTGCCGATACCGTCCGGACCCGCTGGAAGCGTTCATATTGATGTGCGATTCACCTACGATATCAATGGCCTACTTGAAGTTGACGTCACCATCCCCAAGACCGGCGAGACCCGTCAGTTGGTCATTGCCGATGAAGATGTCCGCAACGACGCAAACTTTGAAAAACGCCGCGAGGCTCTGGCCAGGCTGAAACGGCACCCGCGTGACGACGATGCCAACAAGACGGTCCTGGCACGCGCCAACCGTTGTTATGAGGAGGCCTTGGGCGATCAGCGCCACTGGTTGGGTCAACAGATCGGCCAGTTCCAGGCGGTGCTCGAACGGCAGGACCCGCGCGATATCGAGCAGGCCCGCAGCGAACTGAGTGCGACCCTTGATCGCTTTGAGGGTGAGACCTGGCTGTGAGGGGCTCCATCTGGAAGACCCTGGGCATCCCCCCAACCAATGATGAGCGGGACATCCGCCGCGCCTATGCGAAGAAATTGAAGACGGTCCATCCGGAGGATGATCCGGCGGGGTTCCAGGCCCTGCGTGAGGCGCACGATCAGGCCATGCGGATGGCCAAGGGCGGATGGGCTGTGCCACAGCCTCCCGCCGGCGACGGGCCGGAACCGGATTCTGACGACGGTACTCCGCGTTCGGACGATTTTGTCGAAAGGTCGAGCTGGGACGAGGTTGAGGCTTTGCCCTGGCAGTCGCGCGACCGCGCAGCAGGCACCGGCTGGGATGATGGTGAGAGCAGCCCGGACTGGACCCGCGCGGAGCCCGTTGAATCCGCCGCACCCGGTCAGGCCCCGATCGACCCGGACATCGCCGCCGCCCTGGAAGCCAATCGGAAGGAGGCCCGAGATCACGAAGACCTCATCCGGGCTTTGAACCAGCAGATTGGCACCGAGCCCAACAACCACGAGGCCGCGCTGGAGGCGCTGCTGAGAGTCCTGCGATCCCCGGCCATGGCGTCGATGTCGGTTCACGCACGAACCGAGCACTGGCTGGCCGATCTGCTGATGCGACCGGGCGACGCGACGGCGGGTCTGATCGATCCGGTGGCGCACTATTTCGGCTGGGACAATGCCCGCGTCGGTGTCGACCTGCGCCATGCCCAAGCCGCCCTGCGCCGCCGCGAGGCACTGGCAGAACTGCGGCGCATCCAACGCCCGGAAAGCCAGCACCACCGCGCCTACAAGGCCCTTTGCGAGCCCATCACCCGGCGCTCTGTGCTGGAGGCGCGGCTTACCCCTGGCCTGGTGCGCGAAGTCTGGACCTTGCTGGACAGAGCCGACTATGACCTCCCGCAACTGTCGGAAAGGTTCGTTCCGGCCACGGTCCAGTGGTGGCGCGACCTGTTCGAGGCACCGCGTCTGGGCCCAATGTTTTTGCTGTTCGCAATCTTTGGCCCGCCATTGGTGACGGCCATGATAATGGCCGGACGCGTCTTCGAGAATCCCACGCCGCTGGATGCCCTGGCCGCTTGGCTGGTTTTACTGGGCGCATTTGTCGGCCTCGGCATCGGTTGGCTGCGCGGTGTCGCAGAGCCCTCACGACGTTGGCAGGCTGACAATCCTGGCAGAAGCCAGCCACCCTGCGGTTTGGCTGGCTGGCTGCGGCTGTACTGACGCTGATCGGTGCCATGGTGCCGCCCTTGCCGACGCCATGGCATATGGCCGTTCTGGTCGGGCTGCTGTTCCTGTGGTTGATCCTGGCCGTCTGGACCCGACTTACCACCAGCCATGTCGGCAAGCTGCCCCTGACCGGCAACAACGTGGGTTTCGGCTTCTTCTGCCTGGGTACTGCTGGTCACACCAGCCCTCTTGTCGCAGATGTTGGGCGGCCGCACTGATCCCATGAGCGTGACCCTGGTGGGCTTGGGGCTGGTGGCTTTTCTGGGGCGCCATGCCCTGCTGGATGAATGGCTTCACCTGGATGAGCCGCGCCGCCGCCAGATCGCAGGGAGCCTGATCACCCTGTCAGTTATGGCCATCACGCTGGCCTTCCTCGCCGCGGGCTCCCTGATGGGAGCACTGGCGCTGGCTATGACCTGCCTGGCAGCCGTACCAGGACGCCTGCTACCGGTTCCCGACCTGCAACCGTGGCGCGGGGCGATGATGGTCCTGGGACGTCTGGGTTGGGTGGTCGCCATCATTCTCGCGATCAGCGTCAGCAACAAGGGTCCGACGGGTCTGCATCTCGCCTTGACGGGCTTTGCCATTGCCCTGGTCACACCGACGTTGATTACCGCCCTGGCCGAGATGCCATGGCCTCAGACCCGCCCCAAGCTACGCAAGCGCAACGGTCAGGCCTGATCTGTCACTTTCCCTAGGCCTGAGGCCCTTGGCTTAAGGGTCTTGGCCCTCTATCTGCCCCGACCATGGCCAAGCCCGCCCCCTGATCGCCTTGAAAGACGTCCGTTTGCAGGACGGCCCCCGCCCCCTGTTCGAGGGTGTCGACATGGCCATTGCNCCCCGCAGCCGCGCCGCCCTGGTCGGTCGCAATGGCGCAGGCAAGTCGACACTGATGAAGCTGGTCATGGGCCTGATCGAGCCGGACGCGGGCGAACGCGCCGTTCAGGCCGGCACCCGCTTTGCCTATGTCCCCCAGGAGCCGGATATCAAGGGCGAAACACTTCTGGATTATGCCGCCTCCGGTGCTGCCGAGCGGTGGCAGGCGGAAAGCTGGCTGGCCACCTTCGGCCTTGANCCCCACAAGCCCGCCCAGCGCCTGTCNGGGGGCGAGACGCGACGCGCCGCCCTGGCTAAGGCCTTTGCCGAGGAGCCGGAACTGCTGCTGCTGGATGAGCCGACCAACCACCTGGACATCCTGGCCATCCAGACGCTGGAGGAAGAGATCCTGTCCAGCCGTTCGGCCGTTCTGGTGGTCAGCCACGACCGGGCCTTCCTGAACCGCATCACCGACACGGTGCACTGGCTGGAACACCGCAAGGTGCGCACCCTCAACAAGGGCTTTGCCGCCTTCGACACCTGGGCCGCCAAGGTGCAGGAAGAAGAGGCCGAGAGCCTTCGTCGCCTGACCAAGAAGATCGAGGCCGAGACCTATACCTTCTATCGCTCCATCACCGCGCAGCGCACCCGCAATGAGGGCCGGGCCGAACGGCTGCAACAGATGCGGCTGGACCGGGCCGAACGCCTGAAGGACCTGCCGCGCGAACTGAACCTCAGCCTGGATACCGGCGTCACCTCCGGCAAGCTGGTGGCCGAGCTGAANGGGGTGTCGAANAGCTTCGGCGCACGCACCATCCTGAAACCCTTTACCACCCGCATCCTGCGCGGCGACCGACTGGGCATCGTCGGGCCAAACGGGGCGGGCAAAACCACCTTGGTCAAGCTGTTGCTGGGAGAGCTGGAGCCGGATGCTGGCACGGTGCGCCTGGGGTCAAATCTGCAGGTCGTCTATCTGGATCAGGCCCGCGACGGTTTGAGGGACGACATGACCCTGTGGGATGCCCTGACGCCCGGCGGCGGCGACAGCATTCTGGTCGGCGAGCGGTCGGTGCATGTGGCCGCCTATGCCAAGGATTTCCTGTTCCAGGACAGCCAGCTGAAACAGCCGATCTCAACCCTGTCGGGCGGCGAACGCAGCCGCCTGTTGATCGCCCGCGCCTTGGCCAAGCCCGCCAATCTGCTGGTGCTGGACGAGCCGACCAATGACCTGGATATGGAGACACTGGACAAGCTGGAAGAGTTGCTCGAAGCCTTCGACGGCACCCTGATCCTGGTCAGCCACGACCGCGATTTCGTCGACCGGCTGGCCTCCTCGACCCTGGCGCTGAACGGGCGCGGCGATGTGGTCGAAACGCCGGGCGGCTGGAGCGATTTCCTGCGGCAGAATCCGGGTTTCCTTTCCTCGTCCCCCATGGGGGCGGGGACGGTGCAAAGCGCGGTGGAAGAAGTGGCGGCATCGCCCCGCCCGCGTCTGCCTCGGCACCGCCCACCCCAGCCGNNCGGCAGATCGCAAGCCCGCCAAGCTCTCCTACAAGGATGCCCGGCGGCTGGAGGAGGTCGAGCGGTTGATCGAAACCCTGCCCGATCAGATCGCCGCGCACGAGGCCGTGCTGGCCGACCCGGACCTCTACGCCCGCGACCCNNTGTGGCCTTCGACCGGGCCATGAAGGCCGCCGAAGAAGCCCGGGCCGACCTGGACCTGGCGGAAACTGACTGGCTGCGCCTGGAAGAACTGAAAGCGGGCCTGACGGCCTGATCGGTGTCGGCCCCGGCTTTCCGACCTCGGCTCACACCTCGACCCGGCGATT
Source organism: Brevundimonas sp. (assembly GCA_013693835.1). Classification (GTDB taxonomy): domain Bacteria; phylum Pseudomonadota; class Alphaproteobacteria; order Caulobacterales; family Caulobacteraceae; genus Brevundimonas. Next base: position 395,260 of record CP059260.1, read on the forward strand.
GACCCGCCTTGACCCGGTTGCCGGGCTGGACCCATGCTCGCGGCGTATCTGAGGAGCTTTTTCATGCGTATTGTTGCCTTAGCCTTTGTCGGCACCCTTCTGGCCTTCCCTGCACTGGCCCAGGGCCCGGCGTCTGACGAAGCGATTCTGAATGCCCGCACGCGCGAGCAGGTGGCCAGCTTTGTCCAGCCGACCAATGCGGCGCGGGCCGAGGCAGCCATGGCCCTGATCCGCGCGGCCGGGTTTGAGCCGCAGGTCGAGACCTTTGAGGGCGGCAATCGCCAGACCGGACCCATGGAAGGGCGCAACATCACCTTTCAGGTCGCCGGCGTGGCCGACATCGAAGACGCGCCCGAGCCTATCCTGCTGGTGGCCCACTATGATGCCGTAACCCTGGACAGCGGGCGGCTGGCCGACGGGGTGATCGACAATGCCGGATCGGTCGTGGCGGTGATCCAGGCCGCCGAGCATCTGCGTAACCAGCACCTGGGCCGCGACGTGCAGGTGATCCTGTTCGACCAGGAGGAGCTGGGTCTGATCGGGGCGCGCAAATGGATCGAGGCGCATGGCATCGACAATGTCGCCGCCGTCGTCAACTCGGACGTGGCCGCCTATGGCGACACGATGATGTATGGCCAGAACAACGGGCCGCAGTCCGCCGTCGTCACCCGCGTGGTGCAGACGATGTGTGTCGAGCTGGCCCTGACCTGCATTGGCTTTCCCGTCTATCCGCCCAGCGATGACAGGGCCTTCTCGGCGGCCGGAGCACCGGTCGTGTCGCTGGGCTTCCAGGACCGGATCGGAGCGCACCAGATGTGGCTGGCCTTCAATGGCGGGCGGCCCAATGGCCTGGCCGAGGACTTCGTGCCCGCCGTGTTCCAGCGCATCCATTCCGAAGGCGACACCCTGGAGCACCTGGACCCCGCCACCGTCCGCACCGCCGCCCGCACCTACGCCGAGATCATAAAGGCGCTGGATGGGGTTCTGACGCGGTGAGGACACAGACGCCGCGTGGTGTTGACTAACGCTGGTCGCAGGCCGACAAGGCCCGCATGCCTTTCCCGGTCCCGTAGCTTTTGCGCGGGGCCGTCATTCTTTTCTGCCAAGACTTCTGGAGGTCCCATGTCCACCGAGCACCTGATGGGCGTTTACAATCGCGCACCGCTGTCTGTGGAGCGTGGCCAGGGAGCTCGCCTGTGGTCGACGGACGGGATCGAGTATCTGGATTGCGTCCAGGGCATCTCTACCAACGGTCTGGGCCATGCCCATCCTAGGCTGGTGCAGGCGGTCAAGGATCAGGCCGAGAAGCTGTGGCACGTGTCCAACATCTTCCGCATTCCCGGGCAGGAAAAGCTGGCCGACATGCTGTGCGAGCGGTCGTTCGCCGATGTGGTCTTCTTCACCAACTCCGGCACCGAAGCCGTCGAGTGCGCCATCAAGACGGCCCGCAAGTATCACGTCGCCAATGGCCAGCCGGAGCGGATCGATATCTATGGCTTTGACGGCTCGTTCCACGGTCGCACCTATGGCGCGATCAATGCGGCAGCCAACCCGAACTACACCAACGGCTTTGGCCCGCCGATGGAGGGATTCCACCAGCTGGTGTGGGGCGACCGCGACGCGCTAGAGGCCGCCTTCCAGTCTCCGACCACCGCCGCCATCATCCTGGAGCCTGTGCAGGGCGAAGGCGGCTGTCGCGCCACGCCGGAAGAAGATCTGCGCTGGATGCGCCAGATGGCCGACGAATACGGCGTGCTTGTCATCTTTGACGAAGTTCAGTGCGGCATGGGCCGTTCGGGCAAGCTGTGGGCCCACGAATGGGCCGGCATCGCCCCGGACATCATGGCCCTGGCCAAGGCCCTGGGCGGCGGCTTNCCCATCGGGGCCTGCCTGGCCACGACCGAAGCCGCCAAGGGCATGGTCGTGGGCGTGCATGGCTCGACCTTCGGCGGCAATCCGTTGGCCATGGCGGTCGGCGCGGTGGCCCTGGCGGAGCTGTCCAAACCCGACAGCCTGGCCCATGTGAATGAGGTCGCCGGCTTCCTGAAGCAGCAGCTCAACGGCCTGAAGGACCGCTATCCGGACGTGATCGAGGACGTGCGCGGCAAGGGCCTGCTGATCGGCATGAAGCTGAAGCCCAACAACCGCGACTTCATGGGCTGGGCGCGTGATGAGGCGCATCTGCTGGTGGCCGGTGGCGGCGACAACTGTGTGCGCATGCTGCCGCCCCTGAACCTGTCGATGGAAGATGCCAGCGAGGCCATCGCCCGGTTTGAAAAGGCTTGTGAGGTGGCCCGGGGCAAGATGGGGGCAGCTGGCTAGACCGGAGGTTCGTCACGGAGAGCACAGAGGATGCACGGAGGACACGGAGAACGTGAACCGGTTCCCGAACGTGTGAACGACGTGGGAACTGCAGTATTGAAAGCCGCTTTCGCGGTGCACGACATACTGGCCCCGGCCTCCTGGAATCCGTCTATGAGCATTGCTTGTCCGAGGAGCTGGTGACTGCGGGTCTGCTGGTCGAGCGCCAGGTCGGCGTCCCCGTCACCTATCGCGACACCCGGCTGGATGTCGGATTCCGTCTTGATCTGTTGGTTGAGCGATGCGTTGTTGTCGAGATCAAGTCGATCGACGCCCTGGCGTCGATCCATATGGCCCAGGTCCTGACCTATCTTAGATTTTCAGATGTGCGTCTGGGATATCTGATCAACTTCAACTCGGTGAGGCTCAAGGATGGTATTCGACGCCTCGTTCTGTGAGTTGCCAAAGGGAAGTCGTTACCTCCGTGCCCTCCGTGCCCACTCTGTGCTCTCCGTGGTGAACCCTTCCTGCCCGACCCTCCGCTCACAACAATCCGAACGCTCATGACCCGCCACTTCCTTGATATCCACCGCCTCTGCGCCGAAGATCTGCGCGCCATTCTCGATGATGCCCACGCGCGCAAGAAGGCCCGGCTGGGCAAGCCCAAGGGCTGGGTCGACGCTGATGCTCCGGCGCGCGACCGGGTGCTGGCCATGGTGTTCGAGAAGAACTCCACCCGCACACGCTTCAGCTTTGATGCCGCCATCCGCCAGCTTGGCGGGGCCTCGATCATCGCCAATGCCGGGGACATGCAGTTGGGCCGCGGAGAGCCGGTGGAGGACACCGCCCGGGTCCTGTCGCGCATGGTCGATGCGGTGATGATCCGCGCCAACGACCATGAGGACGTCGAACGCTTTGCCCGCGTGGCCACCGTGCCGGTGATCAATGGCCTGACCGACCGGTCGCACCCGTGCCAGATCCTGGCGGACATCATGACGATCGAGGAGTTCCGCGGGCCGATTGCGGGCAAGACCATCGCCTGGGTCGGGGATGGCAACAATGTCTGCCACAGCTTTATGCACGCGGCCCCCAAGCTGGGCTTCCACCTGCAGGTCGCCTGCCCGGCCGAATACCATCCCGACCTGCGCGATCTGGCCATCGGCGGCAATCACGTGACCCTGACCAGCGATCCGGCCGAGGCCGTGCGCGGGGCCGACGTCGTGGTCACCGACACCTGGGTGTCCATGGGCGATCAGGATTACGAGGCCCGGCTGGATGCGTTCGAGGGCTACACCGTCGATGACGGTCTAATGGATCAGGCCCAGGGTGATGCCGTCTTCCTGCACTGCTTGCCCGCGCACCGGGGCGAGGAAGTGACCGATGCGGTCATCGACGGCCCGCGCTCATTGATCTGGGACGAGGCGGAGAACCGCATCCACGCCCAAAAGGCCGTGCTGGCCTGGTGCTTTGCCGGTTAGGATTGCAGCCTGAGGGCGATCAGTTCGCGTCGGCGAACTTGATGTCGACGCGCTGGTTCAGGGCATTGCCCGGACCAGCCTCGGCCCCACCGACCCAGCGCATGGAAATGTCGTCGCGGCTCACGCCCATCTGAACCAAGGCGTCGGCCACGATCTGGGTGCGCTGTTCCGACAAATACATCGGCTGATCTTCAAAGCAGTTGGAGTGACCGACCAGTTCGATCTTGGCCCCGGGATTGTTGCGGTGCTCAGCCAGGGCTAGCTGGATGTCGCGCTGCGAACTGCCCGCCATCTCAACGCTGTCGGGGAGGTAGAACAGCACGCGCAGACCCTCTACCGGCCCGGCCACTGCCGGCGACGCCAGCACACCCAGGGCCATCGCCATGGCCCCCAGACCCACGCAAATACGACGCATAACGCCCCTCCAGAAACTCAGCTGTAAGCCTTCCGCAGGCGGCCCGGCCTGTCCACTTTTTCTTACGCTGGTTGAGTCCCCGTCGCAAATCCCCCTGGTCCTAGCGACCGCCCATGGGCAGCACGGATCGTGTCGGTGCCCGGCCAGGGCCGCCAGGTGAATCAGCAACAGGACCGTCACGGCCCCGCTCAACAGCATGACGAATCGCCAGGGCACCATGCGCGGGCCCTTTAGCGGGTCGGGCGACTGGGCCCNCCGCCAGCCCGCAAATACGGTCATACCCCGGAAAGCACNCAGCAAGGCGAGCGTCAAAGTCAGGGGCACAGACAATCCTCCAACCCGCCACAGACCTTTCCAGGCGGTTAATCTTTACAGGTCGTTAACCGTGTTTGTCCGACAAGTCCCATGGGTCAGGCATGTTTCCACAGCATCTTTGCCCGACCCCACATCTTGGGGTTAACAGCGCGTTTACACCCTTGATCTTGGCGTCTAGCGTCGTGGTTGAAAGGTCGGGAGGCGAATCAGTGAGCGCAGCAGCGCCGTGGAGCGTTAAGGGAATCGAGCCGCGTGCCCGGGAGATCGCAAAGGATCTCGCCCGGCGCTCCGGCATGACTCTCGGCGAGTGGCTGAACACCATGATCCTGGACGATGAGGAGGACGGCGTCGTGCCCCTGTCAAACCGCCGTCATGCCTCTGACAGTGTGGACCGCCGGGGCCGCAGCCGTCGCATGGATGATGTCTACGGCTCTGGCGGAGGCGATTACCAACGCCTGTCGGATGCGATTGAGTCCATTGCCGAGCGTTTGGAGGCGTCCGAGCGGCGCTCGACCATTGCCATTCAAGGCGTAGACCAGGCTGTCGCCGGCCTGATGCGTCGGCTGGATGAGCAGGCCAACACCAATGGCTCCAGCATACGCCGGCTGGAAGACATCTCCGAAGAGCTGAAAGAGGGCCACCGCCGCCTGCGCCGCTTCGAAATGGAGACCGGGCCTCAAACGTCTGAAGCCTTCTCCAAGATGGAGACGTCGATGGCGGCCCTGTCGAGCCGCCTCTATGACATGGAGGAGCGTCAGCGCACCGGAGCTCTTGAGCTTCGTCAGCGCATGGATGCCGTGGAAAAGGCCGCACCGGTGCCCGCGCCCGCCCACACCGGCCCGACGGCCGAGTTCCTGGCCCAGGCTGCGGCCCGCCTGGATGCGGCGCAGTCGCGCACNGGGGAGGCCCTGCGCGGGCTGGAGCGGACGTTTGCCGATCTCGACACACGCCTGCGGCAGGTGGAAACCCGGCGGGCATCCGATGCCCCGGCTGATGCGCACCGATTCGAAAAGCTGGCTGAAAGCCTGACCCGCTCGGTCGAAGCCAATCGCTCCGAGATGATCCGTCGGTTGGAGACCAGCGAGAGCGACAACCGCATGAGCCGCCTGGAGCAGGCGCTGGCGGCCATTGGCGAGAAGGTCAAATCTTCCGAGGATCGAGCGGTTCGCGATGTCGAGGCCATGGGTCGCGAGGTGGTTCGCATCGCCCAGAACCTGGATACCCGCATCGTGAGTATGGAGCGCGATAGCCGCAGTCAGTTCGAGCGCCTGATGGATCAGGTCGGTCAGAAGGTTGCCCGTGATTTTGCCGAAGCCGACAAGAAGGTCGAGCACAACTTGGTGCGCCTGGGCCAGGCCCTGGAGCAACGCCAGAACTCTGCTGATGACCGCCACGCCTTGGCCCTCGAAAAACTGGGCGGCGAGATCACCCGCATTTCTGAACGTCTGNNAGTGACCGGATTTCCCAATCCGAGCACAAGAACACTCAAGTCCTCGAGGACATCAACGACAAACTGACCGAGGCCACAGAACGGTTCGAGCAACGCTATGATCGGGCTTCCGGCGAACTGGCCGAAAGGATGCGCCAGTCCGAAGAGCGCACGACGCGTTTGCTGGCCGAGGCCCGCGAGGCGATCAGGGCGGGCGACAATCCGACGGTGGCACCGCGCGCTTCCACGACGGCCGAGNTTGGTCGAGCCGATCTTTGCTGCCGCCCCAACACCCGCCTGGGCCGAGGATTTCGTCCAGGAGCCGGTCGGGGCCTTCCCGGGTGACTTCGGGGCGGGGTCCAGCTTCATGGAGCCTGGACCGGCTACGGTCCAGGCGCAGGCGGCACCTACCGCTTCCTTGCAGGATCCCTTCGGTNNCCGCAGGCCGCAGGCATTGCGGACGGCTACACCCGTCCCTNNGGCGGAAGGAATGCCGGATGTGGCCACCGCATTCGGCCCTGAAATGCAGGCCCCGGTCGCCGGGTTCGGTAGCCAAGGTCCGTTTGGCGGAGCCGACATCTCGGATGTGCTGGCAGCGACCGATCCGGCTCCTGCANNGCGCAAGTCGATCAACGATCAAGAGTTCCCCTTCGAAGCCGAGACGGAATTCGTCGATCCGGCCGCCTTGNNAGCCGCCGCCGCCGCCGGTCGCGCCTCCTCGACCCGCCAGACCATCGACGCCGCCCGGGCCGCCATGGCCAGCCCGGAAACCGCCGATACNCCCAAGGCCAAGCGTGGCTTTGGCCTGAAGCGCGGCGGGAAGTCCCGCCTGCAGGAGCGGATGGACAGTGAGGCAAGCCGTGAAGGGAGCACGGTGCGCAAGGCCCTGGGGGCCTCTGCCGTGGCCATGGTTCTGACCGCAGCAGCGGCCGTCGGCTATACCCAGCTGACCGGCGAACAGATCGGCCTGCCCGGACTGACACCCGACTCAACCGGCATCGATGATCCCGTGGCAGCCGTGGCCCTGACGCCTTCGCCGGAGGCGGTTGCCGAGGGCGCGCAGCTATATGCCCAGGCCGTCGAGGAAATGGATGCGGGCAAGGCTGAGGGCCTGCAGACCATNGATCGCGCCGCTGAAATCGGCAATGTTGAGGCCCAGAACCACCTGGCCAACCTCTACAAGAATGGCGACGAGGGCGTATCGGTCGATCTGGTCAAGAGCCGCGCCTGGGCCTTCCGGGCCGCCCAGAGCGGCGACGCCCGTGCAGAGCATTTTTACGGCATGATGCTGTATGAGGGCGAAGGCGGTCCGAAGAACCGCACCGAAGCCCTCGCCTGGCTCAAGAAGTCGGCCGATCAGGGACTGGTCGACAGCCAGTACAACGTCGCTCGCCTTTATGAGAACGGCGACGAGGGCATCCCGGTCGACCTGACCCAGGCCTTCGCCTGGTATCTGATCGCGGCGCGGGCGGGCGATGATGAAGCCCAGGCCGGTGCCGATCGCGTTGAGCCGCAACTGACAGCAGGTCAACGCACGGCGGCGCGAGCCCAGGTTGAGGCCTTCCAGACAGAGCCCATGGCCTGATCGGAACCGGCGATCGTCAGCCGCCGGGTGGCGGGCAATGACGACGCGGGTTATGAGCCTTGATCACGTGGTTTCGGATGGGGGCCGAGGCTCCCACGTCTCAGGAAGGCTCTGACGCTTTGGATCTCTACCTGCCGATCGCCGAGGTTTCGGTGAGCTGGCCGATCCTGCTTTTGCTGGGAGCGGCCGTTGGCTTTGTGTCCGGGCTGTTCGGCATTGGCGGAGGCTTCCTGCTGGCCCCGATCCTGATCTTTCTGGGGATCCCGCCGCCCGTCGCCGTGGCCAGCCAGGCCAGCCACGTTGTCGCCTCTTCGACCTCGGGTGTGATCAGCTACTCCAGCCAGGGCTCGGTCGACTTTCGGATGGGCGGTATCATGGCGGCNGGNGGGGCTTTGGGAGCCCTCGTCGGGGTCGAGCTGTTCCGCTACCTGCGCCTGCTGGGCCAGGCAGACCTGGTGGTGTCACTGACCTATCTTGTGTTCCTGGGTGCCATTGGCTGTCTGATGCTCAACGAGAGTTTGGCAACAATCCTGCGGCGCCGCCGCGGCCAGCCAGCACCTCGCAAGGACCGGCGGCGACCGCTGTGGCTTTACGGCCTCCCATGGAAGGTTCGCTTTCCAAAATCTGGACTCTATATCTCTGCCATCCCGCCCCTCGCGCTGGGTGCATTTGCTGGCATTCTGTCGGCGATCATNGGGGTCGGTGGCGGGTTCATCCTGGTGCCTGCCATGCTGTATGTGCTGCGCATGCGAGCGAGCGTGGTGGTGGGCACCAGCCTGTTCCAGATAATCATCACCACTGCGATCACCACCGTGTTGCAGGCAGGTCGCAACCAGACGGTCGATATCGTGCTGTCGACCCTGTTGCTGATCGGGGGTGTCGTCGGGGCCCAATACGGCGCGCGCCTGTCGGGCCGGTTCCGGGCGGAGGAACTCAGGGCTGTTCTGGGGTTCATCGTTTTGCTGGTGGGCATCCAGATGGGACTGGACCTGTTCGTGCGCCCCAGTGATCTGTTCGCAATCGCGCCTGGCATAGCCGACTAGGGGGAAGCAGACATGTTTGCCGACATGCCCCCGCCCCCGTGCCCGCCGCCATCGAACGCGGGCTGGGACAGGACGTGGCCACGACCCAGGCCCCGGGCCGAACGGTGGCCATCCCCGGCATTCCAGCCCCACGGGTACCAGCCCAGGCAGAAGCCGCAGCTGCCCCATCGCCTCCAGTGCCCACCGTCGCCGCCCCGGCTGAGACAGTCGAGACGGTCGAAGGCGTGCGCGTGGCCGCAGCCCTGACCGAGGCCCGGGCANNTATCGATTCCAGCTTTCGCGGGGCTTCGATTGTCCTCTACGGGGCGGTGTTCAATGCCACCGATCAGGCCACCGATGTGGTGGTGGTGGTGCGCGGCCCCGATGAGCCCCTGCGTCTGGTCAAAAAGACCCGCAATATNGGGGTGTGGCTGAACAGTCGGCCGGTCGTGTTCGAGGGCGCTCCGGGCTTCTACATGACCGCCTCTACCCGGCCCCTGAACGATATCGCCAACTTCGGCGAGCTTCGCCGTTTGTCGGTGGGGCTGGATCACCTGCGGATCAACGCGCCAGAGGAAGCCCGAATCGAGACCCGTTACGGGGTGCGCGGCGTGGTCGTGTCGCGCTTGGGAGACGACTATCTGGAGTGGCGTCGGGCCGTAATCCGCCTGCGCGAGAATGCCGAGCTGTATAACACCGACCCTGAAGGTGTCCGGTTCGTCGACCAGGGATTATTTCGCGCNCAGGTCGAGTTGCCGACCACGGCCCCGACCGGCGACTACGAGGCCGAAGTCTGGCTGTTCCAGGATGGCCAGCCGGTCGATGTCGCAAAGCTGACCCTGACGGTGGAGAAGGTCGGCATCGAGCGCGACATCTTTGAGTTCGCCCACAACATGCCATGGCTTTACGGCATCCTGTGCGTGGTCCTGGCGGCCCTAACTGGCTGGGGTGCCAGCCGAATTTTCAGGCGCAGCTGATTACCCCGCCGCAAACTCGCTCAGGGCATCGATCACCGCGCGGTTCTGGTCCTCGGTGCCGATGGTAATCCGCAGGCAATCAGCCAGGCCATACCCGCCGACGGGACGCACGATGATGCCTTTGGTGTGTAGATACTCGTTGGCCCGCGCCGAGGTTTCGGCATCCTTGAACCGCACCAGCACAAANNAATTGCCAGCGGATGGAAACACGTCATAGCCGAAGCCGCGCAGGGCCTGGGTCACGCGCGGACGCCAGGTCGCAACCAGCTCGCGCGAGGCCCGCTGATGCGCCTCATCGCCGAGGGCGGCCGTCGCCGCTGCCAGCCCGGCCTGGGACACATTGAACGGCAGACGGATGCGATCCACCGCCTGGGCCACGGCCAGCGGGGCATAGCCAAAGCCAATGCGCAGACCACCCAGGCCGTGGATCTTGGAGAAGGTGCGGGTGACGATGACGTTGTTCGCCTCACGGGCCAGGGCGAAGCTCGATTCCCAGTCCGCCTCAGTGACAAACTCGGCATAGGCCTCGTCAATGACCAGAAGCACATCCGACGGCAGGGCCGCATGCAGCCGGCGGGTTTCCTCGGCGGTATTGTAGCTGCCGGTCGGATTGGACGGGCTGGAGATATAGACCAGCTTCGTGCGGTCATCGACCAGCGCCAAGAGGGCATCAACCTCGGCCTTCATGTCCGGCTCGGNGGCCAGGCGGACCTCGGCCTGATTGGCCTTGGCCGAAATCCGGTAAGCGAGAAATCCATACTGGCCGGTGACGATGTTGTCGCCCGGCATCAGATAGGTCTGATTGAGCAGAGCAAAAACCTCGTCGGAGCCGTTGCCGAAGATCAGCCGGTCCGGCTCCAGCCCGTGGTGGTCCGCCACCGCCTGGCGCAGCTTGCCCGCCCGCCCATCCGGGTAGATGTGCATCTGCGATGCCGCCGCCGCATAGGCGTCGCGGGCCTTCTGGCCGGCGCCCAGGGCGTTCTCATTGGACGACAGCTTCATCGGCTCTGCCACACCGTCAATCTGCGATTTGCCGCCAACGTAGGGGGCGATGTCCAGAATGCCGGGCTTGGGCGCAATGGCCTTGGGGGCGCTGTCGGTCATGAGCTCTCGTCTCTGGATCAAAACACAGGTGCGGAGCCGATCACCCCGCGCAATCTGCCGGGCGCATGATCCAGTCGCCCGTCCTGGGCCTGCACATAGCCCGCGAGCATCATGAGCTTCAAGCCACCGGCCTGGGCCAACAGAGATGCCCCGAGCCCGGATTGGCCCAATCGGTCAATGATCGCAGCCTCTTTCAGGGGGCTGTCGGTGACCCAGAAGGTGCGATCGTCGCCGGTCGGGCCTGTCGCCTCGGCCCCAATCAACAGGGCGCGCGGACGGCCCCAGGCATCGTCCGGAAAAGCAGCCACGACCCGCAGGTCCGGCCGCAGCAGCATTCGCCCCCACCAGGGGCGATCATCCAGGCCAATCAGGGCGCGGGTCGNCGCCCCCGCCGCCGTCAGCGCTGCAGCGGCATCTTCCACCTGNNACGAAATGAGCCCGAAGCGGTCGGCTGCAAAGGCCTGTGCCTCCTGTCCGTAGACAGCCAGGGCCGGTCGCCCCGCCACCTCCAGCCGCCCCCAGATCGACCGGAGCAATGGCAACAGAGAGCCATCGGGGGCCTGATCGATCAATGACCGCAGAGCCAGAGCCTGGGCATCAGGACGTGGATCAGGACCCAGCAGGGCCCGCGCCTGCATCGCCTGCAGCAGAACCAGATCCGCCGCCTGGCGGTCAGCATCAGCTTCAGACCTCGAGCATCAGAACAGTTTGGGTGCTGGCGTCAGGGCAAAAGGTCCCAGCCATGTGCGACCGTCCCTGAACTCCAGCACGATGTCCGAGCTTCNCTCCCCGCCGGTGACCGCGCTGGCGGCCGCCGCTCCGGCAGCCCCGACACGATTGATGGTACCCGACTGCGAGCGGGCCAGCCCGGCCAGGACCGGCAACGGCTTGTCGGCATTGAGTTGCAACGTGCCCTCCAGGCGTCCGTCGGCCCCCGCCCGCAGGCGGTCAGAAGTCAGGACGGCCCGGCTCTCGCCTGCTGACAGACGACCGCGAACCTGCGTCAGCGAACCGCCCGCCCGGGTCCAGGCGGAAAAGATCCCCTGAGCATCGGGCCCTTTCAAATGGGAAGCCCGCTCAACCACGGCTTCGAGATCAGCGCTGAGACGGCCCTGCTGGGTGGCCCNCTCAACCGGCCCGTTGGTTCGGCCGCGCGCTTCGGTCAGCACCAGTTTGACGTCCATGTCATCGCCGGGCGCGACCTGATCACCCTGCATGTGCGGCCGGGCGTTGAAGAGGATGCGCTCCGCCGAAGCAATCGGGAACGGGTCGGCGTCAGGCAGCGGCGTGAACACCGGCTTGGTCAGGTCTACGCGCAAGTCAGGAATCGCTCGTCGCAGGTGCGACACGCTCATGCGCAGGGCCTCGCCACGCAGCGCGANCCTGCCCTTGGCGGCGCGCGACAGAACCAGCCCGTCGGTGGCTACAATAACCCATCGGTCCGGATTGTAGGCATTGGCTTCTGCCACCAGTTCGGGGGCGGAAACCCNCTGACCCGATGGCGCAATGATCTGTATATGGGACACGGCCAGCCGAGCCCTGAACGGCCAGCCGGTGGTTTCGGCTTTGGCCCATCGAACCTGCCAGCCCGCCTCGCGCAGGGCCTGAGCCTGGCTGTCCAGACGGGTCTCGATCTGGTTCACCAGAACGAACCACCATCCGGTCCACGCCGCGAGCATGAGGCCCGCCACAACGAACGGGATGACCAGGCTGCGGTAGGAGGCTGGCTTGAGTTTGGGAGTTGGACGCGCCGGGCGGTCGGGGATGATCGTCATGGGATCAGACTAGCACTGCAGTTAAGGCCATTGAACGGCGGGTTCACAGCAAAGTTCACAGGTCAAACTGCACGCCCTGGGCGAGCGGTAGCGAACCCGAGAAATTCACCGTCTGGGTCTGCCGGCGCATATAGGCTTTCCAGGCATCAGAGCCGGACTCACGGCCACCGCCCGTTTCCTTTTCTCCGCCGAAGGCACCGCCNNATTCGGCCCCCGAGGGTCCGATATTGACGTTGGCAATGCCGCAATCCGAGCCCCAGGCCGACANAAACTGCTCCGCCTCGCCGATGCGGTCAGTGAAGATGCACGAGCTCAGGCCTTGGGGCACGGCATTCTGGAGCGCAATGGCTTCATCCAGTGTCTGCCACGTTATGACATAGAGGATGGGCGCAAAGGTCTCATGCTGCACCACCTGGGTCTGGCTTGGCATGCGCACGATGGCCGGCCGGACATAGGTTCCGGGTCGGTCCAGCCGTTGCCCGCCGATCAGAAGCTGCCNCCCTTCACGGCGGGCCTGTTCAAGCGCGGCGGTGAACGCGGTGGCCGCAGCCTCATCAATCAGCGGACCAACCAGAACCCCGTCCTGACGCGGGTCGCCAATCTGCAGGCTGTCGTAGGCGGCCATCAGGCGGGGCAATAGATCCTCGACGACACTCTCGTGGACCAGCAGGCGGCGCAGGCTGGTGCAGCGTTGTCCGGCCGTTCCAACCGCCGAAAACGCCACCGCCCTGACCGCCAGATCCAAATCGGCTGAGGNGGTGACGATCATGGCGTTGTTGCCGCCCAATTCCAGCAGGGACCGTCCCAGCCGTCCGGCTACAACCTGGGCCACCGCCTTGCCCATCCGCGTGGACCCCGTAGCCGAGACCAGGGCAACGCGAGGGTCAGCCGCCAGGGCTGCGCCCACCTCGGCCCCGCCCAGAACGACCTGCGAAAGGCCCTTGGGCGCGTCGTCCCCGAAACGGGCCACCGCACGCTCGAATACCGTCTGGGTCGCCAGGGCTGTCAGGGGTGTCTTTTCTGACGGCTTCCAGACCACCGGATCACCGCAAACCAGCGCCAGACAGGCGTTCCAGGCCCACACAGCGACCGGGAAGTTGAAGGCCGAGATGACGGCGACCGGCCCCAAAGGCTGCCAGGCTTCGCGCATGTGATGCCCCGGTCGCTCGCTCGGCAGGGTCAAGCCATAGAGCTGCCGCGACAGTCCAACGGCAAAGTCTGCCACGTCGATCATCTCTTGGACTTCACCCAGCCCTTCCGAAGCGATCTTGCCGGATTCCAACGTGACCAGCAGCGCCAGGTCGGGGCGAGCCGCCCGCAACTCCTCTGCAAACAGGCGCACCAACTCACCGCGACGCGGGGCCGGAACCCGACGCCAAACCTCAAAAGCCTCCTGTGCCGTGTCCAGAACCTGATCGATGTCGGTCGTGGATTTCAGCGCGGCACCTGCGGAACCATCGACGGGTGACCGGCAGCGCACGTTCTGGGCATCGTCGTCCTCGGCCCAGACCTTTGACGACAATCCCAGCCCCCGGGCCAGATCGCGGGCATCGGAAGCAGCAGACGTGGGCATGGGGTCTAGATCCGTTGGCAAGTCTCCCCGTCCTAAACGCCCGCCTCGGGAGGGGAAAGCCGGGACCGACGATTTGCCAGGTCGCCCACGGTTGATCCTAAATCACGCAGCAACTTAAAGGCGATCTTAACAGTATTCCGCTACGCCCTATTAACCGGCCTTGGTCATTGTCTTTGTTCGAGAAACGAGGAACCACGAATGGCGCGCGCAGTTTCAGAAGGGGCAAAGGGTCTGGGTTGAGAGCGTTGGGGTCTGGTCGCGTGTCGACCAGGTCAACGCGACCTGGGCCAAGGGCTTCGATGAACCCGTTCGCGTCACCTATGATGTGGGTTTGGGGCGCGACTTCCAAAGCCACGAGCTAATGCTGCCGGTGGACGATGCTTTGTCCAGTCAGGCGCATCGCTGGCGGCTGATGCGCGCTCGCAACAAGTGGCAGGATGTCCAGGACTGCGCACACCATCCTTTCCCCGGAACCTATCCAGTGGTTGTGACAGATCCGAGTGACTGGGGCGGCTGGCGCGTGCCGGGGGCTGAGTATGACCGCGACCCGGACAAGGTCGAATACCAGGCCCGACTGATCGTTGCGGCACCCAGGTTGAAGGCACTCATCGAACGGCTGGTCAGCTCGGTTGACGAAGCGCCCGGTGATGCCTCCCGAGACGCGTGAAGTTGCTCAACTCGGTCGAGAAATCTTGCGTGATATCAACGAGATTTTGATCTCAACCACGGTCATAGACCTGGACACCGAGGCCGCCTGAGCACCGAATGGGCCGCGCCTGCGGCCCTGGCTACAACGGCTACGGAAAATCCGTGGCAATCGCAGACGGCGGGTCGACAAGATTCGCCGAAGCAACCTAGATTCCCCACAGCGGGTGAATGCGGGGGATGCGGTGGCGGCGAACGAACGCCGCATATTGACGCCAGGGCGTCGCAACGGGGACCGGGAAAGCGGGTCGCCTGCGTGGCTTCGCNNACTCATTCTTACGCTCACCTTGGCCATCGCCGCCTATGTTCTGCTGGTGGCTCGCAACCTCACCCAGCCGGTCGACGAGACCGAGAGCCTGCGACATGCCCTGATTGAGCGAGAGGCGCAGGCCATCGCCACACGCCTGAAGCACGCGATCGACGAAGCCCCCAAGGCCCACAGCCGAGAGGTTCCCGAAGGGCAGATCGCTGTTCGCAGCCAGCATCCGGGGCAGGCAGCAAGGACCGTCTGGATCCCGGCTGATGAGCTGCTCAAGCCCAATGATGAGGTCAACTACACCCTTCTGGGGCCCACTGGGCGCAGGCTGGCTGGGGTCGCCATTCCGGCCGGAATAGATGCGAATCTCCGTGTCTCGGCGGATGTGGAGGGCACACGACTGGTCGCCGTGGCCTGGTTGCCTGCCAGTGGACCCGCACCCTGGTACCAGGACCTCTGGATCGTGGCCATCCCGGTCGTTCTGGGCCTCATCGTCATCGTTTTNGCTGTGGCTGGCCCAGCGGGCCAGCACCGGGCCCGGCGGCGTTGGGCGGCGAGCGAGCGCCTGTTCCGGGTGGCTGTTGAGGGGGCCAGGTGCGGCATTTGGGAGTGGAACACCGAAGATGGCCAGGTCACGGTCTCGGACTATATGGCCGAACTGCTGGGTCTGGACGAGCGCGGCGTGGTACCGGAAGAGACCGTCCTCGCCTCTATCCACCCCCGCTACCGGGAGACCGTTCAGCATGGACTGCGGCAGGCCGAAGCCTACGGTTCATTTGAGGTAGCTTTCCCCGCCGCCGACAAACAGGGAAAGCCACGCTGGATTGATGCGCGCGGCCAGTCGCGAGGNCGGAGATGCCAATCAGGGTGNGGGGCCATTCTGGGCGTGGCCATGGATGTCACGGAGGAACGTCGGATCAAGGCCAAGGCCGAGGCTGCCGAGAGCCGCCTGCGCGATGGTATCGAAAGCATCACCGACGCCTTTGTCCTGTTTGACCGCAATGAGCGGCTGGTGCTTTGGAACCAGGCTTTTCTGGACGCCTTCGGCTTTGAGCAGGGTGCCGTGCGCAAGGGCACCCTGAAGGCACAGCTGAACCAGATCGCGGCCCTGGCCATCAAGAGCCAAACCCCGCATCCNAGCGGCCGGGCCGGGGCCCGCGAGATCGAACTGAACGACGGGCGCTGGTTGCAACTGGTGGAGCGCTTTACCTCGGACGGCGGATCGGTGGTGTCGGCTGCGGACATCACAGCCATCAAGCTTCAGGAAGTGGAACGCCGCCGCCACTCCGAATCCCTGCAAGCCACCGCCGCCGAACTGGAAGACCGCGAAGAAAAACTCTCCCTTCTGGCCCGCAAATACGAGATCGCCATGACCCGGGCCGAGGCCGCCAGCCAGGCCAAGAGCGAGTTTCTGGCCAATATGAGCCATGAACTGCGCACGCCGCTGAATGCCATCAACGGCTTCTCAGAGATCATGTCTGGCGAAATGTTCGGTCCGCTGGGCGATAATCGCTATCGGGGTTATGCCACCGATATCCTGAAGTCAGGCCAGCACTTGCTCAGCCTGATCAACGACATTCTCGACATGGCCAAGATCGAAGCCGGCAAGATGACCTTGCACCTGGAGAAGGTGTCTGTGGTCGAGATCTGCGAAGATGCCATCCGGCTGATGCGCGGCAAGATTCAGGAGGCTGAGCTCACTCTGACGCTGGATGCGGGCGAAATGCCCGACGTGGATGCCGATCCGCGCGGGCTTAAACAGGTGATGCTGAATCTCATATCGAACGCCGTGAAGTTCACCCCGGAAGGCGGCGACATCGTGGTCCGGGTGGCCCAGGAGGATGACGTGCTGCGCATCAGCGTGACCGACACAGGCATCGGCATCGCCAAGGAAGACCTCGAGCGGCTGGCCAAGCCTTTTGAGCAGGTGGAAGGCCAGCACTCCAAAACCACCCAGGGCACCGGTCTCGGGCTCGCCCTGACCAAATCGCTCATTGAGATGCACAGCGGTTCCATGACCATGGACAGCGAGCCTGGCATCGGCACGACCGTCAGCTTCACCCTGCCGCTGATTCAGCCAGCGGCGCAGGGCGACACCGAGGCGCAAACCGTTTCCCAGGCCCGCGCCGCATGATCGCGCATCAGTCCTGACAGAGACGTCAGCCGGCTGGATTTGACGCTGGCGGGGGCGGAGCACGCCGGCCGTCACCACGGTGGCGGCGTGGTCCACCTGCGCCCTCTCCCCGTCCCCGGCGAACCAGGATGCGAGACAAGGTGCGCCGGTCCTGGGGCGACAGCTCCCCAGAAGCTCCACCGCATCGGACTCCAGTCGATCCCGGCGCGCAGTTCGGCCTGTCGCGATGCCTGCAACAGGGCGCGAACCTGATCGGCGTCATAGGTTTCGGCTTGGCGGCCGCGACCGCAGCACGGCGCTGCGAACGGGCTTCCTCAAAATCAGGACGTGCGGCCAGGGCCGAGGCACGCAGGCGGGTGCGAACATCGACGCGAACCGCTTCGGGAAGTTCGCTGACGATCTCGTTGGCACCGCGCTGTCGTGGGGACGGCATCTCGCGATGATTGTCCGCGTCGGTCCGGGACTGGCTGAGCCAGAACGCGCCCGCCGCTCCGAGCCCAAACAGGTTCAGACCGACCGAAACCGCCAGAGCGATGGCGAGGGTCTTGTTGTTCACCCCAGAATCTCCAGATCGTCGGCCCCGTCCAGCGATGCCTGATAGAGCACGGTGTCGGCTTGCATATTCGCGGTCAGCTGAGAGGACAACAAGACGCCGGCCACGACGCCCGCACAGGCCGCAACCGCCCAACCGGCTCCCAGCAAAAACTTCAGATGCCCCACCAGCGGGTTCATCAGGCCAAGACCGCGCCGACCTGTGATGTGTGTACCGTCGGCGACAACCCGGTCCCGCAAGTCCATCGAAACCACCACTCGCGGAGCCCCATCCATCAGGGTATCGAGCCAGAGGGCGTCATCCAGCACCGCCTGGGCACCCGTTGGATCGCTCTCAATGAAGGCGCGTCCGGTCGCTCGCACCGCATCGGGCCAACGCCGCCAGTCGGATCCATNAGTACCGACCAGGGATTGAAACTGTTCGCGGGTCATGAATGCGCTCCCACTCGTTCGGCCGCATGTCGGCCAGAGCCGTTCTCANGGCACGACGCCCGCGCGACAGCAGGCTTTCGAGTGCTTCCACACTGATCGCCATCACGTCGGCGGCCTCGATGTTTCCCAGCTCCTGATAGTGGCACAGCACGATGGCCTCGCGCTGTCGATCCGGCAGTTGGGCCAGAGCCGCCTCCACGCGCCGCCCGGTATCAGCGGCCAGGAGCCCGCGATCCGGGGCCGGTCCCTCGTCGCGTTGTTCCGGCACTGCGTCGGTCGCGATCTCGCGGCGGCGACGCAGACGATCATAACAAAGGTTCAAGGCCACCCGGTGCAGCCAGGTATCAAACTTGGCCTTGCCCGGCTGCCAGGTCGGGGCCTGCTTCCAGACCTTCAGCATCGCCTCCTGGGCCACATCTTCGGCCTCAAAGGTATCACTCAGCATGCGCTGGGCCAGGGCCAGGACCCGGGGCAGCTTGCGCGCCACCAGGGCCTGGATGGCGGCAGGGTCACCGCCTCCAGCCCGCCGCACCAGGTCTTCGTCGGGATCGGCGGTTGTCGCCATTCGACCTCGGGTTTCCAGTCTGCCCAGGGCCGACAGATGCATGACCGCCGAACCCGACATGGTCTTACTCTGAAGGCGGGGTTGCAGGCGAGGGCATGGCTGAACGGGCGTCACGACGCTGATGCATGCGCTCACGCCGTTCCTGGCGCCGCTCACCCATCGCAGCACGAGCCCCCGCCGATTCCTGGGCGTCAAGATAGCCGCCGCCGTTCGCATCCATGCGGGTAAAGCGCTCGCCCATACGCGCTTCGACCTGGGCAATGGTCATCGGTCCGGACTGGCCATCACGACGTTGGCCCATGTGGCCCGCCATGGCCGGACCCTCACCGCCGTGCCGACCGCGACGCATCTCGCCGCGACCGCCGGGCTGACCACGGCCGCCACGGGCCGGAGCCGCTTCGAACTCGGCGCGGCTGATCGCGCCGCCGCTATTGGTGTCCAGACGGGCAAACCGCTGGGCCATGGCTTCGGCGCGGTGGGCCGCCCCTGCCGCCTGGCGCTCTTCGGCGGAGACGCTGCCGCCGCCATTGCTGTCGGCAGCGCGCATGCGCTCCGCCGCCTTGGCGGTGAACTCGGCGCGGCTGATGCGGCCATCACTATCGGTATCGGCGGCCTGCATACGGGCCATGTGGTTGCGGTGCTGCGCCGGGGCTGAGCCTGCTGAGCCGGGGCCTGTTGTGCGCTGGCTACGCCGGCCACGGCGGCCAGAACAACGGCGACCGTGCCGCCGATCAAAGTCATTTGGGACATGTTCTATCCTTCATCAAATAGGTCCGGACCGGATCAACCGGCTGGACAGTCCCGAATAGAACGTGGGGCGGTCAGGATTCCGCCGCGACCGGCGGCAGCTGGGCTTCGAAGACCTGACGAGCGGCCTGTCGCGCCCGGGTCAAACCCTCAATCAGATCGGGGAAATCGTCAAAACCGGCAGCCTGGGCCAGAAGTCGTTGCAGCCGTTCCGGCTCCTGTGCCGGGTCGGGGCGTTCATGAAATGCGGCTGACAGGATCTGGCTGAGGCGCTGCTGCATCCGCCAGGCCGCGCCGACCTCGGGCATCGCATTCAGGGCTTCAAGCGTTGACACGGTCAGGGCTCCGCCCGAGGCCGCCAGGTCCAACTGCGAGACCTGGGCCAGGAACTCTGCGTCCACCTGCCCGCCCGATGACAGTTTCAGGTCCCAGAAGCCACTGGCGGGCCGCTCCCGGGCCATCAGGTCTCGCATCCGGCGCGCATCGGCCCGAACGTCCGCCTCAGGTCGTGGACGCCGGAGGATCTCNNGCTCCAGCGTCAGTTGAACCTGCCCCGCAAACGAGGGGTCGGAAGCCCACACCACCCGNNCGCGCGTCAGGGCCATGAACTCCCAGGTGTCCGCCTCACCGGCGTAGTAGTCCTCCACCGCAGAAAGGCGCAGGGAAACGGGGCCCTTGGATCCGCCGGGCCGTAAACGCATGTCGACTTCATACAGCCCGCCTTCAGCCGTATGGGCCGACAAGGCGGCGATCATTCTTTGCGTGAAGCNGGCGTACCAGACCGGCGGGGCCCAGTCCTTCAGCGGCGCAACGGCATCCTCCGGTGCCGCGTAGACGGTCATCAGATCCAGATCCGAAGCAGCAGTCATTTCGCGCGAGCCGACCTTGCCGAGCGCGACCACGGCCACCTGTCCCTCCTGAAGGGNGCCTGCGGTGCGAACGATCTCAGCCAAGGCCGCGCGGGCCATGGCCTGGATCATGCCGTCCGCGACCGAGGAATAGGCGCGTCCGGCCGCCTCTGCATCCGCTCGACCGGTCAGAACCTGCAGTCCGATGCGAAACATCTGGTCCCGATGCAGGCGACGGGCGGCGTTCAGGCTCTCCTCGAAGTCGTTTTCAGCGCCGGACGTGGCATGATCCAGAACCTCCAACAGACCGCTGTCCTCATCGAGGTTCTGCAACAGACGACTGTCCAGCACGCTGTCCAGAGCCGCCGGATATCGCCCCAGCGTCCGGGCCAGACGCGGCGCATAGGCCATGACCCCAACGATCAGTTCAAACAGGTCGGGCTGATTGAGAAACAGGGCCTGGACCTGAACCCCGGCGCTCAATCCGGCGAAGAAGACCGAGAAGCGTCGAAAGGCATCATCCGGCGTGCCGGTCTCGGCCACCGCCGTCAGCAGGCGCGGGGCCAGCCGGGTGAACAGCTCCCGTCCGCGGGCCGACCGCGTTGCCGGAATGCGGCCGTGATGCCAGCCACGGATGGTTTCCGCCACGCCCGCAGGGTCGGAAAAGCCCATCCGTTCGAGCGTCAGCAGAGTCTCAGGGTCATTTTCGATGCCGGTGAAGACCAGCGAACCGAAGGGTGAGGACAGGGGCTCGGCCTCAGCAAACAGCTCGCCATAGCGGCGGTTGACGTCCAGCAGCAACGTCTGGACCGAGGCATCAAAGGCCTGCAGATCGGCCTGCCCGGCCAGGGCCGCCACCGCACGACGGCGATCCGGATCCAAGGGCAGAATATGGGTCTGCTCGTCATCGAGCATCTGCACCCTGTGTTCCAGGGACCGCAACTGGCCATAGGCCTGCGTCAGCTCGGCGGCGACCGCCCCAGCGATGTGGCCCGTGCGGGCCAGATCGGCCAGGGCGTCGACGGTGCGCGGACTGCGCAGCGAGGCATCACGCCCGCCCAGAATGAGCTGCTGGGTCTGCACAAAGAACTCGATCTCGCGGATTCCGCCTCGGCCCAGCTTGAGATTGGCCCCGGCCGCCTCCAGCCCCGCGCCAGCCTTGTGAACGTGGATCTGCCGTTTGATCGACTGGATATCGAGGATGGCCGGATAGTCGAGGTTGCGGCGCCAGACGAACGGCGTCAGGGCCTGCACGAACCGCTCCCCCGCCCGCTGGTCGCCCAGCATGGGACGTGCCTTAATGAAGGCGGCACGCTCCCAGTTCTGTCCGACGCTTTCGTAATAGGGCAGGGCCACCGGCACAGCGACCACCGGCGGCGTCGAGGACGGGTCAGGACGCAACCGCAAGTCCACCCGAAACACATAGCCATCGGCGGTCCGGTCCTGCATCAGGCCAGAGAAGGCATGGGCCAGGCGATCCACAAACCGTTGCGGTTCCACGTCATCAGCCAGCGCCGGGATCAGGCCATCCGGATCCCAGAAAAGGCTGACATCGATATCGGACGAATAGTTCAGCTCCCGGGCTCCGTGCTTGCCCATAGCCAGGCCAAACAAACCCGGCACCGGACCGCGCACATCCTCTGGGCCACTGATCAGCTTGCCCCGTTCGCGCTGGTCGTGGGCCACGGCCCGCAGCGCGGCCTGGCTGGCGACATCGGCAAAATCGGCCAGCGCCCCGGTGACCTGATCCAGTGACCAGATACCGCCAAGATCTGCCAGGGCGGTCAGCAGATGCAGCTCGGACTTCAGCTGTCGCAACGGCACCCTTGCCTCTTCGACTCCCCNCTCCAGGGCCCGCGTGCGCCCCAGCAGATCTGTCAGGTGCGCCGATGGCTCGGCCTGCAAAAGCGTCTGCAATAGCTGCGGTCGCCGCCGGGCCAGGCTGAACAGATAAGGGGAGGCGGCAAATACGGGTGCAATCGCCGGCCAGGCCTGATCCAGCAGATCGCGCCATGCACCTTCGTCCGCGGCCTGACACAGCACGGCGTGTTGACGCTCAACCACCGCCACATCAAGGACCGGCCCGGGCGGCACCAGCAGGTCAACCAGCGTCCCTGTCATGCCCCTGCCGCCGGCAATACCAGGGCCACGCGCAGGCCCGGTCCCGATCCCTCAAAACGCCCCGGGCCTTCGTCGATCTGGATACGCCCGCCGTGGGCTTCCATCACCGCCCCGACCAAGGCCAGCCCCAGCCCCGCCCCGGCCTNCGTACGGCTGTTGTCGAGACGGACAAAGCGCTGCACCACCCGCTCGCGATCGGCCTCCGGAACGCCAGGGCCGGTATCGGTCACGGAAAACTCGATCTCGCCCGAAGTTCGACGCCGCGCCCGCAGCTTCACCGCCCCGCCGGCTGGCGTATATTTGATGGCGTTGTCGATGACGTTGGCCAGGGCCTGAGCCAGGAAGGGGCGGTTGCCATTGATCATCAGGCCCCGCTCGATTTCGGCGGAGAACTCCACGCCCTTGTCCTCGCTGGCCGGTTCATAGAGGTCGGCCATGTCGACGGCGAGGTCTGCGGCGTCAAACACCTCGGCATCGGGAGTGCGCCCCGAGCCCGCAGCCGCCTGCAACCGGGCGATCGACAGCACGGTGTTAAAGGTCTTGAGCAGATTGTCGGCCTCGTCCAGAGCCACCTGCAGAGCGTCAACGCCGTCGATCTTGCCGGCCTCAGCATCGATCAATGCCACCTCCAGCTTGGCTCGCATGCGCGTCAGGGGTGAGCGCAGGTCGTGAGCGATAGCATCACCGGCATGGCGGATCGACGACATGGAGGTCTCCAGCCGATCCAGCATGATATTGATGCCCTGGCCCAGTTCATCCATCTCGTCGCCGCTGTTGCGCACCCGGGCGCGGGCCTTCAGGTCGCCACTCTGAACCGCCTGGACGACGCGATTGAGCCGCCCCATCGAACGCTCCAGATTGCGACTGATCAGAAGCCCACCGGCCAGTCCCAGCAATAGGACCATGGCCATGGCCGCCCACAGGGCCTGGGTCAGCCGCCCCAGATAGGCCTCCGTGTCCCCGAGGTCTGCCCCAACAAACAGGATTTCTCCCGTCGACAAGCGCTGCTGCTGGCCGATGGACTGGGTGCGGATAACCCGGCCGTCCTCGTCGGTTTCGGTCAGGGNGAAGGTGGTCCACTGCGTTGTGCCGGCAAATGTCTCGATCGGTGATTTTTCGATCGTGCCGGAGATTTTCTGTCCTTCGGCATCCGTCAGCAGATACAGATAGGGGCCGCCCCGCACGATACGTTCGATCACAGCTCCGTTCAGCGCATCGAACCNCCGGGCCTCGTGAATGCCCAGCAGCACCCCCATTTCGCCGCGCACGTCCGCTTCGGCCTGGGCGCGGGCTTCGGTGGCCGAGGCAAAATAGACCCAGGCCAGCACCGCCGCCGCCGCTGCCGCAAATAGTGCCAGGAACAGCAGCGTCAGCCGGAAAGGCGTACGGCGAAAAAGGGTCGGCAGGCGCATTGTTGATCCGGGCGATTAGGCCTCTAGGCGATACCCCGCCCCGCGCACGGTTTGTAGCATGGCCTTTTCAAAGCCCTTGTCGATTTTGGAGCGCAGGCGGCTGATGTGCACGTCAATGACGTTGGTCTGGGGGTCAAAATGGTATTCCCAGACCTTCTCCAAAGCATGGTTCGGGTCACCGACTGGCCAGCGTGGCGCATCAGGAACTCCAGCAGCTGGAACTCGCGTGGCTGCAGGTCGATGTCGGACCCAGCCCGCGTGACCTCTCGACTGATCAGGTTCATTTCCAGGTCGCCGACCTTCAGCACCGTGGCCACCGAGCCGGTTTCGCGACGCCGGGCCAGGGCTTCGACGCGGGCGATCAGCTCGGCAAATGCGTAGGGTTTGACCAGATAATCATCGGCACCGGCCTTCAGGCCTGTCACGCGATCTTCGACCTCACCCAGGGCCGACAGGAACAGGACCGGCGTATGGTCACCCTCCTTGCGCACGGTCTCGACCATGCCAACCCCGTCCAGGCGCGGCATCATCCGGTCCACGACATAGACGTCATAGCCGCCCTTCTGGGCTTCCAGCAGGCCAAAGGCCCCGTCGACGGCATGGGTCACGTCGTGACCGGCTTCGGACAGGCCGCGCACCATGGCCGCCGCCGCCTCCGCATCGTCCTCAACCACCAGAATACGCATCGAACAGGCCCCCAGATGTGGGAATCGCCGCGGATGTTAGCGCATCAGCGGCGATCTCGTCAGTTAAGGCTTGGTCATACAAGCCTGGCTTCCTGGCCCTAGTTGGCCGGAGGCAGATCCAGCATGACCGAGGCATTCCCTTGCGGTGTCCAGACGGTCAGGAAGACGCTGTCGCGGCCCGCATCGCGACTGGCCTGAACTGCTGCTTGCAGATCCTGAACCGAGGTGACGGCCCGATTGTTGGCTCGGCGAATGACATAGCCCGGCTGGAACCCCTGGGTGCGGCCCTGACCCGGGGCCATGACGACGACACCGTCAATCCGCTCGGGGATGTTGTAGCGCTGACGCAGGGCATCGGACATCGGCGAGACGGACAGGCCGCCCACCTCTGCACCGCCGCGCGACGGGGCCTGTTGCTCCTCACGACCGGTCCCCGCGTTCAGCTCGGTTTCCGNGGGCCGGGTTCCGGCACGCGCTGTGATGTTGCGACGGCGGCCCTCGCGGATGACCTCCATGCGCAGTTCCTCGCCCGGGCGCGTCGCCCCCACCGCCATCGTCAGCGCGGAGCCGTCGGCGATGGCCCGGCCATTGAGGTTGACCACCACGTCTTCGGCCTGCAGACCCGCTCGGTCAGCCGGCCCGCCCGGGTTGACCAGNNCAATGAAGGCACCCTGACGGTTCGACAGGCCGAGACCTTCCTGGATGTCGCGGGTGACGGGCCCAACAGTGGCCCNCAGATAGCCACGCTCAATCGCCTCGCCGCGCATCAGCCGGTCGGTAATCGGTTTGGCGACATTGGCCGGAATGGCAAACCCGATCCCCACCGAGCCGCCCGTGGGCGAATAAATGGCCGAGTTGACGCCGATGACCCGACCATAGATGTCAAAGGTCGGCCCGCCCGAGTTGCCCCGGTTGATGGCTGCGTCGATCTGTAGATAGTCGGTAAAGGGGTGTTGCGNGTCGATGCTGCGGCCCGAGGTGGCCGAAACGATGCCGGCACTGGCCGAGCCGCCCAGGCCGAACGGATTGCCCACGGCGATCACCCAGTCGCCGACGCGCGGCTGAGCGGTCTCCTCAAAGGTCACGAAGGGGAAGTCGCGGCCCTCGACCTTCAGCACAGCCAGGTCGGTGGACTCATCGCGACCGACGATACGGGCGGTCAATTNCCGCTCATCGGCCAGGCGCACCGTGATTTCCTCGGCGTTCTCGACCACGTGGTTGTTGGTGACGATGTAGCCATCCGCAGAAATGAAGAAGCCCGATCCGGCCCCCTGCCCCCGTTGGCCCTCGCCGTCGTCCTGGCCCCCACCGTTCGGGGCGGGAATGGCAAAGCCGGGCATGCCGGGGATCTGGATCATGCCGCCCTGCGAGCGCGGGATGCGCGTGGTCACGTCGATCTGCACCACGGCGGGGGCGACCTGCTCGAAAATCTCGGCAAAGCTGAGCGGCGCCCCTGCGGCGGCAAACGCCAGGCCCGGGGCCCCGGCATTGGGAGTCAGGCGTCCTGTGGCACCCGCCACCGGCTCGGCCCGGGCGGCAGGCCAGTCGATGACCCCGCNCGCTGTCGCCCCGGCCACCAGCGTCAGGCCCATGGCCGCGCTGACAATGANATCCTTGCGCTTGAGCATTCGCATTCCGTCTCGATCCCGTCGGGAGAACCCCGCAAACAACTGATATAGCGGCTCGGGCGGGAACACCAACCCTGCCGATCCTGATCGATTACGCCGTCCCGCGTCCGTCATCGGGCGAGTTTGCGTCCGTATCTGGGCGAATTGTTTCCAAGGCGGTCAAAGTTTGCAACTGCGCCTCTTCCTCCGGGGTCAGGGCCGTGGCTTCAGGGATCGGCGCGGTCGCAAAAGCACCGCCAGGGCTGTCAGCAGGGCCACAAGCGGCCCCAGCCAAAGCAACAGGGTCGCCGGGCGCAAGGGCGGCTTGAACAGAACGAAGTCGCCATAGCGGCGCACCAGATCCTGACGGATTTCGGCATCGGTCGATCCAGCCGCAATCTCTTCACGCACCAGACGGCGCATGTCGGAGGCCACGCCTGCGGGGCTGTCGGCGATGGACCCGTGCTGGCATACAACACAGCGGATATCGTCAAACAGGGCCTGGGCCCGCGCTTCAGCCGCCGGGTCGGCCAAGGGGCGGTCGGGCGGCGTGACCGGCTCGGCAGCCATCAGACCGACGGACAGCAAGGCCATGACCAGAGGCCGCCTCATGAAACGAACCTGCGACCGGGCGGGGCCAGGCGCAGCCGCCGATCAAACAGCGAGAGCACGGCACCCGTGGCCATCAGCAACGGACCAACAAAGATCAATCGCGCCCAGGGATTGAACCACACCCGCACACTCCAGGCCGGTTGGCCTTGCCCATCGCGACCCCGCTCGCCCAACACCACATAGACATCATCCAGACCCTTAANATCGAGTCCCACCTCGGTCGTCGTCTGCCCACCCACGGGGAAGAAACGACGCTCTGCGGTGATGGCCCGCCCGGCGCGGCCATCGGTCCGACGCACCGTAAGGCTGCCTTGCTCGGCCAGATAGTTGGGACCTTCAACGATCTGAACCCGGTCCAGCGTCACTTCATACCNCCCAACCGACAGGGCACTGCCAACGGCCAGATTGCGAGCGACTTCCTGGCGGTAGCCTGTCTCCATGACAGCCCCCAGAGCAAAGACCCCCAGCCCGGCGTGGGCCAGCAACATGCCCCAGCTGGCCAGCGGCAGGGCCTTCAGACGCCGACCCCGCTCTCCCTTGACCAGGCCACGCTCAAACAGCCTGGCGCGGGTGATCGGCTCAGCCAGGGCTCCGGCGATCAGCCACATACCCAGGGCCATGCCCAGCGCGGCGAGAACGTTTCGTGGCTCGATCCAGATCAGGCAACCCAGCCCCGCCAGGGCCGCGACAACGAGTGCGCCCTTGAGTTTGGGCAGGGTCTGGCCCAACCGCGCACGCTTCCACGACAACAGTGGGCCGATCGGCACCAGCACGAGAGCCAGCGCCATCAGCGGCACAAAGGTCAGGGCGAAATAGGGCGGCCCGACCGAGATGGTCTGACCCGCCGCCGCCTCCAGCAGCAAAGGATAGAGGGTTCCGATCAGAACGGTGGCGGTCGCCGTGGTCAGGAACAGATTGTTGGCCACCAACCCGCCTTCACGGCTAACCGGGCGAAACAGTCCGCCCTGTGCCAGACTGGGGGCACGCCAGGCGAACAGGGCCAGGGCAGAGCCCGCAGCAAACCCGAGAATGGCCAGCAACATGAGGCCTCGTTTCGGATCGACGGCAAACGCATGGACGCTGGTCAGGACGCCCGAGCGCACAAGGAAAGCCCCCAGCATCGACAACGAAAAGGCCAGGATCGACAGGAAGACCGTCCAGCCGGCCAACGCCCCGCGCCGCTCGGTGACGATGGCCGAATGCAACAGGGCCGCCGCCGCCAGCCAGGGCATGAAGCTGGCATTCTCCACCGGGTCCCAGAACCACCAACCGCCCCAGCCCAGCTCATAGTAGGCCCAGAAACTGCCCAGAGTGATGCCAACTGTCAGAAAGGCCCAGGAGGCCAGCACCCAGGGCGCCCACCGGCCCCAGGCAGTCCACAGTCCGGCCTGTCGCGGACCCTCGATCAGCGCCGCCACTCCCAGGCTGAACGGCACCGACAGCCCGACATAGCCGAGGTAGAGAAACGGCGGGTGAAAGGCCAACGCCGGGTCCTGCAGTAGCGGGTTGAGAGAGCTGCCCTGGAACGGGGCCGGGTCCAGCCGTGCAAACGGATNTGAGGTGAAAACGGTGAAAGCCAGGAACAGCACACCCAGCAATCCCTGCACCGCCAGCGCCGAGGTCCGCAGACCGAACGGCAGGCCCCGCCNCCGGCTGAGGCTCCAACCAAAGCCGGTCAGCACGAGGCACCACAGCAAGAGGGAGCCTTCGTNGGCGCCCCAGGCGGCGGCGACCTTATAGAGCATAGGCTTGGCCGTGTGGCTGTTGGCCGCCACATTGGCCAGCGAAAAGTCCGAGGTCACAAAGGCCAGGATCAGGCAGCCGAACGCCACCGCCACCAGCGCCACAACCGCCAGTGCGGCNNCCGCCTGCGCCCCCGCGAGGGTCGCATCGGCCCGCCGCCGCGCCACCACTGCCAGCCCGGCCTGCAGCAGCGACAGGCACAACGCCAGGATGAGGGCAAAGCTGCCGAACTCTGCGGTCAAGTCGCGGGCCCTTCGTTGGGATCCGCTGGTCGCCATTCGCCCTTCGCCTTCAGGCGCTCGGCGACTTCGCGCGGCATGTAGTTTTCATCGTGCTTGGCCAGGACCTGGGTGGCGACAANACTGCGATCGGTCTGGAAGGTGCCTTGTGCCACCACGCCCTGCCCTTCGCGGAAAAGGTCCGGAAGGTCGCCGCGATAGACCACAGCTGTGCGCGCTGCATGGTCAGTAACCACAAAGCGGACCTCTCCGCCCTCGCCCCGCTGGACGGAGCCCGCCTCAACCAGGCCACCCAGGCGCATCACCCGTCCCGCCGGCGCGCCTCCGGNCGATGCCTCAGATGGCGATACAAAGAAGGTCACGTTGTCACGCATGGCCCACAGCGTCAGGCCAACCGCCAGGGCCAGAACCGGCGCGATGGCCAGCACGGTGAACAGGCGGCGACGCGCCTTGGGGGATTTCGGCAGCCAGCTCATGCCCCCACCTCCGGCAACCGTGCCAAAGGTCGGCGCGGCGCGGATCGTCGGGAGACAGGACAGCGATCAGGGGCAACCACAGCTCCCGAACTCGGGCCATCTCGCCGCGGGCCAGGGCAGCCTCGCCCAGAAAATAACGTGCGCCAAACTGGTCCGGATCGAGCTTCAGCGCCTGGACAAATGCNNCCTCGGCATCGGCCCCCACCTGGCCGCCATTGGCCCGCACCAGGCTCTCGCCCAGCCGCGCCCAGCTCTGTGCATCGTTCGGCTCCAGAGCCAGGGTGCGGCGAANAGCTGACGCCGCGCCGATCGCGTCTCCGGCTTCAAAACGCGCCGCTCCCAGCATCTGCCACAGGCGTGGCTGATCTGGCGTCTCGCGGGCAGCACGTTCCAGCACGGCAGCGATCTGGGTGGGCTCTAGCGGCTCATCACCGCTGGCCCAGGCGCTCACCCGCCGCTCATAGGGTTGATCCGGCAGACCCGGCTGCCCCACGACCCAGTAAAGGCCCAGGGCTGCCAAAACAGCCAGGGCAATCGCCAGGGGCAAGAGGCGCGGTGCCTGGCCCTCGGCTGTCGTCGTCGCCCCGATTTCAATGCCGGAAAGCGGAACCGCGTTCANGATGCGACGGCCAGCTTCGGCACGGGCGACCTGCCAATCCTCGTCGCCGAGCTGTCCCTGGTCATGCAGCCGGTCCAGGGCAGCCAGTTCGACGGCTCCGGCCTGAGCACGCAGTGTATCGGGGGTCTCGCCACTGACGTCCTGCGCGCGCCGCGCCGCCGTCAGGACAGCCAACGCCGCCAGCGCCGCTGCCAGCGCGGCCAGGATCCAGAACACCATCATGGCGCGGGGCCTTAGACCATTTTCCGCCGCGTTGAAATCAGCAGCCGCCGAGAAGGGTTCAGGCCGCGCTCACAGACAGGTCCAGAGCGTTCGGTTCCAGTCCCGCCAGACTGCGCTCTGCGGAGTTTGCGCGACGGCGGATGGTGCGCGCCAGTTCATGCGCTTCGATGCGATCCAGCATACCGGCCGCCAGCTCGATCAATGCCAGCACGCGTGTCGGGTCGTCCTCCGTGCCACGGTGCANGGTCTCCAGCGCCTCATCGGTCCAGACCGTGATGCGTTCGAGGATGGCCGTCTCGGCCTGCTTGCGTTTGGCCTCGCTACCCAGCGCATTCGACCAACTGTGTGCCGCCCCCAGAAGTTNCAGTGNAAGACCAGCCGCCGCGGCGGCGGCTCCATCAGGCTCGGCGTCCATGCGCGGCGCATTTCGGGTCATCCGTCCGGAAAGCTGGACCCGCTCCATCGGCAGAGCCTCCATCACGGCCCGGTCGGCATGGGAGAACTGTCGCCCCAGCCATTCGCCCAGGCGATTTCGCGCATGGCGCAGCGACGATTGCCATTCCCCGTCCGGATCCATAGGCAGGACCATGCCCATCTGGGACAGCAGCTGGGTGGTGCGGCGCAGACTGCTGAGCGTTTCGGCCATGTCGACGTCGGGCCCAGGTGAGACCTGGCATATCTCGGCCACCCGATGTTCCACCTTGGCGAACAGGCGGTCGACAAATCGTGCCGCATCCGATCTGCGGATCAGCTGCTCGCTAGCCGTGTTGCCAAAGGCATTGGCCAGCAGCTGCGNCAGCCGGGTGGCATCATCGACGTGGGCAATCAAGATGTCCAGCAGCCGCGCCAGTCCGTCCTGGGTGGTGGCCGCCGCATCGCGTGTCAGCAGTTGCAGGCTGGCTTGCTGGTCCGGCGTCGGACGCGCCAGCCAGTCGCCCAGCATGTCCAGGGACGGTCGGACGAGAGCACACAGCTCCAGGCACTCAGCCAGTTTGGGAAGATCGGCCCGTTCGGTCTGCGCACCTGGCCAGGCCGTGTCCGGCCAGACCCGCTGTGGTGCTTCGCGGATGATGGCGGCGGCGGCGGCGCACACCCGGTCTGCGATGACCTTGAGGCCCGCTTCGTCAGCCGTTTCGCACAGGGTCAGGAGTTCGGCTTCGCGCGCCGTGGCCAGGCGTCCGAGCTGCATCAACAGGCCAGCAGGAAAGGTGAGCGCCTCAAGTCCGTCGGGCCGGGGCCGGAACAGGGGCACGACAGGCGCGAACAGGGCGCTGACCTGCCGACGCAGGCACTGTTCCTGGGCAATAGCCTCTATCAGAAACACTGTGCGCGGACCGGGCCAGCCGACCGCAGCCTGTTCAATCCCGGCCAGAAGCTCGTCGGGGCAACGTGAAACCAAGGCACCGAGCGCAGCCCTCCGCTGAGCGGACAGGCCCGCAACGGGCGCTTCTTCGGGCTGCGACTGGGCCATCGCACTCACTCTAGGCCAACGCGACAAAGACAAGGCGGCCACCCTGCCATGGCGAAGGTTAAGAAATGACCGTAAGCGCTACCGTTACAGTTCAGGCTTCGGTGGCCGGAAGTTCCAACATGACCTTGAGACCGCCCAGATCGCTGGCACCCAAGGTCAATCGGCCGTCATAAGCCCGGGTCAGATCATTCACGATCGCCAGCCCAAGTCCGGACCCAGGTGCCGACTCATCAAGGCGCTCACCTCGCTTGANTACCGCCTGACGCTGATCTTCGGGCAGTCCCCCGTCGTCTTCAACCACCAGGACCATCTGGCCTAGGCCAGTCGGACCCGCCAGAATACGCACCTCGCGGCGACACCATTTACAGGCATTCTCCATGAGGTTGCCCAGAATCTCCTGCAGGTCCTGGCGCTCGCCGCGAAACGTAAGGCCGTCGGAGACTTCCCAGTCGATCAGCACACCCTTGGTGGCGAACACCCGTTCCAGCATCACCGCCAGCTCATCGACCACCTCTTCCACGGGGTCCGCTCTCCCAGCATCTGGGCCCTCGCTGGCCCGGGCGCGGCGCAGGTGGTGTTCGACCTGGGCCCGCATGATTTCGGCCTGACGCCGCACCAGTTCGGGCAGGTCGCCGGACTTGCCTTCAGCCTCTGCCAGCATGACTGACAACGGCGTTTTGAGCGCATGCGCCAGATTGCCAACGTGGGTCCTCTGGCGTTCGACGGTTTCCTGATTCTGGTCCAGCAAGCGGTTAACCTGCTCTGCCAGAGGTTNGATTTCGCTCGGATAGGTCCTTTCGATCCTGGCCGNCTTGCCCTTGCGGACATTAGCAATCTCGTTGCGCAGGCCAAAAAGGGGCTGCAAGCCGATCCTGACCTGAAGGAAAACGGCCCCGACCAGCACAACACCCAGGGCCACCAGGGCCATCCAGGTCAGGGTGGCAAACTCCCGCGTGTCAGCTTCCACCGCCGAGCGGTCGATAGCAGCCATATAGACCAGGGGTTGGCTGCGCCCGGGCAAGGATTTGAGGCTGGCCGCAACACGGATCGGTTCCCNGCGCGGCCCGACGCTGTTGTAGCTGATCGTTTCGCCAGGTGCTGCGGTCAGCATCTGCGTCAGCCGAGGAGCCGCCTCCAAGGTCTGGCCGGCCAGTGACTCTGACCCCTGCANAAGCCGCAGCCGACCGTCGGTCGATGGTTCAGCGACGATCCAGTACTTTCCGGACAGGAGGCGGCGGGTCCNGGCATCGATCAGACCGCGAACGGTCGGCTGGCCGTTCTCCACCTGGGTGGCCACCACCACCTCATCAATGGTGTCGGCATTGATATCGCCCAGGCGCCCATAGGCGCTTTCCCGATACTGAATAGTTAGGGCCCATCCGGTCGCCACCAGGGCCAGCAGAATCCAGGTTGAGGCCAGCCAGATCAACCGCCGTGTCAGGCTGCGCCCCGGACGCAGGATCGCCGCGCCCGTTTCGGCCTTGGCCGATGGCAACCCCGTGGCTGGAGCGACCTCGCCCGATCCGCCGAGGCCTCGCGGATGGAGTTGTGCCACCGGCGGACCGTCAGGCCGCGCTGTCTTCGGTTTCGCCAATCAGCGGCGTCAGGCGGTAGCCAAGGCCCCGCACCGTCTCGATCCGGTCCGGTCCGATCTTCTTGCGCAGTCGCCCGACGAACACCTCGATCGTGTTGGAATCACGATCGAAATCCTGATCATAAAGGTGTTCGACCAGCTCGGTCCGGCTGATGACCCGGCCCTGATGCATCATCAGATAGTGCAGCAGGCGGTATTCCAGACTGGTCAGGCGCAGCGGCTCACCATCCACGCTGGCACGGGCCGCCCGCGGGTCCAGGCGCAAGGCCCCGCACGACAGGGTCGCCGACGCCACCCNCGCTGACCGGCGCAGCAGGGCGCGCAGGCGGGCCAGGAGTTCCTCGGTGTGGAAGGGCTTGGTCAGATAGTCATCGGCCCCGGCATCGAAGCCCGAAACCTTGTCGGACCAGGCTCNCCGAGCGGTCAGGATCAGCACCGGCGTGGTCTTGCCCTCCCGGCGCCAGCGCTCCAGCACCGAAACGCCGTCGATCTTGGGCAACCCCAGATCGAGCACGATCACATCGTAGGGCTNGTTCTCGCCCAGATAGTGGGCTTCTTCGCCATCGGGGGCGTGATCCACGGCATAGCCAGCATCGGACAGAGCGATCTTGAGCTGACGTGTCAGGTCAACGTCGTCTTCTACCAGCAGTACGCGCATTACGCCTCTCCCATCATCTGCCCCCTGATGGGGCTGTTATCTGGCCGCCGGTCGGCCTTGCACACGGATGTCGCGCACCTGACCACCTGGGTCTTCCCAGCGGATAATCACGGTCGTGCCTTCGACAGTGGCCCCCAGGAACCGGCCTTCGCGACCCGCCGTGCCGCGACGCACGGCCTCGGCCACATCAACCTGAGGCGAAGCCTGGGCACCGCCCGGAGCGCTCGGGCGCGGATCGGGGCGCGGGCGCTCCTGCACGGTCGCCGCCGCTGCCGCGTATCCGGTGGTCACACGCCCTTGGCCATCGCCGGGGTGGCGGCGGTTGCCAGGGCCAGAGCCAGTGCTGTGATGACAAGGCGGTTCATAGTGGGGCTTGAATTAGTGAGCCTGCCCTGAACGCAGGCTGAACGAGCAATCTAACCTGCCTTAAGCGTTCAGGGGAAGACAGCAAACCTGTCGGCTCTATAGCAATCGCCGTGCCAGACGTCGCGGGCACAATGGTGATTCCGCCGACGGCACAGCGCGGATTGCAGCGAATTCATGCACATGAACCCAAACTGACCCTTGCTGTTCAGACCCCGCTCAACCGGCAGGTGATTTTGTAGGTCTCAACGCAGCCATCCCGGTTGCCGCCAAAAGGAGACCTGAGATGAAAAAGGTTGTTATTCCCGTTATCGCCCTGGTCGCTGCTTCTGTTGCGGCGCCCGCCATGGCCCAGAGCTATGGCCGCGGTCACGACCGCGGCTATGATCGCGGTCACGATCGGCCCGGCTACGAGCAGAACTATCGCGGCTGGCAGTCGATCTCTCAGCGCAAAGCTACCAGCTGGACCGCCGGATTGATCAGGGCCTGCGCAACCGTCAGCTGAGCTGGCGCGAGGCCTCCTCGCTGAAGGCCCAGCTCAACGATCTGGTCCGCCTGGAGCGCCAGTATATGCGCAACGGTTTGAACCGCTGGGAACGCCAGGACCTGGACGCCCGCTATGACCGCCTGGAGCGCAGGATTCGCTTCGAGCGCCGCGACGACAACAACCGTCCGGGCCGTGGCCATCGCCGGTAAAGCCTGACCGCCCGCCGTCCCGACCTCCTCCGTCTGCGGGATGGCACAAGGCACCCAGGCCTATGAGGGGCGCGATCCATCCGGGTCGCGCCCCTTTGTCGTGCAAGGGACCGTCAGCTCTTCGAGACCCGCAACACGCTTTCCACCACCGTCACCGCCTGACCGCGCAGGCGCACCCGGTCCCCGGCCATCTCGGTCTGGATCTNTCCGCCCCGGCCTGGATAGGCCTGAAAGAAGCGCACGTCCGGCCGACCAAGTTTGTCGGCATAAAGCGGGGCCAGGATGCAGTGGGCCGAGCCGGTGGCCGGGTCCTCCGCCACGCCCGAGCCGGGGGCAAAGAACCGGTCCACCACATCAAAGGCCGGATCGTCCGACGGGGCCGACACCACGATATTGCCCGGGCCTTCGGTTGCCTNCCCGGCAATGCGATGCAGCGCTCCGATGTCCGGCGTCAGACCCCGCACCGCCGCGGCATCGGCCATCACGGCCACCAGATAACGCCCGGCCCAGACTTCTGNCGACTCTGCCCCCAGCGCCTCGGCCAAACCGTCCGGCACCTCGGTGCGGCGCGGCGGATCGGCGGGAAAGTCCAGCTCATAGCCCGCCCCGGCCCGGCGCACATGCAGGGCACCAGACCGGCTGTCGAAGGTCAGGGTGTCGGCCTTCGCCCNCAGCTCAGCCATCAGCACATGGGCGCTGGCCAGGGTGGCGTGACCGCACAAATTCACCTCCATGGTTGGGGTAAACCAGCGCAACGCCCACCGGGACGGGTCATCTGAGCGAAGAAGGAATGCCGTCTCCGCCTGATTGTTCTCCATCGCCAACGCCTGCATCCAGCCCGCATCGGGCCAGACCTCAAACGGCTCCACCACACAGGCCGGATTGCCCCGGAATGGCCCCGAGGCAAAGGCATCCACGGTCCATTGCTTCATGGTTCGATCACCTTCAGTTCCGGCCAGCGGGTCGTCAGCTTGCCCACCACCTTGTCCCAGTCGCCTGCCAAGGGCCGATTGGGATTGGGGCGCAGGACCATGGCGAACAGGTCCTCCATACCGAACGGGGCGGCGACGCTGAGGCTGTCATCCGGCTCCAGGCGCACCCCGACGGCAAAGGCCGGGGCCACGAACCGCTCCAGCGCCTGATCGGCCTGATCCAGGGGCGCATAGGGCTCGCCAAAATGGCTCTCGAACCAGATCGGCACCCGCGCCTGATTGCGCACCTCCACCGTCGATTTGAACGGCTCGTCAAAGGCTGAGGCGACGCGCTGGATGATCACATCCTCGGCGTCCCAGCTGGTGTCCGGGTCCCAATAGCCGATGTCATAGTCGCGCAGGCCATGGCCCGGCTCACGCCCCGTCTGGTGGTTCCACACCGTCTGATAGACCGCGCCCGAGAACAGCCGCCACTGGTCCAGCTCCTGATCGCGCATCCCCGTCAGCACATGCATGANCCCGGGGCTGGCCCGAAGAATGCGGTCGAGATCTGATTCGAGCGATGCGGTCATGGCGTGATCTAACGCGAGTTCAATCGATGGCCCAAGCCTCACTTGAAACCCTCTGCCTCCGACAGAGGGTCGCTTATCCCTTATAGGCCGGCAGATATTTCGCCAGCCGGGCCCCCATTTCAGCCCCCAGCGCTTGCAGGCCGTTCAGGGGGCGGATCATGACCTCGAAATCGGTGATCAGGCCGTCGGCGTCGAAGCGGATCATGTCGATGCCTTTCAGGGACTTGTCACCGACGTCGGCGCTGAACTCCAGCACCACATTCTGCCCGTCCTCGCTGGCGAAGGCCCGATGATATTCAAAGTTTTCGAAGATGGTGATCACGGTCGACAGGATCAGCACCACCGCCTCTCGCGACCGGTAAGGCTTGAACGCCATGGGCGAACGAAACGCCGCTTCGGGGTGGATGATCGCCGTCAGGGCCGCCAGATCGCGCGTCTCGATCATGCTCTGCCAGGCCTGCAGCGAGCGGGCCACGGCGGGGGTCAGGTTGGGCGGCAGATCAGTCATGGCAGCGTCCTAGATCAATTTCAGCGGCCAGGGTCACGCCGTGGTGGATGGCCCGCTTGGCGTCCAGCTCGGCGGCGACGTCGGCTCCGCCGATCAGCCGGGCCGCAATGCCGCGCGCGGCCAGATCCTCGAACAGGCTGCGGTTCGGNNCCTGCCCGGCGCAGACGATGACGGTATCGACCGGCAGGGTCTTGGCCTCGCCGCCGACTGTCAGGTGCAGGCCCTCATCGTCGATGCGCTCATAGGTGACGCCCGGCACCATCTGCACATCTTTGGCCACCAGTCCGGCGCGGTGGATCCAGCCGGTGGTCTTGCCCAGCCCCGCCCCGACCTNTGAGGCCTTGCGCTGCAGCAGCCAGACATCGCGGGCCGCCTTCTCCGGGTGCGGCGCGGTCAGGCCGCCGGGGCTCTGATAGGTCATATCGACGCCCCATTCGGCAANAAATATCTTGGGGTTCAGGCTGGCCTTCTCGCCCGCGTCGGTGATGTATTCGGCCACGTCAAAGCCGATGCCGCCCGCGCCGATGATGGCGGCCTTTTCGCCCACCGGTCTGTGGTCGCGCAGCACGTCGACGTAGCTCAGCACATCAGAACGCTCCGTGCCCGGAATATCCAGCTGGCGCGGCACGATACCTGTGGCCAGGACGACCTCGTCATAGCCGCCCGCTGCCAGATCGTCGGCGGACACACGCGTGTTCAGCCGTACATCGACCCCGGTCTGATCCAGCCGGCGGCCGAAGTAGCGCAAGGTCTCGTGGAACTNCTCCTTGCCCGGAATGGTCTTGGCGATGTTGAACTGACCTCCGATCTGGTCGTCCGCCTCAAACAATGTCACCGCATGGCCGCGCTCCGCCGCCGTGGTGGCAAAGGCCAGGCCCGCAGGCCCGGCCCCGACCACGGCGATCGCCTTTTTCGCCTCGGTCGGGGCAATGACGATTTCGGTCTCATGGCAGGCCCGCGGATTGACCAGGCAGGAGGTGATCTTGAGCTGGAAGATGTGGTCCAGACAGGCCTGGTTGCAGCCGATGCAGGTGTTGATCTCCTCGGCCCGGCCCTCGCGCGCCTTGTTCACAAACTCGGCATCGGCCAGGAACGGACGGGCCATGGAGACCATGTCACAGGCCCNCTCGGCCAGCAGCTGCTCGGCCACCTCCGGCACATTGATGCGGTTGGTGGCCACCAGGGGAATGCCGACCTTGCCCATCAGCTGTTTCGTCACCCAGCCAAAGGCCCCGCGCGGCACCTTGGTGGCGATGGTCGGAATGCGCGCCTCGTGCCAGCCGATGCCGGTGTTGAGGATGGTCGCGCCCGCCGCTTCGATGGCCTGCCCCAACTCCACCACCTCCTGAAGGGTCGAGCCGCCCTCAACCAGGTCCAGCATCGACAGGCGATAGATGATGATGAAGTTCGGCCCTACCCGTTCGCGCACGCGCCGCACGATCTCGACCGGAAAGCGGATGCGGTTGGCGTAGGAACCGCCCCAGTCGTCGTCGCGGTGATTGGTGCGGGCGGCGATGAACTCATTGATGAGGTAGCCCTCGGAGCCCATGATCTCGACACCATCATAGCCTGCCGTCTGGGCCAGGGCGGCGCAGGTCACATAGTCCGCGATGGTCTGCTCGATCTCTTCGGCGGTCAGGGCATGGGNGGTAAAGGGATTGATCGGGGCCTGCACCGCGCTGGGGGCCACCAGATCCGGCTGATAGGAGTAGCGGCCAAAGTGCAGGATCTGCATGGCGATCTTGCCGCCCTCGGCATGGACGGCATCGGTGACGATGCGGTGGTGCGCGGCCTCCTCTTCGGTGGCCAGGACCGCGCCGATCGGGGCCGGACGCCCCTTCAGATTGGGGGCAATGCCGCCGGTGACGATCAGGCCGACCCCGCCTTTGGCCCGCTCGGCATAGAAGGCGGCCATGCGCTCGAAGCCACCCGGCACCTCTTCTAGCCCCAGGTGCATCGAGCCCATCAGCACTCGGTTTTTCAAGGTCGTAAAACCCAGGTCCAGCTGGCGGTTCATCAGGGGAAAGGCGTCCATAGTCCGGGATCTCTCAAATCAAGAAGTGTCTCGTCTGCCACTGCGGCTCACTCGGAGACCCATGGGTGGCGCTCACAGTCCTTACGCCCTCAGCCGCCAGCCGTGATCCAGCGGCCCATGCCCCGCCCCGAAGCCCGGGGCCCGGCGGATGGCTTCGGCAACATAGGCCCAGGCCTCGACCACCGCGTCCTCCAGCGACAGACCCTTGGCCAGACCGGCGGCGCAGGCACTGGCCAGGGTGCATCCAGTGCCGTGGGTGTGGCGGGTGTCGATGCGCGGACCTTCCAGGACCGTCTCACCAGTCGGGGTCACCAGAAGGTCCGTCACCTCATCGCCCGGCAGATGGCCCCCNNTGACCAGCACGGCGCCGGCCCCCAGCGCCAGCAAAGCCTCGGCCGCCTTGCGCTGGCCGTCGATGTCGGCAATCGGCACCCCGGTCAGGGCCTCGGCCTCAGGCACATTGGGCGTCAGCAGGGCCGCCCGCGGCACCATCAGGCCCTGCACCGCCTGGATGCCGCCCTTGTCCAGCAGGGGATGCCCGCCCTTGGCCACCATGACCGGATCGACCACCACCGGCACCCGGGCGTAGTCCAGGATCTCGGCCACCGTCTCGACCACCTCGACCGTGCCGAGCATGCCGGTTTTGATGACGTCGGCCCCGATGTCGTCCAGCACCANCCTGGCCTGGGCCTCGATCAGCTCCAGCGGCACCGCGGCAATGCCATGGACGCCCAGCGTATCCTGCACCGTCAGGGCGGTGATGGCCGCCGCCGCATAGCCCCNCATGGCGGTTACGGACTTGATGTCCGCCTGGATGCCGGCCCCGCCGCCGGAGTCCGAACCGGCAATGATCAGAACGCGGCCAAGGGGGCGGTGGGGGATGTCGTCATCCCTCGGACATGGCCGGTTCGGCACCTCAGGGCAAGAGTGCAGACTGAGGCGGGATCGCCAATTGCATTGTCGGCGATAGGCTGGAAATGTGGACATCCGCCCCTGATCAGCCCTCGGAGCCGCCCATGGCCATCCCCCGCCCGGACCTGTCTGACCGGCCGTTCAGCCTGACCGTCAACCGCGACATGCAGGCTGTAGCCGAGCAAATCTATGATGCCTTTGTGCTGAACCTGGAGCAGTGGTTCGCCGCGCCCGGCACGGCGGCCATGTGGGCCGAGGTCGGCACGGCCTGGTTCTTTGAAACCGCGCATGCGGGCCAGCGCCATCCGCACTATGGCCGGTTCCTGCATCTGGCCCCGGATCAAGCCTTCAGACCACCTGGGTCACCGGCGCGGGCGGAACGGAGGGGCTGAGACAGTGCTGACGATCCAGCTGGACCGGCTGGAGACCGGCACCCGCCTGACCCTGACCCACGCCGGGTTTGCCACCGAAGCCGCCATGGCCCGCCACGCCGAGGCCTGGCCCCAGGTGCTGGCCCATCTGGATACGGTCTTGGCCAAAGGGAGCGCCGCATGATCCCGCCTGTCGCAGCCACCGGCATGCTGATCCGTCGACCCGTAGGCGAGGTGTTTCAGGCCTTCGTTGACCCGGCGGTTACGGCCCGCTTCTGGTTTACCCACGGGTCCCGCTCCTTGACCGAGGGAGCGAACGTCACCTGGACATGGGCGATGTACGGCCACGCGACGGANGTACAGGTCCAGGCGATAGACCCGGACCGTCGTATTTTATTGACGTGGGACAACACCGCTGATCCCACAGAGGTCGAATGGCGGTTTGAGCCGCGCGGAAACCATACCTTCGTCACCGTCGAGAACCGGGGCTTTACCGGCACGCCGGACGAACAGGTGGCCAAGGCCCTGGACTCGGTCGGCGGCTTCAATCTGGTGCTCGCAGGAGCCAAGATCTGGCTGGAACACGCGATCGAGCCGGGCTTTGTGCAGGATCGGCATCCCGACCACCTCGCACCTGGATGGAACCCCGCCGCATGACCACAGCCCATCCTTTTTTGATGTTTCAGGGACAGTGTGCCCAGGCCCTGGATTTCTACGCGGCAACCTTGCCCGAGGCTGCGGTTTTGGCCCGACAGGACAAGCCGGACGGCACCATCGCCATGGCCCGCCTGCAGGTGGCCGGGCTGGAGATCATGCTCAATGATCTGCCGCCGGTGCATGACTTCGACTTCACGCCATCCAGTTCGATCTTCATCACCCTGGACACCCCCGACGCGGTCGACCCTCTGGCGAAGGCGGAAGCCAGCGGCGGAAAATTCCTGATGCCACCCGGTGACTACGGATTTTCACCCCGCTTCGCCTGGGTGCAGGACCGGTTTGGTGTCTCCTGGCAGATCAGCGCCGCCTAACCCGCCCTGATCGGTGCCCGGAACACAAACCAGGCCCCCAGGGCGATGAAGCCGAAGCCGATGGCGCATTGATCGTCAGCTTCTCGCCCAGACACAGCTCCGAAAAGGCGGCGAACAGAAGCAGGACTGGTATGGTATGGGCGCTGGTCAGCGGCATCAGCGCCGCCCTGGCGTGCGGCATCCAGCGCCGCCTGAACGGCCAGGGCCTGCACGGTCTCGCGCACATCATGCACGCGGATCACACTGGCCCCGCGACGCGCCGCCTCCAGCGCCAAAGCCAGAGAGCCACCCAGCCGGTCATCCGGCTCGGTCGCCAGGGNGTCCAGGGCCGCAATGGTCCGCTTGCGGCTGGCCCCATAGAGGATCGGCAGGCTAAGATAGGTCAGGGCCGACAGATGGGCCGTCAGGGTCAGATTGTGCTGGGCGGTCTTGCCAAAGCCGATGCCCGGATCGATCCAGATACGCGACCGCTCAACCCCTGCCTCCATGGCGACAGCGGCGCGGTCCGCCAGGAACTCCGACACCTCGACCACAACATCGTCATAGGCCGGGGCGGCCTGCATGGTGCGCGGCTCACCCCGCATGTGCATCAGCACCACATCGCAGCCCAGGTCGGCGGCCATGGCTGGGCTGTCCGGCGAATAGCGCAGGGCCGTCACATCGTTCCAGATGCTGGCACCGGCGGCGACGGCAGCCCGGGCCACCTCAGGCTTCATGGTGTCGATACTGACAGGCCCCTGCCAGTGTTGGCGGATGCTTTCTATGACCGGGATGACCCGCGCCAGCTCGTCATCCACAGACACCGGATCGGCACCTGGCCGGGTGCTCTCGCCGCCAATGTCCAGCAGGGCAGCGCCGTCCGCGACCAACTTCAGAGCGTGGTCCACGGCGGCCTCAACCGAGGTCAGGCGTCCTCCGTCGGAAAAGCTGTCCGGCGTGACATTGACGATGCCCATGACCTGGGGACCGGTCGCTTGTGACCCGTTCATCCCGTTCCCCCGATCAGACTGCCGATGGCGTTCAGATAGTTGGCAAGGCGGCCCGCCCTTCGGGGGTAATGGACACCTGGGTCAGGGTTTGTTGTCCCGAAAGGACTTGGTGATGGCCACATAGCCCGCCTCCTCAAGCTTCTTGAGATGCACCGACAGATTGCCCTGGGTCGCCTCAAGGACCGTCTTGAGCTCGGTGGTTCGGCCGTCTCGGTGTCTGCCAGATAGACCATGATCCCCAGCCGCATGCGACCGTGGATGATCTCGTCAATCTTTGCGAGATCGGTCAGAGCCATAGGTCAGTGCGTCTTCAATCCGGCACGGGCATCGCGGAACATGACCCAGCCGGGCAGGGCAAACAGGACAAACAGGGCCACCGTGCAAACGTAAAGATACCAGAGCGGTTCTCGCACCAGCAGACCCAGCGCCACCGCCGTGACCCAGCCGCCCAGGGCCGTGGCCAGCATCCAGCCCTTCTTCTTCAGCGTCCATGCGACATACCAGGCCGCCGCTTGCAAGGCGAAGACGATGGCGGCGTAATAGAGCCAAATGGAGAAGTCATTGTCGCGGACCGCGCCGACGGCAANAATGATGATCACCGCCGCATTGGCCATGCCGGTGGCGCTGAAGGCGGCATTGAGGGTCCGGGCCCCGCTCGGGCCGCGCTGGGTGCCGCCATTCTTGCGATCGGTCAGAATGGCCCAGGTCAAGATGATCANAAAGGTGACCGTGATGCCGACCACGAAAATCAGATTGGCCAGCGGCGGCCGGCGGATGATTCCTGCGGCCTGCCCGATATGGAACA
This sequence comes from Brevundimonas sp., assembly GCA_013693835.1. Lineage (GTDB taxonomy): Bacteria > Pseudomonadota > Alphaproteobacteria > Caulobacterales > Caulobacteraceae > Brevundimonas. The sequence continues at coordinate 438,144 of CP059260.1, forward strand.
GGCACTGAAACCCGTACAGCAGCCCGCCCGCCAGATAGCAGATGGCCAGAGTCATAGGCGGGCGGCTGTTGCCTTCCACGATGGATCGCAGAAAGGCGAGGTCGGCCTCGGCAGCGGCTTGGGGCGTCTTGGGCATGGCGACTCTCACGGCAGAAACCGGCTCGTCCTGAGGTGAACGAGCCGGTCGGGAATGGCAAGCTATTCGGCGGCGGCGAGGGCGGCCTCGGCCTTCGGCTTGCGCCAGGGCACACGCCGACCGTTCAGCCATTTGCCCATGAAGCTGTGGCGGATCAGCAGCTCGTAGGAGGTCAGGCAGACCAGGCTGACGCCGACGGTAATACCCCCAAGCTTGAGCCACCAGGAGCCTGCCCAGTCCTGAACCCAGACCTGGGCCAGCATCACCAGCGGCAGATGAAGAATGTAGATCCAGTAGGAAGCGTCGGCCAGATAGCGTCGCACCGGGCTGTGTCNCGACAGGAACTTCAGGCACAGCCCCATGGCCGCCAGCGCCGAACTGTAGGTCGCCAGGGCGGTGACCGCCGCAGCCAGNNCAGCGGCATTGGTCGGTTCGGCCATCGGCGTGATCACCGGTCCTCCGGCCAGATGGTAGCCAGCCAGGCCGCACACAATCGCGACCGCCAGGTAGAGGGGTGACCAGGCCGCAATCCGGTTCAGCAGGTCACGGCGGCGGTCCAGCAGAAAGCCATAGCCAAAGATCAGGCCAAAGCCGACCAGGGCCGCCAGTTCCGGAATCAGGCCCTCATCGGGCGTCGGCACCCCGAAGAAGGCGACCCATTTCGGGTCCTGCCACAGGGCGAAGGCCAGAGGCGCGGCCAACAGGGCCGGCGTCCACGGACCCGTCAGGGCACCGGTCACACGATCCGTCAGACGGCCCCAGGTGCCGCGCCGGTCCAGCAGCGCGAGCGGAGCTCGCAATACCAACACAGCGACATAGAACAACGTCAGCACATAGAGGAACCACAGATGAGTCAGTGGGAAGTTGGTCCAGTCATAGGTCGGCGGCGGTGGCGGCTCGGNCCCCGGCACCACCAGCCCCTGCACATGGGCGTTCCAGACCAGGGCCGTGACAATCCCGGCCATGACAGGAAACCAGAAGGCCAGCAGCGGCCCGGTGATGCGAATGGCGCGGTCCTTGGCGAAGCCGACCCCGCCCTTTCGACCGATCATCATGTGGGCGAAGAAGCCGGCGATCAAAAAGAAGGCCGCCATGCGGAACAGGTGGATGCCGTAGAACAGCCATGCCGCCCCAACGGAGCGACTGCTGTCGGCGACGATCCAAACCTGCTGTGGAAAGAATGCCAGGCTGGCGTGCAGCAGAATGCCGAGCAGCAAGGCGCCGGCCCTGAGGGCATCCAGCCCGTGCAGTCGGTCCGCCCCAAGGGCTGATGCGGTGGAAAGTCTGGCGGCCATGGCGCATCTCCGTTGCGATGGCCGACATGTCTCACAGACTGGTTTGCATTGCAAACATGTTTTCCAAAACAGAACCCGCACGGCGAACCGGGCGGGTTCTGAGATCAACGGCAAGCGTCAGTGAACCGTGGCAGGCTCCGNGCTCACCCCGTCAGCCACAGGCGTGATCGGCACAGAGACCGACGGACCCGCGACCGGCGCATTGCTGTCATCGCGATTTGGGGCGATGCCCTTGACCAGCAGGTCATTGATCTCGTCGCCCGACAGGGTTTCGTATTCCAGCAGGGCCTGGGCCAGCTTTTCGTGGTCGGCCTTCTTTTTCTTCAGGATCTTGCGAGCCTCATCCCAGCCCGACGTGACCAGACGCTTGACCTCGGCATCGATGGTCCGGGCCGTCTCTTCAGAGACGTTCTGGCTGCGGGCCACCGAATGGCCCAGGAACACCTCCTCCTGGTTCTNCCCATGCGCGACCGTGCCCAGCACATCGGAGAAGCCCCAGCGCGTGACCATGGCCCGGGCCAGCTTGGTGGCCTGTTCGATGTCCGACGATGCACCCGAGGTGATGTTGTCCTTGCCGAAGATCAGCTCCTCGGCCACGCGGCCCCCGGCCATGATGGCGATGCGATCGACCATCTGCTGGTATTNCATTGAGTAGCGGTCACCCTCGGGCAACTGCATGACCATGCCCAGGGCGCGTCCGCGCGGCACGATGGTGGCCTTGTGCACCGGATCGGCGGCCTTGACGTTGATGGCGACGATGGCGTGACCGGCCTCGTGATAGGCCGTCAGGCGCTTTTCTTCCTCGTTCATGGCCATGGACTTGCGCTCGGCGCCCATCATGACCTTGTCCTTGGCGTCCTCGAAGTCGCGATGCGTGACCATGTTGCGGTTCTTCCGTGCCGCCATCAGGGCCGCCTCATTGACCAGATTGGCAAGATCAGCCCCGAAGCCAGGCGTGCCGCGTGCGATCGTCTTGACGTTGACGTCCGGCCNCAACGGCACATCCTTCATGTGCACCCGCAGGATTTTCTCACGCCCCGAGACGTCGGGGTTGGGCACCACGACCTGACGGTCGAAGCGGCCGGNGCGCAGCAGCGCCGGGTCCAGCACATCGGGGCGATTGGTGGCAGCGATCAGGATGATGCCGTCGTTGGATTCAAAGCCGTCCATCTCAACCAGCAGCTGGTTGAGGGTCTGCTCGCGCTCATCGTTGCCACCGCCCAGGCCCGCGCCCCGGTGGCGACCGACGGCGTCGATCTCATCGATGAAGATGATGCACGGCGCATTCTTCTTGGCCTGCTCGAACATGTCGCGCACGGNGCTGGCCCCGACGCCGACAAACATTTCAACGAAGTCCGAACCGGAGATGGAGAAGAAGGGCACGCCCGCCTCCCCAGCCACAGCGCGGGCCAGCAAGGTCTTGCCGGTGCCCGGAGGCCCCACCAGCAGAGCCCCCGGNNGAATCTTGCCGCCCAGCTTCTGGAACTTGGCCGGATCCTTGAGGAAGTCGACGACTTCCTGCAGCTCTTCCTTGGCCTCGTCGACACCCGCAACGTCATCAAAGGTCTTGCGGCCCTTGTGCTCCGTCAGCAGGCGCGCCTTCGACTTGCCGAAGCCCATCGCACCTCTCGCACCGCCCTGCATCTGGCGCATGATGACGATCCAGAAGACGATGATCAGGCCCACAGGAAGCAGAAGGCCCAACACACCCACCCACCAGGGTTGCGATGTCGATTGAGGCTTCACCTCACCGCCGCTGGCCGCGATTGCGTTCAGCAAATCGGCATTCGGCAGCGGTGTAATGACGCGCTTCTTGCCTTCGGTGTCCTTCAGGGTGACTTCCAGCCGCTCTCCCTTGGAGGTCACGGCGGTGACATTGCGGTTCTCGATCGCCTTCAACAGATCGGAATAGCTCATGTCCTCGACCTGTTGGGCTTTGGCGGCCGCATTGGCGGGCACCAGACCGGTGCGGTCGGAGACCACATACAGCCCCATCAGCACGGCAACGATGACGCCCCAAACGGCCAGATTACGCAGGTTCATAGATGTCTCAATCTCGTGTTTGCCCCGCCAATCGGGCGGCGGGCCCTTATCGCTTGTGACGGGAAAATAGGGTGTCACCGGCCCGAGCGCCATGGCCCATTGTGTCGATCTGATCTTCCCGCGTCATTTGGTCCAGCGCCAGAATGAGACGATGCCCCATCCACGACCTCTGGTTCACCCCCGGCCTTGCAAGAACCGGCGCATTCGCGTCGTTCCCGATCAGCACCGGCTGACTGGCCCNGGTGCCACGGCGGAGGTGCGCCAGGGCGCGACGGTCCGGAGGCGTTAGCCGGCCCAGCAGACCGCGCGCCGCCGTCACGCGCTGGCCCGGGATGTCTGTCCACACCTCAAAGCGACCATCCCAGAACACGGGCACCTCGGGATCCAGCGGAACCGGATCGGGCGGCACCTGACCGGAGCGAGGGGCCCACTGGCGACCGATCTGCACGGCCTTGTCAGTCGCGGTCAGGCGGCTGCCCAGAAGGGTCGCGCTGAACACCTCGCCAGTTTGGAGCCGTGATCGCAAGCGCTCGACCTGCTGTCGACGCGGCAGACGCTGCCCGCCCGACGCCACCACCAATGCCGAGGCCAGGACTCGGGACTGCACCTGGCGCGAGACCGTAACCAGGCCCCAGTCATCGACCTCGGGCAAGGAGCCCAGGTCGTCAGACACCGGAACGGACAGCGGATGTCCTTCCCGCCCTGCCAAGGCCTGGCGGGCACGACTGCGGCCAAAGCGCAGATCAGCGTTGGCCGGATCCTCGATCCAGTCCAGCGAACGCAGGCGCAGGTGACGACGAAGGGCTTCGCGCCCTCGTCNCAGCAGCGGCCGAAATAACATCATGCCCCGACCCTGAGGCCAGGCCGGAGACGGGCTCCATTCGCGCAGGTTGCCGATACTGGCCCCCTCCTGACTGCGCATCCAGTCAGCTTCGAGCCGGTCGTCACGGGTCTGGGCGAAAAGCAGGACACGCGCCCCGCGCCAGGCAGCGTCGGCCAGTAATGCATGCCGGGCGGCCCGAGCCCGCGCGGTCAGACCCACACCCGGGGTGGGGCGCTCCCAGGTCAAGCCTTGCCACTGGCAGCCCAAGCGGTGTGCCAGGGCCTGTGCCTTGCGGGTCCACTCCGGGCTATCGGGGTGCAGGCGATGGTCGACCGTCAAGGCCACAATGGATCGGCGATAGGTGCGAGCCCAGCTTGCCACGAGATCCAAGAGGGCAACCGAGTCCCCTCCACCCGAAAAAGCGACAGCAAGGGGATACGAAGCGCCAGGGTCAAGCCGCGCCAGAAGCCGCGCCATGACCCGATCTGCCAGTGTCGTATCCCCTGCGTCCCGGTCCCCCTCACGGCGCGCAGTTCGGCTGGCATAACAAACCAGGGGTCAGGTGGTGCAGTTGGCGCGGGCTGCCAGTTGCACCGCTCGACGGCGCAGGGGCTCGCCGGCAGCCTCGCCATAGCGGCGGTTGAAGTCGCCAAGGGCGGTGCAGGCCTGGGGGCGCGATCAGACGCTTGCAGTGCCGCTGCCAGTTTCAGCACCGCCTCCGCAGCCCAGGAGTCTGCGGCCAGCCATTCAGGGCGGCCGCAAAGGCCTGCACAGCTCCAGCCTGATCGTCCATGGCGGCGCGCATGTCCCCCAGGCGCACATAGGCCAGCCGTGCCTCGGGCGCGTCGGGCCAAGTTTCAATCACGGTCAGCAGGGCCCGCTCGCCCCGCGCCGTATCCGACGAGGCCAGACGAGACGCAGCGGCCAGGTCTTCGCTGGCGCTGCCAGTCGGCGAACTGGCCACGATGGGCGCATTCAGGGCGGCGCGCTCAGCGGCCTCGGCCAGATTGCGCTCCAGTCCCTGGACACGCGTTTCGCTAGCGCGCAGGCGTTCGTTCAGTTGACCGTTGACGCGTCGGCTATCCGCCAGCTCCCTCCCAAGCGTTCCAGTTCGGCGTTGACCTGTCGATTGCCAGCCTCCAGGTCAGCGAAGCGCTGCTCCAGCAACAGGACGCGCCCCTGCATAGCCACGACCTCCGGGTCCGGCTCGACAATGATTGGCTGACCAGCCGCATTTCGCTGGAACAGGGCCCGTTCGATGCGGCGGACGTTGCGATCCAGTTGATCCAGGCGCCGTTTGTCCCAGACGATCGGCTCCATCGGCTGATCCTGGGCCACCACGGTCCCCGTGGTTCCAACGATTAGGGCGATGCCCAGGGCGGCGGCCTGGACCTTGGGTTGCTTCAACGCTTCGAACTTGAATTTCATGGCTGAGTTCGTCTCACCGATTTGAGGCCACCACAAGGCATCAGCCGGCCACGCCCATGGCAATCATGATGGCCAGGAACAGGGTGACGGCAATGACACAGAAGATGAGCAGGACCCCTGTCCGCCAGGCGGCCGAGAATACCGACAGGCCATAGGTGCCCTTGAGTTGGGCAAACATGTGCACCGGAACGCCAAACAATATGATCGGGGCAAACACCGCGTTGAAGCCGCTCCAGATCAGACCCATCAGGTGCGCGATCACAAACAGCAGCGACACCGCCGTCAGGGAATACAGAACGAACACGCCGTGGTCATACAGGGTGAAACCGCGCCGCCACAGGAACAGCAGGGCCACAAACGGGATCGAGATCGGGATCAACAGAAAACTGAATTTGTAAGCGGTTTGCTGAATTTTATAGAGAGCCAGGTCGGGGTTTTGCAGTTTCTTGGTTACCTTGTGCGTCAGCCAGCTGTCGCNCAGATTGATCTTGCCACTGTTGACCGCGTCGCGAACCTCGGCCTGCCAGCTGCCGGGCTTCAATCCATCGGCGCGCTTCTTGACTGGGGGCGGTCTAACGGGGTCAGCGCCGTTGACCTCTGCCGCTTGTGCCTGGGTGACTTGTGCCGCCTGGGCCTGGGCCAGCTCGGCCTCCAATGTGGGGATCAGGTCCTTGAGCGTCTGAANTGGCGGTTTCGCTGCGACCAACGCCTTGCACACGATCCAGGCTGGTGAGGGCACTCTGGCCTCATCCAGCTTCTCCTGCGCCTGGGCGACCGGATCTGAACTGACACCGACATCGACCGCACCCTCGTCCTTGTGGCCGGAGAAGCCAAAGGTGAAGAACATCAGAAAGATGGTGAACAGAAAGATCGCCAGCTGCGACACATAGCGGGTGCGCTTGCCCTGGATCCATTCGCGGGTCAGACGTCCGGGGTTGACCGCCAACAACGGCAGCGTGCGCCAGATGCGAGCATCGAAATGCAGAACGCCATGCATCACCTCTTCGAACAAGTGTGACAGCGACCGATGCACATGGGTGGCCTGACCACAGTTGGAGCAGAACTTGCCTGCCACGTCAGATCCACAATCGGCGCAGACCTCGTGCGTGTCGCCAACCTCACCTGTCGGCTTTGAGAGGGCGGNCCCTACCAAGCCTGCGGTCACGACACCGCCAGCGTCTTCCATACTCATGCCTGCCGGTTCCCTCGCCGCGCAAATCCCTCAGGCGGATCGCCTAGCGCCAGATGGCCCGGATTCAGGCCAAAGAAAAGGGCGGCCCGGCTGGACCGCCCCTAATCCGTCTTGGCGTGGCCACAGATCAGCGCGGCGCACCTCCGGCGATGGCGGTGTGGGCATTACGGTTGCGCGCCCAAGCCTCTTCGCCAGCACCGGCGGCGATGGGTCGTTCCTTGCCGAAGCTGATGGTGTCAATGCGGGCGGGTTGGACGCCGCGCTGGATCAGATAGGTGCGCACCGACTCAGCCCGGCGGGCCGCCAGCGCCAGATTGTATTCGCGTGTGCCGCGCTCGTCGGCATTTCCCTCGATACGGACGACCACTTGGGGATAGCGCATCAGCCAGGCCGCCTGCGCATCCAGGCGCGGATAGGCGTCCGGACGCACTTCATAGCTGTCCAGGTCAAAATAGACCCGGTCGCCGACGTTGACGACAAAGTCCTGCTCAGACCCAGGCATGGCGGCACCGATCTGGTTGCCGCCCACAACACCGCCAGGGGCGGTCGGATAAGACGGCCCGGGGCCGGTCGCAGGCGGCATGGTCGGCACCTGGCCACCGCTGGCGGTTTCCACGGGGCGACGCGGGGTGCAGGCACTGACCGCCAGGGCAGCCATCGCCACAACAGCCAGCTTGGTCGGGAAAGAGACGGTCATCATCAGATCAACTCCAGGGCAGAGATTCTATTCAGTCAAAGCGTTAGGTGGGGCAGCTGTCCGGGCCACGGCGACCGCTGGCCAGAGCATCCTGCGCATCGTCCAGCAGGGGCGACCAGGCGGGATCAGAGCCGCGCCCGCTATAGCCCGCCTGGGCCACGACGCGGCCGGACAGGTCGACGGTCCACAGGCGCGTATCACCGCCCCGCGCCTGGCGGGCAAACATCACATAGCGGCCATTGGGGGCCCATGATGGACCTTCTTCGAAATAGCTGCTGGACAGGGACCGCTCGCCCGAGCCGTCGGTGCGCATGACGCCGGTCGTAAAGCGCCCGCCCCCTGTTTGGTAAAGGCGATCAGGTCTCCACGCGGGCTCCAGGCCGGGGCCGTATAGATGCCGCCGCCCCGTGAAATGACGCGCTGACCCGAACCATCGGCATTCATCACATAGATGCGCGGCGTGCCCGACCGGTCCGAGGTAAAGGCGATCTGGCTGCCATCGGGACTGAAACTGGGCGAGGTATCGATGCCGGGNATCAGAGGTCAGGCGGCGCAGCTGACGGCTGCGCAGATCCATCGAATAGACGTCGGTGTTGCCGCGGCGGATGATCGAGAAGGCCAGCTTGGACCCGTCATTGGAAAAGCGCGGAGCCAACACCTGGCCGTCAAACTCGCCCAGGCTTTCGCGGCGGCCCGTCTGAAGATTGTAGAGATAGATGCGGCTATAATCGCGACCCAGCGCCACATAGGTGATCTCGTCAGGGTTCGACATGGAGAACCGCGGCGACATGATCACCTCGTCCCCTTCGCTGAGATAGACCGGGTTGAATCCGTCTTGATCCGAAATCGTCAGGCGTGACAAGCGATTGAGCTGGGTGCCACTTTCCGAGACGAAGATCACCCGACTGTCGAAGAAGCCGCTTTCGCCGGTCATCCGCGCATAAACGACATCGGCAATTTTGTGGGCGATGCGGCGCCATTGCTCTGGCGTGGCGGTGAACTGGTAGGAGACCAGCTGGCACTGGCGATAAGGATCATACAGGCGAAAGCCCACATCGACCCGCTCATCCGGACGACGCGTCACCGAGCCATACAAAACGGCCTGAGCCTCAATCGCCGTCCATTGCGGGAAGTTGGGCGCATTGTTCAGGCTCAGACCCGTCTCGACGAAACTGCCCGGATCCAGCGGCGCGAAATAGCCCGACCGCTGCAGATCTTGCCGGATCACGCCGGACAGCTCGGCTCCATTCTGGCCGGTGAAAGGCACCACCGCGATCTGGAACGGCCGAAGCACGCCCTCGTCAATGATGATTTCCTGGCCGTCCGGGTCCTGGGCCAAGGCAGGCGTGACAGCCGCCAGACAGGCCATAGCCGCAGTCGCCATCAATAAGGTGGCCATCTGTCGTGTCTTGCGCATCGCTGTCGTCCGCATGGTTCTCGTCACCCGAATCCTTATGTCCTGACCGTTACATCCTGACCACAATCGGCGTGATTGGGGCGAGTTTCGGGCCATTCCAACAATCAACGCCCCTGACACATACGCGCCGTGCGGAATGTGACAGGAAAGCTACCCTTNNCAAAGTCCGGCGGCACATCAAACGGGGCAGCCTCGCGTAAAGCCCGAAGAGTCTCATTGGCCGCCGCTTGATAAACCGTGCCCGGCTGGCGATTGCGCAAGGTCGCCGACTGAAGCTCTCCTGAGGCCGAAATTCTCACCGTCAGCTGAATTGACAGATCATCGCCCTCCATGTCGCACACGATGAAGACGTTCCAGTGGTCCTTGACCTGGTTGAACATGGCATTGACCCAGGGACCCTGGGCCCGGGGTGCACGGCCCGCACCGCTTTCCCCGTGGCCGCGCGAGGACCCGCTCGTGGTGCGTTATTGCGCGGACCCGACAGGGCGTTCAGGTCCAGCGTGGGTNNTCATCACGCGGCGGGGCCTCGCGCGGCGGATTGGGCCGGGGCGGGGGCGTGGTCTCTCGTTTGGTCGGTGGACGCGGTGTCGGGGTCGGGGCAGGACGGGTCGCCTTCTCGGGCGGCGTCGGGCGCGGGGCGTAGGCGTCGGTGGCGCGGGTTCCGGCGGTGCAGGTGTCACCGGGGCGGTAGCGGCATCCTCGATCACCAGCTCATCGGAGGGATTGTCGGGCGTTGCGGCCTCAATCACCGTATCGGAGATGATCGACACCGGAATTGTGCTCGGTGCCGGCGGGTATCGCGCTTCCAGCCCCAGGCGATAAAGGCNCAGGCCCGCCACACCCAGGTGCAGCAGGATCGAGGCCACGATCGCGGGGCGGACTGTTTCACGCCTAGGGCTCTCCCTGTGCCGGGCGCAGCCCTCAGAGCTGGCAGGCACCTGGACCGCCCCGGCTGTATCAGTGATCAGGTTCATCTTGGTGAAGCCATTGGCGCTCAGCCGGGCCATGACCCGTGCCACGGCCTGATAGGGCGCGCGACCATCGGCCCGCAGGAAGATCGGGCGCTCGCGGGCCTTGTCACNCCNCTGATCGGCGACCCGCGCAATCAGATTGTCCCAACTGGATTCGGTCTCGCCAACAAAGATGCGGCCGGTCTCGTCAATGGTGACGTTGATCGGTTCATCCGAGGTGTCGACGGCACCAGCCTCAGTCTTGGGCAGTTCAACCGGCACGCCCGGGTTCAGCAAGGNGGCCGAGACCATGAAGATGATCAACAGCACCAGCATCACGTCGACCAGGGGTGTCACATTGATTTCAGCCANGGGCGACTTGCGGGCACGCCTGCGCCNCCGCACATGGCCGCCTCCGGCGGATCCTCCCATGGCCATGGTCAGTAGTCCCTGCGATCGCGGCCCTCAGGGCCAGGCCACGGCGGCTCCGGGTTGCCGCTCTCCGCCGGATCGGACCGCAAGAGATCACGCGCCGGATCATCCTTGCCGGAAGCCGTAAAGGGCCGGGCTTCGCGGGCCGCGGCGGTGCGGGCGCTGGCGGCGGCGCGGCCCCAGCCGACGGGCCACAGCGGCCTGCAGATCATCCGCAAACGTCTCCAGGCGGCTGGTGAATTGCCNCGCATCCAGCGAAAACTTGTTGTAGCCGATATAGGCAGGGATGGCGGCGGCCAGGCCAATGGCGGTGGCGAACAGAGCCTCCGAAATCGGCGTAGCCACGGTGGCCAGATTGGTATTGCCGGTCGCCGCAATGTTGCCGAACGCGTTCATGATGCCCCAGACCGTGCCGAACAGGCCGATGAACGGCGAGGACGCCGCCACCACCGACAGGACACCCAGGCCGCTTTCGATCCGTTGACNCTCGCGGGCGATGGCCGAATCCAGAGCCCGATCGATGCGGGTCATCAACAGGTGCGCCTGCCCTTCCGACAACTGTCCCCTGGCCCGCGCCTCACGCCAGTCGGAAATGGCGATAACCAGCATGCGCGGCAGAACATGGGCCGGATCCGATCCGGCCTGCTGGGCGATCTCTTCCAGCGGTCGGCCAGACCCGACGGCATCCTCAAACGCATCGGCTTGCCGGTTCAGGGCCATGAACCGCATGGCCTTGTCGATGATGATGCCCCAGGACCAGACCGACATGACCGCCAGAATGACCATGACGGCCTTCACCACCAGGTCGGCTTCAATGAACAGGTGCACCGGGTTCAGCATCGAAGATTCGACGGGCAGGGTCATGGTCGCAATTCATCCTTCGTGTCCCGCCATCGTCCAACGGATGGCCGTGGCCGTTTCATGGCGCAAGATTCATTCCGCCCGAAAGCGTGGCGGCAGCGTCACGCTGCGAATCTCGACAACAGGCTAGCAGCCCTTGAGCAATTTCGCCTGCGGGTCGGAGATGGCAAAGCGGTGACTAGTTGGTGTCGACGGACCGGTTGGAGTTGGGGTTGACCGCCACGGAGACCGGGGCTCCAACCGAGATGATCACGCCCTCGTGACCTTCCTTGGCGATGGAATAGGTGGCTGCATCGCGCAGTAGCTGGTCCTCGCAGGCCCGGTCGCCTGGACGGCCCAAGTCGGCGCAACCCTGCTTGGCCGCCACGGCCCAGCCGCGGACACGCCGGGTGGCAGCCTCGGCCCGGCTGATGGCCGCCTCATCCTCGGCTCTGGCTTGGGCGATCAGGGCCTGACGGGCCCCTTGCTGGTATTGCAGTTCAGCCTGACCGGCCATCTTGCGCTCCCAGACCTTGTAGTGCGGGCAGCCGACCAGGGCTCCGCCAAACAGCAGAACCCNCAGGAGAAACAGCACGATGACGGCGCTGATGCTTTGGCGTTCGGTCGGTGTCATGTCTCGCCTCCGATCCCCAGCCAGGGGCCAATCTTGTCTTGCAGCGCCCGCGTCGGTCGTCGCGGCCGCCCGTCCATGTGGATGCAGACGACCTCGACCATCGCCGTGCACAGGGTTTCGTCGCCGCGCCGAACTGACTGGTCGATCAGAAGGCGCGGTCCCTTGATGGCGGTATAGGTGGTCTGGACAACCAGGGCATCATCAATCCGCGCAGGTTTCAGAAATTTCATCTGAATCGCCGAAATCACAAAGGCCATGGGCTGGTCCCCGTCCAGCAGTTCGGCATGGCCTATACCCATCACCCGCAGACAATCGGACCGCCCGCGCTCGAAGAACTTCAGATAGTTGGCGTGATAGACCAGGCCGGTGAAATCGGTGTCCTCATAATAGACCCGCACCGGAAGATGATGGACCCGTCCGACAAAACGGCCCGCTGTCGGCTGATCCGTCATGGGGCGGCCCCCGGCGCGGGATTGATGGTCGGCGCGGTCTGGCCCGCCGCCAGGCTTGGGAGGCCAGCACCCCGGGACGACGGGCAAAGCCGGGACAGAAGGATGTCATCATCTCGTTGAACTCGGTCGGCAGCGGGTCGTCAGAGGTGATGATGCGATTGGGGCGGGAAATGAAGCTGAAGGCCCGCGCCTCACCTCGGCGGCCGGCATAGCCACACAGAGCCAGACCCCGGCCCGCCTCGGTATAGCGCACCTCGATATTGCGTCCGACATACTGGCGCAGTTGGCGCTGCGCCCGGTCGGCCAGGTCCGGCTCGGCCTTGCCAAACCAGACGCTGGTCCCCTGCATCACAACGGCCCCGATCAACACCGCCAACAGGGCCACAATGATCCCCAGCATCAGGATCAGCCGGTCCGTTCGTGTGCGCCCCTCGGTTTGCATGACGCGATGATGGCGGGGATTTGCACCTGGGTGAAGGGGAAGGCTCAGGCATCACGGCCACCCATCGCTGATTCTTGTTCACGGGCCTGGATCACAAACCATTGATTCGCTACCGCACCGACTTCGCGCTTGGCGTGTTCGGGTATTTCCGGGAGCGCCGCTATGGACGACATCTAGTGAAGCCTTCATCGAGCCCCTGACCGACACGGTCTTTTTGCCTCCCGACCCGACGCCGACTGAGCCCCCTGGCTGTCACGGACAAGGCCCTGGAGGACCAGCTTGTCCTACAGGGAATCGGGATGAGCCGCCGCCCACGCGGGTCGGGGACGTGGTGATCAGCTGCAACGGCAATGGCTATTGGCAGAACCTGCTATGGCAATATCCCGGCTTGTTCGACCACGACTTCAACGGCTTTGGCGGCGATGAGTTCACCGACACCGGCGGCGGAGATAGCTCGAACGACGAACCCTACAGCGCCTGCACCGACCGCAAAGCCGATACCCAGGCCGCCACATTCAATAGCAAACTCGCCACCAAGCCTGATGCCAATATCCGGGAATACGGTGCTATCCTGTGGCAAGACAGCGCGGGCAACGTTCACATGACGGACTTGTTTCCGGGTGACATAAATTGGCGGGCAGTCGTAGATCACTCCCTTTTACAGATGAACTCTTGGCGGAATGGGGCGTGCCCTCTGTCGGATCAATTGTAGGCGTGATACACAATCACCCCACCCACCTTGTTGGCCCCGGTTGGACCGTTGGCGCACCGAGGAACATTATGGATCTTGCATCACTTCCGTCGGTTGACGACTGGAATGCCTCATTCAACCTTCGTGATCGTGGCGCCAGTGAGCAGAATTTCACAATGTATATAAGCTATGATGGTGCGATCACTGAGTTTGATCTCCGCGACAATATTAATGTGGATCGGGTCAATAGTGGTGCTGGTCGGGGTGTTGCATCAAATGGGTATAACCCGGGCAATCCTGTCCATGATTGAGCTCATATTGGCTCTGCACATTGCCCTGCCACAAGCTAGTGCGCCTCAGGACCACACAACAAACCATCGAGCCGGTGGCCAGACACCGTTTGTTCCCACACCGGCAACGTCACAACCGGATTTGGCCGAGTTCACATCCGCACATGACTGTGGAGACAGCAGGGCGCGGATCACGGTGCGGCGAATTGCTGAACCCTGGACCCAAGGCACCAGCGCCAAACTGGAAGTCGTTGAATATTCCGATCAGAGGGTGCGGCGTCGCCTGCCGAACTGGCGCGTTGAATCCTGGATTGGTGACATTTACTGGTGGGGCGGATACCGCGTCTTGTGCGCAGACTCGACAGGTGTAAGCGGATTCACGGTCATTTTTTCCGACCTTCCGGCGACAAACCACGGTTCAGTTATGGTCACCTGGTTGAATGGGCGCATGTACCGCCAGCCGCTGACTGCCGACCAATTTGAGCTGGTGAATCAGTGGAATGCTGATGCCGAGAACGAGGACTGATCCCCTCCAGACCTTGACGCGCGTCGGCCAAGTTTCTCAAGCTGGGGTCTCCTGGCTGGAACGGTGAGGTCTCTGTAGCCAACTGTCCTAGTACCCCCGCGCTGTCGCCAGGCGGTTCTGGTGGTAGCCGGTGTCACCCAAGAGTTCGTTCAGCACCCGCACCCGCTTCATGAAGAGGCCCACATCGAACTCATCGGTCATACCGACACCGCCGTGCATCTGCACCGCCTCCTGCACCGCCAGTTCGGCCACCTGACCGGCCTTGGCCTTGGCCACGCTGACGGCCAGATCGGCACCTTCGCGGCCCTGATCGAGAGCTTGCAAGGCCCCCAGGGTGGCGGCACGAGCAATCTCGATCTCGCTGAACAGGTGGGCGGCGCGGTGTTGCAGGGCCTGGAAGCTGCCGATCGGCTGGCCGAACTGGCTGCGGGTGCGCAGATAGTCCAGGGTGATCTGGAACGCCTGGTCGCCGGCCCCCGTCATCATCGCTGCGACACAGGCCCGGCCCCGGCTCAGCGCCTCGGCCAGAACGCCATCGGTCGCCTCGGGTCCGACGATCAGGGCATCGGCATCGACCTGCACATCCTCCAGCGTCATTCGCGCGGAGTTGTGGGCGTCGAGCATGGCTGTGCGCTCGATGGTCAGGCCGTCCGTGCCCGGATCAACCAGGAACAGGCCCAGCCCGTCATCCAGCCGCGCGGCGACAATGATGGCATCCGCCACATGGCCATCCAGAACAAAACCCTTGGCTCCGTTCAGGCGGAAGCCGTTGCCGAAACGTTCGGCGGTGGTGGTGATGCGGTCCGGACGGTGCTTGGCCCNCTCATCGATGGCCAGCGCCACAATGGCCTCGCCCGCCGCCATGCGCGGCAGCCAGCTGTCCTGCACCCCTAGCGGTGCCGTGCCCAGGATCGATGTGGCCAGCACCCCGGTCGACAGGAAGGGCGAGGGCGTCAGCGTCCGGCCCAGGCTTTCAGCCACTACGCCGGCCTCGACGGCCCCCAGGCCGGATCCGCCATGCGCCTCATCGACCAGCACCCCGGCCAGGCCCATCTCACCAAAGGTGCGCCACAGCTCACGCGACAGACCGTCGGCGTCGTGACTGTCGCGCAGCATCCGCAGGTGTGCCACCGGAGCCTGATCGCTCAAGAGGCCATCGGTGGCCTCTTTCAACATCGCTTGTTCGTCAGTCAGGATCAGGGGCATTCATCGGCCTTGAGAGATCAAGATAGGAAGGGAGTAAGTCGGGATAGGTTTCGTGAATGGGCATTTCGATTTCAGTGAACAGTTCACCCACCATTCCCGCAATAGCGCGACGCACACGCTTCTTCTGGTCGTCTGGAAGCGCTGTCTCCGAGATTTGGAAAATCTCGTTGAGCCGCGCATCGGCTTCGCGACAGAGCCGAAGCACCTCCACGGCCTGTTCGTGCGACCATGCCACCTTGGCCATGGATCAAGCTCCCGGCAGGTGCAGCAGGTGCTTGGCGATGATGTTCAGCTGGATCTCGCTGGTGCCGCCTTCGATGGAGTTGGCCTTGGTCCGCAGCCAGTCGCGGGCCGATCGTCCGTGTTCAGAGCGTTCGCTCTCCCACTCCAGCGCGTCACTTCCGCCTGAGCTCATCAGCACCTCATGACGACGCTTGTTCAGCTCTGACCCATAGTATTTCAGCATCGAGGCGATGGCCGGGTGCGCCTGGCCCGCCTTCACCTGGTCCCCCACCCGCTCCAGCGCCAGGTTGAAGGCGGCGGCGTCGACATCCAGCTCGGCAATGCGGGCGCGAAGGACTGGATCATCCAGCCGCCCCTGATCGTCCAGGCCGATGTGATCGGCCGCGACCTGCCCGGCGGGGCGACCGGCGGCCACCTCGCCCATGGCCCCGATCATCGTCCGCTCATGCGCCAGCAGATATTTGGCCACATCCCAGCCGCGATTCAGGGTCCCGACCAGATTGGCTTTTTCGACCCGCACATCGTCAAAGAAGGTCTCGCAGAACGGGCTCTTGCCGCTGATCAAGGTGATGGGCCGCGTGGAGACACCCGGCGTGGCCATGTCGAACAGCACGAACGAAATGCCGGTGTGCTTGGNGGCCTCCGGGTCGGTCCGGACCAGACAGAAGATCCAGTCGGCCTTGTCGGCATAGGAGGTCCAGACCTTCTGACCGTTGACGATCCAGTGGTCTCCCCGATCCTCGGCGCGGGTCTGCAGGCCCGCCAGATCGGAGCCAGCCCNCGGCTCTGAATACCCCTGGCACCAGCGGATTTCGCCGCGTGTGATCTGCGGCAGGAAGTGGCGCTTCTGGTCCTCGGTGCCAAACTTCAGCAGGGCCGGCCCCAACATCCAGATGCCGAAGCTGAGAAGGGGAGACTGCGCCTCGATCCGCCGCATTTCCTGCCCCAGAATCTTGGCTTGCTCCCGGCTCAGACCGCCGCCGCCGTATTCGGCTGGCCATTCAGATGCCGTCCAGCCCTTGGCCCCCATCCGCTCCAGCCACAGCTTGTGGCCGGNGGTTTTGAAGGTGGCGTTGCGCCCTCCCCAGATACCATCGTCCATACCNNGGCCGGACCGCGCACCTCGGGGGCAGTTGGCCTCCAGCCACGCCCGGGTTTCGGCCCGAAACGCCTCCAGCTCCGCTGTGCCGATGTGGCTCACACCCCGCCCTCCCCGATCAAGGGGTAGGAAGCTACGCTGGTCTCCGCCGGTTGCAAACGGTGACGTAACGGTAGGTAGCGCTGTCGCTGGTGGTAGCCGTCAGGCCGCGCGGCGCTTAGGACCTGTTTCGGCCTTGGCGCTGGCCTTTCGCCGGGTTTCCTCCGCAGCCTTGGTCAGCATGGCATCGATTTCTTCGGCCGGAACGGGTCGGCTGACAAAGAAGCCTTGGGCTTCCTTGCAACCTTCACGGCGCAGGGCCTCGAGCTGCTGGCGGGTTTCGACCCCTTCGTCGATGACTTTGACACCCACGGCCTCGGACAGTTCGGCGATGGCACGAATGATCGGGGCGGCATCCGTGCGGGCCCCAGAGGTGTGACGAACGACCGGTCGATCTTGATCTTGTCGACCTTGAACTGGCTAAGGTAGCTGAGGCCGGAATAGCCGGTTCCGAAGTCATCCAGGGCCAGATGGAAGCCCATCTTGCGCAGCCTCTCAAGATTGCCGATGACTGTGGCATTGGCTTCCAGCAGGACGCCTTCGGTGATTTCCAGCTCCAGCTCCGACGCTGACGCCCCATAAGTCCGCAGCAGCTGCTCGACCTGTTCCACAAAGGTTTGACCACGCAGTTGCACCGGCGAGACATTGATCGCCACCTTGATGCCCGGCCAGCGGCGCAGATCCGCATCGCCTGCTCCATGGCAAACCGGCCCAGCAGCTCACCGAGGCCCGAGCTCTCCGCCAGCGGCACAAACACTGTCGGTGGCACCTGACCGCGCGTCGGGCTGTTCCAGCGCATCAGGGCTTCTACCCCAATGATGGTGCCCTGCTCATTGACCTGTGGCTGGTAGACCATGTTCATCCCGCCCTGGGTCAGGGCGATACGCAGCTCATTCTCCATTGCCATCTGGACGGAACGGGCGGCATCCATCTGCGGTTCGAACAGGGCGGCAGACCCCACCGGCGCGGGCAGCGGCCATGGCCAGACGGGCCTGACGCAGCGCCTCAGCTCCCTCGGTCTCCAAGGGCACGAACGTGACGCCGAGCACGGCACCCGCCGTCAGGCGGCCGCCTACCGTGTCGATCGGCATGTCGATCAGCTGGGTGATCCGTCCGCCCAGCAGGGACAGCTTGTCCGCGCCGTTGGCGCGATAGGCGATGGCAAACACATCATCCGCAATGCGCCCGATCAGGGCCGTGTCGGAAAAGGCCGCCATCAGCCGCCGGGCTGTCTCGCGCGCCATCTGATCGGCAGCCATGTCGCCCAGATTGGCCGCGATGTCGTTTAGGCGCCCCAAACCCAGGCAAACCACAGCGCCTTGAATCTTGCCGTCATCGGACGGCGCAAAAGTCTCCGGATAGGCTCGAAGGAATCCCTGCCGGTTGGCCAGACCCGTGGTCGGGTCATGGCTGGCCATGTGCGACAGGCGACTGTGACTGGTCATCACGGTCTGGCGATTGCGCATCCAATGGCGAAACAGGATCAGGGTCGAGGCGAAGAGCCCTCCCAGAATGGCAGGCATGATCTTGGCCAGGTGCGCGTGTTCGGCAGCGCCGGCCAGCAGCAGGCCGATCAGAAAGATAAAGGTGATCAATGCCGCCAGGCTGAGCGCACCGACGGCATCAAAGGTCATAAAGCCAGGCTCATTGGAGGTCTGGTCCTTCCGGCCTTTCAATTCAGCCTTGTCGGCGCTGGGCATGGCTCACCTTTGGTATCCGGTATCAAACCGGCCCCCAGGCGAACCCTGGCAGGAAAGCCTTGAAACGAGGTAAACCAGACAGGCGGGTATACTTTTGTCTACCCATCGCAAAATTGGCGGCGGACTTCGGCGCGCTGGAGCTCGAACGTCAGGTCAGCGCAAACCCAGGCCCGGCTCTTCGAGGTCCAGATCGGCCGCCCTCACCAGCACAAGGTCGGGGTGTTCGCGGCGCAGAGCATCGATAAACATGGCCGCCTCACCGACAACAACCACATAGGCCTGGTCTGCAGACACCGCCATGGCCGCCGCTCTCAAGCTGGCGGGATCGGTTGCACTGATCCGGGCCGGATACTGGGTGATCTCGTTCAGCGGCAGTCCCTGCGACACCGCCGCAGCCAGAAAATCGCCAAGCCCCGACGTCGTTTCGACCGAACGCGAAAGGCGGCCATTCAGATAGGTCTCTCGCTCCGTGATGCGCTGATCCGGCACAGTCTCTGTGCGCAAGCGGTCAAACTCACGCAGGACCAGGGCCACGACCTCGGCGGCGCTTTCGTTTTTCGTCTGTGTCGAGGCAGCCAGCATGCCGCCGTCCAGCCTTGTCGACAGAGCCGAGCTTGCCCCATAGCTCAAGCCGCGCTGGGCACGGATTTCCTGATAGAGGCGGCCGCCCTGCCNCCCGCCGATGACAGAGTTGACGACAGCGAGCGGATACCAGGCCGGATCGCTGCGCCGCGGACCACGAACTGCCGCAGCAACTGCGGCTTGACCGGCACCCGGCATATCCACAACAACGATGCGAGGCGGCGGCACCGGTCCGGCCCGGTCGGCCAAAGCGGGTCGCTGGCCCGGCTGACCGCGCCATCCCCCAACAGGCGNCTCGGCATAGGCAAAGGCCTGATCCGGCTGCATGCCGCCCGTGATAATGAGCGTCGAACCCTCGGGTCGCCACCAGGTGTTGTAGTAGTCGATGACGTCCTGGCGCGTGATGGCGGCGAGCGAGCCAGGCGTGCCGCCGCTGGGGGCACCATAGGGCGCGCTGCCATAGGCGATGCGGTTCAGGACCAGCCTGGCCACCGGTCCGGGCTGGCCCATGTCGACCCGCAGGGAGTTGGCCATCCGGGACCGGCGCCGCCTCACTTCACTGTCCAGAAAGTCCGGGCGCGTGACGGCATCGGTGAACAGCTGCCCGGCGGCATCGGCGGTCGCGATCGGTGACGTCAGGCTCAGGCCGCTGGCATCTGCGCCGGCCCCGCCACTGATACTGGCCCCCATCTCCTCCAGGGTTCGGGCCCAGTCCAGCGCGGATCGCCNCCNCGCGCCCTGATCCAGCAGATTGCCGGTCATCGTCGCCAGACCCGCCAGCCCGTTGGGGTCCGAGGCGGCACCGCCGGGCACCACCAGCTGGACATTGACGATCGGCAGGTCCGTCGAGCGGGCCACAACCACACGCAATCCGTTGGAAAATGTTCGCTCTGCAATGCGCGGGGTGGCCATGGGGCGAACCGCCGTCGGGGCCGGTGGGGCCTGGCGCTGGCCTTCTGGCAGCAACTGATTGGGCGGAAGGATCGCAGGCGGCATGGTCAGGAAGGTCGGCATGGGGGCCGGATTGCGCCAGCTGTCCTCGGCCATGCCCCGGGGTCGTTCGCGTTCGTCCATATAGCGCAAGGTGACCCGGGCACGATCATCCAGGAACCGACGGGCCACACGCTGCACATCGGCCGCGGTCACGCGCTGCACTTCGGCCAGGCGGCGATCGGGCGCGTAGGGGTCATGCTGATAGGCCAGGGCACGTCCCAGGGTGAAGGCCCTATCCGACGCGGTTTCGCGCCCCCGCAAGGCTGAGGCCAGGATCTGCGTCTTGGCCTCGGCTAGCTCCGCCTCCGTCACCGGTTCGTCGCGCACCCGGGCGATTTCAGCGTCCAAGGCCGCTTCCACGCGGCTAAGCTGGGCGTTCTCGGCCCCGATGACCTCAAAGATGATCGATCCGCCTTCCTCCTGCGCATCCCGACTGAAGTCGGCTCTGGACGCGAGCCGACCGCGATAGACCATGGCTTCATAAAGACGGCTGGACTGGCCGCGCGACATGATGGCCTGCAACACATCCAAGGCGGCCTGGTCCGGGTCACTGGCCGGAGCGCCCGGATAGACCGCCGCCAGCGCCGGAGACGGCACATTGGGACCATAGGCATCGACCCGGCGCGGGCGCGTGGGCGGGGCCACAGGCCGTTCCAGCACCGGGACCGGCCGCTCGGGATTGCGGATGCTGCCGAAATGGCGGTCCACCAGGCGATCCAGCTGACGCGGATCGAAATTGCCCGACACAATGAGGGTCGCAGTCGCCGGGCGGTAGTAGGCCTCATGAAACGCTCGGGCGTCGTCGATGGTAGCGGCATCCAGCTGTTCAATCGAGCCGATCACGCTGCGCCGATAGATGCTCTGGTCGAACTGGTTGTCCTCAATCACGAAGCGCTCGAAGCGGCCATAGGCCGGTGCCAGGACCCGCTGGCGCAGCTCTTCCTTGACGATAGAGCGTTCGGCATCGAACACCGCCTGGTCGATCACCGGACGGGCCATGCGCTCCGCATGGGTCCAAAGCATGGTCTCCAGATATTCCGGCGGAACCGTCTCGTAGTAGGTGGTGTAATCCTGATTGGTCGATGCGTTGCGTGTCCCGCCCGCATTCTCGACCAGGGTCGAGATATAGCCATAGGGAATGTTGACGGTCTTGCGGCTGAGGATGTGCTCAAACAGATGTGCAAAGCCGGACCGGCCCTCCGGATCATCCTTGCCGCCGACATCGTACCACATCTGCACCGTGACGGTGCCCGCGGTTGGATCGGGCATGGCATAGACGTCCAGCCCATTGGCCAGCTCTCGATGCGTAAATTGCAACGGCGGCGGAATGATCCCCGGGGTCGATTGCGGGGCAGCGCCCAGGAACGCTGCGTGGGCACCTGAAGCAATATCCGATGGACCGTCTTCCGTCGCCTGGGCAAGCGAAGGGCCTGCGATCAACACCACCGCGACCGAAACGCCCGCTGACAGCCATCGCCGCACATCAACCTGCATCGTCATTCTTGCGGCCCCCGGACCTGTCCCTGAAAGCCGCGACCCTAACAGCCGCAACCGGCCCGGCTAAAGCATTTTCTGCATCGGGGGATTTGGTCGGCGGTGCGCGCATCCATGGGCTTCGGGACGCGCACCATGGCCCGCGCCAAGCCAAGGGTGAGCCCCAGCCGATGACCCAGGATGCGCCATAGCCAATGACGGGCATGGGATACTCGCCGCGCAGGGAGATCGCGACCATCGCCGCCCATCCCACGGCGAGCAGCCAGCCCGTTCGTGACAGCCCGGAACGGCCTGTCGAAAGAAGCCGTCCAGGAATCCAGGCGCACGCTGCAATCAGCGCCACCGAAGCGATCAGGCCGCCGACCGCGATAGTCCCGGTCAGTGTCCCGCGCTGAAGGGCAAGCTGGATGACCCCTTCGACCCAAGCGACCGGTTCGAGATAGACAGCCCGCAGACCCGCGACGGCCCAGGCCCCCAACAAGAGTGCCGCCAGCAGCCAACGTCGCGTGGCCCTGACGCCGCCCCTGAAGTCGAAGGGCAGCAACATGGCCAGACTGACCACAAGACTGGCGACAGAACCCTGCGGGTCTGGTTGAACCGCCAGAACCACCGCCGCGACGGCCAGACAGATCGGACCGGGCGCAGACCAGCGGGTGTTGGCAACATCATCACCTGCCGCCAGCCACACCAGCAGCGGCAAGGCCAGCGGCAGGGGCTGGATCGCCACCGGGCCTAGCCAGAACCAACGATGCACGCCTTCCATGGCGGGCTGAAACAGCGGCAGGATGAGCAGGCCGAGGCCGACCAGGCCGATAGCCCATTGCACCTTCAACCCCGTCAACCGCCTTGCCATCGCGGGGACGAGCCCGATCAGAACCAGCGCAACCGCGCCGCCCACGACCTGTAGCATCTGCGCCGACTTCGGTGCCCCGGCCAGCGCCTGCAGCCATACGCCGGTGCCGACGACCGTAGCAGCGGCGAGGACGATGGCGACCTTGCCCTTGGCCCGATCTGTCTTGCCGTAGACCATTACCGAGCGACCTGACCCTGCGATGCCCGCAACATCAGGTCGAGCAGCCACGCCGCCTCATCCCGCGCCAGCCACCGGCTGAATCCGATCAGCAGCCCCCGCCCGCGAGCATGACGCTCGGAACCAGGATCGCCGTAGCATCCCTCGCCTGCACGGCCGAAAGACCACCGCCGCCACCGATCAGGATGACCCCAAAACCACAAGACCATGAAAATACGGGCGAACCAGGGGGCAGCTATGTGGCAGGTGATGCGCGAGCCCGCACCCCAGCTTCAACCTTGAACCGCAGGATGGTCTGAAAGGAGTTGCGATAGCGGATGCGCTTGCGCAGCCAGCCTCCGCGGGCACCGACATGGCCGCTGGCGGGTCGTTTGCCGATCAGGGTAAACATCGGATCGACCTGATCGGCCAGGGCTGACAGCACATGGGTCGGCGGCAAGGGCGACCGGATCACAATCGTCTCACCGCGCCAGAATCTCAGGATGAGATCCAGCGGCCCGGTCGGTCGAGTGTCCTCCAGCGCCATCAGTCTCCTCCGAACAGATCCCCTGCACCGACTTGGGCCTTGGGCGGTTCGGTCAGGCCCAGGTGGCTGTAGGCGCGGGCACAGGCCATGCGGCCGCGCGGGGTGCGCTGGATGAAGCCCTGTTGAAGCAAGTAAGGCTCGATCACATCCTCAACCGCATCGCGGGCCTCGGCAATCGCGGCGGCCAGGGTGTCCATGCCGACCGGACCGCCGCCATAGTTTTCGATCAGGGCCTTGAGGAAACGCCGGTCCAGGCTATCCAGCCCCGCCTCGTCAACCTCCAGCCGGGCCAGGGCGCGGGCGGCGACCATGCGGTCGATCTGGCTGGCCCCTTCGGCATCGGCAAAGTCGCGNNCACGCCGCAGCAGCCGTCCGGCCACGCGCGGGGTGCCCCGGGACCGGGCCGCGATCTCCAGTGCCCCGTCCTCGCTCAGGCTGGCCCCCATCTTGCGGCCCGTCCCCATGACCACCCGGGTCAGCTCCTCGGGCGAATAGAACTCTAGCCGCAAGGGGATGCCGAACCGGTCGCGCAGGGGCGTCGCCAGAAGCCCCGCCCGCGTCGTCGCCCCCACCAGCGTGAACGGAGCCAGATCGATCCGCACCGACCGCGCCGATGGCCCCTCTCCGATGATCAGGTCCAGCACATGGTCTTCCATGGCCGGATAGAGGATCTCCTCCACCGTCGGGCTCAGGCGATGGATCTCATCGATGAACAGGACGTCGCGCGGTTCCAGATTGGTCAGGATGGCCGCCAGATCCCCGGCCTTGGCCAGGATCGGGCCACTGGTGGCGCGAAAGCCGACGCCCAGTTCGCGTGCCACGATCTGCGCCAGCGTCGTCTTGCCCAGCCCTGGCGGGCCGAACAGCAGAACGTGATCCAGAGCCTCGGCCCGGCCCCGCGCCGCCTCGATAAAGACCTTCAGATTGCCCTTGGCCTGCGGCTGGCCGACAAACTCGGCCAGGGTCTGCGGGCGCAAGGCCCGGTCATAGACTTCGCCTGCCGCCGCCTGACCCGAGATGATGCGGTCGTCGCTCAACGCCCCAACTCCTGCAAGGCAGCGCGGATCACAGCGGACAAGTCGGCCTCATCCCCAGACGGGCGAGGGCCTGATCGACCGCCCGTCGGGCATTGACCTCGGCCACGCCCAGACCCAGCAGGGCGGATACCGCCTCGCCTGATAGGCTGGGAGCCACCGCAACCGCAGGCGCGGGCCCACCGCCCGCCGAGGGCGTGAAGCTGACCTCGCCCAGGGATTTGCCCTTCAATTCCGTAATGATCCGCAGGGCCAGCTTGGGACCGACGCCATTGGCGCGGGCCACCGCCGCCTTGTCGTCGCGGGCCACCGCCCCGGCCAGCTCACCGGGCGGCAGGACATCCAGTACGCTCAGCGCTGCCTTGGGCCCCACGCCCTGGATCTCGGTCAGGGTGTTGAAGGCGCGCCGTTCAGACCGGTCCAGAAAACCATACAGACGCGGACCATTCTCGGCGGACCAGCTGTCGGCAATGAACAGGGTCGCCTCATCCCCTGCGGCGGGCAGGCGTTGCAGGGTTCGTGCGCCGCACGACACGCGATAGCCCACCCCCATGCAGTCGATCACTGCATGATCGGCCTCGACCTCGACCACCAGTCCTCTCAGCCGTGCGATCATGCCGCCCCCGCGCCACCGCCAGTCCCTTGATTTTGCGCATCTGCGCATGGGTCAGGGCCACGGCCAGGGCATCAGCAGCGTCAGCGGTCACCTCTCCCGCCGTTGGTAAGAGACGACGAACCATGAAGGCGATCTGGCTCTTGTCGGCGTGACCGGCCCCGACAATGGCCTTCTTGATCAGATTGGGCGCGTATTCAGCCACCGGCAGGCCGCATCGCGCTGGGGCCAGCATGACCGCCGCCCGCGCATGGCCCAGCTTCAGCGTCGAGGCCGGGTTCATATTGACGAACACCTCCTCCACGGCTGCCTCATCACAGCGGTGCTGCTCACACAGCGCCCCGACCTCATTCAGCAGGGTCAAAAGGCGTTGGGCAAACGGAGCCTTGTCATCCGGGACTACAACCCCGTGGGCGATCCAACGCAGGCGCGAGCCGTCGGCCTCGATCACACCCCAACCGGTGCGCCGCAAGCCCGGGTCCAGGCCCAGAATCCGAGTCGCTTCGTTCGCCATCCGTTCTGGTATGCCCGATAGATGCCTAACGGACAATGACCAGGCCCATTTGCCCGTTGCCATTTGTCGGCAACGGGCCATGTTGCCGCCATGACCGATGTGGTGCCTCCCCGTTTCTCGTCTCAGCCACCGCGCGTGGACCATGGTACTGGCCGGCGCGGCCATGGTCACTCTAGCCATNGGGGTCCGTCAGGCCTTCGGTCTGTTTCTGGCCCCGATCGGGCTCGACCTGCACATCGATCGCCAAACCTTTGGCCTGATCATCGCCGCCCAAAACCTCTTGTTTGGCCTGGTCCAGCCCTTTGTCGGGGCGTTTGCTGATCGGCATGGGGCTGGCCGGGTCGCCGCCGTCGGATCGCTTCTTTACCTGCTGGGCCTGATAATCGCGGGACTGGCGTCCAGCATCCTGGGATTGGCGCTCGGCTTCGGCGGCCTGGTCGGCATCGCCATGTCCGGCTGTACTTTTGTGGTCGTGCTTGGGGCAATCGGNAAGGTGGTCCCTGACGGCAAGCGCACCCTGGCCTTCGGCATCGTCACCGCCGGAGGGTCGCTGGGCCAGTTTCTGGTGGTGCCNCTGGCGCAAACCCTGCTGGATGTCCTGGACTGGCGTCTGACGCTGTTCATACTGGCCGCGTTGATCGCCCTGATCGTGCCTCTTTCGTTCGGCGTCGCNGGGAAGCCTCCGGAAACCGTTGGCAAGGCCGATGGACCGCCGATCCGACAGGCGCTGAAGGAGGCTTTCGCACACCCGTCCTTCTGGATGCTCAATCTCGGCTTCTTCGTGTGTGGCTTTCACATTGCGTTCGTCGGCACTCACCTGCCTGCCTATATCCGTGATGAGGGGTTGGCGGCCTGGGTCGGCGGGTGGTCTCTGGCCCTGATCGGCCTGTTCAACATCCTCGGATCCTGGGCCTGGGGTGCGTGGGGTCGCGCCACTCCAAAAGGGCCTTTGGCCATCCTCTACAGCTTGCGGTCACTGGCCGTGGCCGTCTTCCTGATGGTGCCGATCAGTGCCACCAGCGTCCTGATCTTCGCCGCCAGCTTCGGCTTCCTGTGGCTGGGGACTGTGCCNCTGACCAATGGTCTGGTGGCCCAGATTTATGGACTTCGGAANTTGTCGGCGCTGTCGGGAATCGTCTTCCTGAGCCACCAGGTCGGAGCCTTNTTCGGGGCCTGGCTGGCGGGCGTCGCCTTCGACACCACCGGCTCCTACACCGTGATCTGGTATGCTTCGATCGCCCTTGGTCTCATCGCCGCCGCTGCCAGCTGGCCAATCCGCGAGGTGCCAATCCAGCGTCCCCTGCAGCCGGCATGAAACGGCCCCGATCCAACGGGTGCCTGGGTCACCCTCGGATTTATCGCCCTGACGGCACTGGGCCTCTGGCTATGGAACCGTCAGGCCGTCAGTGTTTTCGTCGGCGCCGTGATCGCGTTCTGCAGCTGAGGGCGGAGCCCGTCAGTCGTCTCTGGGCATCACCGACCAGCTCTCGAGATGACCTTCCTGGCCCAGTCGTTCGACAAAGCCGTCGATGTCCAGCGGCACCTGGCCCCGAACCTTCAGGTGATGCTCATGCGAGCGACCGGCCTGATCCACCACATGGCCGATGCGCACCGGCGACATCCCCGATCCCATCAGCAGGGCCCGCACCCCNNCTTCGGACGGGGCCTGCCCCTTCTTCCAGCGCAACACCACATCGACCACGCCGACATGCGNGAGCCTGGCGTCCAGGAAGCGCAGGATCGCCAGGACCAGCAAGGTCGCCCCCGCCGCGATAAACGCCAACTGGGTCATGCCGACGCCGAACAGCACGCCGATGGCCGATGTGACCCAAAGCGACGCCGCCGTCGTCAGTCCATGCACAGAGAACCCTTCGCGGAAAATCACGCCCGCACACAGAAAGCCGATGCCGGTCANAAGGCCATGCGACATCCGCGTCGGGTCGATCACCACGGTCTGACCCGGCAGGGCCGTAAAGCTCCAGGTGGACTGGTGCATGGCCGCCAACATCAGAACACAGCCCGTCAGGGCGACCAGGATATGGGTGCGAAACCCGGCTGGGTGGCCGTGATAGGTCCGCTCAATGCCGATGAGCCCTCCGGCTGTCATGGCCGCGCACACCGGCCAGATAAGTTCCAGAAGCAACAATTCCCTCCGCTCTCTGACGAATCGCCAGATTGCGCCTGCCCTCAGCGAGGATCAAGCGCCCTGCATGGGTCTACGGATTCCTAGCTGGCGGGTGGACTGACCGCCTGGCCGGGTGCATCCGACCCTGCGGGCTCCGCCGCGTGTTCGGCGGGCGACGGAGCGGACGGAAGCCGCGGAGCGGGCTTCGGGTTCGGCTCCAAACTGCCGGGCAGCTGCGAGCGATCATCCGGCACGGACGTGCTCGAACTCGCCGGGCGCGCCTGCGCAGGTGGACGAAGCGAGGGCGAAGGCGGCGACAGCGAATAGCTGAAACTGTAACGCGTCGCTTCGGGGCGGCCATCGACCGTAAACGGCGTCAGACGCGCTTCAGCCAAGCGCGGTTCGATCAGGCTGAGCAGTGGCGCTGGCCCCTGTCCGCGGCAGCCGGTCAGGCGGCCATCCGTCGTCAAGGTGCAGCTGAAGGAAAGGCGGGCACCCCCGTCCGGAATCTGGTTCACCGGCACCCGAACCTCTGGCTCGACGATCCAGCGCGGCTGAACAGTCACAGGTGGCGTTCGCGCAGGTGCAGACGAGCGCACCTCCAACTCTGACGCCGCGAGCGCCGTCTCGTTCGAAGGCAGGGCCTCGACCCCGGTCGGGTTGGCCGCGTTGTTTGCAGCAAGGGCTTCGCCGTACTCTCGCTGCGCTGCCTGTCGGTCGCGCTCGGCGCGTTCGGCCGCACGACGGTCAAATCGGGCCTGCGCCACCGCCGCCCGATAGGGTGCCGATGCCAGCCAACGCCCAGAGAGATAGGCCACCGATGCCCCCATGTGATCACCAGCACGAGCGACGCCGCAATCATGGCCGGTCGCCGCCATGGCGGCGGTGCGCCCTGCTCGGACGACGGAGGATACGGAGCGCTAGACCGAGGCATACTGCGTATTCAGCAGCCCGAGACAGATCTGACAACCGCTACATGTGCCGATCAGGAGCCCTCTTCGGCCAGAGCCCAGGCAAAGGCGATCTGGGCCCTGAAGAGGTCGACAAACTGCCGCCGGGCTTGTTGACCCTGACCTTGGCTGCTGCGTGCCAAAATCATGTCCTGGCGTTGCAGGGCAGCCCGGCGAAGATCGCGATAGGCAGGACGCAGGCCCTGAGTGTCGAGCGCCGCCAGCGCTTGCCCGACCGCGATCGTTGCCCGGGCCTCGGGGGTCAGGCGGTGCGGATCGGTCTGGGCCAAGCGAACCAGAGGTGCGAGAACGGCCTCGGCCTCGCGCGACCGGTCCCGCGCCTGAAGTCGTGCCGCCAGATCCAGACGGGAATCGACCCCCACCGGAACCCCCGGACCAAAGGCGGCGTCGCTGATCTCGACGGCCCGATCCAGCAGCCTGAGCCCCTCCTCAAATCTGGCATCGGTGGTATAGCCCTCGACACCCGACGTCAGCGTCAGGCCCAGGGCACGTGCAGCACTGGCCTGGGATTCCGGCTTGGCCCCAGCCTCGGCCAGCACCTGGCGTCCGACCACTTCGGCCTGGACAAGGCGGTCAGGGTCGCGCCTGGACCATCCCAGTCCCTGCAGGGCATGCACCTGCTCGACCCGCGCCAGGTGCTGGATCGCCGGGGCCAGGTCCGTATTGGCCAGCATGCGCGCTGCCACCCGGATGACTGCCTCGTCATCGCCCTGCCCGCGCGCCGAATAAAGCGCTGTCAGATCCGCCGCAGGCCCCGTGGCAGCGCTTAAGGCCAGGACTTCGCGCGCTTCATCGTCGCGTCCTCGCGAGCGATAGATAGCCCCCAGCAGCGCACCCAACTGTTCCCGTTCCTCGGCATTGGCCCGTGGGGACCGCAGGCGCAGATCAAAACTCGCCCGCATCAGCCCCAAGGCCTCATCGACCCGGCCTTCGCGCGCGGCCCGGTAGGCTTGCAGCATGCGAAAGGTGTCGGTGGTCCAACTGTCCGGCCCGAATCGATCCAGGCTTTGCCTGTAGCGCCCTTCGGCGAGCGCCATGGCCTGTGCCGACTGCCCCGCGCATTCCAGCGCCAGCGCCTGGCTGCCCAGCACTTCAAGCGCCAGTTCGCTGTCCCGCCCGGCCATCGCCGAAGCCTCTGCCTGCAGGTCTGCCAGGTCTCGCGCCGCTTGATCACAGGCCCCCTGACCAATGCGGGCCTCGGCTGCGCGGATGCGGGTAACCAGATCCGAACCTGGGCTGGATGCCGC
Source organism: Brevundimonas sp. (assembly GCA_013693835.1). Classification (GTDB taxonomy): domain Bacteria; phylum Pseudomonadota; class Alphaproteobacteria; order Caulobacterales; family Caulobacteraceae; genus Brevundimonas. Next base: position 467,908 of record CP059260.1, read on the forward strand.
AGGCTGGGGCAACGGCTTGGCCTGGTCGACCGGGGATCCCGGCTCGAGACTCAATGCCAGGGACAGGGTCAGGACGATCAGCATGATCCTCTCATTGACAACTTAACCACAGACCGTCGACTGATCATTCCTGTTGACGACTTGTCCATGTGTTCCGACGCACACTAGCCTTCAAGACGGGAGAGTAAGCGTACGGGAGGACATGATGGCCAGTTCGGTGTTCACCAGCGGCTATGGCGTTGCAAGGTCAGCCGTCCGCGAGTCCGGTCGACAACGGATCGAGCGGGATCTGAGCCCTCGCCAACGCCTCGAACATCGGCTGGTGGCGCAGTTGCGTCGAGCCGGGTCCCACTCCGCCGAAACCGCCTCTACGCTTGAAGCGCTCGATCCCCTATCCGCATCCGTGGCTCGAAGCCTCGTCCAGTCGGGTGCGGTTCAGATGGTCGACGATCGCTACTGGCTCGATGAGCCCGCGCTTGGTCGGGTGATGCGGACCCGGGTGGAGCGCAAGAAGAAGCTGGTCGCGCTGGCGCTGATCGGGTTGGCGCTGATCCCCGGGATTCTGCTGCTGGTCCAGATTCTATAGACGACCGACCGCTTCAAGGCCTGATGGCCGCTGATCCGGCTGGTGCTTCAGCCAACTCACCAGCATAGCGCCAGGCCCAGCGCACCTGGGTGCGGAACAAATCACCCAGTGATTCAGCTGCTCGCGGCCACTGCCATCGGTCCGGCCAAGAGCCGCCGCCTGGGTGGCCCGACTGGCCTGGCTCAGCGCCCCGTAGGCTCCGGCCAGATCATCCTGCTCACCCTGAACGAAAGCGCGGGTAATGGCCACGTAGCCCTGCGACTGGGCATCCAGGCCGCCAGGGTGGGCTGCGATCCAGGTCTCCAGCCGGTCCAGTTCGGGGCTGGCCAGGTCGAAACGCCGCTGTGAGGCCGCCGTCATGGCCAGGTAAAGTCGGGCTATGATGACCGCCCGGCTATCGGCATCCCCTCTAGCCAGCGCTTCAGTCAGACCACGCTGGGCAACGGCCAGACTGGTTTGCTCGGCGTCACCCTCTTCCGCCGTCAGATGGATCAGGGCGGTGCTCAGCACCTGTTCTGCCTGATCGACGATATCGGTCCGGCCCGCCTGCCCCGCACGCTGGATGAGGTCGCGGGTGAGGGTCGCAGCCTCCCGGGCCGGGGCCGGATTGGCATCAGTGGCGGACATGGCCAGGGCAAAGGCCAGTTTCAACTCAGTGTCAAAACGATCCGCACTGTCCGCAGGCAGGACCCCCAGCACCCGCCGCCAGGCCTCTGCCTGCTGCGCCGGGTCCTCGGCCCGTTCGGCGGCGTTGATCAGGCGGCGCAGAGGATCGTCGCCCTCCACCAGGCGCAACACCGCCCGCGCCTCATCGGGTCGCTCCAGCCGCTGATAGATCAGCGCCAGGGTGGCGGCGATGTCGGCAGCGCCCTGTTCATCCCCTTGCGCCCGCATCCGGTCAAAGGCGGCCGGGCAAACGGCTCGCTCTCGCCGTATCGGCCCAGCCGGGCCAGGCTGGCCGCCAGCGCCAGACGCAGATCCTGCGTCACCTCATGATCGGTCCCCAGCTCGGCCAGCGCCTGATCATAAGCCGGGCGCGCCGTGGCCAGGGCCGCCTCGAAATGCTCCTGGCCGACCTGCACATTGGCCAACCGTTGCCCTAGGGCAATCATGTTGCGGTCACTGGGCGCAAGGCGCGGTGTCAGCAGCGTGACCAGGATCTGATACTCCGCCTCTGCCTCGGCAAAGCGACCGTCATTTTCCAGCGCCACCCCCAGCTGATAGCGGGCATTGATGGCGGCATTGGCGGCTTCGCCCTCGGCCCCGCGCTGACCTTGGCCAGCCGTTGCCGCGCGGCCAGCACCTCGGGCGTGTCGTTCGCCTGCACCTGGGTGCCGACGTCCGGGGCAGAGCGCGCTTGCGGGCTGACGTCTGGAGCCATGGCTGCAGGAGCGTCGACCGGTGGCGTACTGGCGACCGGAGGGGGCGGTTTGGCCACCTGGGCCGAGGCCGGATGGGCAGAGGCCACCCACAGCGCAGCCAACCCCCACAGCGCGTGCGCCGCCGCCCCAACCGCTCGCTTTTGGAGTCGCCGATCCCTGCCCATGCCGCCACTGTTATCCGGGCCGGAGCAGTGAGCAAGCAACGAAAGCTGATGAGGCCTAGTCGGCCATCCGAAAGCGAAGATTGAATCGAATGATCGCCGGAACGGGCTCACCATCGACAACACGGGGTGGATCTGAGCTGACTGCGCCCCGCGCAAGGCGGCTTCACCAAATCCGGCATTGGCCGGTTCCTCCTCGACCACCCGGCAGTCGCGCAGGTCGCCCGCAGGCGTAGCATTGCATTGAAGCTTAACTCTTCCCTCCTCAACGCCCTGTCGCATCGCCAGCATGGGGTATGTCACCAACGGTCGGCGTCGCCACGCCGGATTAGCAATGATCGCAGTCTCAGCCGCCTCCCGGTTGCGCCAGCCAGAGCATCGCGGTTCGCCCGCCCCTTCTGCACCTCCTCCACATAGGTGTCAGGAGGCGGCAACTCCTATCGTGCGCAAGAATCCACCCAGTTGCACCACTGCCCAGCCCCCGCCGAACGCCAGGCCCAAGAGCATCGCGCCCAGCAGGCACCAGACCAGTGCTGTAACAACAAGTGCGTCCTTATCGCGCGGCTCATTGCTTCCCGAATCTGGTTTGAGGTCAGGGCTCACGGTCGGCGCTCTCCCTGGGCTGGCAGGATGCCCATGCCGAAGACGCCGTTCTGAGATGACGTCCGTCAGCGGCGGTCAGGGGGCCCATCCTCACCTATCGCGAAACGCGCAAATAATTCAACGAAGGCACCCGGCTCAGCACTGTCGATGCTGGACTGGCTCAGGCGAGCAGTGCGCGCGGCGGCCAGGAGCGCGGTCCCAAAGCCGACAGCCAGCGGGTCTTCGTCCAAGATTTCACAGTCTTGGAGCGTGCCATCCGGCAATGTCCCGCAGCGCACGCGAGCACTGCCTTCGACCTCTCGGATAATGAGACGCTCTGGCCACTCGATCTGAGGCTGCACGTCCCACTGCGGGTTCGAAATGATGCGGGGTCGAGGGTCCGCAACATGCCTGTCGTCTGGTGCCCGCATGGGCAGGGGCTGATCAATTGCCAGCGTCAGCTCGAGCCTGCCGGTGCCTTCGACAAACCCGGCTCGCCCACCATTCACGCGACTGACGGCCACTTCGCTGTAGCGACCGTCCACATCACCGGGGACGGCGTCGACCGTCTGACAATCCGAAACCCCGCCATCCGCCATGACCTGACAGGACAGCCGAACGCTGCGGCCCTCTGATTGCGCAATAGCCGGGCTCGCAAGGAGCAACCGGATACCAGGACGAAACCCAATCGCCCCATCAGCCCGCGCATGCCCCTACCCCCGTATTTCTCCCAGTCCTCGTCGGAGACGTCTTCGTTGGTATAGACCTGCTGGACGTCGTCTTCGTTGTCCAACGCGTCCATCAGCTTGACCAGGGTGCCGACCGCTTCACCCGTCANGGGCACGGTCGATTGCGGCTTCCAGACGATGGCGGTGGAGCGCGGGTCGCCCAGGACCTTACTCATGGCATCGGCCACTTCGTTCAGGTCTTCAAAGCTGGTCCAGATGGTGTGGCCCGGCGCGTCTTCATAGATGTCCGGCTTGACCAGATCGCTCTCGACGTCCTGCGCCCCGGCCTCGATGGCCGCTTCCATGACGGCATCTTCGGTGCCCGCCTCAGCCGGATATTCGATCTTGCCGACCCGGTCCCACATGAAAGTCACTGAGCCGGTTTCGCCCAGGGCCCCGCCGTATTTGGTGAAGGACGAGCGCACGCCCGACGCCGCCCGGTTGCGGTTGTCGGTCAGGACCTCGACCACGAACTGCANCCCGCCGGGGCCACGCCCTTCATAGCGGATCTCTTCCATCGCATCGATTTCGCCGCCCGAGGCCTTCTTGATGGCGCGGTCGATGTTGTCCTTGGGCATGGACTCGGCCTTGGCGTTGTTGACCGCCAGGCGCAGGCGCGGGTTCATGGCCGGATCTGGCATCCCCGACTTGGCCGCCACGGTGATTTCGCGGCTCAGCCGGCTGAACAGCTTGGAGCGCACCGCATCGGCGCGACCCTTGCGGTGCATGATGTTCTTAANTTTGGAATGGCCAGCCATGGAAATTCTCGGTCTCGAAATCAGAGGTCTTGAGGGCGCCGCCTCTAACCCAACATGGGTCAACTGTCACGCCGGGACGGGGCAAATCCCACTGGAACCGCGTCCCCAAACCGGGCATTCATGGTCCACATAGCCTCAAAGGGACCGACCATGAGCGACGAACCCATTTTCCTGGATGAGCTGGACGACGACGGCCAGCCGGACATCGTCGAATGGTATGAAGCCCGCCCGGTCTCAGCCACCACGGCCACCGCCATCGGCTTCGGGGCCTTTGCACTGGGGCTCTCACGGCCGTCGGGGCCCTGGTCCTGTTCCGGTATTTCGAGGACTGAGGGGACCCACCCTGCCTCAACCCGTCATGCTCTCCAGGAACCCGCGCATGCCCTCGCTGATCGGCATGGGTCGCTTGGTGTCGCGGTCGACATAGACATGGACGAAATAGCCGACGGCGGCGGCGTCTTCCTCGTTGTTGCGGAACAGGCCGATCTCATAGCGGACCGATGAGGTGCCGATGTGGGCCACCCGAACCCCGGCCTGAATCTCATCGGGGAAGGCGGTCGGGGCGAAGTAGCGACAGCCGGTCTCGACCACCAGACCGATCATCGGCCNCTCATGGATATCCAGCTGCCCGGCCACGACCAGCAGGCGGTTCACCGCCGTGTCGAACCACGAATAATAGACCACATTGTTCACGTGGCCGTAGACGTCATTGTCCATCCAGCGGGTGGAAATGGTCTGAAAGCGGCGATAGTCGCTGCGCTTCGTGCGTTCGATGGTTCCGGTCAAGCTAGGTCCTCCAGGTTCGCCGTCGTGACGCGGCGTTGGTGCGTTCCTTTCAGCTTGGCGGGGCCGGGTCAAGCGCCTAGCGTGGTCTGATGCATACCCGCGCCGCGATCTTGCGATCCATNGGGGCCGCCCGGCCCTATGCCGACAGCCGCCCCCTCAGCCTGGAGACGGTGCGGCTCGATCCGCCCGGCCCTGGCGAGGTTCAGGTGGCGATCCGGGCGGCGGGCCTGTGCCACTCCGACCTNTCCGTCATCAATGGCGACCGACCCCGGCCCTTGCCCATGGCCTTGGGGCATGAGGCGGCAGGCGTGATTGAGGCNATGGGCGAGGGCGTCACGGACGTGCAGCCAGGCGATCATGTGGTTCTGGCCTTCATGCCAGCCTGCGGCGACTGCGGCCCGTGCGGTGCAGGTCGTCCGGCCCTGTGCGAGCCCGGCGCGGCGGCCAACGGCAAGGGCGAGTTGCTGGGCGGCGGTTTTCGTCTGCATACGGAGGATCAGGCTGTCCACCACCATCTGGGCTGCTCGGCCTTTGCCGACCGGGCCGTGGTCTCGCGCCGGTCAGTGGTCCGGGTGCCCGAGGATCTGCCGTTCGAGATCGCCGCTCTGTTCGGCTGTGCTGTCCTGACGGGGGCCGGGGCCGTGTTCAACACCGCCCAGGTTCAGCCGGGCCAGTCGGTCGCCGTGATCGGCCTGGGCGGGGTCGGTCTGGCCAGTGTGCTGGCGGCGCTGGCCGCCGGGGCGGGGCAGGTTCTGGCGCTGGATTTGAACCCGGACAAGCGGGCCTTGGCCGCCAGCCTGGGGGCCACNGCCCTCGACGCCAGCGCCCCGGACGTCGTCGAGCATGTGCGACAGCTGACCCACGGCGGCGTCGATGTGGCGCTGGAGATGGCCGGGTCGGCCCGCGCCCTGGAGGCCGCCTGGACAATGACCCGGCGCGGCGGCACCACCATCACCGCAGGCCTGCCGCCGCCCGATGCGGCTCTGGCGGTCAACATCGTCTCGCTGGTGGCCGAGGCCCGCACCCTGAAGGGCAGCTATATCGGCGACGCGGACGCGCAAAGGGACATNCCCCGCTACATCGACCTGTATCGCCAGGGCCGCCTGCCGGTGGATCGCCTGCTCAGCGGCATCATCCCCTTGAGCGACATCAACGCAGGCTTCGACCGGCTAGATCGCGGCGAGGTCGTGCGCCTGGTGGTCGTGCCGTAGACCGAAATCGGTTTGGTTGGGCGCAGTCCAACGAAGCTCAGATTTCGGTCCAGGTTATCGTGAGAGCCTGATTCACGGCATCGGCGGGATCGCGACCCGAAGGGCGGCGCGGAGCAGCCAAGCGATTCCGCCCCAACCGATCAGGCTCTAAACGACTTCAACCAGCTGGCTATAAGCCGCCAAGGCCGCATCGTGGGTCAGGAACCGCATCGGCTCGCTTAAGGCTTGGGCGACCAGCATACGGTCGAAGGGATCGCGGTGGATCGGCGGCAATCGATCCATCATCTCCGCGTGAGAGCTTGTAAAATCCAGTTCCTGGAACCCAGCACGACGAAACTCTTCTGCGGCCTGCTGGGCGTTCACCGGGATTGGGTCGGGGCTGGCGTTGCCCCGGGCATGTTTGATGGTGATTTCCACAAGGCTAATCGCGCTGAAGAAGACGGCATCTGACGCTTCGATTTCGTGGATGGCACGTCGGCTCAGCTTCGAATGACCCATCATGCTCCAAAGAGCCAGATGGGTGTCGAGCAGGATCATGCCTCTGACTCCGACCCTTCGCCGTAAAAGAGCTGGTCGATGTAGTCATCATCGGCATGAGGGTCGTCGGGCAACTTGGGCCAGTGGTCCTTGGCCAAGCCCAGGCGCACCTTCTTCTTGGCCGCCACAGGAACCAGTCGCGCCGCCGGTTTGCCGTTGCGAGCGATGATGATTTCGTCTTCTGCACCCGATTCAACCGCTTCGACCAGCTGGGACAGCCGGGTCTTTGCATCCAGCATATTGACCTGGGTCATGGCTCGACTCCACCGAGGTTAGCTAATTTTAGCTAAGCTGGCCGGGAATTTCAAGTATGGTGCCGGTTTGTGTTCCCCTCACGGTACTCAGATATTCCCGGCTGTGGTCCATAGCGATTGTCGCCCCGCGTGCCTGGAATAGAGCCAAGAACGATCGCGAAAGCGATGCTCGCAATGCCACCAACTGCAGCACCCTGCACATCGGTCATCGGAAGCCCCAGACCAATTCCTTCAGGAACCCAAGGGCAAAACCTAGCCCAAAAGGCACCGCACTTACCCACGCAGTCACATTGAAATCGTGAAGTCGCCGCCCAGCGGCAGAGATCCAGATAGGGAGTCCCAGCAGACTGGCAACAAACGGGGATACCAGCCAACCAACCGCCACCTGGATGATCACGAGCATCAGGATCAGTAACCAGTAAGTTGCCCGACGAATGCGTCCTTGGAAATGACTGATAACTGCGTCCACTCTGCATTCTCCTTCACCACCGTCTCCACCTCATCGCGCCTCGGCATGCCGGTCTGAGCCCCCGGTCGGGTGGCCGCCACGGCCCCGGCGGCACAGGCGAATCTCAGGGCTGCCGCCTCCTCCATGCCCTCCAGCAAGGCCACGGTGATGGCGGCGACGAAACAGTCTCCGGCCCCGGTGGCGTCCACAGCCGTGACCTGGGGCGGCGTGGCCCAGGCGACCTCGACGCCGCGCCGGTACAGGGTGGCCCNCCGGGCCCNCTTGGTGATCACCACCCGCCCGCCGCCATGGTGCAACAGATCACCATAGAAGGCCGCCTCGGTCTCGTTGACGACGATCAGATCGGCCCGCCGCAGCAGCTGGTCCGAGACAGGTGCCGCCGGGGCCAGATTGGCCGTCACGAAATCCACGGCCCGCCCCACCGCGGCCTCGACCGTCTCGATCGGCAGCTCCAGCTGAACGATCAGGGGGCCCTCGATCCGCTGGGGCAGTTGTTCTGGGAAGACGTTATGATTGGCCCCTGCGGCGACCACGATCTGGTTCTCGCCCGCAGGATCGACCGCGATCAGCGCCACGCCCGTGGCCGCATCGGTGTCGCCGACAACGCCGCCGACATCGACATCCTCGCCCAGCAACAGGGCCATGGCTTCTTCGGCCATGGCGTCGCGTCCGACCCNGCCGATCATGCAGACGTCGGCCCCCAGCCGCGCCGCCGCCAGCGCCTGGTTCGCCCCCTTGCCGCCGGGGTGTCGGGCCAGGGTGGCCCCGGTCACAGTCTCGCCCGCCGCTGGCAGTTTCGGCGCCGAGGCCACGAAATCCAGATTGATCGAACCGACGACCGTAATCCTCACGCCAATCGCTCCTCAAGCAGGGCAAACACCCCGTCGGCATCGACATCGGTGGCCCACAGGTCTGGCAGCTCACCACCCGCCATGGCGCGGCGGAACTCCACCGCCGTGTGCCCGCGCGTCAGGTCGCTTTGGGTTTCGACCCGGATGCGACAGGGCTCGACATTGAACAGATCCGGTCGGATCAGCCAGGCAATAGGACAGGGATCATGCAGGGGGATCGGNNGCCAACCGACGATCTCTCGCTCGATCCGCTGGGAGAAGCGCATCATGGCCGCTGCCGCCGCCGCCCGCTCGGTGCCCAGCGCCTCCAGCGCCGCGATCCGCGCCTCGGTCGAGCGCACCTTGTGCGTCACGTCCAGGCCGAACATCACCACCTCGACGCCGGTCGCCAGCACCTGCGCCGCCGCATCGGGATCGGCCCAGATGTTGAACTCGGCGCTGGCGGTGATGTTGCCGCCCTCGGACCGGGCCCCGCCCATGACGGCCACCGAGCCAATCTGCTCCACGATGTCCGGAGCCGCTTGCAGGGCCAGCGCCAGATTGGTCATCGGCCCCAGCACCGCGATGTCCAGCCCACCAACCTCGACCTCCCGCGCCATACGGACAATCGCCTCTGCCGATAATCCTTCCGCACACGGAACATCCGGTTCAAACGGCTCCAGATCGCCCAGCCCCTCGAGGCCGTGAAACTCCCCTGCCCCGGCCGGGTCGCGCACCAGGGGCCGCTCTGNCCCTTTGAACACCGGCACGTCTGGCCGCCCGGCGATCTGGGCCAACATGCGGCCATTGCGAGCCGTCCGCGCCGCCGAGACATTGCCGCCCACGGTGGTGATGGCCACGACGTCCAGCTCTGGCGAGCTTAGCGCCAGCATCAGGGCCACGGCATCATCGACACCGGGATCGCAATCAATAATCAGGGGACGGGCAGGCATGGGGTGTTACAGATTCCCCGCCTTCACTCGCGCCCGTAAGATTGCCAGCGCATTGGCCCAACTGCTCCAACTCAGGGCCCGGCCCATATAGGGATAGTCCTCAGTCGGCTCTTTCTGATCCAGTTCCACCCCACGCGCCAGCGCCATAGCCTTGGCCTCTGACAGCAACTGATCAAGCTCGGTGTTTCCGCGTCCCCGGAGCTCGACCTCCCAACGGTCTGCCAAGCTGCGCTCGACCGCCACCTGACGCGCGGCACAGTAACGCAGCGTTCGCACGGTCAGCCCCTCGGGCGGCTCGTTCTTGAAGCACGGCAACTCGAACTGGCAGTTGAAATGCGCCTCCAGCGCTGCGTCCAGTTCGTTAGCAAAGTCCCGCGTCTGCGTTGGCCAGGCGACGGCCTCCAGACAGCTGCCGTAGGAGTCCATGTCTTCGGAGAAGTCCCCGCATTGGCGGACATCCTCCGTTCCGAACAGGCAGGCCTCCAAGGCCTCCACCTCGGCCTGGTCCGGGATGTCGATGGCCTGGGGAATGGGGGCCAGTATCAGGGCCAGAGACAGGGTGAGTTCAAGCACGCGGGTATCCTCCAAGGCTCGAGATTGGCGAGCATCGCCACGGCTGGCAATCCGTCATCGAGACGCGCCGGGCCGCCCAGGTCTCCACGCCCCCGGATTCGGCCTTATGGCAGAACAGAGTTATGCTATCGGTCAACGTTCATCGTCACGATCGACACCCGATCCGGGAGACGACCCATGGCCATCCGCACCTTCGCCCTTGCGATCCTGTTCGCCCTTGCAACGCTGGTCGTGGTCAAACCGGCCCAGGCCCAGGTCAATGGCACCTGGACCTTCGAGCTGGGGGAGGTGCGGCTGGAGATCGACAACCGCAGCACCATCGCCGGCCAGACCCCGCCCTGGATCGCGACCACCACCACCCTGATGCCGGGCGACAGCCGCACCGTCTTTCCGGCGGTTATCGCAATCTGGTGTGGGAGGGGTATTGACCTTCTACGGTGCGACCCCGCCGCAGATGGGTGCGGTCTATCGGCCCTGCGCCCAGCCGCTCAACCTGCCCCATCGCAATGCCACCAATCGCTATGGCCGGTTCCGCATCCAGTTCAATGCCGCCGAGAACCGGTTTGAGGGCCGCATGGCCAACTGCAACCTGCCGCTGGACGCCGCCCGGGTCTCTGCCCCTGACCGGCACCCGCAACAACACCTTCACCTTCAGCGGCGAGGCCGCCCCGGCCCCGCGCGCGCCGCGCGACCTGCCGTCGGCACGGCCCAATCTGACGCCGCCCCCGCCGCCGGATCTGGCCGAGCAGGCGCAACGCAGCGAGCACCTTCAGAACTACACCACCGAACAGGACTGCCGATACTTGCGCTCACTGTTGGGCGGGCGCTGGTCGACCGGTTTCGAAACCCGGCCCTGCATGGTCAGCTTCGGGGATCAGGTCGAGATCACGACCCGGACCGATCAGACGCAGCGCCCCGCCGCCGTCATCTATCGCGCCTTTCACCCCGGCTGGCCTGACCGCATTCCAGAGGCCTACACAATCAGAGGCATCAGTGGTCGCGTCGGCCTGCCCAATCAGGGCGTCCCGCGCCGGGGCACAGCTACCGCTTCCGGCCCAATGTCGACATCTGTCGCGAGACCTTGTGGCTGCTCAGTCTGCAGATGTCCGATGGCACCGAGAGCGATCCGATCGGCATTCTGCTGACCGGGACCGACCCGATCCCGCTGCTGCGACGTCCCTGTCGCCCCGCTGGCCACGACCATCAGCCCGGCGATTACACCCGGCCCTATCCGGACCGAAGCGCGGTCCCGTTGCAACCACGCGGGTAGACGCGCGAGGCCCTTGCGTCCCGGTCGCGGCTCCGGGACACTCAACCCATGGCCGAATCGTCGACCCTGCCCCGCAACCGCGCCCAAACCGAGGCCCGCATCCTGGCGGCTGCTGAGCAGGTGCTGGTCACACGCGGCTTTGGCCAGCTGAATGTGCAGACGGCGGCGGAGATGGCCGGCTGTGACCGCAAGCTGGTCTATCGCTACTTCGACGGGCTCGAGGGGCTGATCGACAAGCTGGCCGAAACCGCCAATCAGCGTCTGTCGGCCCGTCTGGATCGCGTCACCACGCCCGAGGATGTTGGCTCGCGCGACTTCACCCGCATCGCGGTTCAGGCCTGGCTGCACGCCGTCCGCAAGGAGCCGATGACGCTGGCGCTGATGGGCTGGGCTCTNGTGGAGGACTCAGAACAACTCCGCCGGATCGAGGCGGACCGTGCGCGTCTGCTGGCCGACTGGATGCGGGCCCGGCGTCCCCGGCTCAAGGCGGCGCCTGCCGCCGACACGATCGCCCTGACCGCCGTGCTGACGGCCGCCGTGCAGGGCCTGGCCCTGGCCGAGCGCGCCCGTGGCGGGTTTTCCGGCCTGACCCTGGACGCCCCCGGCTGGACCCGCATCGAAGGGGCACTGGATCGCCTCACCGCCGCCTGGCCCGACGACCTGCCGACCTGATCGATCCGAAAGGGCTTGATATAGAACACCGATCTGTGAAAACGGTGTTCGATGACAAAGCTCATTACTGAAGCCGAGCTCTTCGAGGCGATTGCGTCTGGAAATATGTACCCAGCGGGCGGGGCTTCGATAAAAGCATCGGTACTGCGCGATGTCCTCAAGGCCATCTCTGCTGGCAAACCAGCTCCGCAAGGGCTGCGAATAGCTGAGGCCAAGATCCTGGGCCTCTTGAATCTGTCTGGCGGTCTGGGTGACGGCAGTCCTTTCTGCCCGATCACCTTACAAATGCACATTCACCGAAGGCCTTCGATTTGATCGCGCCAGTTTTACCAGGCTCAGCCTCGACAGTAGCCAGTTCCATCGCTTTCAGGCCAGAGATGCCACCTTTCTTTCCACTTTGGACCTTCGCAACGTCCGGTCACCTGACGCCCGCCGCCGCCGGAGTGTCTCCACGCTCCGACGCTCATCGCGACATTCGCCCCTGGAGCCTGGCGAATGTTCGATCGATCTGGCCAATGCCCATATTCATGGTGACCTTTGGCTAAATGAGGCCAGCCTGAAGGTGGGCTCGCCCTATGGCAGCGAAAAGGAGATTGGCCCCTACATCTATGCCCTGATCCTGCGGGGAGCGGAGATCCGGGCGCGGCACGCCTCGAGCCCGGGTTTAAGGCCGACGGCGGCGTTTCAGTTGCGGATGCGCATATCCAGGAGATCTGCGTATGCATGGAGCCACCCGTACGCTCAATACGGTGCCGCACTCAGAGCCCAGAACGCCCGCATTGACGGGATCGTGTTCTGCCGCGCGCGCACCGATATTACCAAACCCGGTGAGACCACAGCATTCCAAGCCACGGGCTGCCGAGACGGAGCGCTGACTTTCCAAAATGCCAAACTGGGGCGGCTGGATTTGCGCGGTGCCCATGTCACAGCAGGAAAGCTAATCGACGGCAACGCAGACAAAGACTGGTGCCCCGCGGCGCTTGGGACCGGCTGGCATTGCGATCGATCTTTCAAACTCGATCGTGTCGGCAGGGATCATTGCAGGACAGTCAAAGTCCAACAGGCAGGACTGCATTTTGACTGGTTGGGTATCTGCACTCCACCCAGGTTCAGGGCGACGTGATCCTTACGGGAACCAAGATCGATGCCCGGGCCGCTTACCAGGCGATGGTGGACGACGGCCCCGAAGTCTCGCACCTTTCATTCTACGCGCTTGACCTACGCAGTGCCGACATTCGGGGGTCGGTTCGACTCGATTTTGGCTTCGAAGCCGAAGGGGGTCACAGTCGCGGATTCGAAAATCGGTGGCGATCTGTCGCTTCAAGCCGCAAGACTCCGGGCGCTAGGCGAGAGCTCCCCGCATTCCTTTGCCCTGCGAGGCCGCAATGCCAATATCTCTGGCGTTCTGCGCCAGGACCATGCTGCCCGGCAACCGAACTGGCGGCCAGTTTGTGTGCCAAGGTGGTCTCAGCTTTCCGAACTCGAGCATGGACATGGTGGATCTGACCGATGTTTCCGTGGTCAATCCCGGCGGAGATGCCGTTGATTTTAGTAATGCAGAAATCCGTGGCGACCTAAAATTAACTTGCAATCAGCAACCAGCAAATAATAGCGAGGGCGGGATAAACGGTCACATCTTGCTAACGGACTCGCATACTCTTGGCAACATAGAAATACAGTATTATTTACCACATTTCTCATCCAAAGACGGTCCAATTATTGACTTTGACGGCACGTCCATTTCTGGCAATGCAAAATAAGAACACTCGGGTTTGGGGATTCTGACCCAAAGACCGATTGCAAGCTTCAACTCAGGTTTCGTTCCGCTGTAATCGGGCGCGACTTAAACATTGAGTCCGACTACGAAATGCTTGATGTTGACGCAGCCGGACTTGATGTTTCTGGAAGTGTAATTTTTCTGGGCTCGATAGGACAATCAAAAAAATGGCAAAGGAAACTTAACTAATAGTCGAATTAAATATCCAAGAATGAATTTGGAACTTACGGGATTTAAAACGGGTCAGTCATTTTCAATCCTTGATTTGATATTGAAGTAGCTACCATCATTGGCGCATCGATAGAACGCGAGATGATCATCGATAATGTCATCATTGTATATATGGTCGATTTGACATCTGCAAATATCAAGCAACTGTTATTCCTGAATGAAATTGAGATGAGAGAGTCGAGTCAATTGTTGGTAGCAAACGCTAATATCGGATCGGCATTGAAGGCTCGTCAAATGACATCTGAAACCTATAACGACGACGGTATGCCAGTCATAGATTTAAGTAACACGCGGGTATCAATTATTGATGATCTAATAGGCACTGCGTGGCCCTGGGATTGTCGGCTAATATTGCGAAATCTTACATACGACATTCTACGTTTTGACGAGGTGGGTATAGATGGTATTGGCATAGATCATTGGAATACGGCTAATGACAATATAAAGGATCGCTATCATGCAATAAAGGGTGAACACGTATTTAGATTGACATTCTTTGCGAAATAGCAGCAATATTGATAATATTCGCGTCACTCGCATTATACAATAATAGAAATGTTGTTTCTGGATATTTGTCACTTTCGATCATTTTTCTCATATTGCCGATTATTTTTCTACTAATTTTTCGAATTTTGTTTATCACTAGGATAAGACGGGTGTTCTATCGATTGGCTTGGCTTGACCGTCAGTTCCTCCGGGAGGATGCGTCGCGAATTAAGCGATATTATCCTCAACCCTATACTCAGGTCGCGCACACCTACCGGTCCATGGGGTTGCACGAAGCTGCCGACAACGTGCTGATTCAGCGGGCGCGCCTGGACACCCTAACGCGGACCTACGCCACGGTCGAAAGAGCAGAGCAAAGTCGCAGCCCGAGTGAGGGGCTCGGCACGGCCAAGGAGAACGCCCCGCGTCTTGTTGCAAGGGTATGGAGACTGATCAGCATCAGCATGCCGCGGCGGATATTCGATGTCACGTTTCGATACGGTTTTAGCGCGGCGGCGGCGGTCACGACCGTCGTCTGTTTTGCTCTGTTTGGGGCAATGCTGACCGCCGCCCAAATGGAGTCGGACGCAGCTTTGCGCACCGAAGCGCATTTGTCGGATTGCAGTTTTGCGTTCCTGGTCGGGGCCAAGACGCTGGAGCGGTCGTTGCCTCCCTGGACGTCAAGGCTTCACAGCTTTGTCCAGCTACGGCGCTGGCGAAGCCCAAGGAGGACGACGCTGACATGGCACCAATGAAACACCCCGATGCCGGAGGCGCTGTTTCCACAACCCGGCGGAACCCAACACCCATATGACGGATCGGCGTGCGTCCGATGGCGCGAACCGCCCAACCGCTGCGGACACCCTTTGGCGAGCGTGGTGGGCATTCTACGGGTTCCTTTCGTGGCTCATCGTGTCGTTCACCATGCTGACGATTTCCGGCCTGATACGACGATTTTCCGACCACTGAACCGGGCCGACTGGACGCCAGTTGGTGGTCGCGAAGATCGGGACATGCGCAATCCCAAGAGATTGCTCGGATCGGCGGAGCCTGGTTTCGCCCCAGCTGCTGGGATCTCAGTCCTCGTCCCCGACCTGCAGGTCGGCCGGTCGAAGTCATAGTCGAGCAGATCGCCGGGCCGGCACTTCAGGGCCGCGCACAGCCGGGCCAGGGTGCGAAAGCGGATGCCCTTCACCTTGCCCGACCGGAACAACGACAGCTGTGTTTCGCTCAAACCCACCTCGGCGGCCAGATCCTTGGCCTTGACGCCGCGCTTGGTGATCATGGCATCCAGGGTCACGCGCACCGGCATCAGATCATCTCATCCAGTTCGGCCTGTGCACTCCTGGCCCGCTCGACCAGGGTGCCCAGCAGGAACAGCACGCCGCCAAACATGCCCAGCGTCATGGCAGAGACATCAAAATTCAGATAGCCGCCATCGATGATGCCAAACAGCCGCATCAGATTGGTCATCAAGAACACGCTGAACAGCCCGCCAACCCCCAGGGCGATCCCGGCCCGCCGCAGCGCNNGCGCCAAAACCGGCTGGAACAGGTCACCCCGCGCCACACTCCCCATGGCCTGGCCGATCACCCAGACGGCGTAAAGATAGCAGGCGGGCGAGAACAGGCTCAAACCGATACCGATCCAATAGCTGGGCCCCATCGCAGGCGGTTCAGAACGGGCCCAACCACTGGCGACCGCCACGACCGACATCGCCTGGAGCAGGAATATCAGGCCGAGCGAACCGATCATAAACCAGGACAGCCACTGAAACTGCCGACATCGGCGGCGGAACAGGGCCAGTTGAGTCTGCGACATGGGGCCTCCGAAAACATCTCTGAAATTAATCTTGACTTAAAGACGCAACGTTCGCAACATTTAATTGCGACTTAAACGACGGAGCGCAGTTCATGCCCGATCTTGCCATTGAAACCCGCGACCTGACCCGCCGTTACGGAGCACAGCTGGCGGTCGATTCCCTGTCGCTGCAAGTGCCGCAGCAGGCGGTGTTCGGCTTTCTGGGGCCCAATGGTGCCGGCAAGAGCACCACCATCCGCATGCTTCTGGGACTGCTGNNCAGGCCAACGGGCGGGCAGGCTCTGATCCAGGGCCTGGACATTTCGCGCGATCGCATCGGCGCGGCCCGGTTGGTCGGGGCCCTGCTGGAGGCCCACGGGCTTTATGCCAACCTCACCGGGCGGGAAAACCTGGAGCTGGCCTGCACCCTGCGCGGCCTGGACCGAACAGAGATCGACCGGGTGCTGGACCTGACGGACATGGCCGCCAGCGCGGGCCGCCGGGTGTCGGATTATTCGTTGGGCATGCGCCAGCGGCTCGGCCTGGCGCGGGCTCTGATGGGGTCGCCNCCGGTGCTGATCCTGGATGAGCCGACCAATGGCCTGGACCCCGACGGCATCGCCGACATGCGCGGCTTCCTGGCCGAGTTGCCCGAGCGGACCGGGGCCACAGTGCTGGTCTCCAGCCACCTGCTCAGCGAGGTCGAGCAGATCGCCAGCCATGTCGGCATTCTGTATCGCGGGCGTCTGCAGCGTCAGGGCCGTCTGAGTGATTTGCTGGACGCCCAGCCGCAGGAGATCGACCTGGCAACCAGCGATGACGCCGCCGCCCTGAGCCTGCTTCACGGCCGCGGCCTGGGTGTGACCTCGCACGGGGCCGGGCTTTGCCTTCATCTTGCGCCGGGCGATGCGCCGCGGCCCATCGTTGCCGCCGTCAACCGGGCGCTGATGGAGGCTGGGCTGGAGGTCTATCACCTCGCCCCGCGCCCCCGCTCGCTCGAAGCCCTCTATCGCCAAGCCAAGACCGACCACCCGGAGGCCGCCTGATGTTCCCCGTGCTAAGAACCGAACTGACCAAGTTGCATCGGTCACTTGCCCTCTTGCTGATCATCGCCGCCCCCTGCTGGTGGCCGTGTTCCTGTTTCTGATGGGCCTGCGCGACGCCCCCGCAGTCCTGGGAGCACTGGCGCCAGAGTGCCAGCGCCATCTGGGCCTTCTTCATGCTGCCGATGAGTGTGACGGCCCTGACCGCTCTGATGGCCCAGACCGAGCACGCCCCGGGCCTGGGATCAGCTGCGCGCCCTGCCCATCGCCCGCTGGCGCATCTATGGCACCAAGGCGGCGGTGGTGTTGGTGGTGGTTTGCGTCATGTCGGCGGCGTGTCTGATCCTGTCCTATGGGGCCGGAGCCCTGGTCGGCGTGATCCGGCCCGAGAACGCTCCGACCGGCCCTATGGGGCTGGTCCCGGCGGCGCAAGCCATGGGGCGCATCTATCTGGCGTCAGTGCTGATGATCGCCATCCAGTTTCTTGTCGCCCTTCGCTTTGCCAGCTTCGTGCCCGGCCTGGTGCTCGGCATCGCCGGGACCTTCTTCGCCGTCGTCGCGACCGGGGCCAAGGCGGGTGTTTTCCTGCCCTGGCAAATGCCGGTCAACATGCTGAGCGAGGTGGCCTGGCGGCTGCAGACCGCGCTGAGCCTTGGCTTCGGGTTAGGCCTGGTGGTCCTGGCCCTGGCCATCGCCGTGCTGTCGCGCCGCGACGTGCCCTAGCCTTCCCGATTGCCTCAGCCCCGGCAGGAGCCTAGTGTCCCCCGTTCTCCCGGGGGCGGTAATCCAGCCGCTGAGATAGGCGTCGTCGCCTGACCGGTCGAACCTGATCCGGGTCATGCCGGCGAAGGGAGAGACGCAGGCCCCGCCCGGGGTCCGCCCACCGACCGGACGCCTGCCTGGCCCTCTGACCGCAGAGGCCACCATGAACGTCCACGTCCCCCGCACGTCGCCAAGTCTGAGCAGCCCCAAGAACCTCAGGTGGACCTGGCGCTGGCCGAGGCGCGCAAGGCCGTGGAACAGAAGACGGGCCGCATCCCCACGGGCCCGCGCGANGGNGGGCGCAAGGTCTATGTCGCCGGAGAGCTGTTNCCCGACATCCGCGTGCCGTTCCGGGAGGTCGCCGTCCATCCTTCGGCCAATGAGCCGCCGGTGACGATGTATGATTCATCGGGCCCCTACACCGACCCGGACGCCACCATCGACATCACCCGTGGCCTGCCGCACGTGAAGTCCTCCTGGCAGCTGGATCGCGGCGACATCGCCCCGGTCACGAATCCGCGCGAGGTCAAGCCGGAAGACAATGGCCACGCCAGTGGCAAACACCTGGCNCCCCGCTTCGACACCTCACACCACAAGGTGTTCAAGGGCGTGCCCGGTCGGCCCGTGACCCAGATCGAATACGCCCGCGCCGGCATCATCACGCCCGAGATGGAATACGTCGCCATCCGCGAAAACATGCGCCGGGAGCAGAGCGCCCCCTGCGTGCGCGACGGGGAGAGCTTCGGTGCCTCCATCCCCGACTTCGTCACGCCCGAGTTTGTGCGTCAGGAGATCGCCCGCGCNCGCGCCATCATCCCGCACAACATCAACCANCCCGAGGTCGAGCCGATGATCATCGGCCGCAACTTCCTGGTGAAGATCAATGCCAACATCGGCAACTCGGCGGTGCTCAGCTCCGTCGATGATGAGGTCGACAAGCTGGTCTGGGCCACACGCTGGGGTGCCGACAACGTCATGGACCTGTCGACCGGTCGCAACATCCACAACATCCGCGACTGGATCATCCGTAACTCTAGCGTCCCCATCGGCACCGTGCCCATCTATCAGGCGCTGGAGAAGGTCGGCGGCGTGGCCGAGGACCTGACGTTCGACATTTTTGCCGACACCCTGATCGAACAGGCCGAGCAGGGCGTGGACTATTTCACCATCCACGCCGGNGTGCGCCTGCCGTTTGTGCCCATGACGGCCCGGCGCGTCACCGGCATCGTTTCACGCGGCGGCTCGATCATGGCCAAGTGGTGCCTGGCCCACCACAAGGAGAGCTTCCTGTATGAGCGCTTCGACGAGATCTGCGAGATCCTGCGCGCCTACGACGTCTCGTTCTCGCTGGGCGACGGCCTGCGCCCCGGCTCCATCGCCGATGCCAATGACGAGGCCCAGTTCGCCGAGCTGCGCACGCTTGGCGAGCTGACCAAGATCGCCTGGGACCACGGCTGTCAGGTGATGATCGAAGGTCCCGGCCATGTGCCGATGCACAAGATCAAGGCCAACATGGAGGAACAGCTCAAGCACTGTCATGAGGCGCCGTTCTATACGCTCGGGCCGCTGACCACCGACATCGCGCCGGGCTATGACCACATCACGTCCGCGATTGGAGCGGCCATGATCGGCTGGTTCGGCACCGCCATGCTCTGCTACGTCACGCCCAAAGAGCACCTCGGCCTGCCCGACCGTCAGGACGTGAAAGACGGCGTCATCACCTACAAGATCGCCGCCCACGCCGCCGACCTGGCCAAGGGCCACCCCGCCGCGCGCCTGCACGACGATGCCCTGAGCCGCGCCCGGTTCGAGTTCCGCTGGGAAGACCAGTTCAACCTCGGCCTCGACCCCGAAACCGCCCGCCAGTTCCACGACGAAACCCTGCCCAAGGAAGCCCACAAGACCGCCCACTTCTGCTCCATGTGCGGACCCAAGTTCTGCAGCATGAAAATCAGCCAGGACATCCGCGACGCCGCCAAGGCCCAGAACGATGCGGGCGGCTCGCTGGTGGCCGATCAGGCCGAGGCCGGGATGCGCGAGATGGCAGAGAAGTTCCGCGAGGGCGGCGGGGAAATTGAGGTGAAGGTGTGAGGTGGGGTTGATCGCATGGCTCAGCTAAATCTGAACTCAGTCGATGAACTCATCGCAGTTCGTCAGGCTCAGCACGGCGGCGGACGCGGTGCTCCTCGAGCTAACGCTGACGGAACGCGGGAGGGCCAGGCGCTCAATCGGGCCGTGATCGTTATGACCTCGGCAATGCTCCAAGCCTTCTGCGAGGATGTGTTTTTGAGCTATCAGACGCCAAACTCGGATTGGATACGCCTCAGCGTGTGGCCTACCGTCGGCTCTACGCGCACTGGGGCAATCCTAGCAAAGAGAACATTCGCAACCAGTTCCGGCGCTTAGGCGCAGTGGATGTTCTTGGCGGGCTGTCTTGGCAGCGGTGCAGCCCAGACGCAGCATTAAACAATCTGGACAGGCTCAATCAGTTGCGAAACCAGATTGCCCATGGTCGCGCTGTCCTAACCATAGGCAACCACGACTACCCACTCTCCCTCGCAGCCGCACGGAGCTATCGAAATTTGTCGGCCAATTTGGGGACCGGTTTGAGAACCATGCCCGTGGAGTCGTAGGTCTCCCGCCAGTGCCTATGCCGGCTTGAGATCCAACGCCTGCTGGCTGCCGAGCGCTGATTGGCGACGCTCTTCGAGGTCTCTTAGGAAGGCCTGCATGAATGGCGCGTCGATCAACTTGCGATGCAAGTTCATCATACGCTTCTCGGCTTGGCCAATAAATGCGTTGTAGAGCAGCGGTCTGATCACGACTCGATCGCCCTCGCGGCGATCTCCATGCTCGCCGGGTTCAATGCGATCTCCAAGGACATACGCCACTACGTCCGTGTCGTTTGTGGCGCACCGCTGCATTAGCTCCTTGATATACTTCCATGCTTGGCCCTTTTCCTGAGAGCCAATCGGCACCCNCGGCCGTTTCAGTTCGACGATGACGAGGGCTGCCGCACCGACCTCGTTAAATGACTCGTCGAAGAGCGGCCGCGAATAGAAACCCACTGAGCCGTCAGGCAAAATGGCGAAGTCAGGTCTGCTAAGCGAACCCGGCTCGGTTCCGCCCATGAGTTCGCGGATCACCGTGGTCATGCCTCGGTTCGAGGTGAACTCGATGCTCTCGAACTGCGGGCCAANAATCCAAAGCGACTGGCCGATCAGTGGTTGGAGGTCTTGGACCTCCTGCGTTGCCTCATCTTCGGTTCGCGCTCGCAGTTCTTCGATCAGCTTCAGCCTCTTCGCGATTTCGTCGAGGGCAGCCTTAGCCGTTTCGATAGACCATTCAGAGAGAACCTCATTCCAATCATCCAGTTCGTCTGGAGAGAGCGCGTGGAGCTTTTCGAGCAGCGCGTACTGAGATGAAGAGACTTCGAGCGCCGCTANGAGCCCCATCACTTGATCAATCTGGGTCTCTGAAAGACTAGGACACTTCTCGACGATCTCATCCAGAAAACCTTCCCATCGACCTCTATCGATGAGCGGCAACTGTTCGACTGTTTCGGCATGCTTCGCTCGAACCGTCTGTTTGGCTTTCTCTCTGCGCTCGCTCGTCAGCCCGCTGATGGTCGCGCGGATCGCGGCTGACACATCCGCTTGTGCCTGCTGCTAAGCTGCATTCTCAGGTCGAAATCCGGACCAATCCGGCATCACAGACGGGGCCAAAAAGTCCGCGAACACAATAAACGTATATCGCTTCGCCTCTTCGGTGCGCCCGTCGATTAGGCGTTCGTCGAACACATTCCAGCCGCCATGTCCGACAAGGCGGCGGTTTACCCACCACGCAACACCGTGCTGCTTGGTGGTTCGATCAGCTTTAAGGCTGTCGATAACGACCAGCTTGGCGATGCCCAAGTCCGTCACGGGAANCGTCGATTTTTTGATCGAGTCCGGAGGCACATCGTCAAATGATACTTTCACGCCATCGACCCTGACCTCGAAAGCGGGGTCCATCAGGAAGCGCGCATTTAAGATCGCCCGCGCGTCTGCCGCGCCAAGGCTAGATCCCACCAAGCCCATTCCACTGATTTCAGCACCGTGGCCAGTAGCGCCCCGACGATGACCGGNCTCTGATATTTGAATCGGGTGCGTGACCCCACCTTGGGAGACCACGTAGGTTGCCTCTACGCCATCTCTCCNAATACGAACGCGATATGGCGAAGAGAACAAGAAAGCCGCATGGCGACCGCGGCCGTTCCGGCCATAAACTTTGCGGGGCTGCGCGCCTCTTAGTTCGGAAGGCGGCTCCACTATGCCGCCTTGGTGAGTGAGGCGATCGTACTCTAGGGTCCTCCAGCGGGTTTCAAACTCGCTCGGAGCCATCCCAACTCCGTCGTCCTGAATCCTGAATATCGAACTGCGTGCGGCATCTGGCCAATCAATGTCCACCGTTGTGGCGTATGCGTCCCAAGCGTTAGCCACCAATTCCACTANGGCCGTGGTGGGGTCCGACATGATCGAACCTGCGTAGCGCCCCAAGAAGCGCTCGTCGAAGAGTGTGCCTTGTTCCGGTCCCTCAGCCATCTAGGCATCTATTGCAGAAGAAATCGGAGACACCCACACTTTTTCACCGAGCGCAGGCCTTGACTCCACCTCCAGCCCACACCGCCGCGCTTCCTCGGTGGAGTGGGCGGCCACGTCGGTGTAGAGCCGGTCCATCTCGGCCGCCGCCGCACGGCTATCCCCCTCACTTCCCCCGGATCCCACTAACCTGGTCGTCCACCCCGCCTGCGATTTCGGCCAGGGTGATTGTGAACACCCCGCCCTCGGCGGCGCACCCGTCGGCCAGGTCGGGGCGATAGTCGGGCAGGTAGGGGCGTTGGTCGGCTCCGCGAGAGGGCACCTTCTGACCTGACCGCCCGCGCTGCCCCCTCCGTCACGGCGCATATTTGCCCCGTGCCACCTCCCCATGCATGGGGAGGTGAACGCCACCCCGCCCCCGCCAAAAATAATCTCACCTCGCCGCGACCCATACGTCCAATAATGACGTATGGCCCCTTTAGGCTGCCTGGATCACCAACCCAGGGAGGGGCCCATGGACGACAGCGCATCTTTCTCGACCTCGGCAAACCCGGCACCGGCCACGACCTCTTCCCCCGATCCGTCGGGCGGCGCCGGGGCCAGCCGCAAGCCCAGACCCAGACCCAGACCCAGCCCCTGGCCAGCCCGCAAACCAACCTTCTGGCCGCGCCACCACCCGAACGCTCAACCGAACGCAAGCCCGAGCCCGTCACCGACCCCTCGCCGCGTTTGACCGCGATGGCGGCTATCTCGCACCGCCGGGCGCGGGTCGGGGTCCGGGTCAAGGCCCCGTCCCGGCACCCGCAACCGACCTCAGCCGCACCCTCAACCCCGCGCGGTCGCCATCAGGCGCCGGATGAAATCTGGGCCGAGGTTCGGGCGGACTATCTGGCGGGGCTGTCGGCCCCGGCCTGTTGTCGGCGCTATGGCGTCGGGCTGACGGCCCTGCGGGACCGGGCGGCGCGCGAGGGCTGGCGGCGCCGGGATCAGCCGTGGGTCGCCCCCAACAACCTGGATATCGAGGATGAGGGCGTGCAGCTGGAAGAAGAGGTCGACGGCGATCTGGACCGTGTTGAGCCCAGCCATCTGGCCTGGGTCGCCCATCGCCGGATGCTGCGGGCGGTGATGCGCGGTCAGGCGACCGAGGCCCTGCGCTGGAACCGGGTCGAGCAGGTCATGCTGAAACACGAGGCCGAGCTGGAGCGCCTGATCCAGCAGGATGAATTCTGCGCCACCACCTCAAACACCATTACGAGAACGCGGACGCGACCATGCCGCACGGCGCGGCCCACCCGGACGATCCGGACGATCCGGACGCTTCGGACGGTATTTCACCGTCCGATCGCGGGGCCATGATCGGCCCGGCAACCCGATGTGAGGCGGCGTTATGGCTTGGTGCCGGGCCGGGGTGCAGCGTCCTGAGCCGGGGAATGGGTGCGGTCGTGGCCCCCGGTCCGGTGACGGTCCCGCCCCTGATGATCTCGCCGTCCATGATCTCGCCCCGCATGGTCCCGGTCGCGATGGGACCGGTGGTCCCGATCCTGAACATAGACGCAAGCGTAAGCCCCATAGCAGGGGTCCGACAGCGCCAGCGCCAGGGCGGCGGTGTCCAGGCCAATGGCCATCCCTTCCCAGAAAGCCGGGTCGCTGGCACAGGCCGACGTCGACAGGCCCAGGGCCGCGATCACCCCGCAGTGGCCAACTTGCGTCGCGTCATCGCCGGGTCCTCCTTGCCGTTTGGCCCTGCGGACAATCAAGTCGAACAACGGGCATCCGACCACTGACCAGACCTGATCGGTCCTGACGGCTGTGACGGTCCGCATTGCAGGGATTTAAGTTGCCATAGCGCGGGTGCGGGCGTCGGATAAGGCTCGCCGGATTCTGGAGGATACCCATGATTGATCGCCGCCGCCTTCTGGCTGCTGGAGCGGCCACGCCTGCTCTGGCCGCCGTCGGCTGCGCAACGCGACCCCTGCCGATGTTGCCACCGACCGTGCCGGCCCAGCCGCTGGCCGTCTCTGATCCGGCCACCGCCGCCGCCTTTGCCACCTTCATGGAGCGGACGTGGAACCGGGTGCTGGATGCCTCGCCCGAAACCGTCACCGGCTTTGGCCTGGACAAGGGCGACCGGGCGGCCGCCAAGTGGCTTCTGTCGTTCCCCACGCTGGAGGACGAGGANAAGAACCGCCAGCTGACCCGCTCCATCCGGGCCGAGCTGGGCCAGATCGACCGGTCCAAACTNGGGGGCATGGATGCCCTGCGCTACGACAGCGTGCGCACCAACTACGACGCCATCATCGACACCTATGCCATCCCCTATGGCCAGGGCGGCTGGCCCGCCATCTATCGCGTCAGCCAGCAGGGCGGCAGCTACCAGTCGATGGGCGACTTCCTTGACAGCCAGCACACCATCGAGACCGCCGACGACGCCGAAGCCTATGTCCGGCGGGTCGATCTGTGGGCGGAGGTCCTGGCCGACGAGACCCGGCGCATGCAGGAGGACTTCGCCCGTGGTGTGGTCCCGCCGGACTTTATCCTGGACACCACCATCCGCCAGCAGGAGGCGATGGCCGCCATCGCTCCGACCGANTCGCCCATTGTCGCCTCGGTCGTGCGCCGGACGCAGGCCAAGGGTCTGACCGGCGACTGGGCCAGCCTGACCACCAGCCTGATGCGGGAACGGGTTCTGCCCGCCCTGGCGGTCCAGACCGAAGCCCTGAAGGCGGCGCGCGCCACCGCCGGGCACGACGCCTCGGTTCGCCGCCTGCCCCANGGGGAGCAGTATTATGCCAATGCCCTGCACTACATCACGACCACCCGGCTGACGGCAGACGAGATCCATCGCATCGGCCTGGAACAGGTCGCCGAGCTAAGCGCCCGGGCCGATGAACTGATGCGCTCGCAAGGCATGACCGAGGGCACCGTCGGTGCCCGCCTGGGGGCTATCGCCGATCGCCCCGGCCAGGTTTATCCGAACACCGACGAGGCCAAGGCGGAATTGATTGAGGAACTGAATGGCCAGATGGCGGCCATGCAGGCCCGCCTGCCGACCATGTTTGGTCGCCTGCCGCGCTCGCCGGTGGAGATCCGTCGCGTGCCGGTGGAGATCCAGGACGGGGCCAGCCTGGGCTATTACAATGCGCCGAGCCTGGATGGCTCTCGCCCCGGCATCTACTGGATCAATCTGAAGGACACCGCCGCCTGGCCACGCTTTGCCCTGCCAACCCTGACCTACCACGAGGCGGCCCCGGGCCATCACCTGCAGATCGCCCTGCAACAGGAAAGCCCGTCAGCACCCTTGCTGATGAACACCCTGTTCTTCTCCTCCTATGTGGAGGGCTGGGGCCTCTATGCCGAACAGCTGGCCGACGAGATGGGGGCCTATGACGACGATCCCCTGGGCCGGGTCGGCTATTTGCAATCGCTGATGTTCCGGTCGNNGGTACGGCTGGTGGTCGACACCGGCATCCATTCCAAGGGCTGGAGCCGCGAGCAGGCCATTCAGCANTGGATNGATCACCTGGGCCGGGCGGGCGATGCCAACCGGTCCGAGGTTGACCGCTATTGCGGCTGGCCAGGTCAGGCCTGCGCCTACAAAGTTGGGCACAATGAGTGGGTGCGTATCCGCGACAAGGCGCGCCGGGCGCTGGGTGACCGTTTTGACATCCGGGGCTTCCACGATGCGGGCCTGGAAACCGGCGGCGTGCCACTGAATGTGCTGGAGCAGGTCATCGACGACTGGGTGGCACGGCAAGGCTAGGCCAGGCTCGGCCTATCGCGTCCGCGCGGCCAGTTCGGCCTGGATGGCAGGGTCCTCTGCTACCTCGTTGAGAATCCAGTCCCGGAAGCGGGCGATCTTGGATACCCGCCGCCGCCCCTCAGGCCAGACCAGGAAATACCCGCGTAGAANGGATACGGTCTGGGGGAACAGGCGCACCANGATGCCCTGGCGGATCTCTCGCGCAAACAGGATGGGGGACGCCAGCACCAACCCCTGATCATCCAGGGCTGAGGCGACTTCCAGCGACTGATAATCCGCCGCCAGGCGCGCCGCTGAGGGTTTGGGACCGGGGTCGACGCCGGCCGCCCTGAACCAGGTGGCCCATTCGGAGGCTATCCCGATGCGCGGCACCGCCAGAGCATCCGCCGGGCGGTTGAGGTTGAAGCGCTGGGCAAAGGCTGGAGAGCACAGAGGCGTAAAGACGCTGGGAAACAACAGCTCGGCCTCCAGGCCTGGCCATTGGCCCTGACCGGTGCGAAGCCCCAGATCGATCCCGGCCCGCGTCAGATCGACGTAGTGCGGCTCGGTATCCAGCCGCACAGCCAGATCGGGGTTGGCCACCTGAAACCGGCCCAGGCGCGGGGCCAGCCACTGCATGGCCAGGGTGGCCACGGTGGTGATCGTCAGCAGTCCCTGGTCGGCGTCGGTCACATCGGCAAAGGCACGGCGCAACAGCGTCACCGCCTCGGTCGCGGCGCTGGCCAGACGCTCGCCTGCGTCGGTCAGCTTCACCTCGCGCGGCAGCCGGTGAAACAGGGAAACCCNCAGCCGTGTCTCCAGCCCCTTGATCTGCCAGCTGACCGCCGCCTGGGTCATCCCCAGCTCATCAGCAGCACGGGTAAAACTGGCCAGGCGTGCGGCCGCCTCGAACACGCGAATGGAGGCCAGCGGGATCGTCGAGAAGATATCAGACATAAGCGATGCTTATATATCAGGGTCGCGAACTCGTTTGAAGCCACTGCGGTGATTGGGCAACCTGTCCAGGTCAGCAAAGCCCAGCCAACGGAGACGACAATGGAACTCCTGCATGGAACACATAAGCAAACCACGAGTGGATGGTTGCAAGCCCTGGGCGATTGGCGTCGCAGCCGCACGCGTCGAAACCTGCGTAAATCCGGCGGCGCCTCATCCCGGCATGTGGTGACCCCTGGTGCGTGCGAGCTCGAGATGACTGGACGGCCTGAGGCCGAGTTTACCGGGGGCGGCGTCCAGCAGGCGTGCGGTCGGGCCTCAACCTTCGCTGGATGAGCGCCAGGTCGTCGGCCACTGACCAAAGGGGACGGCAAAACACTCGCCCATCGCGCGTTCTCCGGCCAGGGCGAACTGTTCGCCAGTCCAGATCCAGGTCTGGGTGGTGCCACAATCGCCCAAACCCCGGCCTTNTGTAAAAGCGGTCAGGCTTCGGTTGGCGGGATCATAGCTGCCATTGACGGTCATATTGTCAGGCCAATCGTCGCCCTGAACAGGGTTGCGGCCCTCGTCACTGCCCATAAGCGTCAGGGGACGGGGCGAGGTGCCACCTGGTCCCGTCAGGAACCATTGGTGCATAACGTTATAGGCCCCGGAATCGCACGGNNCCGCCCACAGCTCGGTCCGGGCGTCCAGGCGGGCAGACTGGATGTCTGCGGCCACACCGGGGCTCTGGGCGGCAAATGCCATGCAATCGCGCAGAGCCGGCAGGTTGCGCAGTGCGCGCGGCAGGGTCTGTCCCTCGCTGCCGAACCCGGTCTGGTCTGCGGCGGCGGCGGCCCGCACAGGCGGCAGGGCGGGGGCGGCCGGCACACCCGTCGCTGGCTGGGTGCCCCGCCGCAGAAGCGCCGTCGGGGTGTTCAGACGCCCCTGGCGCTCATCAATCCACAAGAGAGCAGCGGAGGCTCCTGCCGGGGAGATGGCGGCGGCATCTCCGGCCCGGACGGCGATCGCACGACCACTGGCCATGGCGCTGACGGCGTCGCGGGCGTTGGCCCGCAGCTGGCCAAACTCGGCACCCAGGTTCGGATCGACACGCATGTCGCCGCCGAATGTCCGGCCATCCACCACCAGTGACAGGGTTTGCGGCGTCGTGCCGTCAACCGACGCGTCCCAGGCACCATAGGTGATCTCCGGCTGGGCATCTGGACCCGGTGCCATCGCAATGCGGACCCAGGCGATATCAGGATCGGTGGAGAACCCGAAGGCCGAGCAGGCATTGCCGTTGTCGCACACCGCCCACCAGTCCCTGAACTCGCGGCTTTCGCTGGGCATGGAGGCGATCCTGGCCGGGGCCGACTGAGCCGCCCCTGCTGGAGCCGAGGGCGCATCGGCCTTGGGCGCGCCGTCGGAAGGATTGCAGGCCACCAGAGCCAGGCCGCTCATCACCACTGCCAGACGATACATTGTGTTCTCCCAAACCCATGTTCGACCATAGCACATCTTGGAGATCGGGCCTGCCTGGCGAGACCGGGTTGCTGATTTTTGCAGTCCGCTGCGCTCGGCGGCTTAGACTTTGCGTCGTGGCCAGACGGGCGCTATACCGCCGCCCATCTTCCTCCCACTTCAGAACAGGCGAGCGCACGGCATGGCCAAGATCAAGGTCGACAACCCCATTGTGGACATCGATGGCGACGAGATGACCCGGATCATCTGGCAGATGATCAAGGACAAGCTGGTCTTCCCGTATCTGGATCTGGAGCTGGATTACTACGACCTGGGCATGGAGAACCGCGACGCCACCGACGACCAGGTGACCATTGACGCGGCTGAAGCGATCAAGCGTCACGGCGTGGGCGTGAAGTGCGCCACCATCACCCCGGACGAAGCCCGCGTGCAGGAGTTCGGCCTCAAGAAAATGTGGAAGTCGCCCAACGGCACCATCCGCAACATCCTGGGCGGCGTGGTGTTCCGCGAGCCGATCATCTGTTCGAACGTGCCGCGCCTGGTGCCCGGCTGGACCCAGCCGATCGTGGTCGGCCGCCATGCCTTTGGTGATCAATACAAGGCGACCGACTTCCTGGTGCCCGGCCCCGGCAAGCTGACCATCAAGTGGGAAGGCAAGGATGGCGACGAGCTGAAGTTCGACGTGTTCGAATTCCCGTCCTCGGGCGTGGCCATGGGCATGTACAACCTGGATGACTCGATCACCGAGTTCGCCCGCGCCAGCTTCGCCTACGGCCTGAACCGCAACTATCCGGTCTATCTGTCGACCAAGAACACCATCCTGAAAGCCTACGACGGCCGCTTCAAGGACATCTTCCAGAAGGTGTTCGACGAAGAGTTCGCCACCGAGTTCAAGGCTAAGGGCCTGACCTACGAGCATCGCCTGATCGATGACATGGTGGCCGCCGCCATCAAGTGGTCCGGCGGTTTCGTCTGGGCGTGCAAGAACTACGACGGCGACGTGCAGTCCGACGTGGTGGCGCAAGGCTTTGGCTCGCTGGGCCTGATGACCTCGGTGCTGATGACGCCGGACGGCAAGATCCTGGAATCGGAAGCCGCCCACGGCACCGTGACCCGCCACTATCGCCAGCATCAGAAGGGCGAGGCGACCTCGACCAACTCGATCGCCTCGATCTACGCCTGGACCCGCGGCTTCAAGCACCGCGGCAAGCTGGACGGCAATCAGGCCCTGATCGACTTCGGCGAGACGCTGGAAAAGGTCGTGGTCGACACCGTCGAGAGCGGCTTCATGACCAGNGACCTGGCCCTGCTGGTCGGCGATCAGCAGGCCTGGCTGACCACCGAAGGCTTCCTGGACAAGGTGGCCGAGAACCTGAACAAGGCCATGGCCAAGTAGGTCCGATCACCTCTTGAGCGCGAACCCCGCCGGACCTGTCCGGCGGGGTTTTGCTGGGCCAGGCCAGCGATCCTGAGAACAGACTCGCACCAAAACGCGGATCGTGCGTTGATGGGGGTATGAAACTGTTTGGGCGATTGCTGTCCCTGGTCCTGATCGCTGCGATCGCGGCCTTCTTCCTGGCGCCTGGCTGGGCCTTTTTCGGTGTCCGGGCGGCGGCAGATGCCAATGATCTCAACGCCCTGGGTCGGCTGGTAGACTATGGTGCCGTGCGGCAGTCACTGCGGCCGCAACTGTCTGGGCAGGTGACCGACCTGACCCCGCCGCCGTCAATTCTGGAGGATCCAATCGGGGCCGTGCGGCATCAGATCGAAGTCGCCACGCGGGCGCAGTCGGCCGGTCCCGACGTCGACAGCTATATGACCGCCCCGGCGCTGGCAGCTCTGACCCGGGGGACGGACGCCAGGNNCCAATCAAGCCGAACCTGTCTCCGCCGGCGGACCGAAACCGCGCGACCCCTGGCCTGCAATACGTTTTACAGCCTGACCTTGACGCGGATGGAGGTAAAGGATGCGACGGGTCGTCCCACCGTCTTCACCTTTGAGCGGCGGGGCGTCGTCAACTGGAAGTTGACCCACGTGGGCCTGCCCGACATGCTCAGTGCCGCTCGCCCTGTTGAGGGTGCCGCAGAATGAAGCGTGTCCTGGGCTGGTTTCTAGGTCTGGCGATTATCGTCCTGACCGGCACTTATGCCGCTTCCCCCATTTTCGCCGCCAAGGCCCTGATCAAGGCCGCAGAGACAGGCGACCAGCAAACCCTGGAACGCCTGGTCGACTTCCCGCCCTGCGCGACAGCCTGAAATCTGAAGCCCGAGACATCATGGCCGAGGAGATGCGCCGACGCACCGGCATTGGCGGAGATCTGGTGGCAGGCATCGGCTCGGCCCTGGCCCCCAGATCGTCGAAGGGGCTGTTGATGCCCTGGTTACGCCTGAGGCGGTGACGGCCATGGTCGCCGATGCCCGCACGCCCGGCATCCCGGACCCGCGGCCCGAGGGACGGTTAGGTCGCCGCCCGCCAGAACGCGGAACCGATGACATCCATCAGGCCTGGGGCTATCGCAATCTGGACCTGTTCGCGGTGACCCTGACGCGAAAAGACCGCCCCGATAGCCAGCTGGTCTTGCTTATGGACCGGCGCGGCCTGTTCGAATGGAAGCTGTCGGGCGTCGAGATTAACCGCGCCGCCTGAACAGGGTCGGGCCAAACGTTGGTAGCCGTGACCGACCATAGCTGGCCTGTCGCCCCGCTGCACGGCACCGAAAGTGCGATGTTCGGCGCGTTGGCCGTCACGTCCAGGCGATGGCCGGGCTTAAACGGGTTGATGACGTCGACATTGCCGTTCTGGCCCCGGAGGTTCCAGCGCTGGCCGATCTGGTTGCCGCAGGTGTCCATGTAGATGGCCCCGTCGCCAGCGACATCCAGGCACATCCCCGGCGCTAGGCGGTTCCGGACGCGCAAGAAGCCGTCAGGCGCACGAACAAAGGACCAATGCTGGCCCCAGGCCGGACCCTCTGCCGCCATCTCTCCGGTGAGGATATTGGGGTTCAGGCGGTTGCCCAAATCCAGGGCCAGACCGCCCGTGTATTTGATTGGACAACTTGACGTAGGGTTCCGCCTGGGCGTGCACCTGGCCCGCAAGCAGCAAGGCAGATGCAATGGCGGCCAAGGCCGTGAGCGTATGACGGATAGACACGAGACTCCCTCCATTCAGTGCTCAAGACCAGTCACTTCGATCGTTCGATCCGGCGTCAGCCGAGACTAAGGGCCGGCCGTCACCCTAACGGCTAAATTTGACCGAACGGTCAGCCGCCATTTCACGGTGTGTGGCGCCGAGCGGCGAGCCTCGCTATGTTGCCCGTTGTGCTCAAGCTTTGCTCTCGCCGGTCCCTCATCTCTGCCACGGGTGCCCTGGCCCTGACCGGCCTGGGGGCGGCGTCGTGCCTGCGTGGCGAAGCGCCACTGGATGAGGAAGGGCGCATCCGACTTCGCTTTGCCATTGAGGGCAAGCCCACCGCCGCGCATGGCGGTTTCTATCAGGCCCTCGCCAATGGGGCCTACCGGCACAGGGGCTTGACCGTCCAGATCATCATCTGCCCGCCGGGCGTGNNCATGCCCCAACTGTTGGCTTCCAATATGGCGGAGCTGGGTTGGGGCTCATCCAGCTTCGTGCCCATGAACCTGATTGCCGAGGGCGCACCGGTGCGGGCCGTCGCGGCCTTCTTCCAGAAGGATCCTCAGATCCTGATGTCCCACCCCGACCCGGCCCTGACCGGCATCAGCAGCCTGACCGGGCGACCGTTTGTTATCGCCGATCCATCAGCGGTCGGAGCCTGGACCTGGCTGAAGCACAAATATGGCTTCCGCGATTCTCAGCTGCTGGATGCTCCGGGAACACCCGCCATGTTCTACGACAACCGCCGCGCCGTAGCTGAAGGCAGTTTGATCACCGATCCCTGGCGCGTTCGCCAGGAGGGGCGGTTCGATCCGCGCATCTTCCTGTTGGCCGACGAAGACTACGCCTCCTATGGCGGTCTGGTGCTGGCTCCTGTCGGATTCGCGAGGGACAATGCCACCGCCTTGCGTAGCTTCATTGCCGCAACGGCTGAGGGATGGCGGGACTATATTCGCGGCGACCAGGCTGCAGTTGCTGCGGCTGAAAGCCTGATCCGCCGGGACAATCCCGAACTGCCTGCCGGACACCTGTCAGAGGCCCGCCAGGCCATGCGCCTGCGCGGGATCGTCGATGGCGGCGATGCCGCCCTTTATGGCTTCGGCGCAATGACCGCCGACCGATGGCAGGCGTTTTTCAACGCCGCCGCCGATGCTGGCATTTATCGCCCAGAGCTGAACTGGCGATTGGCCTACACAAACCAGTACCTTCCCGGTCGGCGTTAGCCCCGGGTTAACAGGCGCTCTGTAAGGATTCGGGCACCTTTCCTGTTACGGGAGCTGTCCCTTGCGCCGCGCCCTTCTTGCTACTGTCGTCCTGGCCGCCAGTGCCCTTGCCCTTCCGGCAGCGGCGCAGACCAGTGGTTACCTCAACTGGGCCGGTCGGCCGGAGCCCGTGCCGCAACAGGCCGCGCAGGCGACATCGGGGGCGGCATGGCGCCTGTCCAATGGTCATCTCAACGCGCCGGGCCGTCTGCCGCACGGTGGCTATGACCAGCGCAATGATGCGCCCCAGTATGGCCTGACCGTGCCGCCGGGCACGCGCGGTGACAGCCTGACCCCGGCTTCAGACTGGGTGCAGCAGCCCCAGCCGATGCAGATGGCCACCCCAGTTCGACGTGGAGCCTACCGCACGACCTCCAGCCCTGCGCAGGCCTACATGCGTCGCAGCAACGATGATGCCTACTATCGCGACATGCGTGAGGCTGCCGTGGCAACGCCGGTTCAGCCCGCCTATGCAGGAGATGCCCCGGCTATGCAGCCGCGGATTGACGCGGCTCCCATGGCACCGGTCAGTGCCGGTCCGGTCTATGCAGACAGTCGCCCCGCGATGATGGCTCCAGCTCCGTCTCCGGTGCGCGCTGCTGCCGTGCCGAACCGGGTGGCCCCGCCGACCTATGCCCCGCCTCCGCCCAGCTATGCGCCGCCCGGGCGGGCACCGGAGTATATTCCCGCAGACGCCCGCGCTGCCACGGCCCCGTCGACCATGCCGGCCCCGGCTGCAGAGGTTGATCCGATGGCACCGCGACGCGACGCCCCGATCTTCCGCATCCAAAGGGACCAGGCCGAGGCCAGCCCCGGACAGCAGCCCTCTCGCCGCTATTCCGTCCATCGGCAGAACGGACAGGAACCCGATCCGCCCAGTTGCCAGAGGGGGATATATCGACGGCCTAGCCATCAGCATGCCGGAAACCTTGGCGTCGGAGGACCTGGCCCGGCCGCCGGATCCTCCGGTGCTGACCCGAGACAACCAAGGCCGCGTCAGGGCCATGCCAGCGCCGAGTGAGGGCGATCACCAATGAGTAACTTGAGTTCGCGTCTGCCGGAGTTGATCGCTCTGGCCAGTGAAGATTCCAGCGAGAAGCGCCGCACCCTCCTGCGCGAGCTGACCGAATCCTTCTTTGGAACCGACCAGCGCTCTGAGACCGAGACAACCCTTTATGACCAGATCCTGGTCAAGCTGACCTCAGAGATGGAGGTGGCCGTGCGGGCCGAGATGTCCAAGCGGTTCTCTATCCTGAGGTCAGCTCCTATGGGCCTGGTGCGGTCGCTGGCCAACGACGACGAGGCTGTCGTCGCGGACGCCGTCCTGCGGGCCTCGCCCCTGCTGACCGATGAAGACCTGCTGGGCGTGGTGCGCACCAAGGGCCAGCAACACCTGCGCGCCGTATCCTCGCGTGAGGCCGTATCCGAAGCGGTATCGGACGTCATTGTTGAACGCGGCGACGACACCACCCTGGGAACGCTGCTGCGCAACGATGGAGCCCAGTTGTCCCGCTCGGCCTCCGAAACAGCCATCGAACGGGCCAAGGTCAACCCAGCCCTTCACGCCGCCGCCGTGCAGCGCAAAAGCTTGCCGCCGGATCTGCTGAACGAAATGTATTTCGTGGTCGAAGCCCGCCTGCGCCAGCAGATTCTGGAACGCAATGCGTCGATGGATCCCAAGCTGGTTGAGGCCGCCGTGGCTGCCGGACGGGCGCGGGTGGAAACCGACGACGGTTCCCTCCCAGCTGACTACCAGACCTGCCTGGCCGAGGTGACAAGGTTGCAATCCAGCGGGCAGCTGTCGCCTCAAGTCTTGGCACGCTTTGTACGCACCGAAGGCCAGACATCCTTCCTGATCGCCCTGTCCAAGCTCTCGGACATCGATTTCCACACGGCGGAACAGATCGTCAAGCGCAAGGAACTGGACGCCCTGGCCGTGGTCTGCCGCGGGGCCAATGTCGATCGGGCCCTGTTCCTGACCTTTGCAGTCGTGCTGCTCAATGACGAAGGCGACGCCATGGCCAAAGCCAAGGGCTACGCCGACCTCTACAATCAACTGACGCCGGATGCCGCCCAGCGAACCCTGCGGTTCTGGCGCATGCGCCGCACCGCCCAAGCTGCCTAGACCTATCCGACGCGGCAGCACTTTCATCATGCCGCCCGGGAGAAGCCGATTTGCCCGGCACTGAACAAAAAAGCCCGCCGGAGCGATCCGGCGGGCTACGCTTGATCAGACGTGGTGATTACTTGCGGGCGCGACCGCGGCCCTTGCGTCCACCTTGTCCCAGGCCAATAGCCTTGGCCAGCTCCGAGCGGGCCTTGGCGTAGTTGGGCGCGACCATCGGGTAGTCGTTCGGCAGGCCCCACTTGGCACGATACTCTTCCGGACTCATGTCGTATTTGGTGCGCAGGTGACGCTTCAACGACTTGAACTTCAGGCCGTCTTCCAGGCAGATCAGGTAGTCCGGCGTGATCGACCTACGGACCGGAACGGCTGGGACCTGGGGCTCAGCCGGGGCTTCCACGGCACCGCCCGAAACCTGGGTCAGGCTGGCGTGGATTGATGCAATGAGGCCCGGAACTTCTGCAGCGGCAATGGTATTGGCGCTGAGATATGCCGAAACAATGTCGGCGGTCATCTNCAGAATCTGGGCGTTGTCTTGTTGAGTGTCGGTCATCTCACCTGGTCCTTTCGGACACACCTTGATGCGGTCCGATTCAAAAACTGCCGCGTCAATAGACAGCTTTGCTCTTAGTGGCAACGGATAGATACCAACAGGTTCGACGACTGCAAGAATTACGAACAGGCGCGCCTATCGAGCTTAGTTGGCGATTTCTTCTGTCAGGGCCAGCATTGCGGTGCGTTCAGCCACTGAGAACTCGTCGATCGATTCAAATTCGCCTTCGCGTATAGCTTGTAGAAGCTGCGGCGACATCGCCGATGACAATGACCAATTCCAGTAACGCAAAACCGTCTGAGCGCGATCAACCGCCAGCATGTCATAGGTAGCCAGGACATTGTCCCACACCGGATGAATCGCGCCGCTGGCATCGATTTCAGGCCGACGCATTGAGCGCCACAGACCGATCAGCCAGGCCTTGTCCAACCCCGTCGCCTTGCACAGGATAGCCAGAGGCTNCCNCCCGGGATCGCCCATCAACTTGGCCCCCGTCAAAGGTTTGACCCNCGCCAGATAGGCGATCTCCGAGGCAATCTCCCGGCTGAGGCCATCGCGGGCCGCGACCTCGACCGCCTGTTCCAGACTGGCGAATGGACTGCGTTCGATGGCTGCACGGTTGCGCTGGCGGCGCTCGATGAATTGCAGGGCCTTGCGCGAGACCGGGTCCTGCCAGTTCTCGGCCGCGGCCATGGCGAAGACGGTAGAGACCTCCTGCATGACTTCGCGCGACACCGCGAAGCGTTGCAGGATGGTGCGCCGGTCCTCCGGTCCGCACCACCAGAACATGACATAGGCCCNCGACGGGCGCAGTTCCGGGCGTCGCAGTAGTGGCGCGCACAGTTTCGGATAGGTGCGACTGAGCGCCACCGCCACCTCCAGGCCCGTCTGGCTGATATGGCTGGTGCGGTTTTTAGCAGGACCTCGGCAACCTCCGGCCTCGCAGCCGAGCAGGGCCTCGGCCACGACCTCGGACAGATTGCGCCGACCGGCAATCATGATCCGGTGCTCAATGCGCGTGTCATGCACACAGTTGACCAGATCCACATCGGACAGGGCCGCGCCCTCTTCGATCAGCACACGAGCCACACTGGCCTCATCGCGCAGCAACAGGCGGGTCAGGCTAGACGGAAGTTCTGACAGGGNGGCCAGGCGGCGCGCCACCCGCAGCCGTTCATCGCGCGAAGCCAGCCGCAGCATCTCGACCAGCAGATCGCCAGTCACCGCCCGTTCGAAGGCATTGACGCGACTGGCCGGCAGGCTGACCACATCGGCCAACCGCTTCAGCAAGGCGGCACGGGCCTTCAGGGGCCTTTGCGGCTCTGCCTCGGGCATATCGGGCGCGGTCATCGACATCGTGGTCCAGTGATAGGGCCAACGCAGTTAATCCGAAGTGACTAGGTGCCAGCTGGTGGATCAAACTGGGCCCAGGCGGAACGACTGTCTGCGGCCAGGATGAAATCGGCTTCAACGGACCCGCTCTCGGCAAACTCCAGATGCATCCGCACCCGGCCATCGACGGCTCGCGCCGGATCGAAATTGACCAGCATCAGGTGCAGGTCCGAGCCGGGACGGATGTCCAGGGTGCCGCGCCCCGACACGTTCAGCGCCGCCAGCGTATCCATGCTGACCCGTCCATCGACGCGCCGTAAGGCATGAAACTCGATGCGATCAGCACAGGTGCAGGAAGCCCCGACCAGGCGGTCCGCGACCGGATCTCCATTTCGGATGCGAAGATAGCCCGCCACATCGTGCCCCGCCTCACCCGGATTGGCGACAATCCGGCGGCTCAGGTCCAGGGCTCCCACCGATGCCGGAGCCTCGGCGGCGGTGGCGGTGGTCGGCACCGGGGTCGCGTCGGCGTTCGGATCCGGCACCGTCAGGACAACCTGAGCCGACGGGTCAGGCACATAGTCGAAGCCGCCGAACTCTACCCACTGATCCTCCTGACGTAATCCCCGGGTGTGATAGCTGCCATCCGGGCCAAAACGACCGCGTGAGCGCTNGGTGCTCGATCNCTCCAGGCCGTGAACCGTCTCATCGATGTCGATAGCCCCATCGGGCCCGGGTTGAATAAAGCCAGTGGT
Source organism: Brevundimonas sp. (assembly GCA_013693835.1). GTDB lineage: Bacteria > Pseudomonadota > Alphaproteobacteria > Caulobacterales > Caulobacteraceae > Brevundimonas. Next base: position 505,652 of record CP059260.1, read on the forward strand.
ATGGAACCCGCCGGTGGTGAAGTAATGAAAGATCAGGCGTCCGGTGTCCTTGTCCGGAAAGATCAGGGTCTGGCCGCCATAGACGCCGCCGTTGACCGCGTGCGTGACCTGCACCGCATGGCCGCCGACGGCCCAGTCCCAGCGCATGATATCGGTCGCCCGGTTCGGCCCTGCGCCCGTGCCGCGCCAGGTCTGGCCGATCAGGGAGCGGATCGGATCGAACAGCGCCTGACCACCCTGGGCGGCGGCGGGTATGTCTTGTTTCGGGGTCAGAGCCGGAGCCGGGGTCGCAAGGCTCACGCAAGTCCAGAGCACGATCAGGGAAGAAGCCAAGGCAGGGCGCATGCGGGGCGTCTCCAGTCAGTCCAACGGACCCATGGCAAATGCCAATCGGGCACACCGTCAAGCCGAATCCGGGCCTTGGTGGCAATCCGGCCTGGCCCCTTGGCCTGATGATCGCCAGCATGGCAAAGCAGTGGCATGAATGATCGCGGCCTGCATGACCTGACCGAAGACGCCACCGGCTTTGGCCGGGTGGAGATCACGACCCTGTGGCAGTCGCTGCGGAACCCGGTCCAGGTTCTGAACGCCTATATGGCTGAAGGTCCGACCGGCGGAGGAAAGTATGCCAGGCCGCTGCGTCTGTATCTGACGCTGTGCGGTATTCTGATGGTCTTGCAGTTTCTGATGGGCGGCATGGACGCCATGCTGAGCAGTATGGTGACGCCAGAGCAGATNCGCCCCATGCTGCAGGCCTCTGGCAAGAGTTTTGACGCCTTCATGGCCGATGCCGACGGTTGGGGCAGNCTTTTCACAGTGCCGCTGGTGGCAACTTCATTTGCCCTCTCCGTGGCTCCCTTGCTGCGCTGGTGGGACCCGGAGAACCTGGGTTGGCGGCGCGCCTTCCGGGCCACCTTTGCCTATCTGAACTTGTGGACCCTGCTGATGCTACCGATCGGCTGGCTGGTCTATCTGCCANNCGCTACAGCAATTTGNGGAACGCTGCTCATACTGGTTCTGGGCGTGATCGGCTTTGTGATGATGGGCAAGGGTCGCTGGTGGCGCGGTGTCATGGGGGCCATGGCAAAGAGCGTCTTGCTGATGCTCGTTACCATGGTGGCCTCGGCGCTGGCCTCCATCCCCCTGGTCGTTCTGGCGACTCTCGGGGCCCTACGGCCCCTGACCTCTACAACCCTTCAAATAACGCCGTCGACAGGTAGCGCTCAGCAAAGCTGGGGACGATGACCACGATGGTCTTGCCCGCGTTCTCATCCTTTGCGGCCAGGCGATAGGCGGCGGTCAGGGCCGCACCGGACGAGATGCCGACCGGTATGCCATCGGTGCGTGCCACCTTGCGGGCCATGTCGAAGGCGTCCTCGTTCGACACCTGCTCAACGCCGTCGATGACGCTGCGATCAACGATGGAGGGCACAAAGCCGGCACCAATGCCCTGGATCTTGTGCGGGCCGGGCTCGCCGCCGGACAGGACCGGACTGGCGGTTGGCTCCACCGCGATCATCTGGACCGAGGGCTTCCTGGCCTTCAACACCTGTCCGACGCCCGTGATGGTGCCCCNCGTGCCGACCCCGGCGATGACCATATCCACGCCCCCGGAAGTGTCGTTCCAGATTTCTTCGGCCGTCGTCTTGCGGTGGATCTCCGGATTGGCCGGATTGTCGAACTGGCCAGGGCTGACAGCACCGGGGGTTTCGGCCAGCAGCTCCTGCGCCTTGGCGATGGCCCCCTTCATGCCCTTCTCCGCCGGGGTCAGCACCAGCTCGGCCCNCAGCAGCGCCAGCATCTTGCGTCGCTCGATCGACATGCTTTCGGGCATGACCAGGATCAGGCGGATGCCCTTGGCAGCGGCGACAAATGCCAGGGCGATTCCCGTGTTACCGCTGGTCGGCTCGATCAGGACGGTGCCCGGCGTCAGCTTGCCGGCCTGCTCCAGTGCCTCGATCATGGCCACGCCGATCCGATCCTTGACCGAGGCCAGCGGGTTGAAGAACTCCAGCTTGGCCAGCACGGTCGCTTTGGGCTTCAGCTCCACATCCAGCCGCGGCAGACGCACCAGCGGCGTGTCGCCCAGGGTGTCGATGATTGAATCGTAGATGCGTCCCCGCCCGGCCCGGGCCCGGTGCGACGCATTATAGGCCACTCGGCTGGAGTTTGGGGTGTCGGACATCGGGGGAGGTCTCCGGCAGGCAACAGGATAGGTCGAACGGGTCGTTGGCTGGATCTGTCGCCGTGACAAACCGCACGGCCACAACCCTTTGGACATAGGCCACGGCCACGCAGGAGCAGGGGCAACAGCGGCTTTATCGCCGCCGGGCCAGGACGATGCGGTTGGTGTTAACGCCCCGGGCGTTGTTATCGACGCCCCAGATGTTGGCCGTCTTTGTGAATGTCTGGGCATTGATCAGTACAGCCAGCGGCTCGAAACTGTCGGGCAGAGCGGCCAGGACCTGATCCTCCAGACGGACACGACCGTTGCGAACCTCCCCGACCTCAAAGGCGGCGTGACCACCGGGGCGGACCACGCGGGCCAGCTCGGCAAAGACACGCGCAACGAAAGCCGTCCAGTCTTCGGGTCTGCGGTGCATGGCGATGTCGACAGCACCCACATCCAGCCCGGCGAACCAGGCCTGCAGCCAGTTGTCGTCGGCATACTGAACAACATCCAGAAACGGAGGCGATGTCACCACCAGATCCACACTGGCATCGGCCAGGTGTGGCATGGCTTCGGCCGAAGCCACGGCCAGCCGGGGGATGTNCGCCGCAGGCGGAGGAGTCCCAGACGNCAGCAAGGAGCGGCTCTTCTTGAGGATCAATCCTGGCACGTCACGCAGCGGCGGGGTGTTACCGAGGCGGGCATTGATGCGAGCTTGAGCCTCCAGCGAGACGGCTTGGTTCGGCGGCAGACTGTAGACACTGAAAAATCCCGCCGAATGGCCGGTCAGCCGGTTCAGCGCCACCATGCGGATCANGTCATCAACCGGGTCCAGGTCACGGTCGACCAGATGGGCCTTCAGCGCGCGCAAGGCAGACAGGGTTTGGGGGTGATAGAAGGTCAGCAGTTGCTCATCACCACCCGGATCGCGCGTCCAGTCCAACGCCGCCAACCGGGCCTCGACCAGTGCCAGCGCCGGGGGNNCCAGTCGCGGTCGGGCCAGCATGAGCGACAGCGGGTTGATGTCCGATCCGGCCACCGCCCGCCCCATCAGGGCGGCCTGCAGGGCTGTGGTTCCCCGTCCCAGAAAGGGGTCATGCACCCGATCGCCCGGCCTGGTCAGCCGCTCGATGAAAAAGCCCGGCAACTCGCCCTTGAAACAGGCGCGATAGCTGACTTCGTGCAGCGGGTGTCCCTGTCGCTGCTGGGCGGTCANGAAGCTGTCAGTGATCACAGGAACTCGGCCTGAACGGTCGACCCGCGTGGCGGGCCTGAACTGGCTGAGGGTCGCCACCGGATCGACGCGATCAAGCATGCCGGGACGGTGCCTTGATTTGCCAGGGCTGTAGGGGCGACCGAAACATTGGAGCCGACAACGCCATCGTGCCCTGCCCTCTCACCTTTGGCGACAAATCCCGCTAGGGAAGGCCATGGTCCAGGTGCCGCTTCATGAGCTGGAGTTTCGTTTCTACCGCGCNCGGGGGCCGGGCGGACAGAACGTCAACAAGGTCGCCACCGCCGTGCAGATGCGGTTCGACGCTGCGCGTTCGCCGTCGCTGAGCGAGCCGGTGCGGGCGCGCCTGCTGAAACTGGCCGGAGCACGCGGAACCAGCGATGGCGTGATCTTGATCAACGCGGTGCGCTTCNNCACCCAGGAGCGCAATCGCGCCGATGCGATCGCGCGACTGCAGGACCTGCTCGAGCGGGCCGCCGTCGCCCCAACCCGGCGCATCGCCACCCGCCCAACCAAGGCCTCCAAAGAGCGCCGCCTGAAGGCCAAGACCTCGCGCGCCGGGATCAAGGCCGGTCGATCCCGCCCCGGCCCCGAAGAGTAGTGTAAGGTGTCCCATTCCTTGCCTCTCATTGGCTCCACACCCTGATGCTTCCAACCCTTCGCCAGCTCCAGTATCTGAAACTCCTGGCCGAGCACGCCTCGTTCAGCCGCGCAGCCGAGGCCGCGCATGTCAGCCAACCGGCCCTGTCGGCCGGGGTGGCGGAGCTGGANAAAATCCTGGGGGCCCCCGTCGTCGAGCGCACCCGCGGACAGATCCAGCTGACGCCCGTCGGAGCCGAGGCGGTGCGCCGGGCCGAGGATGTGCTGACCCGTGCAGAGGATCTGGTCATGGCTGCCCGCAATGTCGGCCAGCCGCTGGCGGGGCGGTTCCGCCTGGGCATCATCCCGACCGTTGCCCCCTTCCTGTTGCCGACGAAGCTGCCGCAGTTGCGCGAGGCCTATCCGCGGCTGCGATTGTTTATCCGGGAGGATCTGACCTCCAACCTGGTCAAGTCGATCAAGGCTGGCCAGCTGGACGCTGCGGTCGTGGCCTTGCCTTACAATCTGGCCGGGCTGGAACACGCACGAATGGGGGATGATGCCATCCTGGCCGCCGCTCCGGTTGGCCACGCNCTGGCCGCGCCCGGGTCTATTGCCGGTGGGGGACTGAAGGCCGAGGATCTGATCCTGCTGGAAGACGGCCACTGCCTGCGCGACCAGGCCCTTGCCGCTTGTAACATCGAGGCACCGCGCGGGGATGACGTGTTTGCCGCCACCAGCTTGCACACCCTGGTGCAGATGGTCTCATCCGGGCTGGGCATCAGCTTTCTGCCAGAAATGGCCGTGCGCGCAGGCCTAGCCGACACGCCCGGCGTGGTAGTGCGGCCGATTCAGACCTCTGGTGCCAAGGCGGCCCCGTCTCGCCAGATCGTGGTCGCCTGGCGCAANGGGTCCAGCCGCGCNCCTGAGGCACGCCTCCTGGCCGAAGCCCTACGCCTGGATGCAGCCTCGACGGCTTAGTGACCACTATCGGGATAGGGCGATGTCACCGCGCCAGAGAACATGCCCGGAATGGCCTCGGACAAGCCCGCCAGCATGAACTGGATGGCCAAGGCGACCAGGATCAGGCCCAGGACCCGCACGATAATGGCCATTCNCACTTCACCCAGAACGCGGCTGATCGGGCCCGTCAGAGCGAAACACAACCAGGTCACCAGACCGGCACCAATGATGGCCACCATGCCGGCGACATAGCCCGATGGACCGATCTTCTGGGCTTCGCCGGCCTGGATGATGATGGTGGAAATGGCACCCGGACCGATCAGCAGAGGCATGCCGAACGGCACGATCAGTCTCTGGAAGCGCCGCCGGGCATAACCACGCACGTCCAGCGGGTCCGCCTGCGTCCCGTCCGGATCGGCAAAAGACTTGAGGAAATCGCCCTGCACCATATCCAGGCCCAGCAACAGCAGCAGGATCCCACCCGCAATCCGGAACGCCGCCAGGGAGATGCCGANAAACTCCAGCAATCCCAAACCGGTAAAGAAGAAGAACGTCAGGAAGGCGACAATGAACAGGCACAGCAGGGCGCTGACCGACAGGCGTTGCCGCCACGTGGCACCCGCTGTCGCTGCCGCAAAGATCGGGATATTGCCGATCGGGTCGACCAGGGCAAAAAGGGCCACGAACAGGTTGACCCNCAGATCGACCGCGTTCATCTGCTTCCCCTTAGCCTGATATTCCACACCGGCCAGATGGCCGGGACGCACATCGCGTCCCCTCTGGCCATAGCCGTTCGCGCGGAGTGCGTCGATGACCCTTGCCGAAAACCCTGCGCTCTCGCCCAATCGGCGACCCGATCCGAGACTGATCTGTGCCCTGGATGTTCCGACCGTCAATCAGGCCCGGCTTCTGGTCGATCAGGTCGAGGATGCGGTCGGCTTCTACAAGATCGGACTTCAGCTGTTCGCCACTGACGGCATGGGCCTGGCCCGCGACCTCAAGAGCCAGGGTCGCCAGGTCTTTCTGGACTGGAAGCTGCACGATATTGGCGCGACCGTAGAGAGNGCCGCGGCCGCACTGGCAGATGCGGGCTGTGATCTGGTGACGGTTCATGCCCGGCCCCAGGTCATGGCCGCCGCCCGCCGGGGCGTCGGNGGATCCAGCCTCAAGGTGCTGGGCGTCACAGTCCTGACCAGTCTGTCTGCAGAGGATCTGGCCGCCGACGACCATACGTTGTCTCCGGCAGGGCTAGTCGAGCTCAGAGTGCAACAGGCGCTGGATGCCGGGATAGACGGCGTCGTCGCCAGCCCGCAGGAGGCGGCGCGTGTGCGCCAGATCGCGACCGAAGCGGGTCGTGCTGATTTTCTGGTTGTGACGCCGGGCATACGACCCGTGGGTGCCGCCATGGATGACCAGAGCCGCGCCGCCACCCCGGAACAGGCCCTGCGGGACGGCGCGACGCATCTGGTGGTGGGCCGCCCGATCACGGCGGCATCGGACCCGCGCATGGCGGCCCTGGCCATCGCACAGTCGATTGCGCTGATCTGAGGCCCTGCTGGACCGGGCACAGCCCAAAGCGATGCAAGGCCCGCCATGTAGCGCGGCGGCCTTACGCCGGCCCCGCCCGCGCGACAAGAGAACGGCCCCGGAGATCGCTCTCCGGGGCCGTCTTGTCGTCTAGCCTGGTTTACTTAGAGCGCGCCGCGCTCGCCGTATTCCTGGGCGTAGTTCGTCTGGCGGGGCAACGTAGCCCGGAGCCGGCGGCGGAACGTAGGTCGGCGGCGGCGGAGCGTAGGCACCCGTGGTCCGGGTGGCCGTGGCCGTGGCAGCCGACGTGGTGGTCACCGGCGGCACATAGGCGTCAGGCGCGGGGCCATAGCCAGGCTGGACCGGAGCCGGGGCATAAACCGGCTGACCAACGACCGGGGCCTGATAGGCCGGGGCTTCGTAGGTCGGCTCGTTATACACCGGAGCCTCGTAGGACGGCTGCGAAGGCGGAGCGTAGCCATCGGCCGGCGGGGCGTAGCCCGCGTTGCCACCTTGCTGAGCCAAGCAGCACGGGTCGTTCGGGTTCGGGCCCGGGACGATCCGCGGCTCGCCGTAGGACGGCTGACCGTAGTTCGGCGTGTTGTAGCGCGGCTCTTCGTAACGCGGCTGGTCGTAACGCGGCTCGCCATACTGAGGCTGCTCGTAGGTCGGGCCTTCGTAGACCGGGCCAGGCACGTTCGGAGCCGGGTAGTTCGGGGCCGGGTAAGCCGGGGCACCGTAGGCAGGCGAACCATACAGCGGCGCCTGGTAGGTCGGAGACCCATACTGCGGCGGGTTGTAGGTCGGCTCACCGTAGGTCGGCGGCAGATACGTCGGCGGCAGGTAGGACGGGCCACCATAGCCAGGCGCTTCATAGACCGGGCCAGGATAGACCGGACCATCATACACCGTCCAGGGAAGTGCGGGCCGTTGAAGACCGGGCCTTCGAACACCGGACCGTCGAAGGTCGGGGCGCGGAAGACCTGCTGGTCAAACGACGGGGCGCTGAAGTGCGGCGCGTCGAAGGCCGGGGCCGAGAAGTTCGGCGCACGGAACACTTGACCCGGGTGACGCGGACCGGTCGGCTGGCGGCAGCAGTCCTGCTCGCGAGGACGACGGCCGTAGTCCTGGCCTCCGGTGACAACCGAAGCTCCGGTTTCATAGGACACGTTGGTCGCGGCGTAGGACGCCCCGCCACCGATCGCACGACCGAAGCCGCGGGTGGCATAGCCGAACGGGCCCGAACGACGCACATACGAGCTGGTCGCCAGGTCAGCATAATAGGGCATGGTGGATTCGACGTAATCGCCGCCACCGCCGCTGACGTAGCTGACGCCACCGCCGTTACCGCCGTAGGACATCCCACTCGACCAGGTGCGGGCTGCCATCACGCCGACCGGCCGAAAGCGCTCGCATTGGCGTTGGTGTTCACATTGGTATTGACGTTCACATTGACGTTGCCGGTGCGGCCGTAGCCGCCGCGGTTGCCGCCATTGTGGCCCCAGTTACCGCCGCGGTGTTCACCGCCACGGTTCCAACCGCCGCCGCTGTGGCCAGAGCCACCGCTGGTGCAGCTGGAAGCACAACCGCCGGAACGGTTGCCTCCATTGTGTCCGCCAGCGCGCTCTCCGGCTTGAGCCGTCCCCGCCAGCAGCAGCGCGGCCGCAGCCGCCGGTATCAGAACATGTTTCACAGTCGACCCCTCATTAGGTGTTAAGAAATCAGTAAGCACCTTTTGGGCCAGCCGCGTCCAGATGCACCCGACAGGGGATTTAACGGAGGGCAGGGCCCAAATTCGCGAAGGATCGCCAACGCCCGGCTTTTTACCGCCCAGAAGCTGATTTTGTTAACCAATTCGGGGTCGGGGCTGTTCAGAAATCGACCGCCAGGCCGTTCTTTTCCCAATCTCCGTACCGAATGGGTCAAGCCCCCGTCCGCCGTGCTCATTGGGCCACACTTCGGCCATCTTTGAGCGGCGTTCGGCGGCTTCGGCGAGGGCCCGGAGGGCTTCAGGGTCCGATTTCGGGGTTGCGAGACCTCCGCGTCAGCCTGCGGCTTTGCCTGACCGTCTAGCTCGTCGGGCAAGGGCACCAGGGTGGGCTGTTCGGTCACAGGGGTGCTCCATTGAAGCCGGGCCCTTGAGCCCACACATTTCGGACAGGGCCTTCTACGCGGCCCGTTCAATGGATGCACGATGAATCAGATCAAGACTTTCGCCCTGCTGGCCGCCATGACCGCCCTGTTCGGTGTGTTGGGACTGTGGCTGGGCGGCACGACCGGCATGCTGATCGCCCTGGCGATAGCGGGGGCGATGAATCTGTTCGGTTACTGGAATGCCGACAAGATGGTGCTCAAGCTCTACCGCGCCCAGCCGGTCGACGAGAACCACCCGAATGCCGTTNNGCATACATATGTGGCGGACGTGGTGCAGATGGCGGCCGCCGCAGGCCTGCCGCGGCCGGTTATCGCCATCGCCCCCAATGATCAGCCCAACGCCTTTGCCACCGGGCGCGACCCGCGNCATGCGGCGGTCTGTGCCACCACGGGCCTGCTGGATCGGCTGAGCCGCGAGGAAGTGCGCGGCGTCATGGCCCATGAGCTGGCCCATGTGAAGAACCGCGACACCCTGACGATGACGGTAACGGCCACGCTGGCGGGTGCCATCTCGGCCCTGGCCAACTTTGCCCTGTTGTTCGGCGGTGGAAATGATGAGGACCGCCCCGCTGGCCTGATCGGCACCCTGGCCATGATGCTGCTGGCCCCGATGGCGGCGGCGCTGGTGCAAATGGCCATCAGCCGTTCGCGCGAATATGAGGCAGACCGGGTCGGTGCCGAGATCGCTGGCGATCCGCGCGGTCTGGCGTCGGCCCTGCAACAGATCGAAGCCGATGCGCGCCGCGCGCTGAACGCCCCGGCNGGGCGCAACCCGGCCACGGCCCACATGTTCATCATCAACCCGCTGAACGGACGCGGGGCTGACAACTTGTTCTCCACCCACCCGTCGACGGCCAACCGNCGTGCCCTGTTACAGATGAACGANCGGTCAGGATTGGCCGCGCGTCAGGCCAACGATGAGGACACCGAGCGCTCCGGCACCAGCGTGCCGACCACGCCAACCGGGCCCTGGGGCTGATACCGGGCTTCATTACAGGTCGTTAAGGTGAGAAAGCCGGGCCGTGGGCCTATGACGGGGCTCCCCTGTTCTATGGAGCCCCACCCCATGATGTCCTGGTCGATGAAGTCGCGGCTGTGTCTGTCCGCAACCGCTGCAGCCCTNGCGCTGGCTCTGCCCACGAGCCCGGCCCTGGCCCAGCAGGCCACCACCAGTGCCAGCAACAGTGAAGCGGCGGTGACGGCTCCGGCCCTGGGGTTCCAGCGTCGGGTCCTGGCCAACGGGCTGGAAGTCTACACAGCCCAGGACACCTCGACATCGAATGTCACGGTTCAGGTCTGGTATCGCGTCGGGTCCAAGGACGATCCGGCAGGCCGTTCGGGCTTTGCCCACCTGTTTGAACACCTGATGTTCAAGGCGACCGAAAACTTCCCCAACGAGACCTTCGACCGCCTGACCGAGGATGTGGGCGGCAACAACAATGCCTTCACCGCCGATGACGTGACCGCCTATCACGAGACGATCCCGGCCAATCACCTGCAGCGCCTGCTGTTCGCCGAGGCCGACCGCATGGGCTCGCTGGTGGTCAATGAAGAAGTCTTCGAAAGCGAACGCGGCGTCGTCAAGGAAGAATACCGCCAGCGCATCCTGGCCAGCCCCTATGGCCGCCTGGTCGGACTGTTCATGCCCTCGACCATCTATCAGGCGCACCCCTATCGCCGACCTGGTATCGGCTCGATCGAAGATCTGGACGCCGCAACGATCGAGGATGTGCGTCGCTTCCACGCCACCTATTACCGGCCCGACAATGCCGTCCTGATCGTGGCGGGCAACTTCGACCAAGCCCAGCTGGATGGTTGGGTGGACCAGTATTTCGCGCCCCTGAACAATCCGGGGCGGCCTCTGCCGGTCAATGATGTGCGCGAGCCCGAGCCCACCGGCCCGCGTGAAGCCACCTACTATGCCCCCAACGTGCCGCTCCCGGCCGCCGTGATCTCCTGGCCCGTGGTCCCCTATGGGCATCCGGACCGCGCCGCCCTGTCGGTGCTGGACGGCATCATGTCGAGCGGCGAAAGCTCGCGGCTCTATCGTTCGCTGGTTTATGATCAGCAGATCGCTGCCCAGATCAGTGGCATTCCCGACTTTGCCCAGCAGGCCGGGGTGCAGTCCTTCCTGGCGATCATGGCTGACGGCCATAGCGCTGACGAAGGCTTGGCCGCGATCCATGCCGAGGTCGCGCGCCTGCGCGATGATCCGGTCACCGCTGCCGAACTGGCTGAGGCCAAGAACGAGCTGATCGCCGGAGCGCTGCGCAGTCGCGAGACCATCGAGGACCGGGCCAATGTGTTGGGCAATGCCCTGATCATGACCCGNGATGCCGCAGTTGCCGATCGGGAGATCGCCGACATNCAGGCCGTCACCACCGCCGATGTCCAGCGTGTGGCGCGGCGTTACCTCAACGACAACCGCTCCATCTCGATCCGCTATCTGCGGGCTGACGACGCGCATCCTGCCACCGAGCAGGCCACCAATGTCGATGCGCCGGTGCGGGTCGCCGATCTGGCCCCGGTGGGACGCATCTTTGAGCTGAAGCCCGAAGCCGAGCGTACGCCCATGCCACAAGCCGGCGCGGCNGTGCAGCTGACCACACCCCCGGTCGCCGATTTCCGCCTGGAGAATGGCCTGCGCGTGCTGGTGGCCGAGCGTGACGGCCTGCCGCTGGTGTCTGCCCGGCTCAGCTTCAATGCCGGATCAGCCGATGATCCAGAGGACAAGGCCGGGCTGGCCAGCATGACCGCGAACCTGCTGACCCAGGGTGCGGCGGGTCGCCCGGCCCCGGTCATCGCCAGCCAGATCGAGGCGCTGGGTGCCAATGTCGGGGCCTCTTCCGGGCCTGACTTCACCACCCTCTATGCCAATGCCCCGGCCAATGTTTTCCCGCAGGCCCTCGGGCTGATGGCCGAGCTGGCCCGGTCGCCGGACTTCCCGGCGGANGGGCTGGAACGTCAGCGGGCCCAGGCGGTCGACAATTTGCGCGTGGCGCTCAGCTCGCCAGGCCAGATCGCCTCCATGGTCACGGGGCGGGTCATCTATGGCACAGCCCCCTATGGCACGCCCGGCAGCGGCACCCTGACCAGCCTGGAGGCCTTGAGCCGCGAGGATGTGGCCGCTTTCCATACGCAAAACTACGGACCGACCGGAGCCACTCTGGTGTTCTCGGGCGACATCGATGAGGCTACAGCCCGCACCCTGGCCACTCAGATGTTCGGCGATTGGCAAGACGATGCTGCCTCTCAGGCAGGCTTGGCTGCGAGAGATGCCGCCATTGCTGCGTATGGCGGCCCTGCCGGTGCCATCATGCCCCCGCGCGTCATCGTCGTCGACCAGCCGGGGGCAGGTCAGGCCGCCGTCTATGCTGCCATCCGCAGCCTGCCACGCGACAACCCGGACTATTTCCCGCTCACCCTGGGCAATACGCTTCTGGGCGGCAGCTTCACCTCGCGCCTCAATCAGGAGATCCGTATCGAGAAGGGCCTCAGCTACGGCGTGCGCTCTTCGCTGGGTCTGCGGGAGGATGACGGGGCGTTCGTGGCCTCGGCCCAGACCCGCAACGATGCAGTGGTCGAAGTCACGGATCTTTTGATGGCCAATATCGCCCGCATGAGCGCCGAGGCTCCGTCTGAGCATGAGATGACAACCCGCCGCGCCATTGTGGCCGGTGGCTTCGGTGATGCGCTCGGAACCGTCGATGGACTGGGCAGCCAGGTGGCCAGTCTGGCNCTCTATGACCTGCCCATCAGCGACCTGGCGACCTATGTCGGCAATGTCGAGGCCGTCACGGCGGATCAGGTGCAATCGGCCTTTGCCCGAAATCTGCCGGCCAACCGTGCCAGCCTGGTGGTGGTCGGCGATGCACGTCAGTTTATCGACGCCTTCCGCGCCAAATACCCGAGCGTAGAAGTGATCTCGCTGGAAGACCTGAATCTGGATACTGCGACCCTCCGATAGGGCGCACACGACCGGGATGGCGGCGGGGCCTTCGTGCTCAGCCGCTACCCGGCACCCCACCAGCAGGCGGTCGCAAGGTCAGGCCAGGCACACCACCTGTGCGACACGCAAATCACGCCGCAGCGTATCCGCCGCCAGGCCATAGTCATCCGGCCCCATAGGTTCGCCCCGCGCTGTTTCCAGGGAGGACTGCAGACTGGCAACGGCGCGCCGGAAATCGCCGTATCGGGTGCTGTAGATGCGCCCGCGGCNTGGCGAGGCAGCGATAGTCACCGCCATCACCCGCCCCTCGGCATCGACGATCGGAGCTCCCGACAGCCCGTCCAGCTTGCCCTTGAGCGCCGNGGTGCGGCCAACTTCGGCCCAGGCGATGACCGACTGCCGCTGGTGGCCACGATGCGGCGCAGAAAACCAGCTGCGCCCCAACATCGAAGCAGCCACCTCGCCGGGACGGCCTTGGGGAAAGCCGACACTATAGCCCGCCATCCCCATTGAAGGGCGCCGGTCCAGCAAGATCGGCAAAGGCTCCGATCCGCCCTGGGTCAACAGGATAGCCAGGTCGGTATTCAGGCCCAGCCTCATGTCAGCCGCCACGGCCTGCTCACNCCCGACGGACACCGCCGGACGCCGACAATGTTCGACCACGTGCCGGGCCGTGACCCAGATGCCGTCACGAGAGATCGAAAAGGCGGTGCCGCTCAGGATCTGTCCGCGCCCCCACCTGACGGATCTGGCTCGGATCGAAGGCACCACCGGTCCCAGCTGTGCATCTTCGATGATCGCACCGCCTTCGGGGACCGGCGGCGCATCGGCCCCGGAGCTGCGCCCNNCGATCGACAGAGCCAGGAGACAGGCAACCAGCCCCCCGTAGAGCAGGACATCCGGGATCCGCCGCCGCCGGGTCGTCATCCCGTCAACGCGGCGGCCAGGATCAGGGCCGTTGCCAACCGNNCAACCCCCAGGAACAGGCCCGCTGACATGTCCCCTTCGGCGATGCGTCGCGGCAGGCCCTTGAGCACCAGGTCACACAGCCGGAAAAGCAAAAGCTGGATCGTGACGGCGGCCAGACCCCACAGGACGACCTCACCCACAGAAGCGGCAGCCTCCAGATTGGCCCCCAGCGTCAGGGCCAGCCCCACCATGGCCAGCGACAGGGACACGGTTGCCGCCAGGTTCCGGTCCCGCACCAGTCCCGCTTCCTTCCACGGGCTCAGCGCTGCAAAAGCCACCAACCCCAGCAGGAACACCGCCAGGGTGACAGCCAGCTGCAGCAGCATGATCGGAAACCCGGCCGAAAAGGCCTGGGCTTCGGGTCGCAAAGACGTCAGGGAGATGATCATTGAACTAGTGGGGCCAAGCTAAAGCGCTCCGGTGCCATTCGCGCAAGAGCCGCCGGGTCACACTATGCAAGTAAATGTTGAATCCGGTCCGGATCAGTCGACGCTGACCATGGCCGCCAGGGTGGCCGTCTCCATCGAGCCGGCGCGGCGGGCCGAGGCACGGACCTNTTCGCTCTCGCTTTTCAGCTGGCCACAGGCGGCCAGGATGTCGCGCCCGCGCGGTGTGCGGATCGGTGAGGCATAGCCCGACTTGTTCAGGATGGCCGCGAATGCCTCGATCGTTTTCCAGTCCGAGCACTGATAGTCCGTCCCCGGCCATGGATTGAACGGGATCAGATTGACCTTGGCCGGAATGCCCTGGATCAGTTTCACCAGCGCCCGCGCCTCGTCCGGCGTGTCGTTGATGCCCTTCAGCATCACATATTCAAACGTCACCCGGCGGGCATTGCCCAGGCCCGGATAGGCGCGGATGGCGGCCATCAGTTCCTTCAGCGGGTATTTCTTGTTCAGCGGCACCAGTACATTGCGCAGCTCATCGTTGGTGGCGTGCAGGCTGATGGCCAACATGGTCTGCGTCCGCTCGCCCAGCTCGGGGATCAGTGGCACCACGCCCGAGGTCGAGACCGTGATGCGGCGACGCGAAATGGCGATGCCCTCTCCGTCGGCGATGATGTCGATGGCATCGGCCACGTGGTCCAGATTGTAGAGCGGCTCGCCCATGCCCATGAACACGATGTTGGACAGCTTGCGGTCTTCCTTGGGCGGCGGCCACTCGTCCAGGTCGTCGCGCGCCACCTGCACCTGGGCCACGATCTCGGCCGCCGTCAGATTACGCACCAGCTTCTGGGTGCCCGTATGACAGAACGAACAGTTCAGCGTGCAGCCCACCTGGGACGAGACGCACAGGGCCCCCGAGCGACCCACATCGGGGATATAGACGGTCTCGATCTCAATGCCCGGCGCGGTGCGGATCAGCCATTTGCGGGTGCCGTCCTTGGACACCTGACGCTCGACGATTTCGGGACGGGCCAGGGTAAAGGCCTCGGCCAGCTTGGCCCGCGTTTCCTTGGCCACATCGGTCATCAGGCCAAAGTCAGTGACGCCATAGTGATGGATCCAGCGCCACACCTGGGTGGCCCGCATCTTGGCTTTCTCGGGCGGACAGATGTCGGCGTCGATGAGGGCCTGGCGCAGGCCTTCGCGCGTCAATCCGGTCAGGTTGACGGGCGGAAGCGCAGGCGTCGCGCGCGACAGATCGAGCGAGTGGGACAAGAGATGATCCTGATCGGGAAGTTAGCGCTCTCTAACACACTTCCCGTGCCAGATTAAGACGTTCTGCAATGCCTCTGGACAGCCGCCCCGCTTGGTGTCTCACTGTCCGGTTCCGCCAAGCCTGCGTCAGACAGGCGGCGGGCATTAGACCGAAATCGGCTGTGGAGAACGCAAGTCCTGCTAAGCTCAGATTTCGGTCCACTCTAATAGGAGGCCTGGTTCACGGCATCGGTGGGATATTCCACCTCAAGCGATCAGGCTCAAGGAAACGAGACCAGATGACGTCAAATCGCAGCGGGCATATCCGTCTGAACTCCCACCCCGGCGGCGGGCGNGCCAGCCGCTTTCCGATCCAGTGGGGTGCGCCCACGGCCAAGGCGCGCGGGCCGGTCATCGCCTCGGCCCATGCCGGAGCCGACCGCAATGCCATTGGGGCCCACGGCGGTGCNTATTCGCTGTATCGCGCCCTGTCGATTTCGTCCGGGGCCATGCCGGCGGGCACGCGGCCAGACCTGCACAACACCTATCCCACCCATGCCTTTGGGCCGTTCGATCAGTGGAAGCACGCCGACAAGATCGTGTCGCTGGACCTGGGGGTGCGGGTGGCCGAAGACTTTGCCGAGGAACTGAAGGACGGCGTCGACATTCGCCCGACCATCGCCGTGACCAAGGCGCGCCTGACCCTGCCCGAAATCAGCCAGGCCATCGACGCGGGTCGCATCCAGATCGACGGCACCCTGGTGCACGAAACCCGCGACGTGGCCGTGACCAAGGCCGCCATCGATCCGGTCTGGTATCTGCCGGGCATTGCCGAGCGGTTTGGCGTCTCCGAGACAGCCCTCAGACGCACCCTGTTTGAGGAGACCGGCGGCATGTATGCCGATCTGGTCACGCGGCCGGATATCAAGGTCTTCCTGCCNCCCATCGGCGGCATCACCCTGTATGTCTTTGGCGACCCGGCCCACATCGGCGACAAGAGCTATCGCCTGACCTGCCGCGTCCATGATGAGTGCAATGGCTCGGACGTGTTCGGCTCGGACATCTGCACCTGCCGNCCCTATCTGACCCACGGCATCGAAGAGTGCGTGCGTGAGGCCCAGAGCGGCGGGGCCGGACTGATCGTCTATAACCGCAAGGAAGGCCGGGCGCTCGGCGAAGTCACCAAGTTCCTGGTCTATAATGCCCGCAAGCGTCAGCCGGGCGGCGACCAGGCCGCCACCTATTTCGAGCGCACCGAATGCGTCGCCGGGGTCCAGGACGCCCGCTTCCAGCAGTTGATGCCCGATGTGCTGCACTGGCTGGGCATTTCGCGCATCGACCGCTTCATCTCCATGTCCAACATGAAGCATGACGCCCTGACTGCCTCCGGCATCGAGATCGGCGAGCGGGTGCCCATTCCCGACGAGCTGATCCCGGACGATGCCTCAGTCGAAATGGAGGCCAAAAAGGCCGCCGGCTACTTCACGCCCGATGCGCCGCCCAGCGCGGAGGATCTGACCCAGGTGGTGGGACGCGACNNCTTGGCAAGTTCTGACGCTGACGCAGCCAGATCGCTGCTGACACCTGCCGCGGTGCGATCGCGGGCTCACGAGATGCTCGATCTGGCCCTGGCCGGACAGATTGACGGTTGGCGTGTGGATCTGGACCGGTTGCCGGACACCGCGGCCTTTGTCGCCCAGGTCATCCGCGACCAGTATCCGGATCTGAAGGTGCCCTTCCACGCCCGCTGGCGGCACTTTGTNGTTCGAGGGCGAGATCTTTGGGCCGAACTGGCTGCCACCGCCGCCTTCGCCGATGCCGACGCCAAGGCCCGTGCCGCCTTCGACCTGGCCATTGTCTCGGTGCTGCTGGACGCCGGGTCTGGCCCCGGCTGGCGCTATCAGGATGGGCGCACCGGNCANGCCGCCACCCGGTCCGAAGGCCTGGCCCTGGCGTCGTTCCGCCTGTTCGAGGACGGGGCCTTTGCCAGCGATGCGGCCCAGCCGCTGCGGGCCGATGCGTCNGGCCTGATCGCGCTTTCCGCTGCCGCCCTGGCTGANGGGTTCCAGGTGTCCGACGCCAATCCGCTGGCCGGGCTGGANGGGCGGGCCAGCTTGCTCAATCGCCTGGGAGCCCAGGCCACGGCCCGGCCCGACCTGTTCGCGNNATCGCCGACGGCCCCGTCCCGGCGGCCTCTATGATGCCATCAAGGGCCGCGCTGCGCATGGCGTCCTGCCCGCCCCGTCATTTTAGAGGTGTTGCTGGAGGCGCTCGGCCCCGTTTGGCAGGACCGGTTAAACCTCGGCGGCGTGGACCTGGGCGACACCTGGCGGCACCCGGCAATGCAGCGCGAAGATGCCACCGATGGCCTGGTGCCGATNCACAAGCTCAGCCAATGGCTCAGCTATTCGCTGGTCGAACCGCTGATGGAGGCCGGGATCACGGTCACAGATCTGGACGGCCTGACCGGCCTGGCCGAATACCGCAACGGTGGCCTGTTCTACGACCTGGGCGTGATCACCCTCACGAACCCCGCCGATGCCGCCAAGCCCTGGCCGGTCAGCGATCCCTTCATCGTCGCCTGGCGATCCATGACCGTGGCCTTGCTGGATCGCATCGCGCCNCTGGTTCGGGCCGAGCTGGGCGTCAGCGCCGACCAGATGCCCCTGGCCAGCGTGCTGGAGGGCGGCACCTGGGCCGCGGGCCGCCGTATCGCCGCCAGCAAGCGAGACGGCGGCGGACCTCCNTTCACCATCCTGTCAGACGGAACCGTATTCTGATGCAGCACACTATCCCCGGCGTCACCGTCGTCGACCATCCGCTGGTGCGCCACAAGCTCAGCCTGATGCGGGCCAAGGACACCTCCACCGCCCAGTTCCGCCGCCTGCTGCGCGAAATCTCGACCCTGCTCTGTTATGAAGTCACCCGCGACCTGCCACTGGAGACGGTCGAGATCGAAACCCCGGTGGAGCCTGCCACCGCCGAACGGCTGGCCGGCAAGAAGCTGGTTCTGGCCCCGGTGCTCCGGGCCGGTGTCGGCCTGTTGGAGGGCATGCTGGACCTGATCCCCGCCGCCCGCGTGGCGCATATTGGCCTGTATCGTGACCCGGAAACGCTCGGGGCTGTCGAATACTATTTCAAGGCGCCAGAGGACATTTCGGACCGACTGGTCGTCGTCGTCGACCCCATGCTGGCCACCGGCAACACCGCCGTCGCGGCCCTGGAACGGCTCCAGGAACGCGGCGTGACCGACCTGCGCTTCGTTTGCCTGGTCGCGGCACCCGAAGGCATCGAGCGACTCAGNGCCTTCCACCCCGACGTCCACATCTGGACCGCCGCCATCGACCGGGGCCTGAACGACCACGGCTACATCATGCCCGGCCTCGGTGACGCCGGAGACCGCCTGTTCGGGACCCGGTAGGAGGTCACAGCCCCCGAACGCGCGGTCCGCCGCTCGAGACATTCAGCGCCGTAAGCGCCCAGACCAGGGCATCGGCCCGGTCGGCCCCGCCCTCGCCGTCTCTGCCCGATCCGGCATCGGCACCNNTCGCCAGGCCCATCAGCGCCTCCTCCAGTGCCCTCAGGCCCGGCGTATAGCCGACCCGCCNCTGTTCATACAGCGCCGCCACCGGCTCGGCCCGCTGGCTCTTGGACAGGATAGCATGCACCCGTGTGACCGGCAGGCTCAGCCCGGCCCCCTTCAGCACCGCCTCGACCATGGCCCCGCCCTGGTTGGTTTCGGCCACCACCCGCCTGGCCCCGAAGTCCTCTGCCGCCCGGATCACCGCCCGTGCCCAGCCGTCGGGCGACAGCCCCGGCACAGTCCGGTCGCCCAGCACCGGAACACACGCCGCCCCTCCACTCCGGTCCAGGCCGCNCGCCGCCGCGATGCCGCAACTGTCGCGCCCGCGCCCGTCCAGCGTCCCCGCCGGCGGATCGACCGCCACAACCACGTCCAGCGGCTGTCCCTCGGGCAAAGCAAGTCCTCGGGCCTGACGGATCATCTCCTCGGTGAACAGCGCCCCGACCTCATCCAGCACCACCCCGTCCAGCTCCTGCGCCTCACGCCGGGTTCCGCCATACAGCGCCCGCACATGCGCCTCGAACCCCGCCGCCAGATTGTCCGCATTGGNCCGCCGTCCCGGCCGCGTCTGCACCAGCCCCGGTTCCGCCAGCAACCGCCGCAACCACCGCCGCGGCTTGGGCGTGGTGGTGAGCAGCATTCTGGGTGCGCTACNCGCTCACGACGCGGTCGCTCGCGGCTTGAGCGCATGAGGATGCCAGAAGGTTAGCCGGGCGCCCGGCGCCCCAGCCCGCGTCGGGTCGAAAGGCTGAGCCTTTTGATCGCGGGCCAACAGGAAAGCGTGGGCCGACGGCCAAGCCAACCTCAATCCCAGCCGCAGCATGGCCAGCCCCTCCTCCGCCCGGGCCCACGCACACAGCTCATCGCCCCAGGCGGCATGGAACTGCGGCCCGCGCAGACGCTCCGGCTCCTCGGCCGAGAACACCTGCCCGATGGTCCCGCCGGNGAACCGCACCCGCCGGAGCGGCGGCTCGAACCGCGCCCCGGACCGATAGGGCAGCCTNNGCAGCCCCGACGGCCCCTCCAGCATCACCGCCCGCGCATCGTGGTGCGTCGGCGCGATCGGGGCGATCCGCCCCGGGGCCAGCTGCATCGCCGTGTCCCAGACCCATTCGGCCCCGGCCCGCGTCTTGCCCGCCCCGCGCCCGCCCAGAAACAGCCAGGTGGTCCAGGGCGACCCGTCCGCACAACACGCCGGGGCCGTCTGCGCCGCATGCCGCATCGCCGCCCACGCCAGGGCACCCAGCTCTGCGGTTGTCGGCTCCCCGCCGCTCGCGTCAAAGCACCCCCTCACGGCGCAGAAAGTCCAGCGCCGCCCGCCGCCCCGGCTCGGTCGGATCTTCGCCCAGGGCCGCCCGTCCGGCCCCCCGGCCCGCGNCCAGCCGCTCCAGCTGCCCGGCCAGCCGCGCCCAGGTATAGGCTTTGGCCGGGTTCAGCTCCACCCAGCGGATCGCCGTCTGCGCCGCCGCCGCCGCCTCCCCCAGCGTCGCATCATCCCCAGCCCCCGGCACGCCTCGGCCTCCCCGGCCCGCGCCCCGTCGTCACCGACAGATCCAGCGCATCCTCGCGCCCCGCCGCATCCACCACCGGCACAGGCCCCGCCGCCTGATCGCGCCGCAACAGACCGCGCCGACGTAAGCGCCCATAGATGGCCCGCTCACTACCGCCGAACCGCTCCGCCAACGCCTTGGCCGTCGCCCCATTGGCATACAGCCGCTCAATCTGAAGCCACTCCGTCTCCGGCCGCCGCCGATAAGTCCGCCGCACCAACGGCTGCGCCAGCCCACCGTCACGCCGGCCTCAAGCCCAAAGGGAAGATCCCCGGCCCGCCTGTCATCCCGGCCTCGAGCCCAGAGGGCCGGTCAGCCGGCCCGTTTGTCATCGGCCTTGAGCCGGGACCAATCCCCATCCATCTCAACCCTCCGTCAAACGAAGGCCAAACCCTAACCCCGCCCCAACCCCGTCCGGGCTGAACCCCCAGAAAAGTCAGAGCCCTGTTTTCAAACGCTTTCGATCGTCAGGATGCGCCGACCTGGACGCTCAGGGTGAACAAAACCCCGCCCCGGCCCGATGGACAGGGGCGCGGGCGCAACAAGCACCACGACCCGTCTCCTCCCACCCCGTGGGGGCGGGGACCGCAGGCGGTGGAGAGTGTCTTTAGAGACCCCATGTTGTGGTAGAATGGCGTGAGGTCTTCATGAACTCGCTTAGGGTGGTCGACCTAAAGGCCGACGCAGTGATATTCTTATCTCAACGAAACGGGTCGGCGTTCGGATCGCGGCATAGTGAGCTACGAGGTAGGCATAGTGGCATCGGAACAGGGCATTCCCACGATGCGCTCGGTCTCGCCGTTTCGCTATCCGGGCGGNAAGGCGTTTCTATATAAGTANCTGCTGGGTCGGCTCGCATCTTTGCCCGACGGCCAGCGCTTCTACGCTGAGCCTTTCTGCGGCGGGGCAGGAGCGGCTGTCATCCTGTTGAAGCTCGACGTGGTCAANCGGATTCACCTCAACGACGCCGATCCGAAGGTGTTTGCCGCTTGGCAAGCGATCCTGAACGAACCTGATCGATTCGCGGCTGCAATCATGAGCACGCCGGTCGATATGCCAACTTGGTATTCATGTCGTGATCTTGTTGGGGCCGCGGCAGAGCCAAGCTTCGAACTGGGTTTCGCGACCTTNTTNCTGAACCGAACAAGCCGGTCGGGCATTGTCGCTGGGGCTGGCCCGATTGGCGGGTACGACCAGCGCGGCAACTGGAAGATCGATGCCCGCTTCAACCGGGAGGCTTTGGCCAACCGCGTTCACTGGCTAGGCTCGATGCGCGAGCGTATCCGGATCACCCACGAAGACGCCTTGACGTTTCTCTCGCGATCGACGTCGCGCCTCGATCTTGATCGGACCCTGTTCTTTGTTGATCCGCCCTACGTGACAGCTGGCGGTCGTCTCTACCTGAACGCTATNGAACGAGGGAAGCACATCGCTCTCAGCGATATGCTTCAAGACGGCAAACTNCCCCACTGGGTCCTAACCTATGACGACCATCCTCTGATCAGAAAACTATACGATCGTCAGAACATTTCTGACTTGGCGGTGACCTACAGCCTTCAGAACAAGCGCAAAGAACGCGAAGTTCTAATCAGCGATCACGCCACTCTGGCATTATCGTAGAAATCACGAAGCCAAGTCCGGAGTTCGTCGACACGGTCTGCACCGTCTATTGCTACGCCGTTGAGGCCAAGCTGAAGTCCTGCCANAGCGCGCAGCGGCAGCCGGAGACGATGCAGTATAGCGCGGTGAAACTGATGCAGGTGGTTCCAGTTAAGCTCGTCAAGGACACGGAACGGGATCACGGTGACGTGCAATAGGTTCCCTGTCATAAGGTCGAGCATATACGCACCTTGGAAAGTTCGGGCATGTTCAGCGACAGGCTTATCAGTCCAGTTCTTGCCGCTCGCTGACTGGCCGAAGAAGAACGCCGTAGGCGGTGGCTCATCACCAGGCGTCCAAGCGATCACATCTACGCCGCCATCTTTCTCCTTCGGAGGAGTGTATGGACCCGGCGGGTTTCTAACCGTGAAGCCACCTCCGGCCGCCGCCGCTCGGGTCAACAAGCTGGTGATGCTCTCCCCCGATTNTCTAGGCCAGCCAACACTGAAAGCTGGTCCGCCCGACAGCCCAGCCAGACCGAGAGTGGCGATGATCTGGAAAACTTGATTTCGTAGGGCGGTCAGCAACTCGCCAGAAGGTGGAGTGCGCAGGATCGCTGATCCAGTGACGTGAGCTGCAATAAGGCAGATGAGGTAAAAGGCGTACTGTGTTTCTCTCANATCTTCATTGATGATCAACTCGTCGCCTGCCTCCGAAAGCTCGAAGGGGTAAGTATCGCCCAGCGCTCGGCGCCGCTTCTCAACCTCGTTTTCCAAATTCTCGACGAGTTGCTCGCGCTGTTTATCGCGTTCGCCAATATCGTCTTCGGGGTNTTCCTCCTGCTCAAGCAAGGACCCGATCAGAGTATCGAGCCTTGCAACGTGGAACTCATCGAACAACGCGGCTAGCTCCAACCAGTCGACGAGGTCGTCCACCTCAAGTCCCAAGGTGGGTGAATCGATCGGTCCGGCCATCTGCACTAATTCGGTACTTGCGGCGGCTGCGTCGACCTGAAGCTTCACCATTGTGGCTCGACGTGCCGCAGAGTCCGCGATCGTTTGGAGTTCCGGCTGCGACACTGGATCGAAGCCTTCCATCGTCGATAGCGCGTGTGACAACTCGGCATTGGCCGCGATGAGATGACGCTGAAAACGCACGTCGGCCGGCGTTGCTGTAATGATTGCTTCGGTGAGGTCGTTTCGCTCCGCAAGGATGCGAATGGCGGCCGGAGAAGCGAGCACCGCCCGTAGCCGGCCAAGGTCTGGATTCTGGCTCTTCACGGCAGGCTCAATATCGCGGTCTCTCGAGCCGTAAAGCCACGTCAGTAGGTTGCGTAGTTCATTGAATTTGTTCGAAGGTGNCGGTTCATTATCCGGATCAGCGCTTCGATCCGGGCGGGGCATTCCGAGGTAATTCGTGAACTCTTCGTACGAGAGGCCTGTGTAGAGATGAGAAAAGCTAAACGACTTCTTCTTTCTATCCCCGATATTGTAGACACCGTTCGCCTCAGCCTGATTGAGCACGTGTAACGCTGCGACCATCCGATGCATCGTCATGTGCTGATCGCCCATGCGGCTGGCAATCTGCTGCAAATTCATGCCGCTTTGGTTTGGCTTTCGCTGCTCGTCCTCCAGCCAACGTGCAGCAAACCGCGCTTTGGCGAATGCATCCCAAGATTGTGGGCCGTTGATGTGTTTGAAACCGATCAGGTCTCGGGCGTCGTCCTCATGCTCCACGCGAAAGACCAAGAGCCGATCCAGCGTCTCGGCCTTCTCGGGCGTAATAGGCGGGACTGATACCCGTGCCGCCTTGGCTAACTCGGGATCTCTCAAGGCTTTCACCGCCGCCAGTCGACGGTTTCCTTCTAGAACGGCCAAACGCCCGCCGCGCTCAATGACAATGAGCGGTTCAATGTTGATATAGCCGGCTGTCGAGATTGACTGGATCAGCTCAGCCAGGTCCGCCGAAGTTGCCAGCATCGCCACGACCGCGCTGTCGCTGTCGCTCGATGGCTCCTTATCGGGCGTGAAGCGCGGATTGTTCTGATCGAAATTCAGGAGTTCAACGGGGACCTTGTGTGCCTCACCAATCGGTGGAAGGTGAATATTACCTTCGGCCATGCTCTATCCTTGGGTGAACCGCCAAGCCAATGCCACTCGACGATGCAGGTCCTATGGCCCCTCGTAACTTCTAAGTCAACAGGCCGACGGATCACAGGGCGAGGAGGTGCCGCCAATCCAGCTGAGGCCTGCCGCAGCCACTTGAATACGTCATCGAGCGAGTTATCAACCCAGGTCGGCTTTAAGCGTCCGCTTAAAAAATGCTCCATTCCACCGGAACGCCTCTAACGTCCCGGCTCGGCCTCGGGAGGCGCGGCGCGCCTCCCTCGTTGGCCGGGATGACGATTGACATCCTGGACTTCCATGTCGCCCTGCCGGATCGGCCTGACCGATCCGGCCACTCACAGAGCGTGGGGATTGGACTTCCTTAAAAATCCATGTCGCCCATGCCGCCCATGCCGCCGCCGGGCATGCCGCCGGCGCCACCGCCGACGCCTTCTTGGGCGCGTCGGCCACGGCGGCTTCGGTGGTGATCAGGATGCCGGCCACGGAGGCGGCGTCCTGAAGCGCGGTGCGGACCACCTTGGCCGGGTCGATGACGCCCATCTTGACCAGGTCGCCATACTCTTCGGTCTGGGCGTTGAAGCCAAAGGACTTGTCCTTGTTCTCCAGCACCTTACCCACCACGATGGAGCCTTCGACCCCGGCGTTTTCCGAGATCTGACGGATCGGGGCCTGGATGGCGCGGCGGATGATGGCGATGCCGGCGGTCTGGTCGGCGTTGTCGCCGGTCAGGCCTTCCAGGGCCTTGGTGGCCTTCAAGAGGGCAATGCCGCCGCCCGGAACGATGCCTTCTTCCACCGCGGCGCGGGTGGCGTTCAGGGCGTCGTCAACGCGGTCCTTCTTCTCCTTGACCTCAACCTCGGTGGAGCCACCGACGCGGATCACGGCGACGCCGCCGGCCAGCTTGGCCAGACGTTCCTGCAGCTTCTCCTTGTCGTAGTCCGAGGTGGTGGTTTCGATCTGGGCCTTGATCTGGCCAACACGGCCCTCGATCGCGTCCTTTTCGCCCGAGCCATCGACGATGGTGGTGTCGTCCTTGGTGATGGTGACCTTCTTGGCCTTGCCCAGCATGTCCAGGGTGACGTTTTCCAGCTTGATGCCCAGGTCCTCAGAGATGACCTGACCGCCGGTCAGGACGGCGATGTCCTCCAGCATGGCCTTGCGGCGGTCGCCAAAGCCCGGGGCCTTGACGGCGGCGACGCGCAGGCCACCGCGCAGGCGGTTGACCACCAGGGTGGCCAGGGCCTCACCTTCGATGTCCTCGGCGATGATCAAGAGCGGACGACCGCTTTGGACCACGGCTTCCAGGATCGGCAGCATGGCCTGCAGCGACGACAGCTTCTTCTCGTGCAGCAGGATCAGCGGCTCTTCGAGGACCGCCTCCATCTTGTCGGCGTTGGTGATGAAGTAGGGGCTCAGGTAGCCGCGGTCGAACTGCATGCCTTCAACGACATCCAGCTCGGTTTCGGCGGTCTTGGCTTCTTCAACCGTGATGACGCCTTCGTTGCCGACCTTTTCCATGGCCTTGGCGATCATTTCGCCGACTTCGGCGTCGCCGTTGGCCGAGATGGTGCCGACCTGGGCGATTTCGGAGTTGTCCGAGACCTTCTTGGCCGAGGCCTTGACGTCGGCGATGACGGCGGCGGCGGCCTTGTCGATGCCGCGCTTCAGGTCCATCGGGTTCATGCCGGCGGCGACCGACTTCAGGCCTTCCTGGACGATCGACTGGGCCAGCACCGTGGCGGTGGTGGTGCCGTCTCCGGCCTTGTCATTGGTCTTGGAGGCGACCTCGCGGATCATCTGGGCGCCCATGTTCTCGAAGGCGTCTTCCAGTTCGATCTCCTTGGCCACCGACACGCCGTCCTTGGTCGAGCGCGNGGCGCCGAAGGACTTCTGGATGACGACGTTGCGGCCCTTGGGCCCCAGGGTGACTTTCACCGCATTGGCCAGGACGTTGACGCCTTTGAGCATCTTGTCGCGGGCATCGGTGTTGAATTNGACGATCTTGGCGGCCATCCGGCTGCTCCTATCTCTATGTAATCTTGGGAAAAGTCGTCAGATGCTGGGGCTTAGGACAGCACGCCCAACACGTCCGATTCCTTCATGATCAGCAGCTCAGTGCCTTCGAGCTTAATTTCGGTGCCCGACCACTTGCCGAACAGGATGCGATCACCCGCCTTCAGGTCCAGCGGCTGGACCACACCCTTGTCGTCACGGGCACCCGGGCCCACGGCGACGACTTCGCCTTCCTGCGGCTTTTCCTTGGCCGTGTCGGGGATAATGATCCCACCCTTGGTCGTAGTTTCCTCTTCCACGCGCTTGACCAGCACGCGATCGCCGAGGGGACGAAATGCCATCTGTCTCTCCAGATTCGATGTTTCAGGACACCCTGCCGGGCTTTTGGCAGCCGTCAGGCGAGTGCTAACGGTCGGCAGATAGGGGGCAAGGGGGCGTCAAGGCTGGCCAGCCTGAATCTCATAGGCCGCATTGACATATCCACTTTGTTCTGCAAAGTTCTTGGTCTTGATTGTTTTGGTTCAAACCCTTCAACCCCGGAGACCTTACGTGAAAACCTTGATTGCAACGGCCCTGAGCGCCCTTATCACCGCCACGGCGGCCCCGGCGCTGGCAGGCGGCGTCACCATCAACCTCAACAATGTCCAGGCTCGCCCTGGCCAGCTGCTGGTCGCCCTGCAGACCGAGGGCCAATGCGCCAGCGGGGCCTTTGGAGAACGGGTCGACAACCCGGCTGCGGGCACTACCACCGTCGTCTTCCATGATGTGCCGCCCGGCGACTACGCCGTGTTCGCCCTGCATGACGAGGACGGCAATGGCGAGATGACGATGCGCGGCCAGATGCCGGCGGAGGGTTGGAGCACCTACCATGCCGACCAGCTACGCGGAGCGCCCACCTTTGCTCAGGTCAAGTTCACCGTGCCGGCCTCCGGCCCGGTCAATCTGACCCTGCCGATGGTCTATTTCTTCTGATTGTCAGAAGGCCAGGTCCCAGGCGGCCTGGACCTGCAGCCGAAACAGGCTGCGCGTGCGATCAAACTCCGCAGCAGCCTGGGTGGCATTGACCCGGGTGGCTGCGGTGGCCCGGCCGAGCACGGCATCGGCCAGATCGCGCAAGACCTCAATCGCGGGCTCCGGCTGTCCGCTCGCCAGCAGGGTCTTGGCCAGGTCGGTCGTCACCGTGGTCGTCTGAGGGTGGCCGGGTAAGCGGGTGGCCTGACTGATGGCCACCGCTTCGCGATATAGCGGCAGCGCCGCCGTCGGCCCCTCGACCACCTCGATCGACCGGGCCAGGGCGTTGATCGTCAGGACATTGTCGGCGTTGTCGCGACCTCGTGCCCGTTGCAGGACGCCCAGAGCCTGGCGCAGGCCGGGCAAGGCCTCGGCATGGCGGCCTTGCGCCTGCAACTCGATGGCCAGGTTGGCGACCCCGATGCCATAGTTGATCGAGGCTTCGCCTTCACGATTACGGACATTGTCGACGGCCTGACGCAGCCCCGCTTCCGCCTCTGCATGACGGCCCTGCTGGTAGAGATTGCGGGCCAGATTGGCAGACGCCACAATCCGTGCCTCCTCCAGATCATGCATCTGCGCGACCTCGACGGCGCGACGAAACAGCTCTTCGCCTTCGCCGAACCGCCCTGGTCCCCACGGAGGATCGCCAGATGATTGAGCCAGTTGGCCTCATTCTGCGGCGAGGCCCCATGGGCCGCATTCATATCCAGTGCCCGGCGCAGGGCTTCGGCGGCATCGTCGAAGCGCCCCTGCTCGCGCAGGGCCTCCCCGAGGGTGGCCCAGGCAGCGGCCTCAGCGTCGGGATAGTCTGACATCAGCGGCAGGAGTTGGCGCGCGTGCTGTTCGGCCACCACAAAATCGCCGTCCCGCATCGCCAGATCTGCCAAGATCGAGAGCACCTGGATCATCAGGCCGTCATCACCCAAATGCTCTGCTTGGCGCCGCAGCCGGTCAGCCAGGCTGCGGGCCTCGTCCAGTTGCCCACTGTTCAACAAACCGTAGGCCCGGTCGACCGCGGCCACGGTCTCTTCAGCCGTCGGAGAGCCACGCCCGGCTGGCTCCGCAAGCGGTGCGGCCGGAGCGACAGACCCGGGTTTGGAAGGGCGTCGCTCGGCGAACGGCTGGCGCACCGGCGGCGTCGCCTGTGGCCCTGTTTGCGGGGCGCGACGCACCGGCGGGGTTTGCTGGGTGGCCTGCGCCATCGCCTGAGGCACGGCCACAGTCACAACCAGAGCACCCCCAGCGCCACAAGCGGGGTCGCCTTGGCAACTGCCCATCCTGAGATCTGCGTCGCATCCGTTCTGAATGTCAGACTTTGCGGCCTGTGTCTTCTGACCTTAACTGATCGGGCCGGGGGCAGATGAAGGCCAGATGAACGGCGCTCAACAACCATGTTCAGAAGCCAAGCCCTACAACCTTCTCAACGTCGGCAGTGTGTCGATGTGCAGAAGACTGGAGGCTGACCATGAAAACCCTGATCAAGCTCGCTGCGGTTCCCGCTGCGGCCCTGACCCTGGGTCTGGTCGCAACCGCACCGGCCCAGGCGCAAAGCTATTATCCCGGTTCCTACGGCAGCGACTACCGCACCCAGAGCCGCAGTTCGTCGGGCAGCAACGTTGTCGTTGGTGCCGTCGTTGGCGCGATTGCCGGGGCCGTGATCGGCGAAGGCGATGGCCGCTATATCGCCGGAGGTGCTGCCGCCGGTGCCGCCGTGGCCGCTGCATCGGGCAACAGCAATGACTGCGGCTATTACCGAGACGGGCGCTGCTATCGCAATCTCGGCCACTGGGAACGCGAGCACGGCATCAACAGCCGCGACTACAACAGCACCTACGCCTACGACAACCGCTACGGCTACGGCACAAGCTACGGCACAAGCTACGGAACGACCTACGATCCACGCTACGGCTATGGCTCCAGCTATGACCCCCGCTACACCTATGGCGGGGCCCGCTATGAAGACGGCCGCACCTATCCCGGCCAGGGCTACTACCGTGACGGTCGCTTCTGGCGAAACCACGGGGAATGGCGCTCCAACCAGAACCGCCGCGACAATCGCTACGATCGTCGTCGGTAAGTCAGACCCCTTCATCGGGATCTGAACGGGAGCGGGCACCTCGGTGCCCGCTTCTTTCTTTGCGACGCCCTCTAGTCGTGGGCGTGGCTGACACGCCAGGCCGCCTCGACGTGACGTCCGAACAGCGGGCGGGCCAGACGCGTTCGCGAGCGCCAGTCCCGATTGCGTCCGCCCTCACCCAGCAGATCGCCAAGCGATTGTCGGACCTGGCTNNCAAGCCCTCGACCGGTCGGTTGTCGCGCAGCAGGAAACCCGCCAGGGACTCCGAGGTCTGAAGCGTATCGCCGTGGGCTGGCCCCAGGGCGGTGTANAGTCAGCCGGTAGGCCCGGCGGAACAGCGACTCAGCCTCCTGCGCCTGGCCTTGTTCGGCCAGGGTGGTGGCCAGTCCCAGCAGGGTCTCCTTCAGGTCCGGGCTGTCAGACCCGATTCCTTGTTCCAGCACCGCAAGGCCTTGACGAAACGGGACCTCCGCTTCGGCCCAGCGTCCTTGATCGGACAGGGAGAACCCCAGATTGGCTTGCGCGATGCCCGTGAACGGATGGTCCGCTCCGACCAGATCCATGGCCAGNNGGTCAGGGCACGCTGGAACAGAGGCTCCGCCTCGGTGCCACGGCCCTGCAGGTGCAGGGTACCATCCATAGTTGGTCAGGCATTGCGCCAGCAGGATCCGGTCCCCGACGCCTCGGCGATGTTCAGGGCCCGACGGTAGAGGGCATCGGCATTGGCTCCACGACCGCTGCGCCGCAAGGAGTTGGCCAGGTTGGTCAGAGGCCCGGCGAGACTGGCNATCATGTGGCCCCTTCAGAACCTCCATGATGCCCAGCACCTGTCGATAGGACACCTCGGCATCGACGTAGAGCCCCTGGGCGGCCAGGCTGTTGGCCAAAAGGTTGGTGGCGTCTGCGGCGGGCACCGACACGGACCNCAGCGCCGCCCGTCGAACCTGCAGCGCGCGGCGGGCATAGGCCTCGGTCAACTCATGCTGGCCCAGGGCATCGTGGACCCTCGCGGTGTCGTATAGCAGTGTCCCCTGCAGCAGCGTGTCCAAGGGAGCCTCACCCAAGCGGCGTTCAGCCTGTCCCAGGTCCGTTAATGCCTCCGCAAGGCGCCCCTGATCTGTGCGCAACCGCCCGCGGGCCAAAAGCAGGATGGCCCATCGCGGATCCTCGTCCGGCAACAGCTCCGATGCCTGTCGATCTGCAGCCTCCAGGGTCCCTTCGGCCGCCTCCAGATCGCCGGCCGCCGCCAGGGATTCGGCCTGCCGCACCTGTTCCAGAAGCCACGGCGGAAGCTGATCCATATAGGACTGGCCCACGATCGCGGCGGACACAGGGGCAGCCTCAGCGTCCTGGGCGAGGGCATGCGGCGGGATGGCCCCGACCACCCAGACGGAAGCCACCAAACTGCTCAGCACTCGCCTGGCTCGCATCGCCTCCCCCTCGACCTCTCCGGCCCCGCCACTGGCCTGAGCCGGCTGGTGCCGACAACGCCAGACCCTGCCCAAAAACCGATCGAGAGGCCAGCCCGCGACCGTTCGTTCGGCCATAGGCTACAGCATCAACCGTTTCATCAACTCCTGGGTCGATGGATCCGGTTCTGCCGACGGGGCCCCTCTTTCGACCTCTTCCAGAATCGTGGTGGCCAACTGCTTGCCCAACTCCACGCCCCATTGATCGAAGCTGTTGATGTCCCAGATGACGCCTTCGACGAAGGTTTTGTGTTCATACAGGGCAATCAGCGCCCCCAGCGCCTCCGGCGTCAGGCTGTCCATGATAATGGTGGTCGATGGGCGATTACCCGAAAACGCCCGGTGCGGTGCCAGACGCACCGCTTCATCCGCAGCGACGCCGCGCGCCAGCATTTCATCTCGCGCCGCCTGGACGGTTCTGCCCACCATCAGGGCTCGCGCCTGAGCCAGTGCATTGGCCCACAGGGGAGCCTCGACCTGATCGCCCAGGGTGCGTCCCACCACGATGAACTCCGCAGGNNCGACGACCGGGCCCTGATGAATCTGCTGGAAGAAGGCATGCTGGCCATTGGTGCCTGGCTCCCCAAACACAATCGGTCCCGTCGCCGTATCCAGGGNGCTGCCGTCGCGCTTCACCCCCTTGCCGTTGAACTCCATTTCCAGCTGCTGCAGAAACGCGGGCAGGCGGCGCAGGCCATAGGCATAGGGAGCTACCGTGCGGGCCTGACGCCCCATACCTTCGACATTGTAGGCCTGGGCCAGGGCCATCATCACCGGCGCATTGACCGGCAGGGGCGCGGACAGGAAATGGGCATCCATGGCCCGGGCCCCTTCGAGCATCCGCTCAAACACATCCCAGCCCAGGGCAATCGCGGTCGACAATCCCACGGCCGACCAGAGGGAGTAGCGCCCGCCGATCCAGTCCCTGAAAGNAAAGGTGCGACCACAGCCGAAGGCTTCGGCCTTCTCCGGAGCAGCCGTGACCCCGACCAAATGCCGGCTCAGGCCCTTCTCCGGCACAGACTCAGCCAGCCAGGCACGGGCCGCTTCAGCGTTGGCGAGGGTTTCCTGGGTCGTGAACGTTTTGGAGACAATGACAAACAGGGTCGTGTCCGGGTCGAGCCCGGCGAGGGTTTCGGCCATTTCGCGCGGGTCGACATTGGCGACAAAGCGAAGGTCGAGCGCAGGCTCTGTCGGCCGCAGGGCTTCCCACACCAGGCGCGGGCCAAGATCCGATCCGCCAATGCCGATGTGAACGATGGACTGGAACGGCTGGCGCGTGGCCCCCGTCACACCGCCAGATCGCACTTCATGCACAAAGTCGGCCATGGCCCAGCGGGTGCGCGATACCTCCGGCATCACAGGCTCGCCCAGGGCCCAGAACCCGGCCCNCTCGGCCGCCCTCAACGCCGGGTGGAGCACAGCCCGCTCTTCTGTCTCATTGACGGCCTCGCCGGCAAACAGCGCCGCGCGGCGGCTTTCGACCTCGGCGGCGCGGGCCAGGCCCAGCATGGCCTCCAGCCCGTCCAGGCTCCAGTTCTGCTTCGACAGGTCGATGAACAGACCTGCGGCATCGACCGACAACCGCTCCAGGCGGTCCGGTTCGCGGGCAAACAGGTCGACAATCGGCGTCTGGGCGTCCTTGGCCGCGACTTTATGGAGAGTCTTGAGGGCCTGGGCACGGTCGGTCATGGGGTCACGGGCGCGGGAAAAGGGTCAACAAAGTGTTTACGGCTGCGGCACTAAGGTCAGGTCATAGAGCCGAATCATCTCCGGCTGACATGGTTTCATGAAAAGGGCCCGCTATGACCTGTGGTGTTGCGATTGCCGTCACCCTGTTGCTCTCAGACCCCAATGTGGCGCTCGCCGCCGCTCAGCCGGAGACCCCGGGTGCCGTGCCAACCTCGGTTGCGACCGAGCCCTGTTCGCGGACATCATCCAGCGGTCCACAGGCCTGAAGGCGACCGTTGACGGATGGAGCCTCGAGCTTGCGGCCAATGCGGACTGGTCGCTGTCAGCAACGGCCCTGGACGCCTTTCGCGCCGATACCGTGGCCTTGTCGGACCTCGACATGCAGGGCCACCTGATCCTGAAGGAACGCGGAACCGATGGCGATCTCAAGTGCATCCTTCGGGGCATTTCGGAAGACATCCCCGGCGCGTCGAAGCTCTTCAATCTGCCGCCGACGCTCGCGCGCGCCGCGAAGCACTGACGGCCCTGTCCTATCTGCTCAATGACAATGTTGAGGTCATAACCTCGCCGCCACAGCCGGAAGTCTGAGGCCAGTCGTTCAGCCCAACACGCTGAACAGCAGCGTCACCACCGTCAGGTCGACGGCCCGGGCCAGAAAGCTGAGAAATGAAGACATGGGCCGGGCTCCAAACGGGGACGTCTGGTCCGTGTCGTGCAAAGGGCATGCCGTCGGCATGACGGCAGATCAGACGTCCTTGTCGCTGACCTTGCCAGAGGGCGGGCGCCGGTCCTTGTCGCCAGAATATTCGGCTCCTAGGTAGGATTTGCGGGCAGAACTGAGCACCGAAGCGCCCCCTTTCAGGCCTCGCTTTTCGCCGCCTTGCCCCATCACCTGGGCGGCGAAGCCGGTCGAACCTGCCGGGTCGGTTGTGCCGGGTGCCTCTGCCCGTGGCCGGTCCGGTTCAGGCCCCGCCCCTTCGATCGGCACCATCATGCGACCCGACTGTCGACGGTCCCGGGCGCGCCGATCATCCTGACGCCGGTCATCCGCCCCCGTCGCGCGCGGGCCGATCGGCGGGACGGGATCGACCGGATCGGTCATCCGCCACTGCCCTTGCCCCCGGCCAGGCGTGCCAGCTGGGCCTGCATCTCCTGCATCTGCCGCCGCATCTCATCCAGAGGGTCGAGCGGAGAGGGCGAAGGGGTTCCGGGGCCTTGGCCGCCTCCACCGCGTTCCCGGCGGGACTTGAATCCGTAGCCGTCGGAAAGCTGCCAAACCGGGCCACATCCGCACCGCCTGGGTGAACATCTCGACGTTGCGGCGGGCCGCTTCTTCCAGCAGGCCGGCCCCGGGCGTCGCTCCGAAGGTGCGGTGGAACTGGCCGCGCATCTCTTCCTGCTGCCGGGTAAACGCTGCCAGGGACATTTCGAGATAGCTGGGCAAAACACCCTGCATCTGCCCGCCATAATAGCCGATCAGCTGACGCAGGAACTTGACCGGCAACAGGGCCTCGCCCCGGTTCTCCTGCTCAAAGATGATCTGGGTCAGGATCTGGCGGGTCAGGTCCTCATTGGACTTGGCGTCATAGACCACAAAGTCGACGCCATCCCGGACCATCTGGGCCAGATCATCCAGCGTCACATAGGCGCTGGTCGCCGTGTTGTAGAGGCGTCGATTGGCGTATTTCTTGATGACGACAGTGTCGCCCTCATGGCCCTTGGTCGTTTCGGCTTTGGGGTCGGTCACGCGCATGCCCGCAACTGTTGCAATGCCGCATAATCTGCGTTGCAGCGCCCCATGTCCAGCAGAAGGCGTACCCGAGGTCAGCTACCCGCCATGGCCGGGGTCAGCACCACGCCGATCAGCACCGCCGCCCAGTGCACACCAGCACCGGCCACCACAAACCCGTGCCAGATGGCCCGACGGAAGCGGACATTGGGCCGAATGAACACCAGGACACCGGCGGTATAGATCAGGCCTCCGGCCACCAGCAGCCCAGGGCCAGCGGATGCACCGTTTCGATCATGGGCTTGAGCATCAGCACCGCCAGCCAGCCGAAGGCCACATAGACCGCGCTCCAGACCTTGTCGGACAGGCGCGGGGCCCAGAGCTTCACCAGGGCTCCACCCAACGCCAGGGTCCAAACCAGCAGGGTAAAGCCGATGGCCCAACCCCTTCGAACCGCTGGGTTGTAAAGGGCGTGTAGCTGCCGGCGATCATCAGGAAGATGGCCGCTTCATCCAGCTTGCGCAGGACTGGCCTGGCCGCGCAGGGCTTGATCTGATTGTAGATCGTGGAGGCGGACAACATGCCGATCATGCACAGGGCATAAAGGGTGGTGGCCAGAACGGCCCCGACCCCGGCATAGAGGCCTGCCAGAATAGCCAGCACGAACCCGCCGGTCACCGCCAGGGTCAGACCGACCACATGCACGATCAGGTCGGCCTGTTTCTCGTTGGGCGTCAGATAGTGCTCGACCATATCCAGGTCGTCAGGACGTCCAATCTGCCGCAAGGCGCTCATCATTGTCTTGAGCATGGCCCCATCAAGCCTTTTGTTGCTCTTATCGTTGGGGTCATCTTGCGCGGGAGATAGTGACTTTCTGCTGAACGGGACACTCATGGGATGACGAAGCCGACCAGATGCGGCACAAGCGCCACACAGTGTTGATAGAGGGCTGACGTCACGTCATGCCAGCCATGTTTGCTTAAGCACGATTTGAGAGGTTTCCATGTCCCAGACTGAGGTCGTCATCGTCTCTGCCGCCCGCACGCCGGTGGGATCCTTCCTGGGCAGCCTGTCATCCCTGCCCGCTGCAAAGCTGGGCGAAGTGGCCATCAAGGCGGCGCTGGACCGGGCGGGCGTGAAACCCGAAGAGGTCGATGAGGTCATTCTGGGTCACGTGCTTCAGGCCGCCTGCGGTCAGGGCCCGGCGCGTCAGGCGTCGATGGGCGCGGGTATTCCCAAGGAAACCGCAGCCTGGTCCCTGAACCAGATCTGCGGCTCGGGCCTCAGAGCCGTGGCCATCGGGGCCCAGCAGATCCAGACCGGCGATGCCGCCATCGTCGTCGCNGGNGGGCAGGAAAGCATGAGCCAGGCCCCGCATGCCCAACAGCTGCGCAACGGCCAGAAGATGGGTGACATCAGCCTGATCGACACCATGATCAAGGACGGCCTGTGGGACGCCTTCAACGGCTACCACATGGGCCAGACCGCCGAGAACATCGCCGAAAAGTTCCAGATCAGCCGTGCGGATCAGGATGCCTTTGCCGTCGCCAGCCAGAACAAGGCCGAGGCCGCCCAGAAGGCCGACAAGTTCGCCGACGAGATCGCAGCCGTGACCATCTCCACCCGCAAGGGTGATACGGTCGTCGATCANGACGAATACATCCGCCACGGGGCGACCCTTGAGGCGATGGAAAAGCTGCGCCCCGCCTTCACCAAGGACGGATCGGTGACCGCGGCCAATGCGTCAGGCCTGAATGACGGGGCCGCGGCCGTGGTGCTGATGAGCGCTGATGAGGCCAAAGCGCGGGGTCTGGAACCTCTGGCGCGGATCGTCTCGGCGGCCACAGCNGGGGTTGATCCGGCCATCATGGGCACGGGCCCGGTCCCGGCCTCCAAGAAAGCACTGGAAAAGGCTGGCTGGACCGTCGCCGACCTGGATCTGGTCGANTCCAACGAGGCCTTTGCGGCCCAGAGCCTGTGCGTGACGCGCGAGCTGGGGCTGGACCCGGCCAAGGTCAACGTCAACGGCGGGGCCATTGCCATTGGCCACCCCATCGGCGCGTCGGGGGCCCGCATCCTGACCACCCTGCTTTATGAGATGAAGCGGGCCGGGGCCAAGAAGGGCTTGGCCACCCTGTGCATAGGCGGCGGTATGGGCGTGGCCATGTGTGTCGAGCGGGATTGAGCCCAATCCGCCTCAACTGGCCTCGATCGCGGCCTTGCGCTGATCCAGGCTGCCGCCGGACACAGCCTTGACCAGGGTCTCAAGCTTGTCGAGCTGATCGATCTGGGCCGGCGTCGCCTTGGGTTCGGGCAGGCTGGGCGCATTGGGAATTTTCTGGCCCAGGGACCAGGCCTGGTGCGCCATGGCCAGGCCGGTAAAGGTCACTGCCAGGGTGCCCAGCTCCATCGCCTTGGTTTGCAGTTTCAGACTGGGCCCGCCCCAGCCGATCAGGGTCGAGCTGTCGGTCGGATTGGCCGCCTGATGCTTGGCCAGATCGACGGCGATGGATGAGTTGGCCTGCAGCAGGCTCTGCTGGGCCGCAAAGCGCGCTTCACCAGCGCCTGGATATCCTGAGACATGATTGGATCCTCCTGGGCGACAGTTGGCACCCGACCGGTCCCGGGCGTCAAGGGTGGCCTGGGACACCCACCACAGCGTCTGTCGGCCAGGGTCGGCGGGTCTGCCTCTCGAGGTCCAGTGGTGCATGGCTCTTGCGTTATGCGATTATATTCCTATATCGGAAGGGTCGCCCCGAGGCGAACCGGGTCTTTGACATCTTGATCGCGCATCTTGATTGTTGGTGCGCCTGCCCGGGTCTTTGACCTGGTGGCATGTCGGACAGGGCCCGGCAGACGAGCCTGAGGTCAGACTCTTCAGACTCTGTTTTTCCGATTTGTCCCCGTCGGGAGCTCTGTCTGCCCGGCACGGTTGGCACCATTGGCACCCCCTATTCGCCCGCGCGATCTCAAGCTCCGCCTGGCCGACGTCGGTCCGGTATCTCGAACGGGATAACGAACGCGCCGGGGCTAGTGGGCGGGTGCCAGCCGCATCAGCACCAACCCCGCGACAATCAGGAAAGCCGCCGTAACCCGCAGAGNGTGCAGGCCTTCATTCAACCACATCGCCCCGACGATGAAAGCTCCCACAGCCCCGATGCCGGTCCAGACGGTATAGGCGGTGCCCAGCGGCAGGGTCCGCATGGCCACGGACAACAGGCCGAAGCTGGCCCCCATGGTCGCCAGAGTGATCAGGCTGGGCCACAGCANGGTGAACCCCGCCGATTGCTTCATGAAATAGGCCCAGACCACCTCCAGCAGTCCGGCAACAATCAGATAGACCCAGGCCATGGTGGCCCCTTTCGCGCAAAGGGCCGGGCCGTCCCGGACTTGGCCCCTTCAGGTTCAGGGGCGAGGACGTGGCCTCGTCTTGGGCTCCTATGTATCCGCACGGCGTCGGGTTTCAAGGCCCCGGGTGGGTGGGCCATCGGCGCAGGCGCAGGCCAGGCCTTGCCCCGGTGCCACCGCTCGGGCCAAAGTCGGACATAACAGAGCGCGGCCCACCGCGGCGTGACCTGAGGAACCCCCATGCGTAACTTTGCCCCTACCCTTGCCGCCGCCCTTGTGACCCTGGCTGGCCTGTCCATCGCCAACTCAGCCCAGGCGCGTGAGGAGGGCATGTGGACGTTCGACAACTTCCCCATCGCCCGGGCCAATGCGACGCTGGGCACCCACATCGACCAGGCCTGGCTGGACCGGGTGCGGTTAAGCTCGGTCAAATATGGCGGCTGTTCGGCCGGGTTGGTGTCGAGCGATGGCCTGGTCATGACCAACAACCACTGTGTCGACAGCTGCGTGGCCCGCCTGTCGACCCAGGCGGTCAACTATACCGAAACCGGCTTTGCNCCCCGCAACCGCGANGGGGAACTGGAATGCCCGGGTGACTGGGCCGAGATCCTGCTGGACATCAGCGATGTGACCGCTCGCATGCAGGCGGTGGGCGGCGACCTGACGGGACAGGCCTTCGTTCAGGCCCGGGCCGCCGAGGCGGATCGCATCGAGGCAGAGGCCTGTGCCGAGGATCGGACCCTGCGCTGCCGGGTGATCACCCTTTATCGCGGGGGCCAGTANCAGCTCTACACCTTCAAGCGCTACACCGATGTGCGTCTGGCCTGGGCCCCGGAGAACCAGGCGGCGACCTTTGGTGGCGACCCGGACAACTTCTCCTTNCCGCGCTTTGCGGTCGATGCCGCCTTTATCCGGCTGTATGAAAACGGTCAGCCGGTGCACACGCCGAACCACTTCCGCTGGAACGCCCAGGCACCGGTTGCGGGCGAGGCGGTATTCCTGTCCGGCAGNCCCGGGGCGACCCAGCGGCTGCTGACCATGGATCAGCTGATGACCATCCGCGATGTCGTCCTGCCGCTGGACCAGCTGATCGCGTCCGAGCTGCGCGGGCGGATCATCCGCTATGCCGAGGAGGGTGAACGTCAGGCGTTTGAGGCTGGCGANCCCCTGCGCAGTCTGGAGAACACCTACAAGCGTGGACGCGGTCGCATGGCGGCCCTGATCGACCCGGAGTTCATGCGCATGAAGGCCGAGGGCGAGGCCGACTTTGCCCGCCGGGCCGGGGCCAATCCAGCCAACCCCGATACGGTCTGGGCCCAGCTGGCCGCGATCCAGCCGACGGCACGCGAGCTTTATCCGGCCATGGCTTTGCTGGAAGGAGGTGCNGGCATGGGCACCACCTCGGCGGGTGGCGGATCGAACCTGTTTGCCTATGCCCGGACCCTGGTCCGGGCCNNGCAAAAGCGGGAAAAGCCGTCTGATGAGCGGCTGCCGGAGTATTCGGACAGCAACCTGCGTTCGGTGCGCAGCAACCTGGTGTCTGCCCGTCCCATCTATCCGGGCCTGGAACAGGTGCGGATGGAATGGTGGCTGTCCAAGACCCGCGAATGGCTGACGGCGGATGATCCATCCGTGCGCACGCTGTTGGGTCGCGAAAGCNNCCCGGCCCTGTCCGCCCGCCTGATTGAGGGCACCACCCTGGCTGATCCAGAGGTTCGCAAGGCGCTATGGGATGGNGGGCTGGCCGCCATCGAAGCCTCTGACGATCCGCTGATCCAATGGATGCTGTCGATCCAGGAACCGACCCGTGCCATCCGCGCCCGCTGGGAGGCCGAGGTCCAGGGCCCGACCGATCGCCTGAGCGAGCAGTTGGCGGCCCTGCGCTTCCAGGCTTATGGCGATAGCGTCTATCCCGATGCGACCGGAACCCTGCGCCTGACCTATGGCCGGATCGAAGGGTCCGATGTGCCGGGCCAACGCTGGGGACCGTTCACCACCTTCAACGGCCTGTGGGACCGATCCACGGGGGCCGATCCGTTCAATGTGGCCCCGCAGATCCTGGCGGCGCGCGACCGGATCGACGGCGACACCATCCTGAACATGACGCTGTCGACCGACACCATCGGTGGCTCCTCAGGCAGTCCGGTGATCAATGAGGCGATGGAGATCCTGGGCGCCAACTTTGACTCCACCGTGCTCAGCCAGCGCAACGCCTATGGCTATGACCGCCGCACCAACCGGTCGGTGATCGTCACCACCGGGGCCGTCACCGTGGCCCTGCGCGGCGTCTATGGCATGACCCACCTGCTGCAAGAACTGGGGGCGGAATAGAGGAAGAGGATCACAGTGGGGGCAGACCCGAGGATGACCGTGCCGTCTCCAGCAGGGCCTAAATCTGGCTCATCTTTTCGCGGGCCTTGGAGAAATACTCCCAGCCGGTCCACACCGTGGCGATGGCGGCGATCCACAACAGGGCATAGGCGAAGGTCTGGAACCCGGGCAGCCATTCCAGCGGCAGGCCGAAGCCTTCCCACAGGGGAGCCAGGGCCAACTGAAGGGCGGCCAGAGCCACCATCTGCATGGCCGTCTTCCACTTGGCCAGGATGGTCACCGGCAGCTTGACCTTGCCGGCCACCGTTTCGCGCAGGGCGGAGACGGCGAACTCCCGGAACAGGATCAGGCCGCACGGAATGGCGGCTTGCGGCACCGAACCCCAGGCCAGCACGCCCAGGATGGCCCCGGTGATCAGAACCTTGTCGGCAATGGGGTCCAAAATGGCGCCCCAGCGGGTGGTGGCGTGCCAGCGCCGGGCCAGCCAGCCGTCGATCCAGTCGGTCGAAGCTGCGATCAGGAAGATGATGAAGGCCGTGCGGGCAAACCGGAACTGGTCATTCGGGCTCAGAAAATCCGGTGGCAGGAACGGCAGACCCTGCGGCGCGGCCCCGGCCAGGATCAGGAACATCACCACCCCGGCGAACAAGCGAATGCCGGTCAGGATGTTGGGAATCGGATTGACATGGGGCTGTGCGGTCATGGGGCTGATCTGCCATGGATTGGCGCGCGGCGCGAGAGGGGTGTGGTAACGTGGCCTCAGGTCTCCACCGGAACGAAGGGTCCAGGCCCCCGCATGGAGGTCAACACCCCGTTGGCGATGCCAAAGTGGACCCCGCTGAGCTGCAGGCGCCCATCGGCCAGCCGCTCCTCGATCCAAGGATAGGTGCACAGGTTCTCCATCGACAGGCGCACGATGGCTTCCTCGGAGCGGTGCTGCACCTCATCCTCGGAGACCTCCTCGCAGACCCGGCGCACTGTGGCACGGCCCTGCTCGACCCACGGGCCAAGGAAGTCGGGGCAGCTTTCCGGAGCCCCCATGATCATGGCGTTGACCCCGCCGCACAGGGCGTGCCCCATGACCATGATCCGCTCGACTTCCAGCACCTTGACCCCGAACTCCAGAGCCGCCGACACGCCGTGCAGGCGACCGTCGGGCTGATAGGGCGGGACCAGATTGGCCACATTGCGGATGACGAACATCTCTCCAGGTGCCGCATCGAATACCAGAGCCGGATCGGCCCGGCTGTCGGAACAGGCGATGACCAGGGTATGTGGCCGCTGGCCTTCTGCAGCCAGCGCCTGGTACTCGGCCCGCGCTTCAGGCCAATGCAGCTGGCGGAACCGGCGATAGCCAGCGATCAGGGCTTCACGCGAGGAATCGGACATGCGCACGGTTTAGCGGTCTAGTGGCCCTTGTGGAAGAATGCGTAGATGCGTTCGGCCAATGCCTGGCTGATGCCCTCGACCTTGACCAGATCGACGACGGCGGCTCGCGAGACCCNCTTGGCTGACCCGAAGGCATGCAACAGCGCCTTCTTGCGGCCAGGCCCAATGCCTTCAATCTCATCGAGCGGGTTCTTCTTGATGTCCATCGAGCGGCGCTTGGCGTGGGCCCCATTGGCAAAGCGGTGGGCCTCATCCCTCAGGCGCTGGATGTATAGGGCCGGAGATTTCAGCGGCAGCATAAAGGGGGNCTTGCCGGTGATGAAGAACCTTTCCAGTCCAGCATCGCGATCCGGCCCTTTGGCGACCCCGACCAGGGTGATGTCATCCAGGCCCAACTCGCTCAGGACCGCCCGAGCCTCGGCCAGCTGCCCGGCCCCGCCGTCAATCAGCACCAGATCGGGGCGTTCGACCCCCTCGCCCTCCTCCTCTTCCCGGACCAGGCGGGTGAAGCGGCGGCGCATGACCTCGCGCATCATGCCGTAGTCGTCGCCGGGGCTGAGGTCTGCATCCTTGATGTTGAACTTGCGGTATTGGCCCTTCTGGAACCCTTCGGGGCCAGCCACGACCATGCCCCCGACGGGGTTGGAGCCCTGGATGTGGGCGTTGTCGTAGATCTCGATGCGCTCGGGCCGACCGTCCAGTCCGAAGGCCTCCGCCACCTCATCCAGGATTTTGCCCTGGGCCGAGCTTTCGGCCATGCGGCGTCCCAGCGCCTCGCGGGCATTGGTCAGGGCGTGGTCGACCAAGGCCTTGCGATCTCCGCGTCGGGGTTGCTCGATTGAGACCACCCGCCGGGCATCATTGATCTTGGCCTTGAGCGTGAGGGCTTCCTCCAGCAGGGCGTGTTCGTCAGGCGTGACATTCACCAGCACCAGACGCGGAACGGGCTTGTCCTCGTAGAACTGGCCCAGGAAGGCCGACAGGATCGCAGCGTCAGAATCGCTGCGGTCCACGCGCGGGAAATAGGCCCGCCCGCCCCAGTTCTGGCCGCTGCGATAGAAGAACACCTGCACGCAGGCCTGCCCACCATCAGCGTGGACGGCGAACACATCGGCTTCGGCGATACCGTCGGCAGAGACCGAGTTTTCCATGGAAATGGCCGACAGGGCGCGGATACGATCGCGCACGCGGGCTGCGGTTTCGAAATCCAGCGCGTCGGATGCCGCCTGCATTTCCGCCGACAGTCGCCCGATCACCGCCCGCGACTTGCCCCGCAGGAAAGCCTCCGCCTCATCGACCAGTCCGCCGTAGTCTTCAAGGCTGATCAGACCCACGCACGGGGCCGAGCAGCGCTTGATCTGATGCAGCATGCAGGGGCGCGTTCGGCTGTCGTAGGTGCTGTCCGAACAGGTTCGCAGCAGAAAGGCCTTCTGCAGGGTCGTCAGGGTCCGGTTGACCGCCCAGGTTGAGGCGAACGGGCCGAAATAGTCGCCCTTGATCGTATGGGCCCCGCGATGCTTGCGCACCTGCGGCGCGGCGTGATCACGCCGGATCATCAGCTCGGCGAACGACTTGTCATCGCGCAGCACGACGTTGAACCGCGGCTTCAGCTGCTTGATGAAGTTGGATTCCAGCAGCAGCGCCTCAGTCTCTGTCGCCGTGACCACCAGCTGCATCGAGCGTGTCAGCGACACCATCAGGCCGATACGCTGGGTGTGGAACCGCCCCTGCGCGTACTGCAGGATGCGCTTCTTCAGCGAGCGCGCCTTGCCGACATACAGGCAGGTGCCGTCCTCGCCATACATGCGATAGACGCCCGGCTTGTCCGGGGCCCGCCTCGCCTCGTCGCGGATCAGATCGGCAGCCACCGGGCCATCTGCTCGCGGCTCGATCGCCTCTGGCTCGGTCGATTCGGGGGTCGAAGTGTTCACCGGCCCGATATAGGCGCTGACGGGCCGGGGCGGAACCGCGTTCCATCGACGTCACGTCAGCGAAGACGGTCGGTGGTCAACCCGGCGGCTCATGGGTCCGGTGCGGCCGAAAACGGCGTGCCAATGGTGCCAATGGTGCCAATGGTGCCAATGGTGCCAATTTCTGTCTTCGGACGGGGACAAATTCGAAAAAACAGGGTCTGAAGAGTCTGAAGAGTCTGAGGTGGGGCGAATCCGGCGTCAGCCTTTCAGGGGTCCTATCGCGGACGAAAGCGGTGCGATCGGGGAGCGGCAGCTCCTGAGGCGGAGCGTCAGTGATCGCTATGTCAAAGACCCGGCCCGTGCTGACGCGGACGGCTATATATGGGAATAAATTCTTGCGCTGCAAGCCCCGTCCCTGCAGGACGATGAAACCTATCGCGCCAGGGTGGCGATGAACCTCGCCGCGCGTTCGCCTTCGGCATCGCCCGGGACCCCGAACTCGCCATTGATATCAGCATGGCTGTCGCCGGNGGCAGAGACCACCTCGGCCTGACCGCCTGCCCGCCGCAGGGCCGCCGCAAGCGCCTGGCTCTGTTCGGCCGAATCCTCCCGGCTGGCGACATGGAAGATCAGGAAGGGCGGATAAC
Organism: Brevundimonas sp.; assembly: GCA_013693835.1. Classification (GTDB taxonomy): domain Bacteria; phylum Pseudomonadota; class Alphaproteobacteria; order Caulobacterales; family Caulobacteraceae; genus Brevundimonas. Next base: position 549,317 of record CP059260.1, read on the forward strand.
GGACACCGGGGCGCACCCGCAGCGTCGGCGACAGCGCGGCCCGCTGATCACCGAAGGCATTTTCGTATAACCGCTCCAAGACCCGTCCCGTTGGGCCCACCCTGCGCGGCTGGGTCGCATCATAGCCTGCGCCATCCAGAGGGATCACCCCGGCCAGATCTGAGGNGGCCAGTCCGTGGGCGGCCAGATNACGGGGATCAATGCCGACCAGAGCGACCAGATGGGCCCCGGCGGAATGGCCGACCAGAACGATCGGGCGCGTCGGCCAGTCGCGCCGGACCCGCGCCACCGTTGCGGCCAGATCCCGGGCCTGATCACCCGCCATCACCTCCGGCACCAGCCGATATTCGACCGACACCAGGGTCAGGCCGTGGCGTTGGGCATAGTCCGGCAGGGCATGGACCATCGCCCGGTCGCCAAAGGCCCAGCCGCCGCCGTGCACGAACACCAGGATCGGGCCGCTGGCACCGGGATTGTCATAGACATCCAGCACCTGGCGGGGGTGAGGGCCATAGGCGATTGTCTGATGGGGGATCTGAGGCCCCGCCGCGGGCCGCACCCCGGCGGCGATTGGCCCTGGNNGCCAGCGGCGNNCTCCTGGGCCAGCCGGCGCGGCCAGGGCGGTCGCCACGGCGGCAAGAATGAGGGCTCGACGACGCACGGCGGGGCTCCTGAAGGCCTTGTCCGGGTTCAACGCACGGACCTGCCACTTCCGTCGGATCAGAACCGACGCACCATGACCACGCCGGTCACCACCAGCGCGACCCCGGCCAGGCGGCCCAGATTGATCGGCGACTGCGGCGTGCCGAAGGCCCCGAAATGGTCCAGCAGCAGGCTGACCAGCAACTGTCCCGCCACCATCAGGGTGATGGTCAGGGCCGCACCCAGCTTGGGCACACCCCAGGTCGCCGCAATGACGAAGATCACGCCATACAGCCCGCCGATCCAGGCATACCAGGGCAAGGCCTTGGCCGCGGCCCAGTCCGGCTTGGTCTGCAGCGCCAGGGCCAGGATGGCCAGCGCGACCGTGCCCACCGCAAAGGACACAAAGGCGGCGTTGACCGCCGAGCCCATGGCCCCCATCAGCCGGGCGTTGGTCGGGGCCTGCAAGGCCGTGGCTCCGCCTGCCAGGACAATGGCAAACATGACGAGAAAGCTGGATGTCGCGCTCGGGTTCATGACGCTGGGTTAGCACCGGTTTCGGCCAGGTCGAACGGATTTCTGACGCCCGCCCGCCGCGCCGAATGGATCGACCCTTGAACCCCGGCGCACAGCCGCCTATTGCCGGTCCATCGGAGGGTCTGCTCAGCGGCCCCAGTCACGGAGCACCGCCATGCTGGCCATCGGCATCATTTTCGGTTTCATCGCCGTCATCGCCCTGTTCAACTTCGTCGAGTTCGGCCGGATTGACTGAAATCCGCGCCATCGGCGTGGCCCTGATCACCGGCGGGGCCAAGCGAATCGGGCGGGCCATCACGCTGGAACTGGCCCGCGCGGGCTATGATGCGGCCATCCACTATGGCGAAGACGCCGAAGCCGCTGAGACCACGGCCGAGACGGTGCGATCCCTGGGCCGGCGCGCCCTGATCCTCCAGGCCGATCTGGCCGATGTCGGGGCCACCCATGGGCTGATTGATAAGGCCCGGCAGGCCCTGGGCCCGGTCACGGCGCTGATCAACAATGCCTCTGTGTTCGTCGAAGACCGGCTGCAGACCGTCACCGGCCAGACTTGGACCCAGCATCTGGACATCAATCTGCGCGCGCCGGTTCTGCTGGCCCAGGCGTTTGCCCAACAGGCCCCAGCCGGATCCGCCATCGTCAATGTGGTCGATCAGCGGGTGTTGAAACCGGATCCGCGCTTNTTCTCCTATTCCCTGTCCAAGTCAGCCTTGTGGAGCGCCACGCGGACGATGGCCCAGGCCCTGGCCCCCGACATTCGGGTCAATGCGGTCGGACCTGGCCCAACCCTCCCCTCGACCCATCAGACGCCCGCCGAGTTTGCGGCNGAGGCGCAGGCCACNCCTGTTGGGAGCGCCGGTGCCCCGCAAGCCATCGCCGAGGCCGTTCGATGGCTGCTGCAGGCCGATCGGGTAACGGGCCAGATGATCGCTGTCGATCCTGGCCAGCACCTGGGCTGGCAAACCCCTGACATTCTGGATGCCCTCCCATGACAACCCACAGCGCCTTTCCGACGTGGGCCGACGGGGTGCGGATGGAAGCCTTGACGGTCTTTGTGCGGGGTCTGACCGTGGCGGCTGGCATCGGCGTGCATGAGCATGAGCATGGCCGTCTGCAGACCTTGGTGATCGATGCCGATCTGGAGTTGGCCCCGAACCGCGTTGAGCGCCTGTCCGATACAGTCAACTATGAACTCGTCAGCAAGGCAGCCCAGGGCATCGTCGAGGCTGGCCATGTCGGCCTGGTTGAAACCTTTGCTGAACGGCTGGCGGTCGCCTGCCTGGTTCAGGACCACGTGCGCCGCGTCCGTGTGCGCATTGGCAAGCCCGGAGCCCTGGGCGGCACCGCCGAGCCCGGCTGCGAGGTGGTTCTGTCCAAGGGCTGAGCCGCGCCCCGGCACGAAATCCGACGCTTGATTGTTGCGTCAGGTCGCAAGCCCGGCCATATCCATGCAACGCTGAGGATCGCGAGGAGCGGATGGCCGAGACTGGCACCCCTAAGCCTGACGACCACGACCCAATGACCCCGGAGCCGGGCCATGACCCCGTGTCTGCTGACCCGGCGGGCGCGTCTGCGGACACCCAGGCGCAGGCCTCTCCCGAGCCCGATCTGGACGATCTGGTCGGTTTCGCTTCGGCCGGAGCACTGGACGGGCGCCGCCGCGTTGTCGAACCCCATCCTTCTTCGACGCAGGACGTGACGGCACGGGACGCGCAACAGATTGTGCGGCCCGAATGGACGGCCCCGACCGCTGCCTCGCCGCGCGAGTCGGCCCCGCCAGGTCCTGGGCCGCGAGTGTCAGACACCGTGGCTGACGGACCGTTGCGACCGGTGCATGAGCCGATGCGCGAACGCTCTTTCGACGGACCCGTGGCGCAGCGCCAGGCCGAGCCTGTGTTGCGACCGGCTGCGGACCCTGCGCCACCTCTGGTGCCCCCGGTGACGACACCTGCGCCGCCGCCGCCCTCGACACCCCAGTCCGCCCACCGGGCCGCGCCAACGACAGCCCCGCCCCATCATTCTCGCAGCTCTGCCGCACCGGTGCGGCAGGTTGATCAGGTCTTCCGGAGCCGGGACCAGGAGATTGAGGGACAGACGGGCCTCTTTGGCCTGTACACCCTGATCCTTCTGATCGTGCCGACGGTTGGCGTGGCAGGCGTCCTGGCAGTTCTGGTCATCCTCGGCCGGAGTCGGCCACAATCTGAACTGGCGCGCAGTCACGACACCTATCAGCGCCGCACGATCTGGATCGCCGCGGGCGTGGCCGTCCTCGGCATCCTGCTGCTGGCGGCCCCATTTGCCCTGGGCCCCCTGACCCTGTTCCTGATGGCCACCTGGGTGATCATCCGAGGGGCCTATGGCCTGTGGATGCTGAAGTCCGGTCTCCCTATCCCCCGCCCGACCAGTCTTTGGATCCGATAAGCCATGAGCGATCTGCCCCCGCCCAACAACCAGCCGCAGCTGGGTCAAGGCCACCCCAGCGAAAGCAAGGTCGCTGCCCTGGCCGCCTGGGCCCTGTACATTCTGTCGATCCCCTCGGCCAACCTGCTGGTGCTGGTTGGACTGGTCGTGGCCTATGCCGTGCGCGGTAGCGCCACCGGTATTCCGCGCCAGCATATCGAGGCCCAGATCCACCTGTTCTGGTCGGTGTTCTGGTGGACCATCCTGTGCTGGATCGCCATCATCATCAGCGGCATTTTGAGCATGATCCTGGTGGGCAATCCCTTCCTGTTGCTGGCGCTGCTGGCCTGGTTCCTGATCAGTTGCTGGTTCACGGTCAANAGCATTATCGGCCTGATCCGGCTGCTGAATGATCAGGCTCCCTGACATGGGCGCGTTTCGCGACAATACGCAGGCCTGGCGCTTTGAGCAGACGTTTGTCGACCCCGCCGGAGAGCCGCGCCTGGTCTTTGCCGACTATGAGGATCAGAACGGCGTGTGCGCCATCCTGCATGTCGAAGCCGACCCGGTTTTGCGTGGCACCGGGGCGGCAAGACAATTCATGCAGGCGCTGATTGACTACGCCCGTGAGCACCGACTGCGCCTCTTGCCCTTGTGTGGCTATGCCCGGGCCTGGTTTCGCCGCCACCCCGATCAGGGCGACGTCCTGGCCTGACCGATCCAGCCTGAACCCGAATCCGCTTGTGGCGTTTTGCAATTTTCCCGGTTTGCGTCAGTGTCCTGACTGACTGGGGGTCTGGTTGGAGGACATCTGCCTTGGACGCTTTGGATCCCACTGCCATTCGTGAGGCCATGGGGCCAATCCAGACATGGGTGCTGCCGGCCCTTTTGGGCCTGGGTCTGGCGTCGGCGACGGGGTTGAGNACCTTCCTGCCCCTGCTGATGCTGTCCCTGGCGGCGCGGTTTGACCTGTTTGGCGTGCGCCTGCTGGAACAGATGGATTGGCTGGGCTCGACCCCGGCCATCGCCGCCCTGGCCATCGCCACCCTGGTCGAGTTTGCCAGCGACAAGATCCCCGCCGTCGATCACGCCCTGAATGCCGTCGGCTACATCACCCGGCCGGTGGCAGGGGCCATCGCCGCAGGCAGCGTGTTCTGGGGCGTCGATCTGACGACAGCCGCCGTGGCGGGCCTGATCGTTGGGGCCCCCGCTGCCCTGGCCTTCAACTCGGCCTCGACCGCCACGCGCGTGACCTCAACAGCCACCACGGGCGGCATCGCCAATCCGGTGGTGTCCTTCATCGAGGACGTGCTGGCCTTCTTCACCGTCATCATCGCCTTTGTCGCGCCGGTTCTCATCCCCATTGCCCTGGTGATCCTGGCGGTCCTGCTGTTCCGCCTGGCCCGGCGCATTCGCGCACACCTCTATCCCGAGGAAGCGCCGACCGGCCCGGCCTGAAGCCCGTCAGGCGTAGGCGTACCGACCCTCGCACGGCCGCCAGCTTGGCGCGGAAGGCTGTCCAGTCGTCGCCCTGATCGATAGCCGACCAGATGGCCTCGACCTCATCGATCAGCATTTCCTGCGGGTCGGTCGCGGCGAAGACCGGGTTTTCCAGGCGCTCGGGCCGGTCGGGTTCGTGTTCGAACAGGGCAAAGCGGAAGGCGTCGAACGCCTCGCCCTGATAGAGCCCCGCCCGTGGCCNCCCAAGCGCCCGTGCCGAGGAGGCAAAACCGCCGAACCAGTCGAAGAACAGCGGCTCCCAGCGCAGCGCTTCACCCCCTTCGCGCAACAGGGCCAAGGTCGTGTCCAGCAAGCGCTGATCCGCCGCCTCTCCCAGGCTGCACACACCCAGTCGCCGGACGAAGGCGGCCCGCAGAGCCGAGATATAGGCCGGGCCGAAGCCGTTCAGGGCGTCTGTCAGAGGCTCGACGTCGGCCACCAGCTTCAGCGTCCCGGCGAACTGGGTCAGGGCCCAGAACACAGCCTCTGGCTGGCGGGCAAAGGCATACAGGCCCGTCTGGTCGAAATAGGCCGCCGTGAAGCCCGGTTCATAGGACGGCAGGAAGCGCCACGGCCCATAGTCGAAGCTCTCGCCGGTGACGTTCAGATTGTCGGTGTTGAGCACCCCGTGAACAAATCCCGCGGCCACCCAGCAGGCCGTCAGGCGCGCCGACGCCGCCACGACTGCCGCCAGAAACCCAGGCACATCGCCGGGGTCGACCTGTGGATGATAGAGGCTGCGGGCGTGTTCCAGCAGGGTCTCGATCCGGTCCGCCCGACCTTCATAGGCGGCCCGTTGGAACGTGCCGAAGCGAACATGGCTGTGCCCCAGACGCACCAGGACCGAGGACCGGGTCGGCGGCGGCTCGTCGCCGCGGGTGAGGGCTTCGCCGGTCTCGATCAGGCTGAAAGCCCGACTGGTCGGCACGCCCAGTGCCTCCAGCATTTCCGCCGCCAGAACCTCGCGCACCCCGCCCTTCAGCGTCAGGCGACCATCCCCGGATCGCGACCAAGGCGTCGTGCCTGATCCCTTGGTCGCCAGGTCGAGCAACCGCCCGCCGTCGTCGCGCAATTGGGCAAACAGAAACCCGCGGCCGTCGCCGATGTCGGGATTGTAGGTGCGGAACTGATGGCCATGATAGCGCATGGCTACCGGCGCGGGCTGGCCTGGCAAGGGCTCGAACCGGCCGAAATGGGCGATCCATTGCGCGTCTGACAGATCGGCCAGCCCCACCTGCGCGGCGGCGCGATCATTGCGGTAGCGCAGGCGGTGCTCGGGAAAGTTCGCGGCTTCAACGACATCGCCAAAGTCGTCTCCCAGCGACCAGAATTGGGNGTCGGGCCGATAGGCAGGTGCAGTGGTCATAGCCGGCAGGTGTGCGTTTTCCGCCAGTTTCGCAAGCGGCACGGGTTGAACCCTCGCCCACGACCTCTATTCTGAAAGGCAGAGATCGGGCCGCTTGCGGTCGGGCCGGCACCATTCGCAGTGCGGTGAGTGACCCCGGTCAGGTGTCCGTCGATAACCGGCACCGCAGAACGCAAACATTGTAAAAGACGAGGCTCCCTTGGCGCGTAAGTTCACGCTCGATTTTCTCAGGACCGAAGCCGCATCCGGTGCCATTCTGGCCCTGGCGGCGGTGGCGGCCCTGGTGGTGGCAAACTCNCCCTGGTCTGGCGACTATTTCTACTGGCTCAAGAGCGAGCATGCCCTGCAGATCGGACCTTTGAGCCTGCAGCTGAGCGTCAGCGAATGGATCAAGGAAGGCCTGATGGCCATCTTCTTCCTGGTCGTCGGGCTGGAGATCAAATACGAAATNTTGCGCGGAGAGCTGAGCGACCCGCGCAAGCTGGCGACGCCCGTGCTGGCCGCGATTGGCGGCATGGTCGCACCTGCCGTCGTCTATATGGCAGTGACCCTGGCGCTTGACGGCCCGGCCCAGGGCTGGCCCATCCCGCTGGCGACCGACATCGCCTTCGCTCTTGCTGTCTTTGCCTTTGTTGCCAAGGGTTTACCCGGATCCTTGCGGATTTTCCTGCTGACCCTCGCCATTGTCGACGACCTGGGGGCGATCGCGCTGATTGCGATGCTTTTCTCCGGCGGGGTCAATTGGGCCCTGGTCGGCATCATGGTCGGTCTGCTGATCATCGGCGGCCTGCTCGGACGGTTCCGGCTGGCAGCCCCATTCTGGGTGCTGGGCTTTGCCCTGATCTGGTGGCTGAGCGTCAAGGCGGGCCTGTCGACCTCTCTCAGTGCCGTGGCCTTTGCCACCATCGTGCCGATCCAGCCGCGCAAGTCGGACCTGCAAAGCCCCCTGAAGGAGGCGATGAACGACCTGCACCCCTATGTCGCCTATCTGATCCTGCCGATGTTTGCCTTCGGCAAGGCCGGGGTCTCGTTTGCGGGTCTGACCATCGATCAGCTGTTGGCACCCCTGGTGCTGGGCATTGCGCTAGGCTTGTTCATTGGCAAGCAGGTCGGCGTGATGGCAGCGGCCTGGCTGGCCACGGCGCTGAAGATCGGCAAACGCCCCACGGGCGCCACCTGGCTGGAAGTCTACGGCGTCGCCCTGCTCTGCGGGGTGGGTTTCACCATGAGCCTGTTCATCGGAGCACTGGCATTTCCAGGTCCGATAGATCTGCAAGACCAGATCGACGTGAAGCTGGGCGTTCTGTGCGGCTCGATTCTGTCCGGCGTCGCCGGAGCCGTTGTCTTGACGCTGGCGACACGTCGTCGGCGGGCGACAAATACTCTGGCGGAACCCGAGCTTGACCTTACGTAATCAGTTTTTGTCGCTTTCTCGTCACAGTTTGTGATCACGCGAGACTGAAACCCACGCTTGAGCCCCGCGCTGCTTGTCGCAGGCGGGCGTTGGGAGTACTCGGACGGTGGCGGAAAAGCACTCCGAAAGAAGGGTGCGTCCACAGACATTCAGGAAACGTTCGACCGACCTCGTTTCGGTCGTCAACCGGGGAACGCAAATGCGCCGCACCACACAGCTTCGTTACACCGTCTCGGCCGCCGTTGTCGGTGCCGTGGCCTTCGGCTTTGCCGGCACTGCCATGGCCCAGGACCAGGACGGTCCGGCCGCTACCGTCGATGACATCATCGTTACCGCCCAGAAGCGTGAGCAGAACCTCCAGGACGTGCCGATCGTGGTCACGACCCTGTCGCAGGAAACGCTGCAGGACGCGGGTGTGCGCGACATCAAGGACCTTCAGATCCTGACGCCGGGCATGACGGTCACCTCGACCCAGTCGGAGGCCTCCACCACCGCCCGTATTCGCGGCGTCGGCACCGTGGGCGACAACCCCGGCCTGGAGAGCTCGGTGGGCGTGGTCATCGACGGCGTCTATCGCTCGCGCAACTCGGTCGGCTTTGGCGACCTGGGCGAACTGCAGCGCATCGAGGTTCTGAAGGGTCCGCAGGGCACCCTGTTCGGCAAGAACACCTCGGCGGGCGTTATCAACATCATCACCGAGGCCCCGTCCTTCAACTGGGGATCCGACGGCGAGCTCACCATCGGTAACTATGGGGCCACGGGCGTGTCGGGCTCGATCACCGGACCGATCAGCGATCAGCTGGCCTTCCGCCTGTATGGAGCCATGCGCAAGCGTGACGGCTTCTACAACGTCAATCTGGGCGGCGGGGGCCGTGGCCCGACCGACGACGCCAACCAGGACTTCTGGTCGGTGCGTGGACAGCTGCTGTGGCTGCCGAACGAAAACACCTCGGTTCGCATGATCGCCGATTACACGGTGCGTGATGAATACTGCTGCGTCGGCGTGCAGACCCGCACCGGGCCGACCTACACCTTCATCGACCTGCTCTCGACCGGCACNGGGCAGCGTCCGCCGGCCGCCGGCAACGGGGCCCTGCCGTTCTCGCGCACGGCCTTTGCCAACCGCGACACCGGCCAGGCCATCAACGACATGGGCGTCTCGGTCGAAGCCAACATCGACCTGCCGAACATGTTCGGTGGCGCGACCCTGACCTCGCTGACCTCCTGGCGTAACTGGGAAGGCGACCAGGGCATGGACCTGGACTACACCGGCGCGGACATCATGTATCGCAACGGCGGTGGCGAGTATGGCTACAGCGTCGAGAACCTGACCCAGGAACTGCGCCTGGCCGGGGCCACCGATCGCCTGGACTGGCTGGTCGGCTTCTTCGCCACCAAGGAAGACATCACGCGTCGCGATTCCTGGCGCTATGGCGCGGACTACACGCCGTTCCTGTCCTTCCTGTTCAGCGCCAGCCTGAACGCGTCCAACAACCTCATTCCGGTCAGCCCCAACATCATCCCCTGCTTCACCCGGCCGAGCCAAAACTCGCTGAACTTCCAGCAGTGCCTGGGCTCGGGCGGAGCTGTCGGCGGAACCGGTGGCTTCGGCTTCATCGTCGGCCAGGGCTATGCCGATACCTACGATCAGGAATCGACCTCCTACGCCCTGTTCACCAACAACACCTTCGCGGTGACGGACCAGTTCGATATCACCTTCGGCCTGCGCTACACCATGGACGACAAGTCGGTGGACGGTCAGCAGCGCAATCTGAACGGCAACCAGAACGCCTGTGCCGCGACCTACGCCAACTTTGTGAGCGGGGCCTTCGCATCACTGGGTGCCAATGCCAGCCAGTTCCTGGCTCGCATGTGCCTGCCGTGGTCGAACATGGCCTTCACCAACCGCAACATCTCCGAGCAGCACGATGCCGATGAGCTGAGCGGCACGATCAGGGCNTCGTATCGCTTCAATGACATGGCCATGGGCTATGTGTCCTATGCGCGCGGTTACAAGAGCTACGGCTACAACCTGGACCGCGTGCAGTCGGGCATCACCCCGGCGGCCAGCCTCCTGTTCCCCTCGGAAATGGTCGATAGCTATGAGGCCGGGGTCAAGCTGACGCTGCTGGACCGCACCCTGCTGCTGAATGCCACCTACTTCGACCAGACGTTCGAGGACTTCCAGCTCAACACCTTCCTGGGCACCGCCTTCGTGGTGGAGTCCATTCCTGAGCTGACCTCGCGCGGTGTTGACGCCGACTTCCTGTGGTTCACTCCGCTGGAAGGCCTGAGCCTCTCGGGCGGCGTGACCTACTCGGACACCAAATACGGCACCTTCACGGCGGCGGACCTGGCCAACCCGGCCAACTTCCCGCAGCTGTCGCTGCTGCCGGGGTCGAGAGCTTCGTTCGCTCCAGAGTGGTCGGGCTCTCTGTCGATCAACTTCGACCGCGATATCGCCAACGACCTGCGCCTGGGCGTCAGCCTGGCCGGCAAATATATGTCGGCCTACAATACCGGTTCCGACCTGCTGCCCTGGAAGGAGCAGGACGCCTTCACCACGATCAATGGCCGCATCTCGCTGGGTTCAGCGGATGAAACCTGGACCGTGGACATCTGGGCCCAGAACCTGACCAACGAAGAGTATATCCAGGTGGCCTACAACGCGCCGCTGCAGGGCAATGCCTTCCAGTCGGTGCCGACCGCAACGGGCCCCTATGCCGGAACCTTCTACAATCCGGCGCTGGACACCCAGACCTATGATGCCTTCCTCGGCCAGCCGCGGACCTATGGCATCACCCTGCGCTACAAGTATTGATCGGTAGCCAGGTCTGATTTCCAGGCCTCAAACGAAGAACCGGCCGAGGGAAACCTCGGCCGGTTTTTTCATGTTTGAATGGACCGGGCAGGCTGATCTGCCCGTGCCGGATCAGCGGTTGGCCCGCGCCCGCTTGAGATCCGGTGGCGTCGCCTCGTCGGTCAGGATGCGGATCGCCTCTTCGACTGAGACCAGCTCCTGGGCCTGGCTGCCCAGGCGACGCAGGGCCACCATGCCGTCCTCGGCCTCCTGTCGGCCAACGACAGCGATGACCGGCACCTTGGCCAGAGAGTGCTCACGCACCTTGTAGCCAACTTTTTCGTTCCTCAGATCGATCTCGGTGCGCAGGCCCGCCGCCTTGAACTTCTCGACCACCTCGCGGGCATAGTCGTCCGCATCGGACACGATGGTGGCCACCACTGTCTGAACCGGAGCCAGCCACAAGGNGAAGGCCCCGGCGTAGTTCTCGATCATGATGCCGATAAAACGCTCGAAACTGCCCAGGATGGCCCGGTGCAGCATGACCGGGCGGTGCTTCTGTCCGTCCTCACCGATGTATTCGGCATTCAGGCGCTCAGGCAGCACATAGTCCAGCTGAATGGTGCCACAGGTCCATTCACGGCCGATGGCATCACGCACGATGAAGTCCAGCTTGGGCGCGTNAAAGGCCCCGTCACCCTCGGTGATGATCGGCTCGGTCCCGGCGGCGCGGGCGGCTTCGGCCATCAGCGTCTCGGCCTTGTCCCAGAACGCGTCGGTGCCGGCGCGAACCTCGGGGCGGGTGCCCAGGCTGATATAGGCGGTCTCCATCCCCAAGTCCGCATGGACAGACCGCGCCAGCTCGATAAAGCTGGCCGTTTCCGGCACGATCTGGTCCTCGCGGCAGAAGATATGGGCGTCGTCCTGGGTAAAGCCGCGCACCCGCATCAGGCCATGCAGCGATCCGGAGGGCTCATAGCGGTGACAGGCCCCGAACTCGGCCATCCGCAGCGGCAGCTCGCGATAGGACCGCTGGCCCTGATCGAAAATCTGCACGTGGCCGGGGCAGTTCATGGGCTTGAGGCTCAGCACCTCACCTTCGACCGTCTCGCAGACGAACATGTTGGGTCGATACTTGTCCCAGTGGCCCGAGGCCTCCCAGAACTTGCGGTCCAGCACCTGTGGCGTCTTGACCTCGACATAGCCGGCCGCGTTCAGGCGGCGGCGCATATAGGCCTCGATCACCTGCCACAGAACCCAGCCTTTGGGGTGCCAGAAGACCATGCCACGGCCTTCTTCCTGCATGTGGAACAGGTCCATCTGGCGCCCGACCTTGCGGTGATCGCGCTTCTCGGCCTCTTCGATGCGCTTCAGGTGGGCATCCAGCTCGGCCTTGTCGGCCCAGGCGGTGCCATAGATGCGCTGCAACTGGTCGCGGCTGGAATCCCCGCGCCAATAGGCGCCGGCCACCTTCATCAGCTTGAAGGCCTTGCCGATGTGACGCGTCGACGGCAGATGCGGCCNCCGGCACAGGTCCAGCCAGTCACCCTGGCGGTAGATGGTGATGGTCTCGTTTTCCGGCAGGTCACGGATCAGCTCGGCCTTGTACTTCTCGCCGCGCGCCTCAAAGAAGATGATCGCCTCATCGCGGTCCCAGACCTCACGCTCGAACTTGGCGTCCCGGTCGATGATCTTGCCCANTCTCTTTTCGATGGCCGCGAAATCCTCGGTCGAAAACGGCTCCGCACGACCAAAGTCATAGTAAAAGCCATCGTCGATGGCCGGGCCGATGGTCACCTGGGTTCCGGGAAACAGCTTCTGCACCGCCTCGGCCATGACGTGGGCCGTGTCGTGGCGAATGGTCTCCAGCGCCTCTGGATCGGTCCGCAGGATCAGGCGAAAGTCGCCCCCTTNTTCCAGGGTGCGACCCATGTCGCGCAACTCTCCATTCAGTTCAGCCAGAACGGCCTTCTTGGCCAGAGATGGTGAGATCGCGGTCGCAACGTCGCGGGCCGTTGCTCCGGATGGAAACTCACGTTCGGCCCCGTCGGGAAACTTCAGTATGATCATCGTTCAGTCTGCTTTGGGTCGCGNTCTCGCCGTAGTGGCGATACGGGGCGGCATGGGATCGAACCCCGATCCTCCCCAAGGATGGCACTTACACAGGCGACGCAGGGTTAGCCAACCGCCCCGCACCGGTCCGTGTTCGATAAGGGCATCGCGGCCATAGTCGGAACAGGTCGGCAGGAAGCGGCATTGTTGCCCGATCAACGGGCTGAGGGTCAGCTTGTAGCCCCGGTGGGCCAGCCGTGCGCCGCGTTCATAAAGGGTCTCACCGGTGGCCATGTCGCCGCGCTTATGTCCCGATAGGGTCCAAGGAGCAACTAGGCCCGACCGGTGATGATAGTTCGCCCGTCATCTTCACCCGGCAGGGGCCGATCATCGGGGCGTCGGGCCCCAGGACGCAGCTGTTGAACAGGGTGATCATGGCTTCCTCATGGGCCAGCAGTAGGGCTTCAAGGGCCACCAGGGTCGAGGCATGGCGGGCGGGATATTCCGCAACGGGCTTCAGGGCACGCAATCCGGAAAAGCGCCCCTCCGGGCCTTCTCCCCGTGTTTGAGCATCAACAGCATGTCATCTCTCGCCTGGCGGACCTCCTCCAGCGAGGCTCCGATGGCGACCTCGCCGATCAGGCTGGCCGCCGCCTGACCCAGGGCGCAGGCCTTCACGTCCTGGGCAAAGTCGCTGATCCGGGCATCGCGTCCCAGACGCACATCGACAATCGCCCTGGATCCGCAAAGCTTGGCCACCTGCTCGCCCGTGCCAAACGGAAACTCCAGCCGACCGCTGTGCGGCAGGTTGGCGGCCAGCGACAGGACGCGCTTGCTGTAAAGGTCGTCGATCACGAACCCAAGATAGGCGCTTGCAGCCCTCCGGTGAAGGGTTGGTCCTACTGCAGCGGCGTCCAGGTCCGGGCCGTGCCGCTGGCTGTGGCTGGAACCGACGCCTGGGCGCGGCTGTCGGTGCGGTCCCGCAGCCATTGCAGGTTGGCCTCCGCGAGCTCTGGCGGCAGGTCGCGGCGCAGAATCTGCTCGGCCTCGGCCATTTTGCCTTGCACACCCAGCACCAGGGCCAGGTTCTGGCGCACCTTCAGGCCCGCACCCGGCTGGCTGGCGGCGCGGCGCAGATAGGTTTCCGCCTGGTCGACCTCTCCGGATGTCGCGAAGGCCATGCCCACGTTGGCCAGGACATCGGGATTGTCCGGCGACAAGGCCAGGGCGTGGGCCCAGGCGGCCTGGGCGTCGTCATTGCGCCGAACCTGTTGATAGGCAACCCCCAACAGAGACAGCGGACGCCAGTCGCCCGGCATCATCGCCTGGGCCTGCTCCAGGGCCTGGATACCATAGAAGGCCTGACCGCGTGCGATGTTGCCACGTCCGACCTCCAGCATGGCATCGGTATTGTGTGGTTGAACCACCAGCACAGCCTGGGCCATCTGCACCGCCTGCTCGAAGCGCCCCAGTTCACGCAGGGACTGAGCCGCCCGAACCCCGGCGATGGGATCCATAGGGAACAGCTGGGCCTCTTCGCTCCAGAAAACCGAGCGGGTGAGCGGGTCAAGCCGGTCGTAGGCCGCCCGCACCTCCTCTGTGGCAGGGGCACGCTGCGTGACAGCAGCAGCTGCACCTGCGGCCGCCGCGTCTTGGGCTGCGACCTGGGCCGGGATCTGGGTCAGATTTCCGCTTTGGGCCGCAGCCGGGAGGGCCAGACACAGACTTGCGAGGACGATCAGGCTTGCGGGGACGGCGGGACTGCGCGACATGGTCGGCTCCGAAAGGGTTGCGGACGGCCAAGGAGTCCGCCAGACCCGGACAATCGCCCCAAGGCCGTCAAGTCTTGGTTAACGAGCCGTTGAAAGAGGCCCTATGCCCGATCTGAACGCGTTTGATATCCTGCCCCCGGATGCGCCTGAGGCCGTTGCGGCCACGCCCCTGCGCCTGGTCGGNCCCGGATGCGGCTCTGGCCCCGACCTCAAACGCTGGGCCGAGGCCAACGGGTTTTCGGGCAAGCCTGGCCAGATGCTGACGGTTGCCGGTGACGATGGCGGCTTGGGCCAGGTGCTGATCGGCGTCGGCAAGACACCCCATCCTATGGTCGCTCGGTCCTTGCCGGCCCGCCTGCCGACCGGGGTCTACCGCCTTGAGGCCGAGCCTGATCAGGCTCAGGCGGCGGCGTTGGCCTTTGCTCTGGGGACCTATGTTTTCGACCGTTACAAAGACCGGTCCGACCGCCAGCGGCCCCGCTTGGTGGCTCCCGAGGGGCTGGATGCTGCCGAGGTGACACGGATCGCCACGGCCTGTGCCCTGGCGCGGCGCATGGTCGACACCCCCGCCTCCGACATGGGGCCGGAGGTGATCGAGGCTGAGGTCCGCGCGGTCGCCAGCCGCTTTGGAGCCGACGCCGCAGTCACCACGGGCGATGATCTGCTGGACGCCAACTATCCGGCCATTCACGCCGTGGGCCGGGCCGCCGCTGCGCCCCGTGCGCCGCGTCTGATCGAGATGAGCTGGAATCTCGGCCGCAAGGATCTGCCGTTGGTCGCCCTGGTCGGAAAGGGTGTGGCCTTCGACACCGGCGGACTGGATCTGAAAGCGGCAGTCGGCATGCGCCACATGAAAAAGGATATGGGGGCCGCTCACGCCTTGGCGCTGGGCCAGATGGTCATGGACGCCGCCTTGCCGGTGCGCCTGGTTATCCTGATGGCTGCGGTCGAGAACGCCGTGTCCGGCGATGCCTTCCGCCCGGGCGATATCCTGGCTAGCCGCAAAGGCCTGACGATCGAGGTGGGCAATACGGACGCCGAAGGGCGCCTGGTTCTGGCGGACGCCCTGACCCGGGCTGGCGAGCATGAACCCGACCTGACGCTGGACTTTGCCACCTTGACCGGAGCGGCCCGGATTGCCCTGGGGCCAGAGCTGCCGCCNTCGTACACGGACGACAATGATCTGGCCGCCGATCTGATGCTCAGTGCCGAGGCGGTGCATGACCCGCTGTGGCGGATGCCCCTCTGGGCCGGCTATCGCAGCGCCCTGGACGGCGAGATCGCCGACCTGCGCAATGATCCCGCTGCGTGGGCCCAGGCCGGATCCGTGACCGCCGCCCTGTTCTTGCAGCGCTTTGCACCCGCGAGCGGCAGTTGGGCCCACATGGACATATTCGCCTGGAANCCNCGCGCGCGACCCGGCTGGCCCGAGGGCAGCGAGGCCCAGGCCATTCGGGCCTGCTTTGACATGCTGAGGCGGCGTTTTGCCGCTCACTGAGGTGAATCAGGACGCGGGCTGTTAACGGGCCCTTTGGTCTTGATCGGTATGAAGGCGCTCCACCCGGATCTGAGTTGAGTGCCAGACCTTATCGACGCCTTTGACGCCCGCTTCNACCCTGGCCCGGCCCGACCTGGCGGCCCAGGCCCTGGAGGGAGTTCATCCAGCGCAATCGTTTCGGGCCACGCGCCTGACACAGTGCATTGCAGCCGCCGCCGATCTTCGAACCCAGGCCACGGCNAGATCCGTTCGCCTGGATCAACTGCTGTTCGGAGAGCATTTTGAGGTCCTGGAGCGTCGGGACGGATTTGCCTGGGGCCGGGCTAAGCGCGACGGCATGGTCGGCTGGGTGTCCGACGAGGCCCTCGACACGGCGGGGGCCTTGCCGACCCACCGCATCGCCGTCGTTGATGCGGATCTGCCGCTAAATGCCCTGTGCGAGGCCCGTGAGGGAGCTGTGCCGGTCGGGAGCTTCGCCCGCGATCCGGTGGCCGTGGCCGAGCANCTGCTGGGCGTGCGTTACGAACCGGGAGCCCGCTCATCCTTGGCCACGGATTGTTCCGGNCTGGTGCAGCAGGCCCTGCTGGCCTGTGGCCGGGCCGGGCCGCGAAATGCCGACGAACAGGCCGCCTTGGGCAAGGGGGTGGCCCGACAGGAAGCCCGGCGCGGCGATATCGTCGTCTGGCCGTGGCAGGGTGAACGCCAGGACTGGAGCGGGCATTCAGCCCTGATGCTGGATGACAGCCGCGTCATTCACGCCAGCGGTGACCGCGGCGCTGTGGTGATCGAAGATCTTGCAGAGGCAGATGCTCGCTGTCGGGCCGACGGGTTTGCCCCGCCGGTGTTCCGCCGCCTGACGCCCTGGGCCTAGACCCGGGCGCGTGCCCGAGCCCTGGCCTCTGCCAGTCGTCGCTTAGTGGGCAGCCGCCGGTGCCGGAGCGGCCGCATCCGCCGCCGGGGCCGCGCCCTCGGGAGCCGCCCTTCGGCCGGAGCCGGGGCCGCCGCGCCGACCTGACGCGAGGGATCGGGAGCCGGGATGGCAAAACCGGATGATCCTTGCGAACGCAACCAGGCGATCAGGTTGATGCGTGTCTGGGTATCGCGGATGCCGGCAAAGCTCATCTTGGTGCCCGGCACATAGCGGCCAGGCGCGGTCAGGAAGTGATCCAGCTCGTCATAGCCCCAGGTCGGCGCTTCGGCCTTGTGAGCGGCCATGGCGTCCGAATAGGCGAACCCGGCACGGTGCATGACGGGTCCCCTGACCACGCCATAGAGATNCGGTCCGGTGCCATCCGCCCCGCCCGCAGTTGCATTGTGGCAGGCCACGCAGCGCGCAAAGGCCTGCTCGCCAGCGGCCAGGTCCGCAGCGGGCAGGACCGTGCCCCAATCCGGCGGCAACTCGGCCGTGGCTGCGCCCGCGGATTCATCGGGAGCTTCAACGAAATAGCCCATCTTTTCCGGGGCTTTGGTGCTGTAGACCGCCGCCGTGACCTGCTGCAGGCCGACAATCACGAAGGCCGCCGCCAGGACGCCGCCCATGATCTTGTTCCACTTCAGATCGCCGCTCATTGCGTTGCCACACCCGTCCTAATGAGAATCCGGCCCTCAAGGCGCCAGAACAATGCTTGCGAGGGCGTCTCTTACACGCTCACGCCGCCTTCGCAACTGGCCTGTCGCCAAGATCGGGTCTGGGACGTAAAAGGCGGGGCATGAACCCGCTGATCCTGATCCCCGCTCGCATGGCTGCAACCCGCCTGCCCAACAAGCCGCTGGCCGAGATCGGCGGCGTCCCCATGATCGTGCGGGCCTGGCGCCAGGGGGCCGCGTCCGGCTTTCGCACAGCGGTCGCGGCNGGGGACCCGGAGATCGTCGAGGCGGTGCAGGCCGCCGGNGGCCAGGCCGTCTTGACCGACCCCGACCTGCCCTCGGGCTCNGACCGTGTGCGCGCCGCCTTGGCAGCGCTGGATCCGGCAGGCGAGCATGACGTGGTGATCAATCTGCAGGGGGACATGCCGTTTGCCGATCCCGGCTTGGCGCAGACGTGCGCCCGGGTGCTGGCAGACGAGCCAGCCTGCGACATCGCCACCCTGGTGGCCCCCGAAGCNCATGTCGCCGACCGGACCAACGCCGATGTGGTCAAGGCCGTGCTGGCCCTGCCGNNCCAGGCGGGTACCCACGGTCACGCCCTCTATTTCACCCGCTCAACCCTGTATGGTGAGGGTCCTATCTGGCGTCACATTGGCATCTATGGCTATCGCCGGGCGGCGCTGGAGCGGTTCTGCGATGCNCCGCCGCCGCCGCTGGAACGGCGAGAGAAGCTGGAACAGNNCAGGGCGCTGGAGCTGGGGATGCAGATCTGNGCGGCGGTGATCGCCGATGCNCCCCTGTCGGTGGACAACCCGGGCGATCTGGAGGCTGCCCGCGCCATGGCCGAGCGGGGCTGACGCAGGCGGCGCGGCCTGGTTCTGGCCTGGCGGAGCGGCAGCAAATACAGACGATTGCTGAGAAGTTCCGAGCCGCAGGCTCAGGCCCCCAGCCTTCCGGCACGCCGCTGATGCGGCGACCGGAAGAGCTGGCCGTTCTATGCCCTAGCGACGACGGCGGCGCTGAGGTTGCGTCTGGGGCTGGTCAACGCCCAGTTCCGCCAGGACGCGCGGTTGCGGATAGACGTTGCGCAGGGCCTCGGTGATGGCGGCGGTCGAGACCGAAACGGTGCGGTTCAGTGTGCCGTCATAGCCATAAGACCCACCCAGGGAGTGGATGTTGCCGTCGAAGGCGGCCCCGATCACCTCACCGCGTGCATTGATCACCGGAGAGCCGGAGTTGCCGCCAATAATGTCGTTGGTCGATGAGAAGTCGTAAACCGTCGACTTGTTGATGCGGCTTTCGGCGCGTTCAAAGGCGCTGGCCAGGTTGAACGGCTNCGACCCGGTGGCCCGGTCATACAGGCCGCCCATATAGGTGAAGGCCGGAACGGTCACGCCACGGTAGGTCCAGCNCTCAACCCGGCCATAGGACAGGCGCANGGAGAAGGTGGCATCCGGATACTGGTCGGTGCCATAGACCGCAAAACGGGCCTGGGCCACCTGTTCGGCGGCGCGGGCTGTCANGGCATTGACTTCGGACGACCAGCGCTGGGCAACCGCCTGGGCCGCGGCGTCATTGGCGGCTGCAAAGGCGATCAACGGGTCCGCAGCGATGGCCTGTTCCAGGGTCATGGTGGCCAGGGTGGCGCGGAAGGCGGCATCTTCCAGCTGCGTGCCGTCCACCAGCCGCTCAGCCAGGGCCTCGGGGCTTTCGCGGCCCAGCAGAGCCTTCACGTTCGGATCGTCGACCGTCAGATACTCGCGGGTCTTGGACAGCCAGTAGCGGAGCCGGATCTCTTCCATGTCCATATAGATCGGCGTTTCCTCGCCCAGGCGCTGGCCCATCGTGGTGCGCTGGGCGTCGGTCAGGTTCGGGTTCTTGAGCGCCCGAACCACGACCCTGCGAACTGGGCAGGGTCGAGCGCCGCCGGCGGAGGCTTCCAGCTGGCGATACGGCAGGTAGAGGTCGCGGGCCACGCCCTGGATGCGCTCCAGATCGCCCCACGGGTCGCCGATACGGGCGGCCAGGGCCGGGTCGGCGGCGACGGCGGCGCGCAGGGCGGCCTCCTGCTCGCGCTTGGTCGCCATGAAGGCCGGATCGGTCAGGGCGCCTTGCTGGCCGTAGTAAACCTTGAAGCTGTTCTCGAGGCCGAAGATCGGATCGAACGAGACGCGCTTGGCTTCGTCGCCGGTCAGCGAATACTCCAGCAGGCGGCCACGCAGTTCCGACGCCTGGATCAGGGTGATCGGCAGCTGCTGGTCACGCAGGCGCTCCAGCTGGCTCATGGTCAGAAGGCGCGAGGTCGACCCCGNGTTTCCGGCCACAAAGGTCACTTCACCTTCGGTCGGGGCATTGGGGTTCCAGCGCAGGAAGTTCGGCGTCGCAGCCGGACGGCCATCCTCNNAGGCGCGCAGGAAGGCAGCATCGAGCGCATAGCGCGNGAAGTTGAAGTTGTCGGGATCGCNCCCGAAGAAGGCGGCCTGGTTTTCCGGCGCAAACACCAGCCGCACATCGTCATACTTGCGGAAGGTGTAGAGGGCGTAGCGGCCGCCGCGATACAGGCTGATCACCTGGCAGGTTTTCTTGGGGTCGCCCTGACAGGCTTCCTGCTGGATGGCATTGATCGCCTGACNCCGCGCGCGATTGAAATCGGCGCCTTCCAAGCCGACGCCAGCGGCCATCACCCGGTCGGTCACGTCCGTGATGTCCGTCAACACCTCGGCAGTCTGACCGGGGCAGCGACGCTCTTCCTCGCGATTGGCGCTCATGAAGCCATTGGCAACGTAGTCATGCTCGGCGCTGGACAGCTCCTGCGAGCAGCCCACAACACAGTGCCAATNGGTCAGGATCAGACCCTCGGGCGAGACGAACGAGGCCGAGCAACCCTGAATGCGGACAGCGGCGCTGCGCACCCGGTCCAGCCAGGCCTGGTCGATGTTGGTGCCGTAAAGCTGGTTCACCCGCGCCATGGGGAAGTTGTCAAACGTCCACATGCCCTCTTNCGCGGCCTGGGCAGAGCCCGGCGCGGATGTCAGGCCAAGGGTAAAGGCCACCAGGCCGGTCGCGGCCAGCACGGTCGAGGCCTGAAGCGTACGTCGAAACATGGGGATCTCCTGGGCGGTCCTTCGATGGACCTTTCATTGATCTGAGAAGCGGACAGCTAACCCAATGCAGCAGGTCCGTCCATCGCCGAGCAGGTGCCTTACCCCGATTTAACTTGGCCTCGGCGCATCGGTTTGCCAGTTACGGCTCTATCGAGGGGCCCCGCCGAACCATGTCGCTCGCACTGTCCACGCTGCTGTTTGAATGGCGCCGCTACACAGCGGCGATCATGGCCCTGGCTCTGTCAGGACTGCTGGTCATGGCCATGACAGGTGTATTCATCGGCATCGGCAAGGGTTTTACAGCCCAGATTGAACGCTCAGCGGCTGACATCATCGTCATGCAGCCNGGGGCCAAAAGCCTGATGGGCGGACCGTCCGGNGTGCCGCGGCGCTTCATTCCCCTGGTCTATAACCATCCTGAGGTGGCTGAGGTCCAGCCGCTGGACGGGGCCGGTGGCTCGTTCCAGTCGGTCAAGGCCGTCGATCCGACCATGAGCCAGGCCGACCGGGCCAAGCAGGGGGCACCGCGCCAGGAGTTCGTGATGACCCGCATCATTGACACCACGCCCGGTGCCGTAACCATTCCCACTGACTATTCCCAGGAACTGGTCGATGCGCTGCGCCAGCCCTACACCGTGGCGATCGACGAGACGGCCCTTCCGCGGCTGGGCGTCAAGCTGGGTGACAAGGCGCTCTACAACGGACAGACCGTGACGGTGGCAGCCATCACCTCGGGATATCCGAACATGATGCAGGCCACCATCGTCATGAGCCGTGATACCCTGCGCATGCTGGGACAGGCCGACACCGGACCCCGTGTCGGGCCACTCATGGTCAAGATCAAGGACCCGGCCAAGGCCGTGGCGGTGGCTGAAGAACTGAACGCAACCGGCAAGGGCCAGTGGAAGGCCTGGACCCGGCAGCAGCTGGCCGACGCCAATGCCGGGGCCATGTTTGAGGAAGGCATTCTGGTGATCATCATTGGCGGCTGTGTGGTGCTGGGCACCATTATCGGCGTGGCCATCACCTGGCAGACCCTGCAAGGGGCGATTCTGGCCAATATCAAGGAATTTGCCTCACTGCGCGCCCTNGGCGTTGGCATGGGCAGCTTGCGCCGCATCGTCATGGAGCTGAGCTTCTGGGTTGGCGTGGTCGGTGTTGGAGCCGCGGTGATTCTGACGTGGTTGGTGTCCATGTTTGCCATGGCCAATGCGGTCATAATTGCCCTGCCGCCGGCCCTGATCCTGTTCGTNGGGGGCGGCCTGATCCTGATCGCCATGCTGTCCGGCATGCTGTCGATGGGCGTCCTGNNAAAGAGCCAGCCGGCGGATCTGCTGCGATGACGACCAAGGTTCACGGCAGACATGGCGATTTCGCGCTCGAGGCGACCGGCCTGGTCAAACGCTTCAAGTCCGGCCGGTCGTTCGTTGAGGTTCTGAAGGGCGTCAACTTCGATGCCCGTCACGGCGATCTTACCATGGTGATGGGCCCGTCCGGGTCCGGCAAGTCGACGCTGATCGCGGCCCTGTCGGGCCTGCTGCGCCCGGAAGAGGGTCGGGTTGACGCACTGGACGTCGACGACCTTTGGAGCCTTCCGCCCAGCAAGATCGACCGGTTCCGCCTGGACCACTGCGGCTTCATCTTCCAGGGGTTCAACCTGTTCCCTGCGCTGACGGCCCTGCAACAGGTGACAACCGTGCTGAAGTTCCAGGGGCTGTCCAGCGCCGCCGCCACCAAACGGGCCACCGAGGCCCTGGAGGAAGTCGGACTGGGCCATCGCCTGCACCAGCGCCCGTCGGCCCTGTCTGGCGGCGAAAAGCAGCGCGTCGCCATTGCCCGCGCCCTGGCCAAGGACCCCAAGATCCTGTTCGCCGATGAGCCGACCTCGGCTTTNGATGGTGAAAATGGTCAGGTGGTGATCCGCCTCCTGCGCCGGGCCGCCACCGAACACGGCGCGGCAGTCATCTGCGTGACCCACGACCCGCGCCTGGAGGCCTGGGCCGACCGGGTGATCCACATTGAAGACGGCGTTATCATCGATGACGAGCGCCGAACCCCGAACCCTGACGCCGTCCTGGCTTCGCACTGAGTGATCTGAGACCCCCGATGAGCATTCCTGGTTTCCTGAAGAACAAGTGGCTGTGGATCGGCCTGGGCCTGATTGCCGTCGTGCTGATCGGGGCGAGCGTCCTGCAAGGGCGCGCGGCGGANCAAGAAGGCGGCCGACGAAAGGCGGCGGCAAGCCGTCCCGAGAGCCCCTATGCCGCCATTGCCAATGGCAAGGTCGATGTCGAAGGCGGCATCATCCAGATCGCCGCCCGGCGCGGGGGCATCGTCAAGGCGGTCTATGTCCAGGAGGGCGAGCGCGTCACCCAGGGTCAGATCCTGGCCCGTCAGGAAGACGATGAGGCCCGCCTGAGCTATCAGAGCGCCCGCGCCGACCTGGCCCAGGCCGAAAGCCAGCTGGCTCAGATCCAGGTCGACATCAACACCGCCCAGCGCGAGTATGAGCGTCTGGAAGCCCTGGTCGACAGCAACTTCGTCGCAGCCCAGCGCATCGACCAGGCCCGTGATGCCATTGCCGCCGCCGAAGCCCGGCTGGCCAGCGCCCGTGCCAGCGTCGACGCGTCGCGCGCACGCGCGAACCAGGCCGCCTATAATCTGGAGCTGACGGTCATCCGCGCCCCGCTGTCGGGCCGCATCGTGCGGCGCTATGCCAATCCCGGAGCCGGGGCCTCGACGCTGAACGTGTCGACCATGTTTGATCTGGAGCCGGATGCTCCGCGCATCGCCCGGGCCGAAATCGTCGAAAGTGACATTCCCAACGTCAGCATTGGCCAGGCCGTCGAGATCACGCCGGAAGGCAATCCGGACCAGGTCTATGTCGGCCAGGTGTTGCGTCGTGCCGCCGTATTCGGGGCCCGCAAGCTGGCCAGTGACGACCCCTCGCAACGCTCCGATGAACGGGTCGTTGAAGTGGTCGTCAGCGCCGGGGATGCACCGCTGCTGATCGGACAGCGGGTGCTGGTCAAGTTTATGAAACCGGGCCAGACCGCTGGTGCCCAGCGGGCCTCTGAGGTCGGCGTCACCGCAGATCGCGCGATGCAGCAGCCGCACGGCGGCTAGGGCTTGAACCCTCCGGCAGGTCGCCGATTGTCAAAACCATCGTTCGTGTAACCGTCAAGCGTTGCGGTGGAGAGAAGCCATGACCATGCCGGGCTGGTCCCACCCCTTGGGAGGATGTTGCCATGCGTCGCCTTGCCCTGTCGTTCAGCCTTCTCGCCAGCCTAGCCCTCGGCGCGGGCGCGAGCCTTGTGGCCATCCAGACCGCTGCAGCCCAGGACAGCTTACGGCGCGTGCCGTTGCGGCCGCTCGCCCCGGGGCTTATCCGAACCGCCAACAACGTGCCCTTCGATCCCGACACCCAGGGCTTTCTGTTCATCAACAACTTCAGCAACAACCTTGTCAGCGCCGTGGACTTCCGCACAGACGGCCTGTGCGGCGGCATGGTGTTCGCGGTCCTGGACTACCTGAACAACCCCAGCATACCGATGCCGACGCAGGATTTTCAGCCTGCCGAAGGCACCCCGCGGAACTATCTGCTGCAGCGTCAGATGGACTCCATGGGCGATCGCAATCTGACGCGCTGGGTCGAGCAGTTCATCAATCCGTTTGGGGCGCGCAATGACGAGTTCTGGCGCTGGGGGCTGGAAGACCGCCTGACCGAACTGCGCCGCCGGATCGACGCGGGCGAGCGGGTGCCGGTGGCGCTTAAGGGCTGCGATGAGGGCTGCAAGGGCGACCATGTCGTGCTGGTCGTCGGCTACAGTGTTGGCACCTATCTGGGCGACCCTGGCCGCAACGCCGACCAGGTGCGCTTCACCGTCTATGATCCGAACTATCCGGGGCGGCTCAAGACCTGCACACGGACCCGGTGGGCCGCTTTACCGGTACTGGACGATGGGGCCCGCGGCGACAAATGGCGGACCTGGTTCCCGATGCAGTATTCGCCCCAGCGGCCTCCGCGGATCGATGTCAGCCTCGAGCGCCAGGTTATCATGACCTTCAAGACCGGCGGTGATGACCTGCGGGGCGGCAATGACAACGTCAATGTCCTGCTGTTGCTGCCGGACCGACGAACCCTGCGCTTCGACAACGTCAATCAGGGCTATCGCTGGGTCAACAACAGTACCCATTCGGTCGCCGTAACCCTGCCGCCGGATGTCGCGGCGTCCGACCTTCGNGGGATTCAGCTGGAAACGACGTTCGGGGGCGGCACGGGCGGTGACAACTGGAATCTGGACAACATCCAGGTCGAAACCCGCGAGGGCAGCGGGAGCTTGCGCCTGCGTTATGACCACTGGGCCATCAATGGCGGGCGCACGGTGACGACCCGTTTCACTGGCGAGGACCGCACCGAGACCTTCCTGTTCTAGGGCCCTTGCGCCTAGCGACCCTCAAAGCGGGCTGGCCGCTTTTCCAGGACGGCCGCCACGCCCTCGGCGTGATCGGCGCTCATGTGGGCGGCGGCCTGGGCCTTGGCCGTAGCCGCCAGCACCTCATCGAAGCTGGCGGTGCGGCCCAGACGGAGCAGGCGCTTGGTCTCACGCAGGGCCAGCGGGGCCTGGGCGGCGATCTGTCCGGCCATCGCCAGCGCCTCCTCCATCAGGGCCTCATGGGACACCACCCGGCTGACCAGGCCCCAGTCTGACGCCGTGGCCGCGTCGATGCTCTTGCCCGTGAACAGCAGCTCTGCCGCCCGCGCATAACCGGCGTAACGCGGCGTGATCCNAGCCCCGCCATCGCCGGGCACAATCCCAAGTTTGAGGAACGGCAGGCCAAAGGTGGCTCGATCCGAAGCGATGCGGATATCGGCCAGTCCCGTGATGTCGCACCCCAGGCCCATCGCCGGCCCATTGACCGCAGCGATCAGAGGTACGTCCAGGCGATAGAGAGATCGCACGATGCGATGCACCACGTCCTGATAGCGATCGCGAATATCAGCCTCGTCGCCCGCAAACAGTCCGGTCTTGTCGCGCATGGCCTTCAGGTCACCACCCGCGGAAAAGGCCCGCCCGGCCCCGGTCAGGACCACGCAGCGCACGTTCAGGTCGGCATTGGCGGCGGAACAGGCGTCAGCAAACGCCACCTCATCGCCGAGGTCGGGCAAGGCATTGAGCCGGCCCGCCCGATCCAGGGTCCAGATCTGGATGTGGCCCCGGGTTTCAATGCGGATCAGGTCGGTCATGGGTCTGCTGCCTGGCCAGGAGGAGGTGATGACCTGCCTCTAGCATCCACACCTGCGTTCCGAACCCCAAAACACAAAGCCCCGGCCTTTCGGACCGGGGCTCTGCGGCTGGATCGCGACAGTCTAGCTGCGGCGACCAATCTTGATGGGCACAAAGTTGGACGGATGGCTGACCACGCGGTCATTGGCCCCGTTTGTGCCCTGGGTCTTCACCAGCATCCCGCCCCACAGGGCAAAGGACATCATGGCGTGCTGGAGGTTCCGCTCCTTATCGTTCATTTTGGCTTCTCCTTTCCAAGAACGAGGAAAAGGGACACACCGTGCCGGGGTCAGATACCCGACCAAATCCGGCACTTTGCATCATGGCCATCATGACGCTTATGTGACAGAAAGCAAGTTAATCCCTCCGTCAGCGGATCATATTTCGTGAATTCGTCGTCCTCTGTAACCCCGCCGCCACGATCGGTCGCCACGCCCTGTATTCAGGTGTGCACCGTCGATGGCGCATCCGGACTATGCCTTGGCTGCCGTCGGTCGCTGGCTGAAATCGCCCGCTGGAGTCGACTGAGTGACGAGGAGCGAGACCAGATCATGGCGGAACTTCCTGGGCGCAACGCGCTTTGCCAGAAGCCTTCCGCAACCTCTGAGCCCGATCCGTCCGGGGCCGCATTGCAAAACCCCGGGCCTTCCGGTCCGGGCGTACAGATCGCTTCCAGGAAGCGATAGCGTCAGAACCGCAACTTGCGGATCTTCAGCGTGTTGGACAGCTTTTCCAGGGGCCGCCTGCGAAGGCGGTTGGACGGAACCGTCCGGCTATTGAACGCCACGCCGCCCATATCGGCGAACTGCATGATGGCATTCTGGAGTTGATACGCTTTGTCGTTCATTTCGCGTCTCCTTTCGTGAACGATGAAAGAAGACGCGACGCGCCGGTTGGGGTTGCACCCTCTTGGTCGTGTCGCGTCGAACGCTGATATAGGCCTTCGCACCTGCGAAATCAATGCGCGCAGCGGGGACCCGCGCTGAGCTGACCGCTGACGCGCACATTCGGCCATCTAAACGGTTTGCTCACCACACCCCTTCACCGCATTCCAACGGGGCGGTGGCAGGATGCGCTCAAGGCCCCAGACAAGTGGGCCAGAGAATGTGGTGGTTACGTGGTCCGTATTGACCTTTCATCCGCAGCCGTCGTCGGATTGGCGGTGGCGTCGTCCCTGACCCTGGCCTGGTGGCTCGGGCAGCCAAAGCATGACATGCCTGCTGGTCCAGACCTGAGCGCGGCGGCCGTGATGCAGCCGGAGACGACGGTAAATGCCCCCGTCGCGCAGGCCGCCACCCAGCTGGTGCGCGGCCGCGACGGACACTGGTGGGCGGAAGCCCAGATGAGTGGCCCCGGGGGCTGGCGACCGNNCCGCGCCGTGCGCGCCCTGGTCGATACCGGTGCCAGTCTGGTCGTTCTCACGCCTGCTGATGCCCAGCGACTGGGTCTGGATCTGGCGGCGGAAGACTACAAGGATACCGTCGTCACTGCNGCCGGCCATGCCCGCGCCGCCCGCGTGACCCTGGACAGCGTTTCGGTGGCGGGGGCCGCAGTTCGCAATGTCCCGGCCATCGTGGTGCAGGAAGGCCTGCCCCATTCCCTGCTCGGCATGAGCTTCCTCAGTCGGCTGCAGGGCTGGCAGGTGTCGGGCGACGTTCTGACGCTGCAGCCCTGACGCTAACGCGCACGAACCAGAACCAGAAGCGCTGTGATCAGCAGGTAGGCGGCGAACGCCCTGCGCAACGCTAGCCGGTTCAGACGGTGTGCCAGGTGTGCGCCCCACGGTGCCACCAGGACCGTCANGAGCCCCACGATCACCGCTGCCGGAATGTTGACATAGCCCAGCGACATGGGGGNGCGTCNCTCTGCCCCCCAGCCAAACACGATGAATCCAAGGGTCGCCATCGAGCCGATGGCCAGGCCGAAGCCGGACGCCGCCGCGACGGCCTGATGAATGGGTCGACCACACAGGGTCATCATCAGGCCGCCGAAACTGCCGCCGCCGATACCCATCATGGCCGATAGGCCGCCGATGGCCGTGCCGGTCACGCGGCGCCCCCAGCCGGTCGGCAGGTCGTTCCGCAATCGGAAGCTCTCGGGCATCAGTCCCATCTGCAGAGCAATGAGCGTCAGGCAAACCCCATAGATCACGGCCAGGCCCTGCATGGACGTCAGCCCNNCCGCCAAGGCCCCGATAAGGGCCCCGAACCCAACCCATGGGGTCCACATTCTCAGCACCGTCTCATCGACCGCCCCATGGGCCCGGTGCGCCCNCAGCGACCGCCAGGAGGTGGCAACGATGGTCAGCAGCGATGATCCCACAGCGACGTGCAGATTGGCGGCACCCCCGACGCCCAGGGCCTCGAAAGCATAGAAGAGAGCAGGAACGATAACCGTGCCGCCGCCGACCCCGAACAGGCCCGCCACCAGCCCACCGAATAGCCCTGCGGCCACCAGGACCGCCAATAAAGTGGCCAACTCAGAAAGGCCGAGGGAGTCCATGCCCGATCAGAACTTGTAGTTCAGGCCCAGCTGCAGCACCGGAAATACGCCATAGCCATCTGCCTCATCGACGATCCGGGCCGCTTCCTGGTTGAGACGGTTCTGGAAGGCTGCATCATTGGACAAGGTGCCGCCGCTAGATGTGAGGGCGACCTCCGGTGCCTCACTGAAGGCGAGCCCGGCAAGGGCACGAAAGCCCCAGCGGCTCCGACGATGGAAGGTGTCATCCCACCCAACGCCAACAAAGGGCGCGATGTCCTGCAGCTTGATACGACCATCAAGGGTGCCGACCTGGCTGGGGCTATAGGTCTGTCCGCCCAGTTCAACGGGCTGGCTCGGGGTGGCGAGCAGATTGATGTCCCGGCTGCCGGAATAGGCCCCACCCGAAATGAAAAGACCATTGCCAAGCGGATGCATGTCGATGAAGCCGCCCAGAGTGTCGAACTCCAGGGCCGCCTGATAGTCGACCCCGTCGTAGCCCTGATCGAAATCATGGCTGAGCTTGTCGATCGTTCCGCGCAGAGTGAAGACAGGCCCCAGGCTGATCTGGGCTTCCACCCNCAGACCGGTGGTGCCAGCCGCCGCCCCGATGGCAACGCCCGCCGNAGCCTCGCCATGGGATTGGGCCTGCGCTGATGTGGCAACGGCCAGGGCCAGCGGAACAACGACAAACAGACAACGCATGACGGGCACCTCGGACAGATTGTCCCTTTGGAGCCTGATTGAGGTTAACGCCGGGTTCAGGCCCCTGCCGCCTGTGCGCGGTCCTCGCTCAGGGCATCGCGGCGCTGCTCGGCCTCAAGCACGGCATCCACCGCCCGGTCCAGCACCTCCACACCGGNCCCTGGGCGGATCGCATCGACCGTCAGGATGCGGCGATAGCTGCAGGCCCCGGGTCGACCATGCATGGCCCCCAGCAGGTGACGCGCCATGGCGACCAGGGGCACCCCGCGATCCAGCTGCTCAGTGAGATACGGGCGGTAGCGGTCAAGGGCTGCAAAGGCGTCGACGTCCGGCACATCCAGCCCGAACACCCGCCGGTCGACCTGACCAAGAAGGCTGGGCTCGTGATAGGCAGCGCGGCCCAGCATGGCCCCATCCAGGGACACGCCGGCTGCGTCTGGCGTCAGCTCATTCAGGGCCGTATCAAGGTCCGGCAGACCGCCATTCAGGATGATGGTCAGGTGTGGCCGCTCACGCTTGAGCCGGTGCACAAGCGGATAGTCGAGGGGTGGAATGTCGCGGTTTTCCTTCGGGGACAGCCCCTTGAGCCAGGCCTTGCGGGCATGGACGATGAAGGCACTGATGCCGACGTCAGCACAGCGGTCCACCAGCGCAAACAGCGCGACTTCCGGGTCCTGGTCATCGACCCCGATGCGGCATTTGACCGTGGCGGGGACGCTCACGGCGTCACGAATGGCGACCATGCAATCGGACACCAGCTCTGGCTCACGCATCAGACAGGCCCCGAACCGGCCCGACTGCACCCGGTCCGACGGGCAGCCGACGTTCAGGTTGATCTCGTCATAGCCCCGGTCCTGACCGATGCGGGCCGCGCGGGCCAGCTCCGCCGGATCCGAGCCGCCCAGTTGCAGGGCAACCGGATGCTCCAGATCATCAAACCCGATCAGCCGCTCGACATCGCCGTGCACCAGGGCCGCCGAGGTGACCATCTCCGTATAGAGCAGCGCGTGGCGCGTGAAGGCACGGTGAAACGCCCGGCAATGCCGGTCGGTCCAATCCATCATCGGCGCGACGGACAGGCGGTGGGCGGGTGGCGGTTCAACCATCGGCGGCCTCTAGCACGTCCCTGGCACGGGCCGAAACCTGGCGCTTGGCTCTGCGAAGGGTGCGCCTGGATCAGGCGTCCTGGTCCGCCTGCTGACGTTCCGACGCTTCGATGGCCTCGGCAGCTGCCTGATTGAGGGGGCGAGCCTCAGTCGACGGCTTCATGATCGGCTCGGGCATCGGCGTGGCCATGTTGCCGCGCATCAGGTGGCGACCGGCGGCCAGCACGCCTTCGGTGATCTGCAGCTCAAGGCGCTCGGCGTCGCGCTGGCGCACATCGGCGATGGTGTCGGCGACCTCCTCACTGTTGAAGCCCAGATCGATCAGGACCTGCTGGCCGAACACCAGAGCCGATTCCAGCGTCTCTCGCAGCTGATATTCGACCCCGGCCTGGACCAGTCGCATGGCATGGCCCCGGTCGTAGGCCCGCACGAACAGCTTGGTCAGCGGAAACTCGGCCTTGACCACCTCGACGATGTGGTCGGCCACCTCCGGCTTGTCGACGGCGACGATGATGGTCTCGGCGGTGGCGGCCCCGGATGCATGCAGCACATCCAGCCGCTGGCCGTCACCATAGTAGACCTTGAAGCCGAACTTTCCGGCGGCCTGCACCATCTCGACGTCCGTATCGATGATGGAGATGTCGACGTTGTGCGCCAGCAGGGGCTGGGACACGACCTGGGCAAAGCGGCCAAAGCCGATGATGAGCACCCGCTCGCGCAGATTGGCTGCGCGCTCCACGCCGTCGACGCCATCGACGTCTGGCTCTTTCTCGGTCAGCTTCAGCA
This sequence comes from Brevundimonas sp., assembly GCA_013693835.1. Taxonomy (GTDB): domain Bacteria; phylum Pseudomonadota; class Alphaproteobacteria; order Caulobacterales; family Caulobacteraceae; genus Brevundimonas. The sequence continues at coordinate 580,355 of CP059260.1, forward strand.
CCTGGGTCACGGCCAGAACGACGACCGGGGTGAACACCATCGACAGGATCACCAGGGCGGTGAAGATGGCCGACCAGCGGGCATCGATCAGGCCTGCGGACAGCCCGGCTGAAAACAGCACAAAGGCGAACTCGCCGCCCTGCGCGAACAGGGCCGCCCGCTCCAGCGCCTCGGCGTGGTCAGCCCGGAACAGCCGGGCCACGCCATAGATGACCAGCGCCTTCACCAGCATGAACACCAGCACGCCGCCCAGCACCAGCCGCCACTCGGCCAGCACCACATCCAGGTTCAGCGACATGCCGACGGCCAGGANAAACAGGCCCAGCAGAATGGCGCGGAACGGCTCGATGTCGGCTTCGAGCTGATGTCGGAACCGGCTCTCAGACAGCAGCACCCCGGCCAGGAAGGCCCCCATGGCCATCGACAGACCGGCCAGGGACATGGCCCAGGCGGCCCCGACCACCACCAGCAGCGCCGCCGCCAGCATGATGTCGCGACCGCCGTAACGGGCCAGACCTCCAAAGATCGGATTGATCAGATAACGACCCGCAATAACAACGCCGACGACGGCGGCGATGGCGACGCCGATGCTGACCCACAGGGGTTGCTCCGATGTGGTGTGGCCCGCCATGGCTCCCAGGACCGCGACGATGGCCAACAGCGGCACAATGGCCAGGTCTTCGAACAGCAGAATGGAGACCGCCCGCTGGCCGCGCGGGGTAGCCATCTCGCCGCGCTCCTCCAGCATCTGCATGATCACGGCGGTCGATGACAGGACAAAGCCCATGGCCCCGATGAAGGCGACCGGACCTTTCAGCCCGAACGCCAGACCTACGCCGGTGAGAGCCAGGCCAGCCGCCAACACCTGGACCGCACCGAGGCCGAAGATGGCCTTGCGCAGGGTCCACAACCGGGCCGGTCGCATCTCCAGCCCGATGATGAACAGGAACATGACAACGCCCAGCTCGGCCACATGCAGCACCGACTGCGGATCCTGAATCAGGCCGATGGCCCACGGTCCCAGCGCAACACCGGCGGCCAGGAAGCCGAGCACCGAGCCCAGGCCCAGCCGCCGAAACAGCGGCACCGCCGCGACCGCAGCCGCCAACAAGGCCACTGTGACGCCGAGCGCAGCGCTGATGCCGTGTGAATCGTCCATGGAGTTCCCCTGTCAGAACGGTGCATAGTGGGGGTGTCTGGCCCGGATGCCAGACTGTGGCGAATGTGGCACGTCTTATTGTGCCGGGCGCACCGCCGCCCTGTCGCCTGCCGAACGCCGTAATTTCGCCTTGTCGCGACCCCGCACTGCCCAATAACCAGAACATGTCCATGGGAGGACGCGATGTCCGGCTCCAGATTTCACCGCATCATGGTGGGGACCACCATCCTGGCTCTGACCTTGCCGGGTGCCGCGCCGCTGCCCGTCCAGGCTCAAAGTCAGAGCCAGGCCGGGCTCAGACCTATCCGTCCGGCGATGGCGAAGTGACCCCGAGTCCTGCGCCGAGCTTGGCTTCAATCTCCGATCTTCACGTGAGGTCGGTGCGCCCATGGGCACCGTGCGGGCGCAGGCCCGTTCCTCCGGATCCGGGGCGGTCATGGCTCCCTCGCCAGTGAGCCCCACGCCGCCACCACCGCCACCGCCGGTTATGGCACCACCACCTCCTCCGCCTGCGCCGCCGCCACCGCCCGCACCGCCGCCGCCGCCCCGTCCGATGGCGGCCCAGGAAATGATCGTGTCCGGACAGCGGTCCGCATCGCCCAACTCAAGTCCTGCCGTCGTTCCGCCTCCCGGCTTCACATCGCCGCGCCCGCCCGGTGTTCCCGCCGACACCGAACGCTATCCCGACGCCGCACCCAATCCGGTCAAGCGCGTGGCGGAAGAGCCCGTCTCGACCTTCTCCATCGACGTCGACACGGCCAGCTATTCCAACGTCCGCCGCTTCATTGAGGAGGGTCGCACCCCACCGCCTGATGCCGTGCGGGTCGAGGAGATGATCAACTATTTCGACTATGGCTATGCCCGGCCGACCTCCCGGAACGAGCCGTTTGCGATCACCACTGCGGTCACCGACAGCCCCTGGAGCCAGGGTCGCCAGATCGTGCACATTGGCCTGCAGGGCTATGAGTTACCCGAAAGCCAGCGCCAGCCACTGAACCTGACCTTTCTGGTGGACGTGTCCGGTTCGATGAATTCGCCCGACAAGCTGGCCCTGGCCCAGCGCTCGATGAACCTGATCATTGACCAGTTGCGTCCCGAGGACCGGGTGGCGGTGACCTATTACGCCGAAGGTGCCGGCACGACGCTGGCTCCCACGGCGGGCACCGACAAGCTGAGACTGCGCTGTGCCGTGGCGTCGCTCTATGCCTCTGGCGGTACAGCGGGGGCCACCGGGATGACCAATGCCTATGCCCAGGCCGAGCGCGCCTTTGGCCGGGACAAGGTCAACCGCATCCTGATGTTCACCGATGGCGACTTCAATGTCGGTGTCACCGACGACCAGCGCATCGAGGACTATGTGGCCAGGAAGCGTGAGACCGGCATTTATCTGTCGGTCTATGGCTTTGGCCGGGGCAACTATCAGGACGCGCGCATGCAGACCATCGCCCAGGCCGGCAACGGCGTGGCTGCCTATGTCGATGACATCGATGAGGCACGGCGGCTGTTCGGGCCGATGTTCAATCGCGGGGCCTTCCCCATCGCCGATGACGTCAAGATCCAGGTGGAGTTCAATCCCGCCCGCGTCAGCGAGTATCGTCTGATCGGCTATGAGACCCGCCTNTTGAACGAAGCGGACTTCAACAACGATCAGGTCGATGCGGGTGAGGTCGGCTCCGGGGCCTCGGTCACGGCGCTGTATGAAATCACNCCCGTCGGCGGCCCCAGCCAGATCCCCGAGCGTCGCTATGAAAGCAACCGGCCCGAGGCGGCCCCGCGCCGCACCGATGCAAGCGGCGAACTGGGCTTCGTCCAGGTGCGGTTCAAGCCGCCGGGGGATACGTCCCGGCTGGTCCAGCAGGCCATTCCGGCGGCGTCATCCCGCCCCGGTGAAAGCACCCGTTGGGCCATGGCCGTGGCCGCCTTTGGCCAGACGCTCAGGAACGATCCGTGGATGAGCCGTAACTTCAGCCTGGATCGCATCGCGGCCCTGGCCGAGGGAGCCGAAGGGACGGACCGCTATGGCGACCGCGAAGAGTTCGTCCGCCTGATCCGCACCGAACAAAGCCGTCGGGGCCAGGACACGCCCTGACGGCGGACGGCTGATCCGTTGGAGCGAGGGGGCTCCGGAGGATCAGTGGCTGAGCAGGCCCTGCTCGTCCAGGGCCTCCGCCAGTTCGCCCGGGCTGACCCAGACGCGGGTATAGCCAGCCTCACCCAGACGGGTCAGCTCCCNCGCCAGATCGGCCTTGGGCGAGGCGGCGAAGCGGGCATCATAGCCCTCTCCGTCCTCTGAAATGCGGACCATGGGCCGACCGGTCTCGACCCGGTGCAGGTAGCCCTCGTAGAGCACCGCCGCCGCGTCAGCCAGGACACCGGTATCGACCTCCAGACCTGCATTCCTCAGGCGCTCAACGCCTCGGCCTGACGCGAACGGCGACGGGTCGACGGCGGCCACGACCACGCGTTTGACCCCGGATTCGATCAGGAAGTTGGCGCACGACTTGCGGCCCGATGAGCGGGCCCCACAGGGCTCCATGGTGACGTAGGCGGTGCCGCCCTCGGCCTTGGACCCAGCCAGCGGTGCGGCCTGCTCTTCCGCATGGGGGCGACCGCCGTCAGCCGTCGCGGCCTCCGCCACCACTTGCCCATTGGTATCAACGATGACACAGCCGACCGCCGGATTGGGNNGACGGCCCATGTGCGCCTTGGCCAAGTCGATGGCCTGGGCCATGAATAGGCGATCCTGATCACTCATGCAGGCATCTCCGGCAGGGTTGGGCGCGGCCCCGGTCCAGATAACGCGCCGCCACGGGTTTCAGGTCCGCATCCAGCTCAATCTCAAGCGGATTGCCGGTCGGGATCTCGACATGGACGATCTGGTCGTCCGGCACCTGGAACAGCAGTTTGACGATGGCTCGAAGAGAGTTGCCGTGGGCGGCGATCAGCACATCCTCACCGGCCTTCAGGCGCGGCGCGATCTCGGCATCCCAATAGGGCTGAACCCGATCCAGCGTGGTCTTCAGGCTTTCGGTATCGGGAATGTCCTTGCCAGCATAGCGGGGGTCCTGGGAGAAGTCCCACTCGCTTCCCGCCTCCAGCGGCGGCGGTGGCACGTCATAGCTGCGGCGCCAGACCTTGACCTGATCCTCCCCGTGTTTGGCTGCCGTCTCGGCCTTGTCCAGACCGGTCAGGCCCCCATAGTGCCGTTCATTCAGCCGCCAGTCCTGGATGACCGGCACGTCTTTCAGGCCCGCCGTATCCAGCGCCAAGGCCCCGGTGCGCTTGGCCCGCGTCAGCACTGAGGTGAACATCACCGCGGGCACAAAACCGGCCTCGGCAATCAACTCGCCCCNCTTGCGGGCCTGGGCCTCCCCTTCAGCGGTCAGATCGACATCGACCCAGCCGGTAAAGCGGTTCTCGAGGTTCCACTGGCTCTGGCCGTGACGCAGCAGGATCAGTCGGGACATGGGGGCTCCTGTGGAGGGGCGAGGTATTAGGGATTAGGTTGTAGGAATCCCGTCGTGTCGCGCTATCGCATCACGTGACGCTAAAACCTAGCCCCCAGACCCAATCTCCAGCCCCAAGATCTCCATGACCAAGCCTCGTTCTGACCTGACGCTCAACACCGCAGACTACGAGATCATTCCCCTGGTCAAGGCGACGGGCTTTCGCGAGCACGACGCGCGCTGGGTCTTGGAGAAGGAGATCAATCTGCTGGGCATACAGGCGCTCGGCCTGGGCTTGGCCACCTATATCCATGAAATCGGGCAACGGCCGCGTATCGTCGTCGGCCATGACTTCCGCAGCTATTCCCTGTCGGTCAAGCAAGCCCTGATCCTGGGGCTGATCGACGGCGGCATGGAGGTGGTCGATATCGGTCTGGCCCTGTCGCCCACGGCCTATTTCGCCCAGTTCGAGCTGGACTGCCCGTGCGTGGCCATGGTCACCGCCAGCCATAATGAGAACGGCTGGACCGGGGTGAAGATGGGAGCCCAGGCTCCCTTGACCTTCGGCCCCGACGAGATCGGCCGCCTCAAGGAGATCGTGCTGGAGGACCAGGGCGTCAAACGCCCCGGCGGACGTCTGGAACGGGTCGAGGGCTTCGGCGAAACCTACATCCAGGCCGTCGCCGACAAGGTGCAGCTGAGCCGACCGCTGAAGGTCATCGCCGCCTGTGGCAACGGCACCGCCGGGGCCTTTGCGCCCGAGGCTCTGCGCCGGATGGGGGCCGAGGTGATCGAGATGGACACAGAGCTGGATTTCACCTTCCCGCGCTACAACCCCAATCCCGAAGACCACGCCATGCTCAAGGAGATGGCCAAGCGGGTGAAGGAAACCGGGGCCGACCTGGCCCTGGGCTTTGATGGCGACGGTGATCGTTGCGGGGTGGTCGATGACACAGGTCAGGAGATCTATGCCGACAAGATCGGCCTGATGCTGGCGCGCGACCTGTCGGCCCTGCATGCCGACGCGGCGTTCGTCGTCGATGTGAAATCGACCGGCCTTTACAAGACCGATGCGGTGCTGAAGGCCAACGGAGCCTCGACCGTCTACTGGAAGACCGGCCACAGCTACATCAAACGCAAGACCGCCGAACTTAAGGCCCTGGCCGGGTTCGAGAAGTCGGGCCACTTCTTCTTCAACGCGCCGATCGGTCATGGCTATGACGACGGGCTGGTGGCGGCNGGGGCCGTCCTGGCCATGCTGGACCGCAATCCGGGCAAGTCCCTGTCGCAGCTGAAGGCGGCCCTGCCGGACGCCTGGACCAGCGCGACCATGAGCCCGCACTGCGACGACGAGATCAAATACGGCGTGCTGGACCGGATCGTGGCCGAATATCAGGCCCTGGCCGATGCCGGTGGCGAAATCCTGGGTCGCAAGATCGTCGAGGCCATCACCGTCAACGGCGTGCGGGTGCATCTGGAAGACGGATCGTGGGTTCTGGTGCGCGCCTCCTCCAACAAGCCGGAGCTGGTGGTGGTCGTCGAAAGCATGCAGTCCGAAGACGACATGCGCGCCCTGTTCCGCCAGGAGGTCAAACCCCGCCTGGCCCGCTATCCCGAAATCGGAGCCTATAATCAGGAGATCTGATTACCCGGCGGTCGGGCAGGGCCGGGGCGGGTAGGTAGGGGTAAACCTCTCCTGTTCACCCATAACCAACAGTTGTGGCGCTGTGACAGGAAGGGTTGAGCTGTCCGGCGCGCGAAGTTTGGCAAGATTGGCCGCAAACGCCTGGTCACGTTCCTGAGGGGTCAGGGTGTCTAGCTTCCACTCATCCACGATGGCTCCCGAGCTATCGCGCATTTGCAATGTGAATATTCCGCCTAGAGCCGCAGCCTCGTTCAGGCCGACATTGGCCGGCAAATACCGCCCCTCGCTAGAACTGGTTCCTGCTGACCAGAACCGGGGTGGTCCGGACCAGCGGGCACGAAGATACTGCTCCCACGCCATTCTTGTCCGTCCGGCCCGACCAAATACGAGGAAAGCACACTGGGTTCGTCTCGGCAAAAATCTGTGATTGTTATGCTCCACTGAACGAGTCTGGGTGCCTGCAGCTCATCGCCTGAGGTGTTGAAAAGGATTCTCAACCAGACAGGCCTATCCCCATCACCTGCATCACTCGTCAGCTCGACATCGCTCAACCGCGGCGCTTCGCCCTCGGCACGTAAAATATGAAGCGGCATAGTCATTCGGTAGGGTACGCTGATGCCGCCTGTTGGTCTGGCACCGAGGTGCAGGACGTCAGGCCCAAGGCAACCAATCCCAGAATGAATGCCCGCATGTTCGTCTCCTGATGCAGATGCAACCCTTGGTGTCGTCCGGCAACAACGTCAACCCGCCCTGCTGGTCTTGACGGGCCGACCGACCGGGCCTCTTGTCGCCAGACGGGTCAAAATGAACATCTGAGGCGACCATCTTGCGTACGGGTCTGGCTGTGAGTGTTGCCCTCGGGCTGATGGGCTATGCGCCCATGACGCCACCCGTGACGCCGCCCATCACGCCCCTGCTGGGGGTCCGGTCGGAGGGGCGGCGGCAGTAACGACTGTGCAGTGATCGCGGCGGTGGCCAAGGAGCACTATCGCTTCAACACCACCGACCGTCGTCCGCCGCCGATCCGGTTCGACGGCGGCTATGACCCGCGTTGCGGCTGGAGCCGCAATGGGCTGACGTTTGAGCGCTACGACCCCGATGCGCCGGGCGATCCGCGTCAGCGCCTGTGCTGGGTCAGCTTTGGCCAGCCCGTCTATGATGGCCGGGGCGCGACCGTGGCCACCGGCATCATGCACGGCCCCCTGGCCGGAACGGGCTCGGAGTGCCGCGTCGTCTCCGGTTTTGCCGGCTGGACCGGGCCCGAAGGGTCGTGCCGACGCACCTGGGTCAGCTGACCCGGCGCAGGGCCTGTTCTCGCCCCGTCAGGGTCTCTGGCGTCTGGATATCCCAGGCCAGACCCAGCCGCTCCAGTAGCTGGATGAGGCGATAGCNCCCGTCGAACTGGCCGCGATAGAGGCCGATCCGGGCCGAGCCGGGGAAGGCATGATGGTTGTTGTGCCACGCCTCGCCCATGGTCGGGATGGCGGCCCAGGGCACATCGTGGGCCTGAACCCCTGCCGCCTTCACATGCCAGCTTTGCGGCCCTTGCGTATGGGCCAGATGGCCGACGAACCAGTGGCCGGTGACCGAAGCGGTGATGCGCACGGCCACGCCCCAGACCACGAACGGCCAGCCGCCCAGCAGGAACAGCACCGCTGCAATCGGCACCTGCTGCCACATCCAGGTCTGCTCCAGAAAGCGATAGAAGCGGTCCCGCTGAAACCGGCCGAGATCAAAGCTCGGCGGGTGCGTCAGCTCCAGGCGGCCATGCAGTTGCCACAGGGCGTCCTTGGACATCGCGCTACCGCTGGACAGATAGGGGTGACAGGCGGGCTGGCGCTGGGCCCAGTCACGCAGATCGTGCGCGCGGATCATCCAGAACGGCCCGCTGATGCCGGTGACCGTGCCAATCCAGACCAGGATGTGCTCCAGCCACAAAGGGCATTTGAAGCTACCGTGGATCATGCGCCGGTGAAACCCGACCGAGTGTCCCGCCAACAGACAGGCCCCGGTGCTGACCAAAAACACCGCAAACGCCGCCGGAGTGAAGGTCAGGGGTCCCAGGATCAGCGCCGCCGCCATCATCGCACCGTTCCAGATCGAATGAACCGGATCCCAGACCACCCACCCCTCGACAGGACTGGCCCCCGGCGTCTCCACCAGGCTGTTGACCGCACAGGAATCGTGATGGTCAGGCGCGCTCATGGCATGCCCTTTCGAACACGTCTGGACCGTCGCCACAGCCGGTCAGTGTGTTGGCCAAAAATCCCGTGACGGCCCCGACCAGCGCTCCGACCGCTGCAAACCCCCAAGGCGCACTAGGGATTGACCCCACCCACATCCAGACAGCGCCAACGGTGACCGCACCCAGCACAGGTCCTAGCCAGTCAGGCGCACCGCCACATCGCTTGGCCAGCCACAGAGCCGGTAGGCCTAGAACCGTGATGCCGATCACCCAGATCGGTAGCGCTAGGATGAAACCGACAAAGGTAAACGCCAGCCCTTGTCCCATCGCATCAGGAGCGCCTGAGCTGGTCCCTGACGAAATAGCTGCCAACAGGATGGTTATTGACCATGCCAGCAGGGTTGAGCCCAGTCCGGCCAACACGGCAAATCCGAAGCTCGTAGCGTAGGATGGGAGGTGTTCGTGTTGCATAGGATTTCCATGTATTCGCTATTTAAGTCATTACTTACATTCCTCCTTACTGGCAACTCCTTCGCAAATCGCTTAAATACCCCCGCATGCAAAAGGTGTTCGAAGCCCTGTCCAGCCAGGTCCGTCGCAAGATCCTGGCCTATCTGGCCCACGCCGATCTGACGGCNGGGGAGATTGCCGCGCGCTTTGAAATCTCAAAGCCGGCCGTCAGCCAGCACCTGTCGATTCTGGAAAATGCCGGGCTGGTGACCAGCGAGAAGAAGGGCCAGTTCGTCCACTATTCCCTGGTGCCGGACCACCTGGCCAACACCCTCCACTCCTACGCTCAAGAGGTCTGCCCGGTGTCCAAACCGCTCAAGGCCGAAAGCGCCAAGATCGGTGCCCAGCGCAAATCGTAAGCTAGTTGACCAACCCGTCCAGGGCCGGGGCCTCGGCGGCGCTGGCGGGGAAGACGCGGCTGTCCAGGGCGGCGCGATCGACNNACAGATGGTCGCGCAGCACCCNCTTGAACACCGAGCGGACGTCCAGGGTCGGAGCCAGGTCGCGCCCTTCGAACAGCGCCTGCGGGGNCAGGCCGGGCCAGTCACCGATCGGGCCACCGGTGCGAATGCCGCCTCCGGCCAGCAGCAGCGACGACGCCGTGCCGTGGTCGGTGCCCCGNNCCGTACCATTGGCCCGGGCGGTGCNGTCAAACTCGGTGGCGACGACCAGCACGGTGCGATCCCAGCCATCGCCCAGCCCGTCGCGCAGGCCCATGATCAGCTGATCCAGGCCACCCAAGCGGGTCTGCAGTTGCGCCTGCTGCCGGGCATGGGTGTCCCAGCCGTCGACCGACAGGGCCACCACATCGGCCCCCTCATCCCCGATCATCAACCGGGCGACCGAGCGACCCAGAGCCGAAACATCCCCGCGGGGCGTGGACGTGCCATCGCTCATGGCCATGGCCTGGGCCTCGGTCTGCAGACCATGGGCCAGATTGGTCGCCAGCATCGGATCGTCGGCATAGAGGTCCTGAAGTTGGGCGGCGATGCGATCCTCATGGGTCACACGCCCACCGGGGGCCCAGCTGGAGGTTTCGGCCTGGCCGCGCAGGATCAGCGGCGTCTGAGACCCAACTGACAGGGCCTTCAGGCTTCCTTGACCGCCCGCCGCCAGCAAAGCCCGATTGAGCCAACCGTCGTTCTCGGCCCGCAGGGCCTCACCGCCGTTTTCCAGAACATCCTGAGCGTCAAAGTGCGAACGCACCCGCACTGGAATGGCAACCGCCGGCGCAAAACGCAGCTGCCCCTGGCCATGCAAGCCATGCAGACCCGCCAACGCCGGATGCAGGCCGAAACCCTGGTCCAGCGGCAGGGCTCCCTCGACGACCAAAGGGCCGCGCAGAGCACGATAGTGGTCTTCGGCTATCGGTACCGTCACCGACAGACCATCCATGGCCCNCCGCGCGACGACCACCACCAGCTTGTTACGCGGCCCGCGGCTCTGGGCCGCCGCCCGCCCGGCATAGGCCACGCCGATCCCGCCCTGCCCNNCGGCCAGCAAATGACGGCGGTTCAGATGATTAGCGGTCATCGACGTTGGAACTCCGGTGACATCAGCAGCAGGGTCATGGCTTCGGCACGGCTTTCGGCCCGGGCAACCGCTAGACGGGTCCGCTCGCCCAACCGCTCGCCCAGGCTGGTCACGGCGGCGGCAGAGGGTCCATGGCCTCNGGTCCGGTCGGCCACAGCCTGGGCCCAGTTCAGGCGTTTGACCAGGGCATCGGGTCCAGCCCAGTCGGCCACGGTGTCCGGCCATCCCTCGGGCGGCGGTGCGGCGAACGGCGGCTGGCCCATGGCGATCAGCGCCTGTCGAACCTGTTGAGGTCGCGCCGGCGGCTGGCCCAGGGCCCGGTGCGTAGAGATGAGAAACTCATAGGNGGTCTTGAACTTGCCCGCCTGAGGCCCCCACGTTTCGGGGGCCGTGATCAGGGCGCGGGCCACCTGGGCCAAATCACCCTGGGTCTGCAGCCAGGTCTGTTCCAGCCGCGCGACCAGGGCGGCGGGCGGATCGTCGGCGACAAAGTGGCTGGCGATGCGGCGGGCCAGGCGGCGCGCTGTTTCGGGCCGTTGGGCCAGGTCGCGCAGGATGGCCTCCCCCTGGGCGGCCCCCATCTGGCGATAGGTCTGGCCCATGACCGTGCGTGCGCCGGGCTCATGAATGGCCGGCAGGAACATGAAGCCCCGTCGACNCGTGACCCCGCCGCGCTGGCGGCGCTGCTGGGCCTGGGCGAAACGACCCACCGGCGTGGTCCAGCCGGTCAGGGCCCTGGCAAACTCGGTGACATCGGTCTGGGTATAGCCGCCATCGGCACCGACGGTGTGAAGCTCCAGGATTTCGCGGGCCAGGTTCTCGTTCAGGCCCGCATCGCGACGCAGGCCAATCGGACTGTTTGGACCGACCGATTGGGCCTGATCCAGATACAGCAGCATGGCCGGATGCTGCTCGGCGGCGACTGCCAAATCCGCGAACTGGCCAAACACATGGGGCCGGATGGCCTCCCGCTCATAGGTGCCGACAAACACGGAGGACTGCTGTTTGGTGGCCGAGGCGGTAAACAGATTGGCCCAGAACAGGGCCCAGCGTTCCGCGAAACCGGCCTCAGTCGTCGCACCAAACCGGACCCGGGCCATGAACTCCTGCCCGGTCTCGGCATTGAGATCACGGACGGACTGGCGGCGGGCCTCTGCCGCAGCTTCGGCTTGGGNGGCGTCCGCCATGCCGGGTTCGGCGCGGCGGTCCTGCCGCGTCTCACGCACCGTCTCCAGATAGTCCCGGAACTCCGCGAGGCGTGACGTCGTGGTGCCCAGATCCCGGTCCGCAGGATTGAGCGCGCCCCGAGGTGTGATCTGCGCGTCCAGCCAGCCACGCGGATCTGCCATCACCGCGTCAATCTCGCCCGGCCTGGCCCCCAGTCCGAACCGCGTCACGGCGATGGCGGCATCCAGGGCAGAGGAAGGCTGGGGCATAGGGGATCCTGTCTGCTTTGAGGGCTAAACGCACGAAATCGGGCAATCCGTCGCGATCTGCGCTATAGGCCCCCGCCATGCCGTTCACTGCAACTGTTCTGACGATGTTTCCGGAGGCNTTTCCGGGGCCGCTCGGGGTTTCCCTGATCGGCACGGCCTGGCGCGAGAAGGGGCTATGGAGCCTCGAAACGCTTGACATTCGGGACTTCAGCGACGATAGGCGCGGCTTCCTGGACGACACCCCTGCGGGTGGCGGGCCAGGNGCTGTACTCAAGGCGGACGTTGTGGCCCGGGCTCTCGATAGCCTGAGCGGCCCCAAACGACCCCTTCTGTATATGAGTGCCCGGGGCCAGCCCCTGACCCAGGCACGCGTCAGNGACTGGGCCACGCATGACGGCATCGTCGTCCTGTGCGGCCGGTTCGANGGNGTGGATCAGCGGGTGCTCGACGCCCGCGGGTTCGAGGAGGTCTCTGTCGGAGACGCGGTCCTGGCCGGTGGCGAGGCGGCGGCGGCGGTGGCGATCGAGGCGTGCGTACGGCTTTTGCCCGGTGTCCTTGGCCAGGCAGACAGTCTGAGTTCTGAGAGTTTCGAGGACGGGCTCCTGGAGCATCCGCAGTTCACCAGACCGCGGACGTTTGAGGGTCTGGAGATTCCGGAGATCCTGCTGTCGGGCGACCATAAAAGGGTCGCGAAGTGGCGTCAGGAGCAACGGGAGATCACCACGCGAGAGCGGCGACCCGATCTTTGGGACGCCTATCTGGCAACCCACCGCAAGGCCTGACCTTGTGGACCTGCGGGGCCCGCCCCGCCAACTGACAGCTAAAGGGCGCAAAAGCCCGAGGAGAATAGAGATGAACATCGTTCAGCAGCTCGCTGCCGAAGAAAAAGCCCGCGTCCTGGGCGACCGCAAGATNCCAGGATTCCAGCCCGGCGATACCCTGCGCGTCATGGTCAAGATCAAGGAAGGTGAGCGCGAACGCATCCAGGCGTTCGAAGGCGTCTGCATTGCCCGCGCCGGTGGCGGGGTCAATGAGACCTTCACCGTCCGCAAGATTTCGTTCGGTGAGGGCGTGGAGCGCGTGTTCCCGATCCTGTCGCCGAACATCGACTCGATTGAAGTCAAGCGTCGCGGTGTCGTGCGTCGGGCCAAGCTGTATTATCTGCGCGACCGTCGCGGTAAGTCGGCCCGTATTGCCGAGCGTCAGACCGCCCGTAAGGGCACGGTGGTTCCGGAGACCGGCAAGGCCGATCTTTGNACCCCGGAGAACGCCGCAGCGCCGATCGAAACGCCGGAAACCGAGACCAAGACCGAAGGTTAAGCCCTTCGACCCTTGGGTTCAGACATGCGAAAGGCCCCGGCAGCGATGCCGGGGCCTTTTCCGTTTGGTCCGCGAGATTGGCGGATTGCGGGGGAGAAGGCGGGCGGCTGAACCGCGCGGGCGGGGAGCACCGGTGCCGGTCTCAGAACCCGTCGATGGGGGCACCGAGACGGCTCCCCAACCGTCCCAGCCTGGAGCCTGATCGGTTCAGGTGGGATCGCTTCGCGATTCCGCCGACGCCGCGTGAGACAGGCTCTCACTTCGAAGTGGGCCGAAATCTGGGTTCAGTAGGTTTGCGTCCAACTGAACCGATTTCGGCCTCGGCTGGGCCACCTTCTCCCCCGATAGCCGAAAAACACTTTCGCGGCTGAACGCTGTCTGAACCCGTATTGCGATCAAAGCCGCGTGCGCACAGCCCAGAGTTCAGNGAAGCAACGCTTCTGCAGTGTCTCGGTCAGATAGGCGACGCCGGCAGTGCCGCCGGTGCCACGCTTTCGCCCGATGATCCGCTCGACCGTGACCACATGCTTGTGCCGCCAGGTCAGAAGGGCATCGTCCAGGTCGACCAGTTTTTCAGCCAGTTGGTAGAGGGCCCAATAGCGTTCGGGGTCGCGGTAAACCTGCAGCCACGCCTCGACCACGGCCTCGGACGGCTCATAAGGCTGGCTGACATCGCGGTTCAGCACTTCTGCCGGAATCGGCAGTCCCGCCTTGGCCATCTGCGCCAGAGCATCATCATAGACACTGGGCTCGGTGATCGCAGCCTGCAGGGCTGCATGGGCCTCGGGCCTATCGACGTGATATTTGAGAAAGCGCGCGTCCTTCAAACCCAGCATGGCCTCCACCCGCCGGAACTGATCCGACTGAAAGCCGGACGAGCTCCCCAGGTCTTGCCGGAAACTCAGGTAGTCCGCTGGCGTCATGGTGGCCAGGATGTCCCAGCTCAACGTCATCACCGACTGGATGCGGCTGACCCGCGCCAGAATCTTGTACGCGGGCACCAGATCGCCAGCCTGGATCAGAGCCTTGGCCGCCACCAGCTCATGCAGGATCTGCTTGAGCCACAGTTCCTTTGTCTGGTGGATGATGACGAACAGCATCTCGTCATGCTTGTCCGNAACGGGGTGCTGGGCCGACAGCAGGTCGTCCAGATCCAGATAGCTGGAATAGGTGACGTCACCGCCGATGTCGGATGCGCTCATCGATCGCTCCCGAGGCTGGCGTGATCAGGGCTGTCCGTTTGACAGGGGCAGCGGCTCGGCGGGCTGTTCAGCAGTCTGGAATGTGTCACGGCTGTCGCTATAGACGAAGCCGTAGACCGGATACACCGTCGATCCGAGATCATGGATCGGATTATGNNCCCAGACCTTGACCGCGCTCCAGTCGCCACTGCGCGACACATCAACGACAGTGACATTCTCTTCGATCTGGCCGCGGCTGCCGCCCCAGTTGGCGTGAGTGACGCGGATAACCCGGTCCGTCAGAATGTCAGACACAACCGCAACGTGGCCCAGCCGCATCCGACCCTCAGGGCGGAACACCAGAACCGAGCCCGTCTCGGGACGCTCGCCGGTGCGATACCGATCCTGGGCCTGGCGCCACCAGGTCCAGGCGTCGCCAAATATCTGAATGCCCGAAAACATCCGGGCAAAGGTCACACATTGCCAATACGGACCGCGCGCGTCGGCGGGAGTGGCCAGGCCCAGGGNCAGAAAATCAAGGGTGGCCGCAACCATTGCGGCGATCAGTCGTTTCGTCATGTCCAGGCGAAGGCTGCTGCGGGGGAACCGCTAGGCCTAGACGATGGATTCCGATGGTTGAAGTCGCCTTTCCGGCGAAAGGGTGCGCGATTTTGCCGCACCTGTGGATGACTGCTCGCCCGATTCAGAGCCCTTCGGGGCCGACGCCGCAGTCCGGTGGTTGCCCAGGGCTCGCAGCCAGCGCCGGGCCGGATACTCCACCAAGTGGTAGGTCGCAGCTGCGACGACGGGGATCATCAGCACAATCGCCAGCACGGCCCAGACCGGCAGCTTGCCATCGGCGCTCTCACCGACCAGGCGCGCCGCCACGTTGGTCCCGACCAGCAAGACCGGCGCATTGACCATGTAGACGGNGTAGCTGATCTCGCCGAGATAGACACCCGTAGGCGACGCCAGCGGCCCGGCCTGTTCATTGCTGATGCCGCCCAGGCCCAGGATCATCGCCCCCGCCGCCAGCACGGTGACCGGATCGGGCAACCCCAGGCTGGCCGCCAGCACAACCCCGACTGCACCAACCCCGGCAACCAGACCGGCGTGACGGATGCCGCGCCGGTGCAGAAGATAGAGCGCACAGCCATAGGCAAAGCAGGGAGCGATGCGCAGGGCACCCCATTGGAAGGTGGCCCGCGTCAGGGAGAAACCAGCCAGGGCCTGGAAGGCCGTGTAGAGCGCCAGCATGAAGATCGAAGCCGCGGCTATGGCCAGCCATGGGCGGTGCCGCAGGCGCCAGGCCACAAAGGCATAGGCCGGAAAGGTGAGGTAGGCGAACCACTCTGCCGAGATCGACCAGGACGGGTGGTTGAAGGCTGCGGAGGGCCAGCCCCAGGATTGCGTCATGGTCAGATGGGCCGGCAGGCTGCGCCAGTCGGTCAGACCGGGATCCACCACCAGGCCCGCGATACCTGCACCGATGCCCAGCAGGGCGACGCCAAACAGGGTCACCAGATGCAGGGGATAGACCCGCGCGATCCGGGCCCNAAGGAAGCCCTTCCAACGGTAGGACCCTTCACCAAATGCCTGCAGGTAGACATGGCTGAGGATGAATCCCGACAGAATGAAGAAGACCTCAACGCCCAGATAACCCTTACCCGCCAGCGGGAGCGACAGGGCGGTATCAATGTGCGGCCAGGCCGCAAACATCACGACCCACGCCGCCGCCAGAAAGCGCAAGCTTGTCAGCGCCTTGAGGTCTGCAGGCGCAGCGGATCCCGCGTCTGGGTGGGTCTGGGCAGGGGGCAAAACGGTCGCGTTCATACCCTCAACGGTAACGCAAGGTCATGCAGGAACCGTTAAGCGGGCACCGTGTTCTACCTTGGGTTCAGTGCCCGGTATCGTTGGTTTCTGACGCCGCCGCCGGTGGTGCCGCGACCGGGGNGCTTTCGACCCGGCCAGATTCCCCGGNCGTCGTGATCGCCGCGGTCGATGCCGCGCAGCCGGTCAGGGTCTCAGGGCCGAGTTCCAGCCGCGCCACAAGCGGATAGGTGCGGTCACTCATCCCGTCGGAACAGTCCGTTGCGATCAGGGTCAGTACCATCGGATAGCCGGTGTTGGTCGCCGTGGTGTAGGTGGCGGTGGTGCCATGCACCAAGGGCTCAGGGCGTCGCGCCTGCTGCATCGTTCGGTCCATGCCTTCAAACACCATCTCGGTGGCATTGAGGTTCAGGACCCAGCCGGGTTCGGTGCCCAGGGCCCGCACCGGTTCCGTCAGATCGACCCCACCCAGGGTGCGCGTCGGGGGCGGTTGGGGCTCGGACTTGGGTGCCGATTGCGGCTGGGAACAGGCAGCCAGCACTAGGGCCGGCAGGGCGACAGCGAACAAGGAAACGCGCATGACAATCTCCAGCGATAGGTGACGCACGCAATGAGCGCCTGCCGTGGTGCGGGGTCAAGGCCTGCCTGATCGTCATGCGGCCAGGCCAGGCATGGCCCGTTGGTCTAGACTGCAACACATGGCGATTCGAGCCCGCGATAGCACCCTGGCAGCACCGCCCCTGAAGGCCTGGGATTCTTTGCCGGTGGCGGGCTGGCGGGCCGAGGACTTTCGGGCTTCCAGGTCATCTGGGCCAATGATCTGGATGAGGCCAAGGCCCGTGCCTTTCGGCGAAACCAACCTGAGACGCCTCTGTTGAACGCCGACGTTTGGCAGGTCCAGCCCGGGGATCTGCCGGACGGTGCCGATTTGGCCTGGGCCTCTTCGCCGTGCCAGGACCTGAGCCTGGCCGGTGCCCGAGAGGGTCTGAGCGCGCCCCGGTCCGGCGCGTTCTGGGGCTTCTGGCACCTGGTTGAGCAGACCCGGCTCCAGGGACGCGGACCGCACGCTGTCGTGCTTGAGAATGTGCCGGGTCTGTTGTCATCGCGCGGGGGCCGGGATTTTCAAGCGATCTGTCAGACCATGGCCGATGCCGGCTTTCAGGTCGGGGCCCTACAAGTCGACGCCCGCCACTGGCTGCCCCAGTCACGTGCCCGGCTGTTTGTAGTGGCGTTCGATGCGGCTTTGGCTCCCCCGCGCAGTGACGGGCCCGTGGCACCCTGGCACAGNCCCCGGCTGATCCATGCTCAGCGATTGCTGCCACCTGCGGTCCAGGCGTCTTGGCGCTGGTGGGACCTGCCNGCGCCCAACCAAGACGTGGGATCCGTAGCCGACCTCCTGGAGCCTGAAGGGTCGGCCGACTGGTTCCCGGCCGATCGGGCCGATCGCCTACTGTCCCATGTGGCGGAAGCCCAGCGGGAACACCTGGCCCGCCAACTCGAGACGGGTGAGCCTGTGGTTGGTCTGGGCTATGTGCGCATCCGGCATGAGCTGGGCCGCAAGGTGCAAAGGCTGGAACTCCGCTTCGACGGCTTGGCCGGATGTCTGCGCACCCCGGCAGGNGGCTCCTCGCGGCAGTATGTGCTGGACGGTCGCGGCGGTCGCGTCCGCCTGCGCTACCTGAGTGCCCGCGAAGCGGCCCGGTTGATGGGTCTGCCGGACAGCTATCAGCTTCCGGATCGGGAAAGCTGCGGCCTCAAGCTGATGGGCGATGCGGTGGCGGTGCCTGTTGTGCGCGCACTGTCAGAGGGGCTGCTGGTGCCGGGTCTGCGAAGCCATCGCGTGCCGGTGGTCCAGGCAGCCTGAAACCAGGGCGATGTGAAACCAGAATGACATGAAACCTGGCTGACCTGACGCCCGATCAGTCCGGTTCGTCCGGCTTGCGGCCGGGGTCCAGGCTGTTGTCGACCCGCTCATCCCAACCTTCCCGACTGGACTTGAAGGCCAGGGCCATGAGCCNCCAGGCCAGCGCCACGGTTCCAAACATGGCGATCAGCAAGGCGATCCAGCCGTGGACCGACATCTCGCCCCCGCCGATCAGGTGCCAGAACCAGGCCACAGCAGTGGTCGCCACCGCTGCCACCAGAAGCGACAACATCAGGCTCAGCAGAAACCGGACCAGACGGGATGTCATCGGTCGCTCCCGGGGCCCGACCTTACGAACGAGGCCGAGCCGATCCTAGCGCTGGATCCACTGTCCCTGGGCATTGCGATACCATTGGCCCGACGNGATCCGGGCAAACAGTTGCGTCTCAAACATCCGGGCACCCGCGATCTCTGCGGTCACACCGTTTCCGGTAGACGTCGCCGAGCGCTGATAAACTGGCCGTCGTCCGTCGTTGGTGTCCGACACCGCCTCTCGCAGGGCCGCGTCACTGCTGGCAGTGCGGAAGCCGAGGAAGCCATCGGCCTGCTCGCCCACCACGCCGTCGGCCTTGGCAGCATCGACCATGGCCTTCTGGGCCGGAGTCTGGGCGGAAGCGGCGGCCACGCCCACAGTCAGGCTGGCGATCGTGGCGGTCAGAACGAAGAGTTTACGCATGGCAGATCTCATTTCGAGGTCAGAACAGGTTGGGATTCTCGGCCAGCAGCTCCTGCAGCTCCCGGTCAAGGCGGACACGCACATCGGCGTCGAGCCGGGCATGAATCTCGATAGGGGCCACTTCCAGCCGCACCGTCGGCGCACAGGCCGTGGCCATAACAGCAAACCCGAGGCAGGCCAGGGCCCGATATTTGGAACGCATCAGTGACCTCCGTCTCAGTCGTCGGCAGCATAACGCCTGAGGGGCTGAATGGGTTGTGAACAAAATGGCCACGACAGAAAAACACGGTTCACACAGGGCAAACACCTACAGGGCAAACACCTATTCGCCGCGTCGCGCCCGCGATACCTCGGCCAGATCTTGCAGCAACTGATCCAGGTTGAGGGTCGTATCCAGTGTGAGGTTGACCTGTGTTCCGGACGGCAGGGGCAAGGTCCGGTTCAGGAAATCACGGCTCAGCAACTCGGCATAGGTCAGGCGCAGGTCCTGACGCTGCGGCGGATCAAAGGCCCCGTTAATGTGGAATCGCACCGCCAGACGCCCATCCGCCTGGCTGTCGACATCCGCAGACAGGGTCTCGAACGACAGGTGCTCAATGGCTTGGTAGGCCAGATCCTCGACCATGCCCGGTGGGGCACCCGCCTCGCCTCCGGCTGCTTCCAGGCTGCTGAGCGCCTCCCGGTGGATCGACAGTCGGCCCGGCTGCACCGCGAACAGGCGGCCGCCGGCAAATCGCAGGGTTCCGTCCGGATTTCGCACAANGGGCAGCCGCCCCGAGACAAGGGCATCCATTTCGACACTCTCGCCAAAGCCCGCCTCGTCAATGAGATCACCCAACTGGATGTTCTCCAGCACGACGACGCCACGGATGGATGGGTCCGCTTGCAACGGAATATTCAGCGGCTCGATACGCACCCGTCCGCCACCGACCTGAACCTCCCCGCCGGCCAGCGTCACGGAGCTCTTGTCCAGGCCGAAGACCAGCACCGGGTCCCGTAGGGTCACCACCGTCTCGATTTCCCGAGCGGTCAGACGTTGGTCCGGCGCGGTCGTCAGGGNGGCCAGGTTGGTGAACTGGATCGTGCCGTTCAGGCCCCGCACGGGACCCACCGGACTGGTGAAATCCAGGCCCGTCAGGCCGAGTTGACCCGAGCTGGTCCCTTCACCTCCCGTTTGCCAGTCGATGCGGCCCTGGAAACTGGCCTGGCCGCGCACCGGCGATGCAACAAAGTTGGCAGCAAGCGGGGACAAGGTCTGAGGCTGGAGCCNCCCTTCGGCAAAGGTCAGCGCGGGGGCATGGATCTGCAACCCGCCCTGGCCGGCACGACCATCGTGGGTCAGAGACATTTGGCCCAGGGGTTGCCCGCTGGGCGTCGCCACATCGAACTGGCCCCGCCATATGTCCTGAGCCAGTGAAACCGCGCCGGTCAGGGACAGGGGGTTGAAGCGGTGCGGCTGGGTCGTATCGACGACATCGGCCCGCACCTGATCAAGGATCAGCCCCAGGTCTCCGGGTCNCCCGCGGGCCTCCATCGAGGCCGTCGCCTGGCGGGCGGCCATGGCCAGAAAGGGGCGCTCCCGCTGACAGCNCTGCAACCGGCCCTGGACGCGCCAAAGGCCGTCCTTCATTGCAAACAGCGGCGACCGGTCCGGGCACAGCAGGCCCGTCAGATCAACAACGTCAGACTCGCCCAGTTCCAGCCTGTCGAGCGACAGGTCTGAACAGCCCGTCGGTTGAAACGTCAGCTGGCCACCCCGGCTGGCCAGTTGCCCTCGGCTCGAAACCTCCAGACCCCGCGCCAGGCCGAAGTCCAGGTCTAGGTCGGCCGCAAGCCTGACATCAAAGCCGCCCGCAACCGGGGCCCAGTGGGCGATGTCGATACGCCCGGTCGGCAGACCTCCGGGCAAGTCGGCCCGCACGCCAAATGATCCTGAAGGNNGGGCCGCACCGTGAGCCGCCAGCAGAGGCGTTGGTCCCGGTGCCAACACCACATGCCCTCCGCTGCGCGGCCGGAGCGAGGCTGTGCGTTCCAGGCGAAACGCATATCCGCCATCGCTGATCTCCAAAGCCGCCTGCGGCAGCTGCAGCGCAAAATCTCCCAGCGCCCGCTTGAGCTCGGCCAGTTCGGCAATGTCCTCCGTCTGGGGCGGGCCAAGCCCGGACCAACTGCCGGACTTGACCTGGGCCTGTCCGCGCAGGGTGAGGGCCGACTGGTTGTGCAGCCTGGCCTGAAGCCGACCATCGATCTGACTGCGACGCAGGGTCAGATCGCCGGAACGAACCAAGCCAACCCGCACCTGCATGGGTCCGTTCGCGGTCACCCNCCTCGGGGCCCCGCCAAGGCTCAGGCTTGTGGACCTGAGCCGAAGGTCGCTTCCGGTCACGGCGTCGGACTGAAGACGGGCCATCGACACGGCGGTAGGTCCCTCGAGGGTCCAGTGCGGTGCGCCTCCGTCCACGCGCTCCAGCGTCAGCGCACTTCCTCCCAGGTCGATGTTGAGGTCGGCAATATCACCCTGCGGCACCTTTACGCCGGCCGCCGCCATCCGGCCCCTCAGGTCGCCACTCAGGCCAAAGGCCTGCAGGGTGCCGCGCATCCGACCGTCGTAAATCATGTGCCCTTCAAGGGCCCGCACTTCAGCCCGAGTGTCGGCCTGCACCATCCCGATCTGCGCCAAGCTCATCCGCACATCGGACCAGATGCGTCGCGGATCCTGCACCCGATCGGCGTCCGGATGGGGGATCAGCGCGGCCAGCCGCACCTGCAGGTCTTCACCGGCCTGATCCGCGACCGTGACCGCTTCGGTCGTCCCAACCAGACCGATCCGGATCTGGTCCCCCACGGTTGTCAGGTCCACTGCAGCGCTCAGCCCTTTGGCAGCGAAGGTCCCGTCGCCCAGATCGGATCGCGGCATCCGCGCCGTCATGCGCTGCAGGCGTCCCTGATCGATCCTCGCATCGCCCAGGATCGTGGCCCGGCCGCCCGGCGTGGTCAGTGCTATGCGTCCCTGCTCCACCAGGATCAGTGGACCAGCCTGATCCGGGCCCGGCGGTCGCGAAGCCAGCTCCTCGATCAGCGCATCGAGGCTGCCCAGGGTCCACTGGCCATTCTGTCGGGCGACGCGAGCCAGCGGCCGGATCAGCCGGATACGGCTGGGCTTCAGGCCCAGGCCGGCCCGCGACCAGGGCAGGCCAACCGCATAATCCACCTCAACCCGCTCTATCGTCAGGTCCGGGTTGGTCGGGTCCCCAACCCGGATGCGCGCGACGAAGCCGTCCAGGTCTGCCTTTTCGACCACCAGGTCAGCGGGAACCCCGCGCCGGTCCAGCCAGCCCAGCAGGACCTCCCGCGCTACGGCCCGCCGGTTGAGATAGAGCCCCCACGCCGACCAGGAAAATTGCCCCGACAATCGCCGCGCCCCGCAGCACCTGAACCAGAGCCGGGGCCCCGCCGGACGCCGCTGACGGGACATCGGGCCCACCCCGTCAGGGCCGGGCAACGCAGAGGGCATCGGACCGGTGAGGGCGGGTCATCGCCGCGAAGCCCGACCTGAAACAAGCCAATGGGGCCGCATCAGCCTGAGAATCTTGATAGAACGCGGATATCTACTCGGCGTGTCGTTCGAACCACGCCAAAGTGTCGCAAATGACACGACAAGTATTCTTGCGAGATATGTGCTTGTCACTGCTTATGTCTATTCAATCGGACCTGCGAACCCCTTGACTTACATGTCACACCCCACTGGGCGATGTCCATTAATCAACTCGCGCACGGGACGAGCAAATCACGGCGGTTAATCGTTTGTAACGAACTCGCTTCACAGACTAGGCACGACGGGCTATACCCCTGTTCTCGCGCCGGGGTGCGGTGCCGAGACCGCGAGCAATTGTCCGAGGCGCCCCGGGGCGTCGTAGCGATTTGAGACCCGATGGCCCAGTTCGATCCTCGTCGTCAGCCCACCCGTTTCGCCCCTTTGGCCATGACGGTGGTTGCCGGTGTGTCGGTCGCCTTGCTTGCCGGTCGCGTCTATCAACCCGCTCACGCTCTAGAAGTTCCGCCGCTGACGGCAGCGGAGCGTGCCGCGCTGGAAGTCCAGGCCTACGCCAATGCTGGCACGCCCGTCGGGCTGACAGCACCTGAGGCTGTGAACGTCGAAGTTCGCCGCGGCGAGACCTTTGAGGATGCCGTTCTGCGCACGGGCATCGGCGCCAATGAGGCCTCCGCTGTGGTGGCCACCCTGTCCAATGCCCTGGACGTCGATCAGATCCGTCCCGGACAAAAGTTCGAGACCGCGATTTCCCGTCCGCGCCTGGGTCGGGGCGACGCCCGCCTGATCGGCCTCACCATGCGCACCGGTCCGGCCAGCCAGCTGACCGTCTCGCGCAGTTTCGACGGGGCGCTGCGTTTGCGCGCGCTTGAGGAACAGGTCACCGAAGAAACCGTGGTCATGAGTGGAAAGGTCGATGGCTCGCTGTCCACCTCGGCCCGCCGCGAGGGCGTTCCCGCTGCAGCCGTGCGTCGCGCCACACAACTCTTTTCGCACAAGCTCGACCTCGAGCGCGGCGTCAGGGACTCGGACGAATACACCCTGGTGTTTGATCGCTCCGTGACCGAGAACGGTCGCACCATTTCTACCGGTGATCTGCTGTATGCGGAACTGAAGGGCGTGGTCTTCTATCGCTTCCAGCGTCCTGGCCAGCGCAACGCTGAATATTTCGATGCTGCGGGCCGCAACATGCGCTCGGTGATGATGCGGACCCCGCTGGTGCGCGGCTTCCGCATTTCCTCGTCCTTCGGCTACCGCCGCCACCCGATCGCTGGCTATCGCAAGATGCACCAGGGAATCGACTTTGCGGCCGGATCCGGCACCCCTGTGGTCGCCCCCGCCGATGGGGTCGTCGTCGAAGCCCGGCGCTGGGGCGGTTACGGCAACTGGCTTCGTATCCGGCACGGCAACGGCCTGGAGACGGGATACGGTCACCTCTCGCGCTATGGGTCGGGTATCCGCGCCGGTCAGCGCGTCACCCAGGGTCAGATCGTGGCCTATGTCGGCTCGACCGGGGCCTCGACCGGGCCGCACCTTCACTACGAAATCTGGCGCAACGGCCAGCGCATCAATCCCGCCGGCATTCGCACCTCCGAAGGGACGGTGCTGAGCGGATCCGAGCTGGCCGCCTTCCGCGCCGAAAAAGCCCGTATCGACCGCATCATTGCCGCCGGTGGCGAAAGCCGCGTTCAGGCCAGCCAGTATGCGGCCTCCACGCCGGGCGGGCTGCGCCCCGCGGAAACCGAGGGCTGATCCGCCCCGTTCGGGACCACCCCGGCACCGCCAGCCCTGAGTGTCGCCCCGCGCTGCGTGGGTGATGACACGACGCCGCCCATAGGCCAGAACCGGGGCATGCCCACCGAATCGGTCCTGTCTCAGGACCCGCCGTCCAACACCGCGCCCGAGACGCCCGAGACCCTGCTGCTGCGAGTCTGGGGTCACGCGGGGTTTCGCGGGCTGCAGCGTCGTGTGATCGATGCCGTCCTGGCGGGGCAGGATGCCCTGGCGGTCTTGCCGACCGGGGGCGGCAAAAGCCTCTGCTATCAGATCCCGGCACTGCTTCGCCCCGGCCTGGGGTCGTGGTCTCCCTTGATAGCCTTGATGGCCGACCAGGTTGCGGCCCTCACCCAGGCTGGTGTTCGCGCGGCGCGGCTGGATTCAGGACTTTCGCTGGATGAGCGTAGCGAGGTCTGNGCGGCGCATTGAACGGGCGAACTTGACCTGCTTTACGTATCGCCCGAGGGCCTGGCCCAGGCCCATACGCGCGACCGGCTGCGTGCGCTTCCCCTGTCCCTGATCGCCATCGACGAGGCGCACTGCGTCAGCCAGTGGGGCCACGACTTCCGGCCGGACTATCGGGATCTGGGTCGGCTCGCCCAGGATTTTCCCGGTGTGCCACGCCTGGCGGTGACCGCCACCGCCGACCCGCGCACCCGTGACGACATCGTGCAGAGCCTGAGCCTGACCGATCCTTCCCTCTTCGTGGACAGCTTTGCCCGACCCAATCTGATCCTCCAGGCCGAGGCCAAGGTGTCCGGCAGCCGGGCCCGAACCGATGAGCGGGTCCTACAGCTGGTGCAGGCCCGACCGGGTCGGTCGGGCGTGGTCTGCGGGTCCCGTGACGGCTGCGAGCGGCTGGCCGACGCTCTGGTCGCCCAGGGCATCAATGCCATTGCCTATCACGCCGGCCTNGCCCCCAAGGATCGCGATGCGCGTCTGGAGCGCTATCTGGCCGAAGACGCCGCTGTCATGGTGGCGACGATTGCGTTTGGCATGGGGGTCGACAAACCCGACGTTCGCTTTGTCATCCATGCCGATCCGCCCGGCTCACTCGAAGCCTATTGGCAGGAGATCGGTCGCGCCGGTCGTGACGGTGATCCCGCAGAAGGCATTACCCTCTATGGCCCTTCGGACATCGCCTGGTCCCTGCGGCGGCTGGACGGACGACCGATGGACGACGCGGTGCGGCGGGTTCACCAAGGCAAGATCCGTAGCCTGTTCGCCATGCTGGACGGGGCCCAATGCCGACCCATGCTGGTTCGCCGCTACTTTGGGGAGGTCGACGCCACGGCCTGCGGGGTCTGTGACCTTTGCCAAGATCCACCTGAAGTCGCCGATGCGACCGTTCCGGCCCAGAAAGTGCTGGCAGCGGTGCAGCGCTTGNNGGGCCGGTTTGGCCGCGGTCGCGTGATTGATCACCTTCTGGGTCGAACCCGCGGCGTGCAGGATTGGGAGACGGATCTTTCGACCTGGGCCATTGGTTCGGACATGTCGGCGGAAAGCTGGCGGCAGGTGATCGATCACCTGCTGTTTGAAGGCCTGCTGGTCGAAGACCCCAATGAGGGCCGCCCCTTGCTTGGCCTGGGCGAAGCTGCGGCGGTGCGTCAGGTCTATCGATCAGAACGCAGCATCGACATGCGCCAGAGCGCCCTGTTCGGCCTTCGAGCCCAGGCGGTGCCCGGGCGTCGCGGGGTGCGCGGGACCCGACGGACCGTCACGATGGACCTGCCGCCAGAAGCCCAGGCTCGCTTTGACCGCCTGCGCGCGTGGCGCAAGGCTCGCGCCAGCGAACAGCATGTGCCGCCCTATGTGATTTTCCATGACCGCACCCTGCTGGAGATCGCCTCGGCAGCGCCCCGGGATCTGGACAGCCTGGCCCGCGTGCCCGGCGTCGGTCAGTCCAAGCTGGACCGCTATGGGCAGGCGGTGCTGGCTGAGCTGGCGGGCTAGGCCAGGAATCTTTCGACGGCGGCCATGAACGGACCAAAGCGGTCCACCATGACCATATGCTCGGCCCCTTCGATGGGTTCGAAACGGGCCGGTGTGGGCAGACCGGCAAAGGCCTGGCGAAACAACGCATCGGCCCGCCAGCGCGGGGTGCGATCGTCAGCACTCCAGCCATAGACCACAGTGACCGGCGCAGTGACACGAGACAGCCGGGGGCGCAGATCCTGGGTCATGGCCTCGTAGAGTGCCTGGCTGAGCACCCGGCGGTCGCCGCCCTGCCAGCCAACTGCATTGAACAGGGCATCGGACGCTCCGCCCAGATCCACGCCCAGCCCTTGCCCCTGGGTGGCGAGCACGTCATCGCCGAGGAATTGAATCGTCTGATAGATGACCCGGGCCACGGGTTCGACATCACTGGCCCGGGTATCGGCGCTGATCAGGGCCGGGAAAAAGGGCGAGGCATCCACCACCATGACCCGCCCGACCCGGCGCGGTTGATCGGCCGCCAATCGCAACGCCAGCTGGCCTCCCAGGGAATGGCCAATCAGGGCCGGGCGGCCCAGCCTCTGTTCACCGATGTAGCGCCCGATCTCGGCTGCAAGCGGTGCCGACAGACTGCCGCTGGCATTGTCTTGCGGGTCCAGGCTGCCAAATCCACGAACGGAAACAATGTGAACGCGGTGCTGCGTGGCCAAGCGCTGGGCGGTACGCCGCCAAATGTCACCGGTTGAGGCCAAGCCCGGGATCAGAATGATATCCGGCGAGCCGACATCCGGGCCTCNCCGCTGCTCGACCCGGATTCGTCCAGACTGGAACACACGGCCAGACGAGGACCTGACCGAAACGTCCGCCGAGCCCACAGTGTCCTGGGACACGCCGCGGCGGGCCAGGCAGACAGGGCCAGGCCCGCCAGCAGAAGGCGGCGACGGTCCGGTGGCGCTTCAGGGTCATGGAGTCTCTATCGAAATCCGCGGCAGTTTGACATCACCAGCCCCTTGCATGGCCGTGCAAATGGATAATCATGTGGCAAGGGGGACGGTTTCATCCACGGGGAGGAAATCGATGAAAGTCGCAGGATTTGCCCTGGCAATCAGCAGTTTGTGTGTGATCGCGATGCCGGCCATGAGCCAGGAACAGGCGCCGCCATCGGTAGCGGCAGACGCCACGCCCTCGCAGGCACCGCGATCCGCCTGGCAGCCGTTTTCCAACAGTTCCTCAATGAGTTATCTGATCGACATGGGCGCCGTTACCACAGACGGNGGCATCACCAGGGTCCAGATGGCCCGGGTCAGCAAGGCCCGACCCGCCAGCGACCTGACCCACGGCGTAGAGCACTACAGCATCCGCTGCGCCGATCGCCAGTATCGCAATCCCCTGTCCCTGGANTACGGACCCGACGGGCGCGAGAGCGATCGCTATGATGACGGCGGGGGTGCCGCACCCACCGATGGCCCGTGGGATGAAATTCGTCCAAACACCAACGTCGACTTCATCCGCCAGCTGGTCTGCGAGCGGCAGGAGCCCAACAGCGCGTCATTCGCGTCGATCGCCGCCTACATTGCCGCCGGGCGGCCTTAAGCGGGATCGCCAGGCCAGCCGACAGGGGCCACCTACAGAATGTCGGTGTGGGCGCGCAGAGCTGAAATCAGCGCCGACAGGAAGACCAGCACAAAGGTGATGGCCCCGCCCACGAGGGCGATGCCGACCCAATTGGGGTTGCGCAAGCGACGCGGCAGGCTGGTGCCCCAGAAGCCGCCCAGCCCGGCCAGGATCAGGCCAGCCAGAGTGATGCCGGCACGGGCCACCGGTTTCAGAGGCTCAAGATCCGTTTCGTCCGGATCGGCGAACTCCCCGACCCGGACGCGGGCCAACAAATCCCGGGCCTGGGCGACGTCAACATCATGGGCCAGCAGGCGGATGCCCAACGCCCGCTGCATCAGCGGGTCAACGGTTGTCTGGAACCGTTCCGTGACCTCGACGTCGATGCCCTGCGAAGACAGGAAGGCGGCGGCCAGATCGGCCTCATAGACATCGGTGAAGCGGGCGATTTCGACCAGGGGCATCGCCTGCCGTCACCCGTGTCTTACAGATCCAGCAGGAAGCGCTGCGGGTCTTCCAGATGCTCCTTGATCCGCACCAGGAAGGTCACCGCCTCCTTGCCGTCGACGATGCGGTGATCATAGCTGAGCGCCAGATACATCATCGGGCGGATCACCACCTGACCATCAACCGCCACCGGGCGCTGCACAATGTTGTGCATACCCAGGATGCCGGACTGGGGCATGTTCAGGATCGGCGTCGACATCAGCGAGCCATAGATGCCGCCGTTGGTGATGGTGAAGGTGCCGCCCTGCAGTTGATCCAGCGTCAGGGTCCCGTCACGCGCCGCCCGGCCCAGGTCGGCGATCCCCTNTTCCACACCCGCCAGTGACAGCTCATCGGCGTCACGCAACACCGGCACGACCAGGCCCTTGTCGGTGCCGACGGCCACGCCGATGTCGTAGTGGTTCTTGTAGATGATGTCGGTGCCGTCGATCTCGGCATTGACCGCCGGGATTTCCTTCAGCGCCGCACAGACCGCCTTCACGAAGAAGGACATGAAGCCCAGCTTGATGCCGTGGCGTTTTTCGAACGGCTCCTTGTAGCGGTTTCGCAGCTCCATCACCGCGCTCATGTCCGCCTCGTTGAAGGTGGTCAGCTGGGCGGCCGTGTCCTGGCTCTCCTTCAGGCGGCGGGCGATGGTCTGGCGCAGGCGGGTCATCTTGACCCGCTCCTCGCGCGGCTGATCGGCACGCGGAGTGGCCGGGGCCGCCAGGGGGCTGCTGCCGGAGCCGGAACCGGGGCCGCNTCCAACCGCACCCAGAGCATCGGCCTTGGTGATATTGCCCTTGGGCCCTGTGGCGGCGATGGCCTTCGGGTCCAGATTGTTTTCCGTGACCACGCGCTGGACGGCGGGCGAGAGATGCGGGCCATCACCAGCCGGGGCTGACGCCGCCGCAGGGGCCGCCGTAGTCGCGACCGGGGCGGCGGTGGCGGCACCCGAGCCCGAGATGCTGGCGATCTGCTGGCCGGGGGTCACGGTGTCACCCGCCTGGGCCAGAATGGTCAGCACACCAGCGACCGGAGCCGACACCTCGACCGCGACCTTGTCAGTTTCAATTTCGACCAGCAGTTCGTCCTTGGCCACGGTGTCGCCATTGCTCTTGGCCCAGGTGCCCATAGTGCCCTCGGCAACGCTTTCACCCATGGTCGGGGTCATGACCGCCACCGCATCGCCTGTCGCAGCTGCCGGTGCCGGGGCCGGGGCCGCAGCTGGGGCGGGTGCCGGCTCGGCGGCCTTCGGGGCCTCGACCCTGGCGGCGGGGGCGGCGGGGGCGGCCGCTTCGGCCCCTTCGCTGATCCGGCCCAGGATGGCACCAGGTGTCACCGCGCNGCCGTCGGCAAAGGCAATCTCGCTGAGCACACCCGAGGTCGGGGCCGATACCTCCAGCGAAACCTTGTCGGTTTCCAGCTCGACCAGCACCTCATCCTTCTTCACCGCGTCGCCAACGGCTTTGGTCCACTTGCCAACGGAAGCTTCGGTGACGGATTCACCAAGGGTCGGGGTCAGGATATCAGCCATGGCGGTCAGGGGTCTCGGCAATCGGTCAGGTCAAATGGGGTTTATCAGGCGAAGGCGTCGGTCAGGAAGGCCTCAAGCTCGGCCTTGTGGCGGCTCATCAGGCCCGCAGCTGTGGAGGCCGAGGCCGGACGACCGACATAGCGGGCCCGCTTGGCCTTCACGGTCATGCGTTCCAGCGTCAGCTCCAGCCAGGGATCGACAAAGGTCCAGCCGCCCATGTTCTTGGGCTCTTCCTGACACCAGACCAGCTCGGCATTGGGGAAACGTCCCAGCTCGGTCATCAGGGACTTCATCGGCCAGGNGTAGAACTGCTCCAGGCGCATCAGATAGATGTCGTCGACGGGCCGGCCCGCCTTGAAGTCCGCCTCGCGCCGCTCCAGCAGGTCATAATAGACCTTGCCCGAACACAGCACGACGCGGCGGATCTGGTCGTCAGGCTTGATCGTCATGCCCGCGTTGGCGGGATTGCTCTGAGCATCGTCGTGCAGCACACGGTGGAAGCTTGACCCCGCCCCCAGCTCCGACAGGGCCGACACGGCCTTCTTGTGTCGCAACAGGCTCTTGGGCGTCATGATGATCAGCGGCTTGCGGAACGGCCGGTGCATCTGGCGACGCAGGATGTGGAAATAGTTGGCCGGGGTCGAACAGTTGGCCACCTGCACATTGTCTTCGGCGCAGGCCTGCAGGAAGCGCTCCAGACGCGCGGAGGAGTGTTCCGGGCCCTGCCCTTCATATCCATGGGGCAACAGCATGGTCAGGCCACTCATGCGCAGCCACTTGCGCTCACCCGAGGTGATGAACTGGTCGATCACGACCTGGGCACCGTTCACGAAGTCGCCAAACTGGGCCTCCCACATCACCAGCGTGTTGGGATCGGCCAGCGAATAGCCGTNATCAAAGCCCAGCACCGCCTCTTCGGACAGGGCTGAATCGATCACCTCAAACTGGGCCTGGGCCTGACCCAGGTTGTTGAGGGGCACATACCGTTCCTCGGTGGTCTGATCGATGATGCCGGAATGGCGCTGGCTGAACGTGCCGCGCACCGAATCCTGACCCGACAGACGCACCGGATAGCCCTCGGTCAGCAAGGTCGCGAAGGCCAGGCTTTCCGCCGTTGCCCAGTCCAGGTTCTGTCCAGAGGTAATGGTCTCACGACGGGCATCCATGACCCGGCGCAGGGTCCTGTGAACATCGACGCCCTCGGGGAAGCTGGTTAGCTTCAGGCCCAGTTCGGTCAGGGCTTCAACCGCGACGCCGGTCTGTCCGCGGCGCTCTTCGTCGGCGGGACGGCTCAAGCCCGCCCATTCCCCGTCAAGCCAGTCGGCTTTTTCGGGTTTGAAGGATTTTCCGGCCTCGAACTGCTCGTCCAGGAAGGACTCAAAGGCCAGGATCTGGGCTTCGACCTCGGCCTCGGTCAAAACGCCCTCGGCCACCAACCGGCGGGAATAGATCTCGCGGGTCGACGGCAGGTCGCGGATGGCGCGGTACATGATCGGCTGGGTGAAGGTCGGGTCATCGCCTTCATTGTGGCCAAAACGGCGATAGCAGAACATGTCCACCACCACGTCCTTGTGGAACTTCTGACGGAACTCGGTGGCCACCTTGGCGGCGAACACCACCGCCTCAGGATCATCGCCATTCACGTGGAAGATCGNGGCCTGAACCATCAGCGCCACATCCGAGGGATAGGGCGACGAGCGGCTGTTGCGCGGACTGGTGGTGAAACCAATCTGGTTGTTGACCACGAAATGCAGGGTGCCACCGGTGCGATAGCCCTTCAGCCCCATAAGGGCGAAGCACTCCGCCACCACGCCCTGACCGGCAAAGGCCGCGTCGCCGTGGATCAACAGGGNGGCCACCTTGGCCCGATCCAGAGCCATCTGGATGTCATCCTCATCGCCCGGCAGCTCGGCCGCGCGGATGTCGAACGCCTGCTTGGCGCGCGCCTTGCCCAGGACAACCGGATCGACGATTTCCAGGTGTGACGGATTGGCCGTCAGCGAAAGGTGCACCGAGTTGCCATCGAACTCGCGGTCAGACGACGCCCCCATGTGATACTTCACATCACCAGAGCCTTCGATATCCGAAGGCGTGGCCGACCCGCCCTGGAACTCGTGGAAGATGACCTTGTAGGGCTTACCCATCACAGCCGCGAGCACGTTCAGTCGACCCCGGTGCGCCATGCCCAGAATGATCTCGTCCACGCCCAGTTGGCCACCGCGCTTGATGACCTGTTCCAGGGCCGGGACCATGGCCTCGCCACCGTCCAGACCGAACCGCTTGGTGCCCGGGAAGCGCTTGTGCAGAAAGCGCTCGAAGGTTTCGGCTTCGATCAGCTTGTGCAGAATCGCCAGCTTGCCCTCGCGGGTGAAGCCGTTGCGTTCAAACGCCTCCGTGCCTTCGAAGCGCTGCTGCAGCCAGCTTTTCTCTTCCGGTTCGGCGATGTGCATGAACTGGATGCCGATATGGCCGCAGTAGGTGCGCTTGAGGATGTCCAGCACCTGCCGGATGCTGCCGGTCTGCAGGCCCAGGACGCCGTCCAGATAGATCGGGCGGTCCATGTCCGCCTCGGTGAACCCATAGAACTCGGGCGACAGCTCGGGGTTCTGGGTCGGCACTTCGATGCCCAGAGGGTCCAGGGTCGCCTGCAAGTGACCGCGAACGCGATAGCTGCGGATCAGCATCAGGGCGCGAATCGAATCGTGGGCGGCCAGCCGCACCGCCTCGGCCATACCGTCCGCCGAAGGGGCGGCGCNGGCGGCCGGTTCCGGCCTGGCTGGACGGGCTTTCGGATCCGGCTTGGGCGCCGGCCAGCGACCATCGAACGGAGCGGTGTCTTCGCTGGGCTCGCCATTGACCGAGCGACCCCAGGCCCCAGCCCCCGACGACGCCAGGATATCTCCGGCATTGTCACGAACCTGATCAAAGAAGGCCCGCCAGGCCGGCGTGACAGCGCCCGGGTCCTTGGCCCACTGGCTATAGAGATCCTCGATGTAGGCGGCATTGGCCCCATAGAGGAAGGAGGTCTCGGCGAAGTCCTGGTTCAGCCGCCCGGCGTCGTCAGCCATGTCGTCTCAGATGTCCCAGCAACGAGACGCGCCATCCGCGCCCGTGCGCCGCCCCATATAGGCCGAACTGTCTAACAGGTCATGGCGGAATCGGGGCTTTTTGGCTGGTTTTGCACCCGATGGGC
This sequence comes from Brevundimonas sp., assembly GCA_013693835.1. Taxonomy (GTDB): domain Bacteria; phylum Pseudomonadota; class Alphaproteobacteria; order Caulobacterales; family Caulobacteraceae; genus Brevundimonas. Next base: position 613,291 of record CP059260.1, read on the forward strand.
CGAATTCAGTCCCAACCGCGCAGTTCGATGTCACAGCCTTGAACGATCAGGCCGTGGTTCTGGCCCCGCTGGATCTCAATCTCACTGGTCCAGGGGCCGGGGCAGCCTTCAATATCCAGTCTGACCGGGACGGACCGGGGCGGCCCAAGCGGGATCAGGTAACGGTCCTCGACCCCGGCGGCGGAAACGTCATGCGGCGCTCGACCAGCACCTGGCCATCGACCTCAAGGCGTATGACCTTGCCGACATAGTTTCCCACGAGTGTGACGTAGACCGGCCCGGCTGCCTGCTGGACCGCTGGACCTGGGGCCGCCGGTGCAACGCTGGCGGTGGATGCAGGCGCGCAGGCGCTGGCCAGCACAAGGCCGACGGCACAGGTCACGATTCGGCGGATCATCAGCCCCTCCATCGGTAAACCGGCCAGAAGTTTGTCTGGCCCGTCTAAAGGATGCAAGGTGCCAAGCTGAAGACGGCGGTTAGCCCTTCAGCACTTCCACCAGGGTGGTGCCCAGTCGGGCCGGGGATGGCGAGACGCGGATGCCCGCCGATTCCATGGCCGCGATCTTGGATTCCGCATCACCCTTGCCACCACTGACGACAGCCCCGGCGTGGCCCATGGTGCGGCCCTTGGGCGCGGTGCGACCGGCGATAAAGCCGGCCATTGGCTTCTTGCGGCCCTTCTTGGCTTCGTCGATCAGGAACTGGGCCGCGTCTTCTTCTGCCGCGCCGCCGATTTCACCGATCATGATGATCGATTCCGTCGCCGGGTCGGCCAGGAACAGCTCCAGCACATCGATGAACTCGGTGCCCTTGACCGGGTCGCCGCCGATGCCGACCGCCGTGGTCTGTCCCAGGCCCTCATTGGTGGTCTGGAACACCGCTTCATAGGTCAGGGTGCCCGAACGCGAGACGATGCCGACATTGCCCTTCTTGAAGATGTTGCCCGGCATGATGCCGATCTTGCACTCTTCCGGCGTCAGGATGCCGGGGCAGTTGGGGCCGAGCAGACGGCTGTTAGAGCGGTCCAGCCGCGCCTTGACCCGCACCATGTCCAGCACCGGAATGCCCTCGGTGATGCAGGTGATGAAGGGGATTTCAGCGTCGATGGCCTCGATGATGGCATCGGCGGCCCCCGCCGGTGGCACATAGATCACCGTCGCATCGGCTCCGGTCGCCTCGCGGCCCTCGGCCACCGAGGCAAAGATCGGCAGGGTCTCGCCCTCAGAACCATGCCACAGCTCGCCACCCTTCTTGGGGTGAACGCCGCCGACCATTTTGGTGCCGTAGTAGCGCAGCGCCTGTTCGGTATGGAAGGTGCCGGTCTTGCCGGTCAGGCCCTGGACCAGGACACGGGTGTCTTTGTTGACGAGAATGGACATGGGGAACTCTGGGTTCTGGTGTCTGAGGCGATGGCGGCGCTTAGGCGACCGCTGNNCGACAATCTTCTGGGCGGCGTCGTCGAGGTCATCGGCAGCGGTGATATTCAGGCCGGACTGGTTCAGGATTTTCTTGCCCAGCTCGGCATTGGTGCCTTCAAGGCGCACGACCAGCGGCACCTGCAGACCGACTTCCTTCACCGCCGCGACCACGCCCTCGGCGATGATGTCACAGCGCATGATGCCGCCGAAGATGTTGACCAGAATGCCCTCGACCGCCGGGTCCTGGGTGATGATCTTGAAGGCCGCCGCGACCTTCTCCTTCGACGCGCCACCGCCCACATCACAGAAGTTGGCCGGCTCTTTGCCATACAGCTTGATGATGTCCATGGTCGCCATGGCCAGCCCGGCCCCGTTGACCATGCAGCCGATATTGCCGTCCAGGGCGACATAGGCCAGGTCCCATTCGGACGCCTCGATCTCCTTGGCGTCTTCCTCGGTCTCGTCGCGCAGGTCCTTGATGTCCGGGTGGCGGAACAGGGCATTGCCGTCGAAGCTGACCTTGGCGTCCAGCACCCGCAGGTGGCCGTTTTCCATGACGATCAGCGGATTGATCTCCAGCATCGACATGTCGGTGTCGAGGAAGGCCTTATACAGGATCGGGAACAGGGTCTCGCCGTCCTTGGCCGCATCGCCGTCCAGCTTCAGCGCCGTGTTCAGCTCGGCGATATTGGCCGCCGTCACGCCCGCTTCCGGGTCGATGTCGATGGTCTGGATCTTTTCGGGCGTGTCGTGGGCGACCGCCTCAGTGTCCATGCCGCCTTCGGTCGAGACGACGTAGGACACCCTGCCCGTGCCCCGGTCGACCAGCAGCGAGCAGTACAGCTCCCGGGCAATGTCGGCCCCGTCTTCGATATAGAGGCGATTGACCTGCTTGCCTGCCGGGCCGGTCTGGGCCGTCACCAGGGTATTGCCCAGCATCTCTTTTGCGTTGGCGACAACCTCGTCGATCGACTTGGCCAGGCGCACGCCGCCCTTGGCGTCAGGGCCCAGTTCCTTGAACTTGCCCTTGCCGCGCCCACCGGCGTGGATCTGGGACTTCACCACATAGAGCGGACCTGGCAACTGTTTGGCAGCGGCTTCTGCCTGATCGACCGAGGTGATGGCCACGCCCTCCGCAACGGGTGCGCCAAAGCCCTTCAGAAGCTGTTTGCCCTGATACTCGTGGATATTCATCGGAAGAACCGTCGCCTGGGAGAGGATAGGATTTGGCGGGGCTTATAGGCCCTCGGCTTTGCAGGTGCAACCGGTGCTCGGCGTTTAGTCCACCCAGTCCCGCTTCAGGGTGCGCGAGGCTCCGATCAATAGGACCGCCGCCAGGATGTAGAATCCCATGCCGGTATAGATCGACCAGCGCAGGCTCTCCTGCCCGAACTGCGGCTCCAGAAGGTCGCTCATCCAGCCGAAATAGTAGAAGCCAACGGCGATGCCGAGCAGGTTGTTCATCAACAGGAATAGGGCCGAAGCCGTGGTGCGCATGGGTGCGGGCACCAGATGCTGGACCGAGGCCGTGATCGGCCCCAGCCAGGCCAGGTTCAGCCCTGTCGGGATCAGAANAATCAGAAAGGCCAGGATCAGCGATGTCGACTGGCTGGCTCCGCCCGGCATGACCAGGCCAATCAGCCATGGCGTATTCATGGCCAGGATGAAGCACGGAGCCGAAATCAAAAAGGCAATGGCCGGGACCAGCGGATAGGCCCCCTTGCCGCGCTTGCCCAACTTGTCGGCGATCGCCCTGCCCATCCAGATGCCGATCAGACCGCCGATCAGGGCGATGCCGGCATAGTACCAGCTGACCTGACGCAAGGAGAGGTCAAAGCTGCGCATGAAGAAGCTGGGCAGCCACCCGGCCACGCCATAGCCACACACCGACGACGAAGCTGCGCCGAGCGCCAGGAGCCAGAAGCTGGGCTTGGGCATGACCACACTGGCGGTCATGCGGGCAATCCACANGGAGGCGGCAATGACCAGGGCCAGCAGGCCGCCAAAGCCAAACACCTGCCCCCGNNACCAGTCACCGGTAGCAGCCCCCAGGGCGGCAAACAGGCCGACCCCAGCCAAGCCTATCAGGGTCATGATCGTGGCCGCCACCCGGCCCGCCGACGATGGCTTGACCACATCGGCCACCGTGTCGACCACATCGGCGACTGCATGCTTGATATCGGTGGCCCCGCGCTGGGGATCGCGCACCGTCAGCCGCAGCAGGCGCGATCAGCACCCCAGCAGGCCTACCACGATGAATGAGACCCGCCAGTCATAGGCCACGGCCAGGAGGCCGCCCACCAGGGTGCCGGCCGCCATGCCGGTGGGGATGCCAAAGGCAAACACCGACAGCGCCCGGGCCCGCTGATGCGGCGGAAAATAGTCGGCGATCAGCGAATAGGCCGGGGCCACGCCGCCCGCCTCCCNCACGCCCACACCCATGCGGGCCAGGAACAGTTGGGTAAAGTTCTGGGTCATGCCGCACAGGGCGGTGAAACCCGACCACACCGCCAGGGCCCCGGTCATGATCCAGACCCGGCTCTTGCGATCCGCCACCCAGGCCAGAGGAATGGCCAGAGTCGAATAGACCGAGGCAAAGGCCAGCCCACCCAACAGACCAAACTGGGTGTCGGTCAGGTCGAACTCTTCGATGATCTTGGGACCCAGGATGCCGATGATCTGGCGATCCAGAAAGTTGAGCATGTAAACCAGCACCAGCACCGCCAGCACATAGTAGCGATAGCGGGACGACGGCTGTTGATCAGCAGAGATTTGCATGCACGGGTTCCCCAAACTCAGGCGGCCACGCTAGCGGCAACTGGCGTCGGCGCAACCTGAAAAAGGGCGGCAGCTCCGTGCAGGAACTGCCGCCCGGATCACAAAGATCAGGCTTCAGGAGAGATCGATCAGAACTTGACCTGCAGGGTCGCGGTCCAGGTCTGCGGCGGGCCGTAGTAGCCGATGATCGAGTTGTCGAAGAGGGCACCCGGGAAGTTGTAGCCGCCCACGCGATACTCTTCGTCGGTCAGGTTCTTGCCGTGGATACCGACCATCCAGCGATCGCTGGGGGCAGTCCAGACCACCGACAGGTCGACCAGGGTGTAAGCCTGCTGGTCGAGGATCGGGTTCGGGAACTCGAACATCGAGAAGTCACCGCGATAGGAGGCTGACGGCGTGATCGCCAGATTGCCGCCCATGACGTTGCCCGTCCAGGTCAGGCCCAGATAGCCGGTCCATTCCGGGGCGTTCTGCAGCACGACCTGGCTGGAGATGTCTTCATATTGGGCGGTCAGCAGGTTGTAGCGCAGGAACCGCTCGAACTTCGAATCGAGCCAGCCCACAGCGAAGTTGGCCGCCAGGCTATCGAAGATCTGCCAGCGCCCTTCGACCTCGGCACCGGTGAAGGTGGACGAGCCGACGTTGTCAACGAAGGAGGCGATGCTGGCTCCGGCCGGAACCTGGGTCGTTACCTGCTGATCCTCATACTGGTTGTGGAACAGGGCCGAGCTGAAGAAGAAGCGGTCGCCCAGCGAACCCTTCAGACCCACTTCCCAGGCGTCCACCGTTTCCGGATCATAACCGTTGACCGTGTCCGGGGTCAGGATGGCATCGCCACGCATGTCGAAGCCGCCGGACTTGAAGCCGCGCGAGAACGACACATAGGTCGTCAGGTCCGGCGTCAGGTCGAACGACAGGGCCGCCCGCGGGGTGAATTCTTCGAACGTGCGTGTGTTGGTGTAGTTCGTCCGCAGGACCGGCGCCCGCGCCGTTCCGCCCAAGAGCGGACTGCGGGTCGCACCCAGATAGTTGGCGCGATAGACAGAGCCCGTCTTTTTGTCGCGGGTCAGGCGCCCTCCCAGCGACAGGTGCAGGCGATCAGACAGATCCAGGCTGACGTCACCGAAGGCTGCGAAGCTCTGCGTGTCGACCGAACCACCGGTGCCGATGACAATGCCCGCGTTACCCAGGATGGTGTCAAAGGCCCCTTCGGCGCTGCCATCCAGGTAGAAGATGCCGAACACGCCCTGGGCCGAACCGGCATCAAACAGAACCTGCAATTCCTGGGTGAACTGTTCGTCCGAATAGTAGGCCGGAATGTCCAGCGTCGGGGCCGGGGTGTTGTCAAAGTCGATCAGGGTATCGGTGTCGCCGCTGCGCCAGGCCGAGATCGACTTGACCGTCACCATGTCGTTGACCTGGTGTTCGATGGTCAGGGACGCGCCCTCAGTGGTGACCGAGTTGTCATCGCCAAGGCCGGCGTTGGTGTCATAAACGCTGCCCAGTACCCGCCCGGCTGCGGTAGCTCCGGCCACTTCGCGGTGCCCGTGGCGAGGATTGGAATCGTCCTGCACATGGTCATAGGCCAAACGGACCGACGTATTGGCCATCGGCTCCCACTCGGCGCTGACCCGATAGGCCAGCACGTCCTTGTTGTAGTGCTCGGCCCCGGTGTTGATATTCTCGCCGTACCCGTCGCGCTCATAGTTGGCCACGGCCGCGCCGATGCGGAAATTGTCGGTGATCGGCATGCTGCCGACCGCCAGCAGATCGATCTGGTTGTAGGAACCATACGACCCGCGCAGGGTCAGTTCCGGATCGAGCGACAGGCGGTTGGACACGTATTTGACAGCACCACCGACCGTGTTGCGGCCATACAGCGAGCCTTGCGGGCCACGCAGGACCTCGATGCGGCGAACATCATAGATGTCCAGAACAGCGCCCTGCGGGCGGGCGATATAGACGTCATCGACGTAAAGGCCGACGCCGGGCTCAAAACCCCACAGCGGGTCCTGCTGGCCAATGCCGCGGATAAAGCTGATCAAGGTCGAGTTGGAGCCCCGTGCCACCTGAACCGTGGCATTGGGCGTCTGCTGCTGCAAGGCCGTGATGTCCGCGGCACCGGTCTGTTCCAGGCGCTCCTCGCCCAGAGCTGAGACGGCGATCGGCACGTCCTTCAACTGCTCGTCCCGGCGACGCGCCGTCACGACGATGTCGTCGATGTTGGTGGCTTCCTGTCCGTTCGGCGCCGAACCGGCATCCTGCGCCAGGGCGCCGGTGGCGAGCGCACTCCAGGCCGCACCCGCCAGCAGGGCGGTCTTCACGATAGTCTTCATTTTCTGGTCCCCGATTTCGTTTCCCAAAGACGCCATTTATTCAGCGTTCAATGATTTTCCTGGAAGCTACCCGAAATCGCCTGCCTGTCAAACGATCATTGGGGCCACAGTCACGCTTGGCAATGACCTGTGGCACCGGTGCACACCCCATCAGGTCGCCGTGGCGTCCGGCGACATTGCACTGAAGGTCAGGTTGGGCCATGCCTTGGCCATGCGTGAAAAGCCTCCCGCGATACCTCACCTGTCGTCCCGGTCGAACCTGCAGCGGCTCGGATCGCGCCTGTGGCGCGTGCGGGTGCAGCCAAACGCGGACGCCCGACCAAAGCCAAGGCGAATGCCAGCGGCCAAGCCAGCGATGCCATTCTCGACGCGGCCGAGGCGCTATTTTCCCAGCACGGCTTCTATGGCGTGACCATTCGTGAGGTCGCACGCGAAGCCGGGGTCGATACGGCCCTGGTGCACTATTATTTCGGGGCCAAGCGGGCCCTGTTCGATGCCGTCTTCATTCGCCGCGCCGAGGTGTGGAACAATGAGCGGGTCGAGGCCATCAATCGCTATGCGCGGGACGTCGGCGACGCCATGACGCTGGAAGGATTGTTCGATGCCTTTCTGCGCCCGCCGTTCGAATGGTCNCTTAAGGGCGGCCCGGGCTGGAAGCACTATTCGGCCCTCGTGGCCCAGACCAATGCCAATCCCACCTTTGGTGGCGAGATCATGGCCCGCTATTACGANCCCGCCATCCGGCGACTGATCGAACTGGTTCGCCAGATCATGCCCGAGGCGCGCGATGAGGACCTCTACTGGGCCTATCACATGCTCTCGGGGGCATTGACCCTGACGCTNGGNGAAACCGGGCGCCTGGATCGCCTGTCCAATGGACTGTGCCGCTCCGGCGACCTGGATTCCGCCCATCGCTACATGGTGCAGTATACTGCGGCGGGGTTTCGTGCCGTGTGTGCTGCCAACCAGGCATAGCGGGAGCGGCAAGGGTGAGGCACGCCATCAGACTTCCGCCGCGAGAGGCCATTCAGGGATGGCTCAAAGGGTTGGCCGCCGCGATCGCGGTGGGCATCTTCCTGGCGCTGACTGGGGCCTTCAACTCGGGCCAGGAATCCCTGACCTGGCGACTGGCATACTGGCCGTTGATGATGGGGGCCGGGGCCGCGGTCGGCGGCGTCATCGCGCATCTGTTTACCACCTGGTCGGCCCTGGACGAGCGACCGATCCTGCGTGGCGTGTTGATGAGCATTGCCATCGCCCTGCCCCTGACCGGTCTGATCTGGGTGCTGACCAACTTGTTTGTCGGCGGCGCGTGGCGGGTCGGTGACTTGTCGCACCTGGTTGCCCCGGTTTACATCATCTCGGCCGCAATGACGGCTCTGGGCCATGTCATGGACCGGCCCCGGCAGACTCATGGCTCCCCCAACCAACAGCCGTCCGTGCGCTTCCTGGATCGTCTGCCACCGAAGCTGCGCGGCGCGGATGTGCAGGCCGTTCAGTCCGAGGACCACTACCTTCGCATCCACACCAACCGCGGATCGGACATGATCCTGATGCGCATGTCCGATGCCGTGGCTGAACTGGAGGGGCTGGAGGGAGCCCAGGTTCATCGCAGTTGGTGGGTGGCCAGGAATGCTGTGCGTGAGGTCAAGCGGGGCGACGGGCGCGCCACCTTGACCCTGGAAGGTGGCTTGGAGGTACCCGTCAGTCGCCGCTATGCCCGCGCTCTGCGGGCCGACGGCTGGTGGTGAAGCGCTAGCCCTGCCAGGTTCCATGAAAGGCGGCCGGCAGGGCCACACTGGCGCGCCAGGTGGCGGCGGGGCCATCCTCGATTCGCGCAACATCGAGAACGTGCAGCTCTGTTGCCCGCTCAGCCAGGTTGAGGCTCGGACCCACCAGCCAGCCGTCGTCTTCACGGTTACCACCCGGTCGCGGCACGAACAGGANTTCGTCGGTGACGTGGTTCAGGCCGAAGTCAAATGCCCGGCTCTGGCCGCTCGACCAGTCTGTGACCCCGATCGCCGAGGCGAACGGGCGATCCGGCGTTTCCCCGGTGGTATGCACCGTCAGCTGTCGCGGCAGACCCGCGCGGCGCGGATCGCCCTTGGGAAACTCACCGATCACCGGGAGACGTTGCAAATCGGCCGTGCCGTTCGCGCGCAGCGTCGCCAGGGCCAGCCGGGCCGGCTCGCCGCCGACCGGCACACCATTCAGCACCCGCTGGGCACCGCGCGCCGCAAAGTCCATGTCCGGCAGGGCGCAGACATCGAAGCGGATGTCGTCGCCGTCACGCCAGGCATCGCCCAGGTGGAAGAAGCCGAAGTCCGGCAACTCATAGACCCTGCGCTGGCTCAGGTCGTTCTTGTCGAGGACGAGCACCTGGGTACCCGCACCGGCCTGCCATTCAAATCCGTCGGCAAACGGCATGGTGTTGCGCACCCGGACCCAGGGCTGCAGCACGATCACCAGATGCCGATCGGTCGCTGTGAAATCATGCAGATAACTGGCTCGGGGCAAGGCGACGACCTGGGCATCCTGCAAACTGCCTTCCGGGGACAGCCGCCACACGATGGCCTGACTCGCCCCAAGGCCCAGGTTCCAGATCGTGCCGTCCGGCTCGATCCGGGNGTGGGCCAGAAACGGCATGCCCTTCAGATCCGGGCGCAGGGAGACAAAGCCGCGCGTCTCCAGGGAGATCGGATCCATGGCCAGGGGCGAGCCGCCCTCCCAAAGGGCCCACAGGTCCCCNNCGGCCAGCAGGACAGACGTATTGGCCGCAGACACATCGTCGGCAGAGCTGATCTCGGCACGGGGATCTGGCTGGGTGCCAAAGCCCGGCATCACCATGGCATCCAGACGGCTTTCCTGGCGCCGCTTGGGGGTGTCGGCAAAGCGGGCCGCGAGCTGAACCTGGTCGCCGTCGATGGCAAAACGCCGGATCAGACCGTCACCGTCGAACCAATGCTCGGCATTGCGTCCCGGCCGACGGAACTTGGCCGGGCCGTTGCGATAAAGGATCCCCGACAGGCCGGCGGGTGCCCGACCCTGAACCAGACGCATGGCCTGGGGCGCGACATCGGCTTCGATGTCTCCGGTGACCAGGCTCCAGTCCGGCGTTGCCAGCATGGCCTGCGCCGCACGGGCCATGTCGGNGGTCAGGGCGGCAGCCGATGCGGCGGCAGCTCCCATCAGGAAAGTACGGCGCGAAGCAATCATCTTAAGTCTTTCGGTCCAGGGTCAGGTGGGCCAGGCTCGGGCCCTCAAGCCACGCGCCCGCCCGTGGCGAGAGTTGGGGTCAGGAATAGGCCGCCGGGCTCAGCGAATGCGGATGGTCTGAGCGGTGTCGCCGTCCACGGCAAAGCTGGCGCGGTCCCAGCGGGCTGGACCCATGTTGCCCACCGCGTTGTTGGAGAAGGCATAGGGCTCTGTCGGCATGCCAAAGGGGTTGGTGTCCAGGCGGCCATTGCCGTTCACATCGTGGTACATCCGTGCGGCGTAGGTCCCGGACGGCAGACCTTCAAAGACCGCCGAGGCCGGATCAGTGGCGGCATCGACCATGGCCTGGCGTGCCGGTTGACCATCGCCGTCATAGGCGGCCTGACTATCGAACAGGGCGATCAGGATGCGGCCCGTGCGGGCACCTCTGTCGAGGTTGAAGGTCAGGGTTGCCACAGAGGTCGTTCCCGGCATGGAAGCGGTCAGGGGGCTCATTAGCGTTTGCAGGGGCGCAGGCGGCCGTTGACGACAGCAGGACCGTAGCGATCGCGGACAGGGTGACGATATTCATTTGGATGGGCCTCAATCAGGAGAGAGACCCGACAGCCGGGCCTCGATGACCTGACCTCAGCGCACCGCATCGGCGAACGCCATCGCCATTGCATCAACTGACACGTCGAGTTCGCCAACGGCCACCGGTGTTCATTTGCGAAGCGCGAACACCCACGTGTGCAGCAGCCGCTTTGAGGTAGTGGCCCGCAGCGGCCTCAGGCCTCGTCCTCGATATGGTGGATCTCGTCATCGTCCAGGCCGAGGTGGTGGGCGATCTCGTGGACCAGCACATGGGTGATCAGTTCCTGCAGGCCCACGTTGCCGCGCTCAATCCACTCTTCAAGGATGGGGCGCCGGTACAGGAAGATGCGGCTGGGCTCAGCCGCCAGCCCCATCTGCTCGCGGTGACCGATGTCAATGCCGTGATAGAGCCCGGACAGTTCGAACGGATCCTCCATCCCCATCATCCTCAGGGTCTGCTCATCGGCAAAGTCGTCGATGCGGATCACCACATCGGCAGACACCGAACGGAAGGGCTCGGGCAAGGCTCTGAACGCGCGTTGGGCCAGCCGAGCAAAGTCGTCCAGCGTCGGAGCCAGCTGATCATTCCATGTCAGGTCAGACGTCGTGTGCATGGTCTGAATATTGTCGCGACCACCCCGGTCGCAATGGCCGCAACTTCGGCTATGGTGGCCGAATCGTTGGGTTGGGACGCATGGCTCACGCTGACATTGCCTATGTAGCGACGGCAGGTGCCGGTGGGCTTGGCTTGGCCATGACGGTTTGGGCCTGGCGACTCGACCGGCGTCTGTCCGCCCAGGCACGCCGGGAGGCCGAGCGCGCCGATGCCCTGGCGGAGGAAATCCGGACCCAGGACGCCGCCCTGGCAGGCTTTGGCGATATTCGCGTCCGGCTGGACCGCCTGGGTCTGGCTACCGATGTCTACGGGCCTGCCGACCTGGTTGCCTTGCTCAATGGCGGGTCGGACGCGGTGGCATCGGTCTATGAAGACGCCAAGGCAGCCCCGCTGATGGCCGCCCTTTCCCAGGTCGCACGATCTTCGCTGACGGCCCTGCTTGATCAGGGCACCCCGTTCGAAGTTAGCCTGGATATGGCCTCAGGCACCTGGCTGGTCGAAGGACGGCCGGTGAGCGGCGAGGCCTGGCTCAAGGTCTCACAACCCGACAGCAAGCCGCAGGGGCATTGGGGCGGTCTGGGCCTTTTGGCCGATGCCTCGCCCAACCCGACGTGGGTGATCGACAAATCCGGCATGCTGGTCTGGGCCAATCAGGCCTGGCTGGCTGAAACCCACACCGCCAGCCTGGAGAAAGCGATCGAACAGAAGGTGGCCTTTGATCGCGGGGCTGAGGCGCTGTTGGCCGAGGCGAGGCGCACCCAGGTCCGGCAGGAGGGCTTCCGCTGGACGACCGGCAGCGGGCGGCGCAAGGCGTGGAAAATCCTGGCTGAGCCCCTTCCGGGTCCCGCGGGTGCCGTGCTGGCCTTTGCGCTGGACATGACCGAGGCCGAAGAGACCCGCGACACCTTGCGCCGGCACGTCGAGGCCCACGACNNGACGCTGAACCACATCGCCGATGCGGTGGCCATCTTCGGGCCGTCCAAGCGTCTGGCGTTTCACAACACCGCCTTCCAGGCCCTTTTCGATCTGGACCCGGCCTGGTTGGACGAGCGCCCCAGTCACTCCGAGCTGCTGGATCGCCTTCGCCAACGTCGTCTGATCCCGGAGGTCATCGACTATCCGGGGTTCAAGGCTCAGGAGCTGGACTTTTACGGAGCGGCCAAGGCGGCACCGGATGACAGCTGGCATCTGCCCGATGGCCGCACCCTGCGCGTCGTGCGCCAGCCGCACCCGCTAGGTGGCGTCCTGTTACTGTTCTCGGACATCACCAATGAGCTCAAGCTCCGAAGCCGCTACAACGCCCAGATGCAGGTCCAGATGGCGACCCTGGACAAGCTGAATGACGCCGTAGCGGTGTTCGGATCGGACGGTCGACTGCGCCTTCACAACGACGCTTTTGAAACCTTCTGGAGCATTGGCCGCGAGCAGTTGGGCCATGGCGTTGATTTCGATGCCGTGGCCGAGCTGTGTCGACTGGTCCTGCCCGATACCGGCCTGTGGATGGGGCTGAAGGCGCGCGTGGCCGATCCGGATCCCGAAAGCCGCGTGGCCATTTTCGGCGAGGGACGAACCACCGATGGCCGCATTGCCGCCTGGCAGACCCGGCCTCTGCCCGACGGTGCGACGCTGGTGGCTTTCTCGGACGTCACCGCCCAGCGTGAACTTGAGCAGGCCCTGGAGGCCAAGGCGGCCGCCCTGGACGAAAGCCAGCTGTTGAAGCGAGAGTTTGTAGGCAGCGTATCCTATGAGCTGCGGGCCCCGCTGACGACCGTGGTGGGCTATGCCGAGCTTCTGGAAACCATGTCCGACCTGCCGGAGCGCAGCCGCCAGCATGCCGGGGCGATCCGGGTAGCGGCTGGCCAACTGGCCCGCTCCATCGATGATGTGCTCGATATGGCCCAGATTGACGCGGGTGAAATGGAGCTGTCGCTTAGCGATGTGCGGGTTTGTGACCTGCTGCAGCAGGCCGCAGAGACGGTGCGTCCCCGCGTCGAGGGCCGCAAGGCCAGTCTGGACGTCAACTGTTCCTCGGATCTGACGCCCATTCGCGCCGATGGCCCGCGTCTGGCCCAGGCGCTCGACCACCTGCTGGACAACGCCATCCGTGCCATCAGCGAGGGCGGGCAGATCACCCTGTCTGCGGAAGCAGGCCCCGAGGAAGTCCGCATCAAGGTGCGCGATACCGGTCGGGGCATCCCCTATCATTTGCAGGCCCATGTGTTTGACCGCTTCATCAAGCGCGAGCGNGGTGGGCCCGGGGTGGCCATGGCGCTGGTCAAGGCGCTGGTCGAGCTTCACGGCGGCTGGGCCGAAGTGCAGAGCGAGCCGGGCGAAGGGGCCACGTTCATCCTTCACCTTCCCCTCAGAGCCGTGGTCGCAGGTCCAACTGCTGTTGAGGCCTAAATGACGGTTCGGGCTCCGGACATTAGGTGCTAGGGAGTTCCCACGCTGACCTCGGGTTGGCCACCGCCCCTCGTTCTCGCTGCCAAGACCGATCCCCATGCTCAAGACCGCCCTGATCTACGACTTCGACGGCACCCTGGCCCGAGGCAATATGCAGGAGGTCAGTTTCATCCCTTCGGTCGGCATGGATGCCGGTGAGTTCTGNGGGGCCGCAGACACCCTGACCCAGTCCGCTGATGGCGACAACATCCTGATGTACATGCAGCTGATGCTGAAGATGGCGCGGGACAATGGCCTGCCCATCACCCGTCAGGTGCTGCGCGAGCATGGCGAGGATGTGAAGCTGTTCGACGGGCTGAAGTCTGATCTGACCGGCCCGGGCTGGTTTGACCGCATCAATGCCTTTGGGGCCCGCTTCGGCCTGGACATCGAGCACTACATCATCTCCGCCGGGCTGGAGGAGATGATCGACGGCTGCCCGATCCGCGATGCCTTCAAGCACATCTTTGCCAGCCACTTCGTCTATGACGAGCAGGGTCAGGCCATCTGGCCGGCCGTTGGCGTCAACTACACCACCAAGACCCAGTATCTGTTCCGCATCAACAANGGGGTGCTGAACCACTACGATCACGAGCGGATCAACCGTTTCGTGCCCGACCAGGACCGTCCCGTGCCGTTCGACCGCATGATCTTCCTGGGCGATGGCGATACCGACGTGCCGACCATGAAGATGATGCACACCAAGGGCGGCTATTCCATCGCCGTCTATGACCCGCGCAATTCCAAGCGTGACCAGGACAAGCTCTACAGCCTGATTTCCGAGGATCGGGTCAACTTCGTCGCCGCGGCCGACTATCGCGAGGGCTCGCCGCTGGACCTGATCGTCAAAGGCCTGGTCGGCCGCATCGCCATCAACGCCGGGACAATGCCCGCCGCTGACTAGGCCGGTTCAGTCTGATGCGGCGATGTTCAACACCCGGCGCTGCTCGTCCAGACGCGCGACCACATCGGCCCGAACCCCGCCCGCCAGCATCCGGCGCGTGGGCCGCTCGAAATACTGGATAAAGTCCGCCAGGCGGTCGCGCTCGGCCTGGGGCAGGTCTTGCGGCGCTAGTCCCAGAAGCGTCGCCTCCTGCTGGCAGCGCCAGTCCTGCACGACGTCAAAGCCGGGTGCCTTGAGAAACAGCAAGCCGTCGGCCTCATCGACAAAGCGCACGTAGTCACCGGCCAGAAGATCATTGATATGCCGCCGCCAGGTCCCGTCCGGGTCCTGTGTCGCCTCCAGCCGGTTGATGGGCCGCGCCAAGTCTGCGTCCTTCTCGGGCACGGCCCCCAGGCACCAGGCATCGATCAGGATGACCGAAGGCCGACCCGTGAACCGGTGCCACTGATCGCGGGATCTGCGATCATCTCCGCGCTTGTCGAAATCTGGCAGCAGGGTCAGGTCATCCGGCCCCGCCCGGCGCAACTGTTCGATCAAGCGACGCAGCAGGCCCAGATCATGAGTCCCCGGAGGCCNCCGGGTCGCGAACAGAGGGTGCACAGTCCGGGCCAGAGCCTCCCGTTCGGCGCGGGTCAGATAGACATCATCGATTGAGATCTGCGCCCCACCCAAGATCTTTGCCGCGTGCCGGCAGAGGGTCGTCTTACCGGATCCCTGGCACCCGGCTACGATCAGCAGCGGAACGCGGTCATCAGGGGCGGCGTCGCGCAACCCCGCCAAAGCCTGCAGCAGGGCGGGGTGAGGTGTCGGTTTGGGGGCACAGCACGGGTCGGGCATCGGCTCAGCTTAACGACCGCCGGCAACAAAGACGATCCGCCACGCAAAGCTCTCTTGCACATATAAGGATATCTTTATATGTCTCGCGCCCGAACCCTTTGGCCAGGAGCCTCTCCNGTGTCCCGCACCACCTTCTATTTCACCTCCGAAAGTGTTTCCGAAGGCCACCCCGACAAGGTTGCCGATCAGATTTCGGATGCCGTCGTCGATCTGTTCCTGGCCCGCGACCCCGAGGCCCGCGTGGCTTGCGAGACCCTGACGACCACCAACCGTGTGGTCTTGGCTGGTGAGATCCGTGGTCAGAACATCATGGACACCAATGGCAACTGGGCTCCCGGCATTGAGGCCGAGATTGAGCGGGTCGTTCGCGATGTGGTCAAGCGCATCGGCTATGAGCAGGACGGCTTCCATTGGCAGACGCTGAGCTTTGAGAACCACCTGCATGGGCAGTCTGCCGACATCGCCGTGGGCGTCGATTCCACCGACACCAAGGATGAAGGCGCTGGCGACCAGGGCATCATGTTTGGCTATGCCTCCAACGAGACGCCGGAGCTGATGCCGGCCACCCTGGCTTACAGCCACGGAATTCTGCGTCGCCTGGCCGAACTGCGTCACGGTGGCGAAACGGCGCTGGAGCCCGATGCCAAGAGCCAGGTGTCGCTGTTCTACGAAGACGGAAAGCCGGTGCGGGCATCGTCGATCGTGGTCTCGACCCAGCACCGCAAGGGTCTGAGCCAGGCCGAGGTCGCCGCCATCGTCAAGCCGGTTGTGGAGGCCGTCCTGCCCACCGGCTTCATCACCAATGAGACCGTCTGGCACATCAATCCGACCGGTGTTTTCGAGATCGGCGGACCCGATGGGGATTCCGGCCTGACCGGACGCAAGATCATTGTCGACACCTATGGCGGCGCCGCCCCGCATGGTGGCGGGGCCTTCAGCGGCAAAGACCCCACCAAGGTTGACCGCTCGGCCGCCTATGCCGCCCGCTATCTGGCCAAGAACGTCGTGGCATCAGGTCTGGCGGACCGCTGCACCATCCAGCTCTCCTATGCCATCGGTGTGGCTCAGCCCCAGTCGGTTCACGTCGACCTGCATGGCACCGGCAAGATCGACGAATCGCTTCTGGAACGCGAACTGCCGGCCATGATCGGCGGGGCCACGCCGCGGTCGATCCGCCAGCACCTGGGCCTGAACAAGCCGATCTACGGCCGCACCGCCGCCTATGGTCACTTTGGTCGTGAGCCTGAGGCCGATGGCGGATTCTCGTGGGAGCGGACCGATCTGGTCGAGCGGCTCAAGGCGCTGGCCTGAGGCTCCTCTACCCGGACTGACCGCTGGGCCTCCCCATCGGCGGGAGGGTCGGCTATAGGCCCCGCCATGTCAGATATACCGCCCACCTGNGGGCCGCTGCGCTCCTTTGGCCGCATCAAGTCACGCNNCCTGAAGCCACGGCAGGCGGCTCTGTTCGACAGCCTGCTGCCACGCATCGCCGTGCCCGACCCCGCCGAGGGACCGATCGATCCCCTGGCCCTGATGCCAGGGGCCAAGTCGGCCTGGCTCGAGATCGGTTTCGGGGCCGGTGAGCACCTGGCCGAACAGGCCAGTCGTCATCCCGACACGGTGATGATCGGATGTGAGCCGTTCCTGAACGGCGTCGGCTCGGCCCTTCGTCACATCGAGGAACGGGGTCTGACCAATGTGCGGCTGCATGCCGATGATGCCCGGGCCATTATGGCGGCCATGCCCGATGCCAGTCTCGACCGGATCATGATCCTGTTCCCGGACCCCTGGCCCAAGGCGCGCCATCAGAAGCGGCGCCTGGTTCAGGAGGAGACGGCGGCGGAGTTCGTGCGCCTGCTCAAACCGGGCGGGCGGTTGCGATTTGTCACCGACTGGAAGGACTATGCCGACTGGGCCCTGGAGCGATTTACGCGCACGCCCGGCCTGACCTGGCTGGCCGAACAGTCAGATGACTGGCAGCTGGCTCCGCCCGACCACGTCACGACACGCTATGAGGANAANAAGCTGGGCGACACGGCACCCGTCTTCCTGGAATTCGTGCGGCAGGCCTGATCCGGATCAGCGGGCCTCGACCAGTCGCTCGATCGGATGGGCCTTCACATAGGCGGCGAACGCCTTGACGAACTTCGCCTGATCCTCGGTCTCGGGAATGATCGACTTGCGGGCATGGCCGACGCTGAGGATGGCCTCGTCGACATTGACCCCGCGCGCCACCAGCGCAGAACAGGCCACCAGCGGAGCCCGGCCCAATGCCGCGCGGCAGTGGATGGCAATGCGTTCGCCCCGGTCCAGACCAGCGACAATCTCGGTGACCAGAGGAACCAGCGCCTCGAGGCTTTCGGGCGTACCATGGTCCGGTANCGGAAAGTTGTGAAAGGCCATTCCATGGGCCGCGCACAGCTCGCCCTCGCGCGCCAGACCCAGCATGTCGGCCTCGGCAGGCTCCAGCATGGACACCACACGATTGACCCCGACCTGGGCCCAGGCTGCCAGTTGCGGTTCCAGATCCTCGCCACCGTCCGGACGGGGCGTGATGGCCAAGCGACCCCGACCGGGGTGATCAATCCACTTCAGTCTCATGCGGCGGCTTTTGACATGACTTCACAGAAACGCCAGTGCCAAATCGCCTCACGCGCAATCGGGTTGCAAAGATTGCCGCGTCAGTTCGCCGAAAGTCTTGATCTCAGAGGCGGGGCCGCGAGGGCGGCTAGCAGCGATTTCGCCCCAGCACCGACCAGAAACGGGGCAAAGCCTGACGCAATGGCTGCCGACAGGCCGAGACTCTTGGCCAACCACAGGCCGCCGAGCGTCAGGATCATCAGATGCAGGCCAAACAGCAGGCCAGTGGCCCGCCATGTGCCGTCCAGCCCGCCCCGGACACCTGCCAGGCCTGCCAGGGCTGCGGCCACGGGAAACGTGGCCAGATAGCCTGCGGTCGGCCCGCTGAACGGCCCCAGACCCGCAGCGCCATCCGCAAGGAGGGGCAGCCCAAGCAACGCCAGCGCCAAATAAAGAAGCACCGAGGCTGTGCCCCAAACCGGGCCCAATGCGGCCCCCGCCAACAGCACGGCAAACGTCTGCATCGTCATGGGCACCGGCACCATCGGCACCTCCAGCCGGGCCCCCAAAGCCATCAGGGCGGTGAAGGCCGGAACCAGCACCGCAGGCGCAATACGACCCATGCAGCCCAATCCTAGTCCAGCCAGTCGGCCTTGAGTTCGCGATCCAGCAGGTCGTCATAGGTCGGACGGGTGCGGATCAGCGACCAGTCATCCTCACGCACCAGAACCTCGGGCACCAGAGGGCGGGAGTTATATTCGCTGGCCATAGTGGCCCCATAGGCCCCGGTATCCATGATCGCGACCAGATCGCCTTCCTCGACCGGGCCGAACGGCAGGTCGCGCGCAAAGAAGTCCGTCGATTCGCAGATCGGGCCGACAAAATCGCATGGCTCGGTGGGGCCATCGTGCTCCAGGATGGGCTCGATGGCGTGGTGGGCCTGATAGAGCGCCGGGCGCATCAGGTCATTCATGCCCGCGTCGAGGACCACAAACCTTCGTCCGGCCCGCCCCTCCTGCCCTGGTCGTTCATTGACCTGGATAACCGACGCCAGCAACAGACCCGACGTCGCTGTCAGCACCCGCCCCGGTTCGAAGGCCACCTCGACCTCCAGCCCGTCCAGCACCCGCGCGGCCATCGCCACATAGGCTTCGATCGACGGAACAGGGGTCTGCTGGCCCGCATAGGGGACGCCAAGACCGCCGCCCAGATCCAGCCGTGTGACAGGCATACCGGCACTTCGCAGNNCGCGCGTGGCCTGGGTCAGGGATCGGAACCCGGCCTCCAGAGGCCCGAGGTCGGCAATCTGGCTGCCGATATGGCAGGCCAGCCCCACCGGCTTCACATTGGGCGAGGCGTGGGCGGCAGCATAGAGGTCCAGCGCCTGGTCCATCGGCACGCCAAACTTGTCGTGTGCGCCGCCTGTCGTGATGTTGCGGTGCCNCCCGGCTCCGACAGCAGGGTTGACCCGGATCGCCACCGCCGGGGTTGCCTGCATGGCGTCGGCAATAACCATGAGACGAAACAGCTCGGCGGCGCTCTCAATGTTGATCTGGCGCACACCCACGCGGATGGCCAGCGCCAGCTCCGCATCGGTCTTGCCGACCCCGGAGAAGATGATACGCCCGGCCGGCACACCAGCGGCCATGGCCCGCCGGATCTCGCCTTCGGACACTGTATCGGCCCCGGCACCCAGCTGGGCAAAGGTGGCGATGACTGACAGATTGGGATTGGCCTTGACGGCGTAGGCGATCAGCGCGTCGCCCAGACGGTCCTGATGTGTCGCAATTGCCCGGCTGAACTGGCGATAGGCCCGTTCCATCCCGCTTGAGGAATAGACGTGCACCGGCGTACCNNCGACCAGCTCGGCAATCTCCTCCAGGGCCACGTCCTCAACGCACAGGGCCCCATCGATACGCGGGAAATGGGTCCGGATGGCCTGCGGCATCTAGCGCGGATTGTTGCCGGAACCGTCGTGCGGATTGCCCCCAACCCGTCGATCGGTGCCTGACGATTGGGCTGGTTGATGGTGGCCGGTTCCGGCAGCGGCCGAGCATTGGCATCACGCGGAGCCCGTTCGGTCTGCCGCTTTGGCGGGGCCATAGGATCGGCCATGCGACCGCACGCCGAAACGCTGAGCGCCGCCGCCAGCAGGAGAATCACGGCGGAGGTAGCTTTGGAACGGGTCACAGGCGGGATCTCCAGTCGGCGATGCGAGCGCGCACCTGATCGGGCGCGGTGCCGCCAAAGCTCTGACGGCTGGCACAGGAAGCCTCAGGCGACAGCACCTTGTAAACCGCTTCGTCGATACCGGGCTCCAAAGCCTGCAGTTCGGCCAGGGGCAGTTGCGCCAAATCCACGCCCAAAGCTTCCGCCCGCTTGACGGCGGCTCCTGTGACATGGTGCGCCTGACGGAACGGCAGGTCCAGTTCGCGCACCAGCCAGTCGGCCAGGTCCGTAGCGGTCGAATAGCCCGCGCCGGCGGCGGCAGCCATGCGCGTGCGGTTTGGCTGCAGGTTGCGAACCATCGCTGTCATCGCCCCCAGGGCCAGGCCCAAGGCATCAAAGGCTTCGAACACCGGCGGCTTGTCCTCCTGCATGTCCTTGGAATAGGCCAGCGGCANGCNCTTCATGACCGTCGACAGGGCCACCAGTGACCCCAGGATGCGCCCGGTCTTGGCCCGCACCAGTTCGGCCGCATCCGGATTGCGCTTCTGTGGCATGATCGACGAGCCCGTCGTCAGATCATCCGGCAGGCTGACAAAGCCGAACTGGGGCGTCATCCANNCGACGATCTCCTCACCCAGGCGCGAGAGGTGTCCCGCACAGATCGACGCAGCCGCCAGCGCCTCCAGGGCAAAGTCGCGGTCCGACACCGCATCCAGACTGTTGGCCATCGGCCGATCGAAGCCCAGGGCCTGGGCGGTCATGTGGCGATCAATCGGGAACGGCGATCCAGCCAGGGCTGCCGCCCCGAGCGGGTTCTCGTTCATGCGGACGCGGGCATTGGCAAAGCGGCTGGCGTCACGTCCGAACATCTCCACATAGGCCATCAGATGGTGGCCCAGGGTCACCGGCTGGGCCGGTTGCAGATGGGTAAAGCCGGGCATCAGGGCATCGGCGTTGGCCTCGGCCTGATCCAGCAGGGTTCGCTGCAGGTCGATCAGGGCGGCACGGGCTCCGTCACAGGCATCGCGCACCCACAGGCGGAAATCGGTGGCCACCTGATCATTGCGGCTGCGCGCCGTGTGCAGCCGACCGGACGGCTCCCCGATCAGCTCTTTCAACCGGGCCTCCACATTCATGTGGATGTCTTCAAACTGCTCACGGAAGGGAAAGGTGCCGTCCCGGATTTCGCCCTCGATGGTGTCCAGCCCGGTGAGGATTGCCTCTCCGTCCTCGGGTCGAATGATCCCTTGGGCCATCAGCATGCGGCAGTGGGCCCGTGATCCGGCCAGGTCCTGGGCCCACAGGCGTTTGTCGACGCCGATGGAAACATTGATGGCCTGCATGATGTCGCTGGGCCGGGCCGAGAAGCGGCCACCCCACATGTCTTGACCTGCGGGAGCTGAAGTGGCTTGACCCGGGTCGTTGGTTTCAGAAGGCGTATCGTCGGTCATGCAAGATTCCCGAAAGCCGAAGAGAACACTGCGGCCCTGGATGGTGGTGTTGATCGTGGCAGGGGGCTTCTGGTGGCAAGCCCGCTCATCCTTTCCGGGGTGCTACTGCATTATCTGCCGCAGACCAAGTTTGAGCGGACCAATCCGAACGAAGATTCCCTGAAAGCCGGGGCAACCGGTCCGATGGCCAAGCTGGAGGTTCTGTCATCGCCCGCGCCGGTCCCCACTGACACCTTTGAGGGGCCGGACGGGCAGGCGGTCACCCTGGCCGATTTCAAGGGCAAGGTGGTGGTATTGAACCTGTGGGCCACCTGGTGTGCCCCGTGCAAGGAAGAGATGCCGACCCTGGCGGCTCTGGCCCGGCAGATCGATCCGTCCCAGGTGGCGGTGGTGGTCGTCAACGTCGATGCCGTGGCGTCCCAGGCCGAACCGGCGCGCGCCTTTATGGCCCAGAACGCCCCTCTCACCTTCTATCGCCAGCCAGCCTTCACCCTTCCCTTCCGTCTGCCCGGAGCAGGGGCCATGCCGCAAACGGTGCTGATCGACCGCCAGGGTCGAGTGCGGGCATCCGTCACCGGGGCAGCCGACTGGTCGAGCCCGCAGGCCCGGAGGGTGATTCAGGCGCTGGTCGACGAAGCGGACCGCTAGGATCTGTCCTGCCCGCCGCATGGCGCAGAAAAGGGCCACCCGGAGGTCCGGGCGGCCCTGTCCTTTAGAGATCTTTACGATCAGTGGGCGGCGTCGGCAGCCATCTTGTCGGTGGCCTGATCGACGTTGTGGGCCGCATCGCTGGCACCATCAGCCACCGCAGCCCCGACCTGGGAGGCTTCCTCGGCAGCGGCACTGCCGGCTTCAGCCATGGCGTCACCCGCATGATCGGCAGCCGCGGCAGCGTCAGTGGCCATGGCGTTGGCGTCAGCCTCGGCAGCGGCTTGTTCGGACTTGGAGCAGGCGGTGACGCCAAGCGCCAGGGCGGCCACGGCGGCGGCGGAAACGATACGCATGTTCATGGGACTTCCTCGAGAATTGAAAACCAAGGCGAAAAACGTCAGGGCCGCTGAAGGGTTGCATCTTCCGGCCCCTCAATTTTCACCGCCGCAACCAGAACAGGATTGTCCACGCGCCGAAACCCGCTGCAGTGGATTTTTGGAGTTTCGGGGTTCTGTGATACCGTCGGGCGGCATCATTCGGTCGCAAGGCCGACTTCGCGTGAATGGCAAAGATCTGGGTCGAGGCTGAGGTCAGCCGTGAGCCCCTTGGAGAGGAGACACAGCATGGCACCCGTCTTCAGGATTGCACTGTCTGCCGGAGCGGTCATGGCCCTTTGGCTCGTGGCCACGCCAACCCAGGCCCAGTCGATGCTTATGCCTCGCTATGGTCAGGCGATTGCCGCCCAGAATGCGGGCATGAAGGGTGACATCAACATGGACCGCTACCGCCTCGAAAATGAGGCCGAGCGACTGAACCGCGAGGCCGAGGATCGCGATGCGCCGAGAGCCGCTATGGCGCTGAACGGGTAGCGCTGGCCGACCACGTTCAGGCCCTGATCGAAGAGGGTCGGTGCCGCGAAGCCCGCGAGATGGCCGTAGAAGCAGGCGAACGAACCATGGCTGTTCGGGTGCGCCAGACCTGCCGTCGCTAGACCGCATGGCCGGAGTCTGGCTTAATCGCGGTCTCTATGTCTCAACGAGGTGAACAGATGAAGACTTTCGCACTCATCGCTGTTGCTGTGCTGGTGGCCACGCCGGCCATGGCGCAATCGCGTGGCGGTGGCAGCGGCCAAACAAACGTTGGGCAACAGAATGCCGCCCAGGCGGCGAGCATGCATGGCAATCGCGATATGGACCGCTTTCGCCTCGAAAGCGACGCCGAACGACTGGCTCGTGAGGCCGAAGAGCGCGCGAATGCAGAGGCTCAACGGCACCGAACGGCTGGCTTTGGCCGACCGGGTGCAGGCGCTGATCGAAGAGGGCCGTTGCCGCGAGGCCCGTGAGGTCGCCAATCAGGCCGGAGAACGTTCCATGGCCATTCGCATTCGCCAAACCTGCCGCAGCCGCAGCACCTCGTGACGGGCGGATGACCGAAGATTGCAGCGGCCCCGGGGCGATGTTCCGGGGCCGTCTTTCGTTGGAACGCGACTTTCCGCCCTGGAGAATGGTGGCTGGGGGCGGGCTCGAACCGCCGACCTGTGGGTTATGAATCCACCGCTCTAACCAGCTGAGCTACCCAGCCCCGAAGGCGCTTGCGCCTGTCACAGGGTCCGGCGGGAACTGGTCTGGCCACCGGAAAGAGGCGTGCCTATAGCTGTGACCGTGACGGCTTTCAAGCGCCGTTGCGGATCGCTGACCCCGGCACCGGAACACGATGCCCGAACGGAGACCGACATGACCGAGACCCCCAGCCTGATGGTCGCCGCGCTGGCCGCTTCGGCACTGCTGGCCGCCTGTTCGGGCGGCCCGACATCGACCCAGGAAGCCGCTCCCGGCCAGCCGGTGGAAACGCGGGCACCCAATGCCCCGGATCAACGCCCCGCCTTTGAGGGACAGACGCGGGCNCCCGGCGTGCGCACCGATGCCAGCCTGCGCCACCAGATGGTGGCCGAAGGTCTGGAGCATCCCTGGGGCCTGGCAGCGCTGCCGGACGGACGCTGGCTGGTAACGGAGCGACCCGGGCGGATGCGGATCATCACCGCCAGCGGTCAGATCGGAGAGCCCATCGCTGGCCTGCCCGAGGTCGCCGCCCGGGGTCAGGGCGGCCTGCTGGATGTCGTTATTGGTCCGACCTTCGCCACCGACCGGATGATCTACTGGAGCTATGCCCAGCCGCGCGAGGGTGGGAATGGCACCGCCGTGGCGCGTGGCCGCCTGTCCGAGGACGGGCGGCGGGTCGACCAGGTGCAAGTTATCTTCACCGCCCAACCCACCTATGACGGCGACAAGCATTTCGGCTCCTCCCTGGCTTTCGACAATGCCGGGCACCTTTTCATCACCTTGGGCGAGCGGTCGGACCGGCCCATGCGGCCAGGGGCTCAGGATCTGGGCTCGCACATGGGCAAGGTCATTCGCATCAATGCCGACGGCTCTGTCCCCGCCGACAATCCGTTCGTCGGTCAGGCGGGGGCCCGGCCCGAGATCTGGACGCTCGGCCACCGCAATCCACAGGGCATCGCCATTGCCGGAGACGATGTCTGGACCATCGAGCATGGCACCCGCGGCGGCGATGAGCTGAACCACATTCAGCCGGGCCTGAACTATGGCTGGCCGATCATCGCCTATGGCATCGAATACATGGGCCGCCCCATCAATGAGGGCATCACCGCCCGCGAGGGCCTGCAACAGCCCGTCTATTACTGGGACCCCGTGATCGCGCCGGGCGGCATGACGTTCTACGACGGCGCGATGTTCCCGGAATGGTCGGGCACTCTGCTGATCGCGGGGCTGGGTGGGCGGCACCTTGTGCGATTGACCCTGGAGAACAGCGAAGTGACCGGGGAGGAGCGCCTGCTGACCGATCTGGGCGCGCGCATCCGCGACGCCGCCGTGGCCGCCGACGGGGCCGTCTGGATCATCACCGATGAAGACGACGGCAAGCTGGTGCGGCTCAGCCGGGGCTAACCCTCGAGCAGCGAGGGACCGCGTCACGAGCGCCAGGGGCGCTAATATGGACTGGTTTCGGTGGCCACCATGATGGCGGCCCGCAGCTCTGGCAGGCCAGTGCCCTTTTCCGAGGAGGTTAGGATCACGTCCGGATAGGCGGCCGGGCGCTTGGCGATGGCCTTCAGCGTCTTTTCACGCATGGCCTGGCCTTCGGACGGCTTGATCTTGTCGGCCTTGGTCAAAACGATCTGATAGCTGACGGCGGCCAGGTCGAGAGCATCGAGGGCCTCGGTGTCCACCGCCTTCAGGCCGTGGCGGGCATCGATCAAGAGATAGACCCGCTTCAGCGTCACCCGCCCGCGCAGATAGTCCCGGCCCAGATTCTGGAACTTCTTGACCGTATCCTTGGACGCCTTGGCCCAGCCATAGCCGGGCAGGTCGACCAGCCGCAGCTTGCCGTCCAGGTCGAAGAAGTTGACCTCGCGCGTGCGGCCCGGCTCGTTCGAGGCCCGCGCCAGCTTGGACATCCCGACCAGGCCGTTGATCAGGCTGGACTTGCCGACGTTTGAGCGCCCGGCAAAGGCCACCTCCGGCAGATCCGGCTCGGGCAACTGGTCGATCTTGGCCGCCCCCATAATGAAGGTGGCCTGCCGCTGGAACAGGACCCGTGCCGCCTCCAGTTCCTCATCGGTGAAGGCGGGATCGGTCATCTCAGGCCTTCTTGAAGCGTGCCAGGAAGGTGTCGATCGGGTTCTCGGCCTTCAGCCGGTGCATGATCACATACTGCTGAACAATGGTCAGGATGTTGGACCAGCCCCAATAGAGCAGCAGACCTGCCGGGAAGCCGGCCATGATGAAGGTGAACACCACCGGCATCATCTGGAAGATGCGCCGTTGCACCGGGTCCGGTGCCGACGGGCTCATGGCCATCTGCAGCCACATGGTCAGGCCATAGACGATGGCCAGAACGCTGAGGGCCAGGGTAATGCCACCGGTGCCGCCGCCTCCGATCAGCTTGCCGATGATGCCCGGTGCCGTGGCGGGATCCCACGGGATCAATCCAAACAGGTTCCAGATATTGGTCGGGTCCGGGGCCGACAGGTCGCGCAACCAGCCGAAGAACGGCGCATGGCGCATCTCGATCGTCACGGTCAGCATCTTGTAGACCGCATAGAAGACCGGGATCTGCAGCAACAGCGGCAAGCAGCCCGCCAGCGGATTGATCTTCTCGCGCTGGTACAGCGCCATGATTTCCTGCTGCTGCTTTTGTGGGTCGTCCGGATGCTTGGCCTTGATCTCCTCCATCTTGGGCTGGAGGGTTCGCATCTTGGACATGCTCTCGTAGGACTTGTTGGCCAACGGGAACATGATCAGGCGGACCACCAGGGTTAACGCCAGGATGGCCAGGCCGAAGTTTTNCAGAATGCCGAAGAAGAATTCCACAACCAGGAAGATCGGGCGGGTCAGGAACCACAGGAAGCCCCAGTCGATGGCATAGATGAAGCGCGGCAGGTTCAGGTCACGCTCATAGCCCGACAGAATTTCGTTGCGCTTGGCCCCGGCAAACAGGCGCTGGGTCGCGGTAACCTCACGGCCCGGATTGATGGTGTGGCTCTCGCCCTGCATCATCGCCTCGTGCAGGTCATAGCGCCGCTGGTCCGTGACCAGGAACGAGGCGTCGATGTCCTCATCCTGGGCCGGGATCAGGGCCGCCAGCCAGTATTTGTCGGTAATGCCCAACCAGCCACCGGTCGACTGATGGCGCACCACAGGCTTCTTGGCCCAATCCTTACTGATCTGTTGGGTGATGTAGCGATCGCCATTCAGGAAGGTGCCAATGGCCCCTTCGTGGACGATGCCGTTGCGGCCGATCTGCTGGTGGATGCCCTGGCGCTCGATCCGGCCATAGGNGGCGATGGTGATCGGCTGGGTGCCCAGGTTGGCCACCGTGTCCGTCACCGTGAACATATAGTTTTCGTCAACCGAAACCACGCGGGTGAAGCGCAGCCCCTGGGCGTTGTCCCAGGTCAGGGTGATCGGCGTCTGCGGCGTCAGGGTCGTGCCCGAGGTCAGCCGCCACAGGGTCANGGGTCCGGGGACGCCACCGGGAACATTGGCACCCCGCCAGCCGAACTGTGCGTAGTAGGCGTGTTCCATACCGGCGGGACGGAACATCTCCACCGGCGGCGAATCGCTGGCCAGGGTCTCGCGGTAATAGGTCAGGAACAGGTCATCGATACGGCTGCCTTGCAGCGACAGCGAGCCCTTCAGGCGCGGCGTTTCGATCGGCACACGGGCGGCGGTGCCCATGGCCTGGCGACGATCGGTGACAAAGCTGGTCGCTGCCGGAACCGACGTTGCGGGCAGCGCAGCATCCGAACCGGTTTGGCCCGCGGTTTGGGCGGCTTCGGCCCGCGNCGCCGCGGCCTTCTGCTGGGCCTCGATCTGCGGCTGCTGCACGAAGAAGAAATAGAGGCCCAGGATCAGGGCCGAGCACACGATGAACAGGATCGTGTTGCGGGAGTTCTCGGACTGCATTCGGTCAATCGTCCCGGTCGGGGTGGGTCGGATCAGCGGCGGGCCCTCGCCCGGCGCCGGATGCGAAGAGGAAGTGGTGACCACCGGCGGTGGCGTCAATGTCGGCTCGGCCCCGCTCGAAACCGGCGCGGCACGGCCAGCCTTGTAAGCGCCGATTTCACATCGTCAAGCAAACGATCCCAGTTGCGCTCTGCAGTGCCCATGCGGGCGACCAGAACATAGTCCGATCCGGCCACGCCATGAGCCGGGATCAACAGACGCGCGGCTTCGCGCAGGCGGCGCTTGGCCCGATTGCGCACCACAGCCCCGCCGACCTTGCGCGTGGCAGTGAAGCCCAGNNGCACCCGCCCGCCGCCGTCGGCCCGGTCCAAGCGCTGGATAACGACGGCTCCCCGGGCCTCAGAAACGCCTTTCGCGGCCGCCAGGAACTGGGGCCGCGACTTCAGGCGATCGATATCGAAAGGCTCTGTCATGATCCTCCTCCAACGAGGAAGGAGCCAGAGACCGCTTAGGCCGTCAGGCGCTTGCGGCCCTTGGCGCGACGACGCGCGACGATTTTCTGGCCGTTCTTGGTGGCCATGCGTGCGCGGAAGCCATGACGGCGCTTGCGAACGAGTCGCGACGGCTGGTAGGTCCGCTTCACGGTCGGCTCCGACGTTAAAGGGTTGGGCAACGGACAAAAGAACATCCGTCGCGGGAGGGCGGGCGTATAAGGGCTAAAAGCCCCGGTGTCAACGCATGGGACCGGGAATTCCCATCCTTTATAGAGACCCTTCATGGATCAGCTGCGCCGGTTTTTGCCTCTTCTGCTGCTTTTGGGCGCTATGGCTCTGGTNTTTGCCATGGGCTGGAACCGCTATCTGTCCCTGGCGACGATCCAGACCCACGGGGCCGAGCTGCGTGCGCTGGTGGCCGAACACTACGTCCTGACCCTGCTGGCTCTGATCGTCGTCTTTGCCGCTGCAACGGCCAGCGTCATCCCCGGCGTCTTCTTTATCACCATCACCGCGGGCTTTCTGTTCGGCACCTGGGTCGGAGGCTTGGCGACGTCTCTGGCGGCGACGCTGGGGGCTCTGGCGGTCTATTTCGTCTCGCGCTCCGCCCTGGGGCAGTCGCTGCGAGACCGGGCGGCACGGGATCAAGGTCTGCTGCAGCGGGTCTGCGAAGCCATCGACAAGGACACCTTCTGGTATGTGCTGGCGTCCCGGCTGGCGGTGGTGGTGCCGTTTCACATGATCAATCTGGCCGCCGGGATTATGTCGGTACGGCTGACGCCCTATGTCGTGGCCACCTTCATCGGCCTGTTGCCGGCGCATTTCATCTATTGCTGGATCGGGGCCCGGTTGAATAGCTTGCTGGCTGTGGACCCAAACCCGGACTTCCAAGGCCTGTTCAACCAGTTCGCCGCCCCTCTGGCGGGCGTGTTCGTGCTGGCGGTCATCCTGCCAC
This sequence comes from Brevundimonas sp., assembly GCA_013693835.1. Lineage (GTDB taxonomy): Bacteria > Pseudomonadota > Alphaproteobacteria > Caulobacterales > Caulobacteraceae > Brevundimonas. The sequence goes on from CP059260.1 coordinate 642,194, forward strand.
TGGGGCTGAAATGGCTGCAAGGACGGCTCAGTCGGCGGACGACACCATGACGGATCAGGGACGGTGGCTGGAACGGCTGAAGCTGAAGCCGGCGGATCAGCCGGGCTGGTGGGCGCGCGTTCGGCCTGCCTGGTCCGGTAACCTGAAGCCGCATGTGCCCGGCGGGCTGTCCTGGCAGCTGATCCTGTTGACGGTGGCCTTCACTCTGGCGGTGCAGGCCCTGCTGGTCCTGCCGGGCGCAGCCTCCTTCCATGAGCGCTGGCTTCGTGATCGCCTGCAATCCGCCGAACTGGCCTCGGTGGCCGTGGAGGCCCTGCCCTATTCCGAAGTGGACGATGATGTGGGCCGCCAGTTGCTGGCCATCGGCGGCGTGCAGGCGGTGGTCGTCGGCGATCAGGGTGTCCGCCGCCTGCTGCTGCAAGCGCCCAGCCCGGCCCGCACNCCCGACATCATCGACCTCAGGCAGTTCCGGCCGATGGCCCGGCTGATCGATCCCTGGCGGACCCTGTTCGGGCATCGCGACCGGTCGATCCGCGTGCAAGCCCGGCCCCGTTACCGGTCGGGCGATTTTATCGAGATCCTGGCNTCGGCCCAGCCGCTGAAAGCGGAGCTGCGGACCTTCCTGCTGCGCAATCTGCTTGCGTCGGTGGTCATTTCGGCCTGTGCGGGTCTGTTGCTGTTTGCGGCCCTGTCCTATCTGGTGTTGCAGCCCCTGCGCCGTGTCACGCGCTCGATCGAGCGGTTTGCCCAGGACCCCGACACCGAATCCGAAGTCCCCTCGACCCGCAATGACGAGATCGGTCAGGTCGAGCGGGAGCTGGACCGGATGCAGGACGAAGTGCGCCATGCCCTGCGCAGCCGGGCGCGGCTGGTGGCCTTGGGGCAGGCCGTGGCCAAGATCAACCACGACCTGCGCAACATGCTGACCTCGGCCCAGATGGCGTCAGAGCGACTGGCGGATTCGGCGGACCCGCAGGTCGCCAAGGCCCTGCCCCGGCTGGAACGGGCCCTGGGTCGCGCGGCCGCCCTGTCGCGCAATGTGCTGGAGNNCGGACGCAGCGAAGAACCCGACCCTCACTACCAGGCGGTGGCCCTGACCTCGGCCCTCAACGCCGCCGCCGAAGATGCCGGCCTGTCGGCAGAGGGCGTCGCCCTCAAAAGNGATCTGCCGCCGCGCTTCGTGGTCCACGCCGACGCCGACCAGCTGCACCGTATTCTGGTCAATCTGATGCGCAACGCCCGTCAGGCCATTGAGGCCGATGCCAGCCGGGCCCCGCGGGGCCGCGGCACCGTGCGGGTGACTGCCCAGTCCGATGGGGCCCAGGTGGTGATCCGTGTGGCCGACAATGGCCCCGGTATCCCGACGCGCCTGGCCGAAAAGCTGTTTGACCCTTTTGTCTCGGGCGGGGACTGGGACGGCACCGGCCTGGGCCTGACAATTTCGCGCGAACTGGCTGCCAACCATGGCGGTCAGCTCAATCTGATCGGCACCGGCCCAAAAGGCACCGTTTTTGAACTTAGACTTCCCGGGGCGATCTGACCGGAAAACCCGCAGGCAGGAAAGGCAGACCCATGACCGCTCGCTTTGAACGCACAAGTGCCGCACTGGCGGCCGTTTCCCTGATGCTCACGGCCATGCCTGGCTGGGCCCTGACGCCCGCCCAGGACAAGCCGGCCGCCACCCTCGCAAGACGCAGTGGCCCAGGCGGCACGCGATGCTGAACTACGCGCCCGCGGCGAGGCCTATCGCCGCTCCGGTGACGAACAGCAGACGGCCGAGGGGCTGGCTGCCACCCAGAGCCTGAATGCCGAGCAGGCAGAACAGGCCCTGCTGTCCACTCAGCAACTGACCCAACAGCAGGCGGACTTCCAGACGGCCCAAGCCAATTATCAGGCCAGCGTTGCAGCCGCCGAACGGGCCAATGCGGAGGCCCAGGCCCGCTATCAGGCCGAAATGGAGGCCTTTGCCCAGGAACAACGCGCCTATGAAGCCGCCCAGGCTGAGCATCAGCGCGCCCAGGCGGCCTATCAGGCAGCTCTGGCCGCTTGCCGCGCCGCCAACCCGCCTTGCCAGTGATCCGGCGCGATCCCGCTCGCTCCCGTTTGCGCGGTTGACCCGATGTAACTTTCCCGCTGGCATGGGCGTATCCCGTTGACGAGGAGTGTAGCGCCATGTCGACCCGCGCCGCGCCGGCTGCGGCCGAGCCTGATACCAAGCCGGAGTCTGGTGTGAACTCGACATCGGGGCCTCACGCGGATCGCCCCCAGGCCGATGGTCAGGTTTTGATCTGGCGGCATCCGCTGTGGGTGCGTCTGGCCCACTGGATCAATGTGCTGGCGCTGGCGATCATGCTGATGAGCGGCCTCAACATCCTGATGGCCCATCCGCATCTCTATTGNGGCTTGGCCTCGACCTTCGATTCGCCCTGGCTGTCGGTCGGTCGAGCCCCGGACTGGATCATGCTGCCCCATCATCGGGATCTGGCNGGGGCCCGGCGCTGGCACCTGACCGTGGCCTGGCTGTTTGTGATCAACGGCCTGATCTATCTGACCCTGCTGCTCGCCACCCGGCGCTTGGCACGGCAGCTGTGGCCGAGCCGGGCCGACCTTGGCGACATNCCCCAGTCCATCGTCGAGCACGCCCGGTTCCAGTTCCCCCATGATGAGCGGGCACGGGTCTATAATGTGCTGNNCAAGCTGACCTATCTGGCGATGATCCTGGTCGTTCTGCCGATGATGCTGATCACCGGTCTGGCCATGTCGCCGATGATGAACGCAGCCTGGCCCTGGCTGCTGGACCTGCTGGGCGGGCGTCAGTCGGCGCGGACCCTGCATTTTCTGGCCGCCAGCGCCATTGTCATCTTTGTGCTGGTTCATGTGGGTCTGGTGATCTGGACAGGCCTTGCCAACAATCTGCGGGCGATGATCACCGGTTGGTTTGCCATCCGCCCCACCGCGTCCGATCCGCAGGAGCCGCCCCATGAAGCGTCGTAGTCTGTTGCTGGGTGCCGGAGCCCTGATGCTGAGCGGATGCGACCGCTGGGCGCGATCGGCGTCTGGCCAGTGCAGCCTGAAAACCGGCGAGCGGCTCAACCAGAAAACCCAGCGCGATCTGGCCCGTCAGGCCCTGGCCCCGGAGTATCAGGAAAAGGACATCAGCCGCGATTTTCGCGCCAATGGCTCCACCAATCCGTCGGCGGCGGAGTATGTGGCCCTTAGGGACAATGGCTTTGCCGACTATCGCCTGCTGATCGAGGGGCTGGTCGAGCGGCCCCTGTCGCTGTCGCTGGCGGACCTGCGCCGCCGCCCGCCGCGGACCCAGATCACCCGGCACGATTGCGTCGAGGGCTGGTCCTCGATCGGCAAGTGGAAGGGAGCCCGGCTTTCGGCCCTGCTGGACGAGGCACGGCTGAAACCGGAGGCCAGATATATCGTCTTCCACTGCTTCGACGCCCTGAACCAGCGCGAGGACGGAGAGCGCTACTACACCTCCATCGACATCCCCGAGGCCTATCATGAGCAGACCATCCTGGCCTACGACATGAACGACGCGGTTCTGACGGTACCGCACGGGGCCCCTTTGCGCCTGCGGCTGGAGCGGCAGCTGGGCTACAAGATGGCCAAATATATCAAGCGCATCGAGGCGGTCGAAAGCTTTGCCCAGATCGGGGCCGGCAAGGGCGGCTACTGGGAAGACCGCGGCTACGAATGGTACGCCGGCATCTGACGGCGCATGAGCGCCAGATGAACGCCACAATCCAGTCACATTAAGCAAACCGCTGATACTCCAGTCACAACGGCAATCAGGCCGTTCGACATTCTAAATGGAGGGGTTCCCATGCGTATGCTTTTCGTTGCCAGCCTCGTGTTTGCCTCCGTGTCCGCCGCCGGTGCGGCCCAGGCCCAGGATCGGGTTGTCACGCCGCCGCCCGTGGTTCAGGTCCCACCGCAGGTGCTGCCCGGCGTTCCCACTCGCCCGTCCGGCGGGGCCACCTTCGGCTCAGCTTGCCGTGTCGATCCCGCCTTTCGCAGCATCGTTTTGACCAAGAACCGGTCTGGCAGCCGGATCAGCCTGCGGATCCTGGTAGTCAACCGCGGCACCGCGGCCTGGGCGTCCGCGCCCGGTCAGGCGGTGGTCAACTGGCAGCTTCGCAACGGCAGCTCCGGCCAGGTCCAGGGCGGGTCGGCCAATCTGGCCACAGCGGCCGGNTCCGGGGCGGTGATGATGAACTACAGCACCCCGAACTACACACAACCTTTTGATACTTTTGAGTTCTCTGGCACGGTCACTGCCAGCATCGTCTATGACCCGGACATCGCCATCGACGGCAATCGCTGCAACGACGATCGCAACATGGCCAACAACACCGTCACGCTCAGCTCCGACCAGATCCAGAGCTTCCTGGCCGGCACCAGCCTGACGCGGACGTTCAGCTTCTAGCGGCCCATCGCGGACCACCACAACGGCGGAGGGTCAGTGACCCTCTGCCATTTCCTTGCGCTTCTCCAGCATCTTGTCAAAGGACGTCCAGACGCCATCGGCCCCGTGCCAGCTGCCTTGGGTGGCGGCCTNTGAGTATTCTGTGGCGCGGGCTTCGAAGAAGTTGGCGTGCTCCACGCCGCTCAGCAGCGACTGCAGCCACGGCAAGGGGTTCTCGCGCGATCCGCCATACAGCTCCGGCAGGTCCAGCTGGCGCAAGCGCCAGTCGGCAATGAAGCGGATGTATTTCTTGATGTCGTCCGGGGTCATGCCATCGACCGAGCCCAGCTCGAAGGCCAGGTCGATGAACTTGTCCTCCATGTCCACCANCGTGCGGCAGCACTCAACGATATCGTCGGCCACCGTCTTGGTCACCGCCGCCGTTTCCTTGTTGAAGGCGTGGTACAGCTTGATGATACCCTCGCAGTGCAGGCTCTCGTCACGCACCGACCAGCTGACGATCTGGCCCATGCCCTTCATCTTGTTCTGGCGTGGGAAGTTCATCAGCATGGCGAAGCTGGCGAACAGCTGCAGCCNCTCGGCAAAGCCGCCGAACATCGCCAGGGTGCGACAGATGTCGGCGTCGGTCTCAACCCCGAACTGGCCCATGTAGTCATGCTTGTCGCGCATGGCCTCATATTCCATGAAGGCCCCGAACTCGGCCTCGGGCATGCCGATGGTTTCAAGCAGCAGGGCGTAGGCCGCGATGTGGATGGTCTCCATGTTGGCGAACGACGCCAGCATCATCTTGACCTCGGTCGGTTTGAACACCCGACCGTAGCGCTCCATGTAGTTGTCCTGCACCTCGATATCGGCCTGGGTGAAGAAGCGGAAAATCTGCGTCAGCAGATTGCGCTCGCTGTCGTTCAGGTTGGACGCCCAGTCCTTGACGTCCTCACCCAGCGGCACCTCTTCGGGCATCCAGTGGACCTGTTGCTGCTTCTTCCACATGTCGAAGGCCCACGGATAGCGGAACGGCTTGTAGGCCGCCGAGGGCGTCAGAAGGCCCGGCAGGATTATTCCGGCAGGTTGGATGGGCGTGTGCACGGTCATGGAGCAGACTCAAGGTTTAGGCGTCAGACAACCCGATCACTTTCTGCCATAACTAGGGGTCTGTCGAGTGGATAACCGCTAGATGTTGTGGGTGCAGGTGGGGTTCGAGCCTTGGCTTCAGACATCGTGACTTGGATGGGAGTCAGCGAACTCACGGAAGCGAAGCTACAATCCCCATCGAGGTCTCAGAATGATCCAACTTACGAGACGGCAAACGTCAGCTTGCACAAAAGACTAGCGCATTGACGCCCTGAAAGAGGATCATCAGCCAAATTACGGTTGGCCTGTCAGGAGGCCCGATGACGGACTCTGCTACGCGATATCTCGATCATTTCCTTGATCGGGCCAACCCGGCTCAGTCGGCCGTCCTGCTGTCAGCCCCCTGGGGCGCTGGCAAAACGCATTTCATAAAGGCCTACATGACGGACTGGGAGCGGCGGAACCGCTCCGANTCCATTGGAAAACCCGCGTGGTTGTATGTCAGCCTATTCGGTGTGCGGGGAGTGGAGGACATACGCGACCAGTTCTTCACGCAAACCAACCCATTGCTTGCATCAGGCGGAGCCAGACTGCTGGGGTCCACCGTAGCACGCACGGCCAACATCGTGACGCGCGGCCAAGCCTTTCTGTCAGCGGACGGCGCGGCCTTTCGCAGGTTTTTAGGTAAAAACGTCAACGGCTTGCCAATCGTCTTCGATGATCTGGAGCGGGCCGGGGTGCCCATCTGTGAAGTCTTGGGCTTCATCAGCGGCCTGATCGAGCAGGATGGGGTCAAAATCATACTACTGGCCAGTGAAGGCGACATCTCCGCCGACGAGAAATCTGACTACGCCGGTCGCAAGGAAAAGGTGATCGGCAAGACTATCGAAGTTCGCGCCGAGGCTGGAGCGATCTACGACCTGTTCGTCAGCCAGCTGAAACACGCCCCGGCGCGTGAAGCCGCTGCATTGGCCCGCGAACAAGCCTTGGCGGTCTTCGAAGCATCCACCTACGGCAATCTTCGGTCGCTCCGCGCAGTCCTGTCCGATTTCGACTTTCTGATCGGAGCAGTCGACCCAAGACTGGGCGAAAGCCCCGCCGCCACGGCTCGTTTGTTGTCCTTTCTGATGGCGGTCGGCATGGAGTTTCGGCGGGGAACTTTAGCTGCCGAAGACCTGAAGAANCTGGATACATTGGCAGGTTCGCCGGGCACTCGGNNCCAAGACGAGGACCACTGGTCCCACTTGGCTGCTATCGCCGAAAAATACCCGGGCGTGGATTGGAATGACAGCGTTGTCGACAAGGAAGCCCTGGCAGGCCTCNNATTTCCGGGGATTATTGACGTCGATGGCGTCAATAGGAACCTCGGCAACCACCCACTTGTTGTCGGCCCGGAGTCATCGCCATCATGGCGCCGACTTTGGCATTGGTTCGAGAGTGGCGCAGATGAATACAGGTTGGCCCGGCAGGCCCTTATGGACGACCTTGCGGCGGGCAATCTGGTTGACCCGGGGCCGATTCTGCACGCGGCTGGATTGATACTGGAGCTGAAGGATTACGGGGACGACCTTCTGGAGGGACAAGATCCTCGTTGCTACTTCCGGGCCTATCTGGACCGCATTGTGGATGCTGGACTTATGCCACCAAATATAGATGACGACGAGTTTGACCTCAATGCGTCACACGCAGGTTTGGGTTTCATGGGCCGCAAGAATCCATCGTTCAGAGAAATCCGTAACGATGTGAACGCGGCGCGGNNTCGTGCCAGTGAACGACATGCCATGGCTCAGGCGCCAAGACTTCTTGCGGGGATCAAGGCCTCAACCGATGGGCTCAATCCCTTGACGGATCATGGCGACGGGCCGAATAATTTCGCACGGGTTGCCATCCTGCATCATATACCTATTGGCGAATTTGCCGATGTCTGCCTGGTTGATAGCGTGCTTAGGCAAGACGTCATGTTGGCGCTAAAGGCCCGCTATCGGAACGGTCTGGCCAAAGACTTGGGAGCTGAAAGGCCATGGTTGGCCGAGCTGAGGACCGAGTTGGTCCGACGGTCGGGGATNTTGGAACCGCCGTTCAAATCAAATGCACTTGAAACGATCACACACTGGTTCGATAAATTCGAAGACGACTTCAGCCTGGCAGCTCGAATGTCGAACCCCTAGTGGCATTGCAAGGCGCTTGGGACGATCAGGCGACTTGGCGCTCGGCCTGATCCAGGGCCTGACTGAGGGCGGCGTGAATGTCCGACTGGCTGGCCGGCTTGGGCAGATGCAGGTCGATACCAGCAGCGCGGCAGCGGGCCACATCCTTGGGCATGGCATCGGCGGTCAGGGCAATGATCGGGGTGCGCGCCGGGGATCCGCCCATACGGCGGATCAGTCGGGTGGCCTCCAGACCATCCATGCCGGGCATGCGCACATCCATGACGATGACATCGAACTGACCGTCGCGGGCCGCGTCCACCGCCGCCTGACCATCGCCCACCGCCGACACGTCACAACCGGACGCTTCCATCATCAGCCGCGACACTTCGCGATTCAGCGCGTGGTCATCCGCCAGCAGGATGCGCGGCGGGCGCCCTGATAGACCAGCTGAGACAGTCGAGTTCGAGCACTCATGGACCCTTATTTCGCCGACCTGCGTAAAGATCAGGTTTCCGGAACGGTGATATCGTAGTTAACCCGACGGCCATGGATCCGATCAGGTGCCGCTTGCCAAACCATGCACACGCCCCTGGCCAAGGGCACCATAGATCGGTGGCGTGCCGAACAGGCCGGCAATGGCCGGATCACGCACATCCAGCCCGCCGGTCAGGGCCCCGAAGGCGGGCAGGATCAGGCGCTGGCCGTCCGTGACAAAGCAGGGACGGCGCACCCCGCGTCCGTGCCGCGACACCCGCACCGCCGGATGCAAATGGCCCGCCACCTCGCCGGGCAGGGGCTCGGCCTGGGGTTCATGGATCAGGGTCAAAGCCCCGACCTGCAGTTGGCTGACGACCCGCCCGGGCAGGTGATCCAGAGCCCCGCCCAGGGCCTCCAGATCATGATTGCCCTCCAGCCAGATCCAGTCGCGGCCGGCGGCGAGCTGATCGATCTGCGCCCGATCCGGGTCCGCAATCCGCGCCAGCGCCGCCCGGTCATGAAAGCTGTCGCCCAGCAGGACGACCCTGGCCGGGTCCAGGGCCGTGACCTCGACGGCCAGTCGGGCGAGGGTCGCGGCGCTGTCGAATGGCGGCAGCAGCTGGCCACGCGCGGCATAGGACGACCCTTNTTCCAGATGCAGGTCGGACGCCACCAGGGTGGCGTNACGGGCCAGCCACAAGGTTCCGTGCGGGCGCAAGGTGCAGGCCTCACCCGCGACCCAGACCCGCATTCCGCCACAGGGGCTGCGCAACGGCTGCGGGGACGCACTCATGTCGCTGCCCCGGTCACTTCGGCCACCAGGCTGGCTTCGGACAGGTCCATGGCCCCGGCCGCCAGGATCATGTCTGCGGCCCCGCCCCCGACGCGCTCCTTGCCCAGCTGCACCAGCACCGGCACGGCGAACGGCGGCGGGCGCGTCAGCGCGACATGACGGATCGATCCCTGGATCGCCAACAGCCGCTCCGCCAGCCGCGATATGTCAAGCAAACCTGATGCTGCATCGACGCGGGCACAGCGCAGCAGCAGATGATCCGGCTGGTGCTTTCGCAGGACATCGTGGATCAGATCGGTCGAAAACGTCACCTGCCGCCCGGTCTTCTCATGGCCCGGCTGCTTGCGCTCCAAGAGACCACTGATCAGGGCGCACTGGCGAAAGGCACGGCGCATGATCGAGGTCTCCTCCAGCCAGGCTTCCAGATCGTCGCCCAGCATGTCGGCATCGAACAGGGCCGCAAAATCCAGGCCGCTCATCGGCTTGATGGCCCAGATCGCCACCGAATAGTCGGTCACGACAAAGCCCAGCGGCCCGAGGCCCAGCCGGTCCAGCCGCCGGGTCAGCAACATGGCCAGGGTGGTATGGGCGCTGCGCCNCTCAAACGGATAGGCGACCAGAAAGTGCCGGTCGCCGGACCGGCTCTGCCGCGCAAAGGTCTCGACCAGCAGGCTGTCCGAACCCGGCACCTGCGACTGCTCGGCCTGCAGCTCCAGCCACTCCTGCACATCCGGCGGCAAGACGCGCCAGTGATCGCGATCCTGCACCATGGCCCGCACGCGCACAGCCAACGACGGCCCCATGGGGAATTTCTGGCCGCCATAGGAGGGGATGCGCGGCTCCTTCTCGAACGCAGGCGTGACCAGCGCATCGGTGCCGACGATAGCCTGAAAGGCCCAGACCTGACCGGCAAAAACGAAGGTGTCGCCAGGGGCCAGCTGTTCCAGCATCCACTCCTCGGCCTCGCCGATCTTGCGCCCGGCGGTCCAGTCGCNGGCGCGCCGCCGCGCCTGACAGACATTCAGATGCGCCTCAGAGACGATGGTGCCGACGTTCATGCGATGGCGCTGGGCGATGTCGCGATTACGAACCCGCCAGAATCCCTCGCGGTCCCGCACGATGCGGGCAAAGCGGTCATAGGTGCGAAGGGCATAGCCGCCGGTGGCGACCAGATCGACCACCTCCTCGAACGCCTCCCAGCTCAGGTCGCGATAGGGATGGCAGCCGGTAATCTCCGCATACAGATCATTTAGCCGAAAGGGTTCCGAACAGGCGCAGCCCAGGATGTGCTGGGCCAATGTATCCAGCGTCCCCTGCTGCGGTGGGTCCCAGTCGAAGGCGTTCTCGGCCACCGCTTCGCGTGCCGCCTGACATTCCAGCAGCTCGAACCGGCTGGCGGGCACCAGAACCGCCCGCGAGGGCTCATCCAGCCGGTGGTTGGCCCGGCCGATACGCTGGACCAGGCGGCTCGATCCCTTGGGGGCCGCCAGCTGGATAACCAGATCGACATCGCCCCAGTCGATCCCCAGATCCAGCGTGGAGGTGCAGATGACGGCCTTCAGCTCGCCGCGCGCCATGGCCGCCTCGACCTTGCGCCGCTGTTCCGCCGCCAGCGAACCGTGATGCAGGGCGATGGGCAGGTCGTCATCATTGATGGCCCAAAGCTGCTGAAACACGAACTCGGCCTGCCAGCGGGTGTTGACGAACACCAGGGTCATGCCGCCCTTCCGGATCAGCTCATAGACCTCTGGCAGGGCGTGCTGGCCCGTATGCCCGGCCCACGGCACCCGCCCCTCAGAGATCAGCACATCAACGATGGGGCNTGCGCCGGGATCGCCGCGGACGATTTGGGTATCGGGGGCCAGCCAATCCGCAATCGCCTGCGGATCATCGACCGTGGCCGACAGGGCGACGCGGCGCATCTGGGGCGCAAACTGTTGCAGGCGGCCGAGCCCCAGGTTCAGCAGGTCGCCGCGCTTGCCGGACCAGATGGCATGCACCTCATCCAGCACCACGCATTTCAGATCGGCGAAATAGTCGCGGGCCCCTTCCCAGGCACAGAACAGGGCCAGCTGCTCCGGCGTGGTCAGAAGGATGTCCGGCGGGTGCAGGCGCTGGCGTTGTTTCTTGGACTGTTTGGTATCGCCAGTGCGGGTCTCGACATGGATGTTCAGACCGATCTNCCTGATCGGCGTCATCAGGTTGCGCTCCACATCGGTGGTCAGCGCCTTCAGCGGCGACAGATAGAGCGTATGCACCCCGCTGCCCGGCCCGAACTCCGGCCGCGGCCCCCGCTCAGCCAGCTCGATCAGGCTGGGCAAAAACCCGGCCAGGGTCTTGCCACNCCCGGTCGGGGCGACCAGCAGGGCATGCTGGCCCGCCTGCCCCGCCGCAACCATGGCCAGCTGATGCCGACGCGGGCTCCAGCCGCGCGCGCTGAACCAGTCGGCGAACAAAGGCGGCAGGGGGCTGGGTCAGAGGGCGTCACGAAATCGCCCTTAGCATGTTCCCGTTCCGTTTCGCTCGCGCTATCTGTGGTGCGTGACGCAAGATTCCTCAGTCGACGTGATTCAGACCGGACGGTCCACCTTCACCCCACCCTGCCGCCTGCCTTGGCGACGCCGCCGGGGGCCGGGGCGGTGTGCGATGATCAGGGCGCACGCAAGATCGGGCGCGGCGCGGCGGAAGGCTTGCTGACCACCGGACAGGTGCTGGTCGCCCATGCCGCGATCACCGCCCGGCGGCTGGGGCTGGCCGCCCCGGCACGCTCAGCGGACATTTTCGACGCGCTGGAGCTGTTTGCCTTTGTGCGTCCGGCCCGGTTCTGCGCCCCTCTCCGTCCGGCCTGGCCCTGGCGCTGGGCGAGCCCGAGCCGGTCGGGGCCGAGGCCCAGNGCGGTGGCCCTGCGGGCGGCGGCCGGGGCGCTGCTGAAGGAACTGACCCACCCGGACTATCCCGGTCGGGAAGAGGCCGTGACCCTGAACGAGACGCTGGGGCGGGCGGGTTGGGCCTGGTCTCCGCTGGTGGCCGAGGCCCTGGCGACCCAGCCGGTGCGGGAGCGCAAGTATCGCAGCGCCGGGCTGGATGTCTGGGCCCGCCTGCCGGAATGGGAGGATGAGCCGCCGCGCGGCGAGGCCGGATCAGCCCCGGTCGATAGCGAGAGCGCCCGCATCCGGCTGGAGAAACTGTTGCAGACGGTGGGCCTGGACGAAGCCCGCCCGACCCAGTCCGACTATGCCGCCGAGGCGGCCTATGCCTTNTCCCCGCGCGATGAGGAGGGCCGCCCCCGCGTCCTGCTGGCCGAGGCGGGCACCGGCACCGGCAAGACCCTGGGCTATCTGGCCCCGGCCTCCGTCTGGGCCGAGCGCAATCAGGGGGCGGCCTGGGTCTCGACCTATACCCGCGCCCTGCAACGGCAGATCGACCGCGAGACCGCCGCCATCTGGCCCGACGCCGCCGAGCGCAAGAAAAAGGCTGTGGTGCGCAAGGGGCGCGAGAATTACCTGTGCCTGCTGAACCTGCAGGAGATGGTTCAGGCCGCCCAGTTGGGCAATGGCGATCTGATCGGCATGGCCCTGGCCGCCCGGTGGGCCATGTACAGTCGGGACGGTGATATGACCGGCGGCGACTTCCCCGGCTGGCTGCCCGGCCTGTTCGCCATCTCCCCGGGTCAGCAGGCCAGTGCGGCCAATCTGGTCGACCGACGCGGCGAGTGCGTCCATGCCGCCTGCCCCCACTACCGCACCTGTTTTGTCGAAAAGACCATCCGGTCCAGTCGCCGGGCCGATCTGGTCATTGCCAACCATGCTCTGGTCATGACGCAGGCTGCCTTTGACGGAGCCCGCACGGCCCGTGGCCAGAAACAGGACGCAGAGACAGCGACCCTGAAACGAATCGTCTTTGACGAGGGCCACCACCTGTTCGATGCCGCCGACAGTGCCTTTTCCGCCAGCCTGTCGGGACAGGAAACGTCTGAGCTGCGTCGCTGGATCCGGGGGCCAGAGGGGCGCGGGCGGCGCGGGCGTGGGCTGGAAACCCGGCTGGGCGACCTGTGCGCAGACAATGAGGCCGCGACCCAGGCCCTGAATGATGCGATCCGCGCGGCGGCCCAGCTGCCGGGCGAAGGGGTCTCGGCCCGCATCGCTCCGCCGTCCGGANNGATCAATCCGGTCGGTCCGGTGGAGCGGTTTCTGGCCGCCGCGCTGGAACAGCTCCGGGCGCGATCCTCCACAAGGCCCGGCGGCCCTGAAATGGGCATGGAGTGCGACCTGCGCCCCGTCACCGACCCCGTGCGCCAGACGGCGAGGGAGGCCGCCCAGGCGCTGGCGGCGGTCGAGGCCCCGCTGTTGGCCCTGGCCCGGCATCTGGAAGACATACTGGACGATGAGGCCGCCGAGTTGGACACTTCGGCCCGGGCCCGGATCGANGGCGCCCTGCGCGGGCTGGAGCGGCGGGCGCGCATGACCCTGCCGGCCTGGCGGGCTATGCTGGCGGGACTGGAGGCCGACGACGGCGAGCCGGACCCGGACTTCGTCGACTGGCTGTCTGCCGAGGTCGCCTTTGGCCGCATCCAGGACGTGGCCCTGCGGCGTCACTGGGTCGACCCGACCGTGCCGCTGGAGGCTGCCGTGATCGTGCCCTCACACGGGGTGCTGGTCACATCAGCCACCCTGTCGGAACCCATGGGAGAGGACCTCGACCGCGACGGCTTCGACCTGGCCCGGCTGCGCACCGGGGCGGCGCGGCTGATCGACCCCGCCCGGGTGCTGAAGGTCGAAAGTCCGTTCGACTACGCCGCCAACAGCCGGGTTATCGTCGTCAACGATCTGGCCAAGGATGATCTGCGCCAGACGGCGGCAGCCCTGCGGGAACTGTTTCTGGCGGCGGGCGGCGGGGCCTTGGGCCTGTTCACCGCCATCCATCGCCTGCGGCAGGTCTATGAACGGCTGGGGCCAGAGCTGGGGCGGGCGGGCCTGCCGCTCTATGCCCAGCATGTCGATCCGTTGGAGATCGGGGCCCTGATCGACGTGTTCCGGGCCGAGGTCGATAGCTGCCTGTTAGGCACCGATGCCGTGCGAGATGGCGTGGATGTGCCGGGGCGGTCCTTGCGCCTGTTGGCGTTTGATCGCGTGCCCTGGCCGCGCCCGGACCTGCTGCACAAGGCCCGGCGTGAGCGGTTCGCCCAGACCTGGGGCGGCCAGCCTGGCGATGGATCCAACCCCGCGCCNTATGACGACGCCCTGGCCCGGGCCCGCATCTCCCAGGCCTTTGGTCGCCTGATCCGCCGCGCCGATGACAAGGGGGTGTTCGTCATGCTGGACGCGGCCTGCCCCACGCGCCTGTTCGCCAGCCTGCCTGCCGGCACCGAAGTGCTGCGCATGGGCCTGGCCGAGGCGGTCGAGGCGGTGGCGGCATTCTTGGCGGATTGCGAGCCGGAACTGGGCGTATCAGCCCAGCTGCCTGCACCTGACGTTTTGTGATCCGACCTGTCCTGGTTTTGGGCTGGAATGTCCCCAAAGTGTCCCCGCCCGGCACAAAGGTACCCGCCGATTTCGTCCCCTTCGCTGGTAGCCGGGTCGTGGGTCAAGTCGGGGCTTTCAGGGTCAGAATCACCATCTCGGGTGAGGCCCGGAACCGCACCGGCAGGATCGACACGCCGATGCCGCCGGTGACGAATAGTTTTCGCCCGCCCACATCATAGAGGCCGCAGGGCCAGCGATAGGATCCGGGCGAAGGCAACAGGGGGCGACCGATCAGCGGCAGGTTGACCTGACCGCAGTGGGTATGGCCCGCCAGGGTCAGCGCCACATCGCGGGGCACCTGCTCGAACGGGTCGGGCCAGTGGGTGATGGCGATGACCGGGGTGGTGTCGCTGATACCGGCGAGGGTCTGGCGGAGCGAAGCTGGCCGGGTGGGTGACTCCAAGTCGGCGATCCCGGCAATCCAGAAGTCGCCTCCCGGCCGGGAGATCCTCAGGGCTTCGTTGCGCAGCGGCGTGACCTGACCGCGTGTCATGGCGGCGGCGATCTGCCCCTCATCGAACCAGCTGTCGTGATTGCCCAGCACGCCATGGCTGCCCAGCGGGCTGCTAAGGCCTGCGAAGGCCTCGACCCCCGCCAGAATCTGGGTCGCCTCACGCGATCGTCGCTGGTCCGCAGGCAGGTGCCCACCGGTATAATCTCCAAGCAGCAGCACGATATCGGGCTGTTCCGCATTCATGCGGCGGACCAGTCGCCGCACGCGCGGCACATCGACGTGCGGGGCCGCCACGTGTGTGTCGGAAATGATGCCGATGCGAANGGGTGGTCCCTGCCAGGTGGCGGTTTCGACAGTCACATAGCGCACGACCAGTGTCCTGGGTTCGACCAGAAAGGCCCAGACACCCAGACCCCAGGCCAGGGCGACCAGCACCCCAGGCTGCGGGCAGAAAATCCGGCGACCGCGATGCAGCCGCCGGATGATCAGAAAGGCGATGACGGGTCCGGCAATGGCTCCGACCCAGGCCAGAACCAGGATCGCCGTCGGGAAACTCACGACTGATCGTCGATCTGGTGATCAAGCATTGCCATCGCAGCTTCAAACTTGTCCCGGCAACCCCGATTGCAGAAACCGACCACCTGACCGCGATACAGGGTCAGGCTGTCCGCAGCGACCGGTTTGCCCGACCAGGGGCATACGGCGTTGACGCAATCTTCAAGGCGGAGATCGCTCACCGCCCGCGCCTCAGGCTTCCACCAGTTCCTGGGCGTGTTCAGCCAGGATGGTCAGACCCGCCGGGGTCACGTCGGCGAAACCGCCGTGAACCTCGAAACGGCGACGCGAGCCGCCGTCGATGACGGTGATGGTGCCTTCGCGCAGGGCAGTCATGAACGGCGCATGGTCGGCCAGGACGCCGAAGTCACCTTCGGCCCCGGGCGCATCGACCTGATCCACCAGACCCGNAAAGACCTCGCGTTCCGGCGAGACGAGGGAAAAGCTGAGCTTGCCCGCCATTACGCAGCGTCCGCGGCCAGCTTCTCGGCCTTGGCGACGGCCTCGTCGATGTTGCCGACCATGTAGAAGGCCGCTTCGGGCAGGTGGTCGTATTCACCGGCCACGATTCCCTTGAACGAGCGGATGGTGTCGGCCAGCTCAACGAACTTGCCCGGCGAGTTGGTGAACTGCTCGGCCACGAAGAACGGTTGCGACAGGAAGCGCTGGATCTTGCGGGCGCGTGACACGACCAGCTTGTCCTCTTCGGACAGCTCGTCCATGCCCAGGATGGCGATGATATCCTTCAGGGNCCTGTATGNCTGCAGGACTTCCTGGACCGAACGGGCGACCTGATAGTGCTCCTCGCCGATGACCAGCGGGTCCATGATCCGTGAGGTCGAGTCCAGCGGGTCCACCGCCGGGAAGATGGCCTGGGCGGCGATGTCACGCGACAGCACGGTGGTGGCGTCCAGGTGGGCGAACGACGCGGCCGGGGCCGGGTCGGTCAGGTCGTCGGCGGGCACGTAGATGGCCTGAACCGAGGTGATCGAGCCCTTCTTGGTTGAGGTGATGCGCTCCTGCAGGTTGCCCATCTCGGTGGCCAGGGTCGGCTGATAGCCCACCGCCGACGGGATACGGCCCAGCAGAGCCGACACTTCCGAACCCGCCTGGGTGAAGCGGAAGATGTTGTCGACGAACAGCAGCACGTCCTTGCCTTCTTCGTCGCGGAAATACTCGGCCTGGGCCAGGCCGGTCAGAGCGACGCGGGCGCGGGCACCCGGAGGCTCGTTCATCTGGCCATACACGAGGGCGCACTTGGAGCCTTCGGTCGAGCCACCGTTTTTGGTCGGGTCGACGTTCACGTTCGACTCGATCATCTCGTGATACAGGTCGTTGCCTTCGCGGGTGCGCTCACCCACACCAGCCAGAACCGAATACCCGCCGTAAGCCTTGGCGATGTTGTTGATCAGCTCCTGCATGGTCACGGTCTTGCCCACGCCGGCGCCGCCGAACAGGCCGATCTTGCCGCCCTTGGTGTAGGGGCACATCAGGTCGATCACCTTGATGCCGGTGACCAGGATTTCCGACGACGTCGACTGCTCCTCGAAGCTGGGAGCTTCGCGGTGGATCGGGCGATACATGGTGGTCTTGATCGGGCCCTGCTCGTCGATCGGCGCGCCGACGACGTTCATGATGCGACCGAGCGTGCCCGGACCGACCGGGGCCAGGATCGAGTTGCCCGTGTCCACGACCGGCTGTCCGCGGGTCAGGCCTTCGGAGGTGTCCATGGCGATGGCATGGACCATGTTCTCGCCCAGGTGCTGGGCGACTTCGAGCACCAGGGTGAAGGGCTCGCCGGTCTTCTGGTCGACGTTCTGGGTTTCCAGGGCCGACAGAATGGCCGGCAGGTGACCGTCGAACTCAACGTCGACGACGGCGCCGATGACCTGGGCGATGCGGCCGGTGGCGACAGCGTCGGTCGTCTTGGGCGCAGCCTTGGCGGCGGCGGGCTTCTTGGCGACAGCGGCAGCCTTGGGCGCAGCGGCCTTGGCAGGAGCCTTCTTTGCCGGCGACTTGGGGGCGGCGGGTTTCTTGGTGGTGTCGGTCATCGGTTCGTTCCGTTCGGAAAGTCGTATCGTTGTGTGTGCCGGATCAGAGCGCTTCAGCGCCGGCAATGATCTCGATCAGTTCAGTGGTGATCTGGGCCTGGCGCTTGCGGTTGTACTGCAGGGTCAGGGAGTTGATCAGGTCACCGGCGTTGCGGGTCGCGTTGTCCATGGCGCCCATCTGGGCCCCGAAGAAGCTGGCCTGGTTCTCATAAAGCGCCGCCAGCACCTGGGTGGTGATGTTGCGCGGCAGGACCACGTCCAGGATCTCTTCCTCGGACGGCTCGTACTCGTAGACAGCGCCATTCAGGTCGATCGGGGCGGCATCGCCATCCACGACCGCCGGGATCAACTGCTTGGGCGTCGGCACCTGGGAGATGACCGACTGGAAGCGACTGTAGAACAGGGTCACGACGTCGGCATGGCCGGCCTCGAACTCTTCGGCGATCAGGGCAGCAACCGGCTCGGCCGCCGCCATGCCGATGGTCTTGTGCTCGCTCATCTCGAAGGTGCGGATCAGCTTGTCACCATACAGGCGCGTCAGGCCATCGCGGACCTTGCGGCCCACCGCAATGATGCGGACATCCTTGCCTTCGTTGATCAGGGTATTGATGCGCTCACGCGCGGCGCGGATGACGTTGGTGTTGAACCCCCGCCAGGCCCTTGTCGCCCGTAGCCACCACGATCAGATGCTTCTGGTCCGAACCGGTGCCCGCCAGCAGCTTGGGCGCGCCATCACCAGACACACCCGCCGCCAGGTTGGCGATCACGGCAGCCATCTTGGTGGCATAGGGGCGGGCGCTTTCCGCCTGCTCCTGGGCGCGCTTCAGCTTGGCTGCAGCGACCATGTTCAGGGCTTTCGTGATCTTCTGCGTGGATTTCACGCTTCCGATCCGATTGCGCATTTCCTTAAGACTGGCCATCCGGGCTGCTCGCTTTCGTCAGTTCCGGGTCAGGTCAGGCGAAGGTCTTGGAGAAGGCGTCCAGGACATCCTTCAGCTCGGTCTCAAGTTCCGGCGTCAGGTCCTTCTTGGTGCGGATACCTTCCAGCAGGCCCGGGTTGGACGACTTGATGCGGGTCAGCAGTTCCGATTCGAAGCGGCCAATGTCCGAAACGGCGATACCGTCCAGATAGCCACGCGTGCCGGCGTAAACCGAGACGACCTGCTCTTCCATGGTCAGCGGGGCATACTGTGGCTGCTTCAGCAGCTCCGTCAGGCGTGCGCCGCGGGCCAGCAGCTTCTGGGTCGAGGCGTCCAGATCCGAACCGAACTTGGCGAAGGCGGCCATTTCCCGGTACTGGGCCAGTTCACCCTTGATGGTGCCGGCGACCTTCTTCATGGCCTTGGTCTGGGCCGAGGAGCCCACGCGCGACACCGAGATGCCGACGTTCACGGCCGGGCGGATACCCTGGTAGAACAGGTCCGATTCCAGGAAAATCTGACCGTCGGTGATCGAGATCACGTTGGTCGGGATATAGGCCGACACGTCGTTGGCCTGGGTTTCGATGATCGGCAGCGCGGTCAGCGAGCCCGAGCCGTAGTCGCCGTTCAGCTTGGCCGAACGCTCCAGCAGGCGGCTGTGCAGATAGAAGACGCCGCCCGGATAGGCTTCGCGGCCCGGCGGACGGCGCAGCAGCAGGGACATCTGGCGATAGGCCACGGCCTGCTTGGACAGGTCATCATAGACGATCAGGGCGTGCATGCCGTTGTCGCGGAAGTATTCGCCCATGGCTGTGCCGGCGAACGGGGCCAGGAACTGCAGCGGGGCCGGCTCCGAGGCGGTGGCGGCGACCACGATGGTGTAGTCCAGAGCGCCCGACTCCTCGAGCGTCTTCACGATCTGGGCCACGGTCGAACGCTTCTGACCGATGGCGACGTAAATGCAGTAGAGCTTGGCGCTCTCGTCGTCGGTGGCATTGACCGACTTCTGGTTCAGGATGGTGTCGACGGCCACGGCGGTCTTGCCGACCTGACGGTCTCCGATGATCAGCTCGCGCTGGCCACGGCCGATCGGGATCAGGGTGTCGATAGCTTTCAGGCCGGTCTGCATCGGCTCGTGCACCGACTTGCGCGGGATGATGCCCGGAGCCTTCACGTCCACGCGACGACGTTCGGCACCCTTGATCGGGCCTTTGCCGTCGATCGGTTCACCCAGCGGGTTGACGACGCGGCCCAGCAGGCCCTTGCCAACCGGCACGTCCACGATCTCGCCCAGACGACGGACTTCGTCGCCTTCAGCGATCTGGGCGTCCGCGCCGAAGATCACGGCCCCGACGTTATCGCGCTCCAGGTTCAGGGCCATGCCCTTCACGCCAGCCTTGGGGAATTCGACCATCTCACCGGCCTGAACGTTGTCCAGACCGTGGATGCGGGCGATGCCGCCGCCGACCGACAGCACCTGACCGACGTCAGACACATCGGCATCGACGCCAAAGTTGGCGATCTGCGACTTGAGGATGGCCGAGATTTCGGCGGCGCGGATGTCCATGGGAGGCTCTTTCGGTTCTCGTCTCGTCTAGTGGGCGTTTAGGCCCGCTGCATGTTTGGTGCTGAAGCGCGTCAAGCGCGCTTCAGGGCGATTTCATTTGGTCCAGCTTGGTCTTCAGCGAGGCATCGAACAGCTTCGAGCCCACCTTGACCTTGATGCCGCCCAGGATGGACGGATCGACACGGGTGGTCAGTTCCGGATCCTTACCCAGGGCCGACTTCAGCCCAGCTTGGACAGACTTGTTCTGAGCGGCGCTAAGCGCCTTGGCCGACACGACCTCAGCGGCCACCACGCCGGTCTTCTTGGCATAGAGACGCTCGAACCCGGCGATCACGGCCGTCAGATCCTTGGAACGTCCGTTCTGAGCGAGCAGGCCCAGGAAGTTACGTGTTGTCTTGTTGAACTTCGCCTTGTCAGCAATGGCCACAAGAGCCTTCTGCTGATCCTCTGTCGCAATGACCGGCGAGGTCAGAGCCCGGCGCAGGTCCGCACTGTCAGACCAGGCGGCAGCCAGGCTCTTGAGGTCGGCGCGCACAGCGTCCAGCGAGCGGGTTTCGTCCGCCAGGTCGAACAGTGCCTGCGCGTAGCGGTCACCGACTTCCGTGGTCCTGAATTCGTCAGCCAAAGGGGTCCGTCCAGATTGTGCGTTCGTAGCCTGGCCGGTTGCGTTGAATCGCTCCGCGCCAAGGGCTTGTAATGCTTGAGAAAAGCATGCCGAAAAACGTCAAGCGACATCCTTCACGGCTCAGCCGGGCGCCGGATAGCACCTTAGGCCCCAAACCGCAACCGAGGCGGCAGGTCGCAGGGCGACCGTGGCCCTTATGCACCGCTCAGTGGCTGGCATGCCCGGCCCCAGCCTTGCGGGGCACCAGATGCAGAATCGTTACGATGACGGCCCCGACCGCCAGTCCAACAACCGCAGAGGCGGCTGCCGTGCCCATCCAGCCCGTGATCGCCCCGATGCCGGGCACCTGCCCGGCCCAGTGGCCGATAGCCTCGACCGCATTGGGGATCAGGTCGAGGTGATATTCGTGCAAGCCGTGCACGATAATGCCGCCGCCGACCCACAGCATGGCCGCGGTGCCGATGGTCGCCAGCGCCGACAGCACCACCGGCATGGCCCTCACCAACCCGCGCCCCAACTGCTGGGCTGAGGGAGACGGGCGGCCCGCCAAATGCAGGCCGATGTCGTCCATCTTCACGATCAAGGCCACAGCGCCATAGACGACCCCTGTGATCAGCAGGCCCACGATGGCCAGGGCCGCCGCCTGGGTGGCCAGCGGCTGGTTGGCCAGATCAGCCAGGGCGATGGCGGTGATCTCCGCCGACAGGATCAGATCCGTGCGGATGGCCGAGCCGGTCATCTGCTTCTCCAACTCGTCGGAGGCCATCGCCAGTTCGTCGGCCTCCTTCTCTCCATCGCTGTGCCCGCTGACATTGCCCCAAAGCTTTTCAGCCGCTTCGAAACACAGAAAGGCCCCGCCCATCATCAACAGCGGCGTCAAGGCCCAGGGAGCAAAGGCACTGATCAACAACGCGCCCGGCAACAGGATCAGGAACTTGTTCCTCAGCGATCCCTTGGCGATCTTCCAGATGATCGGTAGCTCCCGGTCTGGCGAGAAGCCCATCGCATAGCCAGGGGTGACAGCCGCATCGTCCACGACCACGCCAGCCGCCTTCATGCTGGCTCGGCCCGCGGCGGCGGAAACATCATCAACGGAGGCGGCAGCCATCTTGGCAATGGCGGCCACATCATCAAGCAGGGCGGCAAGACCGGAGGGCAAGGATCACCTTCGAAGGCTGGAGACATGATGTCTCTGGCTAAGGCACCGGTGACTTACGGTCCAGCACAGATCGCAGGCGACTGGCCGGGTGCGACGACCTGCGCCACTGTGGCGTCTTGAAGCCCCTATCCGGCTCGCTAGGTGATCGGCCATGACCGAACTCCTTGCACTTTTCTCCGACCCCGCCGTCTGGGCCGCCCTGATCACCCTGGTGGTGATGGAAGTCGTGCTGGGCATCGACAATCTGATCTTCATCTCGATTCTGTCGAACAAGCTGCCGCCCGAGCACCGCCAACGCACCCGCCGCATCGGCATCGGCCTGGCCCTGATCATGCGACTGGGACTTCTGGCCGCCATCGGCTGGATCATCGGCCTGACGACGACTGTTTTCGATCTGGGCCTGTCCGGCGATGGCTGGGAGACCGCTTTCAGCTGGCGTGACCTGATCCTGATCGCCGGNGGCCTGTTCCTGGTGTGGAAGGCCACGACCGAGATTCACCATGCCGTCGACACCACGCCGTCCGACGACATGCTGGAGAAGAACAAGAAGGATGTGGTCATCAACAATGTCGGCTCGGCCATCGCCCAGATCATTATGCTGGACCTGGTCTTCTCGATTGATTCCATCCTGACCGCCGTGGGCATGACCGATCACGTGCCGATCATGATGATCGCGGTGATCATCGCCGTGCTGTGCATGCTTTTGGCTGCCGATCCTTTGGCGAACTTCATTGAGCAGAACCCCACCGTGGTCATGCTGGCGCTGGGCTTCCTTCTGATGATCGGGATGGTGCTGATTGCTGACGGCTTCGGGGTGCATGTGCCCAAGGGTTACATCTATGCCGCCATGGCCTTTTCGGCCCTGGTGGANGGGCTGAACATGCTCGGCCGCAATGCCGAAAAGAAGCGGTTGGCCCAGGAAACAGCCAGGCTCGAAGCCCTGAACGACCGGGAAACGGCCGAGCCCGGCGTCTAGGATACCCCCTTCCGATGCATGCGAACGCCGCGATCCCCGGTCGCGGCGTTTCCATTTTCCCTACATGAAGCTGTAGGGGTCGATGTCGACCTTCAGATGCACGGAGCCGGGGATCTTTACCCGCGCCACCCACGCCCGCATGAAGCCCTGCAGATCGACATCGCGGTCGGCGCGGACCAGCAAGCGCTTGCGGCGGCGGCCCCGCACCAGGGCCAGGGNGGCATCGGCGGGGCCATAGACTTCCAGCCGCTCGGCATTGGGAATGGCCTGGGCCAGGCTTTGCGCCGCCGCCTCGACCGCTGATCCATTCTCACCCGACAGGATGATCGCCGCCAGACGCCCGAACGGCGGCAGGGCCCCGGCTTCGCGTTCGGCCATTTCGGCCTCGATGAAGGCGTCGCGGTCGCCCGCCGCCAGGGCTTGCAACACCGGATGCTCGGGCGTCCAGGTCTGTAGCAAGGCGCGGCCCGGCTTGTCGGCTCGGCCCGCCCGGCCTGTTGCCTGGGCCAGCAGTTGATAGGTGCGCTCCGCCGCCCGCAGATCGCCGCCGCGCAGACCCAGGTCCGCATCCACCACCCCGACCAGCGTCAGGCCGGGGAAGTTGTGGCCTTTCGCCGCCGCTTGGGTAGCCACCAGAATGTCGATCTCACCCGCCGCCATGGTCTCGATCAGCTCGCGCGCCGAGCGGCCATCGGGGGCGGTGTCAGAGCTGAAGATGGCGGTGCGGGCGCCGGGGAAAAGCTGGCGCACCTCTTCTTCGACCCGTTCAACGCCAGGGCCCACCGGCACCAGACTGTCTTCGGCCCCGCAGGCCGGACAATGGGTCGGACGGGGCATGGAAAAGCCGGTCAGGTGGCACACCAGCCGCCCGGTATAGCGATGCTCCACCAGCCAGCTGTCGGTGTCAGGCGCCGTCATCCGGTGGCCGCAGGCCCGGCACAGCACCACCGGGGCATAGCCGCGCCGGTTCAGGAACAGCAGGGTCTGCTCGCCCCGCTCCAGCGTCTGCAGCATCGCCTGACGCAGGGGCGGCGACAGCCAGGTCTGCGGGTCCGGCGGGTTCTGGCGCAGATCGACCAGCTCAATATCCGGCACCGCGGTGCCATGCCGCGCCCCCAGCCGCAGCCAGCCATAGCGGCCTGACCGCGCGTTCCACAGGGTCTCCAGCGACGGCGTGGCCGAGGCCAGAACCACCGTCGNCCNCTCCAGCGCGGCGCGAGCCACGGCCAGATCCCGCGCGTGATAGATCAGGCCCTCATCCTGTTTGAACGATCCGTCGTGCTCCTCATCCACCACGATCAACTTCAGAGCCGGGAATGGCAGGAACAGGGCCGAACGCGCCCCGACGACGATGCGACAGCGGTTGGCCTGCACCGCTTCCCACACCCGGCGGCGCATCGGCGGTGCGANCCCTGAATGCCACTCTGCGGNGGCGGCACCGAACCGGGTCGTGATCCGCTCGATCACCGCCTGGGTCAGGGCAATCTCCGGCAACAGGATCAGCACCTGGGCCTCTGGATCACGCCGCAGCACCTGCGCCGCCGCCTCCAGATAGGTTTCGGTCTTGCCGGACCCCGTCACCCCATCCAGCAGGAAAGGCGCATAGCCGCTGGCCGATCCGATGGCGTCCGCCGCCGCGGCCTGATCGGCATTCAATCTGGCGGGCGCGTGGTCCGGGTCGGGTGGATCAAGGGCGGGCACGTCGGCCACTTCAATGACCTCCAGCACGCCCTCATCAACCAGGCCCTTGACGCCGGCAGATGTGCCNNCGCCGCCCGCGCCAGATCCGCCGCCGACNNATCGCCGCGCCCCCAGGGCTTCCAGCGCCGCTGCCCGCGCCGGGGTCATGCGCTGGGGCTCGCGCCCGGCCACGCGCCGCACCTGCCGCTGTGGCTTCGGGCGCGGCGTTCGCAGGCCCCGCAAACCGGCCATGGCCATGTCGCCCGGCGCGGTAAGGGTCCAGCGCGCGGCCCATTGCAGGAACTCCAGGGTGCCCGGCGGCAGGGGCGGATCGTCGATCAGGCCCTCTACCTCGCGCAGGCGTCGGTTCGAGCCGGTCGTCTCGCGCACCTCTGTCACGACGCCGCGCACCCGGCGCGGCCCCAAGGGCACTGCCACCTGATCACCCGGCCCCAAGTCGAGCCCATCCGGCACCTGATAGTCAAAGGCTTCATGCACTGGCACAGGGATCAGGACAGAAGCGACTTTCACGCCGTCTCTCCTGCCGCTAGAAGCTGTTGGATGAAACTGTTTCTCGATACCGCCGACGTCACCGTCATCCGCGAGATGGTCCCCACGGGCCTCGTGGATGGTGTCACCACCAATCCGTCACTGATCGCCAAGTCCGGTCGCAACATCGCAGAGGTCATTGCTGAGATTTGCGCCCTCGTCGAGGGGCCGATTTCAGCCGAGGCCGTGGCGACCGACTATGACACCATGGTGCGCGAGGGCGAACACCTGGCCAAGATCGCCTCCAATGTGGTTGTCAAGCTGCCCTTGACTTGGGATGGCCTCAGAGCAACCCGGACCTTTGCCGACAAGGGCATCAAGACCAATGTGACCCTGTGTTTTCCGGCAGCNCAGGCGCTGTTGGCCGCCAAGGCCGGGGCCACCTTCATCTCTCCGTTTGTCGGACGGCTGGAGGACCACGGGGCTGATGGCATCGGCCTGCTGGATGAGATTCGCGTCATCTATGACAACGGCGGCTATGACACCCAGATTCTGGCGGCGTCGCTCAGGAATGCCACCCATGTGGCCGCCGCGGCCGCCGCCGGGTCGGATGCGGCCACCCTGCCGCCGGATGTGTTTAAGACCTGCGTCAAACANCCCTTAACCGACAAGGGGCTAGAAGCGTTTCTGGCTGACTGGGGCAAGACGGGTCAGTCGATCCTGTAGGCGTTACCAAAGGGGCTAGGCATCTTGAGCGGAAAGACCGACCCGGCTGCCGACCCTGGGGCGCAAGAGGCGCACTGGCCCGAGGTGCGCGGCTGGCTGCAACGTCACCCTGAACTTCTGACCGGAGATCGCGCCCTGCTGGAAGAGCTGGGCCTGACGCCACGTGCGCCCAATGTGATCGAGTTCGGACGCCCGGCCCTGGCTCGCCTGGAAGAGGCCGTAGAGCGTGAGACGGAGGATCGCAAGCGCGTTGAGGCCATCGCCCGCGCCAACTTCGCCGCCCAGACGCAAACCCATGTGGCCACGCTGGACCTGCTGGAGGCCCGCAATGCCTCCGATCTCGCGCGGCGGCTGGATGGCGTGGCCCAGGGCCGCTTCGGCCTGGCGTGCGCGACGGTCGCGCTTGAGAAGCCCGGCGCGGCCTTTGGCTGGAAAGCCCTGGAAGAGGGTGCCGTCGACAGTTTCCTAGGCCCCAATGGCCTGTCCTGGCTGGGCCCGACCTTCGCCGAACTGACCCCGGTTCTGGGGCAGGGGGCTGACACGGTGCAGTCCGTGGCCCTGATCCGGATGGCNCCCCAGTTCGCGGGCGAACACGCGCGCCACGCCCTGTGTGTCTTCGGCTCTTCGGAACCGGATGGCTTCACCGCTGACATGGGCTGCGAACTGGTCGCCTTCGTGGCCCGTGTCGTGGAACGGGTGGCCGAGCGATGGCCCGTGCTGAGTTGACGGACGCGCAAGCCGCCGCCGCCACAGCCAGCGAAGCGCTCGACGCCTGGCTGTCCCATCTGACCCATGAGCGGCGCTGTAGCCCACGCACCCTGNNGGCCTATGGCCATATCGGGCGACGATATATTGGCTTTCTGGAGCACCACCGCGGCGAGAGCCTGCAAGTGGTAGACCTGGCGGCAGTGCAGGCCAGTGAGGTCCGGGCTCATCTGGCAGATCGGCGCAGCGGAGATCGGCCGCTCAACGCCCGATCCCTGTCGCAGACTCTGTCGGCCATCCGCAGTTTTCACGCCTTTCTGGACCGCCGCTATGGAGCCCCGGCCCCGCAGTTGGCGCTGGTGCGGGGCCCAAAGGTCAAGCCGGGCCTGCCGCGTCCGGTCAGCGAAGATCAGGCCCGGGGCCTGCTGCAGGAGGCCGTGTCGGACCCGGACATGGAACCCTGGGAGGCCGCGCGGGACCGGGCGGTTCTGATGCTGCTTTACGGCTGTGGCCTGCGGATTTCCGAGGCCCTGTCCCTGACCGGGGCGGATGCCCCCGTCGGCGAAACCCTGCGCATCACCGGCAAGGGCTCAAAGACCCGGATCGTGCCGGTGCTGCCGGTCGTGGCTGAGGCCGTGGCCGCCTATCAGGTCCTGTGTCCCTGGCCCATTGCGCCTGCCGATGCCCTGTTCAAGGCCAAGCGTGGCGGNGGTCTGAGCCCGCGCCATGTGCAGGCGACCGTGCAACGCCTGCGCGGTGCGCTCGGTCTGCCCGCCAGTGCCACACCCCACGCCCTGAGACACAGCTTTGCCACCCATCTGCTGGGGGCCGGGGCCGATCTGCGCTCGATCCAGACGCTACTGGGCCACGCCAGCCTGTCGACCACCCAGCGCTATACCGGCGTTGATGCGGAGCGCCTGCTCAGCGCCTATTCAGCCGCCCATCCGCGCGCCTGATCAGGACTGCCCAAAGATCAGGCCTGCATGGTCCAGCCTTCGACGCCCATGGCTGCCTGACGGACGGCTTCGGAGCGAGTCGGGTGGGCGTGGCAGATGCGGGCCAGGTCTTCGGACGACCCGCCAAAGGCCATCAGCACGCAAGCCTCATGGATCATCTCGCCCGCCTGCGGCCCAAAGATGTGCACGCCCAGCACCTTGTCTGTCGCCGTGTCGGCCAGCACCTTCACCTGACCGTCAGTCTCGTGATTGATCTTGGCGCGGGAGTTGGCGCTGAACGGGAATTTGCCGACCTTGTAAGCGACTCCTTCAGCCTTCAGCTGGTCCTCGGTCTTGCCGACCCATGCGACTTCCGGCGTGGTGTAGATGACGCTGGGCACCAGGGCATAGTCGACGTGCCCGGCCTTGCCCGCGATCAGCTCGACGGCGGCGACGGCGTCCTCTTCGGCCTTGTGCGCCAGCATCGGGCCATGGGTGGCATCGCCGATGACCCAGATGCCGGACTTGCCGGCCTTCAGGTGGTCGTTCGCGACAAAGCCGCGCTTGTCCGTCTCTAGGCCCACGGTCTCCAGGCCCAGGCCCTCGGTGTAGGGGCGGCGACCAATGGCCACCAGCACCACATCGCCCTTGAGCGTTTCGGCCTCCCCTCCGCCGGCCGGTTCGATGGTCAGGGTCACGCCGTCCTTGCCGACCTTGGCCCCGGTCACTTTGGTGCCCATCTTGAAGGTCATGCCCTGCTTGGTCAGGGCGCGCTGGAAGGCCTTGGCGATCTCGCTGTCCATACCCGCGCCAACGGCATCGAGGANATCGACCACCGTGACCTTGGCCCCCAGGCGCCGCCAGACCGAGCCCAGCTCCAGCCCGATCACGCCCGCGCCAATGACGATCAGGTGCTCAGGCACCTTGTCCAGCGACAGCGCCCCGGTGGAATCGATCACCTTGCCCGGCACGAATCTGACGCCCGGCAGCGGCGTGGGCTCAGAGCCCGTGGCGATGATGATGTCCTTGGCCTGCAGGTGGGTCTTGGTGCCGTCAAAGGCGGTCACTTCGACCTGGCCCAGCCCGTCGGCGTTCTGGCCGGTGATGCGGCCCCGGCCCTTGATCCAGTCAGCCTTGTTCTTCTTGAACAGGAACTCGATACCCTTGGTCAGGGCGGTCACGCTGTCGGCCTTCTGCTTCATCATCTGCGGCAGGTTCAGCGACGGGGTGACTTCGATGCCCAGGGTCTTGAACTCTCCGCCCGCCGCCTCAAACAGCTCCGAGGCATGCAGCAGGGCCTTGGACGGCATGCAGCCGACATTCAGGCAGGTGCCGCCCAGGGTGCCGCGCATTTCGACGCAGGCCGCCTTCAGGCCCAGCTGACCGGCGCGGATGGCAGCGTTATAGCCGCCCGGCCCGCCCCCGATGATGATCACGTCATAGGTCGTCGGGGCGGTGGCGTCGGTCATGAGGGCTCTCTGGAGCGGCAGGTGGCAGGATGCGGCGCGGAAACTAGCGTCGGAACCTGTCGGGTCAACCGTTCAGCTAGGAACTCAGGCGGCTTGCGGCAAGGTAATGGACACCTCGGCCCCTTCGGTCGGCCCGCTGTCGATCGACAGAACCCCGCCCGACTGCCGGGCAAAGGCATAGGCCTGGCTCAGCCCCAATCCCGCTGCCCCGCCGCGGGTGGTGAAGAAGGGTTCAATGGCGCGGGTTGCCATGTCCCGATCCATGCCCGGGCCGGAGTCGCGAACACTGAGGCGCAGGCCACCGCTCATCAGGGTCTCCAGACGCACCGCCACCGATCCCTCACCGCCGCTGGCTTCAACCGCATTGAGCACCAGCGCCTTGACCGCCCCCTCGAAGGCCACGGGGTCGACACGGGCCACCGCCGGGCCTTGCGGCGCTTCGATCAGCAGGTCAACCTTGGGTCCGGCCATGTCCCGCAGACGGCTTTCCAGTCCGCGCAGCAGAACGCCGACATCCATGATCTGGCGCACCGGTCCATCTTCGCCCTGGGAAAAGGAGGTAAGGCGGCGCACCAGCGTCTCGCCCTTGCGCCCCGCAGCCAGGGCCGCCTCACCGATGCGCCGCACCCGCGATGGGTCGTGGGCCTGGTTCAGCATCATATCCAAAGCGCCGGTCATCACCTGCAATAGGGATTCAAAATCGTGCGCCAAGCNCCCGGTCAGGCGCCCGACGGTCTCCAGCCG
Source organism: Brevundimonas sp. (assembly GCA_013693835.1). Taxonomy (GTDB): domain Bacteria; phylum Pseudomonadota; class Alphaproteobacteria; order Caulobacterales; family Caulobacteraceae; genus Brevundimonas. The sequence goes on from CP059260.1 coordinate 671,703, forward strand.
TTGACCCCCAGCCAGGCGAGCTTCGGCATCGACCACGGCCTGGCGCGCATCTGAACGCGCCTCGGCGGCCTGTGCCAAGGCCGATTCGGCCTCGAGACGGGCATCGCGGACCTGGCCATTGGCATCGGCCAGGCGGGCCTCCAGCTCTGCCATGGCCTCAGCCTGCGCTTCCAGCCGCGCCTCGACATCCTGGGACAGGGTGGCCGTAGCCAGTGGAGCCCCCGCCGCATCCGGCGCGGGCGCTTCATGGCGTTCACCCGCCAGAGCCAAAGCTTCGGGTTCCCCCTGCCCGTCGCGCAGAACCGTGGCGAACCACTGAACGCCCCGTTGCGACACGATGGGGTCAATGTCGTCGCGGCCGTCGATCAGGGCTCGGCGCAGATCATGGCGACCGGCAGCGCGTTCGCCCTCATCCAGGAAGAGATCGGCGAAGTCGTGCCCGGTCAGGGCCTGGCCCGTCATCTGACGCGCCATGGCATTGGCATCGCGAATGGTTCCATCCGCCGAGATCACCACCAGGGCAGACTGGGCAGCATCAAACACCCGGCGCGCCAGGTCCGGCTCCGCGGTTCGACGCGGCTCTACGGGATCGAAAATCGGCTGCAGCCGGGGTCCCAGACCGTCGGAGTGCACAATCGCAGCCGTAGTCCCCAGGACACGGCCCGCATCATCCTCGATCGGCATGGCAGTGGTAACGACCCGCATCTTCTCGCGAGTCTGGGGATTGACCATCATGTGCTCAAAGCCACGCACCGTTTGGCCGCGCAGGGCTCGCGCGCTAGGCAGCATGTCGGGCGGGATCGGGCGACCGTCCTCGAAGGTGATGCCCCAGGTCGCCGCATGGAATCGCAAGCCGATCAGCTCGGTATCGCGTCGACCCAGAAGTTCATGCGCCGCCCGGTTGGCAAAGACGAACTTGCCCTGGGAATCGGTTTCCACCAACGCCACCGGGATGGCATTCAGGGTTTCCAGCAGCTTCTTGTCGGCGTCCTTAGCCACACGCTGAACCACGTCCAGCTGGGTGGAAGTCACCTCCCTGCGCGAGCGATGCATGTGCGCTGAGATCAAGGCAACAGCCGCCACGGCCCATCCCACAAGGGCTATCAGGCCAAACACCAGCGCCCAATTGACCTGGTCTTCGAGCAGCATCCTATCGTCCCGTTCTGGCACCTGTCGGCGTCGTTGCGACACACCTTGCAAAAGGCGAACCGCAATGGGCCGACACGACCAAAAGGCGACTAGACCGGGAGCAAGCCCCCGGTCCAGCCCTGAGTCAGCGATCATCGCTCTCTGGACAGCGTTAGAACTTGTAGCGCAGGCCCAGGTAGAGGTTGGAGCCGAACTTCTCATACTCATAGGTCCGTACGCGCGCACCGTAGTAGCGAACGCCGGCTGAGTCGGTCAGGTTCTTGGCCTCCGCAAACACCTCCAGCCCATGGCCGACTTGATAGCTGGTGGTGAAGTCCAGCTGTTCGCGGCCTTCGACCCACAGATCCAGGCCAGGATTGTCGGCGTCGATCTCTTCCAGGTAATCGCTGCGGCTGGTGTAGGACAGTCGGGCACTGAAGCCGGCGTTCTCGTAGAAAACCGACAGGTTGTAGTTGCGATCGGACTGACCCGGCAGGCTGAACCGCGTGCGCCCGCCATGGGCCTGGGCCGTGGTGATCTCCGCATCGGTCCAGGTATAGTTGGCAAACACGCCCAAGCCGGACGCCCAACCTGGCAGGAAGGTAAACTTCTGCTGCCAATTCAACTCGATCCCTGCCAGGTGCCCGTCCGGCGCATTGATCGGGGCTTCAAATTCGGCGTTGTAGGTCGTGGCTCCGATAGTGATGGTATCGGCATAGGTCAGCACATAGCGATAATCGCTCAAGTCCTTGTAGAAGGCATTGACCGAGGCCACGCCCAGCGAGGCAAAATAGTNATCCAGACCTGCATCAACATTGTTGGACAAAGTGGGTTTCAGATCCGGATNTCCGATCTCGTAGGCGATGTCGGTTCCGTTGGTTTCCTCCGCCCGGCGCGGCACAATCTGGTCGAACTCGGGCCGCGAAATCGAGCGGGTCAGAGCAAACCGCCCGATCAGCCGGTCGCTGAACTCGTGGCGCAGGGTCAGGTTGGGGAAGAGATGGGTCTGGTCTCGGGACTCCCGCGCCGTGCCATAGGTCTCGGTGGTGCCATCGGTGCTGTAGGTCGGTGCCGAGCCGTCAAAGCTGGTCTGCTCGACCCGAAGACCGACGATCACATGGGTGTCGCCGGCGTCAAAGCTGGCCTGACCATAGCCGGCCAGAATGTCTTCCTGGGCCTGATAGTCCGCAGTGACCGAGTCCGGCATTCGGCGCGCTGACGCCGCGCGGTGGGCCGCAAAATAGGCATCCGCGAGGTCCGCATCGATCCGGTAGCCGAGGAAATAGCCAAAGTTCTGAGCTTCCTGGTTGGTCAGGATCGACGCCAGGCTACCGGGACTGTCAGACGCCAGACGGGACCGCTGGCGTTCCTCGTCGGCATCGATGTCGCGTGACGCATACTTCAGGCCAAAGGCCCAGGTCATACTGCGCCCGCCAAAATCGCCAGGCAGTTCCAGGTCGGTGCGCAGCGCCACGTCCTCCTGCTGGGTCGTGTTGGACCGGAAGGTGTTCTCGCGGAAGGCATAGTTGGCCGGGTTGAGGTAATAACCGCTCGGATCGGTGAACACGGAATAGGTCGGGGCATAGTGATCCGTCGCATCATAGCTGACGGTGCGATTGCCGGTGCGATAGACGATCTCGTTCCGGTTGGGATAGGTCTGTTCGCTGTTGGCCCAGGACAGGTCAAAACTCCACTCACCGCCGTTTCCCAGGAACCGCTTGGCCCCGACTGCCAGGGTGGTGATTTCGTTGTTCTGGATCCGGTGGCGCAGTTGCCGGTAGAGCCTCACATTGTTGTAGGTTGCGGTGGTATCGGTGGCACCCGGCTGGAGCGAGCCGTCGCCCAGGGCGAACATCAGGGTATTGCGGTATTCGTCGTCCTCAAACTGCGCGTAGGAACCACGCAGCCAGGCCCGCACATTGTCGTTCGGACGCCATTCCAGCGCACCCGTCATTGCCTGACGGGTCCGCCGGGTCTGGTAGTTCTTGAACAGGGTTTCCTCGATCACATAGACGCCCTGGCCGCTGTCATAGGTCCAGGCATTTTCCAGGTTCGACGGCCGACGGTTGGTCTCTGAAAAGCTCAGCGAGATCAGGCCGCCCAAACTCTGGTCAGGACCGAACTGGTTGGAGACCGTCAGTCCCGCCCGCGCATCGTGACCACCATAGTCATTGTAGCTGCCGCCCAGATGGCCGCTCATGCCAAGACCACGGCGGGCAAACGGCGAGCGGGTGTTGATGTTCACGGCCCCGGCGATGGAATCGGCATCCTGGCGCGGCAGCAGAGTCTTGGACACCTCCACACTGGCAACGATATCACTGGGCAGGGTGTCCAGATCCACCGCCCGGTGCCCCGGATCAACGGCCGGAACCGTGACCCCGTCCACCGACACTGCAGTAAAGGCCGACGGAGCGCCGCGCACATTGATATAACGGCCTTCGCCCTGATCGCGCTGGATGGCCACGCCCTGAACCCGCTGCAGGGATTCGGCGACATTGGGGTCAGGGTAGCGGCCGATGGCGTCCGCCGACAGCACATTGATCGTGGCCTGCGACGACCGCTGCTGGTTCAGGGACCGCGCCACGCCATCGGTGATGGCCCCGAACACAATCACCTCATCCACGGTGGCGACACCATCAGCGCCGGCATCACCCAGAACGATGTCGATCCGCGTAGTCTGATCTGCGCGCACGGCGACGGTCTGACTGACGTCTGGCAGGCCCAGATAGCTGACCGTCAGGTCCACCTGCCCATCGGGCAGCCCCACCAAGCTGAACTCACCGTTTGAGCCCGTAACGGCCCGCTGACCGGAACTGGCGCGGATCTCTGCCCCAGGAAGGGGAGACCCGTTCACATCCGTCACACGCCCGCGGACATTTTCGATCGAGACATCGGAGGAGGCCTCCGGTTCGGGTAGCCGAATGATCCCAGCCGCGGCGGGTGACGTCGACAACAGAAGCGGAATAGCGGCAGCGGTGGCGAGCAATGCGGTCTTCATGGTGGCATCCCAAGGCTCCGGTCTTGCCCCCGAGGGCACCGGCGAATGGGGCGCTGCTAAGGGGGTGCGACAACGGGCGAGCGACACTTCGGCGACGGCGCGACGGCAGTTCGGCAAAGTCTCCTTGGCAGTTTGCTGACGACTTTCTGAGGGTTGATCCGAACGCGGACGACCCTTCACAGGACCATCGCCAAAGCTTCACCTGCACCGCATAGACCCCGGTCGATCGCCTGTGGTCAGGGCCGGGCTTCCATCCAAGGATGCCGACATGCCCGTTCGTGCCCATCCCCGCCTGCTGACGACGGCCCTGGCCGTCTCTGTAGCCCTGTCCATGAGCGGCTGTGCCACCCATGAGGTCGATTATCAGGGTGAAGGCGAGGGCTTTGTCGGTCAGGGCGTTGCGGTCATGGCCGTGGCCGAAACCCCGTCCGTGGGGGCCCCGGGCGAGGATGCCGCTGACGACCCGGCCATCTGGGCCAGTGATCGACCGGTCACGCTGAACGGGCATACCGTTAGCGGCTTCGTGGCCGGGACGGACAAGAAGGCCGGTCTCTATGTCTATGGCTTCGACGGCGAGGTGCTACAGTTCCTGCCCGACGGGCTGCTGAACAATGTCGACGTCACCGAAGGGCTGGCCATCAATGGGCGCNNGGTCGTGCTGTTGGGGGCCAGTGATCGCACGCCCGGCCGAACCGGCATCAGGCTGTTTGCCTTTGATCCCTCAGATCCAATGGCCCAGGTGCAGCCCTGGGGCACCGTCGGCACCGATGTAGTGGAGCCCTATGGCTTCTGTTTTGGCCGGATCGGCGATCAGGTCCACGCCATACTGGTTGGCCATGAGGGTGAGCTTCGCCAGTTCCGCCTGACCGCCACGCCGGAGGGTCAACCGCAGGCCGAACGGGTGCGCCGGGCCGAGATCGGCTCCATCTCCGAGGGCTGCGCCACCGATGAGGCCTCCGGCTCCCTGTTCATCGGCGAAGAGAATGTCGGCCTGTGGCGCTATGACCTGGACCCGGCCTCGGGTGCAGCCCGGACCCTGGTCCAGCCGATTGCACCGGACCGCATTGTGGCCGACCTGGAGGGTCTGACAGTGATCCAAGATGGCAATGCGCGCTATCTGATCGGGTCCAGCCAGGGCGATTCGACCTTCGTGGTCTGGCGGCTCGATCAGGCCGGGCCATCGTGGATCGGGCGTTTCGTCGTTGTCGCCGGNGGGCTGGACAGGGTCACTGGCACCGATGGTCTGGATGCTCTGGGCGGGCCCGTTGGCCCCTTCCCCGAAGGCGTGGTGGTCGTTCAGGACGACATCAATGACGTCGGCAACCAGAACTTCAAATACATCGACTGGCGCGATATCCGCACGGCCCTTGGGCTTTAGGGTCCGGCCCTAGCCCAGACCCTCAGGCCCCGCCTGCTTTGGCCGGCGGCCAAAGATGCCGTGACCCTTGCGGCGCTCGATCAGATTGGCGAAATACAGCCCCGCCGGGATCAGCCAGTAGGTAAAGCCCGGCAGCCACGGCACCTTGGACAAGGGCGTGATCCAGGCCAGCACCGCCGACAGAACGCCAACACAGGCAATGATGCCCCAGATGGTGCGGGCTTCCTCGGCCTCATCGCGGTCCTCCTCGGCCAGGCCGCAGACCGCGCCGCGCTTGAGCGCATGGCCATACAGCAGGAAATAGAGCCAGCTGAGGAAGGCAAAGCCGATGCCATAGATGGTGTAGATGTATTTCAGATGGGCGATGGAATCGATCAGCTCGCGCCCCGGCAGCCAGCCCCCGGAGAAATACCCGGCCCCCGCCTCGGTCAGCAGGCGCAAGGGGANGACATAGATCAGGATGGTGAAGACGATGATCAGGCTCAGCGTTGCCGCCCAGCTGTCGCGGATCGGGGCCAGCCGCCCAAAGCCGCGGTGCGCCAGCCAGAACATCACCACCAGGGCAAACCCGGCGGCAAACGCCGGGATGCGCTTCATGGCCCGGGTCAGGTCGCCAAAGTCATTCAGCGGCTCGGCCCCGGCGATAATCAGCAAAGTCACGGCAAAGGCAAACGACGCATCGACAAAGGCATCCAGCCGCTCGGTCTCGACCGGTCGCACGGATGATGCGGGTCTGGGTGTGTCGCTCATGGCCCCTCCGGGCCGGACGGTGCGGGATTTGTGCCAGAAACTCAACGGGGTTCAGACTGACGATGCGTGCAAAGGGCACGGCCGCCGATGGACGCTGGGCGATCTGTAACAATCACGATCTATGAGCCCCGGGACTATCAACCGAAGCAGCAGATTGCCATGCAGTTACAGCAACGGCTTTTGGCCGAGTTTGTGGGTGCCGCCCTTCTGACTGGCGTCGTCGTCGGGTCCGGGATCATGGCCGATCGCCTGGCAGGCGGTTCGGTCGGGCTGGCGCTNTTGGGAAACACCCTGGCGACGGGGGCCATCCTTTTNGTGCTGATTGCCGTGCTAGGGCCAATTTCGGGCGCACACTTCAATCCGGCGGTGACCCTGGTCATGGCCCTGCGGTGTAACCTGCCGTGGGGCGAGGCGGGTCTCTATGTGGGGGCCCAGGTGCTGGGCTGCCTCGCCGGAGTCGCCCTGGCCCACGCCATGTTCGAGCTACCCGTCCTGCAGGTGGCAACCACAGAGCGATCCGGCCCGGGTCAGATGCTGTCCGAGGGCGTGGCGACCGCGACGCTGGTTCTGGCGATTCTGGGAGCCCTGCGCTGGCGGCCAGACCTGGCGGCCCCGATCGTCGCCCTGACCATCGTCGCAGGCTACTGGTGGACGGCCTCAACTTCATTTGCCAACCCGGCCATCACCATCGGCCGGGGCTTGTCCAACACCTTTGCCGGGGTCGCCCCTGTCGACGTGCCCGGCTTCATCCTGGCCCAGCTGGTCGGCGCGATTGTGGCCCTGGGATTGGCAATGATCCTTTATCCCCCGGANGAAACCATGAACCCTTTTCCCGTCGTGATTCACCACAACCCCGACTGCGGCACGTCCCGTAATGTCCTGTCGATCATTCAGGCCGCGGGCTACAGCCCGGTGGTGATCGACTATCTGCAGGTGGGCTGGACCCGGCCCCAGTTGCAGGGTCTGTTTGCGGCGGCCGGGCTAACAGCGCGACAGGCGCTGCGCGAGTCCAAGTCTCCGGCGGCAGAGCTGGGCCTTCTGGACGCAGACGTTTGCGAAGACGCCTTGCTGGAGGCCATGGTCGCCCACCCGGTCCTGGTCAACCGACCGTTGGTGGCCACGCCGAAAGGCGTCCGCCTCTGCCGGCCCAGCGAGGCCGTGCTGGATCTGCTTGAGACCCTTCCGCCCGGCCCCCTGCACAAAGAGGATGGCGAGTTGCTCATTGATGCGGCGGGTCGGCGGGCTTGAGGAGGGGGCCGGGCCGTGGCCGCGGCATGTCCGTCCAGGAAGCGCGCGATCAGGTCGGCGACATCGGGAGGCTCAAAAGGGCGCGCTTGGGGCTATCGGGTTCCGCCAGGCCCAACAGCGCGTAGCCGTGGACCATGGACCAGATGGCGACTTCAAAGGCGACATCCGGCTCTCNCCCGGTAAATGGCAGGCACGCCTCGCGCAAGACGGCGAACGCGGGCAGTGAGGCCGCCAGGAACTCGGGATCGTCCCGGTCAACGCCTCGGCTGGTGAAAAGCAGGTGGAACAGCCCGCTGCTGGTCGAGGCAAAGGACAGATAACCCCGCCCCACGCCTTGCAACTGGCTGACGGGGTCGGGTGCACTGGCATCACGCGCAGCCACCATGGCGGTGGCAAAGTCGTCGTAGGCGCGGGTCGCCATGGCCGTCATGAGCCCGCTCACCCCGGCGAAATGATGGGCGGGTGCCGCATGCGATACCCCAGCCTTCGCGGCGGCCCGGCGCAGGGTCAAACCCTCGGCCCCGCCTTCACGCAGGAGCGCCAGACCCGCCTCGATCAGGTCCTCGCGAACATTGGACTTGGCGGTCATGTCGGTGACATGGGGCGCGGCCTTTACACTGTCAACTTCGTGGCATAGGGTAGCGCGTCTTTACACTGTCAAGGAACAGGTCTGGTGCGTCTTTCTGCCTTGGGTTGGCTGGCTTTCATGGCCCTGGCCGCATTGGTGTCGGTCGTTTCGCTGATGCAGCTGGGCGGCCCGCTGGCGGAGAACATGCCGCATATTGCGCACTATCTGGAGACCTGGGCGCTGCACGTGGCCTTGCTGGCGCACATCACGGCGGGACCTTTGGCCCTCTTGCTGGCTCCGTTGCAGTTGATCCGCTGGATCCGCAACCGTTGGCCCTGGCTGCATCGCTGGATTGGGCGGATCTACGTTCTGTCCGTGGGTCTCAGCGGCAGCGCCGCGCTTGTCATGCTCTTTGGCTTCAAGGGTTCGGCCTGGGCTCTGGCAGGTTTTGCGGTGGTCTCTGTCAGTTGGCTGGTGGCCACCTGGCGTGGCTATGATCTGGCGCGCAAGGGCCAGTATGCCGCCCACCGGCGCTGGATGATCCGCTCGATCGCCCTGACGGCGGCGGCCATTTCCCTGCGGCTGATCATGACACCGCTGATCATGATGGGCTGGACGGTGGTTCAGACCTATGACGTCACGGGCTGGGCCTCCTGGATCGTCACCCTGACCCTGGCCGAGGTTCTGATCCGGTTTCGCAAATAGGGACACGGCCCCGGCGCATGCCGAGGCCTCTTTGATCAGCGGGACCGGGCGAGGCGATTCGAACGCCCGACCCTCACCTTGGCAATCTGGAGGAGGCCCAGGGACGGTCGCCGCCGGACAAGCAAAAGGCCTGACGTTTCTGCCAGGCCTTTCGAACTTATCAACTGGAGCGGGCGAGGCGATTCGAACGCCCGACCCTCACCTTGGCAAGGTGATGCTCTACCCCTGAGCTACGCCCGCGCTTCAGTCGAGGGCGGGCGTATAGCGGAGGCGCGGCAGGCTGCGCAAGACCCCAAACACGAAATCTCGCACACCGGTTACGCTGGAGCTTCAGCGCCCTTGTATGTAGGGATTGTTTCCTACATCCAGGCTTCGCTCCTTGGCAACGCGTAAGGCGCGCCCCCGGGATGTCGCGCTCCCTTTCGGCGAGCGGTCCGCACAATGCGGACGATGCGGACGATGCGGACTGTTTTTAGCGCGGGGCCAGACGGATCGCCCCGTCCAGACGAATACACTCCCCGTTGATGTAGGTGTTCTCGGCCAGGTGCAGAGCCAGGTTGGCATAGTCCTGGGGCGTTCCCAGGCGCTTGGGGAAGGGGATCATGGCGGCCAGGGCGTCCTGAACCTTCTGATCCATGCCCGCCATCATCGGGGTCCACATAATGCCCGGCAGGATGGTGTTGACCCGCACGCCTTCGTTCATCAGATCGCGGGCCATCGGCAAGGTCATGGCATAGACCCCGCCCTTGGAGGCCGAATAGGCCGCCTGGCCAATCTGGCCGTCCTGGGCCGCCACGCTGGCCGTATTGATGATGGCCCCGCGTTCACCGTCCTCCATAGGGTCGAGCGTTACCATGCCCGCCGCCGACTGACTGGACACCCGGAAGGTGCCGAACAGGTTGATCGAGACGGTGCGCTCGAACTGGGCCATGTCGTGGCTGCGCGGCTCCTGCGTTTCGCGGTTGCGGCTAACGGTCTTCTGACCCGTCGCGATGCCGGCACAGTTGACGGTCAGGCGCTCCTGCCCATGGGCCGCACGGGCCTTGGCAAAGCCGGCCGCCACACTGTCGTCGGACGTAACATTGACCTCACAAAAGACCCCCAATTTCCGGGCCACCTGCTCGCCGCGCTCAGCGTTCAGATCAAAGATGGCGACCTTGACGCCTCTGGCCGCCAGCGCGCGCGCCGTGCCTTCCCNCAGACCTGAGGCCCCACCAGTGACGACCGCTGCGATACTTCCATCCAGTTTCATGTGGATCCATCCATTCCTATATGCGTTTCGTGGGGCAATTGATCGGGGTTTAACCGCCATGACCGCTGACGCCAATCCGGTTTCGTCCAACATGACACCGGAAGACGCCATCGACCCAAACCAGGCCCTGGTGCCATCCGTGCAACAGGTCAATGAGGTGCGGGTCAACACCGGCTTCTGGCCCAAGATGAAGAAGGTCGCCGCGCGCATTCCGTTTGCCGATCAGGTGCTGTCCGTCTGGTATGCGGCCAAAGATCCCCAGACCCCGGCCACGGCCAAGGGCATCATGTTCGGGGCCCTCGCCTATTTCGTGCTGCCGGTGGATGCGATCCCAGACATTTTCGCCGGCATCGGCTTTACCGACGATGCCGCTGTGATCGCGGCCTTGCTGGCGACGCTGGGCTCGAACATCAAGAGCCACCACCGCGACCAGGCCCGCCAGGCCCTGAGGCGGCTGGCCGACGACTGATCAGCCCGGGCCGGGAGGTGGGGTCGTGCGCCACCATCCGGTAATCGAATACCGCGCCGCGCCAGCAAAGGGCGCTACCATCGACACCGCGTGATCCTGGGGAACCTGGAAGACATTCAGGGTTCCCGGCGTCGGCGTAAAGGTCTCGCTGACCTGCCCCTCAGCGTCGAGAAACATCAACAACCCTCCCCACTCTGGTCGCCAGCGGGGCGAGAGGTTCAGCACATAGGCATATAGCCGCCCGGCATCAGTGTGCTCATCGGTATGGGTGTTGAGAAAATGCCCTGGCAGGTAGCGGGTCGGCTGTGCATCGACATAGGCGATCCGGTCATCGCCAGTGAACCGCCGCGCAAACTCCAGAAATGTCGCGCTGTTGAATTGGTCATACAGGTCATACAGAACCTGCGGGATGGGCAGACCGAGGGCTCGGGCATCCCNCAGCCGCAACCGGTCAAACATGAACTGGAAGCCATCCCTGGCTTCCTCATGCACCATGGAGATCAGGCGTGCCTGCTCCTGAAGCGGCTGGCCCTCAAACACCGGGACCGGAACATCGCTATTGTAGGGTGTGCGAATGGCCCGCATCCATAACATGGCCGGGTCGCCAAGCGCCGCCATCAGGGCATCAGCCCCGTCGGTCAGGAAGCCGGGCAATCGGGTCCGACCTGTGGCCGCCAGACGGGCGGCCTCGCTGGCGCGCTCCCCATGCGTGTCAAATCCCGGGCTCAAGGCTCGACCGTGACCACGATCTTGCCCATGGCAGCGCGGTCGCCAAGCGTCCGAATGGCCTCTGCCGCGCGCTCCAGCGGGAAGGTCTGGCTAACGCGCGGCTTGATCTTGCCGCCGCTCCACATCTGCAGCAGATCGGCCATGTTGGCCTTGTGGCCCTCCGGATCGCGGGCCACGGCAGCTCCCCAAAAGACCCCGATCACCGATACGGATTTCAACAGCGTCAAGTTCAGCGGCAGGGACGGAATGCCCGCCGGGAAACCGACCACCAGATAGCGCCCGTTCCAGTCCATGGCCCTGAGCGCCGGTTCGCAGTAGTCGCCACCGACGGCGTCATAGACCACATCGGGACCATCACGACCGGACGCCAGCTTCAACTCGCCGGACAGCTCCTTCTGAGCGGCCTTGTCCATCTTGCCTGAGGGATAGATCATGCCGGTGTCAGCCCCGGCCTCCAGAGCAAACTGCACCTTGTCATGGCTGGACGCGGCGGCAATGACGTGAGCCCCCATCGCCTTNNGGCCAACTCGACAGCGGCCNNACGCCGACCCCGCCGGCCGCAGCACCAGCAGAGCTTCGCCCGGCTGAAGCTTCGCCCGGTCCTTCAGAGCATAGTAGGATGTGCCATAGGTCATCACCAGGGCCGCCGCCGTTTCGAAGCTCATGTTGGCCGGCATCTTGATGACCGTGCGCGCGGGCACGGCGATGCGCTCGACCAGGCCACCCCATCCGGGCACAGCGATGACCCGATCGCCCTTGAAGACGCCCTTGACGCCTTCGCCCACGGCTTCAACCACGCCGGCCACCTCGCCACCGGGCGAGAATGGTCGCTGGGGCCGGAACTGATACTTGTCCTCGATGATCAGGGTGTCGGGAAAGTTGATGCCGACGGCCCGAACGTCGATGATGACTTCGCCCGGCTCGGGCGTTGGATCGAGCACCTCTTCGATCACCAGCGATTCCGGCCCGCCCGGGGCCTCGAGATACGCGCGCATAAGGGCTCCGGGAACGGTCCGCCCCGGTGGCGCACCCGCGTTAGAAACGCTAAGCAGCCACGCCCCGATTGAAAAGGGGCCGCAAGAGATTCTCGGGAGATATTCAAAGCATGTCAGCCTTGATCCTGCATGGCGGTGCCGGGGCCCGGCGATCGAAGAACTACGATCGTGAAATCGTGCACATGCGTGACGTGGTGGAGGCCATGAAGGTGCGCCTCGATCGGGGCGAGGCCGCCCTGGATGTCGCGGTAGAAGCCGTTGTCATGCTGGAGGAAAGCGGTCTTTATGTCGCCGGTCGCGGCTCCTCGCCCAATCTCGACGGAGACTATGAGCTGGATGCCTCCATCATGGATGGTCCGGCCCGTCGGCCCGGATCAGTCGCGGCCTTGAAAGGGTTCAAGAGCCCGGTGCGAGCGGCGCGGGCGGTGCTGGATCACACGCCGCACGTCATGCTGGTGGGCGATGGAGCCTGCCAGTTCGCGGCGGCCCAAGGGCTAGAGACCATCGCCGATCCTGAGCCCTGGTTCACACGGGCGGGACAAGGTGAAGACAACCACCCGCCTGGAACCCTGGCCCACGGCACCGTCGGCTGTTGCGTGCTGGACAATCAGGGACGGCTGGCGGCCGCGACCTCGACCGGCGGCGTGTTCGGCAAGATGCCGGGGCGGGTCGGAGATACACCGATTCTGGGAGCTGGAACCTGGGCCGACCATCGCGCCGCGGCCTCGGGTGCCGGTCAGGGCGAGTATTTCATGCGCGTGGCTGCGACCGCCCAGGTCAGCTGGCGCATGGCCATGGGGGCCAGTCTGACCGACGCGGCCCAGGCCGTGATCGACGAAATCGGAGAGCTGGGCGGCGATGGCGGCCTGATTGCGCTGGATGCCCAAGGGAACATCGCCGACCCCTTCAACAGCCAGGGCATGAAGCGGGCCTGGTTGACGACCGGGGGCGAAATCGGCGTGGACGTGTTCGGGCGATAGGTCCGATCTTGGGCCTCGTTCTGGGGTCTGGTCCTAGTCCACCGCCGTAATCTCGACCGCCTGCCCCGCCACGATGGCCTCTTCGCCGATCCGCTTGCCCATCAGGGCCGTGGCCAGGGGTGAGACATGGCTGACAGAGCCCGCCTTGGGGTCGGCCTCGTCCTCGCCGACGATGCGCCAGGTCTGGGTGCGACCGTCCTCGCGTTCGATGGTCACCGAACCTCCGAAACGCACGCGGCCATCTGGCGCGATCTCAACCAACTGGGCCGTGGCTCGGCGGGCAGACCAGTAGCGCAGGTCGCGGGTGGCCCGGGCCATGGCAGTACGATCGGTTTCGATATCGCCCTTGAGACGGGCGGCGGCGTAATCGGCCCGCGCCTGCGCCAGCTCGACTTCGATCTGTTCAAGTCCCGCATGTGTGACCAGATTGGGATGTGGCGATATCGGCCGGTCCGGCAGGTCCGCAGCGGTCGCTTCGAGATCCTCTTCGCGGGTAAAGGCAACGCTCATGGGCAAAAGCCTACACCATCCCGGCCAAAGGCCGCTATGCAGAGATCATGTCTGTCTCTGTCCCTCTGACACCGTCCACATTATCGGGGCCGGCCCCGCCGGCCTGATGGCCGCGGAAACCCTGATCCAGGGCGGGGTTAAGGTCGTGGTGCATGAGGCCATGCCGTCGGTCGGGCGCAAGCTCCTGATGGCCGGGCGCGGCGGTCTGAACCTGACCCATTCGGAACCGATGGCGCGGTTCGTCACCCGCTACGGTGCGGCCGAAGCCGAGGTGAGCCGCTGGCTGGCGACCCTGGGCCCGCAAGGGCTGCGCGACTGGGCCGATACCCTGGGGGCGGCCACCTTTGTCGGGTCCTCGGGCCGCGTGTTTCCTAGGGCCATGAAGGCCTCGCCCCTNGCCAGGGCCTGGTTGGGGCGGCTGGCCGACCAGGGTGTCGAGGTGCGCACCCACTCACGGTGGATCGGCACGACCGCAGGNGGCTGGCACCAGACCCGGGGCGTCGTCACCGAACATCCGTCCGCCGTGGTGCTGGCCCTTGGCGGGGCCAGTTGGCCCAAACTGGGCTCGGACGGAGCCTGGGTTGAGACCCTGACCGCCAGGAGCATCGATGTCTCAAATCTGAGACCGGCCAATGTCGGGGTCAATGTGGACTGGTCAAACGTGTTTGCCGATCACTTTGCAGGCCAGCCGCTGAAGCCGGTAACCCTGACCCATGGCGTGCGGTCGGTGCGGGGTGAGGTGATGATCAGCCGGTATGGCTTGGAGGGCGGGGCCATCTACGCCCTGTCCGCAGACCTGCGCCAGGCCATCGACGATCACGGTCAGACCGGTCTGACCGTCGATCTGCGGCCCGATCTGACGCTGGAAGCCCTCACCCAGCGCTTGTCCCGNCCCCGGGGCAAGGACAGTGTGTCCAACTGGCTGAGAAAAGCTGGAGGACTGTCGCCCGTGACGGTCGGCCTGCTGCGCGAGATCCCCGGTGAGGTGCCCTTGGGGGCCGAAAAGCTGGCCAAACGGATCAAGGCGGTGCGCCTGACCCTGACCGGGGTGCAAGGACTGGAGCGGGCCATCTCCTCCGCAGGCGGCGTGCGGCTGGATCAGGTCGANCCCCGGCTGATGCTGAAGGCCTGGCCCGGCGTCTTTGTGGCCGGAGAAATGCTGGACTGGGAGGCCCCGACCGGCGGCTATCTGTTGCAGGCCGCGTTCGCGTCCGGAGTGGTTGCCGGTCGGGGCGCACTGGACTGGCTGGCTGAGCAGGCTAGGTAGAGTGAATGACATCGCTGCCTGATATCCACGGCTCCTGCCCGCCCGCGTTCGGTGCGGTAAAGNNCGACGCGTTTGCCCGCAATTTCTCCGAGGCACCCGAGGGTCTGAACGAGCTGGCGGCGCGGTTTAGTGTGTGCATTGACGGCGAAGTGGTGGTCGATCTTTGGGGCGGCCATGCCGACGTGGCAGGAACCCAAGCCTTTACCGATCAATCTCTGGTGCCGGTGTTTTCCACCGGCAAGGCGGTGATGGCCCTGATGATCGCCACCTGCGTCGAGCGGGGCCTNCTGGATTACGACCAGCCGGTCGCCCGCTACTGGCCGGAGTTCGGTCAGGCGGGCAAGGACGCCATCACCGTGGCACAGTTGATGAGCCATCAGTCGGGCCTGTCCGGCTTTGCCACGCCACAGGAGCCGACGATCTGGTTCGACCGAGAGGCGACGCTGCAGGTGCTGTGCGCCCAGGCCCCGATGTGGGAGCCGGGCACCGCCAGCGGCTATAGCCCCACCACCATCGGCTATCTGGCGGGAGAGCTGTTTCGCCGGGTCGATGGCCGCAGCATGGGCACGGCCCTGCGCGAAGATTTTGGCGAGCCGTTCGGACTGGACCTGTGGATCGGCCTGCCCGAAGCCGAGCATGGCCGGGTCGCCGAGATGAAAAAGCCGACCCGGCCGGTCGACTTAGGCCCGCTGACGCCGATCAAGAAGGCTGCCTTCTTCGACCGCGGCTCGGCCCCCGGCGGGCGCGGTTCAAGCGCCTGGCGCACGATGGAGTTGCCCAGCGCCAATCTGCACGGCACGGCCAGGGACTTGGCGCGGCTGCTATCGATCGTGTCCACGGGCGGCATGCTGGATGGGCAGCAAGTTCTGTCTGCTCCCACGCTGAAGGCGCTAACCCAGCCGCGCATCCTTGGTCAGGACCTGGTTCTGCCGTTCGTGATGGGCTGGGCCGCCGGGCTGACGCGCAACACGGGCCTGAAGGTCTTCGGCACCGGAAGCCGGGCGGTCGGCCACTACGGCTGGGGCGGGTCGTGCGTCATGGCCGATCCGGCNGCGGGGGTGTCGATGAGCTACGTCATGACCCGACAGTCGCCGCATTTGCTGGGTGANCCCCGGGCGATGGCCCTGATCGCGGCGGCCGAGACGGCCCTCTAAGGTTTCGGTTCAATCTCGTCCGGGACGCCGATTTCACTGGGCGGCACCGGAGGGGCCTCGGCCAGGGTGTGGGCCCGGCGCGAGGCGATCAACGCCCCGACGGCAAAGACGATGGCCCCGGCCCAGATGAAGCCGAAGCTGATGGCTCGCAGCCAACCCAGCGGCTCGCCCTGAAGCACGCCAATGACGAACACCATCGATGGGGCCAGGAACTGCAGAAAGCCCATGGTTGAATAGGGCATGCGCCGCGCCGCCCAGGCGAACAGAACCATGGGGATCACGGTGACCGGACCTGCCGCCAGCAGCCATATCGTGGATGAAGGCGTGGTGCCGAAATGGCCGGTGCCCTGTAACCCCAGCCACACGACCCAAATCAGAGCCGGGACGAACAGCAGAAGGCACTCAATCAGCAGGCCCGGCAGGGCGTCCGCCTCCACCCGCTTGCGGATGATGCCATAGGCGCAGAAGGAAAAGGCCAGCAGCAACGATATCCACGGCAGGTGGCCCAAGGCGAAGGCCTGGAGCGTCACGCCGACGGCCGCCAGGGCAATGGCCACCAGGCCCAGGCGGCTGAGCCGTTCTTTGAACAGCCAGGCCCCCGCCGCCATGTTCAGCAGCGGATTGAGATAATAACCCAGGCTGGCATCCAGGGTCCGCCCCCCGTTCACGGCAAAGACGTAGGTGGTCCAGTTGATCGCGATCAGGATCGTGGAAAGCGCCAGCCAGCCCATGGCTCGCCGGTTTGNCCAAACCGCCCGCACCGCTGGTAGCCGCCCCAAAACAAGGGCCAGCGCCCCGGCGAACAGCAGGGACCAAACCATGCGATGGGCCATGATTTNCCAGGCATCGGCTCCGGTGCGACCCATGGCCTGAAACACCAGCGGGATGACGCCCCACATGGCATAGCAACTGATCCCGGCGATCAGGGCCGTGCGGGCTTCGGGCGGTCTTGGCGACGACATCTGTGGTTGATGGCGAGGTTGCCCTCCACCCCTGCGGAGCCCGGTGGGGAGGGGATGATTAGATGGTGATGGACCGCAGGCCGGTCGACGGCTGGATTGTGCCGGTTTCGTCCAAGAGCTGGGCGATCTGAATGGCGTTCAGGGCGGCCCNCTTGCGCAGGTTATCCGACACTACCCACAGCATCAGGCCATTGTCGACCGAAGGGTCCTTGCGAATGCGGCTGACATAGACGGCAAACTCACCGGCCGCATCGACCGGGGTGATGAAACCATCGGCCTCCTGCTTGTCGATCACCTGGATGCCCGGCGCGTCCCGCAACACAGCGCGGGCTTCATCGGGCGTTATCGGCCGGTCAAACTCCAGCGCCACGGCCTCGGAGTGGCCGACGAACACTGGCACCCGCACGCAGGTGACAGTCAGGCGGATGTCCGGGTCCAGCATCTTGTGGGTTTCGGCCCACATCTTGGCCTCTTCGTCAGTGAAGCCGTCGTCGCGGAAGCTGCCGATCATGGGAATGGCGTTGAAGGCGATCTGCTTGGCAAAGACCTTGGGCGTAGCGTCGCCCAGGCCATAAATCGCCTTGGTCTGGTTCCACAGCTCGTCCATCCCGGCCTTTCCGGCCCCGGACACGGACTGATAGGTCGAAACCACCGCCCGCTTGATCTTCGCCGCATCGTGCAACGGCTTGAGCGCCACCACCAGCTGGATGGTCGAGCAGTTGGGGTTGGCGATGATGTTCTTTTTCCTGGCGTCCTTGATGGCGTCCGGGTTCACCTCTGGCACGATCANGGGCACGTCCGGGTCCATGCGCCAGGCCGAGGAGTTGTCGATGACGATCGGACCGGCCTTGCCGATCTTTTCGGACCATTCCTTGGACACATCCTTGCCGGCGCTCATCAGCACCAGGTCGACCTTGGAAAAGTCAAAGCTGTCCAGCACCTCGCACTTGATGGTTCGGTCTCCGAATGCAACCTCCTTGCCCTGCGACCGGCGCGAGGCGACGGCGTGCAGCTTGTCGACCGGAAACTCCAGCTCTTCGAGCAGATTCAGCATTTCCTGACCGACATTGCCGGTGGCTCCGACGACGGCGACGCGATAGCCCATGGGCTTGGTTCCTTTTGGCCCCAACGCTCACGACGCGGGCGTTCGCGGCTTGAGGGCGACGTTCTAAAGAGATTGAGTGTCAGGGCATGTAGGCATTTGCAGGCCAGAAGCAATCGCTTTTCAGTCACCGCTGAGCCCGCTATGCCCGCGCCCATGAGCTCGCGCAGTCTTGCCGCCTACGAAACCCGTCTGGCCGAAGGTCGGTTAGAGCCCGACCCGGCACAGCTGGCCGTGGTCAAGGCGTTGGGCCGGGTCGAGCGTGACCTGTCAAAGCCCGGCCTGTTTGGAGCCCGGCGCGAGGTCAAGGGTCTGTATCTGTGGGGACCGCCGGGGCGGGGCAAGTCAATGCTCATGGACCTGTTCTTTGCCGAGGCCCCGGTGGAAAAGAAGCTGCGGTCACACTTCCATGTCTTCATGGCCCGCGTGCATGAGTTGATCCGCCAATGGCGTGAGGGCGACAGCCACCAGCGCCGCCGCATCTTTGGCACGGCCCGCGGCGACGATCCGATCCGGCCTGTAGCGGCCCTGATCGCCAATGAGGCGCAGCTGCTGTGCTTTGACGAACTGCAGGTCACCGACATCGGCGATGCGATGATCCTGGGGCGTCTGTTTGAGGCCCTGTTCGAAGATCGCGTCGTCCTGGTGGTGACATCCAACCGGGCCCCGGACCAGCTCTATCTCAACGGTCTCAACCGCCAGCTCTTCTTGCCCTTCATCGACATGATCCAGGCCCGCTGTGAGGTGCTGGAAACGGCGGGAGCGCGAGATTGGCGGCTGGACCGGTTGCGCGCGGCACACGGCTGGAACGACACCCACAATCCCGGTGCCCGCGCCGAGTTCGAAGCCCTCTGGACTGCGCTTGAGGGCGACCAGCCCGAAGCCCCGACAATCCTTCAGGTTCGAGGTCGGCAGGTCGTCATCCCCCGCACAGTTGGCACCATGGCCCGGGCCAGTTTTGACGCGCTGTGTGACCGCCCGCTTGGCGCGCACGATTATCTGGCCATCGCCCAGCGTTTCCATACCCTTTTCCTGGAAGATGTACCGGTTCTGGGGCCCGACAGACACCAGGCCGCCCGCCGCTTCGTGACGTTGATCGATGCCCTGTATGAGGCCGGGACCCGGCTGGTGGTCCTGGCAGATGCGTCGCCGACCGCCCTCTACCGCCAGGGCACTGGCGCCTTTGAGTTCGAGCGCACCGCCTCTCGTCTGGCCGAGATGACCTCTTCCGACTGGCTTGATCAGCGCCAAGTGGACTAGGTTGCCTTTGTTTTGCCGCCTGTGGCAGGTGGACTGCCAGATCGACGTTTCGTCCCGATCCCCCGTTGCAGGACACACCATGCGCCTTTTTCGCTTGCCCCCACCCTCTTGCTCTGTCTGGGCCTAACCAGCCAGCCCGCCGTGGCCCAGGAGGCCCCGCGCCAACCTAACACCGTGGGTATCGGGGTCAGCGAAGCCCGGGATTGGCTGATCAGTGTGGGCGGCACTGTCTCCGAACCGGTGGTCGAAGATGACATCAGCACCTTGGTGATCTCTGACCAACTGCCCTGGCGCCTCGGTTTGATGGACTGCAACACCCTCTGCAGCGGCGTGCAGTTTACCGCTGCCTACAGCGGCCCCGGAGTGACAATGGATTGGGTCAATCAGTGGAACCGGGATCACCGCTTCCTCAAGGCCTTCTACGTCGCTGCCGATGTCGCTGGCGGCGAAGCCGGAGTGATCGTCCAGCATGATGTTCTACTGACGAATACAGGCACCCAACAGCTGTTGGAATCCACCGTGGTCTGGAAGGAACTGCAGAACGTCTTCGTCCAGTCGCTCGCAGCGGCGGCACCCAACCCGCAGCCACTGTGCCCTAGACCGGGACGGGCTGGTGGCTCAGTCGGCGTCTGGCTGCCGGTCAGGATGCGCGTTGATAAAGGCCGGGTGCTCGGCCGCCCGCGCATCTATCGCCAGAAGGCGGGGAAGGCNCTCAAGCGGAACGTCAAAGCGCCGCGCAGAATAGATCTGCGGGACAAGGTAGCAGTCGGCCAGGGTCGGCTGATCAGCATGGCACCATCCCGCCCCCTGCTGGATCACAAGTGCCTCCAGCGCCTCAAATCCAGCAACCACCCAACGGGCAATCCAGGCCTGGACAGACGCCGGGTCCTGGCCGAGATCGACGCGTAGTGACGACAGCACTCGCAGGTTGTTCAACGGATGGATGTCGCATCCGACGACGGCAGCCATAGCTCGCACCTGCGCGCGGCTGATCGCATCCGCAGGCAGCAAAGGCGGTTCCGGATATGCCTCTTCCAGATACTCTAAAATTGCCGGGCTCTGGGTCAATACAGCCCCCTGTCNTTCCAGGGTGGGCACGAGGCCCTGCGGATTCAGGGCCAAATAGAGCGGGTCTTTGTGGGCCGCTTGCCGCAGATCGTGCGACACCTGATCATAGGCCAAGCCCTTAAGGTTCAGAGCGATACGGGTGCGGTAGGCCGCGCCGGATCGCCAGTAGTCGTGCAGGATCATCGCTTATCCAGTGTAAAGACGAGGGTTGCAGGCCTTCGATCGAACAGCTCACCCGGTCCCCTGGTTGCACAGGACCGACCCCTTCGGGCGTCCCGGTGAAGATCAGGTCACCAGGGCCGACATCCCAGAACTGCTTCGCCTCGCGCACGATGAGAAGTGGGTCCCAAACCATATCTCCCAGAACGCCCGACTGGCGCATCTGACCATTGATGGAAAGCGCGATCGGCGTGTCCGGGGCTGGCATCGGCCCCAGGGTCAAGGCTGAACAGGNGGCGGACTGGTCAAACCCCTTGGCCGCGTCCCAAGGTCGGCCCTTTGNCTTGGCAACAGCCTGCAATGCTCGGCGCGTCAGATCGCACCCGACCGCCCACCCCACCAGCGCACCGTTCTCACCGACCGCTGCCACGAGCTCGACTTCGTGGTGCAGGTCTTCGGGGCCCGGCGGGCTTCGCGGATTGCGTCCGACGACCAGGGCCTGGGCAGGCTTGAGGAAAAAGAAGGGCTCGGCCTGGGTTGCCCCCATCTCGCGCGCGTGGGCGTCATAATTCTGGGCCACGCAAATCAACCGCCGGACGGGAAACCTGCGGCTATCGCCGACGATGGGCAGCCAAGCTTGAGGTTCGGGCGGAATGAGCCAGTCCATGAGCGAATGTCTAGCCGCCCCGGCCCGCCCTTGCCAGCTTCGATCGCCGCAATATCGACGCTCGCATGCTGCTTTGCGGAACCCCAGGGCGGGGCTGGCGTTGATCGGCTTATAGCCCTATCTCTTCAAAACAGCCAAGCTGCTATTGAAGTTTCATCCCAAGAAGAAACGGAGCGCCAACATGGCCACGTCCAAGGCCCGTGAAGACGTCAAGAATGACCTCAGGACCCTCAAGGAAGACCTCAAGACTTTGAGCGGCGAAGAGACCGCACGCCTGAAGCAGAAGGCGTCGGCGGCTAGCAGTCGGGTCAAAGCCAAGGCCGCAGAAACCGAAGCCGCCCTGCGTGAGCGCAGCGCCGAGCTGCGCAGCCAGGCAGAAGACTACTATGAAACGGCCCGCGTGCGCGGTCGCGAATATTACGACGAAGCGTCCGAGCGTATCGAAGAAGCCCAGCGCGTGCTGGTCGAGCGCGTCCAGGAGCGTCCGGTGCAGTCCACCGCCATTGCTCTGGGAATCGGCGTGGTCCTGGGTCTGTTGCTCGCCGGTCGTCGCAACTGATGCTGGGGAGGACTGGCGCGGGACTTGGTCCGCCGTGCCGTTGCATTGGGGGTGGCAGCGGGCGCGGCCTTGGTAGCTGTGGCCGCCCTGGGGGCGACGATCTTTACGCTTTGTGCCTGGTTCTGGTGCCCTTGCCGCTGCCGCCATTACCAGCCTGCTGTTCGCTGTCGTCGCCCTGATCGTCGTGCTCGTATTCGTGAGGGAGAACGTGAGTTGCCCCCGCAGGAAGACGAGTCCTTCGGTCTGGCTGATCGCGCGGTGGCCCTGTTTCGGGAGCGACCGATTCTGGGCACGGCTGTGGCATTGGCGGGCGGCTGGATTTTTCTGCGCAACCCGGCGCTGGCAACGCTGGTCACGGCGGCCTTCACGGACAAATCATCCAGCCAGTATCGACGACGCTAGGCGGATCGACCTAGCACTCGAAACGGGCAGAAATCGCATCTGCCCGTTCTTGCTTGGCCCGGCTCTCATGTCGTGTCCTGGCGACGCGGCATGCGCCAGACTTGGCTCGGCACAAACGTGAGCCCGTCCCAAGCCATGACGGTGACGGTAATGTCCTCATCAGTCCAGTCGATCTGATTGAAGCTGGGCGGAACGCCCCGCAGACGACGCGATAGTGTGCCACATCCCACGGCGTAGCAGCGACCGTCCCCCTTTGNGATCGGCAAGGCGAAGGGGACGTGCACATGGCCTGTCATCACCAGATCAACCCCAGCCTCAGCAAATACGTGGGCCGCACGGTCGCCCCGCCGCACATCGCCGGTTACCGGGGCACCCGCCATTTCGATCAGGGGGTGATGACAAGCCAGAACCCGCAATGTGCCGGCGGGGGCCTGACGCAACGCCTCGGCGGCGCGACCGGTCTGGTCCAGGTCAATCACGCCCTTGGACCAGTTCAAACGGGCCTGCCAGCCCCGGGCTGTGACCACGCCATAGACCATAACCCGGTCACTGACGAAGCGCCCGTCATGCGCCGGAAAGCCAGTCTCCTGCTCAAAGGCACGCCACGGATGCAAGACCCGGGCGACCGCATTCCAGTAAGGCACGTCGTGGTTGCCGACGATGACAAAGCGCGGCTCCGGCATGGACCTCATCCAGGCCCCGGCGGCGCGAAACTCCGACGAGCGGCCACTCTGGGTGATGTCTCCCGTGATCAGGATCAGATCATTTTGGGTCGTCCGGGCGTAATCCAGCGCCGCCTCGCACGCGCCGACATCCTCTGCGCCAAAATGCACATCGGAAAACTGCAGCAGCCGCCCCATCAGCTGGCTGACTCTCGTCGGTCCAGGCCGGTGCCAGAGCGCGGAAGGCGCAGGGCACAAAGCGCACTTCGGCGGCCCGGCCCACATTTACGGTTTCTCCGTCGAGGATGGCCGGGACCAGCGACCGGGATCTGAGGGTCAATCGCCGGGTCGGGCGGGTATCCACCGACGGATCGTGTCGCCAGTCATCGAACACCGCATGGGCTGCCAGGCGCATCGCCTCGGCCGCATCGGCGGGGTTGACCACCGCGACCTCCAGGCCCTCGTGCGCTTCCACCTGGCGCGAGATAACGGGGCTGATCACCAGCAAGTTGGTGGCGCGTCGCTCGCGTTGGTGTTCCATGGCAAATCGGATCTGCCCGGTGAAGGCCCGGCGCAGGGCGCGTTGCGCATAACGCCAAGCCAGATTCATGCGCCCGCCTCGCAGCGCCTCCCGCGCGGGTGCCCAAAGGGCCGATGGACCCAGGATGGCCGCACAATAAAAGGCGTGCCCGTTGATCAATCCGCCAGCCACCGGCTGCGGCTGACCTTGCTCCAGGGTTTGACGCAGGGCCTGCTTCCAGTCCGCCGTGCGATAGATGGCCTTGGGCAACATGTTCATCGTCCCGCCGGGCAGAGGGGCGATCAGGGGACCGTCGGCACCTGCCCGGGCGGCCACGGTGCCCACCGTTCCGTCTCCCGCCAGAACCAGTATGACGTCCGGCTTTTCGGCCATAGCCTGATCGATTGTCTCATCAANATGCCCCCGGTCGAGCCGCCGCACCGACGGCTTCAGGCCATAGGAGGCGATGATCTCCGTCGCCTCATCAAGGGCGGACGGGCCGACGCTTCCGCTCATGGGATTGACCAGAAGCACGACCGATTGCAGCCGGCCGTGCGGACTCAGAGCCGGTGTCTGGGGGCCCAGCTCTGAGTGAGTTTGTTCGCCATTGAAGTCATGGCCCGGCAACGCCTCGCTGGGCGCGATGTTCCAGCTAAAGCGGCGAACTGGTCTGGTTTGCCTTCTTCGCCATCGTCGGCGGCGCAGCGGCAGGCGGCGGAGCTGTGGTGGTGGCCTCTTGGCCAGCCTCCGCTGCGGCATCAACAGCCGGTTGCACCTCTTCGGCCACGGCATCGGCAGCCTCTTCGGTGCCCGCAGTCGCCTCGGACCACAGATCCTTGACAGCCTGGACACCCTTGCCGGCCCAATGGTCGACAAAGGCCCCGCCACCGGCAATGGACCCTTCCTTTATCGATGCGATTACAACGATCGCCCCGAAAATCGCCAGCAGCGACACCAGGAAACCGACAAGAGGTCCCCCACCGCGTGACCGGCGGCGCGAGCGTGCCCAGACGGGTCCACTGTCTTCGCCCGAATCCGGACTGGTTCTGCCATTTGCATTCGAAAATCTCCCCCAGGAATACAAATTCAAAACACTGCCAAGCCCTGACAGTGCCGTCGTGGGTCAG
The DNA here is from genome assembly GCA_013693835.1 of Brevundimonas sp. Lineage (GTDB taxonomy): Bacteria > Pseudomonadota > Alphaproteobacteria > Caulobacterales > Caulobacteraceae > Brevundimonas. Next base: position 696,322 of record CP059260.1, read on the forward strand.
GGTTTATAACCCATTTCCAAACGACCCGACAGGTTAACGGCGGAACCTAGGCTGTATTCCAGCATTAACACGCGTGGGGCGAACCCCGAGGAATGAAGGACAGTCAAATGAAGAAAGCCATTCTTGCGATTGCCGGTGCCGGCCTGATGGCAACCGCCTGTGCCAGCGATCCGTATTACGGAACGAACGAGACCGTTCGTCAGGGTGCAACAGGTGCGGCGATCGGAGCCGTGGCTGGTGCCATCATCGGCAACAACACCGGTTCGGGCAACGCTGGCACAGGTGCCGCTATCGGTGCCGTGGTCGGTGGGACGGCCGGAGCCATCCGTGGGTCGGCCCAGGATCGGGCCAACCAGCAGCGCTATCGGGACCCCGGCCGGACGTACTATTGCTACGATAACCGCCAGACGGAATGCTACTGGGAAAACGGTCAGCGTCGCTATTAAGGCCTGACTTGTTTCCGGATACTGAGCGGTCCGCCGAGTGCCGGACGGACCGCTTTGTATTTTCCGGGCAAGGCCGCGCAACTGAGCCTGCTTGAGGAGATCGACATGAGGAGGCTGACAGCATGGGCGGGATTGGGGCTGGTCGGCGCGACCCTTGCCGTGGGCGGATGCGAGACATTCCGGGATCGATCACAGCGGGTGGCCATCGTATCACCATGTCAGGCACATCGATTCGAAGTTTACTTCGCCGAGGGCCAGGCCGATCTGACCCCAGCTGCGCTGCAGGCCATATCGCTGGCGGCAACAGCGTTGCAGCCCTGCGAGATCACCAGCGTCAGGGTTCTGGGGCTGGCTGATGCCCAGGGTTCTGCCAGTGTCAATCAGGCGCTGTCCGAACAGCGGGCAGCACGGGTGGCTCAGGCGCTCCTGGCTCAGGGTTGGCCGACCCCGGCCTTCGAGATCGAGGCGGCGGGAGCCGAGGGCGCAGTGACGGCTAGCGGGGCTCATGAGCCCTTGCGGCGGCGCACCGAGGTTCTGGTGGACGCCAAAGACCGTAACTGACTATCCCTTCCCCGCTGACGTTCGCGCCCGGGCCTGATAGGGAGCGTCAGTGAGTTTCCGCCCGTTACCCTTTGCAGCTATCGTTGTGGCTTGGCTGAGCCTGATCTCGGTCGGTCTGTGGCCCGGCTTTGCCCGGGCTCAGGGGCCATCGACACCACCGCCACGGACCCTTTCATTGGGCCCGGCGTCCACGCCCCGGATCACCGCCGAACTGGTACCGATGACGACCTGGGCNTGTACTGGCTCAACGCTGGTGGTCGCGGTACGGCAACAGATCCAGCCCGGCTGGCACACCTATTGGCGCAACCCGGGCGATTCCGGTGGACCGACGGAGCTCAGTTGGACCTTGCCCGCGGGACTNGTGGCTGGCGATATCGTTTGGCCAGTGCCCGAACGCCTGCGTCTGCAAGACCTAATGAACTATGGCTACTCTGGCCAAGTCTATCTGCCGGTCCCGATACAGATNCCCCCGACCGCCCAGCCCGGAAGCCGTCTAGGCCTGCAAACACGCGCCTTATTCCTGGTCTGCTCGGACGAAATGTGCGTTCCGGACACACTTGATCTGGCACTGGAGATTCCGGTGCAGGCCAGCGCCCCGCCCCTGGAAGCGCGGCATGGACAGGCCATTGCCGAGACCCTCGCCGCTGCGCCCCGCCCGGCCGGGATATCTGCCACCTTGCAGTGGAACGGATCGCGCCTGCAGCTATCCGCCTCGGGTGGTCCCTTGGCGGGCCGCAACCCTGGACAGGTCTGGTTCTTCCCGTTTGAGGGCGGGCAGATCGACCATGCGGCCGGGCAGGACGGCCGCTGGGGGCCGCAAGGTCTTCGCCTCAACCTCACACCCGCCGCTCAGCGCCAGGGGGATCATAGCACGCTTGAGCCTCTCGCCGGGATATTGGCCACAGAACAGGGCGCTTACGAAATCCGGACAGTTTTGGGGCCTTCCCTGCCCGGGCCCGACGACAACGGGGCCCTACCACCCGCGGAGCCAGCCTCTNNCAGGCCATCGATATCAGCCTGGTCAGACCTGCAGGCCGCTCTGCTGGCCTTCATCGGAGGGTTGATCCTGAACCTGATGCCCTGCGTATTTCCAGTGCTGGCCATGAAGGTCGCGGCCCTGACACGGGCCGCCCATGATCGGGCAGAGGTGCGGCGCGATGGCCTGGCCTACATGGCCGGTGTCGTGGCGACATTCCTGGTTCTGGCCTTGGCTTTGATCGGGCTTCGGGCCGCTGGACAGTCTGTCGGGTGGGGGTTCCAGTTACAATCACCGGCGGTCACTGCAGCCTTGGCCCTGCTCATGCTGGCGGTCGGGATGAACCTGTCGGGTGTCTTCCATGTCGGCAGCAGGGTTCAGGGTATGGGGCAAGGTCCGTTGGCGCGATTGCCAGGCTGGGTCGGAGCCTTCTTTACCGGTGGCTTGGCGGTGGTGGTGGCGGCTCCCTGCACTGCACCGTTCATGGCCGTAGCCCTGGGAACGGCCCTGACCCTGCCGGGATATTGGGGCCTGATCATCTTTGCCATGCTGGGGCTGGGATTGGCCCTGCCGTTCGTCATCTCCAGCTTCAGCCCGGGCCTGCTGTCCCGCTTGCCTCGGCCCGGAGCCTGGATGGAACGGTTGCGGCGGATTCTGGCCCTGCCCATGTGCGGCACAGCCGTCTGGCTGGGTTGGGTATTCAGTCGGCAGGTCCTGCCCAATGGTGTCGGGTGGTTGGTCCTGGCGGCCTTCTGCCTGGCGTTGGCTTTATGGCTATGGGGCCGGATCCAAACCTCAGGGTCGCGTAATTCCTGGATGTCTCCGGTGGCGGTGGCATGTGGGGCTCTGACCGCACTGGGCTGGAGCCTGGCCACGCGCCATCCCGCCCCGGTGGCAAACCCTGTGGCCACTCGCCAGTCCGTGCTGCCCTCGGATCCATGGTCACGAGAGGCCGTCCAGACGGCCCTGGCCGCAGGACGCCCGGTATTGGTCAATTTCACCGCTGACTGGTGCGTGACCTGCAAGATCAACGAGCGTNNACCCAGCCTGTCATCCGAACGGGTGAAAGCAGCCCTGGACGCCGCCGGCACCGTCTATCTGGTGGCCGACTGGACCCGCCGGGATGACCGAATTGCTGCCGAGTTAGCCCGCCATGGGCGAAGCGGTGTGCCGCTCTATCTGCTTTACACACCTGGCCAGACAGAGCCGCGTATCCTGCCGCAACTGCTGACAGANGGGGTGGTCCTGGAAGCGCTGGCCGATGCCAGACCGAGCGGTTAGCAGCAGGCGTTTGAGCTAGTTGTTTGTGCCTGTGAGATCCAGATCGCGGCGGGCCGCAATGATCGTGACAATAAATCCAGCCAGCACATCCAGCATGACCATGGTGGTGATCAGGAAATAGGTCGAGGTGGCAAAACCTTTGCCCAGCAACAGCTGAACCAGACAGATGACGAACAGGATCATCGACAGCGCGTGATTGACGATCGCGACCTTTTGGCTGGATGTCGACTTCAGGAGCTCAAAGAACAAGAGAATCAAGGACAAGAACAGAATCATGTCGCCGACCCCGATGTCCCACACCGCACCAGAGGCCATCGGAATGGAGANGACGGTCTCACCCAGAATCGCATTGGCATTGGCGGCGGCGGCTCCTCCTCCCCCACCCAGCACGTCGGTAAGCACAACGATGTTGTAGAGCACGACCGGAATCAGCAGCAACGGCAGGGCGATCAGCATGACGGCCTCATCAATGCCAGGGTCCCCCGACCCGGCTTTTCAGGGGCCATGATTAACCCCGTTTGCGAACCTTGACCATGACAGATCGCCTGTAGCGCGAGTTGCGTGTCGGTCCCCCTAGATCTCGGTGATGGTGCCCGGGCGGCGGCTGCGCGACTTCAGCCACAGCACGCCCAGCATGTCTGACAGGGAATCCATTAATCGGCCGAGGTTGGTGTATTTCGAACGCCCGGTTTCCCGGTGCTTGTGATCCACGTCCAGATAGCGGTTCTGCCAACCTTCGCGGATCATCAGGGCGGGCAGGTAGCGGTGGATGTGATCGAAGTNAGGAAGCGCTANAAACGCCTCGCGCCGGAACGCCTTCAGTCCACAGCCCGTATCATCAGCATCGTCGCGCAGCGAGCGCTTGCGCACGCGGTTGGCCCAACGCGACGCCCAGCGCTTGGCTCCGGTATCTTGCCGTTTGGCCCGCACACCGCCGACCAGAGCAACCTCGGGCGGAGCCGCGACCAGCGCATCGACCAGGCGCGGCGCGTCGTGGGCCGGGTTTTGACCGTCCCCATCCAGCGTCACAACGATGGGAGCACGCGCCGCCAAAACACCCGTGCGCACCGCCCGGCTCTGACCCGAGTTGGCTTGGTGCGTCAGAACACGCAGAGTCGGCATCTCCGTCTTGGCCGCGGTGAGATCTGCCAAAGTCGAATCACGGCTGGCGTCATCAACGAAAATCATTTCATAGGCCCGACCTGNGAAGGCCGCCGCGATATCTCGCGCCAGTTGCACAGCCGCGCCGGCCTCGTCATGGACGGGCACGACGACCGAGACTTCGGGCGGGAGCGATGCAGGTGCTTTGGAGGGAGCCTTCGCCATGGCGGTGCTGTAGCGGGTTTTCGGCCGACCGCCAACGCACGGCGACCGCCGAGCCCCGGCGCAGGCAACTGGGCGCTGACGCGAGCCAAATCGTCATGCTAGACTGACCGTATGCCGCGACTTGACATCGATCGCCTCATCTCTGGCTGGCGCGGNCCNCTCGTGGCCGCCCTGATTGCCCTGTTTGCAGGTCTGCCTGGCCTTTTGCTGTTGCCGCCGCTGGATCGGGACGAGAGCCGCTATGCCCAGGCGACGGCGCAGATGCTGGACAATCACGACTTCGTTGACATCCGATTCCAGGACGAACCGCGCTGGAAGAAGCCGGTCGGTATCTACTGGATGCAGGCGGTCACGGTCGCCGCAACCGACGGACCGGAGGCCCGCAACATCATTCCCTACCGCCTGCCGTCGCTGATCGGAGCCATGGTCGCGGCCGCCGCTTGTGCGTGGGCAGGGATCGCCCTNTTCGGTCAGCGGGCCGGAGTCCTGGCCGGNGGTATGCTNGGGGCCAGCTTCCTCCTGGCGACCGAAGCTGGCATTGCCAAGACCGATGCCGTTCTGTGCGCTGCCGTGACGGTGGCCATGTGCGGACTGGCCCGCATCTACATGGCCAGCCGGGCGCATGAGCCTCCGCGAAGACCGCACAAGCTGATGCTCTGGCTCGGCCTGGGTGTTGCCATCCTGGTCAAGGGGCCCATCGGCCTGATTGTTGTGGCGCCGGCACTGCTGGCCCTGTCGCTGTGGGATCGGAACTTCCGCTGGCTCAAAACCCTCGGCTGGGGATGGGGCCTGCCGCTTGTGGCGCTGATTGTCGGCCCCTGGGCCATTGCCATCACCATTGCAACCGATGGCGGGTTCTGGCGTGAAGCCATCATGGGGGACCTGGCCCCGAAGGTGGCCGGTGGTCAGGAAAGCCATGGGGCACCGCCGGGCCTCTATGTTCTGATTGCCCCCTTCCTGTTCTTCCCGTCCACCCTGATGCTTCCGGCCGCCCTGGTGACCGCCTGGACCCGACGCGGCGAACCGGCCGTGCGGTTCCTGGTCTGCTGGCTGGTCCCGGCCTGGCTGATCTTCGAGTTGGCACCAACCAAACTGGCCCACTACACCTTGCCAACCTTTGGAGCCTTGGCCCTGTTGGCGGCGGCGGCNCTGACTCAGCCGATCGGCAGGATGTCGCGGCGCGTNGGGGCCGGTCTGGCCATCGTCGTGGGTGTGCTTCTGTCGCTGGTCGTGGTCTATGGCCTGACCGAGTATGGACGCTCCACGGCCCAGACCTGGGCGGCCCTTACTGTTGTTTTCACGATGCTGGCCGCCCTGATCGGTGCCTTTCTGCTGCTCAATCGAGCGACCCTGGGCGCGGTGGTTGCCAGCCTGGCCCTGGGCATCGTCGCACACGGAACCCTGGCCGGGACCTTGCGCCAACTCAAACCACTTTCGGTGGCTCCGCTTCTGACCCAGGCGCTGAAGGATGCCGGACTGCACCCCAGTCAAGGCCGTGCCGGACCGGTGGCGATCAGTCATTTCCATGAGCCCAGCTTTGTCTTCCTGACCGGCACCGAGACAGAGCTGACCGATGGACCCGGTGCCGCCCGCGCCCTGGCCGAAGGCCGACCCGTCTTCGTCGAAGATCGCGATGCCGAAGCCTTTGCCCAGGCCGTGGCCGAGTTGGGCGCATCTGGCCAGGCAGTGACTACGGTGCGTGGCTATAACTATTCGGACGGGGAGGATGTGTCCCTGACCCTTTATGCCCCGCCTGGTCTGGAGGACCCGAAGCCTTGAGCCGCACGATCCAGATTGTTGAAGTCGGNCCCCGCGACGGCCTGCAGAATGAAAAAGCGTTGCTGGAGCCCGCCGTTCGGGCCGAGCTGACGCGCCGTCTGGAATCCGCCGGAGCCAAACGCATCGAGGCCGTCAGCTTTGTGCATCCCAAATATGTGCCGCAGATGGCCGGGGCCGAAGAGGTCATGGCCGACCTGGGCCCCACGCTTGCGGGCCACAGCCGTATCGGGCTGGTGCTCAATGCCAAGGGCTATGATCGGGCCATCGCCACCTCGGTCGATGAGGTCAATGTTTCAGTCGCCGCCACCGATGGCTTTGGTCTGAAGAACCAGNNGGGCTGGACCGGGCCGGGCAGCACCATGCTGCTAGACATCATTGCCCGCCGCGCCAATGCCGCGCCTGCGGGCAAGGCCCCGTTGCTGAGCGTCACTATCTCCTGTGTCTGGGGCTGTCCGTTTGATGGAGAGGTCAGCACCGAACAGGTCGCTGAGCTGGTCGGGCGTATTGGGGCCCTTGGCGTGCAGGAGATCGCGCTGGCCGATACCATCGGGGTGGGCGATCCCTGGGCGGTCGCGCGCAAGGTCGAAGCGGCCCGGGCGGCGGCCCCGGACGCAACCTTGCGCCTGCATTTCCACGACACCCGCAACACCGGCCTGGCCAATGCGGTGGCCGGGATTGAGGCCGGGGTCGAGGTGCTGGATGCCTCGGTTGGCGGCATCGGCGGCTGTCCTTTCGCACCAGGGGCGACCGGCAATGTGGCGACCGAGGATCTGGTCTATGCCCTGCACCGGGCCGGATTCGAGACCGGCTATCACCTCGATGCCCTGATCGAAACGGCCCGCTGGATCGGCGAAAAGATCGGCCGCCCGGCCCCCAGCGCCCTCAGCCGCGCCGGNGGATGGCCGAAGAGGTAGCGGCACCGGACCTAAGATGTCTGCCCTTCCTGTCGCCCCAGGCTTCGCAGCGCCAGGATCAGGGTGCCGACCACGCAGGCGGCGAACAGGCCACCCTCGAGCGCCGCACTGACCGTCTGGGTCATCGGACCAAATCCCGCTTCGCCGAACAGCTTGCCAAAGGCATCCATCTGCAACTGGGAGCCTGGAAAACGCGTGGCCAGCTCCTGCAGGCTACCGGCCATCAGGTGCCCCCCATGCGCGACACGCCAGCCCCGCGAGCGCCCGCACACGCCGGCCATCGCCGCGCCGCGCCGCGCCCGCAGGCGCTCCGAACCCCATCCCGCCAGCCAGACCCCAGGCCCACCGCAGCCCCCAGGACGAGCCCCTCNGCCCGCGCCGGTAATCGCCCCAGGCGACTGGCCCAGCAACAGGGNAAAGGCATCGGTGCCTATCAGGCGCACCAATCCGCCGGTGAGCAGTCCGCCGGCAGCCCCGCCCAGGATGCTCCAGGGCCCCAAGCGAACGGAACGCAGGTTGGCGGCGGCAATGCCTGTGGCCACACCCGCTCCACCGACCAGGCCGACCCACAAGGTCAGCCCGGCCAGCACCAGCANCAGAAGCGGAGCCAAGCCCCGCCTGATCGCCCAATGAAGCCCCGACCAAGCCATAGAGCAGCCCGCCCACAAGTCCGGNNCCGCACCGCCGCCGATCATGCCGGAGGCGGCGATGACCCGGGCGCGCCGCCAGTGAATCGGCGGCTCCGCCAGAGCTTGCGCCGTGCCCGCTGGGGCCGGCACGGTCTGTGCCTCCCCCTGCCGCTCAACCAAGGCCACCATCTCGGGCGGAACATCTGATCCGGCCACCTCGCCATACAGCCGTTTCTCGACCGCGGCGATGAAGCGATAGCCATGCTTGGGCGCGGTCTCGATAAAGCGTGGGCGGCTGGCGTCGTCGCCCAACGCCTTGCGCAAGGAGCGGATCGCCTGGGTCAGGGCCTCGTCGGTCACCGGGATGCCCTTCCAAACCACCGCCATGAACCGGTCCTTGGAAATCAGCTTGTCCGGCTCGGCCACCATCAGGGTCAGGACGTCCAGATAACGGCTATTCAGCTCGACCGTCTGGCCATCGCGGGTCAAGCGACGCTCGGCCACATCCAGCACAAAGGGGCCAAAGACATAAGGACCGGACGCGGTGGGGTCAGGGAAGTCGGCTCGGCGTCCGGCATCATTTTTCAGCGCGACCTCACAACTTGCTCATGCCGCTCAGACCCGATGTCGGCACGGTGGGCTCATCCATACACGGCAATCCTAGAAGCGAGCCTGCAAATGACAAACCCCGAAAACACCTCTGCATCCGTCACGAACAGACCAGCCCGCAAGGGCGGCCTGGTCGGCTGGCGTATCGCCGCCTGGACCGGGGCGGGCCTGATCCTTCTGCTGCCCTGGGTGGCCATGCAGTTCACCCACGAAGTCCAGTGGACCGCCTTCGACTTCATCGTCGCCGGCATTATGCTGTCCAGCCTGGTCGGGGCGTTTGAACTGGTTGTGCGCCTCACGGGCAACTGGGCCTATCGCGCCGCTGTCGTCGTGGCCGCCTTCGCCGCCTTCCTGATGGTCTGGGCCCAAGGCGCTGTGGGCCTGGTCGGCAGCGAGGACGATGCCTTCAACCTGATCTTCCTGATCCCCCTGCTGATCGGAGCTACCGGCTGTTTCATCGCCAACTTCAAGGCGGCGGGTATGAGCCGGATGCTGGCCACCATGGCGGTCGTGCAGCTGATCACCGTGGGCATTGGCTTTGCCGTCACACGCGATCCTGACTGCCTAATTCTGCTAGCCTGGGTGTTCGCCTGGAGTTTGTCCGCCTGGCTGTTCGGTCGCGCCGCCCGCGTTGCCCCGGACGCAACGGCATGAGGGTGCTGGCCCAAGCTTTGCCAAACACGTCCACCCGCCCCGACCCGGTCCAGGCCGCCCGCGTCCAGCGCGAGGCCAACCTCCTGGCCTGGCACCACAGCTACCGCGCCCACGGCCTGGCCCTGGACCGGGCCGCCGCCGCCCGGGATCGCCCTGACGAACAGGCCTTCTGGCAGGCGGTGGAGGCAAGCTTGCGCCCGCAAGGATAGGTTCGGCGTCCCGACGTCTAGTTGTCCCCCTTTGTCCCGGTTTGGAAAAATGAGTCTGATGAGTCTGAACAGTCTGACCTCAGAAGGGCCGTGGGCAGGTGTCGAGCCTTCCCCGTCGGGGCGGCGGCTTCCGGTCTCATGCGGGCGTCCGGCATTGGCAGGACACGACACGGTAGGCCGCCCATGCGTCATTTTTGGCCGCATGCCCCGATCAGGGCCCATCGGCCCTGCGGACCGATGCACGCGTGCCACAGGTCCAGAATGCCCCTCCCGGGGTCGGATCTGCGGCGGCAGGCCAAATGACCGGGTTCCTCGCGTTGACCCCGAGGCGGCGCTGACTAAAGCCCTAGGGTGATGCCGCCCCAGATTTGCGGCGTTTTTCTGAGAATTGTTCGCATGTCGAATCCGCTGCGCCCGGTCCTGCCGGTGCCCCGCCGACGGATCCCACCGGTCGCTATGTGCGACAGCCCAACGGGCGCGTCACGCCGATGTCCCCGCACATGGGCATCTGGCGCTGGCACATCACTATGCTGGCCTCGATCCTGTTCCGGGCAACCATCATAGCGGCCAGTTTCGGCGTGCTGTTCGCCCTGGCCTGGCTGGCCGCGACAGCTTCCGGCCCGCACATGTTTGCCGATTTCAATTCGCTCGCAGGGTCGCCGTTTGGTCTGTTCCTGGGTATGGGGCTGACGCTGGTGCTGTTTTCTTTCCTGCTGAACGGAGCCCGGCACCTGCTCAACGACATGGCCATCGGACTGAAGCTGAAGCCCGCCGATCTGATGTCCTGGGTGGCCGTCATCGGCCCGGTCATCCTGACAGTCCTGACATGGGTCTATCTGTTCACCAGTGGGAGGGTCGCGCTGTGAGCAGTCCGGTTCAGTTTCGCAATCACGTGAAGGTCTCCGAGCGCCATGGGGCCGGGGAATGGCTGTCCGAAAAGGTCGCGCTCGCGGCCCTGATGCCTTTGGGGCTGTGGTTGCTGTCGAGCATCTTCACCCTCGCGGCGGCGGACTATGACACGGTCGTGGCCTGGTTCGGCCAACCCCTGAACGCCTGGCTGTCGGCCATCACGCTGCTGACCTTCCTGTGGTTCGCCAGCCTGGCCTGGAAGGTGATCCTGGAAGACTATGTGACCGACCCGAAGAGCCGGGGGCTGCTCGTTGGCCTGATCAATCTGATTTTCCTACTGGTCGCTGCGGCCGGTGTCTTTTTCATCGTTCGGATGGCGCTTGGCTCGGCCCCGCTTCCGGCTGGACTTGGAGCCTGACGCCCGATGGCTGCGTATGAGTTGATCGACCACGAATATGACGTGGTGGTGGTCGGGGCCGGNGGCTCTGGCCTGCGCGCCGCACTGGGGGCCGCTCAACAGGGGCTGAAAGTCGCCTGCGTCACCAAGGTGTTCCCGACCCGCAGCCACACGGTGGCGGCACAAGGCGGCATCTCGGCCTCCCTGTCGAACATGGGTGAGGATCACTGGCAATGGCACATGTGNGACACCGTCAAAGGGTCGGACTGGCTGGGCGACCAGGACGCCATCGAATATCTGGTCCGAAACGCCCCCGAAGCTGTGTACGAGTTGGAGCACTGGGGTGTGCCGTTCAGCCGGACCGATGAGGGCAAGATCTATCAGCGGGCCTTTGGCGGCATGACCCGCAACTTTGGCGAAGGCCCGGTGCAGCGCACCTGCGCCGCCGCCGACCGTACCGGCCACGCCATTCTGCACACCCTTTATGGCCAATCCGTGCGTCGCGAGGTGAAGTTCTTCATCGAATACTTCGCGCTCGACTTGATCATGCAGGACGGCACTTGCACCGGCGTGACGGCCCTGCAGCTCGATACCGGCCAACTGCACCAGTTCCGGGCCAAGATGGTCGTCCTGGCCACCGGCGGCTACGGCCGGGCCTATTTCAGCGCCACCTCGGCTCACACCTGCACCGGCGATGGCAATGCCATGGTGCTGCGGGCCGGCCTGCCATTGCAGGATATGGAGTTCGTCCAGTTTCACCCCACCGGCATCTATGGGGCGGGCTGTCTGATCACCGAGGGCGCCCGCGGTGAGGGCGGCTACCTGACCAACTCCGAGGGTGAGCGTTTCATGGAACGCTATGCGCCGACCGTGAAGGACCTGGCCCCGCGCGACATGGTTTCGCGCTCCATGACCATCGAAATCCGCGAAGGGCGCGGTGTGGGTCCGAACAAGGACCACATCTTCCTGCACCTGGACCACCTGGACCCGAAGATCCTGCACGAGCGCCTGCCCGGCATTTCCGAAAGCGCCAAGATCTTCGCCGGGGTGGATGTGACCAAGCAGCCGATCCCGGTGCTGCCAACGGTCCACTACAACATNGGGGGCATCCCCACGAACTATCACGGTGAGGTGCTGACGCTGAAGGATGGCAATCCCGACAGCGTGGTGCCCGGCCTGATGGCTGTGGGCGAGGCGGCGTGCGTGTCCGTGCACGGGGCCAACCGTCTGGGGTCCAACTCCCTGACCGATCTGGTGGTGTTTGGCCGGGCTGTCGGCATCCGCTGTGGCGAGGTGGTCGACAAGAAGGGTAAGGTGCCCAGCGCCCCGAAGAAGGCCACCGATGCGCATCTGGCGCGGCTGGACCGGTTCCGCAACGCCAACGGCTCGACCCCGACGGCGCATCTGCGCCTCAGCATGCAGAAGGCCATGCAGGCCGATGCGGCGGTGTTCCGCACCGGCAAGACGCTCGAGGAAGGCGTGGCCAAGCTGCGCCAGATCGATGCCGACGGGGCCGACATCAAAACCACCGACCGCGGCCTGATCTGGAACACGGATCTGGTCGAGACACTGGAATACGACAACCTGATCGCCCAGGCCCTGGTCACCATCGAGGGCGCGCTGAACCGGACGGAATCACGCGGGGCTCATGCCCGTGAGGACTTCCCCGATCGCGACGACGCCAACTGGATGAAGCACACCCTAGCCTGGAAGCGTCCGGGCGAAGGCGTCCAGATCGATTACCGCCCGGTACACAACTTCACCATGTCGGACGAGGTGAAATACATCGAGCCGAAAGCACGGGTGTGCTGAGCCATGGCCACGCCGCCACGGAAACCTGCCAGCCGTTCAGCCGCCAAGGCCGCTGCCCAGCCCCGCAAGACCCCGGCAGCAAAGGTGCCGCGGACTGCGCCAGAGTCCGCGCCAGAGTCCGCGCCAGAGTCCACGCGGACGCCGACCTTGGCCGAGGACATCCGGGCCGGGCTGACGTCGGCGACGGCCGCGCGACCGGACGGCCAACTGCCCCGCCGGTCCATGGGATTGAAGTTGCTCTTGGTCTGTGGCCTGGCCCTGCTGATGAGCATTCCGGCCCTGTTCGTGTTCGGCCTCCTGATGGATCGTTCCAACCGCGCGGAGCAGGTGTCGGCCGAAATCGGCGAGATGATGGGTGGCCCCCAGACCTTTATGGGGCCTGTGATCGCAGTGCCCTATACGCGTACTACCCCAGCAGTGACGCCCACGGGAGACCGGGCCGCAGCCTCGACGGAAACGACCACGGGCCAGTGGTTCATCTTTCCGGAGACTGGTTCGGTCGAGGTTAATACCGATTCCGAAGTGCGCCGCCGCTCTCTGTTCCGCGTTACGGCCTATGAGGCGCAAGTCGCCTATCAGGCTCGCTTCGAGCTCTCAAATGCCGGATCAGAAATTCCGGACGGCTATGTGCTGGACTGGAGCCGGGCCGAGATCCTGGTGGGGGCCACAGATGCCCGCGGGGCCCGATCCGAGATCAATCTGACCGTCGGTGATCGCACGGTCTCGCTGATACCGTCNTCCCTGCTGAACGAAGTCAACCTGCGGGCACCGATGACCACCGATCCTGGTCGTCGGCCCTATATTGCCGAAAGCAATGGGGAGAGTTCCCTGCGCCTGTTCGGCACGCCGCTGACGGCTGCGGATCGCACGTCAGGAACCTTGTCGGTCAGCGGAGGCACCACCTTCACCGGGGCCGAGGAGGTCTCGGTGCTGGCCTTTGCCGACACCACCGAGGCGGCCATTCGTGGCGACTGGAAACATCCCTCCTACTCTGGCTTCCTGCCCGAACGTCAGGGCAATGCGGCAGCTGAAGCCGCAGGCGACAAGGCCGCCACCGGCTTCAATGCCCTGTGGAGCGTGCCCTTCCTGGCCCGCAGCATGCCGCGCGAAGGCGGCATCGACACCCTGGCCCAGCTGGGCACCACCCAGATGTCGGTGCGCCTTGTCGAACCGGCCAATCCCTATCAGTCGGTCAGCCGCTCGCTGAAGTATGCGCCGATGTTCATCGGCATCGTGTTTCTGGCCTTCTTTATGTTCGAGACGGTCAACCGCAAGCGCATCCACCCGGCGCAGTATNNTCTGGTCGGCCTGGTGCAGGTGATCTTCTACATGCTGTTGCTGTCGATCTCGGAGCATACCGGCTTTGACATCGGGTTCCTGATTGCAGCCACCGCCACGGTCGGATTGATCGCCGCCTATACCGGCTGGATCTTCGGCAGTCGCAAGCAGGGCATGCAGGCGCTGGTGGCCTTCGGCTTCCTCTATGGGCTGATCTACATCCTGATGCGCCTGAATGACTTTGCCCTGCTGGTCGGATCGCTGGCCAGTTTCGCCGCCATTGCTGCGGTCATGTATTTCATCCGTGACGTCGACTGGTATGGCGTCACAGGTCATGATTCCAAGGACGTCGCCTGATGGTTCAACTGACCCTCCCCAAGGGCTCCCAGCCCACGACTGGCAAGGTTCACAAGGCNCCCGCCGGAGCCAAGAACGTCAAGACCTACAAGGTCTATCGCTATGACCCGGAGGTCGATGCGGCCCCGCGCTGGGATGTCTATGAGGTGTCGGCCGACGACCACGGCCCGATGCTGCTGGATGCCCTGATCCACATCAAGAACGAGATCGATCCGACCCTGACGTTCCGCCGGTCGTGCCGCGAGGGCATCTGTGGCTCCTGCTCGATGAACATCGACGGGCGCAACACCCTGGCCTGCACCAAGGGCATGGATGAGTGTCGCGGCGACACCATCGCCATCGCNCCCCTGCCGCACCAGCCGGTGGTCAAAGATCTGGTGACGGACCTGAGCCTGTTCTACGCCCAGCATGACTCGATCCAGCCCTACCTGCAGTCCGACACGCCGGACCCGACCAAGGAGCGTCTGCAGTCACCGGAAGAGCGGGCCAAGCTGGACGGCCTTTATGAGTGCATCCTGTGCGCCTGCTGCTCCACCTCCTGCCCCAGCTACTGGTGGAACCAGGAAGAGTATCTGGGACCGGCGGCCCTGTTGCAGTCCTATCGCTGGATCGCAGACAGCCGCGATGACGCGACCCAGAAGCGCCTGGACGACCTGGAAGACCCGTTCAAGCTCTACCGCTGCCACACCATCATGAACTGCGCCCAGGTCTGCCCCAAGGGCCTGAACCCGGCCGAAGCCATCGCCAAAACCAAGAAACTGATGGTGTCCCCGGAGCGGAAGAAGGGTAAGGCGGCGGCCTAAGGCCACTGGCGGGCGGCCCCACGCGGTCTGCGCCTGCCTTGTGCTGAACGCTACCGTCGCCTAAGTCGCGCCCAATGGCCAAGATCACCTATATCGAACACGACGGCACCGAACACACGGTGGAGGTCAAAAACGGGCTTTCCGTCATGGAGGGCGCGATCCGCAACAATGTGCCGGGCATTGACGCCGACTGCGGCGGGGCCTGCGCCTGCGCCACCTGCCATGTCTATGTCGACGAGGGTTTCCTGGCCGAGACGGGCCGCGCCTCGCCGATGGAGGAATCGATGCTCGATTTCGCCGAGAACGTGGAGCCGAACAGCCGCCTGTCCTGCCAGATCCAGGTCAGTGATGACCTGGACGGCCTGATCGTGCGCCTTCCCGAAAGCCAGCACTAGGCGCTCGACCCAGCCTGCTGAGTGCCTCGTTAGCAACAGACTCCAGTGACCAGACGGAAAGCTAGGAGGAAGGGTCGCCAATAAGCGGCTCGTCGCCAAATAGGGAGTAGTGAATCCGCTGGACCGCTTTGCTGAAGCGTGAAGCTCTCTTGGCTTCCTGCTCTAGCCTGCCACCCCAGTAGCGCTCACGCCCATGGTGAATGGACGTTCCGTCGATGAGAATTTCATCGAGNNCAGTTCCCCACTCAGGGTAAACTTCGATATCCGCATGAGCCATTTGATTACGTATGTCTCGGCCTGCATCGTATCGATCGAGGATGGCAATCCCGATTGATTTTTTTGNAGAAAAGGGTCCTTCTGCGTCAAATACTCGACGCAAATACGAAACTCTTCCCTTCATGCGGAACGGTGGTTTCTCTGCGAGACCTCTATATGCCGGCATCGAAGCACACCGAACCATGAAGTCGGTCAATTTCTGTTCAATGTGGCTGTAACTCCAAAGAATTGCCGCGCGAAGAATTAAGGCTTTCGCCAGTTCACGGTCTTGAAGCCAAGGGTTCCTCACTGCCCTCCATTCTAGCGGCACAAGCAGGAATTCTCATAAATCTTAGCATCGCTCATAGCGCGATGAGATTATGATTCAGAGAGTGAGTGCAAGTCGCCTATGTGGACAAGCCAAATCTGCTCTGGAAAGGTGGTGCCGCTTGCGTGACTCGAACACGCGACCCCTCATTACGAATGAGGTGCTCTACCGGCTGAGCTAAAGCGGCTCCGGCGGCGTTGGCAAGCCAACGCGAGGCCGGTTCCTCTACACGCGGGCGAGGGCCTTGCCAAGCGCCTGCATCAGGCTGTCTTCGTCGGGATGTGCTGCCACGCGGATCTGGCCGTGCCCGCCAAACGGTCGGGCCACCGCGGGGACAGGGCGACCAGCGTTGGCAGGGGCCGGTCGGCGGGCCAGACGGCGGCCAGCTGCCGGGCGGCACGGGGCGAATGCAGCAGGATCAGGTCGATGTCTGCGGGCGGCCCGGCACGGCTGGGCACGGCTTGATAGACCGCCAGGGTCTCGACCCTGACGTCCGGGACCAGACCGGACAGGTCGCCCGCCCGATCGACCGCGCCGGGACTGAGGACGGGGCCCGAAAGCTCGGCGGCCTCAAGCCAGCGCACCAGATCCCCGATGTCTCCAGCGGCGCTGTACACCGGCCCGAACCCGGCGGCGCGGGCCGTGGCGGCCGTCACATCGCCCACGCAGACAGCCGGCAGGCTACGGTCAGGCGTGAGGGCCGCAAAGGCCGTCACCCCATGTCCACTGGTAAAGGCCAGGGCAGCAAAAGGGGTCAGGTCCGGCAGGGGCGGGGTGAGCTGTTCGGTGATCAACAGGGGTTGGACCACGGGCTCGGCCCCAGGGCCGCGACCCGCGCCGCCGTGCGGTCGGCTCCCGGCTGGGTGCGGGTGATCCAGACGCGGGGGCTCAGGACTGATACTCCTGATCCCCGGCCTCGGCATGGACCTGAAGACCCAGGCGGCGTCCCAGATCACGCACACCGTCCAGACCGGTGATGGCATCGATGTCGCCCGCGCGGCGGAAGCGGGCCGAACCATCCGGGGCCAGGATTTCGCAGGTCAGCCGCACGGTGCCCTCGGCCAGGGTGGCGTGAGCCCCGACGGCGGTGCGGCACGACCCTTCCAACGCCTCCATGGCCCCCGTTCGGCGCCGACACAGGGCCGTCTCGGCATGGTTCAGCACGGTGGCCCAGGGCTGATCCGCGTCATCCTCGCGCACCTGCAGGGCCAGCGCCCCCTGACCGGGCGCGGGCAGGAAGGCATCAAGGCTCAGATGTTCACGGATCTGGTCGGCCAGCCCCAGGCGGTTGAGCCCGGCAGTGGCCAGAAGGATGGCGTCAAAATCCCCCTCATGCAGGCGGCGCAGGCGGGTATCGACATTGCCGCGCAGCATCTCGATCTGCAGATCGGGCCTGAGGGCCAAGGCCTGGGCCTGCCGCCGGANGGAGGCCGTGCCCAGGCGCGCGCCCTCGGGCAGGGCATCAAAACTATCGGCGATCAGGCTGAGGAAAGCATCACGGGCATCCTGACGCTCCGGCACGGCAGAGATGCACAGTCCTGTCGGTGGGTCGCCTTCAACATCCTTCATAGAATGGATGGCCAGATCGATGCGGCGGTCCAGCAGGGCCTCTTCGATCTCCTTGGTGAACAGCGCCTTGCCCCCGACCTCCAGCAGGCGCCGATCCTGAACCTTGTCGCCGGTGGTGACGATCTCGACCAGAGGCAGCATCTCGTCCCACCGGGCCGCCTCCAGCCCCAGGGCCACCCNCAGGGCCGCCCGCACCTGACCGGTCTGGGTCAGGGCCAGTTTGGAGCGGCGGGTGCCGATGCGGATGGGCTGTTTGATCATGGCCTGGACGGCTGCCGTTGCACTGAGGGGCCGGGATCGCTACCTCGGCCAGAATGAACACGGTCGCGGACTATAGCAGCCAGCCGGGCGGGGCAACCGGGCCACTCATCGTGCTGGGCATCGAGACCAGCTGTGACGAGACGGCAGCTTCGGTTGTGCGGCTTGAGGCNGGGGTGGCCACAGTGCTGTCTTCAGTGGTTCACAGCCAGATCGACGACCACGCGGCCTATGGCGGCGTGGTGCCGGAAATCGCGGCCCGCAACCATGTGGAAACGATTGACCCGGTGGTGCGCCGGGCTCTGGCCCAAGCCGAGTTGGGGTTTGAGGATCTGGATGCGGTGGCCGCCACGGCCGGGCCGGGTCTGGTCGGCGGGGTCATGGTGGGTCTCAGCTATGCCAANGGGGTGGCGCTGGCGGCGGGCCTGCCATTGATCGGCGTCAATCACCTGGAGGGACACGCCGTGTCAGCGCGGCTGGCCCANGCCCTGGCCTATCCCTTNTTGCTGCTGCTGGTTTCGGGCGGGCACTGCCAGCTGCTGGAGGTGCGCGGCATTGGCGACATGACGCGGCTGGGCACCACCATCGATGATGCCGCCGGNGAAGCCTTTGACAAGATCGCCAAGGCCATGGGCCTGGGCTATCCCGGTGGCCCCGCGCTGGAGCGTCTGGCGGCATCCGGCGGCGGATCGCGCTTTGATCTGCCCAGAGCTTTGTTGGGACGCAAGGGCTGTGACTTTTCGTTCTCGGGCCTGAAGACCGCGGCCTCGCGCCTGGCCCAGGCCTGTCAGAGCGATCAGGACAGGGCTGATCTGGCCGATGCGGTGCAGAATGCCATCGCCCGTCAGCTCTCGGAACGGAGCGAGCGAGCCATGCTTATCTACCAGGACGCGCTCAAGCAGCGGCGGTCCGCGTCCGGAGCGTTAGCGCCAGAGACACCAGACCGCGCTCATGCCGAGAGCGAGCGCGTCGCGAGCAATGGCGCACCNTCAAAGACACTGGTGGTCGCCGGGGGCGTAGCGGCCAATCAGACGGTGCGAGCGGCCCTGACCCGGCTGGCCGACAAGCATGGCTTCGATTTCCTGGCNCCNCCAATGGCCTACTGCACCGACAATGGTGCCATGATCGCCCTGGCCGGGGCGGAAAGATTGGCACTGGGCCTCACGTCAGACCTTGACGTGGCGGCGCGTCCGCGCTGGCCTCTGGATGAAGCAACGGCCCTGGCCGATCCGGTCCACGGATCGGGTCGCAAAGGGCCAAGGCCTGATCAACGGGCCAGTGGGGGTTCTGGAATGCAGTTTCGCACCGCAGGCGTGATCGGAGCAGGAGCCTGGGGCACCGCCCTGGCGCAGGTCACTTGCTGGGCTGGGCTGGATACGGTCCTCCAGGCCCGTGAGCCGGAGGTGGTCGACAGCATTCGGGAGCGCCGCATCAATGAGCTCTTCCTNGCCGGGGTCGTGCTGGATTCACGCCTGTCGGTGACGGGCGACCTGGCTGATCTGGGAGCCTGTGATGTCATTCTGGCGGTGCCACCCGCCCAGCACATGCGCGCCACCCTGGCCGCATTTGCGCCCTATCACCGGGCGGGCGTGCCGATCGTGCTGTGCTCCAAGGGGGTGGAGCGTGGCTCACTGAAGCTGATGACCGATGTGCTTGCCGAGACCTTGCCGGGTGCCCCGCAGGCGGTGCTGTCCGGCCCCAGCTTTGCCGGGGAGGTGGCACGGGGCCTGCCGTGCGCGGTGACGCTGGCGGTCAGGGACGCGGCGCTGGGTGAGGTGTTACTGGAAACCCTGTCTGCCCCCAATTTCCGCCCTTACTTGGCCGATGATCTGATCGGGGCCGAGGTTGGCAGGGCGATCAGNAATGTCCTGGCCATCGCCTGTGGCATTTCCGAAGGACGCGAACTGGGCCGCAGCGCCCATGCCGGTCTGATTACGCGCGGCTTTGCCGAGATGACGCGGCTGGGCGTGGCCATGGGCGGGCGAGCTGAAACGGTTGCGGGCCTGTGTGGCCTGGGCGATCTGGTGCTGACCTGTTCCAGCCCGCAGTCGCGCAACATGAGCCTGGGACTGGCCCTGGGTCAGGGCCAGAGCGTGGAACAGGCCCTGGCCGGCAAGCGGTCCGTCGCTGAGGGCTATGAGAGTGCGCCGGCTGTGCGCGAGCTGGCCGAACGCACCGGGGTCGACATGCCGATCNNTCTGGCGGTGGCCGACCTGCTGGCCGGGGCGAGCACGGTGTCCGAGACAATAGAGGCGCTGTTGTCCCGCCCCTTGCGGGCCGAACGGGATTGAGCGGGCCGGACCCCGCCTCGGAGGGCGTCGCCCCGCCCGCGGCCCGCGCCCGGGCGTGGAAGACCCCGCCCTGTGCCCCTGTGCGCCGTNNCGCAGACATCCCCGATCCCGGGGCCCGGGCTCTGGTGCTGCAGATCGGTGAAGCCTTCTTCCACGGCTTTGTCGTGCACAAGGACGGCGAGGTCGCGGGCTATGTTGATCGCTGTCCGCACGCCGGGCATCCGCTGGCCGTCGAGCTGGATCGCTATTTGACCCCGGACGGCGAGCTGATCTTGTGCAGCTGGCACGGTGCAATCTTCGAGCCATTGACGGGGCTGTGCGTAGGNGGCCCATGTGCCGGGGCCCGGCTGACNCCCTGGCCGGTGCAGGTCGAAGACGGGATTGTCCGCACCGCTTGAGGAGAGACTAAAGGGCCGACCCTAGCCTTCGGGCGCATATGCCTTGACGAAGCGGCCTGCGACTTCTGCGGCCTTGGCCTCCATATCGATCANGGGATGGGGCACCCCCAGCAGCGTTCGTAAATGGCCGTGTCCCTGGGCCATCCCGACGAACACCTCGGCCGCCAGGTCCGGATTGGTGATAGCCAAATGGCCTTGGCTCGACTGATCTTTCAGCCACAGCGACAGCAGTTGCAATCCGGCCAGGGNGCCAGCGTCATAGACGGCAAGGCCCAGCTCTGGCAGCTCCGGCGTGACCAGAGCCACGGCGCGCAGAGACTGGCGGGCATCAAGGCTGTGAACGGTTGAAATCAGACTGTAGGCAAACCGCTCTAGGGTCTCGCGTGTGCCCTTACCCTCACGCAGTGGTGCCGTAATGACGTCGGCCCGCCGCGCCATCACCGCCCGGCTGATCTCCAGCTTGGACGGGAAGCGATTGTAAAGGGTCTGCCGCGAAACACCGGCCCGGCGGGCGATCTGGTCCATCGAGACAGTCGCGCCTTTTTCGGCCAGCAGTTCGGTTGCAGCCTGCAGGATGGCTTCCGTCTTGGTCTCGTCGATCTGTCCAACGGCGCGGGGCATAGCGTTACTCTAGTGGGCTTCGACCATATTTCCACCCGTTTGCGGGGGCACGGGTCAGGACAACAGGGTGACAAACGCCGCCATCGCGCATCCGACCGCCAGCATGGCAAAAGCGTCGCCAAAGGCCAATGTGGTCGCCTGTCGCTGGAGCATGCCGAACACCACCTTCATGGCGGCCCCGGCGGGATCCGCACTGTCGGCAAAGCGATCCTGCAGGCCCGCCAGCATCGCCTGCATCGCACCATCCGAGACCGAGATCCGTTCGGTCAGTTCGTGCAAGTGCCGGGCTGAGTTGGTGGTCAGGGAGGTGTTGAGCAAGGCCAGTCCCACCGCACCTCCCACATTGCGGGCCAGATTGACCAGACCCGACGCATTCTTGACCATGGCCTGAGGCAGGGTCGACATCGTGACCTGCTGGGACGCGATCATGGCGATCATAACGCCGGACCCGCGCACGGCCTGGACGCTGGCAAACTGCCNAAAGCCCCAGTCGGGGGTAACGGCATGGGCATCCCACATGCCCCAGGCGCACATCATGAAGCCGAAAAACATCAGGACACGCGGATCGACCTTGCGGGCCAGTCGTCCGGCGAACGGAGCTGTCAGAAACATCGCCAGACCCGAGACGACCATGGTGGTCCCCACCTCGGCCGCCGAATAGCCTCGCACGCGTCCCAGAAACAGCGGCANAAGGAAGGTCCCGCCAAACAGAACCATGCCGACGGTGAAGGTCATCGCCACGCCGACAGTGAAGTTTCGGTTGGCAAAGGCGCGCAACTCAACGATCGGATTGCGGTAGGTCAGGGTGCGCCAGATAAACAGCGGCCCGGTGACCAGGGTCACGACGAACAGCAACAGAATCCGGTCGTCGGAGAACCAGTCGTTCTTGGCCCCCTCCTCCAGCACGAACTGCAGGCTCATCAGAAAGGCTGCCATCAGGCCCAGGCCGAGCCAGTCGAAGCCATGGGCGAGGTTCGGGTCGCCCTCATCGAACTTGCCATACCGCCCCACCAGGAACAGCACCAGAAGGCCCGGTGGCACATTGATGAAGAACAGCCAGTGCCAGCTCAACTGCTCCGTCAAATGTCCGCCCAGGGTCGGCCCGACCGTCGGGGCCAGGGTCACGATCAGCCCCATGATGACGCTGGCGGTGATGCGTTGCCGCGGCGGGAACGCCGAGAAGGCCACAGCAAACACCGTCGGAATCATGGCCCCGCCAACGAAGCCCTGAATGGCCCGGANAAAGATCATCTGGTCGATCGAGGTCGACAGACCGACGGCCACGCTCATGACCATGAATCCGAGGCAGGACAGCAGAAACACCTTCTGAGTGCCCCACCACCGTGACAAATAGCCGGACAGCGGGATCATCACGACTTCGGGGATCAGATAGGCGGTCTGGATCCAACTGATCTCGTCGTTGGACGCGCCGACACCAGCCTGGATCTGCGGCAGGGAGCTGGCCACGATCTGGATGTCCAGGATGGCCATGAACTGCCCGATGACCATACCGGCAAAACCGAGCAACAAGGCTGTCCAATTGACCTTGGGCTGTGAAGCAGGCGCGACTGTCCCACCTGTGGGAACAGGGCGAGCGTCGGCTCTGGCAAGATCGGCGTCACTCATGACATCAATGGGCCGGCTGAGAACGCTGGGGCGCTGCCTGGGCCTGGGTCTGGGTTGGGGCCTGGACAGGAACTTGTCCCAGGGGCTGCGGCGGCGCTCCCGCCAAGGCCGCCTCGGCAAATGTCTCACNCCCGCGGCTCCGCAGATCGACCCGGGCTTCAACCGACAGACCAGGCCTGAGGGCGGCGGCCGCCTGCGCGTCCAGGCGGATGCGGACCGGGACGCGCTGGGCGATCTTGGTGAAGTTGCCTGTGGCATTCTCGACCGGGATCAGGGCGAACTCCGATCCGGTGGCCGGGGCAAAGCTGTCGATGCGACCGGTCAGGTCCATGTCAGNGAAGGCATCGGCGTGCAGGTGCACGGTCTGACCGATGCGCAAGCGGCTAAGCTGGGTTTCCTTGAAGTTGGCCACCACATAGGCATCACCCAGCGGCACCAGCGACAGGATCTGGCTGCCGGGACGGACGTGCTGGCCAACGCGGACGCCGCGAGCCCCGACGACGCCGCGCACCGGGGCACGAATGACAGTCCGATCCAGCGCCAACTGGGCCTGTTCCACAGCGGCGCGGGCCTGTTCCACGGCGGCGGCGGATTGGGAGCGGGTCGACCCCAGCACACCCTGGGCACGGGTCTCGGCCGTCAGCGCGGCCTCGGCCTCGGCGACCGAAGCATGGGCCGTCCGGGCCTGGGCACGTTCCGATTGGATGCGTTGTTGGGAGACCCAGCCCTGCTCGGCCAGCCGGGCGTAGCGCTGCACCTCGGCATCGGCCAGCTCGGCCTGGGTTCGGGCCTGGGTCACGGCCTGCGCGGGCGGCGATCGTGGCCTGTTCCTGGGTGGCGCGGGNNCATCGACGTTCTGAACCCCAGCCTGGACCGCAACCAGATTGGCCTGGGCCTGGGCCAGGCGTGCGCTGGCCTCGGCATCATCCAGGCGTGNCAGGATCTGGCCCGCCTCGACCGTCTCATTGTCCCGCACCAAAACCTCTACGACATAGCCGTCCACCATGGGACTGACAGCCGTGGTGTCGGCCTCGACAAAGGCGTTGTCGGTGCTTTCCCACCGTTGCTTGCCCTGCCACCAGATCACACCACCAATGACCAGCGCCAGGCCGACGATCCCGGCGATGATAAGCGGCAGACGCTGGCGCAGACCGGTGCGTGCCGGGCTCGATGGGGTGTCGGTCGGCGGGGCCGGGCGCGATGGGCGGGGGTCGATGGGGACGCGACCGCAGACGATTCAGACTTGGCCATGGCACAAACCTTCGATTGATCGGCGCTTAAATGGACAAGTGTGTCCAAAAATCAAGTGACAGATTCTTTTGGAGTGACACTTCTTGTTTCAACCTTCGGTGTCCGGGCATCGCAACCCTACAGCACAGGCTGCCTATTGAGCCGTCAGGCCTCCGTCGATGCGGAACTCTGCTCCGGTCACAAACTTGGATTCCTCAGACGCCAGATAGACCACGCACCAGGCGACATCGTCTGGCTCGCCAATTCGTTTCAAGGGGATGCCGCGCGCCAGCCGTTCGTGGGTTTTGGCCTCATCGCCGCCGCCGGCCGCTACAAAGGCATCCAGGATCGGGGTCAGGACAAAGGCCGGGTGCACCAGATTGCAGCGCACGTTCCAGTCCATCTTGGCCGCCTCCAGGGCAATGGTCTTGGAATAGAGCCAGACCCCGGCCTTGGTGGCGTTATAGGCCCCCATGCCGGGAGCCCCCGCCAGACCTGCAATCGACGAGATATTGATGATCGACGCCGGGGCGGACGCACGCAAGTAAGGCATGGCATGTTTGCAGCCCAACATGACCGAGCGCAGGTTGATCTCGTGCTGGCGCTGCCAATGCTCGACCGTGTCGCCCTCGGCAAACACCAGGTTGCCGCCGATGCCGGCATTGTTCACCAGCACGGACAGGCCGCCCAGATCCTCTGCGGCCTGTTCAACCACCTCAGCCCAGGCCGGCTCAGAGGTGACGTCGTGCACAAAGGCAAACGCCCGATCGGGATGGTCGGTGTTGATCGCCGCCGCCAGGGCTCGCACCGCATCGCCATCGATGTCGCTCAGCGCCAGGCGGCAACCCTGCTCGGCCATTCGCCGCGCCATGGCCTGGCCCAATCNCCCAGCCGCGCCCGTGATCAGGGCCTTCTTGCCCTGCAGACGCCCACTCACTGGCCACCCATCTGGTCGGCCGCCGCATCAATGAACCGGGCCAGGGCCAGATCGCGCGTCGTTACCCCTGCGGCATCATGGGTCGTCAGCACAATGCGCACGCGGTCATAGACGTTGAACCACTCGGGATGATGGTCGTCCTTGTCTGCCTGGAGCGCGACCCGGGTCATGAAGCCGAAGGCCAGATTGAAGTCGGCAAAGCGCAGCTCGCGCACAATGGCAGGCCGGGGATCGTCAGCCAGTTGCCAGGCGGGCAACTGCGTCAAAACATCAGCCAGGTCGAGGCGCTCGCTCATAGGGATCTCCCGCTTGCAGCCATTGGACTATCCCTTGGCCGAACCCTTGCCAAGGGCACGGCAAACCAACTCGAGATTGACGGTGCAGTCTGCTAGGTTTGTCGCCTGGGGGCCGGGACGGGTCCGGGTGTCGGCAAGGGAAACAGTTCAACCATGACAGAGCCGACTGAACCCATGTCCAGTTCAGAGGCGGCCCCGACCGCGCCGNCGCTGGGCCTGGCTGCGACAATGGGGCCCCAAGGCCGCGCTGGAGGCCGTGCTGATCGTCTTTTCCGTGATGCTGGCCCTGGCGGTGACAGATTGGGCCGACCAGCGCCGCACGGCNCATCGCGTGGCGGAAATGCGAGGTTTCTTGATCCAGGAGATGCGCGCCAATCGAAACCAGCTCGCCGCGCCCAGTTTCATTCCCCACCATGAAGGCCTGAAACGCGCCTTTGGGCGCTCTGGCGGCACACCGGACCGAACAGATGTGACCCGCGCCATGGCGGAACCGGCCATCAGCCANGCTCTTCGGCGGGGCGGCCTGCANTCTGGCCACCCGAGCGATGCCGTGTGGAGCAGCGTCTCTTCGAGCGATCTTTTTGAACACATGGACCCGCAGGAGGTCTTTCTGTTGGCACGGGTCTATCGGGCTCAGAGNTCGCTGGAGAACACAAACAAGGCCGGCTACGACAATGCCATCGGCTTGTTGAATATTCTGTCCGATGAAGGCGACACCCACCGACAGATGATGCGTATGACCCTCTATCTGGAGGACCTGCTGCAACAGGAGCGCAGCCTGCTGGCGCTCTATAATCAGGCCTTGTTGGAGCTGGATCCCGCCGGCGAACGTGCGGCGACCCGTGACGCGGCACCTGCAAAGGGCTAAAGCGCACCCCATGAGCTCGACGCCCCATTCCCGCCCGGAGGATCANNCGCCTCCTCGTTCGGCTTCCGCGGCGTGGATGATCGCGAGAAGGTGCGCCTGGTGCGTGGCGTGTTCGACAGCGTGGCGTCAAGCTATGACCTGATGAATGACCTGATGAGCGCAGGTGTTCACCGGCTGTGGAAGGACGCCGCCGCCGCCAAGCTGAATGTGCGCCCCGGCGAGGTGGTGCTGGATGTGGCCGGGGGCACGGGCGACATGGCCCGCCGTTATTCCAAAATGGCCCGCGCGGCCCAGCAGCGCTTGGGCGGCGAGGACGCCCAGGTCATCGTGCTGGACTACAACGCCGAGATGATCCTGGCTGGCGTGGCCAAGGGCGGTGATCCCGAGATGAGCTGGACCATCGGCGATGCCATGGCCCTGCCCCTGTCCGACGCCTCGATCGATGCCTATTCGATCAGCTTCGGCATCCGCAATGTGGCCCACATCGACCAGGCCCTGGCTGAGGCCCGCCGTGTTCTGAAACCGGGCGGGCGGTTTCTTTGCCTGGAGTTTTCGCACCCGACAGCCACGGCCCTGCGCAAGGCCTATGACGCCTGGTCCTTCAAGGCCATTCCGCAGATTGGGGAGTGGGTCACCAAGGACCGTGACAGCTATCAGTATCTGGTCNNAGAATCGATCCGCCGCTTCCCCGATCAGGCCCGCTTCAAGGCCATGATCGAACAGGCCGGTTTCAGCCGAGTGACGGTGACCAACCTGTCCGGCGGCATCGCGGCCATCCATCACGGGTGGGCAATCTGAGCCAGCGCGTTACACCGGGAACACCGCCCCCGTGCCGGTTAGCCAGCCGGTGCGCCATCCGGTGCGTGCCTTCCTGCGGTTGCAGAGCTGGATCTGGGTGCTGATCCGCTATGACGCTNNGATCCCGCGTGAGGTCACNCCCCTGCTGCCCGCCTGGGTGCGAGCGATCGCCCACGGCCTGCATCTGTTTGCCGGAAAGCAGGGCCGCGAAGGCAGGCCGGGCTATCGCCTGGGGCGGGCATTCGAGCAGCTGGGTCCGGTCGCCATCAAGCTCGGTCAGGTGCTGGCCACGCGCGCTGACATCTTCGGTTTGCAGTTCGCCCAGGATCTGGGGCGGCTAAAGGATGCCCTGCCCCCGTTTGATGAGGCCGAAGCCCGGCGTGAGATCGAGCGGTCCCTGGGTCGTCCGCTTGAGGATCTGTTTGTCGACTTTCAGCCCGCCGTGGCGGCGGCCAGCCTGGCCCAGGCCCATCCTGCGTGGCTGCGCGAGGACGGCCGCAAGGTGGCGGTCAAGGTGCTGCGCCCCGGCGTCGAGAAGCGCGTCGCCGAGGGCCTGGATTCAATGCGACTGGGAGCCGCCCTGGCGGTCAGGATGGTGCCCCGNGCCCGGCGGCTGGAACCCTCGGCCTTTGTCGAGACCATTGCCCGGGCCCTGCAGCTGGAGCTGGACATGCGGCTGGAGGCCGCCGCCGCGTCGGAACTGCGTGAGGTCATGGCCAAGGGGTCGCTCAGCGGCCTGCCGTCCCACATGCATGCCCCGGAGGTGGTCTGGGACGGGGTGGGCAAACGNCGCATGCTGACCCTGGACTGGGCCCCCGGCCTGCCGATGACAGACCCGCACGCGGCGGACCAGCCCGGCTTGGACCGCGATGCGCTGGCAGACAATGTGGTGCGCTCTTTCCTGATCCAGGCGCTGGATCACGGCGTGTTCCATGCAGACCTGCATGAGGGCAATCTGTTCTGCCATGCCCCGGCCGAGCTGACGGCCATCGACTTTGGCATTGTCGGTCGCCTGGGCCCGGCCGAGCGGCGCTATCTGGCCGAAATTCTGTGGGGCTTTATCAGCCGGGACTACGACCGCATCGCCCGGGTGCATTTCGAGGCCGGATACGTGCCGCCCGAGCATTCGGTTGAGACCTTTGCCCAGGCCCTGCGCGCGGTGGGTGAGCCGGTCATCGGCAAACAGGCCTCNAAGGTATCCATGGGCCGCCTGCTGGGCCAACTTTTCGAGATCACCGACCTGTTCGACATGCACCTGCGACCCGAGTTGATCCTGTTGCAGAAAACCATGGTGTCGGTCGAGGGCGTGGCCCGCCGCCTCAATCCCGATCACGATCTGTGGGCCGCGGCCCAGCCGGTCGTGGAAGCCTGGATCCGGCGCGAACTCGGCCCCCAGGCCCAGGTGCGCGACTTGATCGAGGAGATGCGCGTCACCCTGAAGGCGCTGGCCCGACTGGCTCAGTCGCCGCCCGAGCCGGTCGTGATCGTCCAGCCCCAACCGATGCCCCGCTGGATGTCAGTGTGCGTCGGCATCGCAATGTTGGCAGCCCTGGCGGCCCTCGTTCTGTCGATCTGGACCGCCTCCGCCTGAACCGGAGGGCTGCGTCATCCGGACCGCGTGATCGAACGACGCCCCAACAACTCTATGGTTGGCCCACGACCCCGGGCCGCTAGAAGGCGACAGTCGCTACGCCAAGGATCGCTGCCAACATGTCTATCGCCCCCTTCGTCCTGACGGTCCTGATCTGGCTGATCAACGGCCTGCTGCTGGCGATCTTTGCGAGCGTGATCCTGAGCTGGCTGTTCGCCTTTGATATCGTCAGCCCCTACAACCGGACTGTGGCCCGCATCTCAGGTTCCTGGATGCCTTTACCGGGCCGTTGATGATGCCGGTGCGGGCAATCATTCCCCGCTGGGCGGGCTCGACATCACGCCGATGATCGTCATGTTCGCCCTGATCCTTGCCAAGAACGGCTTGCAACAGGCGCTGGTGCACCTGGCCTAGCCTGCGGTTGCGCGGTTACGTGCGGTCACATTCCACCCGCGCCAGGGATTGAGGCATTGCGCCTTTGCTGCGGTTCCCTAATGTGCCTCTCCCTGCCATGAGCTCTCCTGCCCAAATGTCATCCATTCAAACTGTGTCTGTGGTCGGTGCTGGTCAAATGGGATCGGGCATTGCACAGACCGCCGCCGCGGCTGGCTACGATGTGCGTCTGTTTGATCGGGCCGGAGATCGGGCCGCCCATGCGCTGGCCGCGATCGCAGCCAGCCTGACGCGGCAAGTGGATCGCGGACAGACGACCCAGGCTGAGGCCGACGCCATTCTGGCGCGCATCACCATGGTCAGCACCCTGGTCGAAGCCGCCCAGTCCGATCTGGTTATCGAAGCGGTGCCTGAGGTCGAGACGGCCAAGACGGCGCTGTTGCAGGAACTTTCGGCCCTGTTGCCGCCCCATGCGATCATCGCTTCCAACACCTCGTCTATCGAAATCTCCAAGCTGGCCGCGGCCACCGACCGGCAGGACCGGGTCATCGGCCTGCATTTTATGAAGCCGGCCACCAGCATGCGTCTGGTGGAGGTCATTCGTGGCCTGGCCACCTCGGCCGAGACCTATGAGATCGCCACCGCCTTTGCGCATTCCCTGGGCAAGACGACCACCGAATCCAACGATTTCCCGGCCTTCATCGTCAACCGCATCCTGGTCCCGATGATCAATGAGGCCATCTATGCGTTGCATGAGGGGGTCGGGGACGTGAAGTCGATCGACACCGCCCTGAAACTGGGGGCCAACCATCCGATGGGCCCGCTCGAACTGGCGGATTTCATGGGGCTGGATGTGGTTCTGGCGATCATGAACGTGCTGCACGAAAGCCGCCGGGACGATAAATACCGTCCCTGTCCGCTGCTGGAAAAGTATGTCGGAGCCGGCTGGCTGGGACGCAAATCCGGCCGTGGCTTCTATGACTATTCCGGCGAGGAGGCGGTTCCGACACGATGATCCAGCCGATCGAAAGTCTTGATGAGCTTCCGCTGCAGGCGACCGTGGCCCGTCGCCGCGATCCGATGCGTTCATATCTGGCCAACCTTGCNGGGGCTGCCTGGCCGCCACTGATTGTGACGCTCTTCATCTGGCCGCCGCACAACTGGATTCCCGGGCTGGAGTTCGATTGGCGGCTGTCCGTGCTGCTGGTCGGTGTCTTTGCCTGCCCCACCTTCCTGTGGCTGATCGACCGGGAACGACTGGTGGGCCGGGGGCCGACCACCCGGGTCGGCATCGTTTGGCGCTATCTCTATTACGGCGGTCTGCTGTCCGCCGCGCTCTGGATCCTAATGACCCTGGTGCTGGCTCTGGTCGGAGCGGTCAGTTCCACCAGCCTGGGCCAGGTCCTGGGAGCTGCTGAAACCAATCTGATGGTTTATGGCGTNGGGGCTCTGCCGATCGCTGTGATTGTCGGCCTGTCCTATGCCTTCTGGGCCGGCTTGTGTGCCGCTTTCATCGCCTTTGAGCCCAAGCCGCCGGTGCGCGACCGCCTGGGGCTGATGGGTGGGGATGAAGCTCCCCGCTGACCTTTTCTTTCTGAACGCAGTCCTGGGGGATCCGCGTGGCAAAGACCGAACCAACCGCAGGTGGAGCGCCCTCTGCGGCAACTGACACCCTGCTGGCGCCGGTGGCACCGGCCGATCGCATCTGGAACCTCGACATGCTGCGCGGCTGGGCCGTGCTGGGCATTCTGGCGGTCAATGCCATTGGCTTTGCCTGGCCTGTGCAGCTGATGTTCGCCGAAGCCATGCCGCCGGGTCACGACACCCCGATGGATTTGAGGGCATTCTGGATTGTGGACGTGTTCTTTTCGGACAAGTTCCGGTCCCTCTTCAGCATGCTGTTCGGGGTTTCGGTGTTCCTGGTCGGCGGCGAGACCGGCAACCTCGACCGGGGGCAGTTGCTGATCCGGCGTCTGCTATGGCTNGGCGATTTTGGTCTGATCCATGGCCTGGCCATCTGGTACGGCGACATCCTGCTGCATTACGCCTACTGCGGCTTGCTGATGATGCTGATGCGTTCCTGGTCGGGGCGTCGGCTGCTGTGGATCGGCGGCGGCGTGACCCTGTTCTGGGGCCTGCTGATTGCCGCGGGCGCCTTGGCCTTGGCCCATATGCCCGCGGATTTCGCGGCGGAGTATGAACGCAATCAGCCCCAAGCTGATCCGGCGGCGATTGGCGCGGCGGTCCAGGCCTATCTGGGTGCGGGTGGCGCCGCCCCGTGGATCCAGAATGCCATGGCCTGGGTCACTTTGCAGGCGGCCAGCCTGTTTATCGTGCCCGTGACCTTGCCGCTGATGATGATCGGCCTGGGTCTTTACAAGACCGGCTGGCTGTCGGGACGGGCACCGCTGTGGACCTATCTGCTTCCAGCCCTGGTCGGCGGGGCCAATCTGGTCGCCTTTGCCCACTATCGCTGGCTCGATCTGATCGCCGGGCCGCAGGACCCGACCGGCGGACTGGCCACGGCCTGGCCGGGTTCGCCCCTGATCACCCTGTTCTACGCCAGTGTTCTGATCCTGCTGGTCCGGTTCAGGCTGAAGGCTCTCACGGCACCCCTGGCACCGGTCGGCCGCATGGCGTTTACCAACTATCTGAGCCAGAGCCTGATCATGGCCAGCGTGTTCTACCTGCCATGGGGCCCCAAGCTGATGGGACAAATGGGCTCTGCCCAGATGTTCGCCGTGGTCATCGGGGTTTGGCTACTACAGTTGATCTGGTCGCCCCTGTGGCTCAGCCGGTTCCGCATGGGCCCGCTCGAATGGCTGTGGCGGCGACTGACTTACGGTCGGCCCGTGCGACTGGCATCGTAGGCAGGCCATTGTCGAGCGCGGGCCGATGGCCTAATCGCGAGCCATGACTGAGGATACCGCTGGCTCGCCCGCTTCGCCCATGGCTCGACCCCTGGCCCGTGCTCCNCGCGGCTTTGCCGATCGCCGGGGCCGCGATCTGGTAGCCGAACGTGAGCTGGTTACTCGCGTCACCGACATCTATGCCCGCTGGGGGTTTGAACCGCTGGAGACCGGCGCGTTCGAATATGCCGATGCCCTGGGCAAGTTCCTGCCCGATGCCGACCGGCCCAATGCCGGGGTCTTTGCCCTGCGTGACGACGCCGATCAGGGCGAGGCGGACGGCGAGTGGATGGCGCTGCGCTATGATCTGACCGCACCCCTCGCCCGCTTTGCAGCCCAGAACTGGGAGACCCTGCCCAAGCCCTATCGTCGCTATGCCTTCGGGCCGGTGTGGCGCAATGANAAGCCGGGCCCGGGCCGTTATCGCGAGTTCATTCAGTGCGACGCCGATACCGTCGGGTCCGACCGTCCTGAAGCCGATGCCGAGATCGTGGCCATGGCCTGCGAGGGCTTGCAAGCCGCCGGGCTGGAACCGGGGCAGGCGGTCATGCGTCTGTCCAGCCGCAAGCTGTTTGACGGCCTGTTCGACCACGCCGGGCTGAGCGATACCAACCAGCGCCTGACGGCCCTGCGGGCGGTGGACAAATATGATCGCCTCGGCTGGGACGGCGTGGCGGATCTGCTGGGCAAGGGCCGCCTGGATGAATCCGGCGACTTTACCAATGGGGCACAACTTGATCGGGACCTCATTGACCGTATCGGAGCCCTTCTGGGAGCTCCCGCTCAAGGACAAGATCGGGGCGCGGTTCTGAATGCCCTCGCCGGTGGCTTTGACGAGGCGGCCCTGAACGAACTGGCGGCCATTGACCAGGCCCTGACCGCCATGGGCGTGGGGGCGGACCAGGCCCGCTTCGATCCCACGATCGTGCGGGGCCTGGAATACTACACCGGCGTGGTTTTCGAGGCTGAGCTGCTGATGGAAACCCGCGACGAAAAGGGACGCCGGGTACGCTTTGGCTCGATCGGCGGCGGGGGACGCTACGACGACCTGGTGGCGCGCTTTACAGGCGAACGCACGCCTGCGACGGGCTTCTCCTTCGGGGTGTCACGCCTGGTTGCCGCGCTGGAAACGGCGCGGCCCAGTCCCCGGGTGGCAAGCGGCCCGGTGGTTGTGATCGCCTTTTCCGAAACCGACATGCCCGCCTATCTGTCCGCGGTGGCTGAACTGCGTCGGGCCGGCCTTGCGGCGGAGGTCTATCTGNNGGGCGCGCT
Source organism: Brevundimonas sp. (assembly GCA_013693835.1). GTDB lineage: Bacteria > Pseudomonadota > Alphaproteobacteria > Caulobacterales > Caulobacteraceae > Brevundimonas. The sequence goes on from CP059260.1 coordinate 729,237, forward strand.
GGCATGAAGGCGCAGATGAAGCTACGCCGACCGACGCCGCGCCCCTGCNGCTGTCATGCTGGGCGGCGATGAGCTGGCGCAAGGCACGGTCACATTGAAGGATCTGGAGGTCGGACGCCTGGCGGCCGCAGGCGTCGCCGACAACGCCGCCTGGAAGGCCGAGCGCCCGGGCCAGATCACTGTACCGCGAGATCAGCTGGTCGAACGCGTGCGTGACATTGTGGTGACAGCGGCAAATCTCATTTGAACTTATCGCCGATCAGGTTGAGGCATGGCGGCTGGTGACCGGGCTCAAGATTGACTTCGCAGCACGAAAAGCGCCACAATAAAGTCAGTCGTTGCCTGGGCAGAGCGCCGAAAAGCGCCGCCGGGACACGAAGGCGTTTCGGGAGGAAACGTCCGCCTCGCGAGAGAAAGGCCCGCTGCGATGTATCCCCGCAGCGGGCCTTTTTGCATCTGGCGTTTCGATGCACACCATGGGCCCAAGAAAAGGCCGGGTGCGAAACCCGGCCCGTTCCAATCCAGACCCGTTCAGGATCTACCAGATGCGCACACGCTGTTCCGGCGGCAGGTAATACTGCGTGCCGGGCTCAACGCCAAAGGCGTCATACCAGGTATCCAGGTTTCGCAGCGGGCCGATGACCCGGAACTNCGCCGGCGAGTGCGGATCGGTCTGCACCTGCTGACGCAGGGCGTCGTCGCGATACTNTGACTGCCAAACCTGGGCCCAGCCATAGAAGAAGCGCTGGTCCCCCGTCGTGCCATCCAGGATGGGGGCCGGGGCCCCGTTCAGGGACAGGTGGTNGGCTTCCATACCCACGGCCACGCCGGCAGCGTCGCCGATATTTTCGCCCATGGTCAGCCCGCCCTGGACCTTGAAGCCAGGGATCGGCTCAAACTGGTCATACTGGGCTCCCAGACGGGTGGTCAGGGCTTCGAAGTTGGCCCGATCCTCCGGCGTCCACCAGGAGCGCAGCACACCATCGCCGTCGGACTTGGAGCCCTGGTCGTCGAAGCCGTGGCCGATCTCGTGACCGATGACCCCGCCGATGCCGCCATAGTTGACCGCCGGGTCGGCCTGGGGATCAAAGAAGGGCGGCTGCAGGATCGNCGCCGGGAAGACGATCTCATTGTTGGTGGAGTTGTAATAGGCATTGACCGTCTGCGGGGTCATGCCCCACTCGGCCTTGTCGACCGGATCATTCAAGCGATTGAGCTGATAGTTCCAGCGGAACAGCCCCGAACGCTCGGCGTTGCCAAACAGGTCATCGGCGCGAACCTGCAGATCTGAATAGTCGCGCCAGCGGTCCGNATAACCGATCTTGACCGTGAACTTGGACAGCTTCTCTTCAGCGGCCTCACGGGTTTCGGCCCCCATCCAGGTGTAGGTCTCGATGCGGTGGCTGAGGGCCGTGCGCAGGTTGGCCACCAGTTGTTCCATCTGGGCCTNTGATTCCGGCGGGAAGTATTCGGNCACATAAAGCCGACCGGCGGCCTCCCNCAGCATGCCTTCGGCAAAGCTGATGCCGCGCTTCTCGCGGCTGCGCTGTTCGGGCTGGCCCGACAGGTCGCGGTCACGGAACTCCCAGCGGGCATCGGCGAAGCGGCGCGACAGCATCGGTGCCGCATCATCGACCGTATGGAAGGCCTGCCAGGCGCGGATCGTTTCCATCGGGGTTTNCGACCAGATCGCAGCCATCGGGGCCATGGCCGTGTCCTGGCGCACAATCAGGCGCGGCACACCGCCCAGCTGAAGCGCATCGTAATAGCCCTGCCAGTCAANGCCAGGCGCTTCGCTGACCAGCTGGCTGATGGTGTATTCGTTATAGGTCTCATCGCGGTTCCGGTTCTGGATCGGGGTCCAGTGAACCTGGGCGATCCGGGTTTCNNGGAAATCGACGATGGCCTGGGCATTGGCGGCGGGATTTTCCCAGCCGATCAGGGTCAGCATGCGCTCGACATAGGCCAGATAGAGGGCCTTCTTGTTGGCGTTGCGGGCCTCAAGATAATAGTCCCGGTTGGGCAGGCCGATGCCGCCCTGGCCGGTCGACACCACATAGCGGTTTGGGGCCTTCTGGTCGGTGGTGATGCCCGTGCCGAACAGGGAAGCCCCGACCCGGCNCTGGGTCTGGCCCATGTAGCGGGCCATGGCGTCATGACTGTCAATGGCGGCGATCTGGGCCAGCAGTGGGCGGATCGGCTGATCGTCCAGGGCTTCGATGCGGGCCTCGTCCATATAGGCGCGATAGGCGTCGGCGATCTTCTGCTCGTCGGTTCCAGCGGCCAGGTCATCACGCGCCACTAGACCCAGGATCAGGGCCTTCATTCGGTTATCCGACAGCTCGCGAAGCATGGCGAAGGAGCCCCAGGACGTGCGATCACCAGGGATCTCCATGGCATCAATCGCGGTGCCGTTGGCGTAGCGGAAAAAGTTGTCGCCCGGCAGAACCGATGTGTCGCGACCGGACAGGTCAAAGCCCCAGGTGCCATAGCGGTGCGCCTCGGTGCCCTGGAAGCCGCTGGTGCCAGCGTCCTGGGTCGCGCCCTCAGGCAGGAGCGAAACCATGGTGCAGGCATCATCGATGCAGGCGTGCTCATGCCCTTCGCTCGACAACGGGTTCAGAGCCTGGGCCTGGGCGGCGACGGGCAGCAGGAAGGCGGCGAGGGCAACGCCGGTCAGCAGGTTCTTCATCTGGGAATTCCTTCAGCGACAGCGCCGGGGGACGAACCTCTCCCGACAGTGGCCAAGTCCCTTAACGCCAATGCAGCCCCTGTCGCCTGAATTTTTCGTCATTTTTGCCGGAAATCCTCGCCCCTGCCTCGCCTTTGTCACCGTGACCGGCTCTAAAGGAGGCCATACGACAAAAGGGGAGGCGGAACGCGTTGGAGCATCACCAGGGCGATTATCAGGATTTGCTGGTCTTTCTGGCGGCGGCGGGGATCATGGTGCCCCTGTTCAATCGCTTCAAGGTCAGCCCGGTTCTGGGTTTCCTGGCGGCAGGGGTGCTGCTCGGCCCCGATGGTCTGGCCCAGTTTTCCGATCGGCTTCCNTGGCTGGGGTGGCTGACCATTTCCGATCCGGCCCAGCTGCGCAACCTGTCCGAACTGGGCGTCGCCTTCCTGCTGTTCATGATCGGGCTGGAGCTGTCGTGGGAACGGTTGAAGTCGATGCGACGTCTGGTGTTCGGCCTAGGCATGACCCAGGTCGCGGTCTGTTCGATCGCCCTAGCAGCGGTCTTCATGCTGATGGGCCAGTCGCTGGTCTCGGCGGCGGTCATCGGCATGGGGCTGGCGCTGAGTTCCACCGCCATCGTCATGCCCGTCATGGCCGAGCGGGGACGCATGACCGGTGCCACCGGCCGGGCGACCTTCTCCATCTTGCTGGCCCAGGATCTGGCGGTGGCTCCGATCCTGATCACGGTCACGGTCATGGCGGCCATGGCGACGGCCGGGGTGTCGCCCGAAGGGGAGTTTGACCCCAGCGTCCTGCGCCCCGCGCTCCTGACACTTATTCCGGCCGCCATCGGCCTGGCGCTGATCGTCATTCTCGGNCGCCTGGTTTTGCGACCCATCTTCCATTCGGTCGCCAGGGCCCGGTCGCGCGGTCAGGGCCAGGAGCTATTCCTGGCCGCCTGTCTGCTGGTGGTGGTGGCGGCGGGCATGGCGGCCCAGGCAGCGGGTCTGTCCATGAGCCTGGGGGCCCTGGTCGCGGGTTTGTTGCTGGCGGAAACCGAGTTCCGACGTGAGGTTGAGGTAGCCATCGAGCCGTTCAAGGGCCTGTTGCTCGGGGTCTTNTTCGTCGGTGTCGGCCTGAGCCTTGACCTTGATGCCGTGGCCCGCGAACCGTTGCGGGTGTTGGGCATGGCCCTGGGTCTGACCCTGTTCAAGGCCCTGTTGATCTATGGTGCGGCCCGGCTGTGGCGTGTCCCCAGCCGCAATGCCATCGAGGCGGCGCTGGTGCTGGGGCCGGCGGGNGAGTTCGCCTTCGTCATCCTCGGGGCCGGGCTGGTGGAGGGCATTGCCGATCCCTCGCTGACACGCGAGGTCATGCTGGCCGCCACCGTCAGCATGTTCAGCGTGCCGCTGATGGCCTGGTTGGCGCAGCGCCTGGTCCACCAGGTGTCCCTGAAAGTGCCGGAGCTTGCCACCGAAGACGCCGCCCCGCAGGCGACTGAGGGCCAGGTGCTGATTGTCGGTTATGGTCGGGTAGGCCGTCTGGTGGGTGAGCTGTTGCGTGAGCACGGCCAAGACTTTCTGGCCGTCGACGCCAATGCCAACACCGTGGCCTTGGGTCGGGCCGAAGGGGCCAATGTCTGTTATGGCGACGCGGGAAATGCTTCCATGCTCAGTCGTTGCGGGATCGAAACCTGCAAGGCAGTGGTGGTGACCATGGACNNCTCGTCCAAGGTCGATGAGGCGGTCACCACCATCCGTGCTCTGCGGCCGGATCTTATCTTGATCGCGCGGGCCCGGGATCTGCGCCATGCGGAGCGGCTCTATGCTCTGGGCGTGACCGACGCCGTGCCCGAGACGACCGAGGCCAGCCTGCAGCTGGCGGAGAATACCCTGGTTGACCTGGGTGTGCCCATGGGAATGGTGCTGGCCAGCATCCATGAACGCCGCGACCGCTTCCGCCAGGCCTTCCAGCAGGCGCGCCCCGGTGAAGCCCCGCAGCCGACCCGCGCCCTGCGCTCGACCCGGCGGCTTCAGCGCGATCTGGACCCGGACGAATCTCTAGGTTAGGTGACGTGTTGTCACGGGGGTTGTGAATCCGTCCGTCCACCGCTTTCGTCAACTTCACTCGTATAGCCAAACCAAACGGCGTCATCTGCCCGGGTCGCCGCCGCATTCCACTGTCCATTCCTTTGACATCAGAGCCGGGTTCTGAGGTCACGAGTTAGTAAATGTCCCAAACTGCTGTTGCCACGTCCACCGAAGCCGCCCCGCGAATGAACCGTCGTCAGGCCGCTAAAATCAAAACACGTGGCAAAGTCATGGATGCGGCCCGCACCCTGTTCGCTGAGCGCGGATATGATGCCGCCACCATTCGCGACATCGCCCGCGGCGCCGGTATGTCGACCGGTGCTGTCTTTGCCAACTTCCAGGACAAGGCTGAGTTGTTCGAGGCCGTCCTGGCCGAGGACTTCGGTCAGATGCTGATCGATTTCCAGACCGGCGCCCAGACCGACGGATCGGTGTCCGAGCGCCTTCTGGCCACCCTGGCCGCCGGATATCGCCGTGCGCTCGATACCCTGCCGATGATGCAGGCCGTAATCGCCCGCTCGTGGTTCCAATCCCAAGCTGACAATGCGCGCCTGCGAGTCCTGACGTCACCGCTGCGAGGCCTGATCACCCAGATCCTGACCGACGGCATTGCCCAGGGCGAGGTCAAGCGCGATGCGGACCTGGGGCTGCTGACCCAGATGATCTGGGACAGCTACGCCGCCAACTATCGGTTCGCAGCCTATGATGGTTGGTCCATGGACGAGCTGACGCCGCACATGGCGCGCCAGCTGAGCCTGGTTTTGGCCAGCGCCCTGAGCGGCCAACCGGCCCGCAACGTGGGCCTGTCGGTCTAGGCCTCAAGCCACATGTCCAGATAAGACAGACGCGCCACCGGCACCGGCGGCGCGTCTTTCGTTCTGACGGGCACTGGGGTTCGTGGCCGATCCCGAACAGCCGACGTCTCGCGATGACCCGCCGTCAGGCGTCGACGGCTGCGTCCAGCGCATTCTCCTGGATGAAGGCCCGGCGCGGCTCGACCACATCACCCATCAGCTTGGCAAACAGATCATCGGCATCGTCGGCATGGTCGACCTCAACCTGCAGCAGGGTGCGGGCGTTGGCGTCCAGCGTCGTTTCCCACAGCTGTTCCGGGTTCATCTCGCCCAGGCCCTTGTAGCGCTGGATCTTGATGCCCTGCTTGCCGGCCTCGAGCACGGCATCGAGCAGGTCCAGGGGCCNCCGGATGGNGGTTGACTTGTCCTTGCGGCGGAACTGGGCCGGCTTGTCGAACATGCCGGCGAAGGCCAGGGCCCGTTCGGCCAGACGGCGACCATCGAGCGACTGAACAAGCGCCTCCTCCAGCACAATGCGCTCGGTCACGGCGCGGCGGACGCGCTCGAAGCTGACAGCGCCCTGGGGCCCTGAGGTGCCCATCCACGGGCCATCCCCCTNCTCGGCATAGAGGTTCATCCGCTCGGCCGTGCTGGCCAGCACCGCTGCGCCATCGGGCTGGTCATCGAACAGCCCGCCCAGGGCCGCCTGCTCGATGGCAAAGGCCGGAGCCCGCTGGCTGAGGCGATCGACGCCGGCCTTGAAGGCCTTGGCGTCCCGCACAAGCTGTTCCAGGTCCATACCGACCCGGCGCTCACCATCGGCCAGATCCAGGCTGGCCTCACTGACGCCCTCCTCGATCAGATAGGCGTCCATCTCCGCCTGGTCCTTGAGGTAGCGGCTGCGCTTGCCCTTCTCGACCTTATAGAGCGGCGGCTGGGCGATATAGATGTAGCCCTTCTCAATCAGCTCCGGCATCTGGCGATAGAAGAAGGTCAAAAGCAGCGCATGGATGTGGGCCCCGTCGACATCGGCGTCGGCCATCAGAATGATCTTGTGATAGCGCAGCTTGTCGATGTTGAAGTCGTCGCGGATGCCCGCGCCCAGGGCCAGGATCAAGGTTCCAATGAGGTCGGATGACAGCATGCGGTCAAACCGCGCTCGCTCGACGTTCAGGATCTTGCCCCGCAGCGGCAGAACCGCCTGGTTTTCACGATTGCGGGCCTGTTTGGCCGAGCCGCCGGCACTGTCACCCTCGACGATGAACAGTTCAGATTTGGCCGNATCGCGTTCCTGACAATCGGCCAGCTTGCCCGGCAGGGAGCCGATATCGAGCGCCGACTTGCGCCGGGTCAGTTCACGGGCCTTACGGGCAGCCTCACGGGCCGCGGCGGCCTCTATGATCTTGGCGACGATGACCTTGGCCTCGGCGGGATGTTCCTCGAACCAGGTCGCCAGACCTTCCTGACACAGGCCTTCCACCGCCGGACGCACCTCGGACGAGACCAGCTTGTCCTTGGTCTGGGAGCTAAACTTGGGATCCGGCACCTTGACCGACAGCACGCAGGTCAGCCCCTCACGGGCATCCTCACCCGAGACAGTGACCTTCTCCTTGCGGGCCGCACCGGCGGCGTCGATGTAGCCGCTCATCACCCGCGTCAGCGCTGCGCGGAAGGCCGACAGGTGCGTGCCCCCATCCCGCTGCGGGATGTTGTTGGTGAAGCACAGCATCGTCTCGTGGTAGCCATCGTTCCACTGCAGTGCCAGGTCCAGGTCGATGCCGTCCTTCTGGCCGCGAATGACGATGACGTCTTTCAAAATCGGGGTCTTGGACTTGTCCAGGTGGCGCACAAAGGCCTCGACCCCGCCCTCATAGTGCAGGATTTCCTCGAACGGCTCGGCCCCGCGATTGTCGGCCAGGCGGATGACAACACCGGAGTTCAGGAAGGCCAGCTCACGCAGGCGATGCTCCAGCGTCTTGAGATCGAAATCAATGTGGCTGAACGTCGTGACCGAGGGATAGAAGGTCACTTCAGTGCCGGTCAGCGGCTGCCCCGCCTNTGGTCCCGATTCGCGGATCGGGGCAGTACCGGTGACCTTCAACGAGCTGACGGTATCCCCGCGCTCAAAGCGCATCTCGTGGATCCGGCCATCGCGATAGATCTTAAGCTCCAGCCAGTCCGACAGGGCGTTGACCACCGACACGCCCACGCCGTGCAGACCGCCAGAGACCTTGTAGCTGTTCTGGTCGAACTTCCCGCCCGCGTGCAGCTGGGTCATGATGACCTCGGCCGCCGAAACGCCCTCGCCCTCGTGAATGTCGGTGGGAATACCGCGTCCGTTGTCGGTGACAGTCACCGACCCGTTGGCGTTCAGGATCACCTGAACCAGGTCGGCGTGCCCGGCCAGGGCCTCGTCGATGGCGTTGTCGACTACCTCATAGACCATGTGGTGCAGACCCGAGCCGTCGTCGGTGTCGCCGATATACATGCCGGGGCGCTTGCGTACCGCATCCAGGCCTTTGAGAACCTTGATGGAATCGGCACCGTACTCGGCTTCAGGCCCAGCCTCGGGCAGGTCGTTTTCGGGGTTGCGTCGGTCATGAATCTCTTGGGTTGAATCGGGCGATCCGTCGCCGAATCAAGATCCCGCCGCGTGGGGATCAAACTCCCGTCGAATATAGGAATTCCCGCCACAGAAAGCCAGCTTTCCAGCCCGTTTGAAGCGACATTAAATAACCCGGGTGAGCGGTCATCTCAGACCCCTGCGACGGGCTATGCCGGGGTCACAGGGCGCGGCTCCGCCAGCCCTAGTTGACCCAGGTTCTCCGGCAGGATCCTTCCGGGACGGTCCAACCGGCGATCCCGAGATGACCCGGCAGCGATAGCCGGTTCCGGCCAAGGGGCCATGCATGATCGCCGTCTCCACCTCGGCACCCTGACCGTCATAGACGGGCCGGCCAAAACTGACCCACCGCAAGCGCATGCGTGTGTCACCTGGAGCATCCGGGTCATAGGCCGTGAACGCCAGCCCGTAGCGGGACCAGTCGCAACGCGGGCTAAAATCTCTCTCCAGCTTCAGCGGCAAGGTCGGGTTGTCCGGGCCAAATCGGTAATGCTGAAGGGCGATGGCCGCGATCACGGCGCAATCGGACCCCGCACCGGGTCAGGCACCCCGCATTGGGCCCGACCTCCGGCACACTGGAACATGCGCCGACCAGGCCAAGAGCCAGCAGCCCCAGCATCTTCCCAGCCATCTTTGGTCCCAGCTTCGGCATCATGCGCTCCTCGCTAAGCCAACCCATGCGCCCTTCCCTGCATTGGGGACAATCCCAGCAAGGATCGCACACTAATCGAATCTCAAGAAACTGGTGTTACGTAGAAGCGAACCGTTCGAGGCCGCCGTATTGCAGCGCAATCTCAAAGCCATAGGACCGGCGCTGACGTGCGTTTGCCTGTTCCTGCTGGTGATCTCGCTCAGCGTGATCCAGACCGCTCGGGAGGCTGACCGCGTTGACAGCGAGCACAGCCAGGCGTCGGTGCAGATGGCGCTGGCCTTGAGGGCGGAACGGATCGGGGCGTTCGCAGCCGAGAACGCCAAACGCGAAGCTCTGGCGAGGGCCGTCTATGGCNNTCGGGCCGAACCGGGCNNCCTCCTGGATGCCATCTTCGCGCCTGCGACACTGACAGGTGACACCTACGACGCCGTATATCTGATCGATGCTCAAGGACAGTTGATCTACGGCATCAAGAACGGGCAGCGCACCCTGGAGCCACCGCAGGCGCGTTTCGGTGATGTCATCGGTCGCCTGACCACCGACCTGGGCGGCAGCCCGAACCCGGTCAGCACCGCAGCATCGGATGGGTCCGGTCTTAGCCTGATCGGGGCCAGCAATGTGGTCCCCGCTGATTATCCCGTCGATCGCCTCGTTCCGACAGACGGTTCGGTGCGGCTGGTTATGACGGGACGGGTAACNACCGGCCATGCTGGGCGACATTTCCAGCCTGCTGCAGCTCTCGGACCTGATGATCCGTCGGTCGCCCGTCGGTCGCAGCGCCACCATAGCGGACCGCTGGGGCGGCCCGTTGCACAGCTGAGCTGGACGCAGCCACGGCACATCTGGGTCACCCTGCAACGGACCTTGCCGGTGATCAGTGTCGCCCTGCTGGGGGCCCTGATCGTTCTGGGACTGCTCTACCGCCAGGGTCTTCGCATCATGTCGAAGCTCAAGCGCCTGGCGATGACGGACCCTCTGACCGGCCTGCCGAACCGACGCGCCCTGTTCGGACGTCTGGCCGAGGCCTGCAGCACGCAGCGCCAGGTCGCGCTTGCCATTCTCAATATCGACGGGTTCAAGCGCATCAATGACCAGTTCGGGCACGAGGTTGGCGACAGCGTGCTGTCCCAGTCGGCGGCCGAGTTGCAGCGGTTGCGCCAACGCGGGTTCTGGATCGCCCGCCTGGGTGGCGATGAATTCGCCCTGGTCGTGTCCGGCGACGATGCCGAGGCTCGGATGAATCGGGCAGCCGGCCGGGTCCTGGCCTTTGTCAACAAACCCCTGCGCGTGGATGACCGGACCATCGCGGTTGCGGCCAGCCTGGGCCTGGCCCTCGGACGACAGGGCGACGATCCGATAGAACTGGCGCGGCGGGCCGATGTCGCCCTGCACGCGGCCAAGGCCGAGGGGCGGCGACGGGCCAACTGGTTCGATTCCAGACTGGACGAGACGCGGGCCACCCATCGGGCGATCGAGAACGACCTGCGCAAGGGCATCGAGGCCTCGGAACTCTACCTGCTCTACCAGCCACTCTACACCCCCGACGGACAAACCATGGTCGGGGTCGAGGCGCTGCTGCGCTGGTGCAATTCGGACCGCGGTGAGGTCAGCCCCGAGGTGTTTGTGCCGGTCGCCGAGGAGTCCGGCCTGATCGACAAGATTGGCCTGCTGGCACTTCACCAGGCCTGTGTCGATGCTTGCCGCTGGCCCGATCTCAAGGTCGCCGTAAACATTTCAGCGGCGCAGTTGCGCTCGCCGGGCTTCGTCCGTTCGGTGGCCCGCACTCTGGCGGAGACGGGGCTGCCTCCCGGTCGGCTGGAGCTTGAGATCACCGAAACCTTCATCGTCGCCGATCCCGAACAGGCAGCCCGGGTTCTGGCCGAGTTGCGGGGCCTGGGGCTGACCCTGGCGCTGGACGATTTCGGAGCCGGGTTCGCCTCGATCGGCTTCCTGCGTCGCTACCAGTTTGGCAAGCTCAAGATCGACCGGTCCCTGATCGCCAATGTCGAGCATTCAGGATCGTCGCGGGCCATTCTTCAGGCCACCGTGACCATTGCCCGCGCCCTGAAGATGGGGGTCACCGCCGAAGGGATCGAGACCAAGGCTCAGGCAACGCTGCTGCGGATCGTCGGCTGTGACCACGTGCAGGGGTGGCTGTTCGACCGGGCTATGACCGCCGACCAGATCGACGAACGCCGGGCGAGCTTGCAGCGCGTGCTGCGTCAGCGCGTAGGCACGATGGGTCGTCATCGCTTCCCCGCACGTGATGGTCAGACAACGATACTGGCGTTGGCCCCGTCGGTGGCAGTGGCAGTGTTGGGGGCTTCACCGGCGATGGCGCAGGCGCAGTCCATGCGCCCCTGGGACGCGTCTGTGGCGGTGGTCAGCGATTATCGCTACCACGGTGTGTCCCTGTCGGACGGGAAGGCTGCCCTGCAGGCTTCGGCCCGCTTGACGCTGGATAACGGCCTGTTCGTCGGATCTTTCGCCTCAACGATCGCCGACAACGGCGGTGCTAATATCGAACTGGACCTGGAACTGGGCCAAACCTTTGAGGCCGGAGCCTTGAGGGCAGTGGGTGTGGTCGCCTACGTCTACCCGGGTGCGGACGATGCCAACTATGCCGAGACCTATGCCCTGGTGACCTACCCGCTGTCGCACCAAGTCCGACTGGGGGCCGAAATCCGCTATGCTCCAGACCAGAACAGCCTGGCTACGGACAATATCGCCCTGATGGCCATGGCAGAGATCGCCGTCTCGCCCAACTGGACCGTGACGACCGTTGTGGGCCACGAGGACGGCGTCTACGACCGCAAGCGTCACTGGAGCCTGGGGGCCGAGCGTGCGCTTGGCCCGGCGAGCGTCGGCCTGACCTGGACGGGCTTTGATGAAGCTGGCTTGCGAGACGAGACCTGGGTTGCGGCCCTGACCCTGAACTTCTGAGTGGACGGTTGCCCCAGGGGTCAGGTTTTCAGGTGCGCAGGCCACTGATGGTGCGGCCCGGCGCGATGTCCTCGGCTGAAACGATCAGATGCAGCAGGGCCGGTCGGCCAGCGGGGCCGCGCGTTGCCTCAAGCGCCGTCTCCAGGGCAGCAGGAAACGCCTCGGTCGTCTCGCAGCGGATGCCGAAGGCCCCGAATGCATCGGCATATTTGACGAAGTCGGGGTTCTTGAGGTCTGTCGCCATGACCCGTTCAGCCCCTGGATAGTGGCCCTCCTGGTGCATGCGGATGGTGCCATAGGTTCCGTTGTCGACGACTATGACCAGGGCATTGAGGCCATACTGAACCGCCGTGGCGATCTCCTGGCCGGTCATCAGATAGTCGCCGCCGCCCGCCACGCAGACCACATCGCGATCCGGGTGCACAGCCTTGGCCGCCAGTGCCGCCGGATAGCCATAGCCCATGGCCCCCGACGTCGGGGCCAGCTGGGTATGCCGCGCCCGGTGACGATAGAAGCGATGCAGCCAGGCGGCAAAATTCCCGGCCCCGTTGGTGACAATGGCATCGTCCGCCAGGGCTTCATTAAGGTGACGGACGGTCTGGCTCTGGTTGACCGCGCCTGTCACCGTCACCGGCTGGATGAAGGCGTCGCACTCGGCCCGCGCGTCGGCGGCCTGATCGGACCAGGAGCGACCCGGTTCAAGTTGGCTGAGGGCCAGGGCGGTCAGGCTGTTGTCGGCATTGCCGGTCACGGCGGCGGGCCACACCCGGCCCAGCTCTTCGGGCCCCGGATGAAACTGGATCAGCGTCTCAGGCGTCCGCGTCCGGTCCAGCAGGGTATAGCCTTGCGTCGGGTTCTCCCNCATGCGGGCCCCGACGACGATCAACAGGTCCGAGACCTTGACCCGGGCGATCAGCTTGGGGTTCGGCCCCAAACCCAGATCCCCGGCATAGTTGGACCGGTCGTTGGAGATCAGATCCTTGCGCCGGAACGACAGGGCAACCGGCAGGCCCAGCCGCTCGGCCCAGTCGCCGATGGCCGTGGTTGCCTCTTCGGTCCAGCCGGACCCGCCCAGGATCAGCAGCGGGCGCTCTGCCTTCGCCAGCCTCTGGCCGACCTCAGCGATGGTGGCCGGATCGGGCGCGGCGCGGGCGGACACCACAGGGCGGACAGGCTTGGGTCCACCATCCTCATGCAGAATGTCCTCAGGCAGGGCCACAACCACCGGCCCCTGACGACCCTGCAGGGCTGTGGCAAAGGCCCGCTCCACCACCTCGACCGTGCGTTGGGGGCTTTCGATCTCGGTGGCCCATTTGGCCAGGCCGCCGAACACCTCGCGATAGTCGACCTCCTGAAACGCCCCACGCCCGCGGTCAGTCAGGGCGATCTGGCCGACGAACAGGATCATCGGCGTCGAATCCTGATGCGCCGTATGCACACCGATGGAGGCATGGGTAGCCCCTGGCCCGCGCGTGACCATGCAGATGCCCGGCTTACCCGTCAGCTTGCCATAGGCCTCCGCCATATTGGCGGCCCCGGCTTCGTGGCGACAGGCGATCACGCGGATCTGATCCTTCACATCGGCCAGGGCATCCAGCANCGCCAGATAGCTTTCACCCGGCACACAGAAGACCGTATCGACCCCGTTCATGACCAGGGTTTCGACCAGTCGACGGGCGGCAGTGTTGGCGGGTTGGGCTGGGCGTGTCTGGCTCATGCAGGGCGGTTAGCAGACCCCGGCCCGCGGCCAATGGACAAGGTTGGCGGCGGGTGCACTGGCCGGGCGAGGCTTTCGTTTGCACAACACCGGTCCTTGCCCTAGCTGTTAGTCCGACGCTGGGGGCGGACATAGGATAGACGACGAATGACCGATCTCGATGCAGCCATGGCCATGCTGGGTGGCCCCAATGTGCGCACCGGCCTGAACGATCTGGTGGCCAGCCAGGGCGGGGTTCAGGGCCTGCTGGAACGGCTGCAGAGCCATGGCATGGGGGCTGAGGCGGATAGCTGGGTCTCGACGGGCCCCAATCAGATGCTGTCCGCCGAACAGATCGGCTCGGCGCTGGGCTCGGGCCCGGTCGCCGACTTTGCCCAGAAGCTGGGCATTTCCCGCAACAGGCCGCCGGGATTGCCGCCATCCTGCTGCCGATCATCATCAGCCAGCTGACCCCCAATGGCCGCGCACAGGAGGCGGACAGCAACCTGAGCCAGCTCCCGGGCGGTCTGGGCGATGTGCTCGGCAGCGTGCTGGGCCAGGCCGGTGGCTCTGGGACGGCTGGCGGCATGGGTGACATCCTGGGCAGCGTCCTGGGCGGCGCGACCGGAAACAGCCGCGGTAGCTCAGGTGGCGGTTTGGGCGGTCTGGGTAGCATCCTGGGCGGCCTGCTCGGCGGCCGGAAGTAGTCCGTAGGTCACACCGGTCAGATACAGACCGTCGGACGGGGCGGCGGGACCGCAGGCCTGGCGGTCCCGCGCCTCCAAGGCATCCTTCAGGTCCTGGGGCGTCCAGCGCCCCAGGCCGACCTGCACCAGCGACCCGGTCATTGAGCGCACCTGGCGATGCAGGAAGCTGCGTGCGGCAAAGCTCAGATGCACCTCTTCGCCCGAGGCCAGCACTTGCGCCACATCCAGGGTCTTGATCGGGCTGTTGGCCTGACAGTTGAGATCGCGGAAGGTGGTGAAGTCGTGATGGCCGATCAGGTGATCCGCCGCCGCCTGCATGGCCGTCAGGTCCAGACCACCCCGCACATGCCAGACCCGGCCCCGATCCAGCGCCGGACGCCCAGGCCGGGCCAGGATACGATACANGTACTGCCGCCCCGTGGCCGAAAATCGCGCATGCCAGTCCGGATCGGCCTGGACGCAATCCAGCACCGCCACCGCCTCTGTCACCAGATGGGCGTTCAGGGCATTCATGACCGTTTGCGCGGGCCAGTCGCGATCCAGATCAAAGCCGATGACCTGGCCGGTGGCATGCACGCCGCTGTCGGTGCGCCCGGCCGCAAACAGGCGCACGTTTTCGCCGCAGAAGGCGGTAATGGCTGTCTCGATCACACCCTGCACGGTCGGCTGACCGGCCTGAACCTGAAAGCCGTTGTAGATCGACCCGTCGTATTCGATCGTCAGCCGATAGCGGGGCATCAGGCCAGAACGCTGGCTGATGGCAGGGAAAAGCCGCGCCGCAACTCAGTCGCCGTTTGGGCCGACTTTCCGGCTCGTTGCACGGTGATCAGCTCCACCGTGCCGCTGCCACAGGCGACGCTCAGCCCCTCGCCCGGCAGCACTTCGCCGGGCTGGCCAGACCCGGTTGCGATGCGGCTCATCAGGGCCTTGATGCGTACGGNGCCATCGGCGCCCTCCGCTTCGAACCAGGCTCCTGGAAAAGGCGACAGGCCACGGATATGGGCATCGACCTCAGCCGCCGGGCGCGACCAGTCGATGCGCGCCTCCGCCGGGGTGATTTTCTTGGCATAGGTGGGCTCCCNCACCTGCGGCACCGCCTCGGTTCCGCCCCGCTCCAGCGCCGCCAGGGCCCGGGGCCACAGGTCCGNCCCGATGCGGGCCATGCGATCGGACAGGCTGGCGGCGGTGTCGTTCGGGCGGATATCCAGCGCCTCGCTCAGCAGGATCGGCCCTTCGTCCAGCCCCTCGCTCATCTGCATGATCTGCACGCCGGTGCGGGCGTCCCCGGCCATGATGGCCCGCTGGATCGGGGCCGCACCGCGCCAGCGTGGCAGCAACGATCCGTGCAGGTTCAGACAGCCCAGACGCGGGGCTTCCAGCACCTCAGGCTTCAGGATCTGGCCATAGGCGACCACGCAGGCCACATCCAGATCGAGGGACCGGAAGGTGTCGATAGCGTCGGCGGCCTTCATCGAGGCGGGCGTGAAGACCGGCAGCCCCATGGCCTCGGCAAAGGCCTGCACCGGGCTGGGCGTCAGTTGCTGGCCCCGGCCCTTGGGTCGCGGCGGTTGGGAATAGACGGCGACGATCTCATGACCGGACGCGATCAGTTCGGCCAGCGAGGGCACGGCAAAATCGGGGGTTCCCATGAAGGCGAGGCGCATGGCGGCTCATCTAGCCGGAAAGCAAGCGGGTGTCTCCCACCTACAGCGGCACATCCCAGCGGGTGCGGACGCCTTCGCCCTCATCCCACTCACCGCCCGCATCCAGGGCGTCGTCGAAATCAGCAGACGGTCCAGTAGCACCCCGGCCACGACCCCGATCAGGGCCACGCCCAGGATGGTGGCGGCGGAGGCCACACCGGCCTTCTGGCCCCGGCTCAAGGAACGGTAACGGCGCATCAGGCGGCCATCCTTGCGGCTTTCTTGACCTTGGCCACGGCGCGTTCGCGCTTCAGACGGCTCAGATGATCAATGAACAAGACCCCGTTCAGGTGATCCATCTCGTGCTGGATGCACACGGCATAGAGGCCCTTGGCCTCTTCCTCGACGGCTTCGCCCTGATAATTCAGATACTTGATCGTGCAACGCGCGGGGCGGTCGACCGTATCATAATACTCCGGTACNNCCGACAGACAGCCCTCTTCGTAGGGGGCTTGGTCCTCTGACGTCGAGACGATCTCCGGGTTGACGAAATAGCGCGGGTTCTTGCGCTCTTCGATCCATTTGGCCCGGTCTTCATCGCTCATTTCGGCGGGGTCGGTGTCATCTTCATCGCCCAGCTTGTCGCCCAGATCCATAACGATGACCCGGCGGGTATCGCCGATCTGTACGGCGGCCAGACCGATCCCCGGCGCGGCATACATGGTTTCAAGCATGTCATCCATCAGGGCGCGCAGCTCGTCGGTGACCGTATCCACAGGGGTGGAGACAGTCTTCAGCACGGCCAGATCGGCAGCGTTGTCGATGGTCAGGATGCGGCGGATAGCCATGGCTGCGAGGTAGGCACAACACCCCAAAGGTCAAGGTTTCAGGGGCCGCGGTCCTGGGCGGGCACCTCATGCGCCATAGGTCAGCTTGAACAGGACCATCAGTGCCATCATGCCGATAGCCCCGCCGAGAAACAGCATCAGCCCCAGGGCCACCTGGCCGCGTCGAGCGCCCATCAGCCGGGCAACCCGCTCTGGGTCATCTCCGCGCCCGGCAAAGCGCGGGGCCGACGGTTCTCGTCGATGGCGACATAGGTGAAGACCCCTTCGGTGACGCGCACGCCCTGGGCGTTCATCTCGTTACGGGCCCGCTTGAAGGCCTCGACATGGATGCGGATGGAACTGCGCCCGGTCTTTTGCACCGTGGCATAGAGGCTGACTTCATCGCCGACCGAGACCGGCTCGTGAAACACCATCGCGTCCAGGGCCACGGTGACACAACGCCCTTGTGCAATCTCGAAGGCCGGTGTTCC
The DNA here is from genome assembly GCA_013693835.1 of Brevundimonas sp. GTDB lineage: Bacteria > Pseudomonadota > Alphaproteobacteria > Caulobacterales > Caulobacteraceae > Brevundimonas. The sequence continues at coordinate 746,377 of CP059260.1, forward strand.
CCCGGCGAGGTCCATCTGGGCCAACAGCCAGCCGCCGAAGATGTCGCCTTCCGGATTGGTGTCAGCCGGCATGGCCACGACGCGACCCACNNCAGCTTGCCCCGTGGGCCGTGGGAGGGAGAGGAACGGTCGGTCATGGGGAGGTCCGGGACAAGGGGCGGTGGCCCGCCTCTAGCATCCGGGACCCGGGGACTTAAGCCCCGTTGTGCCGACCGAACACCTGGGCCTGACCATCATCGGTGATCAGCCATGTGACATAGGGCTGGCGTCCTGCGGCCTCCATGCCCGGCGATCCGGCCGGCATGCCGGGGGCCGATAGGGCCCGGGCCCCGGTCGGACGTTCCCGGAGCAGTCGCGCGACATCCGATGCCGGGACGTGTCCCTCGATAGCGTAACCACTAATCACGCCTGTGTGACATGATGCCAGCCGGTCCGGCACCCCGTGCTCAGCCCGGATCGGGGCCAGATCCTGCAGGACGCGCACCTGTGTGACATAGCCCGCCTCGCGCATGTGGCTGACCCAACCGTCGCAACAGCCGCACCAGGGCGTCTTGTAGATGGTGATCTGTCGCGGACCGGTCTGCCGCGGCGGCCTCGCCATTGCCGAACCGGCGACCAAGGGACCCGCCGTGATCAGGGCCAGGGAGCTGACCAGCCAGTTGCGGCGGGTCATCATCGGTGCATTCGCCATGCGGCTCTCCTGTTGCAGGTGCGGTTCCAGCCCCCGGGCACCCAGGAGGGGACCCTGGGGGCGACTCTGGGGGCGACCCTGGGGTCAGATGCAAGTTTGGGGCCGCACGCGGGCTGTGGAAACCACCCAGCCGGGCAACGGCGGCGTGACCCCTCTTGACTCTTCCCCCTCATCGGTAGGCATATGAGAACATAACGAGAACACAATGTCGACAATCCTTGCCCTTGATGCCTTGCGAGACCGCCTTGCCGTCCTGTCGNNACGGGCGGTCGTGCGGGCGCAGACCGGCTTCACCCTGGGCCTGGGGACCGTGGATGACCATCTGGGCACACTGGAGCGGGGCTGTGCGCATGAGGTCTATGCCGCCACCACTGCGGACGCGGTGGCCACGCACGGATTTGCCCTGGGCCTGGCCATGCGGGCGTCCCGCGGGGCCATCGTCTGGCTTATGCAGAGCCATTCGCATCATGAGGCGGGGTCACTCTATGGGCCTGGGCTGCACGCCTGNGGGCTGGACCCGGAACGGCTGGTCCTGGCGGCGGTCTCCCAGACGACCCAGCTGCTGGCGGCAGGGGAAGAAGCCCTGGCCAGCGGGGCCGCCGGGGCCGTGATCCTGAGCGGCTGGGGCGAGGCGCGCGATGTCACCCTGACGGCAGGTCGACGGTTGGCCATGGCAGCCCGGCGCGGCGGGTCGACCGGTTTTCGTGCGGGCGGCGGCCGTCCCGCACCCAGTGCCGCCCAGACCCGATGGTCGGTAGCCGCAGCGCCGTCAAAGCCTCTGCTGGCCGGTGCNCCCGGTCGCCCGGCCTTTCGCGCCAGCCTGACGCGCAGCCGGGCTGGCCTGCCGCCCGGCGAATGGGTGCTGGAGTGGGATCGTGAGCGGCTCCATTTCTGCGAACCGGCGCCATCTGGCGGTGTGGTTTGCCTTCCTGCCGACCGATCGGCTGGCACGCGCGCGGCCTGAGGTCACAACCAGCCCCTGGGTGCTGCTGGACAAGGATCGCGGGGCCCTGCGTCTGTCCGCCGTCAATGCCGAGGCCCTGGCCCTGGGGCTGTCGCCGGGTCTGACCTGGGCCGATGCCCAGGCCCAGGTGCCCCATGCCACCGGTGAACCCCACGATCCCGCCGGCGACGCCGCCTTGCTGGAGCGGTTACTGAGCGCCTTTGGGCGGTTCTCGCCCATGGTGGCGCTGGATCTACCGCACGGGCTGGTGCTGGATGTGACCGGCTGTGCCCATCTGTTCGGCGGTGAGATGGGGCTGTTGCAGGCCGTGCAGCGGCTCTGTGAACGGCTGGGATTGCAGGTCCGTCTGGCCATCGCCCGCACGCCCCAGGCGGCCCGCGCCCAGGCCCGCTTTGGTCCCGGCGGGATCATCGCACCGGGCAGGACCGGTCCCGCATCCGCGCCCTGCCGATTGCCGCCCTGGAGCTGTCCGAGCGCGATGCCACGGCCCTGAAGCGGGCGGGACTCTACACCCTGGCCGATGTCGATGAGCGCCCCCGCGCCGCCCTGGCCGCCCGCTTTGGCAAGGGGTTTCCGGCCCGGCTGGACCGGCTTCTGGGATGCGAGGATGCCCGCATCAGCCCGTTCAGACCCGCTGCGCCGGTTCGCGCCGACCGCATCCTGGCCGAACCGGTTCAGGATGATGAACCCCTGCATCAGGTCATCGCCGACCTGCTGGCCGATGTGGAACACCAGCTGGAGACCCGCCGACAGGGAGGGCGTCACTTCCTCCTCAGCCTGTTCCGGGTCGATGGTCATGTGCGGCGCATCGGCGTCGGCACGGCCCGGCCGGAGCGTCAGCCAGAGCGCATCCACCGCCTGTTTCGGGAACGACTGGGCGTGCTGGACAATCGGTCGACCCCGGCTTCGGCTTCGACCACCTGCGGCTTGAGGTCGAACAGCTGGAAGCCTTGTTGCCAGACCAGACCCGCCTTGATGCCGCCCCGGACCGGGAGGCGCAGATGAGCAGCCTGATCGATCGGTTGTCGGCCCGGCTGGGACCCCAGGCGGTGCTGCGGGTCCACCCTGTGGCCTCGCACCTGCCGGAGCGGGCCTGCCGCTTGAGGTCTGCGGGTCTGCAGGAGCCGGAGCCGCCGGCCTGGCCAGGGTTGACCCCCATTCTCCGCCCCTGCGGCCCCTACAGCTGTTCGACCCGCCCCAGCCGATCGAGACCCTGGCCGAACTGCCCGACAGTCCGCCACGCCGGTTCCGCTGGCGCCGGGTCATGCATGAGGTGGTCAGCGCCGAAGGGCCCGAGCGGATCGAAAGCGAATGGTGGCATCGCCCAGATGGCGGGCGCGGGAGGGTGCGCGACTACTACCGGGTCGAGGATGCCGAAGGTCGCCGCTTCTGGCTGTTCCGGGCCGGTCATTATGGCGATGAGCCGGGGCCGCGCTGGTATGTGCACGGGCTGTTCGCATGAGTGTGCCCGCTTACGCCNNAGAATTGATTTGCGCCTCGAACTTTTCCTTCCTGCGNGGGGCGTCGCATCCCAAGTCGCTGGTGCTGGCAGCGGTGCTGAAGGGGCACACCGGCCTGGGCCTGGCCGACCGCAACACGGTGGCCGGGGTGGTGCGGGCCTGNGGGGCCCTGAACCAGTTACGGGCCGACGGCTGGTCACCGCCAGAGGTGGTGCGCCACGGCGGCTCGCCCGGCGAAACTGGCTATGTGGAAGACCCCGCTAACACGCCGGCCCTGACCGATCTGGTGCAACAGCGGGCGACAGGATTTCGTCTGCTGACCGGCACCCGGCTGGTGTTCGAGGACGGCACGCCGGACATCATCGCCTACCCGGAGGATCGCACCGGCTGGGGCCGCCTGACNCGCCTGCTGACGCTGGGCAACCGGCGGGCCAGGAAGGGCGACTGCCTGCTGACCCGGCACGACCTTCTGGCCGATCCCGAAGGTCTGATGCTGATCGTGCGGCCCGAGCGGGATGAGGCGGCCCTGCCGACCCTGCTGGGCCAGTTGAACGAAGCCCGGCCCGGTGCGGTCTGGCTGGGGGCAGCGATGCACCGGCATGGCGACGACCGGCGGCGGCTGGCGCGACTGAAGGCCCTGGCCCTGAAGGCCGATGTGCCCCTGCTCGCCACCAATGATGTGCTCTATCACGACCCGGCNGAGCGCGACCTTCAGGACGTCATGACATGTATCCGCGAAGGGGTATCGGTCGACCAGGCGGGCCTGCGTCTGCTGACCAATGCCGAACGACACCTGAAGACCCCGACNGAGATGGCCCGACTGTTCGCCGATGCGCCCGAGGCTCTCGGCGAGACCCAGGCCCTGCTGGCGCGGTCGATCTTCGACCTGAGCCAGCTGCGCTATGAATACCCTGAAGAGACCATTCCGCCGGGCCACACGCCGCAGGGCTGGCTGGAAACCCTGGTGCAGCAACGCCTGCCGATCCGTTATCCAGAGGGCACGCCTGAGCATGTTGAGGGCCTGATCGACAAGGAACTGGCCTATATCGCCGAACGCGACCTGGCCCCCTATTTCCTGACCATCCACGACATCGTGCGGGTGGCCGAGGACAAGCGCATCCTGTGCCAGGGGCGCGGTTCGGCAGCCAACTCTGCGGTCTGTTATGTGCTGGGCATCACCTCAGTCGACCCAGCCAGCCACGACCTNTTGTTCGAGCGCTTCATGTCGGCAGACCGCAATGAACCGCCCGACATCGACGTCGACTTCGAACATGAGCGGCGCGAGGAAATCATCCAGCACATCTATGACCGCTATGGCCGGGACCGGGCCGGCATCGCCGCCACCGTCATCCGCTATCGCCCGCGCAGCGCCATCCGCGAGGTCGGCAAGGCCCTGGGCCTGACCGAAGATGTCACCGCCCGGCTAGCCTCCGGCCAGTGGGGCAGCTGGGGCGCCTCCATCCCGGACAAGCAGGTCGAACAGGCCGGGTTGGATCCGGCCAATCCGATGATCCGCCGCGCTGTCAACATGGCGGGCCGGCTTCTGGGTTCTCCCCGGCACCTGAGCCAGCACGTCGGCGGCTTCATCCTGACGCGCGGGCGACTGGATGAACTGGTGCCCATCGGCAATGCCGCCATGGCCGACCGCACCTTCATCGAATGGGACAAGGACGACATCGACGAACTGGGCCTGATGAAGGTCGATGTGCTGGCCCTNGGCATGCTGACCTGCATCCGCAAGGCCTTTGACCTGATGCGTGACCACGAAGGGATCGGCCACGATCTGGCCACTGTCCCTGCCGAGCAGGGCGACGTTTACGACATGCTGTGCCGGGGCGATTCCATCGGCGTATTCCAGGTCGAAAGCCGGGCCCAGATCAACATGCTGCCGCGCCTGAAGCCCCGGCGCTTTTATGACCTGGTGATCCAGGTGGCCATCGTGCGGCCCGGCCCGATCCAGGGCGATATGGTCCATCCNTTCCTGCGCCGCAGGAACGGGCTGGAGCCGGTCGCCTATGCCAGCCCGGCCCCGCCGCATGACCCCGATGAGCTGAAGAAGGTGCTGGACAAGACCCTGGGCGTGCCCCTGTTCCAGGAACAGGCCATGAAGGTCGCCATGGTCGCCGCCGAGTTCAATGACAAGGAAGCCAATGGTCTGCGCAAGGCCATGGGCACCTTCCGCGGCGACGGCACCTTGCACACCTATGAGGACCGTTTCGTCGGGCGGATGGTGGCGCGCGGCTATGACCCCGACTTTGCCCGGCGCTGTTTCGATCAGATCAAGGGCTTTGGCTCCTATGGCTTTCCCGAAAGCCATGCCGCCAGCTTTGCGCGGCTGGTCTATGTGTCCAGTTTCATCAAGTGTCGCCACCCGGCGGCCTTTGCCTGTGCCCTGCTGAACAGCCAGCCGATGGGCTTCTACGCGCCCGCCCAGATCGTGCGCGATGCCCGCGATCACGGGGTCGAGGTGCGGCCCATCGACGTCAATCTGTCGGCCTGGGACAACACGCTGGAGNNCCGGGGAAGCGGGGGCATCGAAGGGCCGGCCCTGCGCCTCGGTTTTCGGCAGATCAACGGTTTTCGCCAGGACTGGGCCGAGGCCCTGGTGACGGCGCGGCACCTGCTGTTCAACGGCCTGGAAGACTTGATGCGGCGGGCGTCTCTACCGGTCGGGGCGATCCGCAAGCTGGCCGATGCCGACGGCTTCCGCTCCATCGGGCTGGACCGGCGCCAGGCCCTGTGGGAGGCGCGGCGCCTGCCCGACGATGACGCCCTGCCGCTGTTCCAGGCCGCCCAGGCGCGGGAACAGGGGGCCCGCGAACTGGGCGAGGAGCCGGACGCCAACCTGCCGCTCATGGAGCTNGGGGAGCATGTGGCGGCCGACTATCAGACCACGCGCCTGAGCCTGAAGGCCCACCCCATGGCCATCCTGCGGCCGGTCTTCACCGCCGAGGGCGTGATCGCCTGCGCCGAGGTCGGGACCAGACGCTCCGGCACCCGCATCCGCACAGCCGGGGTCGTGCTGGTGCGTCAGCGACCCGGCAACGGCAAGGCCATCTTCATCACCCTGGAAGACGAGACCGGCGTGACCAATCTGGTGCTGTGGGTANNCGCGACGTTTGAAGCGCACCGGCGTATCGTCATGTCCGCCCGCCTACTGGAGGTCGAAGGCACGGTCGAAAAGAGCGTTGAAGGGGTCATCCACATCATGGCCCAGCGCCTGTGGGACCGCACCAGTGAGCTGAACCGCCTGTCGCCCGCCCACGAACCGGTGATCCAGCTGTCCGGGGCCGACGAGTTTGCCCACCCCAGNCATCCCCGGAACCTGCGCGTCCTGCCGGGGTCGCGCGATTTTCACTGAAGACGCGGCCCCCGGAATGCGGGGGCAGATCGGCAGCACCCACGATCAAGCGTGGCCACCCTTGGGTCGCATCAAAGGAGAGTATCGCGCCCGGCGTAGCGCCGATCCGTGACGCGGCGGCCCAGGGCGCCTGGGTCCGGCGGGACAGGCTTCGCCATGAGGGGGTCCGCGACGGGACCTGGCCCGGTTGCCCTACAGCCTTGCACCCTGCGAGCTATCGAGTTGCGCGAGCCAGCAACTCGATAAGCTCGCGGGCCTTGGCCTTGCGATCTTCAGGGTCGTCGCCTGTCATGGCACCCATGACGCAGTGGTCGAGGTGTTGTCTCAGCACCTCGGTCTCCACGCGGTGGAGCGCTGCACGCACAGCCTGCAGCTGGGTGAGCACATCGATACAGTAGCGGTCATCTTCGACCATACGGAAATGCCCCGGACCTGACCTTCGATCCGGCTCAGCCGGTTGAGGATCTTGGGCTTGGTGTCAATTTGCATGCGGTCTCACCTTCAGAGCCCATTGCATACCCCATAAGGGTATCTTGCGCCATACCCCGGAGGGGTATACCTTCAGGTCTGGGTCAGCCGGAGAAACCGCCATGTCGACGCACGACCACAATCACGAGCCAGGCCATTCCTGCTGTTCGGCGAATGCCCCGGCGACACCCGCAATGGTCAGGGATCCGGTCTGCGGGATGTCGGTTGATCCAGCGACGGCCGCCCACCAGGCCAGACACGACGGCCAGGACTATTTCTTCTGTTCGGCGGGCTGTCAGTCCAAGTTCGTGGCAGACCCGGAACGCTACCTGAAACCTGCCGCCGAGCCTGCCCCCGCGATCGCCGGCGTGATCTACACCTGCCCCATGCACCCGGAAATCCGGCAAGAGGGTCCAGGTTCGTGCCCGATCTGCGGCATGGCGCTGGAGCCGGAAACGGTCACCGCAGAGGCCCCGCCCAATCACGAACTGATCGACTTCACCCGCCGATTCTGGGTCGGGTTGTTTCTGACCCTGCCTGTATTTGCGCTGGAAATGGGCGGACACCTGACCCGGCTTCACATGCTTATNCCGGGCCAGGTATCGAACTGGATCCAGTTCGTGCTGGCCACGCCCGTCGTCCTGTGGTGCGGGCTGCCCTTCTTCCAGCGCGGCTGGGCCTCGCTTCGCACCCGTCGGCTGAACATGTTCACCCTGATCTCCATGGGGGTCGGTGTTGCCTGGCTTTACAGCGTCGTAGCCGTCCTGGCACCGGGACTGTTCCCGCCAGCCCTGCTCAACGCCGACGGAAGCGTGCCCGTCTATTTCGAGGCGGCGGCAGTCATCACAGTGCTCGTCCTCGTCGGCCAGATCCTGGAACTGCGCGCCCGGGAACAGACATCGGGCGCAATCCGTGCCCTGCTCGATCTTACACCCAAGACGGCGCGGCGGGTCCGCCCGGACGGCGTCGATGAGGACGTCTCGCTCGACCAGATCCTGGTCGGCGACTCGTTGCGGGTTCGCCCTGGCGAAAAGGTCCCGGTGGACGGCGAGATTCTCGATGGCCGCGTGTCGATCGATGAGTCGATGGTAACGGGCGAGTCCATGCCTGTGACCAAGGAGGTTGGCGACCGGGTCGTCGCCGGGGCCCTGAACAAGACCGGCTCGTTTGTCATGCGTGCCGACAAGGTCGGCAGCGATACCCTGCTGGCGCAGATTGTCCAGATGGTGTCCCAGGCGCAGCGCAGCCGCGCACCGATCCAAAGCTTGGCCGACACCGTGGCCGGATGGTTCGTTCCGGCAGTGATCGCCATAGCGTTGATCGCGGCCCTCGTCTGGGGCCTGGTCGGGCCGGAACCCCGGCTTTCCTATGCCCTCATCGCCGCCGTGTCGGTCCTGATCATCGCCTGTCCCTGTGCGCTCGGCTTGGCAACACCGATTTCGATCATGGTGGGCGTCGGACGCGGTGCCCGCGCTGGGGTGCTGATCAAGAATGCCGAGGCACTGGAGCGCTTTGANAAAGTCGACACCCTCGTCCTCGACAAGACCGGCACCCTGACCGAAGGGCGCCCGTCGGTGACGGCAATCGTCCCGGCCNNCAAGTTCGAAGACGTGGACATCCTGCGCCTTGCAGCCAGTCTTGAGCGCGGAAGTGAACANCCCCTGGCGGACGCCATCGTCCGCGCCGCCAAAGACCGAGACCTGGTCCTTTCAGAGGCAACGGATTTCGATAGCCCGGTCGGACGCGGCGTTCGCGGAACGGTCGATGGCCGCGCCGTGGCCCTTGGCAACACGCGCTATCTTGGCGACCTCTCCATCGATGTCACCGCCCTGGAGCCACAGGCAGATGCGCTTCGCCAGGACGGAGCCACCGCCATCTTCGTAGCCGTGGATGGACGGGGCGCGGGGGTCATCCGCATCGCCGATCCGATCAAGGAAACCACGCCGGACGCCATCCGAGCCCTGAAGGCGGCAGGTCTGCGCCTGGTCATGATGACCGGGGACAACCGGACGACAGCCGAAGGCGTCGCGCGCCAGCTGGGCATCGACGACGTGCAGGCCGAAGTCCTGCCGCAGGACAAGGCCTCAGTGGTTCAGCAGCTTCGTTCCCAGGGCCGGGTCGTTGCCATGGCCGGGGACGGGGTGAATGATGCTCCCGCTCTTGCCGCCGCCGATGTCGGCGTTGCCATGGGTGCCGGCTCCGACGTCGCGATCGAGAGCGCTGGGGTGACCCTGTTGGGTGGCGACCTGCAGGGCATTGTTCGCGCGCGTCGCCTGTCCCGGGCTGTGATGGGGAACATCCGGCAAAACCTGGTCTTCGCTTTTGGCTACAATGCGCTGGGCATTCCGGTGGCGGCGGGACTGCTCTACCCGGTGTTTGGTTGGCTCCTGTCGCCCGCCTTGGCCGCAGCGGCCATGGCGCTTTCATCCGTCAGTGTCATCAGCAATGCGCTGAGGCTACGTGGCGTGAAGCTGTAGCTCTGTGACCCGCCCCGTCTCGCTGGCTGCGCAGCTCTGCCGGGGGCAACCGCGCGTCGCAGAATGTGAGCGTGTCAGATTTCCAAAATCCGACGGCGTTGATTGTGTTGGCCAATCGGAAAAATTGGCGCACCCGACACGATTCGAACGTGTGACCTTTGCCTTCGGAGGGCAACGCTCTATCCAGCTGAGCTACGGGTGCGTGCAGGCGGCGGACGCCGGAGGCAGGGCTCTACAGGAAGCCGGGCCAGGCCTCAATCCCGAAATCACGCCCGCGCGTGACCCTGGGGTCGGCTCGTGGGGTGGGCTATCGGGCCCTGCCGGGGCCGGCCTGGCCGATTTTTCACCTGTGAAGGCGGCCAAGTCGGGCTATTCAGGCCTTACCAATACGTTCGGACGGGAGAGAAAGACATGCGTGCAACCCTTGTGGCCATGGCCTGTCTGGCGGCGGCATCGTCCGTCGGAGCCTGCGCCTCTTCGCCCGCGGCGGTGACCCAGGCCGAACCGGCTGTCGAGCACCGCCTGCCACCGGCCACGCCCGACAGCCTGGATGTGATCGCCCGTGACTACGTAAAGCTGATCCTCGACATCGGCCAGATGGAGCCGGGCTATGTCGACGCCTATTACGGCCCGGCCCAATGGCAGGCCGAGGCGGACGCCGAGACCGAAACCAATGAACAGTTGCGCCAGAGGGCCGATACCCTGGCCCTGCGCCTGGCCCAGCTGGACCGGACCGGCGGCACGCCCTCGACCGATCCTGTGCTGATTCAGCGGCGCGCCTATCTGACGGCCCACGTCGATGCCGCGCGGTTCCGGCTACGCATGCTGGCGGGAGAAAAGTTCAGTTTTGCGGACGAGGCCGAAGGGCTGTTCGGCATCCGGCCCGAGCTCTTGCCGCTATCGCACTATGATGGCGTCCTGGCCCAGATCGATGCCCTGGTGCCCGGCGATGGTCCGCTGGCCGATCAGGTGAGCGCGTTCAAGAGCCACTATGTTATTCCGCGCGACCGGCTGCAGCCGGTTATGGATGCCGCCATCGCCGAGTGCCGCCGCCGCACGACGGCGCACATGGCTCTGCCCGCCCACGAGAGCTTCACCCTGGCCTTCGTCGGCGACAAACCCTGGTCCGGCTATAANTACTATCAGGGCAATGCGGCGTCCAAGATCGAGATCAACGCCGACTTCCCGATCTATACCGAACGGGCCATCGATCTGGGCTGCCACGAAGGATACCCCGGCCACCACGTCTATAACGCGCTTCTGGAACAGACGTTTGTGCGCGATCGCGGCTGGATGGAGATGAGCGTCTACCCGCTGTTTTCACCCATGAGCTTCATCGCCGAGGGCAGCGCCAACTATGGCATCGACCTGGCCTTTCCGGGCGATGAGGGGGCCGCGTTCGAGCGTGACGTGCTGTTCCCGCTGGCGGGGCTGGATCCGGCCACGGTGGAGCGCAAGGCAGAGCTTCAGGCCCTGCTGCGGCAACTGGCGCGGGCCGAGTATACCATCGCTGACGCGTATCTGTCCGGGCGCATCGACCGCGATCAGGCCATTGATCTTCTGATGCGCTATTCGCTGAGCCCACGCGACAAGGCCACCCAGCGGCTGCGCTTCATCGACACCTACCGCTCCTACATCATCAACTATGGCCTGGGCCGCGACACGGTGCAGGGCTGGGTCGANGGGCAGGGGCCGGACCATTGGGCCACCATGCAGCGCCTGCTGGCCAGCCAGATCCTGCCGGTCGACCTGATGCGCTAAGGCATGGCTAGAGCCGCTCGCACCAAACCGGCAAAGCGCCCCTCGGTCATGACCGGCCCGGCCATCGCGCCGGTGCTGCGCTGGCCGCCGGATGAGGACCGGGTTGAGGTCATCTTTGAGCGGTTAGCGTCGATCATGCCGGACCCGAAGACAGAGCTGAGCTTCACCAGTCCCTATACGCTGGTGGTGGCCGTGGCCCTGTCGGCCCAGGCAACAGACGTGGCGGTCAACAAGGCGACGGACAAGCTGTTTGCCGTGGCTGACACGCCNGCAAAGATGCTGGCCCTGGGCGAAGCGGGATTGATCCCCTTCATCGCCTCCATCGGCCTTTATCGGAACAAGGCCAGGAACGTCATAGCGCTGAGCCGCATCGTGATGGAGCAGTATGGCGGCGAGGTGCCGCTGACCCGCGACGGCTTGCAGGGTCTGCCCGGCGTCGGGCGCAAGACCGCCAGTGTGGTGCTGAACGAACTGGGCATCGAGCCGGCCATCGCCGTGGACACCCATGTGTTCCGGGTCTCGCACCGGCTGGGCCTGGCCAATGGCAATACCCCGGACAAGGTCGAGGCCCAGTTGCACCAGATCGTGCCGCCCGAGTGGCTGCCCAAAGCGCATCACTGGCTGATCCTGCATGGCCGATACACCTGCACGGCGCGCAAGCCGGCGTGCGAAGGCTGCGTTGTGGCCGACCTGTGCCCGCCGGGCGGGACTGATGGCCGGTTAGGCCGAAATCGGCTCAGCGTACCGCGTCCGACGCGGCTCAGATTTCGGTCCAGCATGATATGCCAGCCTGATTCACGGCATCGGCGCAATCGCGACCCGAAGGGCGGCGCGCAGCAGCCAAACGATTCCACCTCAACCGACCAGGCTCTAGGCCGCGCGGCCCTCAGCCGGGCGATGCGGCGCAGGCGACGCCAGAACCGCACCTTCTCCGGGGCCGGATAGGGCTTCAGGTTTTCGACAAACTGTTCTGCCGACGCCTTCCAGCTGAACTGCTCGGCATAGGCCCGGACCGCCGCACGATCGATGTCCAGACATTCCAGGCACGCGACCTTCAGGTCGTCGTTGATCGCCCCGGCCCCTGAGCCCGGAATGATGTCGATCGGACCATGCGCCGGATAGGCAGCCACCGGCGTGCCCGTGGCCATGGNATCCAGAATCACCAGGCCAAAGGTGTCGGTCCAGCTGGGAAAGACAAAGACATCGGCATCGCGGAAACAGCGCGCCAGATCGGTGCCAAACTTGGCCCCCAGGAACTTGGCCTCGGGGTATTTGGCCTCCAGCTCCTCACGGGCCGGGCCATCGCCGACGATGATCTTGGTGCCGGGCAGGTCCAGCTCGATGAAGGCCTCGATATTCTTTTCGACCGCCACCCGGCCGACGTTCAGCCAGAACGGGCGCGGCCAATCCTGGCCGCCCAGCTCGTCATAGATCGGGTCCAGGTCCGGGTTGAACAGTTCGGTATCCACCCCGCGGGTCCACGGCGAGACATTCTTGAAGCCGTGGCTGGTCAGCTCGTCGCGCAGGGTCGGTGTCGCCACCATCAGTCGCCCGGACGGCTTGTGGAACCACTTCATATAGGCATAGCCGACCTGCACCGGGATCGGGAACCGGGCCGAGACATACTCGGGAAACTTGGTGTGATAGCTGGTGGTGAAGGGCATCTTCCACTCCACGCAGATGCGGCGCGTGGCGATACCGATGGGCCCTTCGGTGGCGATATGGATCGCATCCGGCTCAAACGCCCTGAGTTTCTCGCGGATTTCCTCTTCGGCCCCCAGCGCCAGCTTGATCTCCGGATAGGTCGGCATGGGCATGGTCTTGAACTGGCTGGGCTCGATGACCTCGACCTCATGGCCCATCTCACGGCACTCGGCCGTGATGCGGGTCAGGGTGCGGACAACGCCGTTGACCTGGGGCTCCCAGGCGTCGGTGGCCAGAACGATACGCATGGGGCGAGAGGGGCTCCGCCGTTGAACCGGAGCGGTTCTTTACCCGCTGGACCTGTCGGGCGGAAGGGGATCGCGCCTCGCGCCGCGTTCATCGTGGCCTAAAGGCAAAACCGTAGTCGCCTTGACCTCCTCCAGAACCGCATAGGTGCGCGTTTCACGCACCCNCGGCAGCTTGACCAGCACATCACCCAGAAAGGCGCGATAGGCCTCCATGTCGCGCACCCGCGCCTTGATCAGATAGTCAAAGCCACCGGCCACCATATGACATTCCAGCACGTCGGGCAGGCGGCGCACAGCGGTGGCAAAGGCCTCGAACAGGTCGCCGGTGGTGCGGTCCAGAATGACCTCCACGAAAATCAGGACATCGCGCCCGACTGCGCCTGGATCGACCAGGGCGGTAAAGCCGGTGATGATCTTGCGCTCGCGCAGGCGTTTGACCCGCTCAAAACAGGCCGCCGGGGACAGATTGCCCCGCCGGGCCAGCTCGGCATTGGAAATCCGGCCGTCCTCCTGCAGCAACCGCAGCAGACGCCGATCGACCGCATCCAGCTTTTCCGTCGGCATTATGACCTCATGAGCGAATAATCTTCGGTCCTGTCCCCTATCATACAAAGCACCTTTGTTTGGAGTGGGCATATAGGGGGCGACGATCAACAGGGTTTCACACATGTCGACGACGGCATTCTCCCCGCCACATATGCGCACTGGGACACCCTGGATTCAGGCAAGTTCGCCGACGAAACCCTGGCGGTTCAGACCAATCTGGCGCGTGAACCCCTGACCCGGCTGGAACGCACGGGCATCCTGACCGACGCCATTGATCTGGTCGAACGGGCCCGCCGCTCGACCGAGCGTCAGGGCGTGGTCGAAAGCTTTCTGCAGGAGTTTTCGCTGGGCACCCGCGAAGGGCTGGCCCTGATGTGTCTGGCCGAGGCCTTGCTGCGCACACCGGATGAAGACACCCGCGACAAGCTGATCGCCGAGAAGATCTCCTCGGCCGACTGGGCCGCGCACCTGGGTCATTCCGACAGCCTGTTCGTCAACGCCTCGACCTGGGGCCTGATGCTGACCGGCAAGCTTGTGGAGGCCGACGATCAGGCCCAGTCCGACCTGCCGGGCTTCCTGCGCCGTATCGCCGGGCGCGTGGGCGAGCCGGTCATTCGTCAGGCCGTGGCCACCGCCGTCAAGATCATGGGCGAGCAGTTCGTGCTGGGCCGCACCATCCAGTCGGCCATGAAGCGGGCCGACCGTGAGGACTGGCTGTGCAGCTTCGACATGCTGGGCGAAGGGGCCCGCACCGCCGAAGACGCCACCCGCTATGAGCGCATCTATGCCGAAGCGATTGAAGCGGTTGGCAAGACCACCAAGGGCCACGGCCCCGAGACAGGCCATGGCGTCTCGGTCAAGCTGTCAGCGCTGTCACCGCGCTATGAGGCGACGCAGGAGGATCGGGTCTGGGAGGAGCTGTATCCCCGCATCAAGCGCCTGGCCCTGATCGCGGCCAGGTACGACATCAACTTCACCATCGACGCCGAGGAGGCCGACCGCCTGGCGCTGTCGCTGAAGCTGCTGGACCGGCTGGCGCATGAGCCGGAGCTAGGCGACTGGAAGGGCCTGGGTCTGGCCGTCCAGGCCTACCAGAAGCGCTGTATCGAGGTGATCGAGCGGCTGACAGACCTGTCGCAACGCTCCGGCCGTCGTCTGATGGTGCGTCTGGTCAAGGGGGCCTATTGGGATACCGAGATCAAGCGGGCCCAGATCATGGGCCGGACCGACTATCCGGTTTTCACCACCAAGCCCGCGACCGACCTGAACTATCTGGTCTGCGCCCGCATGATGATCGAGGCGGCCCCGCTCATGTATAGCCAGTTCGCCACGCACAACGCCCACTCGCTGGCCGCCATCCACCGCATGGCCAAGGACCGGGGCGTCAAGATCGAGTTCCAGCGCCTGCATGGCATGGGCGAGCCGCTCTATGAAGCAGCCATCGAGAAGTTCAACACCAAGTCCTCCCATCTGACCGTGCGGGCCTACGCGCCGGTCGGGGGCCATGAGGAGCTGCTGCCCTATCTGGTGCGGCGCCTGTTGGAAAACGGGGCCAACTCCTCCTTCGTTCACGCCCTGATGGACGAGCGGGTGCCCGCCGACCTGGTGGCCACCGATCCCATTACCGCCGTCGAGGCCCACCCCGACCGCCACGCCCGCATTCCTGTGCCAAAGGATATCTACATGGACCGCCAGAACTCCCTGGGCCGCGACTATTCCCAGCTGTCCGAGCGTGAGCGCCACGCCCAGGCCCTGGAAAAGGTCGACGCCGAGCGCTTCATCTCTGGACCCATCATCGGCGAGTATCAGAGCGCGGGCACCAACCACGCCGACGTCACCAACCCCTATGACCGCTCGCAGATCCTGGGCCACGTCTCCGAGGCGACCGAGGCCGATGTCGACATGGCCGTGACCAAGGCGGCGGCGGCCCAGATCAAGTGGGATCGGCTGGGCGGTGCTGGCCGAGCTCCCATCCTGCGCGCCATGGCCGATGCGCTGGAAGACGACATGGATCGCCTGGTCGCCCTGCTCTCGCGTGAGGCCGGCAAGACCCTGAACGATGGCGTGGCCGAGGTGCGCGAGGCCGCCGACTTCTGTCGCTACTACGCCATGCTGGCCGAGCGCGATTTCGGCGGACGGCAGGACCTGAAGGGTCCGGTGGGCGAGATCAATCAGTTGGTCCTGCATGGGCGCGGTGTGTTCGCCTGTATCAGCCCCTGGAACTTTCCGCTGGCCATCTTCACCGGCCAGATTGCGGCGGCGCTGGCGGCTGGCAATGGCGTCGTGGCCAAGCCGGCTGAACAGACCCCGCTGATCGCNGCCGAGGCCGTGCGCCTGTTCCAGAAGGCAGGCCTGAACCCGGACCTCCTGGGCCTGGTCCCCGGGCGGGGCGAGACGGTCGGTGTGCAGCTGTGCAACCATCCGGGCATCGATGGTGTGGCCTTTACCGGTGGCACAGATACGGCGGCGTCGATCAATCGCAGCCTCGCCGCCCGCCCCGGCCCGATCATCCCCTTTATCGCCGAGACCGGCGGCCTGAACGGCATGTTCGTCGACACCACGGCCCTGCGCGAACAGGTCATCGACGACGTCATCCTGTCGGCCTTTGGCTCAGCCGGTCAGCGCTGTTCGGCCCTGCGCGTCCTCTATGTGCCCAAGGATCTGGCCGATCAGCTGATCGAGGGGCTGAAGGGCGCGCTGGCGGCTCAGGTCGTGGGCGACCCGACCGACCCCGGCACGGACATCGGCCCGGTCATCGACGGCGAAAGCCGCGCCAACCTCGAGGCCCATGTGGAGCGCCTGAAGAACGAAGCCAAGATCATCGCCCGCGCCGAGCTGCCTGAGGGGGCGGATAAGGGCGACCTGTTTGCCCCCACCATCGCCGAAATCCCGACCCCGGACTTCCTGGAGCGGGAAGTGTTCGGGCCGATCCTGCACATCTATCGCTATGAGCCGTCCAAGCTGAAAGAGGTGGCGGGCAAGCTGGCGGCGCGCGGTTTTGGCCTGACGCTGGGCGTGCACAGCCGCATCGAGGCCTTTGCCGACGAGGTGATCCAGCTGGTCCCGGCAGGCAATGTCTACATCAACCGGTCGATCACCGGCGCGGTCGTGGGCGTCCAGCCCTTCGGCGGCGAGGGCCTTAGCGGCACCGGACCGAAAGCGGGCGGCCCCAACAGCCTGATCCGCTTTGCCAGTGAGAAAGCCATCAGCAACAACATCGCGGCCCAGGGCGGCGACCCGGCGCTGTTGAATCTGTAGGGCGTAGATCCTGCGCTGGCCCGCCCCCTTCGGGTCGCGATTGCGCCGATGCCGCGAACCCGGCTCACGATAACCTGGACCGAAATCCGAGTTTCGGCCCAGGGGGCAGAACGTCCTAAGCTGGCCCCCATCGTCGCAACGATTTCAACGGGCTGAAGGGTTTCTGGCCCTCAGCCCGAACAGGGGCTGGCCTCATGCCAAGCTGGGTGCACACCCGTTTGCATGGAGGCACCCGTATGACCGCCGAAGACACGCGCCCTCTCCCGTCCGATCCCTGGCCCAATCGGGCGGCTCTACTGTCACCGGACCTTGGTTCTGAGCCGGATTCACCGTCCCGGCCCCGCCTGGATTGGCCCGACCCGGAGCCGGTGGAGGTTGTGACCCAGGGCCAGGACTGGTGCGAGTATTCCGATGGCTCGGTCGATCTTTATCCACCCCGCTTCGGCAGACCACCGGATGACCAACCACCGCCCATCGGGCGCAACTATCGTAACGACCCGCTGCGTCAGGCGCGTGGCAACCTGCCCCGCCCGCCGGAGGTGTGGGAAGCCGCCCGCAACGACTATCTGGCAGGCCATAGCGCCGCCGATGTCTGTCGCCGCTATGGCTTGAGACTGGGCACGTTTCGCCACCGTGCCGCAGCGGACGGCTGGCGTCGCGCCGACCAGCCCGTGCCCGACCTGTCCCAGGTCCAGGCCGACACTGTGGCCCCTATGACGATGAGCTCGACCTGAAGGCCTATGTCGATGCCTCTGACAGCGACATGGCTGAAGTCTGTCACCTGCGCATGGCCCGCGCCGTCTATCAGGGGATGGGGTCGCCGCCCGCCGTTGGCACCACATGTCCCGGCTTTTGCACACCGAAGCGCGTGCTCTGGACCAGTTCATCGCCGAGGCCGAAGCCTGGGATGCACGGCACGCGAGGTCAGACTCTTCAGACTGTTCAGACCCTGTTTTTCCGAGACCGGGACAAATGCAGACAAAGGATCACCGCGCTGATCGGGCCTCAACCCGCCCGGATCTGCGAAACCAGCCTGTCCCGGACGTCGGAAAGCCAGGGCATGGCTCCCGGTCGGCCCCAGACCGGGTCCGGCCACAGGGCATCGTCGCGGCGGCGACCGACCACATGCACATGCAACTGGGCCGTGACATTGCCCAGCGCCGCCATGTTCAGCTTGTCGACGGGGCTCCCCAGCGCCTCACCCATCTGGCGCACCATCTGCCCGGCGCGCAGCATTTCGGCCAGCAGGATCTGGCGATCGGCCTCCGACAGGTCCTCGATTTCGATCGCACCGGGGACGCGGGGAATGAGGATCAACCAGGGAANACGGCCATCATCGTGCAACCGCACCTGACACAGGGGCCAGTCGCTGACGAAAACCGAACCGGCCTCAAAGGCCGGATCGACGGCAAAGGCACCCGTCACCGATCAGTCCAGGCCGTAAACCACGCAGGCCTGGGCCGTCAGCTGCCGTTGCGGCGGCTGCAAGGCCAGGCGCGCCGCGTCGATCTGGGCCGCCGAGGGCGGCGGCGGAGGTGGTGGAGNGGCGCTATAACTCTGGGCACGCGCCCCGACGACGGCACCATAGTCAGCAGTGGCATCGGTCGCCGCCCCGACACCATTGCCATAGGACGGCCACCCGGCCAGCACATCGGTCTGGCAGGCGCGGCCCGAGGGGTCGATCACCCGCACCCGGCCCAGGCTGGCCCCCGCATTTTCCGCAGAGGCACGGGCTCGGTCCGCCGCATCCTTGACCGCCCGTTCCGCCAGCCAGCTGGTGGTTTCGTTGCTGGGCACCAGGCTGAAGCTGACAGCCCCTACCGAGGTCGGATTGGCCGCCATGATCGTGGCATAGACGCGCTCCAGCACCGCCACATCGCGCACGTCGATGCGCACATTGGCATCGGCCTGATAGCGTTCGATCTGATCGGCCCGCGCGTTCTCGCGGATGATGCCGTTCTCATCCCGGTACTGGTCATACAGGGGTCGGGTCGACAGGGTGGTTTCCACCCGAACCGCCTCCTCGCCATAGCCGGCCAGAAGCTGGCTGACAGCTCGGACCCGGTCGGCGGCCTTGCGCGTGGCCTCGTTTACATTGCGATCCACCTCCTGAAAGGTGGCAGAGAAACTGGCCCGGTTGGCCGGGGTCTCGATGCGCACATTGCCCATGGAGGCGATGACCGGATCGCGCATCCACCAGGNGGCGGGCACATAGCGTTCGCCGATGGTGGCCGGGGGCACCTGGGCCAGGGCGGCGGTCGGGACCAGGGGGCTGAGACACAGGCCAGTGGCCAGGAGAATGCGTCGGATCATGGGGTGCTCCTTGTCAGGGCCCCACCCTGCCTGCCGCCTCACGGCCCGTAAACCCGGATTCAGGCCCCGTCGGCCTCGGCCAGCCAGCGCAGGCGACAGGCCATGATGGCGGTCTCGCCCAGCCGGTCGGTCAGCCGCCAGTTGACCACTGCCCCGATCGGGGCCCCGACCAGCGGGATCATCTGGGCCAGCTTGGCCAGGTCGATATAATCCCGATACTCGATCTGAAACCTGCGCCAGTCGTAGGTCCGCAGATCGCCGGGCGCGCCCCCATTGGCGATCCAGGCCTCCAGTTCAGCCAGGGCCTCGGGCCGACGTCGGGCGCTGGCAAAGGCCAGATGGAAGATGTGCAGCAGGAACAGACGCTCACGCGCCGACCCGCCGCCCCAGCCATAGGCGGCGACGATCTCCGACAGCATCCGAACCTTGATCGCCATCAGCGCCGGAAAGTCCGCCGCTGCCAGCAAGAGCCCGCCGGCCCCGGCCACGCCACCCTCGACGCTGGCGGTGGTGCGATAGCGGCTGATGACCTTGCGCGCCTGGATTTCCCTTGCAGCCAGCCNCCCAACCGTTGCCTGCTTGGCCTTCAGCACATCAGAGCCGGTCATGATGCCTTTGGTCATGGCCTCAACCGCGGCTGTGACCGCCTGATGCACGCGCTCGGGGATCAGGCGGTTGATCCGGTCCTGGGTGCCGCGTGTGGCCTTGTCCCACAGACCCGGCTGCCGCAGCTGTCGGGTGCGCCAGGCGTCGATTTCGGCCCGCAACTCGCGTTGATCGACCACGGCAACGAGGTCGCNCGGCACATCGCTGGCGGGGATGATTTCGGGGTCTGGGTCATGGCACGTCAGCATACGGTTGCAGGCCGGGCTCGCCGGGTCTAGACCGCAGCGCAACATTCCTTCCCGAACCACCCAGCCCTCAAGGCCCAACGGCCATGGGGCCCACCAGCCGCCCTCAAGCAGCGAGCCCCGGATCTGGTCCAGGGCAAGCGTTGGGGCACCAAACCTGGCCTCAAGTAGCGAGCGACCGTGTCGCGAGCGTTAGGCCCACTAGAATGGAGATACCCATGGCCCGCGCCAAGATCGCCCTTATCGGAGCCGGCATGATCGGCGGCACACTGGCTCACATCTGCGCTCGCGAAGGCCTGGGCGATGTGGTCCTGTTCGACATTGCCGAAGGCACNCCCCAGGGCAAGGCCCTGGACATCTATCAGGCCTCGGCTGTGTTCGGTCAGGACGTGAACCTCAAGGGTGCCAACGACTATGCCGATATCGCCGGTGCCGACGTCTGCATCGTCACCGCCGGGGTGCCGCGCAAGCCGGGCATGAGCCGCGACGATCTGATCGGCATCAATCTGAAGGTCATGAAGGCTGTGGGCGAGGGCATCAAGCAATACGCCCCCAACGCCTTCGTCATCTGCATCACCAATCCGCTCGATGCCATGGTCTGGGCCCTGCAGAAGTTCTCAGGCCTGCCGAAAGAAAAGGTCGTGGGCATGGCCGGGGTGCTGGACAGCTCGCGCTTCGCCATGTTCCTGGCGGAGAAGACCGGCGTATCGATCCAGGACATCCACGCCTGGACCCTGGGCGGTCACGGCGACGATATGGTGCCGATGGTGCGCCATTCGACCGTTGGCGGCCTCAGCCTGCCGGATGCGGTGGCTGCCGGATTCATGTCGCAGGCCGATCTGGACGCCATCGTCGAGCGTACCCGCAAGGGTGGCGGCGAGATCGTCGGTCTTCTGAAGACCGGCTCGGCCTTCTATGCCCCGGCCGAAAGCGCCGTGGTCATGGCCAAGTCCTATCTGCTGGACCAGAAGCGGGTCCTGCCCTGCGCCGTCTATGTCGACGGTCCCTATGGCCTGAAGGATCTCTACGTCGGCGTTCCGGCCCTGATCGGTGGCGATGGCGTGGAGAAGGTCATCGAGTTCTCCACCAACGACGACGAAAAGGCCATGCTGGCCAAGTCGGTGGAGTCCGTTCAGGGTCTGATCGAAGCCTGCAAGACCGCCGACCCATCGCTGGCCTGATCGCTGCACGACGGGGCGAGACCCGCACCGAACCCGGTTCGCCCGGCAAGGATTTCGCAAGGTCTCGCCAACCGGCCCTTAAACATTGCGCGTTATGGTCCTTGAGTGACCCTGATGCCCTGTCCTTCTCCAGCCGACAAACTTGCCCTGGCCATCGTGCATGAGCCGGAGCGGACCTATGATTTCGGCTATGGTCGCCCTTCTCCGGGTGCTCGCGAGGACGGCTTGCGGACGCTGCTGCAGACTGCCGCTGATGCCGGGATCAGCCGCATCAAGACCCGCCCGGATGGCGATGGCGAGCGCCTGCTGGGCCAGTCCTGGCCCTTCCCTTCGCCGTTCAAGGCTTCGGTGCGCACGATCTCTGTCAGCCATGGCCTGGATCGGGTCGAGGCCCGCGCCCGGCGCTCGCTGGAGCGATTGGGCCTGCCGCGCGGAGAAACCCTCTTGATCGGGTCCGCTACGGACCTGGCCGGGGCCGAAGGGCGCGCCCTGTGGGACCGGGCTCGGGCCCTGAAAGATCGTGGCCTGTTCCGCCGGATCGGCTTTCGCGCCACGCTCGAGGATGGCCCGGCCCTGATGGCCCGCCGCCTGCAGCCCGATGTGGTGCAGGTGCCGGTCAATCTGCTGGACCAGCGGGCCGAGCATTCCGGCGTTCTGGATGAACTCGCCGCCCTGGAGGTGGAGGTTCATGCTTCTGCCGTCTTCGCTGGCGGCTACCTGTTCATGCCGGGCGAGACACTGCCAGCGCACCTCAAGGGACACGCGCCCGTCCTGTCACGTATTCGCTTGCGCCTGGCCGAANNGCGCGTCGATCCGATGCAGGCGACCCTGGCCTACACCCTCGGGCTCAAGGCCGTCAGCGCTGTGGTCGCTTCGGTCGGCTCTGCCGCTGAGCTGCGGGCCGTGCTGGCCGCCGCCCATGCCGTGCCGCCGGGCCTGGACTGGTCCAGCCTGCAGCTGGACCAGCCATCCGCCCTCGGACTGACCGACGACGGAATCAGTAGCGCAGCCTGATCCCGACAAAGCCGGACCGGCCCGGCTCGCCATATCCCAGAAGCTGCTGATAGGCCGTATCGGCGAGGTTCTCGATCCGCACTGTCAGGTCCACCTTATCGGTCAGCACATAGGCGGCGGTCAGATGGGCTGCTACGAACCCGTCCCGTGTGCCGCCGGAATCGGGCATGTCACCCTCGGCCCGAACGGTCAGGGCAGCCCGCAGCCGTTCTCCGGTCCAACCCAGGGTCACCGATCCGGCCTGTTCGGGCACCCGCAGCATGGCGGTTCCGGTGCCCAGATCCTCGGCATCTGTCCAGGCATAGGCCAGGCTCAGATCAAACCCCGCCCCCAACGCGGCCCGGCCTTCGATCTCGACCCCGTCAGTGCGGGTCCGGTCGATGTTAACGTAGTAGAACTCGGAGGTGCCGACATTGAAATAGCCATCGATCTGGTCCTCGACCTCCAGCCGATAGGCTGTGATCCGGCCATCCCGGCGCCCGTCGATGGACCGCCACCCTAGGGCCACCTCGCCACCGTTGGCCTGCTCAGGCACCAGGCGCGCGACCGTCGTGCCGGNGAGGATGTAGCAGAAGTCGCACACCGCCTGGCTGACACTGGNGGTCTTGAAGCCGGTGCCCCAGGCCCNCGACAGGATCAGGCCCCTGTCCAGCTGGTAGGCCGCCGCCACGCGCCCCGTCGTTTCGCCGCCAAAGGCATTGGTCGCGTCGTGGCGTAGGCCTAGGCTGAGCGTCAGCCGCCGCGTCGCCTGCCAGCGCCCGGTGCCAAAGACCGAGGTCACGCCCTGGCTGGCCCCGTAGCCGTTCAGCCACGCCTCTGTGATCTCGTCGTCAAGGCCAAAGGCATAGCTGATCGGGCCATCCGTGCGGCTGTTGGCCTGCCAGCGCACCAGCTGGTGCTTACCCCAATAGGTCGACGGG
This sequence comes from Brevundimonas sp., assembly GCA_013693835.1. Classification (GTDB taxonomy): domain Bacteria; phylum Pseudomonadota; class Alphaproteobacteria; order Caulobacterales; family Caulobacteraceae; genus Brevundimonas. The sequence continues at coordinate 769,594 of CP059260.1, forward strand.
AAGGCGCTCACAGTGTTTCGGTCGATGTCCGACCCGGCCACGATCAGCTGGTGATCCAGCCCAAACAGGTCCCCGACCCGCAGACGGACCAGGCCGGAGCGGTTGCGCGTGTCGGTGGTGTCCAGGGTGTCGACCGGGCCAAATCCGTCGATGTTGGCAAACACATCGGACTGGCGAAGTCGGGCGTCGATCTGAATCCGGTCGCTCAGGGCATAACGGCCGTTCAGGCTGAAGCTCGCGGCCTCGACCCCGTCAGCCTCCGCGCCCGAGGCGGCGGCGGAAATGCCCGCGCTGTCATAGCGGCTCCAGGATGCCCCCAGGGCGTGGCGATCGCTGGCGACCCCGGCGGCCAGCCGCCCGCGCCGGGTGTCGAACGATCCGGCCTCGACCTCGGCGCTCAGCCCTTCCAGCTCACGACTGGTGATGGCGATGACACCGCCGATGGCGTCAGAGCCCCAGAGCGACGACTGCGGACCGCTCAGCACCTCGATCCGCGCCACCTCGCCGAGGTCAAACCCGGCAAAGTCGAAGCCACCCGCCGGTTGCGACGGATCATTGACAGGCACTCCGTCGACCAGCACCAGGGTTTTGTCCTGACTGACGCCGCGCATCCTGACTGCTGTTACGCCGCCCGGCCCGGCGCGATAGACCGACAGCCCCGGCACATCGCTGAGGATATCGACGGCAAACACCGCCCCGCGCTGTTCAATGGTGGCGACATCGATCATGCGCGCACCGGGCGTATCCTGCTGAATGGCGGGCAGACGGGTGGCGGTCACAACCACCTCGGGCAGGGGTTCGGTTGCGACCTGCTGGGCCAGGGCCGGGGCAGGAGCAGNCGCCGCCAGGGCCGCACTGGTAAAGAGAAGAGATCGCATGATTGCGGCTCCGTCAGGTCCGGGCGCGAGCGCATCACCGGGACGAGTTGAGAACGACCGACCCGCCCCAGCCAGGAGCGGCGCAAGTGTCGGGTCGTCTCGACGGACGAAGGCGCACGGCCCCGGGTGTCCCCGCGTCTCTGCCTGGTCCCGGACAGCGGACGGACGACGTCGGCGGCCAGGTCTCCTGGCTTGCGGGTCATCCCCCTGCGTTCAGCCTTCCCAGCCAGGTCTTGCGAACCGACCAGTGACCCCGGAGAGAACCTCCGGACAGAACGACGGGGTCGCCGCCTACAGTTGCGGGCACAGCCGCGGTGTTGGACCGCGTTCCCTTAACCGCCTGGCCGTGCGTATCGCAGGACTTGGCCGCCCAAGCAATCGCCAGGTCAGATTGGCAGGCTCGGGTTGAGGGCAGGCGGATCAGGCGTCGTCTAGCCAGCTGCCTTGTGCACCTCTCGGTCGACGAGGGTCGCGTTCTGAGCCGCCGTGACTAGGCGAATGATCTCGCGCAGGGACTTGGCGGCCAGGATTGAGCCCATGACCGCCGCCAGCCAAAAACAGTTGGCCAGCGTCTGAACCGCCGGAGCGTGATGGGCCTTACTGACCTGATCAGCGACGAAGCCTGCCACGCCGGACCCGATCCAGAACACCCACCACCGGGCCGGATAGTCCCGTTCCGGGCGATCGGCTTTGGTGACAGTTGAAAAGGTTGTGTCCCAGGTTTCGCGCATCGCCTGATAGGGCATCCAGAGCGATGCAACAGGAATGAAGAACCACGCCACAGCCCAGGCTGGCGATGATTCCAAGTCTGGCTTCAAGGCGTTGGCATTGGAAGAGGCCCCGTGAATCCAGACAGCCACGAACGGGACCGCTCCCCAGAACAGCAACAGGAACGGAGCGTCCATGATGTCCAGTCGGACCCAAAAGGATTGCTCGGCCGGTAAGCATGGAGCTTCTGGCCAACATCCAGAAGTTCACGCCGATGATGGCCGCTCGCACAATCTGCCCGATCATAAAGATCAACAGGACGGGCATGAGCCAAACGTGCCTGTGTGGTGAGGTTCTCAACCGTGTAATCGGTCATGGTTCTCCCTGAATTGAGCAGGCCACAGTTGGCTGGGGGTTGCAACGGCTTGAGCGAGCCGCTCAGTTACTACAACCTTATTAGCCCATCTTATTAGTCCATGAACGCTCCCGTCATTCCATCGCCGGTGCCTGACGCCACGACGCCCTCGCTGGAGGGCNNGACGCCGTTCATGGCCCAGTATCTGACGGTCAAGGCCGCCCAGCCGGATGCCATCGTCTTCNNCCGCATGGGCGATTTCTATGAGCTNTTCTTTCAGGACGCGGAGATCGCCGCCTCTGTCCTCGGCATCGCCCTGACCAAGCGAGGCAAGCATCAGGACCAGGACATCCCCATGGCCGGGGTGCCGGTCCATGCGCTGGAGGGCTATCTCGCCCGGATGATCCGCCAGGGGTTCCGCTGCGCCATCTGTGAACAGCTGGAAGACCCTGCAGAGGCCAANAAGCGTGGCTCCAAGGCCGTGGTCAAACGCGATATCGTGCGGGTTGTCACGCCTGGCATNCTGACCGAGGACAATCTGCTGGAGGCCAAGGGGGCCAATCGCCTGGCCGCCGTGGCCCTCAGGAAGGGTCGCGCCGCCGCCGCCGTGGTCGAGTTGTCGGCGGGCACGGTCGAGACGGTGGCTGTCGATCCCGCGGACCTGGGCGCGACGCTAGCTTCCTTCCGCCCGTCTGAAGTTCTGGTGCCGGATCGGCTNTTTTCCGATGATCTGGTGCGCCCGGCGCTGGAGGGATCGGGCGGGGTGGTTCAGGCCCTGGCCCAGGCCCTAGCCGAGCCGACCGGCNNCCGCGCCCGCACCGAACGGCTCTATGGCGTGGCCTCACTGGATGGTTTCGGNGCGCTTGAAGAGGCCGAGATATCGGCACTGGGGCTAATCGCGGCCTATCTGGAGACCACCCAGGCCGGACGGATGCCGGTGCTCAATCCACCGAAGCGGTCGGGCGAAAGCGGCTATCTGGCCATCGACCCGTCGACGCGGCAAAGCCTGGAGATCGATCGCACCCAGCGGGGCGAGCGCGACGGCTCGCTACTGGCCGTGATCGACCGGACCGTCACCGCCGCCGGAGCGCGNGCTTTGGCCGAGCGCATCTCTCGGCCTCTGCGCGACCCGGGCCGGATCAACGCCCGGCTGGACGCGGTTGGCTGGCTGAAAGACCGCCGCGACCTGCGTCGCGACCTGCGGGACCGGCTCAAGGCCAGCCCCGATATTGCCCGCGCCACAACCCGGCTGGTGCTCGGTCGCGGCGGCCCGCGTGACCTGGGGGCTGTGCGGTCGGGATTGCAGGTGGCGGAGCAGTTACTGTCCCTGATTCAACCGCCTGCNGTGGACACGCCACCGGCCCGGCTCGGATCGGTGCTGAAACAGCTTCAGGTGGAGTCCGATCTGGCGGCCCTGGGGCTGGATCTGGATCGTGGTTTGCAAGCCGAGCTGCCTCTGTTGGCGCGACGGCGCATTTGTCGCCCCGGCTTTCGGCCCGAGCTGGACCAGACGCGACAACTGCGCGACGACAGCCGCAAGGTCATCGCCGATCTGGAGGCCCGCGCCTCGGCTGAAGCGGGCATCAGCTTCCGNGTCAAGCACAACGCCGTGCTGGGCTATTTTCTCGAAACATCCGCCAAGGCGGCTGAGCCTCTGTTGCGTCCGTCGTCGGACAGTCCGTTCATCCATCGCCAGACACTGGCCAGCCAGGTTCGCTTCACGACGGTAGAGCTGTCCGAGCTGGACGCCCGCATCAGTCAGGCCGGGCACCGCGCCCTGGCCATGGAGGCGGAAACNCTTGAAACGTGGCGCAGCGCTGTGCAGGGATTTGCCCGNCAACTACACACCCTGGCCGAAGCCATCGCCGAGTTGGATGCTCATGCTGCGCTGGCCGAGTGGGCCGAGGAGGCGCAAGCCGTCCGCCCCGAGGTCGAGGACAGTCTGATATTTGATGTCAGCGGCGGTCGCCACCCGGTGGTTGAGGCGGCGGTCAAGGCGGGAGGGCAACCCTATACGCCCAATGACTGCAGTCTCAGCGGGGATGGGGCCACCGGATCTCGTCTGGCCATCGTCACCGGACCCAACATGGCCGGCAAGTCGACCTTCCTGCGCCAGAATGCCCTGCTGGTAGTGCTGGCCCAGGCGGGCGCTTTCGTTCCGGCCCGCGCCATGCGGCTTGGGGTCGTGGACCGGCTGTTCAGTCGCGTCGGTGCCGGGGATGACCTGGCCCGGGGGCGATCCACCTTCATGATGGAGATGGTCGAGACCGCCGCCATCCTGACCCAGGCCACTGACCGGTCGTTTGTGGTGCTGGACGAGATTGGGCGCGGCACCGCCACCTGGGATGGCCTGGCCATTGCCTGGGCCACCGCTGAAGCCCTTCATGAAACCAACCGTGCCCGCACCCTGTTCGCCACCCACTATCATGAGCTGGCCGAGTTGGAGACGCGGCTGGATCACGTGGCCAATCTGTCGATGCGCGCCCGCGAATGGAATGGCGAGCTGGTCTTCCTGCATGAGGCCGTGGCCGGAGCGGCAGATCGATCCTACGGTGTCCATGTGGCCCGGCTGGCGGGGGTGCCGTCGTCGGTGGTCGAGCGAGCCCGGCAGGTGCTGGAACGGCTTGAAGGAGAGCGCTCAGCTGATGTCCGGCTGGGGGATTTGCCGCTGTTCGCTATGGCAGAGCCTGCGCCAGCCCTGCGCCCCTCGCCCGCGGATGAGGCCCTCAAGGCGCTAGAGCCGGACGACCTGTCGCCCCGCGAGGCGCTTGAAGCGCTCTATCGCCTCAAAAGTCTACTGACGAAGTAACGGCTGGCGTCATGCGCCCGAAACGGGGCGTCAGATGCCGAAGTCGATGACACACATGCTGCCATAGGAACGATGACCACCGCAGCCCGCTCCGACTGAGGCAAAGCGGTCCGAGAACAGCAGATGCCGGTGGGCCCGCGTCCGTGCGCTGTCGTCGACGAGCAGCTGGATCACCACCGCCCGCGCGTCGGTCATGCCATAGGAGATGTTTTCGGCCACGCCATCGCGATAGCCCCGGTTGGCGGCGCGCTCCGTGGGGCCGCGCCCATTGGATCCGAAGTGGCCCCGGCCCCCGCGAGGCCCCTGGTCGAACACGTGGTCAGAGGCAGCCCAGTCCAGAATGCCCTCTGGACGGAAAGGCCGCATGGGCTGGCGACTGCGCAGATCGGCAATGGCTTCGTCGACGGCGCTCACACCTTCGACCGTCATGTAGGGCGTCTCTCCCGGCAAGTAGACCGAGTCCCCGACGAAATAGCTGCGGTAATCTTCAAGGTGCCGGGCGTAGGCCGCCGGATCGGCTCTCAGCGTGTTGATCTCTTCGATCACATTGCGTGACAGACGGTATTCCGGGGTCAGCGCATAGGCCGCAGAGGGAACCACTGTGACCCGCGCGGCCATATCACTCACGGTGCGATCATTGCGGGCAGAGGCCCCGGCCCCATCCGGTTCGCCAAAGGCCAGCGCCAATGCCAATCCTGTAACCGCCCCAAGCATCGTCGCCCACGCCCCCGACGTCATCGTCCCGACCATTGTCCAACGGTCGCAAGTCTTGCTCGAAGCCACTATACACATCAAGGATTATGACGACCTTGCCTTCACTTGAGGGGGAATTTCCACCCCTGTTGCCCCCTGGCCCCCGCGCTCGTCGCGGCCGTCCGAGGCCCCAATGGTCGTCAGGCTGCCGGTGTCCTGATCGGACAGGTGCTGAATCAGGCCTGAAACCGTGCCGCCCGCAAGCTTGAAGGCGGCGCTCATGGCGTCGAGGTCGCGCGGCTCTATAGCCAGGCCGCCGACGAGGCGATCCTGACCTTGTGGCGACTGGCCACGGAGATCGTGCATCCTGTGCCGAAGGATCCTGGGTCGGCGACGGAACGACTGGCCCTGATGGCCGTCGGCGGATACGGGCGCGGGGTGCTGGCNCCCTATTCGGACCTCGACCTGCTGTTCCTCCGGCAGACGAAGCCCACCAAGCGCGTCGAGGACATCACCGCCTTCATGCTCTACGGCCTGTGGGACATGGGCTTCAAGGTCGGCCATGCCAGCCGCACCGTTCAGGAGTGTCTCAAGCTGGCCCGCGAGGACATGACCATCCGCACCTCCCTTCTGGAGGCTCGCTTCCTCCAGGGGGACGAAGAGCTCGCCGATCAGATGATGGCCAAGTTTCGCCGTCAGGTCGCCAATGCCCATCCGCGGACTTTTATCGCCGCCAAGCTGGCGGAACGGGATCTGCGCCATCAGAAGACCGGGGCTGTGCGCTATCGCGTCGAGCCCAACATCAAGGACGGGAAAGGGGGACTGAGGGACCTCAATGCCCTGTTCTGGATCGCCCGCGCCCTGGCTCCCGAAAGCCCGTTGGGGGCCCGCGTCATGGGCGACCTTCTGACCCCGCGCGAGCGGCGGCTGTTTGAAGAGGCCTTCGATTTTCTGTGGCGGGTTCGCATCCACCTGCACCTGTTGACGGGGCGATCGTCTGAAACCCTGACCTTCGACCTGCAGCCCGAAGTCGCCCAGCGCATGGGGTGGAAGGGAAGGGGCGACGAACCGGCCGTTGAGCGGTTCATGCGCCGCTATTTCATCGTCGCCCGCGACGTCGGGGCGCTGACCCGGGCCCTGTCCGCCAAGCTGGAGGCCAACCATCAGAAGTCGACGTTGGGGCTGTCGCGCCTTTTTCCCGTGCGCCACAAGAAGCTGGACGTGCCGGGGTTTGTAGAGGTCGGCGGGCGCCTGTCCGTTACTGGGGCCGAGGTCTTTGCTGAGCATCCCGCGCGGCTGTTGATGCTGTTTCGCACAGCGGACAACCGCAATCTCGACCTGCATCCGGACGCCCTGACGGCGGTCAACCGGTCGTTGTCCCTGGTGACCCCCTCCCTGCGTCGTGATCCGGAGGCCACGCGGGCTTTTCTGGATGTGCTTGCCGGTGGCCAGCGACCCTATCGCACCCTCAGCCTGATGAACGAGACCGGCCTTCTGGGTCGCTTCTTGCCCGAATGGGGAAGGATCGTCGGCCAGACCCAGTTCAACATGTACCATGCCTATACCGTCGATGAGCACACGCTTCAGGCCATCGGCATTATCAACGACATCTGGCGCGGCAAGCTGAAGGCCGAGCATCCGATGGCTTCGGACATCGTGCACCGGATTGGCGACTTCGAAGTGCTGATGCTGGCCATGCTGCTGCACGACGTTGGCAAGGGCGGCGATCGCGGTCAGCTTGAAGATGGAGCCATTGCGGCCCGCAGGGCATGCGACCGGCTGGGACTGGATCGCCGACGCACAGAGCTGGTGGTCTGGCTGGTGCGCCACCATCTCGCTCTGTCCGACTTTGCCCAGAAGCGGGATGTGTCCGACCCTCACACGACCCGGGCCTTTGCCGATCTGGTCGGCGATCTGGAGCGGCTGCGGACCCTGCTGGTCCTGACGGTGGCGGACATCCGCGCGGTTGGGCCTGGGGTCTGGAACAGCTGGAAGGGCCAGCTGATGCGGGAACTTTTCCAGCAAACCGAAGCCGTGTTTCGTGGCGACAGCCCCACCGGTGAAGCCTGGAACCCGGTGGACCTGTTTCCAGAGCTGGTCGCCCGCGCCCGNGACGCACGGGCTGCCGCCGATGCCCTGACGCACTGGGACAGGGACCACGGCGAGACCCGACTGGTCGTTGCGGCGACCGATCGACCCGGCCTTTTTGCCGACATCGCCGCTGCCCTGGCATTGGCCGGGGCGGACGTGGCTGGTGCACGCGCCTTTACCACCGACGACCGGCTGGCGGTGGACGTGTTCGATCTGCGCGATGGCACCGGGGCCCCCTTCGGCCAGGCCGAGCCGCGCAGCCTGACGCGATTGATCCAGACCGTCGAGACGGCCGTGCGTGACAGCGTTCGCAGCCGCCCGGCCCTGACGCAGCCGGTCGGTCGCAGGGCCGTCTTTGACGTGCGCCCGACCGTGGTCATCATGCTGGATGAGCACGACGCCGCCGCCGTGATCGAGGTCTCAGCTGCGGATCGCCCCGGCTTGCTGGCTGATGTGGCCGCCGGTCTGGCTGAAGAGGGGCTATCGATCCGCTCGGCCCACGCCGCGGCCTTTGGTGAGCGCGTTGTCGACAGCTTCTATGTGGTCGACGGCAAGGGGCGCAAACCTGCCGATGCAACCCAACTGGATGCGCTGCGGCACCGTCTGGAAGTCATTCTGGATGCCGCCGCCGAAGCTTCGCCCGGCGCTGTGCGAGCCAGCCTGCGAGACGTATCTGAACTTGGTGCGCGGCGGNNTCGGTATCGTCCCGCCGAAAAGCAGGCTAGAGGCCTTGCCTGGTTTTCCTCCCTGCGGCCCGTCGGCCGCCATCGGGTCTTGATGCATGAGCCTGGCGCGTAACACCCTGGTCCAAGCCACTTTGACACTGGGCAGCCGCCTGCTCGGGTTTGTGCGCGATATGATGCTGGCGGCCCGGTTCGGGCAGGGCCCGATGATGGATGCCTTCACCACGGCCCTGATGCTGCCCAACCTGTTCCGGCGTCTGTTTGCAGAGGGGGCCTTCGCCCAGGCGTTTGTGCCCGTCTATGCCGGCGTTCGTGCGCGGGACGGAGATGAGGCCGCCGCCGTGACCGCCTCTGAAGCCCTGTCGTTCATGTTCGCCGTCGTGGCGGGCTTTTGTGTTCTGGTGCAGCTGGCCACGCCCGCCATCATGCCCTGGCTGCTGTCGGCCTGGAAGAACAACCCGGGCGTCATGGCCGCCGCCGTCACGGCCACCCAGCTAGCCATGCCCTATCTGGCCTGCATGACCATCGCGTCACTGCTGTCAGGCGTGCTGAACACGGCCGGCAAGTTTGCCCTGTCGGCCGGGGTTCCGATCCTGCTCAATGTCTTCACTCTGATCCCCCTCATCGCACCTATCTGGGTGCCCGCCCTGCGCGGAACCGCCGGGCAAGTGCCTCTGCTGCTGATGGTGTGTGCCGCGGTAACCCTGTCGGGGCTGGCCCAGGCCATCCTGCTTTGGTGGGGCGTCCGGCGCCTGGGTGTGCGACTGAAGTTGGCNTGGCCGCGCCTGACCGACAATGTAAAGAAGGCCCTGTCGCTGGCGGTGCCGGGTGCGATTGCGGGCGGTGCCATGCAGGTCAACTCTCTGGTCAGTCAGGTGCTGACGGGCTCGGACGAGGGGGCTCGCTCGGTCCTGCACAATGCCGACCGTCTCTACCAGCTGCCGCTGGGCCTGGTCGGAGTCGCCATTGGCCTGGCCCTGGTCCCGCGCCTGACCCGCGCCTTTGTCTCGGATGACCACGAGGGCGGTCGCAAGACCCTGGACGATGGCATCGCCCTGGCCATGGCCTTCACCTTGCCGGCAGCGGTGGCGCTGTTTGTGATGCCGTTCTTCATCATCGATGCGACGGTGACGCGCGGAGCCTTCACCAGCTACGATGCTGCCCGAACCGCTGATGTGCTGCGACAGTTCGCATGGGGCGTGCCGGCCTTCGTCCTGGCCAAGGTGCTGACCCCTCCCTTCTTTGCCCGTCAGGACACCAAGCGGCCGATGCGATTTGCCATTGCTGCCGTGGTCATCACCATCACCGTCGGGTCAGCCCTGTTCTTCTGGCTATCAGCGCATGGACATGACGGGGTGCTAGGCCTGGCCGTTGCCACCAGCCTGTCAGCCTGGGTCAATGTCTTCCTGCTGGCGTCGACGCTGGCGCGAGAGGGCAGCTGGTCGCCGCGCGGAGCCTTTGCCAACCGCATGGCGCGCCTGCTGGCTGCCAGCGCCGTCATGGGGGCCATGCTGTTCTCGGCCTCGCTGAACTACGACGCCCTGTCACGCCTGCTGCTGACCAAGGAAATCGCGGTTATCGTCGTCTGTGGCCTGGGGGCCCTTGTCTATGGGGCCAGCATCGTGCTTTTCCGCGCCGTCAGCGTCGATGAGATCAAGTCGGCCCTGAAGCGCGAACCGGGGGCCTCCGTGTCTGGCCCCGCCTCTGGACTGGATTGATGACTGAAGAGACCCCGCCGCCNTACGCCGGCCCGCGCCGCATCCTCTCGGGCATCCAGGCCACCGGGGCCCTGCACCTGGGCAACTATCTGGGGGCCCTGAAGCGGTTCACCCAGCTGCAGGATNNGCGGGGCCCCTGCTATCTGTTCGTGGCCGATCTGCACGCCATCACCGTGTGGCAGGACCCGGCGGTGCTGACCGCCCAGACGCGTGAGATTGCGGCGGCCTATCTGGCCGCTGGTCTGGACCCGGCCCGCAGCGTGATCTTTCCGCAGTCCGCCGTGCGGGCGCATTCGGAGATGGCCTGGGTCCTCAACTGCGTCGCCCGCCTCGGCTGGCTGGACCGCATGACCCAGTTCAAGGAGAAGTCGGGCAAGCACAAAGAGCGGGCCTCGGTCGGCCTCTATACCTATCCGGTGCTGCAGGCCGCCGATATCCTGGTCTACAAAGCTACCGAAGTGCCGACCGGCGAGGACCAGAAACAGCATCTGGAGCTGACGCGCGACATCGCCGCCAAGTTCAACACCGACTTTGGCGTTCCCGGCTTCTTTCCNCTGCCCGAACCGGTCATTCAGGGCCCGGCCCCGCGCGTCATGTCCCTGCGTGACGGCTCGGCCAAAATGAGCAAGTCCGACCCATCGGACCAGAGCCGCATCAGCCTGTCGGACGACGCTGATGCTATCGCCAGCAAGATCAANAAAGCCCGCACCGACCCCGATCCTCTGCCCGAAACGCTGGAAGGGCTGGACGGACGACCCGAGGCCAAAAACCTGGTGACCATCTATGCGGCCCTGGCCGACACCAGCCGCGAGGCCGTACTGGCTGAATTCGCCGGTCAGGGCTTCGGGGCCTTCAAGCCCAGGCTGGCCGAGCTGGCCGTGGCCTCGCTGGCCCCGGTGACAAGTGAGATGAACCGCCTGATGGCCGACCCCGCCGAAATCGATCGTGTTCTGGCAGATGGTGCCCAGCGTGCCGCCGCCGCCGCCGACCCGGTGGTCGATGAGGTCAAAAAGATCGTCGGCTTCTGGCGGGCGTGAACCACCCCTCGACCGCCCGATCTGGTCCGCTCTGACCGGGCGACAGGCGCATCTGGCCATGTGTCGGGGCGAGGCGGTGCGCATCCAGCCGGATATTGGCATCTTTGCCGCCGCCCGCGACCCGTCGGCCACCGACGATCTGGCAAGCCTGTGCCAGGCCTATCCCGGCGCCGGGTTTCTGGAGACCGAGGGCACAGCGCTGGCGACCTGGGTGCCCGAAGGGGCGTCGGTCGCCTTTCGGACCCCGCTGGTGCAGATGGTCGCCACGACCCTGACGCCCGACGCCGCGCCCCGGACCGTGGACTGGCATCCGCTNGGGGAGGCCGACGCGGAGGATGTCTATGCCCTGGCCACGCTGACCAAGCCGGGACCGTTCCGNCCCCGCACGTTCGCGTTCGGCGGCTTCGTCGGCATTCGGGAGGGCGGGCAGCTGATTGCCATGGCCGGGACGCGCCTGAGGGTCGAAGGCTTTTCGGAGGTGTCGGCCGTCTGCACCCACCCGGATCATCGAGGCCGGGGCCTGGCCAAGGCTTTGATGCGGGTGGTGGTCGGGCGCATTCTGGATGAGGGCGACGCCTGTTTCCTGCATGCCTTCGCCGAGGCCGAAGCGACCCAGGCTCTCTACCGGTCGCTCGGCTTCCAGGCCCGCCGGCGCATCCTCTACACGGTGCTGGCCAGCCCGACGAACTAGGCGATCTCGCCCTGCCTGGCGCTCGCCTTCAGCAAGCCGACGAACCGGCCAATGGCATCCTGGGTCAGGGCTGGGTCGTGCCGCATCGGTGGGGTCGAGCTGGGTTCGTCGAAGCTGTGGGTGCCGTCGGCGATCCAGGTTTCGACCTCACAGCCCCAGCTCTGGATCGCATCGGAGACGGTGCGGGCATTGCGTACCGTGGTCAGATGGTCGCGGCGAGCGATAACGTTCAGCGTCCGGGGCTGGATACGCCATGGCCGCATCCGGTTGAAGGCGACAAAGCCGACATAGGCATAGGCCAGCCAGGCGGCCTGAACCCNCGACAGGTCAACCCGCTCGGCATCCTTCAGATAGAGTGCGGCGGGCTGGGATCGATCCGCACTGAAGGCTTCCATCATGCCCCAGCCGCCGTGGCTCCAGCCGGCCAGGGCGATCTGGCCCGCATCGACGTCCGGGCGGGCTGAAATGCCATGCACCGCCGCGACCACATCGCCGCCGCGCTGCCAGCCCTGGAGCAACAGACCGGTGCAAACCATGCTCAATGCAAACTCGCGCGCCCAGCCACGCGGGGCGTAGGAATCGACGATGAAGGCCCGCCATCCGGCATTGACCGCCGCCTGGGCGTAGAGGGGCAGGTGGGGCCGCAAGCCCCCGCAGCCATGGAACAGGATCACTGCGGGCCGCGGCTCCGAATCGGCAGGGCCCAGCACCTGGACGTGGGNGGCCAGACGCGCCCAGCGCTCATCAACGGTTTCCATGGCCCCAGCCTAGCCATTCCTTGCCACAACGACGAGGCCCAGATTGCACAGTGGCGCCAATGACAGAGCAAGGCTAAAGACGCCTCGATGTTCGGCCTGGCCAACCCTGATCGCTTTATGCGCTTCACGCGCCCGCTGATGCCCGTCCTTTGGCTGGCGGCGGCGGGGCTGTTGCTGGCCGGAGCCTGGCTGTCGTTCACGGCACCAGAGGATTATCAGCAGGGCGATACAGTGCGGATCATGTTCGTGCATGTGCCCGCCGCCACCCTGGGTCTNGGGGCCTATGCCGCCCTAGGCATCTCCAGCTTCTTTGCCCTGGTGTTCCGACATCCGCTGGCCGATGCCGCCGCCCGCGCCGCCGCCTTTCCCGGCATGATCTTTACCGCCCTGGCCCTGATCACTGGCAGTCTGTGGGGCCGCCCGATGTGGGGCACCTGGTGGGAGTGGGGCGATGCGCGGCTGATGTCGGTGATGGTGCTGTTCCTGTTCTATATCGCCTATCTGGCGCTGAGGGCCTCCATCGACGATGAGGCCAAGGCCAGCCGGGCCGCTTCCGTCCTGGGGCTGGTCGGTCTGATCAATCTGCCGATCGTGCGCTTCTCCGTCGACTGGTGGAACACCCTGCACCAGCCCGCCTCCTTGCTGCGGGCCGAGGGCCCGGCCATGGGACCGGAGTATCTGTGGCCGCTCTTGACCATGATGTCCGCGTTCGGGGCCGTGTTCCTGGCCGCCTGGCTGACAGACATTCGCACCGAAATCGTGCGTCGCCGGGTGCTCGCCCGGCAGGCACGCCTGGCCTGGGAGACCTGATCCATGCCTATGGACCTGGACATGGGGCGTTACGGCGTCTTCGTATGGGGCTCCTGGGGTGTCACAGCGCTGGGCCTCGCGGTGATCATCGTCCGGTCCTGGCTTCGCGCACGCACCTGGGCCCGGCAGGATGTGGCGCGGGCGATGTCGGAGACGACGCCGTCGTGAGACGTTGGCTGGCCCTTGTTCCCCTGGCGGCCCTGATCGCCCTGGCCCTCGTGTTCGGGTTCTGGGCCCTGCGCCAGGACCCAGAATACCGGCCCGATGCCCTGGTGGGGCAAGCCTTGCCGCCGCGCAGTCTTCCGGTCCTGAGCGGAAGCGATGCCTTAACCGACACCCGCGACCTGGCCACCGTTGGCGAGGGGCAACCCGTCATCATCAATCTGTTTGCGAGCTGGTGCGCGCCCTGCCGTCTGGAGCATCCACAGCTAATGCAGATGAAGGCCCAGGGTCACCGCATCGTCGGCATTGCCTACAAGGATGACCCCGCCGATACCGCCGCCTTTNNGCAGGAGCTGGGCAATCCGTTCGACGTCGTGCTGGTCGATGCTGAAGGTCGCGCCGGGCTGGACCTGGGACTGTCNGGGGTGCCGGAAACNCTTGCCGTCGACGCCGAGGGACGCATCCGGGCCAAGGTGTCGGGGCCCATTCAGTCCGAGGCGGATGCTCGACACCTGACGACGGGCACCCGAGAGCATTAACCCTTTGTGCGCAGGTTTGGTTAAGGGTCAGCGGTATGAGCAGCCTGCCGCCCCTGTCGGATCCCTTGTCGTCCTTCGCCGCCGCACCGCAACGGGCCGGGACATCACCGGACCTGTCCGGAGGGATAGCTGGCGGCCCATCGGGCGCAGCCCGCGCCGCCCAGGCAGCCTTCTTCCGACAGGCGCTGGCTGGGATTACGGCCCAACCGGAACTCGTCGCAGCCACACCCCCTCGCAAGGTTCCGCCGCAAGCCAAGGGGGCTCTATGGACCGCGCTGAGCCCGCGCGACCGGGACGGCTGCTGGATATCCGGGTCTAGCCTGCCTTCGATTTCTTGGTCGCCTTGCCCTTGGTGGCCTTGGCTGCCTTGGCCGTCTTGGCTGACTTCGATGGGGCCGCCTTGTCAGCCTTGGCAGCGGTCTTGGTCGCCTGCTTTTCGGCCTTCCTGGCCGCCTTTCTGGCGTCGCGCTCAGCCTTCTTGGCGGCGCGTGCTTCGGCCTTTTGCTCGTCGGGTTTCCGGTCTGCGGTGCGGGCCAGCTCGGTCAGCAGGCCGATAAAGACATCGCGCCGGGACTTGGGCAGAAGCGCCAGCAGCCGGGCATCGGCAGCGACCACCTGGGGACGCGCCGTCTCCAGCGCCAGCTTTCCAGCCTCTGACAGCCGCACGACCATCGCCCGCGCGTCGAGCGTCGAGCGCTCGCGATCCAACAATCCCTTTGTGGCCATTCGCGCGACCAGATCCGCCAGGGTCGAGCGATCGATCCCGGTGAGCCGCACCAGATCCGTCTGGCTGAGGCCGGGATAGCCACCCACAACCTCCAGCACGGCGAACTGCCTTTGCGTCAAACCATCCGGTCCGGCTTCCTCGCCGTGGATTTCCAGCGACAGCTGCACCGCCCGGTGAAGCAGGTGGCTGGGCGACCGCGCCAGCAAGCCGGCAGAGCCCACCTTGATAGTCTTGACCATGGCTGCATCCCCTCGGCCGAAAGGTCCAAATCGGGGCAGCGCTATCAGGCTTGCTTTACGGTTTGACGACGAAACGTCCGAACCTCAGCTCTTCCAGCGCAGGGTGGTCGCCTTCACCGGGTTGACGAAGGCCCGGCCCTCGGCCCGGCTCTTGATCCATTCCCGCTTGAGCTGCTGGTACCATTTGGCCTGTTTGTCGGCATCGTCGATCCAGATCAGGGCCGGATCATAACGCAGGCCTTCGTTCTGCAGGTTCACCATGCCACCGTCCTGTTTCAAGAAGGCCACCACGCCCTGGCGCAGGAAGGGTTTGGCGATGCCGAACACCCAGTGATCGGACCAGAAAATCTGGGTGATCCGGGTCGCCGTATCCGTCAGCGGGGTCAGGCAGGTCAAAGCCAGCACCTGCCGTTCGCCGACCTGGATATGCTCCCAGCGATAGCCGGGCAGGCGGAAGCTAATTTCAGCAGCTGGCGCTCCGCCCAGGATCTTGTAGGCCCGGCTGTTGGAGGAGGGGGCGTGGCGGACCATGGCAAAGCCGAACTCCCGCGGCTCGAAGGCCTTGGCCTTCTCATGCATCGAGTGCTCGGAGCGCCACCACCACTGCTGATGCACATAGGGGCCGTGGGCCGGGTCCATCAGGCCGACCACCGCATGATCGATATGGCTGTCGAACACCATGGTCTCAACCAGCCGCGGGCCACCGCCAACCACGCCCGGGAACACGGGCGGCGCATGATCTGGTTCCGGGGCCATGCCAGGCCGGGTCTCTGACGCCATCCATACGAACACCAGCCCCTGACTTTCGTGCACCGGATAGGATCGCACCCGGATGCGGTCGGCCTCGAACGCCTGGTCATCCACCAGCGNAGGAATGGCGGCACAGACCCCATCAGGCCGGAAGCGCCAGCCGTGGTAGGGGCACTCTACCGTCTGGCCCTCGCCCGGCTTGTCCACCACTCGTCCTGCCGACAGGGGCGCGGCGCGGTGCGGGCAAATGTCGCGCATGGCAAACACCTGTCCGTTGTCGCCCGTGCCCGTCTTGGCCTGGGTGCGACCGACCAGAACCGGCTCGCCCATCAGTTCATAGCGTTTCAGACTGCCCGGGGTCACGTNCCGTGCCAGGGCCACAAAATACCAGGTATCGCGCACGAAACCCTGTCCGAAGGCGGTCGGCGGCGGGGCGGATTGTGCAAGCGTTCTGTTGGTCAAATCAGGTTCTGCCATGACCGACCATATCCCCAGAAATTCGAACGTCACGTGGACTGACGAATAAATCTTTTTCTAGATTAATTTAGCTATTGATTTTTATTTTTTACAAAGTATGTTCACGTCATCACGACTGAGGAAAACGATATGCCAGCCACAACGATCTACGACGACATCAAAGCCGCTCTCGAGGGTTCACCTAGAAAGGGCTACATCGCAGAATTGCACCTTCAGGTAATCAAGCATGCTCACATGCTGGAAAACGTTTCCGGGAAAGAGTTCTGCGAGGCCGTAGGCTTGCAACCTTCGTTCGCGGCGGAGTTTTTGAAGATGAAGAAGATCGCTCCACGCCTCCGCGCAGCAGGACTGAACCCCGTCAAGATCTGACCCGACGAGATGCAGGGTTCGGCGCTGCCACGCTCGTCCTGCCCAAGATCGCGCTTTCGCCCTCCGGGTTTGCCGCTAAGGTGCGAGACTGATCTGTAATCCTTCGTTGGAGTGCCCATGTCGCGCAGCCTCATGTCCTTGATCGCATTTGCCAGCCTTACCATGGCCCCGGTCACGGCGGCCCACGCCCAGAATGCTCATGCCGGGCATGTCGACCATTCTGGACATCAGGGACATGCGGCCCATTCTTCGGCGGACCACGGCACCCATCAGGGTGAAGATCGCGCCCAGGCCGCCCACGGCGATCACCACGCCAACTTCGAATCCGGTCGATTCCACGTTCGTGTCAGCGGCACCGAGGGGCCNCCGGACATCATCCTGATCCCCGGCCTGTCCTCATCTCCGCATGTCTTTGATGATCTGGATGCAGCCCTGGGCAGCCGCTACCGCCTGCATGCCCTGCACATCCAGGGCTTTGCCGGGGCCCCGGCGATGGACAATGCCCAGGGCGATACACCCTCATTGGTCGCCGCTCCGGTCGCGGACGAGCTGGCCCGCTACATCCGCGAGAACAACATCCACCACGCGGCCGTGATCGGCCACTCCATGGGCGGGACGATCGCCATGATGCTGGCGGCCCGTCACCCGGATCTGGTCGGCCGTCTCATGGTCGTTGATATGGTGCCGTTCATGGGGGCCATGTTTGCCCAGCGGGGCAGCAATCCCACCGTCGCATCGGTTCAACCGGTGGCCGACCAGATGTGCGCCATGATGGCCAACAGCCCGCGCGAGGCCTATCAGGCCCAGTCCAATGCCTCGATCACCGGCATGATCAACACCGAGAGCCGCCGGGCCGGGGCGCTGCGCGACAGCGAACGCTCGGACCAGAAGGTGTCCTCGGCCGCCTTCCGGGAGTTGATCATCACCGACCTGCGTCCCGAACTGCCGGCCATCACCGCCCCCACGACCGTGCTGTATGTGAAGTTCAACGATCCGCGCATGACCAACGAAATCACCGATGGCATCTACCGGGCCTCCTTCGCCAATCTGCCCGGTGCCACCCTGACCCGTATCGACGATAGCGCCCATTTCATCATGTATGACCAGCCCGGGCGGTTCGAACGCGAGGTCGAGGCCTTTCTGGCCCGGTAAGGATTCGGCCATTGTTTCGGCGGAAACAGTGCTCACGATTGCGTGAACAGGTTCAGTGGACACCGGGACTCCCGGATCGAGGCGACTGAGAAACGGCGATGGGAAATCTGCAGGACAGATTGAATGACTGGCGCAGCCGCCGCGCGGGTGGTGGCGGTTCTGGCGCAGGGGGCTCTGGCGGCAACCCTCGACCCGGCGGAGGCCGGAGCTGGCTGCAACGGCTGATTTACTGGGGGGCCGTGCTGGCGGTCTGGGGCATCATCTTCCTGGTGGTGTTCTTTGCGGTCTTTGCCCGCGACCTGCCGGACACCTCGTCCCTTTATGACGTCAATCGCCAGCCCTCGATCACCTATCTGGATCGCAACGGGGCGCTGATCGCCACCCGGGGTGCCCAGCAGTCCGCACCGATCAATCTGGACACCCTGCCAGATTATGTGCCGGCAGCCTTCATCGCCATCGAAGACCGCCGCTTCTATCGCCATCCCGGGTTTGATCCGGTCGGCATGAGCCGGGCGGTGGTCGCCAACATGCGCGCCGGGCGCGTGGTGCAAGGCGGCTCCACCCTGACCCAACAGCTGGCCAANAACCTGTTCCTCAGCCCTGATCAGAACCTGAAGCGCAAGGTGCAGGAGCTGATGCTGGCGGTCTGGCTGGAGATGAAGTTCACCAAGAAAGAGATCCTCGAACTGTATCTGAACCGCGTCTACTTCGGAGCCGGGGCCTATGGCATCGAAGCGGCGTCACAACGCTATTTCGACAAGAGTGCCAAAGACCTCAGCGTCGGCGAGGCCGCCCTGCTGGCAGGCCTGCTGAAGGCGCCGGCACGATACTCACCCGTGTCCGAAAGCCAACGGGCCGCAGCCCGNGCTACCGTCGTGCTGGATGAGATGGTCGATGCGGGCGTGATCACCCCCGAACAACGCGCCCAGGCCGTGACCCGCCCGGTGATCGTGTCGCGCACCTTGGCCACCCAGCACGCCCAGTATTTCATCGACTGGACCGACAAGCAGGTGCGTGAACTGATCGGCGAGCAGACCGAGGATCTGATCGTCGAAACGACCCTGGATCTGACCCTGCAAACCTCCGCCGAACGCTCGGTGCGCCGCATTCTGGATCGCGATCGCTCCAAGGGCGTACAGCAAGCCGCCCTGGTGGCCCTGGACGGCGAAGGCCGGGTCCGGGCGATGATCGGCGGGGCCTCCTATGCCGACAGCCAGTTCAACCGCGCCGTCGATGCCCGCCGTCAGGCAGGCTCGGCCTGGAAGCCCTTTGTTTATCTGACCGCCCTGGAGAGCGGCTACACNCCCGAAAGTCGGGTGGTCGACGAGCCGATCCGCATCGGCGGCTGGTCGCCGCGCAACTATTCGGGCCGTTTCAACGGCGAAATGACCCTGGCCAATGCGGTGGCCCAGTCGACCAATACGGTCGCCGCCGGACTGGCCGACCAGATCGGTCGCGACAACGTCAGCCGCACCGCCCGCCGTCTGGGCATCGAGAGCCGGATCGGCCTGGAGCCGGCCATGGCCCTCGGGGCGGTGGAGGTCAGCCCGCTGGAGATGGCCCAGGCCTATGATGCCTTTGCCAACGGCGGTCGCCGGGTTCAGGCCCACGGCATCTCACGCATCCGCACGCGACAGGGACGGGTCATCTATCAGCGCACCNNCCGTGATGCGCCGATGCAGGCCATCAACAACCCCTTCCTCTATTATCTGAACCAGATGCTGCGCGGGGTGATCACCTCTGGCACCGGGCGCGGCGCGGCCATCAGCGGACGCGATTTGGCCGGCAAGACCGGCACCACCTCCGACTACAAGGATGCCTGGTTTGTCGGCTATACCGGCGGCTTTGTTACCGCCGTCTGGGTCGGAAAGGACGACAACACCGCCATGCGCGGCGTGACCGGCGGCGGGGCCCCGGCGGCGATCTGGAAGGGCTTTATGGAAGCGGCCCTGCCGCGCCTGAATGCCCCGCGCATCCCCGATGGCCCGGCCATGCCCGAGGGCTGGCAGGCCCCGCAGCCGATCGAGGATCTGATCACCGGCCTGGGCGACCTGTTCGACGGGGAGGACCCGCCCGAACCGCAACCACAACCCCAACCCTCGCGTCGCGAGGAGCCGGTGACAGCACCGGTGGTCCGACCGACGGCGCCGCAACCGCAACAGCCGCCCCGTCCGCGCGACCCCGAAAAGCCGCCGGCAGCGCGGGAGCGGGAGCCGGAGCCCCTGTTCTTCTGATCGCCCGGCGGCCTAGACCGAAATCGGTTTGGTTGGGCGCTGTGCGACGAAACTCGGATTTCGGTCCAGGTCATCGCGAGAGCCTGATTCGCGGCATCAGTGGAATCCCGACCCGAAGGGCGGCGCGGAGCAGCCAAACGATTCCACCTCAACCGATCAGGGTCTAGCGCCCCATGGCGTGCAGGGTTGCGCCGTGGGTTTGAGCCAGCGCCGGGCTGGCTTGTGATCGCCATAGAGGCGCTGGACCACGGACCAGTAGGCCGGACTGTGGTCGGCATGGACCAGGTGTGCCACCTCGTGCGCAGCCAGATAGTCGAGCACCCATTCGGGCGCCATTACCACCCGCCAGCTATAGCGGATCGAACGGTTGTGCGGGCTGCAGGAGCCCCATCGTGACCCGGCATCGCCGATGGAAACCGTCACTGGCGCAAGGCCTAGCTGGTTCAGATGGTGATCGGTCCGGGCCACCAGGGCCTCGCGCGCCAGCCGACGCAGCAGGGCCTCAATCCGGCGAGAGAAGGCAGCACCTTCGCCCCTGACCGGATGATCCACTGCCCTGTGCCGTCTTCGACCAGGCGAGCCGCCCCAGCCCCGCCGGTGGCCTCAAGCCGCGCCTGGCGACCTTTGAGCGGAATGTCCGAGCCGGGCACGAACGGCTGACCGGTTTTGCGCTCAGCCAGACGCGCGCGCATCCAGTCGCGGCGCGTGTGGGCAAAGGCGATGACGTCGACAAGGCCCCGGCGACTGGGGAGATCAACACCGCCTCGCCCGCGCGGCTGTCGATGCGGATGGACAGGCGGCGGGCGCGGGGGTTGACGCTCAGCCGGGCCGGAACCCCCAGAACCTCAGGCGGCAGCGTCTGACCGTGCTGATAGGCCACCGAGGCCTTCGTTGTCTGAAACAAATTGGCGAACACGCGGATAGATCTCGTCCCGGAACCGGCGACCGTTGAACACGCCGTAGTGTCCGACCTTGGGTTGAACGTACAGCACGCGGCGGTCGTCGGGAATGCTGGAGCACAGGCCATGGGCGGCCTGGGTCTGGCCGACGCCGGAGATGTCGTCATTCTCGCCCTCAACGGTCATCAGGCCGATGTCGGTGATGGCGGTCAGGTCGACGCGACGCCCGCGATGCTCCAGCAGGCCGCGCGGCAACAGGTGCTGCTGGAACACAATGTCTATGGTCTGCAGATAGAACTCCTCGGTCAGGTCCAGTACCGACAGATACTCGTCATAGAATTCCTTGTGCTTGGCCGCCTCGTCGCCGTCCCCGGCCACCAGGTGGTCGAAATACTCGCGGTGGGCATCGATGTGCCGGTCCTCATTCATGGACATGAAGCTGTAGAGCTGCACAAAGCCTGGATAGACCCGGCGTCCGACCCNCGGATAGGGCCACGGCACGGTGTGAATCATGTTCGACTTAAACCAGGCGAAGGGCTTTTCCTCAGCCAACTGGTTGGTCACTGTCGGCGACAGGCGCGCATCGATGGGCGATCCCATGAAGGTCATCGAGGCCGGACGGTTGGGGTCGTTGTCCATGGCCATCAGGGCCGCCGCCGCCAGCACAGGCGGGCCCGGCTGGCACACGGCCACAACGTGCGCCCTGGGGCCGATCACGGCCAGCATCTCGCGAACGTGGTCGATATAGTCGGAAAAGTCGAAACGCCCCTCCAGCATCGGCACCTGCCGGGCGTTGACCCAATCGGTGATATAGACGTCGTGATCCTGCGCGAAGGCCTGGACCGTGCCTTTCAGCANGGTGGCATAGTGCCCCGACAGAGGGGCCACGATAAGCACGGACGGGGCTGCTGTTGGCTTACCCGCCCGCTTCAGGTCGCCGATATTGCGGGCAAACCGCACCAGGCGGCACCAGGGCGAGGCCCAGACGGTCTGCTCGACCATCCGCACGGGCTTGCCGTCGATCTCGATCGTGTTCAGGCCCCAGGCTGGCTTGCCATAGCGGCGGGTCATGTTCTCGAACAGCTCGGCCGAGGCGTAGGCTGTGCGGCCAATCGCGGTGTCCGCCACCGGATTGANGGGCGAAGTCCNAAAGTCCCGGGCGATCTGGGCACCCAGGCGAAACGGAGCTGCGGAATGGTAAGCCAGCTCGTGAAGGGAATAGAGCATGCGTTTCCTGCATCGGCCCCGACAGCGCCGGGTTTGCGTGACCTTAGCTGGGCGATCGCAAAGGGAATATCAACGTCTAAAGCGTGTCGGGAGAAGAGAGTTATCCACGGGCCATGGCATTGCGGATGACCTGGGCTGCCCGATCCGGGGCCAGATCGTGCGACAGCGGGGCCCGAAAGCGACCATCGGGGCCCATCAGATAGATCGTCAGGCTGTGCTGCATCATATAGGTCGCGTCGTCGTCGCCCTGACGGCTGTAGAGCACGCGGTAGGCGCGGGCGGCCTGGGCTACCTGGTCCGGCGTGCCGGTCAGGCCGATCACCCCTTCAGGGAATCCATCCGACGACAGATAGTCCTTCAGCTGTTGCGGCGTGTCACGCTGGGGGTCGACGCTGATGAATATGATCTGCACATCCTCGCCCAGCGGCCCCAGCTGCTGACGCACCGCGTCCAGCATGGTCAGCGTCGTCGGGCAGTAGTCCGGGCAATAGGTGAAGCCAAAGAAGACCAGGCTCCATTTACCCTGCAGCAGGCGCTCATCAACCGTCGTCCCGTTCTGGTCGACCAGCTGGAATGGCCCACCGATCTGGGGGCCGTCCGTCGTCATCACCACACCGCCGCTGCGGCCAGCCTGGCCTGCGCCGCCGGTCGGCGCCTGGGTGACGCGATAGATGGCCCAGCCGGCCAGGGCCGCGGCCAGCACGAAACAGGTTGCTGCAAGGATCAGGATCGGGCGGCGGGGCATGGGCAACCTTGTCGTCAGATGGGTCTGGGACGGTCTATAAGGCCCAGGTGAGCGCGACAGAAGACACCACTGCTGTGACCCCAGCCAAGAGCGGCGACATGCCGCGTCGCGCCATGGCCGGTTGGCGCAACCTGCCTCGGCGCGGGCGGGGCCTGAATCTGTCGACCCTGGTGGTGCTGCGCTGGCTGGCCATCATCGGTCAGACGGCCGCAATCCTGACGGCCTATTTTGCCCTGCANTTTCCCCTGCCCCTGGCCCCGTGCCTGCTGGTCATCCTTGTGTCGGTGGCCATGAACATAGGTGCCATGCGCAGCCTCAAGGTCGGGGAAGACCGTGCCGACGGCTTCGAGCCCGCGCTGCAGCTGGGCTTCGACATCATCCAGCTGGGATGCCTGCTCGGCCTCACCGGAGGGCTGGAGAATCCCTTCTGCCTGTTGCTGGTAGCCCCGGTGACGATTGCGGCGGCGGCCCTGCCAACCCGACAGGCATTCGGCCTGGCCCTGCTGGCCCTGCTGACCGTGGTGGTGCTGTTCTACTGGTCCTTGCCCTTGCCCTGGCGATTGAGCCAGTCTCTGGACATACCGCCGCTCTACAAGTTCGGCATGGGCCTGGCCCTGGTGGTCGGTCTCTTCTTCACCGCCGGCTATGCCTGGCGCGTGGCTGTCGATGCCGAGAAGCTGGAGCTGGCCCTGGCCACGACCCAGGACGTCCTGCAACGCGAACAGCGCATGGCGGCCCTCGGCGGTCTGGCGGCGGCCGCGGCGCATGAACTGGGTACGCCGCTGGCCACCATCCAGGTCGTCGCGCGGGAATTGCTTCGAGCCTCCGCCCCCGGCAGCGCCGCCGCCGAGGACGCCACACTGATCCTGCAGCAGGCCGAGCGCTGTCGCGGCATCCTTAAGACCCTGTCGCAACGCCCGCAGGACGGCGACACCGCCTTCGCCGAGGTCAGTCTGAAAACCCTGCTGGAAGAAGTCGTGGCTCCCCACCGTGGCTTTGACCTCGATATCACCTGTACTGTGGTCACCGCCGATGGCCGAGCGCCACCCCGGGTTCGGCGTCTGCCTGAAGTCCTGCATGGTCTATCGACCCTGGTGGAGAATGCCGCCGACTTTGCCCGGTCGACGGTCCGGGTTCAGGCCTGGGTCGATGCCGGCTGGATCCAGATCGAGGTCCTGGACGACGGCCCGGGGTTTTCCAGCGANATTCTCCCACGCCTGGGCCAGCCCTATGTGACAAGCCGGCCCCAGGGCAAGGCCCGTCGCGCCCTGGTCGATCAGTTGGCCGCCGCAGCGCAACTGGCCGGGGCCGCCCGGCCCACCTTCCTGGCCGCAAATCGGCACGCACTCCGGTCCCGGCCCGGGACGTCCCGGACAGGCCCGCGCCCCAGCCGGAAGATCTGGCCGACACCCAGGGGCATGGGCCTGGGCTTCTTCATCGCCCGCACCCTGCTCGAACGCACGGGAGCCCGCCTCAGCGCCGGATCCGCCGACGCGGCACGACGGCGCGCCGGACCCCAGGCCAGCTCAGGCCCGCATACCCTTTCGGGGGCCAGGGTCACGGTGCGCTGGCCGCGCCAGGCCCTGGAAGCCAGCCCTGTTGCGAGCGGCGACGCAGGAACGACCTAAAGCTCCCTAGCCTGGCCTCTTGACCCTGGCCTCTTGACCTTGGCCCCCGGATGCACGACCTGCGCTTTAAGGACGGATGCAATGACCGACACAGAATCCCTGATCCAGACCCTCAAGGACCGATCCCTGTTGTTGCTGGATGACGACCAGGCCTTGCGTTCGCGTCTCGGTCGGGCGCTGGAGAGCCGGGGCTTTGAGGTCCGCACAGCGGACTCTGTGGCTGAGGCTGAGCGGGCCCTGAATGAGCGAGTCCCGGCTTTTGCTGTCCTGGATATGCGCCTGGAAGACGGCAACGGGCTGAAGGTCGTGGAGGCCATCCGAGAGCAGCGCGAGGATGCCCGCATCGTCATGTTGACCGGTTACGGGGCCATCGCCACCGCCGTTGCGGCCGTCAAGGCCGGGGCCGTCGACTATCTGCAGAAGCCCGCCGATGCCGATGATGTGGTCAAGGCGCTGTTGGCCACCGGCGAAGCGCCTGAACCACCGGTCAATCCCATGAGTGCCGACCGGGTGCGATGGGAGCACATCCAGCGCGTCTATGAGCTGTGCGACCACAATGTCTCCGAGACCGCGCGGCGGCTGGGGATGCACCGCCGCACCCTGCAACGCATTCTGGCCAAGCGCGCACCACGCTAGACGCGCGATCCGCCCGGAACCCGCCCCATGCGAAGCGGGAAAAAGATCTCGATCTGCGCGGGCCTGCGTCCAGAAATGACGCATGGGGGTGTTAGCGTCTGCTCGGGTTTTTGACAGGTGTGTGTTTGACGCTTTCCGGTTCAGGGAGTGCGTTCACAAGAGAGCACGTTCAGGCGGTCGACCGGTGCGCTGAGATCAGACTCTGCTGAGATCAGACTCTTCAGACTGTTCAGACCCAATTTTGCCCAAACCGGGACAAACAGGGACAAATCAGGCCAGGAGCGGACCCTTGCCGCGCCTTAAACGGTCGTCGTCAGAGCAGGTCCTGGTGCGGGAGGCGCGTCCCGCCCCGCCCGCAAGGCCGCCAGTCGGCCAAAGGCGATCAGCAAGGCCTTGCGCCGGGCAGCGGCCAGGGGGCTCACCGGAGCCTCGCGAATCACCGCCCCACCAAAGCCGTCGGCCACGATCAGACCGCAGTCGTCGCCGATGAGGTGTTGCGGAAACTCTGGCGCGACCGCGAAGTAGAGCGCGTCGCAATAGGGGGCATAGTCAGGCCACTTCTGGTCACAACGGTAATCCTCAAGGCCCGACTTGACCTCAACAATGACCAGATCGCCCTTGCGCCCCAGGGCCAGGATGTCGGCCCGGCGACCATTGGGCAGGCTGACCTCCAGCAAGGNGGTATAGCCCAACGCCGACATCACCCGCGCCGCGCCCCGCGTCACCGCCAGGGTCGTCTCGGGCCGTGAAAAGGTGAATCTGAGCGTCTCGGAAGCAGCCATGCGACCCTTATGTTCGCAATCCGTTCCAGCCTCAAGCCCGGCGGGAGCACCATTCGGCCCGGGTCTGACCCCACCGGTCGCAGGCGATGTGGTCAAAGGGCGGCGGCATCCGCGTCGGGCCCTGATTGTAGGAGCCCAACCGCTCGGCCAGAACCTGCGAGGGTCGGTTATCCGGGTCGATGCAGTGGATCACCTCTGACCAGCCCAGCACGTCGAAGGCATAGTCGATGGCAGCGGTGGCGGCCTCCAGGCCATAGCCCTGGCCTTGGGCATCCGGGTGCAGGCCCCAGCCGACCTCGGAACCCGGCCAGCCCTCCGGTTGCCACGGCCCGATTCGGCCCAGCCAGCGGCCGCTGGCCTTGTCGATAACCGAAAACATGGACACTCCGGTCATGGCCCAGGCTCCCGCCGTGGTCATGAAGCCGCGCCAGGCCACAGCCGACGGCTGGACACCGCCCAGATAGCGGGACGCCTCCGAATCAGCCATCATCTCGGCCCAGCGCCCAAAATCCTCCCGCGCCGTCGGGCGCAGGTATAGCCGTTCGGTCTCCAGCACAGGTCCGGTCATAGCCAATACTCCCGCTCCAGCTGATAGTGGCTGCCGTGGTCGGTCGCAACGCTGGAATAGAGGCCGAAGCGGTCGATGAAGACGGGCGGCGAGCTCAACAGATTGTGCCCCGTGATCCAGGCCGCGACCCGGGCCGGATCCGCCTGGGGCTTCAGATAGGCCAGGGTGACGTGCGGGTGATACTCGCGCCGGGCCAGCTTCAGCCCCGCCCGCTCCCNCGCCGCCCGGCAGCGGCCTGCCAGCACGCCCAGTCGCTCATTGGCCGCCACCCCAGCCCAAAGGGTGTCCAGCCGGTGCCCTTCGCCAAAGGCACCGACCCCCGACAGCTGGATTTCAAACGTCCCGCCCGCCGCGGCCCGTTCCAGCTCGGCAGCCAGATCGTCGGCGGTGCGCTCGCCCATCTCGCCATAGAAGGCCAGGGTCAGGTGCAGCTTGTCGATCGGGTGCCAGCGGGCCCCCGGCAGGCCGGACTGGCGCCGCTTCAGCACCTCGGTGACATCATCGGGCAGGCTGAGCGCGGTGAACAGGCGGATCATGCGTCGATTGGTAACGGCCCCGGGCCCCGGCTCCAAGACCAGTTTTGCTTGCGAAACGGCCCCGCTCATCCAATATTTCCACCTGAAGGCCGGATCGCTGGTCCGGCCGCTTGTGAGAGGAATTCATCGCGATGAGCGATTTCGAAACTATTCTGCGCAGGGACGGGCACTCGGTGACACCTCTGTCGATCCCGGCCTGAAGAGCTTTATGCTGGGGGTCTATCGAAAGATGGCCCTGGGCCTNTTGGTGTCGGCCGTGATGGCCTGGCTGACGTCGAGCTACCCGCCCGTGTCGGACCTGATGNNCGTCAAGACAGCGACCGGGGCCCTGGGCGGTTTCACCTTGCTGGGCCTTATCGTCAGTTTCGCGCCGCTGGTGATCCTGCTCGGATCCAACTTCCTGATGCGTGGGCTCAATCCCACTTCGGCGAATCTGCTCTTCTGGGTCATCGTTGTCCTGATAGGGGCATCGCTAGGCACCGTCGTGCTGATGTATACGGGCGTCAGCGTCGCCACGACCTTCCTGGCGGCGGCCGCCGCCTTCGGTGGGCTTAGCCTGATGGGTTACATGACCAAGCGGGACCTCTCCGGGGTCCGGACGTTCACGGTCTTCGCCATGTTTGGCTTTGTCTTTGTCGGCATTCTGATGAGTGCGGGCGCTGCCTTTGGCATGTTCAGCGTCGGCCCGATGTTCATGATCATGAACGGGATCGGCATCCTGTTGATGGCGGGATTTATCGCGGCCGAAACCCAGAACCTGAAGCTGACCTACTATCGACTGCAAGGCGACGGGGCGTCGATGGATGCCATGACCAGCTTTGGGGCACTGAACCTTTTCGTCGCCTTTACCAACCTGTTCCAGTTCCTGCTGTCGTTCATGGGCGTCCGCCGCGACTGATCGGGGAGCCCCTGCCGCCTGGTTGAAGGCCCGGAGCGATCCGGGCCTTCTGCTATGGGGTGCGTGGTTTTATTCGACGACCTTAAACCGGCGACCGTCGAAGACCTTCAGCACCTGATCCAGCTCACGACCCCGCTTCAGAATCTGGCCGCCCTCGCCGACAACCGCCCATTGGCCCTGACGCAGCCGCAGGGCCGGGCGTTTCTCGATGAGATAGGCCGGGGCGTCGCCGCTGCGGCGAAAGACAGCGAACTCGGCCACGTCCCGATCCGACGCGATGCCGTAGTCACGCCACTCTCCCTGGGCCACCATGCGCCCATAGACCCGCAGAATCAGGTCCAGCTCCCGGCGATCAANAAAGACCGGGGCGGCGGGCGATGAGGGGTCAGAAGCGTCCAGACTCATTGGGCAAGAGTCTACCGCCTCGGCTTCGAAGCACCAGTCCGAACCCGATCGGCCCGGTCCCACGCCGCCGTCTTGCAAAAGTGACTGAATCGAACACGAAAACGCCGCGTTTCGATCAAACAGCCGCCCTTATGCGGGGCGATACCTGTCTCATCGGCTCGCTGAGGCCCGGAGTGGTTCCGGTTCCTGAACAGCCCCCCAGCCCCCTGGATCTCTCAAATCGGGCTTCGGCGGGCCGATCGCTTCCTCCAAGCGAGACGCCCGCTCTGGCCCTCCCCCTCCTGGCCGAGCGGGCGTTTTGCTGTCCGCAGAGAAGAGGCTCCGGCCGGGGGCTCTGTGGCACTAGGTCAGATTCAGGGTCGTGCGCTCGTCGCCGCGCTGGACCACCATGCGGCGTGGTGTTCCCGACAGGGCCGCGGCCAGATCGCCCAAACTGGATACCGGTCGGCCATCTACACTGCGAACAAGGTCGCCAGCTCGCAGCCCGGCGCGTTCGGCGGCGGTGCCGCCCTCGACCGAGATAATCTGGATATCCCGGCCGTCCAGCAGGCGATAGACCGCCCCTTCGTAGCTGACCACCTCGGCACCCACGACCAAGCCTGTCGGCGGACCATCCGACAGCGTCATCCGCCCCGATGCTCGGTNGCCGTCGCGCAGATAGACAAAATCGACATCAGAGCCGGGTGGCGCGATGCCCACCGAGGCGTTGACCGACCCGGCATTAGATACCGGCCGGTTCTGGATGCGGGTGAGAATGTCACCGCGCCGCAGGCCGCNCGCCTCGGCGGCCGACCCAGNGGCGGCGTCCTCAACCACGGCACCGCGTGCCAGATTCAGGTCCATCTCACGCGCTCGGGTGGCATTCAAACTGCCCAGGATCGCCCCGGTCGACCCACGCTTGACCTCACCGCGGGTCCGCAACTGGTCGACGACAAAGCGCATAATCCGTGTCGGCACCGCAAACGCGATGCCGTCATTGCCGCCGCCGCCGCCGGACAGGATCGAGGTGTTCAGGCCAATAAGTCGCCCCTGGCTATCAAGCAACGNGCNCCCGGAATTGCCCGAGTTCACGGCTGCATCGGTCTGAATGTAGTCCTCTACCCGGTCCCCAAGGCCTGATCGGCCCAGCCCGGAAATAACCCNCATGGTCAGGGTCTGATCCAGACCCAGCGGATAACCCACGGCAAATGCCAGATCCCCGGTGCGCAGGGTGTCGGAATCCACCATCTCGACCTGGGAAAGGCCCGTGGCCTCGATCTTCAGGACCGCAAGATCCGTTGCCTTGTCTGTGCCAATCAGAACGGCTTCGAACAGGCGGCCGTCGGTCATGTCGACGGAAAATTNTCGCCCGCCTTCCACCACGTGATTGTTGGTAACGATGATACCTTCACCCGCATCGATGATCACACCGGATCCAGTACCGGTCGGGCTCGGCTCATGGTCGCCCGATGACGGGCCACGCGACTGTCCCAAGGTCGTCACCTGCACAACAGCCGGCAGGGACCGTTCGAGCCCCGTGGCAAAGCTGAACACGCCACGGCGACTGTCGTAGGGATCGGAAACTCGGCCGATCAGGATCTGCCGCAGCGGCGGCAGGATAAGGGGTTTGAGCATTGGCCGTCTGTGCCAGGGCCACCGTCGGGCCTGCCAACGTCAACGCCACGGCCAGGCGCAGAAGGTACGGACGCTTCATCATGTGATTCCCATCGGTCTATGGCCACCCTAGCGCCGGAAATCGAGGCTGACGATGGCCCCTGGCGCGGCATCTTCAATCGTCATGCTGGCCCCGTGCCGACGAAGGATTGCCCTCACAAACGCCAGGCCCATGCCATGGCTTTCCGGTTCCGACCCCTCCGTATCTGTGCGCAGACAGCGTTGGTGAAGACCTTCCGGGTCAAACCCGGGGCNCTGATCGGCCACCGTGACGCGCGCGCCGCTCCCGACCGATTCGGCTGTGAGACGTATCCGGCCCCCATCGGNGGAGTATTTGACGGCGTTGTCGACCAGATTGGTGACCGCCCGCTGGAGCAGGAACGNGACGCCGAGCGCACTGGCGGNGGACGCGTCCACTTCGATCATGATCCCGCGCTCGTCGGCAATCGGCTGATACAGCTCTGCCGCCGCCCCGACGATCTGATCCAGCCGGACCTGCTCAAGCCCAGGCTTCCCGTCGCGCAGGGCCATGGCCTCGTTCATGGCCCGGGTCAGAGCTCGAATATCGTCCCGCGCCTGAGCAGCTAGCGCAGCTGCATTGGCTTCGTCCCCGGTTCGCAGCCGATCGAGGCGCGTCGCGGCACGGGCCAGCGGCGTGCGGAAATCGTGAGCCAGCTGGTCGGCGGAATCCCTCAACCAGCTCAGCAGTTCTTCCAACCGGTCGAGTGTGCGGTTCACATGAGCCGTCAGTTCGGTCAGCTCGGGCGCCACCGCCACTTCCGGCGCGCGCACGGAAAAATCGCCGATGGCAGCCCGATCCAGCGCGTGGCTCACACCGGCCAGGGCGGTTGTCAGCCGCCGTCGGGCGAAAANGGCCGCGACCAGACCCGATACCAGAATCACCAGCCCCGTCGCCACCACCACCAGAACCGACCAGCCAAAGGCCTTGCCGGACCCTTCAACCACCCGTCCGACCACGATCTGCAGCGAGCCATACTGACGACGCACCACGACCGCCTCGACAGCCCGACGGTCACNAAGGGTCCCTTTGGGCANGGAAGCGACAAACACATCTTCGCCCAGCCGCGGGGCCCGCTCGCCCATCTCTCGGCCCAGAACGGCAAGGCCCGCAGGCTTGCCGATGGGCGGCTGAATATAGCGCACGCCAGCCCCTCNCTCACCGGTGCGGCACGTGCGTTCAATTGATCCCTGATCGCGGGTCGGGCCGCTTTGGAAGGCGCTTAGCCAGGCCGACAGATAGACCACGTCCGCCTCGGTCAAGACCTCGGCATCCATGCTGGCATCGGTGCCCAGCTTGTTGACCATGGTGGCATAGTCATCCAGGGCCCTCAGGGCCGCCTTCTCTCGCTGGTCCATGCGCACGGCAAGGCTGGTCAGGATCAGCGACAGGCTCAGCGCCAGCGCCCCGAGCACAGCGAGGCCTGCCGCCAGTTGTGTTGAGGTGCGCCGCCCCAACCAATTGCGAATGCTCTGAAGAGGTTCCACGGGCTCGGCGGCTCAGCCTGCCATAACCGCAACCCCGGTCAGGTCACGGAACACCAGGCTCTGGCTGCGAGCCGAGACGATCAGAGGGTGCAAATCGTCGCCCAGCTCCGCGGCCTGCTCCTTCAGGCGCCGCCGCAGGGCCGAAATACGGGCATCGATGATGTTGACGAAGTTCTCGGGCAGAAAGTTCCATTCCACCCAGCACCGATCCCACAGCATGGCCTTGGTAACCGGCTGGCCCCGAGCCGTCATCAGTTCCGCAACGATGGCAAACTCCAGCGGGGATAGATCAATCAAACGGCTCTGCCCGGCGAGATCGAGCTTCAGCGTGCGCGCTCCCATCGACAGACGGAACGGGCCATTGATCAGATCGGAACTGGCCGTTGGAGTATTGCGGACCGTGCGGCGCAGCTGAGCTGCGATCCGCGCCAGCAATTCCTCATCTCCGATGGGCTTCGACAGATAGTCATCGGCACCACTGAGGAGCCCCTCGACCCGCTGACGCTCCCCGCCCAGCGCTGTCAGCATCAAGGCCGGAGCCTCCGCGTTGGCACCGGCACCCTCTCTCAACTGCTTCAGGGTCGACAGGCCGTCCAGACCTTTGGTCATCCGGTCCAGGATCAGCACGTCATAGGTGTTACCCCGACAGGCCTGCAGCACCGCCTCACCGGTGTCAACGACATCCACGACCTCAAACCCGGCCTTGAGAAGCCGGTCGCGAACGTGGCTGGCCAGCTCAGGTTCATCCTCCAGCACCAGGGCGTGCCGACCGGCGAACACACCAGCTAGTTGCGCAAACGGGTCGTCGGTCCCGTCAAATCCCTGTTCCAACTCGTCCCCCACCGTTGTCCTCCTGACCGACCCACGATAGCCGAAAGTTGAGCGGTCTCAACCATCTGGCCCGTGTGGCTTACGGAGTCTGTCGAGTGACAACCACTGACGATCCCTGATGCCGCGAGCTCGGATCCACGCAACGCCGCCCAACGGGTCCAGCGTCTGCCGCCTGATCCTTACGCAGATTTCACTGGTGCAACTTGCCCGATCCGGGCCTGATGGCCGCCTTGCTGGAGACCGGTCATGCTGCGCACGCCCAAGAAGAGTGAGACCATCGAGGTCAGACTGCCCCACCCGACCAAAATGGCCTTTGTCAGCCATTGCCACGCCCGAGGCTGGACCATTTCCGGAGCCGTGCGCAGCTATATCGATCAGGAACTGGCCGGAAGTGGGCCGCGCCGGATGCGCTGGCTCCATATTCTGGCCGCCGCCCTTGCTGGTCTGGCCATGGGGGCGACTGCGGCCCCCACCCTGGCGCAGTCTATGGGCGGGGATCGCGCCAGCTTTGACCGTATCGATCGCGACGGAGACGGCAGGGTCAGCTTCCAGGAATACCAGGCTCGCTAGCGCCAAAGCCCCTTGATAGCCCCGGACACGTCGCCGAACCGGCCAGCCTGAGGAGGCACCTTGCGTGGGCTTAAGCCACCGGTTTCAGAAACCGATCCCAGCGCAGGTTGAACCAGGTCCAGGGCCTGAATAGGCCAGCCCCTGGCTTCCACGATGCCAGCACGAACTCTGCTCGCCCCACCAGGTGCGATGCGGGCAGAAGCCCTACGCCAACGTCGGGCGCGAACCGCCCATCCAGAGAATTGTCGCGGTGGTCGCCCATGACCAGATAGTGGCCTTGCGGCACGACGATCTCGGGCCGCTCATCGGCATCGGTCGGGCCCCGATCATAGGTCACCCAGGCGCGGCCCTCGGGCGAGGTCTCCTGGACAAGCCTGGCCTCATTCGATGGCCCACCGTCATCAATGCCCGCGCCTCGNNAGGTACGGGCCAAGGGTTGGCCATTGATGATCACCTGCCNCCCGCGCACAGCCACCCGATCGCCAGGCAGGCCGATGATCCGCTTGATCCAGACTTCGGATGGGTCATGGGGACGCCGAANAATGGCCACATCGCCACGCTCAGCCTGATGTTCGAACAGGCGACCCTCACCCGCTGGCCGCCAGAACGGCAGCGACGCCCGGCTCCAGCCCCACGGGTATTTGGTGGAAACAACGTAGTCGCCGACCAGCAAGCCTGGCTCCATCGAGCGCGACGGTATGGTATAGGGCTCGAACACGATGACCCGCAACAGCAAGGCCAGGACGAGGCCCGCCAAGACGACGCCCAGGGTATCCAGGCGGTTGGTTCTGGGCACGGCAGCAGGAGGTGAAGTCGGTTCTGAGACGGGTTGGGTCGGTTGCATGCCCTGATCCGCCGCATCCGCCGGGCACCGGCAAGCCAGATCGTGTCGGACACTTCGGCCAAAGTGTCCGGACACCCTCAAGCCGTGAACCAACGCGTGGCGAACGATAGGGCCCCTAAAGGCAGCTTCGCCAGTGATAGCACGACCCATGATCAGGGCGTGCACGTCGTGGGNCCCTTCATATGTGTTGACCGTTTCCAGGTTCATGGCGTGGCGCATGACATGCAGTTCGCCTGTGATGCCGGCACCGCCGTGCATGTCGCGGGCCTCGCGGGCGATGGCCAGGGCCTTGCCGCAGTTGTTGCGCTTCATCATCGAAATGGCCTCGGGCACCCAGGCCCCGGTATCCAACAGACGGCCCAGGGCATAGGNCCCTTCCAGACCCAGGAATATCTCGGTCTGCATGTCGGCCAGCTTCTTCTGGATCAACTGGCGGCTCGACAGCGGGCGACCGAACAGGAACCGCTCAGCCACATAGTCGCGGCTGGCATGGAAACAGAACTCGGCCGCCCCCATGGCCCNCCAGGCAATGCCATAGCGGGCCTTGTTCAGGCAGCTGAACGGTCCGCGCAGCCNCTGAACGCCGGGCAGGATGTTGGCCTCGGGCACAAACACGTCGTTCAGGCCGATGTCGCCGGTGATCGAGGCCCGCAGGGACAGCTTGTCGCCGATCTTGCCGGTGGTGAAACCCTCGAAGTCGCGCTCGACGATGAAGCCCCGAATCTTGTCATCGAGTTTGGCCCAGACGACGGCCAGGTCGCTGATCGGCGAGTTGGTGATCCAGTATTTGCCGCCGTTCAGGCGATAGCCGCCCTCGACCTTATCAGCCCGGGTTTTCATCGACGCCGGATCAGACCNCCCATCGGCCTCCGTCAGACCGAAGCAGCCGACCAGCTCACCGGCCGCCATCTTCGGCAGAAACTTCATTTTCTGCTCGTCCGAGCCGAAGGCATAGATTGNATACATGGCCAGGGACGACTGCACGCTCATGGCCGAGCGATAGCCGCTGTCGATGGCTTCGATCTCGCGGGCAATCAGTCCATAGGCGACGTGGCTGGCTTCGGAGCCGCCATACTGCTCCGGCAACATGGCCCCCAGGAAACCCATCTCACCCATCTCGGTCATGATCGACCGATCGAACACCTCGTCGCGGAAGGCGGCTACCACGCGCGGCAACAGCTGCTCACGCGCATAGGCCCGCGCCGCGTCACGGATCATGGTTTCGTCGTCGGTCAGCCGCCCGTCCAGATCCAGCGGGTCTTCCCAGCGGAAAGTCTTTGTGCTCGCAGAGGTGCCGTCGGCCATGGTGTCCTCGGTTCATAATCGGGGCTGGGGGCGTTTAGGCCAGATTGACGGTTTCGGGTAGAGGCGTCACAGCACTGCTTCTATGATGCCGCCCATGCGCCGAACCCTCAGACGCCTGTTTCTTGATCACCCACGCGAGGTCGGAGAGAGCTATTTCCATCACCAGCGCCAGGCCTTCGGCTTTGGCTTCAAGCTCTTGCGTCTGTCCGGCACGGCCTTTCTGCACGGTCTGATGCCGGGCGTGCACAAAACCACCGTATCGGACGAGATTTGTGCCACGGCCCAGGCCCTGAACCATCGGGCCAAGGAGGCCCGCGACACGCGCATGAAGGATGCCGGCGTATGGGATCCCGGCCTATGACGACATCGACATCCGCTGGACCCCTCGCCGGAATCCGCGTTCTGGATCTCAGCCGTGTTCTNGCCGGGCCGTGGGCGACCCAGCTGCTGGCCGATCTGGGGGCCGATGTCATCAAGATCGAACGGCCCGGCGCGGGCGATGATACCCGTCTGTGGGGTCCACCATTCACGACGAAGGCAGATGGATCGCGCGGCGATGCTGCCTATTTCCTCTGCGCCAATCGCGGCAAGAAGTCGGTGGCCGTCGACATGGCGACGCCGGAGGGCGCACAGATCCTGCGCGATTTATCCCGGTCTTGTGACATCGTGATGGAGAACTTCAAGACCGGCGGGTTGAAGAAGTATGGCCTCGACTATCCCTCGCTGGCGGCCCTCAATCCGCGGCTGGTCTATTGTTCGATCACCGGCTTCGGCCAGGACGGCCCGCGCGCCCATCAGGCCGGCTACGACTATATGATCCAGGCCATGGGCGGACTGATGTCGATTACCGGTCAACCCGACGGAGCNCCCGGGGCCGAGCCGATGAAGGTCGGCGTCGCGGTGGTCGATTTGTTCACCGGCCTCTATGCCTCCAACGCCATTCTGGCGGCCCTGCATCACGCAAAGGCCACGGGCGTGGGACAGCAGATCGACATCGCCTTGTTTGATGTTCAGGCGGCGATGCTGGCCAATCAGGCAACCAACTATTTCGTGTCCGGCCAAGCTCCGACGCGCCTGGGCAACGCCCATCCCAACCTGGCCCCCTATGCCCCATTTCCGTGCTCGGACGGCCGCGTGGTCATCGCGGTCGGCAACGATAGCCAGTTTCGTGCGCTTGCGGGCGCGCTCGGCGCGGCGGGGATGGCGGATGACCCACGCTTCGTCACCAATGCTGCCCGGATCGAACACAGGGCCGCCCTGACGGCGGAGCTGTCCGCCCTCACCGCCGGTCAAGGCATGCAGGCGCTGATGGATATGCTGGAGGGGGTCGGGGTGCCTTGCGGCCCCGTCAACGCAGTCGATCAGGTTTTCGACGACCCGCAGGCCTTACACCGTCGGTTGATGGTCGAACAAACCCGTACCGATCTGGCCGATCCGTTGCGCACCGTGGCAAGTCCCATCCGTCTGTCGAAGACGCCGGTCGTCTATGACCTGCCGCCCCCAGCCTTGGGCGAGCACACAGATGACGTCCTGGCGGCCCTGAGGGCGCAACCGGACGAGGCCTAGCCCCGCCCGGTGCGACCCGCTTCAGGTCTTTTCAGACCCCAACTCGCCAAACCTGGCTTCAAAGGCGGCAATGTCGCCCCTCGCCAGCAGGCCCGCCTGCTCGACCCAGCTGTCGCGGTCGATACGGCCCTTGAAGGACCCCAGGTGGGCGTCGACTTCGTCGATTTCCGCTCGCGTCCAGTCGGCGATCTGATCGAACCGGCGGACGCCAAGGCTGATCAGCAGGGCATTGAGCTTGGGCCCCACGCCCTGATCAGCTCCAGATCGTCAGGATCGCCGACAGCGGCCCGAATACGGGGTCCGCTGCCAGCCAGCGGCATGGCCGCTGCAGGCTCCGGGGCCGCCGAAGGCACAGGGGCCGCTGCGGGGCGTGCGTCAGTTGATGCACTCGCCTGATAGCGCGCCCAGATCCACCATCCGGTGGCGACACCGATCAGCAGGGCGAAGAGGCAAAGATACCAGTACTGGATAGCCCAAGTGATGGAGAACACGACGGTGTTCCTTTCCTTCTGGCCGCACCACCCAGGCAGGCAGAGCGGCATGTGTTTGCAGGATCGCGGCCCGTCCCGGACCGCTCAGGTCGCCAGGCGTCGACTATTTGCGCGCCCAGATGAGCCAGCCAATGCCGACCCCCAGAACGTAGAATAGCAGCAGGGCGAGCAAGGATTGATCAACAGGGACATGGCTTAACCCTCACTTCCGGCAGCGGTCGAAGCGACCTTGAATTCAATGCGGCGGTTCTGGGCCCAGGCTTCGGCACTGTCGCCAGGCACCTTGGGCATGGTTTCGCCATAGCCCCGAGTGACCATCCGGTCGGACGGCACACCCCGTTCGGTCAGGGCCGCTGCGACCGAGGCGGCGCGCTGCTCCGACAAGGCCATATTGGCCGCGTCGTTGCCCTGGGCGTCGGTGTGTCCGGCCACCTCGACCTTCACCCCTGAGCAGGTTTTGAGTGCGGCGGCCAGGGCGTCGAGCAAGGCCCCGGATTCGACCTTGATGGTGGCCTGCCCAGAATCGAAGTGCACCTCCTGGCCTGTGATGGCGGCGTCAACGCCGCCCTGGCAGTTGGACACGGCTTCGGGCGTCGCCGGGGCCTCAGGGACCGCAACCGGCGCGGGCGTTGCCGGAGCCGAGGCCGCATCGGTAGCCCAGGTGACCGAGCCAATGCCGGGGATCGCCCGCCGCCTCCATGACCCGGCTGCGATCCGCTTCTGACGCCGCGCCCGACAGCACGACATTGCGATTGAGCAGCGGCTTGCGCACCATGGCTGCCGACACGCCGGGAACGCCAGCCGCAGAAACCGCAGCGTCGGCCTTGCCCTGAAGACTATCGATAAAGCTATTTCCTGTGGCGCTGTGCGCCGCCATCGCCATCAGGGAGGTCGCGACCCGCCGATGACGAACTTGGTTACACCGTTCATGTAATCCCTCCAAACGCCCCCAGCGTCTGAGAACCCAATGGGCATGGCCAACCGGGCTCCGGGACTGGACCTCTGCGATCGAGGCCCGGTTCCCGTATCATCGTCATTAGAGGAAAATGGGCTGACGTCTACAGGCCTGTATCGGGCGGCGTCGGGGCTGGTGGCTNCCCCGAAGCTGCATCTTCCGGAATCATGTGCTTCATAATGAAGAAGACCTGCCAGACGCCAAAGGCTGCTGAGGCGATCCACAGCCNCCCTCTGAAGGCCACCCAGGTGTCGTCCGATTGGGTGCGCCAGATGATCTCGTTCACAATCGCCACTGCGGCAAAATAGAGCCCATAGCGCAGCGTCAAGCCCCGCCAGCCCGCCTCCGTCAGCTTGAAGGCGCTCTCCAGCAGATATTTGAACGGATACTTGTTAAACGGCAGCGAACCCAGAAGCACTGCCGCCAGCAGGCCGTTCTGGATAGTCAGCTTGATCTTCAGCAGGGTCGGGTCGTGGAAAACCAGCGTTAGAACCCCGAAAATCAGGGCAAATCCGCCGGTCAGCAGCGGCAGCGGAGCCAGGCGCTTCTCCAGGAGCCAGCCGACGATCAACGCCAGGGCGGAGGCGATGACCAGCACCCAGGTGGCCTGGACCAATGCCTCCTGGCCGTCCAACCNCCGGGCAAACCGGTTGACGGCATAGGCGACCATAAAGGCCACCAAAGCCCCGAAATCGACGGCCTGACGCAGGCCCGATGCACGAGGGGCAGGTTGTTCGGTCATGGCCTAGTCCTCTAACCCAACCAGCGAGCGCGAGAATGCCCGGGCATCGAACGGCTGCAAATCCTCAATGCCCTCGCCGACACCGATCAGCTTGATCGGGGCATCCGACGCCTGGGCTACCGGCACCAGAACGCCGCCGCGGGCAGTTCCGTCCAGCTTGGTCATGACCACGCCTGAGACATAGGCCGTGCGGCCAAAGATTTTCTCCTGCTCCAGCGCGTTCCTTCCCACCGTGGCGTCCAGCACCAGCAGCGTCTCATGCGGGGCGTCCGGATCGACNNTCTTCAGCACCCGCACGATCTTCAACAGCTCATCCATCAGGGCCGACTTGTTCTGCAGGCCNNCGGCGGTGTCGATCAGCACCACATCAAAGCCCTCAGCCTTGGCACGCGTATAGGCATCAAAGGCCAGGCCCGCCGCGTCGGCCCCATCCCGCCGGCTCTCGAACGTGGCCCCGGCCCGTTCGGCCCACACCTTTAGCTGCTCGCGGGCCGCGGCACGGAAGGTGTCGCAGGCCACGATCATGACCTTGGCCCNCTGGCCGGTCAGATCGGCGGCGATCTTGCCCAGGGTCGTGGTCTTGCCCGAGCCGTTGACCCCGACAAACAACGTCACATAGGGCCGGGGGCCATCAAGCGGTTCATAGCGCCCCTCGTGGCTGCTCAACTCGGAGGTCACGGCCTCGGCCAAGGCCTCCTTGACCTCGCGCTCATCCGCCCCGGCATTGAATTTCAAATCGCGGAAGCGGGCGACAATCCGGTCGGTCGCAGCCGGGCCCAGATCGCTTTCCAGCAGATGCTCCTCCAAGCCCTCCAGGGCGGCCTCGGACAGCGGCTCCTTGACGAAGGCGGCCACCACCGTCTCGGTCATCTGCTNTGACGACCGGCTCAGGCCTTCGGTCAGGCGCGAGAACCAGCCTTNTTTCGGCGCATCACTCATAGCACCCGCTTAGCCCTTCGCACGGCACAGGTCACGACCTATCATGGCGCAGGGCCGCGATAGGCTCTATATGGGCCAAACATCAGCAGGATCTGTGCCTTGGCCAAGACCCATCCGTTCTTCTCGGCATCCACCCATGGCTTCGTGCGNGTGGCCGCGGCCACACCGACGGTTCTTCCAGCCGATCCGGCGGCCAATGCCGCGGCTCATCTTGAGCTGATCCGGCAGGCCGGGGCCGAGGGCGTGGATCTGCTGGCCTTNCCCGAACTCAGCCTGACCGGCTACGCCATCGACGACCTGTTGTTGCAGGATGCCCTGCTGGATGCCGCAGAGGCACAGCTGGAGACCCTGGCCCGGGCCGCAGGCGAGGCCGGGCTGGTGGCTATCGTCGGTGCCCTGATCCGGGCCGGCGACCGGCTGTTCAACTGTGCGGTGGTGCTGGCCAACGGGGCCATCCTGGCGGCGGTGCCCAAGACCTATCTGCCCAATTATCGCGAATATTATGAGAAGCGCTGGTTCACCCCGGCGGATGCTGGCCTGCAGGCTGCTGCAGCGCTGGTCGGCAAGCGGCGCATCGCGCTGGACCCCAGCCTGGTGTTCCAGGATTTGAACCGGCCTGGTTTCACCTTTGGTGTCGAGATCTGTGAGGACTATTGGGCCCCGCTGCCGCCCTCGACCCGCCAGGCCCTGGCCGGGGCGCGTATCCTGATCAACCTGTCCGCCTCCAACGTCTTGATCGGGAAGTCTCAGGAACGGGACCGCCTGTCATCTGCCCAGTCGGCGCGGGCCATGGCGGCCTATGTCTTCACCGCTTCGGGCTGGGGAGAATCGACCACCGACCTGGCCTGGGACGGGCAGTCGACCATCCATGAACTGGGCCAGCGACTGGCCCACAACGAGCGCTTTGCCACCGAACCGGGCCTGTTGATCGCCGACGTCGATGTCGACCGGATCGGGCTAGATCGTCTCAGAACCGGGACATTCGCTGATTGTGCCCGGCGAGAGTTGGTGGGCCACAGCTATCAGGTCATCGGCTTCACATCCCGCGAAACNGGGGCGGACAAAGGGCAGGGCCTGCGCCGTCCTCTNGACCGGTTCCCGTTTGTGCCGGACGATGCCGAGCGGCTCGACCAGGACTGTTTCGAGGCCTTCAACATCCAGGTCCAGGGCCTGATGAAACGACTGACCGCGACGGGTCTGGACAAGATTGTCATCGGCGTCTCTGGTGGTCTGGATTCGACCCTGGCCCTGCTGGTTGCCTGCCGAGCGTTCGACCGTCTGGGGATCGACCGAAAGAATATTCTGGCCTTCACCCTGCCAGGCTTTGCGACGTCGGAGGGCACCAAGTCCAATGCCTGGGCCCTGATGAAGGCGCTCAAGGTGTCGGGCGACGAGATCGATATACGTCCCACAGCCGAGACCATGCTGAAGGAAATCGGCCACCCGTTCGCTGATGGCCAGCCGGTCTATGACATCACGTTCGAAAATGTGCAGGCGGGCCTGCGTACCGACTACCTGTTCCGCATCGCCAACCAGCGCGGCGCGCTGGTTCTGGGCACCGGCGATCTGTCGGAGCTGGCGCTGGGCTGGNNTACCTACGGTGTCGGCGACCACATGAGCCACTACAACGTCAATGGCGGCGTGGCCAAAACCCTGGTCAAGCATCTGATCCGCTGGGTGGCCGACCGCAATGAGGTCGGGGCCGGGGCGGCCAAGACCCTGCGCAGCGTGCTGGCCACGGTCATCTCGCCGGAGCTGGTGCCGGGGCAGGGTGGCGAGGTCCAGTCGACCGAGGCCAAGGTCGGCCCCTATGCCCTGAACGATTTCTTCCTGTTCCACATCACCCGCTATGGCCATGCGCCGTCCAAGGT
The DNA here is from genome assembly GCA_013693835.1 of Brevundimonas sp. GTDB lineage: Bacteria > Pseudomonadota > Alphaproteobacteria > Caulobacterales > Caulobacteraceae > Brevundimonas. The sequence continues at coordinate 811,071 of CP059260.1, forward strand.
GGCCTGGCTGGCGTGGCAGGCTTGGAAGGATGCCACGGCNGGGGATTGGCCGGTTGGCACGCCGGACGATGAAAAGGTCGCTTATGACCTCAAGACCATCCACCACTGGCTGGAGAAATTCCTGGTCCGGTTCTTCCAGACCAGCCAGTTCAAGCGTTCGGCCCTGCCCAATGGACCGAAGGTGGTCACCGGCGGCTCCCTGAGCCCGCGCGGCGATTGGCGGGCCCCGTCGGACTCATCGGCCAAGGTCTGGCTGGACGAACTCAAGGCCAACTGCCCCGACGGCTGATCTGGTCGGGCCCTCGCGCGGATCCTGGAGCCGGGCATGACCGACGGTCCCACCCTTCGCGTCTGGGCCGCAGGAAACTTCGGGTTCGGACTGCAAAACTCCGTCCGAAGCGTCCGAACCGTCCGGTTTCCCGCCGCGTCGGCGACTCCTTCAGGCGGAGGCGTCGGGACTGGCTGTGTCAAAGACCGAGATCGCAGTCTGACATTCCGATGCGTCATTTTTGGTCGCATGCGACGTGGGGCCGTAAATGTTTGTTCGGCAGCGGCCCATCCCGCCGAGGTCGGCCTAGCCTTGGGCGTTCCGGATCGCGGCGGCTCCGGCAATGGGGGTGATGACCGCGGCAAACAGGATGTAAGCGCCCCNCAGCCCCAGGGCGGGCCAGGGCGATAGTCCCGCCCCGCTCTGCGCCAGGGCACCGGCCCCGAAAATGACCGGCGGCACGAACAGCGGCAGCACCACCACGGCGATCAGCAGCCNCCCGCGCCGCGCTCCCAGTGCCAGCGCTGCACCCAGGGCACCGGTCANGGCAAAGGCATAGCCACCCAGCAGGGCGCTCGCCCCGGCCAGCACCGCCTGACCGGTGGGTAGACCCAGCGCCAGTGCCGCCAGCGGCGTGGCCAGGGCCAGAGGCCAGCCGACGGCGATCCACTGGGCCTTGGCCTTGGTCAGCACCACCAGTTCCAGCGGCACCGGCCCCAGCATCAACAGGTCCAGCGACCCGTCCTCGGCATCACGCTCAAACATGCGCTCCAGCGACAGGATCGAGGCCGCCGCCAGCGCCAGCCACGCCACCCCTGCCGCCGCCGGGGTCAACACACGCGGATCGCTGCCGGTCGCCAGCGGAAACAGCACCGCCAGGCACAACAGGAAGCCACAGGCCACCAGCGGGCCACCCCCGCCGCCCCAGGCCAGGCTCAGTTCACGCCGGAACAGTGTCATCAGGGCGCTCATGATCCGCGCCCTCCGGCACCGTCCAGCCGTGCGCGGCGGGCAGGGATCGGCAAGGGATCGTGCACGGCGGCCAGGATGGCCCCACCCTCGTCCAGATGGGCCTGCATCAGATGCCCGACCGCCTGACGCCAACGAGCATCCAGCGGGGCCAGGGCTCGTCCAGCAACCACAGCGGCGGCGCGGCCAGGAACCGGGCCAGGGCGAGGCGTCGCCGCTGGCCCGCCGACAGTCGCCGCACCTCAAGGGGTAGAAGCGCCCCGAGGCCCAGCTGATCCACCGCCTTGTCGGCGTCCGTTGATTTGCCTCCCATCCAGGCGACCTGAAAGGCCAGCTCGTCGGAAACGCGGCGGTGCCCCTTCAGGCCATCCAGATGCCCGAGCCAATGCAGAAGCGGACCCCGTTCTGAAGGTTCGGTGGCCCGGCCCTGCATCTGGATCGTGCCCGCATCGGGTCGCACAAAGCCGGCAATGGCCCGCAGCAGGGTGGTCTTGCCGACCCCGTTGGGGCCTTCCAGGGCGACCACCTCACCCGCCGCCAGGTCCAGATCCAGACCCCGGATCAGAGGGCGGCCCCCCGGCTCAGATCCAGGTCGCGCAGGCTCAGCATGACCGTCCACCGAGCCGGTTCCTGCGAACGGCTCTCAATGTCCATGACAGCAACGCGGGCACATGGACGGAACCCAACGGCAACGCTATATCCGGCCTCGCCGCAGCAGGCGTTCGCCGCGCGCGCCGGGGACCTGTGTGCCCCTGCGATCGTCGCGAGAACGTGCAACCGGATGTCCGGGCGGCGTAGACCAGAGGAACCTCCCATGCCGTCAATCGACAGCTTCAAGTCCCGTCAGGATCTCTCCGTCGGGCGCAAGAAATATGCCTATTACAGCCTTCCGGCCGCTGAGGAAGCCGGTCTGGCCGGGATTTCNCGTCTGCCGCGCTCCATGAAGGTGCTGCTGGAGAACCTGCTGCGCAACGAAGACGGGGTCTCCGTCTCCGAAGCGGACCTGAAGGCCATCGCCGCCTGGATCGACAACAAGGGCGCGGTCGAGCACGAGATCGCCTTTAGGCCGGCCCGCGTGCTGATGCAGGATTTCACCGGCGTTCCGGCGGTGGTCGACCTGGCGGCCATGCGCGACGCCATGACGGCGCTGGGTTCGGATGCCAAGAAGATCAACCCGCTGAACCCGGTCGATCTGGTCATTGACCACTCGGTCATGGTCGACCATTTCGGCAATCCGCAGGCATTCGAACAGAACGTCGAGCGCGAATATCAGCGCAACATCGAACGCTATAACTTCCTGCGCTGGGGCTCCTCGGCGTTCAACAACTTCCGCGTTGTGCCGCCGGGCACCGGCATCTGCCACCAGGTCAACCTTGAGAACCTGGCCCAGACCGTCTGGACCGCCGAAGAGGGCAAGAAGACCGCCGCCTATCCGGACACCGTGGTCGGCACCGACAGCCACACCACCATGATCAATGGCCTGTCGGTCCTGGGCTGGGGCGTGGGCGGCATCGAGGCCGAGGCCGCCATGCTGGGCCAACCGATCCCCATGCTGATCCCCGAGGTCATCGGCTTCCGTCTGACCGGCAAGCTGCCGGAAGGGGCCACCGCCACCGACCTGGTGCTGACCGTCACCCAGATGCTGCGCAAGAAGGGCGTGGTCGGCAAGTTCGTGGAGTTCTTCGGCGACGCCCTGGCCTCCATGACCATCGAAGACCAGGCCACCATCGCCAACATGGCCCCGGAGTATGGGGCCACCTGTGGCTTCTTCCCGGTTTCGCAGGCGACGCTGGATTATCTGACGGCCACCGGCCGCGACAAGGCCCGGGTGGCGCTGGTCGAAGCCTATGCCAAGGCGCAAGGCCTGTGGGTCGACGGCACGTCCGAAGACCCGGTGTTCACCGACACCCTGGAGCTGGACCTGGCCACCGTGGTGCCGTCCCTGGCCGGGCCGAAGCGGCCGCAGGATCGTGTTGAGCTGACCAACGCCGCCCAGGCGTTCGACGAGCAGCTGGTGACGACCTTTGGTCGCCCGATCGACGCCCCGCGCGCCGACGTGGCGGGCGAAAAGTTCACCGTTGGCGATGGCGATGTGGTCATTGCCGCCATCACCTCCTGCACCAACACCTCCAACCCCAGTGTGCTGATCGCCGCCGGGCTGGTGGCCCAGAAAGCCGCCAAGCTGGGCCTGGCCCCCAAGCCGTGGGTCAAGACCTCGCTAGCTCCTGGCTCGCAGGTCGTGACCGACTATCTGACGGCCTCGGGTCTGCAGAAGGACCTGGACGCCATGGGCTTCAACCTGGTCGGCTACGGCTGCACGACCTGCATCGGCAACTCCGGCCCGCTGGCCGAGACCATCTCCAAGGCCATCAATGACAATGCCCTGGTGGCCACCAGCGTGCTGTCGGGCAACCGCAACTTCGAGGGCCGGGTGAACCCGGACGTGCAGGCCAACTATCTGGCCTCGCCGCCGCTGGTCGTCGCCTATGCCATCGCCGGCTCGATGCGCATCGACATCACCAAGGACCCGATCGGTCAGGACAAGAAGGGCAAGGACGTCTTCCTGAAGGACATCTGGCCGACGTCCAAGGAAATCGCCGACATTCAGAAGAAGGCCGTGACCCCGGCCATGTTCGCCAAGCGGTATGCCGACGTCTTCAAGGGCGACAAGCACTGGCAGGCCATCAAGGTCACTGGCGGGCAGACCTATGAATGGGACGACAGCTCCACCTACGCCGCCAATCCGCCCTATTTCGAGGGCCTGACCATGGAGCCGGCCCCGGTTAAGGACATCATCGAGGCCCGGGTGCTGGCGATCTTCGGGGACTCGATCACCACCGATCACATCTCGCCGGCAGGCTCGATCAAGAAGACGTCACCGGCGGGCGAATGGCTGACCGCGCATGGCGTCGATGTGCTGGACTTCAACTCCTATGGGGCCCGCCGCGGCAACCATGAGGTGATGATGCGCGGCACNCTTGCCAACATCCGCATCCGCAACAAGATCACGCCTGAGATCGAAGGCGGCGTGACCAAGCACTTCCCGTCCGGCGACGTCATGCCGATCTATGATGCCGCCATGCGCTATCAGTCCGAGGGTCGNCCCCTGGTGATCTTTGCGGGCAAGGAATACGGCACCGGCTCGTCGCGCGACTGGGCGGCGAAGGGCACGCGCCTGCTGGGCGTTCGCGCCGTCATCGCCGAGAGCTATGAGCGGATCCACCGCTCCAACCTGATCGGCATGGGCGTGGTGCCGCTGCAGTTCAAGTCGGACGGCTGGCAGAAGCTGGGCCTGACCGGCGAGGAGATCGTCACCATCCGCGGCCTGTCCGATGCCAACGTCGGCAAACTGAAGCCGCGTCAGGAGCTTTGGGTCGAGCTGTTCCGTCCGTCAGACGGCAAGATGGCCCGCTTCCCGGTGCGCTGCCGCATCGATAACCAGACCGAGCTGGACTACTTCAAGGCCGGGGGCGTGATGCCCTATGTGCTGGAACCTGGCCTCGGACTCTTGATTCTTTGATGAGTCAAGCCATATAGTCGATATCACTCACCTACGGCGTGCCGTAGGCCCAAGGGTCGCTTTCGCTTGCGCGGAGGCGGCCCTTTGCACATCATCGTTCGGCAATGAGAACGATTGTCTACATTGATGGCTTCAATCTCTACTATCGAGCGCTCAAGGGCACCGTTCATCGATGGCTCAATATCGCCGCCTTGAGCGATGCAGCGATGCCTTCGGCCTGCCAGATCAACAAGGTCAACTACTACGTTGCGCGGGTGTCTGGTCGCGTGGACCCCGGAGCGCCTGCCCGGCAGCACGCCTACCTGAGAGCCCTGGCCGAACTCCCGCGCGTAGAGATTACATACGGCAACTTTCTTGTGAGCAAGAAATGGTCTGGCCTGGTTCAGCCACCCTCTTTCAAGCCGCCTGTTGCGCTTCCAGTCGGCTCGCAGCCTGATGTCGCGTTCGTCTACAAGACTGAGGAGAAGGGATCGGACGTCAACCTGGGAGCTCATCTGGTCAGGGATGCTGCACTCGGTCGATTCCAAATGGCCGGCGTTCTGACCAATGATACGGACCTGGCCGAGCCCGCACGAATTGTTGTTCAAGAGTTTGGCCTGCCCGTCGTTCTGCTAACCCCGACGTCCCGACCGGCTGCATCGCTCGCGCGATTGGCAACCAGCGTTCGCCACATCGATGGGTATCTAGGAGCTTGCCAGCTTCCAGATCCAGCACGGTTCNNGAATGGCGGCCTTATACAGAAACCGGTCGGGTGGTGAGACGGCTGACTTAAAGTCGCCCCAGCCGCCGCGCGTGGGCTTTGGCCTGGGCCATCAGCAGGCCGTTGGGCAGCAGGCGGCCGATGCCGGTGAGCAGGCCATTGACCGGGCCGGGGATCACTTCGGACCGGTTCTTCTCCACCGCCTCGACACCGATTTCAGCCACGCGGTCGGCGGTCATCCACATCCATTTCGGATAGGCAGCCGAGACCTGATCGCGGCTGCCGTTGACGTCGTGAAACTCGCTCAAGGTATAGCCGGGCATCAGGGCGGTGACATGAACGCCCGTCCCCTGAAGCTCCAGATGCAGGCCGTTGGACGCCTTGATCAGGAAGCTCTTGATCGGGCCATACAGGGTATCGCNCCCGGTTGCGGGCAGCAGGCCGGCCACCGAGGCGACATTCAGGATGCGACCGTAGCCGCGCTCCACCATGGCCGGGGCCAGAAGCCGCGACAGCCGGATCGGAGCCAATGCCATGACCTCCATCATCGCCTGCTGATGGGCCGGATCGGTGCCGAGAAATCCTTGGGTGCGGCTGAATCCGGCATTATTGACCAGTCCGTCGATGATCAGGCCGCGCCGGTCCAACTCGGCTACCAGGACCGCCGGTGCCTGCGGGTCCGCCAGATCGGCCACTATGATGTCTGAAGCAACCGCATGCTCCGCTACCAGGCGAGCCGCCAGGTCGCGCAGGCGATCCTCACGGCGCGCGGTCAGGACCACATCCCAACCGCGGCGGGCGTAGGCCTGCGCGATCGCGGCCCCGATCCCGGCGGAAGCCCNCGTCACCAGCACGCGCCGTCGACGGCTTGATGACAGGTGCGCAGAGATCACGCGGCGCCTATCGCCTGTGGTTCGGGTACTCTGCGATGAGGTCGGCAATCGTGACCTTCGACAAGGCCTGACTGGCCGCACCATCCGCCAGCACCAAAGCCTTGGCCACCTGCCGGGAATATGCTCGCTGACGGGACATCCCTTGGCCCCCGACGGCGGACAACCCAGATGGGCACACTCGTTCACCGCCCGGAGAACCTCGTCCAGGGCAATCGCCTCAGGCCGTCTCAGGAGCCAGGATCCGCCGTTGGCACCAGAACGGGACCCGATCAGACCCGCCTTTGACAACAAGGCCGTGACCCTGCGCACCACAACCGGATTGGTTGGAATCGAAGCGGCCAGGGTCGCGCTGGGCACCGCCTGGGCAGGCGAATAGGCTCCCTTGTGAGCCAGATAGGCCAGGGTGTGGGCGGCAACAGGGAAGCGCTGACTGTCGGACATGGGCGTAGAACACAAATAGGCACGAACTCGCCCAATCTCAAAGGGCCGGGCTGCAGATGCCACATTTGCGCCCCTCCATTGAATCTGGTGGTTGAAAGGCGTAAATGCTCGCGGCTTTGATCGGCCCGCCCGTTGCGGTGCCTGGAGGATACTCATGGCTGGGGATACCCCGGGGCACGGACCCTTCCCCGTCCGACACCCCGTCCGCGAAGGCGCCGGCGACCCGGGCTGCCAAGCCAACAACCGAATCCAAGATGGCCGCCGGGCCCGATGTGGCCGGGCAAAACGGCCCGGCCCCCGGTCACGAGGGGCATGGCCACGCCCACGGCGGGGACAAGCTCTGGACTCTCATGCTCGGGGCCATCGGCGTGGTGTTCGGTGACATCGGCACCAGTCCGCTCTACGCCATGCGCGAGGCGCTGCACCATTCCCGTTCGGGTGGTCAATCCGAACTGGCCGTGTTGGGGGTCGTATCCCTGGTCTTCTGGGCGCTGATCCTGGTGGTCACGGTCAAATACGTCCTGTTCCTGATGCGGGCGGACAACAAGGGCGAGGGTGGTACGCTGGCCCTGACGGCCCTGGCTCAGCGAGCCATGGGTCACAAGTCTGCGGTGGTCTTCTTCCTGGGCATGTGCGGAGCCGCCTTGTTCTATGGGGATGGCATCATAACGCCCGCCGTGTCGGTGTTGTCTGCGGTTGAGGGCCTGCGCGATGCGCCGGGCCTGTCCGGACGGCTGGATGCTTTCGTTCTGCCCATCGCCGCCGGCATCCTGATCGGCCTGTTTCTGATCCAGTCGCGCGGCACTGGCAGTGTGGCAAGATTCTTCGGACCGCTCACGGCCCTGTGGTTCCTGATCCTGGCGGGAATGGGAATCTATCATCTGTTTGATGATCTCTCGATCTTCCGCGCCCTGTCGCCGCATTACGGGGTGCTGTTCCTGTTCGATAACGGGTTTCTCGGCTTTGTCATCCTGGGCAGCGTGTTCCTGGCTGTGACCGGGGCAGAAGCCCTCTATGCCGACATGGGCCATTTCGGTCGTGCGCCCATCCGGCTGGGCTGGCTGGCGTTTGTTCTGCCTTGTCTGACGCTGAACTATCTGGGCCAGGGAGCCCTGGTTCTGGGTGACCGCGCCGCCGCAGCCAACCCGTTCTGGATGATGGTGCCTGAAGTGGCCTATTGGCCCGTCCTGATCATGGCCACCATTGCCACCGTTATTGCCTCTCAGGCCGTCATCACGGGAGCATTCTCGGTCACACAACAGGCCGTCCAGTTGGGCCTTCTGCCTCGCATCGACATCAAGAATACCTCCGAAAGTCAGGCCGGCCAGATCTATGTGCCATCGGTCAACTGGCTTCTGATGATCGGCGTTCTGGTGCTGCTGGTGACGTTCCAGACATCCAGCGCCTTGGCGGCGGCCTACGGCATCGCCGTAACCGGCACCATGTTTGTCGACAGCCTTCTGGCCTGGTTCATCGTGCGCCGGCTGTGGAAGTGGAAGCTGCTGCCGAGCCTGGCTCTGGTCGTGCCCATGACCGCGCTGGACCTCGTGTTCATGACCTCCAACATGCTGAAGATCCCCGACGGGGCCTGGATGCCGATCCTTTTGGGCGGGTTCATCCTGTTGCTGATGTGGACCTGGGTCGAGGGCACCCGCATCCTGTCGGAGAAAACGCGCAAGGATTCTCTGCCGCTGACCGATCTGATGGAGATGTTACGAGCTCGCCCGCCCCACCGGGCCCCTGGCACGGCGGTGTTTCTGACCTCTGACCCGGATATCGCCCCGGTCGCCCTGATGCACAATCTCAAGCACAACAAGGTGCTGCACGAGAAGAACATCATCCTGACCGTTCGCACCACCGACCGGCCACGCGTCGCCGAGGAGCATCGGGTGCAGCTCGAAACAATCTCTGACGATTTCAAGAAGCTGATCATCTCTTACGGGTTCATGGAATCGCCCAACATTCCGCGCGCCCTGTCGATCTGCCGCCGCCAGGGCATGAAATTCGACATCATGTCGACCAGCTTCTTCCTGGGTCGACGGTCGGTTGTCGCCTCGGCCACCAGCGGGATGCCGTTGTGGCAGGACAAGATCTTCATCTTTATGATGCGCAACGCGGCCAATCCAACCGACTTCTTCCGCATCCCGCCCGGACGGGTGGTGGAGATGGGCACCCAGGTGTCGGTCTGATGGCCGACGCCCGCCCGCCCCGCCGATCGCGACCTGAAGGGAAGTCGTCGGCAGCCCCGCGCGTCAGTCCGGGTGGCGGATCGGCGCGCAAGCCGCGGCGCGACGACGCGCCCGTCTTCGCAGCTGAGCCGGGTATTGAGGCCCGGCGAGCGGCAGGCATTCTGCTAAACGAGGCACTCAAGGGTCGGGCCGGCCTGGATCAGGCCCTGACGTTTCGAGAACTCAAGGCGCTGGCCCCGAACGACCGCGCCTTTGCCCGGGCCGTGGCCATGGCGGCCCTGCGCCGCCTGGGCGAGATCGACCAGATCCTGGCGGCGCGCCTGGACAAGACTNNCCCTGAGTCGGTCATGACCCTGCTCAGGATTTCGCTGGCCCAGACCCTGGTCCTGGGCACGCCCGCCTTCGCATCGGTCTCCAGCGCCGTGAAGCTGGCCGAGCGCGACAGCACCACCCGCCCCTACAAGGGCCTGATCAACGCTGTGCTCCGCGGCATTGATCGCGACGGGCCAGGACCAACGTCGGCGGTCGCCAACATTCCCGACTGGATCGCCGCTCGCTGGCGGGCCACGTGGGGTGAGGCGGCGCTTGAATCTATCGCCATCGCCACGCGCGAGGAGCCGCCAACCGATCTCAGCGTCAAGCCCGGGGTCGATACCGCTGCCCTGGCCGATGCGCTCGACGGTCAGGTGATCCATGCCGGGCCTGATGGGGCCACGGTGCGCACGCGCCGCCGCGGCGACCTGTCGCAATGGCCAAGCTATGACGCCGGGGACTGGTGGGTGCAGGACTTGGCGGCGGCCCTGCCCGCCCGCTTGCTGGCAGCCAAGGCCAGGGACGTGCTGGTTGACCTGTGCGCGGCTCCTGGCGGCAAGACCCTTCAACTGGCGGCCACGGGTGCCGAGGTCGTGGCTCTGGACCGGTCCGAGAGCCGTCTCAAGCGTCTGCGGGCCAATCTGGAGCGGACCGGTGTGAGCGTCGAGATCGTCACGCTTCCGGCAGAGGACTGGGACGATCCACGCCAGTTCGATGCGGTCTTGCTGGACGCNCCGTGCAGCGCAACCGGCACCCTGCGCCGTAATCCCGAGGTGCTGCGCATGACCCGCCCGGCGGACATCGCCAAGCTGGCCGACGTGCAGCACCGACTGCTGGATGTTGCCGCCGCCCGTGTGAAGCCGGGAGGGCGGCTGGTCTACTGCACCTGTTCGCTGGAACGGGAGGAGGGCGAGACGCAGATCATCGCTTTCCTGCGTCGACATCCTGAGTTCACCACTCACCGAGCCGACGCCGCCGCCATCGGTGCCCCCGAGGCTGTTACGCCCGAGGGTTGGCTGCGGGTTCTACCCTCGATGATGGCGGACCAGGGCGGCCTGGACGGCTTCTTTATCGCCCGGCTGGACCGCTCGGAGTAAGCCCTGTCTTGCCCCGTGGGCGCGCACGGCCTATCCCACAAACATGTCATCGCCCCTGATTTGTCCGTCCATTCTCTCCGCCGACTTTGCCCGGCTGGGCGACGCTGTGGCCGGGATCGACGCGGCCGGAGCCGACTGGATCCATATCGACGTCATGGACGGTCACTTCGTGCCCAACCTGACCATCGGACCCATGGTGGTTAAGGCGCTACGGCCGTTTTCTAGCAAGCCCTTTGACGTTCACCTGATGGTCGCACCGGTCGATCCCTGGCTGGAAGCCTATCGCGAGGCCGGGGCCGACATCCTGTCGGTGCATCCCGAAAGTGGACCCCACGTGCACCGGACCCTGGGGGCCATCCGCAAGCTGGGGGCCAAGGCCGGGCTGGTTCTGAACCCCGGCACGCCCCTGTCGGCCCTGGANACCCTCGTAGAGTTGGTCGATCTGGTGCTGATCATGTCGGTCAATCCCGGCTTTGGCGGCCAGGCCTTCATCGACAGTTCGTTGCGCAAGATCGAGGGTGCCCGTCGGCTGCTGGATCAGGCTGGCGTTCGGGCCCATGTCCAGGTCGACGGCGGCGTCACGGCCGAGAATGCAGGTGCATGTGTCGTTGCNGGGGCGGATGCCCTGGTCGCCGGGACTGCGGCGTTCAAGGGCGGTCCCTCGGCCTGGTCGGCGAATATCGAGGCCCTGAAGTCAGCGTGAACGATCCGGCCCAGATTGCGCGAGAAACCCCGACGGGTGACATCCCGGGCCTGAGAGGTGCGCCCATGCGCACGCCGGTGAAGAGTGGNGGCGCGACCACCGGACCCGGCATGTGGCCAACCGTGGTCAGCAGCTTCCTGGGCCGCCAGGTGTGGATCGAGCTGTATGGGCTGCCAGGCTACGTCTGGACCCTTCCCAAGGCGCCGAAAGGCACCGAGATCGTCGCGGACCCCGTTGATCGCCGACCGCATGAACAACAGCCCGGCAAGGGGATTTTNGGNGGGCGGTTCACCCTCGCGGGACTGAGCCTGGACGTCCCGGTCGGACAGGATCCGTGGAACCGGCCCAGCCCGCCGCGCGCCTTTGCCGAGCAGTTGCACGCCTTCAACTGGCTGCCGTCACTGGTCCTGCAAGGCCCGGCCGGAGCCGTCGAGGGCTTGCGGCTGGCTCTGGCCTGGACCCGAGTGTTCCGCCGCTGGTCGCCCTTCGCCTGGGACGCGGCGATCCTGGCACGACGCGTTTACAATCTGGCTTGTGCGGCCCAGGCCCTGACGGCTCAGGCATCGGCCGAAGATCAGCAGGCTCTGGCCGACATGTTGGCCCGCCAGGCCCGCCAGTTGCTGCGCCCTCCCGGTAGCCTGACCGCACGCGCCCAAGCCTGTTGCGCCGCAGCCCTGGCGGCCCTGGTTTTGGGCGACCGTATGGCAGGCTTGCGTCGCGCGGCCCTTTCGCGCCTGGGACCAGCCCTGAAGGCCACGGTGCGCGACGACGGTGGTCACGCATCCCGGTCGCCCGAAGCGGGGCTGGAGTTGTTGCTCGATCTGCTGACCTTGCAGGACGGCCTGACCCAGATCCGCGAGGCAGTGCCCGAACCGGTGTCCAGCGCCATCAACCGCCTGCGCCGCGCCCTGCGCCTGCAGACCCTGCCCGATCAGCGGCTGGCATCGTTCCAGGGGGCGGGGCCNTCGACCGTCCAACGGGTGGCTGCCGCGCGCGCCGCCCACAACGGCCCAGAGCCTGAAGAGCATCCAACCGGCCATGTCAGCGGTCTGGCGCGTTTGCGCAGTCCGCTCCTGACCCTGATGGTGGATACGGCTGCCCCGGCCGGCGGGGCATGGTCCACGACCGCCTGTGCCCAGCCCATGGCGCTGGAAGTGACCTGCGGCAAAGACCGCCTGATCACCGGCTGTGGCTGGACCCCTCAAGTGAGCGAACGCCAGGGGCTTCGCCTGACGCCAGCGCATTCAACCCTCACATTGGGAGAAAGCTCAACCGCCGAACCTCTCGGNGGGTGGCAGGCGGACCTTCTGGGGGCTCGCTTGATGGGCCGTCCTCTGCACGTCTCACACGAGGAGCGCCACGGCGANGGGGCGGTGTGGCTGGAAATGGAACACGACGGCTGGGCGCATCCCTTTGGCCTGCTGCATCAACGGCGGCTGTATCTGGACCAGCGCCTGGACGAACTCAGGGCCGAAGAGCGTCTGCACGTGGCCCCGGGGCAGGAGAACGTCCGCCGGGCCATTGCCGCCCCCTATGCGGTGCGGTTCCATCTGGAGCCNGGGGTGCAGGCGTCGCTGGCCAGGGACCGGCGCTCCATTCTGTTGCGCGGGCACTCGGGCCGGGGCTGGTGGTTCCGCACCGACGGCCCTGATGTGGCTATCGAACCCAGCGTGCATATCGAGGATGGACTGACGCGCCGTTCGCTCCAGGTCGTCGTGCGCGGCTCGGCCCGTACCGATGCTGAAACCAAGATTCGCTGGAAACTCAGCCCCGCCGGGGCCGGGAACGAGCCAAGCTGACCGGTTTGGTCGCTCTTTGGGGTGACGCCAAGGGTGACCGATGCTAGAGGCCGCGCCATCCTCCCCGCCCCAGCCTGAACGGACATCCCCATGCCCGCCGCCCCTGACTTTCCGCCCGCGCCTGACCGCGTGGTGCCGCGCCGCGCCCTGATCTCCCTGTCGGACAAGACGGGGCTGGAAGCGGCCGCCCGCGCCCTGCATGAGGCCGGGGTCGAGCTGGTCTCCACCGGTGGCACCCGCGCGGCGATTGCCGGGTTCGGCCTGCCGGTGCTGGACGTGGCCGACCTGACCGGCTTCCCGGAGATGATGGACGGGCGGGTCAAGACCCTGCACCCCGTCGTGCACGGTGGCCTGCTGGGCGTACGCGACGAGCCCAGCCATGCCGCCGCCATGGCTGAGCACAAAATCGGCGGCATCGATATCGCCTGGATCGACCTCTATCCGTTCGAGGCCACGGTGGCTTCTGGCGGCGGGTTTGAAGCGGCGGTCGAGAACATCGACATCGGCGGCCCGGCCATGATCCGATCAGCCTCCAAGAACCATGGCTATGTCGCCGTCTGTGTGGACAAGGATGCCGTGGATCAGGTGCTGGCCGCTCTGGCGACCGACGGCACCACAAGCCTGGATTTGCGCAAGCGGCTGGCCGCCCGCGCCTTTGCCCGCACCGCCGCCTATGACGCCGCCGTCTCGGCCTGGTTCGCCGGTCAGGTCGGCGATGCCGCCCCGGCCCGCAAGACCATCTCCGGCACCCTGGCCCAGACCCTGCGCTATGGCGAGAACCCGCACCAGACNGGGGCCTTCTACCGCACCAGCGAGAGCCGCCCTGGCGTGGCCAATGCGCGCCAGCTGCAGGGTAAGGAACTGGGCTACAACAACATCGCCGATGCCGATGCTGCCTATGAGCTGGTCGCCGAGTTTGACCGGCCCGCCTGTGTGATCGTCAAGCATGCCAATCCCTGTGGTGTGGCCGTTGGGGCTGATCTGTCCTCTGCCTATGCCCGCGCCTTGGAGTGTGACGCGGTATCGGCCTTCGGCGGGGTGGTGGCGGTGAACCGGCCCTTGAGCGGGGCTGATGCCCGGCTGATCACGGACATCTTCACGGAGGTGGTCATCGCCCCCGGTGCCGATGAAGAGGCGCAAGCCATCTTTGCCGCCAAGAAGAACCTGCGCCTGCTGCTGACCGACGGCCTGCCCGACCCGATGGCCGCTGGCGAGGTGTTCCGCTCGGTCGCCGGGGGCTTCCTGGTCCAGTCACGGGACACGGCCCGGATCAGCCCCGCAGACCTCAAGATCGTCACCCGGCGCCAGCCGACGCCACAGGAGATCGAAGACATGCTGTTCGCCTTCACGGTGGCCAAGCATGTCAAGTCCAACGCCATCGTCTATGCCAAGGACGGCCAGACGGCGGGCATCGGGGCGGGCCAGATGAACCGTCGTGACAGCGCCCGCATCGCCGCCATCAGAGCCCGCGAGGCCGGGGAGGCCCAGACGCAAGGGAATGGAGGGCTGTCGACGTCGCTGGCCGAGGGGTCTGCCTGTGCCTCGGAAGCCTTCTTCCCCTTCGCCGATGGCTTGCTGGAAGCCGTCGCGGCAGGGGCCACCAGCGTGATCCAGCCAGGCGGCTCGATCCGCGACGAGGAGGTTATCGCCGCCGCCGACGAGAAGGGCATCGCCATGGCCTTCACCGGCACGCGGGTATTCCGGCATTGATACTGGCCCTAACGCTCGGCTCGCGGAGCTTCGCTGCTTGAGGGCAGGCCGCGTCAGGGAACGCCTGTCAGGAAGTCGAGAATAGCCGCCTTGGCCACGGGCTCGTCCAGCATGGGGGCATGGCCCACGCCGGGAACCTTCGCATAGACCAGCTCCGGCGCGGCCGCCTGCATCCGCCCGGCGATGTCATCGTTCAGCAGGTCCGAGATCGCGCCGTGGATCAACAGGGTCGGGCGATCCTTGGCCAGTGAGCTCCACATCGGCCACAGGTCCGGCACCAGGGCATCGGGTCCGGCGGCGCGGATCGGGGCCATGATGTCGGGATCATAGTTCAGCACCGGCTGGCCGTCCGGGCCTTCCCTGAAGGTGCGGCGGGCAAAGGCGGCCCAGTCGGCGTCGCAATAATGCGGCAGGGCGACGGCATTCAAGCCCTTGATATAGGCCGTGGCCGCATCCCAGGTTGTGACCGGGGCGGTCTGTCCGGCATAGGCCGCGATCCGCTTTAGGCCGGTCGGATCGACCTCAGGCCCCACATCATTGATGATCGAGGCGGCAATCGCGGCGGGCCTCAGCATGGCCAGGGTCATGGTGATCAGCCCACCCATGGAGGTGCCCAGGAACACGGCCTGCGAAAGCCCCGCCTGGTCCATCAGTGCCATCATGTCCTGGGCATAGGTCAGGGGCTGATAGGTCATGGGATCGGGCGCATAGGCCGAGCGACCGCGGCCCCGCACATCCACCGAAATCACCCGCCGCCCCGCCGCCGCGATATCGGGAGCAATGGTCTCGAAGTCCGCCGAGTTGCGCGTCAGGCCATGGATGGCGATGACCGGCAGCCGGGCCGGGCCGGNGGCCCCGCCCTNGTCCCGGGCAAATAGCGTCAGGCCGTCAGAACTGCTCCAGCTGCGTTCGATCCAGTCGGTCATTCATCGTCTCCAGGGCGGGGCGTTGTCCCTATAGTCCGGGCCAGCTCATCCAGATTCTGGCACCGGAACAGATAACCGGCCACCCCGGCGCGTTCGGCGGCCAGCAAATCGCTGTCACGGTCGCCGATCAGGATGGATCGGGACAGGTCCAGGTCCAGATCCCGGGCCGCCCTCAGAAGCATACCAGGATTGGGCTTACGGTCCGGGTGATCCGGGTGGGCATAGGCGGCGACCGGCGCGTCAGGCAGGAAGGGGCAGGCATAGACGGCGTCGATCACTGCGCCCCGGGTGGCCAGCAGGTCGACCAACTCGGCGTTGAAGGCC
This sequence comes from Brevundimonas sp., assembly GCA_013693835.1. Taxonomy (GTDB): domain Bacteria; phylum Pseudomonadota; class Alphaproteobacteria; order Caulobacterales; family Caulobacteraceae; genus Brevundimonas. Next base: position 826,922 of record CP059260.1, read on the forward strand.
CACATGCGGTCCTCGCTGAACAGGCCCCGCGCCACCCCGACTGGTTGGTGACGATGACGGTCGTGAAGCCTGCCGCTTTCAGCCGTGCCACGGCTTCAGCCGCGCCGGGAATCAGGCGCAGGTCCTCCGGTCGATGCGGATAGCCGGTATCCTCAATCAGGACGCCGTCCCGATCCAGAAAGGCCGCCGGTCGCTTGCTCATGCTGACCAGATGACCCGCCGATGGCCGTGTTGCAAGCCGTCATGCGAAGTGACCTTGGGTCAATTGGCCCTCAGCCATGGCTTCGTATATGAGGCGCGGCAGATTTCTGACTGATCCCGCACGGAGCCTCCCATGTCCTCGATTGCCTTCATTGACCTTCAGGCCCAACGCAAGCGCCTGAACGGTGCCATTGAGGCGGCGGTTCAGGAAGCCGTCGTTGGCGGGGCCTGGATCATGGGGCCCCAAGTCAAACAGTTCGAGGCCGATCTGGCAGCCTTCGGTCAGGCCAAACATGCGCTCGGCTGTGGCAATGGCACCGATGCCCTGGCCCTGCCGCTGATGGCGTGGGGGTTGNNGTCAAGGCGATGCGGTCTTCTGCCCCAGCTTCACCTTCACTGCCACGGCGAGATCGTCCCGTGGACCGGGGCCGAGCCCGTGTTCGTCGATGTCGATGCGAAAACCTACAACATGGACCCGGCTTCGCTGGAGGCGGCCATTGCTGGGATCAAGGCCGAAGGGCGGCTGACGCCCAAGGTGGTGATTGCCGTGGACCTGTTCGGCCAGCCAGCCGACTATCCGGCGATCAAGGCCATCTGCGACAAACACGGCCTGAAGCTGATTTCCGACTCGGCCCAGGGATTCGGCTGCACGATCAACGGCGAACACCCGATCAAGTGGGCCGATGTGACCACCGCCAGCTTCTTCCCGGCCAAGCCGCTGGGATGCTACGGCGACGGCGGGGCCGTCCTGACCAACGACGGCGACCTGGCGCAGCTGATGGATTCACTGCGAGTCCACGGCAAGGTGGTGGCCAGCGACCTGGCCGCCGGAGTGGCAGAGTTCGCTCACGACCCGAAATACCTGGCCATGCGGATCGGCATGAACAGCCGACTGGACACCATCCAGGCCGCGGTCCTGGGTGAAAAGCTGAAGGTGTTCGCCGACGAGATCGTGTGGCGCAACCGCATTGCCGCGCGCTACAACGAAGGTCTGCGCCCGCACGTTGCGGCGGTGCCGGATGTGCCAGCGGGCAATGTGTCCAACTGGGCCCAGTATACGATTGAGCATGACGACCGGGATGCTCTTGCGGCGCACCTGAAGGCGCAGGGCGTCCCCACGGCGGTCTATTACCCCGTTCCGATGCACATGCAGCCGGCCTATGGCCACTATCCCAAGGGTGCGGGCGGGCTTGCGGTCACGGAACGATTGAAGGACCGGGTTGTCAGCCTGCCGATGCATTCGGACCTGGACGAGGCAACCCAGGACATCATCATCGCGGCCGTCGCCAGTTTCGGGAAGTAAACGATGAGCCAGGTCGAATCGCCGCTGCGTTTTGGGGTGGCCGGGGCCGGGGTCATGGGGCGCAACCACGCCCGCGTGCTGACCGACATCCGCGATGTGGTGCTGACGACCCTGTTCGACCCGGACCCGGATGTCGCGGCGGGCGTGGCCGAGGTCTATGGGGCCAAGGGCGTGACCACGCTGGAGGCCTTCATCGCGGCAGGCCTGGATGCCGCGGTGGTGGCCACGCCGAACCGCACCCACGCCGACATCGGCGTGGCGCTACTGGAAGCTGGCATCCATGTGCTGGTGGAAAAGCCCATCGCAGCCACCGTGGCCGATGCCCAGCGGCTGATCGACGCCGCCCGGGCCAACAATCGTGTCCTGATGGTGGGACAGGTGGAGCGGTTCAACCCGGCGGTGGAAGCGGTCAAGCGCGCCATCCAGGGCGAAGAGGTCATCTCCATCCAGATCACCCGCGTCGGCCCCTTTCCGCCGCGTATGGGCGAGGTCGGGGTGGTTATCGACTTGGCGGTTCATGATATCGACATCATCCGCCACCTGACGGATTCGGAGATCACCGAGGTTCAGCCGCAGCTGGCCCGGACCAAGGCGGAGCGCGAGGATACAGCCCTGCTGCAGTTTCGTCTCGCCAATGGGACAATCGCTCACATCACAACCAACTGGGTCACGCCCTACAAGACCCGGACCCTGCAGGTGGCCACCAGCGGCAAGTTCATCGTCGCCGATCTGATGACCCGCCAGGTGACCGAATATTTCGGACAGCAGCCGGATGGCTCCTANCCCACGCGCGGCGTGATGAGTTGGCCCAACGAGCCGCTCAAGAAGGAGCTGGAAGCCTTCGCCCACGCCATCCGCACCGGCGAAACCCCGGCTGTGACGGGCGAAGACGGCCTGCGCAACCTCGAGGTCGCCTTGAGGTGTCTGGGGGAATGAACCTCAAGGCCGAGATGCTTGAGGACACCTTCGTCCGCCTGGAGCCGTTGGCAGAGACGCACAAGGAAGACCTCAGAGCTGCCTGCGATGCCGATCCGGACCTGTGGCGCGCACTCTATTACCGGTCTTATGGCGGGGAGCATTTCGATCCGTCCTGGGATCAGTTGCGCGCCCAGCAGGCTGAGGGCAGCCGTCTGCCGTTCGCGGTGCTGCACCGGGGAGGTCGTGGGCATGTCCAGCTATATCGACATCCAGCCCGCCAATCGGGCGCTGGAAATCGGCACCACCTACTACCGGCCCGAGGTGCGCGGCACGGCGGTTAATCCGGCGGCCAAGCGGCTGATGCTGGGGCATGCCTTTGCCTGTGGGGCCAACCGGGTGGCGTTCAAGGTCGATGACCGCAACACTCGCAGCCAGGCGGCCATGACCAAGCTGGGGGCCACGCGCGAGGGCATGCTGCGCCACGACATGATCACCTGGACCGGCCACGTCCGGTCATCGGTGGTGTTCTCGATCCTGGCGGGAGAGTGCCCGCGGTGCGGGATCAGCTCTACGCCCGGCTGACCGCCTGGGCCTGAAGCCTAACCGACCACCTGCATGCCCAGCCATTCGGCGATCAGGGCGGGTTTTTCGGCCCCTTCGATTTCGACGGTCAGCTCCTGCTTGATCAGCCAGCGGCCACCGCCCTTGTCCTCGGCGCTCAGCAGCTTGAACCGCCCCCTCACCCGCGACCCGGCGGGCACGGGGGCCAGGAACCGCAGCTTGTCGAATCCGTAGTTGACACCCATCACCACCCCGTCCAGCGGCTTGACCGCATCATAGCTCATGGCCGAGGCTAGGCTGAGTGTCAGGAACCCATGGGCAATGGTGCCGCCAAAGGGGTGCGGGCTGCCCGTTCGGGATCGATATGGATGAACTGGCGGTCCTCGGTGATGTCGGCAAAGGCGTCGATGCGCGCCTGATCGATCAGGAACCAGCGCGACAGGCCCATCTCCTCGCCGATATGGTCAAACAGCTGCTCGGGTCTCATGGACGGGCTCCCATTCGTTCGATTGAAAACGGCCCTCGATAATGGCCGAAAACAGGGCCGGGTCGACATTGCCGCCCGACAGGACGGCGACCGTGGTGGTATCGCGCACATCGACCTTGCCCGCCAGGATCGCCGCCAGCGACACCGCCCCGCCGGGTTCGACCACCAGCTTTAGCCGCCGGAACGCTTCGGCCACCGCATGGGCCGCCTCCAGATCGCTGACGGCAGCCATAGCCGACAGCCGCTTGTTGATCGGAAAGGTCAGATCGCCCGGGATCGGTGTCATCAAGGCATCGCAGATGGTGCCCGATGCCGGCGGATGGGTCACCGGCTCGCCCGCCGCCAGCGACCGGGCCGTGTCATCATAGCCTTCCGGCTCGACCCCGATCACGGCGGTGTCGGGGCTGCGCTCGGCCATGACCAGATTGATCCCGGCGATCAGCCCGCCGCCGGAGGCCCCGCAGACCAGCTGATCAATCGGACCGATGCCCAGCCGCTCGATGTCTTCGACGATTTCCAGACCACAGGTGCCCTGTCCCTCGATCACATAGGGGTCGTCGAAGGGCCGAACGAGAATGCTGCCCCGTTCGCGGGCGATCTCCTCGCCGATGGCCTCGCGGCTTTCGGTATAGCGGTCATAGAACCGGATCTCGCCCCNCTCGGCCCGCACGCCCTCGGCCTTCACCTTCGGACTGTCGCTAGGCATGACGATCAGGGCATGGGTGCCGCGCAGACGCGCGGCACAGGCCACCGCCTGGGCGTGGTTGCCAGAGGAATAGGCCACGACCCCGCGACGTTTTTCCTCGGCGGTCAGGCGGCTGATGCGGTTATAGGCCCCGCGAAACTTGAACGCCCCGGTGCGTTGCAGATTGTCGGCCTTGAACAGCAGCCGACCGCCCACTCGCTCATTCAGCGCCGTGCTTTCGACCAGAGGCGTGCGTGCCGCCTGGTCGGCAATCTGTCGGGCGGCATCCAGGACACCGGAATATGAGGCTGTGTGCATGGGGCCGACTTATTCCATGCCCGGTCGCGGCTGGCGAGTGGCCAGTGGCGCGGGGTCAGAGGGGATCATTGACTTGCCTCGATCCGCATCACTCGCCACTAATCCCCTATGCGAAATCTGATCCTCGCCATTGATCAGGGCACGACATCGACCCGGGCCATCGCCTTTGAGGTCGAGGCGGGCGGCGGCCTCCACCCCGTGACCGTCAGCCAGATCGAACTGGCCCAGCATTTTCCGCACCCCGGCTGGGTCGAACACGATGCCGCCGAGATCTGGTCCGCCACGCTGCAGACCTGTCGTGAGGTGATCCGCAAGGCCGGGGGCATCGCCCGCTTTGCCGCCATCGGCGTGACCAACCAGCGCGAGACCTCGGTGATGTGGGATGCGGCCACGGGCCAGCCGCTGCACCGGGCCATCGTCTGGCAGGACCGGCGCACCGCCGACGTCACATCGGGTTTGGTGGCGCGGGGGCTGGAAGGCGGAATCCAGGCGACGACCGGCCTGATCCTGGACCCCTATTTCTCCGCCTCGAAGTTCGCCTGGCTGCTTTATGCTGTGCCAGGGACCCGTGGGAGGGCCGAGCGGGGCGAGGTGCGCCTGGGCACCATCGAATGCTGGCTGATCGACCGGCTGACCGGCGGGGCCAGCCATGTCACCGATGCGACCAACGCCAGCCGCACCAGTTTGATGGACCTGAAGTCCCTGCAATGGCGGCCCGATCTGGCCGATCTGTTTCAGGTGCCGCTGGCAGCCCTGCCGCAGATCCGGGCCTGTGATGCTCTTCTGGGCGAGAGTTTACCGGACCTTTTCGGCCAGTCCCTGCCGATCCATGGGGCGGCGGGCGACCAGCAGGCGGCCCTGGTGGCGCATGGGGCGCTCAGAGTTGGCGAGGCCAAGATGACCTATGGCACCGGCGGCTTTCTGGTGGCCAATGTCGGCGATGAGCCCGTGGCCTCGACCAATCGGCTACTCGGCACGCTGGGCTATCAGGCGGGCGGTCAGGTCGCCTATGCACTCGAGGGGTCGATCTTTTCGGCGGGATCGGCGATCCAGTGGTTGCGCGATGGCCTGGGCGTGCTGACCGACAGCCGCCAGTCCGAAGCCATGGCCCAGACTTTGACCAGCAACGGCGGGGTCTATCTGGTGCCCGGATTTACCGGCCTAGGGGCNCCTTGGTGGGCACCAGAGGCACGTGGTGCTCTGGTCGGCCTGACCCGTGATACCGGCCCGGCACATCTGGTGCGGGCGGCCCTGGAAAGCCTGGCCTATCAGACGCGGGACTTGCTGGATGCCCTGGCTCGTGACGGCGCCTCNCCGGCGCAGGTGCTGAGGGTCGATGGCGGGGTCACGGCCAATGCCTTTGCCATGCAGTTCGTCGCCGACATCTGCGATGTCGAGGTCGAGCGCCCGGCCTTTCAGGAGATGACGGCCCTAGGGGCAGCGCGGCTGGCCGCCCTNGGGGTCGGGCTGATCTCCGATCTCGAAAACCACCCGTCAGAAGCACCCGCCCGCTGGAAACCGCAAATGGACCCATCCCGTCGCGAGCGTCTGCTGGCAGGATGGACGGCGGCGGTGCGCGGCACCTTGGCGGCCATTCCCGATGCGGAGAAGGTCTCACGATCGTGACAGAAGGACCGGGCGCAGATCCCCAGGCCACTTTTTCCGGCACCAAGCCGGTGGATCCTCGCCACGCCCTCGACGAGGCCGCTCTGGGCGAGTGGATGGCTGATCATGTCGAGGGGTTTGCTGGCCCCCTGACCCTGAGCCAGTTCAAGGGCGGTCAATCCAACCCAACCTATCAAGTCTCAACACCGAGACATAACTATGTTCTCAGGCGCAAGCCGCCNGGGGTTCTGTTGCCGTCCGCCCATGCGGTGGACCGGGANTTTCGGGTCATTTCGGCGCTGCATGCCAAGCGGTTCCCGGTCGCTCGACCCTATGCGCTGTGTGAGGACGATAGCGTTCTCGGCTCGATGTTCTATATCATGGACAAGGTTGAAGGCCGGGTGCTGTGGGACCTGAAACTTCCCGGACTGGAACCATCCCAGCGGCGAGACATCTATCTGTCGCAGGTCGATACCCTGGCGCAGCTGCACAGCTATGATCCGGTCGCCATCGGCCTGGGCGACTATGGCAAGGCGGGCAATTATTTCGAGCGGCAGGTCGGGCGCTGGACCAAGCAGTATCGGGCCAGTGAGACCGAGTCCGTGGCCGAGATGGATCAGCTGATCGCCTTCCTGCCGACTTCCCTGCCGCCGGATGGGCCGACGCGGATCGTGCATGGCGATTTCCGGCTCGATAATCTGATCCTCGATCCGTCGGGGCCGCGGGTGCGGGCCGTGCTGGACTGGGAGCTGTCGACCCTGGGCGACCCCATGGCGGACTTTTCCTATTTTCTGATCGGCTGGGTCATTCCCGCCAGCCAGAGGAACGGCCTGGCCGGGGCTGATCTGGCCGCACTGGGTATTCCGACGGTTGCGGAGATGGTCGCTCGCTATGCCGAGCGGACCGGCACGCTGCCGCCAGATAGTCTCGACTGGCTGCTGGCCTATAATCTGTTCCGGCTGGCGGCCATCTGTCAGGGCATTGCCGGGCGGGTCCGCGGCACCGCCGCCTCACCCCAGGCCCGCACCATGGCCGCCCAGGTGCAGCCGCTGGCGTTGGCCGCCTGGAGCTTCGCACAGCGGGCGGGGGCGTGAAGCGGCGAGATCAGCCCGGATCGCCTACCAAGGTGAAGGCAGCCCAATAGGCTGGGTGACGCCAGCGGCGGTCAGCGCGGACTTCGCGCATACNCCGCCTGCAGCGCCTGTGCCCGTTCGCCCGGGTCGCCCGGGTCGCCGAGGTGGTGTCCAGCTGTTCGAACGTATCGGCGATCAGGGCTGAGGTGGCCGCGTCCGACACTTCCCAATGGGACACCAGAACGGATCGCGCGCCGGCGTAGAAAAAGGCTCGAGCCAGACCCGACAGACCCTCGCCGCCGGGGCGACCGTCCGAAGCCGCCGTATTGCACGCCGACAGCACCACGAAGTCTGCGCTCAGGCGAAGTTGGGCCGCCTCCGATGCACTGAGATACCCGTCATCAGCGTCGGTTGCGGCCTGGGGTGGGGTCATGACCAGACCCGGTTCGGCGGCGGTGGACCCGGCCATCAGGCCGTGAGTCGAAAAGACGATGAAGCGCGCCCGCGACAGGGAATCGGCATCTGTGTGGCGCACGGCAGTCTCGGTCGCTGCCGGACCGATCCGCACCAAGGCCCGGGNGTAGCGGCCCTGGAGGGTTTCCAGCTCCAGCTTGGAACCGGGCAGATAGGGCAGGGCTTTCAACTTGTTGACGTCCACCAGCCGTCCTTCGCCCAGGATGGAATCGGCCGGCGGTGCCCCGCGCACAGCATCTTCGGGAGCACCCGACAGGATCGGGGCTCCGAACGCCACCAACTGGATGCGCGGACCCGCAGCCGCGCGGACGCCATCGCCCGATCCCGAAACCTGCGGGCAGCCCGGCATGCGGCGGGCGGGATTGGCCACGAGGTAACAGCGCAGGGACTTCAGGCTCGACACCGATGGCAAGGTCGCCAGAGCGTATCGATCGATCAGCCAGGGCGTGGTGTCCAGCGCCTCCGGTGCCGTGTCAGACCCGCTGGGGGCCTCGGTCGACAACACCGCCAGCGGCAGGGTGGTCAAGGCCCCGGTCACCACAGTGATCAGGGTGGTCTTTCCAGCAAAGACACTCTCAACCGGTTGGATCAGTTCGCGATACAGCCGATAGGATTGGGCCCGGTCAAACGCTGTGGCCGGGCGGCCGGCGAAGATGGACGGGTCCAGCGTGGGGTCGCCGCGCGAAGCCGTGGTCGTCAGGGATTCACGCAATCTGGCCACGGCCGCCGTCATCGCCTCGTCGCCCAGATCCGCAGCTCGGGTCCATTCCACACGATCGCGCGAGACGGCCCACACATAGCTGGCCTCCGGATTGACCAGCACGAGCAACAGGCCCTCATCCTCCCGTAACAATCCCTGGACCTCTCGCACCGACAGGGCCCGCGGGCTGGTCAGCTCCGAATAGGCGGGAAAGCTGGCTTCGATCTGGGCATCGGCAGCTCGCAAATCCATCAGGGTCTGCTCATAGGCGGTCCGGGTGGTGGCGCGGCGGGCCTGACCCTCAGGCCCCTCGATCGCGTAGAGCCTTTCCAGTTCACGCTCCTGCTGGTCACGCTGGGTGATCAGCTGCTCGCGTCGTTCCGCCAACTGTCCCAAGGCATCATCCCCTTGGGCAAAGCGGGCCGACACCTTGGCCAAGGCATCGGCGGCGTCCGAGGCAATGGCCCACTGGGCTGCCTCAAAGGCTTCGGCGCGCAAGGATTGGGNGGTGTCGGACGGGTCCTGGGCCCGGGCCACGCTGGCACCGAACAGCAGGCCAGCCACAGCCGCAATCGCCAATCCCTGTCTCATCCACATTTGCCCAGCCTCCCATCTCGCCCACGTTGCTTTAGTTGCTGAGGATCTGAACCTGGGTCCAGACACCCCCGCGATTGATGATGTCGACCTTGAACCGACCACCAGCACCCGCAGGCATGGTGCAGACCGGATAATGATCGCCAAATCCGTCTCGACACAACAGGTTGCCCGTTTCACCCGTGACAACCAGATCGATATTGGTATCGCCGTCGCCGATGGCGGCGACACGCAGCACCTCGCCGCGCCGCGCCTCCACCTCAAAGCCCAGCGTTTGCCTTGCCCCCACCGACTGGACCGTGAAAATCGGTCCCGCTCCAAGGTGGAAGAACTCACGCCGCGGGCACCATCTCGGACGCGCTGCACAGCGGCGGCGACGGCCTCATTGCCCGGAGCCATGGCGACCGCCTCATCCAGAAGGCGGTCCGCGGACAGCAATGGCGCAGGCCCAGCTCCCACGCGCACCGGAACTTCGGCCAGAAGCCGTGCAGCCATGATCATGGCACCGGGATCACGGTGAGTGCGCCCCCAGGCGGCCAGCTCAGCGGCGGTCACCACCTGAGCCACGCCCCGCGCTTCGGGCGTCAGCACCTCGGAGTTTTCGGCCTCTTGAACACGTTCGCCGGCTATCGCTGAACTGTGCACTACACCGGCACAGGCCACCGCCAGCAGAGATGCGGCCACAACAGCCCCGGCCATGACCTTGCGAACGGCTCCACATTGCACCGCCATTTCATCCCCTTCGCTTGGGTTCGCGCACAGGCTCGCGAACGATGATGCAGTCTAGGGACCAAACCGCCAAGCTGAATACTGACCGAAGGTGACGGCTCCCTGATTGCGACAGATCTGACCGGCACATGGGGCGGGGCTGTCTGACTGGGCCGATCGTGCCGGTTGATTCTTTTTCGCATTGGCCGTTTAAGCCGTTGCGTTCTTCCCCCTGCCGCCGATCTGCGAGCCCTGCGATGTCTTCCACCACCGCCAAACCCGCCCCCAAGAAGGTCGTCCTGGCCTATTCGGGCGGCCTGGACACCTCCATCATCCTGAAGTGGTTGCAGACCGAGTACGGCGCGGAGGTCGTGACCTTCACCGCCGATCTGGGCCAGGGCGAGGAGTTGGGACCGGCGCGCGAGAAGGCGCTGAAGCTGGGCATCAAGCCGGAAAACATCTTCATCGACGACCTGCGCGAAGAGTTCGTGCGGGACTATGTGTTCCCGATGTTCCGGGCCAATGCCCTGTATGAAGGCCAGTATCTGCTGGGCACCTCCATCGCTCGTCCATTGATTTCCAAGCGCCAGATCGAGATCGCCCGTCAGGTCGGGGCCGACGCTGTCTGTCACGGGGCCACCGGCAAGGGCAACGATCAGGTCCGCTTTGAGCTGGGCTACTATGCGCTGGAGCCGGACATCCGGGTCATCGCCCCCTGGCGCGAGTGGGACTTCAAGAGCCGCGAGGCCCTCTTGGACTTCGCTGAAAAGCACCAGATCCCCATCGCCAAAGACAAGCGCGGCGAGGCCCCGTTCTCGGTCGATGCCAACCTTCTGCACTCCTCCAGCGAGGGCAAGGTTCTGGAGGACCCGGCCGTCGAGGCTCCGGAGTTTGTGCACCAGCGCACGATCAGCCCGGAGGACGCGCCGGACACCCCGACCGTCATCACCATTGGGTTCGAGAAGGGCGATGCCGTCTCCATCAATGGCGAGGCCATGAGTCCGGCCACCCTGCTGACAGCACTGAACCAGTATGGCCACGACAATGGTATCGGTCGGCTCGATCTGGTGGAGAACCGCTTCGTCGGCATGAAGTCGCGCGGCGTCTATGAAACNCCCGGCGGCACCATCCTTCTGGCCGCCCACCGCGGCATCGANTCGATCACGCTCGACCGCGGGGCCATGCATCTGAAGGACGAACTGGCAGTCAAATACGCCCACATGATCTACAACGGCTTCTGGTTCAGTCCGGAGCGCGAAATGCTCCAGGCCGCTATCGACAAGAGCCAGGANAAGGTTTCGGGCACGGTCCGCGTCAAGCTCTACAAGGGCAATGCGGCGGTCATTGGCCGCGAGAGNCCCAACAGCCTGTACGATCAGGACCTCGTTACCTTCGAAGAGGGCGTCCAGGCCTACGACCACCACGACGCCGAAGGCTTCATCAAGCTGAACGCCCTGCGCCTGCGGGTGTTGGGCAAGCGGGATAGAAGGTAGGCGCGCCAATGTGAATTGCGGCGCTCCGGCCATGACGCCTTACGGCTAATTCACTTGCGGCAGGTCCGGGCGCGGCTCACAGCGGTTTATCTCTGTCCAAGGACCCCCTCCCATGATCAAGATTCTCGTCACTGCTGCGGCCTTGGCCCTTTCGGCTGCGGCCCCGGCCCTGGCCCAGGAAGCTCCGGCTGCGGCGGCATCCGGCCTGTCCGCTGAAGCCCAGGCTCTGCTGCCGCAGGTCCAAGGTGCCGCCCAGGGGCTGGAGGCCGCGATTACCGATCTGCGCCCCGCGCCGACGCCATCGGGCCAATACCGGCCTTTCCGAGGCTGACAAGCGTACCCAGGTCGACGCCCTGGTCAACGAAAAGCAGGCTCAGCTGGATGCCTTCAATACCGCCCTGGCCGGCTTCATGACCGCCCAGGCGCGTTCGCAAGGCACCCCGACAGCGAGATCCAGGCAGCCCTGCCGATCATCCAGGCTCGTGTCCGCCAGCAGGTCATTGCTGAGCTGATGGGTGAAGGCGAAGAGTAAAACCCGCACCAACTGCGGTCCGAAAAAGGGCGGTTGCTGGCCAAGCACCGCCCCTTGGCCGTCTAGGCCAGAGGCAATCCCCGCCCCGTCCAGAGCGACCGGACCGGTCATCAGAACGTGATCGTCGTCTTCGCTCCAGCCGATATGCAGGGTTCCGCCATCGACCTCGACACGCGCCTGACGCCCGGTCTTGCCGCGGCGGGCCGTGGCGACCAGAGCTGCACAGGCCCCGGTGCCACAGGCACGGGTCAGGCCCGCGCCCCGCTCCCACACCCTCAACCGAATATGGTCCGGCCCCAGCACGTGGGCAAAGCCGACATTGACCCCCTCGGGGAACAGGGNGTGATGTTCGATCAGCGACCCGGTTCCGCGCACAAACCCGTCATCGGGTGTGAAGTCGGGAAAGAACACCACATGCGGGTTGCCCATGGAGACCGCACCCGGCGTGTGCAGCACCGGGTCGTCGATCGGACCGACCTGCAGCTCGATACCCCGGGTGTCCATCTCTTCGGCGAGGGNGATCTCATCCCAGGCCAGCCGCGGCTTGCCCATGTCGATGGTGATCAGGCCTCCGGGAGCCCGCCGTGCGGTGGTCGCGCNCCCGGCCGTGTCGATCTGGACCTGCTCGGCCCCCGTCTGACCCAGCAAGATGGCCCCGACACAGCGCAAGGCATTGCCACAGGTTTCCACCTGACCCCCATCTGCGTTCCAGACCCGCATGAACACGTCCGCCTGAGCGGAGGGCTCTAACGCGATCAACTGGTCAAAGGCCTGCCCTGGGCCTGTGGCGGCCCAGGCGCGAACCTGATCGGCAGCTGGCGCGAACGCCTGCTGCCGGGCATCCACCACCCAGAAGGCATTGCCACAGCCGTTCATGCGCAGAAAGGGCGGGTCATCGGCCCCTGATATAGGCGGGTTGGGGCAGGCTGCGAAGGGCCGTCAGTGCGGAAATACACCCGCATCGGGCGATGCGCCATTGGCATCGCCAGCCGGAACTGCCTATCTGGGGCCCCATGAGCAAAACTTCGGCCGGACCCCCGGACGCAAAACCTCAACCAAGTCGGGTCGTCAGGCCCGAAACCGGGACAGCGGCACACCGCCCCGTCCGTCCGGGGCAGAGCGGCATTTCGCCAGGGGTCTGCCGCGCGGCTCCATTGGGGCCCAGCTCCAGGCGCAGAAGGACGTCCAGGGTGAAGCCCAGCCCATCGCCCCCAAGGCAGAGGGTTGGCGCATCCGGGCCCGCATGCGGGCACTCTATCATGGCACCAGCCATGCGGCGGTGAAGTTCCGGCTGACGATCATCCTGATCGACATCCTGATCATTGGCTTCTTCCTGGCCACCCCGCTGTTGAAGGAGGCGGGCTGGGTTTTCTATACCATCGACTACATGATCGCGGCCTTTCTGGCGGCAGACCTGACAGCCCGGGCTCTGGCCTATACGGACATCCGTGACTGGCTGAAGAAGCCTGTCGTCTGGGTCGACCTGTTCATTCTGGCGACACTCTTGTTCCCGGATCAGCTCGGCAACTTCGGCTTCTTGCGGCTGCTGCGGATCTGGACCCTGCTGAACTCGGACTTTTTCTGGCGCACGGTCGGCCGCCGCTTCGATGACACGCGGGTCGAGGAGGTGACGCGCGCCCTGGCCGCTCTGGTGACGTTCGTNTTTGTGGCGACCGGTTTCGTCTACGCCACCTTCCTGGGGGCCCATCCGGGTCTGACGGGTTATCTGGACGCGCTCTATTTCACCGTCACCAGCCTCACCACCACAGGCTATGGCGATATCATCCTGCCGGGGGCCTGGGGTCGGGTGGTATCGATCGTCGTCATGCTCAGCGGCATCACCCTGTTTGTGCGACTGGCGCAGACCCTAGTGCGGCCGCACAAGGTGCGCTTTCCCTGTGATCGCTGCGGGCTTCAGAAGCACGACCCGGACGCGGTTCACTGCAAGGCCTGCGGCAATGTCCTGTGCATCCCCGATGAGGGCAACTAGCTCTCCTGCATCGCGGTTCCGAGAGCCATCGGTCAGGGCCATGCGAGAATGACAATTCCGTAAGGTAAGCGCCGGGCCGCTTGTCCCCGGCTCGCGGGTCGATAAGGTGCCGCCCCGTTCCTTCCAGGTCTTCGGGATTTCCCATGCTCCGCACCACCGCCCTCGCCGTCCTTCTTGCTTCCACCAGCCTGTCAGGTGTTGCCATGGCCCAGGACCCCGCCCCCGCCACCACCTCCGCGGCCGGGTTCGCCACCTCGGATGCGACCGACCCCTATCTGTGGCTGGAAGAGGTTGACGGCGAGCGGGCCATGCAATGGGTCAATGCCCATAATGCCCATTCGCTCGGTGTGCTGCAGTCGGANCCCCGCTATGCCCAGTTGCACGACCAGGCCCTGACCCTTGTTCAGTCGCGCGATCGGATCCCGTCGGTCGGCTTCAACCGTGACGGAACGCTCGACAACTTCTGGCAGGACGCCGAGCACGTGCGCGGCATCTGGCGGCGCACGACGATGGACAGCTATCGCACCGCCGATCCGCAATGGGAAACCGTTCTGGACTTCGACGCCCTGTCCGCGGCCGAAGGGGCCAACTGGGTCTATAAGGGATCCAACTGTCTGCAGCCGGACGAGCGCTATTGCCTGATCTCGCTTTCGAATGGCGGCAAGGATGCCTCGACCCTGCGCGAGTTCGACAGCGTGACGCGGCAGTTTGTCGACGGCGGTATCGTGCTGCCGGAATCNAAGGGCGGGGCGACCTGGATCGACCGCGACACCCTGTTGGTTAGCCGCGACTTCGGTGAGGGCACCCTGACCACCTCCGGCTATCCCATGACCGTGCGCCTGCTGCGCCGTGGCCAAAGCCTGGAACAGGCAACCGAAATCTTCCGCGGCCAGCCGACCGATGTGTCGGTCTCTGGCTTTACCCTGCGCGATGCCGATGGTGTGGTGCAGGCCACCCTGATCAATCGCGGCATCAACTTCTATGAGAACGAGACCTGGCTGCTGAACGCGGACGGCACGACGCGGCAACTGTCCCTGCCGGCCAAATCNAATATCAATGCCCTGGTCGACGGCATGCTGGTCGTCACCACCGATCAGGACTGGACCGCACCGTCCGGTCAGGCGTTTCAGACCGGCGATGTTTTCGCCTGGCCGCTGGCGGACTGGCTGGCCGACCCGGCCACACCTGCCCAGCTGATCATCCGCCCGACGGAACGCCAGGCCATCGAGGGCATCAGCGCCACCCGCAACCGCCTGATTGTCGCTCTTTACGACAATGTGCGCGGATCGGTGCGCCTATACCCCGGCCCGACGNNCGGCGAGTGGAGCCGCACCCGGCTCGACTTGCCGGAGAATGTGACCGTTGGCATCGGTTCGGCCAGCGAGACCGACGATCAGGTGTTCGTCACGGTGTCTGGCTATCTGACGCCATCGACCCTGTTCCTGGCCGATGCCCAGACAGGTGCGACCGATGATCTGAAGTCCCTGCCGGCCAAGTTCGATGCTACGGGACTGACGGTCGACCAGTTCCAGGCCACATCGGCCGACGGCACCCTGATCCCCTATTTCGTGGTCCATCGAGAGGCCATGCCCATGGACGGATCGAACCCGACGCTGCTGTATGGCTATGGCGGGTTCCAGTCCTCACTGTTGCCCGGCTACTCGGCCACGGTCGGCAAGCTGTGGCTGGAGCGGGGCGGGGTCTATGTGATCGCCAATACCCGCGGCGGCGGCGAGTTCGGCCCCCGCTGGCACCAGGCAGCCCTGCAGGAAAACCGCCAGCGTGCCCATGAGGATTTCCAGGCGGTGGCCCAGGACCTGATCACGCGGGGCATCACCAGCCAGCCGCATCTGGGCATCATGGGCGGCTCGCAGGGCGGCCTGTTCATGGGGGCCATGCTGACCCAGCGGCCAGACCTGATCAATGCGGCAGTCATCCAGGTGCCTCTGTTCGACATGCTGCGCTTCCACCGTCTGCTGGCCGGGGCCAGCTGGATCGCCGAATACGGCAATCCGGACATCCCCGAGGAACGCGCCTGGATCGAGGCCTATTCGCCCTACCAGAACCTGCGCGCGGGTCAGCCCTATCCTGAGGTTTTCATCCACACCTCGACCAAGGATGACCGCGTTCATCCGGGCCATGCCCGCAAGGCGGCGGCCCGCCTCGAAGAGCTGGGCTACCCCGTCTTGTTCTACGAGAACACCGATGGTGGCCACGCGGCGGGGGCGAACCTGCGTGAAACGGCCCGGCGCATTGCTCTGGAATACACCTATCTGACCCGGCGCCTGATGGACGATCCGGCGCAGGAGTAGGGTTTCGGGCCATCCTTATGCCTGGCCCCGTCCAAACGATTTCGATGTGGAGTTGATTGATGCGTAGCTTGTTGCTGACCACGGCGTCCGTCCTGAGCCTGTCTCTGCTGGGTGCCTGTTCGACAATGATGCCTGACGGGAGTGTCGCGGAGGCCCCAGGTGCGATGGCGGGCATGGTCAAGCCGTTCATGCCCGCAGACCTGTCGCCCGCAGGCGTGGCCGCAGCCGACAACCACCTGGCCCTGGAACGGGTTGACGGGGCCGAGGCCATGGCCTTTGTCGCGCGGGAGAACCGGCACGCCCTGGACGCCCTGACGAGCGATCCTCGCTATGAGACCTTCCGGGCTGAGGCCGAGGCCATCCTGACCTCGACCGACCGCATTCCCCAGCCGTCCTTCCTGGGCGATGGGATTGGCAACTTCTGGCAGGATGCCAACCATCCCAAGGGCATTTGGCGCACGACCAGCCTGGACAGCTATCGCTCAGACGTCCCCCAGTGGCAGACCCTGCTTGATATCGANCCAATGGCCCGCGATGAGGGCAAGGACTGGGTGTTCAAGGGCGCACAGTGCCTGGCACCGGACGAAGCCCGCTGCCTGATCTCCCTGTCCGACGGCGGCAAGGATGCGGTGGTCGTGCGTGAGTTCGACATCCCGTCGCGGACGTTCGTAGAGGGTGGCTTTCATCTGCCGGAGGGCAAGCACCGCCTGACCTGGCTGGACCGCGACACCCTGCTGGTGGCCACCGATTTCGGGCCTGGGACCCTGACCGAAAGCGGCTATCCCTTCATTGTCAAAACCCTGGCGCGGGGCCAGGAGCTGGGTCAGGCCAGCGAAGTCTATCGCGGCGATGCCGCCGATGGCGGTTATGGCGTGTCCCCTTCGGTCTATCGCAATGCCGAGGGGGCGATTGAGGCGGTCATCATCAGCCGCCCGCTGGACACTTATCGCGCCGAGACCTGGCAGCTGGTGGATGGCCAGGCGGTCAAGCTGAATCTGCCCGAGCGCCTGTCGATCTATGGCACCATGGGCGGTCTTTTGATCTTCTCTCCGGACGACACGTGGGATCGGAACGGCATTGCCTATCCCGCCGGGTCGCTCCTTGCCTTCCATCTGGCTGAGTTGCGTCCGGGACGGGATGTCCTGATCAGCAACCAGGCCCGCCTCATCTTCGAGCCCGGCCCGCGCCAGTCGATTGCCGATGTCGCGGTATTCCCCGGCCGCGTGGTCGTGGCCATAAATGACAATNNGCGTGGCCGACTGTCGGTGTTTGGCAATACCGGAGAGTTCGGCTGGCCCCAGCGTCCGGTTGCTGTTCCGGACAATAGCGCCGTCTCNCTGGGCGACAGCTCCAAGGGCCGAGAGGAGGTCTTTGTGTCCTCGCANGATTTCCTGACTCCACAGACGTTGGGGCTGCTGGACGTGGATTTCCCCATTGCCAGGAACAGCCGCGACGAGCCGGCCCCCAATTCCATCCAGCCTCTGCGCCAGGCCCCGGCCCTGTTCGAGGCCTCCACCCATGTGACCGAACAGTTTGAAGCGGTGTCCAGCGGCGGGACGATGATCCCCTATTTCATCACCCGCCCGCGCGATCAGAGCGGTCCGGCCCCGACCATCCTGTTCGGCTATGGTGGCTTCCAGATCAGCTTNCCNCCTGCATACAAGCCCGAGATGGGCAAGTTGTGGCTGGAGAATGGTGGTGTCTTCGTTCAGGCCAATATTCGCGGTGGCGGAGAGTTCGGCCCGGCCTGGCACCAGGCGGCGCTGAACGAGAACCGCCAACGGGCCTTTGATGACTTTGCCGCCGTGGCCCAGGATTTGATCGCCCGGCGCATCACCACNCCCAGCCGCCTGGGCATCTATGGCCGGTCCAACGGCGGGGTGCTGACCTCCGTGTCGATCACCCAGCATCCGGAGCTATTCAATGCGGCGGTGATCGAAAGCCCGCTGATCGACATGCTGCGCTATCACGAGCTGCCGGCCGGGGCGTCGTGGATCGGCGAATACGGCGACCCGCGTATCCCTGAAGAAGCCGCNTTGATTGCCCGCTATTCGGCTTACCAGAACCTGCAGCCGGGCGAGGGCTATCCGCGCGTCTATATCACCACCAACACCCGCGATGATCGCGTGCATCCGGGCCATGCGCGCAAGTTTGCCGCACGCCTGGGCGATATGGGCGTCGACCACCTCTATTACGAGGAAACCGCCGGNGGCCACTCCAACGATGCCGACCCGATCGCCAATGCCCGGCGCTGGGCGCGGCACTATGTCTACCTGGCCCAGCAGTTGATGGATGACCACTGATCCGCAGCCCTGAAGCTCAGCGGTATTTGTCCAGTGGCGGCAACGGCTTGGTGCGCCGGGAACCTTCGGTGTTCAGCCGCCGTTCATGCTACAGGTGCCAAGCATCAGGATCGTATCCTGCCGCCTTGGGCTTCGGGTTGAACGTCTTTGCCCGGTTCGGGCTGTGTTCACCGCCTTGTCTGTCCCCTGGCCTTGGTCAGCCCCGCCCTGAGCTGACCGGCCCCCTCAAGATGGAGACGCGTTCCATGTCTGCACGTATCAAGCTTCTGGCCGCCCTGGGTGCCGCCGCCCTGGCGCTCNNGGCCTGCGCCACCGCCACCCCTTATCAACCTGCGGGCTACAACGGCAGTCGAGGCGGTTATGCCGAGCAACGGCTNGAGGACAATCGCTACCGTGTGTCGTTTGCCGGCAACTCGGTGACGTCACGCGAACAGGTCGAGATGTCGCTGCTGCTTCGGGCCGCCGAGCTGACGACCCAGAGCGGTTACGACTGGTTCTCGACGGCCAATCGCTCGACCGATCGCGATGTCAGCTATGTCCGCGAGCGTGACCCCTTCTATGACCGATATTCGCCGTTCTGGGGGCCGTCGTGGCGCTACTACCGTGGCGGAGCCTGGAGCCACTGGAACGATCCTNNTTGGGGCCAGCCGGGCATGATCCGGGAGATTGACCGATACGAGGCCAATGCCGAGATCGTCATGGGGCGCGGGGCCAAACCCGCCAACGACCCCAATGCCTTTGATGCCCGCGAGGTCATCTCCAATGTCTCGCCACGGCTGATGCGCCCGGCGGCATAGGATTGCGGCTGCACGGCAGGCAGGACGCCTTGGTGCCTTGCCTGTCCGCCGAACTCAGCCGACGCGCGGCGTTTTCAGGCGGCGCTTGTTGGCGTGGCTGGCTGGGGCCTTGCCCAGGTCTTCGGGCAGTTCGCCCTTGAAGTAGAATCGCTGCCAAGCCTCCTTGGCGGCGGCCGGATCGCCGGCCATCAGCCGGGTGTTGAAATCGGTGCGCTGGCGGTTCCAGGCATCGAACTGGCCCTTCATGACCGGATTGGACTCCAGCGAGCGGATCACCGGCTGCACCTCATCCATTTTGCGGTGCTCGACCAGGCTGATGAAACAGAACGGCTCATCGCGGTCGAAGCGCACTTTGCCAGGGCGGGTGAAAATCCAGTTCATGGTGAAGGNGAAGGGCAGCCAGTCGGTCTCGATCAGGCCCACCAATGGCTGGATGCCATCCTTGACGTGATTGGGCGAACCCGACGCCATCATCCNCCACCCCGGCGGCGTGCGAAACAGATACTGCGGGTGCATGGTCACGACCCCGCGCGAGAAGTGAGAGGTGACGAAATGGTCGACCTCGCGCTGCATCGGATTGTCGGGCGTGATGCGGATGTCCGACTGGGCCGGGCCGCCATTCCATTCGAGCACAAAACCGAACGGGCACAGGATTTCCCATCCGGTGGTATTGGCCATATTCAGCGGCAGGCAGCGGTAGGGGTGGCGGTTGGAAAAGGCATCCATCCAGGCCCGCGACTGCTGGCCGGGGACCAGCTCCGGCGGGCGAGGGGTCATCGGATAGCATTCCAGTTCCAAGGCCGGGCTCCTGTCGCTACATGGATCTTCCCCTACCGCGTGTGGGGCATCGCACTCAGGTTTCACCTCTCGCTGGGCGACATGACCGATCTTTCTGAACCCGCATATGACCGCGTGCGCCTGCAGACCTGGATGGCTGATCATGGCGTCGCTCACGTCACCCATGATCATGCAGCGGTGTTCCGGGTTGAAGAGGGTGTGGAACTGAAAGCGGCCTTGCCAGGGGCCCACACCAANAACCTGTTTCTGAAGGACAAGAAGGGCAAGTTGTGGCTGATATCGGCGCGGCAAGACACCGTGATCGATCTGAAGCGCCTGCCGCCGGTGATCGGCTCTGACCGGCTGTCGTTCGGATCACCGGAACGGCTGGCGGCGGCGCTGGGCGTGACGCCGGGCTCTGTGACGGCCCTGGGCCTGATCAACGATCGGGATCACCAGGTCCGCTTTGTGTTGGACCAGGCCCTGTGGGAGGCGGACATCGTCAACTTCCANCCCCTAACCAACACAGCCACGACCGCGCTTCGCCAGGCAGATTTCCGCCGGTTCCTGAGATGGCTGGACCGGACGCCGCAAGTGGTGGACTTTGCCGCGATGACATCGGAGACCAGGGCCCCTTGAGCCTGGGCGCGTTCATGACCATTTTCCGGGGCGACATCTTTGCCCCCACACCGACCGATCCGGACCTACCATGACCTTTGCCGATCCCACCGCAGCCCCAGAAGACCTGATCAAGGATGGCACTGACGCCACCTTCATGGCCGATGTGGTCGAGGCGTCGAAATCCCAACCGGTGCTGGTCGACTTCTGGGCCAGCTGGTGCGGTCCCTGTAAACAGCTGACCCCAATCCTCGAGAAAGCCGTTCGCGCCGCCAAAGGCGGGGTCAAGCTGGTCAAGATCGATATCGACAAGAACCCTGCCTATGCGGGTCAGCTGCGTGTCCAATCGATCCCCATGGTGTTCGCTTTCAAAAACGGCCAACCGGTCAATGCCTTCCANGGGGCTCTGCCGGAAAGCGACGTGACGCGCTTCATTGAGACGGTCACCGGTGAGGTATCTGGCCCCTCCGACATCGATCGTCTGCTGGATATGGGAGAAGAGTCCCTGTCGCTCAATGACCTGGGCGGAGCTGCCCAGGCCTTTGCCCAGGTTTTGACCTTAGAGCCAGACAACCAGCCGGGCATCGCCGGGCTGGCGCGGGTCTATCTGGCCGACGGCGACGCCGATCAGGCACGGCAGACCATCGCCATGGCACCGGCAGACTCTCGCGATCCTGCGGTCGTTTCGGTCCGGGCCCAACTGTCCCTGGCAGCGGCCGAACCGATCGCCGAAACAGGCGCACTCGAGGCCCGGTTGGCCACAAACCCCGGCGATCACCAGGTGCGCTTCGACCTGGCTCAGGCCCTGGCCGGTAACGGCGACCTGAAAGGGGCGGTCGATCAGCTTCTCACCATCGTGCAGGCGGATCGCGACTGGAATGACCAGGCGGCCCGAAAGCAGCTGCTGACCATTTTTGATGCTGCTGGCGCGACCTCGGACATCGCCAAGGATGGTCGACGTCGCCTGTCATCCATTCTGTTTGCCTGATGGCCCAGGGCTACGTCCGGACCAGCGATCTGCCGAGCATCATCCCGCTGTTTCCGCTCGCGGGCGTCGTCCTGCTGCCGCGCGGCCAGCTTCCGCTCAACATTTTTGAGCCGCGCTATCTCAACATGCTGGATGATGTCATGGGCGGCGAGCGGCTGATTGGCATGATCCAGCCCACCGGCGGAACGCGCGAAACGCCCGGCCTCGCTCCGGTAGGATGTGCGGGCCGCGTCACCGCCTTCGCTGAGACCGGCGATGGTCGATACCTTATCACCCTGACCGGCTTGTGCCGGTTTCAACTGAACGATGAGATGTCCTTGCTGACGCCCTATCGACAGGCGCGGGTTGACTATTCGGCCTATGCCGACGATCTGGCCCCAACCGAAGCTGCGGGACTGCCCGACCGTGCCAGGCTGTTGTCCCTCCTGGGGCAGTATCTGGACACGCGCCAGCTGGAAGTGGACTGGAAGGCCGCACGCGAGGCCCCGCCGGAGGCCTGGTCAACAGCCTGTCAATGGCCTTGCCGTTTGAGCCTGCGGAGAAGCAAGCCTTGCTCGAGGCACCAACGCTGGCCGCCGCGCCCAGGTGCTGTCGGCCCTGATGCAGATCGATGCGGCGGACACAGGCGACGAACGCCCGTCGCTTCAGTAGGGAGAACCGGCTATAGCCAAGCCATGACTGACGATTTTCATACCCCTGCCACCGTCGACCCTCGTCTGTTGGAGGTTCTGGTCTGCCCGTGACGCGCGGACCACTCACCTACGACCGGACGCGGCAAGAACTGGTGTCCCGGGGTGCCAAGCTGGCCTTTCCCATCCGGGAAGGTGTGCCGATCATGCTGGTGGAAGACGCCCGCACCCTGGACTAGGGCTGCGCCTACAGAGCCTCACCTCGCAACAAGCGCGGCAGGTCGCCGGTCGCGCCACCCGCCTCATGCATCAGCGCCCGCCGCAACGGGCNTATGCGGTTGGCCACAGCCATGCCCAGATCACGCGCGAGTCTCACGGGTGGGATGTCGTTCGAAAACAGACGCACGAAGCCGTCGAATCCGGCTGCCAGAGCCACATTGTCAAAGCGCCGCCAGCGCGCATAGCGATNCAGAACGGTGTCGGAGCCAAAGTCTTCGCCCCGGCGCAGGGCCTCGGTCAAAACCTCTGCCAGGGCCGCTGCGTCCTTCAGTCNCATGTTAAGGCCCTGACCCGCAACCGGGTGCACGGCGTGGGCTGCATCCCCAAGCAGAGCCACGCGTGGGGCTGTCAACTGCTCCGCCAGCTGCAGAGACAGCGGGTAGACGAACACGGATCCCTCAACTGAGACATTGCCCATAAATTCCCCAAAGCGACGCATGAGATGGGCCTGGAAGGCCTCGGGCGACGCAGCTTTCAGAACTTGTCCCCGCCGGCTCGTTTCCGTCCAGACCAAGCTGGCTCGCTGGTCCGTAAGGGGCAGGATGGCAAAGGGGCCGCCGGGGAGAAAGTATTCATGGGCGGTGTTTTGATGATCGCGCTCCAATCGGACCGTGACCACCACACCCGATTGGCCATAGCCCCAACCCAGAACTGGGATTCCGGCAGCGTCGCGCACCTTGGAGGCCCGGCCTTCGGCCCNCACGACCAAGGTCGCCCGCAACCGTCGGCCATCCGCCAGAGTCACGCCTGCGTGACCCGTCTCGACATCGACGTGGGTGACGGCAACGGGGTCATCAANCTCGACCCCGGCCCGACCCACCGCTTCAGCCAGGGCAGCCCGGATGTGGCGGTTCTCGACCATATAGCCTAACGGCTCGCCATCGGTGCGGTTGGCGATTTCGTCGGCATCAAAGCGGACGAAGGCAGGCGCTGGCGAAGGCGTGGCGGCACNCGGCCGACGCCCGTCCGTCACCAGGATGTGATCCATCCGGCAAGCATGCGGCCGCACGCCCGCCCCAACGCCCAGGGCATCCAGCATTCGGAATGTGGAATAGGCGATGGCGGTCGAGCGTCCATCGAAGGTGGGAGCCAGTTGTGCGCTGAAGGGCTGGGGATCGACCAGGGCCACCTTCAGCCCGCCCTGCGCTGCGGCCAGAGCAAACGTCGCGCCCGCCATTCCGGCCCCGGCCACCACCACATCGAAGTCTGTGTTGCTCATGGCTGTCTTGTCGCGCGGTCCGTCAGTCAGGTCCAGCGATTAGAGAAGGTCTCGCCGTGGCAAGTCCCGCCTGCGAGGGCTGCTCGGTAAACAGGGCCTTAACCCTGAACGGGCCACAACAGGGGTCACGCAGTCTTGCTGACGGAGAGATCCCCCATGTCCACCGCCCTTCTTTTGGGACGTCAGGCCTGGACCGGCTTTCGCCTGGTCTGGTCAACGCCCTTGGCGGTGCGCTTTCGGGGAATGGCCCTGTCCCTGGTAGCGGGGCTTCTGCTGTTGTGCCTGCTGTCCTACCATCCCGCCGATCCCAGCTTGAACACCGCCACCGGGGCGCAGGTTCAGAACTGGCTGGGTGGCACCGGTGCCGTCTTTGCTGACATCCTGATCCAGTCGCTGGGGCTGGCCGCCTGGCCGGCGGTGCTNTTGGCGGGGAGCTTTGGGTTGGCGATGGCCCTGGGAGATGCCCTGCAGATCCGGCTGCGGCCGACGGGCAAACGGGCCCTGACCGCCTTCCTGGGGGTTCTGGCCTTGTCAGCGGCGTTGTCGGCGCCCGCCGCACCTGCGGCCTGGCCTCTGATGGCGGGCCTGGGAGGGCTGTGGGGCGAGGGCGTTGGGGCCCTGTTTGAAGGTCTGTTCCGGGCCTTGCGCCTGCCAGGTGCATCGATTGTGACGGTGCTCATCTGTCTGCCGCTGGCAATNTGGCTGCTGGCCGGAACCATCGGTCTGCGCCTGTCAGATTTCGGGCAGGCCTCGTCCTGGCTGGGCGGCTTCAGCAGGGGCGCCGTCCGCCGCCTGCACCACCCAGCCCCAAACCGAAAACGCGGCGTCCGACCCAGACCCAAGCCAGCGTCAATCATGCGGCGACAACAGACCCGGTCAACACTGCTCCGCCACCCCAATCCCCCCGCGTCAGGCAGACACGATNNCATCGAGCCGGAGCCGCGCGTCGCCGCCACGCGAGGACCCAAACCGTCCAAGCGAGCCGTCCATGACGACCAGGCGTCCTTTGATTTCGCCAAGCCGTCGAGTGGCTTCGAACTGCCGCCCCTTGGCATGCTGGCCAAGCCGGCCAAACGGGCCACTGCCGTTGACGAGGAATCCCTGCGCCAGAACGCCAAGTTGCTAGAGGGTGTGTTGCAGGAGTTTGGTGTGCGTGGCGTGATCGACCAGATCCGCCCCGGGCCCGTGGTGACCCTNTACGAACTGGTCCCGGCACCCGGCGTGAAACATGGCCGCGTGGTGGCCCTGGCCGACGACATTGCCCGCTCCATGAGCGCCCGCGCCTGCCGCATCAGCGTGGTTCAGGGCCGCAATGCCATCGGCATCGAGCTGCCCAATGTGCACCGCGAAACGGTGTTCCTGCGGGACCTTCTCGCCTCGACCGAGTTCGACAAGGCCAGCCTGAACCTGCCGCTGGCCCTGGGCGAGACCATCGGCGGTGAGCCCTATGTGGCCGACCTGGCCAAGATGCCCCACCTCTTGATCGCGGGCACCACCGGGTCGGGCAAATCGGTGGGGGTCAACGCGATGATCCTGTCGATCCTGTATCGTCACTCGCCGGACCAGTGCCGCTTCATCATGATCGACCCCAAGATGCTGGAACTCAGCGTCTATGACGGCATCCCGCACCTGATGGCCCCGGTCGTGACCGATCCCAAGAAGGCGGTCGTGGCCCTGAAATGGACCGTGCGGGAGATGGAAGACCGCTATCGCCGCATGTCCAAGCTCGGGGTCAGAAATGTCGCCAGCTACAACGACCGGGCCCGCGAGGCGCTGGCCAGNGGTGAACATTTTGAGCGCACGGTGCAGACCGGCTTCGATGAGGCGGGCCGCCCCGTCTATGAAAGCGAGAAGATCCGGCCTGAGCCCATGCCCTATCTGGTCGTGGTGATGGACGAGATGGCCGACCTGATGCTGGTCGCCGGCAAGGACGTCGAGGGCGCGGTGCAGCGTCTGGCCCAGATGGCCCGCGCCGCCGGTATCCACCTGATCATGGCCACGCAGCGGCCGTCGGTGGATGTCATCACCGGCACCATCAAGGCCAACTTCCCAACCCGAATTTCCTTCCAGGTCACCTCAAAGATCGACAGCCGCACCATCCTGGGCGAGCAGGGCGGAGAGCAGCTGCTGGGCCAGGGTGACATGCTCTACATGGCGGGCGGCGGACGCATCACCCGCCTGCACGGGCCGTTCGTCGATGACAAGGAGGTGGAAGCCGTTTGTGCCCACCTCAGGGCGCAGGGAGCCCCGGACTATCTGGACGCCATCACCGATGACCCGGATGGTGACGACATGGACGGCGGCTTCGATGGTGCCGAAGGCGGCGGGTCNGGGGATGATCTCTATGACCGGGCCGTGGCCATTGTCACCCGCGACGGCAAGGCCTCGACCTCCTACGTCCAGCGGCGGCTGCAGATCGGCTATAATCGCGCGGCGACGCTGATCGAGCGCATGGAGCAACAGGGCGTGGTCAGTCCGGCCAACCATGCCGGCAAGCGCGAGGTGCTGGCGGGGCCGCCGCCGGGGACTGATCCCGGCCCTATCTCTGGAGCGATAGGGGTCTGGCAACCCCAGCGGGGCCTAGCTACCGTCGGCCCAGACGGTCTTGTAGAGGTCAAAGCGGCGATCCAGCAGGTTGCGCACGGTCCCTTGCGCCTTGGCCCAGGCCAGGTCCGACATATCCAGATCAGCGATGGTCACGGTCTCGACATTCTCGGTCGCCTCAGCGGCAATGCCATCGCGGGCAAAGGNGAAGTCGCACGGCGTCAGGATGCAGGACTGGGCGTATTCNNGCACATCCATGTTCTCGACATTGGGCAGATTGCCGACATTGCCGGACAGGGCGACGTAGCACTGGTTCTCGATGGCCCGCGCCGCCGAACAGTAGCGGACCCGCAGGTAGCCTTGCCGGTTGTCGGTGCAGAACGGCACGAACAGCAGGCGTGCTCCCTCATCGACCAGCCGCCGGGCCAGTTCCGGGAACTCGGNATCATAGCAGATCAAGACGCCAATGGGCCCGCAGTCGGTATCGATGGCATGGACCTTGTCGCCGCCCTTGATGTTCCACCAGTGGCGTTCGTTCGGGGTCGGGTGGATCTTTTCCTGAGCATGGACCGAGCCATCGCGCAGGAAGACATAGGCCACATTCTGGATATCGCCGTCCTCGGTGCGGGTCGGGTGCGAGCCGCCGATGATGTTGATGTTGTATTCCACAGCCATCTTGCGCAGTGCCTCGACAAAGCGGGGCGTGTAGCGGGTCAGGGCCTCGATGGATTCCGCCGGGGTCAGGCGCTTTCGCTCTAACGCCAGCAGTTGAAGCGTGAACAGCTCCGGGAAGACCACGAAATCCGAGCGATAGTCCGAGGTCACATCGACGAAATATTCGATATTGGAGATAAACTCCTCAAAGCTGTCGAGCTTGCGGGCCTNGANATGGACGGTGGCCAGACGCACCGTTTCCTTGACCGCAAACGCCGNCCNCTTGCCGGTGGTCTCGGCATAGTAGGGATTGCGCCAGACCATATGCGCCGCATGGCCCATGGAGGCGGCATCACTGGGCAGATAGTCGCGCAGTACCCNCACGGGCTCGAACCCGGCGCGCAGATGAAAGCCGATCACCGGGTCGTTCAGCCGCCGGGCCGTCACCGCATCCAGATAATCCTGCGGGTCAGCAAACTCACGCTTCTTGCGGCTAAGACCCGGCATTCGCCCGCCAAACACAATGCCCTTCAGGTTCAGCTGTTCGCACAGGTCACGGCGGGCATCATAGAGGCGCTGGCCGATGCGCAGGCGGCGGCGGTCCGGATCAACGCACACCTCCATACCATNATACCACTNCCCGGTCGGGTCGTGCCGCGCGGCATAGCCGCCACCGGTGATGGCGCTCCAGCTATGCGGGCCCATGGCGGTCCTTTCGTCGATCAGAAAGCCCGCCGCATAGCCGACGATCTCGCCTTCATACTCGACCACGAACTGACCGTCGCGAAAGGCCGAGATCTGGCCACGCAGCATGCCTTCGGTGTAGGCCGGCATGGTCTTGTAGACCTTGGCGACCAGGGCGGCGATGGCCTTCAGGTCTGCCAGGCGGGCATTGCGGATGGTCAGGACGGCGGGTTNTTTCGTTTCGGTCATGGGGCCTGTAACGCCTAAAACGTGGCTCGGGATCAACCCATCGGGCCAATTATCCCGTCTCGGCGGCGGTATCGGAACCGAAATGGGTCAGACCCGCCCCTGCCTTTTTGCCTTGGCCTGGTCGACCTTGGCCTCATGCGCAGCCAGGGCATCGCGCCGCAGGCGACCGATGCGCCAGCGGCTTTGGCCATACAGCAGGATGCCCGAGAAGATGAAGGCTTCTACGAACAGGTGGTGCGCGAACACACCGGCCGAAAACCAGATATTGGCGGGGTTGTTCCTCAAGGGCGTCACGTGAACCGAGAACACTTCCAACAGGTCGAACAGGCCGCCACGGAAGGTCTGATCAAGCGCAAACATCAGGGTCTGGGGCAGGGATGGCTGTGAAACCGGACGCCCCTGCATATCCAGAAGGTGCGCGTGATCTGGATCGAACCAACCATACAGGAAGGTCATGGTCACCAGCATCGCACCCGGTGCCACGACCCCTGCTAGAAAGCTGATCCAGAACGACCGGCTGGCGGCGCGATAAAGGGGAGGCGCCCGTTCGCTGATGAAATGCTGCTGTTTCGCGATGCCGGTTTCCCGGGTTGGTGTGGGCCCGCGAAACTCCCGGGCGAAGGCCCGTTCAGCCTTTGTGATGTTGGCGGCTGCATGACGGTTGGCCTGAATCGCCCAAAGCAGACACCCCGTCAGAAAGACGCTGCCTGCGGCCAGCGCGTAGCTCCTTTGGGCCAGGGNGGAGGACAGCGCAACACAGACCGTGTCCAGCATCGCGCGAATGTCTTCGGATGTGGTGTCCATGCCCAGCGCCCCTAGCCCGCGCGTCGCAGATAACCGCGATCCACGACCAAGCGCCAGCCGCAACCCGCCCCAGGGTGCCCGCCGGCCAGGACAACGACGGGTTAGCCCGCAACCGCCTGGCGCTGCAGGGCGAACAGTTCGCCGCAACCGCCCTCGGCCAGGGCGAATAATCGGTCGAACTCGGCCCGCGAGAAGCCGCGCTTTTCGCCCGTGGCCTGGACCTCGACGATGGTGCCGGAGCTGGTCAGGACGAAGTTGGCATCGGCTTCGGCGGAGGAATCCTCGTCATAGTCCAGGTCGAGCACTGGCCTGTCCTGATAGACGCCGCAAGAGATGGCCGCGACCTGATCCAGCACCACATCGCTGTCGATCAGGCCCTGATCCTTCAAACCCTTGATGGCCAGCGCCAGGGCCACCCAGGCCCCGGTGATGGAGGCGGTGCGGGTCCCGCCGTCGGCCTGGATAACATCGCAATCGACCGTGATCTGACGCTCTCCAAGAGCTCTCAAATCAACCACAGCTCTGAGGGATCGACCGATCAGGCGCTGAATCTCCTGGGTGCGCCCGGACTGCTTGCCCGCCGCTGCCTCACGACGGCCCCGCGTGTGCGTGGCCCGGGGCAACATGCCGTATTCGGCCGTGACCCAGCCCGAGCCCTTGCCCCGCAGCCAGCCCGGAAGACTGGTTTCCACCGAGGCCGTGACCAAGACCTTGGTGTCCCCGAACGAGACCAGGCATGACCCCTCGGCATGGCGGCTGACGCCGGTTTCCAGGGTCACGGTGCGAAGCTGGTCGGGACGGCGGTTGGAGGGCGCATGGAAAAAGCCTTGGATCGGGTCAATGTCTTGGAAGGAACAGCCGCGGTGCTTATCCTGTTGCCGTGAACCGCGCCACCGTCCTGACCGATTGCCATGCTGCCTTGGGCCTGAGCCCGAGCCGGGACCTGAGTTCATGAGCTTCCTGACCCCGGCCCCGGCCTGCCCGCTCTGGACGCCCGCGCCCGGGACATCTTCCGCCGCATCGTCGAAGGCTATCTGGAGACCGGAGAGCCGGTGGGGTCACGCACCCTGTCGCTGACTGGGGTGTCGCTGTCGCCGGCCTCCATCCGCAACACCATGCAGGACCTGACGCTGGCGGGGCTCCTGGCCTCGCCGCACACGTCAGCCGGGCGCATTCCGACCCATGCGGGTCTGCGGCTGTTTGTCGATGGCCTGCTGGAGATCGGCGACCTGGGCACCGAGGAGCGACGCGAGATCGATGCGCGGCTGGCGGGGCGCGGCAAGAGCTTCGATGAGGCGCTNGGGGAGGCCTCCAGCCTGCTGTCGGGCCTGGCCGGTGGGGCTGGGATCGTGGCCAGCCCGGTGCGCGACGCCGGGGTCAAGCATGTGGAGTTTGTCGCCCTGGGCCACGATCAGGCCCTGGCGGTGCTGGTGGCCGAGGATGGCAGTATCGAAAACCGCCTGATGCCCATGGCGGTCGGGGTCACACCGTCGACCCTGCAAGAGGCCTCCAACTTCCTCAATGCCCGGCTGAAGGGCCGCCCGCTGCAGGAGGCGCGGCTGGAGATGGCGGCCGAGCTGGAAGCGGCCCGGCGCGAGCTGGACGCGGCCACCGCCCGACTGATCGAGGACGGGCTGGCCGCCTGGTCCGGTGGATCGGAGCGCGAGCGGGCGCTGATTGTGCGGGGTCAGGCCAACCTGCTGAACGACGCCCGGGCGACCGAGGATCTGGAGCGGGTGCGGGTGCTGTTCAACGATCTGGAGGACAAAGAACAGCTGATCGGCCTCCTGGACGGGGTGTCCCAGGCGCAAGGGGTGCGTATCTTCATTGGCACCGAGACNCAATTGTTCTCTCTGTCGGGTTCCGCCGTCATCGCGGCGCCCTATATGAGCGGACGGCAGCGGGTGCTGGGCGCGATCGGCGTCATCGGACCCGCTCGATTGAACTATGCGCGGATCATTCCCCTGGTCGA
Organism: Brevundimonas sp.; assembly: GCA_013693835.1. Lineage (GTDB taxonomy): Bacteria > Pseudomonadota > Alphaproteobacteria > Caulobacterales > Caulobacteraceae > Brevundimonas. The sequence goes on from CP059260.1 coordinate 857,393, forward strand.
CTATACGGCCCGGGTACTGGGCCGCATGCTGGATGGACAAGAGACGTGACAACGCCAGAGAACGACATCCCCGAAGACGCTGACCTGAATGCCGAGCATGGGCTGGATGCGCACGCGGCTGACCCCGACGACCTGGCCCCGCTGGATGCGGTGATTGCCGAGCGCGATCAGTGGAAAGACCGGGCCATGCGCGCCATTGCCGAGGCCGAAAACACCAAGAAGCGGGCCGAAACATCAAACAATGACGCCCGCGCCTATGCCATCCAGAGCTTTGCCCGCGACCTGCTGGGCGTGGCCGACAATCTGGAGCGGGCCATCCAGGCCGCACCGAAGGACGCAGAGGGCGGCGCAAGGCCTGGTCTCGGGTCTTGAGTTGACCCAGAAGTCGCTGCTTCAGGCGTTTGAGAAGAACAATCTCAAGCGCGTCGCCCCGATGCCGGGCGAAGCCTTCGATCCGCATCTGCATCAGGCCATGATGGAGCAACCATCGGACACCGTGCCCGGTGGCTCGGTGATCCAGACCCTGCAGGCGGGCTATTCGCTGTTTGGCCGCACCGTGCGTCCGGCCATGGTGGTGGTCGCCGCCAAGGGCTCCGGTGCCCATGCGGGAACAGCCTATGCCCAGGCCCCCGATGCCGACGGTGGCAACTTCGACACCCAGGCCTGAGATCGCATCAGGCCTTTAGGCGCCCATTGAATAGTGCCAGCAGCTTGGCCCAGCCGTCGGCAGCGTCGGCGGCACGATAGCTGTCGCGATAATCGGCGTGGAACCCGTGCGGCGCGTCAGCATAGACGTCGATCCGGCTGTCGGCGCGGCCCTCGCGTTGCAGGGCCTGGGTCATGGCCTCCACGCTCGAGAGCGGAATACCCCGGTCGGCCCCGCCATACAGGCCCAGAACCGGACACTTCAGATCATCGGCCAGGTCGACCGGCCAAGGGCCCCGGCAGCCATCTGTTCGGGTGTCGCGGTGTTNGGGCGGGGCCAGGCGGCCATACCAGGCGACCCCGGCCTTCAGGGCCGAGAAGCGGGCGCAGGCCTGCCACACCACCTTGCCGCCCCAGCACCAGCCGGTGATGCCGACCCGGTCGCTGTTGGCCCACAGCTGGCCGTGCAACCAGTGCAGTGACGCCGACACATCGCCCATCACCTGCTCATAGCTGGCCAGGCCGACAATGCGCTGGATCTCGATGAAGTCTGACAGGGNGGCCGGATCGGCCACCCGCACGANAAAGGCCGGTGCGACGGCGGCATAGCCCTGATGCGCCAGACGGCGGGCCACATCCTTGATGTAGTCATGGATGCCGAAAATCTCGGATATCACCACGACCACGGGAANACGGGCCATCCCCGCCGGACGCGCCACATAGGCGGGCAGGTCAAATCCGTCTGGGGCGGGATAGGTGACGTCTTCGATGACCAGGCCTTCGCTCGATGTGACCACCGGCTCGGCCTGGACCGCCAAAGCTGCCGGCGCATAACCGGCAAAGAACAGGCCGCCGAGACCTCCCGCTGCCAAGGCGTTGCGCCGTGACAGGACCAGATCTTCCGGCTGCGGGCCTTCGGGGCGCGTGAGACGATCCATGAGTATCTCCAGACTTCGGTTCAGGTGCACTGTCGACCGCCCAGCCCCCAGATGCCACTCACGATTTGTTGGGCGGACCCGGAGTGCGGCCTAGCCGGCGCACCGCAGGGTCAATTGAGCCTGCCCTTCATCTCCGGCAGGGGTGAGGTGCCGGGGATGATCCGGTCGATGCCGTGCCGCGCCAAACGGGCCGGCCCGGTCAGGGCACAGACATCGCCCGAGCGGAGGCGGCAGACACGGCTCTTGCCGCCATCGGGTGGCGCGACCCGAAACAAAGCCTCATCGCCGATCGAAATCGACAGAACCGGCGCGGTCAGATCAACCTCATCGCAATCCTGGTGCAGGGCCATGCGGGCGTCGGTGCCATACCAGTTGATCAGGCAGGCATCAGGTGCGCACGGCCAGCCGGTCAGATGGTGCCACAAATCCAACAGGTCCGCAGGCATGGGCGGCCAGGGCTGACCCGTCACCGGATGGTGGGGTTGATAGCGATAACCCGCCCGGTCGACACCCAGCCCTTTGCCCCCATATTGCTCATCCGCACGGAGAAGGGCCGACCGCCCGGGGTTATGGGGCGATAGAGGGTGCCTGTCGCAGACCCTGCCGCACCTGCGCCACCAGCGCCTGCTGCTGCGCAGACAAAGGGCTTCCGGCCAGAACCGGAAGCCCTCAATCCCTGCTGATGTCCCCGACCCCGGCCATGGCCAAAGTCTAGACCCTGATTGCCTGAGGGGGAATCGCCTCGGTGTAATCCGGGTCGCCAAGGGCACCGCCGCCCCCTGGCTACGGCGCCTGGTCCGGGAAAAATCAGCGCGTATAGTAGTAGTCGGCGATCTGGCAGACGTTGACCTGGAAGCGTTCCAGATACTGGCCATTCGAGAAGCGGGCACGGAAGTCGTAGATGCAGGCCCCCGAACCGTCGTCGATGTTCATCATGATGCTGCGCCCGGCGGCAGCACGCTGGACCCCAGAATGTCCTCCTGCCAGCTCGAAACCCGGCTGTCGGAGGCATAGAAGTGCGTCATGGTCCAACCGGTTTGATTGTGAATGCGCACGCGCCGGTTCCGGCCGTCGCGCGACTGCACGACAAAGGTCACTTCGGCGATCTCCGACTTGGCCGCGACCGGCACCTGGGCCACCGCCACCGACGATACTGCCAAACCTGCCGCCAGCAGGGCCACACTGATGAATTTGCCAATAGTTTTCATATTCTTGTCTCCCCAAACAGACAGGGCTGTGCCCCGTGGATGGCAACACCATGCCTCAATATTCCCGATCTGGCCCCTGACGAGGTCTGACGTCTCTGCGGGGCAAGAAAACGGATCCCATCAAAGCCCTTGCGGGCCGGGCTGGCCTTCCCATATCCGCCTCAAGCGCCAAAAGACCCCGCGTCCTGTGGGGCCTTGGCCGAACAGTTATCAACCAGCCCAAACTATCGGGGCGATCAACACTGGTGCTTGAGTTTCCAAGGCCAGACCCATCGCCCGCCAGCAACGGAGTGAAGACAGACCATCATGGCCAAGATCATCGGTATCGACCTGGGCACGACCAACTCGTGCGTCGCCTTCATGGATGGCAAGAACCCCAAGGTCATCGAGAACGCCGAAGGCAATCGCACGACACCTTCGGTCGTCGCTATCCAGGATGACGGCGAGATTCTGGTGGGCCAGCCGGCCCGCCGCCAGGCCGTCACCAACCCGACCAACACCTTCTTTGCCATCAAGCGCCTGATCGGCCGCAACTTTGACGACCCCGTGGTCGCCAAGGACAAGAAGATGGTGCCCTATGACATCGTCAAGGGCCCGAACGGCGACGCCTGGGTGCGCGCCCACGGCAAGGACTATTCCCCGCAACAGATCAGCGCCTTCATCCTCGGCAAGATGAAGGAATCGGCCGAAGCCTTCCTGGGCGAAACGGTCACTCAGGCGGTCATCACCGTTCCGGCCTATTTCAACGACAGCCAGCGTCAGGCCACCAAGGATGCGGGCAAGATCGCCGGTCTGGAAGTGCTGCGCATCATCAACGAACCGACCGCGGCCGCCCTGGCCTATGGCCTGGAGAAGAACGACGGCCAGAAGATCGCTGTCTATGACCTGGGCGGCGGCACGTTCGACGTCTCCATCCTGGAGATCGGCGACGGCGTGTTCGAGGTGAAGTCAACCAACGGCGACACCTTCCTGGGCGGCGAAGACTTCGATCTGCGCATCGTCGACTATCTGGCTGACGAGTTCAANAAGGAACAGGGCGTCGACCTGCGCCAGGACAAGCTGGCCCTGCAGCGCCTGAAGGAAGAGGCCGAGAAGGCCAAGAAGGAGCTGTCCTCGACCACGCAGTATGAGGTCAACCTACCCTTCATCACCATGAATGCGTCGGGTCCGCTGCACCTGAACATCAAGCTGTCGCGCGCCAAGCTGGAAGCCCTGGTCGATGACCTGGTGCAGAAGACCATCGAGCCCTGCAAGAAGGCCCTGGCCGATGCCGGTCTGAAAGCCGGTGACATCGACGAAGTGGTGCTGGTCGGCGGTATGACCCGCATGCCCCTGGTCCAGGAGACGGTGAAGAAGTTCTTCGGCAAGGAGCCGCACAAGGGGGTCAACCCCGATGAGGTTGTGGCTCTGGGCGCGGCCGTTCAGGCGGGCGTTCTGCAAGGCGGCGTGACGGATGTGCTGCTCCTGGACGTCACCCCGCTGACCCTGGGCATCGAGACCCTGGGCGGTGTGTTCACGCCCCTGATCGAGCGCAACACCACCATCCCGACCAAGAAGAGCCAGACCTTCTCGACCGCTGATGACAACCAGTCGGCCGTGACCATCCGGGTGTTCCAAGGCGAGCGCCCGATGGCCCAGGACAACAAGCTGCTGGGTCAGTTTGACCTGGTCGGTATTCCGCCGGCCCCGCGTGGCATGCCGCAGATCGAGGTCGCCTTCGACATCGACGCCAATGGCATCGTCAATGTCTCGGCCAAGGACAAGGCGACCAACAAGGAGCAGTCGATCCGCATTCAGGCCAATGGCGGCCTGTCGGACGCCGACATCGACAAGATGGTCAAGGAAGCCGAGGCCAACGCCACCGCCGACAAGGCCAAGAAGGAACTGGTGGAAGCTCAGAACTCGGCCGACGCGCTGATCCACTCGACCGAAAAGGCCCTGGGCGAGCATGGCGACAAGATCGGTGACACCGANAAGACCGCCATCCAGACGGCTCTGGACGATCTGAAGTCGGCCAAGGACGGCACGGATGCGGACGCCATCCGCGAGAAGACCAACACNCTGGCCCAGGCTTCGATGAAGCTGGGTGAGGCCATGTATGCGGCCCAACAGGGTGGTGACGCGGCCGAAGCCTCTGCCGAGCAGCCGGCCGATGACGGTGTGGTCGATGCCGAGTTCGAGGAAGTTTCGGACGCTGACGACAAGAAGGACGCCTGAGCGTCCTGCTGAGTGCCTTAAGGGGAGGCCCCGCCTGTCGTCCGATGGGCGGGGCCGCTTTTAAGGGTTGCATCACCGTTCCCTGTAACCATGTCAGAGGGGACAGCCTGTGGATCGGCTCCAACAGCCATCCGGCAGTTGAGTAAAAGGACCGGACGCCCCTATGGCGCGAGATTATTATGAGGTTCTGGGTGTGGAGCGCGGTTGTGATGCCGCCACGCTCAAGTCTGCCTATCGCAAGCTGGCCATGCAGCACCATCCGGATCGCAACGGCGGGTCCGAAGAGTCGATGGCCATCTTCAAGGAGATCTCCGAGGCCTATACGGTCCTGTCGGACGACCAGAAGCGCGCGGCTTACGACCGCTTTGGCCACGCGGGCCTCAACGGCGGGGGCGGGGGCAATCCNTTCGGGCAGGGCGGTGCCGGTTTTCACGACATCAATGACATCTTTAGCCAGGTCTTCGGCGATGCCTTTGGCGACCCCTTCGGGGGCCGGGGTGGCGGGGCCCGGCAGAGCGGCCCGCGGCGTGGGTCGGACCTGCGCTACGACCTCGAGATCAGCCTGGAGCAGGCCTACAAGGGCGCTGATGTCGAGATCAGCGTGCCCTCGACTGGCCCGTGTGAGACTTGCGACGGTTCCGGTGCCAAGGTCGGCGCACAACCTTCAACCTGCGCCACCTGTCATGGCGCGGGACGTATCCGCACCGCCAACGGCTTCTTCCAGATGGAACGGACCTGTCCCCACTGTGGTGGTGCCGGNCAGCGTCTGGCACCCCAGGACACGTGCCAGACCTGCCACGGCCAGGGGCTAGTGCGAAAGACACGCCACCTAAACCTGAAGGTCCCGGCCGGGGTCGACGACGGCTCGCGCATCCGCCTGTCGGGCGAAGGCGATGCGGGGATGCGGGGTGGTCCGCGCGGCGATCTCTATGTGTTCGTCGGAGTCAAACCGCACGAGCTGTTTGAGCGGGACAATCTGGACCTGCTGGTCACGGTGCCTGTGCCCATGACAGTGGCGGCCCTGGGCGGTCAGATCGACGCNCCTTGCCTGACCTCCGATGCCTGTGACGGTCGCTGCAAAGCCCAGGTTGACGTGCCCGGCGGCTCCCAGACCGGCAAAACCGTGCGCATCCGTGGAAAAGGCATGCCGCACCTGAATGGCAAGCAGCGCGGCGACCTGGTGGTGGAACTGTTCGTGGAAACCCCGACCAGCCTGACCCCACGTCAGAAAGAGCTGATGGAGGAACTGGCCGCCAGCCTGGGTGAGACCCAGACACCGCGGAATTCCTCATTTGCCGGCAAGGCCAAGCGCTTCTGGGCTGACATCATGGGCGACAGCGGCCAGACCCCGCAGTAAGCTGGTCCCTGGGGGCTTAAAGATCTAGGGGCAACGGCTTGAGCAACGCCATTCTTCACGTCGGCATCTGTGGCGCGCGCGGGCGCATGGGGCGAGCCGTTTCAGCGGTGCTGGATGCCCGGCCAGACGCGGTCGTTGCGGCCCGTTTTGATCGGGGCGAAATCCCGGATCTGAAGCTGTGCGACGTGGTGATCGATTTCTCCATGCCGGAAGCCTCAGTCGAGCTGGCCCACCTGGCCGCCTCGCACGGNGGCCCTGCGCTGGTCATTGGCTCCACAGGTTTCACGCCTGACCAGGAAGTCGAGATCGAAAAGGCCGCCGAGCAAGTGGCCATCGTCCGCAGCGGCAATTTCTCACTCGGCGTCAATGTCCTGATCGGTCTGGTCGAGCGCGCGGCGCAGCGTCTGGATGCCACTGACTGGGACATCGAGGTTCTGGAGACCCATCACCGGCGCAAGGTCGACGCCCCTTCCGGTACGGCCCTGATGCTGGGCGAGGCGGCTGCCCTGGGGCGCGGTCAGACCCTGGCCGACGTCCGTGGCAGGCCTCGCGATGGCGTCACCGGCGAGCGCACGATTGGTGAAATCGGCTTTGCCGCCCTCAGGGCCGGTGGCGTCATCGGCGAGCATTCGGTGATTTTTGCCTCCGACGACGAAGTGCTGACCCTTAGCCACTCGGCCATCGACCGGTCCCTGTTCGCCAAAGGGGCCGTGGTCGCCGCCGCGTGGGTGCGGGGCCGCCCGCCGGGCCTTTATGACATGCAGGATGTGCTGGGATCCGCCGGATCTAGACCGAAATCGGTTCAGTTGGACGCATGGCCTCTGAGCTCAGATTTCGGTCCAGGTTTTAGTGAGAGCCTGATTCACGGTATCGGCGGAATCGCGAAAGCAGTTCCACCTCAACCGATCAGGCTCTAACGCCCGGTCGAGCCGAAGCCGCCCGCGCCGCGAGCTGTCTCATCCAGGTCTTCGACCCGCTGCACCACGGCCTGCTCATGACGGGCGATGACCATCTGGGCGATGCGCTCGCCGCGCTGGATCACAANAGGCTCTTGGCCGTGGTTGATCAGGATCACCCCGACCTCTCCGCGATAGTCGCTATCGACGGTGCCAGGGCTGTTCAGGCAGGTGAGACCATGTTTGAGCGCCAAACCCGAGCGTGGTCGCACCTGCGCCTCATAGCCCGGCTCCAGGGCGATCTTCAGACCCGTCGGCACCAGCGCCCGCTGGCCAGGCTCCAGGGTCATGGGCTGATCGGCTGGAACCGCTGCCCGCAGGTCCATGCCCGCCGACCCCGCCGTCTCATAGGCCGGCGGCGAAAGCCNCTCAGCATGGGGCAGCACCAGAATGCGCAAGGTGGTCATCAGCGGGGTCCTCAGGCCTGAAAATGGGCGGCTATCCGGTCCGCCAGTTGGCGGGCGACTTCGGCTTTGGACTGGCGCGGCCAGGATCGACACGCTCCTTGCCNGCTCAGCAGGTGCACCGCATTGCCGTCGGCACCAAACACATCCGATGACACATCATTGGCCACGATCCAGTCGCAGCCCTTGCGCGACAGCTTGGCCCGGGCGTGGGACAGAACATTGTCCGTCTCGGCGGCAAAGCCAATGACCAGGGCCGGGCGCTTGGGCCCCCTGCGGGAGATCCCCGCCAGAATGTCTGGATTCTCGATCAGGCTCAAAGTGGGCGGGCCCTCGAGGCCCTTCTTGATCTTGCCGGCGGCGATATCGTCCACGCGCCAGTCCGAGACCGCCGCACTCATCACCGCAATGTCGACAGGCAGGGCCGCCTCGACCGCCGCCTGCATCTGGCGGGCCGTCTCGACCGGCACATGCTGGACGCCCGGCGGCACGGCCAGGGCGACCGGGCCGCTGATCAGCGTCACCTCAGCCCCGCGTTCGGCCAGGGCCTGGGCAATGGCATAGCCCTGCTTGCCACTGGAGCGGTTGGTCAGGCCCCGCACCGGGTCGATCGGTTCAAAAGTCGGCCCGGCCGTGACCAGGGCCGCGCGTCCGGCCAGAGGCTGGCGGCCCGCCGACGCCAGCTCTTTCTGGGTGGCGTCCAGGATCGCCTGAGGCTCCGCCATGCGGCCCGGGCCGAACTCCCCACAGGCCATTTNCCNCTCATCCGGGCCGACCAGGCGAACGCGGTGATAGCCGGACAAGGCCGTCAGGGCCGCCACATTGGCCTCTACCTGGGGATGCTGCCACATACGCACATTCATGGCCGGAGCCATCAGCACCGGCTTGTCCGCCGCCAGAAGGGTCGTTGAGGCCAGATCGTCTGCCAATCCGCCCGCCAGCTTGCCGATCAGACCCGCTGTGGCCGGGGCGACCACCACCAGATCTGCCCAGCGCGACAGCTCTATATGGCCCATGCTGGTTTCATCATCAGGCAGGAACAGGCTCTGGCGTGCGGNGTGCCCGGTCAGCGCCGCCAGCGACAAAGGGGTGACGAACTCGGCACCCGCCGACGTGAGAATGGCCATGACGTTGGCCCCAGCCTTCTTCAGAAGGCGCACGAGCTCCAGAGACTTGTAGGCGGCAATGCCGCCCCCGACGATGAGGAGAATCCTGCGTCCAGCCAACTGGGTCATACCCTTCATTTAGGCGGAGCGGCCCGTCTCGTCGACCGAATGCGAAAAATAGAACATTGCAAGAACGGCCGATCTATGCCTAACCTTGTTCCACAAGATTGGAGGGAGGGAAGGATGCGAACCTGCAACGCAAGCCCCGGTGTTGGACTGGCACTGGTTGCCTTGGTGGTCTCGGGAGCCCTGGTCGGTTGCGGCGACGGNGGATCGGCGGTCGAAACCCGGGACCGGACCGCGGACTCGGCTCCGCAAACCCTTTTGGCGACCAGCTCAGATTTGGGACCGACACCGGAGCCCGCCGAGGTCAGTCGCACAGCCTCCGCGGCAGCAGCCCAGCCGGTGATGACAGCCAATCGGCGCGAGACGACCGATGCCAAGATCGACCGGCTGTTCCGGCGCAATGGAGCCGACTTCGGCGCTCGCACGGCTGAGGACTATCTGGCGCANGCACAGGCCTTTACCCGCCAGCCGCCTGCCGGAACAGAACGGGTCGAGCGTGCCAACGGAGACGTGCTCCTCTACCAGGCGTCGACAAATACNTTTGCCGTCATCTCGCGCCAGGGCGTGCCCAAGACCATGTTCAAGCCCGACGAGGGCGCGGCCTATTGGGCCGAGCAGAAGGCCGCCGCGCCGACGTTCGGTCGCCGACGCAGCCGCGACTGAGGTCAGGTATCCAGGTCGTCCGCTTCGCGGGCCGTCATCTCGCGAATGAGCTCAAGCGCCAACTTCTGGCGGGCCGGAGATAATTGCGGGGCCAGTCGGCTGATCTCTATGGAGTACCGCGTTGGAGAGCGCTCGTGCTGGAAATTGGCGGCGTCCTCGGCCATACCCGGCACCAGGTTCGGCCCCGCCAACCCGTCGAAGAAATAGGAGATGTCGACATTAAAGGCGGCGACCTGCCATAGCTTTGAAGCAGAGATTCGATTGGTGCCTTTTTCGTACTTCTGGACCTGCTGAAAGGTCACGTCGATGGCGCGCCCCAGATCGCTCTGGTTGAATCCGAGCTCTACCCTTTTTTCGCAAACTCGTCGCCCCACGTGCCGATCCACCGGGTGCGGCCCGTCGGCACCTCTGCCCCTCGCCATTGGCTCTTGTCCTTTAACAAAGCTCGGCCTGAACGGCTTTGCAGTTAACGGGCCCCCTGCCCACAAGTCACTCTACGCTTACTCGAATCATGACTGACCCAAGGTCAATCCTACTGTGTGCCGGAACCGAGCCCGCATGAGGCCGATGGTCAAGCCCAAAATGGACAAAAATGAACAATCCATCAGAAAATCGGCTATATGAAGTCGCTGAGATACGGCGCGGCAAATTTGCATCGATCACACCCGACTGGCCTGTTTTCAGGACGGTTCCCGGCAGGGTCCGGCCCCAGCTATCGACGATCGCTGATATCCCGGTTGGTGTGGCACGCACGACCGGAAGACCGGTCTCAATCGCGCGATAGCTGGCCAGATTGAGGTGTTGCCGCGGACCAGATGTTGGCCCGAACCAGGCATCGTTTGAGATATTCAGAATCCACTCAGGCCNGCCGCGCCCGCCCGGTGTGAAACCTGGATACAGCCCTTCATAGCATATCAGAGGTTGTAGCGACTGGGACGGGCCGGTCCGCCCGGACAGCGCGATCGGGCTTGGCCGTGGCCCCGGGGTAAAGTCTGCCGGCATGTGCGTCAGGCTTCGCACCCCCAGGGCCCCCATCAAGGCCCCGGCTGGCAAGAACTCTCCGAACGGTACCAGCCGGTATTTATCATACACGGCAACGACCTGGAGGCCCGGTTCTCCGATGTCCCGCAGCGCCACCAGGCTGTTGAAATAGCGGACGCCTCCCTCGGCTTGCGGATCCGCCTCGGCACGACTGAACCCGGCTAGCAGCGTCTGTCCCGGTTGGAGGGCCTGGGCAATGGCCTGCCCTTCCGCCGCGCCCGGAGCAANAACCTGATCAAACGAAGCCGGGAGTGCGCCTTCCGGCCAGACAACGAAGTCCGGCANCCGACCCGTCGCGGGTCGGGCTGCGCTCAGATCAACATACTTGGTGACGATCTGGCGGTAGAGGTCCGGCGTCCATTTGGACTCCTGATCAATATTGGCCTGGACGATGCGCACGCGCGTCGCCGCAAAGGTCGGTTCCGCCGAAGCCAGCCTTGCCCCGCCCCAAAGCGCCAGCCCGATCAGCGTGAAGGCCCCGCCCAGAGCCCACGCCAGCCTCTGGCGCCGCCCCGTCGCATCGGCCAGAACCGCCCAGGTCGAGACGCTGGCTACCGTCACCAGGCTGAGACCATAGACCCCGCCAACCGCAGCAANTTGCGACAGGGCTGACCCGGCTTGCCAGCTGGCTCCGGCCGGGTTCCAGGNGAAGCCCGTAAACACGTGACCGCGCAGCCATTCAAAGACACAGAACACGGCCGCAAAGAGCAAGACGCGCTCAGCTCCCCTCGNGCTCAGCCGCCGATAAAGACCCGTTGCTGCCGCCCAAAACAAGCCCAGCCCTGCGGGCAGAAGGCTGACCGCAAAGGGGGCCATCCAGATCTGCGCAGGATTGANCAAAAAGGCCTCAGCCACCCACCAGCAACTGATCACGAAATAGGAGAACCCGGCCAGCCAGCCCATCCACACGGCACCGCGGACAGTTCTCGAGCGATCCGTCAGGAGGATCAGCAAGGGATAGCCCAGAAGACCCGGCAGAAGCCCAANAGGAGGATGGGCCAGGGCGGCACCGGCCCCGGCTAGCAGCGCAAGCGCCACCCGGCTCCATCGGCCCGATAGCCAGCCCGCCATGCGGACCAGGTGCGGAGCCAGGCTCATGGCTTGACCTCGTAGGGGTCAGCGATGCCCAGACCCGCAAGGATCTCGCGCTCCTCGGCCTCCATCGCGTCCGCTTCCGCATCGTTCATGTGGTCCCGGCCCATCAGATGAAGAACCCCGTGCACAACCAGGTGGCTGAGATGGTCAGCCAGCGACTTGGCCTGGGCGTCAGCTTCGCGGGCGCACACGCCATAGGCCAAGGCCAGGTCCCCGATCATCGGCCGGACCATTTCCGGTGCCGGAAACGATAGAACATTGGTGGGACCCGCCCGGCCCCGAAAGCGCTGATTGAGGTCTGCCACCGTCTCATCGTCGGCCAGCAGGATCGTGACGTCCGCGTCCTCGGCTCCGGCTTTGGCCAGACTGGCTTTGGCGGCGGCATCAACGGTCGTTTCCACATCCTTGATGACGCGCCAGTTCTCGACCTCGACTTCGACAGAAATCAAGCCACCCTCCCCTTGTCAGGCATCGGGAGAGACCGCGCCGCGCCCGGCATCGGCATCCCGGTCATAGGCCCGAACGATTCGCTCGACCATGGCATGGCGCACCACGTCTGAGGCTTGGAATGCCAGAACCCCAACGCCTTCAACCCCGTGCAGAATGCGAAGGGCATGAGCCAGCCCGGAATCGCGCACATTCAGCAGATCGATCTGCGAGGGGTCACCCGTGACCACCATGCGCGCACCCTCCCCCAGCCGCGTCAGCACCATTTTCATCTGCAAGCGGGTCAGGTTCTGGGCTTCATCCACAATGATGAAGGCATGGCTGAGCGTTCGCCCGCGCATGAAGGCGATGGGGGCGGCCTCGATCTCGCCCTTGTCACGACGGCGGCGCACATCATCGGGCCCCAGGATGTCGTTCAGCGCCTCCCAGATCGGGGCCAAATAAGGATCGACCTTTTCGTTCAGGTCGCCGGGCAGAAAACCCAGCTTCTCCCCGGCCTCGACAGCCGGACGGGTGATCACCAGCCGGTCCACCTGGCCGCGCCGAAGCAACGAGGCCCCATAGGCTGCCGCCAGGAAGGTTTTGCCAGTGCCCGCCGGACCCACGCCAAAGGTCAGCTCATACTGGTTGAGCATGTCCAGATAGCGGGCCTGAGCGGCCGTTTTGGGCGCAATGGCACCCCGTCGACCCACTGGCAGGGCCGACGAGTCGGCGACGCTTATATGGGGCGTGGAGCGCGGGGCCGTGATAGCGGCCCCCACCGCCGTGCGCACGTCCGCCTCCGTGATTTCAGCCCCCTCATCGGCCCGATCCGCCAGGGCCGAAATCANCCGCTTGGCTTGGGCGCGTTCGCGCGGCGAACCGTTTATGGACACCCCGCCGCCGGNGGTTTCAATCAGGACCTTGAAGGCATCTTCAATCAGCGCCAGGTGCCGGCTGGATGGCCCCATCACGGCCTGAAGGGCTTCGTCGCTCAGAGACAGAAATTCACTGGACCGAGCCATGCCTCAAGCTGCCTTCTTTTGGGGCAAATGACCGGTGAGGGAGTTCTGCTGACCGGAAATATNTTCCACATCGACGATCTGACCCAAAAGCGGTTCGGCGTGTTCGACGTAGACCGATTGCAGATAGGGAGACCGGCCAATCGCCTGTTGGCCATGACGACCCTTGCGTTCGAACAATACCGGAAGTCGTCTCCCGACCTGGGCCGCATTGAATGTCACCTGCTGGTCAGTCAGCAGGGCCTGAAGGGTGTGCAAGCGCGCTCGCGCGACCGCGTCGGGCACCTGGGCAGCCATTGTGGCCGCCGGTGTGCCGGGGCGCGGCGAGTANNTGAACGAGAAGGCCGAGGCGTAGCCGACCTGCCGCACCAGATCGAGCGTGTCGTCGAAATCGCGGTCCGTCTCACCTGGGAAACCCACGATGAAGTCTCCCGACAGGGCCATATCGGGCCGGGCCTGTCGAATGCGGTCGACCAGATCGAAATACTTGCCCCGCCCATGCTTGCGGTTCATCAGCCGCAGGATGCGGTCCGAGCCAGATTGTACCGGCAAATGCAGGTATGGCATCAGCTGGGGCAGGTCTGCATGCGCCTGAATTAGATCCTTGGTCATGTCGTTGGGATGACTGGTCGTGTACTNGATACGATCCAGACCAGGCACCTCGGCAAGCGCATGAGCCAGGCGGGCCAAGCTTGAGGGTTGGCCGTCCACGCCTTCTCCGTTGAAGGCATTGACGTTTTGTCCCAGCAGCGTGATTTCTCGCACGCCACGGTCTGCCAGGGCTCGAGCTTCTGCCAGGATGGCGGACACCGGACGCGACCACTCGGCCCNCCGCGTATACGGCACGACACAGAAGGTGCAGAACTTGTCGCAACCCTCCTGCACCGTCAGGAAAGCGGTCACACCATCAACGCCGCGCACCTGGGGAAGGGCATCGAACTTCTCATTAGGCGCAAAGTCGGCCCCGATGCGCTCGCCACGGGCGCGGGCCGTCCGCGTCAGCAGCTCGGGCAACTGGTGATAGGCCTGGGGCCCGACGACCAGATCGACCGCAGGCTGGCGCCGCATGATCTCTTCGCCCTCAGCCTGGGCGACACAGCCCGCGACAGCAATGGTCATCGCCCCCTGCCCGTCCCTGGCCTTGTCCTCCTTCAGAAGCCTCAGCTTTCCCAGCTCCGAATAGACCTTTTCGGCGGCCTTCTCACGAATATGGCAGGTGTTCAGGATGACAAAATCGGCGTCCTCCGGGGTGTCCGTCGGTGCATAGCCCAGCGGGGCCAACACATCGGCCATGCGCTCGCTGTCATAGACATTCATCTGGCAGCCGTAGGTCTTGATAAACAGGCGCTTGGACACCGGTTTGACCGCTGGCTCGGCGTGGGTCTCTTTCATGGGCCAGTCTCATACTGCCAGACGCGTCGCAACACCATGCGTTCGGCGCACGGACAGTCAGTCCGCTCCGCCGTGCGCGTTGCGCCGAAAGATCAATCCTTCTCGATCCTCCGGAGACGCGCCCGGAACTGCCTTGCCGTAGAGCTCCAGCTTGTGGCCAACCAGTTCGAACCCCAGCCGCCTTGCGATCTCGGTCTTCAGGTTCTCGATCTCAGCATCGAAGANATCGATGACTTCGCCGGTCTTGGTGTCGATGAGGTGGTCGTGGTGATCGTCCCCTGCCTCCTCATATCGGCTGCGCCCATCGCCGAAATCATGCTTTTCCACCACGCCGGTCTCTTCAAACAGGCGCACCGTGCGATAGACAGTGGCAATCGAGATGTGCGGATCGATGGCCGAGGCGCGCCGATACAGCTCCTCCACATCAGGATGATCATCGGCCATGGACAGAACCCGGGCGATCACCCGCCGCTGCTCGGTCATGCGCATGCCGCGTTCGGCGCAAAGTTTCTCGATCCGGTCCATGTCGACGAACATAGGCAAGGCCGACCGTCTAGGAAAGCAATTGAGTCAGCGACGATGATTCAGGTCGGCGCTCGCAGGGATTTGGCCATGGTGATGGCGTCAGCCGACGATCCATCTCCGAGATCATAATAGCCCCGGCGTCGGCCGGTCGGGACAAAGCCGCAAGCCTCGTAAAGAGCCCGGGCCGCCGCGTTGGTATCGGCCACTTCCAGATGGAGCATCGCCGCGCCCGCTTCGGTCGATGCATGCGCTGCGGCGGCCACCAAAGCTGTCGCCACGCCACGCCTGCGCTGGGCCGGATCAACCGCAAGGGTCAGGATCTCCGCCTCATCGGCCACGATCCGGATCAGAATGAACCCGCCGGGCCGTTCCAGGACCCGCACGCCCCGAGGTCGAGCAGGGATCGAAACTGGGCTTCGGACCAGGGGCGCTCGAAGGCCTTCTCATGTTGCTCGGCCAACTGACGACAGCGGCTGGCGAGCACCTTGTCCCGGCCTTCAGTCATGTTCACGGTCCGGCCTTCCGCCGCCGCGGCTGTCCCGGAAGGCGGGTCGGCGGCGTGGCGTCGGGCGAACGCAGATAGAGCGGCAGGGGGCCTATCGCGGGCCGGCTGTGGCGGCACAGGCGGGCAAGGGCTAAGGGGTCGGTCCGGACAAGGCTTCGGCTCTGAGGGACAACTCCGGAAACAACGTCGCGCCGCTTCCGACCAGCATCGCATCGGACCCTAGGTCTGCGATATGGTGGCGAGCCAGGTCTATGTCCCAGGCGGCGGCCTCGGTCGTCGCCCCTGACACGGCGTCCGCGTCGGCCGGCGCGGGGAAGATCCGCATGTAAACCTGCCCGCGCCGGGCATTGATCAGGGCTGCCACCGGTCGGGGTCCGCCGTCGACCGACAGGGCCAGGGCGTCCAACGTCGACAACCCGACCAACGGGCGGCTCGCGGTTGCGGCCAGCCCCTGAGCCAGGGCCATGCCAACCCGCAAACCGGTGAAAGACCCCGGCCCAACTGTCACCCCGACCCGATCCAGGTCAGCGGGGCCACCGATCTCCGCCAGCGCCGCCCGCACCAGCCCGGCCAGTTTCTCCTGATGCCCTTTCGACAATTCGAGACACCGCACATGCACCGGTTCATCACCGTCGTGAACGGCAACCGTGAGCCGATCCAGAGCTGTATCGATAACCAGGGTCCGCATGGGTTGCCAGTTGGTGCCCTACAGGACCTGCTGAACGGCGGTCACTTCGGGCACATAGTGACGTAGCATCTGCTCGACTCCCGCCTTGAGGGTCGCAGATGACGAAGGACACCCGGCACAGGCTCCTCTCAGGCGCAAGCAGACCACACCGGTTTCGTCATCAAAGCTGTCAAACAGGATATCACCGCCATCCTGGGCCACGGCGGGCCGGATCCGGGTATCCAGCAACTGCTTGATCTCAGTGACGATCTCGCTGTCCTCGGCCGTCGGCTGGTCTACGCCGTCGGTGACCAAAAACAGGGNGGCACCGGAAACGAAATGATCCATCAGGGTCGCCAGAACCTGCGGCTTCAGGTCTCTCCAGTCCGGTCCCTCCTCCGCTCGCGTGACCGATACAAAGTCGGCCCCGAAGAACACACCGTCGACGCCGTCGAGGCTGAACAGGCCCTGCGCCAGGGGCGAAACACTCGCCGAGGATCGCGCAACCTCGCGCGGCTCATCCGACACGGGGCGACCCGGCAGGAATTTGATCGCGTTCGGGTTCGGCGTGGCTTCAGTCTGGATAAACATGACCGATAAGTGCGCCCGGGACCCGCCCGGTTCAAGGGTGGTGCAGCAGGATCGTCAGGCCAGCAACTCGATTTCGGCCTGCGTAAGTTCCCCGGGAACAATGGTCACAGGCAGTTTGCGCCCGGTAAAGGCAGCCCCTTTGCGAACCAGGGCCGTGACCAGCGGGCCCGGCGCGCGCTCACNCACGCCCAGCACCAGGATCTTGATGTCTGGATCTTCGGCGATCGACTTGCGGATCGCTTGTTCCGGTTCGCCCTCTTCAATCAGAAACACCGGCTGGGCCCCGGACAGGGCCTCAACCTCAGCCCCGACGCGGCCCAGAAGCGCCTCGGCCTCCTCGCGTTGCTGGCGCAAGATCTCGTCTCGCGCCCCGGACCAGTGGGCATCGGTACCCAGGCGAATGACGCGCAGCAAAGCGACCCGGCCCCNCGTCGAGCGCGCCCGGCGTGAGGCATAAAGCATGGCGGCCCGGAACTCCGGCGTGTCATCGACAAACAGGAGAAATTTGCGGGGCATGTCAGGCTCTGAACGCCGACGCCGCGGCCATCGCCTCGCGGATGGTGGCATTGGCCAGGGTCAACTTGGCGAATGTCCATCCGGCACCTGACAGTTCGATCTCGTCGACCGAAGCACGCAGGGCCTCGACCGTGGCCTGCCGCGGTCCGATCCAGGCATCCACAGCCGCTTCAGCCGTCTTCTCGCTCTCGCCGGCCTTCGGCTTGACCGACTTGGCCACAGCCCGGGTCAGGGCCAGCTGCTCGCTCATCAGATCTTCGATCAATCGGCGCACGGCGAGCCGGTCGAAGTGATCCGTGGAGGGCGCGCGGCTGGCCGCATCGCGCAGACGGTCAAAATCGAAGGCTGCCCCGACCTGGTGGTAAAGCGTGGCCATATTGGCATCGGGCCACTTCGCCTCGCGGGCCAGGTCACCGATGTCGGCGGTGGCCACCAGCGGACGCAGCCGCGCCAGGTCGCGGGCCATAACTTCCTTGCAGCCGAGGGCGCGGAAGCGGGCCACCCGGGCTTCCAGCCGGTCACGCTCGAACCGCGACAGGACGGACCCGCCGGCTGCCCGAAGCGCATCGGCGGTCGGCTGATAGGCCGCGATCAGCGAGGCGGCGGTGGTGCCCTTCTGACCCGCACGTCTGGCCAGCCAGAAGGTCTGACGGCGCAGCACCGTGCTGATCTCGTCATAGAGTTCCAGCTGTGCTTCGGCCGGAACTTTCAGGTCGAGGTCGGAAACCGCGTCCCAGGCCGCGTCCAGCCGGAAGATCTGCCGGGCCGCCTCGAAGGCCGTGACCATCGGTCCGGCCTCACAGCGCGTGCTCTGCATCAAACGGCGCGGGAAGGTCGCGCCGCACATGTTGACGATGTCGTTGGCCAGCACCGTAGCGATGATTTCACGGCGCAGCCGATANNGCTTCTTCATCGACGATTCGTATTNGGCCAGGGGGCCTGGAANATAGTTCACCAGAGTCTGTTCAAAGAAGGCGTCGTCGGGTGCCTTGGAGGCGACGATCTCATCGAACAGCTCGATCTTGGAATAGGCCATCAGAACGGCCAACTCAGGCCGGGTCAGGGGCTGGTGGGTGGCGATGAACTCGGCCATGCGCGCATCATCAGGCAAGCCTTCGACGCGGCGGTCCAGGCGACCTTCGACCCCCAATTGCTGCATGAAGCGCAACTGGGAATCCAGGGCCTTAGCCCCCTCGAGCTGCTGCAGGGACAACGCCAGGGTCTGGTCGTAGTTATGAACCAGCACCTTGAGACCCACTTCCTCGGTCATCGAGGCCAAGAGGGCATTGCGGTCCTGCGCTTTCAGCGCCTTGTCGGCAATGGCCACCCCGGTCAGGATCTTGATGTTGACCTCGTGGTCCGAGGAATCCACGCCCGCAGAGTTGTCTATGGCGTCGGTATTGATCCGACCTCCGGCACGGGCAAAGGCGATACGGCCGGCCTGGGTCAGGCCGAGGTTGGCCCCTTCGCCCACCACCTTGACCCGCAACTCCTCGGCATTCACGCGGATGGCATCATTGGCCTTGTCACCGACCTGCAGGTCGGTCTCGCTGGGGGCCTTCACATAGGTTCCGATGCCGCCCAGGTAGAGCAGTTCCGCCGGAGCCTTGAGAATGGCCTTCATCAGGGCCGCCGGATCCAGGGCTGTGTCGGTGATGTCCAGAGCTGCACGAATTTCGGCGCTTAGCGAGATCGACTTGGCCGCTCGCGAGAACACCCCGCCGCCCTTGGAAATCTTCGTCTTGTCGTAATCCTGCCAGCTCGAGCGGGCCAGCTTGAACATCCGCTGGCGCTCCTTGAAGCTGATCGCCGGGTCGGGGTTCGGGTCGATGAAGATGTCGCGGTGGTCGAAGGCCGCCACCAGCTGGATCTTCTTGCTCAGCAACATGCCATTGCCAAACACATCGCCGCTCATGTCACCGACGCCGACAACGGTGAAGGGCTCGGACTGAATATCCTTGCCAAGCTCTCGGAAGTGGCGCTTGACCGCCTCCCAAGCGCCACGCGCGGTGATGCCCATGACCTTGTGGTCATAGCCGACAGACCCGCCCGAGGCGAAGGCATCGCCCAGCCAGAAGCCATAGGATTCCGACACGCCGTTGGCGATGTCCGAGAAGGTGGCGGTGCCCTTATCGGCCGCAACCACGAGATAGGGATCATCGCCTTCATGGCGCACCACCAGCGGCGGCGGAACCACCTTGCCGTCCGCCGCAATGTTGTCCGTGATGTCCAGCAGGCCGGACAGGAAGGTCTTGTAGGCACGAATAGCCTCCGCGACCTGGGCATCGCGGTTGCCCCNCGCCCGGACGATATCGGCCAGCCGTTTGGGGAAGAAGCCCCNCTTGGAGCCAACCGGCACGATCACTGCGTTCTTGACCTGCTGAGCCTTCACCAGACCCAGGACCTCCGTGCGGAAGTCGTCGCGTCGGTCCGACCAGCGCAGACCCCCTCGGGCCACCGGGCCAAAGCGCAGGTGCGCGCCCTCGATGTGCGGGGCCCAGACAAAGATCTCGCGATAGGGCTTGGGGAGCGGCAGGTCTTCCAGCTCGCGCGAAGCAATCTTGATCGAGATATAAGGCTTGGGATTGCCGCTCGGCGTGACTTGATAGAAATTTGTGCGCTTGATCGCCTGCACCAGCAGGGCAATGCGGCGCAGGGCCCGATCCTGATCAAGGCCCGAGACATCCTGAAGCAGCTTCAGGATGTCGCTCANTACGCTTTCAACGTCCGCGTCGCGGGCCTTGGCTGTCTTGTGCGCGGTCGGGTCGAAGCGGGATTGGAACAGCGCAAGGATACCCCGCGCGACCTTGGGATAATCGCGCAGCGACTCTTCCTGAACCGTCTGGCTGGGGTCCAAGCCGGTCTGCTGGCGATAGCGGGCCAGGGTGCGCATCAGCGCGGCCTGGCGCCAGTCGACGCCCAGTTCCATAACCAGCCGGTTGAAGCCGTCGCTTTCGGTACGGCCATCCCAGACCGCCTGGAAGCAAGCCTCGAACGGCTGGGCGATGTCCTTGAAGCTGANGGGCCTCCCCCTGGGGTCCTCCAGCAGAAACTCATGGACATGGATTTCCGGCGAGCCCGCAGGCCGCAGCGCGTGCCCCCACTCCTCGAGGGTTTTCAAACCCATATCCGCCAGGATGGGCAATACATCCGAAAGCGGCACGGCACCGCCGCGACGATAAAGCTTGAACCGGAACTGCAAGGAGGTGTCGGCACCGGCCCGGAAGGCGCGCACGACCACCGCCTCGCCATGGCCCGGTTCTGCCTCGCCGGATGCATTCAAACGGTCGATCATCATCAGATCGCGGACCGCCTCATCGGCATCATAGCGGGCGCGATAGGCGGTGCTGAAAGCCTCGGCCCACCTCTGGCCCAAAGGACCGACGGCAGCCTCGTCAATGTCGGCCCGACGCAGGGCACCCTCGAAGCGTTCGATCCAGCTGCGCCCAGCCTCGGCGACCATGGTTTCCAGCTGAGCCATGTTCGGCTCCGGATGGTCTCCCGGGTTTACGCCAATGATGTAGTGGATGCGGACGAGAGGTTGGTCCGACAGCTGCGGATACCAGGCTGACAGACGCCCGCCCCAGGCTTGGGTCAGAATTCGGCCGATCCGCTCGCGCACCTGCGGCTCAAACCGGTCGCGCGGAATGAAGGCCAGCACCGATACAAACCGGTCAAACGGGTCCCGACGGGCAAAGATCTTGATCCGTGGACGGTCATGCAGGTGCAAGATGCCCTGCGAGATATCCAGCAACTCATCTTCGCCGACCTGAAACAGTTCATCTCGGGGATAGGTCTCCAGGATATTGCGCAGACGCTTTTCATTGTGGCTGCCTGGGGCCTTGCCCGCGCGCACCATGACATTGGTAACCTTGCGGCGCAGCAAGGNGATCTGCGATGCCGCCTGATCGTAGGTTTCCGCTGTGAACAGACCGACAAAGCGGATTTCGCCCGACGGCCGACCGTCCGGCCCAAACCGCTTGACCCCGACATAATCCATATAGGCCCGCCGGTGGACGCGGGAGCGAGCGTTGGCTTTGGCCACAGTCACCGGGTCGGACAGATCCAGCTGGCGCTTCATCGATTTGGTCAGGACCGCAGGTTCGGAGGCGCGGCGCAACACCGTGCGTTCCGGATCGCGCAGGACGCCCAGACCCTCGCCGGACTGGCTGAGCGGGGCTTCGGCTTCGTAACCGCCCTTGGCGTTACGCGGAAAGTCGTAGTCCCGAGCTCCCAGAAACACGAAATGGTCCTGCTTGAGCCACTCCAGAAACCTCAGATTCTCTTCGATGACAGTCTTGTCGATCGCGGCGGGCGCAGATTTCAGGCCCTCGATTGCCTTGCTCATCAACCGGGTCATTGCGTCGTGGTCATCCACCGCCGCAGCCACATCGTCCAGCGTCTGCATCAGGGCTGATGTGATCGAATCGCGGCGCTCCTGAGGAACCGGATCGATGATGACCAGGATGATAGACTCTCGGCCGCCCGGTTCGTCCGCCACCGGGTGATAGAGCGCCCGGACCGTGATCCCGGCATCGGCCAACTCACCCATGACACTGTCGACCAGGAAAGGCCGGTCATCCTGAACCACACGGATCAGGTCATAGCCCGTCGCCTTGCCGCCGGTCGTCTGCAGGGGGTGTATCTCGATGGACGGCGGCTGGCCGTGCTTACNGCTTTCGGCGTGTTTCCAGGAGGCCGCCAGCAGTTGGGCCAAGTCCTTGCCCTCGACCTCCGGGGCCTCGTCGGCCACATAGTCTTCAAAGGCCTGGTTCAGGAAGTCGCGGGCCCTGGCATCTAGCGAGCGTCGGCCCAGGGCGGCGGCAAACTGCTTCTCCAGAGCCTCCCACGTGATAGGCGAACGGGGAGCAGAAGCTTGGGCGCCGGGCATGGGCAGGTCTCGTTTGGGCGCGGCGCTGGAGGCCGCCGACGGTCAAGGAAGGGGACGATCCCCTTCGCTGACTAGACCCGGTTGACCAAAGGGAAAAGAGCCAATCGCAGGAATTCCTCGCCGACCGCCGCGGATTGCAAAGGCCGCCGAACCTTCGCCCGGCGGCCTGCAATCCGAGTGCACCAGGAGGGAGGGAGGGAGGCACACTCGAAACGCCGCGAACTTTGGAGGAGGGGGTGTGTCCGCGACAGGGGGCTAATTGGGGGTCGGTGCGGCCAAATCAAGGCCGCGGATCAGATTCTTCTGCCGCATCGGCGCGGCGGCTTGCCGCAGCCTGTTTGGTCTCCGCCACATCGCGATAGGGCTCCCCATCGCCGGACAGCAGAACGGCGATCCAGCGCGACCCCTGAAATTCTGCCAGAACCGCCATGGCCATGACTGCCAGAGGGGTCGACAGGAACATGCCGATCACCCNCCACAGCTTACCCCACAGGGCCAGGGACAGAAGCACGGTAATCGGGTCAATGTTCTGGTTGTCGCCCTGCATGCGCGGCTGGACCAGGTTACCGACCAAAAACAGCAAAGTTTGCAACCCGACCAGCAGGATGACCGCCGGCCAGTAGCTTTCGAACTGGACTAGCGCGAATAGGGGCGGCGCGCACCCAGCCACAGCCCCGCCGACCATCGGGATATAACCGACGATAAAGATGACGAAAGTCCAGAACTCGGCATTCTGCAGACCGACGGCCTTCATCATCGCCCAGGCCACCGCACAGATCAGTACGCCGGTCACGGTCTGGACCCACAGATAACCCTCAACGCCCGAGCGCACTCGCTCAAAGACCTCGGCCGCCTCGGCCCGAACCTCGCGGTTGGGGAACATGCCTATGATCTTGCGACGGAAGCCATACTGGGAGGCCAGCAGGAAGCCCAGATAGATCAAGACAAAGAAGCCGCCCGACAGCGAGTTCTGGGCCTGCATCGCCGTCTGGCCGATATAGGCCCTGAAATCGATCTGATTGATCAGTTCGGTCGTGGTGGGCGGATCAAAGTTGCCAAACAGGACCCAGATGTCGCGCAGGATCTGGTCCAGACGCGGGCCGATGCGGCTCGTCACCCCGGTCGCCTCATCAANAAAGCCCAGGGCACCGTTAGCGATAATCGCAATCGACGCAAAAAGGCNCAGGATCACCATGGCCAGGGACAAAAGGCCCGCGACCCGACTGGACAGGTGCAGGCGGCGCTCGAACACCCGCTTTACGCCGTCGATCATGATCATCAGGAAGATGGCCATGGCCAGCGGGGTCAGAATATCGCGCAGCCAATAGATGGCGGCCCCGGCCGCGACACAGGCGATGACCACCAGCGCATTTCGGGCCACGGCAGAGGTCGGAACGGTGATGGGGTTCTTCATACTGCTGTTCTCCGGCGCGAATGCCTTGCCTTCAATCTGCTCTTGATCCGGGCGAACGGAAAGGGTCTGTTTGTTGTCCCGCCTTTGGAGCCCCCTCTTCCCATGACCGAAGCCCCCGCCGGCCTGTTCCTTGGCCAGTCCCTCGATGACGACAAATCNCCCCAGACCCTGCTGTTCAAACGGGCCAACCGCCACGGGGTAGTGGCCGGGGCCACCGGCACCGGCAAGACTGTGACCCTGCAGATCATGGCCCAGGGGTTTTCCGACGCCGGGGTTCCGGTGTTTGCCGCCGATGTGAAGGGCGACCTGTCGGGCATCTGCATGCCCGGCTCTCCCAACGAGCGGTTGACGGCGCGGGCCGAATCCATGGGCCTGACGCTCGAGCCTGAGGCCGCACCGACCGTGTTCTGGGACCTTTATGGGCANAAGGGCCACCCGATCCGCACGACGGTCTCTGAGGTCGGCCCGCTGCTCTTGGCCCGCATGCTGAACCTCTCGGATGTGCAGGANGGGGTCCTGTCGGTGGTGTTCCACGTCGCCGACAAGGAGGGTTTGCTTCTGCTTGACCTGGCCGATCTGAGGGCCCTTCTGGTCTATGTCGGCGAAAACGCCGAGCGTATCGGGCGTGAGGTCGGCAATGTTGCCCCCGCCTCCATCGCCGCCATCCAGCGCTCGATCCTGCAGCTGGAGCAGGAGGGCGGCGCAGCCTTCTTTGGCGAACCGGCGCTGAGGCTTGAGGACATGATGCGCACCGGCCTGGATGGACGCGGCCAGGTCAATATTCTGGATGCGACCCGGCTGATGAACAGNCCCCGGCTTTATGCCGCCTTCCTGTTGTGGCTGATGTCCGAACTGTTTGAGCAGTTGCCGGAGGTGGGTGATCCGGACAAGCCCAAGGTCGTGTTCTTCTTCGATGAAGCCCATCTGTTGTTCAACGACACGCCCGATGCCCTGCGCGAAAAAGTCGAACAGGTGGTGCGTCTGATCCGCTCCAAGGGGGTCGGCATCTATTTCGTGACCCAGAACCCGGCCGATATTCCCGACAGCGTCCTGGCCCAGCTGGGCAATCGTATCCAGCATGCCTTGCGCGCCTATACCCCGGCCGAACAGAAGGGGCTGAAGGCCGCCTCCAACAGTTTCCGTGCCAATCCGGCCTTTGATACCGCTGAAGCTATCCAGGGGCTNGGGGTGGGGGAAGCCCTGGTCTCGGTGCTGGATGACAANGGGGCTCCAACCGTGGTGGCCCGCACCGCCATTCGACCGCCCAACAGCCGTCTGGGCCCCGCCACCGACGCCGAGCGGGCGCAAGTCATGGCCGGCAGTCCCGTCGCCCGCGTCTATGACACCGTCATCGATCGCGAATCCGCCGAAGAGGTGCTGGCCGCCCGTCGCGGAGAGGCCGACAAGGCCGCCGCCGATGCCAAGCTGGCAGAGGCCCGCGTCAAGGCCGAGGCTGCGGCCGCCAAACAGGCCGAAAAAGACGCCGCCGCACGCCAGAAGGAGGCCGAACGTGAAATCGCCCGTCGCGAGCGCGAAGTGGCCCGGGCGCGAGCCCCGCCCGCCGCTCGCGCCGTCAGTCCTCCATCGAGGCCATGACCAACTCGGCCATGCGCACCGCAGGATCGACCCTGACCCGTGAGCTGCTGCGCGGTATTCTGGGGGACTGAAGCGGCGCTAGGGTCCGGGGCAAACACGTCTGGCCAGGTCCCAGTTGCTCGCCTCTCTTTCTCGCCTTGGCGGGGCCTCGCCGGCCAATGTCCCCGTCTGTGTATTGTTCAGAGAATAATCTGCGTCTGAACAGTCTGAACAGTCTGACCTCGCCAGGGTTGGGGCCGCTTGCAGAATCCGCCGCCCGCCAGGTTGAGGGGGACCGTCGTGTACTTTTCAAAGACCAGACACACACTCTAGCTCCCCGATGCGTCATTTTTGGACGTATGCAGCACCCGCCAGTCGACTTTCTTGCCGTGCCTTACGCCCGTCACGGTCGCCTGCGCCAAACAGATACCGGCGGAGATGGCTTTGCAGGTGTTCAACGGGGCACGCTCCACACGCCTGTCGGACGCGAGTGCTGCGGTTCCGGCCTGAACGAACAGGCTCCAGGCCGAGATCGGTTCAGTTTGACGCTGGCCATCTGCGCTCAGATCTCGGGCCAGCTAAAAGCGAGAGCCTCGTTGACGGCCTTAGCGGAATCGCGAAGCGATTCTACCCCAACCGATCAGGCTCTAACGCGGCACCAGACGCCACATGCGCAAAGGATGGCGGACCGTGCCCGCCTCGGCACCCGCGGCCTCGCCTCGGCCCATATAGAGGTCGGCGCGCACCGGCCCGCGGATGGCTGAACCGGTATCCAGCGCCATAACCAGACCCTGATAGGAACTGCGGGCCCCGGCCAGATTGCCACCGTCCGCATGGATCCACACCAGATCGCCATAGGTCCAGTGGGCCGGATCAACCGCAATGGTCCGGCGTGGGGTCAGGCAACGCCCGCGGCCCCCGAGGATGCCCCCGTCGTCCGGATCCATGCGGAAGAAGATATAGCGGGGGTTCTGAGCCATGACCGCTTGCGCCTCGGCTCCCCGGTGACTGGCCAGCCAGGCGCGGATCGCCTCGCCCGAGGTGCCATTCCTCGGCAACAGGACCTGTTCAGCCATGGGTCGGGCAATGCCGACAAATGGATGGCCATTGTCGGCGGCATAGGCGGCGCGGGCGTGGCCACCATCCTCGAACGTCAGATAGCCGGAGCCCTGTATCTGCATAANAAACAAGTCTTCGGCCCGCATCCAGGCCAGGGCCTCCGTCGATGGTCCAGCCTCGATCTCGGCCCGATCGGCCAGGCGTTGACNCCGGACCCAACCCGCAGGTGCCGGGCGAAGCGGGGCATTGAACTCCGTATNCCGGGCGCGACGCGCCGGGTATTCCGGCGCGAAATAGGATGTCAGGAGCCCTGGAGACTCATCGGCGGTGGAGACCGGCTGCACCACGAAGTTGGCCTCAAAGAAGCTGGGCCTGGCTCGGCGTCGGGTTCCNNCGCGCAACAACGCCCCCGCGCTGTCGCAGACCTGCCGGGCTCGCTCGACCCGGGCCACACCACAGCCGCTGGCATAGGCCGCAAGGGCCGCGAGCTGGTCGTCCTGGCTCCAGCCTGGCAGCGTTGTTTCGGATGGAGCACCGAGCGTCGGGGCACCGAGCAATGGGGTCGTCGGCACATAAGGAACCGGGGCCTGGGCCGAAACCTGGCCTGGGCCGGCCACACAGGCCCCAAGCACCAGACCAGCACCGGTCAGCAGAACCAGTCGCCCGAAATCACGGGCAAGACTGCGCATGGGCTCAGGCCTCTGCCGGTTGGGTCCGGGCCAGCGACCAGTTGGGGTTGCCCGAGTTCAACTTGCGCTCAAAGGTCCAAAGCTCGGCCGTGCGACGTTCTTCGACCTGTTCGTCACCTCCCGCCGTCTGAAGGCGGGTCCGCAGTTCAGCCAGGAAACGAACCTTGGCAATCGCGGTATCCTGCTGAGCTGTCGCCAGCTCCAGGTCGGCGCGGGCCGGATGCACAAACTCGACGCTTTCGCTCACACCGCGCGCCTCCCGATCCGCGATGCCGGTCTCAAAGGCGGTCATGACCGTGTCTGTCACGAGGGGGCGCAGAGCTTCCCGGTCGCCATTGGCATAGGCCCGGACGATGGCCTCGTGGGCCTGGCGCGCACCCTCCAGAAACCGCTCCGGGTCAAAGCCGGGATCGCGAGCCTTTAGTCCGGCGATCGCAGCCGCCGATGCGGCATCGAGGGTCACGGGGCTCGGCTGGTTTGAACCCTCGTCCGGCGCACCGCCGACAGCGGCCGGGTTCTGGGCATCCTCTTCGGGCTGACGCCCCACCGGCTTGCCCAGCACACGATAGAGCTGGAACAGAACCAGGGCGGCAATCACTGCAAAAATTACGATCAGGACCTCTTGGGGCAAGGCAGCTTCCTCACAAACTCAGATGTGCCAAGCACAAATATGAGGCTGGATTAGGGGGCATCAGAGGCGAAACGCAAGTCTCTGTGCGCCGTTGCCGCAATTGGCCACACCGTGCTAAGCCCCGCGCCTTCGCATTCGCCTGCGGTCGGCGATGCCGGGTCTTGCCCCGGTCCCGACCGCAGAAGTCCTGCATATATGAGAACTTCTGGATCCATTCGGCCATGACTGACGTCACTCCTCCTGTCGACCCGCAATCCCCCAGGGCAACCCTGACGGGGCTCCGACCGAGGCCNACTGGCCCGGGCTTCCGGATTCTGGCCCAGCATGTGAAGGACCTGTCGTTTGAAAATCCCAAAGCGCCGGATTCCCTGCGCGTCGATATCAAGCCCAAGATGGATATNGGGGTCGAACTGGGCGCGCAAGGGCGTCCGGACGGCCTGTTCGAGGTTGAGCTGAAGCTGTCGGTCAAAGCGGCGACCGACACGCTGAAGGTCTTTGATGTGGAGTTGGTCTATGCGGGCCTGTTCCAGCTGTGGGGCGTCAGCGAGCAGGACATCGAACCGATCCTGATGATCGAGTGCCCCCGCTACCTGTTCCCGTTTGCCCGTGAGATCGTCGCCAAGGCGGCGGCTGATGGTGGCTTCCACCCGCCGTTCTATCTTGAGCCCATCGACTTCGCCGGCATCTATGTGTCGCGTCAGCAGCAGATTGCCCGGGCCCCGCGCGACAGCGGCCAAGCCTGACCTATCAGACTTGATCGCTCAGTCCGTTTCGGGGGCTGGGCCTTGGTGGTGAGGCCATAAGCCTGCCACAGGCTCAGGTCCTTCAGACTGACTCCAAGGAAATCCAGGTGTCGGGCACGCTCTGCCTGGGTCAGCCGACTGGCCAGAGGTCGCGGGCGCGGGCCATAGCTTGATTGTGGCGTCCCATCGCCGGACCGGCTGCGGGCGCTGGCCTGGCTCGAACCGAGGTCCAGGCGTCGCTCCTTGCCCCCTTTAAGCTCGAGATAGACGTCGGCCAGCAGCCGCGCGTCGATCAGGGCTCCGTGCAGGGTGCGTTCGACCAGGCTGATCTTGAAGCGCTTGCACAGGGCGTCCAGCGAGTTGGCCATGCCCGGAAACCGGGCCTGGGCCAGAGCCAGGGTATCGATCCACTGCTCCTTGGGCGGCGGCGTACGGCCTGCCTTGGTCAGCTCAAAGTCGATGAAATTACGGTCAAACCCGGCGTTGTGGGCGATAATGGGCGCATCACCGATGAAGGCCAGCAGGTCATCGGCCACCGCCGCGAACAGGGGAGCATCGCGCACCTTATCGTCCGTGATGCCGTGCACCGCGATGGCTCCCGCCGGGATCGGACGCTCCGGATTGATCAGCTGGTGATAGACCCGACCGGTGGGCAGCAAGTCCTCGATCTCGATACAGCCGACCTCGATCAGCCGGTCCCCGGATTTGGGATCAAACCCGGTGGTTTCAGTATCCAGAACGATCTCGCGCGCCATACCCTACATGGGCGGGTTCGCCCGCTGATGCAAAAGCCGGATACATCCCGAAGGCAGATGCCCACAGGTGATGTCAGCGCTGGGCCAGTTTCTCTGGCGCGAGCCTTTCCATAATAGCCTGAACCTGTGCGCGGGCCGACGCCAACCCCTGGGAGGTCTCCACCAGATAGTCGGCACGGCGGCGTTTCTCCGCGTCGGGCAGTTGCCGGGACAGAATGGCGTCCAGCTTCTCCGGCGTCATCCCCGGGCGAGCCAGCACCCGTTCGCGCTGGACCTCCGGGGNAGCCGTCACCACGACCACCACATCGACCTTGGCCTGGGCTCCGGTCTCGAACAACAGCGGAATATCCAGAACCATCACCGCTGCGCCGTCTGCACGGGCTGTTTCGATGGCCCCCTGTCGGTCCTGGGCCACCAGAGGGTGCACGATCCGTTCGAGCTGCCGTAGGGCCACCAGAGGGTCAGCGGTCACCAGCTGCGACAAGCGCTGTCGGTCAACCGCGCCCGCCGCCGACAACACCTCGGGCCCAAAGACCTGACAGATTGGAGCCACAGCTGGGCCATCGACGGCATAGAGGCGGTGAACTGCGG
Source organism: Brevundimonas sp. (assembly GCA_013693835.1). Taxonomy (GTDB): domain Bacteria; phylum Pseudomonadota; class Alphaproteobacteria; order Caulobacterales; family Caulobacteraceae; genus Brevundimonas. The sequence continues at coordinate 887,141 of CP059260.1, forward strand.
CATCGGCGTCCCAAACACGGGCACCGGCCTCTGCAAACAGACGGGCGGTTGTCGACTTCCCCATGCCGATCGAGCCAGTCAAGCCAACCAGGATCATCGCGCCACCTCCAGGGCCTTCAGGGCGATGGCACGCACGTCGATGTCCGGAGCCGTCACCTTGAACATGGCCTCGAATGACGGGCGTGCCTGCCCGATCAGCATGGCCAGGCCATCCACCGTTCGCAAACCGCGCTGGGCCGCAGCCTGAAGAAGCGGGGTCATCATGGGGCGGTAGCTCATGTCCATGACCACAGCGGTGGCCGGTAGGGCGTCAACAACAGCCGGGTCTGGAGGGTGGCTGAGAGCGTTAATGAGCAGATCGGCCTGCGCCAGGTCCGACAGACCGCCGACCTGGGCCCCAAATGTCTCGGCCAGGGCCTCGGCTCTGGCTTGCGTCCGGTTCACGATCCAAAGCCGGGCTCCACGGTGGCGCACGCCTTGGGCCGCGGATCGGGCAGCGCCGCCTGCCCCGAGCAGCACGACCTTCAGATCCGACAAGGCCAGCTCTGACGCCTGCGCATCAAGTGCCGCCAAAAGACCGGTCGCGTCAGTATNGTCGCCCCTGAGCTTCCCGTCTCCGGCGGGGACAAGAAGGTTGACGGAGCCACAGGCCTTCGCTGCGGTGCCCACCTCATTGGCCGCAGCAAGGGCGTCTAGCTTATAGGGCGATGTGACATTTAAACCTGCCAGCTCACCGGTCCGCACCCGATGGGCCAATAGCCGAAAGGCCTCCGGGTTGGGCGCGTCGAATGCCTGATAGCGCGCATCCAGTCCCAAAGCCGCGATCCAGGCCCCATGGATGACCGGGCTGAGCGAATGGCCAATCGGGTGGCCAGTGACGCCGGCGATCCGGGTCATGAGGCCAGAACGCCTGTGCGGCGCAGCTCCGCCAGAACTGGCCAGAGCGGCATACCCAAGATGGTGAAATAGTCTCCGTCGACACGATCGAACAGCTGCGCGCCCGGCCCCTCCAGCCGATAGGTCCCGACACTGGACAGGGCCGCTTTGCCTTCAAAGGCCAGATAGGAGGCCAGAAATCCGTCACTGAAGTCGCGCATCCAGAGAGTCGCTCGATCCGCACCGGTCCAGACCACCTGTCCATCGCGGGCAAGACAAGCGGCCGAGATCAACTGATGTGACCGGCCACGCATGGATTTCAGGCGCAACTCCGCCTCGCCCAGGGTCCTCGCCTTGGACAGAACCTCGCCAGCGAAGTCGAGCACCTGGTCGGAGCCAAGAACCCAGTTTGCCGGTTGGTGGCGGGATACGGCCAACGCCTTGGCCTCGGCCAGGGCCCGGGCCAGCTGTTCGGGGTNTTGGTCGGCCAGGCTGGATTTCAATGCCTCTTCGTCGACATCGGCTGGCTGGGTGAAGAAGGCCACGCCCGCCTGCTCCAGCATGGCTTTGCGGGCGGCACTTCCGGAGGCCAGTATCAATGACAGGGAGGCGTCAGTCACCACGGTCCCCCCAGCCGCTTGGCCCTTCGTTCATTGACAAGGTTCAGCACTGCGGCGGCCGTTTCCTCGACTGAGCGGCGCGTCACGTCGATCACGGGCCAGCCCCGCCGTTCAAACGCGCGGCGAGCCTTGACGGTCTCGTCCCGAACCGCGTCCTGGTCCACATAATCAGACGCCCGGCTCGCATTCAGACCATCCAGGCGGTTGCGACGGATCTGGATCAGGCGATCCGGCGACACGGTCAGGCCGACGACCAGCGGGTTCTTCAGTTGCGTCAGTCGCTCTCCGTCTTCCTGGCCAGGCACAAGCGGGACATTGGCCGCCTTGATCCCGCGGTGAGCCAGATAGATGCAGGTCGGGGTTTTTGACGTTCGGCTGACCCCACAGAGCACCACATCGGCGGCTTCCAGATCCTCCAGACTGCCCTGTCCGTCATCGTGGGCCATGGCGTAGTCCAGCGCCGAGATGCGGTCGAAATACTCCTGGTCCAGCGCATGCTGCGCACCGACCCGGGCAGACAGGGACGCGCCCAGGTGCCGCGACAGGACCGTCACCAATGGGTCGAGTGCGGCGACCTGGGGCATGTCCAGACGCCGGCAGCCCTCCTCCAGCTGGGATCGGAGTTCACGGTCAACCAGGGTATGCAGCACGACACCCGGGGCCGACGCCATCTCATCCAGGACCCGCTCCATCTGCTTGGGCGATCGCACCAGGGCATAGGAATGCTCGATAGGAATGACCCCATCAAAACGGGAGATGACGGCCTTGGCCATCGCGTTCAGCGTCTCGCCAGTGGAATCGGACACCAGGTGGACATGGAAATAGGTGGCCAGGCGGCCGGCCGGTCTGTGACGCTCAGGTGCCTCGTCAGCCATGATTTCAATGTCCGCGCAACAGAAAGGAAACGACCGCTGGCCAGGCCGCGCAGAGGGGATAGGGTCGGGCGGGGCAGGGGATCAAGTCACGACTCCTGTGGAAAGCCATGGGCACAGCACCCGGATGAACCTTTGCAAGCCCCGGCTGAACAGCGGGGAGATCAGGTCCAGCGGCCACTGCAGGGGGATAGCCCCGGATAATCTGCGCCCCTTTGGCATGGAATTTCCCAAGCGGATGCCCCGCCCGGGTTTGGGTTGGGGACAAGTTAACAAGAGCTTAACAGCGTGTCGCGATATCCCCCAGAGGCCTCAACGCAAGTTCAGACAGTTTAAGACTTTTTAACCCTCATCCCCACCTTCCCGTCGGCCATCAGGTGCCGGTTGATGTCGCGTGACCGGTGGGGACAACGTGGGCTTTCAGGCCTCATTGGGTCAGTTGATCCCGGCTTTCCCCAGGCCCAACCTCTTCTCCAAATTCCATTTTCAATAGGAAGGAGGGAAGGATCTGGTCACGACCGACATCCGGCTTGAGCCCTTGGCCTCACCCGTCTAGGGAGCGGTACCCCATGACCCGTTCCTCAGACGTCACATCCAGTCCATCGACCCCGCCCTTGCTGTTGCAGGTTCTGTCGGGACAGACNGCCCCCCGTCCNCCGGTGTGGTTCATGCGGCAAGCCGGACGCTTTCTGCCCGAATATCGGGCGCTGCGGGCCACAACACCAGGCTTCATCGAATTCTGTCTGGATCCGCAAAAGGCGGCGGAAGCCACGATGCAGCCGATGCGGCGGTTTGGCTTTGATGCCGCCATCGTGTTTGCCGACATCCTGTTGATCCCGCGGGCCCTGGGCCAAGAGGTGTGGTTCGAGGCCGGGGAAGGTCCGCGACTGGGGGCCCTGCCGGAACTGGCCCGGATGCGTGAACTGGCACCGGCAGCTGGCGAAGCCCTGAAGAGCGTGGGCCAGACCCTGTCGATTGTTCGCGGCGAGCTGGAGCCGGAACGGGCCCTGATCGGGTTTGCTGGCGCGCCCTGGACGGTGGCGACCTATATGCTGGACGGTGAGGCGCGCACCATTGGCAANGGGGAACGGGCTCAGGCCCGGGCCTATGCCTATCGTGATCCCGAAGGGGTCGATGCCCTGCTGGCGATCCTGGTCGAAGCCACCGCCCATTACCTGAAAATGCAGGCCGATGCCGGGGCCCAGGTATTGAAGATTTTCGAGAGCTGGGCCGAGGGCCTGCCGGACGATCTGTTCGACCGCTTGGTGCTGAAGCCTCATCAGGCCTTGGTGGCCCGGGTGCGCGAGCTNGGGGTGACCCAGCCCCTGATCGGCTTTCCGCGCGGCTCAGCGGCCCTTGCCGAGGACTATGCCCGGCAATGCGGTGTGCAGGCGGTGGCGCTGGATACGGCCTGTCCGCTGCCGGTGGGCCAGCGGGTTCAGGCGATCAAACCGGTTCANGGGGCCCTGGACCCCATGCTGCTGGTTCAAGGTGGCGCGGCCTTGGATCAGCGCATTGATGCGTTGAGGGCGGCCTGGGGCCAGGGGCCGTGGATCTTCAATCTTGGCCACGGAATCACGCCGGATGTGCCCATAGCCCATGTCGAACAGGCCCTGCGCCGGATCGGGGCCCAGTGATGCCGAAACACGTCGCACCACGCCGGATTGCCGTTCTGCTGTTCAATCTGGGCGGACCAGATGGCCAGGCCGACGTTCGCCCGTTTCTGCAGAATCTGTTCTCGGACCGCAGGATCATCAGCCTACCGTGGGGCATTCGTCAGCTGCTGGCGTGGGTGATCTCAACCCGCCGCGCGGCCTCGGCCCGGGCCAACTATATGAAGATNGGGGGCGGATCACCCCTGCTGGCCGAAACACGAAAGCAGGCCGAAGCGCTGGAGTTAGCCCTCAACCAGAGCCCCGATCGGCAGGTGAAGGTATTTGTCGGTATGCGGTACTGGCACCCTTTCATCGACGATGTGGCCCGTCAGATCACGGCTTGGAAACCCGATGAGACGGTGGTTCTGCCGCTCTATCCGCAGTTTTCGTCGACCACGACCCTGTCCGGGTTTGATGTCTTTGATCGGGCCTTTTCGGCACCGGTGCGCAAGATCTGCTGCTATGCCGCTGACCCGACCTTTATCTCTGCCCACGCCGAGATTGTGCGGCAGTGGCTGGGCTTGATGCCGGCCGACACCTCACAGGTGCGGATCCTGTTTTCCGCCCACGGCCTGCCGGAGAAAACCATCCAGGCGGGTGACCCCTATCAGGAACAGGTCGAGGCGACAGTGTCGGCTGTGGCGGCGGCGTTGGGACCAGATGCGCCGGATCACCGGGTCTGTTATCAAAGCCGGGTCGGGCCGCTGGCCTGGATCGGTCCTTCAACCGAAGAGGCCCTGCATGAGGCGGCGACGGATCGCAAAGCTGTGCTGGTGGTGCCGATCGCCTTCGTCTCGGAACATATTGAGACGCGGGTAGAGCTGGATCTGGAATACGCCGAACTGGCCGCAGAACTGGGCATTAAGACCTATGCCCGGGCCCCGACACTCAGCCTTTCGCCTGTCTTCATTCAGGCTCTGGCCGGTCGGGTCGAAGCGGCGCTGATTACCGATCAGCCGATCCTGGGCGATCATGGCTGTTCGGCCCGACATCCCTTGTGTCCGCGCCGGAGGGCCGCATGACGACCTATGATGTGGTGCGGGGCCTGCATATTCTGGCAGTGATCGCCTGGATGGCCGGTCTTCTGTTTCTGCCACGGCTGTTTGCCTATGACGCCGAGATGGCGGAGCGGCCCGAACCCCTGCGGGACGAGATGCGGGCCTTGCTGCGCACCTGGCAGACCCGCCTGCTGAAAATCATCCTCAACCCGGCCATGATCATGGCCTGGATTTTCGGCGCCTGGCTGTTCTGGATTCGGTCCGGCTATGGGGCGGACTGGAGCTTTGCCCACCAGCCGTGGATGATCACCAAATTGCTTGGCGTGGTAGCACTGACGCTGTGGCATCACTATCTGGCCATCGAGCGCAAGCGGATCGCTCAGGGCCGCTCGGTGCGGTCCGGTCGTTTCTGGCGCATGACCAATGAGGTTCCGTTCCTGATGGCCATTGTCATGGTGCTGTCGGTGACAACCGAGTGGGTTCTGCCTTGACGACGTGACCCCGGCTGTGGTCTTGCTGCGCCGACCGATCTGGACCCGAGGTCCGGGGCGGTTCCCTTCTTTGGCGACGCTGAGCGGCTTGACCTCTCGATTTTGGGGCCCGCATCAGAGCCCGTCGCACTCCCCGGCCCGCGTGGCCACGACCATTCTGCCTGTGCCTGCCCCGGTTGAAGGGGAGGGCCGTCCCGATCCATGGGCTTTTGGCCCCGGAAACTTGCCATGTCTGATACCCCGCCGAACGAAACTGAAATGACCGACGCCGACGTCCAGGTCTCCGAACAGCTAGAAGCTGATGGGGCCAGAGATGCCGAACTGGACATTGAGGTCGATGAAGACGAGGACGATGGCGACCCGGTTGTCCCGTCCGGTCGCATCACCCTGGCCGAACTGAATGAGAAGACACCGGAAGACCTGGTAGCTTTCGCCGAACAGCTCGAAGTCGAGAACGCCTCGAACCTACGCAAACAGGATTTGCTGTTCGCCATCCTCAAGGCACTGTCAGACGAAGATGTTGAAATCATTGCTGATGGTGTGCTGGAGATCCTGCCGGACGGGTTCGGCTTCCTGCGCTCGCCGGATGCCAATTATCTTCCGGGTCCGGACGATATTTATGTCTCGCCGTCGCAGATTCGCCGCTTCGGCCTGCGCTCGGGCGATACGATCCATGGGGCCGTGCGTGGCCCGCGCGANGGGGAACGCTATTTCGCCCTGCTGAAAGTCGACACGATCAATCTGGAAGACCCGGAACTGGTCAAGACCAAGGTCCTGTTCGACAACCTGACCCCGCTCTACCCCGAGGAGCGGCTGCATATGGAGATCCAGGACCCGACCCTGAAGGACAAGTCGGGCCGGGTCATCGACATCGTCGCGCCCCTGGGCAAGGGCCAGCGCTGCCTGATTGTGGCCCCGCCGCGCGTCGGCAAGACGGTGATGCTGCAGAACATCGCCAAATCGATCGAAGCCAATCACCCGGAAGTGTTCCTGATCGTGCTGCTGATCGATGAGCGGCCCGAGGAAGTCACCGACATGCAACGCACGGTGAAGGGAGAAGTGGTGGCTTCGACGTTCGACGAGCCGGCCAGCCGTCACGTGGCGGTGGCCGAAATGGTCATCGANAAGGCCAAGCGCCTGGTCGAGCACAAGAAGGATGTGGTCATCCTGCTGGACTCGATCACACGACTGGGACGTGCCTATAACGCGACCGTTCCTTCATCCGGCAAGGTGCTGACCGGTGGTGTCGATGCCAACGCCCTGCAGCGGCCCAAGCGGTTCTTCGGGGCAGCCCGAAATGTGGAGCAGGGCGGGTCGCTGACCATCATCGCTACGGCCCTGATCGACACCGGCAGCCGCATGGACGAGGTGATCTTCGAAGAGTTCAAGGGGACCGGCAACTCGGAAATCGTGCTGGACCGCAAGGTGGCCGACAAGCGGATCTTCCCGGCCATTGACGTGCTCAAGTCCGGCACGCGGAAGGAAGATCTCATCACGCCGAAGGATCAGCTGGCCAAGACCTATGTCCTGCGCCGCATCCTCAACCCGATGGGACCGCAGGATGCGATCGAGTTCCTTCTGGATAAGCTGCGGCAATCCAAGAACAATGCCGACTTCTTCCAATCCATGAACACCTGATCGGCACCTCGCTGGTCAGACCCGGTATGACCCGGTGTTTCACGTGAAACACGGGTCCTCGAACAGGGAGCCTGTGCATGAAGATCAATGTTGAAGTGGACTGCACGCCTGCAGAAGCACGGGCCTTTCTGGGTCTGCCCGATGTCGCTCCGTTGAACGATCATCTGGTCGGTGAAATGAAACGTCGCATGGATGAGAATATGGCCGCCATGCAGCCGGAGGAACTGATGAAGGCGTGGACCAGTTTTGGCCTGCAGGCCCAGGACCAGTTCCGCCGTCTGATGGAGATGGCCAGCACCGGGACTGCGCGCCCTGAGATTCGGCCCGGCATGAGCACCATATTTGCGCTGGCAACGCCTCCCGGACGCGGCGCGATCGCCGTGCTGCGGCTGTCGGGACCGGAGGTGCCCAGCATCCTCACGGGGCTGGGAGCCGGGGATCTGACACCCCGGATGGCGCACGTCCGCACTTTGCGCTTTGAAGGTCAGAGCCTGGACCAGGCCCTGGTGCTGTCGTTCGCGGCGCCTCAGTCACACCGGGGGCGNGTGGCGGAACTGCACCTTCATGGCGGTCGGGCGGTGGTTGAGGCCGTTAGCCAGGCTCTNTTGGCACTGGGTGCCGTGCCCGCAGAGCCAGGNGAGTTCACGCGCCGGGCGTTCGAGCACGGGCGAATGGATCTGGCCCAGGCGGAAGCGGTGGCCGATCTGGTCGATGCGGAGAGTTCGGCTCAGGCCCGTCAGGCGCTGGGGCAACTGNNGGGCGCCCTGTCCGAGCTCTATGGCGGGTTTCGCCGTCAACTTTTGAGCGCCATGGCGCTGGTGGAAGCCGANATTGATTTTCCGGACGAAGATGTGCCGGATGGCCTGGCTCGGACGGCCGGTCCCATTCTTGAGACGTTGGCAGCGTCGCTGCGTCGGGCCCTGGCGGATGCCGGGCGTGGGGAACGTGTCCGGGAAGGTTACCGCATCGTTCTGATCGGTGAACCAAACGCAGGCAAGTCATCGCTATTCAATGCGTTGGTGGATCGGGATGCGGCCATTGTGACGGCCCTGCCGGGCACGACGCGTGATGTGCTCGATGCCCAGCTGGTGATAGAAGGCTATTCAGTCAGCCTGTCGGACACAGCAGGCCTGCGGCTGTCGGCGGACGCGATCGAAGCCGAAGGGGTGCGGCGGGCACAGACGCGGGCTGAGGCCGCCGAGCTGCGTCTGTGGGTGATGGCCCCGGAGGACCCACCGGGCGAAGCGTCGGCCTATGCCCGCCCCGGAGATCTGGTGGTCCGAACCAAGGCGGATGTGGGGTCTGCGACCGTGCCGGCGGGCTTCGCGTCTCTCCCGTTGGAACTGCCCTCGGGCGAGGGCTTGGAGGCGATACGCGCTTGGATCGGTGGGCGCGTGGCCCGGGACCTGTCNGGGGCAGATTTCCCTGCCGTGACGCGGGCACGGCATCGGCGGCGTCTCGCAGAGGCGCTGGCCTCGGTGGAATCGGCCTTGCTGCGCCTGGACTCCGAGCCAGAGCTCGCGGGCGACGATCTGCGCCGGGCCGCTCTGGCTTTGGGGCGGGTGACTGGCGATATCGGCGTCGAGGATGTGTTGGGGGAGGTGTTCAGCACCTTCTGTATCGGCAAGTAGGGCTGGGGCAGACCAGGTCAGTCCCGACCATTGTTTCACGTGAAACAGACGTGAGTGGCGCAAACCCCGATGATCGACTAAAGGGCGCGGATGGCGAGTTTTGATGTCATTGTGATCGGAGGAGGCCACGCGGGGTGCGACGCGGCCGCTGCTGCGCGCGTAGGGGCCAGAACCCTTCTTCTGAGCCAAAGGCTCGACACGATTGGCGAGATGAGCTGCAACCCCGCAATCGGAGGGCTGGGCAAGGGCCACCTGGTTCGCGAGATCGATGCCCTGGATGGGCTGATGGGCCGATTGGCTGACCGATCCGGTATCCAGTTCCGGCTCCTGAATCGGTCCAAGGGCGCGGCTGTGCGCGGGCCCCGCAGCCAGATCGACCGCAAGCTTTATCGCCAAGCCATGCAGCTTGAGCTGGCCGAAACGCCAAACCTTCTTTTGATGTCCGGGGCCGCTGAACGGCTCTTGATGGACGGAAACCGGGTTGTCGGCGTGGTGACCGAGGCCGGCGAAACACTGCGGGCCAAGGCGGTGGTGCTGACGACCGGGACTTTTCTTAATGGTGTGATCCATAAGGGAGACGAGCGGATTGCAGCGGGTCGACACGGNGAAGCCCCGTCGACAGGGCTGGCCCAGGATCTGGCGGCGGCTGGCTTGCCTCTGGGACGCCTGAAGACCGGGACGCCAGCGCGGCTGGATGGCCGCACCATCGCCTGGGATCGGCTCGAGACGCAGGCCGCCGATGCGGAGCCGGTGCCATTCAGCTTCCTCACGGACCGCATCGANCATCCCCAGATTGCCTGCGGCATCACGCACACCACGGAAGAAACGCACCGCATCATCGCCGGCGCCCTGTCGGAAAGTGCCGTTTATGGCGGGCATCTTTCGGGCCGGGGACCGCGCTATTGCCCGTCCATTGAGGACAAGGTGGTGCGGTTCGCCGACAAGACCAGCCATCAGATCTTTCTGGAACCTGAGGGGCTGGATGATCCCACCGTCTATCCCAACGGTATTTCGACCTCGGTGTCCGATGCAACGCAGTTGGCGTTCCTGCGCACCATTCCGGGGCTCGAACGTGTCGAAGTGCTGCGCTTCGGCTATGCCATTGAGCACGACTATGTGGACCCTCGGGCGCTGCATCCGTCGCTGGAAGTCAAGGCGCGCCCCGGCCTATTTCTGGCGGGCCAGATCAATGGCACCACGGGCTATGAAGAGGCGGCGGCGCAGGGTCTCATGGCTGGGATGAATGCCGCCCGCGCGGCCGCGGAGCAGGCGCCGGTCATTCTGGGGCGGGACGAAGCCTATATCGGGGTTCTGATCGACGATCTGGTGACCCGTGGCGTGACCGAGCCCTATCGGATGTTCACCAGCCGGGCCGAATATCGCCTCAGCCTGCGCGCTGACAATGCCGACCAGCGGTTGACCGACCGGGGCATGGCCGCCGGGGTGGTGGGCGCAGACCGTGCCAGGGCGTGGCGGAACAAGGCCGAGGCCTTGGTTCACGCAAGGGCTGTTTCACGTGAAACACTCTTCACACCCCAGCAGGCTAGGGGTCTGGGCATCCACGTCAATGCCGACGGCCAGCGCCGGTCGATCCACGATTTCCTCGGTTTTCCGGGCGTCAGTCTGGACGATTTCATATCGGTGCACCCGGAAATCGCGCAATGGAGTCGGGTCATCCGCGAGCAGATCGAAATCGACGGCACCTATGCCGGATATCTGGACCGCCAGGCCGAAGATGCCGCGGCCCTCCGCCGGGAGGAGGCGCTGGCCCTGCCGGTCGACCTCGACTACGCCGCGATCGGGGGCTATCGTCCGAANGTCCGCGAAAAGCTGGTCCGNGTGCGCCCGCAGACCCTGGGCCAGGCCGGCCGGATCGAGGGCATGACGCCCGGTGCCCTGACGGCGTTGCTGGGTCATGTGAAGAAATCGAAGGTTCGCGCGTGACACCGGACCAATTTCAGGTCCGCNACCGGAGCTACTCCGGTCCAGATGGCCGACCTGGCGCGGTTCGAACAGCATCTGGCCGAGGTCAATCAGGTCATGAACCTGATCGGGCCAGATACCCTTCCGGACGTGTGGAATCGCCACTTCTGGGACTCTGCACAACTGTTGGCGCACGCGCCCCGTGCCCAGACCTGGGCCGACCTGGGGGCCGGGGCCGGTTTCCCTGGCGTGGTTCTGGCCATTCTGCTGAAGGGCCGGGCGGATGCCCGTGTCTGGCTCATCGATAGCCTGGGCAAACGGTGCCGGTTTCTCAGTGATGTGGTGGCAGATCTCGAGCTTCCGGCGACGATCATTCACGGTCGGGCCGAAGATCAGGCCTTGAAGGTGGATGTCGTGACGGCTCGGGCGGTGGCNCCCCTGGACAAGCTTTTGGGCTATGCACAGCCTTATCACCAGCGTGGTGCCCAGGGTTTGTATCTGAAGGGCGAAAAAGCCGAGGCAGAGTTGGACCAGGCCCGCCGTCTCTGGCAAGTCGAAGCAGACCTGTCGGTATCTGCCAGTGATCCGAGGGGTCAGAATTGTTTCAGTCAGAGTNNCTCCGCCGTGTCCCTATACGGAAATAGCGCCCAGTCCATGCGGGTTCTGGCCGTCTCCAACCAGAAGGGCGGCGTGGGCAAGACCACGACAGCTATCAATCTGGGCACGGCGCTGGCCGCGATCGGGCAAAAGGTGCTCATTGTGGATATGGATCCGCAGGGAAACGCATCCACGGGCCTGGGCGTCACGCGCGAAGCCCGCCGAGCCACGGTTTATGATGTCATCGTCGACGGCCACGCTTTGGAGGAGGCGGCCGTCGAGACAGCCGTTCCGGGCCTGTCATTGGTGCCCGCCGATGCCGACATGAGCGGGGTCGAGATCGAATTGGCGCAGGCGGACCGACGCTCATTCCGTCTGCGAGATGCCCTGACAGCCGCCTCTGGCCGCGCCAGCTATGACTATGTGCTGATTGACTGCCCGCCATCTCTGAATCTGTTGACCCTGAACGCCCTGGCGGCCTCGGATGCGGTTCTGGTGCCGCTGCAGTGCGAGTTCTTCGCCCTGGAGGGCCTCACCCAGCTGATGAAGACCATCGACATGGTGCGTCAGACCCTCAATCCGGCGCTCGACATCCAGGGCTTGGTGCTGACCATGTATGACCGGCGCAANTCGCTGTCAGGCCAGGTGGCCAGCGATGTCAGGTCCCACTTTGGGGACAAGGTTTATGAGGCGGTCATCCCGCGAAATGTTCGGGTGTCAGAGGCACCGTCCTTCGGCAAACCCGCCCTCATTTATGATCTCAACTGTGCCGGCAGCCAGGCCTATCTGAAGCTGGCCCGAGAGGTTGTTGCCCGGGAGAAATCTCGGCTGCAGGCGGCCTGAAAAGCGTGGGACTAGGAAATACCATGGCCAATGAACGTCAACGCGGTTTGGGGCGGGGCTTGTCTGCCCTCCTCGGAGAACAGGTTGGTGAGGCGGTCGAGCTCGACGTGGCAACCACGCCTGCGGGTGTGCGGCGCATCCCGATCGAAGATATCAAGCCAAACCCCAACCAGCCGCGGCGGATATTCAATCCGGAGATCCTGGCCGAACTGGCCGGCTCGATCCGCGACAAGGGCGTGCTGCAGCCCATCCTCGTGCGGCCGCATCCCCGGGATGAAGGATTGTTCGAAATNATCGCCGGCGAACGCCGCTGGAGGGCAGCTCAGCAGGCCCGGCTGACCGANGTACCGGTCGTCGTCTCGGATATGGACGACATGGAGGTGTTTGAAGTCGCCATCATCGAGAACGTCCAGCGTGCCGATCTCAATCCTCTGGAAGAGGCCGATGCCTTCCGGGCGCTGATGGACCGGTTCGGGCGCACCCAGGATCAGGTCGCAGGGGTCGTTGGNAAAAGCCGAAGCCATGTTGCCAATACCCTGCGTCTGCTGCAACTGCCCGAAGATGTGCTTTGGTATGTGCGTGAAGGGCATCTGAGTGCCGGACATGCCCGCGCCCTGATCAACGCCCCCGACGCGGCCGCCCTGGCCAAGCATGCGCATGAAGCGGGCCTGAACGTCCGCCAGGTCGAAGCCCTGGTTCGCAAGGCTGCCGCTGGCACGCCCGCCGCGCGTCCCGTTCGGGCCAGTGTGGCGGCGACGGCATCGTCCTCGCCGGATATTGCGGCCTTGGAACACGACCTGGGATCGGTCCTGGGCGTAGCCGTCAGGATCGCCGACCGGGATGGCAGNGGCCAGTTGACGCTGTCCTACGACACGCTGGAGCAGCTGGATGATTTGTGCGGTCGCCTGATGCGGTGATCGACGGGCTTTCGCCCCATGTCTCATGGGTGAGGCACGGATGCTCTGTCGTTTATAGACCCATTCGGCGAGCCCGGGCTGCCGTCTCCAGCAACAGGCGCTCGGCAATCAGGGCATCGGGCATGCCGGTGGTTTTGGCGGCCAGATCTGCCTCGTTGACGCTGACCTGAACCCGGTCGATTTCGTCCATCGACCAGCTTCTGACCTGACGCAGGATCTCGGCCTCCTGTTTCCAGAATACGCCGGCGGCCTTGGCCGCTTCCTTGGCTGAGGCTCCACTGGCCTGAAGCAGGGCGATGCGGCGCAGCTTGTTGAGATGCAGGGATACTTGCCGCACGGCCAGAACGGNGGATTCGCCATCATCAAGTGCGCGCCTCAGACTGGCCTGAGCCGCGGCGGCCTTGCCCCCAAAGGCTTGCTGTGCGGCTTCCTGGAGGGACGCATCCGGCTCTACGCCGAGATGGCTCTCCAGTTCGGCCACATCGATCTGACGTCCGGAGCCGGGGCCGATGAAAAGGACGAGACGCTCGATCTCCTGGCGCATCAAGCCCCGCTCACGGGNGAGGCGGGACACAAACCGGTCCAGTGCATCCGGCGTTAGGGACACCCTGTCAGCGGCCAGTGCTTCGCGCGTCATGCGGGCCACGTCACCGGTTTCATCCTCATAACAGGCGATTGCCGCCGCGCCGGNGGCCGCTTCGGCCGCCTTGCGGAGGGCAGAGTCTCGGGCCAGGGCATCAGCTTCGATGACCAGCATCGCGTCAGGATTGAAGCGCCCTTCAAGGTGTCGCGCCAGGGCGTCCGCCAGAAGCCTCTGCTGCGGTCTTGGCCCCGCCAGCCGGACGCGGATCAGCCGCCGCCNCCCGATCATGGACAGGGCGGTCAAGGCATCCTCCAGCCGACCATCCTCTCCGTCCAGATCGGAGTCTGTCAGCACCGTGACATTGAAAGGATCGTTGAGATCATCGACCACCGTGTGGCAGAGCTTCTGGGCCCGCTCGGACACGCCGGAACGATCCTTGCCGTGCAGCAGAACGGCACGAACGGACGGATCCGGAGCCGACAGGAACCGGTCAATATCGGGGCGTTTGGACAGGATCACGGCTGAGCCAGCTGGCGCAGGATGTCCAGCCGGATGGCCCGCGCTAGCTCGGCTGCCGCACGTTCTTCTCCATCCTGCTGGGAAGCAATGGCGGCATAGGGCTGGTCGGCGGCGCTATAGGTCGTGGTGATGGTCTCGCGCCCCGTGAGGGTTTGGCCTCCCGCCACGGGGCTCAGGGTCCAGTCCACCACCACCGTAAGCTCGTATCGCGCCGCAGAATCATCCAGCCGACGCCCCAGCGGCCGCCGGGATTGCTCGACGGAGGTCTCCAGACGCCATACCGAGGGCGAACCGGGCTGAAAGCCGAAGGCATCCTCCAGCTGCTCACGCAGCCGATAGCCCAACCGGTGGTCGGGCGTATGGACCTGAACCTGGCCCAGCCGCGATGTCGCGCTGTGATCGCCATAGACCGGCGTGAAGCCGCAACCCGCCAGACCCAGACCCAGACCCAGACCTATGGCGAGGGCCACCAGGGCCACGGTGCCTCGACGGGCCCGGGTCATCCGACCACCAGATTGACGATCCGATCAGGCACCACAATGACCTTCCTGACGCTCATGCCGTTGGCGGCAAGGTAGGTCTGAACAAGGGNGTTGGCCAGAGCCGCTGCTTCGACCTGATCCGCCGCCAGCCCCTTGGCAACGGTGATCTCGCCGCGACGCTTGCCATTGACCTGGATGGGCAGAACGATTTCGTCGTCCGACGCCAGGGCCGGATCAANAGACGGCCAGGCCGCGTCCAGGACCAGCCCCCGCTGCCCCAGGCGCGTCCAGCATTCTTCAGCCAGGTGTGGTGTGAACGGCGCGATCAACTGTGTCAGGGCCAATAGGCCCTCCTGTCTGGCCAAACCTTGTTCCGGACCCGAAGTCTC
Source organism: Brevundimonas sp. (assembly GCA_013693835.1). Taxonomy (GTDB): domain Bacteria; phylum Pseudomonadota; class Alphaproteobacteria; order Caulobacterales; family Caulobacteraceae; genus Brevundimonas. The sequence goes on from CP059260.1 coordinate 902,175, forward strand.
CATCCGGGCGGACCTCAAGGTGTTGAGAAACTCATAGAGCTTGGCGATGGCGGCATTGAAATGGAAGTTGGTCATGCCATCCCNCACGGCCTTGATCGCCTTGTGCGTTGCCCGGCGCAGAGCCATTGCAGCCTTGCGATCCTCATCGGACGAGGGTCCGTCCGATGCTGAAGGATCAAAGCCGTCGACCTCAGCCCAGACCCGCTGGACGAATCGTGAGGCCCCCTCGACCCCACCCGGGGTCCATTGCACGTCACGTTCGGGTGGGCTGTCGGACAGGACAAACAGGCGACCGGCATCGACACCATAGGTGTCGACAATCTCCTGGGGTGCCACGACATTCTTTTNTGATTTCGACATCTTCTCGATGTCACCGATTGCCAGGCGAGCACCGGTCGACAGGCGCGTTGCGATCCTTTGGCCATCGACGGTTTCGATCTTGACGTCGGCCGGTTCGACCCAGTTGGGCCGACCATGCGCGTCCTTGCCGTCGAAATAGGTCTCGTGCACCACCATGCCCTGGGTGAACAAGCCGGCGAAGGGCTCCTTCACCGCCATCAGGCCAGCGTCGGTCAGGGCACGGGAAATGAACCGGGCATAGAGAAGGTGCAGAACAGCATGCTCGATACCGCCGATATACTGGTCCACCGGCAGCCAGTGCGTCGCGGCCTCGGCGGCGATGGGCTCGGCGGCGAACGGGTCGGCAAACCGGGCAAAATACCAGCTGGAATCCACGAAGGTATCAAGCGTGTCCGTTTCCCTGACGGCATCAGTCCCGCATGTGGGACAGGAAACATACTTCCAGGTTGGGTGGCGATCTAGCGGATTGCCGGNGGCCTCGAAATCGACGCCGCGCGGCAGTTCGACCGGCAGGTCGGTTGCCGGAACCGGTCCGCAGTTGGGGCAGTGGATGATCGGGATCGGGCAACCCCAGTAGCGCTGCCGGCTGACACCCCAATCGCGCAATCGATAGATGGTCGCGCCCTGCCCCTGCCCCTGGGCCTCGATGCGTCGGATCGCCTCGACCTTTGCGGCCTCAATGTCGAGACCATTCAGGAAGTCGGAATGGAATATGCGGCCGGGCCCTGTATAGGCCTCTGATTCGACGACGAAATCGTCCCCGCCATCGTCTGGCCTCACCACTGTGACAACGGGCAGGCCGTATTTGCGCGCAAACTCCAGGTCGCGTTGGTCGTGGGCCGGACAGGCGAAAATGGCCCCGGTGCCATAGTCTGACAGAATGAAGTTGGCGATCCAGACGGGTATTTCGGCCCCGGTGAACGGATGAATGACCTTCAACCCGGTGTCGAAACCGATCTTTTCCGCCTGTTCGATGTCGGCCTGGCTGGAGCCGCCCTTGCGACATTCGGCCGCGAAGGCCGCTATGTCAGGATTAGATCCGGCCAGTTCGCGAGAAATCGGATGGTCCGGAGCCAGACCCATGAAACTCGCCCCGAACAGCGTGTCCGGTCGCGTGGTGTAGATTTCCAGCCCCTGCGGCGCTGCAGCCGGTGCCGCACCTGCCCAGGCCCAGGTCATCTGGAGGCCTTTGGAGCGGCCGATCCAGTTCTCCTGCATCAGCCGGACCTNTTCGGGCCAGCGCCCCTCGAGCTCCTTGAGGCCCTCGATCAGGTCATCGGCATAGTCCGTGATCCGCAGAAACCATTGGTTCAGCTTGCGCTNGACCACGGCCCCCGAGCGCCAGCCTCGGCCATCGACGACCTGCTCATTGGCCAGAACCGTATTATCGACCGGGTCCCAGTTGACCACCGACTTNNTGCGGTAGACCAGGCCGCGCCGAAACAGCTCCAGGAACCAGGCCTGTTGCTTGCCATAGTAAGCCGGATCGCATGTGGCGAACTCCCGGCCCCAGTCCAGCGACAAACCCAGGAGCTTCAGCTGGTCGCGCATGGCCGCGATGTTGGACCACGTCCAGTCAGCGGGGTGAACCTTGCGCTCGATCGCGGCATTCTCGGCCGGCAGGCCAAAGGCGTCCCAGCCCATGGGATGCAGCACGTCAAAGCCTTGCGCCCGCTTGGATCGGGCCACGACATCGCCCATCACATAGTTGCGCGCATGACCCATGTGGATGTTGCCCGAAGGATAGGGAAACATCTCCAGCACATAGTATTTCGGCTTGCCGGACCCGAGGGTCGGCATGGAAAAGGCATCGGCCTCGGCCCAGCGCGCCTGCTGGCGGGGTTCGGCGATCTTGGGGTCGTAGCGGGTCGGTGCCACGGGAATCCTTCAGGCTGCGCCTTCAGGAGGAGCCTGAGCAGGCGACGATGACGACAGGTCGGGCTTAGCCCGGGTTGGCGAGGTTGAGCTGGCGCGCCTTGGTCAGGATCGCATTCTCGATATCGGTTTCGGTCTGGGCGGCGACCGGAGCCGTCACCCAGTTCCCGGATTCATCCTGCGTTTCCTTGGTAATGCTCACATTCAGGGCATCGGCCCGCAGGCGCGTATCGAGAATGAACACCGTGGCCTTGAAGCGCTCGTTCGGGGCCTGGGGTTCACGCANCCAGTCGTAATTGATCACGCCACCCCAGGGGTNCGCCGACTGAAGTGGCATGAAGCTCAAGGTGTCCAGCGACGCCTGCCAGAGATAGGCGTTCACACCGATCCCGACTGTGGGCGCAGCGCTGCGTGCGGGCTGAGACGGGCGACCCATCAATCCCCNCACCGTGCCGCAGCCACTCAGAAGCAGGGCTGAACTGGCAAGGGCCAGGGCGGCAACACGAAGCTGGACCATCTAATCAGTCTCCGAAATNNCCATTAGGCGCACCGGACCACCCGGTTCACGCATCAGCGGGGCACGATTGCGCCTGGGGCGTATAACACGCTGAAAAGGGGCAATGACAAGGCAAAGGTGTCATCCACAGGGCGGTTTCGGGCGATATCTGCCGTGACGCTCACGCAACAGGCGAACAAGGACTCGCAAACTGAACGCGATCAGGGGCCCGGCACGGTTGACGCTGCGCCAATGCGGTGTCTAATCGCAGATCAAGAGACTGGCGACACTTCGTTTTCAGCCTCCGTGTGGCCCCATTCGGGTCCCAAAAGAGTGTTGTGTGTGGATTTGAGCAGGACGGGCAGGGTTTGATGAACCTTCGCAAAGTCAGCTGGGGCGTATTCACGGGTCTTGCCTTGGCAAGCCTGTGCGTTGTCTCGTCTGCACAAGCCCAAAGCCAGTCGGGCTCCCGCGCCCGGGCCCCTGCCGTTTCACTGAGCGAAGCCAACGCAGCGCGAAATGCCGCACCTGCCCCGCGCCGGGGCTTGCGCCTGAACGACAGCGGTCGCTGGGGTCTGGATCTCAATCTGTCCGAACCTGTCGGGCGCGAGCGCGATCTGGGCGATGTGGAGGCCGGTGCCTATTATCGCGTCAATCCGCGCCTGCGGGTCGGGGCCAGCGCCGGTTTGGCCAATCCCGAGCCTGATCCGGCCGAACCGGTTCAGACGGACCGGCGTACGGCCCCACGCTTCCGGCTTGAGTCCATTTTCCGTTTCTAGGCCTGAGGGCCCGAGAATGCCTGGCAGATCGCACTGACCGCTGCGATGCCATAGGCATGTGCGCCTGACAGTTGACCGACGGTTTGCGGGTGATGCCCCCAGGGCCAAGGCCGGGCAGGTCAACCGCCGCGCCAGGTCACGAAATCCTTCGATCCCAAGGGCCGCCTGAGTGGGCGATGTCGGGCTGGGCGCAAAGACGGGCGCGATCAGGGCCAGGTCCAGGGCGCGCGTCCGCTCCGGATCGGTGCTGGCGTGCACAGCCCCGCTGACCCACAGATGCGGATGGGCCCGCCGCAAGACCTCGGCCTGGTCCAGATTCAGGTCGGGCAGGTGGACGCCATCGGCTCCAATCGCCAGCGCCAGGTCCAGATCGCGGCCCACCAGCAGCAGCCCCGGGTGGCATGCCTAAGCCTGCGTCCGACCGCCAGGGCGTCGTCACGCCCGAAGGCGCGATAGATCACCCCTGTGCCAGCCGGCAGGTTTGCGGCCACGCGCCAGGGTTCGGGGTCCGCTCCGGATCGGTCACAAACACCAGCGGTGGGGCGCGTTGGAGCATCTCCGCCCGTGCCATCCCGGCGACACCGGGGTGACGGGCTGCCAGCCCGCCGCTAAGGCTTGAGCGGAGCGCCACAGGATGTCGGCGTCTGATCCGGATCGCATATGACGTCATCCCCGGCCCTCGCCCGCGTCCAGCGGAGAATTTGCTGCCCGACTGGCGACTGTTCGCAAGGCCATCGACAAGGCCTGTCGCCGAGCCGGTCGGCCCGAAGGGTCAGTTATCCTGACAGCGGCGACGAAAACGCAGCCGGACTCTGTGATTGACGCCGCCCTTGCGACCGACCAGCGCGTATTTGGCGAAAACCGGGTTCAGGAAGCCCAGGCGCATTGGGCATCGAGACGCCGGAACCCGGCGACCACGGGTCTTGAGTTGCGGCTGATCGGGCCCCTGCAGACCAACAAGGCTGATGAGGCAACAGCCCTGTTTGATGTGATCGAAACCGTCGATCGCCCGCGTCTGGTCGAGGCCCTGGCCCGCAGCGCCGACAAGACCGGCCGCTGCCCGAACCTGCTGATCCAGGTGAATACCGGAGCCGAACCCCAGAAAGCGGGCGTGGCCGTGGCAGACCTGCCGCAGCTGATTGCGGCCGTTCGCGGNCCAGGGTTACCGCTCACCGGCCTGATGTGCATCCCACCGGTCGAGGAGGTTGCGGGTCCGCACTTTGCACTTCTGGCCAAGCTCGCTGCTCGGCACGGTTTGTCCGAGTTGTCGATGGGGATGAGCTCGGACTTCGAGCTGGCCATCCGTTTCGGCTCGACCCATGTTCGCCTGGGTACGGCGCTGTTTGGCACCCGGTCTGCATAACTCTGCCCTTGGCGGCAGCGATTTTGGCCCCCATTCTAGGGTCATGCCTTCTCCCAAGACCATCTTGATCATTGATGACGACGTCGACCTGCGCGAGGCGTTAGCTGAACAGCTGATGCTGGATGAGGCCTACCGCCCTATTCAGGCCCCCACAGCGACGCAGGGGATCGCCCTGGCCACGGACGCCAGGCCGGACCTGATCCTGCTGGATATCGACCTGCCGGATATGGATGGGCGTGAAGCCTGTCGGCAAATGCGCACAAAGGGCGTCTCGACGCCGGTCATCATGCTGACGGGTCAGGATTCGGACGATGATACCGTGCGCGGGCTGGACGCGGGTGCCAATGACTATGTGACCAAGCCCTTCCGCTTTCAGGTGCTTCTGGCCCGGATCCGCGCCCAGCTGCGCAGTCACGAACAGTCCGAAGATGCCGTCTTCCGCATTGGCCCCTATGAGTTCCGGCCTGCCAACAAGATGCTGGTCGACAACCACGGCAAAAAGGTGCGCTTGACGGAGAAGGAAACCAACATCCTCAAGTATCTCTACCGGGCTGACGGGCAGTCGGTCGCGCGCGAGGAGTTGCTGACAGAGGTTTGGGGCTACAACGCCGGTGTCACCACCCATACGCTTGAAACCCACATCTATCGTCTGCGCCAGAAGATCGAGCCGGAACCCGGCCAGGCCAGCCTTCTGGTGACCGACGCCGGCGGATATCGGCTCGCCGTAGCGGTCTGGCCGTTCAAATCGCAAGATCCACGGTCACGGGCGCGTGATCGCTGGGCTGCTCCCAGGCCCGCACAGGCTCATGGATGCGGGCGGTTCCGGCGATGACGGCGGGCGTCAGGCCCGGTGACGTCCAGATGTGATCCAGTCTCAGCCCGCGATTGGATTGACGGAAATCCTTGGCGCGATAGCTCCACCAACTGGCCAGCTTGGCCGGGTCCGGCATCTGGTCACGGACCACATCGGCGAAACCTCCGGATTCCTGCAATCGATAGAGGGTTTCGACCTCGATCGGCGTGTGGCTGACAACCTTGGACATATAGCGGTGGTTCCAGACGTCGTTCTCGCCCGGCGCAATGTTGAAATCCCCACNCAGGGCCAGAGGCCGCGAACGGTCCCGTCGGCCCATGTCGGTGGTTAGCCGCTCATAGAAATCCAGCTTGTGATCGAACTTGGGGTTCAGGGCCCGGTCGGGAACATCGCCGCCTGCCGGAATGTAGAAGTTGTGGACCTCAACGCCCAGGATCACCCCGCCCACCTCGCGGGCATGGCCTTCGCGACAGGCATCAATGCGGGGTGCATCCAGAATGGGAAAGCGACTGGCGATGGCGACCCCGTGCCAGCCTTTCTGACCGCCAATCTTCAGGTGCGGCAGGCCCATGGACTCAAACGCGGCGCGTGGAAACTGATCCTCCAGGCATTTGATTTCCTGCAAGCACAGNNCGTCTGGCGCAGCCTCGGCCACGAAGCGGGCCACCTGATCGATACGCAGGCGCACAGAGTTGATGTTCCAGGTGGCTAGACGAAGCATGCGGGGGTCTAGCGACTTACGCCCGCTCAGGCCATGCCCTCAAGCAGGAGGCTCCGCGAGCCGAGCGTTAGGCAAGAGAATACCTAATCGCGCCGAGGACGCCGGGTCGGATCGCGCAGGGTGAACAGGCTATTCGACAGGCTTGAAGCATTGCTCAGCGTTGTCAGTTGCGCATGGGTGCGACCGCCTTGGGCATCTATGATGGTCCACTCCTGCAGGCGTAAGGGTGACCCGGCAAAAGCCAGAATGACCTGCCCATCGTCAGGACGCCGGGCATCGCGGGCGGTCACGGCAAACGCGCCGGTCGGCATACGGGTAACGCGTTCGATCTGAACGCCCTGGTCCAGCCGCACTTCGCGGGCCAGGAAGGTCGACANGGNGGTCTGCCCCAGCGGCACCTGCCGGAAGTTCTCCAAACGCGGATCATAGCGCATGACATTGTTGCCATCCGACACCACCAGCAGGCCGGCCGGATTGGTGTATTCAAACCGCATCCGACCTGGACGGCGCAGATAGAAGCGGCCCTCGCGGCGCTGGCCACCGGCCCCCGTCTCGACAAATGTGCCTTGAACCGAGGTCATGGACTGGAGGTAGGTCTGGGCGCGCTGCAGGGCCTCGCGGTCCTCAGCCGACAGGCTGGCCTGGGCNNCAGCCGGCAGGGCGCTCAGGCTCATCAGGGCGGCTCCNNCCAGGGCGAAGGCGCGGCGCGAAAGGCGGATATCAAGGTCGGTCACGTCGTTCCAGGCAGTTGCCGGTGTGGTTGTCCCCGAATGCCCGCTGCGCGCGGCCATCACAAGGCCTTGGCCGGACTTGATTGCGGCGCTCCGATGAAGCCCCGTTCATCTCGCAACAGGGTAGCGGCGGGATTGCCCCTCGCCACCGGGGGCGGGCCTGATACGTCCCATTCGACCCAGCCACGCCCCGGAGCCTGTCATGTCCGCCACCGATGCTTATGAGACCCTGCTGATCGAGCGCCATGCGGACGGTTATGCGGTGATTACTCTGAACCGGCCCAAGGAGCTCAATGCCCTGTCTTCGCAGGTTTTCAGGGATCTGAGCGACTTCCTGGATAGCGTCGAGCGCGATGACAGTGTGCGCTGCCTTGTCCTGACCGGCAGTGGCGACAAGGCGTTTGCCGCCGGGGCCGACATCAAGGAAATGGCCAACCAGACCTACGCCGAGATGTATGTCGACAACTTCTTTGCCCTGGGCCACGACCGCATCACCCGCTTCCGCAAACCGATCATCGCCGCGGTCAACGGCTATGCCCTGGGCGGNGGGTGTGAGCTGGCCATGCTGTGTGACTTCATCATTGCCTCTGACAAGGCGCGCTTCGGCCAGCCGGAAATCAACCTGGGCGTGGCCCCCGGCATCGGTGGGTCGCAGCGCCTGACCCGCCTGGTGGGCAAGTCCAAGGCCATGGACATGTGCCTGACCGGCCGGATGATGGATGCAAGCGAGGCCGAGAGATCTGGCTTGGCCAGCCGGGTCGTTCCCCATGAGCATCTGATGGAAGAGGTGCGCAAGATCGCCGCCGGGATCGCCGGCCAAAGCCCCCTGGCCATCATGGCTAACAAGGAGATGGTCAACGCCGCCCTCGACACCACCCTGACGCAGGGGGTGCAGTTTGAACGGCGCCTGTTCCATTCCCTGTTTGCCTTCGAGGACCAGAAAGAAGGCATGGCCGCCTTCGTCGAAAAGCGAAAGCCTGAGTTCAAGGGGCGGTGAGCATCGCAGCCGATGACTGGCGTCTGATGAATGCAGAGCATCTGCGCGGTTTGAGCTTTGAGCTAAAGCCCTATCAGCGTTGGAGCGAGAACTGGGACCACGACCACTGTGCGGCCTGTTTCGCGAAGTTTGCACAGACGGATGTGTCGGAGGATGCCTTGCATGTGGGCTGGGCAGCGGGTGAAGACCATCCCCATGGGGCCGCCTATGATTGGATTTGCGAGGACTGTTTCTCGGAGTTGTCTGTCGTCCTGGGTTGGCGGATCGTTTCCTGAGCGTGAATGCTCAGACTCCACCTTGCCTCGCGCGGACCTTTCGTCTATAGGCCGCGCCTCTTGAGATTTCCGCGTCGTGGACAGGCGTCCGCGGCGTTCTTCGTTCGATAGGTAAATACCGATGGCTAACAACCCCGGCGCCAAGAAGGCGATCCGCAAGATCGCTGCCCGCACCGAAGTCAACAAGGCGCGCCGCACGCGCGTCCGCACCTTCCTGCGCAAGTTCCAGGAAGCCGTTGCCGGGGGCGATCAGGCCGCAGCCAAGACCGCCTTCGTGACCGCCGAGTCCGAATTGATGCGCGCTGTCTCCAAGGGTGTGGTTCACAAGAACACCGGCTCGCGCAGNGTCAGCCGCCTGGCGGCACAGCTGAAGAAAATGGCCGCCGCCTGATTTTCTGACAGCGGACGGTCTTTTGTAAGACTGACGCACCAAAGCTGAATAAATACAACGCCGAAGCCGGAAGTCTGGCTTCGGCGTTTGCGCGTTTGCGGCTAAGCTTGAGTCTTTTTGCGTCACTGTGATCGTGACAATTAAGGAAAATCCGTGGCGGGCAAGGAGGTTAGGCGAGTCAAGAATTTTAGTTACGATCCTGAAAAAGAATCGCCGTTGACCGCCGCCTCTCGGGGGTAAGTTGAAAGCCGAACGCGGCTCTGACCTTCGCGGTTGGGGGCGGCGCGGACCATCCGGTTCCCGCCATTGCGGTAAGACAAATCGAACGTGCCTCCCCACCCCGGAAAGGTCTCCTTTCAGGTCAGGAGAAGTCGTGCCCAGGTCTTGCCCCGCGGTCGCGTAGTTTTGGTTCCAGCCGGTTGAATGCTGGCTGAATGGGTTGAGGACGAAAGTGACCATGGCCGAGCTGACGGACCCGGATCGCATCTGGAATGAAGCCGCTTTGCGCCTGCGTGCCGAAATCGGTGAGGGCCCGTTCTCCAGCTACATCGCCCCGTCGGCGGTCCGGGCCGACGGGTCGGGACAACTGATCCTGGTGACGCCGACCGGCTATGCCCGGGACTGGGTCCGCAAGAATGCCCTGCGCCGGCTGAATGAGCTCTGGCTGGGACTGGATGGTCTGTCGCGCCGTCTGGAAGTCCGCTGCCGGGCCGAGATGGGGTCGGTGCCTCCGGCTGCCGCCCTGGCTGCCCAGCGGGGCGGCGAACCTGCGGCCGCCATGCCGCGCCCGACGGTCGCACCTGCTGCCGACGGTGCCAGGGCGGTCCGTGCGGCGGGGCTTCAGGAGCGTCTGACCTTTGACAGCTTTGTCGAGGGACAAGGCAATGCCTTCGCCCTGGCCATCGCCAAACAGGCGGCACAATGGGCCGATGGCCACTTCAACCCGATTTTCTTCTGCGGTCCCTATGGCTACGGCAAAACCCACCTCCTGAACGCCATCGCCTGGGAAGCCCAGCGGCTGCGTCCCGATGCCAAGGTGGTCTACCTGACGGCGGAGCGGTTCCTGTCGACCTTCATGCGTGCGGTTCAGGACCGGTCAACAGCGGCTTTCAAGGAAAGCCTGCGCACCGCCGATATGCTGCTGATCGACGATGTTCACTTTGTCGGTGGCAAGGCGGCGACGCAGGAAGAACTGCTCAGCACGCTGACGGCGCTGATCGAGGACGGCAAGAAGATCGTCCTGTCCGCCGACCGCCCGCCCATGGCCATGACAGAGGTGGAGCCGCGCCTGAGAAGCCATCTGGCAGCGGGCCTGACCTGCCCGGTCGAGCCGGCGGACCGTTCGCTGAAGCTGGCGGTGGCCCGCAATCGGCTGGAGACTCTGGCACGCATGGGCGTCGTCACCGGCGAAGTCCGGCCCGAAGTTCTGGAGCATTTGGTGGATCGCACNCCCGGCTCCATGCGCGAGCTGGAAGGGGCGGTGAACACACTGGCGGCCACGGCGGCCGGACGTCTTTCCAGCCTGACTGTGGAAGAGGCCAAGGCGCTGCTGGGGTCGGCCCTGCGCGGCGGTCAGGACCGGCGCATCACGGTTGACGAGATTCAGAAGACCGTGGCTGACCACTTCAACCTCAAACAGGCGGACCTGCTGGGCGCGCGCCGCACCCGCTCTGTCGCGCGTCCGCGCCAGATCGCCATGTATCTGTGCAAACAGCATACAACTCGCTCCTATCCNGATATCGGTCGCCGCTTCGGCGGCCGCGATCACACCACCGTGCTGCATGGGGTGCGCAAGATCGAGGAGCTGATGCCGCAGGACGACCAGATCGCCCGCGACGTTGAGGCCCTGACGCGCGTTGCGGGGCTGACCGGTTCTCTATTCGCTGTTCATCCCGGGATGGATTTTCTAGGGTTCGCCGAACGGGGCCTTTGAAATGCGACTGCTGTTCCGACGTGTGATGAAACGCCTGCGTCGACAGGAATGGATGGCCATCGGCATCGACTTCCTGATCGTGGTGATCGGCGTCTTCGTCGCCACGCAGGTATCGAATTGGAACGACGCAGCGGCAGACCGCAGACATGCGCGCGAACTGACCCAGGCCTTGCATGCCGAGTTCACCGACATCGAGGGCGAGCTGGAAACGTCTCTGGCCAATATCACCCGCTATCAGGCGGCGTCGCGCAGTCTGGTAACGGCCCTTCGCAACGATACACTGCCGCCGGACGACAACCAGGTGAAGGGCTGGATACTGACCTGGTCAATCTGGGTCGGCAATCGCCGCGATCGGCCGTCTACCTGCAGATGGTGTCCGAGGGCGATCTGCAACTGATCCCTAACCCCAGCTGACCGCCGCCCTGATCCGCTTTGATCAGCGCATCGAGCGGAACGCCTTCGTCTATGCCGGGACCTTGTCGATCATGTTCTCCGAGGACCCATAGTTCGACGCGGCCGAGTTCGATGATACCGGGGCGCTGCGCGGGGCTGGACGTTCCGTCCTGTCTTATGATGTCGAACGCATGAAGGCCGCGCAGTCCCGCATAGAGGCGGCCTCCCTGGCGCAGTCGTCACTGCGCTCCGCCATTTTGGAGCAGCTTGCCGATACCCGAGCGATTCTGGCGATGCTGGAGGCGGCGCGCTGATTTTTCCGCTCTATCTGACGCAAAGCACCTCGACGTTGCCAGACCCGTTGCTCCGCGCCACCAATCCGCTAGTGTCTGTGCCCCATAGGATGAAGGCGGGCGCTGAATCGCGCCTCCAGGGCTCGAGACGACATTCATGCAACTGACCATCGAACGATCCGCGCTACTTCGGGCTCTTGGCCATGTGCAGAGCGTGGTCGAGCGGCGCAATACCATTCCCATTTTGTCCAACGTCCTGCTGTCGGCGGGTCGTGACCGGCTCAGCTTTGCGGCCACGGATCTGGACATGGAGATGGTCGACGAGGCCGAGGCCCTGGTTCAGGTCGAGGGCCAGATCACGGCCCCGGCCCACACGCTCTATGAAATCATCCGCAAGCTGCCGGACGGGGCTGAGGTGTCCCTGACCTATTCGGGCGACGATCCGCGCCTGGTGGTTCAGGCGGGGCGGTCCAAGTTCAATCTTCCGGTGCTGCCAGCCGGAGACTTCCCGGTCATGTCGACGGAGACATCGGGGGCCCGGTTTGCCCTGCCCAAAGAGGATCTGGCCCGGTTGATCGACAAGACCCGCTTTGCCGTCTCGACCGAAGAAACGCGCTACTATCTGAACGGTCTCTACCTGCACACAGTGTCAGAGGATGGCGTNACGTTGTTGCGGGCCGTGGCCACCGACGGGCATCGCCTGGCCCTGGCCGAGACCCCAGCTCCCGAAGGGGCCGCCGGTGGTCCGGGTGTCATTGTGCCGCGCAAAACGGTCGATCAGGTGCGCCGCCTGCTGGACGATGGCTCTGGCCCGGTCGAAGTCATGGTCAGCCCGCAGAAGATCCGNCTTAATGGCCAGGCCAGCCTGACGTCAAAGGTCATCGACGGGGCCTTCCCCGACTACATGCGCGTCATCCCAAAGGGTAACGACAAGCAGGCCGACATCGACAACAGCGTGTTTGCCTCGGCCGTCGACCGGGTGGCCACCATCTCGGCCGAAAAGAGCCGCAGCGTGAAACTGGCCTTCGAGCTGGATCGCGTGACCCTGACGGTGCGCAACATGGAGGCCGGACAGGGCGTCGAGGAGGTCGAGATCGGCTATAACGATGAACCGTTCGAGATCGGGTTTAACGCCCGCTATCTCTTGGATGTGGCTGGTCAGATCACCGGCGAAACCGCCGCCTTCAAGTTCGCCGATCCAGCCAGCCCGACCCTGGTGCTCGATCCCGGCGATCCGGGCGTTCAGCATGTGCTGATGCCACTGCGGGTGTGATCGCTCAGAGTGTGATCACCTCACTCACCCTGACCGACTTTCGCTCCTATGCGACGGCATCTCTGGCCATCGACCATGGCCTGGTCGTGCTGCACGGGGCCAATGGGGCGGGCAAGACCAATGTGCTGGAGGCCATCAGCCTGTTCACGCCGGGCCGGGGTCTGCGCGGGGCCACAGCGCCTGAGATGGGTCGCCGTGAGCCTGGCGATGACCGGGGCCGGGCCTGGGCCGTGGCCGCGGTGCTCAGCCAGGCTGATGGCGATGTTCGCCTGGGTACCGGCATCCAGACCGCGGGCAGCGCGCGGCGCCTGGTGCGGATTGAGGGCGAAACCGCTCAACCGGGCCAGCTGCTGGACTATCTGCGCCCGGTCTGGGCCACACCGGAGCACGACCGCCTGTTTTCAGATGCCCGCGCCCTGCGGCTGAANATCTTTGACCGGCTGGTGTTTGCCGCCCGCCCCGACCATGCGACCCAGGTCGCGATCTACGANAAGGCCCTGCGAGAGCGCCTGCGCCTGCTGACCGAGGGCGGGGAGGGGCGGGCAGCGGACCCGCTGTGGCTGGATGCGCTGGAGGTGCGTCTGGCCGAGGCCGGGGCACTGGCGGCCCAGGCCCGGGCCGACGCCCTTGTCGATCTTCAGGTCGCAATCGACAGCCGGGACGCCCANCCCTTTCCGCAGGCGAACCTGGGCCTGGTTGGCGCTGCGGAACAAGCCCCGCTGGACGGTGCGCCAGTTCAAACGGTGGTGTCGGATCTNGCTGGGGGCTTCAAGGCCAGCCGCGCCCGCGATGCGGCGGCGGGACGCTCNCTGTTTGGCCCGCATCGAACGGACCTGACGGCCCTGCATCGCCAGAAGAACCGCCCGGCCGCCGAAGGTTCGTCGGGCGAACAGAAGGCCCTGGCCCTGAACCTTATCCTGGCCCAGCTGTCGCGCCTGGGTGAACAGGCATCGCGCCCGCTGCTGCTGCTGGACGAAGCTCCGGCCCACCTCGACAGCAAGCGTCGCGGNGGGCTGTTCGAAGAGATCCAGTCGCTCGGTCTGCAGGCCTTCATGACGGGCACCGAGGCAGACCTGTTCGAGACCCTGAAAGGCCGGGCCCAGTTCGTCCTGGTCGGCGATCGCCAACTCGTGAGCCGCGGCAGCTGAGGCCATGGAGAACTCCGGTTTGACCCTCGCCACCGAACCGTCCAGAAGCTGCAGAGCATGGACCACGGCCTGAATCTCGACAGCGAGCGCATCGTCATCATCGGCGGTGGCTTTTCGGGTACNATGCTCGCCGCGCGGCTGGCTGAGCGNGGGGTCGCATCCGTGGTCGTCGACCCCGCCCCGGCACCCGGTCTNGGGGTTGCCTATGGCACNCCCTTTGAAGGTCATTTGCTAAACGTGCGGTCTAACCGCATGAGCGCGGTCCAGGATCGGCCCAACGACTTTGTCCACTGGCTGGGGGTCCATGATCCGGATCGGGCTGATCCTGAGGGTTTTGCCCCGCGCCGACTTTACGGTGCCTATGTCCAGGATCGCTTCCGACGCGTCCGCCAGGACCACCCCGGGCGGATTGCGGTCGCCACTGCGACCGCGACGCGCATTGAGGGCCGGACGGTCGAGCTGGACACAGGTGAGGTCCTGAGGGGCAGCGCGGTCGTTCTGGCGACGGGCAATCCCTCGCCGCGCGTCGCCGAGGGGGCCGATGATGCGGTGATCCGGCAACGGCTGATCCGCGACCCTTGGACGGCCGGCGCACTTGATCGCGTCGGTGTCCGTGACGGCATCGTGATCATCGGCACCGGGCTGACCATGGTGGACATGCTGGTATGGCTGGTGGCCAGGGGCTGGAGCGGCGAGGCGTTGGCGCTGTCACGGCGCGGCCTGAAGCCCCGAGCCCACGCCTCCATGTCGGATGCGCCCGACATGCCGGCGGCATCCCTGCGGTCCGGACCGGTATCGCAGCGTCTGCACGCGGCCCGGCAGCAGAGCCGACAGCATGGCTGGCGGCCTGTCATGGAAGGGTTGCGACCGGTCACGGCAGAGCTGTGGCAGCAGGCCGAACCTGGGAGNCGCCGCCGCTTCCTGCGTCATCTTCGGCCATGGTGGGATGCGCATCGGCACCGCATCGCGCCGGAGATCGCCACCCAGATCGAGACCCTGGAGCAGTCCGGTCGTCTGACCTTTGTGCGCGGACGTGTCCAGAGTATCGAGCGGCTGGATCCAAGAGCCACTGCCGGGGCTCCAGCGGGCAACAAGCTGGTCCTCACCTATGATCCGTGGCGCCGGATCGTGCCACGCAGCCGCATTGCGGACTGGGTGATCGACTGCTCTGGTCCTGGCCACGATCCGGCGACCGATCCNCTGACGGGGCCTCTGATCGAAACCGGTGCGGCGCGGCTGGANCCCCTTCGCCTGGGACTGGATCTCGACCACCAAGGGCGGGTCCGCCGGGCCGACGGCCAGGCCAGCGGTGACCTTCTGGTCCTGGGGCCACCGGCCCGCGCCGCCTTCTGGGAAACCATCGCCGTGCCCGATATTCGCAAGCGAATTGAAGCCATGGTCGACCTGCTGTCGGAGGCGCGATGAAGGGGTTGGAAACTTGGCCGATGCTGGTCCTTGGCGTTCTCCTGGCCGGCCTGATGAGCGCCTGCCGGCAAATGGAACTGCCCGCGCCTGCGCCGACCGAAGGTGCGATCGCGTGCCGCCTGCCCCATCGGATCAGTCGGCCGCACATGGAGCGGGTGGATGCCGATGATGTCGTCGCCGACCGACCCATCCGCTTTCACATGCTGGCCATCACCTGGATGCCGCAGACCTGTGCCGCAGGTGGCGATGGGCAAGGCGATCTGGCCTGCAACAGTGCCAACCGCTTCGGCTGGACCCTGCACGGCCTTTGGCCCAACTCAGACGGGCGACCCTACCCGCGCTATTGCCGCCCGGCGGAGGAGGTGCGGGCCGCGACCATCCGTGGCGAGCTGTGCCGCATTCCGTCGGTGGATCTGGTTCAACATGAGTGGGCGGCCCACGGCACCTGCGGCTGGGACACGCCCGAGGCTTACTTCGCCCAGGCCGCGTCCCTGTATGATCCCTTGGTCAAGCCCGAGCCCATGACCCTGGCCGGAGCCGATGGCCAGTTGACGGCGGGCGAACTGCGCGATGGCTGGGCCAGCGCCAACCCCGGCCTGCCGCGCGAGGCCATCTACATCGCCGTGACCGACGATAGCCAATTGCGCGAAATCCGCCTGTGC
The DNA here is from genome assembly GCA_013693835.1 of Brevundimonas sp. Taxonomy (GTDB): domain Bacteria; phylum Pseudomonadota; class Alphaproteobacteria; order Caulobacterales; family Caulobacteraceae; genus Brevundimonas. The sequence goes on from CP059260.1 coordinate 918,104, forward strand.
CTTGATCTGGAGTTCCAGCCCCGGACTTGCCCCAACGGGGATGTCGGTGTCGGGGACCGGCGGGTCCTTCAGGTGACTCCCTCTCGAGCCTGATCGGTTGAGGCGGAATCGCTTTGCGATCCCGCTGATGCCGTGAATCGCCGCTGGCCTTCGACTGGACCAAAATCTGAGGCCAGATGGCCAGCGTCCAACTGAACCGAATTGGGTCTAGGGCTGACGGCTTGTCTAAAATGGCAGAGACCGCATAGGGTTATGGTCAAAGCTGGAGATCACATGGCCAACCCAATTTGCGCGGCTTCAGCAAGGTGATGCAGTTCTCGGGACGCGACACTGGCAGCCAGTTCTGGCCCTACGCTGCTATCGTTATTCTGCTGGTGTTTATCGCCACGGGCGGCCTGATGTCGGTCATGACCAATGCCATTTTTCAGGACATGGCTGCCTTCGCCGCAGAGCACCCTGAAGCAGCCACTGTGCAATCGTCTCCGGGTCATTACTCCATTCAGGTCGATGCCTCCCATCCGGAAGCCCCCGCGCCAGACTTCGGACTTTTCTTGAAGGGGTTCCCAGCTTTAGCCCTGATCGCCGTGCTATTCTTGGCCGTTGCGGTCTCCCGCAGACTACATGACCGCAACCTGCGGGCCTACTGGGGCCTCATGCCTGTCCCCTTTCTGGCCTTCAGTATGATCGGCTTTCCGAGGATGATGTCGGAGATGATGACCGGTGGCGATCCAAACATGACGATGTTCTTCGCCTTGTTTTTCAACAACGTCATCTACGTGGCGCTGCTGGCGGTTCTGATTGTGCTACTGGTAGGCGCATCGACCGTGGGACCGAACCGGTTTGGATCTCTAGACAGTTAGCCCGCCGCCCTCACCGCCGCCGCAATGTCATTGACCACCGACTTGACCAGGGCGGCATCGTCGCCTTCGGCCATGACGCGGATGAGTTTCTCGGTGCCGGATTTGCGCACCAGAACCCGGCCCTGACCGTTCAGGCGGGCCTCGCCCTCGCGGATGGCGGCCTGGACTTGGGCATCGTCCATGGGTGCACCCTGGGTGTAGCGCACGTTTTCCAGCAGTTGCGGCACCTTGTCGAACTGGCGGGCCAGCTCGCTCATCGGGCGGCCGCTTTCGACCAGCACGGCGAGGACTTGCAGGGCGCTCATCAGTCCGCCGCCGGTGGTGGCGTGGTCATGCAGGATGATGTGGCCGGACTGTTCGCCACCGACGTTGAAGCCGCCTTCTCGCATCCGCTCCATGACATAGCGATCGCCGACCTGGGTCCGCTCCAGCGACAGGCCCTCGGCATTCAGCGCTCGCTCCAGCCCCAGGTTGGACATGACGGTCGCGACCAGGCCGCCACCGGTCAGGAGGCCGCGCCGGGCCCAATCCAGCGCCACCATGGCCATGATCTGGTCGCCATCGACGACCTCGCCCTTTTCGTCACAGACGATCAGGCGGTCCGCGTCGCCATCCAGGGCAATGCCGATGTCCGCCCCTTCCTGCTTGACCAGGGCTGCCAGGGTCTGCGGGTGGGTAGACCCGCATTCGTGGTTGATGTTCAGGCCGTTGGGCTGCACGCCCACCGCGATGACGTCAGCGCCCAACTCGTAAAGGGCCGTCGGAGCGACCCGGTAGCCGGCCCCATTGGCGCAGTCGACGGCGATCTTCAGGCCCTTGAGGGTCAGGCCCTTGGGAAAGCTGGCCTTGGCGATTTCGACATATCGAGCCTGGGCATCGTCGATGCGTTTGACCCGCCCCAGCGAATCGGCCGGCGCCAGGTTTGCGTCCAGAGCCTCATCCATCATGGATTCGATGGTCAGCTCCACCTCATCGGACAACTTGTAGCCATCAGGGCCAAACAGCTTGATGCCGTTGTCCAGGTAGGCGTTGTGGGAAGCCGAGATCATCACCCCGATGTCCGCTCGCATCGAGCGTGTCATCATCGCGACACCGGNGGTCGGCAGAGGACCAAAGCGCACATCCATGCCGGCCGCCGAGAACCCCGCAACCAGGGCGGGCTCGATCATATAACCGGACAGGCGCGTGTCCTTGCCGATCACGACCAGGTGGCGACGATCGTCCGCCGACATGAACATTCGGCCCGCTGCCAGTCCAACCCGTAAGGCCACCTCGGNGGTCATGGGGTGGGTATTGGCCTGGCCACGAATGCCATCGGTGCCAAAGTAACGCCTGTCGCTCACGCCGTCCTCATTGCAAAGGGCCCGCTGCGGACCCGAAACCTTGCGAAACCGCATTTCAGATGCGATTTCAATGCTGATCGCTTATCAGGCATTCGCCCGGTCGTCGCCTTAGACTGTTCGGGCTCCGCGTGCAAAGATCGCGGTTATTCAGACGACGACGCAAGGGTATCGCTGTATGTGCGGCATTATTGGCGTGACCGGCCGTGAACCGGCCGTACCGCGGTTGATCGACAGCCTCAAGCGGCTGGAATACCGGGGCTACGATTCTGCCGGCGTGGCCGCCCTGGTCGGCGGCCACATCGAGCGTCGGCGGGCCAAGGGCAAGATCCGGGAGCTGGAGGCTGTCCTGGCGGACCAGCCGCTCGACGCAACCGTCGGCATTGGGCACACNCGCTGGGCGACCCACGGGGCCCCGACGACCGAAAATGCTCACCCGCACAAGGCTGGCAAGGTCGTGCTGGTGCACAATGGCATCATCGAGAACTTCGCCGAACTGAAGGCTGAGCTTGAGGCCGAGGGCCGGGTGTTCGAGAGCCAGACCGATACGGAGGTTGTGGCCCAACTGATGGACCGCGAACTNGGGTCTCCCAACGACCCCCTGGCGGCCTTCAAGACCGTTCTGGACCAACTTAAGGGGGCCTATGCGCTGGCGGTTCTGATCGAGGGTCAGAACGACCTGATCCTGGGGGCCCGCCAGGGGTCCCCGCTGGTCGTGGGCTGGGGTGAAGGCGAGATGTATCTGGGCTCTGATGCCCTGGCGGTCGGCCCATTCACCCAGAAGATCAGCTATCTGGAGGAAGGCGACTACGCCGCGTTGGACCGGTCCGGAGCCCGCATGTTTGACCGTTCGGGGCAGCCGGTCGAGCGCCAGATCGTCCAGGTTTCTGCCTCCTCGGCCCTCGTCGAAAAGGGCGAGTATCGGCACTTCATGGAGAAGGAAATCCATGAGCAGCCGGACAGTATCCGCAACACGCTCAGCCACTATCTCGACTTCGTCGGCGGCAAGGCCAACGCCAATGACATTGATTTCACCTCGGTTGAACGTATCCAGATCGTGGCGTGTGGCACGGCTTTCTATGCCGGACAGATCGGCCGTTATGCCTTTGAGCGGCTGGCGGGCCTGCCGTGCGATGTCGAGATCGCNCTGGAGTTTCGCTATCGTGAACCCGCCCTGACGCCAGGCACCCTGGCGGTCGCCGTCAGCCAGTCGGGCGAGACCGCCGATACCCTGGCCAGCCTGACCTGGTGCAAGGCGCAAGGGTTGCAAACGGCGGCCCTGGTCAACGTGCACTCCTCTTCCATGGCCCGTGAGGCCGCGGTGCTGTGGCCGACCCATGCGGGTCCGGAAATCGGCGTCGCCTCGACCAAGGCCTTTACGGCCCAGGTCGCTGCCTTGCTGGCGCTGGCCGTATCTGCCGGCGTCGCGCGCGGGCGCATCGATGCGACGCGCGAGGCCGAGCTGGTCAAGGCCCTGTTCGAGGCTCCGCGTCTGATCGCCGAGGCCATGCATATGGACGTAGCGCTCCGGGAGGTGGCCCAGGACCTTGCCAAGGCGACGGACGTCCTGTTCCTGGGGCGCGGTTCGATGTTCCCGCTGGCCATGGAAGGNGCACTAAAGCTCAAGGAAATCAGCTATATACACGCAGAGGGCTATGCCGCAGGCGAGTTGAAGCATGGGCCGATCGCCCTGATTGACGAAGAGACTCCAACGATTGCCCTGGCCCCGATGGATGATGTCTACGAGAAGACCGCCTCGAACCTGCAGGAGGTTGCGGCGCGGGGCGGGCCGGTGGTCATGATCGCTCCCAAGGATGCGCCTGACCCTCACGGTGCGGGAATCCGGCGGGTCGATGCGCCGGACTGTCANCCCCTGATCGCGCCGCTGGTTTATGCCGTGCCGGTTCAGCTGCTGGCCTATTATACGGCGGTCCAGAAGGGCACCGATGTCGACCAACCGCGAAACCTCGCCAAGTCGGTGACGGTGGAATAGCTTCAAGCCATGACTGATCGCCGCCTTCGCAAAGCCGTCCTGCCCGTCGCTGGCCTGGGCACCCGCGTTCTGCCCGGGACCAAGACGACGCCCAAGGAGCTGCTCAATGTCGTGGATCGCCCGATCCTGAGCTACATCGTCCAGGAGGCCCGCGAGGCCGGGATCGAGCACATCGTCTTCGTTACCGGTCGGGCCAAGGGCGCGATCGAGGATTATTTCGATCATCAGGTGGAGCTGGAAGCCCAGCTGCAGGCCAAGGGCAAGACCGACATCCTGACGGCGCTGAATGCCGATCTGCCCGGGGCAGGAGAGATGAGCTTTACCCGGCAGATGCAGCCGCTGGGTCTGGGCCACGCGGTCTGGTGCGCCCGCGATATTGTCGGTGATGAGCCGTTTGCGGTGCTGTTGCCGGACGTCATCGTCGATGGCGAGCCGGGGGCATTGCGCCAACTGGTCAATGTCTATGAGCAGACTGGCGGCAATGTCATCGGCGTCGAGGCTGTGCCCGAAGCGGACACGCATAAATATGGGGTCGTCGATCCCGAAGCCCGCGAGGGGCGTCTGGTGAAGATGAAGGGGATGGTGGAAAAGCCGCCGCAGGGCACGGCCCCCTCCAATCTGGCCATCTCGGGCCGCTACATCCTGCAGCCGGAAATCTTTGGCCTGCTGGCCTCGCAGGCGCGCGGCGCNGGGGGCGAGATCCAGCTGACCGACGCCATGGCCCGCCTGATGGCCGAACAACGCTTCACCGCGGTCGAGTATCTGGGCACGACCCATGACTGCGGCGACAAGATCGGCCTGCTGAAGGCCAATGTGGCCCTGGCCCTGAAGCGCCCGGATCTGGGCGCTGCTGCCCGCGAGGCCTTGTTGCCCCTGCTGAAAGGCTAGGCCCGCAGCCGATCCCGCACCGGACGGAAGGCGGCGACCATCTTCTCATAGGCCTGACGTTTGAACGGCACGATCAGGTCCGTGGCCTCGTCCAGCTCGCCCCAGCGCCAGGCGTCGAACTCGACCTCATCGTGACCGTCGAGATCGACTTCCTTGTCCTTTCCGGTAAAGCGAAAGGCGAACCAGACCTGCTTTTGTCCCTTCCAGCCGCGAGCCTGTTTGGAGCCTCCAAATCCGGCCGGATAGTCGTAGGTCAGCCAGCCATCGGTCCGGGCCAGATAGGTCACCGAGGTGACACCGGTCTCTTCGGCCAGTTCGCGCAGGGCCGCTGTTCGCAAATCTTCGCCGTCATCGATGCCGCCCTGGGGAAACTGCCAGACATACTCCCNCGATTGATGGGCCCGGCGACCGAACCAGACCCGACCGTCGTGGCGAAACAGGACCACGCCGACGTTGGGGCGATACAGGCTCAGGTCCATCGTCGCGATCAGCGACCGGGTCGCTGGGCCATGGCCGAGGCGGGGGCCAGCTGGAAACCGCGGGCGTCGGCACTGGCGGTCCACCGGGCCAGCGCCTCGATGGTCACCGGATAGCTGAAGCCCGCCCCCATGGCCTGACCGCGGGAACGCGCCAGGGCCTCCAGCGCGGTCAACTGGGCGAATACGCCCTCGGCCGAGCGCTCCTCGTCCAGGATGCGGTTGGCGCTGGCGCGGGACCAGGCTCCGGGACGCCGGCTCATGGTGCCGTCGTCGATAAAGGCCACACCGCGCTGGCGCAGGGTGGTCAGGAAGGTGTTCATCCCGGCGTCGGAGGTTGCGAACTTGTCCCCCAGATAGTTGGTCACGCCAAAGTAGCCGGTGGCCCGGCTGAGTAGCCAGTTCATCTTCCCGGCCAGGTCCGCCTGATCAGCGTTGGACAGAAGCGTATAGGGCCCCGGGTCGTTGTCCGGATAGCCGGTCGGCTCCATCGGCATTTCGATCAGAACCTCATGCCNCTGCGCCCGCGCCTGGTCGATCCAGCCCTGCAGGTTCTCAGCATAGGGCACGAAGCTGAGGGTGACTTCCGGCGGCAGGCGTTCGATGGCCGCGCGGGTGGTGGCGGCATTGAGACCCAGTCCGCCCACAATCAGGGCGATGCGCGGCCTACCGTCGGCGCGGAAGGGTCGGGCATAGGCCTGGGCCGGGACGCGCCCATCGCTGGCGATTGTGGGCAGGGGACCATCGGGGCCGGGCTGGAACAGCCCCGTAATGGGTGCGGCGGCCAGGGGCTGGGCCGTCAGGCGCGGGGCCGTGATCGGCGCGCCGTTGCCGGAGATGGTGGCCCCGTCCGGCAGGGTCAGGACGACATCACCTGTGTCCTCGCCTTGTTGATAGAAGCTGGCATCACCGGCCAGGAAGGCATCCATTCCGGTCGGGATATCGACCTGCGGAGCCGCNNGCTGGGTCAGGTCAACGCGGGCCGACGGGGCACCGGCGCGAGGGTCTCCAAGCACCAGGACAAACGCGGCGACGGCGGCCATCAGTCCCATGCCGGCCGCGGTCACGGCGACGGNGGGCTTCTTCAAGGCTGCTCGCAGCGGGGCCAAGCGCGCGGCCAGCGTTCGCCGATCCGGCGGCGAACCGGCACTGACAGCAAGGGCAGATTGGCGTTTGGCGAACATGGAAGCGGAGGTCTGGTCGACGGGTTGCGGATGGGGAAGGCGGGTGGACGGGGGCCGGGCACACAGTCCCGTTCTCGGCAAGCTGAGCCAAGTCGGTTAAGAAAGCCTAACGGCACATTCACCATGATTTGTTCGCGCCCGGCGGCGGCCTGACCCCGGGGCAAGAAAAACCCGCGACGGATGCAAAAGAGGGCGCTATATCGCCCCGCGAATGGCCCCGAAGCGTGGCCACACCCAGCGAGAGGATCCCCCATGCGCGTCGGCGTGCCCAAGGAAATCAAGAAGAACGAGCACCGCGTCGGCCTGACGCCAACGGCTGTTCGTGAGTATGTGGCCCACGGCCATTCGGTGCTAATTCAGACCGGGGCGGGCCTGGGGGCCGGCTTTACCGATCAGGATTTCAAAAAGGCCGGGGCCAAAATCGCCTCGGACGCCGCCGAGGTGTTCGCCGACAGCGACATGATCGTGAAGGTCAAGGAGCCGCAAAAGGTTGAGTGGGAAATGCTCCGCGAGGGTCAGATCCTCTACACCTACCTGCACCTGGCACCCGATCCGGACCAGACCCGCGGCCTGATGGCTTCCAAGTGCGCCGCCATTGCCTATGAGACCGTGACCGATGCNCAGGGCGGCCTGCCGCTGCTGGCCCCGATGTCGGAAGTGGCCGGACGCATCGCTGTCTTCTCGGCAGCAGAAACCCTGTTGAAGCACAACGGCGGCATGGGCCTGTTGTTCTGTGGCGTGCCGGGGGTGGCCCCGGCGCGGGTGCTGGTGCTGGGCGGTGGGGTCGTCGGCCTGAATGCCGCCCGCATGGCCATGGGTCTGGGAGCCGAGGTGGTGGTGCTGGAACGCTCCATCCCGCGCATGGCCTATATCGATGAACTGACCGGTGGCCGCGTCATCACCCGTTATTCCTCTATCGGGGCCATCGAAGAAGAGATCGTGAAGGCCGATGTGGTCATCGGAGCCGTGCTGGTGCCAGGGGCCGAGGCGCCCAAGCTGGTCAAGCGCGAGCACCTGAAGCAGATGAAGCCCGGTTCGGTGCTGGTGGATGTGGCCATCGACCAGGGCGGCTGCTTCGAAACCTCGCGCCCGACGACGCACGAAGATCCGACCTATGTCATCGACGGTGTGGTCCATTACTGCGTGGCCAATATGCCGGGTGCTGCCCCGCGCACCTCGTCCGAGGCCCTGAACAATGCCACCTTGCCGTTCGGCCTGGCCCTGGCGGACAAGGGGCTGGAGGCCTTGCGCGAAAATCCGCACCTGGCCCGCGGCCTGAATGTCCTGAACGGCGAGATCACCTATCCGGCGGTTGGCGAAGCCCTGGGCCTGCCCTGGAGCGACCCGTTCGGCGTCTGGGCCAAGGCCTGACCGCACAAAGGCGCGTCGAACTGTCGCCGTGCGGGCCCATTCCCCTGGGGGAATGGGTTCGGATCAGTGTAGGCCTATAGGATGAACCGGCTGAGGTCGGCGTTCTTGGCCAGTTCGCTGACTTTTGCTCGCACGGCATCGCCATCGAAAGTCACGGTCTGGCCGGCCAGATCCGAGGCCTTGAAGCTGGTTTCCTNCAGCACCCGCTCCAGCACTGTCTGAAGACGACGCGCGCCGATGTTCTCAACGGTGGAGTTGGCCGCGACCGCCGCATCGGCCATCGCCTCGATGGCATCGTCGGTGAAGGTCAGCGTCACGTCCTCGGTCGCCAGCAGGGCCTGGTTCTGACGGATCAGATTGGCTTCCGGCTCAGTCAGGATGCGCTTGAAATCATCGCGGGTCAGGGCCTTCAGCTCAACCCGGATCGGCAGGCGTCCTTGCAGCTCCGGCAACAGGTCGCTGGGCTTGGCCACATGGAAGGCCCCCGACGCAATGAACAGCACATGGTCGGTCTTGGCCGGCCCGTATTTGGTCGAGACGGTGGTGCCTTCAATCAGCGGCAGGAGATCGCGCTGGANCCNCTCGCGCGACACATCGGCCCCGCGTGCCTCCGATTTTGCAGCAACCTTGTCGATCTCGTCCAGGAAGACGATGCCCTCATTTTCGGCCAGCAGCAGGGCCTCCTTGGTCAGGCTGTCCTGATCCAGCAGTTTGTCCGATTCTTCCTGGATCAACGGCCCCACCGCATCCCGGACCGCCAGCTTGACCGTCTTGGTGCGCGCCCCACCCAGCTTGCCCAGCATATCGGACAGATTGATCATCCCGACCCCGCCGCCGCCGGGCAGGTCTATGCCCTGCATGGGGTTGGAGGTGTCAGCCAGGGCAATCTCGACTTCCTTGTCGTCCAGGTCCCCGGCCCGCAGTTTCTTGCGGAAACTGTCGCGGGTGGCCGGCTGGCTACCGGGACCGACCAGGGCGTCCAGAAGCCGGTCTTCGGCCCGGGTTTCGGCCTGCGCCCGAACGCCGTCGCGGCGCTGGTCACGCACCATGATCAGGGCGGCCTCGACCAGATCGCGCATGATCTGATCGACGTCGCNGCCGACATAGCCGACCTCGGTGAACTTGGTCGCCTCGACCTTCAGAAAGGGCGCACCGGCCAGGCGAGCCAGGCGTCGGGCGATCTCGGTTTTGCCGACGCCCGTGGGTCCGATCATCAGAATGTTCTTGGGCGTGACCTCGTCACGCAGGTCCTCAGGCACGCGCTTGCGCCGCCAGCGGTTACGCAGGGCCACAGCCACGGCGCGCTTGGCGTCGTCCTGGCCAACGATGAAGCGGTCCAGCTCGGAAACGATTTCGCGGGGNNGAGAAAGATCAGTCATGTGCAAAGATATTGGGGCTGGAGAAGAGGTTCACAACGCCCGTCAACCCAGCCGCTCCACCGTCAGATTGCCATTGGTGTAGACGCAGATATCGGCGGCGATCTTCATGGCCTTGCGGGCGATGTCTTCGGCGGTCAGGGCGCTGTCTTCCTCGATCAGGGCGCGGGCTGCGGCCAGGGCAAAGTTGCCGCCCGAGCCGACAGCGGCGACGCCGTGTTCCGGCTCCAGAACATCGCCGACGCCGGTGACGGTCAGGATGGTGTCCTTATCGGCGACCAGCAGCATGGCCTCCAGGCGGCGCAGATAGCGATCCGTGCGCCAGTCCTTGGCCAGATCAACGCAGGCGCGGGCCAGCTGGTCCGGATACTGCTCCAGCTTGGCTTCGAGCCGTTCGATCAGGGTGAAGGCGTCGGCTGTGGCCCCGGCAAATCCGGCCAGGACCTTGCCACCGGCGAGGGTCCGCACCTTGCGGGCGGCCCCTTGACGATGGTGGGGCCCATGGAGACCTGGCCATCGCCGGCGATGACGGTCTGACCGTTCTTGCGCACAGCGATGATGGTGGTGCCATGCCAATCCGGAAAGGATGAAGTGGCAAAGGGAGAGGATGACGTCTGCATGGCCTGTCAGATGGCGACAGAATGCGGCATGCAAGACGTAAAATCCCGGATCTTGAGCCGATGCCTGTCAAACCACGGCCCATTTCTTGAACTAAAGGCCGCGCGAAATATCTGTCTTTGAGAGTATGGAGTACCCAGTTGTGTTGCATCGTTTCGTATACACCAGTCGCTCAGCTTCGCCGCTGGGCCTGAGTCCGTTCACGGCAGCCGACGTTCTCGGCCACGCCCAGGATGCTAACCGTCGGCGCAATATCACCGGCTGCATGGTCATGCAGGGTCCGCATATCCTTCAGGTTCTGGAAGGCCAACGCGGTGATCTGGATGCGCTGATCGATCTGTTGAAAGCAGACCCGCGCCATGGGGATGCGGGTTCTGTCCTATGGGCCGATCACCCAGCGGGCGTTTCAGAATCCAATGAACCTGTGCAGCCTGGCCAACGGGCTCCTGCAGCGGGTCGGCCTGGAGAGTATCGCCGACATTGACCACCAGGACGTCGAGCCCTTGATCGCCCTGCATCGTCAGGCAGCCTGAAGCATACCGGTGGCCGTGGAAATGCGCTAAGCGGTCTGCGTGACCTTTTCCGATGCCGATGTCGAACGCTACGCGCGCCACCTGATGCTCGCGGAGGTNGGNGGGCCGGGCCAGCAAAGGCTGCGGGCCGCGACGGTGGCCGTGGTCGGCATNGGGGGCGTGGGGGCNCCAGCAGCCCTTTACCTGGCTGCGGCGGGCGTCGGCACCTTGCGCCTGATCGACGACGATCAGGTCAGCCTGTCGAACCTGCAGCGCCAGATCCAGTTCGCCACCCACGATCTGGGCCGGGACAAGGTTGCGGCGGCGGCGCAGGCGCTGGCGGCGATCAACCCGGGGGTCGCGACCGATCTCAGAACCGAGCGCCTGACCGATGCGACGGCCCGCGACCTGCTGGCCGGCTGTGACGTGGTTATCGACGGGACCGATGATTTCGTGACGCGCTTTGTCGTCAATGCCGCCTGCCTGAGCTTGGGCGTGCCGCTGGTGTCCGGGGCGCTGGGGCGCTGGACAGGCCAGGTGGCGGTCTTCGACGGTCGGCCCTGCTATCGCTGCTTTGTGCCGGAGGTGCCNCCCGACGCGGAGACCTGCGCACGGGTCGGTGTTATCGGGGCCTTGGCGGGGGCCATCGGGTCGATGGCTGCGCTGGAGGCGATCAAGTTGATCACAGGCGCAGGGCGGCCGTTGACGGGGCGAATGTTGCTCTACGACGGACTGGCCGGAACCTCTCGCGTCGTCACAATCCCTCCCGACCCATCGTGTCCCGATTGCGGAATGGCCGATTAGGGCCGCCTAGATCCGCTTCGAGCCATGGGTCCCTGAGGTCTGGCTGGGCGGCTTCGCTGTCAGGCCTCCCCTGGCAAGACCCGATCCTTGGGCCGGTGGCCGGTCTGGTAGGTCATGATGTTGGCGATGACCTTGTCGCCCATATCCTGACGCGCCTCGATGGTGGCCGACCCCAGGTGCGGCAGAAGCACGACGTTGGGCCGGTTCATCAGGCCGGGGTGGACCGCAGGCTCGTGTTCGAACACGTCCAGACCGACGCCGGCCAGCCGGTTCTTGTCGATCGCTTCGGCCAGCGCCGCTTCATCGATCAGATCGCCCCGCGCAGTGTTGATCAGGATCGCCTGCGGTGACAGACGTGCCAGACGCTCCGCCGACAGCAGATGACGGGTCTCTGCGGTGGCGGGTGCGTTCAGGGAAATGACGTCCATGCGCTGCAGCATGGCGTCCAGGTCTTCCCAATAGGTGGCCCCCAGCTCCTCGGCAACGAACTCCGGCACCGGCTTGCGATTATGATAGTGCACCTGCATGCCGAACGCCTTGGCCCGCCGGGCCAGGGCCTGGCCGATCCGGCCCATGCCGACAATGCCCAAGCGCTTGCCCCAGACCTTGCGACCCATCATCCAGGTCGGCGTCCAGCCAGTGAACTCGCCCGCCGCCAGCACATTGGCCCCCTCCACAATGCGGCGGCTGACGGCCAGGATCAGGCTCATGGCCAGATCCGCGGTGTCTTCGGTCAGGACGCCGGGCGTATTGGTCACGATGATGCCACGCGCGTGGGCGGCATTGATGTCGATGTGATCCACACCGGCACCGAAGTTGGCAATCATCTTTAGCTGATCCCCGGCCTGGCCGATCAACGCCGCATCGATCCGGTCGGTGATGGTCGGCACCAGCACGTCGGCGGTCTGGACGGCGGCCACCAGGGCGTCGCTGGACAGCGGGGTGTCGGTCAGGTTGAGCTCCGCATCGAACAGCTCGCGCATGCGGGTTTCCACCGCGTCCGGAAGACGTCTGGTTAACACAACCTTTAGCTTACGCGCCGACATAGGGGCTCTGGTCCGTGGAACTCGCCCCGTGTCTAGCAAAGCCCTCGCCGCTCTCAAACGCCCAGTTTCCATCACCGCCGTCCTGGGGCCGCGTTGCTGATGACGGCTGCGCAGGCGATGCCTGACGGTCGGCCGACNCCCAGTCGCCAACCTGTGCCCCGCTGGCTGTCGCTGAAGTCCTCCGAAGTGCGGGCGCGCTACGGGCCTGGATTNGATTACCGCATCCTGTGGGTCTATCACGCGCGCGGTCTGCCGGTGCAAGTCATTGCCGAGACCCGGGAATGGCGCAAGGTCTGTGATCCACAGGGCTCGGTTGCCTGGATTCACCGCAGCGTCCTGTCCTCCAGCCGCCGCGCCTTCAACGGCACCGACCAGGCTCTGGCTGTGCGGGCGTCGCGCACCGACACCAGCGCGGTTCGCGCCCGTATCCAGCCCAATGCCATTGTCGCCCTGCAGGACTGCGAAGAGGGCTGGTGCCGGGTTGGGGCNCGCCGGTCGGGCGGCTGGGTGCGCCAGGCCCAGGTGGTCGGCACCGCGACGCGACCCCAGTGTGANTCCGCGCGTCAGGCGGGCCAGCGCCCCTGATCATGCCGGTGGGTGAGCGAGGTGGAGCCGCGGGCCGCGACCTCGCCCGGCGCACCAGCGCCAACGCGACAGTTGAGACATCGGCCCGGGTCGTGTACCCCGCCCTCACGTCCCTTTGGAGCGCCCGCGTGACCCAGCTGAAATACCCCTCGTCGTTCGACTATGATGCCCTCCTGGCTTCGGGCCGGGGTGAGCTGTTCGGTCCGGGCAATGCCCAGCTGCCGGCCCCGCCGATGCTCATGTTCGACCGCATCACCCAGATCAACGCCGATGGGGGTGCCCACGGCAAGGGCTACGTCGAGGCCGAACTGGATATCCACCCGGACCTCTGGTTCTTCCAGTGCCACTTCATTGGCGACCCGGTGATGCCGGGCTGTCTGGGTCTGGACGCCATGTGGCAGCTGGTCGGCTTCTATCTGGGCTGGATCGGTGGTCCGGGCCGNGGGCGGGCGCTGGGTGTTGGCGAGGTCAAGTTCACCGGCCAGGTCCAGCCTGATATCAAAAAGGTCGTCTACAAGATCGACCTGAAGCGGGTCATCAACCGTCGCCTGGTCATGGGCATTGCCGATGGCGTGCTGGAGGCCGACGGCGAGGTGATCTACACCTGCAACGACATGCGCGTGGGCCTGTTCGGTGGCACCCCTGACGCCGAGTGATCCGATCTGTTGCACCTAATCCTGGCTCACGAGCGAGCCTTGAGCGTTCTTACCGAGTCTTCTGATTGAAAAAGGTCCCTTCATGCGGCGAGTGGTAGTCACCGGCATCGGCATAGTCTCCTCGATCGGCACCGGCCAAGACGAGGTTGCCGCCTCNCTGCGCGACGCCCGGTCGGGGATCCGGTTCTCACAGGATCACGCCGATCACGGCTTCCGCAGCCAGGTCTGGGCACCGCCGTCGATGGGCGCGCGGGCGGAGGACTGGGCTGAGAAGGTGGATCGCCGCGCCGCCCGCTTCCTCGCCAATGGCACGGCGTGGGGTCACATCGCTTTCGAAGAGGCGCTCAAGGACAGCGGCCTGTCACCGGACGAGATCAAGGACGACCGCATCGGCCTGATCGTGGGCGAGGGCGGNCCCTCGACCCAGGTTATCCTGCAGGCGGCCCAGACCACGATCGAAAAAGGCTCACCCAAGCGGATCGGGCCGTTCGCCGTGCCCAAGGCGATGGCCTCCGANCCCTCGGCGGTGCTGGCCACCTGGTTCGAGCTGAAGGGCATCAACTATTCCATCAGCTCGGCCTGTGCGACCAGCGCCCACTGCATCGGGGCCGCTGCCGAACAGATCGCCTGGGGCAAGCAGGACGTGGTTTTCGCCGGGGGCTGTGAGGATATCGACTGGTCGATGTCCAACATGTTCGACGCCATNGGGGCGATGTCGTCCAACTTTAACGACACCCCGGCCAAGGCTTCGCGCGCCTATGACAAGGACCGCGACGGCTTTGTCATNGCCGGCGGGGCCGGGATCGTGGTGCTGGAAGAATACGAGCGGGCCAAGGCGCGCGGGGCCAAGATCTATGCCGAAGTGACCGGCTATGGGGCCAACTCCGACGGCTATGACATGGTCGCCCCGTCCGGTGAGGGGGCCGAGCGTTGCATGAAGCTGGCGCTGGAGATGGCTGGAAATCCGAAGATCGACTACCTGAACCCGCACGGCACCTCGACCCCGGTGGGCGATAGCAAGGAAATGGGAGCGGTCCGCAACGTGTTTGGCGATCAGATGCCGATGATCAGCTCCACCAAGTCCCTGACCGGCCATAGCCTCGGGGCCGCCGGGGCGCAGGAGGCGATCTATTGCCTGTTGATGATGCAGAACGACTTCGCCTGCGAAAGCGCCCACATCGAAAACCTGGANCCCGAATTCGAGGGTATGCCCATCCTGCGTCAGCGCCATGACGGGCCGTTGACACATGTGATGTCCAACAGCTTCGGATTTGGCGGCACCAATGGGACATTGATCCTGTCCAAGCTGGACTGATCGGGATGCCGTCATGACCCAGCGGGGCAACTAGGAGAGGGCGAGTGATGCGGAGGGCCGAAACATGTTTGTGACCCCGATCCCTACATCCTTTTTCTGCTGGGGCTGGGGCTGGTGATTCTGCTGATCTCCTGGGCTCCGCTGGGCTTGAAGAACCTGCCTGTCACCCTGGCCATCGTTTGTCTGGCTGTCGGTCTGGCGGTGTTTTCGACCGGGCTTTTGTCGTTCAATCCCGATCCGCGCACCTGGGACACGCGCACGGAACGGCTGGCTGAGATTGTCGTCATCATCTCCCTGATGGGGTGCGGGCTGAAGCTGAACCGCCCGGTGAGCTGGAGAGGTTGGAACGCGACCTGGCGGCTGTTGGCGATCGCCATGCCGTTGACCATTGCAGCGGTGGCGGTTCTNGGGGTCTGGGGGCTCGGGTTCGCCCTGCCGATGGCTTTGCTGTTCGGGGCGTCCATGGCCCCGACCGACCCGGTGCTGGCCTCCGATGTCCAGGTCGGACCGCCGGGATCGGGCGATGAGGATGAGGTGCGCTTTGCCCTGACCTCCGAGGCGGGTCTGAACGACGCCCTGGCCTTCCCGTTTGTGCACCTGGCCATTCTGGCGTCGCTGGGTGGCCTGGCCGTGCAAGGGTCCCTGCTCGACTGGGCGCTCGACAAGGTGGTTTGGAAGACGGCGGCAGGTCTGGTCGTTGGCTGGGCGGTCGGGGCGGCCCTGGGGCGGCTGCTGTTCCGGCGCGGCCTGTCGCAGCTGGCTGATGGCCTGGTGGCTCTGGCGGCGACATTTATGGCCTATGCGGCGACCGAGCTGGTGCACGGCTACGGCTTTCTGGCGGTGTTTGTGGCGGCGTTGACCCTGCGCAAGGCCGAGCGCGAGGGCACTTTCCACCACCAGATGCATGAGCTGTCCGACCAGATCGAGCGCCTGCTGATCATGCTGGTGCTGGTGCTGTTCGGCGGGGCGCTGGCCAATGGCCTGTTGTCCAGCCTGACCTGGTGGGATGCCCTGATTGGTCTGGCGGTTCTGTTGATCGTGCGGCCGGTGGCGGGCCTCCTGGCCTTGATCGGCGCNCCCTATGCCTTTCGCGAGAAGGTCTTGATGGCCTTCCTGGGCATTCGTGGGATCGGCTCGATCTACTATGTGGCCTACGGCATCAATCACGGCCAGTTCGGCTCGTCCGAGCGCCTATGGGCCATCGTCGGCTTTATCATCCTGGCGTCGATCCTCATTCACGGGGTCACGGCCACGCCGCTGCTGAAGCGGCTGGCAAGCTGGCGGGCCGAGGGTCAACAGGCACCGCTGATCTGACGGCCCTTCCCCACGTCACGGCCCCTGCTACCCTCGCGCCAACGGCCACAAGCCGTGCGCCACACATCTGGGCCTCAAGCCGCGAGATGCCGCGCATCGAGCGGTAGGCCCACCAAGATGGAGACACCCATGGCCACCGAATCCAGCTGGAACATGCCAACCGGAACCCTGATGAAGGGCAAGAAGGGTCTAATCATNGGGGTGGCCAACACCAACTCCATCGCCTGGGGCATTGCCCAGCAACTGGCCGCCCAGGGGGCCGAGCTGGCCTTTACCTATCTGGGTGAAGGGCTGGAGCGCCGGGTGCGCCCCCTGGCTGAAAGCGTCGGGGCCAAGCTGATCGTGCCGTGCGACGTCACCGACGATGCCTCCATGGACACCTGTTTTGCCGAGCTGGAAAAGACCTTCGGCACCCTGGACTTCGTGGTCCACTCGGTCGCCTTCGCCAACAAGAATGAGCTGCAGGGCTCGTTCGTCGACAACACCACCCGCGACAGCTTCCTTCTGGCCATGAACATCTCGGTGTTCAGCTTTGTCGATGTGTCCAAGCGGGCGGCAAAGCTGATGCCCAATGGCGGCTCGATCGTGACCATGACCTATCTGGGATCCGAGCGCGCCATTCCGAACTACAACACCATGGGCGTGGCCAGNGCCGGGCTGGAAGCCGCCACCCGCTACGCCGCCCGCGATCTGGGGCCCAAGGGCATCCGGGTCAACGCCATCTCGGCNGGGGCGATGCGGACGCTGTCGTTGGCCGGGATTTCCGGCGGGCGCGGCATGCTGTCCAAGGGCCGTGAAATGAGCGCCATGAAGGAGGACACCTCCATGGAGGGCGTCGCCGGTTGCGCCCTGTGGCTGTGTTCGGACCTGGGCTTCTCGACCACCGGCGAAGTCATCCACGTCGATGCCGGCTTCCACATGATGGGCATGGCCGGGGATGAGGCCGAGGGGTGATTGCCCCGATCAACCCAAGGTGATTTGACCCCCCAGGCGGCGTTAGGGTTGTGACCGAAAGGATCACAGCCATGACCGACACCGGACCCCGACCCAGGTCGATGATGTCCCTGTCGTCGGACAGCGCCGCCGAGATCCCTCCGAAGCTTTTCCCACGCGTCCCGATCCCAGTGAGCTCTCGCCCCTGGAGCAAGGCGATGATCAGATCGGCGGCGGTGATGGCGACGGTCCAGTCGATCCGTGCGCCGACCCGGTGGCGGCGTTGCCATGGAATGCGGATGCTGCGGCAGCGGCCAGTGTGGCTGACTTCCTGGCCGCCGCCCTTAATCTGGGATTTGCAGATGCGCCAGGAGGAAGCCCCACATTGAGCAATCGGGAGTTCGGTCGAGGATTGGGAATGGGCCCGGGGTCAAACGTATGGGGAAATGCTGTCAGCTGGGGGCCGCCCGTGACGCCGGGGTCATCGTCTTCAATGACTGTCGACATGACCGGTATTACGTGGTTGAATTATCATGGTGATATACACAGCCATCCCAACGGAAATCAACTTCCAAGCCAACAGGACTGGAATGGATTTATACAACAATAACCAAGCAAGACTAAACGGTCGAACCGGTGATACGTTTTCGCTCTATATTGTTGTTGTTGATCCCAATGGCGGGCCTCTGACGATCAGAGTTTACCAAGATGGCCCTCGCCAGGCGAACAGCCCAGCCCCACCAAGGCCCACCAATGTCGGACAGGAAGTGAACCCAGATGCACAACCCTGTTCCTAATCCCTGGTCTCATTGTTATGTTTGAGCATCGTTTTGGTAGTTGGACTGATCGCCTGTTCCAGCGCCATCAGTGGCCCTGCGGGCAAGCGACAGGAAACTTCATACCATAGCAGTCGACACGAAATCCGGGCTACCGGCGATTCAGGCGAAAATTTCACCTTGTCCCAGCCATTCGGGGAGCCATGGCACCTGTCTGTTCAAACGCCTGCTTGGGCAGATACGTTCAGGCCCGGCGATTGCTCCGACATTGACCAGGCTGTGGAGGGATTTCGGATCATGCCCACCCTTCGACCAGGTCCGCACGCGTTTCAACCGCCGATGCCGGCCACTACCCAAGTGCCCCCGACCGTCAAGGATGGACCAGATTGGCAGATAAGGACGCCCGCCTATGCCGAAGATTGGTCGGGGCTGACAATCAATCTAGAAGGAGGTCAGGGTCCCTATGCCATTCGTGCCAATGCGCTGATGCAGGCTGCATACCGTTGTCACCCCGGCTGACCTGTAGGTCTGGCTCCAGAACCACTCTTGCCGCACCGGCCCCGGCTGTGCCAGCTTGCCCTTGAAGGCCCGTTCCTGGGGCCGAGCACTAGGAGACCCCCGTGGCGCATCATTTCCAGATCTACAAGGACAAGGCTGGCGAGTTCCGTGTCCGCTTCAGCTACAACGACGAGATCATGTTCTCGACTGAGGGCTATGCGTCCAAGGCCTCGGCCAAGAACGCCATCGCCTCGATCCAGAAGAATGGCCCGGGTGCCGAAGTCGTCGACGATTCGGACAAGTAGCCGGATCCTTCGACATTCCTGGAAAGGGCGCGTTCCGAAAGGGGCGCGCCCTTTTCTTGTGCAGACTGAAATCAGCGGGGTTGGACGCCGCCTAGAGAGGCCGGATTTCGGCCCGGTTAGACGCGATCAGGCCCTCGGGTCGCCACGACACTCAAAAACTGACGGCCTTGAACGACGCGAATTTATTCCTATATCTCTGGTTCCGCCATGTTGCGGTCCGGGTCTTTGACATCGCCATGACTGTCGCCCCCTTGCGGCGCAGGACGGACGGGCACCGCGCCTGAGGTCAGACGGTTCAGACGGTTCAGACTCTATTTTTTCCGATTTGTCCCCGTCCGAAGACAGCAATTGGCACCATTGGCACCATTGGCACTGCGATTTTCGCCAGCACAGATGCCAACGCCAGCCGGGGCCTGAGACCCGCCCGCCCGCCTGCCTGTTGAACCTAGTCCGGGTCGCGTTCGCTCACCTCGGTGGGCGGGTCGATCAACAGCCAGCCTTCGGCCAGGTGCAGTTCCGGCACAGCCGCCTTGGTGAAGGGCAGATACCAGGTCGGGCCACCTTCTGCCGGGGCGATCTCCAGCATGTCGGAGGCCCCGAAGTTCTGCACCGACTTGACCCGGCCCACCGTCTGGCCCGCCAGGTTGCGGGCGTCCACGCCGATCAGATCGGTCAGATAGACCTCATCCTCATCGTCCGGTTCGGGCAGGCGATCGCGCGGGATAAACAGCTTGAGCCCGCGCAGGGCATCGGCCTGTTCCTTGGTGGCGATCTCCTTGGCACGCCCAACCACGCCCGACTTGTCCGGGCGAGCTGAGGTCANGGTCAGGCCCACCGACCCATCGGCCCTCAACAGCGGCCCATAAGTCAGCAACGACATGGGATCGGCCGTCCAGGCGGTGACGCGCACCTCGCCCTTGACGCCGANACCTCCGGCGATCTGGGCGACGAGAATGAGGGGGTCTTGGCCATCGCGTCCCGCATAGCAGAAAGGGCGGCGTCCGCAGACACCGCCCTGACATGGATCGTCAAACCCAAGGCAATCAAGCCTCGGTGGTTTCCTCTGCCGCACCTTCAGCCGGGGCCTCCTCGACGGCGACCTCGGCAGAGCCTTCAGCTTCGGCAGCCGGCGTTTCTTCAGCAGCGGCCTCGACCGGAGCTTCTTCGACAGCCGGGGCCGCAGCGGCGGCAGCCTTAGCGGCGGCAGCGGCTTCAGCGGCTTCGGCCTTGGCGGCAGCTTCGGCTTCCAGACGGTCGGCTTCGCGCTGGGCCCGCTCGGCGGCGCGTTCCTGGGCCTTCTTGCCCGGCTCGGCCTTCTTGGGATTGTTGCCCTGGGTCCACTTGACCTTGGCACCCAGGGTCTCGTCCTGGCTCAGGAAACGGGCCACGCGGTCGGTCGGTTGGGCCCTTGACAGCCACTCAGCGATGCGCTCGACGTTCAGGGTGACGCGCTTCTGCTCGCCATCGCGCGGCAGCATCGGGTTGTAGGAGCCCACCTTCTCGATGAACTTGCCATCACGCGGGCTGTGCGAGTCAGCCACCACGATATGGTAGTACGGACGCTTCTTGGCGCCCCACGGGCCAGACGGATCTTCAGCATTTCAGGTCTCTTTCGTTAGGGTCTTTTGACGGTCAGTCCGTCTTTGGGCAAACCGGGCAGGCCAGGCAGCCCCCGGAAGTTGGCCGCCCCNCAGGCCGGCGAGCCGGTCCTGCAGGGCTTTCATCTGTTCGGACGGCTCGGGCATGCGCCCACCGCCCAAATTCTTGAGGGCATTGAGGTTCGGGCCACCGCCACCCATGCCCGGCATGCCGCCGCCGGTCAGGCCGCCCAGCATGCCCATCATCTGCTGCATCTTCTTGGGACCCCCGCGNNCCAGGGACTTGACCATATCGGCCATCTGGCGGTGCTGCTTGAGCAGGCGGTTGATGTCCTGCACCTCGACCCCAGCGCCGGCGGCCACGCGCTTCTTGCGGCTGGCGTTCAGCACATCCGGGTTCTTGCGTTCGGACTTGGTCATCGAGGAAATGATGGCCTGTTGACGGGCGATCATACGGTCGTCGACACCGGCCTCGGCCATCTGACCCTTCATCTTGGCCACGCCGGGCAGCAGGCCCATGATGCCGTCCAGGCCACCCATGCGCTTCATCTGTTCCAGCTGGTTGGCCAGGTCATCCAGGTCGAACTTGCCCTTGGCCAACTTCTTGGCCATGGCCTCGGCCTNTGAGGCATCCAGCTCCTGCGAGGCCTTTTCGACCAGGGCCACGATGTCGCCCTGGCCCAGAATGCGACCGGCCACGCGGCGGGCGTCGAACACGTCCAGGGCATCGACCTTTTCGCCTGCGCCCAGATACTTGATCGGCAGGCCCGTGACGGCCCGCATCGACAGCATGGCCCCGCCGCGGCCATCGCCATCGGCCCGGGTCAGGATCAGCCCGGTCAGCGGGAGGCGCTCATGGAAGGCCCGGGCGGTACGCACTGCGTCCTGACCGGTCAGGCTGTCGGCCACCAGCAACGTCTCGACCGGCTTGGCGACCTTGGCGACCTCGGCCACCTCATCCATCAGCTGCTCGTCCAGCGTGATGCNGGCGGTATCCAGGATCAGGACATCAAAGCCTTGCAGCTTGGCCGATTGCAGCGCCCGCTTGGTGATCTGGACCGCGCTCTCACCCTTGACGATGGGCAGGGTGGCAACCTCGATCTGCTTGCCCAGCGTCTCCAGCTGCTCCATGGCCGCCGGACGCCGGGTGTCCAGCGAGGCCATCATGACCTTCTTCTTGTCGAACTTGGTCAGACGCAGGGCCAGCTTGGCCGAGGTGGTCGTCTTGCCCGAGTNTTGCAGACCCGCCATCAGCAGGACGGCGGGCGGGGTGGCATTGAGGTTCAGCGGGACCGGCTCTTCGCCGCCCAGCATTTCGATCAGGCCGTCATAGACGATCTTGACCACCTGGTCGGCGGGCTTGACCGCGCGGATGACCTCTTCGCCCTNGGCCTTCTNCGAGGCGAAGGCGATGAAGTNCCTGACGACGGGCAGGGCGACGTCAGCCTCCAGCAAGGCCACGCGCACTTCGCGCATCGCCTCGGCAATGTCCTTTTCAGACAAGGCACCGCGACCGGTGATCCGGTCAAATANCCCTGTCAATCGCTCGTTCAGAGCCTCGAACATTCACAACCTCAAACCTGGGTGCCACACGACCTTCGAACCTCCAAACGAGATCGACCCCAGCGGACGATCACGTCGGCTGGGGCCTCTCCAGGCTCGTCCTGCATATAGGCACAGGGGTCGTCCTGGTGGAGGGCGCGAGGTCAACTTGCGCCGGAAGCGGCGGCTTATGACGGAAAAGGTCGGGTTTGTCGACCCGGGCATCCAACCAGACGCGGGTCGCGTGAATCAGGGACGGATGTAACCTTGACCGCCGCACGGTCGAAAACAACGGTGGGGAGGGCTGATCCTCCCGCAAGGAAATCTCTCATGATCAAACACACGCTCGTGGCCGCCGCGGCCCTGTCTGCCCTGACCCTGGGTGCCTGCCAGCCTGCCGCCGCGGGCAAGAGTGACGCTCCTGCCGAAGGCAGCATGGCGTCCGCGGACTCCATGGCCCCGGCCGGTGAGGCCATGGCACCGGC
This sequence comes from Brevundimonas sp., assembly GCA_013693835.1. Taxonomy (GTDB): domain Bacteria; phylum Pseudomonadota; class Alphaproteobacteria; order Caulobacterales; family Caulobacteraceae; genus Brevundimonas. The sequence continues at coordinate 940,579 of CP059260.1, forward strand.
CGACAAGATGGCCGCCGATGAAAAATGGTTCCGACCGAGGGGTCCATGGCCCCGCTGGCGACGCCATGGCCCCTGCGGACAAGATGGCTCCGGCGCACTAAGCCTTGCGAGACCCGTCTGGCGGGAGGCATGACCCGTCGGACCTGAAGCTGCCTTTCAGAGCCCGCGCAGTGTCGGATCGGGTCGAACCGGTTCGACACTGTCGCGCTCTAGAGCCACTTGGATCGCTTGAACGCCACATAAAGTCCGCTGCAGATCAACACAATGAACGTCAGCACCAGCGGATAGCCATAGGTCCATTTAAGCTCCGGCATGTGCTCGAAGTTCATGCCGTAGATGCCCGCCACTGCTGTCGGCACGGCCAGGATGGCGGCCCAGGCGGCCAGGGTGCGAGTGATGGAACTCTGGCGCTGCTGTTCCAGCAGATTGGCCACTTCGAACACGGAGGCCAGAACCTCGGACAGCCCGGCTAGGCGACCGTTGACCCGACGCAGGTGGTCGGAGACATCGCGGAAATAAGGACGGGCTTCGGCGTCAATCGATGGCAGGTCCGAGTGTTCCAGCTTGTAGGTCACCTCTTCCATCGGCCCCAACATGCGGCGGAACTTGATCATCTCACGGCGCAGCGCGAACAGCAGCCGGATCTCCGAGCGACTGAGGAAGGCGTCCAGCGTCTTCTGCTCCATGGCCAGAACGCCATCTTCGGCCTCGTCCACGACCGGCACATAGCTGTCGACGATGTAGTCCAGCACCGCATGCAGGGCCATGTCCGGGCCGTGCATCAACAGGGTCGGCGTGGCTTCCAGGGTCTGGCGAACGGGGTCAAGGTCGAAGGTGACACCGTGCCGGATGCACAGGAAGTGGTCGCGGCCGACGAACATGTGGACTTCACCGTGTTCCAGATGATCCACATTGCGCCGGATGGTGCGAGCCACCACGAACAGCTCTTCGCCGTAGACCTCCAGCTTGGGCAGCTGCGACTTGGCGCGCACATCCTCGATGGCCAGCGGGTGCAGGTGGAAGCGGTTGATCAGCACCTCCAACTCGGCATCGGTCGGATGCGTCAGCTCGACCCAGACGAACTCGCCCGGCTTGAGCCGCAACCCTTCCGGCGACAGCGGCACCTGCCGCAGCTTCTGTCCGTCCTTGTAAACCCAGCAGGCTTCGATGGTCATGGCAGTGTTCTAGACCTGTCCGGCGCCACAGAGAAAGGGCCGATGGATCGCTCCACCGGCCCTCTTCATACTTGGGCCGCGATCGTCGGCCCTTCGGGACCTCCCGACCCGACGCGGCCCGCCCTCTAGCTGCGAGCGTCCGCGTCGTGAGCGCTAGGGCGAGCATTATGCCGGGCCGCGATCAAAGGCTCCGCCCTCTCGACCCGACGCGCCGGCCCTCAAACAGCGAGGCTCCGCGAGCCGAGCGATAGGGCCACTAGGATGTGGGAAACCCCGCACGCGCAGCAGGGCAGCAACGTCCGGGTCACGACCCCGGAAGCGGCGATAGGCTTCGGCCCGGTCGGTGGTGTTGCCTTCGCTGAGGATGATTTCCTTGTAGCGGGCGGCGATGTCCGGATTGAACACGTCACCTGACTCCTGGAAATAGGCCCAGGTGTCAGCATCCATCACCTCGGACCACAGATAGCTGTAATAGCCGGCCGAGTAGCTGTCGGACGTGAACAGGTGATTGAACTGCGGCAGGCGGTGCCGCATCACGATCTCCTTGGGCATGCCGAAGCGTTCCAGGCTCTCGCGCTCAAAGGCGTCGATGTCGGTCGGCGGAGTGGCTTGCGTATGCAGGTCCATGTCGACCAGGGCCGAGGACAGATAGCTGACCGTGGCATAGCCCTGGTTGAAGGTGTCCGCGGCCTCGATCTTGTCGACCAGGGACTGCGGCATCGGCTCACCGGTTTCGACGTGCTTGAGGAAGCCGTTGATGATCGGCCGCGTCAGCACCCAATGCTCGTGCACCTGCGACGGATACTCCACATAGTCGCGCGGCGTGCCGCCCAGGGCCGGATAGGTGATGCGGTAGCTGAGATAGTGCAGGGCGTGGCCGAACTCGTGGAACAGGGTCTGGGCATCATCCAGCGAGATCAGGATCGGAGCCCCACCCTCGGCCTTGATGAAGTTGTTGTTGTTTGACGCCAGCACATTCTTGACCCCGTCATAGGTCGAATAGCCGCGATAGGACGTCATCCAGGCCCNCGAACGCTTGCCCGGGCGGGCATAGTCATCGGCGTAATACAGACCGGCAGGCTGGCCGTGGTCATAGACCTCATAGACCGTCACGTCCGGATGCCAGACGGGCACGGTGCCGACGGGCAGCTTGTTGAAGGTGTAGCCATACAGGCGCCGGGCCATTTCGAACGAGCCAGCGCGCACGTTGTTCAGCTCGAAATACGGCTTCAGCTCGTTCTGATCGAGGTCATAGCGGGCCTTGCGGACCTTCTCGGCAAAATAGAGATAGTCCCACGGCTCGATGTCGTGACCGGCGATGGCGCGCATGTCGGCCACCTCCTCGGCCACACGGGCCTTGGCCGGGGCCCAGACCCGCTCCATCAGGCTCATGGCATTGGCCGGGGTCTTGGCCATGGTGTCCTGCATCCGGTAATCGGCATGGCTGCCATAGCCCAGGAGGGTGGCGCGACGCTTGCGCAGGGCCACGATCTCGGCGATCACCGCATTGGTGTCATTGGCATCGCCGTTGTCGCCACGGTTGACGAACTTGCGCCAGACCTGCTCGCGCAGGCCCCGGTCGTCGGCGAACGACAGAAAGGGATCGACGCTGGAGCGGGTATTGACGATGGCCCAACCCGTCAGGTTGCGATTGCGGGCAGCAGAGGCCGCTGCGGCCTTGTTGGAGGCGGGCATACCGGCCATCCCGGCCTCGGCCTCGATCAGGGTCCAGGTCTTTTCGTCGTTGACGACTTTCTGCCCGAAGCTGGTGAAGGCATTGGCCAGGGCGGTGTTGATGGCCCCCAGCTCTTCCTTCTGCGCCGGGTTGAGCGCGGCCCCGGAGCGGACAAAGCTGTCGCGCGAGCGATCGGCGATCCGCTGTTGCTGGGCATTCAGCCCTTGGCCGGNACCTTGCTCGGCCACGGTACGGACGCGCGCGAAAAGGGCTTCGTTGAAGGTGATTTCATCCCCGGCGGCGGACAGGATCGGCGAGACCTCGGTGTCCAGTGCCTGATAGTCGTCCGAGCCGATGTTCTGGGTCATGACGCCGAACAGGCTGAGCGCGCGATCCAGCGGCTCGCCCGCCATCATCATGGCCACCTGGGTGTTGGCAAATGTCGCCGGTGCCGGATTGTTGGCAATGGCGGCATAGTCGGCGCGCTGCAGCTCGATGCCCTCAAGTATGGCTTCCTTGAGCTTGGCCGCTGTCACCTTGTCCCACGGCGGCACGCCGCCATAGGGGCCGGTCCAGACCTGTAGCAACTCCGCCCGAGGCGTTTGGCGCGGCAGCACGGCACGGGCCACCGCGGCGTCGGCTTCCAGCCCGCCGCCCATGCCCGAGGCACCTGCGTCAGTCATGTCCATGCCTGCGCTGGCACACGCCGACAGCGTCAGAAGGCTTCCGCCGGCGATAAAGAAATGGCGTCTGTGCATTGGGGGTCTCCCGGCCCTGAAAGGATATGCGGTGACCCTAGGCGGCTGGGCGGCCGCCGTCACCTGAAAGGCTTGTAATGTTCCGCAAGCCATCGGTGTTCCTTCCCTATGGTCGCCAGACGATCAAGCCGGTAATAGGCCGATCCATGGCGATTGGTGTNTTTGATTCCGGCGTGGGCGGCCTCAGCGTGCATCGCGAACTGGCGAAGGCGTTGCCAGATCGCGACTTCATCTACCTGGCGGATCAGGCCCACGCCCCCTACGGCAGCCGTGAGGGCGAGGAGATCGTCACCCTGACCCAGGCCGGCTGTGAGCGGCTGCTGGAGGCCGGGGCCAGCGTCATTATCCTGGCCTGCAACACCGCCTCGGCGGTGGCCCTGCGCCGCCTGCAGCAGACCTGGGTGGCCGGTGCCCGCCAGCGTCATGGCCGCCCCGTCAATGTCATGGGCATCATTGTGCCGACCATTGAGGCCGCGACCGGGCGCGACTGGAGCTATGAGGTCGAACGACGGTCAGACAAGATCGAGGCGGTCGATGTGCTGGGCATCTTCTCGACCGCTGCGACCACCAACAGCCGGGTCTATGAGATCGAGATCGACAAGCGCCGCGAGGATCTGGCGGTCTTCTCCGAAGCCTGCCCCGGTTTGGCCGGGCTGATCGAACTGGGTGCGTCCGAGGCGGAGCTGAGGGTGGTGGTNCGAGGGCATGTCGATGCCTTGCGCCGCCGCATAGGGCGGCACCCGGATCGAGCCATCCTGGGCTGCACCCACTATGAGATCGTGGCNCCCCTGTTCGCTGCCGCCCTGCCGCCGGGCACGCCCTTGATCCATCAACCCAGCGCCGTGGCCGAGGCCATGGGTCGCTACATCGCCCGTCATCCAGAGTATGATCTGGGCACCCAGGGTCGGCGCACCTTCCTGACGACGGGCCAGCCGGGCCCGCAAACGGATCTGGTGGCCCAGTTCTGGGGCTCCCCGCTGACGTTCGAGCAGGCTTGACGCCGCACCCCTGTTCGTCGCTCATGACCGGGTCTGATCTGGCTTGAGGATGTCCCATGTTCCGCGCCCTGTGTCTTGGCATCGCTGCTGCCCTGGCCTTGGCGGCCTCGGCCCAGGCCGAGGTGGTCGAGCGGTCAGCCAATCGCTTTGTCCTGCGCTACCAGGCCCCGGTCGATGCCACCGCGCACGACCTTCGCATGGGCCTGCAGGCGCTTCCGGTCTGGTGGGATAGTGCCCACACCTATTCCGGCGACGCGGCCAACCTCAGCCTGGACCTCAGCGCGGGCGGCTGCTGGTGCGAGCGGCTGGCCAATGGCACCGACTTCGACCACGCCCGCACGGTTCAGGTTGACGAGGACGGTGCCCTGTTTGCGGCCCCGTTTGGTCCCCTGCGCGGGCGCACCGAACGGGCGGATCTGGCGGTCTCCTGGCCGCTGGTGGGCGAGTACCGCCAGCTGACCTGGGACTTTGTTATCGAGGGCGAGGGCATCGGGGCCATGGCGGATGTGGTTGATGGGGTCATGGGGGCCGGATTTGCCCGCTTTGTCACCCACATGGGCGGTGCCGTTCCGGCGAGTTGACCGGGACCCCAGAGCCCTCTATGTCGCGCCTTCGCCTGGACGAACCCGGTCAGCCCAAGGGGCAAACGGGGCCGTAGCTCAGTTGGTAGAGCGCGTCGTTCGCAATGACGAGGTCAGGGGTTCGACCTCTCGGCTCCACCAGGCGTTGCTCCCGCGTTTCGGTCCAAGGTCGCGTCGTCGTGTGCCGCCCGCCGCGACCGCTGGCTGGGCGGCCCGGGCATCACCGTCCTGAGCGTCACCGCCGAGGATGCGCGTCAACCTCGACGGGGTGCTGGACCGCATCACCGAAGCGGCGGGACGGGCGGGTTAGCCGTCTCCTCCCAGTTCACTGGGCAGGGGGACCGCGACCCGAAGGGCAGCGCGAAGCCCTAAGGGTGGCGGACGCCCCAGAATGGGGTTTACATCACGCGCATGACGGACACTGACGCAACGGTCCAGATTGACGGCGTATTGAGCCGGGTGACACAGCACGGCGAGATTATCGAGCTACGCTTTGTGCCGTTCACACATGAGGCTGATCCTGCTGCCGACCCCGTTCTTGTCGTTCGCTTCACGGCCCCTGAATCCGCAATGGTGGGCCTCGACGGCTTGCAGGGCGAGGAGGTCGAAGTCACCGTGTTCCCCGACAGGATTACGCTCTACGCCTACCTGCACGAGTCCGAGCGCACATTGCTCGGCCCGAACCTGACTCACGACTGGGTCGGTTACGATGTCGTTGATCTATCGAACTATCTTCGGAAGATGGAGGCAGAGGTCGATGACCTGCACGGTCTCTTGTCCCAGGCAACCCGCAAGCTGAACCAGGGGTGGCGATCACCGAGGAACTGTATCGACGCGCCGAGATCAAGGCTGCCGCCTCGGAGGCGCAGCGCGACAAACAGGCTGCCGCCCTGGCGGTCCTGGGCCGCCTGCTCCGCCACTTCAAAGACGACATCTGATCCACGAGCGTTCGCCGCCCGCCCGCACGAACCGAGCCGCCCGCTATTTCCCCTCCACCATTTCGTGGTTCCCCTCCCCGCGGCGAGCGGCAGGGAGGAGACTGGGTGGGGCAAGCGCAGCTGGCGGAGCGCCGCTGCGCGGCGGGGCTTCGGGAGATGACGGGGTGCGCATTCGGCCTAGCGCCGAGACGAAGCTGACTCGAACACGAGCGCGAATCGTTCCAGCGTGGTCATGTGGAACCCCTGCCTTTACTACGTTCGAACTAGATCACGCTCGACTTTCAGAGGCCGATGTTCGAGCGGAAATCATTGATCCTCTGTTGCGATCACTCGGCTATCGCACTGGCAGCGAAAACAACATTATACGAGAAGGGCAACTTCGGCATGATTTTCTATGCCTTGGCCGTAAGACAAAGAATGACATGCGGCTTATCGGCAGACCCGACTACCTACTTGAGATAGGTGGTCACGGTACGATTTTGATCGAAGCAAAGGCTGGTGACCGCAGTCTATCGAATGAGACGGTAGAACAGGCGAAAAGCTACGCCATCCATCCCGAGGTGGCCGCNACAGCTTTTGTCATCACCAACGGATTAGATTTCCTGGTCTTTTCNTCCAGCGGCCAAGAGCCTGGATGATGCTATTTTTGCTTTTCCTACAACGAGATACAAAGCCGCTGGATCAGCATAAGCGCGCTTCTTTCGCCTGATGGTTTCAGAAGAAGTGTTCGTCTTCCGAACTTCAATACAACGCTGCCACTTGCGAATGGATGGCCCTCAGCGGTGAGGTTAGGGGCGGGCAGGGCCGTACCTCTCAAAAAGTTAACGCAAGCATCNCCTATGGGCGGTCTCGACGCATTAGCAAACGTTACCAACCATATCTCGCGTGGTCGCGTGGAGCGAGGCACGGATGGACGAATTCGAGCGATATTAGATTTCTCTGCGTCGACGGATTTCACGCAAAAGTTGTTAGATTCGAGGGGTCTAAATCAGCAGACACTCGAAACAGATGATGAGTTTGTGTCCACCTCATCTGATACGCCAACGCCATTTCGCGGTTTCATGACGATGTCAGTGAGGGCTGGGGAGTATCTGTTCGACATGGCCACTTGGCAGCCGATGGAGATGCCATTCGATCTGACGCTGAATTGTCATATTACAGCAATCGGGTACGTTGATGGCGACGTTATTAAGGGGACTTACTCGCTCGCGTTGGCGGGTGTTCTGCCGTTCGAGATGCCAGGAATTGGTTGCTTGATTCGGGTCGAACAGGTTAGTACTGGGAGGTGGATATCATCTTGTAAGATCGTCGGCTGCGCCCAATGCACCCGCGCCTCCCCGTCCCGGCTCTCCGCTGCGCTTTGGCCGGGATGACAATCCCTGGGTGGCCCAGGTCCTAGTGGACCTGGGCTTTTCCTATCTCCAGCCCATCTTCGCCCGCCGACACATGGATCACGCTCCCGTCCGCGATCTCTCCGGCCAGCAGTTTTCTCGCGATCGGGTCGACCAGGTCTTTCTGGATGACGCGTTTGAGGGNGCGGGCACCGTAGGTGGGGTCGTAGCCCTTGTTGGCCAGCCAGGCGTAGGCGCTGTCGTCCAGCGATAGCGTCAGGCGGCGGTCGGCCAGCAGCTTTTCGAACCGGGCCAGCTGGATGCGGACGATGCCGCCCATCTGCTCGCGGCCCAGGCGGCGGAACAGGATGATCTCGTCGATGCGGTTCAGGAACTCCGGCCGGAAATGGGCGCGGACGGCCTCCATGACGATGGGGCGGACCATTTCGACATCCTCGCCCTCGGGCTGATCGGCCAGGGCGGCTGAGCCCAGGTTGGAGGTCAGGATGATCAGGGTGTTCTTGAAGTCGATGGTGCGGCCCTGGCTGTCGGTCAGGCGGCCGTCGTCCAGCACCTGGAGCAGGACATTGAACACGTCCGGGTGGGCCTTTTCGACCTCATCGAACAGCACGACCTGATAGGGGCGACGGCGCACCGCCTCGGTCAGGACGCCGCCCTCATCATAGCCGACATAGCCCGGAGNGGCGCCGATCAGGCGGCTGACCGAGTGCTTCTCCATATATTCGCTCATGTCGATGCGGGTGATGGCGCTCTCATCGTCGAACAGGAACTCGGCCAGAGCCTTGGTCAGCTCGGTCTTGCCCACGCCCGTCGGGCCCAGGAACAGGAAGGAGCCGAGCGGGCGGTTGGGGTCGTTGAGGCCCGCGCGGGCCCGGCGCACAGCATCGGACACGGCCACCAGGGCGTCATCCTGACCGACCACGCGCAGGGTCAGCTGATCCTCCATCTGCAGCAGTTNTTCGCGCTCGCCCTCCAGCATCTTTTCGACCGGGACGCCGGTCCAGCGGGCGACGACGGCGGCGATCTGTTCGGCATCGACCACCTCGGGCGTGAGCGGAGAGGCGGCGTCGGCCTGTTCGTTTTCGGCATTGAGCTGGCGCTCGATCTCGGGGATCTGGCCGTAGGCGATCTCTGAGGCGCGGGCCAGGTCACCGTCACGCTGGGCGGTGGCCAGTTCGGCCCGCAGGCGATCCAGGGTCTCACGCAGTTGCGCGCCCTGTCCCACCTTGTCCTTTTCTGATTTCCAGCGGGCGGTCAGATCGTCGGACTGACCCTCCAGATCGGCGATCTCGTCCTCCAGCTTTTCGAGGCGCTGCTGGCTGGCGCTGTCGCTCTCTTTCTTCAGGGCCTCGCGCTCGATCTTCAGCTGCACCAGGCGGCGGTCGATTTCGTCCAGGGCCTCGGGCTTGGNATCCACCGCCATGCGCACGCGCGATGCCGCCTCATCGACCAGATCGATGGCCTTGTCGGGCAGGAAGCGGTCGGTGATGTAGCGGTTGGACAAGGTGGCGGCGGCGACGATGGCGCTGTCGGAAATGCGCACCCCGTGGTGCACCTCATACTTTTCCTTCAGGCCGCGCAGGATGGAGATGGTGTCCTCCACCGTCGGCTCCTCCACCATGACCGGCTGGAAGCGCCGGGCCAGGGCCGCGTCCTTCTCGATGTATTTGCGATACTCATCCAGCGTCGTGGCCCCGACGCAGTGCAGCTCGCCGCGCGCCAGGGCGGGTTTCAGGAGGTTGGAGGCATCCATGGCGCCATCCGTTTTGCCGGCGCCGACCAGGGTGTGCATCTCGTCGATGAACAGGATGATCTGGCCCTCGGCATTGGCCACTTCGTTGAGCACCGCCTTGAGGCGTTCTTCGAACTCGCCGCGATATTTCGCCCCGGCGATCAGGGCGCCCATGTCCAGGCCCATGACCTTCTTGTCGCGAAGGCTTTCGGGCACATCTCCGTTGACGATGCGCAAAGCGAGGCCCTCGACGATGGCGGTCTTGCCGACGCCGGGTTCGCCGATCAGGACAGGGTTGTTCTTGGTGCGGCGGGCCAGCACCTGGATCGTTCTGCGGATCTCTTCGTCGCGGCCAATGACCGGGTCGATCTTGCCGTCAGCCGCCGCCAAAGTCAGGTCGCGGGCATAGCGTTTCAGGGCGTCATAGCCATCCTCGGAGGAGGCACTGTCGGCGGTCTTGCCCTTCCTGAGATCATTGATGGCGGCGTCCAGGGCGTCCGGCTTGACCCCGGCGGCGCTGAGCACCGTCTTGGCCACGCCGCCCTCGCGGGCCAGACCCTGCAACAGGCGCTCGGTGGTGACGAACTGGTCCCCGGCCTTCTTGGCGGCCTGTTCGGCGGCGTTGAAGACGCGGGCGGTGTCACCGTCCATATAGAGCTGGCCTGAGCCGCCCTCGACCTGGGCGCGTTTCTTCAGGGCGGTTTCGACGTCGGCCTCGGCGCGCTTGGCATCGCNCCCGGCGGCAGTGATCAGATTGCGGGCCAGGCCGTCGCGCTCCTCCAACAGCACCTTCAGCAGGTGCTCGGGCGCGAACTGCTGATGGCGGCGGGCCAGGGCCAGCGACTGGGCCGATTGCACGGCCTGCTTGGCGCGGTCGGAATAGGTATCGAGATTCATCTCTTCGGGATCCCCTCATCAGGCGGATTGTGCGCCATGGCGTCCTTGATGCAAGCAACGCCAGAGCTGCAGGTGAGGTAGGTGCGACAGGTCCGCTGAACAAGAGGCCCTACGGCGGATCCTCGGCTGGCCAAATCCGCGGTTTCGGGCATACGCTTAGGCGCAGATGGGGGTCGCCCCGGATGGAGGACTGTCATGCCCACGCTCGCCCGACGCCAGGCCCTGACGCTGATGATGGGCGGGGCCGCAGGGATCCTAGCGGCACCGGGACGCGGTTGGGCCCGGCAGGACGCGGTGTCGGTCGCGGGTGACGTAGATGCCCACTTCCAGAAGGTCATGGCCGCCTTCCCCGAACAGCCGGGGCTGGCGGTGGCCGTGGTCGAGAACGGGGCGGTCAGCCTGGCCAAGGGCTATGGCGTCTTGCGGGCAGGCGAGGCGGCCCCGGTGACGGATCGGTCGCTGTTCGCCATCGCCTCCAACTCCAAGGCCTATACGGCAGCGCTGCTGGCCATGCTGGTGGAGGAGGGCAAGCTGGACTGGGATGCGCCGGTGGTGCGCTACATGCCCGACTTCGCCATGAGCGATCCGCTGGTCACGGCCCAGCTGAGTGTGCGCGACCTGTTGTGCCACCGGTCCGGCCTGTCGCTGGGGGCGGGCGACCTGATGCTGTTTCCCGAGACCACCCATACGCGGGCTGAGTTGGTGCATGGCCTGCGATACCTGCCCCTGACCGGGACGTTCCGGGGCNNCTATGCCTATGACAATGTGCTCTATGTCGTGGCCGGAGAGCTGATCCGCACGGTCAGCGGCCTGACCTGGGAAGAGATGGTGCAGGCCCGCATTCTGGGGCCGCTGGGCATGGCGGATTCCGCGGCGGGCTTTGCCGGGATTCGCCCTGGCTCAGAGTTGGCCTGGCCGCATGCGCGGCTGGGTCCGCCCGTGCGCGGTGCCGGGCCGCTGGTGCCGCTGAAAGACAACCGCCGGGTCGATGTCGCGGCGGCGGCGGGCGGCCTGTATTGCAGTGTCCGCGATCACGCCAAATGGGTCGCCACCCAGCTGGGCCTGGGCCAGATGCCGGGCGGGCCGCGCCTGTGGAGTGAGGACAGCGCCCGGACCATGTGGCGGCCGGAGATTCTGGTGCGGTCCATGGCCGATCCGTCCGAAGACCGGCCCGACCGTTCGCCGATCCAGACCTATGCCCTGGGCTGGTATGTGGAGACCTGGCGCGGGCGCAAGCTGGTCTGGCACACCGGCGGCATCGACGGATTCATCACCCTGACGCTGATGATCCCGGGGTTGAACCGGGGGCTGGTGGTGCTGACCAATGCTGAAGAGACGGGGGTCATTTATGCCTCGCGTATGGGCGGACCCGATGCCTTGCAGCCGCGCAGCGCCGACTGGATCGCCTATAGCCAGCGGATCCAGGCGGCCCAGGCCGAGGAGATGGCCGGGGCCGTAACGGCGGTGGATGCGCCGGCCAATGCCGCCCCGCCAAGCCTGCCGCTGGAGGCTTACCTCGGTACNTATCGCGACCCCTGGTATGGCACCGTCACCGTGCGCATGTGGCAGGGCGGCCTGTGGGTGTCGTTCGACAAGACCCCGGCCTTCGACGGTCCACTGGAAGCCTTCGACGGCGACAGCTTTGCCACCCGCTGGCCCGAGCCAGGGCTGGAGGATGCCCTGATCACCTTCGAGATCGCGGACGGGGCCGTGACGGGAGCCAGGGCCCGGGCCCTGTCGCCGACCGCAGACTTTTCCTACGACTTCCAGGATCTGCGTCTGACCCGGCAGTAGGGGGCGATCAGAGCCTGATCGGTTGAGTGGAATCGCTTTCGCGATTCCGCCGATGCCGTGAATCAGGCTCTCACTATAACCTGGACCGAAATCTGAGTTTCGTTGGACCGCGTCCAACTATAAACCGATTTCGGTCTAGCCCCGGTCTGGGCCCCGGAGAAGTCGAACTGTTCGGGGCGACGCTGGCCCTGACCGAAGCTCCAGGTGAAGCCGACGAACATGGCGCGGCCGCCCATGGTCTGCTCGGTGCGGTCGCGGAAGGTCGGGGTGTCCGTCACGATCACGGCCCCGAAGTTGTCGAACACATCGCGCACCGTGGCCTGGAACGACCAGTCGGCGTTCAGCTTGCGCCGATAGCCGAGGTTGACCAGGGTGGAGCTTTCGCGGGTCCCCTGGGCCAGCAGCTGGTCGCCCGTGAACAGGGTCGAGACTTGCAGGAAGTCATTCGGTGTCGGCTGCCAGTTCAGGGCGACACGACCCGACAGGACATTGCCGGACCGGTCCACACCGCCCAGCAGCGTCGGCGACTCGATCTGCTGTCGATAGTAGTTGAGGCTGGCGTTGTAGCGCAGGGTCGGGTGCAGGGCCCCGTTTGCCACCAGCTCCAGGCCGGTCGAGGTGCTGGAGCCGAGGTTTTCGGGCCGGGTCAACAGAACACCGCCGCCCAGGTCGGTTGTCACCTGGGTGAAGGCATCGGAGGTGTCACGGTAGTAGAGGGTCGCCTGGTAGAAGGTCTGGCGCACTCGCTTCTGCCACATCAGCTCATACGAATCTGTCTCCTGCGGCAACAGATTGGGGTTGCCCGAGCGATAGTTGAGGCTGTCCTGATAGGTCAGGAATGGGTTCAGGTCATTGGGGCCGGGGCGCTGGATGCGGCGGCTATAGCTGGCCCGCATCGTCTGCTGCTCATCCAGCATGTAGGACAGGTGCAGGGTCGGATAGGCGCGGAAGTAGTCTTGCGAGGACTGGATGCCCGAGGTGACCTGATCCAGGTCGAGGTAGGCCTGTTCCAGGCGCAGGCCGAACTGGGCCGAGAAGGTCTCGTTGAAGGGCTTTTCCCAGGTGGCATAGAGGGCGTGCACATCCTGGTTGACGCGGAACAGGTTGGACACGGTCGGGTCGATCACCTGTCCGGCCTGGGTCGGCCCGCGGCGGACCGAGTTGTCGGCCTCCAGGTCGGTCGACTGCAGCTCATAGCCCAGGCGCAGCTTGCCACCGTTGGACAGGGGCCGGACATAGGCGCTGGTGATGCCCAGCTGGTCGATGTTGTTCTGATTGGCCACCGTCTCATAGAAGGCGCGGCGGCGGGGATCAGGTTGCTGGCATANAGCGGCATAGCCGAAACTGTGCTCATTGCTGTCCAGACGAATCTCGTTGGACCACTCGTGGCCCTGATCGTCGAATTTGCGCAGCAGCCGCCCGGTTACGCCGGAAAACTGACCCTGGAACCCGCCGACGGAGTTCCGGGTATAGCCACGGGCGACCGCGCCCAGGGCATTTTCGGCTTCATAGACATCCAGGGCATCGGNCACTGGGTCCACGTCGGTATAGCGGCCCTCAAATGTCAGATTGGTCTTGTCGTCCAACCGGAAATCCGCTGACAGGCGGGCATAGGCCACGTCAGAGCCGCCGTCGACGGTCTGGTTCTGGCGGGCGGGCAGGAAGCGGGCGGAGCCGGCGTCGTAAAGCTCACGCTCACGCGTCACCTCCTGCAGAAAGGCATCGTGGCGCACACCAACATCGGCCGACAGGGTCACGGGACCCGCCACGCGTGTGACATTGGCCCCCAGGTTCCAGCGGCCGTTATCGCCGATGTTGGCGCGGATCGAGCCGGTCACGGTGTTGCCTGGGCGCGGCCGGTTGGGGGCCGAGATCAGGTTGATCACTCCGCCCGAACCCTCGGGGCTGTAGGCGGCGGACGGATTGGTCATGACCTCAATGCGCGCATACTGGGCCGCCGGGACGGCCAGTGCCAGCTGGCCGCGGCTAGGTCCGTTATACTGAGCTGCCGGGCGGCCATCGACAAGGATGGTGACATTGCTGTCGCCCCGTAGCGAAACATTGCCATCCGGATCGACGTCGACTGAGGGCACATTGCGCAGGGCTTCGGCCAGGGTCCCGGCGGCGGCCTGAAGGTCGTCGACGAGGCTGTAGCTGACAGAATCGATCGACGTGCGGATGCCGCTGGTCGTCGCTTGCACCACCACATCGGTCACGGTGGCGGATTCCTGGGCAGGCTCGGCCGGCGGCTGTTGTCCTGGCTGTTCCTGGGGCGTGTTGGCCGGGGTCGCGGTTGCCACCGGCGCGGCAGCAGCAGCCGGTCGCGCGGGCTGGCCTGGGGTCGGCGCGGGCGCAGGGGTTTGCGGTGCCGTCTGGGCGAGGGCAAACCCGGGCAGGGCAAGCAGGGCGGCCCCGGACAGCAGGGCGAGTTTGAGCGAACGCATGGCGATCCCAGATTGTCTATGGTGGGGCGCGTTGATCGCCGCCCCTGACTTTGCCCGTAGTCCGACGCGGCGGCCAATGACAGTTACATCGGCGTTAGGTGATTAAACTTTCGACAGGCTGATGGCCGAAGCGCGGCAAGCGCACGCCAAAGGGTGACGAGCGGGGTTCAGGTCGCTAGCGTCCAGCCTCCCCGAACGTTGGAGGTGTTCCCATGACCCTGACCCGCCGATCCGCCTTGCTGAGCGCCGCAGCCACGACGCTGGTGCCCGGCTCCGCCGCCTGGGCAGCGACCCAGATCGCGGGGGCNACCACGCCGGACGCCGAGGTCATCGCTGAACGGGTGGATGCCTTGGTGCGCCGCGCGATGGAAAGCTGGCCCGATCAACCAGCGCTGGGCATTTCGGTGGTCAAGGACGGCCAAACGGTCCTGGCTCGCGGCTATGGCGTCAAGGTTCAGGGTCAGGCAGCCCCGGCCGATGAGCACACCCTGTTTGCCATTGCCTCCAATACCAAGAATGTCACCGCCTCGGCCCTGGCCATTCTGGTCGATGAGGGCAAGGTGAAGTGGGATGAGCCGGTCAGGACCTATTGGCCCGAGTTCTCGCTGTCCAAGCCTGAGCTGGACGGCATGGTCACGGTGCGTGACCTGCTGAGCCACCGGATCGGCTTCGGCCTGGGGGCCGGGGACCTGCTGTTCTGGCCTAATGCGATCCGCACCCGCAAGGAGATCATCGATGCCATTCCGCATGTGCCAATCGAGGATGGCTTCCGGGCCAACTACCACTACTGCAACCTGATGTTTGTAGCTGCCGGCCATGTGATCGAGCGGGTGTCGGGCCAGCCCTGGGAGGACTTCATCCAGAGCCGGATCCTGAATCCGGTGGGCATGACCGAGACGGCGGTGCTGACCGGGCGGGCCGACCCAGCTAAGTCAGCCCTGCCGCATGCCCGCATCGGCCCGCCGCTGCGCTATCAGGGAGAGATGGTCAAGATCGCCGACAGCATCGTTGGCATCTGGGACTGGGACAATGCCGCCGCCGCCGGGGCCCTGTGCGCCAGCCCGCACGACTGGGCCAAGTGGATCGCGGTGCGGCTGAAGGACGGCGAGTTGCCTGATGGCACGCGCCTGTTCTCGGCGGACCGGTCGCGCGAGATGCTCAGGCCCAACATCATCTCGGGGTCGTCGCCGGGGCCGACGGCGGAGCTGCCGGGGCGCTCCATCGCCGCCACCTATGCCATGGGCCTGGCGGTGCAGGACTATCGCGGCGAGCGGCTGGTCAGCCATGGCGGCGGATCACCCGGCGGGATATCGGCCACGGTCATGCTGCCGGGCCGCGGCGTCGGNTTTTCGATCTTCTCNAATGCCGAGGAAAGTTTCCTGCTGCGGGCACTGCGTAGTGGTATCGCCGACATCTGCATGGCCGCGCCGGAGTTTGACTGGATCGGCGATTCCAAGCGCCGGGAGCAGGAGGGCATCACCGCCTCCCTGGCCGCCGCCGCCGAGATCGATGCCAGGCAGGCAGCGGGGGCTCCCCACGCCTTTCCGCCGCCGGCCTATGCGGGAACCTGGCGCGATCCTTGGTATGGCGGCGTCGAAATCCGCCACGAGAATGGTCGACTGTGGCTGGCCTTTACGCGCAGTCCGGCCTTGCAAGGACCGCTGGAGCCCTACGATGGTGAAACCTTCCGCACCCGCTTCCCGGACAAGCGCGAAGAAGATGCCTTCATTACCTTTGAGGCCGAAAACGGTCGACCAGTCCGTGCGACGGTCAANGGGGTCAGCCCGGACATCGATTTCAGCTATGACTATCAGGATCTGAGATTGACCCGACTGAACTGAGAAGGTGTGCCATGTCGATGATCGCGGCCTTTGCGTTTGCCCTGATGGGTTCAGCGGCCCCTGCCGTGCAGGATCGCCCGCCGCCGCCCCCGCCCGCCNGCCTGTGTGGGCGACACCTTTGTCAGCTGGCAAGCCTGTGCGGACGCTCTGGAAGAGACATCGCCGTACTACAGCCTGGCCATGATCAATCTGGGTTCGCAAGCCTACCAGAACGGTGATCGGGCGGCGGCGCTGAGATTCTATGACAAGGCTGAGCGGGCCGACGCCCCTTTGACCGGTGATGTNCTTTTTCACACCTTCCGGGCCGATGTTCGCAGCTATGCCGGGCGGGAAGCCGAGGCCCTGGCCGATGCCTTGATCGCCTGGGGCTATGTCGAGGGCGGGCTCCGCAGGGTCAGCCCTGCCGACGTGATTCCGTTGACGGATCAGGGCCGGGGGATGGTGCTGGCGACCATCCTCCCGATCCTGCGACAGGGGGACCGCGCGGCCTTTGCCAGGGCCAAGGCCATGTATGCCAGCTTGCCCGCCAGCAGCTGGCAGGAGCTTTCCATGCGGGCGGTCGTCTTGGCCGAGATCGGNAGATCGCGCCGCAGCGGTATCGGCCAGTGAACGGGCGCTGGCCATGGCCCCGGAGGAACCCGGCCTGATGAACAACCACTGCTACGTCATGGTGTTGGTCGGTCGCCCGGCGGACGGTCTGCCCTATTGCCAGCGGGCGGTGGCCGCCCTGCCGGATGTGGCCCCGATCCGCCATTCGCTGGCGGCAGCCCTGGCGGCGGTGGGACGCTGCACCGAGGCAGAGGCCGAACTGGCCCAAGCNNCCGCCGCCTGGAGCCCGTGTCGGCCCTTTATCGCGAGCCGCTGGCCTGCACACCCGCCGCCTGAGGGGCTCGTATCTATCCCGCGGGGACCAGTTCGATCAGGTCCAGGTTCGACTCGGTCTGCGGCCAGGGGATGACCAGCCGCCAGCGTTCCGGGCCGATACGCTCAACCGCGGCGATGATGTCTCGGTCCGGGGTGCGGCCATAGGAGTTGGCGGGCGGATCGTCGCTCAGGGCCATCGAACCCAGCATGACGCGGCGGCGGGAACTGTNCGGAAACAGCAGACCCGACGGGCGCTGCGAGCCTGTCAGCTTGACGAACTTCAGGCCGTTTGAGGTGCTCTCAATCCGGCAATCGAACCAGCCGTAGATGATATAGCCCAGGCCGCCCGAGGCCATCTGGGTGCCCAGCTTGACAGTGCGACAGCGATAGTCGCCGGGCCTGAGGGCGATGGGCGCGCGCGCCGCCGCCGGGTCTATCAATGCCCCCAGACTGCTGAGGTCGCCGGACCNCTGCAGGCTTCGTGCCTGACGCAGGGCCAGAGCCCAGGCATTCTCCAGACGGTTGAAACGGTCCTGATCCGCTGCCGTGGCCACCTGCTGCCAACTGCGCGATGGCTCCGGCACGTCGGCCCCGGTGTCCGGCGGGATCCAGCCGCCCGTAGGCGGCGGTGGTGGCGGAGGCGGCGGCGGCGGGGGTGGAAGGGGTGCACAGGCCGACCAGATCAGGCCGGATACCGCCAGCAACAGGGTGGGTCGGAACAGGGGACGCAGCATGGCTCCTCCAACAGGTCGCCCTATGGAGTGCAGGGGCGCTGGGCCCTCGTCAAGTTCTGGGGGTCAGGCCTCGGGGTCGGCCTCGGCCTTGGACCGGGGCGCACGGCGGCGGACCGGTTTGGTCGGGGCATCCTCGAGATCGTCGGTGCCGCTGGTGGGGCGGGTCAGAAAGCCGGGCAGCGAAGCTGCGTCGGCCGACATGGCTTCAGAGGGCTCGGCGCCGTATCCCGCTCCGGTCGGCGACCGCGCGGTTGGCGTGCTCCACGAGCCGGCCGCTCGGATGCCTCGGGCACCGCTTCGTCGGCGTTGGCGGGTTGCGGATCGGCGTCGGCATCGCCGTTGGCCTCATCACGGCGATTGTTGTTGCGCTCGTCGCGGCGGCGTTCCCAGCGTTCGCGGCGGGTCTCGCGACGGCCACCTTCGCCGTTGCCGTCCGCTTCGGTGTCGCCCCGGTCATTTCGGTCAGGCCGATCAGGGCGGTCATTGCCGCCGTTCTGTTCCCGCTCCAGGCGCCGCTGCTCCTCGCGGGCCAGACGTTCAGCCTCAGCCTGCTGGGCGGCCAGGATGGCGGCGGCCTGGGCCCCGCTTTCGTCTTCGAAGTCGATGTCAAAGCCCTGACCGGCCTGCTCGCGCTGGGCGATCTCAGAGACAGGACGGGCAGGTTGCAGGGCCCTCAGGACGCGGAAGTAATGCTCCGCATGCTGCATATAGTTTTCCGCCAGAACGCGGTCGCCGCCGGACTGGGCGTCGCGGGCCAGCTGCATGTAGCGTTCATAGACGGTCTGGGCATTGCCCCGAACCTTGATGTTCTCCGGGCCTTGCGAGTCCCAGGAACGGTTCGGGTTGGTATTGTTGGCGTTGGCACCGCCGCCCTTGTTGCGATTGCGACCGCGCTGGCGCTTCATGCCCTTGAAATCTCTCATGGACGTATCCGTATCCCTGTGGGGAGGATGGCCGCGCCTTTTCGTAGGCTCGGTCCGATCCGGGTGTTCCGTTGCGAAGCAGGGCCCATTCCCTGCGGTTCATGTGTGCGGAGTATCGTTGTCGTCCACATGGTGCGCCGGGCGAACCCAACCGTCATGTAGCCCCAAGGCGCGGCGATGACCGTGTGTCAGGCCTGCGATGGGTGGAGACGGACAGCTATGTAGCGTGTCGCTGGGGGAATGGGAAGGGGTTTCGGTGCTACCCCTGGGGGGGCTACATCTTCGGGATGGGATTGGTGCGCGGGTCCGGGCCGTTGGTGACAACCCGATCTCGATCCCNCAGATCCTTAACCACAATGACGTCCGTAAAGCCCTCGGCCTCGAACAGGGCCTTGACCGCCGCGCCCTGGTCGAAGCCGATCTCGACCGCGAAAATGCCGTCCGGCTTCAGCACCCGGCGCACCTGGGNGGCGATGTCGCGATAGGCATCCAGACCGTCGTTGCCGCCGTCCAGAGCCAGGCGCGGATCGTGATCGCGCACTTCTGGATCGAGCCCGTCGATGTCGCCTGACGGGATGTAGGNGGGATTTGACACGACCAGATCGAACTGGCCATCGCCAAAGCCGGTCGCCCATTCGGTGCGCACGAAGTCGCAGCGGTTTGCCAGCCCCAGATTGGCGGCATTCTCCCGCGCCACAGCCAACGCCTCGAACGAGACATCCGTGCCAATGCCGGTGGCCGCCGGTCGCTCGGCCAGGGTGGCCAAGAGGATGGCCCCTGACCCGGTGCCCAGATCGGCCATGGTGAAGGCCTGGTGCGGCGGGAAATGCAGCAATGCGACGTCCAGCACCGCCTCGGTATCGGCGCGGGGGCTCAAAACGTCGGGCGTGACGTTGAGCATGATCTTCCAGAAGCCCTTCTGGCCCAGGATGCGCGACACCGGCTCCCGCTTCAGCCGGCGCGCGATATAGCCGTCCAGCGTCGCCTGTTGTTCCGGTGTCACGGGCCGATAGGGATCGGTCAGGATGTCGGCGCGGGTGCAGTTGGCCGCGACCTCCAGCAACAGGCGGGCATCGATTGACGGGCTGTCGATATGGGCGGCCTTCAGCTGGGCTTGCGCGGCTTTCCACGCTGTCAGCAGGGTCGGGGTGTCATCGTCGGCCTTGGGGTCAGCGGAGCCGGGTTCTCGGGCGTGTTCTCAGACATGACCATGCGCCCTAGCATGGGTTGCCCGGGGCGTCATGGGGCAAGCCCGGCTGGCGTCGATGACACCCAAGCTGGACAGGGTGCGGAACGCTCTTTCGCTCGGGCCGTTGGGGTTCCGATGTGGGGATTCCGTCAAAACACGCGCCATCGTTGTCGGCCCGCGCGGGCCTCGGCGTCTGGCAGACGCTGGGGGCTGTCGTGGTCGGCCTGGCCGCCGGGGCCGGGGTCTCGCATCTGCTGCACAGACATGGCCACCGGGTCGGGCTGGACCTGCGCGACTTTCGACCAGAGATCATCGAGCCGCCNCAAACGCCGGAAGACTATGACCGGGAGGAACCGGGCCGNGGGCGGTTGGCGATGAAGCCGGAAGCGATCNNCCCAAAGGGCTGGACCGACATCTTCTGGCGGCTNGGGGCCAGCTATTTCGGCGACAGGATCGGCTTTGTGTCGGGCGGCGTGACCTTTTTCGTGATGTTGTCGCTGTTCCCGACCCTGGCAGCGTTCGTGACCATCTATGGCCTGTTCGCCGATCCCACCCAGGTCAGCGGGCAGTTGTCGTTCCTCTATTCGGTGATGCCGCGCGGCGTGGCCGAGTTTCTGAGCGGCGAACTACAGCGGCTGGCGCAGAACTCGTCGGGCGAACTGACCTTTACCCTGGTTTGGACCCTGCTGTTGTCGCTGTGGACCGCCAACGGGGCCGTAAGGGTGCTCTTCTATGGCCTGAATGTCGCCTATTCCGAGGTCGAGACGCGCCATGTCGTGACCTACAATCTGATCTGCCTGGCCTTCACCGTGTCCGGTCTTGTGGCGGTTCTGATATCAACCATGCTGGTGGTCGGTTTGCCGACCGTTCTGGGCGTTCTGGGGCTGCAGGAGGAATGGAGCCATCTAACGTTCCTGCGGTGGCCGATCCTGTTCCTCGGTTATGTTACGGCCCTGACGCTGATGTACCGCTACGGGCCAGACCGGGCTGATGCCAAGTGGCGCTGGCTNGCGCCCGGGGCAATTCTGGCGGCAAGTTTGAGCCTGATGCTGTCGTTTGGCTTCAGCTGGTATGTTTCGACCTTCGTTCGCAGTGCCTTCTATGGGCCGCTGGCCGCGATGATGGGTTTCATGCTTTGGACCTGGCTGACGGTCCAGATCATTCTGGTGGGCGCTGAGCTGAACGCTGAAACCGAACACCAGACGGCCGTGGATACGACGGCCGGGCCGGACAAGGCCTTGGGTGAACGCGGGGCGGTCATGGCCGATACGGTCGGGGCCCGGCGCGGAAATCCGGCCGCTTTTCAGTTCACCCAACGCTATGCCGAGGCGCTGGCCGATCGCCTGACCCGCCGCCGCATCCGGCGCATGCAGAAGCTTGACGCCGAGCTGCCCCCAGAAAAGGACAGAGACTAGGTGGCTGTTTGGTCATTCGTGTGCTGTGAGCCTGCGGGCGGCTTGACCGCCGTGTGGTCCGGCCCCAGCTTGCGGGGCTGTCAGGGACCCGAAACGCATGAATGAAGCCAAAGCCCCGAGGGTTGCAGGGCCGACCTTGCCGGTGCTGTTCAGCATCGTCTTTATCAATCTGGTGGGCTTCGGGCTGGTGGTGCCGCTGTTGCCCTTCTTTGCCCAGAGCCTGAAGGCCGAGGCGTGGCAGATCACCCTGATGTTCTCGGCCTATTCCCTGGGCCAGTTTTTTGCAGAGCCGATCTGNGGGCGGCTGTCCGACCGCATCGGGCGCAAGCCAGTCCTGTTACTGACCCTGGTGGCCAATGCCGTCGGCTATCTGGCCCTGGCCTTCGTGCCCAATGTTTGGTTGGCCATCGTGGTGCGGCTGTTCACCGGCCTGGGTGCCGGCAACATCTCGACCGTGCAGGGCTATGTCGCCGACATCACCCCGCCAGAGCAGCGGGCCGGGCGCATGGGCCTGATCGGGGCGGCGTTCGGCCTGGGCTTCATCGTCGGACCGGGCCTGGGCGGNCTATTGACCCAACCCCAGCTGGGCCATGTTGGCTATCAGCTGCCGATCTTTGTCGCTTCGGCGCTGGCGGCGCTAGCGGCCATCGCCTGCCTGGTGTTTTTGAAGGAAAGCCGTCAGCCCAGTGACCCCGCCGTTCCGCGCCCCAGCTTTCTGTCGGGCATCGGCACCGCCATGGCCAATCCGGTGGTGTCGCGCGTGCTGTGTGTGACGCTGATCTACATGGCGGGCTTTTCGGCTATGGAGAGCGTGTTCGGCCTGTGGGCCGAGGATCGCTATCACTGGGGCGCACGAGAAGTGGGTTTCAGCTTCATGATCGTCGGCATCGTCTCGGCCCTCAATCAAGGCATTTTCACCGGGCGGCTCGCCAAACGGTTTGGCGAGACCCGNGTACTGGCGGCGGGCATGCTGCTGTTCGGAAGCTCCCTGATCTTGCAGGTGCTGGCCCCACCCGCCTGGTTCCCGGCCACGACACTGAATCTGGGCTTTGCGCAGGTGCCGCTGGTGCAGGGCTGGATCATTCCGGCGATTATGATCATCGGGGCCTGCGGCATGTCCTTTGCCATGCCCAATATCACCGCCATGATCAGCCGCTCGACCAGCCCCGACACGCAAGGGGCCATGCTNGGGCTGAACATGGCCTCCGGCTCGATCGCCCGCATCTTCGGACCCATGGTCGCGNNGGGGCTGTTCTCCTCGGTCGGGCACGACTGGCCGTTCCTCGTCGGCGCGTTGCTGACCATCCCGGCGGCGATCATGGCCATCAATGCGGGGCGGGCAATGCGTCAGATGCAGGCGACCGCGGACCTCGCCCGACCGGATTGATCAGGCGAACTCGGCTTCCAGGTCGGCCAGGCGCGCAGCCTGATCTTCGGCAATCAGCGCATTGAGCACCGGGTCCAGGTCGCCCTCCAGGATCTGCGGCAGCGAGTGAAGCGTCAGGCCGATGCGGTGGTCGGTCACGCGCCCCTGCGGGAAGTTGTAGGTGCGGATGCGCTCGGACCGGTCGCCAGAGCCGACCTGGCTCTTGCGGGCATCGGATCGGGCCTGATCCTTCTCCTGACGTTGCAGATCATAGAGCCGCACGCGCAGGTTCTTCATCGCCTTGTCGCGGTTGACGTGCTGGCTCTTCTCCGAGGATGTCACGACGATGCCGGTCGGCAGGTGGGTGATGCGCACGGCCGAATCGGTCTTGTTGACGTGCTGGCCGCCGGCACCAGAAGAGCGGAAGGTGTCGATGCGGATGTCCTGGTCGCGGATCTCGATTTCGACATCCTCGACTTCCGGCAGGACGGCGACCGTCGCGGCGGAAGTGTGGATGCGCCCGCCCGCCTCGGTCACCGGAACGCGCTGAACCCGATGCACGCCACTTTCGAACTTCAGGCGGCCGAACACGCCGCCGCCGGAGATGGTGGCGATGACTTCCTTGTAGCCCCCAGCCTCACCTTCGGAGATGGAGTCCACCTCAACCCGCCAGCCCCNGGACTGGGCATAGCGCGAATACATACGGAACAGGTCGCCGGCGAACAGGGCCGCCTCATCGCCGCCGGTGCCGGCCCGCACCTCCAGCACGGCAGAGGCATTTTCATCGGCGTCGCGTGGTGCCAGCAGCAGCGCGACCTCCCGCTCCAGATCGGGCAGGGTCTCTTTGAGGGTCTGAAGTTCCTCCCCGGCCAACTCGCCCATCTCCGGGTCCGCCGCCAGAACCTCCAGTTCGGTCATCTCGGTGCGGGCGCGAGCCAGGGACTGAACCGCATCGGCGACCGGCTTCAGCTCGGCGTGTTCCTTGGACAGGCGCACGATCTCGGCCCCGTCAGAGGCGGCTCCCATGCGGGCTTCCACCTCATGAAAACGGTCGAGAACCTGGTCGAGACGGGCTTGGGGCAGACGCAAGGCGGGGTTTCCACAGTGGCGGGAGGCGTCCCATAACGCGCCGCAACGGGAAAACAGGTCTGCCGACCGGGCTTCTGCCCCTCGGGTTCCGCTTCCATCACCGCTAGGTTGCGGCCGTCAGAAGAACAAGGTGTCCTCGTTCGGATCCGCCTTCTCGTTCGAAGGCGGCGGGGTCGGCTGAGCCCGCGCCGGAGCGCCGCTCGGGGCGGGCGTGGTGCCGCGGCTCCGGGCAGGGGCGGCAGCGGGGTCGGGGCCCCCTGGCCCTCCGGCGATCCGGCTCCGGCCACCGGCAGGTCGGGATAGGGAAGCGCCGTGGTGCCCGATCCCGTCTCGCCGTCCGCCGCCCCGGGCGCAGCGGTGTCGTCTTCAGGCGCAGTCGGGCTTTCGGGCGGGGCCAGATCCGGCGTGGCGGCCGACGCGCCCAGGTCGTCGCGCACAAAGGCCCACGAGCGTGGGTCATCACAGGCGCAGGCCTTCAAGAATCCCTGCTCATCGCGCCAAATGATCAAGGGATAGCGCAGCGGCACACTGGACCGTGCCAGCGTGTCGCCAAGCTCATCGATAAAGCGCCGTCCGGCTTCGACCACGGCCGTGCGGGCCATGTCGCCATCGGCGGNGGGCAGCTGGGTTGCGGTCCATGACTGCACCGGTGAGGCCATCCAACGCTGATAGAGATCCCAGTCCCGGGTCAGCCACAGCTCCGCCACCGTGGCGCGTTCGGCGGCGGTCGACAGCACCTGTCCCTGGTGGTCGGCTCGTGCGAACAGGATGATGCGCAGATCCGNCCCGCCCGCCACCAGCTTTGGCATTTCCTCATTGCGCCAGCGCTCAAAGGCCGGGCTTTCTCGGTAGGCGATGACATAGACGGGGCGACCGCCCGTGCCCTCGGACACCCAACGGGCTCCGTCCAGAAGCTGTTGCACCTCTATCGGATTCTGCTGAATCGTGGTCGGCAGGAACCGTCCATAGAAATGGTTGTAGGCCCACAGGCCTGCCAGGGCGATAACCAGACCCAGAACCGCTGCAAGACCGGACCAAACAAGAAATCGACGCATGGGGGACGTGAACTCCACTGGCTCGAGACATGCCTGCCTACAACATTGCGGGCCCTGTGGTCGAGACGCACCCGCCAGAGGCGAGCCGGCTCCTCCACCCATTTGGGCACAGCCAAGCGGTTCCGCCGCTTTCGATCATGGGCTAGGGGATATCCAGGATCAGGAGAGACCAATGAGCCTTCGATTTGACGACCGAGTTGCCATTGTCACCGGAGCTGGCGGCGGGCTGGGCCGCGAGCATGCCCTGGCGCTGGCAAAGCGTGGCTGCAAGGTTGTGGTCAACGATCTGGGCGGGGCCCGCGATGGATCGGGCGGCTCCTCCGAGGCGGCCAAGGCCGTGGTGGCCGAGATCGAGGCCTTGGGCGGACAGGCTATCGCCAACGGCGCCTCCGTCACCGACATGAGCGCGGTCATGGGCATGGTCGATCAGGCCATGGTCAAATGGGGCCGGGTCGACATCCTGGTCAACAACGCCGGGGTGCTGCGCGACAAGACCTTTGCCAAGATGGACTTGGATGACTTCCGCTTTGTCCTCGATGTGCACCTGATGGGGGCGGTCAATTGCACCAAGGCGGTGTGGGACAGCATGCGGGAACAGAACTATGGCCGCATCGTCATGACCACCTCTTCGTCGGGCCTGTATGGCAACTTTGGCCAGTCCAACTATGGCGCGGCCAAGATGGCGCTGGTGGGGCTGATGCAGACCCTGGCCATCGAGGGCCAGAAGAACAACATCCGCGTCAACTGCCTGGCCCCGACGGCCCACACCCGCATGACCGAGGATCTGGGGGCCGCCCTGCCACTGGAGAAACTGGGGCCAGAGCTGGTGTCGCCGGGCCTGGTTTATCTGGTCAGTGAGGACGCCCCGACCCGCTGCATCTTGGCGGCGGGCGCAGGCGGGTTCGAGCGGGCCTATGTCACCTTGACCCAGGGCATCTTTGCCGTCGGCGACGATGCCGCCGAACAGGTGGCGGCCCAGATCGGNGCGATCTCTGATTCCACCGGCCAGATCGTGCCCGACATGGGGGCCGCCCAGGGCATGATCGAACTGCAAAAGGCCATGGCCGCGCATTCGGGCAGCTAAGCCCTCTTGCCTTGACCCGAGGTCAGGGCGCTAGGGTGTAGATATCAAACCGCGCTCAAGCAGCGAGCGACCGCGTCGCAAGCGCTAGCGCCCAACACCGCGCTCAAGTAGCGAGGCTCCGCGAGCCGAGCGTTAGCGCCCCAGAATGGAGCATCGCAGATGCGTGAAGCTGTCATCGTCTCTACCGCCCGCACGCCGATCGGTCGGGCCTATCGCGGNGCCTTCAACGACGCCCAGGCGCAGTCGCTGGGCGGCCATGCGGTGCGCCATGCGGTGGCGCGGTCCGGCGTCGATCCGGCCGAGGTTGAAGATGTGATCATGGGCGCGGCCCTGCAGCAGGGCTCGACCGGCACCAATGTCGGCCGTCAGGTGGCACTGGCGGCGGGCCTGCCGGTGTCGGTGGCGGGGATGAGCCTGGATCGCCAGTGCGCGTCCGGCCTGATGGCCATTGCCACCGCCGCCAAGCAGGTCACGGTTGATGGTCAGGTCGTGGCCGTCGGCGGCGGTCTGGAAAGCATTTCGCTGGTCCAGAACCAGCACATGAACCTCTATCGCTTCAAGGATGAGGCGCTGCTGAAGCGCGTGCCGCACATCTATATGTCGATGCTGGAAACCGCCGAGGTGGTGGCCGCCCGCTATGGCATCTCGCGCGAGGCCCAGGACGAATACGCCCTGCAATCGCAGCAACGCACCGCCCAGGCCCAGGCCGAAGGGCGTCTGGATGCCGAGATCGTGCCCATGACCACCACCATGCAGGTCGTGGACAAGGCCACCGGCCAGGCCTCTGCTAAGGAAGTCACCCTGTCCAAGGATGAAGGCAACCGCCCCGAGACCACTCTGGAAGGTCTGCAGTCGCTCNNGCCGGTATTCGGTGGCGGGGAGGAGATTACGCAAGGGGCCTTTATTACCGCTGGCAATGCGTCTCAGCTGTCGGACGGGGCCTCGGCGAGCGTGCTGATGGAGGCCAAGGAGGCCGAGCGTCGGGGTCTGACCCCGCTNGGGGCCTATCGCGGCATGGCCGTGGCGGGTTGCGAACCGGACGAGATGGGCATTGGCCCGGTGTTCGCGGTGCCGCGCCTGTTGCAGCGTCATGGCCTGAGCGTCGACGACATCGGCATCTGGGAGCTGAACGAGGCCTTTGCGGTCCAGGTGCTCTATTGCCGCGACCGGCTGGGCATCCCCAACGATCGGCTGAACGTCTCGGGCGGCGCGATCTCGATCGGCCACCCCTATGGCATGAGCGGGGCCCGGATGACCGGCCACGTGCTGATCGAAGGCAAGCGGCGTGGGGCCAAATATGGCGTCGTCACCATGTGTATCGGTGGNGGCATGGGGGCCGCAGGACTTTTCGAAATCTATTGAGAAAGGTCCGTCCGAGGCCCCTATCACTCAAAGTGGCTGAAACCGACAGGCGGTTTCGGCTAGGGCCGCAGGACTTTTCGAAATCTATTGAGGAAAGGTCCGTCCGAGGCCCCTATCACTCAAAGTGGCTGAAACCGACAGGCGGTTTCAGCTAGGGCCGCAGGACTCTCCGAAATCTATTAGAGGATGAGCCCGGCTCAAACCCGATTGTCTTTGGCCGAACGCGGGTAGACGATGACCTTCACATGAATGCGCCGCTCAGACACCGTCGGGCGATGCGTGTCAACAAGGGCGCAGGAGGACATCATGAAACACGCCGCCGCACATCTCGTCGTCTCTTTGGCCGTCGTTGGCCTGAGCATCGGCTCGATCGCCGCTTCACCACATCCGGCAACCGCCGCAGTCGCGGCAGCGCCCCAGTCGGCCCGGACCTGCCCAGCCACAACTCCCCGACCGGGCACAGCATCCCGGCGGGATATCCTCAACGCCTTGCGACCGCAGATGGAAGAGATGGCCGGTGGCGACATCGAGTTTGTGGTTGAGCGCCTCAATGTCAGCTGCAACTGGGCCCGGCTTGTCGCCAACCCCCAGACCCCGGGCGGTCAGGGCAATCGCTATGAGCCGGTCGATGCCCTGTTCCAGCGGTCCAATGGTGTCTGGCGGCTTCGCATGATCGCCTGTGGGGAAGAGGACTGTGCCCCGCGGCTCAACAGTATCGCCAAGCCCACCCGCCCGTCCCGTCGGCCTTGCTCTTCTGAGGCGGGTCACAGCAGACCGAGTTCGTGCATCAGGGTCTAACGCATTGAGATTTTTAGCCGGATAGGCCACATCGGCGCATGGCTTCTGACGACGCGCAATCCGACACCTCTGCCGCCATGCTGGCGCGCGCCCGCGAGGTGGTGTCGCTGAACATCTCGGCCCTGCAAGCGCTGGAGGCATCGATAGATGACAGCCTGGTGCGGGCGGCGCAGCTGATCCTGGATCGACCCGGTTATGTGGTCGTGACCGGCATGGGCAAGTCGGGCCATATCGGCGGCAAGCTGGCCGCCACCCTGGCCTCGACCGGGACCAGCGCCTTCTTTGTGCATCCGGCAGAGATGAGCCACGGCGACCTGGGCATGCTGCGGCCCGATGTGACCCTGCTGGCCATTTCCAACTCCGGCGAGAGCCGGGAACTGCGCGANCCCCTGATCTATTGCCAGCGCGAGGGCATTCCCGTCATCGGCATGACCCAGAGGCCCAACAGCTTCCTGGGGCGGTACGCCACCGTCACCCTGGCCATGCCCCGNGTGGCCGAAGCCTGTCCGAACAATCTGGCCCCGACGACCTCGACGCTGATGACCCTGGCCCTGGGCGATGCCCTGGCCATGGTGTTGATGGATCAGCGGGGTTTCACCGCCGAAGCCTTTGGCCTGCATCATCCTGGCGGCAAGCTGGGCATGAGCCTGCAAAGCGTCCGCGACTGGATGGGCGACCGCCCGGTGCCGCCCGCCACAATCCTTGAGACGGCCAGCTTCGCCGAGGTCGTGTCCGCCATCACCGAGGGACGAAAAGGGGCAACAGCTGTCCTGGATGCCACGGGAAAACTGTCCGGGATTGTGACTGATGGCGATGTCCGTCGCGCCTTCAGTCGTGACATCTCCAATCTGAAGGCCTCGGATATCATGGGCACCCAGCCCAAGGTCATCAGCCCGGATGCCCGAATGAGCGATGCGGTTGACCTGACCCAGAACAAGATTTCCACCTTGCTAGTGGTGGAGGATGCCCGTCCNGTGGCCATCATCCATATCGCCGAGCTGATGCAGGCGGGCTACGTCTCGTGACGCGTATCTGTATCGACGCCATGAACATTGGCCTGGCGAAGGGGTCCGGCATTGCCACCTACGGCCGCAACCTGCTGCACGGACTGAATGACCTGGGTTATGAAAGCCAGGTTCTCTACGGACCTCATTACCAGCATTCCAAACGCGCCTTGCTCAATGAGGTGGCTCTGATCGATGCCAGCATTCCGAGCGGTCGCAAATGGCAAGATAGTCGCGAGGCCTTGCTGACGCCGCTGGGCGTGCGGGCGCGGCCCGTGCCCCTCAGTGGAGATGTGATCTGGCCCAGACGGGGCGGAGGCCAGCCGGCAGCCCAGACCTTNTGGAGCAGTCCGCGGCTGTTCGGGCGCGCTGACAAATGGTGGACCATGGCCGGTGCCTTCACGACGATCGATTTCAGGCCCGAAGGCGGAGTCTCGCGCCCGGATATCATGCAGTGGACAACCGTCATGCCACTGCGGGCCAAGGGCACGGCCAACGTCTACACCATCCACGATCTGATCCCCCTGAAGCTGCCGCACACAACGTTGGACAACAAGCGTCGCTTCCTGAGAATCTGTCGGGAAATCGCCCGCACGGCGGACCATATTGCGGTCGTGTCCGAGGCCAGCCGACGCGACGTCATCTCCATGCTCGGCGTGCCCGAGGATCGCGTAACCAACACCTGGCAGGCCGTCTCGGTCCCGCCAAAGCTGGCGGAGCGGCCTGCAGAAGACGTGGCACGAGAACTCGAGGGTGTCTTTGGCCTGGGCTGGAAATCCTATTTCCTCTGGTTTGGGGCCGTCGAGCCAAAGAAGAACCTGAGCCGCATCGTCGAGGCCTATCTGGCCGCCAACACCGAGCTGCCGCTGGTAGTCGTCGGCGGGCGAGCCTGGCTGGAGGAGGACGAACTTCAGCTGCTGCGGCAGACCCGTAAGGACCGCAAGGTTCGCGACAAAAAACTCAAGTTTTACAAATATTTGCCGTTCTCTGTCCTGGTCTCACTGATTCGCGGCGCGCGGGCGACCCTGTTTCCATCCCTGTATGAGGGCTTTGGTTTGCCGGTCCTTGAGTCCATGCTCCTGGGCACCCCGGTCCTGACCTCCAATGTCTCGTCCCTGCCGGAAGTCGCGGGCGATGCCGCGCTGCTGGTCGATCCCTACGATGTCCCGGCCATCACCCAGGGGATAAGGACGCTGGCCGAAGATGAGGGGCTGCGAGAAGATATGGTGAGGCGGGGGCTTGTCCAGGCGGACAAGTTCAGCCCGGCGGCCTATCAGAACCGTCTTCAGACCCTGTATACCGGCCTCTCATGATGGTGGCACCCGCCCGTCCGACGATTCTGTTCGACGCGGGGCGGCTGTTCGATCGTGCGGAACGGGAGGCTCCGACCGGCGTGGACCGGGTGTGCCTGGCCTATGGTGAGTGGCTGGCAGGGCGGTCGGACCTGGACTTGGTGCCGGTGGCGGCCATGCAGGACGAACTTCGCCGCTTGCCCCTGGATAGATTTCGTAACCAGCTCAGCGAGCTGAGATTGCGATGGCGCGGTTCCGACACGCCCGATCCGGTCGAACGACGCCTGCAACGTGCCCTGCAGGGTGGGCGCGCTACCAGGTCGCTTCTGGATACACCGCCTGATCCCACGCAGGCTGCGTCCCGCGGGGCGGCCGAGCGCGGCCGTCGGACCTTGCGCCGGATCTGGGGCACCACCCGCTGACCNCGGGGCTTGCGAGGGGCTATCTATCTGGGGGTTGGGCACACCAGCCTGAATCGCCCAGGCTTCCTGGCCGGATTGACCNNCAAAGGGATTCGTCCGGTGGTCCTGATCCACGACCTCATTCCCATTACGCATCCGGAATTCTGTCGCCCCGGAGAAGCGGACCGCCACGCGACCCGCATTCGAACGGCCCTGGCTCGCGCCGATCGGATTGTCGTCAACTCGAACCATACGCGCGAGCGGCTGGCGGCCTTTGCCCAGGCCGAATCCCTGACGCCGCCGCCGATCCTGGTGGCCCCGCTTGGCTTGGAGCCCGAGTTCCTGACCCGAAACGCCCAAGCTCGCCAGCCGCCCTATTTCCTGCATATCGGCACGATCGAGGCCCGGAAGAACCTGGCCTTCCTGCTCAGCCTGTGGCGACGGCTGGAGGAGACCCTTGGCCCGAAGGCCCCGCTTCTGGTGCTGGTTGGCCGTTATGGATGGGAGAATGAGGCGGTGCTGGACCACTTGCAGCGTTCGCCAAATCTGCAAGGTCTGGTGCATCAGGTCTCGACCCTCTCGGATCGCGGATTGGCCCGGTTGGCGCGCGGGGCCTCTGCGGTGCTGGCGACGTCGAACGAGGANGGGTTTGACCTGCCGGCCCTGGAGGCCCTGGCGATCGGCACTCCCCTTATTGCATCGGACATCCCGGCACATCGCGAACTGGCGCACGGAGCCCAGCTTGTTGATCCGCTGGATGGTCCCGGCTGGATCAGGGCGGTGCAGCAGATCATCGACCATCCGCCGACGGCCCCGGTCTTCCGCCCACCGCTCTGGAGCGACCATTTTAGGGCCGTGGGGTCGTTCATGGGGCTTGCAGACTCCCCAGCGTAGGCTGAACAGCCGACCGAACAGTTGGGCGTTTCCCGATGCTCGAAAACGGGATAGGTCTGACGGAATGATCTATCGCGTGCGCTGTCCTTCCAGATCTGAACCCCGCCACGATGCCGGCCAGTCGGTCATCGCCAGGTCGTTGCGGCTCGCTGCTGCGATCGCCCTGATCGGCGGTCTGGCAGCCTGTGCCAGCCTTCCCACCGATGGGCCGAGCCGACGCGCGGTCGAACAGGGTGGAGCGGCGACAGACGCCTTGGGCGGATACGCCCTGGTCGATCTCGATTACGGCGTGGCGGAGGCCCTGCGTACGCTCGGAACCGGCGTTTCAGGCTCGCTGGCGGCTGCCGACAGTGCGGTGCCGCTGGACCTGATCCAGGTGGGCGATGCCCTGGGTGTGGCCATCTTCGAACCATCGGGCACCCTGTTCGGGCAGCGCGGTTCCGATGGCCTGTCCCGCGCAGGCAGCGCGACCCTGCCGGCAGTGACCGTCGATCGTAACGGACAGATCGGGGTGCCATTTGGNGGNCGCGTGACGGTCCAGGGCTTGACGACGACCCAGGCCGCAGATTCCATTCGCCGAAATCTGATCGGTCGTGTGGGGTCNCCCCAGGTCGTGGTGTCGCTCACGGACAGCCCGCCGCGGGGCGTGACGGTGCTGGGCGAGGTCCGCACGCCGGGACGAACGGCCCTGACGGTTGGGGGTGACCGGCTGCTGGATGTCATTGCTGAGGCTGGCGGCGCAGCGCGNGTCGACGATATCGAGGTGGTGATCCAGCGCGATGGCCAGGTCTGGCGGGCACCCATGTCGCTGGTGACGGGTGCATTTGGCCAGAATGCGTCTGGCACGGGGGACCAGATCAACCTCGTTTATCAGCCACGGCGCTATGCTGTGTTCGGAGCCCTGGGGCAGGTGACGCAAAGCGACATGCCCGCGGGCAACCTGACATTGGCCGGCGCGCTCAGCCGGTCGGGCGGATTGAACGGACAGGTGGCGGACGCCCGCGCGATCATGGTGTTCCGGTTCGAGCGGCCCGAGGTGGCACAGGCTCTGGGCCGACCCAGGCCNTCCACCACGCGCGGGGTGCCGGTCATCTATCGTCTCGACCTGACCCAGCCTGCCGGAATGTTTGTGGCCAACACATTCGAAATCCGCCCCGACGATGTGATCCATGCTCCACGGTCGGGCGCGGCNGAGGCCCGGACCTTCTTCGAGTTCGTGCAGAGCGTTACGCGGGTGATCTATGACGTCTCGGTCACCAGCGCCCTGAACCTCGACTGACCCTGACCGGGCTAGCGCGTCGCGCCAGGCCGCCACAGNNCATCGTCGGCACCGTTGGCACTGGCCCGCCGTGCGGCGCAGAAAAGGTGGTCCGACAGACGGTTGAGGTATTTCAGCGNCAGCGGGGACAGGTCGCGCCCCGCCTCCCCGGGCCGCCACGGCCTCGCGCTCCGGCGGCAGACCGTGCGGGCCAGATGCAGGTGTGACGAAAGGGGACCGCCACCTGGCAGGATGAAGCTATCGAGCGGCTTCAGGCTCTCGTTCATCCAGTCGATTTCAGCCTCCAGCCGGTCGATCTGACTGTCGACGATGCGCAGCGCCTGCCATCCGGGTGNCGGCTGGTGAGGCGTGGCCAGATCCGCACCCAGGTCGAACAGTTCATTCTGAATTCTNNGGCCCAGCATGGCGTCGATCCGGTCGTTCTGGCCGGAATGCAGCCAGGCAACGCCAATGACGGCGTTGAGTTCATCGACGCTGCCATAGGCCGCGACGCGTGGATCGGCCTTGGACACGGGCTCGCCCGACGCCAATCTCGACGTGCCGTCGTCACCCGTGCGCGTATAAATCTTGTTCAGAACCACCATGGCCCCACTCCCTGCGTCGAGCGCCACCAGATGACCGCCACCAGGAGCAGCACAGCCACCGCTTGCAGAGCCACGTAAGCGCATCAGCTTGTTGGAGCGCGACCGAGCCTCCGGCCCTTCCTGGTAGAGCGAGCGAATCCGAAACCGAGGGTGACGGCGACCGCCGCGATGGCGATCAGGGTGAGGATGTTCAGCAGGGTTCCCATGGGGGCCTTTAGGCCCTCCGAGGGCCATCGGCCAGAGCCCTAACCAGCACCAACTAAGCGGTTGTTCATCCTTATGTCTTTAAGGAGTGCGCGAGGACGCCTTGAAAGACCATTCCGTTCGCAGCCTGGCCCATCTGAAGCACTCGGCGTCCGCGCGGGTGCTCAATNNGCTGCGCATCTCGATCGAACACCGGGATGATCCAGAGTGGTCCGAGCGACCGCTCTTTGATTCTATCCTTCTGAACCGATCCTTGATCATCAAGCACAGGTTGCGCCGCAATGAGACAGACCTGTTTCCGGTGCACCGTCAGGTCGCCACAAAGGTGGTCATTCCGATCGATTTGAGCGACCTGCGCACAGGTGGGCGCGCNTACTTCTGTGTCGATCAACATCAGTTTCAGCAGACCCTGAAAGAGAACTTCTCCATCGATCTGGGAGGGCGCGATGCCACGATCCTTCGCCTGATCGACAAGCTGCCGCCGCTGGATCCGTTCCTCTTGCGTGAACAACTGCGGCGCGGCGGNTTTCAGCCCGCACCCTGCTACTTCGCCATCAGCCTATCGGATCTGCAGCAGATNGTCGGGTTTGTGCAGGCCGAGATCCGCCCGCTGGTCACCATGAGCCTGGAGACCTTCGGCGATGTGGTGGCGGATATTCGTGCGNNTCGCCTGGCCGGGAAGCTGATGTCCCATTCGCCCGGACAGGAGCTGGAGGCCCTGCGTGTCACGCTCAGGTTGGCCCCGGACCAGTATGAGGAGGGCATCTTCTGCTGGAAGGGATTTCTCTACTACAAATGGGCTCTGGCCGATCTGCTCAGCCAGATCGGGGGCGTGTTGCGCGAGGTCCGCACCGTCAAGGCCGCAGGGCCGATGGACTCCGAAATCCGCTACTATCTAGCCCGTAGTCGCGGNTCCCTGGGCCAGGACATTATCCGGGTCTGTGACAAGGTTCGCCACACCCTGACCTACTATGATGAGGCGTATCAGTCGCTGATCCATCGCGGTGATCCGGTGAAGTTTCGCGACTTCCTGCTGCAGGCTCCCATCCTGTTCACACGCCTGGGCGAGCAGTTGGGGGCGGTGCAGCATGTCGTCAGCTTCTGGCGCTTCCGCTTTCGGGATGGTGTCGGTGCGGTCAGCCCAGAAGAGCTCCTCGACATCTTCATGGACTTTGAAACCGGCATCCGGGGATGTGAAGCGGACGGGTTGGAGCTGATCGCCGCGGCCTGATCGCCAGCACGGTCGGAGGGGCAGGCCGATGCCCGACCCATAGAAAAATGGCCGGATGCGAGAGCACCCGGCCATAAAGGAAACTCCGATCCGGCTGAATCAATAGCGGTAATGGCTCGGCTTGAACGGACCTTCGGTCGGCACCGAGATATAGTCAGCCTGTTCCTGGCTCAGCGTCGTCAGCTTGGCCCNCAGCTTGCCCAGGTGCAGGAAGGCGACCTTCTCGTCCAGGTGCTTGGGCAGGGTGTAGACCTGGTTCTGGTAGGCGTCGATGTTGGTCCACAGCTCGATCTGGGCCAGGGTCTGGTTGGTGAACGAGGCGCTCATGACGAATGACGGGTGACCGGTGGCATTGCCCAGGTTCACCAGGCGGCCTTCGGACAGCAGGATGATCTTGTTACCGGCCGGAAACTCGATGTGGTGAACCTGCGGCTTGATCTCGTCCCACTTGAAGTTCTTCAGGCCAGCGACCTGAATCTNCGCGAAGTGGCCGATGTTGCAGACGATGGCGTTGTTCTTCATCCGCCGCATGTGGTCGACGGTGATGACGTCCTTGTTGCCGGTAGCGGTGACGAAGATGTCGGCGACATCATCCAGGGTCTGAACGTCATAGCCTTCCATGGCGGCCTGAAGGGCACAGATCGGGTCGATCTCGGTGACGATGACGCGGGCGCCGCCCTGGCGCAGCGATGCCGCCGAGCCCTTGCCCACGTCGCCATAGCCGCAGACGACAGCGACTTTGCCGGACAGCATCACGTCGGTGCCGCGGCGAATGGCGTCGACCAGGCTCTCGCGACAGCCGTAGAGGTTGTCGAACTTGGACTTGGTGACGCTGTCATTGACGTTGATGGCCGGGAACGGCAGCTCGCCGCGCTCGGCCATCTGATACAGTCGGTGCACGCCGGTGGTGGTCTCTTCGGACACGCCGCCGATGGCGTCGCGGATAGCCGAATAGAAGCCGGGCTTCTCTTTCANGTACCGCTTCATGACCTTGTAGAGGGCTTCTTCTTCCTCGTTGGTCGGGTTGTCGAGAACCGAGGCGTCGGCTTCGGCCTTGGGGCCCAGCACGCACAGCAGGGTGGCATCGCCGCCATCATCAAGGATCAGGTTCGGATAGCCGCCGTCGGCCCATTCAANGATCTTGTGGGCATAGTCCCAGTATTCTTCGAGGGTCTCGCCCTTGACGGCGAACACCGGGGTTCCGGCTGCGGCAATGGCGGCAGCGGCGTGGTCCTGGGTCGAGAAGATGTTGCACGAGGCCCAGCGCACTTCGGCACCCAGGGCTTCCAGCGTCTGGATCAGCACGGCGGTCTGGATAGTCATATGCAGGGAGCCGGCGATGCGGGCCCCTTTCAGGGGTTGGCTGGCCCCATATTCGTCACGCAGAGCCATCAGGCCCGGCATCTCGGTCTCGGCGATGGCGATCTCCTTGTTGCCCCAGTCGGCAAGCGAGATGTCGCGGATGATGTAGTCGGTCATGCGGAATGGCTCCGGCGCAGGTTGAAGTCTTCAGGTGGTGCGCGGCCCTATAGCCCGCATGGCTCGGCGGAGCAACAATCATATAAGGATATCCTTATATCTCGTGACCGCGGGCGGGGTGTGTTATGCTGCTGGGGAGGAATTGGTCATGGGCGAACATTGCTGGACCCGCCGATCGGCAGCGTCGCTCCTTTGGCCGGGTTGGTGGCGACACCGGCTGCCGCGCGGTCACTGGGCGGAAGTCAGGCCAGGGCTTCGACCGAGGCGCGCGGCGTTCGGTTTCAGGGGATGGCCGAAGAGATTGACAGTGAGGCGCTGGCGGACCTGACGCGAGCGCATGGGCCGTGTCACGGTTCCCGTCCTGGTCAACGGTCAGGGTCCGTTCCAGTTTGCTATCGATACCGCCGCCAGCGCCTCAGTTATTGCCGCGGATCTGGTTGGACTTCTGGCCCTGCCAGTGCGGGCGAACTGGACATGCATTCCGTGTTGGGGCTGGAGCGGGTTCAGGCAGTGCGCGCCAATACGATTTCCAGTGGTGCCATGGTCAAGTCCGGGTCCCGACTGGCGGTCGGGTCGCGCACAGGTCTGATCGGGATGGACGGACTGCTGGGCTTGGACATGCTGGCTGAGCAGCGCCTGGTCATGCGCTTCCGGGGCGCGGGTCAGACCCGCATTAACCGGTCCCGCATGGACCCGGACGGATTTCTGTCCGCACCCCGCAGTCGCGTCAACTTTGCCCCCTTGCGCCATGGCGACACGCCTCGCCTGATGATGCTGTCGGCGGTGGTGCGGGGGCAGAACCGTCAGCGCCATCGTCGATACGGGAGCCCAGGTCAGCTTGATCAATCCCTATTGGCTGCGCGAGCCGGGCTCAGCCCATGACAACCCGCAACGCCGAAACGGGACGGGCCGTGCAGTCACCCACCGGTCGCCAGGCGGCCGCCGAAGCCATGGTGGTCACCTCGGTGCACTTTGATGACGTGGTGTTTGATCGTCTGGCCGTCCTGATGGGCGACTTCCACATTTTCCGGCACCTCGGTCTGGAGGACCGACCAGCGATGCTGCTCGGCGTGGATGTGCTGGGAGCGTTTGACCGCGTGGTGATTGACCTGAAGCGCGGTGAGCTGATCATGGAGGTCTGACGCGGTTCCCTGGCTTGCATGCCGTCGCGCCAAGGTCCAATCAGTCGCTCATGCCCGACACCCAGATTGACCCCCCCCGTGCTCAGAGCGGAGCCCCGCGTTCTGCTCCAGTCACCACCCCGAGGCACGACTGGACGCTGGTTGATGTCGAGGCCCTGTTCGCCCTGCCGTTTATGGAGCTGGTGTTTCGGGCCGCTGAAGTTCACCGNCGTCCATTTCAACCNAGTGAGGTACAGAAAAGTCAGCTGCTGTCGATCAAGACGGGAGGCTGCGCTGAGAACTGCGGCTATTGCAGCCAGTCGGCCAGCTTCGACACCGGGTTGAAGGCCGAGAAGCTTATGGATACCAGCACCGTCCTGGCCGAAGCCATGGCGGCCAAGGCCGGCGGGGCCAGCCGCTTCTGCATGGGAGCGGCCTGGCGCGAACTGAAGGACCGCGACACGCCCAGGCTGGCGGCGATGATATCGGGCGTGAAGGCCCTGGGACTGGAGACCTGCGCCACACTCGGCATGCTGACCGCCGATCAGGCCCGTCAGCTGAAAGAGGCCGGTCTCGACTACTATAACCACAACCTGGACACCGGGCCGGACTACTATGCCGAGGTCGTCACAACCCGCACCTATCAGGACCGGCTCGACACCCTGCAGCATGTGCGCGATGCGGGCATGAGCACCTGTTGCGGTGGCATTGTCGGCATGGGTGAAAGCCGCCGCGATCGGGCCGGATTGCTGCAGGCGCTGGCGACTCTACCGCAACATCCGGACAGCCTGCCGGTCAATGCGTTGGTGCCGGTTGGCGGCACGCCGCTGGGAGAGCGCACCTTGGCCGAGGGTGAGATCGATCCCATCGAGTTCGTGCGCACCGTGGCGGTGGGCCGGATCGTCTGTCCCAAGTCGATTGTGCGACTGTCGGCCGGGCGCGAACGCATGAGCGCCGAAATGCAGGCCCTGTGCTTCCTGGCCGGAGCTAATTCGATCTTTGTCGGCTCCAAGCTGCTCACCACGCCGAATCCGGAGGAGGACCAGGATGCGGCCCTGTTCACCCTGCTGGACCTGACGCCGATGGAACCGGGGCGAGTATGACGCAAACCCGTCCTGGGCGTGTGGGATTCGCTCTGGCTCCGGCCCTCCTATTTGCTCTGGGACTGTCGGCCTGCACAGGCCAGGGCGGGCCTGACCGCATTCAGTCCAATCCGGTGCGACTGGACGTCTTGCCATTGACCATTGCGTCGCCGTCCCGAGATCGCAGCGTGATTTATGGTGGACAGGATGACCCGCAACTGACCTACAGTGCGGGCTTCATGAAGCGGGTTGGGCTGGGCACCATCAGCGCCTCGTCCACGCTTTCGTGGGCCCCGGATTCGCGCAGCTTCTATGTCAATGATTCGGGCAATGCGGAGGGGAGCGAGTTGCGTCTGTGGCGGATAGGCGGGCGTCGGGCCATCGCGGAAAGCCCTGTCGTGCGCCACGCCGCCATTCAGCAACTTGCCCTGCGCAATCGCTGCGCCAGCCCGGACCGGATGGAATACACAACAACCGCCCTCGGGTGGGGTGAAGGCGGCCGCACGCTCTATGTGCTGACCGGCTGGCACCGCCAGGTGAACTGCCCGCCCGAAACCCGAGTGGAAGCCGTCGTCAGCCGCATCGACGTGCTTACGGGCAAGGTCGAGCAGACCCTGCCGACAGACGATGCGCGCCTTGCCTGGCCCGGTCTGCCGCTGGCTGAGTCTGAGCTAACCTCGACCGCTCAATCCGATGCTGCACCGTAACCGGAG
This sequence comes from Brevundimonas sp., assembly GCA_013693835.1. Classification (GTDB taxonomy): domain Bacteria; phylum Pseudomonadota; class Alphaproteobacteria; order Caulobacterales; family Caulobacteraceae; genus Brevundimonas. The sequence goes on from CP059260.1 coordinate 979,927, forward strand.
CTTAAACCGGTTCGGATAGACCGGGCGCATGGATCGCAGAACTCTCTTTGGATTGACGGTGGCTGCCGCTGCAGCTTGTGCAGGTGCGGCCCAGGCCAGCGGCGGGGGGCTCATCGGCCAAGTCCGCCTATAGCCGGCTGCCAATCGTGACGGCCAATGTGCGTCGGCGAGATGGACGCATGGGTGTGATGTCCGTGGAAACAGGGGTCGATGCCCTGACCCCGGCGATGGCGGATCTTGTTCCCAAGTCGCTTCCGCGCCTGCGCGCCGCCTATGCCGAGGCGGTCCAGACCGAGGCCAACAGCCTGTTGCCGGGTGCGCCACCTGACATTGAGCGGCTGGTTCGCGCGCTTCGGGCAGCCACCGAGGAAGTCCTGGGTGGACGCGGAGCACGGGTGCTGATCGGAACCGTGATCATTGCCTGATCCGGCCCGGGATCACCCCCTGCGCGGGCCAGCATGGCGGGAACGATGATGCGGTGGAACGGCATGATCAGCCTGAGGTAGAGGCGGCCGCCGAGGTTGTGCGTGCGAACCAGGGTAGTCGCCGTCGCCGCAGCCAGATTGTCGACGGTGGGCTCCACATCGACGACCAGCCGGAAATCGAGATGCTTGTCGTCCATTCCCATGATGATGCGGGCGTCGGTCTGGGACAGAACCGGAAACATGCCGATCCGGCGCGTCCCTCCGGTCTGATGGCCGGTCTTGAGGCCAAACGGGGCCACCGCCAGGGTCCTGACCACCATCAGCAAATCGACCCAGCGCGGGGCGTGGGCAAAAGCCCGCTGGGCCACCACCAGGGCCGGGGCCGCAGGGATATCTTCCAGCCTCCAGGCGTCGGCGAAATCCGCGCCTGGCAGCAATTCGTCCATGGCCATCGGGGTATTTCGGAGGGCGGGTTCGGGCGGTCCATGGCGGCGGTGTGGGCGCAATCCGCACGGAGGTCAGCGCGGCATGATGACGCGAAGTCCGGGCCCTAATCGCGGGTCGGGGCCTGACGCTGGGCATCCCCGTAGGTCAACGCCACGAAAACATCCTCCAGGTCCGGGTCCTCGGTGGTGATGTCGGCGATGGTAACGCCCGCCGCCTTGACCGCCGCCAGCACCTGCTCGACCGACGACTGACCCTTTCTGTAGGTGACGGCAAAGGCTCCGTTGGGGCGAGCGCTGACCTCAAAACCGCTCAGGTCGGGCAAGGCCCTTAGATCGCCCTCAGGGCTGACGATGACGTTGCGTGTGTCCAGACGGCGCAGCAACTGGGGCGTCGGCTCGCAGGCCACGACCTCGCCGTGGTTCATGATAGCGATGGTGTCGCACAGCTCCTGGGCTTCTTCGAGATAGTGGGTGGTCAGCAGGATGGTGACGCCTTCAGCGTTGATCTTGCGCACATACTCCCAGAGCTGGCGACGCAGCTCGACATCGACCCCGGCAGTTGGCTCATCCAGGATCAGCACCGGCGGATTGTGCACCAACGCCTTGGCCACCATCAGCCGCCGCTTCATGCCGCCTGACAAGGCCCGCACATAGGCGTTGGCCTTGTCGCCCAAGCCCAGAGCCTCCAGAAGCTCGTCGGACCGGCGCTCGGCCTTGGGTACCCCATAGTAGCCCGCCTGAACCTCCAGCGATTCGCGCGGGGTGAAGAAGACGTCGGCGACAATCTCCTGCGACACGACCCNCAGGGCGGCGCGGGCGTTGCGCGGCTCAGCATCGATGTCGCGGCCCCAGATCGCGGCGGTGCCGCCTGTTTTGTTGACCACCCCGGCCAGGATGTTGATCAGGGTCGATTTGCCGGCCCCATTGGGACCCAGCAGCCCGAACATGGCCCCGCGCGGCACCACCAGGTCGACGCCCTTCAGGGCCGACTTGGGTGGCGATTTCTTGGTGCCAGCATAGGTCTTCTNCAGACCGCAAATTTCGAGGGCGAGGTCTGGAAGGGCGTTGTCAGCGGACATTCGGCGGCTTTCGGGACGGAGCAATTGACGCATCAGGGCGTGGGAGCATAGGTAGGCAACCCGCCCGGCCTCGCCAAGGCGCAACCCACAAGACTGGTCCCATGTCGCCGCGCAATACGTCTGCTGATCCCCATTCGCCCGAGGAAATTCGCGTCACGCAAAGCCGCGTGGCCTGTGATGGCGGGGGCGGCGTTCTGGGCCATCCGTTGGTCTATCTGGAAATGGGCGAGGACAAGACGGTCGAGTGCGGTTATTGCGACCGCCGCTTCCGGCTCGTCACTCGCACCAGCGATGGCGGGTATGAGGACCCCTCGGCACGGGCTCCCGAACACCACTGACGGGCCTAGTTGTCTTCGTCGAAGCGACGGGCAATCAGGTCGGACAAGGCGGCGAGCGCCTCGACGGCCTGCGGCCCCTCCGCCGTGATGGCAATGGTCGAACCGATCCCGGCCCCCAGCATCAGCAGTCCCATGATCGACTGGGCATCGACGGTGTTGCCATCCTTGCTGACGGTGACAGCTGCGTCGAAGGCCGAGGCAGTCTTGACGAACTTGGCGGAGGCCCGTGCATGCAGGCCCTTCTGATTGACGATCTCGACGTCGCGCTGAAGCGGCCCGGAGTTCATTTTTCGCTCTGCAGGACCCAGGATGCGACCGAGATATATTTGCGCCCGGCCTCCTGAGCCTGGGCGACGCAAACCTCCATCGGTTCGCGTCCGCGCACGCTGGCCAGCTTGATCAACATCGGCAGATTGAGCCCGGCGACAACCTCGGCCTGGGTTTGCTCCATGACCGAGATGGCCAGATTGGNAGNGGTGCCGCCGAACATGTCGGTCAAGAGGATCACGCCGTTGCCCTCGTTGACCGCTTCGGCGGCTTCGATGATGTCCTTGCGGCGACGCTCCGCATCGTCCTCGGGGCCGATGCAGATGGCAGCCACGCCACGCTGCGGGCCCACGACGTGCTCCATGGCGGCCAGAAACTCTGCCGCAAGCGCTCCGTGGGTGACAATCACCAAACCGATCATGAAGGCTCGTCCGAGAGACCGAAAATCGAAAATCCACCGCCCCGGCAATCCGGGCAGGGCGGGCCCAATACCCCAATCTGGTGCGGGTTGAAAGCAACTTCACGGGTATGGGCTTCGGGAATGTAACAGCGCCTGGCGCAGGGCCGCCTCGACCATCAGGGTGCCGATGCCGGGCGCGGATCAAGATCCAGTGCCGGGACCTCAAGTCCGAGGTGCTGAACCGTTCGGCGCTCGGGCAGTCGCTCGGGCACCCCAGGGATCAGGCGCACGTCCAGGGCGGCGGGGCAGGCGGGCACAGCCGGCTGCGACAGCAGGCCGAGGCCGCGCGCTTCGATCAGGCCACCTATGGTGTCGGGACCGGTAACCAGCAGCCGCCCTTCCTCCCGGTGCAACTGCACATAATCGTCGCCAACCAGCCGCCAGCCGCGATCGATCAGACGCAGAGCCAGATCACTTTTGCCCGCGCCGGAGCTGCCGGACAGAAGGACGGCCTGTCGCCCGATGCCGGGACACCATCGGGCCACCGCCGTGGCGTGCACGAGCTCGCCCCGGTCAGCCACGGCGGCCTGCGGCAGCTCCGGACGCCTCTGGCAAGGCGACTTCGAACCTGGCCCCAACGATCCGGCCGCGGTCATCAACCCGATTGGAAGCCTGCACCCAGCCGCCATGAGCCTCGACGATCTGGCGCACAATCGACAGTCCCAGGCCCGAGTTGGTCCCGAATGCCGTGCCCTTGGGGCGAGAGGTATAGAAGCGCTCAANAACCGTCTCGAGGTTCTCTTCGGGAATGCCCGGACCGTCATCGAGAACACGGATACGCACCGGTGTGCTGGCATCGGCCGGGTCGCGGCTGAGGGTGAGCGTGACGGGACGACCCTCAGGGCTGAATGAGCGCGCATTGTCGATCAGATTGCGGAACACCTGCCCCAGCGGGGTGTCGCGACCACTCACCAGAACGGGCTCATCAAGGGTGGTATAAAGGATCTCCGGCTCCCCCGACTTGCGGCTGCCTTCATAGACCGAAACGATGTCGCTGAGCAGACCATTGAGATCCAGGTTCCGCGGTCGATCCCGCGCCAGCTCGGCATCCAGCCGAGACGCATTGGAGATGTCGGTAATCAGGCGATCAAGCCGGCGCACGTCCTGTTGCAACAGACTGGTCAGTCGAACGCGTTGATCCTCGGTCTTGACCAAGGGCAGCGTCTCCAGCGCCGAACGGATCGACGTGAGAGGATTTTTGATCTCGTGGCTGACATCTGCGGCGAACGCCTCGATGGCGTCCATGCGGGCTGACAGGGTTTCCGTCATGGTCTCCAGGGACCGGGCCAGGTCACCGATCTCATCCTTGCGATCCTCGAGGTCCGGCAGCGAAATGGCGCGCGCCCGCTGCAGGCGTACCTCATCGGCGGCGGCGGACAGACGCATGATGGGCTGGGCCACAAGCAAGTGCATCAGTAGCCAGGACACCAGCGACACCGCCAGAGCGACCAGGGCAAAGGGCATCAGGGCCCGGCGCTGGGCCCCGAGGATCTCGTCGACGTCGGCCGCTTCCAGGGTCAGCACACCAAGGACTTGCTGAACATGGCGAACAGGAACCGACACGGAAACAACCCGCTCGCCCGATTCCGACAGACGCACTTCGGCCTGGGGTTGCCCGTCCAGGGCTCGTTCCACCTCAAGGGCCAGGGCCTGATTGGCCTGTTCGCGCAGGCTAGCCTCGCGCAGAGTTGTCCGCTCGGACGGCTCCCGGGCAGGCGTTCCCGCCGGGCGTGCTGGTGGCAGCGGCGATCCGGGTATGGCGTTGGTGAGTTCATAGCTGTCGACCAGGATTGCACCATCGGAATCGTACAGCCTGGCCCGCTGCCCCGTCGGAACAAAGGCGTCGCGCAGCCAACGGCTCGCCTGTAACCCGTCCAGCGCCGGGATGGGTTCCCCGCGCGTGACGCCGATCTGGGGTTCGCCCAGCACGCGCACCAGTAGCTCCGCCTGGGCCAGCAGGGTCTCCTGACGCGCTTCCACCAGGCCGCGACGCCACTCGTTCAGGACCATGGCACCGACAAACAGGATCAGCAGGCTCAGCAGGTTCAGGCCCAGGATCAGGAAACCCAGCCGCGATCCGCCCGGCCGGAACAGGCCGGGGCGTGGCCTCAGCACCGTGGCCGGGCCTGGTTCAGCTTTCGCGGTATCGATAGCCGACGCCATACAGGGTCTCGATGGCATCGAATTCCGGGTCCACCTGTCGGAACTTCTTGCGCATCCGCTTCACGTGGCTGTCGATGGTGCGGTCATCGACGTAAACCTGATCGTCGTAGGCGGCATCCATCAGGTTATCGCGGCTTTTCACAAAGCCGGGCCGCTGGGCCAGGGATTGCAGCAACAGGAACTCAGTCACCGTCAGCTTGACCGGCTTGCCGTCCCAGGTGCTTTCGTGGCGGGCAGGATCCATGGTCAGTTTGCCACGACGGATGGCCTTGGAGCTTTCTCCGGCCGGTTCGGCATCAAGGCCATCAACGCCCGCGCGACGCAGCAGAGCCTTGACCCGCTCCAGCAGCAGGCGCTGGCTGAACGGTTTGTGGATGTAGTCATCGGCCCCCAGGTTGAAGCCCAGAATCTCGTCGATCTCTTCATCCTTGGAGGTCAGCATGATGACGGGCATCTGGCTGGTCTGGCGCAGACGGCGCAGCACTTCCATGCCGTCCATGCGCGGCATCTTCACATCGAGAATCGCCAGGTCCGGCGGCGTGGACTCCAACGCTTCCAGGCCGGCTGCCCCATCATGGTAGGCTGTAACCTTGTGCCCATGACTTTCCAGGGCCAGCGAAACGGACGCCACAATGTTCTCGTCGTCGTCAACCAGGGTGATGTTGGCCAAATCTGCCTCCTTGCCGGTTCGCCCTAGGTAGCTGCGCACAGCCCTGCTTTCAACGCACCATAAGCGTAACCGTTCTCAACCGGACATGTCATTTGTGCGGCAGGCGGGCGCGGGCCGTGCAAGGATACTGTAAACCCTGCCTGAAAACCGCATTAAGGACACTCGCCCCAGAATGGCTTCATGGCGAGTTTGGTCCATTTCGAGTTGTTTGTGCGCAAGACCGAGCCGTCGTCGTGGAGCTTGCACATGGCCACGGAAAGCAGAACGCAGGCTTTTGAAGCCGCAGAAGAAATTCTGGCTGAAAACCGGGCTGTCGCGGCCCGGATCACCAAGGAAACCCTNGACCCCGCGACCGGCGAGTTCGCCAGCATGACTGTATTCTCCAGGGGTTCGCCCGAGCAGAAAGTTAGTAAAGTAGTGAGTGAGTGCCCGAGTACNCCCCGTTGCGTATCGCCCAGCGACCTCTATGCGCCCCAGGCGCGCAAGACCCTGGGTCGCCTGCTTGAGACCTGGCTGTCGCGNCAAGGNGTGACGATCTTCGAACTGCTCCACCGGCCGGATCTTGCCGAGATTCTCGATGCCTCGGGCATGGAACTCCAGCACGTCATCCAGAAGGTGGCCGTGCCCGAAAGTCAGGCTCTGGGTCAATCGGTGCACGAGTTGGTTCGCCACTACCAGCGGTTGGCGGATCAGGCGGTCGAACGGCTGCTCACGGCCGGCCGCAGNAATCTGTTTCCGGATCTGTCTGCACACTCGCTGAATCAGATCGTTGCCGAAATCTTGCAACAACCCGAGCGAGCCTTTGTCATGGGCGGTGCGCTGGCCCGGCGCCTGCAGGGCGTGTCGGGAGCTCACGCCCGGCTCGACATTCTGTTGGAACTCGTTGAATCCGCGCCCGCCGAAGGTCCTGGCCGCAACCTCGTGCTTGGGCCGGTTGAGCAGGTTCTGTGCGAGATGCTTGCCCACCGTCCGACCCTGGCAGGAATCGTCGGCCCGTCGCTGGATCATGGCGGTCTGCTGTGCGCCGTGGTGCGCATGTTGGCGCAGCGCGAGGTGTCGGCGCTTATCAGACAGGATGCGCGACTGGCTCTGGTCGTGCCGCCGATCGAGGGCCCCAGTGCCCGGCTAGGCGAGCGGATTGCGGCNGGGGACTTGCCGCTCCTCGCCGCCAGCCTGATGCAGTTGGTGGCCAGCGAACTGAAGACGCCCCGGCGTCTGCGCCCCAGCGACGCCACGGCCGAAATCGATGTCTTGCGCGCCCTGGCGATGATGTTGACGGCCGCCAGCGGGCGTCTGCTCAGCCCCGAAGAGGTCCAGGACGCCTTCTCGGAGCGATCCAAGATTCTGGTCACAGCCGAGTTTGTTGGCCAGTACGCCGAGGGCTGCAAAGGTCCCCTCGAAGAGGCTGAGGTCCTGACACGCCTGTGTGAGAATGTGACCGGTATCGCCAACAAGAGGTCGGCGGCCCGGTGGCTTTCGGCCAGCGTCGGGTCCCTGCGATTTGAAACGGCCATGCGTCTGCCGCGCGTCGACGGTGGGCCGTCNCCCGCAAATCGTCTGGGGGCTCTGGCGGTGCTGCAGAAGGCGGTGCGATCTGCAGCCCTGTCCGAAGAGGACACAGAGGAGGTCTGCGGCCACATTGGTCGGGTTGGCGGATTGATCGAGGCCGATGCCAAGATGGCGTCCGGTCTGGCCCGCGCCAACGCCCCTCTGGTTGCGCGCCTGGCGGCTCTGCTGCGCATGGCGTCAGGANNGACGGCTCCTCTGGGCGCAGCGGCTGAGGCCGCGCGGACTGAAGCGGTCAAGGTGATGCGGCAGCCTCAAACCCGCCAGGCCCTGGTGGGCGACGCCGCCGGGCTTGGTGCGCTGAAGCCCCTGTTCAAATCTGCAGGGTTGGCGGCCTGAGCTCGGACCGGCGCATGGCGGTCTGACGTCAGTCAAAGATGTCGAAGATGTCCAGACGCTTCTTCTTGCGATAGCGATCGTCGTGCCCGCGATAGCGGTCGTGCCCGTGGCGGTCGTCTACATACCGATCGTCGCGCGGGCGCGGTGTCGGTCGTGTCGTCGGCTCGGGCGATGCCGCGACGGCGGATGCGCGACCTTCCTGGGCGGCGCCCTCAGCTTCTCCAGCTCGCCCCGGTCTAGCCAGACCCCCGACAGGTCGGACACATGTCGAACTGCACGCCGTTGCGATCAAGCGTCTGCATGGCGGAGTTGTCGTTTGGGCACATCAAAAGGGGCATGTTCAGTCCGGGCAAAGGTTGGAAAAGTCGGCCACCGCGGCGGCGCTCACCAGCAGGGGAACTGGGCGCAACGCCGAGGTGTCCGACCGCGGTCCGACATCACGCGCCCCCGATCCGGAGGGGGATCGGATGGGACGCGCCAGAGGGCCCGCACCGCTACACTTGAAGATAGGTGCAGCTCGGGCCGGAGCAAGGTGACGCTTGGCCGCAGGTCACTTTGTTGGGGTCAGGCCGCCTGGCCGGCAACCCATCCTGATGACCAGGCCCACTGAAAATTGTAGCCCAGCCAGCCGGTGATATCGACGGCCTCGCCGATCGCGAACAGGCCCGGGACGGTGCGCGCCATCATGGTCTGCTGGTCCAGGTCCGCGGTCGCGATGCCGCCCAGCATAACCTCGGCTGTCCGGTAGCCCTCGGATCCTACGGGTTTGACGGACCAGCCGTTGACGGCTTGGTCCAGCTGCCTGAGACGGGCATCGGAAAGATCGCCCAGATTTCCCGCCACCGCCTCTGCCCCACAGATCGCCTCCGCCAGCCGCCGCGGGATCAATTGGCTCAGGGCCGTGTGTATGGCCTGTTTGCCGTGTTCGGAGCGGGCGTCTCGCAGGCTCCGGAACACATNCGCGGTCGGGGCCAGCGACACGGTGATCGCGTCGCCCTCTCGCCAGTAGGAACTGATCTGCAGGATGGACGGCCCCGACAGCCCGCGATGGGTGAACAACAGACCCTCGGCGAAGCGGGTCTTGCCGTGGCGCACCTCCGCCTGGACCGAGACCCCCGCCAGCGGGCCCANGCGGGCCAGCCGATCCGGATCAANGGTCAGGGGCACCAGGGCTGGCCGCGTGTCGGTGACCTCCAGTCCGAAGGACCGGGCCGTGTCCAGGGCCCAGCCCGTGGCTCCCATCTTCGGGATCGACTTGCCGCCAGTAGCCAGCACCAGCGAGCGGCATTCCACTGCGCTGCCGTCCGACAGGCGGACCTGAAACCCCTCACCAGAGCGGCGGCAGTGGTCGACCCNCATGCCGAGGCTCAGGTCCACCCCGGCCTCGGCCATCTGACCGGTTAGCCAGGTGATGATTTGCTTGGCGCTGTCATCGCAGAACAGCTGACCCAGGGTCTTCTCGTGCCAGGCAATCCCGGCCTGATCGATCCGCTTGATGAAATCGTGCTGGGTGAACCGCTTCAGGGCCGAGGTGGCAAAACGCGGGTTGCGCCNCAGGAAGGCATGAACTCCGGTGCCTAGGTTGGTGANATTGCAACGCCCGCCACCTGAAATGCGGATTTTCTCACCAGGATTTGCGGCATGGTCAATGATCCGAACGCGGCGACCGCGCCGCCCGGCCTCTATGGCACACATCATGCCCGCAGCCCCCGCCCCGACAATCAGCACATCCGGGTTCATGGAATGCTGTAATCTGGTCATTGACGGTTCATCTGGATGGGCGTTTCGTCAGCTATCGTCGGATTGACTCGGAAGCGGAGCCGTAACAGCTTGCGCCCAACTTTTGGAGGATAAACCCCATGAATCGCCTTCTCGTTTCGGCCTTGGCCCTGGCGGGTGCCTGCACCCTGGCTGGCGCAGCCCAGGCTCAGGATTTCACCCAACCGTCCAACTACGGCGACTATTCCCTGTCGTCGGGTTTTACGCCCGATCCCTATACCATTTCGGTGACGGCGGGTGGCACGATTGATGCGTCCAGCATCGGCTCGCCCTGCACCGGTCGGATTTCCAATGCGCCGGATATCCAGCTGACCTATTCCGCCGGTTCGCTGCCGCTTTATTTCCGCACGGTGGCCAGTTCCGACACCACCCTGGTGGTCAACGCGCCGGATGGCCAGTGGTATTGCGACGATGATTCCGGCGGCGGTACCAATGCGCAGGTCACCTTCACCAATCCCATGAGCGGCAACTATGACGTCTGGATTGGCACCTATGCAGGTGGCACGGCCTCAGCCCAGATTCAGATCAGCGAGCTGAGTGCAGGCAATACCGCCGGGAACCCAGAATTTCTATGGCGGCGGCAANNTGGCTATTCGGGCGGGGTGGATGCCAGCCTGCCGGCCACTTACAGGTCGACCTACCTTTCGTCCGGCTTCACACCGGATCCCTATCGCGTTGTGGTGACCGCCGGGGGAACGATTGAGGCTTCTTCGGTCTCCTCGTCCTGCCGCGGCAGCATCGCCGCTGCCCCGGATTATGAGCTGACCTATCAGGCCGGGTCCTTGCCGCTGGTCATCCGCACCGAGTCGGGCACCGATGTCACCCTGGTGGTCAACGGCCCCAGCGGCGAGTGGTATTGCGACGACGACAGTGCCGGCAACCGCAATGCCCGCGTGCGCCTACAGAACCCGCAATCCGGTGTCTATGACATCTGGGTCGGCACCTATAGCGGCGGCACGGCCTCGTCCAACATCGTGATCACCGAGCTGGAATAGACGGGTCAAGCGCCCCAAGATCAACCGAGCCGCCCGGCCAACCGGGCGGCTTTCGTCGTTTCGGCCGCATCGCTGCCATCGGCCCTCCTGTCCATTGAAGGGCTGCCGTCGCTGGGTGGATACGGCACGCGGCGGATCAGGAATTCACAGTGCCAAGGGTGCCAAGGGTGCCAATTCCTGTCTTCAGACGGGGACAAATCAAAAAACAGAGTCTGAACAGTCTGAAGTCTGACCTGGAGCCGGTCCGGCCATGGCCCCGAGGGTTCGACGGTTCCTGTGGTGGCTCCCTGGCGGAGGCCCCGTATTCAACATGTCAAAGACCGGGACCACAGGATGGCGGCCCGGGTTGATGTAGGAATAAATTCAAATCCCGCAAGGGCATCGCCAGATACCGGTCCGACCTAGTGGGCATCGTCCCAATNCGAAGCCGCCCTGGCATCGACCACCAGTGGAACCGACAAGGCGGCGGCAGNCTCGGACGCCCCTTCCATCACGCGCTTGATCAGGGTCACGGCGGCCTCCGCCTCGCCCTCTGGCGCTTCGAACACCAGCTCGTCGTGAACCTGCAGCAGCATGCGGGTCTTCAGTCCGGCGTTCATAAGCGCCCCTGGCATCCGCATCATGGCCCGGCGGATGATGTCGGCGGCACTGCCCTGGATCAGGGCATTGATCGCGGCGCGGTCCCCGAACGCGCGCTCGGCCTGGCTCTTGGAGGTGACGGCGGGAATATGGATGCGGCGTCCGAAAAGGGTTTCCACCTGGCCGGTCGCCCGGGCCTCGGCCTTGATGCGGTCCATATAGTCGCGAATGCCGGGAANACGCTCGAAATAGGTCTTGATATAGGCCGCCGCCTCGCCCTGATCGATGCCCAGCTGATTGGCCAGGCCAAAGGCCGAGATGCCATAGACAATACCGAAGTTGATGGCCTTGGCCCGGCGGCGGGTCTCGGGATCCATCTGGTCCAGGGGCACGCCGAACATCTCGGACGCGGTGGCCGCATGGATGTCATGCCCGGCGGCAAAGGCGGCCTTAAGCTCGGGGATGTCACCGATATGGGCCAGGAGGCGCAGCTCGATCTGGCTATAGTCGGCGCTGATCANACCCACATGGCCCGGCGCGGCGATGAAGGCTTTCCTGATCTGGCGCCCCGTCTCGGTGCGGATGGGGATGTTCTGCAGGTTCGGATCGGACGAGGCCAGTCGCCCGGTCGAGGCGGCCGCCAGCTGGTAGGAGGTGTGGACTCGGTCGGTGTCCTTGTCCGNCGCCTCGAACAGCGCGTCGGTATAGTACCCTTTCAGTTTCGCCAGCTGGCGTAAATCCAGAAGGACCCGCGGCAGGTCATGGGTTTGGGCCAGGGTTTCCAGCGTCGCCGCGCCCGTCTCCCACTGACCGTTGGCGGTCTTCTTGCCGCNCGGCAGGCNCATCTCGCCGAACAGGATCTCCCCGATCTGGCGCGGTGAGCCGACGTTGANAGGATGCCCGGCCAGCCTCTGGGCCTCATCCTCCAGCTCGACCATCCTCATGCCGAACTCGGTCGAGAGGGACTTCAACCGGGCCGGGTCTATGCGGATGCCGGCCAGCTCCATGTCTGACAGCACCTGCGGCATACCGCGTTCCAGCGTCTCATAGACCGTGCTCAGCCGCTCATCGGTCAGGCGCGGCTTCAGCAACTGCCACAGGCGCAAGGTCACATCGGCATCTTCGGCGGCATAGCGGGTGGCCGGGGCCAGTTCGACGTGGCGGAAGCTGAGCTGCTTCTTGCCGGTGCCGACCACCTCTTTGAAGGCAATGGGGCTATGACCCAGAAGACGCCGGCTGAGGTCATCCATGCCGTGGCCATGCAGGCCGCCCTCCAGCACATACGACAGCAGCATGGTGTCATCGTAGGGTGCCACGGTGATGCCATGGCGGGCCATGACGCCCAGATCGTATTTGATGTTCTGCCCGACCTTCAGCACCGCCGGGTCTTCCAGCAGGGGTTTGAGGCGCGCTATCGCCTGATCCAGGGGGCTGAACAAGGCNNTGCTTCGCGGATCCGCCTGGGCCCCGCCGAAGTCCAGGCCGCCGTCGCTGGCNNCAGGGACAGGCTCATGTGTCAGCGGCAGATAGGCCGCATCGTTGGGCGCCAGCGCCAGGCTCAGGCCGACCAGCTCTGAATGCGTCGAGGACAGGCTGCTGGTCTCGGTGTCGAAGCCGACAACCCNCGCCTGGGTGGCGCGCGCGATCCAGGCGTCCAGCACCTCCAGAGTCTGGATGCAGACATAGGCCGCAGCATCAAAGGACTGGGCGTCTGTCGGCGTGGGCGGGGCCGCCGGGGCAAACCGCGGCGTCGCGACGGGCGCGCTCATCGGCTNGGGCGCGAAGGCCGACCNCTCGCGAACCGGGGCCTTGCCATCGCCGACGCGCGTGCGAAGGGACCGGAACTCCATCTCATCGAAGAAGTCCGCCAGCGNCTGCGGGTCCGGGTCGCGGACCTCAAAATCCGAAATCGGCTCCGGCGAGGGCACATGCTGGTCCAGCGTCACCAGCTGGCGCGACATCAGGATCTGCTCGCGCTTGTCGATCAGGGTCTCGCGGCGTTTGGGCTGTTTGATCTCTTCGGCCCGGTCCAGCAGGGTGTCCAGATCGCCATACTCATCCAGCAGCTGGGCCGCCGTCTTCGGGCCGATCCCGGGTGCCCNCGGCACGTTGTCCACGCTGTCGCCGACCAGGGCCTGCAGGTCGATCATCTTGTCGGNGCTGACGCCGAACTTCTCCATCACCGCTTCCTCGGCCAGGCGCCGATCCTTCAGCGGGTCCCACATGACCACATGAGGCCCGATCAGTTGCATCAGGTCCTTGTCGGACGAGACGATGACCGCCTCTCCCCNCGCCTCGACCGCCAGCCGGGCATAGGTGGCGATCAGGTCGTCGGCCTCAAAGCCGGGGGCTTCGACGCACGCCACGCCGAAGGCCCGCGTGGCGTCGCGCACCAGCGGGAACTGCGGCACGAGATCCTCGGGCGCGGGCGGTCGGTGGGCCTTGTGCTCAGGATAGAGATCGTTTCNGAAGGTCTNTTCCGAATGGTCGAAAATGGCCACCAGATGGGTCGGCCCATCGTCCCCCTTCATGTCGCGGATCAGCTTCCACAACATGTTGCAATAGCCCTGGACCGCCCCGACCGGCAGACCATCGGACTTGCGCGTCAATGGCGGCAGGGCGTGATAGGCCCGGAAAATATAGGCCGAGGCGTCAATCATCCACAGCCGGATGGGCTGATCAGCTTTGGGGGTATCGCTCATGCGCCGGACCATAGGCGGGCTGAGCGCGTCCGTCACCGCATTGCTGGTGTCTATCGCCCTGGAACGCGCCAGCTGTCGCCGGNGTCGCGCTCTCCGGGGTCCAGGCTCTGCTGGCCCCAGGCCACAATCATCAGCAGCTTGTGGCTGCGGATGCTGAACTGACCGGTCATCGGCAGCACGGCCCCCAGGGGCACGCCACTGCGCGGGTTGTAGAGGAAGCCCGAAAACTCGGCCACGCCGGTCCGGTCGCGACGGCTATAGACCGACAGTTCCGGGATGGAGACGACATTGAGGTTCTCATTGATCGGCACCCGCATGTCCGGCAGGCCGAACACCCGGCGCATCTGATCGATCGACAGGGCCCCGGCGCGAATCTCGAACACAGCATCAGCGTCGGCCTTGCTTGGCACCAGGGCATAGCCAGCATCCGACAGGGCGGCGCGAATGGCGCTGATGGCATAGGCGGTGCTGTCGCCACGGAAATACTGGTCATCGACATAGACCCGCGATCCGCTGGGAATGGGCAGGATCAGGCNCTCGACCGCCCGCTCGGNCGCGCGTGTCAGCAGCAGCTGCTCGGTGCCGGTGCGCCCCGTATTGCTTTCGGTGGTCGACGCACAGGCGACCAGGAGTGTCAGCGGCACAGCCATCAGCGCGCCTCGGATCGCCCACGCCATTACCAGGTTCCGGTATTCGGCATGGAGGCCCAGGGCTCGGCCGGGGCCAGCGGCTCGCCCGCCTGCAACAGCTCGATCGAGATGCCGTCGGGGGAACGGACAAAGGCCATGCGCCCATCGCGCGGCGGTCGATTGACGGTCACGCCGCCATCCATCAGCCGCTGGCACGCGCCATAGATGTCCTGGACCTGATAGGCCAGGTGCCCGAAGTTGCGGCCGCCGGGATAAGGCTCTGGATCCCAGTTGTAGGTCAGCTCGACCTCGGGCGACCGCTCGCCAGCGGAGCGGGCTCGGTCGGCGGGGGCGGCCAGAAACACCAGGGTGAAGCGGCCCGCCTCATGGTCCATGCGCCGCATCTCCTGCAGGCCCAGAAGGTCGCAATAGAATCGCAGCGAAGCGTCGAGGTCCGTGACGCGGACCATGGTGTGCAGATAGCGCATGGCACTGCCCGTTCAGCATCCAGGGGTGAGTGCCGCGCCCTATAGCCCCCGCTGTCGTCATGGCCATCAGCGAGGCGGATGCGCCGCAGAAACTCGGGCCCAGGGTGGTGCGCCCGCGACAGGCCTGCGGGCCTGGCGTCAGCTGCGCCGTCGGATCAAGGCCAGGGTCAGGGAGAAGCGAACCAGCTCCGACAGCACCACGACGAACAGCAGGATGTTGGCCATCAGGGCCCCGGCATTGTTCAGCGTCATCAACGCCTTGGGTCCATCGCCGACCAGCACGCCCTTGGTCAGGCCCAGGCTGTAGGCCAGGACTGCCAGACCCATCACCAGCACCATCAGCACCATCAGGGCCACATGGCTGGCTTGCAGGGCCGCCTTCATCTCCCGCTCGCGCCGGGCCCGATCCAGCGTCTGGCGACTGGTCCAGGTGGCCACCAGGGTCAGGCTGACTTCGATCACCACCACCAGAACCAGGCACAGGATGAACAGCCCACTCATGGGGCCCACGAAATGGTCGCTCTTCAGGTCTCCATCGCGGATGTGTTCGAACAGTCGCCAAAAATAATAGCCCCAGACGCCCAGGGTGGCAGCGATGCTGGCCCAGAGATGCTTTTCGCGAAACGACATGGGAGGATCCTCGTCACCCCGGGCCTGCCCACGGGTCCGGACAGGCTAGTCGTTAAAGGCCGGGGCCTTCAACCTGATAGCCGACCCGGCGCATCAGGGCCGGCAGTCNCTCATCGCCGACCATATGGGCGGCCCCGGCGACCACCACCACGCGGCGCTCCAGTCGCATCATGCGGATCAGGGCGGGCAGCCAGCCGCGGTTCCGGTCGATCAGCAGCACCTGATACAGCAGCGGGGCCTCGCGCTTCATCGTAGCCACCTCTTCCAACAGCGGCCCCAGCTCGCCCTGGGCCCAGGACCGCTCGACTGTCAGGTCCAGNNCGTCTTCTCGACATCGCGCGTTGAGCACCTCCAGGATCATGGCTTCGCCCTCGGCATCGCCAAACTCGGCGAAGGCCTGGATAGAGGCTTGCAGCAGGGCATCGGTATCCAGGGCTTCGGTGCGCCGTCCCGCCGCAAGGCCGGCTTCAATCTGGGTGTCCACGCCCAGATCACCGGAACGGCCCAGGTCGGCCTGCTGATCCTGGTCCAGCAACAGCGCTACCGCCCAGGGACGCATCATGTTGAGCGCCTCTGGCGGCAGGTTCAGGCTGGTCGCTGCCGCCTGGACCCGGGCGTAGGTCGGCGGCGACAGCACGGTGTTGAGCGGCCGCTCGGCCAGCATCTGCCGGAACATTGGCCCGTAGAAGGCGGCGGTTTCCTCTTCCCNCTCCGGGGTCAGAATCTCAAACACCACCAGATCGGCCTGGGCCAGGGCTCGCTCAAGCTGNNGGGAGCGCCACTGGATGCCCGGCGGAAGCGAGTGAACCGAGCCAAACAGCACCATTTCGGTGTCGGCATCGCGCACGGTCCAGATCGGCGGATCGGCCCGTGCGGGTAGCGCCGTCATCAGGCCCAGGACCAGGGCGGTCGCTACGGCGGGACAGATTGCAGCAAGTCGGTTCAGGCAAGCGTTCATAAGCCGGACAGTGCATGATTTACGCCAGACGTGCCACTTGATCGCCTCGATCGCGCAAGCCGTCACCTGACGGGCGAAACATTCGCCTGGGCGGGCACCTCGGGCGGGTTACGCCGCGACCATTTCTGCCAGTTTGAGCACTGTGTTCCNATTTCGCCCGGTGCCCACCCCGATCCGCCGGGGCGTCGCCTTTCNGGCCAGCACAGATCGGCCCTGGCCCTGTGGGAACCAGAAGTAGGCCACCGTGCCGCCGGTTGGTAGCCCAACGACCTCCAGCATCTCCCCGCCGGTCGCAAAGGCCGCAAGCTCATCGCGCGCCGCCGGGTTGAACCCTGACTTCATCACCATGGCCAACACCTTGGCGGGGTCAGCCTTTGCTTCTTCTGCAAACGGATTGGCGGCCACCAGTTCAGCCCAGTGGTGGCCGGTGCGCACCATCGCGGCGATATTCAGGCCGAAGGTTTGGCCCATGGCGGCCTCGATCATGGCTTCAATGTTCGCGGGGTCCAGGTCGCTGTCGACCACCAGATTGCCCGAGGCCAGAAGGGTGCGCGGGTTTTGCAAACCCAGCTCCAGCGCCAGGGCCCGCTGGGCGCTGANCGGGGGCCCTGCCCCGCCGGTGTTCATGCCGCGGAACAGGATGATGCGGGCGCGATCCGTCATGTCTGGGTCCTGGCGGTCTGGGGTCACCGCTTCTGGCACACTGCACAGTAGAAGGTGGAGCGACCGCCCTGCACGATCCGGCGGATGGTCCCGCCATCGCCTCGGTGACAGGCCAGTCCTTCGCGACCATAGGCATCGAACCGGTGCTGGAAATAGCCCTGTCCGCCTTCGGCATTGGCGAAGTCACGCAGGGTTGATCCTCCTGCCCGGATCGCTTCGGCCAGCACGTCACGAACGGCCAGGGTCAAGGATTCGAGCCGGGGTCGCGACACCTTTCCGGCGGCGACGGTGGGCGAGATCTGTGCCCGCCACAGGGCCTCACAAACATAGATGTTGCCCAGGCCTGCGACGATGCGCTGGTCCAGAAGGCTGACCTTGATGCTCTGTTTTCGCCNCCGGAAGGCCTGATACAGATGTTCCGCCGAGAACTGGTTGCCCAAAGGCTCGGGTCCCAGGCCTACAAACCAGGNGTGATGCTCGACCTCCGGGCCGGGGATCAGGCCCATGAAGCCAAACCGGCGGGCGTCGGCATAGCCGATCCGGGTCGACCGACCGCCGCGCTCGGCCACCAGGGACAGATGCTCGTGCGGCCCGATGGCGGGCACCTGGGCGTCGANACGCCCCAACTCGCTGCCTTCCAGGGTAAAACGACCGGTCATGCCCAGATGTGTCACCCAGACGCCGCCGGTCGACAGGGTGAACAGCAGATACTTGGCCCGTCGGTCCAGCCGCTCGACACGGGCCCCGTTCAGGCGTCCGGCGAACCCCTCGGGAAAGGGAAAGCGCAGGTCCGGTCGGTTCTGGCGCACCTGCCCCAGGCGGGCCCCGGCCAGCACTGGCTCCAGACCCCGGCGGACGGTCTCGACTTCGGGCAACTCAGGCATGCAAGGGCCATAGCGCGGATCGTCGGGCCGGTGAACGGCCTGTTCGCTTTCAGCCGGGCCGGAAAGCCGCTAGAGCCCGCCCCATGACCGCATCCAGGGTCGGCCGCCGGCCGTGTTCGATCCGCCCTCCGAGGCTGTGCAAATCTCGCCCCTGATCCCGGGGTCGATTGCGCTGGATTCGCTGGCGGAGGGTTCGGTTGAGCGGGTGGTCATGCTGGCCGCGCCCGGTGTCCTGGAGCGCCGCCATGACCTGGCATTGGCGGTTCGGGCCGTGCGCCCCGGCGGCTGGCTCGACGTGATGGCACCCAAGACCGCAGGTGGCTCACGTTTGAAGGCCGAACTGGAAGCCTTTGGCCTGACCGTTGCCGAGACGGCCAAGGCGCATCACCGCCGTTGCCAGGCCATGCGACCGGACCACGTTGACACGGCGGCGCTGGACACGGCGATCCGAGCCGGNGGGCCGCGCCGTGATGCGGCCAGCGGCCTGATGACCCAGCCGGGGATCTTTGCCTGGGACCGGATCGATGCGGGCACGGCCCTCCTGCTGCAGGCTCTGCCGCCGCTGTCCGGGGCCGGGGCTGATCTCGGCTGTGGGCTGGGGTTGCTATCGATGGGGGTGCTGAACAGCGCGGCGGTGACGGGGCTGCAACTGATTGACCGTGACCGTCGGGCGGTCGCCGCAGCGCGGGCCAATGTGACCGACGACCGCGCCGGCTTCGCCTGGGCCGATGTACTGACCCTGACCGGCTCCGGCGACCTGGATTTTGTGGTCAGCAATCCGCCCTTCCACGACGGTGGGACCGAGGACCGCCGCGTCGGTCAGGGCTTTGTCCGCCAGGCGGCGNNGCCCTTGAAGCGCGGAGGAGTTCTGTGGCTGGTGGCCAATCGGCACCTGCCCTATGAGGCGGTCCTGGGCGAGGCCTTCAAGCGTGTGGACCGGGTGGCGGACGAGGGCGGCTACAAGGTCTTTCGGGCGGTAAAATAGGAGCCGGACGCCATGGCGACGATGCGACTGGATCGGATGCTGGGTTCCATGGGCTACGGCTCGCGCAGCCAGATCTCCCAGCTGGCCCTGGCTGATCAGGTGTTGCTGGACGGCAAGCCGCCGGGATGCGGCTCAGCGCGTGGAGCTGGCTTCCGATCTGCCGGCCCGCATGACCGTCCAGGGCCAGCCGCTGGACCCGATGCCGGGCCTGTGCCTGATGCTGAACAAGCCGCTGGGCATGAGCTGTTCGCGCAAGGAGGACGGGGCTCTGGTGTTCGACCTGTTGCCGCCGCGCTGGCTGATGCGTGATCCGGCCATCTCGACGGTTGGCCGACTGGACAAGCAGACCAGTGGCCTTCTGCTGATGACCGATGATGGCCAGTTGTTGCACCGGATCATCAGCCCCAAGCGCCATGTGGCCAAGGTCTATCGCGCCCAACTGGCTCGCCCCATGGATGGGTCCGAAGCCAGCCTGTTTGCCTCCGGCGAGCTGATGCTGGAGGGCGAGGACAAGCCCCTGAAACCGGCCGAACTGGAGGTGGTGACACCGACCGAAGCCCGGCTGACGGTCCACGAAGGCCGCTACCATCAGGTCCGGCGGATGTTTGCGGCCACCGGCAACCACGTCGAGGCCCTGCACCGCGAGCAGGTCGGCGGCCTGTGCCTGCCTGTAGATCTGGAACCTGGTCAGTGGCGGTTGATGGCGGCGGCTGATATCGATCAGGTGTTTGCGGACCCTGGGGGCATCTCATGACCCAGGTCAAGATCTGCGGTCTGACGACAGCCGGTGCCGTCGGCGCTGCCCTGGAGGGCGGAGCCGACTTCCTGGGCTTTGTGATNTTTGCCCCCAGCCCGCGCCATGTCGATCCGGCCCTGGCGGCCACGCTGGCCGGACCGGCGCGGGGCCGGGCCCAGGTGGTGGCGGTGACGGTCGATGCCGACGATGCCCTGATCGCCGACATCATGGGCACGCTGAAGCCGAACCTGATCCAGCTGCATGGCCAGGAAGCACCCACGCGGGCCGAGACCCTGCGGCAGACCTATGGCGTCGGCATCATCCGTGCCTTGCCGGTGCGAGGCGAGGATGACCTTGCCTTGGCCGATGCCTGGGAGCCGTTCGCCGATCACCTGATGTTTGATGCCAAGCCGCCCGAAGGGTCGGATCGCCCCGGTGGTTATGGCCTGTCGTTCGACTGGACCCTGTTGTCCGACCGNGCCTGGCGGCAGCCCTGGTTCCTGGCCGGAGGCTTGACCCCGGACAATGTGACCGAGGCGATCCAGATTTCTGGCGCACCCATGGTGGATGTCTCCTCTGGCGTCGAAAGTGCCCCGGTGTTAAGGACGCGGCCCTGATCTCTGCGTTTCTGGATCGAACGAAACGCGCCTGACTCGCCGCTCCCCTTCGGCAAGGACCCGACTGTGAACGCCCCGCTGCCCAATACCTATGCCTGGCCCGATGCCGAGGGACGCTTTGGCCCCTATGGCGGGCGGTTCGTGGCCGAGACGCTGATGCCGCTGATCCATGAGCTGGGTGGGGCCTGGGACGCGGCCAAGGCCGACCCGACCTTTCAGGCCGAGCTTGATGGCTATCTGGCCGACTATGTGGGGCGTGAGAGCCCGCTGTATTTCGCCGAGCGGCTGACCGAGGCGTTCGGCGGCGCGAAGGTGTGGCTGAAGCGCGAAGATCTCAATCACACCGGGGCGCACAAGATCAACAACTGCATGGGTCAGATCCTGCTGGCCCGTCGCATGGGCAAGACCCGCATCATCGCCGAGACCGGAGCGGGTCAGCATGGCGTGGCGACGGCCACCGTTTCGGCCCGTTTCGGCCTGCCCTGCACGGTCTATATGGGCGCGGTCGATGTCGAGCGGCAAAAGCCTAACGTCTTCCGCATGAAGCTGTTGGGGGCAGAGGTGTTCCCGGTCACGGCGGGGGCGGCGACCCTGAAGGACGCCATGAACGAGGCCATGCGGGACTGGGTCACCAATGTCTCGGACACCTATTACATCATCGGCACGGCCGCAGGTCCGGCTCCCTACCCGGCCATGGTGCGTGACCTGCAGTCGGTGATCGGGCGCGAGATCCGGCGCCAGTCCCTGGCCAGGATCGGGCGTCTGCCGCATGCGGTGGTGGCCTGCATTGGTGGCGGCTCCAATGCCATTGGGGCCTTCCACCCCTTCGTCGACGATGCCGATGTACGCCTGATCGGTGTGGAGGCCGCCGGTCACGGGCTGGATGGGCCCGATCACGCCGCCAGCCTGAAGGGTGGCCGTCCCGGCGTTCTGCACGGCAACCGAACCTATCTGTTGCAGGATGCAGATGGGCAGATCCTAGAAGGGCATTCAATCTCGGCGGGGCTGGATTACCCCGGCATCGGGCCAGAGCATGCCTGGCTGAATGATCTGGGCCGGGCCGAGTATCGCGCCGCCACCGATGACGAGGCGCTGGAGGCCTTCCAGCAATGCTCGCGCCTGGAGGGCATTATCCCTGCCCTGGAACCCAGCCACGCCCTGGCCCGCGCTGCCGAGATTGCTCGTGAGGTCGGACCGGACGGCGACATCGTCGTGGTCATGAGCGGGCGTGGCGACAAGGACATCTTTACGGTGGCGGATCATTTGGGAGTGAAGCTGTGATGCTCGGTCTTTTGCTGGCGGCCAGCCTGGCAGTTGTGCCGCAGGTGGCCCCGACCCCGGATACGCCCCGGTTCCTGCCGGCGGACGTGCCGGTTCTGGCCCCGGCAGTCGCTGATGCCACCTGTGGCGGGCTGGAGGTCTTCCAGGGCGCGACCTGTCTGACGGCTCCGGCGGAGCAGGAGACAGCGATCATCCAGGCCTATGTCGATCAGCTCTATGTCCTCAGCTGGCTGGATGTGGCCGGGTCGGACCATCGCCGGGCTTTCGTGCGTCGTCGGACCGGCGGCGGCTGTGATGGTCTGCAGATGCTGGCGGTCGATCAGGGCGAGACGGTTGTGCTGGTTTTGCGGCCATGCCGGGTGATGCCTGCGCTGCGAATAGCCCCATCCTGCAGGAGGCCCAGTGACCACGGCGCGTATCGATGCCCGCTTTGCGGCCCTGAAGACGGAAGGTCGTGCCGGATTTGTCACCTATGTCATGGCCGGCGATCCAGACCGGGCCCAGGCGCTGGCGATCCTGCGCGGCCTGCCTGAGGCCGGAGCTGACCTGATCGAGCTGGGCTTTCCATTTTCCGATCCCATGGCCGAAGGGCCGCCGATTCAGAAGGCGGCACAACGGGGGCTGAAGGCCGGCCTGACAGTGCAGGGAACGCTGGACCTGGTTCAGGCCTTCCGGGCCGGAGATGAGACGACGCCGCTGATCCTGATGGGCTATCTCAATCCGATCGAGTCGATGGGCTATGAGCGGTTCGCCGCCGCCGCCGCCCAGGCGGGGGTCGATGGCCTGATCGTCGTCGACTGCCCGCCAGAGGAGGCCGCGCCCCTGGTCCAGGCTCTGGATGCGGTGCAGATTTCTTTGATCCGGCTGGCGACCCCGACCTCCGATGATGCCCGCCTGAAGGTGATCGCGGCGGGCACCAGCGGCTTTGTCTATTACGTCTCTGTGGCCGGGGTCACGGGCGTGAAGGAGGCCGTGGCCGAGGACGTGGCCCCCGCGGTCAACCGGGTGCGTGCGGCCAGTGGTCTGCCCGCCGCGGTCGGCTTTGGCATCAAGACCCCAGAACGAGCCGCAGCCATCGCCCGTGTCGCCGACGCTGTGGTGGTCGGTTCGGCTCTGGTGGAGGAAGTGGCGACGGCTCTGGAGGCGAACGCTTCGCCGGTCTCGCGCGTTCTGGACAAGGTGCAATCCCTGGCCCAGGCCGTCAGNGGTGCGCGGCAGGCCGAAAGCGTTTAGAGAGCCCGCATGGCAGACAAGACCCGTCCCCCAGAGAAAACCCCTGATCGCCGTGTCGGCTGGCTGAGCCGCTTTGCGCCCGGCGTGCGCAAGATCGTCAGTCGCCGCGACAGTACNCCTGACAATCTGTGGGTCAAAGATCCCGACACGGGCGAAATGCTCTACCGCTCGGACCTGGAAACCAGCCTGTGGGTCACACCCTCGGGACGTCACATGCGCATCAATGCCGATCAACGGCTGCGCTACACCTTCGATGACGGTGAGTATGAGCGGATCGAGACGCCGGATGTGCCGGAGGATCCGCTGAAGTTCTCAGACGGTAAGCCCTACCGGGATCGTTCAATNGCGGCGCGCAAGGCCGCCGGACGCAAGGACACCATGGCTATCGGATTTGGCACCGTTGGGGGCCAGGACGCCGTTGTCATCGCACAGGATTTTACCTTCATGGGCGGGTCTCTGGGTATGGCCGCCGGGGAGGCCTTCATCGCGGCTGCGCGCGAGGCCATTAGCCGCGATGTCCCAATGGTGTGTTTTACCGCGGCGGGCGGCGCCCGTATGCAGGAAGGTGCCCTCAGCCTGATGCAGATGGCCCGTTCGACCCTGGCGGTGCAGGAGCTCAAGCAGGCGCAACTGCCGTTCGCCGTGGTGCTGACCGATCCGACCACCGGCGGCGTGACCGCCTCCTACGCCATGCTGGGCGACGTGCACCTGGCCGAGCCTGGGGCCCTGATCGGCTTTGCGGGACCGCGTGTGATCGAGGCCACCATCCGCGAAAAGCTGCCGCCCGGCTTCCAGCGGGCCGAATATCTTCAGGAAAAGGGCATGGTTGACCGGGTGGTCAGCCGCGCCGACCTGCCGCGCGTTCTGGGTCTGGTTCTGGGTATGCTGATGGATGGTCGGCGCCGTGCGGCCTGACGACCAGAGACCCCAAACCGCCCGAGGTATGCGGATGGCAGCGGGTCTGGTTGTCGCGGTCCTGACCCTGTTTGCCGCGACCGCCCAGGCTCAGATCGCCCCGGTGCGGGAGCGGATCTATCCCGCCCCGGTGGAACCCCTGACCACCCAGGGGGTGACGGATGGTCGCCTGACCACCGTGGTCACATCCGATGGATTGTCACTGCANGGGCTCAGTGTCACGGGTGACGCGGCGCGCCCGGTGATCCTGCTTTTGCACGGTAATGGTTCCAGTGCTCGCGAAGCGGCCATCTGGTTTGGCCCCCTGCTTGGCCTGGGCTACGGGTTGGTTGCGGCGGAGTATCGGGGCTATTCCGGCAATCCCGGAACCCCGAGCGCCGAGGGCCTGGCGCGCGATGCCGATGCCTTCTTTGCCGAGGCCCAGCGCATGGCCGGATCGCGTCCCATCTGGATCGTGGGCCATAGTCTTGGCGGTGGGGTGGCGATGAGTCTGGCCAATCGCCATCCGGCTCAGCAACTGGTGACCATTGGCACCTTCACCCGACTGAAGGACGTCGTGCCTGGCATGGCCTCGGTGGTCCTGCCCGATGACTATCGCAATATCGACGAGGTTCCACGGCTGACCGTGCCGTGGGTCATCATCCATGGCCTCGCCGATCCGGTGATCCCGCCCGCGCATGGGTCACGCCTGCACGCCCTGGCCGGGCAGAGCGGCCGTCAGGGGGCCAGCTTTGTCATTCGCGATGAAGGGCACGCGCCGAACGGTGCCGCCCTGGCCGCTGTCTTTGAGGCGATCCGCCAGGCCAACGGACATGAACCGCCGTCCCCGGACAGCCTTCCCGAAGCCGTTATGGTCATCCCCTTCGGTCAGAGCCGACCCCTGACCAGGGCCGCCGGTCAGGCTGAGCGCGTGGCGCTGGACCCCATCTCCGAGCGCCTGCGGCAACGGCACCCCCAGCGCATCGACCTGTCGCTGGACCGGATGCGGAGACCGTGCGCGGCGCTCGGCAATCCGCAGGACCGCCTGCCGCCCGTGATCCATGTCGCGGGCACCAACGGCAAGGGATCGACGGTGGCCTTCATTCGCGCCATGGCCGAGGCGGCGGGCCTTCGGGTGCATGCCTATACCTCGCCGCATCTGGTGCGGTTCAACGAGCGGATCCGGCTGGCGGGGAACCTGATCTCGGATGGCCAGCTTGGCGAGGTGCTGGATCGGGTCGAAGCCGCCACCGACGACGGGCCGGGACAGGCCACGGTGTTTGAATCGACCACAGCGGCGGCGTTTCTGGCGATGGCCGAGACCCCCGCCGATCTGGCGATCATCGAGGTCGGTCTGGGCGGGACACTGGACGCGACCAATGTGATCGCACGGCCCCTGATCAGCGTGATCGCGCCGGTCGACCTGGACCATGCAGAGTTCCTGGGCACCGACCTGGCCGGGGTGGCAGGCGAAAAGGCCGGTATTCTCGCCGGGGCTCGCGGCGTGATCGGACGTCAGGGTGAGGTCGCCGAGCAGGTCATCGCGGCGGCGGCCCATCGCGTCGGGGCNCCTCTGACCCGGCTGGGGGTCGATTTCGACGCCTGGAGCGAAGCGGGACGACTGGTCTGGCAGGGCGAGGACCGGCTGCTGGACCTGCCTCTGCCGCCGCTGCCCGGCCCGCACCAGATCGACAATGCCGCCCTGGCGACGGCTGTGGCGATCGACCTGGACCTGCCCGAAGGGGCCATTGCGGAGGGGCTGACCGGAACGCGCTGGCCGGCGAGGTTGCAGCGACTGACCGCGGGTCCATTCGGCCAGAGAGCCCAGGCGGTGGGTGCGGAACTGTGGCTTGATGGNGGGCACAANCCCCATGCGGGGCGCGCTCTGGCTCAGTTTTTGTCCCAGAGACAGGACAAAGCGCCGATGCCTACAGCTCTGGTGTGCGGCCTGCTGGCCTCCAAGGACGCCGGCGGCTTTTTCNNGGCGTTGATCGGTTCTGAGGTCACGGTATTCACNGTGTCCCTTGATGGGACTTGTATCGAACCTTCTGCCCTGGCGGCGGTGGCCCGGGGCCATGGCCTGGCCGCAACGCCAACGGCCTCAGCGCGCGACGGACTGGAAGCCGCCCTGCGTCTCGGGGCCGGGCGCGTGGTGATCTGCGGCTCGCTCTATCTGGCCGGAGAGGTGCTGGCAGCAGATCCGCAGACCTGGCCACAGTGAGGGTCAAGCCTCGGCGACAGCCCCAACGCCCTGTTCGGCCAGCCACTCGGCAATCTTGCCCTTGGGCATGGGCCCCAGCTTGACGGCGCTCAGCTGCCCGCCCTTGAACAGCATCAGGGTCGGCACGCCTTTAACGCCCAGCTTGGACGGGGTCATGGGGTCGTCGTCGATGTTGACCTTGGCGATGACCACCTGTCCGGCCATTTCGTCGGACAGTTGCTCGAGGGCAGGTCCGATCTGCTTGCACGGGCCGCACCATTCGGCCCAGAAATCCACCAGGACCGGCGTTTCGGACTTGAGCACATCGGCTTCAAAGCTGTCATCGGTGACCTTGAGCGTAGCCATTTGATCTCTCCCTTTGATGGGGTCCAGTCATAGACCGATTCCGCCGAGTGCCAGCGAATGTGGGTCTTGAACGCGAGTTTTCAAGCCGGACTGCCGGATCGGCCGGTCCCAGGCCGGTCAGGGCCTGCGCGATCATCGCGGCGGGAATCGGCATCAGGGCCGGCCCGTCGGTCCAGACCAGGGCGGCGCCCACCACATGATCTCGATAGAGTTGCCTCATGACTGAGACATAGCTCGCCATCTGCAGGATGTAAGCTGGGTCTGCATCCTCGATCCGCTTGGGAGCAGGGCGGTTGGTCTTGAAATCGATGAGCAACACCCGGTTTGGCCGGATGACGAGCCGATCGATCCGACCTGACAGGCGGACCCGAGCTCGGGTGAAAANGCCCGCCACCGCCGCCTCCGGGCGGGAGCCGGGGCCAAACACGTCACCGAACTGGCTATCGTTCAGAACCCCCAACGCGGCGTGAATCATCTCCTGGCGCTGGTCGTCCGACAAATCCCGCTCGCGGGACAAAATGCGGCGAGCGGCGCGTGGCCATTGCTCGGGCGGGAGTTCGGGCAGGCGTTCGAGCAGGCGGTGAATGAGATCGCCACGCCGGAAACGGCCCAGGCCGCNCGCATCGCGGCTCAAGGGAGAGGGGGCGACCAGCCTCAGAACCTCGCCCATCTGTGACGGTGTGGCCAGCCGCGCTTGCGGATCGACCGGTGCCGCGACCGCCGCCCAGGGCGGCAGGGGCGACAGAAGGCTCGCTGNGGCGGTTGCGCCGCTGCGGCTGGCGGTTCGCAAGGGGAGGGTGTTGCCAATGCGAAGGCACCCGCTGTCCAGCTGCTGGAGTGGGTCGGGGCCATCGCTTGGCCAGGTGGAGAATGTCTGTGCCAGGACGTCCCACCAAGAGCCCGCATCGAAGCCAGCGGCTGGCCGCTTCAGTTGACGGCCCATGATGACCAGACGATCCCGCGCCCGCGTCAGAGCCACATAGAGCAGACGAAGCGATTCATCTTGCACCAGCCCGTCCAGCTGCTGACGCGCCTGGGCCGTGGCAGGCACGTCCTGTGCCTTCGATGACGGGGCCATCAGCCAGCCGGCAAGGTCCGTGTCCGCGATCTCGACCCGCATCAATGTCGGTCCCTGAGCCTTCGGGCTGGAGGTGGTATCGGGCAGATAGACCACCGGGGCTTCCAGTCCCTTGGCTCCGTGAACGGTCATGACCCGAACCTCGCCACGAGGTCCTTCCAGCTCCCGCTTGACCTGGACGTCGGCGCGTTCCAGCTGAGCCAGACAGGTCTCCAGGTCCCAGGCCCNCCGCTGTTCGGCCGCCAGGACCTGGTTCAGCACTTCGTCAATGGCGTCTTCGGCCTNCGTCCCCAGGCGGGCCAGAATGCGGGCGCGGCCGCTCCGTCCCAGATCATCCAGCTGATTGAGCGACCAGCTGAACAGGGCGAAGGGACTGTCACTGCGTCGCGCGATCAGCCCCTCAAGCCAGCTGGCAGCGGATCGCCAGCGCGGTTGTTCATGCGCCCGGGCCTTGAGATTGGACCAGAGACTCCGCCCGCCCCGTGCGGTCTTCTCGGCCAGCTCGAACAGACTGTCTGCGGGTCCGAAATCCGGCACATCGATGAAGGGGCTGCGCAGCATTTCTGCCAGACTGAGATCATCGCTCGGGAACAGCAGAAACCGAGCCAGGGCCTTGAAATCATCGAACACGATGTGCTCGCTGAGCTTCAGCCGGTCGGCACCGGCAACCGGCACCTTTTCGGCCTTGAGGGCCCGGAGAATCTCTTCGAATGTCGCGTCCCGCCGCCGCACCAGAACCAGGAAATCGCCATAGTGACAGGGGCGCAGGCGAGCCGATCCGCGCTTATAGACACCGGCACCCGATTCCACCTGATGGCGGATGTCGCGGGCCAGGGCGGTGGCCAGTTGCTTGCGTGCGCTGGTCGCGCTGTCCTGATCGACCGGATCCCATGGGTCGCGCTCGTCGTTCTGCGGGTCTTCGAACAAGGGCCATAGCTCGACCGAGCCGACCTGACCCTGACGGTGGGCATCGTGGCCGACCCAGCCGCCTTCGACGCCGACCAGGGACGGCAATCGCTCGGGCGTGTCAAAGACACGGTCCACGAAGTTCAACACGGTCGCCGTTGTCCGGAATGACCGGCCCAGCTCCACCTCCTTGAACCGGTCCGGTCCGATCCGATCGAGGTAGCCGCGTGCCTCGATCCGGAGGCGCTCGGGTCGTGCTCNCTGGAACGAGTAAATCGATTGCTTCTCGTCGCCGACAACAAACAAGGTCCGATCAGGTCGCCGGGTGATTCCGCAGAACCAGAGCGTGCCCTTTGCCANACGCTCGGCACCCCNGCCAGAGAAGAAGTCGTCGCTGAGCGACCGGATCAGGCTCCACTGCTCCGGCGCGGTATCCTGAGCCTCATCCAGGAGAATGTGCTCAAGACCGCCATCCAGTTTGAACAGCACCCAGCGGGCATCCTCGACTTCCTGCACCAGGGCCCGGGCCCGCGACACCAGATCGGAAAAATCGAGCGCTGAGGTGGCTGCCTTTGCCTGATCATAAAGGGACCCATAGACCCGGGCCAGGGTGAGGACGTGCCAGGTGTCCTGGGCCACCTCGGCCAGGCGATAGTCCGTCAGCGCGGACAGAAACCGTTCCGACTGTCCGGCCAGGAAGTCAGCGACCTGCGGTGGGGCCTCCTGGGTCGTCAACCGCGCCCGGGGCGTGCCCCCTGGGTNCAGGAACACGGGTGCCAGGTCCATCAGGCNTGTTGAAGNGGGTCCGGCAGCCCGCATGAGAGCGGCCATATCCTGGTCGGTCTTCTTGCTGCTTTGTTCCAGCGCAAGCGCCATCGCTGTCCATCGAGCCGGGAGCAGACCCTCCAGATACGTCTGGCCAATCTCCTGCGGCGTGGCGTCGGACGTTGCGCCAACCAGCTGCGCTGGCGTTGGGGCCTGGCCACGCTCAAGGGCGGAAACATAGGCCGCCAGCTCCTCTCGGCGGGATTCCAGCAGCGCCAACAGATCCTTGAAGCGGCTCCAGTCGAATAGCATCACAAAGCGCTGCCAGGCCTGCCCGAGGGGCCCGGCAGGATCGCGGCCCGCGGCCGCCGCCAGATCGTGTTGCGCGACGCGGCTCAGCTCGGCCGCCCCTTCTGAATCCAGCACCGTAAAGCTGGGCGACACGCCGGCTTCCAGCGGGAAACGGCGCAGCAGTTTCTCGCAGAAGGCATGCAAGGTCTGGATCTTCAAACCGCCCGGCGTCTCCAGCGCCCGCGCAAACAGGCGGCGCGCCTCCTTCAGCTCGACCGGCTCCAGTTCGGTCCCCTCACGTCCGTCCAATCCCGCCAGGGAGTTTCGCAAGGTGGCATCGTCAAGGATGGCCCAGTCCCCAAGCCGTTCAAACAGGCGGGTCTGCATCTCGGCGGCGGCTGCCTTGGTATAGGTGACGCACAGAATATCGCCGGGCGGAACCCGTTGCAGCAGCAGCCGCGCCACGCGGTCGACGAGGGTTCTTGTCTTGCCCGTTCCGGCGTTGGCGGTCACGAAAACGGACCAGTGAGGATCAGCGGCCTGGCGCTGGGTGTCGAAACTCATGCCTCGGCCCCCCGTCGGCGTCCTCACCGGCCCCGGCGACGTGCCATTCCCACACCCGCGCCAGATGGTCGTAGTTGCCGCCGAAATTGCCCCGGTATTTCGGAAACTCCCAGCTTCGGTAGGGTGTCAGGGGTGNATCGAAACGCTCGATCCGCCGCATCAATCCCTCAAGGGCTTGGCTGGCCAGGGTGGTGGCGAGGTTCGATCGGCCTTGGACGGCTGAGCNCACCAGGGTCAGCTTGCCCGGATTGAGCCGTCCGGTCAGCCGCACATAGCCCAACTCGTCCGCATCGACGGGTCCCAGGTCCTCGAAGCCGCCACGGGACAGAATCGCGGCCGTCAGGGTCAGTTGGGGCGCAAAGCCGACCGCCACCTCAGCCTTGCCCGGTGTGGTGCCGGTCTTGAAGTCCAAAATGGCGATGCGCTCCGGGGACACTTCGATGCGGTCGGCCCGGGCGGTCAGCACAAATGGGGACAGGGGTAAGGCCAGTTCGGTCGCTCCGCTCCGCTCGGCATGCACGGTCATACCCGGGAGCCGACGCTNCTTCTCGAACCCCACGATCCAGCCGGACAGATTGTCGGCCAGGGGGACCTCTCGCGCCATGTCCGCCTCGTCAAAGCCCTGTGCACGCAGGGCGTGACGGAACCAATCGGCAATCTGGCTTGCCATTTCTGCATCCGACAGATCGGGCAGGGCCGCAGGCCAGGTTTCGGCCAGNNGTCTGAGGGCGCCGTGCAATGCAATGCCCCGCGCCAGGGCTTCAGCCGCAGCATCGGGTCGATCCAGGGGTTTCAGCCCCAGGATGCGTTCGGCATAGACGGCATAGGGATCGCGCACCCAGCGCTCAACAGCCGTGACCGGCAGCTTGCNGGGCCGCAGCGCCACCGGTGGTGTCGGGGCCGGACGGCTGGCATAGGCGGCAGGCCCTGGGGGCGAAGCGTCCATCTGACGCGCCCAGGCCATGACCGGATGTTCCACATGGGGGTCTTGGGTGGGCGGAGAAGCCTGGCGCAGCATCTCCACACGCCAAAGCCAGCGTGATCGCACGGCGGGCTGACCGCCACGCCGTTCGCTATGAACCAGAAACACCTCCGGAGCGCATGCGGCATGGACGAAGTCCTGGGCCACCTCACCTAACCGGTATTCGGGCGAGGGCAGGCCGAGGGCCTGGCGCATGGGGCGTGACAGGAACGGATCGACCGCGGCACCCTGAGGCCAGACCCCTTCCTCAAGTCCTGCCAGGATCATGCGATCGGCCCGGATCAGCCGCGCCTCCACGGTCCCGAGGATCATCAGGCGCGGATGAGTTGCCCTGCCATGACGCACCACCTGCTCGTCAAGAAGACGCTTCATCAGCTCTGTGAACTCTGAGGGCGAAACGGGTCGCGCGTGGCGACCGCTTCGGATCAGTTCCGCCAGCAACTGAGCAGCGGCCTCNNCGCCGCGGCCAGCCCAGACCTCGCTGGTGCAAAGAGATTCGGTCAGGGCCACGAGGCGGCGGGTGGCCTCATCCAGAGGACGATCACGATCCGATCCGGCTTCACTCGCGGCTGCCAGCGCCTGTACCGCGCTCAGCACGGCCAGCGCCTCGTCCAGTCGCGTCCTGCGACNGTTCGCTGGCGGCGGGTCTTCGTCGGTTCGCGGGACCGCCTCTTCGTGCAGCGCCCGTTGAATGTCGGTCCAGTCCCGAGGGCNGGGACCGCGCAGGCCGCACCGCTCCAGGGCTTCCAGTCCCGGGAGGCTGAGGCCTTTGGCTGGCCCAGTCCCCGCGTCCAACCCAACGGTCGGGTGTTTGATCAAGGCCAGCAGCGAGACCGGATCGCTCGGCGCTTCCAGAAAGCGGGCGACGGCCAGCAGCAGATGGCCAAGCGCTGACCGGGAGAGGCGTTCACCGCCGGATGTGTCAGGAATGATTCCCCATCGCTCCAGCCTGGCTTCGACGCGGCGGGCCAGGGCCTGATCCGGCGTGACCAAGGCACAGCTCTTGCCCGGACTTTCAAGGACCTCCCGCATCAACAGGGCCAGAACAGCGGCCGCGTCTTCCTCGGCCCGTGGGGTCAGGCTGACCAATCCCTGCATGGCCAAATCCATGGCGTCGTGGTCGGGCATTTCGGCCTGCAACCGGGCGACGGCTCCGCGCCAGTCATCGGTCGCCCCGGCGGGGCGCAGGGCCTCATTCAGCATCCGCTCTCGGGCACGGGAACGGATATCGTTATCCGGGGTCTGCGCTGGGACTGGCCAGGATTGCACGCCGGTTCGCCGGTCGACCGCTGGCCGATCCGCATCAGGCCCTAGTAAGAGGCGCTTCATCGCCGCCTGGGGATGGCCGTCTTCAATGGCGGCCCAGGCGCTGTCATCGAGATCCTGGTCCAGGCCTGGTAGGACAACGGCCCCGTTTGGGGCATCGGCTATGGCGTGCAGAACCGCAATCGCTGCCGGAGAGGNGCCGACCGAACCTGCCACCAGCACCGGAGTCTGCGGGGGTGAGACGGTCCATTGCTCCGCCAACAGACGGAGCAACCGGGTGCGCCGCCAGGCCGGGTCGGACAGTCCCAGTTCGCCCAGCCGGTCCGGCCATCGCCGGGCCACCTGGGTCAACAGATCCGCCGATTGCTGCCAATGCCGGGCCAAGTCGGCAGATACAAGGTCGTTCAGGGCGTCAACAGTCGTGACCTCCTCCAGATAGAGACTGTCCAGGAAGCCGCCGATGGACTCGGCCAGTTCCAGAGCGTGAGCGAAGCCCAATGACGACGGGTGCAGGTCGCTGACCAGCCGCGCCAGTTCGAAACGGCGTGTTAGCGGATCGATGGCGGGGTCAAGATCCAGGCCGAGGCCGCCGGNGGTAAACGGCGAAGCGTCTTCCTCCAGATCCCCGAGCGGTCGGACTCGAGGCAGGAGCACCGGCCGTTCGCCCGACTGCCGGGCCAGCGCCTGCCCCAGGGCTCTGGCCGCTCGGCGGTTGGGCACCAGGACAACGAGATCCGACAGGACCTCCGGCGCAGCCCGATCGACCCAACTCAGCAAACCCGATGCCAGATCCTCCAGGAACGGCCGCCGGGCCGCGATGGTGAACCACCGGGGCCAAGACCGGCAAAGGGTCAAAGTCGCTCACGGGATCGGGCTTGCCGCGCGGTGCGCGGCATCTCGCTGCTTGAGGTCGTTTTCCGTGCCTACCGCTCGGCGCGCGGCACCTCGCTGCTTGAGGCGGGAGGACATCATGTCTGCTGATCCAGCCGGGCCTCGGCGTCGTCGCGGGCCCGGGGTCGCCGACGTGCATCCAGTCGCCGCCCATCACCTGGCCGAACAGTTCTCCGCGCTGCACCCACTGGCCCCACAGACCGCCACCCCTGGGGAACAGGCCAAACTCCGTCTCCGGCCAGGCATAGATCGGACGCGGATCGACGATGTGAACCCCCATATAGTTCAACGGGGCCGTCGGCTGGTCGGTCATCCGGCGCGGGACCAGGGTCCCGTCGTCGGCCATGAAGAAGTCTCCGGAGCCATCGAAGCCCAGGGTCCGGTCCATCTGTGCCAGCATGAGCCGTGCGGCCATGCGGTCCGGATCGAACCCGGCACACAGATCGACGATGGCGCGGGCCGGAGGCTCTCCATCCTCGATCCAGACGCTGTCGATATTGGCGACCAGTATGGGGCCACCGCCCAGCAGGGGCGCGGCCAGCTTGATCCCGCCCCCGGTTTCCAGCGGCAGGGCGTGTGATCGCTCATCCGAAATCAAAACGTCGGATCGGCCCGCCAGATGGTCGATCAGGCGATCGGCGTGGGCATGGGCGTTGACGACAAACCGCTCAACCCCGCCTCGGCCAGGCGAGCCAGCATGTGGTCGATCAGGGCCGGCCTGCGACCTCGACCAGGGCCTTGGGCCGGTCATCGGTCAGAGGACGCATGCGGGTGCCCAGGCCCGCAGCCAGAACCATGGCGGTGGAGGGCACCTTCATGACCGCACCTCGATGGGGACATGGCGGTCGAACCAGTCCTGCAACTGGGGCGTCGTGTTCGGCAGGTTGGCGTTCAAGTGCCGCCACATGCGCGGCATGAAGGCCGCATAGCGAGGCTTGCCATCGCGCACGATCAGGCGCGAGAAGATGCCCAGGATGCGGGCCTCATTCAGGGATGCCAGCGCCGCATAGTCGGCCATGAAGGTGGCCCGGTCGAGCGAAGGGCGTAGGGCGAAATAGTGGGCCAGCGCCCGTTGCTCCAGCTCTGGCGTGACATCGCGCCGGGCGTCCTGCAATAGGGAATGCAGGTCCCAGCTGGGGTGGGCCCGCACCGCATCCTGAAAGTCGATCAGGCCGACGCGGGCTGGACCCTGACGCTCTGGCAGCCAGATAAGGTTCTCGGCGTGAAAGTCGCGGTGGGCCATGACACTGGCCCCCTGTTCGGCCTGGGCGACGATGGGAGCCCAGGCGGCGTCCCATTCGGCCCGCGCCATTTCGGCAAAATCCAGCCCCGGCTTCAGGCGCGGTAGCCATTCGACGAACAGGTCCGCCCCGCCTTTCAGCGCCGTGGCGTCATAGGTCTGAAGGGCCCAATCGCCCGCAGGTCCCGACAGCCGGTCCGGGGCCGGGGCTTCCTGCAGGCGAGCGAGGGCTTCGATGGCGGAAAGATAAAGGGTGTCCTCGTCGCGACCGGCTTCGATCTCGCGGGCAAAGATGGCGTCGCCGAAGTCCTCCAGAACCGCCAGCCCCGCATCGGCGTCGACCGCCAGCACCTCGGNGGCCGACAGTCCGACCCCGCGCAGATGCTCGGCTACGGCAGCAAAGGCGTCGATCCGGCCTGCCGACAGCCGGGCGACCGCGTTCCAACCGCTGGCGTGGCGTTGCTCCGGGGTCCAGGCGGGATCGGCCGGCGNGCTTTCGGAAGAGGCCGCCTGATCCATCAGCATCAGCGTCCGGCCATCGGTTGTGGTCAAGCGTTCATAGCGGCGGGTGGAGGCGTNCGCCGGGCAGGGATGGCGCTCGGCCTCGGCCAGGCCGTGGCGGGCCAGGAATTCGCGGCGCTGGGCCTCGCGCGGATCGGTGACGGAATCAGAGGTCGGCATCAGACAATCTCTCAACCCATTGCCCGCTGGCGGCAAGGGTGGCGCGGCGGCCCTCACCCGAAACCTCCAGATGGATGGCCAGCCGGTCCGGCCCCAGCCAATAGTCCAGATCGTCTCCCAATCGCTCCGGCCATTCGATCAGCACGGCTCCGGCATCCAACGCCTCATCCAGGCCGACCTCCTGCGCTTCGTGCGGATCATCCAGCCGGTAGAGGTCGAAATGGGCCACCGCCGGGGTCTCATAGAACTGCACCAGGGTGAAGGTCGGGCTGGGCACGTCGATCTCAGCCCCGGCCAGAGCCTGGATCAGCCCTCGCGCCAGGGTCGACTTTCCGGCCCCCAGATCGCCATACAACAGCACCACGTCCGAGGGACGCAGCAGCCCGGCCAGACGGTGGCCCAGTGCGGTGGTTGCGGCACTGTCGGCCAGGTCGAAAGTCGGCCCGCTCATGCGAANGTCCGCATCCGGTTGGTCCGGCAGGACCCGCTCGACAAAGTGCTTCAGAGCCAGGGTCGCCTTGGCCGCATCGATGTCAAGCTGGTCGGGGGCAATCGGCTTGCCGACCTGAATGCGAAAACNGCCACCGGCCTTGTTGAGCAGCTCATGGAACAGGGTCACGCCGCGCAGTTCCTGATTGAAGCGGTCAAACAGATGGAACAGCCGCGAATACGGGCCGGTCATGTGCATGGGCACGACCGGAGCATTGTATTTGCGGGCNNTGCTGGCCGCCGTCGGGGCCCAGGGCGGATCGATCAGCCGTCCGTCCTTGTCGACCCGGGCCAGCCGTCCGGCGGGAAACAGCACGACACAGCGCTCGGCCTCGAAGGCTTCCCTGGCGGCCTGCAAGGTGGCGCGGGTCTTCTCGCGCGTGCGCTTGTCGACCACCCACTCGACCGGAATGACGATCTCGGCCAGCCGCGGCGAGACCCGCAGGGCATCGGCATTGGCAAAGAAGATGGCGTCGCTGCGACGCTGGCGCACGGCATCGACCATGGCCACGCCGTCGGCAATGCCGGTGGGATGGTTGCACACCACGATGCAGCGACCCGAGGTCGGCAGACGCTCCAGATCGCGGACCTCGACCTTCAGATGCAGAAGCTGGCTGANTTTACCCAGGGCCCCCGCCCCGGACAGCGGCGCGATGGCATCGGCCATGGCCACGGCCTGACGATAGCCCAGGAGGCCATAGAGCGCCGGACGCACCACGGGCCACAGGGCCGAGCCGGTCAGGCGCGGGGCCCGCTCCGCGATCAGGACATCAACGATGTGCCGACCCTGGGGTCGGGGGCTAAATCGGCAAAGGCCGAAGCTGCGTCGGAGGGGGCGGAGGAGGAGGCCATTGGCCCCGGTTTTCGCCCTTCGCGGGGCCGGGGCAAGCATGGATGGTTTGCTCTGCCGCGCCCCAGTGCTACGCCTGCCGCCACGCGCCACCGAAGTGGCTGGTTGTTCGTTGCGAAAGGTTCCCCCATGACCCGTCGAATCCGCCTGTTGTCCGGTCTCAGTGTGCTCAGCCTGCTAACCGCCACCCCGGCCCTGGCAGAGGCTGTGCCCTACACTGACGTGGTGGCNTGCCGAGGCCGCCGCCGCGACCCGACGCAGGAAGCCCGCCCCGCCTACAGCTATAACGACATGATCCGTGCCAACCGCCTGGGCGATCCGCAGGTGTCGCCCGATGGCCGCTGGGTGGTCTATTCGGTGACCCAGACCAATGTGGAGGCCAACCGGCGGTCGGGGGCGCTGTATCGCCTTGCGGTCGATGGCTCGGGCGAACCAGAGCGTCTGGCCCTGAACGAAGGCGGGGCCAACACGGCGCGCTGGGGCTCTGACGGCATGCTCTACTTCCTGTCGGGCCGCTCGGGCACCAGCCAGGTGTGGCGGGCCAATGCCGATGGCACCGGAGCGACCCAGATCACAAATCTTCCGCTGGACGTGAACGCCTACCGCCTCAGCCCCGATGCGTCCAAGATCGCCGTGTCGCTGGCGGTGTTCCCGGACTGTGACACCCTGGCCTGCACCGTGGATCGCAATGCCGCCGTGACGGCTAGNCCCGAAACCGGCCAGGTCTATGACCGCATGTTCGTGCGCCACTGGGACACCTGGAACGATGGCACCCAGAACCACCTCTTCGTGGTCAACACCGATGGCTCGGGCGAGCCGGCCTGGGTCACGAAGGGCTTCGACGGTGACACCCCTTCCAAACCGTTTGGCGATGAGAGCGAGTTCACCTTTACCCCCGGTGGCGATGCCGTCGTCTTTTCCGCCCGCGAGGCCGGNAAACCTGAGCCGTGGAGCACCGACTTCGATCTTTATCGGACCCACGGCCTGACCGGGCACGGCTTTGACAATCTGACCGAAGACAACCCCGCCTGGGATACCGGCCCGGTGTTCTCGCCCGATGGCCGCACCCTGGCCTATCGTGCCATGGCCCGCCCGGGCTTTGAGGCCGACAAGTTCAACATCTTCCTTCGCGATGTGGCCACCGGCCAGACCCGCCAGATCGCCGCCGACTGGGATCGCTCGGCGGACAGCCTGCAATGGTCGGCGGATGGCCGCCAGGTCCTTGTGACCGCCGGGGACGTGGGACAGACCCGCCTGTTTGCCATCGACACCACCTCAGGCACGGTCATGCCGCTGACGGGACCGGGCCATGTGTCCAGCTTCGGTCAGACGCCGACCGGCTTCGTCTACGGCCAGGACAGCCTGACCCGGCCGACCGAGCTGTTTTTCAAGACCTGGCGCGGNCGCGAGATGCCGCGCCGTTTGACCAATGTGAACCCGCAACTGGATGCCCTGGCCTTTGGCGAGGCCGAGCAGTTCAACTTNCCCGGCTGGAACAATGAGACCGTCTATGGCTACGTCATCAAGCCGTCCAACTATGTCGAAGGCCAGCAGTATCCGGTTGCCTTCCTGATCCATGGCGGGCCGCAAGGGTCGTTCGGCAACAGCTGGTCCTATCGCTGGAACCCGATGACTTATGCGGGCGCGGGCTATGCGGTGGTGATGATCGATTTCCATGGTTCGACCGGCTATGGCCAGGCCTTCACCGATTCCATCAGCCAGCACTGGGGTGACCGTCCGCTGGAAGACCTGCAGAAGGGCTGGGCCGCGGCCCAGGCGCGCTACAGCTTCCTGGATGGGGATAACGCCTGTGCCCTGGGGGCCTCCTACGGCGGCTATATGATCAACTGGATCGCCGGTAATTGGCCCGGCGAGTTCAAGTGCCTGGTCAACCACGACGGCGTCTTCGACACCTTCGGCATGGGCTATTCGACCGAAGAGCTGTGGTTCACCGAGTGGGAGTACGGCGGCACGCCCTGGGACCACCCGCAAGGCTATCAGCAGTTCAACCCGGCCAACTATGTGCAGAACTGGCAGGACCCGATGCTGGTGATCCAGGGCGACCTAGACTACCGCATTCCGACCGCGCAAGGGCTGTCGACCTTCACCGCCCTGCAACGCAAGGGCATCGAGAGCCGCCTGCTGTTCTTCCCCAATGAGAACCACTGGGTGCTGCGCCCGGCCAACAGCCAACAGTGGCACAACACGGTGTTTGGCTGGCTAAACCAGCACCTGAACGGCACTGACTAAGAGTGCGGCCAAGGTCGCCATGGCGATGTCGCGGCGTCATCTGTTGAGGGGCACGATTGCCGGTGGGCTGGCCGGGCTTGTCTCGGCCTGCTCACCCCTGGGGCTGCTCAACAGCCTGGGTCCGCGCGACCGGGGCGCGGGCCGTATTGCCGAGGGTTTGGCCTATGGCGACGATCCGCGCCAGACGATGGACCTGCGCGCCGCGTGGGACAGCGCCCACGGGGGCTGGCCGGTGATGGTGTTCTTCTATGGCGGGGGCTGGGACAGCGGCTCGAAGGATCTCTACGGTTGGGCCGCCCAGGCCCTGGCGGCCAAGGGCTTTCTGGTCGCCCTGCCGGACTACCGCCTGGTGCCCCAGGTGCATTTCCCGGCTTTNATCGAGGATGCGGCCCAGGCCACCGCTGCCGCCGCCCGCATCGCCGCCAGCCACGGNGGACAGGCGGGTCGGCTGGCCGTTGCCGGGCACTCCGCCGGAGCACACCTGGCCCTGATGATCGCCCTGGATCGCCGCTATATGCAGGCCGCCGGGGCACCCGACGTCATCGGTGCGGCGGCGGGGCTGGCCGGTCCCTATGAGTTCCTGCCTCTGGATGTGCCGGCTTCGATGAACGCNCTTGGCCGGGCCCCCGACCTGACCCTGACCCAGCCGGTGACTTTCGTGCGCGCCGACGCGCCGCCCCTGTGGCTGGGTCACGGCACCGATGACGTGACGGTTCATGCCGAGGACAGCGAAATCCTGTGCCAGCGCATGCGGGCGGTCGGCGGTCGCTGCGAGCTGAAACTCTATGACGGCCTGACGCATGAGGACCTGATTGCGACCTTCTCGCCCCTGTTTCGCAAGAAGGCCCCGGTTCTGGCGGATATGAGCGCCTTCCTGCAGCGCGAGCTGACCCGGGCCTGAATCGATCAGGTGGCGTCAGGTGGCGATGGCCGGACAATGTGCGATAGATGCCGCAGGAGGAGATGAGTCATGGACAGACGGGCAATCTGGGCGGGCGGTGCGGCGGCTCTGGTGCTGGTAGGGGCAGGACTGTTCTGGGGCAGAGCCAGGCGCAGGACGGCGTGCAGGCAGCCTTCCGTGAAGCAAGGGCGGCNTCGCCGACGCCCGGCTCCCTGAGCCAGGAGCAGGAAGCGTGGCAGCACTATCGCGATGAGGAGCAGCAGGCAGGTCAGCGGGTTGATGATCAACCGCGGATCGACTGGCTCAAGGCTATTGCCGCCCGTGATGCTGTGGCCCGAGAAGCTCGCGTGACCTTCACCGACCTGACCACCACCTGTGTGCCGATGGCCCTGATGGGGTGCGGGGTCCACCAGGGTGGATTTCTGACCGTCGGCAACGGGCAGGTGCTCTACTGGCAGCTTCAGGAGGGCGCGACCGAGGAGAACGGCATCACCGGGGCCATCGTCTTTCTGGTGCCGGACGGCCAGCGTTTGCGCCCGGTCGGGTGGGCGGCGGATGCGGCCCGCTACAAGGCCCCGGTGCTGATCTCGGAGGAGGGGCGGCACTATGTGGCCACCTCTGGCATTTCGGCGGGTTCGGGCAGTGGCAATGTCGACACGATTTTCCGCTGGACNCCCGGGGCCGAGCGTCCTCTGACCGAGGTTGATGACTGGAGCTGGCGCGACGGCCTGCAGGCCAAACTTCCGCAGGGGCTGGAGGTCTGGAAGGGTGTGAGCTGGAGCTGGGAGAACATGTTGGCCCTGACGCCCCTTTGGCGGGCCAGCGACGGGAACTGTTGCGCCAGCGGTGGCAACGCCATCTTGAACTTCTCGTTCGAAGGGGATCGGCTGNNGGTACTGGAGGATGTGAATGTCCGCGATTCCATCGTCGATGCCGCAACCAGCACCCCGGTGGACGTGCTGGCCTATGTCGCGCGCGCCCAGACCTGTGCCCAGTATGGGGATGACGGGGCCGCAGATCCGGACCTGCCGCAGACAACCCGGGATCGGGTCGCGGCGGCGCGTTGCGCCAACCGGTCGCGCGATGCAGCGGCCTTGCGCCAAACCTATGCGGACAATCAAGCCGTCATTGACCTGATTGCGCGGGCAGATCGGCGCTAGGACCCATTGGGCGAGGCTGGTCTCGCCAAGGCCATGTGCTTTCGCTAAAGGGGGTCATGACAGAGACGAACATGACCCCGTCCGCGGTGCTGGACCGCCTGGAAGCCCTCTACAACCAGGCCGTCGAAAACCTGCGCCAGGCCGTGGGCACCTTTNNGGAAACCGGCCAGCAAGCGGATGCCAAGGCGCGTGCCGCCGGTCTGTTCAGCTATCCACAGCTCAAGGTCAGCTGGTTCGGCGAGCGACCGTCCAATCTGGAGAACCGGGCGTATGCGCGGCTGTCGCGGCCCGGCGTCTATGTCACCACCATCACCCGGCCCGAGCTGTTCCGCGACTATCTGATCGAACAACTCACGCTGTTGCAGCAGGACTATGGGGCCACCTTCGAGGTCGAGCCGTCGCGGCAGGAAATCCCGTTTCCCTATGTCATGGATGGCTCGGACGTGGCTCTGGATCGCAGCCAGACGGTTGCGGTGGCCCGCTATTTTCCCACCACTGACCTGGCTCACATCGGCGATGAGATTTCCGATGGTCTGTGGGGTCCAGGCGACGAGTTNCCCCTGTCGCAATCTGATGGCCTCAGAACCGANTTNTCTCTGGCCCGGCTGAAGCACTATACGGGCNNATCGGTTGAGGCCGTGCAGTCCTATGTGCTGTTCACCAACTACAACCGCTATGTCGATGAGTTCGTTAGCTGGGCTGTCGGTCAGGTGCGTGACCCCAACTCCGTCTATGAAAGCCTGATCTGTGCGGGAGGCGTGGTGGTCGATGGCCGCACTCAGGACCCCGAGGCCACGGTCATGGATGCCGCCTGGAAGAAGCACCAGATGCCGGCCTATCACCTGACCGCGCCGNNGGGGCAGGGCATCACCCTGGTCAACATTGGGGTCGGGCCATCCAACGCCAAGACCATCTGTGACCACATGGCCGTGATGCGCCCGCACGTCTGGCTGATGATCGGTCACTGTGGCGGCCTGCGTCCCAGCCAGTCGATCGGCGATTATGTGCTTGCCCACGCCTATCTGCGTGATGACCATGTGCTGGACGCAGTGCTACCTCCGGACATTCCAATCCCGTCCATCGCCGAGGTGCAGCGCGCGCTCTACGATGCCTCCAAGGTGGTGTCGGGTGCGCCGGGTGAAGAGGTCAAACGTCGCCTGCGCACCGGCACGGTGGTGACCACCGATGATCGCAACTGGGAGCTGCGATATTCCAAATCGGCCCTGCGCTTCAACCAGAGCCGGGCCGTGGCCATCGACATGGAAAGCGCCACCAT
Source organism: Brevundimonas sp. (assembly GCA_013693835.1). Lineage (GTDB taxonomy): Bacteria > Pseudomonadota > Alphaproteobacteria > Caulobacterales > Caulobacteraceae > Brevundimonas. The sequence continues at coordinate 1,021,889 of CP059260.1, forward strand.
CGCCGCGCAAGGGTATCGCTTCCGGGTCCCCTACGGCACCCTGCTGTGCGTGTCCGACAAGCCCCTGCACGGCGAGATCAAGCTGCCGGGTCAGGCCAACCGCTTTTATGAGGGGTCGATCTCTGAACACCTGCAGATCGGCATCCATGCGGTCGATCTGCTCCGGGCCGAAGGCTCTCGCCTGCACAGCCGCAAACTGCGGGCCTTTGACGAGCCGCCCTTCCGTTGAGGCGCGGCTCAGGTGCTGGGGCGCTGTAGCAGATAGAGGTTGAAGCCCAACCACGGTCGTCCGTAGTCGAACATCATCCTCAGCCGTTCNNGGGCCGTGGTTCGAACCGATGCGGCATCGGGGTCTTCGGCACGGCAGGCCAGCCAGTCATCGACGGCGGCCAGCATGGCGGCGGCATAGTCATCCCAGACCTTCGACTCTGACCGCGCGCCGGACAGGACCTCCAGGCCTGCGGACTGCGCTGCGGCGCGCCAGCCCGTATCGTCCGTGTAAAGATTGGTGGCTTCGACGAAGGTTCTGATCGGCCCGGGCGGATCACCGTCGTAGGTCAGATCACCCCAAAGCAGATGTCCTGCGGGGTTCAGACACTGGGCCAGGCGGGTCAAGGTCGCCTCGGGCCGGACCCGGCCCAGCCCCGCCGCGTCGGTGGTGCCCAGGGCTATGATCAGATCGGCGGGGGTCAGGCTGTCCANGGACATCCCCGACCGGGCCTCCAGAATCTGAACCTGTGATCCGCACGGGTCAGTCTGGCAGCGTTGTCTGGCCAGATCGGCCATGCTGGCATCCGCCTCAATCGCCTTGACCCGGACCCCGCGCTGGCCGGCCAGGGCCAGGGCCACGGACGCATTGCCGGTGCCGATGTCGATCACCCGGCTCTGGTCCGTCAGGGACACCGGGGCAAGGGCTTCCAGCACATCGGCCAGGCGCACGCCATTGCAGATGTGCAGCGCCTCATAGGCGATACGATGGAAACTGGTGGCCATGATGACCCTTTAGCTGGCCTGTCAGGCATGCCGCAAAAAAGAACTTTACAACACAAAGCAAATCAGACATTGTTTCGGTCAAGCAAGGAGATCCCCATGACCCATGACCCGCTGCAATCGGTGCAGGACGACATCGCCTACATGAAGGACCTGGCCAATCAGGGGCGGCGTGCCCCGCTTTTNGGNGGGTCCATCCTGATCACTGCTGGTCTGGTGTTCGGTGTCGCCTCGATCGGCCACTGGGCGATCGAGAGTGGAGCTGTTGCCTTGCCAACGTCTGCGCTGCCGCTGTTGTGGTTGGCGGCGCTGGTGATCTTCTTCATCGTCCTGACCCTGCAAGTGCGCCAGACCCGACACCTGCCCGGTGCCGGATCCGCCGCCAACAAGGCAACAGGTGCGGCCTGGATGGGGGTCGGCCAGGCCATCTTCGCCATGTTTGTGGCAGTCAGCATCCTGATCTGGCGGACCGGGGACCCGGCGATCGCCAGCATCTTNCCCTCGCTGATCTTTGCCCTGTATGGGGCCGGTTGGGCGGTGTCGGCCACCATGTCGGGTCAGCGCTGGCAATGGCCCCTGACCATCGGCTGCTGGGTCGCGGCGGCGGCCATCGCGTTGCTGGTCAATACGCCATACCTTTGGCTTGGCTATGCGGCGGGCCTGTTCCTGTTCGCCATGATCCCGGGCTGGCTGCTGGTCCGTCAGGAGAAGAAGGGAGCCATCTGACCATGGCCGACGACTTTAACATCGATCGGCTCGATGAGGTCATTCACGGGCGAATGCGCTTGGGCATCATGGCCTATCTGGCCGGGATCGGCACGGCCAACTTCAACGAGCTGAAGGCCCGGCTTCAGGCCACAGACGGCAATCTGTCCGTTCATCTGCGGAAGCTCGAAGATGCAGGATTTGTCGAAGTGACCAAATCCTTTGCCGGTCGCAAACCCTTGACCCAGGCGACCCTCACGGACGCTGGGCGTGCGGCCTTTGAAGCCTATCTGGCCGAGCTCAACCACTGGTTGAGCAGGCCAAGGGCTGACGGACGACTCTAGGCCTTCTAAAGGGGGCATGGCCAACCCCGACAAACGAGTGACAGGTGATCCGGCGACGCGTTTGCAGGTCGTCCGCCTGCGCGCCGATGTCTGGGCCGACCCGCTTGATGTGGTGGCAGGCTTTGCCGATCACGATGGGATATGCGCCTTGCTATCTGCCGACGGTGAGGGACGGCCCAGCTATGTTCTGGCCCAGCCGGAACGCGTCCTGGTTCGGGATAGACTGGCCATCGACGTCTTGTTCAGCGACCTGTCAGAACCAGGCTTGCAGCAAGGGACGATTGCGCTGGCCAGCTATGATGCTGGCGCGCGACCGGCGACGGGAGATCGGGGTTCGGCCCTGCCCCTGTCGGGCAGCGCTGGCGATGGCTGGCCTGATATGATCTTGGCGCACTATCGCGCCTGGCTCGCCTTTGATCCTGCAGCGGGTGTGATTGAGGCTGTGGGGCTGGGTTCGGATATGGCCGCAGCCAGGGCAGCCGCCATGCGCAGTCTGGATTGGTTGTCGTCGGCTCACCCCCGAGGGGATCCGCTGCCGCCGGCGGCGGAGCTGCCAGCAGAGGCACCCGCGAACGCCTATGAATCGGGGGTGCGCGAGATCGTCGGGCAAATCCGCCGCGGCGACCTGTTCCAGGCCAACCTGGCGCGGGCGTGGTCGGGCACCCTGCGGCCCGGGGCCAGTCCCTTCGATACGCTGCACCGCCTGGCAGGAAGATCCTCGGCCTACGGTGCCGGTCTTCAGGTTGGAGACCGGGCACTGGTGTCCAACTCGCCGGAACTNTTCGTCTCCTATGACCCTGCAAGCGGTCGCATCGAGACCCGTCCGATCAAGGGAACGCGGGCCACATCGTCAGACCCCGGCAGNGATCGGGCGATCATCCGGGAGCTGGCCGATAGTGCGAAGGACCGGGCCGAGAACCTGATGATTGTTGATCTGATGCGCAACGACCTGTCCCGCGCCTCACAGCCGGGAAGCGTGCGTGTAGACCGGCTTCAGGAGGTCCAGTCACTGCCGACGGTTCATCACCTCGTATCGACCATCTCCGCTCAGGCCGCAGCAGGCGTCGGCGCNGCCGAGATTCTGCGNGCGACGTTTCCACCCGGTTCCATCACCGGGGCCCCCAAGCATCAGGCTATGAAGGTCATTGCGACCCTGGAGCCTCCTCGGGGACCCTGGTGTGGCTCCCTGGTCTTTATGGATGAGGCAGGGCATCTGACCGCTTCTGTCTTGATCCGGACAGCGGCCTTTGGTCGCCGCGAGGGCCAGTGGACGGTCCGAACGCTGGCCGGTGCTGGCATTGTAGCGGATAGTGATCCCGATCTGGAACGAAGGGAGTGCAACGCCAAGGTCCGAGCGATAGCCGAAGCCCTCACCGGCGGGGCCCCTGAGGCCTGATCTGAACAGAGGCCCTGCCTAGCAGTTTGAGCAGGCGACCTGCGGAACCATGCGCGGACGCAGGTAGTAGCTGTGGGTGAACTGGGTCACCGCAGGCATCAGATAGTCGACCGGCGAGTCGTAGTTATAGATGGCCTCACTCATGACCAGGCTTTCGCCGTTGCTGATCATGTTGTTGGGCACTGTGACGGTCGAGCCGACCGCGCGGGCAGCCATGCCGTCACCCCGGCTCCAATCGACCTTCACGACCCCGTCACTGCCCCGCGTCACGCTTGATACGCGCATCTGCAGGTCTGTTGTTGGGAAGGGCTTCATGATCAGGCCGCCGATGTCGAACAGATTATCGATTTCGACCGTGGTGATCGTTTCTTCCTGGGCAACCATGTCGGCGACCTGAGACGCCACATGTCCCATGCGCTTCTGCGCCATGAAGCCCTGACAGAACTCGGCGGCCCCCATGTAGAAGGCAATGGCTACCGGCGCGATCAGCGCAAACTCGATGGCGGAGACGCCGCGTTGGTCGCGGCGCAGGCTGAGCCAGGGTCGACGCGACGTCTTCATGGTTCATTCCTGAACGCGGTGGTGGCTGTCAGCATGGCGGTGCCGTCATCCATCCGTGAAAGCCCTTGGGACAGGAAGGTGGTCATGAGGGGGTGGCGGTACCAGACCCGCACCAGCATCAGGCTGCCAGCGGAGCCGTTGCCATAGGTCAGCAGGGCACTATTGAAGGAACCCGCCTGCATCGGATCGGGTGCCACGGTGGCAAAGTCCGGCATCTCGCGCACATCGACCTGGACCTGCGTGGAGCAGGGACCTGCAAAGATACTCATGCGATCACACAGTGCCGACTTGAAGCCGGCGGCGTCCATCGAACTGGCCTGGGCCTGACCGGTACGAACCAGTCGACCGGTCTCGATGGTCGCATTCTCCAGAACCGAGTCCAGCACGAAGACCAGGCCGAGTTCCAGAATGGCAAAGATCATAAAGCAGAACGGCAGGGCGACCAGTGCAAACTCGACAGCTGCACTTCCGTCCTGATTGCGAACCAGACGTCGACGAAGTTTTGAGGTTCGGAGCATGTCCTGTCTCTCACTCAGTCTCTCAAGGCATCGCGGCAGGAGCTGCCGACGAAGACCCATTGGCCCGCAGCGTCGGGGCACANNGGGATTCCGCACACGCCATTTCCGCCGCCTGGGCTCCGCGCCAGACGCGGACGCGGCCAGCGCCGCCCTCGGTGACGACCACCTGGCTCTGGAACACCGTGCGGCCGCTGGCTCCCACGGCGATCACCTCGGTGACGCCATTACCTTTGCCTGTAATATAAAGTGTGTTGGCATCGACGACGGTCACATCGGCGATCTGGGNGTTTCCAACGATGATGGATTCCGCCGCGCCGCGCAGTTGAACGCGACGCGACTCGTCGCGCTGAACGCTCATCGCACTGTCTTGGGCCGTTGCGGCCAGCGCGGCAGCTGAGGTGGCGACCACGGTGGCCAGGGCAATCAAAAAGGTCTTGGTGCGGCGCATGATCATCTTCCAGGGAGGGATTGACTCGAGTTGCCGATGACTCTCTCACCAAATCCTCAACAAACCCTGAAGCAAAGTTCACCAAGGTAAACACGAAATTTACCACGATTAGATCGCGATCATTCTCTGATTTTACTTACCTTTAATACGACTGGTGCAAGGTGGCGTCGTGTAAGGGGTCAAGCGGGCGATCCGAAGACCCTGATTAGTTATCGATTGCTCGCTGAAGAAAGGAAATCAGCCAATGACCAAGTTCGTTTCGAAGTTCATGTCCGACGAGTCGGGCGCTACCGCCATCGAGTATGGCCTGATTGCTGCCCTGATCGCCGTCGTGATCATCTCGGCCGTGACCGCCCTGGGCACGACCATCAAGACCAAGTTCAATGCCGTCGTGACCGGCATGGGCGGAACCGCCGGCAAGTAAGCCGACGATCCAACCAGACTTGAATGAGGGCCGGAGCGGAAACGCTCCGGCCCTTTGCTATGGACCGAACCTCATTGTTGACCTGGGGGCCTTACCGCTCGACCGCCGCGCACCCCACGTGCCCACAGGACTGCCCCTTTGAGGGGTTTCATCCCGCAGCGAATGAACCGCCCTCAATCCGGGCGATGTGCCGCGGGCCAGATGGCTTACAGCGGGTCGTGCTGCCCAGCCAGAGCCACCGGTGGTCGAGGTCCGAACTGGCGTCTGGGTGACATCCAAACCCTGCGACGTGTCGCAGCCTGTTTCCGCGTATCCCGCGGGCCGGCCAGGCCAGCCGCGTGCCGTCGGCGGTGGCGATAAATCCGCGAATTGATGGATTTCTAACCACCTTCTTTTTGAGCGCGGCCAATGGTTAACGCCCGTCCGCCCCTATGCGACAGGCCCCCAAACCCTTTCGCCATGGGACTTCTCTGGTTGCCGCGAGCCGAGAGAAACGACCCAAAGTGGCTCTGTCGCTAACCAGTCCTGACGACGCGCCCTTAAGTGTTGGGTGCCATGATGATCCTGCGTTTGGGGGTCAAGCGGGCTGCCGGCTCCCCCGTCAACTGAAGCTCGCTTCACCTAACTAGGAGACTACCATGACCAAGTTCGTTTCGAAGTTCATGTCCGACGAGTCGGGCGCTACCGCCATCGAGTATGGCCTGATTGCTGCCCTGATCGCCGTCGTGATCATCTCGGCCGTGACCGCCCTGGGCACGACCATCAAGACCAAGTTCAATGCCGTCGTGACCGGCATGGGCGGAACCGCCGGCAAGTAAGCCGACGCAAACCTGCCGAACGCGAGGGCCGGTGCGGAAACGCACTGGCCCTTTCCGCATTTTGACCCTTCTGCCCGGCCAGGATTCGCTGTCGCATTTTCCGGGCTTTAACCTTCGTCGTGCACAACCAGTGACATGCAAAATCTGATGCTCATCGCCCTCAGCCTTCTGCCAGCCCTGGTCATCGTGGCGGGTCTGAAGGATTTGACCAGCATGACGATCCCCAACTGGATCTCCGGTATCCTCGTGATCGGGTTCTTTCCCGTCGCATTGGCCGCGGGACTGCCACCGATGCAGGTGGCCGTGCATCTGGGTGTGGGGATGCTGGCCCTGGTGATCGGTGCGGGAATGTTTGCCCTGAACTGGATCGGCGGCGGTGATGCCAAGCTGATGGCGGCTTCATGCCTGTGGCTTGGGGTGATGGGTTCGACCATGTTTCTGCTGTGGACGGGACTGTTTGGCGGACTGTTCTGCCTGTTTCTGATCTTTGCCCGGTTTTACTCCCGCCCCTACCTGGCAGGAGCTCCCATGTGGGTGGGGCGTCTGATGGAGCCGAAGGGAGATATTCCCTATGGGGTGGCGATTGCTGCCGGGGCCCTGATGGCCTGGCCAGCCAGCCCGATCATCGCTGGATTTGCCGGGGCTGAACGTCCGCCGGAGCCACCGAAAGAAAAGCCGTCTGCACTTAGGGTGGCGTTAACCACATCCCATCATGGTTCTTAACGGCGCATTCGGCAGGGTTGTCGTTCTGCGTCTGTCGGAGACCCTGGATGAAGCCCGCAAAGATCATCGTCATCTGTATCGCGGCCGTTGCCGCCATTGGTTTGGCCCTGGTTGTGCGAGCCATGGGCAACTCAGGCCAACCGGCCCAGGTGGCCCAGGCGGCGGCCCCGCCCGTCGACACGCGACCCAAGACCAAGATTCTGGTGGCCGCCAAGAACCTGGATCCCGGCCAGCGCCTGACAGAGGCGGACATGACCTGGAAGGAATGGCCCATCGATTCGCTGGACCCGACCTTTATTTCTGACGGATCCAACTCCAATCCGACGCAAACGGCGGAGCCAGCGAGACCCGAAGGGGCCATCGCCACCGTGGCGCGGGCGGCCACCGCCATCATGAACACGGGCGTCAAGTCCGACTATATTGGTGCCGTCGTCCGCGAGCAGATTCTGGAAGGTGAGCCGATCCTGGCCCGCAAGATCGTGCTGGCCGGAGACTCTGGCTACCTGGCGGCCTATCTGGAGCCCGGCATGCGGGCGATGTCGATCCGCGTTTCGGTCGAAACCGCGGCTGGCAGGTTCATTCTGCCCGGCGACCGGGTCGATGTGTTGCTGACCCGCGACAACGGCCAGACTGCGCCGGCACCCAATCAGGCGACCCAGACCCGGTTCGCGACCTCGACCGTCATGCGTAACGTCAAGGTGCTGGCGATCGACCAGACCACGCGGGCTGAAGAGGGGGCTCAGGCGGTCGTCGGTGCCACGGCGACCCTGCAACTGTCGCCGGGCGATGCGGAAGCCCTGGCTCTGGCCAAGTCCGAGGGAGAGCTGAGCCTGGTATTGAGATCCTATGCCGATACCGGTGGCCCCAGCGGCCGCGTGCAACAACCGGCCCGGGCCCCGACCAATGTGCGGGTCTTCCGCGGCGGAGCCCCTGAGATGGTGGTGGTGCAATGAAACGACGCAATTTCTCCTGGGCGCTGGCTGCGGCCACACTCGTTCTGGTCGGGACAGTGGCCCTGCCAGCTACGCAAGCGCAGGCGCAGACCCGCGTCGCAACCGGTGCCCCGGCCCAGCTGATCAATCTTCCGCGCGGCTCGTCGATGGCGATCGACCTGCCTGCCGATGCCCGCGATGTGATCGTGCCCAATCCCATGGTCGCTGAGGCCATGCTGCACAGCTCGCGGCGGATCACCATCATCGGTCTGCAGCCNGGGGAAACCGATGCCGTGGTGCTGGACATGGCGGGTCGGGTCATCCTGTCGCTGCGTGTGCGGGTCGATGCTGGCACCTCGGCCTTGCAGGACACTCTGAACCGCGTGCTGCCNGGGCCCCAGGTCCACGCCGAAGCGGTCAATGACAGCATCATTCTGACCGGACCGGTGGCCAGTCCCGGTGAAGCAGATCGCGCCAGCCAGGTTGCCCGGGCCTTTGTTTCTGCNCCCGAGAAGGTCATCAACATGATGACCATTGCCGGCTCGGACCAGGTGACCGTCAGGGCCCGGATTGTTGAGGTTCAACGCAGCGTCGTCAAACAGTTGGGTCTGGATGTGACCGCTGTGTTGAACGATGTCGGGGACGGACTGACCTATGGCCAGGCGGCGACCTTTGGCGTCAATGGCGGCCAGTTNGGGGGCCTCGTTCTGGGCTACTCGGACAATAACGGTGGGGCTGGCAGCGGNGTCAATACCCGGTTGAGGGCATTTGAGCGCACCGGNCTAGCCCGCATTCTGGCCGAGCCCAATATCACGTCAGTCAATGGCGAGAACGCTGAGTTTCTGGCCGGCGGCGAATTTCCTGTTCCCACCGGCCGATCGGTGGATGCGACCACCGGCCAGGTGACGGTGGGGGTCGAGTTCAAGCCCTTCGGTGTCCGGTTGGCCGTGCGCCCGATCGTTCTGGGGCCGGGTCGTATCTCGCTGCAACTGTCGACCGAAGTCTCCGAGCTGACCTCAGCCGGGGCCTACACGCTGGGCGGCACGGGTCCCGATGCCCTGGTCATTCCCGCTTTGAACGTGCGGCGTGCCGCCTCGACCGTGGAGCTGCCCTCTGGGGGCTCACTGATGATTGCCGGCCTGTTGCGCGAAGACACGCGCCAGAACATCGACCAGCTGCCAGGGCTGGGGAGTGTCCCGGTGCTGGGGGCCCTGTTCCGCAGCCGCGACTATCTGGCTGGTGAAACCGAATTGGTCATCATCATAGAGGCCTACATCGTCAATCCAACATCCCCGGGCAGGCTGCAGACGCCGGCTGACGGCATCGTTATTGCCAGTGATGCCCAGACGCTGCTCTTCGGCCAACTGAACCAGCAATATGGCACGGGCGCACCCGCGTCGAACCGTGGCTGGCAGGGTCCGGCCGGTTATGTGATCGAGTGAGGAGACATCCGTGATCCGTCCCTTCCGTATCGCCGTCGCTTCAGCCCCGGTCCTGGCCACGCTGCTGCTGGGTGCCTGTGCCAGTATGACTGCNTCCCCGCCATCGGCGAGCCTTGTGACGCCGCTCTCGCGCTATTCGTTGCGCATGGAGCCTGATCTGGACCGCATCGCCTTGGCGGTGCACGAAGATGGCGTATCGGCCAACCAGACGGCTCACTTGCGGGCGCTGGCAGACCGCTGGCGTGCAGCCGGCGGCCCGGCGATGATTATCCAGGGTCCTAACGGCGGCGATCCGGTCGCGATCCAACATGCCTGGGCTGTCAAGGCGGCGCTGGAGCAGTCCGGTGTCCCGGCGCAGGCCATTCAGGTGCTTAGGTGCGACGGTCCCGATCCGCGCGCNCCGGTCCTGGCTGGCTTCGAAGTGCTGCGCCCTATNGTGCCGAACTGTGCTGAAACGGTGGGCCGGATGGGCGGTCGTGCATCCAATGCGCCGTCATCCAGCCTTGGATGTGCCGTGAACGCCAATCTGGCGGCCCAGATTGCCGACCCCAACGACATTGCGCGGCCCCGCCCGATGTCGCCTGTGGATTCCGGTCGCTCTGCGGTGGTGTTCGACAACTATCGCCGCGGACAGGCGACCTCTGCGCCGCAGGAAAGCCTGATCGACGGCCGAATCTCGAATGCGGTGGACTGACGACCGATGACCAATGCTTTTGCACAGGCCGGAACAGAGTTCGAAGACGACTTCGATCTGGATATGGACTTCGCGCGCGGCAACACGTCGGTCGATGCGGAGGCGATGTCGCCCGCTGGCATGTCGAATCCAGGCCCGGCCCTCGTCGAGATGGCCGATCCGTCCGCTGTCGAGGCAGCGTTCAATCCAGTCGGCGATCTGCTGGCGGGCACGAACCTGGCCCTGAGCCTGCCGTCGACCCAGGGAGCAGAGGTTCAGGTCCCGCGCATCGCCATCCATGTGTTTGCCGAAAGGCAAGACACTCTGGCCGCAACCGAACGTGCCGGCCAGGATCGGCGTCTGTCGCGAGCGACAACCCAGATCCGCGTCGGTGGTATNCCCCTGGCGATCGACACCTATCAGCATGAACCGACGCCGCCGCTGGTCATCGTTGAATGCCTGAAGGATCCCCAGACCCTTCTGAGCGAGGTCGATGCCCTGGCAGAGGTCTGCGACGCCGGGACCAAAGTGGTCGTGATCGGGGCCAGCAACGACATCATCCTGTTCCGCGAGCTGATGCGAAGNGGGGTCAGTGAGTATCTGGTCGCACCGATCCAGCCGCTGCAGCTGATTTCGGCGATCGGNGGTTTGTTCTCCGACCCTGCCCAGCCCTTTGTCGGTCGCTCGATCGCCTTTGTGGGTGCCCGGGGCGGTTGTGGAGCTTCGACGGTCGCGCACAACACCGCCTATGCCCTGTCCGAAAAGGTCGGTGCCAACACAGTCATTGTTGACTATGACCTGCCGTTCGGCACTGCCGGACTCGATTTTAATCAGGACCCGCTCAGCGGCGTGGCGGATGCCCTGGGGCAGCCAGATCGCCTGGACCCGGTGCTGCTGGACCGGATGATGGTCCGTTGCACCGACAAGCTCAGCCTGTTTGCCGCTCCCGCGACCCTGGACAATGACTGGGACATTCAGGCCGATGCCTTTGATGAGGTGACGAGCCGCATTCGTTCGACGGCCCCCTTCATCATCCTGGACTTGCCGCACCTGTGGTCGGGCTGGATGCGCAAGGCGCTGATCTCGGCCGATGAGGTGGTTGTTGTGGCCACGCCAGACCTGGCGTCACTGCGCAATGCCAAGAACATGATCGACCTGATCAAACAGGGGCGACCCAATGATGCTCCGCCTCGCCTGGTGCTCAATCAGGTGGGTGTGCCGGGTCGACCGGAAATCCCGGCCAAGGAGTTCGGTGCGGCGTTGGGAGTTCACCCCAGCCTGGTTATCCCGTTCGATGCCAAGACCTTCGGCGTGGCGGCCAACAATGGTCAGATGATCCTGGACGCTGCCGCCAAGTCCAAGTCGGCAGAGGCCTTCCAGACCCTGGCCCAGATCGTCTCCAACCGCGAGATCCCGACCCCAGCGGGCCCGAAAGGCAAGGCAGCGGCCAAGCCCAAGGGCAAGTCCCTGTTCGCAGGCCTGTTCAAGAAGAAGGAATAGCTCCGGCGTGTTCGGCAAACGCTCAGGTCAACCAGGATCCCCGCCCTGCGGCACCGCGCCCACAGGTGCGGCAGCGGCACGTGCCGCCCAGCCTCAGCAAGAAAAGCAGGTCCAGGGGTTCAATCTGGACGCACTTCTGGACGGCCCATCCGAAGACGCGCTGGCACCAGCCGCCGGTCAGGGATTTGGTGAGGCCGCCGCCCCGGCTATGGCAGCGGAGGGCCCCACCGGNGCCGACCGTCTCGACGCCCTGGCCCAGCGGCCCAAGCCCAAGGCTCCGGAACCGCACAACCCCGACAAGCCGGGACCCAAGCCGACGGTCGGGCTCGAACAGCTCAAGAAAGCCCAGGCCGTCACCGAGATCGTCCGTGAGCAGAGCGACTATTACCACGCCACCAAGACGACGATCTTCAATGCATTGATGAACACCATCGACCTGGCCCAGCTGGCCCAGCTCGATGTCAAGGCGGCGGCCGAAGAGATACGCGACATCGTCGCCGAGCTGGTGGCGATCAAGAATGTCTCCATGTCGGTGGCCGAGCAGGAGCATCTGGTTCAGGACATCGTCAACGATGTGCTGGGCTATGGGCCGCTGGATCCGTTGCTGGCTCGTGACGACATCGCTGACATCATGGTCAACGGGGCCGGTCGCGTGTTCATCGAAGTCGGAGGCAAGGTTCAGCTGACCAACGTTCGCTTCCGCGACAATGGACAGCTGATGAACATCTGTCAGCGCATCGTGTCCCAGGTCGGACGCCGCGTCGACGAAAGCTCTCCGATCTGCGACGCCCGCCTGCCGGATGGTTCGCGTGTCAACGTCATTGCGCCGCCGCTGGCGATTGATGGTCCGACCCTGACCATTCGTAAGTTCAAGAAAGACAAGCTGACGATGAAGAACCTGGTGGAGTTTGCCTCCATCAGTCCGGAAGGAGCCCGCGTTCTGGGCGTCATCGGTGCCTCGCGTTGTAATCTGGTCATCTCTGGCGGGACCGGTTCGGGCAAGACCACGCTGCTAAACACCCTGACCGCCTTCATCGATCCGACCGAGCGGGTCATCACCTGCGAGGACGCGGCCGAACTGCAGCTGCAACAGCCGCACGTGGTTCGACTGGAAACCCGACCGCCGAATCTGGAAGGGCAGGGCCAGATCACCATGCGCGATCTGGTCAAGAACTGTCTGCGCATGCGACCGGAACGGATCATCGTGGGTGAGGTGCGTGGCTCTGAGGCCTTCGACCTGCTGCAGGCCATGAACACAGGCCACGACGGTTCCATGGGAACCTTGCACGCCAACTCGCCGCGTGAAGCCATCAGCCGTATTGAATCCATGATCACCATGGGCGGCTATGGCCTGCCGTCCAAGACCATCCGCGAGATGATCGTCGGGTCGGTTGACGTCATCGTCCAGGCAGCACGCCTGCGCGACGGCTCACGTCGTATCACCCACATCACCGAGGTGGTCGGTCTGGAAGGCGACGTGATCGTCACCCAGGACCTGTTCGTATACGAGATCGTCGGTGAGGACGCGAACGGCAAGATCATCGGTCGGCACCGTTCGACAGGCATTGCGCGGCCGCGGTTCTGGGACCGAGCCCGCTACTATGGCCTCGAGCGCGAGCTGGCCGAAGCCTTGGACGCGGCGGAGTAGGCGATCATGCTGGCCATTCTTGCTGCCGTCCTGGCTTTTGTGACCATCGGAGGACTGGGCTGGGTGTTCGTCGGCGGCGACGACAGTGCCGCCGCGGTCAAGCGCACCCAGGCCATCGCCGGGCCGCGTCAGAAGCTGACCAAGAAGCAGGCTGCGGCGGCCAATACGCCGGAAGCCCGTCGCAAGCAGATCATGGATCAGCTGCAGGATGCCGATCGAAAGGCTCGCAAGGCACGTCTGACGATCTCGGCCAAGATCAAGCAGGCAGGCCTGTCCATCAGCGTGCGCACCTTTTGGATCATCAGTGTGTCGCTGGGGGTCGTTATTGCCCTGGTGGCGCTGGTTCTTGGCCTGATGCCGCTGGCGGCCCTCGGGCTGGGTTTCGCGGCCGGCTTTGGTTTGCCGCGCTGGATCCTGGGGTTCCTCGGCAAGCGTCGAATGAAGAAGTTTTCCGGAGAGTTTGCCAATGCCGTCGACGTCATCGTCCGCGGTATCAAGTCAGGCCTGCCGGTGCACGACTGCTTCAAGATCATTGCCCGGGAAAGCCTGGCTCCGCTCGGCCCCGAGTTCCAGAAATTGGTGGAAGGAATGGGGGTCGGTTTGACTCTGCCCCAGGCCCTGGAGCGCATGTACGAGCGGATGCCCACGCCGGAACTGAAGTTCTTCGCCATCGTGATTTCCATTCAGCAGAAGACCGGTGGCAACCTGGCCGAGGCCCTGGGCAACCTCACCACCGTCCTGCGGGCCCGCAAGATGATGGGTGAAAAGATCAAGGCCCTGTCGTCTGAAGCCACGGCCTCTGCCGGCATCATCGGCTCACTGCCGCCCGCCGTCATGATCCTGGTGACCATGACCACGCCCAGCTACATGATGAAGATGTTCACCGATCCGCGTGGCCAGCTCATGCTGTTGCTGGCGGTGATGATGATGTCGCTCGGTGTCTTTGTCATGAAGCGCATGATTTCGTTCAAGTTCTAGGAGGGAAACATGGTCGACTTTTTCACCTCTCCGCAGAACTTGCTGTCTATCCTGGTCGGCGTTCTCGTGTTTGCCACCCTGGTCACCCTGCTGTCGTCATTCGGNGGCGGTCAAAAGCTCGAAGACCGGATGAAGGCCGTTGGCGAGCGTCGTGATGAACTGCGCCGTAAGTCTCGCGCTACCCTGGCCGCACCTGGCGCGACGAGCGGCTTGCGGCACATCGACGACAAGGGCTTCAAGAAACGCATCGTTGATCGGCTCAATCTGACCAAGCTGCTGGAAGACCCAAAGGTGGCGGACAAGATGGCCCAGGCGGGCTATCGCGGCCCGAAGCCGCTGACCACCTTCTACTTCTTCCGTTTCTCGCTGCCCTTTGTGTTCATGGGTGTCGCGTTCTTCTATCTGTTCATTTTCAATGATTTCGGCTTGCCTGTGATGACGCGTGTCACGGCGGTAATGGCCTCCATGGTGGCCGGCTACTATGCCCCGAACCTGTTCCTGTCGAACCGGATTGCAAAGCGTCGCACGTCGATCATGCAGGCCTTTCCGGACGCGCTGGACCTGCTGCTGATCTGTGTGGAATCTGGCATGTCCATTGAAGCGGCCATCCAGAAGGTCAGCCAGGAGATCGGCGGATCGTCGATTGATCTGGCCGAAGAACTGACCCTGCTGTCGGCCGAGCTCAGCTATCTCCCGGACCGGCGAATGGCCTATGAAAATCTGGCCAAGCGCACCAACCATCCTGGCGTCAAATCCGTGGTGACGGCCATGACCCAGGCCGAGACCTATGGCACGCCCCTGGGCACGGCGTTGCGGACCATGGCCAAGGAGAATCGCGAGATGCGCCTGGCCGCAGCCGAGAAAAAGGCCGCAGCCCTGCCGGCCAAGCTGACCGTTCCGATGATCCTGTTNTTCCTGCCGGTGCTGTTCATTGTCATCCTGACGCCGGCGATCATCAACATCCAGGACACGATGAGCAAAGGCAGCGGCTGATCGCGCCAGCAATCATTCGGTGGTCGTCGCGGCCATGAGGCGGCCTAGAGGTCCAGGCTCGTCCGCATGCCCTGGCAGATTGCCTCTGTGGCATCCCGCAATGCCCGACGATGGCGGTCATGGAACAGCTCGCCGCGCAGTCCGGCCAGAAGAATGCCATTGGCGAAGACGCAGCTTTCCGGTCCCACTTCTTCGATCTCGAAGTAGCGGACCGTGTTGAACAGGAAGCCGCGCCGCTCGGCCCAGACCAGTTGGGCCCGGGGTTGCCAGTCCACCACGCTGACACGCGTCTGCCGCGGCGGCAGGCCGTCCATCTGTTCCACGAACGACAGCTTGCCGCCAAAGGCGATGGTTCCGGTGATGTCCCGTTCGACGGGATTCCACTCAGCCCAGCGCGCCAGATTCTCAATCTGATCCCAGATCCGGTCGCTTGTGGTTGGCAGGCCGACCCGGGCCTGAATGCGCAGCATGTCCATGATCCGGCTGTGGCATGTCCGGCTTCGCTTGAAAAGCACAGACGGAAGTCTGGGCTCGACAGTGCCATGGCCCGCGCAGACGTGCCGACGTCAACAGGTCGTGGGTTGAAGATGGAACCGCGATCCAGAGGCCGCGTTCTCACACATGCGGAGGCGGCGTGCCCCCGACTCGCGGCCAGTCCCCCGGCCTGGCTGGCTGCCTCCGCAACATTCCCGTGACTTCGACTTTCGCTCACTGCACGATGGTGTGGGTGGCGCAATCAGCCATTGGAGGAGGTCGCCTTGGGCCATCAGCTGCGGGTTCGCTGGTCGGAAGTCGATGCCCANGGGGTGGTCTACAACGCCAACTACCTGACCTACGCCGACATTGCCGTGAGCGAGCACTGGCGATCGGTCGGTGTGCTGAGCCAGCTGGCAGATGAACTGCGGCAAATCTTCGTCGTCGATGCCCGCCTGACCTTTCGGACCTCGGCCCGTTTCGATGACTTGGTGGACTTCCGCGTAACCACGGGTCGGCTCGGACGATCCAGTCATTCGGTGCAGATCGACATGACCTGCCAAGACCGGTCGTTGTGCACGGTTGTTCTGACCTATGTGCGGGCCGTCGATGGTCGGTCGGTGCCGTTGTCAGATGACTATCGACGACTGGTCCAGGCGGCCGACGCAGAGCCAACGCCCTAGCCTTTGCCAGGTCCAGATGGCCGGGTCGCGCGTCCATGGCCACTGGACAAACGGGAACAGACAGCTATGTCAGTTCCGAAAGAAAACCCAGGAGAGACAGCTATGGCCCGAAGCACCCGCCAATGGGTCCTGCGTCAGCGCCCACAGGGGCTGATCAAGGACGGTGACCTGGAGCTGATCGAGGCCTCTCTGCCAGAGCTGCAGCCGGGCGAAATNTTGGTCCGCACTCTCTATCTGTCGGTCGATCCCACCAACCGGACGTGGATGAACGACGCCGAGGGTTATTTGCCAGCCGTGCAGTTGGGCGCGGTCATGCGGGGCTTGACTCTGGGTGTCGTTGAAGAGAGCCGGTCGGATCGATTCCAGGTCGGCGACTACGTTACGACCGCCGCTGGCGGTTGGGCTGACTATGCCGTCATCTCTGACAGCCTGGCATCGCGCGTGCATCGGGCACCTGGGTTGCCGCTGACTGCAAACATGTCGGTTCTGGGCATGACGGGCCTCACGGCATGGGCGGGGGTCACGCAGGTTCTGAAGGCGCAGCCGGGCGAGACACTGGTCATATCGGCGGCGGCCGGGGCTGTCGGCTCCATTGCAGGGCAGATCGCGAAACAGAAGGGTGCCCGGGTCATCGGCATCGCCGGCGGTCCGGACAAATGCCGTTGGCTGACGCAGGACCTGGGGATTGATGCCGCCATCGACTACAAGAATGAGGATGTCGGCGCGGCGCTCGACCGACTGGCACCTGATGGCATCGATCTGAACTTCGAGAACGTCGGTGGGGATATCATGATCGCGGTTTTCAACCGGCTCAAGGTGCACGGTCGCATGGCCGTCTGCGGTCTGATCTCGGCCTACAATGCAACCCGCATGCCGCCATCACCGAACTTTGGCCGCCTTATCACCCACCGCCTCAATGTGCAGGGGTTCCTGGTGATGGACTTCCAGGCCCAGGCCCGCGAAATGGTCGCCGAGATNGGGCCCTGGCTGGCCGATGGCCGGGTCCAGTGGAAGGTGCACGTCGATGACGGCCTGGAAGGTGCTCTTGCCTCATTGAATCGCTTGTTCACCGGCGATCATGACGGCAAGCTGCTGGTGCGGGTGTCCGAAGAACCCGCGTCCTGAGGACCAGAGGTCATGACCGAGCCGCTGCGGGTGCATTTCGAGGACCTGGGGGTGGGCGATGTCGTGCCGCTCGGAACCTGTGCGGTGGATCAGATCGCCCTGGACGGCTTTGTCGAGCGATTCGCCCCGGGCTGGGATTCCTCCTATGGGGCTCCGGATGCCATGACCTACGCCCTGTGGAGCCGACTGGCTTCGGACAAGGCNGGGGACTGGGCCCAGTCGAAAATGCTGGCCATTGATGGCCTTCGGTTCATGCGCAATCCGCCCGTTGGGGAACTGCTACGGGGCCGCATGACGGTCATGGGCAAGGATCCCGTTGGCGATGAAAAAGGCATCGTCATCGCCCAGCACGACCTCCTGGATGAAGCGGGCCGCCTGATCTTNTCTTGCCTCACGCGGGCGCTGTTCGTCCGGCGCTAAGGCGGCACGGGCGAGCCATGAAAACGCCCCGCCGGATGACCGACGGGGCGTCCAAGTCTCGGAACACTATCCGGTCAGTTGTTGGCGGCAACCGGGGTCTGAGCTGCCCGCTGGAAGGCCATGGCGATCAGCCGCTCCCAACCCTGTAGTGACACCAGGTGGGCGTAGATCTGGCCCAGGGCACCGTTATCACGAAGTTCCGCCAGCTTGGCCGGGTCCAGGGCCCGCAGCTTGTCTTCTGACACGGCAAAGAACTCGGCCACTTTTTGCGGCTCACCGTTGGATCCGTCAGGATTGCGCGGCGTGAACGTCTGTTCGCGGACCTCAAACAGATCCAGGTCCTTCAGCAGAGCGACGAAGGATTCGGTGCGTTGGCGCTCTTGTTCGAAGCTGTTGCAGAACTCCATCGCCTGTTCGGTGTAGGGGCTCGGCTTGCCGTCGACGAACAGCGGCTGGCCTTCACCTTCGGCGATGAAGGGCGCGGCGCGGTCGATGCACAGGATCAGGCGCTGGTTTTCCGGGTCATTGGCGAACACGAACGGATAGCGACGCACATATGCGGGCACGTAGGCGTCCGGCTTGAAGTCGCCGTTGGCGTCGATGAACAGGTTCTCGCCTTCGCGCAGCCCCATGACTGCCACGGGTTGCTTGTTGTCACCGACAAAGATCACCGGATAGCTCAGGGCGGCGGGCGAGAACTCCGTCACCGTAAGCGGCACGATGTTGGTCTGGGCGACAAAATCATACGGCCGGGTCGGGTTGTTCAGGCTCAGATTGCCATGTGCCTCCACCGAAAGCGGCTCGGGCTTGCTGTAAAAAAGGACAGTGCCAGCGATGTTGCCGGACCCTGNGGCAGGGTTGGTGTCGGTCATTGAGACGGTTCATCCGGGAAATTAGAAAAGGCGTGGCCTTCTATAGGAACCCTGCCGCTTGAGCAAACACGATGCCAGGCTCCGTCCTAGAAGGCGTAGCTGAGGCCGAGACGAACATTGCGACCGGGCAGGGGCGCGACGTCCTTCAGGAAGCTGACATGTTCGCGGGCTTCTTGATTGGTCAGGTTCGCCCCTTGCGCAAACAGGGTCANGTCGGGGTCGGCAAAAGGACGCCACTCGGTCGACAGATTGACGAGAGTGTAGGGATCTGTCGGCAGTTCAAACGCAGCCAATCTTGTTTGTTCGGCCACATGACGGACCTCAAGCGTCGCGTCCAGCGGGCTGGAAGTCCAGGCCAGGCGGGCGGTCAGGCTCCAGGNGGGAATGCGTGCGACCGGACCGAGGTCTGTTTCCGCCGACACGAAGTCGGCTGCGCCTTCAAGGCTCAGAGTCTGAATGCCAGACGTCCAAAGGTCATAGCCGACCTCGGCTTCCAGACCCCACAGATCCGCATCGGTCTGTACGTATGCCATCACCGGATAGGTCTGGCCATCGTCTGTGTGGTCTGTGCCGGTCGGCCGCAGATCGATAAACCCGTCGAAGCGCGACCCATACAGATGCAGGTCGCCGCGAAGCCGGCCCGCGTCGAAGTGTACGGTCCCTTCAACCATGTTGACGGTTTCATTGGTCAGGGCAGGTTCGCCCACCTCATAGGCCCCCGTGGCGATGTGCAGGCCGTCGGCAAAGAGTTCCACTTCGGACGGCGCGCGCGCGTTGTGCGACAGGCTCAGTCCCAGAAACAGACCGGGCCCTGGCCGCAGGAAGACCGCCGCAGATCCGGACACATTCGCAAAGCTGCGCTGCACGTGCATCGCGCTCATCAGCGNTACGGCCCCAACATCACGACGATCCAGACGCAGCCNCCCTTCAAGGCCCCAGCTCGGACGATCCAGCCGTTGCATGGCATAAAGACCCACCTCCTCGATCTCGCTGGCCGGGACATAAGCCTCATCGCCATCCGCAATAAAGTCGCGGGTTAGAGCCTGAAGCCCGATGGCTCCGTTCCAGCCACCACGCGCGCGCTGCAANNACTCAAGACGCACTTCGCGGCCCTGAGAGTTGAACACCGTGCCAGGCTGGCCCGGCCCTTCGAACTCAGTATGGGTATAGTCGGCCTGCCCAAAGGCACCTGTCAGCCGCTGAAAGGGGCCCGCCTGGAGTATCAGCTCCCCACGCAGATCGAGCCGCTGCTGATCTAGCCGGACGAACACCTCATGTTCGGCGACGATCCCGTAGCTGGAGGCCAGATCCTTGAATGACGCCCCGACCAAGCCGCGTTCGCCCAGCCAGGCGGCACCGATGCCCCAGGTCTGCAGCTCGGAAAAACTGTTGGCCTGGCGACCGGTGTCGATGCGCGCCAGCCCATCCCGTTCAGCCAGTCGCCGGGAAACGGCCGGGGTCGGGATGGCGTAGTCGTCGCTAGCCTTGTCTACGGCATTCAAAGTGAAGACGAATGGACCCACGGGTGCCGAGACCCGCGCGCTGACCGCCCTGCCGTTATCGCCCGACGAGGCCTGGGCCGACAGGCGGCCGTCGGGACCGTCCGGGCGTGCCACCGGAATACGTCCGTCCATCACGTTGATCACCCCGCCGATGGCGGTCCCGCCAAACGCAAGGGTCGCCGGCCCGCGGATGATCTCGATGCGTTGAGCCTCGGCCGGGTCTGCAGCGACCTGGTGGTCCGGCGAGACGGAACTGGCATCGATCAGGCCCATGCCATTGGTCAGAACCTGCACACGTGGCCCACTCAAGCCGCGAATGACCGGACGACTGGCTCCGGGGGCAAACGCGGTGGAGCGAACCCCTGGCAGGCCATTGACCAGATCGCCCAGCGACGCCGCCGGGGCGACGGCCAGGGTTTCCTCATTGAACACGGTGGTGGCCAGTGTCGTAGCCCGTGCGTTGATACCGAACGGGACGCCGGTGACGATGACGTCATCCACCTGTGCCGGATCGGACTCCGGATCCTGGGGTGAAGCAATCTGGGATTGCGCCGTGGCGGTGCTGGCCATGGATGCCCAGGCCATCCCGACCAGAAGCGACCAGCGGACAGAATTGGGTGGGCGGGCAGGGTTTAGGCTCTTCATGTGATGTGTAATAATATAACATTACAAGCCGTCAAGCCGTGGATGCATTGCGAGGTCGGGCCGGTGCGCCTAACTGTGTGTCATGGGCGACGCCTGCCAACATTCCCATCGAGAGACTGCACAGCGCCCCGACCGGGTGGCGCGGCTTTTGGCGGAGGCCGAGGCGAAGGTTGAGGCAGCTGGACAACGGCTCACGGATGGTCGTCGCCGGGTCCTTGAGCTTTTGCTGGCGGTTGGGGAACCCATGAAGGCCTATGATCTGATCGCCCAGTTCGGTGTCGACGGTCGGCCAGCCAAGCCGCCGACGGTCTATCGATCGCTCGATTTCCTGGAGCGCGAGGGGCTGGTGCACCGGATCGCCTCCATCAGTGCCTATGTCGCCTGCGCCGGCCATGAGGGCAGTCATGCGGCGGCTTTTCTGATCTGTGACTGCTGCGGTACCACTCAGGAGATCCCGGCGGGTGTCGCCGAGCCGTTGCAGCAGGCAGCACGGGAGGCGGGCTATGCGCTTGAGCGGACGACGCTGGAGGCCCACGGTCGATGCCCCGACTGTCGGGACTAGGCCCACTGGCGCGGTAGATTTTTTAGCAACTAACCTAGACGTGCCTGGCTGTCGGCGGTATCACCGGGCCATGACCCGCGCTCGCCCCGCCGCCGACAGAACCTCCCCGGCAGAAGCTTTCTCCGGCGTGGACTGCCGCTCGCAACGGCCGACGGGCGGGGTGAGATGCAGGTGCTGGATTTCGGTCCGTCGGACCGTCCGGTCGACCTGGTGTTTACACGCCAATGGTTTTAACGCCCGCACCTACGCCCATCTTTTGGCACCGCTGGCTGAAACCTACCGCATCTGGGCCCCGGATTTGCGCGGCCATGGGGGCACCACCTTGCCGGCCGATCCGCGTGGCCGGCGAAGCTGGAACGATCACGCCGCCGATATCGGTGCCCTGTTACAACAGATCGACGGCCCGGCACCGGTGGTGGCGGGCCATTCGATGGGCGGCACGGCGTCCCTGCTGGCGGCCGGTCAGGCCCCGGAACGAGCTCGGTCGCTGGTGCTGTTCGACCCGGTGATCTGGCGGCGGGGCCCGACCTTGGTCTTTCAACTGCCGTTCTTCGACCGCGCTGCCGCCAGAGCCCCTATCGCCGTCAATGCCCTGAAGCGTCGCGAGCGCTTTGACAGCCGCGACCAGGCCTTCCAGGCCTATTTCAACCGCGGGGCTTTCAAGGGGTGGCCGGATGCGATGCTGAGAGACTATCTGGCCGACGGGCTGGTAGATGAGGGCGATGGCTATCGCCTGGCCTGCAGCCCGGCCTGGGAAGCCTCTAACTATACCACCCACGCCCACGATCCCTGGCGAGCCATGGCCCGCTATGGTGGGCCGATCCACATACTCAAGGGCGAAACCGGCTCGACCTGCAATGTGCAGGAAAGGCCCCGGGGCCTGCCCAACGTCACCGTCCAGATCGTCCCGAACACCACCCACTTCCTGCCGATGCAGGCCCCGGACGCAGTGATAGAGGCGATCCGGAAGACAACAAACTGAGGCTTTCGCCCGCCTCGTCTAGTCGCTAAACCCCGCACCCAAGACTAATCATAAATCGGGTCAGGACCAGCCATGCGCGACATCAATCACTTTATCGGCGGTTCCAGCTTTGTGGGGGCTTCGGGCCGGTTCGGCGATGTGATGGATCCCAACACCGGTGAAGTGCAGGCGCGGGTGCAGCTGGCCTCGGTCGAGGAAATGGACAAGGCCGTGCAGGCCGCGCAGGCCGCCTTTGAAGGCTGGTCCGCGACCAACCCCCAGCGCCGCGCCCGCGTGATGTTCGAGTTCAAGCGCCTGGTCGAAGCCAATATGGACGAGCTGGCACACCTTCTGTCGTCCGAACACGGCAAGGTCATTGCTGATGCCAAGGGCGATGTTCAGCGCGGGCTGGAGGTGATCGAGTTCGCCTGTGGCATCCCCCACGCCTTGAAGGGCGAATACACCTGGGGCGCCGGGCCCGGCATTGATGTCTATTCCATGCGCCAGCCGCTGGGCGTGGTGGCGGGCATTACCCCGTTCAACTTCCCCGCCATGATCCCCATGTGGATGTTCGGTGTGGCCATCGCGGTGGGCAACACCTTCATCCTCAAGCCGTCCGAGCGCGACCCGTCCGTGCCGGTTCGTCTGGCTGAGCTGATGATGGAAGCNGGGGCGCCTGCCGGCGTGCTGAACGTCGTGCACGGCGACAAGGTGGCGGTCGATGCCATCCTGACCCATCCGCGGGTTCACGCCGTGAGTTTCGTCGGCTCGTCCGACATTGCTCATTATGTCTATCAGACCGGGGCCGCCAACCATAAGCGGGTCCAGGCCATGGGTGGGGCCAAGAACCACGGCATCGTCCTGCCTGACGCCGATATGGATCAGGTGATCAAGGATCTGTCGGGTGCGGCCTTTGGCTCGGCCGGAGAGCGCTGCATGGCCCTGCCGGTCGTGGTGCCGGTCGGTCAGAAGACCGCCGATGAACTCCGCGAGCGCATGGTGGCCGAGATCGAAACCCTGAAGGTCGGGATTTCAACGGATCCGGAGGCGCACTACGGCCCGGTTGTTACCGCGCAGCACAAGGCCCGGGTTGAGAACTGGATCTCTACCGGCGTTGCCGAAGGGGCTGAACTCGTCGTCGACGGGCGGGGCTTCAAGCTTCAGGGCCATGAGAAGGGCTATTTTATCGGCCCGTCGCTGTTCGACGGCGTGCGCCCGGAAATGACCAGCTATCAGGAAGAGATCTTCGGCCCCGCACTGCAGATCGTTCGCGCCGACAGTTTTGAAGAGGCCCTGGCCCTGCCCAGCCAGCATCAGCACGGCAATGGCGTGGCCATCTTCACCCAGAACGGTCGTGCCGCCCGCGACTTCGCCGCCCGGGTCAATGTCGGCATGGTCGGCATCAACGTGCCGATCCCGGTGCCGGTCGCCTATCATACCTTCGGCGGCTGGAAACGTTCGGCCTTTGGCGACATCAACCAGCACGGCATGGAAGGTCTGCGGTTCTGGACCAAGACCAAGACCGTGACGGCGCGCTGGCCCGATTCCGCGCTGGAGCATGCTGACTCCAGCTTTGTCATCCCGACCATGGGCTGACGGACTGACGGTTACTGCAACCGGGAACGGTTTGCGGCAAACAACGTTACTATGCCCAGCTTTCGCGAGTTGGACGAATTCCGGTGCGCGAAAGCCACACACGAAGGTAAGGGGATTGCCAAACATGGCGATATCGCGGCCAACCGGTTTTCAAGGCTGGGGGATCGCGCTATTCCCGACAAGTCACCATGCCGAAGAGTTCGGCTGAGGGGAGAAAATATGAAAAAGTTCCTGCTGGCTGGTATCGCTGGCCTCGCGGCTCTGGCCGCTTCGCCGGCTCTGGCCGATCCGAACGGACCGTATGTGGCAGCTGACCTCGGCTTCCACTGGCCCGACGATTTTGACTACGCCGTCTGCACGGGCGGCACCTGCACCTATCCCACCACGCCGCTTGAAATCGATGACGGCTTTGCCGGCTTCGCGCGCTACGGCGTTCGCATGAACCCCAACTTCCGGTTCGAAGGTGAACTGGGTTGGCGCGACAGCGACGCCGTGTCCATCGGCGGTACGCCGATCAGTGACGGTGGTGGCGTCTGGACCCTGATGGCGAACGCAATCGCCGACATGGGATCTGCCGATGCCCGTTTCCGTCCGTTTGTCGGTGCCGGTCTTGGCTGGGGTCAGGTGACCCTGGACGACGTCGATGACAGCGGCCTGGCCTGGCAGCTCCTGGCCGGTATTTCGCTGGCTTCGTCCGAGCGGGCTAACCTGGACCTGACCTATCGCTTCTTGGACATCGAAGGCCTGTCGTTCGACGGTGGCATTGGCGCTCTGCGTTCGACCATCGAAGGGGACTTCAAGGATCATTCGCTGACCTTGGGCTATCGCTACTCGTTTGGCGCGATTGCGCCGGCGTATGTCCCGCCGCCTCCGCCGCCGCCTCCCCGCCGCCTCCGCCGCCTCCGCCTCCGCCTCCGCCGCCTCCGGTTCGCCCGGTGCCGCCAGTGGCGCNNAGATCCGGCTGACCGCCAGTTTGTGGTCTACTTCGACTGGGATCGTTCGGACCTGACGGCTGAAGCTTCGGCGGTTGTCGATCAGGCTGCGGCCTACGCCCGCACCGGTCGTCCGACCCGCGTTCTGGTTGTCGGTCACGCCGACACCTCGGGCTCGGCTGCCTACAACGTGGGCCTGTCGAACCGTCGTGCGCGCACCGTGGCTGACGCCCTGGTCGCTCGTGGCGTCAACGGTGGCGTGATCTCGCTGGACGGTAAGGGTGAAACCCAGCTGGCCCGCCCGACCGCCGATGGCGTTCGTGAGCCGCTGAACCGTCGTGCAACGATCGACATCAACTTCCGCTAGGCACAGTCGGGGCTGGTCTTCGGACCGGCCCCTACGACCTCAGTGGTTGAAGATTGAATTGGGACCGCCGGCCTGAACCAGGTCGGCGGTTTCCTTTGTTAGGGCTGCGGATAGCGTTTTTTCAGTTGAACGTTTGCCCAGTTGGACCTGCGACCCGCCATGCGACTTGATCCACATCACCCCGATGATGGGATCGGAGAAACGGCAACCATGCCCCTGGCTGCTGCCCGGTCCGGTGCGACGGAGCCGCGCCGGCGCGTCCTGATCGTTTCAGCACCGTTCGGACCCTTTGCGCGCATCCTGGCTGCAGAGCTCAGAGCGCGCGGTGCCGGTGTGGAGCGCATTATCCTCAATGCAGGCGACCGCCTCTACTGGCGCGGCCCCGGTGATCGTCCGTTTCGCGGTCGGATCGGGCAATGGCCGGACTTTTTGAGGACGCTGGCCAGTCCGGCGACTGATATTCTGGTGTTTAGCGAATCCGGCCCCTACAACCGCGGAGCTCTGGATCTGCAGCTGCGACCAGAGCAGCGGCTTTGGGTGATGGAGAATGGCTACTTCCGGCCCGACTGGATCACCCTGGAGCGCGATGGCACCAATGCCTCCACGCGCTTGCCGCGAACGCGAGACGCTTTCGAACAGGGACCTTGGGCCGACCTGAGCGAGCCTGCTCAGGACCCGGTGCCCCTGGGGCGAACGACGCCGCATCACGTCATCCAGATCAGCTTGCACCACCTGATCCAGCTTCCCGGACGTCTGGCCTATCCTCACTATGCCCCGGCCTATCTCTCGCCAGCCTGGGTCCAGTGTCTGGGGCACATTCGCCGGTATTTTGCGCAGGCTGTGCGCGGTGCCAGAGATGCAGACGCGACGAGACTGAGGCGCAAGGGGAGGTTCTTCCTAGCTTGCCTTCAGCGTGACGGTGACAGCCAACTGCTGCGATATTCCCGGCTCGCCGACAACACCGCCTTCCTGGCCGAGGTGATCAAGAGTTTCTCAGACCATGCCCCCGCTGACTGTCGCCTGGTGATCAAGAACCATCCGCTTGACCCCGGGCTGATCAACTTCCGTCGGGTTGTGCGNCTCCTGGCCCTGGAGCGCGGAGTGTCGGAGCGCGTTGATTTCATAGACGGCGGCAATCTGGCCCAGCTCTGCCGTGCGTCGGCGGGCATGGTTGTCAACAACTCGAGCGCGGCCNNCTCCGCCCTCGGCTTCGGCACGCCGGTCAAGGTTTTGGGACGGGCCTTCTTCGACTTCCAGGGCCTTACGGACCCGCAGCGGCTGGACGACTTCTGGTCGGGCCCCCAGCCGCCCGAGGCCGACCTGTTTGAGCGTTTCCGCCGCCGCGTGATTGGCCAGACCCAGATCAATGGGAATTTCCATGCCCCCTGGGCCCTCAAGAGCACGGCCGAACAGATTGCCGACCGGGTGCTGGCCCCGGAGCACTGATCCGGGCCAGACGGGGCTGTGGCATTGATGCCACCCCGCCGGACTGTCGCATCACTGTCACAAAGTTGTCGCTGGACCTTCCAATCCTACGCCTAGAGGGGGCCAGGATTTAGCCTAGACCCGGCCCGTCTTCTGCCGGAATAAATGGACCCACCGGGTCGTACCATCAGGGATTATCGACAATGATGAACCGCAAGCGCGTGTTCTGGGCCACCACGGCCCTCTTCACTGGCCTTATGGCCGCTGGCACTGCCGCCGCTCAATCGACCGGCACCGAGACGACCGAAGCCACGACCGTTGAAGAAGTGGTCATCCTCGGCCAGCGCGGTCCGCGCAACATCGAGGGCCTGGCCGCCGCCGAGACGGTCGCCAAGACCCGCAACACCATCAATCAGGAATACATCGCCACCCAGACGCCGGGTCAGACCATTCTGCAGACGCTGAACCTGACGCCGGGCCTCAGCTTCACCAACGCCGACCCCTATGGCACCTCGGGCGGCAACATCCGCCTGCGTGGCTTTGACGGCAACCGCGTGTCGCTGACCTTTGACGGTATTCCGCTGAACGACACCGGCAACTACGCCACCTACACCAACCAGCAACTGGACCCGGAACTGATCGAGACCGCTTCGGTCAACACCGGCACCACCGACGTCGACAGCCCGACCGCCTCGGCTACCGGCGGCACCATCAACTACCGCACCCGCCGCCCGCGTTCGGAGCTGGGCGGCT
The DNA here is from genome assembly GCA_013693835.1 of Brevundimonas sp. Classification (GTDB taxonomy): domain Bacteria; phylum Pseudomonadota; class Alphaproteobacteria; order Caulobacterales; family Caulobacteraceae; genus Brevundimonas. Next base: position 1,049,299 of record CP059260.1, read on the forward strand.
GGCTGCAGGGCTCGATCGGTGACTTCAACTACTACCGCGTGATGGGCCTGTTTGACACCGGCGAGTTCGGCCCCTGGGGCACCTCGGCCTGGTTCGCCGTCTCGCGCCAAGAGTGCGACAAGTTCAAGGGCATGGGCGAGCTGAACAAGCAGCAGTACAACATGCGCATCTGGCAGCCGCTGGGCAGCCACGGTGACTTCGTGTCGCTGTCGGCCCACTGGAACGAGAACCGCAACCACAGCTACTATTCGCCGAACGTGGGCAATGCCGACCGTTCGGTCCTGCCGGAAGTTGAAACCAACCCGCTGGGTTGGGACACCGACTTCGCCCTGACCTACCTGCCGCACCCCGTCGTGGGGCCAATGCCNGCCAGCTACTATGGCCGTGCAGGCGTGGCCGACGTGGATCCGGGCTCCAACAGCGCCTATTGGGCCCTGCGCGTCAACCCGTCGAACACGGGTAACATCCGCGCCAACTCGCGCTTGACCCTGGCGGACGGTCTGGTCTTCACCTTCGATCCGTCGTTCCAGTACACCCTGGCGACGGGCGGAACTGGCAACACCACCCTGTCGGAAACCGATCGTTTGATCCGCGGTACCTTCGCCACGGGCGGTCGTGACCTGAACGGTGACGGCGACACGCTGGATACCGTGCGCGTCCACGCCACCAACAACACCAACACGCACCGCTATGGCGTCAACTCGTCGCTGATCTGGGATATCAACGACCAGCACCGCCTGCGTCTGGCCTATGCCTATGACTACGGGCGTCACCGTCAGACCGGCCAGTATGGCTTGCTGGATCGTCGCAANCCGTCGCAGCCGCGTTACGTCGACTGGTTCGCCGGTCGCAACGTTGAAAACAACCGCGTCTATAACCTGAACGGTTATGAGCTGCGCACCCGCGACCGCCTGTCCCTGGCTATCCTGAACCAGGTTTCGCTGGAATACCGCGGCAAGTTCCTCGACGACGCCCTGACCCTGAACCTCGGCGTCCGCATGCCGCAGTTCGAGCGTGAGCTGAACAACTACTGCTACTCGCAAAACGCCTCTTCGAACGTGCTGTGCACGACCGAAGCGCCGAATGCGACCCTGGCCAATGGCAACGTCACCATCACCGGCCGCGGCACCACGGAATACATCCTGCCGTATACCCGCACCCTGAAGTATGACGACATTCTGCCGAACGTGGGTGTCAGCTACCGCTTCGGTGAAGGTCATTCGGTCTACGGTTCGTATGCCGAAAGCCTGTCGGCCCCGCGCACGGACAGCCTCTATGCCGTGCGTCGCCTGCCCGATAACTCGGTCGGCAACCCGTCGGTGATCCCGGAAACGACCCAGACGTTCGAAGCCGGCTATCGCTATGTGAACTCGACCCTGGTGGCCCAGGCTTCGGCCTTCTTCACCAGCTATGACAACCGTATCGTCAACACCTATGACGAGGTCCTGAACACCTTTGTGGACCGCAACGTCGGCTCGGTGGAGCTGAAGGGTCTGGAAGGGTCCATCGGCTGGTCGCCGATTGAAGCTCTGAGCCTCTACGGCTCGCTGACCTATACGGACAGTGAACTGCTCGACAACTATGTCTTCAACTCCGGCGGTGCTCAGTTGATGACCGCGGGCAAGGAGCTGGTTGAGACACCGAAGTGGATGGCTTCGGGCCGTGCCAGCTACGAGTTCAACGACATCATCTCTGTCGGCGCTCAAGCCAAATATACCGGCGACCGCTGGCTGACCGATGTCAACGACATGAAGAGCGACGCCTTCACCGTTGTGGACCTCGATGCCCGCATCAGCTTCGCACGTTGGGGTCATGACGACACCTTCCTGCTGCTGAACGTCACCAACCTGTTTGACGAGCGNTACTACGCCAACCTCGGCACCCGCGCTTCGGCGACCCCGGGCAGCCTGGGCTACTCGGTGCCGTTCGCCAGCGTTGGTGCCCCGCGCACCATGATGGCGACCCTGCGCTTCGGCTTCTAAGCGTCAGGTTCATCTTGAACCCGGCAAGAGGCGGTCCCCTGGGGCCGCCTCTTTGCTTTGGGGCATCACAGAAGGCGTTGCGGCGCGGGTCCGAAATGCCTATCTGGCCCCCTCGCGTTCCCCGCCAGCATCCGCGCGGGGCGCGCTGATCAGGAGGGTGTTCCGCCCATGACCGACCGCATGATCGCCGACGCCATCCCTGCGGAGTGGGAATTGCACCGCGCCATGTGGGTCGGCTGGCCCAGTCATGCGGAGCTGTGGGAAGACAACCTGGAACCGGCGCAAGCAGAGGTCGAGGCCTTGGTGCGGGCGCTTGCCGGTCCGGGCCGGGAACAGGTCAAGCTGCTGGTCGGCAAGCCCGAAGCTCTGGCCGATGCGAAGGCGCGTTTTGCGGGCGTTGAGGGCGTTCAGGTCATCCACGGCCTGTTCGGCGACATCTGGCTGCGCGACACCGGCCCGATCTTTGGCGAGGGCTCGAGCCGCGCTGCCGCCTTTCGTTTCAATGGCTGGGGCGGCAAGTATGAGTTGGAGCATGACGACACCGCCGCCACCCAGATCGGCCAACAGTCCGGCACGCCGCTGGACCGCCATGACTTCATCCTGGAAGGCGGNGCGCTGGACCACGATGGCTCCGGCACGATCCTCACCACGCGCCAGTGCCTGTTGAACCCAAATCGCAACCCGGAATGGACCGAGGACAAGGCCGAGGCGGCGCTGGCTGAGGCCCTGGGGGCCCGCAAGGTGCTGTGGCTGGGCGATGGCCTGCTGAACGACCATACCGATGGCCACGTCGACAACCTGGCCCGCTTCGTTGCGCCGGGCGTTGTGGCCCATCCGGTCGCTTGGGGCCGCGGTGATCCCAACGATGATGTCTATGCCGAGGTCGCCCGCACCCTGTCGCAGATGACGGATGCCGAGGGCCGTCCGATCCGCCTGCTGCCGCTGCCGCCGCCCGGTTTCGTGCCGGACGAGGACGGACGCCCGATCCCGGCCAGCCACATGAACTTCCTGATCGCCAACGGGGCCGTGATCGTGCCGACCTATGGCGATGAGACCGCCGCGCGGCTGGTCTGTGAGGGCCTGGCCACCGTCTTCCCCGATCGCGAGATCATNCCCCTGCCGTCCAACGCCATCCTGTCCGGCGGCGGCTCGTTTCACTGTATCAGCCAGCAGGAGCCGCAATGACCCGCGCCGTTTCCGTTGCCGCCATCCAGACCTCGTATCCGAGCGAGGACATGCAGGCCAATATCGACAAGACCATTGGCTTCATCCGCGAGGCGGCGGGCAAGGGCGCTCAGGTCATCCTGCCTTCGGAGCTGTTCCAGGGGCCGTACTTCTGTGTCAGCCAGGAAGAGCGGTGGTTCGGTGCGGCCTTCGAATGGCGGACGCATCCCGCGGTTCTTGCGCTCCAGCCCGTGGCGGCGGAGCTGGGCGTGGTCATCCCGGTGTCGATCTTCGAGCGGGAAGGGCCGCACTATTTCAACAGCCTGGTCATGATCGACGCTGACGGCTCGCTGATGGGCGTCTATCGCAAGAGCCACATCCCCGATGGCCCCGGCTATCAGGAGAAATACTACTTCCGGCCGGGCGATACTGGTTTCAAGGTCTGGGACACGCGGTTCGGGCGCATCGGCGTCGGCATCTGCTGGGACCAGTGGTACCCGGAGACGGCGCGGGCCATGGCCCTGATGGGGGCCGAGGTGCTGATGTATCCGACGGCCATCGGCTCAGAGCCGCACGACACCAGCCTNGATACCGCCCTGCCGTGGCAGCGGGCCATGCAGGGGCACGCGGTGTCCAACGTCATCCCGGTCGTCGGGGCCAATCGTATCGGTCACGAGCAGGTGACGGATGTCGGCCAGACCTTCTATGGCCACAGCTTCATTGCCAACCACCGCGGGGATCTGGTCGAAAGCTTTGGCGCGACCGATGAGGGCGTGCTGGTTCACAGCTTTGATCTGGATTTTCTGGATCGTCACAGGGCGGCCTGGGGCTTTTTCCGCGACCGGCGCACGGACCTGTATGGCCCCCTGGTCAATCCGCGTCCGACCGACTGACTGCGCCGTTCAGTTGCCAGCGCTCCAGTCCAGCTGGACATTGGAGCCATTGCCCGACGGGGTGGCAACCACGTTTAGCAACTGTCCACGTCCGGACGGGCCATCTCCGGCGGTGTAGCTGAGGGTTCCCGCGGTTCATCGTTGCAACGGTTGCCAAGCCTGTGGCCTCAGCCTTCTGGCGGTAGAAAGCAATCACATCGTCAGGCGCGGCGGTCGTCGAAAACTGGACCATGCCGCCCGGACCTGAGGGCCCTTGGCCAGGACGGGTTCCGAGGTGGCGTCGGCCCCCGGCATATAGACGGCAAACTGGGGCCTGCGGGGCAATCACCCCAGGATCGGTCGTTGCGGCGTCAGCGGCCGCCGCTTCCTTGGCCCTGTCGCTGGCGGCCATCGCCGCTTCGGCCGGGGCTTCGCGGGCCTCCGTCGGGGCCGGTTTGGCCGCTGCAGCCGCTAGAGGATATCGACCCCAGACCTAATAACAGGGCAGTGATCACAACAACTGGCTTCATGCATGATGCGCTTCCTTACCCGGTTGGGCCCTTGTTCGGCAGACTGACCCAGCCGTGCGGCTGGCACAAGGCATGATCACGCCTAAGGCAAGGCATGAGACGATCCATGTCAATCTAGGCCTTGGGCTCGCCCTGCCGACGCCCTTCCTCGGCCATGGCTTTATTGATCGCTTCAGAGTCCGCGTCGTCATCTGAACCCGTGGCGGCCCCGCCCTGAAGACTGCCTGCCCGCGTGTCGGAGCCACTGTCGGTGCCGGACAGCGACTGGCTAAGGGTGCTGACCTTCTGGCTCAAGTCCGGCTGCTCGCCGCCGCGCTCGGCGTCCTTGCCCGGACTTGGCGCGTCGCTGTTAGGATCGGCCATGGGTATCTCCTTGCTGGTCGTCTCAAAGCGCGAACCGGGCGGGAGTTCCGTCATCGGGCACGGAGCGTCCTGTGCCCTGCGTGGCGGGTCGGAACACCTCTCGAGAAGAGAAGGGCCGGAGTCGTCCGGCCCTTCCTGGCTTGCATTGTCGCTCGGCGTGCGGCCTGAATGCGGCTTACTTGCCGAACAGCTTGGCCCAACGGGGCTTGGTGCGGCTCTTCCAGGCCCCACGGTGATAGGCGTCTGAGCCAATCAGCGGCACCACCGTGGTGGCCTCGGCAAACACCATCTGCTCATAGGTGGTCGAGACCTTGCCCCAGGAGGCGGCTTCCTTGAGCGTGGACGACGAGCAGGCCCCGCCGCGCACGTCGGCGACAGTGATCTGGACGGCGTATTTGTGCATGTCCGCCTCGACGCCGAGGATTTCGGCACAAACGACGGTGTCCTGGGCGAAGTTCTTGGGCACACCGCCGCCGACCATGAACAGGCCGGTGGTGCCCGCCGCAATCTTGATGTCGGTCAGTTCGCGGAAGTCGGCGATGGCGTCCAGCATCATATAGGGCTGACCGGCGGCGGCCCGCTCCTTCTGGTGCTTGACCAGGCCGAACCCGGCCGAACTATCGACAAAGGCCGGGCAGAAGATCGGCACGCCCTCTTCATAGGCGGTCTGGATCAGCGAGCCGGACTTCTTGGCGTTGCCCTCAGACAACCACTTGCCCATCTCCCAGATGAACTCACGCGAGGAATAACCGCGCGGCTCCAGCCGGTTAGCGATCTCCAGGATGGTGTGGTCACACGCCTGAAGCTCTTCTTCGTCGATATAGGTGTCGTAGATGCGGTCGATGTAGTTGTCGCGCAGGACGTTGTCGTCGACCTGTCCGGCGGCCTGATAGTGCTTGAAGCCCAGGGCCTCAAAGAAATCCATGTCGACGATCGAGGCGCCGGTGGCGACCACGGCGTCGATCATGCCCATCTTCACCATGTCCCGATAGACGTGCATGCAGCCGCCCGCCGAGGTCGAGCCGGCCAGGATCAGCCACGGCGAGCAGGACTTGTCCTCCAGCGCCATGTTGAAGATGTCGGCAGCGCGGGCCGTGTCGCGCGAAGAGAAGCTCATCTTGCGCATCGAATCGATGATCGGGCGCGCGTCAAAGCTGGTGATGTCGATGTGCTCGACGGTGTTCTGAAGCAGTTCCGCCTTCTGATTGGTCGGTGCGTTCATCGGTTTGGTTTCCTTACAGGTGAGCGCCCGTCGTCAGAAAATGCAGCGGCCCGGACGGAGCGACGGGCCGCTGCTTGTTAGCATATAAAGGCGACAGCCTACCGCCGCGACTTCTTCCGCTGCCCGGCCTTGCCCTTGGGACGGCTGAGACGGACGACCTTGCGGGCCTGCTCCTCGGCGGTGGTGCGTACCGTCGGGATCGAGCGAGGGGCCAGACCGTAGAGCGACGCCATCGGGGCATCCTCGACCGCAGCGATGTCATGCTCGCCATAGCCGTTGAAGCCTGTGGTCATGGCCACGCCGTAAGCACCCAGCATGCCGATCTCGATGTAGTCGCCTTCACGGATGTCGGCTGGCAGCCAGAAGGGCCCCGGCATGTGGTCGATGCTGTCGCAGGTCGGGCCATAGAAGCGGAACGGCTTCAGCTCCGACGACGCGGCTCCATCGCGGACCAGCTTGGTCGGGAACGGCCAGCGCGAATGGGTGGCATCGAACAGCGAGCCGTAGGAGCCGTCGTTCAGATACAGGGCATCACCCTTGCGCAGGTCCACACGGGCCAGCACCGAGGTCGATTCGGCCACCAGCGCCCGGCCTGGCTCACACCACAGCTCGGTGGTTTCCGACACCGGCATCTCGGCAAAGCCGCGATGGATGGCATCGGCATATTCGCTCATGTCTGGCGGGACCATGCCCGGATAGACGGACGGAAAGCCGCCGCCGACATCGACGATGTCGACGATCACGCCGGCACGGGAGATGGCGCGTCCAACCTGGGCCATGGCGGCCTGATAGGCGGTCGGGCGCATGCACTGGCTGCCGACGTGGAAGGACACACCCATCAGGCCGTCCTTAACCGCTTGGCGCGTGGCCAACAGCAGCGACGGGGCCTGATCAGGCGAGACGCCGAACTTGCCCGACAGGGTGTATTGGGCCCCATCAGCCGACACGGCCATACGCACCACCAGGTTCAGGTCCGTGGCGTTGCCGGTGGCCTCGAGGATCTTGGTCAGCTCTTCCTGGCAATCCANGGAAAAGGTGCGAACCCCGTGATCGAAATAGGCGCGCGTGANTGCTGTGCGGCTCTTGACCGGGTGCATGAAGGCCAGGCGCACGTCGGTGCTGACCGAGCGAACCAGCTCGATCTCCGCCAGGGAGGCCACGTCAAATCCGGTGACGCCCGCATCCACCAGGCTCTCAATGACCCAGCGCGACGGGTTCGCCTTCACCGCATAGAAGACGTCAGCGTTCAGATTGTCCTGGAACCAGCGTGCCGCTACGGATACCGAGCGCGGTCGCACGAGGGCGACAGGACGCTCAGGGGACCGCTCACGGACCAGGTCCAGGGGAAGTTGGCACGTGTGCAATTCACGTAACCCCTGCTTGTTGTTAAACCCAGACCGGCGTTAGCGGCGCAAGAAAGGACCTACGGGGTCCGCCGGAACGCGGCATATGGGGAAAACGACCCCGCTTGTAAAGGGTTATTTCGCCGCAGGGCCTGACCAGAAGCGGTCTGATGGGCCGACGTTGCCGACATGACCAAGCCGTAACTTGCGGGGGAAAGCTCGCTGATAGGGTCGGAAACGGACAGGAGGGACCGGCCATGCGCCTGACGGCTTTTGCTTGCACGATGACCTTGATGCTAGCCGCAGGNGGGCCGGTTTTCGCCCAGCAGGACCCCGCGCCGGTGGCCGAGATCGCGCGACAGGCGGACATTCCCTTTTCGACCTTTACGCTGGACAACGGACTGCGCGTCGTCGTGCACACAGACCGCAAGGCGCCGGTGGTGGCCGTCCACGCCTGGTATACGGTCGGCTCCCGCGATGAGCCCGAGGGGCGCACCGGCTTTGCACATCTGTTCGAGCACATCGGCCTGTTCAATCCGACCGAGAACCTTCCGGGCGGGCTGATGGAGCCCCTGCGGGCCATGGGGGCGACCGACTGGAACGGCACCACATGGAACGACCGCACCAACTTCTTCCAGACCGTGCCGACCGCAGCCCTGGAGCGGGCACTCTACATGGAAAGCGACCGCATGGGGCATCTCCTGGGGGCCCTTAACCAGGAGCGGCTGGATAACCAGCGCGGCGTGGTCCAGAACGAAAAACGTGAGGGCGATAACGAGCCCTTTGGCCTGGTCTTCTACGACATGTTCGAGGCGCTGTTTCCGCCCGGCCACCCCTATCGGCATTCGACCATCGGCTCGATGGCGGATCTGGACGCCGCCAGCCTGCAGGATCTGAGAAACTGGCACCGCGATCACTATGGCTCGAACAACGCCATCCTGGTGCTGGCTGGCGACATTGATGAGGCTCAGGCTCGCCCCTTGGTCGAGCGCTATTTCGGCGACATCCCCGCTGGTCCCGCGCACACGGGGACGCCTGCGCCGGTGCCGACATTGCAAAGCCGGATCGATCAGACCCTGACCGACCGGGTGGCCAACACCCGGCTCTATCGGGCCTGGGTCGTGCCGGGCATTACCGAGCGAGACCATGCAGACCTCGAAGTCGCTGCCGGGGTTCTGGGCGGCCTGGCCAGTTCGCGGCTGGACAATGAGCTGGTGCGGGGCGACGAAACCGCCGTCCGTGTAAGCTCCGAAGTCTGGCCACTGGCCGCCGGCCTGTTTCTGGTCGCGGTCGATGTGAAGCCTGGCGTGGATGCCCAGCTTGTCTCCACGCGGCTGGACCAGATCATCGCCGACCTGATTGCAGAAGGGCCGACCGCCGATGAGGTGCAGCGGGTCGCCACCTCTCAAACCTCGGCCCTGTTGCAACAGCTGGAGCCGGTCGGCGGCTTTTCGGGCAAGGCACCAACCCTGGCGCAAGGTATGCTCTATGCCAATGACCCGGGCTTCTATCAGACCCAGCTGACCTGGCTGGGCGAGGCGACGCCCGACACGGTCCGTAGCGCCATGGCCCGCTGGCTGGGTCGGCCGGTCTATGCCCTGACGGTCGAGCCGGGTGAGCGCGAACCCTATGAAGAGGCCGCGGCCAGCCAGGGTGTTCCCGCCGCGCTGGAGCCGCTGGCTGTCACGCCACGCGCGCCCATGCCCGAGGTCGGCCCCATGGTGCCCCTGGTCTTCCCGACGGTTGAGCGCACCCGCCTGTCGAACGGGATCGAGGTCGTCTATGCCCGCTCTCAGACGGTGCCGACGACGCGCGTGGCCCTGGAGTTCAACGCCGGAGTCGCGGCGGACAGTCCGTCCGCGCCGGGGACCCAGCAGCTGATGCTGAATCTGCTGACCGAGGCGACCACCCATCTGAACGCGGTTCAGATCGCCGAATCTGAAGAGCGTTTGGGGGCTGATGTGCAGGCATCGGCCAGTGTTGACCGGACCGTGCTGACGCTGACGGCCCTGTCGGCCAATCTGGCCCCGCCGCTGGATCTGTTGGCGGACGTGGCTATGAACCCGGCCTTTCATCCCGGGGATATCGAGCGGCGCCGGGCGCGCCTGCTGGCCCAGATTGCCGAGGAGGCCACGCAACCGGCCGGGATAGCGCAGGCGGCGTTGGCACCGCTGATTTACGGGCCCGACCATCCCTATGGTCGTCCCGCGTCTGGCCTGGGCGAAGCTACAGCGGTGGCATCGATCACGCGCAACGATCTGGTTGGCTTTCACCAGACGTGGTTGCGACCGGACAATGCCCAGATGTTTGTCGTGTCCGACCTGACATTGGCCGAGCTNGCGCCCCTGCTGGAGGCAAGGTTCGGCCGCTGGTCGGCNCCCGCCGGTACTCGCGGAACCAAGGCGCTGGCGGGTGCGGTTCCCGACCTGAGGCCGCGTATCGTCCTGATCGACCGGCCCCAGTCGCCCCAGAGTTTTATCGTCGGGGGTCAGGTGCTGAACGTCACCGGGCGCGACGATCTGGTCGTCGCCAATGCGGCCAACGAAGCCATCGGCGGCGGGTTCCTGTCTCGGATCAATCAGGATATCCGCGAAACGCGCGGTTGGTCCTATGGTCTGGGTGGTGCCATCCAGAGTCGCGAGGGTCAGGCGGCCTACGTTATCCAGGCTCCGGTTCAGGCCGACCGCACCGGCGAGACCATCGCCGTTCTGTTGCAGCAGTATCGAGACTTNTGCGGGGAGCGNGGGGTGACCGCCGCTGAACGGGATCGCATCGTCGGTGGCAACATTGGCCAGCTTCCGGGGCGGTTCGAGAGTTCCACGGCCGTTCTGAACGCGCTGCGATCCAATGCGCTTTTCGGTCGACCGGACGACTACTGGCAGACCCTGGGCCGCCGCTACCAAACCCTGACCGCCGCCGAGATGGATGCCGCCGCACGGGCCGTGATCGACCCCAACGCCTTCGTCTGGATTGTGGTCGGCGATGCCTCTGTGGTCCGACCGCAGCTGGATTCNCTGGGGCTGCCGGTCGAGGTGCGCTCCGCGGCCCCCTGATGCTGCTTGCTCCGACGGCAACCCGCAAATAGGTTCCTTCACTCCCAGCCCGTTCCCAAGGATTAGACGACACATGCGCAAGTTCCACGGCCTCATTGGAGGCGCTGTTGCGGCCCTCGTTCTGGCTTCAAGCCCCACCCTGGTGCTGGCCCAGTCCCATGACCACGCAAGCCACACCGTTCAGGCCGCTCCGGTCGCTTCGCTGATCGATGGCGTCAACATCCCGCATGAGAGCTTCACGCTCGACAACGGACTGAAGGTCATTGTGCATGAGGATCGTTCCAATCCGATCGTAGCCATTTCGGTCTGGTATAACGTCGGCTCCAAGGATGAGCCGGTCGGCCGGACCGGCTTTGCGCACCTGTTCGAACACCTGATGTTCGGCGGGTCCGAGAATGCGCCTGGCAGCTACATTACCCGCCTGAACGGCATGGGGGCCACCAGCCTGAACGGAACCACCTGGTTCGACCGCACCAACTATTTCGAGACCGCCGCCACCCCGGCGTTGGAGCAGGCCCTGTTTCTGGAAAGCGACCGCATGGGCCACATGCTGGGAGCCATCACCCAGGAGACCTTGGATGTGCAACGCGGCGTCGTGCAGAACGAAAAGCGCCAGGGCGATAACCAGCCCTATGGCTTGACGCAGTACGCCCTGCTGGAAGCCCTGTTTCCCGAAGGGCACCCCTATCGCCACTCGACCATCGGCTCAATGGCCGATCTCGATGCCGCCTCCATGGATGATGTGCGCCAGTGGTTCACCGAGAACTACGGCCCCAACAACGCTGTGGTCGTGCTGGCCGGCGATGTCGATGTGGCCACCGCTCGCACCCTGATGAACCGCTATTTTGGCTCCATNCCCCGCGGCCCGGCCAACACGCCCGCCGAGGCTCCCGTTCCGGTGCTGGCTGAACCGATCGAGCAGACCATGCATGACCGGGTGCCGACGGTTTCGATCCGCCGCTACTGGCCGGTTCCCGGACTGGCGGACGCCGACACCAACGCCCTGAACGTGGCCGCCCGCGTGCTNGGNGGGCTGGCCTCCTCGCGCCTGGACAACGCCCTGGTGCGCGGCGATCAAACCGCCGTGTCGGTTTCGGCCTCCAACTCACCCTTCCACCGCGTCGGCTGGTTCAGCGTCAGCGCGAACGTCAAGCCAGGCCAGGATGCCGCTGCCGTGCGGGCGCGCCTGGATTCNCTGGTCGCCGACTTCATCGCCAACGGACCGACCGAGGATGAGGTGGCCCGCGTCGTCACCCAGACCGTCTCTGGCCAGATCAACCGGCTGGAGCAGTTGAACGGGCGGGCGTCAACCCTGGCAGAGGGCGCACTCTATACCGGAGACCCGAACTTCTACCGCACCGACCTGGAGGCGCTGGCGGCCGTGACGCCGGCCCAGGTTCGCTCAGCGATGCAGACCTGGCTGACGCGCCCGTCATATAATCTGACGGTCGAGCCGGGTGCCCGCGAAGCCTATGAAGAAGCCGCCGCGACTCCGCCAGGGGCCGCCCCGGTGGCTCCGGTATCGAACTATCAGGTGACCCCGCGTGATCCCATGCCTGCCATCGGGGATGTGGCCGGTCTCGACTTCCCGGACGTGTCGCGTGCGCGCCTGTCCAATGGCATCGAGGTGATTGCAACCCAGTCGGCGCGGGTGCCGACCACGCGCGTCACGGTCGAGTTCGACGGAGGCTGGTCGGCGGAACGGGCCGATGCCTTGGGCGTCGAGGCCATGATGCTGAATGCCCTGACCGAGGGGGCTGGCGGCATGGATGCCAATCAGCTGGCCCAGGCACGCGAAAGCCTGGGGGCGTCGATCTTTGCCGGTGCCGATATGGACCGCTCCAATGTCGGCCTGTCGACGGTCAGCGCCAATCTGGCACCATCGCTTGACCTGTTGGCAACCGTTATCCGTCGTCCGGATTTCGATCCGGCGGTCATCGAGCGACTGCGTGGTCAGCAACTGACGTCGATCCAGTCCGAAAGGTCCTCGCCCTCGGGCCTGGGCTACAATGCCCTTTATCCGGCGCTCTATGCGGGAGGATATAACCGGGCCACCAGCGGTCTGGGGTCTGCTGAGGTTGTGCAGGGCATTGATCGCGACGACTTGACCGCCTTCCACCAAGCCTGGATCCGACCAGACAACGCCCGCATCTATGTGGTGTCGGATCGCCCGATGGCGGAGATCCTGCCAGCGCTGGAGGCGCGCTTTGGCGACTGGCAGGCTCCGGCTACGCCGCGTGGCACCCGCGATGCCGTGACAGTCCAGCCGGTGATGCCGCGCATTATCCTGGTGGATCGTCCCCAGTCGCCCCAGTCGCTGATTCTCGGCGGTCAGGTCATGCATCTGGCCAGGACCGAAGACCGCCTGGTGCTGCAAGCCGGCGTCGAGATCCTGGGGTCGGCCTTCTGGTCGCGGATCAACACCGACCTGCGTGAGACGCGCAGCTGGTCTTACGGCTCGCGCAGCAGCGTGGCCAACCGCGAGGGGCCGTCGGCCTATATCATCAATGCCCCGGTTCAGGCCGACAAGACCGGCGAGGCCATCGCCTCGCTGATCCAGCAGCACCAGTCGTTCCTGGGTGACAATGGCGTGACCCAGGACGAGCTGGTTCGGGTTCGTGANTCCTCGACCCGACGCCTGGCCGGTCAGTTCGAGACCTCCGGTGCGGTCATGGGCACCTTGCAGTCCAACCAGATGTTCGGGCGCCCGGACAGCTATTGGGAGCAGGCTGGCGATCGCTATCAGGCCATGACAGCCGAGGCGCTGAACCGCGCCGTGGCTGAAAAGGTTGATCCGTCCCAGTTCATCTGGGTCGTCGTCGGCGATGCGGCTTCGGTGCGCCCGCAACTGGAGGCTCTGGGTCTTCCGATCGAAGTGCAGGGTGCAACCACACAATAGGGGCCAGTCAGCGGCGATCGCTTGCCGCTGACCCCATCGCTGTGTCATGAAACCGTCGTGGCCGCTCCGTTAAGGAGCGGTCTTTCGGCCATCAACAGAGACGCAAAAGCGACCGCATGACCGCCACCCCAGCTGCCGCCGCCTCGGTGCGCGACGTGTCCAAGACTTTCGGTGCCCGCAAGGCCCTCGACGGCGTGTCCGTTGAGGTCGGNCCCGGCGAGATGGTGGCCCTGATCGGGCCGTCTGGCTCGGGCAAGTCGACGCTGCTGCGATCCATTACCGGACTGCAGACCATCGATTCCGGCCCGGGGCGCATCGATGTCTTCGGTCAGCCGGTGCANAAGGACGGGCGGGTCTCCGGGCAGGTTCGTGCCGCGCGGGCCAAGCTGGGTATGATCTTCCAGCAGTTCAATCTGGTGGGTCGGCTCAGCCTGTTCGCCAATGTCATGCTGGGGGCCTTGGGTCGTCTGCCGGGCTGGCGCGGAACCCTGGGCCTGTGGCCACAGGCGGACAAGGATCGCGCCATGGCCGCGCTCTATCGCGTGGGTGTGTCCGACTATGCCGCCCAGCGGGCCAACACCCTGTCGGGTGGACAGCAGCAGCGTGGTGCCATTGCCCGGGCCCTGGCACAAGGCGCCCAGGCGATCCTGGCCGATGAGCCGGTGGCGTCACTTGACCCGGTATCTGCCCGCAAGGTGATGGAGCTGCTGGTCGAGCTGAACAAGCGCGACGGGCTCGGCGTCATCGTCACCCTGCACCAGGTCGACTATGCCATCCGCTATTGCGAGCGGGTGGTGGCACTGAAGGCGGGTAAGGTGGTTTATGACGGGCCGTCTTCGGGCCTGGACACTCCGACGCTGATTAACATCTATGGGCCAGAGTTCGAAGACGCCTTCTGGGAGACGCCCGCGTGACCTTGGCGTGGGCTCCCGATCGGAGACCCAACCTCACATCTGGCAGCGGCTTGCGCCGAGTTGCCGGGTGGGGGCGGTGCCTATTGCTGACCCTGATTGTGGCCTCTGCGTCCGCTTGCGGCGCACCCGAAAAGGGCCGAGCCAGGTCCGAGGTGGCGATCACCTTCGCGATCCTGCCCGCGGAAGGTCAGGATGCTGCNTCAGGCCCCTGGACGCCACTGCTGAATGATCTGGCCCAATCGGTCGGTGTGCCCGTGACGCCTTATTTGGGTTCCAGCTACGATGATCTGGCTGCTGCCATGAAGTCGGGTCGGGCACAGGTCGGGTGGTTTGCGGCCCAGCCTGCGGTCCAAGCCATAGATGCCGGTGATGCCGAACTGGTCGCGCGCACCATGAGCGCCGGCGGGCTGGACAGCTACCGCTCGGTCATGATTGTCCGCAAGGGCAGCGGGCTGACCCTCGATGACGTGCTGACCTGCGGGCAGAGATATACGTTCGGCACCGGCGATGAACAATCGACGACGGGTCGCCTGGCTCCGGCCGCCTTCCTGTTCAATCCGCGTGGCATTGATCCGGTGCGCTGCTTCAGCCACGTCAAGGAGCAGGATCATCAGGCCAATGCCCAGGACGTGGCCTATGGCATTGTCGATGTGGCCACCACCAACAATGTCGCCCTCGCCACTCTGGCCCAGCGCAATGCCGCCATGGCCGACCAGATTGAGGTGATCTGGCGCTCACCCGACATNCCTGGCGGAGCCATCCTGGCGGCTACGGATCTGGATCCGGCCATACGCGAGAAGATACGCAGCTTCTTTCTGACTTATGGCCAGGGCGAAGGGCCCGTGGCCGAACGCCAACGCGCTGTCTTGGCTGGGCTGAACTACAGTCGCTTCGGCAGCGCCGAGGCGGACTACTTTGACCCGATCCGCGAGATGATGGCCGACCAGGCCCTGGAACAGGCTCGCCAGTCCGGCGACCGGGGCNNTGCCGCCCAGGCCGAACGCGATCTGCGCCGCCTTCGGGCCGCCCGTGAGGGCACAACCATGAACGACACTTCTGCACTCCGGGGCTCCGGCATGACGCGCACGACTCAAGTTCTGACCTGGCTTCTGGCCGGCTTTGTGCTGCTACTTTCCGTGCTGATGACCGGCCCCGCAACGGCGCAAACGCGCGAGCGGCCGACGGAACTGGTGTTCACCATCCTCTCTGCGGAAGGGCAGGCG
This sequence comes from Brevundimonas sp., assembly GCA_013693835.1. Classification (GTDB taxonomy): domain Bacteria; phylum Pseudomonadota; class Alphaproteobacteria; order Caulobacterales; family Caulobacteraceae; genus Brevundimonas. The sequence goes on from CP059260.1 coordinate 1,064,864, forward strand.
GAAACCGGCCCATTGTGGGATCCTCTGCTTCAGGATCTGGAGCGGGCCACCGGTGTCCGCATCAAGCCGATCTTTGCGACCAACTATTCGGTCCTGGTTGAGGCCATGGCGGCTGATCAGGCCCAGATCGGCTGGTTTTCGGCCCTTCCTGCCGTGCAGGCCATCGATCGCTCAAATGCGGAGGTCATTGCCCGCATCGTCGACCCGGAAGGCAATGATTCCTATCGCTCGGAGCTGATTGTCTGGCGCGGGTCCGGCATCACCATCGACGACATTGTGCGCTGTGACCGGACACTGGATTTTGGCATCGGTGATGCCCAGTCGACCTCGGGCACCCTGGCCCCGATGACCTATTTCTTCAGCCCGCGGAACATCAATCCGGCGACCTGTTTTGCCACCGTCAAATCGGCCAACCACCAGGCCAACTCCTTTGCCGTGGCCAATGGCCTGGTCGATGTGGCCACGTCCAACTCGGTCAATATCGTTTTCCTCCGGCGCCAGAATCCGCANATCGCCGACCAGATCGAGACGATCTGGGAATCGCCGCCGATCCCGGAATCAGGCATTCTGGTGCGCAAGGATCTGCCTGAGGATCTGAAGGCCCGCATCCGCGATTTCTTTGTGTCCTACGGCAAGGGCGTCGGCCCCGATGCGGCCCGCCAGCGGCAGGTTCTGGATGGGCTGAACTATTCGGAGTTCCGCGCCGCCGATAACAGTTACCTCGACCCCATCCGTGAGATGAAGGCCGATCAGGCCCGCCGCGAAGGCGTCGCCAGTGAGGTCGCCCCGCCCTCGGATCAGCCGTTCAATTGGAAGCAGTGGACGCCGTTCATCCTGATCGGCCTGTTGGCGCTGTTCGCCATTGTCGTGAACCTGATGCCCGGGCCGCCGGTGCCGGTGCTGGGGCCGAACGAGATCCCGGCAGCGCCGTCCCCGCCGCTGGCCAGTCGGTCATGGGACATCCTGTTGTGGGGCGGGTTGGCGATCATCCTGATTGCCTCGTTCCATCGCGTGGAGTTGCAGAATATCGGCGCCCTGTTCAGCAATCCCGAGAAGATGCAGACCTATGGTCGCGACTTCCTGAACCCGGATTTCACCAAGTGGAAGATGCTGGTCGGCCAGATGTGGCTGACGGTCCAGATCGCCCTGTGGGGCACCTTCCTGGCGGTGTTCCTGGCCGTGCCGCTCAGCCTGATGGCCTCCCGCAATCTGGCCCCGGCCTGGCTGGTATGGCCGGTCCGGCGTGTCATGGACCTGATGCGCTCGGTGCCGGATCTGGTCAGTGCGACCCTGTTCATCGTTGCGGTTGGCCTGGGGCCTCTGGCGGGCGTGCTGGCCATCGGCCTGAATACCGCGGGCGTGCTGGCCAAGCTGTTCTCGAGGCGGTGGAATCGATCGACAAGGGCCCCATCGAGGGGGTCAAGGCGACCGGCGGCGGACGGCTGCATGAAATCGTCTGGGGCGTCATTCCCCAGGTGGCACCGCTGTGGACATCATTTGCCCTCTACCGCTTTGAATCCAACAGCCGCGCGGCCACCGTGCTGGGGCTGATCGGGGCGGGCGGTATCGGTCAGGTGCTGTTCGAAAGCCTGCAGGCGTTCAAGTATCGCGAGGTCTCCACCATCGCCATCATCATCGTGGTGGCCGTGACCCTGATCGACATGCTTAGCCAGGCGATGCGCAAGCGGTTGCTCTGATCTCTAACGCGGGCCTCATTCGGTTCCGATCTGTCGGCGCTCGGCAGGGTCTTCACACGCCTGTCGCAAAGCCGGAATGCGGGCGTCACACAGGCTTGCTTAAAGCGCCGCGACCTTCCTTCGTCGGAGCCTTGCCCCATGACCCGCGTTCTTACCCTTCTGGCTGCCTCGGTGGCCGCGCTTAGCCTGGCTGCCTGTGGCAATGGNCGGGGTGAGGGGGCCGGTGGGGCCCGCACCGGCATCTGGGCGGCAGGGTCCTCGACGGTGTTTCCGTTTGCCACCCGCGCCGCCGAGAACTTCAACCGCACCAATGGCGGCTCGGCCCCGCGTGTGGAATCGCTGGGCACCGGCGGCGGCATCAAGGCCTTCTGCTCGGGCATCGGACCGACAACCCCGGACATCGCCAATGCCTCGCGCCCGATGAAGGCCTCGGAATACGCCGACTGTCAGGCCAACGGCGTGACCCAGATTATGGAGCTGCAGATTGGTTATGACGGCATCGTCATCGCCACGGCTCGCACCGGCGAAAGCTTCAACCTGCGTCTGCAAGACCTGTATCTGGCTCTGGCCAAGGACACCCCGTCTGGAAGCGGTTTTGCCGCCAACCCCGCCACCAGCTGGAACCAGGTCAATCCGGCCCTGCCCAACCAGCACATTCAGGTTTACGGCCCGCCGCCGACCAGTGGCACGCGCGACGCCTTCCTGGAGCTGGGCATGGCCCCGGGGGCCGAGCTGATCCCCGCTCTGAAGGCCCTGAAGGACAGCGACAAGGACCGCTTTGAGGCCATCGCCCATACCCTGCGCGAAGATAATGCCTGGATCGACAGCGGCGAGAACGACAATGCTATCGTTCAGACCCTGGCTCGCACGCCGGGTTCNCTGGGCGTGTTCGGCTATTCCTTCCTGGAGCAGAACCTGGATACGGTGAAGGCTGAAACCATCGACGGCGTGGCCCCCAATGCCGAGACCATCGGNCGCGGCTCCTATCCGCTGGCCCGCAGCCTCTATATCTACGTCAAGGTCCAGCACATCGGCGTGACGCCGGGTCTGGAGCAGTTCCTCAACGAGTTTCTGTCCGACGCCGCCGCTGGTCGGGGTGGCTACCTGGCCGAACGGGGCCTGATCCCGCTGAGCGCAGAGCAGCTGGCTGCCCAGCGCGCCATCGTCGCGGCCCGCACGCCCATGGCTGCACCGACGCACTAAGCGCTGCAAAAATGCCAGAGATGAAGGGTCCGATGCCTCGGTGTCGGGCCCTTTCTTTGTTCAGCTAGCCAGGCGCTGCTGAACGGCCTGCGCAAACAGCGCCCCTTTGGCCGGGTCTTCGCCGAGGTAGAAATCTGGCTCGATCAGCTCCAGCTCCATCAGCAGCCAGCGCCCGTCCTCATCGCGCACCATGTCGACCCGCGCATAGAGCAGGGGATCAGTCACCTGCGCCAGGGCCTGGTCGGCCAGGGCCAGGGCCTCTGCCGACGGGGTTTCGGCCCGATAAGTCCCGCCATACTGGGTCTGGATGCGGAAGTCCCCTTGACCGCCGTCTTTCACCGCATGGCTGAAGCGCCCGCCGAAATACAACAGCGACAGTTCCCCCTCGCTGGCGATGGTCGGCAGATAGGGCTGGATCATGGCCGGACCGGTCGGCAGGTCCTTGATCGGATCGCCGCGCCGGTGCTTGAGGGTCTGGAAGGCCCCGCCGGAAATGCGCGGTTTGAGGATCAGGATGTCGCTGCCCAGGGACTGGTGGGCCGCCTCAACATCGGCTTCGGTCATGAGGTCCGGCCACAGGGTCTGGGCGATGGGCACCCCAGCCTGTGCCAACTGGCGCAGATAGGTCTTGTCCGTATTCCAGATCAGCACGGAAGCCGGATTGGCCAAGGGCAGGGATGCCACCCGCCAGACAGCACAAGCGTCCAGCCAGCGCCGGGGCACCTTGTGATAGCTCCACACGATCAGCGGCAAGATCAGGTCAAAGTCCTCCAGTCCCCGTGCATCGTCGGCGTGCTCGGTCCAGGNGGTCGTCACCACGTCGGCTCCGGTCGCGGCAAGGGCGGCACACAGGCGGTCGCGCACCGGCGGCCAGTGCAGGGCATATTCGGCCTCGATAGGGTCGGGCGTCAGGATGGCAAGGCGATGCATGCGCCTGTCTAGCCTTTGCCGGTGCGGCCCGCTATGGCGTCTGCATGACCCAAGCTCCTACCTATGATGTGTGTGCCGTTGGCAATGCCATTGTCGATGTCCTGGCTCCGTGCGAGCCATCGTTTCTGGAAGCCCANGGCCTTCCCGCCGGCTCGATGCAGCTGGTTGATGCTGATCAGTCGGCGGCTCTCTACGACGCCATGGCGGCNGGGGTCGAAGCTTCGGGCGGCTCGGCAGGCAATACGGTGGCCGGCGTCGCCTCGTTCGGCGGGCGGGCGGCCTATGTCGGCAAGGTGGCCGATGACCTGCTGGGCCAGGTGTTCAGCCACGACATCCGGGCCGCAGGTGTGCAGTTCGAGACGCCGGTGCTGGTCGATGGCGCGGCCTCGGGTCAAGGCACGGGCCGGTGCCTGATCAATGTCACGCCCGATGGTCAGCGCACCATGTGCACCTTTCTTGGGGCGGCCAATCAGCTGGGGCCACGGGATGTCGATGCGGACCTGATTGCCGACAGTGCCATCGTCTATCTGGAGGGGTATCTGTTCGATCCGGCCCCGGCGCGGGCCGCCTTTGAAGCCGCCGCTGCCGCCGCCCACGCTGCCGGGCGCAAGGTGGCGATCACCCTGTCGGATGCCTTTGTGGTGCATCGCTGGCGGGTGGAACTCCTGGCCTTCATCGAAGCGTCAGCGGATATCGTCCTGGCCAACGAAGCCGAGTTGCTGGCGCTGTTTGAGACCGAGGATTTCGAGGCGGCGGCGGCCCGCCTGGGCTCCCTGGTCGAGGTTGCTGCGATCACCCGTGGTGCCCTGGGCTCGGTGCTGATCGCGGGCGATGAAGCGGTCACGGTGACCGCCTTTGCTGTCGACAAGGTGGTTGATACCACCGGTGCGGGCGACCAGTACGCGGCCGGCGTCCTTCTCGGGCTGGCGCGGGGCTTGACGCTGGAGGAGGCCGGAAAGCTGGGCTCCCTGGCGGCTTCAGAAGTCATAGCCCACTGGGGACCGCGCCCGATGATGTCGCTTCAGAGCCTGGCCGGCGAGGCGGGGCTGACCTCTAGTCGGCTCGCCTGAGCGTAACGCACAACGCGCCTTCGCCACCGTGTTTGCGGGCTGCGGGGGCATGGCCGCTGATGATCGGGCGCAGGGCCGGGGCGGCCAGCCATTCGTGAATACTGGACCGGATGACGCCCGATCCGCCGCGGCGGCCCTGGCCGGTAATGATCAGAACCGCCCGGTCGCCCCGCGCGTGGCTACGCAACAGAAAGGCGGTCAGGACGTCCTGGGCCTCGAAGCGGCCAAAGCCATGCAAGTCCAGCCGGGCATCGATAGCGTCGCGTTCGCGGGCCAGCCGGCGCTGGCGGCGCGGTTCCAGCGCTTCGGCCTGACCGCGTGGACGCGGGGGCGTCTTGGGCCGGATCGGCACTGCTGGCGACGGTCGGGAGGCTACGCCTGTCTTGCGGCCCGGTGGTGACCTTGGCGTCGCAACAGAGGACGCCGCCGCCGCTTCCGGATTTGCGGCGAGGGGCGGCTTGGTGCGCCGGTTTGGTGTGACCGATCCACTCACACGGGCCCACAGGCGACGATCCTCAGGGGTCAGGGCGTCGTCGCGGCTCATGGTTCCAGGTCTGGATCATCGGTCGGGTCCGACGGCCCCGGCACATGGACCAGCAGGTCGCCGGGCTGGCAGTCCAACTCCCGGCACAGCGCGTCCAGCGTCGAAAAGCGAATAGCCCGGGCCTTGCCGGTTTTGAGGATCGACAGATTGGCCAGGGTCACGCCGACGCGATCCGCCAGCTCGGTCAGCGACATACGGCGCTCTACCAATACCTTGTCCAGTTGCACACGAATGGCCATGGCCCGTTCCTAGCCTGAATCGTCTCAGATGGTCAGTTCGGATTCGCGACGCAGCCGCGNCCCTTCACGGAACACCTCTGCCAGGATGAAGACAATCAGCACCGAAAAGACAGGTGTGATCAGGCCAAACAGGCCTGGCGCATCGTCCGCGCCGCGCGACAACCGGGCCAGGATGGCCTGGCCGATCCAGGCTCCGGCGGCGGCGGCGGCCAGGACCAGACCGACACGCTTGAGGCGGCGAACATTGTCCGGATGAAACGGATCGCCCTGGCGCAGGGTGGAGATCATGCGGCNGAGGTTGTCGAGGATCAGGGCAAACGCTCCCAGGTAGGCCGCCACGCCGGCCAGACCAGCCAGCACATAGCCCTTCGGGATCGGAACCTCGGTGCTGCCCCGGCTGCCCGTAAAGGTCAGGCGAAAGATGTCGCCGGGCACAAACAGCAGCAGGACGCCGCCCACCAGCGTCAGAATGCTGAGGCCTACCAGAATCCAGAAGGCGACGCGCATGGCCACCTGCAGCACCTGCAGCAGCGCGTGACTGCCGCGCAGGCTGCGCCACCCGCTGCATCGGGCCAGCCGGGCTCGCAACGTTCATTTCCACGGGTGCGTCCTTTCGGGGAGCGGATATGCAAACACCGCACGGGTCTGATCGACCCGCATGCGGTGCTATTCATTGCGGTCCTGAGGGCGTTCGTCAAAGGTCAGGACGGGGACCCGTGCATCATCGGGCAGGGTCGTCTCCTTCGGTCCAATCACAGACCCTGGACCAGGCTGGCCACCAGGGCCGTCGGAATGGCTGCCAGCATGAAGGCGTTGAGAATGCCGTGGCCGACCTTTTCGATGAAATAGGAAACGCTCATGGTATGCATGTCTTTCTCCAGCTTTCCTGAGAGGGGTAAAAGATGCCCCCGTTTGATGTCATATCTGCAAGATCAAACCCTGATTTTAGGATTTCGGGACCGGTGCAGCTCCCGATCTGTGCAAGTAGAGATATGCTCACCGGCTGGAGAAGTCATGTTACATATCGTTTAACGATATTAAACTTTGGCAAGGTCAAGGCGAACCTCGTGAGGCACCGGTGAATCTCAAACTTATCAAGGGGATGCAGCTTCTCGCCGCGACCCACAATCCGGGCAAGGCGCGCGAGATCGAGGCCCTTCTGGACGGACATTACAGGGTCGTCACCGCGGGGTCGCTGAACTTGCCGGAGCCCGATGAGACCGAAAGCACCTTTGTCGGCAATGCGCTGCTGAAGGCGCGGCATGCTGCGGACCTGGCCGGCATGGTTGCATTGGCCGATGATTCCGGTTTGTCGGTTGCGGCTCTGGACGGGGCTCCGGGGATATTTTCCGCCCGTTGGGCCGGCCCGGACAAGGATTTCGCCATGGCCATGGCTCGGGTGGAAGAGCGCCTCGAGGATATCGGGGCCGATGACCGCCGCGCCTGGTTCACCTCGGCCCTGGCGGTGGCCTGGCCGGACGGGCCAGCGGTGGTGGTCGAAGGTCAGGTCCACGGTCATCTGACCTTTCCGCCGCGCGGCGACCGGGGATTTGGCTATGACCCCATCTTTGTGGCCGATGGGTATGACCTGACCTTTGGCGAGATGGACCCGGGGCTGAAGGATTCGATCAGCCATCGCGCCCTGGCCTTTGCCAAGCTCAAGGCGGCCTTGATTGACTGAGCCGGCCCCGACCGACCCGGGTATCGCCGTCTATGTGCACTGGCCTTACTGTGCCCGCATCTGCCCCTACTGCGATTTCAATGTCTATCGCGATCGCGGGCGAACCGACCAGCAGGCGCGGCTCGTCGAGGCCATCCTGGCCGACCTGGAATGCCAGGCGGGGCAACTCGGAGCGCGCCCGTTGGCCTCGATCTTCTTTGGTGGTGGCACGCCGTCCCTGATGGAGCCCGAGGCCGTTGCGGCGATCATTGGCCGCGCCAAGGCTCTGTTCCCGCGGCAGGGTGCCGTCGAGGTCACGCTGGAGGCCAACCCTACCGATGCCGAGGCCGCGCGCTATACGGCCCTGGCCCAGGCGGGCATCAACCGGTTGTCGATGGGGGTGCAGGCTCTGGACGACGCGGCCTTGCGTTTCCTGGGTCGCGATCATTCGGCGGACGAGGCGCGCCGCGCCGTGGCCCTGGCCCGCTCGGCCTTCACGCGTCTTTCCATAGATCTGATATATGCCCGACCGGACCAGTCGGTCGCTATCTGGACCGCAGAGTTGCAGCAGGCCCTCGACCTGGGCTTCGAGCACATCTCGCCCTATCAGCTGACCATTGAACCGGACACTGCCTTTGGCCGGGCCGTAGCCCGCGGAGCNTGGCTGCCGCCGGATGACGACATGGCCGCCGATCTCTATGACGCCACCCAGCAGGTCCTGTCCGATGCAGGGTTTGAAGCCTATGAGGTGTCCAATCATGCCCGCACCCTNGCTGCCCGCTCGGAGCACAATCTGCATGTCTGGCGCGGTGGTGATTATCTCGGGGTCGGGCCAGGAGCCCACGGCCGTCTGACGCTCGACGGAGACCGCACTGCCACCGCCGCCCATCGNGGGATCGAGCCCTATGTGACCGGTGTTGCGGCGGGCCTGCCATGGCAGGAGGTTCAAACGCTGACTGCCCTCGACGCGGCCGAGGAGCGCATCCTTCTGGGGTTGCGCACGCGCGAGGGCGTGGCCCCGGCGTGGCTGGCCGCTGTCGGTCGACCGCGCGGGGATGCCCGGTTGCAGGACCTGCTCGACACCGGCCTGCTGGAGCTGTTCAACGACCGCATTCGAGCCACTGATCGAGGCCGTCCGGTGCTGGACGCCATCGTGCGGCAGATCCTGGTCTGAATGGCCCAGGTTTCCCTTCTCGCCCCGGCCAAGGTCTGGCAGGGTCCGGTCGTGGATGCTTCGCCGATCTTTCCGCCGACCGCCCCGCCGCGCCGCCCGGTGGCCGCTGGCCTGTATCTGGTCTCGACGCCGATCGGCAATCTGCGTGACATCACTTTGCGGGCGCTGGATGTGCTCGCCGCCGCTGACGTGGTGCTGGCGGAGGATACCCGCGTGACGGCACGCCTGCTGACATCGTATGGGCTCAAGGCCCGGCTGGAGCGTTGCGATGACCATGCCTCGGCACGCGCCTCAGAGCTGGCGATAGAGCGCGTCGCCCAGGGTGATGTCGTAGCCCTGGTCTCGGATGCGGGTNNACCGCTGGTCTCCGATCCGGGCTATCGGGTTGCCCGGGCGGTGGTCGAAGCAGGCCTGCCACTCCATCCAGTGCCGGGCCCCTCCAGCCTGCTGGCCGCGCTGACCCTCGCGGGTCTGCCCGCTGACCGGGTGCTGTTTGCCGGTTTCCTGCCGCCCAAGTCTGCCGCCCGGCGCACAGCCCTGGAGGCTGTGTCGGCGCCCGACCAGACGCTGGTGCTGTTTGAGTCCGGGCCCCGTCTGGCCGCAAGCCTGGCGGACATGGCCCAGGTGCTGGGACCGCGTGCGGCGGTCGTCTGCCGGGAACTGACCAAGCTTTACGAAGAGGCTATCCGGGGATCCTTGGCGGAGCTTGCTTCGGACCCGCGCTGCCAGTCGCCAAAGGGTGAGCTGGTCGTGGTGATCGCNCCCGGGGAGGCAGCACCCGCCGATCCGGCCGATGCGGACGCCGCCCTTTCCGAAGCGCTGACGCGACTGCCTCCCGGAGAGGCGGCTGCGGAAGTCGCCCGGGCTCTGGGATTGTCGCGCAAGCCGCTGTATCGCCGCGCCCTGGAGCTAAAGGGTCAATGAATGGCCGGGGGAACCATCGCGCCTGCGTCGCCCCCACGCACCGTTCAACGCAAGTCACCGCAACGCATCGCTCGCGGCCAGACGGCGCACCGGGAGGGACATCGCGCCGAGTGGTGGGCCGCAGCCTGGCTGATGTTGAAGGGTTATCAGATTCTGGGCTTCCGCTTGCGAACGCGCCAGGGCGAGATCGACCTTTGGCCCGCAAGGGCCGGGTCCTGGTTGTTGCCGAGGTCAAGCGCCGGGCCAGCCTGGAGGCGGCGCTGGCGGCCGTCGGCCCGGAACAGCGTCGGCGTTTGCGGGCCGCCGGGCAAACACTGTTGCGCCAAAGACCCAGCTTACAGGGATACGACCTACGGTTGGACATGATTGCTCTGGTTCCCCGCCGCTTTCCCCGTCATGTTGCTAACCTGGTTAACGATGAGGGGGCTCATAAGTGACCCGGGAGGACGCAGCGGCGTATCTGATGCAGGCTCGCCAGGTGGAAGACGACGCCTTTCCGCTGCTGGATGCGACCATCGCCTGTGCCCTGCATGACAACCCGCGGCGCGACCCGCATGGGGTTCGCCACTTCATCGCGACGGCGCTTGAGCATGTGCGGCAGCGCCTGCGCGATGACGCCTATGGTCGCGGNCCGAAAGACCGCGGCGAGGCTTTGGCTGACACCCTGGCGACCGACTTCCAGCTGAGCGGAGCCCGGCCGACCGCCAGTGCCACGGCGAGCACAGACATCATTGACGTCGTGGCGCGGCGACGCGGGCAGCCGCCTGTGCTGGCCATTCTCTACGCGATCGTCGGCGACCGGGCAGGTCTCGTGGTTCACGGTGTGGACTTCCCTGGCCACGTCATGGTCCGTGTCGAGACCTATCAGGGCTTCGTGGTCCTGGATCCGTTTGATGAGGGTAGGCGGGTGCGCGACAGCGAACTGACCCAGCGCGCCCTTCGCCTCGGCCTTTCGCCCCATGTTGCCGAGCAGCGCGAACTTTTGCTGGCCGCCGTGCGCCCGCGCGAACTGCTCGTGCGACTGCAGAACTTCCGCTTCCTGCGCGCCCTCCAGGCAGAGGACTATGAATCTGCCGAGCGGGCCGCCCTGCGCAGCACCTGGCTGGACCCGCTTGACCACGGTCCCTGGCTGGACGTGGCGGTGGCGCGCGAAGCAGGGGCCTTGGCGGGCGCACTGGATGCCCTGGATCGGGCGCGGGGCCTGGATGAGTTGGGCCAAGCCTATCTGGAGCCCTCCATCGACCGGGTGCGACTGTTGCTGAACTGAGCCGCTCGCGGGTTGTGCCAGCGGGTCATGCAGCCTAACTGCCAGAGTTGTCCGTCCATTTGCGTTGGGAACCCTCATGCTCAGAGTCGCCATTCAGATGGACCCGATCGAGGCGGTCAGTATCGCATCGGACACCACCTTCCTGATGGCCCTGTCGGGCCAGGCACGGGGGCACCGTTTGTGGGTCTATGACTTCCGCACCCTGGCACTGGAGGACGGCCAGCTGTTCTGCCGCGCCCGGCCCATTACGGTGCGGGCGGTTCAGGGCGATCACGTCGCCTTTGGCGACTGGGTGAAGCTGAGCCTCAAGGACGACATCGACGTCATTCTGATGCGTCAGGACCCGCCCTTCGATATGGCCTATGTTACCGCCACCTATCTGCTGGAGACGGTGCATCCGCACACCCTGGTGGTCAATGATCCAGCGGAGGTCCGCTCAGCCCCCGAGAAGTTGCTGGTCACGCGCTTTGCCGGGGTGCAGCCGCCGACCCTGATTTCCAATGATCTGGTGGCCTTGCAGGATTTTTCGACNCGCCACGGCGACGTGGTGCTGAAACCCCTGCATGGGGCCGCCGGGTCGGGCGTGGTGCGGCTGAAGGCCGGGGACCCCAATCTGGCGGCCTTGGTGGAGATCCATGCCAGCGCCAGTCGCGACCCCTTGGTGATCCAGAAGTTCGTGCCCGCCGTGGTCAAGGGCGACAAGCGCATCCTGCTGGTCGAGGGCGAGCCGGTCGGGGCCATCAACCGCATTCCTGCCGATGGCCAGATCCGCTCCAACCTCGCGGTCGGAGGCCGCGCCGCCCCGGTGGAGCTGACCGAGCGGGACCGAGAGCTGTGCGCCATCATCGGCCCGTACCTGCGCGATCATGGCCTGATCTTCGTCGGCGTCGATGTGATCGGCGACTATCTGACCGAGATCAACGTCACCTCNCCCACCGGGGCGCAGCAGCTGAAACAGTTCACCGGCGTGGATGCCACCGAGCTGATGTGGGATGCCATCGACGCGCGGCTGGCGAAACGAAGCCGAGGCAACGCCTGACCCCGCCCGACTGGGTGGTATTTTCGTGCCGCCGCTCATCATGCGACCAAAAATGACGCATCGGCGAACTAAGGTGTTGCCTTCACTGCTCCCGGGGTCATCACCCTGGCGGACGATGCGGACGATGCGGACGATGCGGACGATGCGGACGATGCGGACGATGCGGACGATGCGGACGATGCGGACGATGCGGACGATGCGGACGATGCGGACGATGCGGACGATGCGGACGATGCGGACGGTATCTCTGCCGTTCGCTTCAATAGAAAGGGGCGCTTGACAAACGCTGTTCGTTCATAGTTTGTTCTCTTCGGGAAGCGGGAGCAAGCGATGGTTGCGCGGGTGGTCACCCTGGCCTTTGACGGTGTCGATGCCCGGCGCGTGGACGTGGAGGTACAGATCGTCGGCAGCGACGGTATCCAGCCCGCCTTCATCCTGGTGGGCCTGCCTGACAAGGCTGTGGCTGAAAGCCGGGAGCGCGTGCGCGGAGCCTTTGCCGGCATCGGCCTGTCGATCCCGTCGCGGCGTGTGATCGTCAATCTGGCCCCAGCGGACCTTCCCAAGGAGGGATCGCATTTCGATCTTCCCATCGCCCTGGCCCTGATGGCGGCCATGGGGGTGATCGCCCCGGACAGTCTGGATGGCTGGGCCGCGGTCGGAGAGCTGGGTTTGGACGGGCGTATCGCGCCGGTCGGTGGCACCCTGCCGGCAGCCATGGCGGCCTCGGCAATGGGGCTGGGCCTGATCTGCCCTGAACCTAACGGGCCAGAGGCCGCCTGGGCCGGTGACGCGCGCATTCTGGGCCCCAGGTCTCTCATCAGCCTGGTCAACCACTTCAAGGGCAGCCAGCTTATGACTGCGCCGGAGCCGGGCCCCATGCGCCAGACCGAGGCCGCGCCGGACCTGCGCGAGGTCAAGGGGCAGGAAGGGGCCAAGCGAGCGTTGGAAATCGCCGCCGCCGGNGGGCACAACCTGCTGTTCGTCGGTCCGCCCGGATCAGGCAAGTCGATGATGGCGGCGCGGCTACCGGGCCTCCTGCCACCCCTGACGCCGCAGGAGCTTCTGGAAACCTCCATGGTCTGGTCGGTGGCGGGTCTGATCCAGCGCGGGGCCCTGACGCGGGATCGCCCTTTCCGCGCGCCCCACCATTCGGCCTCGATGGCGGCCCTGACGGGCGGGGGTCTGCGGGCCAAGCCGGGCGAGGCATCCCTGGCCCACAATGGGGTTCTGTTCCTGGATGAGTTACCCGAATATTCCGCCCAGGCGCTCGACAGTCTGCGCCAGCCGCTGGAGACCGGCGAAATCGTCGTCGCCCGCGCCAATGCCCATGTGAAGTATCCCGCCCGGTTCCAGCTGATCGCGGCCATGAACCCGTGCCGGTGCGGCGTCGGCGGCTCTGGCAANGGGGCCTGTGGCAAGGCCCCGAAATGCCAGCGTGACTATCAGAACCGCATCTCGGGCCCCATGTTCGACCGCATCGACCTGACGGTGGAAACCCCGCCGGTGACCGCCGCCGACATGGCCCTGCCACCCCCGCCGAGGGTAGCCGAAGCCGCTGCGCGGGTGCTGAGTGCCCGCCAGATGGCCACCGACCGCGTGGCGCAGCTAGGCCTGCCCGCTGACCAGGCGCTCAACGCCCGGGCCAGTGGCGAGACGCTGGATCGCATCGCCACTCCCGATGATGCCGGTAAGAACCTGCTGATGCGGGCCGGGGAAGCCGGCGGCCTGACAGCCCGGGGCTGGACCCGNCCCCTGCGGCTGGCCAGGACCATTGCCGATCTGGAAGGCTGTGAAACCATCCTGCGCCGCCATATTGCTGAGGCGCTGATCTATCGCCGATCCACCCTGGATGCGGAGGCTCGCGAGGCCACCGCCTGGACCCAGCCCTTCCCGCCTGACGTCACGGTGGAAGTGGGCGGCGGGGTTGAGTCGGTCTTAACGGATCGATGCCAGACTCCCGGTCCGTGGAGGCTTAAAGGCATGGCCAAGGCAGTAAAGGCACCAACGCGCAGGACAGCGAAGGCGGGTCCCCGTGCTTCGGAAGGTCAAGACGTGCTGCGCCTGATGAGCCATGAGATGCGCACCCCGCTAAACGGGGTCATCGGCATGATCGGCCTTTTGCAGCGAACCCGCCTGGATGGAGCCCAGCGTGCCTATGCCGATGCGGCCCGCCAGTCGGCCGAACATCTGTTGGGGCTCGTCAATGACCTTTTGGACTATGCCCGGCTGGAGGCCGGCAGTCTGGAGTTCGATCTGGCCCCGGTGGACCTGGCCGGCCTGGTCCGAGGGGTCACCGAGCTGCTCAGCCCGAAGGCCCACGAGAAAGGTCTTGAGATCGCCTGGTCCGCAGAACCGGATCTGCCCGGCATTCAGGCCGACGAAGGGCGCTTGCGTCAGGTGCTGTTCAATCTGGTGGGCAATGCCATCAAGTTCACGGACACCGGTGCGGTCTCGGTCCATATCGCGCGCGCAGGCGGTGCGGACCGCAAGCCAGTCCTGGCCCTGATTGTCGACGATACCGGTCCGGGCGTGCCCGAAGCCATGCGCGAGCGTATCTTTGACGAATTCACGCATGCAGATGCCACCGATGCGGCCCGCTATGACGGTGCCGGGCTGGGACTGGCGGTGGCGCGCAGACTGGCTCAGGCCATNGGGGGCACGGTGGCGGTCAGTGCCCGCCCGGAAGGTCCAGGGGCACGCTTTCGTTTCGAAGCGCCGTTCGCACCGATCCGGATCAGCCGGTCTGGCGCTGGCCAGGGACCTGCCAAGGGCCTCTCCGGGGTCAAGGTGGCGCTGCGAACCAGTGAGCCCTTCACCCGCCGAGCGGCCCAGGCTCACGTTGAAGCCCGGGGTGGGCAGATCGACACTGCCGGGGCCGTCACCCTGATCGACCACGACGGCAACCTGTCNGCTTGGGGCATGCCAGCCAATGCTGGCGACCCTGCCGTGCTCGGACCTTCGATCATTCTGTTGCGACCCCAGGACCGCAATCTGATTGATCGCTATCGGGTTGCGGGTTTTGCCGGCTATCTGATCAAGCCCTTGAGGCCCCAATCCGTGTCGGAACGGATCCGAGCGGTACTGGGTCTGGCGGCACANGGGGGACAGCCCGATCGTCCAGCAGAGGATGATCGGGTGCAGTCGGCGCGCTTCGCCGGGCGGCGGGTTCTGCTGGTAGAAGACAATCCTGTCGGGTCCCTCCTGGCGGCCACCTTGTTGCGGCGCGAGGGATGCATCGTTGAAACGGCGGCCAATGGCCAGGAGGCGGTGGATGCCGTGCGCCGCGCTCGCTTTGATCTGGTGCTGATGGACATGCGGATGCCGGGCATGGATGGCCCCACCGCCGCCCGCGCCATGCGGGCCGCCGGTGACGACAGCCCCATCGTGGCCCTGACCGCCAATGCCTTCGCTGAGGACCGCAAGGCGTGCCTGGAAGCGGGCATGAACGATCACCTGGTCAAGCCGCTGGAGGTCGAAGCCTTGAGGGCCGTTCTGGACCGCTGGACGAACGGCCCGGAGCGGGTCAAGGTCTCCGTCTGAATCAGGCGCGCCCGCACTGGGGATGGGTCGTCTGCGGAGACGATCACCCATGACTGAAACGTCCAAGACAGCCTCGACACCAGCGCCGCGCAAGGTGGGGTATCGCGAAGTTGTGAAGGCCCTGTCCCAACCGCGCGTGCTGATTACCCTGCTGCTGGGCTTCGGGTCAGGGCTGCCGTTTCTGCTGACCGGGGCCACGCTGAGCATCTGGCTCGCCGAAGGCGACGTGGCCCTGTCGGCTATCGGATTCATTTCCTGGGTCGGACTGGCCTATTCGTTCAAGTTCATCTGGGCCCCCGTTGTGGACCGGTTCGACGTCCCTCTCCTTGGACGCCTGGGGCGGCGGCGCGGCTGGATGATCCTGTCACAGGTGATGGTCGGTCTGGCGCTTATAGCCATGGCCATTATCGGCCCCGAAGGCGGTCTGACCCAGCTTGGTATCGCGGCGCTGGTGACGGCGTTTGCCTCGGCGACACAGGACATCGTTGTCGACGCCTGGCGGATCGAAACCGCCGAGAATGATGAAGACCTCGGCCTTCTGACGGCCGCCTACCAGCTTGGCTATCGGTTCGCCATTCTGGCTGGCAATGCGTTGATCCTGTTCTTTGCCACCTGGTTTGGCTGGAACGGTGCCTACGCAATCTGGGGCGCAGCCATGGCGATTGCCGTCACCGCGACCCTGTTTGCCAAGGAGCCGCTCGATCGACGCGAGATCGCAGCAGCCACGGGCGGTGCGGCACCCTGGACCCCGCGTGGGATCTTCGATGCGATCGTTGGGCCCTTCATCAACTTCCTGCAGACGCACAAGAGCGCGGCCATCCTGATGCTCCTGGCCATTAGCCTGTATCGCCTGCCGGACTTCGTTATGGGACCCATGGTCGGTCCGTTCTACATTGACCTGGGCCTGACCAAGGAAGCGATTGGCGCGATGCGGCTCAGCGTGGGGTTGGTCGCCTCCTTCGTCGGGATCGCGGCGGGCGGGCTGTCGGCGGTGCGTTTTGGCTTTGGTCCAACGCTTCTGTTGGGGGCTTTCATTGGGCCGATGTCGAACCTGGGCTACACTCTGATGGCCATTGCGGGTCTTTCGACGCCGATGTTTGGGGGCGTTCTGTTCGTGGAAAACTTCAGTGAAGGGTTCGCGGGTGCGGCCCTGGTCGCTTACATGTCCAGCCTGACCGGCATCGGCTACACGGCGACACAGTATGCCCTGCTCAGCTCTTTCTACGCCCTGCTCGGCAAATTCCTGAAAGGCTTCTCGGGCGTTATCGTCGAAGGTCTGCAGCAGACACATCCGGAGATGGTCGCCTATGCCATGTTCTTTGCCGGGACAGCGGCGGTCGGCATTCCCGCCGTCGTCCTNTGCTGGTTCCTGGAGCGCCGCAATCGCAAACTCAGGGACGAGACGCCCGATTGAGGTTAGACCTCACCCTTCGTCGATCACGCCCTCTTCGTAGGCGGCGAATGTGGCGGCGGTCAGGATCTCGTTGACCGAGGCCCCCAGGGACACGATCTGCACCGAATGCTCCAGGCCCACCAGGATCGGCCCGATCAGGGTTGCGGCCCCAAGCGCCTGGACCAACTGGGTCGAAATCGCCGCCGAATGGATCGCGGGCATGATCAGGGTATTGGCGTCCCGGGTCAGTCGCATGAAGGGATAGTTGGCCCGTGCCTCCGGATTGAGGGCCAGTTCGGGCGGCATCTCGCCCTCGTACTCGAAGTCCACGCCCATCGAATCCAGGATGCGAATGGCCTCGCGCACCTTCTCGCCGCGGTCGCCGGGCGGGTTGCCGAAGGTTGAGTAGCTCAGGAAGGCAACACGCGGCGACCGTCCCANTTTGCGCACCGTGGCGGCGGCCTTGATGGCGATCTCGGCCAGCTCCTCGGCATTGGGCATTTCGTGAATGGAGGTGTCGGCCACAAACAGCGTGCGCCCCTTGGCCAGAAGCGCCGACATGCCGATCATCCGATCCTTCACATCCAACACCCGGCGCACCTCGCGCAGGGCCATGTTGAAGTTGCGGGTCACGCCCGTGACCATGGCATCGGCATCGCCCAGGGCGCACATCGTGGCCCCGAAATAGTTGCGGTCCTGGTTGATCATGCNGCGTACATCGCGCCGCAGATAGCCGCGCCGCTGCAGGCGCTCGAACAGCCAGTCGGTGTACTGCTGGTTCTTGAGCGAGACGCGGGCGTTGGTGATCTCCATCTCCAGATCATCGAAGTTGAGCCCGGCATCCTGGGCGCTCTGGCGGATCAGATCCTCACGCCCGATCAGGATGGGGGTACCCAACTCGGCCTGCTTGAAGGCCCAGGCGGCGCGAATGACCGACTGCTCCTCCCNCTCGGCAAAGACCACACGCTTGTTGGGAGAAGAGCGGACCGTCGCCGATATCCGCTGCATCAGGGCGGCCGATGGATCGACCCGCTCGCGCAACTTGGCGCGATAGGCGTCCATGTCTTCGATCGGCTTGCGGGCCACGCCACTGTCCATTGCCGCCTGAGCTACGAACGGAGGGATGTACCAGATCAGACGCGGATCGAACGGCGAGGGGATGATGTAGTCCGGCCCGAACTTCAGCTTGCGCCCGCGATAGGCAGCGGCGACCTCATCGGGCACATCCTCACGCGCCAGCTGGGCCAGGGCGTGGGCGCAGGCGATCTTCATCTCGTGATTGATACGCCGCGCGCGCACATCCAGTGCACCCCGGAACAGATAGGGGAAGGCCAGCACATTATTGACCTGGTTGGCGTAGTCCGAGCGCCCGGTGGCGATGATGGCATCGTTGCGAACGGCGCGTGCGTCTTCGGGGGTGATCTCCGGGTCCGGATTGGCCATGGCGAAGATGATCGGATTGGGGGCCATGGATTTGACCATCTCCTGGGTGATCGCCCNCTTGGCGGCAAGCCCCAGAACGACGTCGGCCCCGACCATGGCCTCCTCCAGTGTCCGCAACTTGGTGTCGGTGGCGTGCGCCGCCTTCCACTGGTCGACATTGTCGCGACCCTTATAGACCACACCGCCGCGGTCCAGGATGATGGTGTTCTCAGCCTTGACGCCCACGGCCTTCATCAGGGCAATCGACGACAGGCCCGCCGCCCCGGCCCCGACCAGAACGACCTTGATATCTTCCAGCCTCTTGCCGGCAATCTCGACTGCGTTGATCAGACCGGCGGTTGAGATGATGGCCGTGCCGTGCTGGTCGTCGTGGAAAACCGGGATGTCCAGCAGGTCCTGCAGCTGTGCCTCGATCTCAAAACACTCTGGGGATTTGATGTCTTCCAGATTGATGCCGCCCCAGGTGTCGCCAATGTTCTTGACGACGGTGACGAACTCCGCCGGATCGGTGGTCCTGACCTCGACATCGAAGCTGTCGACGTCGGCAAAGCGTTTGAACAGAACCGACTTGCCCTCCATCACCGGCTTGGAGGCCATGGCCCCGCGATTGCCCAGGCCCAGGATCGCGGTGCCATTGGAGATGACCGCTACCAGGTTGCCCTTGGAAGTGTATTCGTAAGCGAGGTCCTCATCTTCGGCGATGGCCAGAACGGGCACCGCCACCCCGGGCGAATAGGCCAGCGACAGGTCGCGCTGGGTTGCCATGGGCTTGGTCGGCATCATGGAGATCTTGCCTGGCGTTGGCAGCCGGTGGAACTCCAGCGCGTCCTCATCAGAGAATGTCTGCTTGTCGGTCAACTCGGGCATGACGGTCCTTGGCAAATTCCAGGCGTTGGTCTTCAGCCGCGCATGACGGCTCTGCCGTTCCTAGGCCAAGTTTTGACCTGACGGAACCACGCCGGCATCGGTCATTGGATCAAGGCGTGTAACGAGGATCTCAGATTCGCGTGTTGCCCAATGAAAAGGCCCGCCGGTGAGGGCGGGCCTTCTCGCATTCAGATCACACGGGGTCAGTCGCGGCGACGCGGGCGGCGGTCACGGCCACCGCCGTCACCGTCACGGCGCGGACGCCCGCCGGTGTCCTCCGACANGGGCGGCTCGCCCCGCTCGGCCCGCTCAGCGTTGATCTTGTCGGTGATGTCTTCACCGGTGGCCTGATCGACAACCTTCATCGACAGCTTGGTCTTGCCGCGATCGTCCATGCCGAGGAACTTGACCTTGACCTCCTGGCCTTCGGACACAACGTCAGCCGGGTTGGCGACACGCTCCAGAGCCATCTGCGAGACGTGCACCAGGCCGTCCTTGGCACCGAAGAAGTTCACGAAAGCGCCGAAGTCGACGACCTTCACCACCTTGCCGGTGTAGATGGTGCCAACTTCCGGCTCCGATGTGATCGACTTGATCCAGTCGCGGGCGGCATCGATCTTTTCCTGCTCGGAGGCGGCGATCTTGATGGTGCCGTCGTCCTCGACATTGACCTTGGCACCGGTCTTTTCGACGATCTCGCGGATCACCTTGCCGCCGGTGCCGATGACGTCGCGGATCTTGTCGACCGGGATCTTGATCGACTCGATCTTGGGCGCGAACTCACCCAGCTCGGTGCGGGCACCGTCCAGGGCCTTGTCCATTTCATCCAGGATATGCAGACGGCCAGCCGAAGCCTGGGCGATGGCCTGCTTCATGATCTCCTCGGTGATACCGGGGACCTTGATGTCCATCTGCAGCGAGGTGATGCCGTCGCGGGTGCCGGCCACCTTGAAGTCCATGTCGCCCAGGTGATCTTCGTCACCCAGGATGTCCGACAGGATGGCGAACTCGCCTGACGGCTCCAGGATCAGGCCCATGGCGATGCCCGAGACCGGACGGGCCAGGGGCACACCGGCATCCATCAGCGCCAGCGACGATCCACAGACCGTGGCCATGGACGACGAGCCGTTCGACTCGGTGATCTCCGACACCAGACGGATGGTGTAGGGGAACTCTTCGGCCGACGGCAGCATCGGACGGATGGCCCGCCAGGCCAGCTTGCCGTGACCGATTTCGCGACGACCCGNAGAGCCCATGCGCCCAGCCTCGCCCACCGAATAGGGAGGGAAGTTGTAGTGCAGCAGGAACTTCTCTTTGTAGGTGCCGCTCAAGGCGTCGATGTATTGCTCATCTTCACCGGTGCCGAGGGTGGCGACCACCAGGGCCTGGGTCTCGCCGCGGGTGAACAGGGCCGAACCGTGGGTGCGCGGCAAGATGCCGACTTCCGAGACGATCGAGCGCACCTTGTCCAGGGCGCGACCATCGACGCGATGACCGTTTTCGATGATGTCGCGACGCAGGACCTCGGCTTCGCATTCCTTGAAGGCCGTGGCGAACTTGGTAGCGTCGAAACCGTCGGGGTNTGTCGTCGGTTTCACCAGCTTGTCGGCGGCGACCTTCTTGGCGGCGGTGACGGCATCGCGACGCTCGTGCTTGCCGGTGATGGCATAGGCAGCCTTGATGTCCTTGCCGACCAGCTTCTTGATGGCGGCCACGGCGTCCGAGACGTCTTCGGCTTCAAAGTCGAACGGTTCCTTGGCAGCGTGTTCCGCCAGCTCGATGATGGCTTCGATCACCGGCTGCATGCCCTGATGGGCGAACATCAGCGCGCCCAGCATCTTGTCTTCCGACAGCTCCTTGGCTTCGGACTCAACCATCATCAGGGCGTCAGCGGTGCCGGCCACGACCAGGTCAAGGTCCGAGGTTTCCATTTCCGCCAGAGTCGGGTTCAGCACGAACTCACCGTCGATGACGCCGACGCGGGCCCCACCGATCGGACCCATGAACGGCACGCCCGAGATGGTCAGGGCCGCCGAAGCCGCCACCATGCCCAGCACGTCCGGGTCGTTTTCCATGTCGTGCTGCAGGACGGTGACCACCACCTGCACTTCGTTCTTGAAGCCCTTGATGAACAACGGGCGGATCGGACGGTCGATCAGACGGCTGACCAGGGTTTCCTTTTCCGACGGACGGCCTTCACGCTTGAAGTAGCCACCCGGGATCTTGCCGGCGGCAAAGGTCTTTTCCTGATAGTTGACCGTCAGGGNGAAGAAGTCCTGGCCCGGCTTGGGCTGACGGGCATAGACGACGGTGGCCAGAACCACGGTCTCGCCATAGGTGGCCAGCACGGCTCCATCGGCCTGACGCGCAATACGTCCGGTTTCCAGCGTCAGCGGGCGACCGGCCCACTCGATGGTCTTGCGTTGAATTTGAACATGTTTGTCTCTCTCATCCCGTGGCCGGATTGCCGACGGGGGCGGGCTGTCAGGGGTCTTACGTCCTTCGGTCCCTCGAAGCCGTGCGGCCCGGATGGCCGCACAGCGGGTGAATAGGAGGACCGGCTAGGCCCTCTCGCGAATGCGTCAGATCAGTCCCGTGACGCGCGGGCAATACCATTTTTGCTTCCGGTCCATTCGACCTGAATCCAAAAAATGGTCCACATTCATGCCGGAGTGAAATCTGAGCTGAGTTGGACGGGGTCCAGCTCAACCGATCTCGCCCAATGCGAAAGGGCCCGCTGGGGGCGGGCCCTCTCAAATGGACTGGCCTTAGCGGCGCAGGCCCAGCTTGGCGACGATCGCCTGATAGCGCTCGACGTCGACCTTGTTCAGGTGGTCCAGAAGGCGGCGGCGCTGCGAAACCAGTTTGAGCAGGCCGCGACGCGAGTGGTTGTCCTTCTTGTGGGTCTTGAAGTGTTCGGTGAGGTTGGCGATGCGCTCCGACAGGATCGCAACCTGGACTTCAGCCGAACCGGTGTCGCCCGTGCCACGGGCATTGTCAGCGATGATTTGAGCCTTGCGCTCAGCAGTAACCGACATCGTATATCTCCCTTTGCCCTATCGCTCGCCTCGCGGAGGCTCGCGGCTTGAGGGCGGGTTGAGGTCTCCGTTGGCTGATGCCTCAGGAGAGATTGAAAACGCGGTCGGGGTTGAGGCGACCGGCCTGCATCGAACACAGCGCCACCGGGGTTCCGTCATGAACGGCTGAAACGGTCTGGCGGTCGCCAACCAGGCGGGCCTTGAGCGTTTCGACCTGTCCGGGGAGCAGAACCANGGAGCGTCCCTGCCGAAGCTGAAAGGCTTCCGTGTCCGTCACGGCCAGCTCCGGGATGTCGTCCAGGGCGGTCGCAACGGGAAGAAGTCCTTCCGAGGCGGCGCTCCTATGCACCATTTCTTCCAGCAAATCCAGTGTCACGGCATTTTCAGTGCTGAACGGTCCGACCCGTTCGCGGCGCAGCACCGAGACGTGACCTTCGACCCCTAGAGCTTTAGCCAGGTCGCGCGCCAGGGACCGCACATAGACGCCCTTCCCGGTGTGGATTCTTACCTCGGTATGGTCGGCGTCGGGCATGGCCGTGATCTCGGCCGAATGGATGGTCACGCGGCGCGATTTCAACTCCACCTCCACCCCCTCTCGCACCAGATCATAGGCCCGCTGGCCATCCACCTTGATGGCCGAATGGGCCGNGGGCACCTGGTCGATTTCTCCGACAAAGGCCGGCAGGGCGGCCTCGACCTGTTGACGTGTGGGCCGAAGGTTAGAGCGACCGATGACCTCGCCTTCTCGATCCACACTGTCGGTGGAAACGCCCCAGTTGATGACGAAACGATAGACCTTTCGGGCGTCCATCATGAACGGCACCGTCTTGGTCGCCTCCCNCAGGGCAATGGGCAGGATGCCGCTGGCCAGGGNGTCCAGCGTTCCGGCGTGTCCGGCCTTTTGCGCATCAAACAGGCGGCGCACGCGTGTCACCGCTTGCGTGGATCCCATCTCCAGTGGCTTGTCCAGGCAGACCCAGCCGTGGACGGGTTGGCCGCGCTTCTTGCGCGACATTAGGCTTCGCCTACCGCTCGACCAGCGGGTCTCGCGACTTGAGGCCACAATGCTTGGCCTAACGCACGGCTCGCGGACCCCGCACCTCTCCCAGGACCGGCCATCAGGCCTGCTCGTCGTCGATATGCTCGATGTCGGCTCGTACACGCGGGTCGTTGAACAGGCGCTCCATGTGACCGGCGGCATCAAAGCTGTCGTCGTGGCGGAACTTCAGGTCCGGCGTGAACTTCATGTCGATATGCTTGCCCAGCACCCCGCGCAGGAACCGCGCATGGGCGTTCAGAGCCTTGATGATCTCGTCAACATGACCCGATGTATCCGCCCCCTCGACGCCGGCCCCCAGCGGCTCGACGAAACAGGTCGCATGTTTCAGGTCCGGGCTCATCCGCACTTCGGTGATGGTGACCGAAACGCCCTGCAGAGCCGGATCGTGGATCTCTTCCTCGCGCAGCACATCGACCAGGGCATGCCGGATCAACTCTCCGGCGCGCAGCTGGCGCTGGGACGGCCNCTGCGGGCCTATGGCGTTACGGGTGTGTTGCTTGCGGCCCATGCTGGCCTCCTTTGCCTGTCGCCCGCCGGGGCTCGGACCCGGTTCTGGCGAATGGGGAGGGCGGTTTAGGCCCCGGCGTCGGCCAAGTCCAGTCAGAGGGCTTGCGCCTTTGAGGGTGTCCGGTCGACGGTTGCAAGTACCTCCGCCGAAAAGAAGCTCCGTGCGGGCCGGATTGCCAACCCGGCCCCATTTAGCTTGTCGGCAGCCCAGTGATTGCACAGGTGCAGGATCGAGAATGTCTCGACGCTGGCAAAGAAGCGCGCGTCGTCGTCGGNCCTGGCGGCCGCCACACGCGGTTCGCCATCCGCCAGGTCCATCGATTGGGCGATGCGGCGGGACACAAGGGTCAGGGCCGAGGGCGATAGGTAGTAGGTCCGATGCCTCTCGGGCCCGACCAGGCGTCGTGGGTCTCCGCGATAGGGGTCCAGCATGAGAACCGATGGGTTGCCGGGCCGAAAGAAAGCCCTTGCTCCGTCGAGCAGGCGTCCCTCCATCGGGCTCTGGTCGACATAGAACTTGGCATCGCCCCATCCGATGAGAATCCAGTCACCAGGTGCCAGGCTCCGGACCGCTGCGGCGAGGGGGCCGCCCTGGGCATCCAGGGCCTCGCGCGGCAAGGCGAGATCTGTGTGGAAGCCATTGTCGAGGACCACCAGCGGCACAGCGACCTCGCCAGACTGCAAGGCCAGGGCCGGGTCGCCCTCGCGGGTCCAGGTCCACAACGCTGCCAAGCTGGCCAGCAAGGCGACAATCAATAAGGGCCACAGGCGCATGCCCCCAGTCTAGCGGCGATAGCTCCAGATACCACAGGGAGCGTTTTCAGGGCTGTCAGGCCCAGGGGTCGCCCTTCGGGCCACAGAATCATCACCATGCGCCCGCGTCCGGGCCACAAGCCCACCAACTGCGGCTTGCGTCCCTGGCAGAGCGGGCTGGCAGGCACCGCGTGGTCATCGTCTGTGACGGGGCGGATACGCCGCAGCTCAATCTGTTCACGCTGGCCAAGACCGAGGCGGGCAGCAAAGGTGGTGCTGCGGTTGATGTACTCCCGGCCCTCGACAATGCGCACCGGTTCGGTCCTGGCCTTCAGGCCACCGTGCTCGGTTTGAAGCAGCGCGTGGTTCAACGTCAATGCGCCCGTCTGCAGGCGTGTGTCATGATCGCGGGGCTCAAAGCGGCCCTGCAGGACGATTGGCGACATGTCGACGATATCGGGCAGGCTAAGCCGCGCCAATCCAGACTCGCGCGGCCGATCGGCCCCGTTCGGGGTTTCGCCGCGAAGGGGCGCAGACGTGACCACTTCGATTAGGGTGCGCCAGGCCAATCTCAGTCCAGTGGGGTCCACAACAGCCAAAACCAGGGCTGCCGACACCGGGGCCAGCACCCAGATAAGGCCGGTCAGAACCGGCATTGAACGACCATGACCTCCCATGGGCCGCAGTTTAGGCATGGCGTTCGGTTTGCGAAACCCTGTTCGCCTAATCGGTCAGCCTATTGTGCGTCGATCGGCTCGGCCGGGGCATGGCCCACTCTCCGCGCCAAGCATACGTCAGAGTGACACAGTGGCGGAAGGTTCCGTCCGGCCAGCGACCCACCGCCTGCATGGTCAGGGGTCGGGCCAGTTGCACGCGCCCAGTGACCAGCCAGGCCTCGCTGGCCGTGGGGCACAGGGCGTTGACCAGGCGTGGCCCCAGCCCGTCGGGAGCGATTTGATAGATGTTGGCTTCGCGAGCGCCGTCCGGCAGCACGGAACGCACCTGAGCGGTGCCGCCGCGGATCAGTTCCGCCTCTCNCCGTGCCGAGGTCGAGATGATGCGCCGCAATGAGATCGCACCCAACAGCCCGCGATTGACCTCCAGGGTGACACCCCGAGTCAGGGCGCGGGTGATCCGGTCGTTGGCGTCGTAGGCGAGGAAGCGGATATCGGCGACCGCCGGAGTTGCGATCGCCAGAATACCCAGCATCAGGATCAGTCGTCTGAACATAGGGCCTCTTCACCCAGGGATGCGGCGAAACGGCGGCACCGGGCAGATCAGTCCAGCGTGCGCTTGACCTCTTCGACTGTGAAGCACTCGATGTAGTCGCCGGCCTGGATGTCCTGGAAGCCCTGGAAGTGCATGCCGCACTCCTGGCCCGACTGGACCTCGTTGACCTCGTCCTTGAAGCGCTTGAGCGTCTGCAAGGTGCCCAGTTCCAGCACCACGATGTCGTCGCGGATGACCCGCACGCGAGCCCCCTTGCGCACCACGCCCTCGGTGACGCGGCAGCCGGCGATCTTGCCGACCTTGGAAATGTCGAACACCTGCAAGACCTGGGCATTGCCCATGAAGGTTTCGCGCTGGAGCGGGGCCAGCATGCCCGAGAGCACGCCTTTGATGTCGTCCAAAAGATCGTAGATAATCGAATAGTAGCGGATCTCCACGCCCTCACGCTCGGCCAGGTCACGGGCCTGTTTCGAGGCCCGGACGTTGAAGCCCAGGATCGGGGCACCGGCCGATTTGGCCAGCTGAACATCGCTCTCGGTGATGCNCCCGGCACCGCTCATCACGATGCGGGCGCGCACTTCGTCGTTGCCCATTTTTTCCAGCGACCCGGCGATGGCTTCGCCGGAGCCCTGCACGTCGGACTTGATGACGACCGGGAGTTCAGAGATCTTCTTGGTGCCCAGCTTGGCCATCATGTCGGTCAGCGACACCTGATTGCCGATCTGAGACCGCTCGCGCCGCTGGCGGTCACGGAAGTCGGTCAGCTCGCGGGCCCGGGCCTCATTTTCGACGACGGCGAAAATGTCGCCAGGTGAGGGGGCCTCATCCAGGCCCAGGATCTCCACCGGCGTTGACGGGCCCGCTTCGTCCAGTTGCTCATTGCGCTCGTTCAAGAGGGCGCGAACCTTGCCCCATGCGGCACCAGCCACGACGATATCGCCCCGGGCCAGGGTGCCACGCTTGACCAGAACCGTGGCCACCGGGCCGCGTCCCTTGTCCAGCTGGGCTTCGATCACCACACCCTCGGCCGACCGGTCCGGGTCCGCTTTCAGGTCCAGCAATTCGGCCTGCAGCAGGATGGCGTCGGTCAAACCGTCCAGGTTGGTGCGGTTCTTGGCCGAGACCTCGATGACCTGGGTGTCGCCGCCCAGGCTTTCGGAGATCACTTCATACTGCAGCAGCTCATTGATGACCTTCTGCGAGTTGGCATCGGGCTTGTCGATCTTGTTGACCGCCACGATCATGGGGGCATTGGCCGCCTTGGCGTGCTGAATGGCCTCGATCGTCTGCGGCATGACGCCATCATCGGCGGCCACGACCAGAACCACGATGTCGGTCACATTGGCCCCGCGTGCGCGCATGGCGCTGAAGGCGGCGTGACCTGGCGTATCCAGGAATGTGATGCGCTGATCGTTCTTCAGCCGGACCTGATAGGCCCCGATGTGCTGGGTGATACCTCCGGCTTCGCCCGAGGCCACATCAGTGGTGCGCAAGGCATCCAGCAGGCTGGTCTTGCCGTGGTCGACGTGACCCATGATGGCCACGACCGGCGGACGCGCATCGATGGCGTCTGAATCGTCGGCTTCCGACAGGAAGCCGATCTCCACATCGCTTTCCGACACGCGCTTGACGCTCATGCCGTATTCCTCAGCCACCAGTTCGGCAGTGTCGGAATCGATCACATCATTGATCTTCAACATCAGCCCCTGACCCATCAGGAAGCGGACGATATNCGACCCGCGCACGGCCATGCGGTTGGNTTCACCCACGGTAATGGTGTCGGGAATGGTGACTTCGCGCGGGCGGTTGGGAACCTCGGTGTTGCCACCGCGACGCTTTTCTTTTCCCGNTTCACGAGCGCGGCGGACCGATGCCAGCGAGCGCATGCGCTCGGCGGCGTCCTCGTCCCCNNCGGCCAGCGCCTGGATGGTCAGGCGGCCTTCGCGTCGCTTGGGCTCACCCCGGGTGCGGCTGACGGCCTTGCCCGGCGCGCCATCTGCGAAGCGGCGATCACGATCATCCTCGCGACCGGTACCGGGACGGGCACCAAAACCACTGCGGGCCGGGCGCGCGACGGTGGGCTCTGGCGGCGGGGCATTGGGAGCCGGACGACCGGCACCTGCCCCACGCGGTCCGCGAGCACCGGGTGCCGGCTTGGGATCCAGCGCGGAGTAGCGCACCGGCTGGGCCGGGCGACCGCCGGGTGCGCGACCTGTCGGCGCATTGCCTTCGGACTGCGGGCGATCGCCAAAGCTGCGCTCGCCGCCGCCCATCGCGCGTTCGCGCGCCGACCGGCCGCCAAAGTTCGGTGCAGGCGCCCGCGACGGTTGCCCGAAGGCTGACGCGGAGCCCGCTTGCCAAAGTTGACCGGAGCACGGGTCGGATTGCCGGACGGCGAAGCTGCGCGCACCGCTGCCGCCTCCACCTGCGGAGGCTCCGGGGCGGCAGGGGCGTCGGGCTTGGTTTCTGCCGCCGGCTTGGCTGAGCGAGCCGGTTTGGCAGGCGCCGGTGCGGCGGCCGCCAGTTTCTCGGCTTCGGAACGGGCGCTCTCGGCCGCGGCTCGGGCGGCTTCGGCCTCGGCCTTGGCCGCATTCGCTGCCGCCGCAGCCTGGGCGGCCTGCTCCCGCGCTGCGGCATCGCGGCGGGCTTTCTTCGGCCGCAGCCTCTCGCGNTTCCGCCTGCTGGTGCTTGGCCAGCTCAATGGCGCGTTGACGCTTCTCCTGCTCGGAGCGGGACAGACCCGAGCCGTCGTCGACCGTAGCGGNGGCTGGACCCTCTGGGCGTGACGTCGGACGGCGTCCGGCGACATCAAAGCCTTGCGGACGCTGATGACCCGCACCGGAAGGCGGCGTGCCCACGCGGCGCTTGGTTTCCACCACAACAGTCTTGGACCGGCCATGGCTGAAGCTCTGCTTGACGGTGCCGGTCGAAACCGATCCCGCTTGGCGTGGCTTCAGGCTCAGCGGTGCACGCGGCCCCGTCGTCGAGGGGGTCGGCTTGCCGTCGTTGGTCTTGTCGTTCTCGTCAGTCATCCGGTCGCTTTGCTGTGGCGGAGAAGCCCGCCGTTCAAACTCAATGCCCGGGCTCAAAACGCGAGCCCATCACTCAACACAAAAGCCGAGCGCAGTGTGCCCCTGATCAGGGAGCCTCACCCCGCCCGTCTTGAAATCCTTCCGGGGCTTCAGCCGCGGCACGGACCCATTCCTGGGGTGCCAACGGTCGAAATCCCGCCAATCGATCGACCTCCTGGGTCCACCGATCAGCCCGCCCTCCTTTGAGCAGGACGGCGTGTATCACATTTTCCAGGCCCAGGGCCAAACTCAATCTGTCGGCGTCAAAGGCACCAAACAGCCGCGGAGCGGGAGATTGGTGTCGCGCCAGGGCGCACAAGCGGTCGCGCCCGTCGGCAGAGCCATCGCTGGCTTCAATCATCCAGGCCGCCTGTCCGGATCGAATGGAGGCGGCGACCTTCTCGAAGCCTGAGATAAGCACACCCTCGCGCCGGGCCAAGCCCAGCTGGTCCCGGCATCGCTTCAGGAGCAGAGTCTCCACCTGCCCCGCCAGGTCTGGCTGGGGCCGCAATGGAGCCTTGGCGGCCCGCGCAAACAGGTTCTTGTCTGTGGCCGCCTGAACCGAGGTGCGGTCCGCTGCCACCCACAGGCCACGGCCGGGCAGCTTGCGAGCCAGATCAGGGGCGACCGAACCGTCCGGAGCGGCCACGAAGCGGATCAGGCGTGCTTCATCCATGACCTGGCGGCTAACCAGGTCGCGGCGTTCACGCTCTGCATTCGCTTTCGCGAGGCTCATGGACGGTCCGGGCCTCCATCACGCGTCTTGCGGCTGGTCGTCGTCGAGCGTCTCGACGGCTTCAACCTCAACGTCGGCGATATCATCGGCCGCGTCACCGGACAGGTCGGCAAACACAGCGTCGGAATCATACTCTCCCTCGGCCAGTTCGCTTTCCTCATAGTATTCCGCTTCCGGCTCCGGTTGCGGCAGTTCCGAGGCATCGATCCAGCCAGCTGCCACGCGAGCCTGCAGGATCAACATTTCGGCGTCTTCCTGGCTCAGGTTGAAGCTCTCCAGCACGCCAGGAACCTTGACCCGCTCGCCATTGACGATGTCGAAGCCGCCGCGAATTTCGTCGGTGGCGAGGTCAGCCAGATCCTCGACAGTCTTGATGCCGCCTTCGCCCAGGGCGACGGCCATGGCCAGGGTGACGCCGGGAACCTCCAGAACGCCATCCTCGACGCCGAACGACTTACGCTTTTCGTCCAGTTCGGCAGCCTGACGGTCCAGGAACTCGCGGGCACGGGTCTGCAGTTCTTCGGCGGTGTCTTCGTCGAAACCTTCAATGTCAGAGATCTCATAGGCCTCGACCCAGGCCAGGTCTTCCACCGTGGCAAAGCCTTCGGTGACCAGCAGCTGGGCAATGACCTCATCAACGTCCAGGGCTTCCTGGAACAGCAGGGTGCGCTCGGCGAACTCCTTCTGGCGGCGTTCCGAGTCCTGGGCCTCGGTAATGATGTCGATCTGCCAGCCGGTCAGTTGCGAAGCCAGTCGCACATTCTGCCCGCGGCGGCCGATCGCCAGCGACAGCTGCTCATCGGGCACCACGACCTCAACACGGTCGGCTTCTTCGTCCAGAACCACCTTGGACACCTCGGCCGGGGCCAAGGCGTTGACGATGAACGTCGGTTCGTCGTCGTTCCACTGGATGATGTCGATCTTTTCGCCCTGCAGTTCGGCCACGACCGCCTGCACGCGCGACCCGCGCATGCCGACGCAGGCCCCGACCGGGTCGATCGAGCTGTCGTTCGAAATGACGGCCATCTTGGCGCGCGAGCCCGGGTCGCGGGCGGCGGCGCGGATCTCGATCACGCCGTCGTAGACCTCTGGCACTTCCTGGGCGAACAGCTTGGCCATAAAGCCCGGATGGGCGCGGGACAGCATCACCTGCGGGCCCTTGGCCTCGGGGCGGACGTCATAGATGTAGGTGCGGATGCGGTCGCCCGGATTGAACAGCTCACGCGGGATCAGATCGTTGCGGCGCATGATGCCTTCGCCCCGGCCCAGATCGACGATGGTGTTGCCGTATTCGACCCGCTTGACGGTGCCGTTGACGATCTCACCGACGCGATCCTTGAACTCTTCATACTGGTTGGCGCGTTCGGCATCGCGAACCTTGCCCATGACCACCTGGCGGGCCATCTGAGTCTGGACGCGACCGAACTCAAACTCCGGCAGGTGCTCGATATATTCCTTGCCGACCACGGCCTCCGGGTCGCGCTTGGCGGCATCCTTCAGCCGGATCATGGCCGAGTCATTGAACTCTTCCAGTTCGTCTTCCGGCATCCAGTCGTCCTCGACGATGGTGACGTGACGGGTCAGGGTCAGCTCGCCGGTCTTGGGGTCCAGGGCGGCGCGGATGTCGTGATGCGCGCCATAGCGGGCCTTCGCCCCTTTCTGGATGGCTTCTTCAATCGCCTCGATGACGATCTCGCGGTCGATCATCTTCTCACGGGCCACTGCGTCGGCAATCGACAGCAGCTCCAGACGGTTCGCGGAAACGCCAACAGCCATGTTCAGTCCTCAGCTTCAGTCATTGGGTCAGTGCCCGGTTGGTCCATTAGGGCGGCGCGCCGGTCGGCCCCCGCCTTCATCAGGTCGTCGTTCATCACCAGCTTGGCATCGACCAGCCAGTCGAAGGGGATCAGGGCGGTGTCGTCCTCGCCCTCCAGATCGATGGCAATGTTCTCGCCCTCGATCCCGGCCAGATGACCCCGGAACCGCTTGCGGCCCTCGATCATGCGGTCGGTTTCCAGGCGGGCCTCAAAGCCGTCCCAGGTATCGAAATCTTGCGGGCGCGTCAGGGGCCGGTCGATGCCGGGCGACGACACCTCCAGCAAATATTCCCCGGCGATGGGGTCGGCGGCATCGAACACCTCAGAGACGCCCCGGCTCAGCCGCGCGCACTGTTCGACCGAGATGTCGTGATCCTCAGGCCGCTCGGCCATAATCTGCAGTCGCCGCCGCTGGGTGCCGCCCATCAGGCGCACGCGCACAACCTCCAGTCCTTGCGACTGGGCGATGGGCTCGATCAGCTCGAGCAGGGCGCGATCCTCGGCGGTTCTGGCTTTCAAACTCAACCCAACAAAAAGCGGCTGGCCGTCCCGGGCCGCCGCTTGATCACGACCGCTGGACGCCGGTCTAACGATGTGGAGGCGCATATAGTCCCTTTGGTGCCAGGATGCAAAGGGTCATCGTAAACTAAGCCCGAGTATCCGGCCCAGCGCGGTGTGATCAGTCCAGCGCACAAATGTCCGGATTGCCGCGTTGCCTGCCCGCGTGGTCCAGGCCATAGCCGACCAGAAACCGGTTGGGGGCCTCCCAGCCAACGAAATCCGGAACCGGGGCCCGTGGCAAAGGCCAGGGTTTGCGGGCGAACACACAGGTCAGAACCTCTGCGGCGCCAGCTTCCCGCACAATCCTCACCGCTTCGGCCAGCGACAGGCCGGTATCAAACACATCGTCCAGGATCAGGACCTTGCGCCCCGCCACCGACCGCTGCAGTGGCGCACGCACCTCAATCTGACCACGGCTTTCGGTGTCGTCGCCATAAGAGGCCAGCCACAGGGCATCGAACCGCACATCTCGGCCGCGTCGCCCCAGCGCGCGTGTCAGGTCGGCGGCGAACCACAGCCCGCCAGTCAGCAGGACGACGGCCACCGTCTCCTCGTCAGTCACGGGCATCAACTGCTGCGCCAATGCCTCGACAATGCGGGCGATCTCGGCTTCGGGTAGCAGGACTTCAGGCGCAGAGGCGATCATGCCCCGGGCGATAGCCCGCCCGGCCCCTCAGGTCCAGAGGCAGATCAGTGAGGGTCCAGTGGCACCGCATCGACCGGGCCCTGTCCCGCCCCTGGCACCAGGCCCGGGGCCTCGGCAGCCCGCAGTCCGGCTTGGGCGGCAGTTGCTGGCGGATGTGCCGCACCCTGGCCTCTCAGGCCGGCCTCCGACGCATTGCCCGGGACGTGATCTTCAGCGGCGGCGTGGTCCGAACCCTGTGCGCTGTGATCGGCCCCGGTGCTGTGAGCAGGGGCAGGTTCGTGCTGGACCGGATTGCGGCGCCCGCCCGTACCTGGCGCGGATCTGGCCACGGGGCCTGACGGGCATCGGCGAAGGCTACGCCGACGCCGGCGGCACGGGCCCCGGGATCATCGACGAAGGCCGCAAAGCCCTGCACCTTGCCCGGCAGCACCGGCGCAGCATCGATGCGGACCACGGCGTGGCCGATTTCGGCTCCATGTGAATCCAGCAGGGCCACGCGGACGGGCGGCGCAATCACCTCGTTGTCGCGGACGTTACGCAGGGCACCGGAAATCAAAACCTTGCCTGGATCGAAAGGGCTGGCGCGGGCGGTAACCGCTTCGAAGTCCAACCCTGTCGGATTGACCTGGGCCCNCACCGCGGCATAGGCCGACGCCGCGCGGGGGAACATGTCGACGACCTCGACCCGAAACAGCCAGGCCGCCCCCAATAGTAGTGCGAAGCAAGAGGCGACCGCCGACCAGGTCACGCCGTGCAGGGCAGCCCGTTTCAGCCTGCGCTGAATCTCGGCCCTGGCCCGAAAGGCTTNTGGCAGTTCGGNGGCTGGCGTTTCGGCGAGGTCAGCCGTGGCCGGGTCTGACCTGATTTCAGTCACCTCGGCGGTCGCCAGATCCAGAACCGGATCGTCAGCGCTCGCTTTCCAGGTCTTTGAACAGGATTTGCAACGGACAGTCCGGCCGTTTGGCCCGATGGCTTCGTCGGGAACAAAATAGCTGGTAGTGCAGGACGGGCAGGTCAGTATCATATGTCTGCCAGTGAGCCCGAAAGGCCCCTCCCGTTTGGCCGCTTCAACCCACGACCCTGCCTGTTAGAATCCAAACCATGACGCCGCGCCGCGCCGCCCTGTCCCCTCTGCGCCCGACATGGCCCGTCTCGACGGGGTCGGATTTGCTTACGAAGGCTCAAGGAACGTGCTTAACGACGTCAGCCTGAATCTGACGGCAGGCTCTTTCCACTTTCTTACCGGCGCGTCTGGAGCCGGAAAATCGACACTTCTGGACCTTCTCAGTCTCAACGCGCGGCCCACGGCGGGCCGAATCAGTCTGTTCGGCCAGGATGTCGCGACGATCAGTCGTCAGACAGCCCCGCAGTTTCGGCGGCGCATCGGTCTCGTTTTTCAGGATTATCGTCTGATCGATCATCTCAGTGTGTTCGACAACGCGGCCTTGCCCTTGCGCCTGGCGCGACCGCGCGACGCAAGCTGGACGGCGGATGTGCGGGAGATGTTGGCCTGGGTGGGATTGTCGGACCGGCTGGATGCTCCGGTGGCCACCCTGTCCGGAGGCGAGAAACAACGCCTGGCGATCGCCCGTGCCGTGGTGGGCCGACCCGATCTCATTTTGGCCGATGAGCCGACCGGGAATGTCGATGCGGCCATGGCCGAGCGGCTGCTGGGCCTGTTTCAGGCGCTCAACCGACTTGGTGTGACCATATTGATTGCCAGCCACGATGAGGCTCTGGCGGATCGCTCCGGAGCGCATCGCCTGCATCTGGCCGAGGGTCGACTGACATGATCGGATCCCAGGATCGGACGCAGCAGATCCTGCCGCCACGGGCCAGTCCCTGCGCTGGTTGGCGGCCGTCATGGCGGTGATGTGCTTCCTGGCTGGCTTGGCCGCCGTAGGGGCTTCATCTGCCCATCGGGCCGCCTCGGGCTGGGCACAACGCCTTGGCAGCGAAGTCACGGTGCAGGTCCGCCCCGGCGTCGGTGAGACCGGCCTGGCGGCGGCTGGCCGTGCCGCTGAAACCCTGGCAGGCATCGACGGCGTTGCGGAGGCTCGGGCCCTCACCCGGGGTCAGGCCGAAGCTTTGGTGCGGCCCTGGGTTGGTGATGCTGTGGTCGGTGACTTGCCTCTGCCGCATCTTGTCGCGGTGCATCTGGATCCACAGGCTCCGGCCAGTGCCGTCAGCCTGTCCCGTGCCCTGGCAGAAGCGGGCCTCGATGCCACGGTCGATGATCACAGCCAGTGGAAGGACGAGATCCGCTATTCAGCATTGACCCTTTCGGCCTTGGCAGCCCTGGCATTCCTGCTGACCGCGGCCGGGGCCGGTGCGGCCATTGTCTATGCGACCAAGGCCGGCCTGGCCATGGATCGGTCGCTGATCCAGATTCTCGGGCAACTGGGCGCGGCGGACGCTACCATTGCCGGGCTCTACCAGCGCCGATTTGTGTTGCTGTCGCTGTCGGCAGGTCTGGGCGGAGCGTTGGCAGCGGCCGTGCCGGTTGTCCTGCTGCGCCTCATCGGAGGGTGGCGCGGCCTGTCCCCGGCACTGCCAGTGTCGTGGAGCGATCTGCTGCTGCTGCTGCTGGGCCCGCTGGTCGCTGGAGGTCTGGCCTGGCTGGCGGCCCGTCAGACAGTGTTGTCCATGCTCACACAGCAGCGCTAGAAAGGCGCGGATGAAGTTTCTAGCGTTCCTCGCCACCTTGGCCCTGATCTGGGTGATCGGCTTGTTTGCCTTTGCCGACCGTGTCCGCGGGCTGACCCCGGCACCTGAACCGCGCCGGGCTGATGCGATCGTCGCTCTGACCGGCCCATCATCCGAGCGGGTCAATGCGGCGGTGCGCCTGCTGGAGCAGGACAAGGGGCGTCGCGTGCTGATTTCGGGCGTGAATCGCGACGTGCGCCGCCAGGAACTGAATGCCATCACGCCCGGTTCCAGCCGCCTGTTCAACTGCTGTGTCGACCTGGGCTTTGAGGCTGAGAATACCTTTGGCAATGCCCAGGAGATTTCTGCCTGGGCCCGGGCCAAGGGCTATGACGACCTGATTGTTGTCACATCGGACTATCATATGCCCCGCGCGCTGCTGGAAATCCGCACCGCAGACCGCGACCTGACCTTACAGGCCTATGCCGTGCGCACGCCGTCCCTGGCGACGTCCCGTTGGTGGCGCGCTGCGGAGACCGGTCGCCGCATGACGCTGGAATACACCAAATACCTGGCCACCCTGGCGCGCTTTGGTGTGAACCGGCTGGGCGGCGGCGGCGGTGAGGCCGATCGGTCTGATGAAGCAAAGGCGGGCGCATGACGCGTCTGCGATCCTTGCTCTTCATCGCCTGGCTTTATGTGTCCATGGCGTTCTTCTGCATCCTGTTTTCACCGCTTCTCGTGTTGCCCTGGCGGGCATCCATGGCCGTGATCAGAATGTGGGCCCATTCTGTGCTGTTCGGCCTGCGCTGGATTTGCGGCGTTCGGGTTGAGCTGCGCGGCGGCACCTATCGCCCGTCCGGTCCGGCCCTGATCGCGGCCAAGCATCANGGCATGCTTGATGTCATCGCGCCCTTTACCTTTCTGGACGCCCCTTGTTTCGTGCTCAAGAAGGAGCTGATGTATTTGCCCTTCTTTGGCTGGTTCGCGTGGAAGACCCAGATGATACCGGTCGATCGCTCCGCCGGGGCCAGTGCCCTGAAGCAAATGGTCAGTCAGGCGCGCAAGCGGTTGGCCGACGGTCGTCAGATCCTGATCTTTCCGGAGGGCACGCGGACGGTTCCCGGATCCCCTGGCGACTACAAGCCTGGCGTGGCCGCGCTCTATCGCGACCTCGGACATGACTGCACGCCCATGGCCACCAATTCGGGCCAGCACTGGCCAGCCCATGGCATTGATCGNTACCCCGGCACGGTGGTNTTTGAACTGTTGCCGGCCATCGCCGGTGGGCTGAAACGGCCAGAGTTCATGCGCCAGCTACAGGATCGGATCGAGACGGCCTCGACGGCCCTGCTCGAGCCCGCAGACAAATAGCCTATCGTTCAGCGGCGGCCTGCAACGCCCTGCGGGCGTCACGCAGACGTAGCGTTCCCAGTATCGAGACGGCCAGCAGGATGCCCACGCCGTCGGCAAACAGGTCCGCCCAGCTGGCGTCGCGGCCAATCTGGCCCTGGATCAGCTCAATGGCCGCCCCAAGAGCAGTGACACCACTGCGAGCGTGGACAACCGCCCGAACGGAAACAGGATGGCCAGGCAGATCGGGATAGCGGTAAACGCCCCGGCGTGGGCCAACTTGTCCATACTGCTGATCTGGACATCCATGCTCGGCACGGGGGCCAGCATCAAGCCGATCAGTGTCAGCACGATCAGGGCCGCAATCGTGCGCGCAACAAGACGCATCAGGAACAACCTCAAAGACGTCCGATTGCCGGACGGCGGGCCTCTCTAGTCGGGCTGAACGGGAAAATCCACCACAGACGCGCCGCGGGTGGGCAAGGGCGACTCTCAGGGCTCGATCGCCTCATCGTGAAGGCCGTTGCGGCGTCCTGACTGTCNGGAATCCCACCCCAGCGCTACCAGCCACAAGGTCATTGCCCAAACAGCACCGACGCTCCATCCCGCCAACACATCGGTCAGCCAATGGGCGCCAAGATAGATGCGGGTCAAACCGACGATCAGAGCCAAGCCAATGGCAACGGACATGACATAGGCCTTCAGTTGTCGACGCTGGAATGCGCGGGCCATCATCACGCCGACGGTCAGGTNAAAGACGGTGGCCAGCAAGGCATGGCCGGACGGGAAGCTGGCATTCAGGGTCTCAACCGCCTGGTNAGTCGGCGGGGGTCGTGGCCGGTTGAAAATCGCCTTCAGGCCTTCGCTCAAGGTGACGCCGCCCAGAAGCCCCAGGGCCAGGAGCAGTCCGGACAGATACTTCCGCTGGATCAACAAAAAGCCGACCGTTATCAGGGCGAACAGGCCCACCGAGATTCCCCNCAGGCTGGTCAGGTCAAGGGCAGCTTCTTGCAGCCACCAGGGTCCGATCGGGTCATGCGGGTGTCCCGGCGGTCTCAGGGCCTGTAGAACGGCCATATCGAAGGCCTGTCCGCCGGGCTCGCGCATGGCATCGGCAGCGACGGCAAAGAGAAATCCTCCCAGGGCCAGGACGGCGAGGGCTGAGACGGCGGCGATTTCCTCGCACGCCAGCTGCCAAAGACGGTGGTGGCGCAGGCGGGGCAGAAGAATGGGCATGGGTCTATAAAGACGATGCGCCCGACCGGCGCTCATCACGCATTCGTGATCGGTCTGTCGCAGAGCTGTGACGGACCTGAAATCGGGCCTTTTCCCCACCTGGCTTTGATTCGTCCCAACAAAGCGCAGTCAAGCCCGTTGACGACCTGTTCACCTTCTGCGCCCCATATGTGGGTTCGGGGAGCGCTTCGGCCACTAGATGATGTGGTGCGGCGCAAAAAGACCTTGGTCCATTGGGCAGTATTTTTGTGGGGCGTAAACGCATGGCTGGCGGTGAAGCAGTGGTGACGGCGGATATCGAGACACCGGCGGTTGTCGCGCCCTCTGGCGCGCCCCAGCGGCCCCAGTTGTCGCTGGTGCCATCGATTCATCTCGACCGGTCGCGTGATTCCCTGCTCACGGACTTCGGCAAGAAGACGCTGGAGGACCGCTATCTGCTGGCGGGCGAAAGCTACCAGGACATGTTCGCGCGCGTGGCCACAGCCTTTTCCGATGACGCCGACCATGCCCAGCGCATCTATGACTACATGAGCCGCCTGTGGTTCATGCCGGCCACGCCGGTGCTGTCCAATGGNGGNGCCAACCGGGGTCTTCCGATCTCCTGTTTCCTGAATGCCGTCGGCGACAGCCTGGACGGCATCCAGAACGTCTGGAACGAAAATGTGGCCCTGGCCTCCAATGGTGGCGGAATCGGCACCTATTGGGGCGGCGTCCGCTCCATCGGCGAGAAGGTCAAGGGTGCCGGCAAGACCAGTGGCATCATTCCCTTCATCCGCGTGATGGACAGCCTGACGCTGGCGATTTCGCAGGGCTCGCTGCGGCGCGGATCGGCGGCCGTGTANCTGGATATCCATCACCCGGAGATCGAGGAGTTCTTGGAGATCCGCAAACCCTCGGGCGACTTCAACCGCAAGTCCCTGAACCTGCATCACGGCATCAACATCACCGACGAGTTCATGTTCGCGGTGCGCGATGGCGGGACATTCGATCTTAAGTCGCCCAAGACCGGCGAGGTGATGAAGACGGTCGACGCCCGCACCCTGTGGCAGAAGATCCTGGAGATCCGCCTGCAGACGGGCGAGCCCTATCTGATCTTCTCCGATACGGTGAACCGGGCCATGCCCCGGCACCAACAGGACCTGGGCCTCAGCGTCAAACAATCCAACCTGTGCTCGGAGATCATGCTGCACACCGCNCGGGACCACTTGGGCATTGATCGTACCGCCGTCTGCTGCCTGTCCAGCGTCAATGCCGAGACCTTCCTGGAATGGCGCGAGGAACCGAAGTTCATCGAGGACGTGATGCGCTTCCTGGACAATGTGCTGGAGGACTTCATCACGCGGGCCCCTCCGGCCATGGCCGCAGCGGTCTATTCCGCCCGGCGTGAGCGCTCGGTGGGTCTGGGCCTGATGGGCTTCCACNNCTTCCTGCAGTCGCAAGGCGTGGCCTTTGAATCGGCCATGGCCAAGTCGTGGAATATGCGGCTGTTCAAGCATCTGCGGCGCGAGGCCGACAAGGCCAGCCGCCTGCTGGCGGAGGAGAAGGGCCCTTGCCAGGACGCCGCCGAGCGCGGCGTGATGGAACGCTTCAGCCACAAGCTGGCCATCGCGCCCACCGCCTCGATCTCGATCATCTGTGGCGGCACGTCGGCGGGGATCGAGCCGATCCCGGCCAACATCTATACCCACAAGACCCTGTCGGGCTCGTTCGCGGTCAAGAACCCCTATCTGGAAGAGGTTCTGGAGGCCAAGGGGCTGAACACCGACGCCATCTGG
This sequence comes from Brevundimonas sp., assembly GCA_013693835.1. GTDB lineage: Bacteria > Pseudomonadota > Alphaproteobacteria > Caulobacterales > Caulobacteraceae > Brevundimonas. The sequence goes on from CP059260.1 coordinate 1,104,283, forward strand.
AACTCGATCCTGGAAAATGAAGGCTCGGTCCAGCATCTGGACGACCTGACCGAGGACGAGAAGTCGGTGTTCAAGACCGCCTTTGAGCTGGATCAGCGCTGGGTGGTGGAACTGGCCGCCGACCATACGCCCCAGGTGTGCCAGGCCCAGTCGGTCAACCTGTTCATCCCCGGTGATGTCGATAAGTGGGATCTGCACATGCTGCACTGGCGCGCATGGGAGACGGGGATGAAGTCGCTCTATTACCTGCGCTCCAAGTCGGTGCAGCGGGCGGCTTTTGCCGGGGCCGAGGCCAAGGCCGAGGACGAGCAGGACCCCAACCAGCCAGACCTGTTTGCGGCGGCCAAGACGGACTACGAGGAGTGCCTGGCCTGCCAGTAGGCATGTCGTGCATCGATCGCTGACCGGCGCTTCCCCGGAGGGGCGGCTTACCCCGAGTCAAGATTCGGATTGGCCTGACCGCTTTTCTGATGCAGGCTTGGGTCTGGGAAAGTCTTGAGGGAAGTGTCGGTGACCCGACTTCTGCTTTCAGGTCTGGGGTTGGGATCACTGACTGTCGCCATGTTTGGCCTGTCGGCGACGCAGGTGTGCGCCCAGACTGCGGGCGCGTCACTCGGCTATGTCGTTGATGCGCAGGGATTTCCCGGGCGATTTCCACCCCACCTTCTCCTCGATATGTGAACGTTGCGCCGGGCGACTCTTTCGTTGCGGCACCGGTCATCAGCCCGCCCATGCGGGCCCATGCATCGGCCCTGGATCAGGCGGATCGCCCTGCACCTCTCGCGCCGGGCGGTGAAGTTGTGCGCACCATCGGGGTGCGCGACGACATGCCCTGGGGCCAGACCGTGCAAGAGGTCGCTATCGCTGGCGACGATCACGTCGACCGCCTGCAGGTGCGCCAGCAGGGCTGGATCATGAGGCCGGGCGGCGGACCGATCCCCGCAGACGTGCTTTCAGGCCAGGGTTTTGAGCCGGCCGATTTCGATGTGCGTCTGACCCGCGGTTGGAGCCACTTGCTGGCAAGGTCAGACGACGGAATGGAACTGGCCGTCGAGCCCCATGCAGGCCTGCAGATCGGGTCCCGCGGCGGGGCCGCCGTTGCCGGAGCCACCGTCCGCATCGGGCGTGACCTTCAAGACCTGGTCGCAGACGGGCGCGAGGCCTTTGGGGATCGCAAGCGCTGGTATGTCTTTGCTGCCGGATCCGGTCGTGCCGTCGGATACAACTGGGCTCGCGGTGGCGACGGCAGCTATGCCCGGTCTGGCATGAGCCAGGACGACGGGGCCTTCATGGGTGACGCGACCCTGGGCGTCGCCGTGCGGCAGGGTCCGGTCCAGGGCAGTGTTGGCGTGATGTATCGGGAAGTCGAAATCGACGGATTGCGCGGCATCAACGGCCTGCGCACCGACGTGGGCGAGGGACTGGTCGGGTTTCAGCTGTCGATCAAGCCTTGAGCGCCCACCGCTAGTGGCCGCCCAGGGCCACACCTTCGCGCCGGTCGTCGGCACCACCGTCCCAGCCCCAACCGGTCGCCCTGCCGCCAGAGCCCCCATGCAGGCCGGATGTCTCGCTGGAGTTGGGGCTCAACCGGATACCTTCTCGCCCCAGGGATGCTTGCAGCGACGGGCTGAAACGCGACGTGTCAGCGCCAAACCCGCCGCCCTTGGCCACCAGATTGGGCAGATCAAAGGCCCGTTGAACCGGCAAACCCCAATCCAGCACGGCGATGAGCGCCTTGGCATTATAGGCCAGAATGGCTGATCCGCCTGGCGATCCGAACAGCCCAACCAGGCGACCGTTCTGGTCCAGCACAATCACGGGCGACATCGATGAGCGCGGGCGCTTGCCCCNGGCGGCAGCGTTGGCGGCGGGCCCACCGTCGGGCCGCAGCGGATCAAACGAGAAATCGGTCAGCTGGTTGTTGAGGAAGAAGCCCGCCGCCATCCGGCCCGAGCCGAACACGCTTTCGACCGTGGTGGTCATGCTGACCGCATTGCCCCAACGATCCACGACCACGAAATGCGACGTCCCCGCCGCCTCGCGCGTGTAATCTATGGCCGCGAACTGGCCCCNCGGAGGGGCGCCGGGCTGGGCCGCGCCGGTCAAGGTCGGGGCCAGGCGCGCGCGACCGGCCACATAGCTTTCATCCAGCAGTCCCTGAACCGGCACACCGACAAAGGCCGGGTCGCCGACGTAGCGGTCTCGGTCCGCATACATCAGCCGCTGCAGCTGGGCGAAGGCCGTCCAGGCCTCGGCGCTTTCGGGACCTCGCTGGATGTCCGCAGTCAGCTCCGCCATCTCCAGCAGCTGCAACAGGGCAACGCCGGACGACGGTGGTGGCGGCACGCAGACCACATAGACCCGGTAAGGTCGGCACAGCGCACCGCGCTCGATGGGGCGGTAGCCGGCGATATCGTCGACTGTCAGACCACCGGNGCGGGGCCCAGCGCCCGTTGCCTGGACGATCTCGAGGGCGATGCGGCCTTGATAGAAGGCATCGGCACCACCTGCCGCCAGTTCTCGCAAGGTGCGGGCGTAGGCCGCATTCGTCAGGGTCTCGCCCGCGACGTAGCGATGGCCGTCGGCGGCGGTGAAATAGCGGTTGGCCCAGTCACTGCGGCCCTGACCCTGGGGTTGGGCGATAAAACCGGCCAGACGAGGCGAGACAACAAAGCCGCCGCGGGCCAGGCGCTCGGCATCGCCGAACAGCTCGGACCAGTCCAGCCGTCCGTGGGCCTGATGGGCCATTCCCAGCATGGCGACGACCCCGGGCACACCTGTTGACCGCCCGCTTGCAACTGCGTCGCGGAAGGGCAGGGNGTGCCCGCCCTCATAGAACAGCTCTGCGCCTGCGGTGGCCGGCGCGGTCTCGCGACCGTCATAGGCCGTGATCTCTCCGGTGCCTGAATCGAAATACATCAGAAAGGCCCCGCCGCCGAGGCCCGATGATTGAGGCTCCACCAGGCCCAGCACCGCCTGGATCGCAATGGCCGCATCGACGGCGGTGCCGCCTTCGGCCAGCACCCGCATACCGGCCTCGCTGGCCAGGGGATTGGCCGTTGAAACAAACGGGCCGACGGCCAGGGGGCGCGCCTGTGATCGAACGACGGGGAGGCCGCCGCCGTCCGCAGGGGTGGCGCACCCTAACAGTCCCAACGGCAGGAAAAGTCCACACAGGATCGCTGCGGCGGCGTTCAAATAGGGGCGAGTCATCGGGTCCGATCGTGCTTGGATAGCCCAGACTTGGCCTTATGGGCGTGCAGATGCAACGGCAACCCATGGAATGGCTTGCACCGACCGATCCTCCGCTAGATACCCGCCCTCGCCGCTGGCGAGCGCCGCAAGGCAGTTGCGCACCCGTAGCTCAGCTGGATAGAGCACCAGACTACGAATCTGGGGGTCAGGAGTTCGAATCTCTTCGGGTGCGCCATCTGCCCTTTTGGTCGGCAGTGACAATCGGGCTGGTATCAAGAGGCATTCTGAAATCAAGGCCCTAGGGTCGTTTGAAGAATCCTGATAGGCGAAAGAATGCGCGTCGCGTCCACACGAAGTTGTTTGGGTTAGTCGCTTCGCAAGACCGATGCAGAGATTAACCCGATGAAGGACACTACCATCTTCGGCCTGTCGACGACATGGCTTTGGAAGCTTGTGCTGCATGTCGGCTTGCTGGTGGCCGCGTTCCTCTGCGCCTACCAGCTGCGTCGTATGGTGCCCTTCGACTGGTGGCTGACGGAACCGGATGCCGTTCGCGTTGTCCGCTGGGCGGCCCTGTTCGGGATTATTGGCGGCTTTATCGAGTTGATATTCCAGACCGAGCGAATGCCCTGGCGCTTTGCCTCGGTGCGCGATGCGGTGGCGCTGGCACGAAGTGTCACCCTAACGACCGCGTTGTTCATTCTCGCCGCCTTTACCTGGGACCGTGGCACCGACATGCCGCGCTCGATCCTGCCGCTGGCCTGGGTCCTGTCGCTGGTTTTTCTTCTGGGGGCCCGGTTGGCCTGGCGCCTGAGGCGAGAGGCGCGGCTGTCGGAACAGCTCCTGCCCAGCTGGTGGCGCCGTCGCGACCGCGAGCGCCTGCCAATTCTGCTGATTGGCGGCATGGATGCATCGGATCGCCAGCTCCGACACCTCCTGGCGGACCCGAACCAGACCTACCAGCCGATCGGGGTGATTACCCCCTATGCCGAAGAGCTCGGACTGAACCTGCATGGGGTGCCGTTCATTGCAACGGTTGACGAGTGGCGCCAGGGCTGGAGCCCGCTTCCACGCAAGAGCGAAGAAGTTCCCGCCCTGCTGTTCCTGTCCGATCCCGCCACCGATCTGGGTTTGACGCCTCAACATGTAGGGGAGCTGAANAAGGCCGGCCACAAGATGCTACGGCCTTCGATCCTGACCGAGGTGGGAGAGCCCAAGTCTGCCGCCAGCGCACTGATGGAAATTCCGCTCGAGGAGTTCCTGCCGCGCAAACCCATTCGCCTCGAAGCCAGCAAGGTCCATAGCCTCATTCGCGGTTGCCGCGTGCTGATTACCGGGGCTGGTGGCAGCATCGGATCCGAGATTGCCCGTCAGATGGCCCAGTATGGCTGTGGTCACCTGACGCTGCTGGACCACTCCGAGTTCCTGCTGTTCGAGATCGATCGCGAGTTGGCCTCTGTTGATACGGGGATGACCCGGCGCGCCGTGCTGGCCAATGTGCGAGATGCCGATCGCATCAAAGAGATCATCGCTGAAGAAAAGCCTGACATCGTTTTCCACGCGGCAGCGCTGAAACACGTGACGCTGGTGGAGCAAAATCCGGCCGAGGGCGTGCTCACCAATGTTCTGGGCACCTGGAATGTCATGCAGGCCTCACTTGCCCAGGGGGTCCGCCAATTTGTGTTGATCTCAACGGACAAGGCGGTGGATCCGACCAACACCATGGGGGCGACCAAGCGGATTGCAGAGACCCTGCTCAACCTGGTGCCCGCCGCCCGCACCCACCTGTCAGCGGTGCGTTTTGGCAATGTGTTGGGCTCGGCTGGGTCGGTCGTTCCGATCTTTCGCGATCAGATCGCTAGGGGCGGGCCGGTCACGGTGACGCACCGCGACGTGAACCGCTACTTCATGACCATTCCAGAGGCGGTGGAACTGGTGCTGCACTCTGCTGCCATCAAGGCCGAGCAGGTCCGATCGGGGCCATCGAAGTATCTGCTCGAGATGGGCGAACCGGTCCGCATCGCCGACCTTGCGCGCCAGATGATCGAATTGTCGGGTCTGACGCCGGACGAGGACATCAAGATCGAGTTCACCGGGCTCAAGAAGGGCGAGAAGGTGTCTGAGGTTCTCGTCGATACCGGGGAAACGGCCCAGGCCTGCCTGGACGGAATTCTGGAAATNTGCGCCGACCGATTTGCCCGCGGGGTTTCTGAGCCTGCCATCATGGCCCTGGTCGAGCGGGCGCGCCAGCGCGACAACGGTGCCGTGGCCGATGAGGTTATGACCATGATCGGGCTCATCCGCGCGCACTAGGCGGCCAAAAATCCAGCGACCTGACTGCGGGGAGAATGGTGGACGCGACAGGGATTGAACCTGTGACCCCTACGATGTCAATGTTGCGTTCCGCTGTTTCCCTGCAATTCCTGTCGTGGCATACTGCCTCTAGAAGCCCGTGAATACAGGCATTTGAGCTGGACGGAGTTAGACGATGGTTCCCCCGCTTTCGTTTCATCTGGTATCTGGCTGGTATCTGGATGGCGATCANNGAGACCGAGGACGACCATGACGGCGAAGGTGAAGGCGAAGCTGACGAAGCGGACCGTGGATGCGGTCCAGCCGCCGACCGAGGGCGAGGTTTGGGTCTGGGATACCGAGATCAAGGGCTTAATCCTGCGCGTGCGGGCGACCGGCCGGAAGGTCTATGCCCTGCGCTATCGCCTCGGATCGCGCCAGGTGACCTATACGATCGGGACGCACGGCTCGCCCTGGACGCCCGATGCTGCACGAGATGAGGCGCTGAAGGTGCTGGGCCGCGTCCGTGCCGGTGAAGATCCCACCACCGCCAAGAAGGCCGCCCGCGAGGCCCTGACGGTCGATCAGCTGATCGCCGCCTATCTGGACGACGGCCCCGCCACCAAGCCGGAGAAGCGAGCGAGCACTTGGGCGATCGACGGATCGAACCTGAAGCGCCACGTCGGGCCGCTTATCGGGCGCAAGCTGGCGGACTCCGTCACCAACGCCGACGCCGCCCGCGTCTATCGCGACATCGCCAACGGGAAGACGGCCACTCAGGAGAAGACGGGCAAGCGCGGCCTCGCCCGCGTCACCGGCGGCGAAGGCACGGCCCGGCGGACGAAGACCACCGCCGCCGCCATGTATGCGTGGGGGATCAAGCACGGCCTCGTGAAAACGAACCCCTTCGCCAGCGTGAAGCTGACGGCCGCGCCAGTCCAGGAACGCTTCCTGTCCGATGCCGAGGCCGCCCAGCTGCTGGACGCCACGGCGCGGCTCCAGGCTGAGGGGAAGCTGTCCGCCACCTTCGCTGACGCCACCCGGCTGTTGCTGCTGTCCGGAGCCCGCCGGAATGAAGTGTTGGGGCTCCGCTGGAGCGAAATCGTGTGGGATCGGCGCGAGCTGAAGCTGCCCCCGGCCAGGACGAAGGCGGGCGGGAAAACNGGGGAGCGTCGAATCGTCCTGTCGCCGCCCGCCGCCGCGCTGCTGGAGCGCCGGAAGGCCGAGGCCGACGACTGTCATGCGGCAGCCCTGAAGGCGGGAGAGCCGGCGAAGGCCTCGCCCTTCGTCTTTCCGGCGGCACGCGGCGAAGGCCATGCGGTCGGGCTTCGGAAGGCCTTCTTCAAGGTGGTGGATGCGGCGGGGATCGACCCGCTCCGGGTTCACGATCTTCGCCACTCCTTCGCGTCGTTCGCCATCGCGGACGGCGCGAGCCTGTTTCTGGTCAGCAAGCTGTTGGGGCACTCCAGCGCCCGCACGGCCGAACGCTACGCCCACCTCGCTGGCGACCCGCTTCAGGACGCCGCCGCCGCCGTGGGCCGCCGGTTTCAGACCGACGAAGGCCCTTCGTCCGGAGGCGAAGTCATCCCCTTGCGTCAGCGCGGGTGAGCCACTCGGCCGTTGCCTGACGTTTAGCGGTGGTGCGGTCCAGACCACACCCGAACTCCAGCCAGGCGGCCCGGTCGCCCCACTCATACCAGGCGCAGACGTGAGCGTCGGCTTCGACTGAACTCCGGACCTTCCTCTTTCGGTGGGAACGGTGGGTGCGGTGGGGACGGCGGTCTTATCGCCTTGTCCGTTCAGCCCTTTTCGGGTCCCCACCTCCCGCGAGGCCGGTCCCCACTCGTCTCACGGTGGGGACGCCTATTCTTCGTAGCGGCGTTTGTGGCGAGCGATCGTGTCGCCAGCCTTCAGCTCGACTGACATGACATGCATATCGGGCCGGATCGAAAAGGCTTGTGACTGGTCCCACCACCGGGCGTGGACAAGGAGGGTCTGACCAAGCAGGTCGACGAAGGTGTAGTCCCAACGCTGGCTGAGGCCGTGAGGCGTCTCTCCACCTTCCATGCCAGCAGCAGCAGCGGCCTTCGGCACCGCGTAGACATCCTTGGAAGCGCACGCCTCGTCGATGAGCGCGACGAACTGCTGATAAAGGTCGGCGGCGGTGGTCTGTCTCACTTATCCGATGCCTCTCCACCAGCTCGCATCTTGGCATACTCAGGCGGCGGCTTAGACGCAGCAGCGTCAGCCTGAAGTGCGTCAGCGATACTCCGGTCGTTCGCCAGGGCAGCAGCCCGCGCCATACTGACGTTCAAGATCAGCAGCGAGTGAAGGCCTTGGTAGGCGGGCACGAGCCGCTGGAGCACCACGCCAGTCCCCGCTCCGAATATCAGCAAGAAGGCGTTGGTCAGCCGATCATCGGTCAGGACAACTGCATCTCGGATCGCCAATCGGACGGTGACGCCATCCGCAGCGAACACCTTGGCCCCCACAACTCCCAAGGTCGCGAGCCCGGCGGCGGCGAACAGCACGGCCCAGAACCGAAGCTGGAGCGCCAGCCCCCACCATACTCGTCCAGGCGGCGAGCGGAGAAGCCGTCACCGCGAAGAATGGTAGCCGTGATGACCATGGCCGGCAGAAGACCGGCCATCAGGAGGGAGAGGAAGCCAATGATCTCCTGAGTGGCCGCCAGCAGGCCTGCACGGGGAATGATGATCGCGACGGCCGCTCCGATCGCGCCGGCCGCGACCGAACGAACCAGGCCCATCATGTCGATAGGTCGATCGACCCTTTGGCGGCCCATGCGGTCAGGGCCGACACCAAGGCCTGCGTCGCATGTTGCCAGTCGATCATTCCGCCAGTCTCCAACACCTCGGTGGTGTGCACCAACTGTATCAGTTTCCCGTTGGTTCTCCCATCCTCCGACGTGATCACCACGTCCCCTTGACGCCAGCTCTGCGAAGGCCTGTTGAACCGCATCGGGCGAGACCTCGGCCTTCGTTTTCTGCCTCACGCTGGCCACCGAGATTTCGAGCCGAGCACGCAATGCCAGATCGTTGCTCATCTGGGCTCTGAGGTTCTCCAGCTTCGCTTCATCAGCCCCTGCCGCGACCGCCATGTCGATTACCCTGCGACCTTGGGCCACCAGTTCTCCCAAACGCCGCGAGACGGTTCTTGGCTTGCCCGCCTGTGCTTGAGGCGTCTGCGACGGCCCGCCGCCCACTAAGGCCGCGTTGGGCTTGAAGACGATCTTCTTCACCGGCCCCGATAGGTGCTCTCCGCCAGTGATCTCGATCTTCGGCACGAGCCGCCACTCCGCGCCATCCTCCAGTTCCCCAGCCGATTTCAGGAGCGCGTTCAGATACCGTTGGAGACTGACATTTCGGAAACCCATGCGCTCGATAGCGGCGACATGGTTACCCTTCACAAGAAGGTAGAGCGGCTCCCCGAGCGACGCTTCGTTTGCATCAAGCTCGCGAGGGACGATAGTGGCGAGCGGCTGAGGGGTGTCCGGCTCGACCCAGGTCGGGAGGGCGCTTCGACCGTCCAGATGCATGACATCGGACAGAAAGGCCATGGATCCGATCTCATGATAGTGCAGGCACGCGCGGTGCTGATTGTCGTCCGTGATCGGGAAGACGCGCTTCCGAGCGTCTTTGCCAACAGGCCCGGTCATCGTCCGTTGAAGCCGTTCTTGGAGCGTCATCGTAGGCGCATCGACGCCCTCTAGGTTCGCGCGTCGATAGTGGATCCGAACCGTCTTCGGAAAGCTCGCCATGGTTTCCCTTGTGCGAGGGGCAACCGAGCACAGCTAGTGCGAGAGTCAAGAGCCAGCGTTCTTGTCTTCAGCCTGACGGCGAACTGAGCGAAGCCATTCAGCCGTTGCCCTCTGCTCGGCAACGGCGCGGTCTAGGCCGCACCCGAACTCCAACCAGGCCGCGCGCTCGCCCCACTCATACCATGTGCAGACATGGGCATCGGCGGTGGTCGGCTCCGGCAGGTCAGGCAATGCGAACGGCGTTCGCATGTTCGGATCAACTGGACTGAAGCGCCCTTTTCGGGCTCCGCCTCTTGCGGAGCGGGCATCCGCCCGCTCCCCGGCAGACCCCGCCGGGACGCCACCGCGACCGGGCGCGCTCGATCGCGGCGGCCAGCGGGTCAGTCAGTGTCCAGCTCCAGGATCGAGGCCTTGACCCAATAGAACCGTCGGTNTCTGCGACTGGACCTTTTCTGCTTCTTCAGGTGCTTCCCGCCGCCCTTCTCCAGGTAGCCGGCGTCCAGTGCCGTTTGGGCGGCGAAGCGGAGATCGAAGCCCCGAAAGACCTCGGCCCAGCCTGCATCGTGGAACAGGTAGAACGTGTCCGGCCCTGAGACGTGGCGCAGGCCCAAGGTGGAAAGCGAACNGGCCTCGCCAGCGCGATCGCTGACCGGCTCTTNCCCACCCGCACCCCGATCCTCGCCCAGGTTGGCGAAGCGGCTGAGCTGTTGCTCGATCGCTCCCTTCAGGGTCCGCAGCACGCCGCGCTCTTCCCGTGGCGCGGACCGGCCGAAGGCGTCGGCCCATCGGTTGAAAAGCGCCAGTCCGGCGGCCGAAGCCTCGCCGCCCTCCCAGGGCGCGACGCCGAAGGCCGAGGCCAGCTCGCCGGCCGCCGCCACCAAGGCGAAGCGGAGGGCGGCACGGTGCACCTGCCCATGATCGTCGGGCCGCTTCGCGGTCGCCATGAAGCCCGCCATAACCTCGCCCGCGATGCGCTTCGCGTCGTCGATGTCCTNGACGAACCTCTCCAGGAACGCCGGACCCGCATGGCCGTAGTGCTCCCGCGTCGCTGCCTTGAGCGCGTCCGACATCTCGGCGGGGCCGGTGAAGGCGTGCAGGGCTTCCCAGACCCCCATGCCCTTCCCGGCGTCGGCGGCGATGTCCAAGAGCCGCAGCTCCTGCCCCGCCATCGCCCGGTCACCCCGTCGACTGGCGCGGATGTGGTCCGCCAACCCGATCTCGCCGGTAGAAAGCATGATCGCCCGCCACTCCGACCGTTTCCGCAGCTGGCCGTCCGTCTTAGATCGGGCCTTCCNCTGACCAGTCGCCAGGGCATAGGCCGCCTGTCCAGCCTCCTCCGGCGCAACGAGGGCCAGCTCGTCCAGCACCAGCAGGGTTTCGGAGTGCCCATAGGCAATCATCTCCAGGGCGTTCGCCGTGGCGCGCCAGGAATGGGCCGATCCCAATGGACCACCGCCGCCCCAGATCGAGCCGGCGGCGAGGCCCAGGGTGGTCTTTCCGCTGGACGATCCGCCCCGGAAATGGAACCCGCCGCCCTCCAGCCCCAAGGGACGCAGGAGAGGCCCCGCGAAGCCGATCGACAGCGCAAGCAGCAAGAGCGGATTTCCGGTCGCCTTGGCCGCCACGCCCTCGCGCCAGCCCTCCAGAGTGCCCGCCGTCCGGTAGTGCAGCGCGCCGGCGTCGCCCGTGAAAAGCACTTGCTCCGCCCCCGGTGGTCCGACGACGCGAGACGGCAGGACGAAGCGGTCGCCCGGTGCCCAGCCCGTAGCATTCACAAGGGTGATCCGGCGGGAGCAGCGCAGTTCAGCCAAGCAGGCAGTGAAGCGGTCATACTGGCCCCGGCCGGGCACGATCATCAAGCCTTCACTGGCGAGCCGGGCCTTAACCCCGCNTCCGTCCGAAACCAGGGCAGCGCGAGAAACCACCTCGGTCTTCACGCGCCCGTCAGGGTCACGGAAGCGGATCACCACGCCCCAGCCGCTACCATCGGGGTCGCGAGCCTCGCCCATTGGCTCGAACGGCGCAGACACCTTGAAGAAGGTGGTCTCACCCTTCTTCCCGGTCACCACCTCAAACCACAGCCCTTCGGCGTCCAACTTAAAACCGAAGGGCAGTTCCACCCCGCCAGCCACTCCGGCGAAGCGGGCCTCCTCGATCACGGTGGTGGCCTCGGCCAGTCCAAAACCCACAGGCCAGTCGTCGGCCAGGTCCCAGCCGTCAGGCAGGAATGTCGGCACACTCACCACCGCCACCGAGTCCACACCGGCCGCACTGGCGCGGCGGGCCACGTCGTCAGCAGCCTTGCGACCGGGTGCGTCGGCGTCAGGGAAGATGATGACCTCTCGCCCTGCGAGAGGCGACCAATCGACCTTGCGCGTCGCCTTCGACCCGCCCGGCCAGGTCACCACCGCGAAGGCGGGCAAGCGGTTCCGCGCCGCATCGGCGGTTTTCTCGCCTTCCACCACCAAGACGGGGACGGTGGGATTCTGCGCCAGCTGGTCGAGCCCGTAGAGTGGTCGGGGATCGGCGAAACCCTTCCAGCGCCAGCGAAGTTCGCCCTTCTCACGCCAGTAGGTGAGTGGAAGCACCTGCTTTCCGTCTTCCGCATCGATCCTGACCACATAGCCCAGGACCTCGCCTGCCGCGTCCCGATAGGTCCAACGGGCAGACCACGGCCCTTTTGACGGATGGCGGTCGGGCGGATCTGGTGCATCGACCGGCACCGGCCGGACAGGATCGCCATCAGCGTTGGGACGAGCGGCGTTTGTGCCGCCCGCCTTGGCTTCAGCCTTCACGCGGTCGAAGGGGTTGCTATTGTCTTCACTCAAAGCGGAGGCCTCCGCCGGAGAGGGCCACCGAACTGGACGTAGCCAGCGCCCTGGACGACTCTGACATTGCGCTTGCGGATAACGCCCGGCTCGGCATCGTCGGGGTGAGCTCGACCTTTCGAGCAAGATCGCCAGCACGGCCGCCATCGTAAAGGTGTCCAGCATCAGGCCGAAGTCTTCAAACTCCCTGATCTCGGCGGCACTAACAGGCTCGCCCATTCGCTTGGTCGCCAGCCTCGCCAGATGTCCGGGCGACCAGTTGAGCACGGCTCGGGCGGCCCGACACCGTTCGGGGGATAGCCACACGACAGCGGGATCATCAGATACCTGAACGTCACGCATAGGGATCGACCCCAGGCTTTCGGCCAGCCGGATGGCGGCGTCGCGTTGCGGCAGGCTCGCGACGAAGGCGGCAAGGCTCACCAGGTCGCCGCCCCTATCGTTGGTGGCGAAGTCGCCCCACTTCCCGGTGACCAGGTTCACCTTGAAACTGCCGGGCTTCCGGTCATTACGAAGAGGATTTCGGGCGACCCATTCCATGCCTTCACGGCGACCGTCCGGCAGAAGCCCGCGCACCACCGCGTCCGCGTTCCGAAGGGCGGCTCGTTNCACGCGGTCGAAGTCGATCTGACCGGAGCGCACCGCCTCGATCATTGCGCGGCCCCATACTCCGAGGTTGAGCCAGCCGCGCCGTCGGCGGCCCAGCTTTCCAGGTCTTCGATCCTGTAGCGAATAGCCCGACCGAGGCGGACGAACTTAGGACCACCGCCGGTCAGGCGGGCCTTGTTGAGGAAGCTCTCCGACACCTTCGCCCAGCGGGCGGCTTCCGAGACGGTGTATAGTTCTGATGCCATTGCGGTTCCCTGTCCAAACCAGCCCAAGTCGGGCCAACGGATCGGGAGATACACACGGCTGTCGTCCGTCTTCGCCCTCGCCACCACCGCTGGGAAGGGGTCCCTGGTTCGCTCCTCGGGCCTGTTGCGCGGCGCTTTGGACGCCGTGCGAACGGCGTTCGTATGGTCGGTTAAGCGGTGGTGGGACGGTTGATCAGGCCATCCTTCTCCCACCGAGGGAGGAGGGTTTTCGCCAGGTATAGATATTCTGGCGGTTCTGACGGCCCCTCCGAGAAGCCACGTTCGTCCCAACCGTCATGGATGATCCCCGCCAGCCGCGAGTAAGATAGCGGCTTCGCGCCCAGCGGCTCCGCATCGATCAGAGATTGGAGCCAGTCGGTAGCGGGCTTATACCAGCCGGCCGCCGCCGCCTTGATCTGGGCGGCTCGCGCCTGACCACCAGCGCGCTTCTGGCGAGGTATATCGAGGCCCGCTTTCGCGGCGGGTTCATACTTCCGCTTCAGTTCCCAGATCGCGACGGACCGCCCGACGTGATAGGCCGTCCCCAGGTGCACAGACGCCTTCCGCGCCAGTTCGCTATCGGTCTTCTCAGGTCTGTTATGAAGCCTTCTATCATCACTACACAGAGGAAGGCGTTGTCGATTTCCGGGGCTCGACAACTCCAATGGGGAAGGGATCGGCATCGGTCTTCAGGCCATCCCAGAGCGCCTTGAGGTCGTCGGTATCCAATGTCCTTCGGAGGGAGTCCTGAAACGTCTCTAGGGTGTCCAGCGACTTATCGTCAGCGCGACGGAAGAAGAGCGGAAACGGAAACGCCGATCGCTCTTCACCAGGGCGCTGGGTCGCGACGAAGACCATGAGGGTTTCGGTGCGATCGAACAGGTCGCCGGTCTCCGACATTTCGACAGTATCGACCTCAACCACCTTGTCAGGGTGGACGAAGAACCCACTCGTCTGCACCCAGCCTTCCAAGCGCGGGTCGTCTTCGGACGTGAGCACCACCCCAACGCGGCCGTCGTCTTCCTCGTCCGGCTGCCCATAGCTAGGCATCGGTGTCCGCCTTTCGTTCAACGAGAGCACCTGTCCGGGTTTCGTCAGCCACCAGTTCGACACCCTCGGCATGGAATGCGGCCATGATCTTCGCGGCGGTGGCGTCCCGCGCCCCGGCTCCACCCTCCAACCTATTGATCGTGGTCCAGGCAACGCCGCTCCGTTCGGCCAAGTCTCGCATGGACCATTTCAGTATCGCCCGCCCAGCCCGGCAGGCCTCCGGTGTGACCGCCATTCGCACCCTCCGTCTAACGTGAAGATAGAGGATACAAGCGTATCAATATCGTTGACAAGCGGTGAACGTAGTGGATACAAGTGTATGTATAGGAGGCAGCCATGCAGATCACCAACGAAACCCGCCGCAGCGTCATGAAGGTCGCCTGGGGTCTTTTCCGTGAGGCTGCTAAGGCCTCCGAAGCCCGCACCTTCGCTGACGCCCTCTCTGGCGCATGGCGCTTCGTCAAACGGATGGCGCCTATGAAGAAGCCCGCAGGATGAAGGCGACCGGCGGTCGCATCGAAGTCCGGTCACTGATCGCCCGCATCGCCGTGGCTCGCCGCGACGGTGGTGCCGCCGATGTCGTCGGTCGGTCCAGCCACGCCTACATGGCCGCCTGTGCGGGGTGCTGAGATGGCCCGATCGTTGCCTGAGAGGCCCCGCGACGGCGCATCCCGGCGTCGTTCCAACCCAAAGGGAGACACCACCATGACCGCCGCCGTTGCACTTCACCCGAAGGCCACCACCGCCCGCCGCCAGAGCGCAGCCGAAACCTGCCCCGCCGCCGCCTTGGCCGACGAAGCCGCCGATCTTGTGAAGGCGTGGCACGGCCTTGGCGACGCCATCCGCCCGCACCGGCCGAGAACTTGGGTGGGGCTGGCCTCGATCCTCGGGGAGCCGGAACCTGATGCCGAGGAAGAAATCAGCGCCCAAGCTGTGCGAACTGAAATCAGAGAGCGCCTTGAGGCGATCAGAGAGTTCGCCCTGCATAGGCGAGCGACCAGTGCCAAGGGGCAGCCTTCCAAGCCTTGGTTCTCAACCTGCACCTCAACGATCTGCTGTGCGCAGGTCTCGACTTGAGCCCCTCACCTGAGCAACGCGGCGACATGGAGCGAAGCGATCACCAAGTTGAACGCGGCCTCGTCTCGATCCTGCACTACCTGGCGACCATCGGTGGTGATCTGCCTGATCATCTGGTCAAGCACTACATGATGGCGGCGCACGAGCAGCCCTCGACCAGCGTGGACCGGACGGTCGCCTATTTCCGCCGCCAGGCCTAAACTCCCTGTCATGCGAGCGGCGCTCGCATCTGCCCGCCGGCGCAACATCGCCCGGCGGGCTTCGCTTTGCTCAATCGAGTCCGGAGACGTCGGGCGTAGGGCCTTTTCCGAGCGCGACCAGGGGGCCTTGGGTCCCTCGGCCCTGACTCCAGATCAGGGGTGCTGTTAGGCCTCAATCTGTCGCCACATCCGCCTTCGGAGCGCTGCTCCAATAGAGACCCGGGGGCAGCCGGTGGTTGTCACGTCCTCGATTGTTCAGCGTGCAGCATTGACCCTTCCGCCCACCCTCCCTCGTCACTGGCGAGATCGTGAAGCATCAGTTTCCGCGACCCCCTGAGGGTGGAGGGGGCCACACTTGCGCGGGGATTTTGGGTCAAAGCGGGTCAAATCGTGCCGGAACCTAACAACCTGCTGCCGGACGGGCGAGATTCATGACGTGAAGCGGTTCCCACCGGTCCCCACCTCCAGAGACCAGGTGGGGACAGAGCGGGCCGATAAATAAGATAGATAGATCATATAGTTATAAGGATGGTTCCCACTGCACCCACTGTCCCCACCGCCGCGCCGACTTCACCGGCTTTACACGTAGTTCAAAATGATTTCAGGGTTGAACTACTGCGAGGTCGCGCACTGTGGACCCGCATTGTGCCACCCCACCAGGAAGGACCCGCGACCCCGGCCTCTGCCTCTCACGCGCAAGTGAGGCCACCCACCGCCCCCAGCGCGGCGCACGCTCCGAAGCCCTACGGTCGGCGGCTCCTGAAGCCCTCGAAATCATCGCCGCTGGTATCTATTTGGTATCTGGCGCGACCGGTCCGCCTTGGGCGTAAGGCCAAGATCGAGATATATAGCTGATAAGGCTGAGGAAAAATGGTGGACGCGACAGGGATTGAACCTGTGACCCCTACGATGTCAACGTAGTGCTCTCCCGCTGAGCTACGCGTCCGCCGAGACGGTTCCGGATCAACTCCGGAACGGGAAGGCGCGGTCTATAGCCCGGCCTGCGGGCCAACCGCAAGCGTCAAAGTCTACAACCGAGTGCAATATTCTTGTCGCGCGATCGGCCGGGTCAGGCCGCGACCATCTTCTCGACCTCATTGACGAGATCACGCAGGTGAACGGGCTTGGACAGCACCTTGGCCTGGGGCGTCGCCTGGGCCGCGGACAGGGCGGCGGCGGCAAAGCCGGTGATGAACATGATGCGGATGTCCGGCTGGCGCTGGGCGGCAACCCGGGCCACCTCAATGCCGTCGGCCCCGGGCATAACGATATCGGTCAGCAGCAGGTCATAGGGCCCGAACTGCAGGGCATCTATGGCATCGTCACCGTTCTCGCAGTCGACCACCTCGTGCCNCCCGCGTTCCAGTGCACGGGTCAAAAATCCTCGCAGGGAGTGGTCATCTTCGGCCAGAAGAATACGCGCCATGCCTGTCCCCCAAAACGGTCGCCTGTCGGCTCTGCAGCAGCCGCTCGTGGCCGCCTTCAAGACCGTAAGGTAACGGGCTGATGGTAAATCCTCCATGAAATCCCGGTTCCGGCGAGAACAGGCCGGAAAGCGATTCCGCCGCGGGCGATCCGGCACTAGGGATGGGTATGCGCCCACAAACACCTGCCTTCGATCAGTACGGCGACAGGCCCATCCACAACGGGTTGGTCTTTGCGTGTCCTCATGCGGGTCGGGTCTATCCGGACGACTTGCGTCCCGCGCCGGATCTGCCGGTCCAAAGTCTGCGCTGCGCAGAGGACGCACAGGTTGACGAGCTGATTGCTCCGGCAAAAATCCACGCGATCCCGACACTGGTGGCCCGGATCAGTCGCGCCTACGTCGACCTCAATCGTGCGGCGGAGGACCGAGATCCAAGTCTGACACCGGATTGGCCACTGGCTAAGGTCAGCGCCCGCGCAAGAGCGGGCTATGGTGTGATNCCCCGGCTAACCGGCGACGGGCGGGCGATCTATGATCGTGACCTGGACAGATCAGAGGTGCAAGACCGGCTCGCCTGGGCCTTCCATCCCTATCACCAGGCACTCGAACGGATAATCCAGCAAGCCCGCGCACAAAGTAAGTCGGCCCAGGCCCTGCTGATTGACTGGCATTCGATGCCTGAGCGGGCGGCGGGCGGTGTCCGTGGCCCGGACGTCATCCTGGGGAACCGCCATGGCNNCAGTCGTACACCCGCCCTGACCCGATGTGTTCAGGCCAGCTTTGAGCGCGCAGGGTTCAGGGTGGCCCTGAACCAACCCTATGCNGGGGGCTGGACGACCCAGGTCTGGGGGCGACCGCAGCAAGGGTTGCAAGCGCTACAGATCGAGCTGAACCGGGGTCTCTACTGGGATGAGGACGCCCACATGCCGTCCGCAGGTTGGAATCGCTGCTACACCGTCATCCGCCAGGTGATCGACGATCTGGTCCGGTTCGATCCCGCCGCGGGGTAGACGCCGCCAGTGCACAAAAGGGCCGCGCCCGAGGACGCGGCCTTGAAAGTCTATAGGGAGGAAACGCCCAGGAAGGGCAGACGCCCGCAGGCGTCGGAATTGAAGCTAGGTTGCAGCGCACAATCCGTCAACCCTTTCTTTCGCAAGTGCGATCACGCACGGTTTCGGTCATCCGGTCCGCCGGGTGCGTCCGTAACGTCTTCAAGCAGGTGGCGGGCCGTGCGCACGGCGCGCGCCGCCGGAGACGCAGCCTGACGCCAGACCAGCAGGGAAAACGCCGACAACACTCCCAATCCCAGCCAGATCGGGCCAAACATCCAGGCCGCCGCTTCGAGCGAGAAATAATAGCCCCGAACCCCTTGGCTGAAGGCGCTAAGAGCTGGGTTCAACAGGTCAGAGGCCGCCCGGCCCAGCGCTTCGCGATCGGCCAGCTTGTGGAGTTCCGGCGTCGCCCCGATCAGGGCCAGGGCATAGTTCATCTGGCGAATGGACCAGATGAAATCGAGCAGTCCCCNGGCCAGGCAAACGAGGATCAGGGCCAGCTTCACCTCCAGTATCTTCAGCGGCGTGGACTCCGCGCCAACTTCGGCCAGACCCCGAAGCGCNNGTTCTCCCCCGAACAGAATGCCGGCCACCGCAGCGATCAACAGCAGGTTGGTGGAGGCGAGAAAGCCGGCCGAGTTGATCGAATGACCCAGGAGCTGACTGTCGACCAGGCGGATGTCTCGGTGGGCCATGGCCTGCATCCAGGCGCGGCGCACAATCAGCATGTCGGCATTCAGCGAGCCGCTGCGCCGGGCCAGCACGTCCAGGAGCGGACCATATCCTAGCCAGCAGATGAAAAACAGGGACAGAGCCAACCAGTCCAGAGGGGTCATGTCGGATCACACATCCTTACGGCAGATTGCCAATCGCTGGCTTTGCCTTGCGGTCGCCACGGTCGGGCAGTATAGGCGCACTCCTGTCATATTGCAGCGCACAAAGTGAGAGCGCCATGAACATCGACGCCATTCCGGTCGGCCCCAACGCCCCGTGGGACATCAATGTCATCATCGAGATCCCGCAAGGCGGCGCACCGGTGAAGTATGAGATGGACAAGGCCTCCGGGGCCCTGTTTGTCGATCGCTTCCTGCACACCTCGATGGTCTATCCCGGCAACTATGGCTTTGTGCCCCATACGCTGGCCGACGACGGCGACCCCTGCGATGTCATCGTCATCAATCCGACGCCAGTGGCNCCTGGCTGCGTGATCCGCTCGCGCCCCATTGGTGTGCTGATCATGGAAGACGAGAAGGGCATGGACGAGAAGATCCTGGCCGTGCCGGTTGATGACTTGCATCCCTATTACAGCGACATCGCCTCCTATCGTCAGCTTCCGACCATCCTGATCGAGCAGATCCAGCACTTCTTCACCCGTTACAAGGACCTGGAGAAGAACAAGGAAACCCGCGTCAAGCGATGGGGCGATGCGGGCGAGGCGGCCGAGCTGATTGCCATCGGTATGAAGGCCCATAACGACAAGGAAGCCGAGGCAGCCAAGGCCAAGGGCAAGGCCGCCAACGCCGCCTGAGCCCCTACTTCGGCTGCACTTTTCCGTGGGTGGGATCGGGTGGCATGCCGCCGAACAGCGCCTGCTCGCAGACCCGGATATCCTGGCCTTCAAAGCCCCGCATGAACCAGGCCATGCGCTGGGCCGCGGTCCCGTGGGTGAACTGGGACGGGTCTACCTGGCCAAAGGTGCGCGACTGCAGCACATCGTCACCGATCACCTGCGAAGCGGCCAGACCCTCTTCGAGGTCGCCGGGGTCCAGATGCCGGCCACGGTTCATCTCGTCGGTCCACAGCCCGGCATAGCAGTCAGCCTGCAGCTCCACCCCCACCAGAACCCGGTTGGCCAATGCTGGCGGCGAGCCGCTCACCTGACGCGCGGCCTCAGCCAATAGCCCCCGCTGCTTCTGGACGTGGTGGCCCACCTCGTGGGCCAGCACCAGGCCCATCGGGAAGTCGCCGCCGCCGCCCGCCTCGGCCAGGGCGTCAAAGAAGCCGGTCTCGATGTAGATCGTCTCATCATCGGGGCAGTAGAACGGACCGGCTTGCACCCGCACACGACCACAGGCGGTCAGGATGGTCGGCGACTTGAAGATCACAACCTGCACCGGGCGGTACTGCTGGCCGAAACTGCTGAAAATGCGGGTCCAGGTCGCCTCGCTGACGGAAAGGGAGCGAGCCAGGAACAGGTCCATGTCGGCTTCATGCTGGGTCGCAGGGCGTCGACGCACGATCAGATTGGGACTGGGTTCCGGGACGGCATAGCCGGACGTGTCGGTCGCGCCGGGCTCTGCGGCGTCGTCTTCGGTCGACAGGGTCATGCGCGCCACGCACTGGCCCAGCAGGAACAGCACCGCGATCAACACTAGAATTGCAATCACACATCCCAGACCGATGCCGGTCATAAGGCCGCCGGAGGAACCACGGCGGGTCTTGCGGTCACGGGCGTCGGGTTGCGGCACGGAAGGATCGCTCCGGTCATCTGACGCCAACATGAAAGCGGGCATGGGCCGTGCAGACAAGCCTGCCAGAGAGAGTTTCCTTGGGGTGTGGCTTCCCGGTCTTTTCACCACGCTCAGGATCGTTATGAGTCCCCTCATGAGTGCCGACCCCAGATCGAGATTTTCAAACGGGCGCTGGCCAATGCCGCCAGGGCGCTGGCCGAACAGGCGGAGCTGGACGTGGTGTTCGGCTCGGACGGTCCCCGGGTGGTCGATGGCGTGCTGACCCTGCCGCATCCGCCGCGCCAGCTGTCCGGCAGCGAAAGTGCGGTCATGCGCGGCCAAGCCGACCGGATGGCGCTGCGTCTGGCCAATCACGACGACGCGTTGGATGCCCGCCTGCGCCCGGTCGAGGCCCGTGCGGTGGAGATGTTCGATGCCCTGGAGCAGGCCCGGGTGGAGGCCGTCGGCAGCCGGTCCCTGGCCGGGGTGCGGGCCAATCTGGACGCGGCCCTGACCCAGCGGCTGGAGCGTAGCGGGGCCCTGCGGTCGCTGGATGGTGGTCAGGTGCCGATGTACGAGGCAGCGGCCCTCCTGCTGCGCGACCGGATCACCGGCCAGCCGGTTGAGGGGCAGGCCGCCCTGTTGCGCGATGCCCTGGGTCCGGTGCTGGAGGCCCGCGCCGGGCCGCAGCTCGATCGCCTGGCCGAGGTGGCGGACGATCAGACGGCCTTTGGCCAGCGCGTGAAGGACCTGCTCAAGGCGCTGGAGCTTGACCCCGGTGAGGCCGATCCGACCGAAAGCGGTGAAGAGGACGGCCAGTCCGACCCGACCCCTCAGTCCCAGGACGAAAATGACCCCGACGAGGACGAACAGGAGGATGGCGGCCAGGGCGACCAGTCGATGGACGGAAACCCGGAGAACAGCCCCGCCGATGCCGACCGCGAGCGCAGCTCTGACGGGACGCCGACGCCCCAGGACGGCGATGCCGCCGACGATGGCGACATGCTGGATGAAGGGGCCCGCGCCAATCCGAAAGGTCCGGTCGATGACGGGCGGCTGGTCACCGACTATCGCGTTTTCACCACTGCCTTTGATGAGGTGATCGGGGCCGAGGACCTGTGTGACCCGCTCGAGCTGGACCGGCTGCGGTCCATGCTGGACCAGCAGTTGACGGCCCTGTCCAGCGTGGTGTCGCGACTGGCCAACAAGTTGCAACGACGCCTCCTGGCGCAGCAGAACCGCAGCTGGACCTTCGATCTGGAGGANGGGGTGCTGGACACCGCGCGACTGACGCGGATCATCACGGACCCAACGGCNCCCCTGAGCTTCAAGGCCGAGAGCGACAGCCCGTTCCGTGACACGGTCGTGACCCTGCTCTTGGACAACTCCGGCTCCATGCGNGGGCGGCCGATCATGGTCACGGCGGTGTGTGCCGACATCCTGGCGCGGACGCTCGAACGCTGCGGGGTCAAGGTCGAGATCCTGGGCTTTACCACCCGCGCCTGGAAGGGTGGCCAGGCCCGCGAAGCCTGGATCGGGGCCAATCGTCCGGCCCATCCGGGGCGGCTGAACGACCTGCGGCACATCATCTACAAGTCCGCCGATGCCCCCTGGCGCCGCTCCAAGAAACACCTGGGCCTGATGATGCGCGAGGGCCTGCTCAAGGAGAATATCGACGGCGAGGCGCTGGAGTGGGCCCATGGGCGGCTGATGGCGCGGCCCGAACAGCGTCGCATCCTGATGGTCATTTCCGACGGCTCGCCCGTGGACGATTCAACCCAGTCGGCCAACAGCGCCCTTTATCTGGATAAGCACCTGCGCCAGGTCATCGGCTGGATCGAGACCCAAAGCCCCGTGGAGCTGATGGCCATCGGCATAGGCCACGACGTGACCCGCTTCTATCGCCGGGCGGTGACCCTGGTCGATGTCGAGCAGCTGGCCGGGGCCATGACCGACAAGCTGGCCGAACTGTTCGAGACCGAGTTTGAAACCCGCCCACAGAGATCGTCTGTGGGCCGCCGCCGGAGGGCCGCCTGAATGAAACGCCTGGTTCTGACGCTCTCGCTGCTAGGCCTTGCCGCCTGTGCCACGACGCCCGTGGCCGCACCGGTCGCGCCTGCGACCCAGGTGGAGGCGGGCTGGACGCTCGCGGAGGCCTCCTACCGGCCCGTAGGCCTGGGTCTTCCGGGCGGGGCCGAGCTGGCCGAGGGCGTGCGCTTTGTTGGCGGGCTGGAGCTGGTGGCGGCGGCCGAGTCGCCCCTGCACAGCCTGTCGGACCTGAAGGTGCACAATGGCTGGGTCTGGAGCGTCAGCGACGCAGGCGACCTGGTGAGGTTTCGCCTGGTCGAGGATGCCAGGGGTGGCCCCGCTGGCATGGGTGGCTTTCAGATGCGCCGCCTGACCCTGACCGATGGCCAGCCAATCACCGANAAGGTTGACGGCGATGCCGAGGCTATCGTTTTCACNCCCAGCGGTGATCTGCTGGTCAGTTTCGAGCGCAACCACCGTATCTGGTCCTATGGCCCGGCGAACCAGCTCACCCCACCAGTGCCTGTTGCCTCTCCGAACTATGCCTTTCCGCTGAACGACGGCATGGAAGGGGTCGCAGCGGGCCCCGGCGGCTGGCGTGCAACCGGTGAAAGCGGTGGGGTGTGGGACTGCACCCCGACNGGCTGTGCAGTCGTCATGGCCCCGCCTGAGCCCCTACTGGCCGATAGCGACTACCGCATCACCAGCCTGGATCGGGCCCCGGATGGGAATGGCTGGTTTGCCCTGCAGCGATCCTTCTCCCCGCCGATCGATGCCCGCGCCCGCATCCGGCGCATGGCCGCCGANCGTACCCTGGGCCCCGTTCTGGTGGAGCTGAAGCTGCCCGGCACGACCGACAACTTCGAAGGCCTGTCGGTGGAACACCGTCCAAATGGCACAACCCGGCTGATGATCCTGTCGGACGACAACAACAGCGAGCGCCAGCGGACCCTGCTGCTGGTGTTCGACGTCACGGGCGGTTGAGCCTGGCTCAGGCCCGGCCCTGAAGGCGGGCCCGGGTCACGGCCCGATCCAGCGCCTGCAGAAAATTGGAGCGGTCCTTGGGCCCGAACGGCGGGGGTCCCGAGGTGGTCAGGCCGATGGAGCGCAGGTGCTCTCCGATCTCGCGCCCGGCCAGGGCCGATCCAATCATGTCTTGGGTGATGGCCTGGCCATTGGACTTCAGGACCTGGGCACCGGACTTCAGGCAGCGATCGGCCAGGGGCAGGTCGGAGGTGATCACGATGTCGCCCGCCACCGCCCGCTCGGCGATCCAGTCATCGGCAACATCCGGCCCGGCATCGACGACGACTTGTTCGATGAAGGGCGCGCGGCGCAACTGCATCCAGGTATTGGACACGACAAAGACCATGAGGCCACACCGTTCGGCCACGCGAAAGCACTCGTCCTTCACCGGACAGGCATCGGCGTCGATGAAGAGGCGTGGCGGATGCACCAAGACCTACTGACCCGTCGCGGCCTTGGCCACCGCCCGCTCACGCGCGACCTGGGCATCCAGCGCCTGTTGCTGGCGGGCCGCCTCTGCCTCGAGCTCAAGAAGGTCGCGATTGGCCGCATTCGATGCGTCGGCACGGCTGACGTCGGCCGGACGGCCGGTGATGTCGGGGATATAATTGGTTGAGCGCACACACGATGTTCGATGTCGTACCAACGACCGCTGGCTTCACAGCGACGCCCCGGATCAACCCAGATCCGCTGCAGCAGG
The DNA here is from genome assembly GCA_013693835.1 of Brevundimonas sp. Taxonomy (GTDB): domain Bacteria; phylum Pseudomonadota; class Alphaproteobacteria; order Caulobacterales; family Caulobacteraceae; genus Brevundimonas. The sequence continues at coordinate 1,128,239 of CP059260.1, forward strand.
ACAATGCCGACCACCATCAGCACAAACAGGCCCAGGAACAGGGTGGCCAGCCGGGGAAAGGTCAGAAATCGGTTCATCGATGCGTTTCTGCCGGCAGGTCCCATGCTTGACCCGGCGTTACGTTGACATGTGAGCCCCGGCGTTCCATTCGGTGGCCCACATTTCTGGCACTTTGTGGACACCGCTATGAAGGTTCTCATGCCCGTCAAACGGGTGATCGACAGTAACGTCAAGGCCCGAGTGAAGGCCGACCAATCCGGCGTCGATCTCGCCAACGTCAAAATGAGCATGAATCCCTTCTGCGAGATTGCCGTGGAAGAGGCCGTGCGCATGAAGGAAGGCAAGGAGCATCCGGCCGGAACGGCCTCCGAGATCGTGGTGGTGTCGATCGGCCCGGCCCAGGCCCAGGAGACGATCCGCAACGCCCTGGCCATGGGGGCCGACCGGGGCATTCTGATCCAGTCGGACACCGATCTGGAGCCGCTGGCCGTGGCCAAGCTGCTGAAAGCCGTGGTCGATGAGGAAAAGCCGGACATGGTTCTGATGGGCAAGCAGTCCATCGATGGCGACAACAATGCCGTGGGCCAGCTGCTGGCGGCCCTGCTGGACTGGCCCCAAGCGACCTTTGCCGCCAAGGTCGACGTGGCCGGTGGCAAGGCCACCGTGGCCCGCGAAGTCGATGGTGGTGCCCAGACGGTGGCCGTGCAACTGCCGGCCGTAGTGACGGTGGACCTGCGTTTGAACACGCCGCGCTATGCCAGCTTGCCCAACATCATGAAGGCCAAGAAGAAGGAGATCGCCATGAAGGCGGTCGCCGACTACGGCGTCGATGTGGCCCCGCGCCTGAAGGTGCTGAAAGTCACCGAGCCGCCCAAGCGGTCCGCCGGTNNGAAAAGGTCGCCGATGCCGCCGAGCTGGTGNGCCAAGCTGAAGTCAAGGGGTGCTGTAATGGCTGTTCTGGTTATCGCCGATCACGACGGCACCCACGTCCGTGACACCACCGCCAAGACCGTGACCGCCGCTGCCAAGCTGGGCGGGGATGTCGATATCCTGGTCGTGGGCCAGGGTGCCAAGGCTGCCGCCGATGCCGCCGCCAAGATTTCGGGCGTGCGTAAGGTGCTGCTGGCTGAGAGCGCCGAACTGGGCAAGACCCTGGCCGAGGCGGTCGAGGCGACGGTGCTGCCCATAGCTGGGGCNTATGACGCCATCCTGACCCCGGCCAGCATGGACGGAAAGAACTTCGCTCCGCGCATCGCCGCCAAGCTGGACGTCGCTCCGATCACCGACATTATCGAGGTTGTCTCGCCCGACACCTTCGTGCGCCCGATCTATGCGGGTAACGCCCTGGAGACCATCCAGACCTCGGATGCCAAAAAGGTCATCACCGTGCGCCCGACGGCGTTCGATGCAGCCGGTGAAGGCGGCTCGGCCTCGGTCGAGACCATCACCGGTGCCTCGGCCCCCAAGACCGACTTCGTGTCCGAGGAAATGGTCAAGTCGGATCGCCCCGAACTGGGCGCCGCCAAGATCGTCGTCTCGGGCGGTCGCGCTCTGGGCTCGGCCGAAGAGTTTCACGCCGTCATGGACCCGCTGGCGGACAAGCTGGGCGCCGCCGTCGGGGCCTCGCGCGCCGCGGTCGACGCGGGCTATGCNCCCAACGACTATCAGGTCGGACAAACGGGTAAGGTCGTGGCCCCGCAGCTCTACATCGCCATCGGCATCTCGGGCGCGATCCAGCACCTGGCCGGGATGAAGGATTCCAAGGTCATCGTGGCCATCAACAAGGACCCAGACGCCCCGATCTTCGCCGTGGCCGACTATGGCATCGTCGGCGACTACAAGACCGTGGTGCCGGACCTGATGAAGGCGCTGGGGTAGGGTCTCTGCCTTCGGGACAATCAGACCAGATGGAACGGGCATGAGTGATCATGCCCGTTTGCACGTCCGCCTCACCCCTGGCGCGGCCCATGACCGGATCGACGGCTGGGATGTGGATGCGGACGGGCGCGACATCCTGAAATGCCGGGTGCGGGCCAAGCCGATTGAGGGACAGGCCAACGCCGCCCTGATCGCCCTGCTGTCCCAGGCGCTAAAGGTGCGAAAAGCCGATGTCGTGATCGCGCGTGGCGACCAGTCGCGCTCCAAGGCGGTCGAGGTCGAGGGCCTGAGCCTGGACGATATCCACAGCCGCCTGACAGACTTGTAATCTTTCCGGCCTTGCTCCGGCGGGCTCAGTGCCGTTGTAATCCGGCTTCGAAATTTGGGGGAGGCAATGATGATGACCCGAAGCCGTGGGGCTGTGTCCCTTTGCATGTTGGCCGCTGCGACGCTGCTGGCCAGCTGCACCACGACCGGGCTGCCCGGATCGACGTCCAGTTCGCCAAGCCAGAGCGCCTCGACGGACACACCTGCCACNCCCCGGGCCCGCACGACCCTGAACCGCGGTCTGGACTATGCAGCCAATCCCGACCCCTTCCCCTCGACCTATCGCGGTCTGCCGCGCCAGAACTTCGCCATCACGGGCGGCACCATCTTTGACGGGGCGGGCAACCGGATCGAGAACGGNGTGGTAATCGTCACCGACGGGCGCGTGGCGGCCATTGGCGATGCCGCCACCGCCATTCCGGCGGGCTATGAGCGCATTGACGCCACCGGCCGCTTTGTCACGCCGGGCATCATCGATGTGCACTCGCACCTGGGCGTCTATCCGTCGCCGGGCGTGCAGGGCATGAGCGACGGCAATGAGGCGACCCAGCCCAATACCGCCGAAGTCTGGGCCGAGCACTCCCTGTGGCCTCAGGATCCCGGCTTCAACACCGCCCGCGCCGGGGGCGTGACCACGCTGCAGATCCTGCCCGGATCGGCCAACCTGTTTGGCGGGCGCGGCGTGACGGTGCGCAATATTCCGTCCGTCACCATGCAGGGCATGAAGTTCCCCGGTGCCCCCTATGGGCTGAAGATGGCCTGCGGCGAGAACCCCAGCCGCGTCTATGGCAGCCGCAACTCCTCTCCGGCCACGGGCATGGGCAATATGGCGGGCTACCGCGCCGCCTTCATCGCCGCCCAGGAATACCGCCAAAAGTGGGACAAGTGGCGCGAGGACGGACAGGGCTCACCNCCGACCCGCAATCTGGAACTGGAGACCCTGGCGGGCGTGCTGGATGGGTCGATCCTGGTGCAGAACCACTGCTATCGCGCCGACGAGATGGCCCAGATGATCGATCTGGCCCGCGAGTTTGGCTATCGCGTCACCGCCTTCCACCACGCCATCGAGGCCTACAAGGTCGCACCGCTTCTGGCCCGTGAAGGCATCTGCGCCGACATGTGGACCGGCTGGTGGGGCTTCAAGATGGAGGCCCTGGATGCGGTCGAGGCCAATGCCGCGCTGGTCGATCAACCCGAAGGCTCGTGTGCCGTTATCCACTCTGACGATGCCCAGTTGACCCAGCGCCTGAACCAGGAGGCCGCTGCGGCCCTGGCCGCCGGTCGCCGCATGGGCCTGAACATCTCCGAGGAGCGGGCCATGCGCTGGATCACCCTGAACCCGGCCCGGTCCCTGGGTATCGCCGATCAGACGGGCAGCCTGGAGGTCGGAAAGCGGGCCGATGTGGTCATCTGGTCGGCCAATCCGTTCAGCGTCTATGCCCGGGCCGATCAGGTCTATGTCGATGGGGGCCTGGCCTTCGACCGCATGAACCCGGCCTACCAGCCGGTGTCGGATTTTGAACTGGGTCAACCGGGCTATGGCCTGGCCGCGGCCGGTATCCAGGAAGGAGCCCGCTGATGCGCCTCAAGACCTTACTGATGGCCGCCCCCGTGGCTTTGTGTGCTGCGGCCCTGATGGCCAGCCCTGCGCTCGCGCAATCCCTGACCGCCATCACCGGCGGGCGCGTCCTGACCGGCACCGGCGAGATCGCCAACGGCACGGTGGTGATCGAGAACGGCCGCGTCGTCTCGGTCGGCACCGGGGCCGCACCGTCCGGTGCGCGCATTATCGATGCCACCGGCAAGGTCGTGGCCCCGGGCTTCGTCGTGGTCGATTCCGGCCTCGGGGCCCAGGAGGTCTCCTCGGTCAGTGGCACCAACGACCTGTCCAGCCGGGCTAACACCATCGGGGCTTCGTTCGATCTGAGTTATGGGTTGGATCCCTGGTCGATTACCCTGCCGGTGGCGCGCCTGGGCGGCATCACCCGGGCCATCGTCACCCCGGCCCATGCGGGCGGCGGCGGCGGCCATTCCAACCACCAGGATGACGGCTATACAGCAGGCATCTCCGATGGGTTTCAGGCTCCCAGCCTGTTTGCGGGTCAGGCGGCGGCTATCCATCTGGCGCAAGGCACCGAAATCCTGGTCCAGCCGCGCATCGCCATGGTTGCACCCTTCGGCGAGGCCGGGTCNGGGGTGTCCGGTGGTGCGCGCGGAACCACCTTTACCCAGTTCCTGGAAACCCTGGCCGAGGTGCGGCTCTATGCTCGCAACAAGGCCGCCTATGACCGTGCGGGCCTGCGTGATCTGTCGCTGTCGCGGGCGGATCTGGAGGCCCTGATTCCGGTGGCNCGAGGGCGTATGCCGCTGATCATCACTGTGCGCCGTGCCGCCGACATCCTGCAGGTGCTGCGGGTGGCACGGGAGCAGAACCTGAAGATCATCCTCGATGGTGCTGATGAAGGCTGGCTGGTCGCGCCTCAGATCGCGGCGGCCAATGTGCCGGTACTGCTGAACCCGATCGACAACCTGCCGGGCAATCTGGAAAGCCGCGCCTCGCGGATGGAGAATGCCACGGCTCTGGAGCAGGCCGGGGTGCTGATCGCGATCAAGGGCAATGAGGGCTCGGTCCACCGGGCNCGCGAAGCCCGTTATAACGCCGGCAATGCCGTGTCGCACGGGCTGGACTATGACGCGGCCATCGCGGCCCTGACAGTCAACCCGGCGCGCATCTTCGGCTTTGCCGGCGATTTCGGTGAGTTGAAGCCGGGGGCCGCCGCCGATGTGGTGATCTGGTCCGGTGATCCGCTGGAGCCGCTCAGCCAGGCCGAGACCATTTTCATCAATGGCCAGGAACAGCCGATGTCGAGCCGCCAGTATCTGCTGCGCGACCGCTATCGCGATGGCGGCGANGGGGCCATGCCGCCGGCCTATACGCGCTGACGCGTCTCAGGCGTCCGGCCGGGTCGCCTTGAAGCTGTCGCGCAGTTCGAACTCCGTCTGCAGCAACTGCAGGCGGGGTCGGCNCGTCTGCCAGTCATAGTCCGGGTGACGGAAATCGATCCAGGTCACGGCTACGGCGGCGGTGATGGTGCCCAGGTTCAAGGCATCGGGGTCGATGTCACCGTTTTCCAGGGCATCCAGGGCCCGCCCCATGTTGACGCGCCAGCGCGACATCANGGACGGCGACTGCTCCTCGGGTGGACGGCGCTTCTCCAGCACCAGCTTGACGCCCATCTCCAAGGCCGCATTGGCCTGGGTCTCCAGTCGCTTGACCGCCAGCCAGTCGTCGCCATCGCGCGGCAACAGCTCCGGGCCGGTGCCCATCCGGTCCAGATAGTCACAGATCAGCGGGCTGTCGGTGATCGGCTGTCCATCCTCGGCGATCAGGACCGGAACCTGAACGATCGGATTGCTGTCCAGCAGCTCCGGCGCATTGGCGTAAGGGTCGACGATGATCTCTTCGATCTGGTCGATCAGGTGCTCTTCTCGCGCCACGATGCGGCACTTGCGGGCATAGGGCGATGGCTGGGTGATGTAGAGTTTCATGGATACCGCTGAGTGGCATGGATGACGCGCAAGACGCGCACGGCGTTGAGTTCAATCCGATAGATCAGGATGTAGTTGGGATGCACAACGGCCTCGCGTGTGTTCGGCTCCCTGCCATCGCGATGGATAGGCACCCAAACGCTCAGCAGTTTCAACAATCAGGTTACGCAGCATGCGTGCTGCGCGTGGATTGCGTTCGCCAACATAGGCGACCAGCTGTACCATGTCTGCCGTCGCCATTTCCGACCAGATTGTCGGAAGCACTCAGTCAGCTCCGCTTCTCGAACCGTGCCAAGACGGCATCGATGCGTGCAACCGCTTCATCATGCGGGATCGCTGGCCGCGGGTCTGCCAATGCCTCACGGACCTTGGCCCGTACCCAAGCGTCATGTGCCTCGGCCTCTTCGGTCGTGGCAATCTCGCTGACAATAGGATCGAGCTTGGCCATCCCCGGATCATGCGCCCAAAGTGCCTGAACGACAACTATTCGGCGGCGACCGTTGCTGCCGCCGGATCGGCGCGGGCGGCGTCCAGTTCGGCGGCCTTCTTTTCCACCTGGGCGACGATTTCGTCGATCATGCCGCTGTTGGCCTGTTTGCCAGCGATCTTGCCGTTCAGATAGAGCATGCCCGACCCGGCCCCGCCGCCGGTGAAGCCGACGTCGGTGAACAGGGCCTCGCCGGGGCCGTTTACGACACAGCCGATGATCGACAGGCTCATGGGCGTGGTCACATGGGCCAGCCGCTCCTCCAGGATGCCGACGGTCTCGATGACGTTGAAACCCTGACGCGCGCAGGACGGGCAGGCGATGATGTTCACGCCCCGGTGACGCAGGCCCAGGGATTTGAGGATATCAAAGCCGACCTTGATCTCCTCGACCGGATCGGCGGCCAGCGAAACGCGGATGGTGTCGCCGATCCCGGCCCACAACAGATTGCCCATGGCGATGGACGACTTGATGGTGCCGGTGCGCAAGGGGCCCGCCTCGGTCACGCCGACGTGCAGCGGACAGTCGATGGCGTCGGCCAGTTGGTGATAGGCCGCGACCGTCAGAAAGGGGTCGGACGCCTTCACCGAAATCTTGAACTCTTGGAAATCGTGGTCCTGCAGAATGCGGGCATGGGAAAGGGCACTTTCGACCATGGCCTCGGNGCAGGGCTCGCCGTATTTTTCCAACAGCTCCTTTTCCAGCGAGCCGGCGTTGACGCCGATACGCATGGAGCAGCCGTGATCCTTGGCCGCCTGGATGACGTCGCGCACCCGGTCCGGTGAGCCGATATTGCCCGGATTGATGCGCAGGCAGGCGGCGCCTGCCTCGGCGGCCTCGATGCCGCGCTTGTAGTGAAAATGGATGTCGGCCACGAGCGGCACGCGGGCTTCGCGGGCGATGGTCTTGAAGGCGGCGGTGGATTCGACGTCCGGGCAGGACACCCGCACGATGTCGGCCCCGGCGTCTTCCAGCTGGCGGATCTGGTCGATCGTAGCCGCCGCATCCGAGGTCGGCGTGTTGGTCATCGACTGGACGGTGATGGGCGCGTCGCCACCGACCCGGACGTCGCCGACGCGAATCTGGCGGCTCTTGCGCCGCTCGATATGGCGCCAAGGCCGGATGTGCCCGAGGTCGGAGGAGTGGTCAGCCGTCATGGTGCGCGGAACATAGGCGCTCGATCAAGCCAAGGCTATGGCAGACCCTATTGGGTCGCCACCATCGCCTGACCGGTCGCCACGACCGGGGCCGACGCTGCGGTCATGCGGGCTTGGGCCGCCTGCAACTCAGCCTGGGCGCGCGGCGCGTGCCGCGACGTCGGCAGCCGTTTGACGCGCCAGAGCCTGGGCGCGGACGTTCAATGAGCTGAGCGGCGTGATGTCTGAGCTCAGGACGCCCCCGTGTTCTCCGTTGAGATAGATGTCAAAAGCGGACGGGTCGGAGACCTCGATGCTGGCCGAGACATTCTGCGGGGCCCGCCAGGATTCCCCAGCGGCCAACTGGCGTGCGAACAGGACCCGACCATCGTTCATGTGCACGATGATACCGACGGCTTCACGCGCCTGCAGGACAACACTCGAAGCATTGGCAGCCGCCCCATAGATCGCACCGCGCGGGTTGAAGGCCGCCTGCACCGGCGGTGCCGGGGCCGACGCTTGCAGGGCTTCGGCTGTCAGACCTGTCAGCTCTTCTTCCAGGCCGCGCGTGACATACATCACCGGCGTGGTCTGGTCCGGCGGTGCCGGTCGGGCCGCGGTCAGGGTGAAGGCGTCCTGACCTGGGATCGACCCCAGGGTCCAGCTTTCGGGAATCGAGGCGATATCCGAGGGGCGGGNGGCCTCAATCAGGCTGACGCGCTGAAACACGTTCCAACCGACCACGGCTGCGACAAGCGCCACCGCCACAGCCATGATGCGGGGCGATCCCCGCCGCACATCCTGGACCTCGGAACCCGCCGGGGCCTGCAGGGGCACGGCCGCATTCAGGCTCTCAGCCTTGAACCGCTCGATTGCGGCCTGTTCGTCCATTCCCAACGCCAGGGCATAAGCCCGGACATAGCCAATCGAGAAAACCCGACTGGGAAGGATGGAAAAATCGTTTTGCTCCAAAGCCGTGAGATATCGTTCGTGCACCCGGGTGGTGGTGGCCAGGCTGGCCAGATCCTTACCCGAAGCCAAGCGTGCCTCGCGCAGGGCATCCCCCAAGCTGGCCGCAGTCTGCACCTGGGCTGGATCGCGCCAGTCCGGGTGGGAACGAATGTCAATCGGAGCGCTGTCGTCGCCCGGCATGACCGTTAAACCCCATGTACCACCGGAGCCCACCGGTGATCCGAATACCATTAACCAAACACCGACATGGAAAAAGCCAAATACGCCTGCAACGCGAGCGAATTCAGCGCGATTATCCCACCGCGTGTCTGCGATCAACGTTAACGGCACGGGTTTCCGTCCCGAAACGGGCTGACCTAGACCTCCACGTTCAATTTTCGGGCCAGGGTCTCAAGTTGCTGGCGCAAGGTGTTGGCCGATGAGCCCAGCAGGCTGGCGACCCCCTTTCGGGCCTGACCAATGTCGGTCGACAGAATCATCCGCTTGACCGGTCCGACCCCGGCGGCGGGAGCCGACAGGCGCGTGTAACCCAGAGCCAGCAGCGCAAACGCCTCCAGCGGACGCCCGGCCAGTTCGCCGCAGACTGACACCGGCGTTCCGGTTTCGGCACAGCGGGTCTGGATCTCGGCCAGGGCCCGCAAGGCTGGCGACGACATAGGGTCATAACGGTCCGCGACCTGCGGATTGGTGCGGTCCGCGGCGAACATATACTGGAACAGGTCGTTGGTGCCGACGGAAACGAAATCGGTCAGCGGCAGCAGGGCGTCCAGATGGAACAGAACGGACGGGCATTCGATCATGGCCCCGACGCGCAGGGTCGCCGGCAGGCNTCGGCCACGGCGCGTGGCCCAGTCACATTCGGCATCGACCAGGGCGCGGGCCTGACGAAACTCTCCGACGGTGGCGATCATCGGAAACATCAGGCGCAGCTCACGACCGGCTCCGGCGTTGAGCAGGGCGCGGATCTGGAGGCGTAGCAGTCCGGGTCGGTCCAGACCCAAACGGATGGCGCGGCGTCCCAGGGCCGGGTTCTCCTCGCGCTCGGCATCCAGGTAGGGCAGCACCTTGTCCCCGCCGATGTCCAGGGTGCGGAAGGTGACAGGCCGATCATCGGCCGCATCCAGCACCAGTTTGTAGAGCGCGGTCTGGGCCTGCAGCTTGGGCAGCTCTTCGGAGACCATAAACTGGAACTCGGTGCGAAACAGGCCGATGCCGTCCGCGCCCGTGCTTTCCATATTCTCCAGATCCACCGCCAAACCTGCGTTCGTCAGCACGGTGATGCGGGCACNGTCCAGGGATACCGGCTCGACGTCCCGCAGGCGGGCAAACTCGGCCAGTCGCTGGCGTCGCACCTCGATGCGGGTCTGCACCGCCTTCAGGACATCCGGCCGCGGCCGCAGATAGGTCTCGCCTGTCTCGCCGTCGACGATGACCAGATCCCCTTCGTTGAGGCGGTCGCGCACACCGGTTAGGCGCCNCACGCAGGGGATCTGCAGGGCGCGGGCGACGATGGCGGCGTGGCTGGCGGCCGACCCCTCTTCGAGCAGCAGGCCCTTCAGTTTGGACCGGGGATACTCCAGCAGGTCCGCCGGACCCAGGTTCCTGGCGACCAGGATGGCATCGTCCGGCAAGGNGCGTTCGCCCGGCGTGTCGCCCGCCAGGACCCGCAACAGCCGGTTGGCCAGGTCCTCGAAGTCATGCAGTCGCTCGCGGATGTAGGGGTNCCTGGCCTTGGCAAAGCGGGCGCGATGCTCGTTGCGGACGCGGTTGACAGCTGCCTCTGCGGTCAGGCCGGTGCGCACTGCCTCTTCCAGCGACCGGTTCCAGCCGCGGTCGTCGGCAAACATGCGATAGGTTTCCAGGACCTCAAATGATTGGCCCTGGAGCTTGACCGAGCCGCCTTCCAGCATGGCATCGATCCCGGACTTGAGCCGCTCCAGCGCCTCGTGCAGGCGGGCCTCTTCGGCCAGGGCATCGTCGGCCAGCATCCGTTCGGGCGCGACAGGTGCCTCATGCAGGACGGCATGGCCAAAGGCCAACCCCTCGGCGAACTTCTGACCTTTCAGGCGCTCGGGCCTGTGCAGGGCGACTTCGATATCGCGCAGTTCGGCCTGGGCCAGCAACTCGCCGGAGGCGACCGTTTCGGCCAGAACCATGGCGATGGTCTGCAGGTCCTCAATCTCGTCTGGCTGATAGACCCGCTCGGCCCGGTTCTGGACGACCAGCACGCCCACGGCCCGGCCCCCGCGCAGCAGCGGCGTACCCAGGAAGGCGTGATAGGGATCCTCGCCGGTCTCCGGACGATAGGAGAAGGCCGGATGGCTGGGCGCGTCGGACAGGCTGATCGGCTCGGCGGTGCGGGCCACTTCGCCGACCAGCCCCTCACCCGGTTGCAGGCGGGTGGTGTGGACTGCCTCGGGCTTCAGCCCCTGGGTGGCAAACAGCTCCAGCTCGCCCGAGGCGCGGCGCAGGTAGAGGGAGCAGACCTCCGTGACCATCGATTGGGCGATGATGCGCACCACCATGTCCAGGCGCGCTTGCGCCGGGGCGGCGTCGGCCATGGCCTTGCGGATGGCATGCAGCAGCCGACCCTGGCCGGTGACTGTTGCTGTTGTTCCGCCCTGGACCATCAAACCTCCATCTGAGTCTCAGTATGGGGTGTCTGCGTGACTAATCCTAGACGGTGTCGAGGCCGTAGGCCGAATGAAGTGCCCGCACCGCCAGCTCGGCATAGGCGGCATCGATCAGCACGCTGATCTTGATCTCGGAGGTGGAGATGGCCTGGAACTTNNGACCCTTGTCCGCCAGGGCCCGGAACATGGTCTGGGCCACACCGGCATGGCTGCGCATACCCACGCCCACCACAGACACCTTGGCCACATCCTCGTCGATGCGGATTTCCTCGAAGCCGATGTCGCCTTGCGCCTGACGCATCAGCTCCGCCGCCCGCTGGGCGTCGCGGCGTCCCGTGGTGAAGGTCAGATTGACCCGGTTGTCCGTGCGCGACTGCCCCTGCACGATCATGTCGACGTTGACGTTGGCATCCGCCAGGCGCGTGAAGACATCGGCCGGGGCATCGATCCGGTCAGACAGGCCCAACAGGGTGATGCGGGCCTCATCACGGCTCATGGTGACGCCCGATACGATACGTTTCTCCACGATCTCTTCCTCGTCACAGATCAGGGTTCCGCCCTTGTCGGGCATGGCGCCGTCGGCGTCCGGTTCGATAAAGCTGGACAGGACCCGCACCGGGACCTGCTTGGCCATGGCCAGCTCCACCGATCGCGTCTGCAAAACCTTGGCCCCCAGCGAGGCCATTTCCAGCATCTCCTCATAGGAGATTTTCTCGATCCGGCGGGCCCGGCTCTCGATGCGCGGATCGGTGGTGTAGACGCCATCGACGTCCGTGTAGATGTCACATGGGCAGTCGAGCGCTGCGGCAACAGCGACCGCCGATGTGTCGGATCCACCCCGACCCAGGGTGGTGATCCGGCCGGACGGGCTCAGACCCTGGAAGCCCGGCACGACGGCGACCTCGCCCGTATCCAGCGCCGCCCCCAGGACCGCGCCCGGCACGTCCTCGATGCGCGCCTTGCCGTGGGCCTCATCGGTCAGAATGGGGATTTGCCAGCCCATCCAGCTGCGGGCGGGGATGCCCATGTTGCGCAGGGTCAGAGCCAGAAGCCCCGCTGTGACCTGCTCGCCCGAGGCTACAACCACATCGTATTCATCATCTGACAGCTCGACGCCCGCGCCGGGTCGCCCCGCCCCGTCGGTCCAGGCCACCAGCTCATTGGTCTTGCCGGCCATGGCCGAAACAACGACGGCCACCTTGCGCCCGGCCTTAACCTCAGCGGCGACGATGCGGGCGGCTCGGCGAATGCGCTCCAGATCACCCATGGAGGTGCCGCCAAACTTCATCACCAGGCGCGAGGTCGGCGGCGGCGTCATTCTGTCTCTGGCGTCCTGTCTTGCATCAAGGCGTTGGGCGGGCCATGCCATAGCCCATGGGCGCTTCTACCGATCCGCAGGCCGCAGGCAAACCCCTGACTGATGGGGCAGCAGGTCCGTCCATCGATCCGGAGGACGTGGCGCGCTTTTCGGCCCAGGCGGCTGAGTGGTGGGACCCCAANGGGCCGTTTGCGCCCCTGCACCGGTTCAACCCGGCCCGGCTGGAGGTCATTCGCGATGCGGCGGCGGCCCATTTTGGGCGCGACGGACGCCAGCGTGCCGCGTTCGCCGGTCTTAGCCTGATCGACATCGGATGCGGCGGNGGGCTGATATCTGAACCGATGCGCCGCCTGGGCTTTGCCGTCACCAGCGTCGATGCCTCCTGCGAGAATATTGGTACGGCGCGGGCCCATGCGGAGATGATGGGCCTGGATATCGCTTATCGGGCGGCGACCGCCGAGCAGATGCTGGCCGATGGAGCCGGACCGTTCGATGTGGTGCTGGCGCTGGAGATCATCGAACATGTGGCCGATCCGGTCGCCTTTGCCCGCACCTGTGCCGAGCTGGTGGCACCGGGCGGACTTCTGATTCTGGCGACCCTCAATCGCACACTGAAGTCGCTGGCTCTGGGCAAGGTCGCAGCCGAATACATCCTGCGCTGGGTTCCGGCGGGCACCCATGACTGGACCCANATCCTCAAGCCCGAAGAGCTGATCGCCATGCTGGATGGCACCGGCCTGGAGATCCAGCCCACCATTGGCCTCAGCTATGATCTCCTGGCCGACCGCTGGAATCAGGGCACCGATACGGCCATCAACTACATGCTGGTGGCCCGACGCCCGCACCAGCTTGCCTGAGTCATCGATCTCGCGGCCCCTTGCATTTCGTGAATTTATTCCTATAATGCCAACAGCCGCCTGTTTGCGGTTCGGGTCTTTGACACGTGCATCGCCGACGCCTGCACCCGAAGGGCGACCTTCGGCTCCGCCGGGTTGAACCCCGTTGGGCAGATTTGGAACCGAAGCGGCCTGAGGTCAGACTCTTCAGACTGTTCAGACCCTGTTTTTCACATCTGTCCCCGTCTGAAGACAGGAATTGGCACCATTGGCACCATTGGCACTCCGATTTTCAGCGGCCCCGAGCCTCTCGGTTGCCGGGATGGCCTGGCCTGCGGGAAGCACTGGCCTGTATGAACGCATGGAAGCTCAGTTTGCCCCCGTCATTGGGCCTAGTCGTTGGCCTGGGGGCAGGCTTCGTTCAGGCCGACGGCATGGAAGGTCCAGGTCTGGGACGCTTCGCGGCCATCCAGTTCGCCCTCGATACGGGCCTTCAAATGTTCGCCCTCGCGCCAGTAGATGACGCGGGTGGGGAAGTCATTCTCAGCGTTGGAGAAGACCGCCCGCTGGCCGCCGAATCGGTNCAGGACAAAAGGCGTCGGCGGGGCTCCATCGGGCTGGGCCAGGTAGGCCCAGCCGGCATCAGTCCTGGCCACGCGGGCAAACTCGAAGCCGCTGGCGTTGGGAACCTGGGTCAGATTGACGCCCACCAGGCTGCCGTCGCGGGCCTGAAGCCAGGTTTCCGCCACCTGCCGCGTGCCCCGACACTCACGCCACGCGCCGGCCATCCAGGTAAACGCGGCCTCAGCCAGCGGGTCGGGGCTGCCTGTGGGGCGTCCTGGGCCGGGACCGATTGCAGCAGGAGGCCAGCGGCCATGAGCGAGATCAACATGATGAGGCTCCGTGGAAGGGATGCGGTGTTCTAATCGGACGCCGCTGTGGTCGGCTTGTAGGATTCCGACGCATTGGCACGGGCCAGTTCGACCTGGTCCCTGGCCCACTGGGTCGCCGCACAGCCCAGAAACCGCTGAAAGTCCCGCGCCATCTGCGGCTGATCGAAATAGCCAGCGCTCAGCCCCGCCTCCAGCCAGCCGGTGCGGCGGTCCTCAACCTCTGTCAGGTGATCAAAGATGCGCCGAAACCGGAAGATCGAGCGCAGCAGGCGCGGCGACACGCCGACCCGATCCGCAAAGCGTCGCTGCAAGGCCCGCTGCTCGGCAGGGCTGCGCTCCTGCGGGTTCCCCGCCTCGGCGGCCATGACTTCGTCGCGCACCACGGGGTCAAGGGACCATGCCTGCCGCAGGCGGCACTGATCCAGCCATTGGCCGAAGATCGCCGCCTTTGNCGCCGGGTCTCCTGACGTCAGGGCGGGTAGGTCCCGGAGCCGCTCGGTCATGTCCAGCCGCCGGTCGGTCGCCGTCTCCAGGGGCTGACCCAGCCAGTCACGCGCGCCATCGGGATGGAAGCGGACAGCTACCAGCTCGACCGGACCGCAGGGGCGGATCGGCATGGGTCGGGTCAACTGTCCGGCAAAAATCCGCGACGGTTGCTGCCAGAAGCCGCCACCATCAACTTGCTCCTCATAGGGTGCCCCGAGGTCGACGATCAGTTCGGGGCACCCATCGGGGGCTATGCGCTGCAAGGTGCGGCTGGGTTNGGGCGCGGCATAGGTCCAGATGCGCCGGACCCAGGGGCGCAGGGGCCNCGGCGGCTCGAACTCGTGATAGCGTTCGCCTGCGTCCACCCTAGTGCGCCTTCTTCGGGTCCGGCGGAAGGGGCGGCAGGGGCGCGACTGGCACCCCGTCCTCCTTCAGCTTCCTCACCTCGGCGGGCGTGGNCTCGCCATAGATTTCGCGCTTCTCGGAACGGCCTTCATGGATGTCGCGGGCCTCGCGGGCGAAGGTATCACCCACATAGTCGAAGGTCTGTTCGACGTGACTGCGCACTTCACGGGCGGCCTGCATCATCATCGACTGGAGTTGACCGGACATGTCGGGTGCGCTTGNCGCCTTGGTGCCGGACACCGCCGGGGCCATGANTCGCTTGCGCACGGACTTGGAGCCGCAAAGCGGACACTCCACCAGACCGCGTTCGACCTGGCCGTCATAGTCCANGGAAGTCGAGAACCAGGCTTCAAAGCCGTGGGACTGCTCAGANNTGAGGGCGTAGCGGATCATCAGCTCAAGGCGACCGGGCCGGTGAAATCACGGTCGTGGGTCAGTTGCGGCACCGCCTGACGCGCCCGGCCCACGGCGTCCAGGTCCAGCTCGGCGAACAGGATGCCGGGTGCATCGTCGCCAAGCCGGGCGATGACCTCGCCCCAGGGGCCGACCACCAGAGAATGGCCAANGGTGGCGCNGCCGTCCTCATGGCTGCCGCCCTGGGCCGGGGCCAGAATAAAGCAGCCGGTTTCGATGGCACGGGCGCGCAGCAGCACCTCCCAATGGGCCTGGCCAGTCGGCACGGTGAAGGCCGCGGGCACAGTGATGATGTCGGCCCCGGCCTTGGCCANGGTTAGGAACAGCTGCGGAAACCGCAGATCATAGCAGACTGTCAGCCCCAGCCCCCAGGGCGTCTGGGCCACCACGGCCGCTTCGCCAGGCCGGATGGCGGCGCTTTCGCGCCAGCGTTCGCCGGTCGGCAGGTCGACGTCATAGACNNGCAGCTTGTCATATCGGGCCTCGACCAGGCCTTCGGGGCTGAGCAGCAGCGAACGATTGGCGGCGCGGTCATCGCCGGTATCGCCAGAGCGCACAATGACCGATCCCAGCTCCAGCCAGATGCCCAGCTCTCGGGCCCAGCCGGTGGCGGCCTGAACCACCGGATCGTCCGCCTCCAGCCGCAGCAGGCCGTCCCGCAGGCTTCGGTCCTTTTGCAGGAAGTTCGAGCCCTCGGGCGTGACCACCAGCCGGGCTCCGCCCGCTGCTGCCCGACGCACCAATGGCTCCAGTTCAGCCAAGGAGGGGGCAGGCGTCGCCGCGGTCCGGGTCTGGATCAGGGCAACCTTCAGTGTCATGCCTTGGCGGCCAACAGGTCATCCAGCTTGCCTTCGCGATCCAGCGCATGCAGGTCGTCCGAGCCGCCCACGTAGGTGTCGCCGATGAAGATCTGCGGAAAGGTCATGGCCCCGCCGGAGCGCTCCATCATCTCACGCTTCTTGTCCGGGTCGTTGGAAGCGACGATCTCGGTGAAGGCGACCCCCTTCTTCTTCAGCAGCATCATGGCTGCCAGGCAGTAGGGGCAACCAGGCTTGGTATAGAGAACGACGTCGGCCACAGGGGTCTCCAGATCGGGTCAGCAGTTAGGCCTATGTAGACAAAGTTCGGGCGTCGCGCACCCTGGCAACCACCGCCAGATCGACGGCTCNGGCGCCGGCGGCCAGAAGGGCACGACTGGCGGCTTCGGCCGTAGCCCCAGTGGTCAACACATCATCGATCAGCAGGACGCGCCGCCNCCGCAAACGCTGCTGGCCCGAAGGGGTCACGGTAAAGACGTGACGGACATTCTGCTGGCGACCCCGAAGGCTGCGCCCGCCCTGGCTGGGGGTGTGGCGGGTCCGGATCAGGGCATCTGGCAGGTGCTCGCGGTCGCGCAGCCGCGCCAGGGGGCGAGAGATCTCGGCGGCCTGATTGAAGCGCCGTCCCAGAAGTCGCCACCGATGCANGGGTATCGGTANCAGGACATCCGCCTGATCGATCAGATCGCTGGCGGCACGACTGATCCACTGGGCAAAGAGGCGAGCAAATGTCTGCTGATCGCCGTGTTTGAGCGCCAGGATTGGTCCGCGCGACGCGGCATCATAGACACAGGCCGCCCGTGCCCGGTCGAAGGCGAAGGGCTGGGCCAGACAGGCCGGGCAACGATCATCGGACAGGTCCGTGGGGGCCACGTCCAGGGCTGAACCGCACCCGTCGCAGACCGGGGCTTCGAGGAAGTGAATACGCGACCAGGTGTCGGGGCTGAGACCGGCCTCAGCCACGGCCTCGGGACTGTCGTGGGCCAGCGGCGGCAAAATGAGGTCTGTCGCAACGCGCCCGAGGCGCAACGAATGCTNGCCAGCCGCGCGACAGGTGTTGGCCCAGCCACGCCAGGTCTTTGCCGATGCCGACTGTGGCCCATGATGGTCGGACATGACCGCTGCTATGCCTCCCCAACTGTTTGACCCCAGNCGTCGGCTGAGCCGACTGGAGCGGTCGCGTGCAACCTTTGCCCAATCAGATTTCCTGCACAAGCGGGTGGCCGGNGGCATGATCGACAGCCTCCTGGCCATTCCCCGCCAGTTCGAGCGGGTGGCGGATGTGTCGCCTCAGGCCGGAGTTTTCGAAGCCGCGGTTCAGGTCAGCGATCTGAGCCAACGCCTGGGGCCTGTGCGGGTGATTGGCAGCCTGGCCGACCGGGCGGTGCCCGGCCAGGGCCCACTGGACATCGAACCGGGGTCGCAGGACCTGATCGTATCCATTCTGGGCCTCCACTGGGCCAATGACCTGCCCGGCGCGCTGGCGCAAATCCGGCGGGCCTTGAAGCCCGATGGCCTGTTTCTGGGTGCAATGTTCGGGGCGGGCACCCTGGCTGAACTGAGGCAGTCACTGACAGAGGCAGAACTGGCGGTTCGTGGCGGTGCCCAGGCGCGGGTGTCGCCCTTCGCTGACGCTTACGATGCGGCGGGTTTGCTGCAGCGCGCCGGCTATAGCCTGCCGGTCGCGGACGGCGACACCGTGGTGGCGCGTTATGGCTCGATCCCGGCCCTGGTTCGCGACCTGCGCGGTATGGGTGAGACCAATGCCCTGGCCGGCCCCTGTCGACCTTTGACGCCTGCGATTGTCGCCGGATTGGCCAAGACCTACCAACAGAAGGTGGCTGGCTCAGACGGGCGACTGCCTGCCCACTTCGAAATCATTCAGCTGGCCGGATGGGCTCCGCATGACAGTCAGCAGAAGCCGCTGAAGCGCGGCACGGCGACCCATAGCTTGGCCGATGCCTTGAAATGGTGCGCGGCGGCTGAACCGCCCTAGCCGCCCATGCCGGTACGGATGGCGTTCATGGCCTTGTTGAACACACCGGTCGAATGATTGCCAAAGGCCGTGACTGCCGAAATATAACGAGAAATATCAGAGAGATAATCAGGCCATACTCCAGTGACGTAGCCCCGGATTGATCACGGCCGAAACGGCGAAGAAAGCGCAAAACCCACCCTCCAGTGCGTCATATGAGATCGCGAAGCCAGGCGACCAGAGGTGCGTCGGCAGGCGGCATGGGGAAGGCGTGAAGCTGGTTGGGTCGGACCCATTTCAGGGCCGAATGCTCACGAGCCTGGACCACCCCTGTCCACCGACGGCACAGATAAAGTGGCATCAGAAGGTGAAAGGAATCATAAGCGTGGCTGGCAAACACGAACGGGGCCAGGCAGGCCTCGGTGACGTCGATGCCCAGTTCTTCCTTCAGTTCGCGCACCAGCGCCTGTTCGGGTCGCTCGCCCAGATCGACCTTGCCGCCGGGAAACTCCCAGAGTCCAGCCAACTGTTTGCCTTCAGGCCGCTGGGCAATCAGCACCCGGCCGTCGGAATCGATCAGGGCCACGGCCACGACTAGGACAGTCTTGAGCGGCTCACTCACGACCGGTAGTCGCCGTTGATTTCGACGTAGCGCTTGGTCAGATCACAGGTCCAGACTGTGGCTGAGGCCCGACCCGATCCGACATCGACGGTGATATCGATCTCATCGCGTTTCATATAGGCGCTCATTTTCGCCTCGTCGTATTTGGGCGNAGGAGCCCCATCGACGGCGGCGACATTGGGGCCGAACTTGATCATCAGGTGCTCGCGATTGACCGGCTCTTCGGTCTTGCCAACGGCCATGACGACCCGGCCCCAGTTGGCGTCTTCCCCGGCGATGGCGGTCTTGACCAGGGNGCTATCGGCGATCGACTTGGCGAGCTTGCGGGCCGAGGCCGGGCTGGCCGCCCCATCGACCGTGACCTTGACGAACTTGGTGGCCCCCTCGCCGCCGCGCACCAGCTGGTGGGCCAGGTTGAGCATGACCTTCTCCAGCGCGCGGGAGAAGTCCGCCAGGCGACGATCCCCGACCCGGCCAATGCGCGGGGCTCCGGACTGACCGGTGGCGAACAGCAGGCAGGTGTCATTGGTCGAGGTGTCGCCATCGACCGTCACCGAGTTGAAGGTCGAGCGGACATGCAGACCCAGCATGGCCCGAAGCACATTGGGATGGATGGCGGCGTCGGTGGCGATGAAGGCCAGCATGGTGGCCATGTCCGGCGCGATCATGCCCGAGCCCTTGGCGATGCCGGCAATGCGAACCTTGACCCCATCGATCTTGCACTCGGCAGTCGCGCCTTTGGGGAAGGTGTCGGTGGTCATAATGCCTTCGGCGGCCGCAGCCCAGTTGTCGGGCGACAGGTGCGCGACAACCTCATCCAGCCGGGCGGCGATCTTGCGATCATCCAGAACCACGCCGATCACGCCGGTTGAGGCCAGCATGACGTCGCGCTGGCGGCAGTCGAAGCGTTTGGCGATTTCGGATGCGGTCCTGCGGGCGGCATCGGCTCCTGCCTTGCCGGTGAAGGCGTTGGCGCATCCGGCATTGATCACCAGGGCGCGCATCTCGTGACCGCCGTGGCCTTCCAGATGGCGACGGCACCAGTCGACCGGGGCCGAACCGATCTTGTGGCGGGTAAACACCCCGGCACAGGTGGTACCCGGCGCAAACCGGAATACCACCAGATCATTGCGGTCATGCTTGTAGAAGCCCGCCCGACCGACGGCGATCTCGACCCCTTNGATCGGTGCCATGCGCGNGAAGGGAACGGCCAGGGGAGAGACCTCGAGGCCCGGCTTGCCCGCCGCCGNGGGTGCGTCAGTGTCCTTTTTACCGATCTTGAGGGCAGCCGTCAGCGGGTCGAGCGCCTGTTGCAAGGCGGCTTCGATCTTTCCTCCCGCTTTTACGGACGTGGCGGGCGTCGGTTTGCGGGTCATGCGGCGGGGCTCGGTTGCGGTGTCGAAGGGGCGGCTTGCGGGACAGACGATGGCGGGGCTGCTGGCGAAGGGGAGCCGGTGCCGCCAAACGCTCAATCTTGGCCGAACCGCGCAGGTTCTCAAGGACACGNNCCATGCCCTCATAGGTCAAGTAGCGCANCACTTGCGGCCGGGCTTGTTCCAGCGTCGGCGGGGTTTCAGCGCGGCGATCCTCCACCTTCAGCACGGCCCAGCCGCCGCGAGTTTCGAAAGGCCCGACGATTGACCCGACCGGACGATCCCNCAGGGCCTGGGCATAGGCCTGGGGCATGACATCGGGCGTGGAATAGCCGAGATCGCCACCGGAGAATTTTGTGGCTTCATCAATCGACCGTTCCTGGGCGATGGCTTCGAACGCCACGCCCTGGGCCAACATTCCGATCACGGCATCGGCTTCCGCCCGTGTGGCGGACAGGATCAGCCGGGCCCGGATTTCCTCACTCGTGCGGGCCTGGCGAAGTTGCTCCTGATAGAGGGCCTCGACGCGACGTTCGTCGATCATGTCGGTCACCTCATCCTCGATCAGCATGTCGGCCAGGATCCGTTCGCGGGTGGCCTGCAATCGCCGCTCGGCCAAAGGCGACCGGTCCAGGCCGCGTCGCTCGGCAGTCCGCGCCAGCAACTTCTGGTCGATCACCTCATCCAGAACACGGCCAAACAGATCTGACGTCGAATCCAGCGGCTCATCTTCACCCACGAGGCCCTGAGCCACCGCTTCGCGCTTGACGTCGGATGCCCAAATGGTCTGTCCCTCGACCCGTGCGACGGCAACATCGCCCGGCTCTGGGGNGCGCTCACCGTTGCGGCCGCACGCGGCCAGGACCAGGAGCAACAGCACCGCCAGGGTGAAGGTGATCGGCATCAGGCGGCGCGGATCCATCCAGCTGGAAATCGGTGTCATCAGGCACGCTCCGTCACGGCCTGTTTGCAGGCCTTCGCGTTGACAGGGTAAGGGTCGGTGCTTAAGTCCCGCCTGCGCTCAAGTCGAGGGCTTTGCAGTGTTCAGCGGACCTTCAGGTCCGGGCGCTGACAAAGCGTCCTCATCCGCTGGCGTCGAGGCCCAGGGGCCCCGTTCCGCAGCTTTCTCCGGCCCCGCACTTTCGCGGCATTCGACAGGCCGCCCGTCCCAATCTGGATCCACCATGCTCGGCATTGCCAAGAAGTTTTTAGGCTCATCCAACGACCGCAAGGTCAAGGGGTTCATGAGCCAGGTTCAAAAGATCAACGACCTGGAAGAAAAGTTCGCCCGCTTCAGCGACGATGAGCTGCGGATGATGACCGATCAGTTTCGCGATCGCCTGGCGGGCGGCGAAAGCCTGGACAAGATGCTGAACGAGGCCTTTGCAGTGGCGCGTGAGGCTTCCAAGCGGGTCCTGGGCCAGCGCCAGTACGATGTGCAGCTGACCGGCGGCATGATCCTCAATGAAGGCGGCATCGCCGAAATGCGGACCGGCGAGGGCAAGACACTGGTGGCCGTGGCTCCGGTGTATCTGAATGCCCTTCAGGGCAAGGGTGTGCACGTCATCACCGTCAACGATTATCTGGCCCGGCGTGACGCCGAGTGGATGGGCCGGGTCTATCGCTTCCTGGGTCTTGAGGTCGGCGTGATCGTAAACGGCCTGAGCCAGGGCCAGCGCCAGGCGGCCTACAATGCGGATATCACCTACGGGACCAACAACGAGTTCGGCTTCGACTACCTGCGCGATAACCTGGTTTATGACCGGCGCGACATGGTTCAGCGCGGGCACCATTTCGCGATCGTGGACGAGGTGGACTCCATCCTGATCGATGAAGCGCGCACTCCGCTGATCATTTCGGGCCCGACCGAGGATCGCTCGGATCTCTACATCACCATCGACGGCATCGTGAAGGAGATGATCCAGGACAAGGCCACGTTCGACCTGGATGAAAAGCAGCGCCAGGCCCTTTTGACCGAAGAAGGGTCGGAGTGGATCGAGCAGAAGCTNGAAGAGAGTGACCTGCTGGAGACCGACACCCTCGATCTTTATGACGCTGCCAACGTAACCCTGGTGCATCACATCAACCAGGCGCTTCGGGCCAACACNCTGTACCAGCGTGACAAGGACTATATCATTCGCGCTGGCCGCGACGGTGGTGCCGAAGTGATGCTCATCGACGAGTTCACGGGCCGCATGATGGAGGGTCGCCGTCTGTCCGAGGGTCTGCACCAGGCCATTGAGGCCAAGGAAGGCGTCAAGATCCAGCCGGAAAACCAGACGCTGGCCTCGGTCACCATCCAGAACTACTTCCGCCTGTATGAAAAGCTGTCCGGCATGACCGGCACCGCGGCCACAGAGGCTCAGGAATTCCTCGATATCTACAAGATGGATGTGATGGAGGTGCCGACCCACCGGCCGATCCAGCGCATCGATTTTGATGATGAAGTCTATCGGTCGGCGGCAGAGAANAATGTCGCCATCGCCAAGCAGATCGCCGAATGCCACGTGAAGGGTCAACCGATCCTGGTCGGCACGGTCTCGATCGAGAAGTCGGAACAGCTGTCGGAAGTCCTCAAGACCTTCGCCTATGAGGTGCCGATCCGGACCCTGAAGGCCGAGCACAAGCATCTGGAAGATCAGGTCCGCTCAGACGATCCGAAACAGCGGGCGGCGGCGCGCAAGGCTTATCACGCCCTGCCGGACGACGCGTTCGATATCGAAATCAAGTCGGGTCGCGGCATTCCTCACAACGTGCTGAACGCTCGCCAGCATGAGCAAGAGGCCTATATTGTCGCTGATGCTGGCTTGCCCGGCGCGGTGACCATCGCCACCAACATGGCTGGTCGCGGTACCGACATCCAGCTGGGCGGCAATCTGGAAATGAAGCTGCAGAAGTGGCGTCAGGACCAGCGCAACATGGCCATTGAGGTCACGCCCGAAGCCGAAGCCGCCCAGGAAGCTGTGTTCAAGGCCGAGATCGAGCAGAAGCGCGCCATTTCTCTGGCCGCCGGCGGACTGTTTGTGCTGGGCACCGAGCGCCACGAAAGCCGCCGTATCGACAATCAGCTGCGCGGTCATGCCNNCGGTCGCCAGGGCGACCCCGGCACCTCGAAATTCTATCTGTCCTGTGACGATGACCTACTGCGCATCTTCGCAGGGGAACGGCTTGAGACCATCATGCGCACCTTCGGTGTCGAGGATGGTGAGGCCATTACTCACCCCTGGCTGAACAAGGCCATCGAGCAGTCCCAGAAGAAGGTCGAGCAGCGCAACTACGACATGCGCAAGAACCTGCTGAAATACGACGACGTCGTGAACGACCAGCGCAAGGCCATCTTCGAACAGCGTCAGGAGTTCATGGACTCCACCGATCTCAGCGAACTGGTCGCCGAGTTCCGTCAGGATGTGATCGCCGATCACGTTGAGCGCTTCATGCCGCCGAAGGCCTACGCTGAGCAGTGGGACATGGACAGCCTGGATGAGCGCGTGCGTCACGAGCTGGGGCTGGAACTGCCGCTGAAGGACTGGGCCAGCGAAGAGGGCGTGTCCAACGAAGAGGTCGAAGAGCGTATCACCGAAGCGGCCGATGCCCGCGCCAGCGAACGCGAGCAGATCATCGGACCCGATCGGGTGCGAGAGCTGGAACGCACCATGCTGATGCAGCAGATCGACCTGTCCTGGCGCGAGCACCTGGTGCATCTGGACCATCTGCGCGGGGTTATCGGCCTGCGCGGCTATGGCCAGCGCGACCCGCTGAACGAATACAAGACCGAGGCCTTCAACCTGTTTGAGGGCCTGCTGCACGACCTGCGCCACAACGTCACCCGCTGGCTGATGACCGTGGAGATCCGCTACGAAGCGCCGCCGATGGAGCTGCCCGAGTTTCAGGAAATCCATATGAGCCCCGGCACCGGCGAGAACCAGATGGCCAATCCGGATGCCCAGCTTCCGGAAGGGCGTCTGGACGGTGACGATCGTTCACGGCTGCCGCCGGAACTGCTGCCAGAAGGCTGGCAGCGCACAGGCCGCAACAACCTGTGCCCCTGCGGCTCGGGCCGCAAGTTCAAGCACTGCCATGGGGCCCTGGTCTAAGAGCGCGACCTCTGCGACGCGGTCGCTCCGTGGCCTGAGTGTCATGTCAGGCGCTTTCACCCACCACGCCGCCGCGCGTTGCTTGAGCGCGGGGTGGTCTGGGCGTAGGGATCAGACATGACCGCCCGCAAGGATCTGTTCTCTCGCGCCCTGGCCGCAGCGCCGGGTCGGCTGCATTTCGCGGCCCATAGCCACCATCTGTGGCCCGATGCGTCGTTCGAGGCGCAGGGACAGGCCTGGCTGGATGCCAATGCCCAGGCGGATCGCAAGTGGGGGCTGATCTTCGACGAGGTGGTGCCGGAAGCGCAATCGCATGTGGCGCGCGAGCTGGGGTTACGTTCGGGCGACAGCCTGACCTTCTCATCGAACACCCATGATTATCTGATCCGGCTGTTTTCNGGGGTGGAGCACAAGCCTGTTCGCATCCTCTCGACGGACGGAGAGTTCCATTCCTTTCGCCGCCAGTCCCAGAGGTGGGAAGAGGCAGGCGAGGCCCTGGTCCACCGGGTGCCGCTGGAGCCGTTCGACACCTTCGTGCAGCGCTTCGTTGACGTCGCGCAGGCGGGACAATTCGATCTGATCGTCGTCAGCCAGGTGTTTTTCCGCACCGGCCAAGTGGTGGACGCGCTGGGCAGTTTGGCAAACCTGGCCGACCCATCCGGACCCTGGGTGGTGATCGACGGCTATCACGGCTTTATGGCCACCGCGACCGACCTGTCGGCCATCCAGGATCGGGTGTTCTATCTGGCCGGCGGCTACAAATATGCCATGGCGGGCGAAGGAGCCTGCTTCCTGCATGCCCCACCCGGGTTTTGTCCCAGACCGGTGACCACTGGCTGGTTCGCNCAGGTCGGCAATCTGGAAGGTCCGCCCGGTGGCGTGGGCTATCGCGAGGATGGGGGCCGATTCTGGGGCGCGACCTTTGATGTGTCGGCCCTGTATCGCTTCAATGCCGTGCAGCGCATGTTGCAGGCCGAAGGTCTGACCACGGACCACATCGCCGGTCATACCCGCGCCCTAGCCTATAAGCTTCAGTCCGCCGTGCTGGAGGGGCGAACGGGAGCCTTGTCGGCGGCCACCCTCCTCAATCCGGTGATCGACAGCGGTCCCCGCGCACGGTTCCTGGCCCTGAGA
Source organism: Brevundimonas sp. (assembly GCA_013693835.1). Classification (GTDB taxonomy): domain Bacteria; phylum Pseudomonadota; class Alphaproteobacteria; order Caulobacterales; family Caulobacteraceae; genus Brevundimonas. Next base: position 1,153,589 of record CP059260.1, read on the forward strand.
CATAGCCAGGCGGGTGCGTTGCAGGCCCAGCTGATNGGACCAGGCATCGTCACCGACGTGCGCGACGATGTGATCCGCTTCGGCTTTTCCATCTATCAGGATGAGGCCGATGTGGAACAGTTGGTCGCCGCCTGCGAAAGGCTCTGATGGCTCAACCTCGCGTCCCCTTTATGCCATTGGCCCTGTCCGTTGTTGCGGCAGTGTCCGGTGCATGCGCCGTGGCAACTTATACGCACAGCCGATTGAGCCCCGAGCAATGGGCCACCTGCTATGGCACCGAATGGGCATTGCGCCGGGCAGGAACTGTTCGGGATGCGGCGGGACGGCTGATTGCGGTCGATACCCGACCAGATCTGGTCCGGCGGGCCGACCGTCTCATCGACCTCATAGGCCGGGAACACCTCCGGCTTTCGCAGCACGATCTGGACCGGGCGGCGGACCCGCTCAACACCGGACGGGAGGACGAAATCTGGCAAGTCGCGGCGGATGCGGATGAGGCCGACCTTCTGGCAAATGCCAATCTCTGCGAACGGCTTATGATCGGCCAATCTGAATCCCGAGAATGAACTGCCGTTCCGCGTCAATCTGCGGCATAAGCCCCCATGAAGTTCCTCGATCAGGCCAAAATCTACATCCGCTCGGGCAACGGCGGGGCGGGCTCCGTCTCGTTCCGGCGCGAGAAGTTCATTCCNCATGGCGGCCCGGACGGCGGCGGCGGCGGCAAGGGCGGCGATGTCTGGATCACGGCGGTTGANGGGCTGAACACCCTGATCGACTACCGCTATCAGCAGCACTTCAAGGCCCAGACCGGCCACCACGGCCAGGGTCGCCAGATGCATGGCGGCAAGGGCGAGGATGTGGTGCTCAAGGTGCCGGTCGGCACCCAGGTTCTGGATGAGGACAAGGAGACGGTGCTGCTGGATCTGGATCACGCCGGCATGACCGAGATGCTGCTGCGCGGCGGTAATGGCGGTTGGGGCAACACCCGCTTCAAGGGCCCGCAGAACCAGGCCCCGACCCACGCCAATCCGGGTCAGGAAGGTCAGGAGCGCTGGATCTGGTTGCGCCTGAAGCTGATCGCCGACATCGGCCTGGCGGGTCTGCCCAATGCCGGCAAGTCGACCTTTCTGGCCGCCTGTAGTGCCGCCCGGCCCAAGATTGCCGACTATCCGTTCACGACCCTGGCCCCCAATCTGGGTGTGGTCGACCTCAGCCCCACGCGCCGGTTTGTCATTGCTGACATCCCTGGCCTGATCGANGGGGCCTCTGAAGGGGCGGGGATCAGTACNCGCTTNTTGGGCCATGTGGAGCGCACCGCCAGCCTTATCCATCTGATCGACGGCACCCAGGAGGATGTGGCTGAGGCCTATCGCATCATCCGCCATGAGCTGGAGGCCTATGGNCGGGGGCTGGGTGANAAGACCGAGCTGGTGGCCCTGAACAAGATCGACGCCCTGACCGAAGAGATGCGGGCCGAGAAGGCCGAGCTGGAGGCCGCCTCGGGCCAGGAGGTCTATCTGGTGTCCGGCGTGTCCGGCGAAGGCCTGCCCGAGCTGCTGCAGGCCGCCTGGGAAGAGGTCAAGAAGACACGGCAGGAGGCCATTGACGAAGACGCCGGGCCGGACGAAGGCTGGCAGCCCTGAACCGGGAGAGGGGGCGGCCAACGGGGCACGTGACGCGCCTGCAAGGTCATGTTAGGGAGCGGCGTTAGGGCAGGGCTGAGCAAAGTCCGGCCGTCCATAGTTCCCGAGCACGCCCTTGCCGTTCTTTCACGCTGGTCCTGCGCCGCGTCATCCCGGACCTCGCCGGGGATCCCTCCGTGACGGGTTGGACCTGACGCCGGGAATGACCGTGGGCCTGTTCGGAGGCTCCTTCAATCCGGCCCACGATGGTCACGCCCATGTCGCCGAAACCGCCCTGCGGCGACTGGGCCTGGACCGGGTGGTGTGGATGGTATCGCCCCAGAATCCGCTGAAGTCATCGGCCGAAACGGCCTCTCTGGAGGAGCGAATGGCGTCGGCCCGCAAGGTCGCGCGCCTGGCTTCGACAGGCCCGCAGATGATCATCTCCGATGTGGAGACTCGCATGGGCACCCGCTGGACCATCGACACCCTGCGCGCACTCGTCGACCGGCATCCCGGGGTGCATTTTGTCTGGCTGATGGGATCGGACAATCTGGAAAACTTCCACCGCTGGCGTGGCTGGACCGATATTATGCGCCTGATGCCGATGGCGGTGATCGCGCGGCCAGGCTCGATGCTCGACAGCCGCAATGCNCCTGCCGCCGAGCGGTTTGCCGCATCCCGCGTGCCGCCCCAGGAAGCCCGGCTGCTGGCCTATATGCCGGCCCCGGCCTGGACCTATCTGACCGCCCCGCTCAATCCGCGATCCTCCAGCGCCATCCGGGCCCAGCTGAAGGCCCGACATCAGGCCCTGAACCCGCCGCTACGCCGGATTCAAAGGCCGGGTGACGTCCTGCCCAGTTGATGGTAAGGTCCGGGTTTGAGTTTGACCGCCTGGAGCCCTCCCCTGACCCCTCGCCCGCGCAAGAAGCGCACGCAGACACCGACGGCGTGACCGATCACGCCCATGATGCCGAGCCCGCTCCCAGACCCGTTGGGGCCAATGCGATCGAGGAAGCCATCCTCTCGCGGCTCGATGATGACAAGGCCCAGGACATTGTTCTGATCGACCTGAAGGGCAAGAGCCCGATGGCCGACACCATGATTGTGGCGTCGGGCCGGTCGCACCGGCACGTCGGTGCCCTGGCTGATCACCTGCAGCGTACGATGAAGGAACTGGGCCTGGGACGGGTCAAGGTCGANGGGCTGCCGCACTGCGACTGGGTGCTGCTGGATGCGGGTGATGTCATCGTGCATCTGTTCCGGCCCGAAGTGCGCACCTTCTACAACATCGAAAAGATCTGGTCGGTCGACAGCGGTCACCGCAGCGACAGCCGCCCGAAGATGGCCTGAGCCACAGGGCCGGGTGCGCCGATGAAGCTGATCCTCGCCGCCATCGGCAAGCCCGGTCGCGGGCCAGAGGCCCAGCTGGCGCTGGACTATGCCACACGCGCCACCCTCGCCGGTCGCCCGGTCGGGCTGGGTCCTATGGAACTGCTGGACCTCGAGCCGCGAAAGCCAGGCAAGGGGCCAGAAGCAGAGCTGATCCTCAAGGCCGCCGAGGGTGCCCGTCTGGTTGCCTGTGACGAACGCGGCAAGGGCATGGCCAGTCGTGAGTTCGCCCAACTGATCGAGACCTGGCGCGATGGCGGAGAGCGAAAACTTGTATTCGCCATTGGCGGGGCCGATGGTTTGGCCCCTCAGGTTCGCCAGGCGGCTGACCGCCTGATTGCTTTCGGTCCCCAAACCTGGCCCCACGCCTTGGCNCGCGCCATGCTGGCCGAACAGGTGTATCGGGCTGTATCGATTCTGGCCGGTTCGCCCTATCACCGGGACTGAAGGCACTATGCGAGGCGCTTCTGGCGATCTTGGTTGTCGGATTTGTGGCTCCGGCGGCGATCGGGGCTCGGCCNCAGGACGCCGCCAGTATCGCTCAGCTTCAGGCTGAATATCGCGATGCCCAGGCCCGGCTGCGTGCCTTGGAGGCCGATGCTGACTTTGCCAGAGCGGCCTTGACGGACCTGCGTGAACAACCGGCCCCGGTCGGCGACACGGATGAACCGGCCCTGGCCGCCCAGCGTGCTCGTCTGGCGGCGCTCAGTGCTCGCGAGGCGTCGTTGGCCGCCGACCTGACGGAGCTGAGAGGCCAGGAGGCGCGGCTCCTGTCGGGCTTGCAGATGATGAGCCGAGAACCACCACCGCCTCTGCTCGTGCCGGCAGACCAGGCGATCAACGCGGTTCGGGCTTCGATCCTGATGAAAGCCGCAGCACCGGAGGTCCGGGCCCGCGTCGTCGCCCTGTCGCAGCGTGAAGTCAGCCTCGTCGAACAGCGGCGAGAGGCGGCGCTAGCGGCGGAGGCCCTGTTTACCGCGGACAGCGCCCGGGGCGACTACCGCGCCGATCGTGAAAGCCGCCTGGCCCGCCTGGAAGCCTCAGCCGCACGAGCACAGGCTGCCGCGCGGTCTGCGCGGCGCGATTTGGAGGCGCTCGCCACGCGCTTGCGTGCACTCGGTGGAGAGTTACCGACGGAAGTCGTCGGTCTGCCGACAACNGCCTTGCCGGCCGGTCGGCGGCGGCTGGATCTCCCGGTGCAGGGCGAACCCTCGGCCCGCTTCGGCGGCGGCTCGACCGGCTGGCGCTGGCAAGGGCGCGCNATTCCCGTAACCGCCCCGGCGCAGGCGCGGGTCGCCTATGCCGGCGANTTGGCAGGCTGGGGCCAGGTGGTCGTGCTCGATCTCGGCCCGGGCTGGCGAGCCGTCGTGGCGGGACTGGCAGAGGTGTCCGTCGAGGCGGGCCAGTCAGTACAACCCGGCAGCNNGCCTTGGCACCGGGGTGAGACCGCAGAAGTCCTGTTTGAACTGCGGCACGATGAGCGACCGGTCGATCCGGCGGCCTGGCTGGAATGAACGTCGACCAAAGCCGTAACCTGGCCTTTACGCCGACCCCTTTTCATCGTCCCACGGTGCTGATTGTATCGGCCCGGACACACCATGCCGTGTTTTGGCCTGCAGCGGATGCAAAGGCTTGGGCACGAACCGTCGCAGACCAGAAGGACGACCATGCGTAAACCCCTGATTGCCGGCGCTGCTGCCCTGGTTCTGTTCAGCGCCGGGGCGGCCACCGTCTCGGCTCAGACCCCGCGCAACGAATCCTTCCGCATGCTGCAACTGTTCGGGGACGTGCTGGCCATCGTGGAGCAGGCCTACGTCGTGCCGGTCGACAATACAAAGCTGATCGAGGCGGCCCTGTCGGGCATGATGACCGCGCTGGACCCGCACTCCAACTATCTGGCCCCGCGCGACTATGGTGATCTGCGCGAACGCACTGAAGGCCAGTATTCGGGCGTCGGCCTGACGATCACCTCGGAGGCCGGTCTGGTGAAGGTGATTTCACCCATGGACGACGGCCCTGCCGCCCGGGCCGGGGTTCAGGCGGGCGATGTGATCTCGGCCATCAATGGTCAAAGCGCATCGGGCCTGACGGTCAGCCAGGTTTCCGAAAAGTTGCGCGGCGATACCGGCACCTCGGTGCAGGTCACCTTCCTGCGCGATGGTGAGGAGCCGCGCGATGTGACCCTCGTGCGCGATGTTATTCGCATCCAGTCGGTGACGGGCCGGATGGAAGGCGAGTTCGGCTACCTTAGGATTGCCACCTTCAATGAGAATACCGGTCGTGAGCTGACCGAAACCCTCGAACGCCTCAAGCGCGAGAACCCAGCCGTCAAGGGCTATGTCCTGGANTTGCGCAATAATGGTGGCGGCCTGTTGAATGCAGCGGTGGCGGTGTCTGATGCCTTCCTGGAACGCGGGGAGATCGTCAGCCAGAGGGCGTCGCCCCAGGACATTGAGCGCTATTCGGCCCGCCCGGGCGACCTCACCAACGGCTTGCCCCTGGTGGTCCTGGTCAACTACGGCTCAGCCTCGGCGTCGGAAATCGTGGCAGGGGCTCTGAAGGACCATGAGCGAGCGACGATTGTGGGCCTGACCAGCTTCGGCAAGGGGTCGGTGCAGACGGTGATTCCTCTGCGCGGCGGGCAGGACGGGGCGCTGTCGATGACGACGGCGCGCTATTACACNCCNTCCGGTCGATCAATCCAGAAGATCGGCATCGAGCCGGACCTTGAGGTGGCCCGCACAGCCGCTGAGGCCCGCATCGTGTCTCGCTCCAGCTTTATCTATTCTGAAGCCGCCTATGCCACGGCGCTGGATGCTTCTATCGGGGCAGAACGCAAGGGGCGCACACCCGCGCGAGGCCCCGGCGAAGATTTTGACAAGGATACCGATTACCAGCTGCAGCGAGCCCTGGACGTGTTGCGCGGTGGCGACTTGACNCGCCTGGCCGCTGCGCCCGAGGGCATCGTCGTCACGGAGCCTGGTGTGGTCAACGCCGCGCTGGATGGTGCTCCGGCATCAGGCGACTAGGTCGACGTCTTCAGGCCAGGGTCACGGCCTTGGTCGACAGATAGTCATCGATGCCGTGGGTGGAGCCTTCGCGGCCATAGCCGGACTGTTTGACGCCGCCGAACGGGGCCACGGGTGTTGAGATCAGACCGGTGTTGATGCCCACCAGACCGGCCTGGATGCCACGTCCCATCCGCATGGCCCGGTCCAGATCGCGGGTAAANNCGTAGGACGCCAGGCCGAACTCGGTGGCGTTGGCCAGGCCCAGGGCTTCGGCCTCATCGGCAAAGGAGAAGACCGGCACCAGCGGCCCAAAGGTNNCTTCGGCGCGGAACAGGCCATCATCGCCGCCTAGCGTCACCGTCGGCTGGAAATATCGACCGCCCAGGGCATGGCGATGGCCACCGGTCAGGGCACGGCCACCGGTCGCCCGGATATGATCCAGATGTGCTTCGACCTTCAGAAGAGCCTTGTCCTCGATCAGCGGCCCGATCTGCACGCCCGGCTCAAAGGCATCCCCGACCTGCAGGGCGGCTACCGCCTGGGTCAGGCGGTCAGCAAAGGCATCAGCCACCCCAGCCTGAACATAGACCCGGTTCGGACACACGCAGGTCTGGCCGGAGTTGCGGAACTTGCCCTTGATCGTCTCGGCCACGGCCTGATCCAGATCGGCATCGTCGAACACGATCAGAGGGGCCGACCCGCCCAGCTCCATCGACAGCCGCTTGAGGGTCTGGGCGCACTGCTCGGCCAGCCTGCGGCNCACCGGGGTCGAGCCGGTAAAACTGAGTTTTCGGATATCGGGCGATGCTGTCAGCACACCGCCGAGGGTTGCCGCCTCGCCGGTGATGACGCTCAAGGCTGCGGGCGGCAGGCCCGCCTCATAGGCCAGTTCAGCCAGGGCCAGGGCCGAGAAGGNGGTCTGGCTGGCCGGCTTGGCCACCACGGTGCAGCCCGCCGCAAAGGCCGGGGCCAGCTTGCGCGCCAGCATGGCCGACGGAAAGTTCCATGGCGTGATCAGGGCACACGGCCCGACCGCCTCGCGGAAAGTGACGATCAAGTGCCCCGCCGGGGTGTCCTGGGTATCGCCGATCAGCCGTTCCGCCTCTCCGGCAAACCATTTGATATAGCCATTGGCATAGGCGATCTCACCGTTGGCCTCGGCCAGCGGCTTGCCATTTTCCAGCGACAGCAGGGCCGCTAGGGCCTCGGCCCGGTCATCGATCAGTGCCGCCCAGCGACGCAGAAAGCCCGCCCGCTCATGCGGATTGGTGTNGGCCCNAGCCGGAAAGGCGGCGGTGGCGGCGGCAATGGCCCGCTCAGTTTCAGCTGCGCCCAGGTCGGGGACATGGCCGATGATCTCTCCGGTGGCCGGATCATCGACGGCAATCTGCGCATCGGCGGTGACGGCTTCACCCGCGATCCAGGCGTGATTGCCGATCAGGCCTAGGCCAAGCTCACGCGCCGATAAGGTCATGTGATCCACACGCTCCTAGGTGCCGATGGTATCCAGATCCCGGCCCTTGGTCTCCGGTAACCACAGCAGGCTGACGATGACCGAGATGGCGGTGAAGAACACAGAATACCACAGGCCGAAATACATGTTCCCCGAGGCCGCCACGAGGGCGAAACTGGTGGCGGGCAANNGGCCGCCGACCCAGCCGGTGCCGATGTTGTACGGCAGGCTCATGGCGGTATAGCGCACCCGCGNTGGAAACAGCTCCACCAGGGCCGCAGCCTGGGGACCATACAGCGCCGTGGCCGCGACGATAAAGATCAGCAGGACGCCGAACACGCCCCACCAGTTCAGCCGCGCCGGATCGGNCCTGGCCGGATAGCCCGCCGCCGTCAGAGCCTNCCTGATCTGGCCTTCCACATCCGTGCGGGCGGTTTTCAGCGCCGGGCCTGAAAGGCCGCTGGCATCGACCGAACTAAAAGTCTTATCGCCAATGCGCACAGAGGCCACCGTCCCGACCGGGGCCGCCTCATTGGCATAGTTGATGCCCGCATTGGACAGCACACTCTTGGCGATGTCGCAGGAGCTGGTGAAGGCGGTCTTGCCAGCAGGATCGAACTGCAGACTACAGGTCGCCGGGTCGGCGATCACCGTCACCGGGGCGCGGGCCTGCGCTTCCACCANGGCGGGATTGGCCAGTTTGGCCATGGCATGGAAACCGGNGAAGAAGGCTACCAGCGCCAGGATCATGCCGAACAGCATGACCGGCTTGCGCCCCACACGATCCGACAGCCAGGCAAAGAAAACATAGAGCGGGGCCGAACACAGGGTCACGGCCAGGATCAGCTGGTCGACTGTGGCCACATCGACCTTCAGCGACTTCTCCAGGAAGGTGCGGCTGTAGAAATAGCCGCAGTACCAGACGGCCCCTTGCGCCACCATGATGCCGAACAGGGCCAGAAGGACGAACTTCAGGTTCTTCCAGTTGCCGAAGGCTTCCTTGTAGGGTGCGGTGATCCCGCCGCCCGCCTCGGCCTCCATCTTCTGATAGGCCGGGCTTTCGTGCAGCTTGAGGCGGATCCACAGGGAGATGGCCAGGAGCAGTGCCGAGATCAGGAAGGGGATGCGCCAGCCCCATTCATTAAAGGCTTCGGTGCCGATCAGCAGGCGCGTGGTCANGATCACCACCAGGGCCCCAATCAGGCCGAAGGCGGCGGTGGTCTGAATCCAGCCGGTCAGGTAGCCGCGCTTCTGGCGCGGGGCGTGTTCAGCGACATAGATCGCGGCTCCGCCATATTCCCCCGCCCAGGCAAAGCCCTGCACGATGCGCAGGAAGATTAGCAAGATGGGGGCCAGGATGCCGATGGCCCCGTAGTCCGGTATAACCCCGATCAGAACTGTGGCCAGGCCCATCAGGGTGATGGTCACTAGAAAGGTCGTCTTGCGCCCGGTCTTGTCACCGAACCAACCGAATACCAGGGCCCCCAGGGNGCGCCCACAGCCGACGCCAAAGGTCAGCAAGGCCAGAATATAGGATGTCGCCTCGCCAACATCGGCATAGAAATGCTTGGCGATGATGGTCGTCAGTGAGCCGAAGATGAAGAAGTCATACCATTCGAACGCGGTGCCGGCGGCCGACGCTGTGACGACCGTGCGCAGGTTCGGACCACCTGCGGCGTGGGCGTGCCAGCCTCAGCGTCGTTTCGTGACTCATGATGTGTGTTCCCCGCCCGTTCTTGCTGCTTCAGCATGGCAGTAGCCGTGCGCTGTGCTGGTTGGGTGCCGATGCTAATGCCGTTTTGTCCGGTGCAAGTCGTCACCGGCTGAACGAAATAAGGCCCGCTGCCAGGGGAGGCAGCGGGCCTCTTCAACCGGGTCGCGTGTCGGGTGCGTGACCGGGATTGGATATCAGTTCTTGGCTTGCTCGGCGGCGCTGGTGACGGCCTGGCCAGCGGCCGAAGCATCGCGCCCACGCCGGCTACCGTGTTGCAGGCCGCTGTGGTCAGGGCTGCCAAGGTCGCGAACACAACAAACACCTTACGCATGTCAAATCTCCGTCGGGATAACCTTTCGTCGTCTAGAGAACGTCATGCCGCGCTGTCGGTTCCCAGCAAAGCGGGGTCGTTAGGCGAGGTGGCTTCGGGGGTGGCAAAACTCATCCGAGCCAGGGTCCCATGGGGCTCGACGGCCTCAAACTCCAGCTTGCCCCGCAACTGTCGCGCAAAGGCGGTCAGGGTTGTGCCGACACCCGATGCGGAGTTTTCGACCATGCCGGGACCATCGTCTTCGACCTCGAGGATACTGGTGTCACCTCGCACTTTGAACCGCACGTGCAACTGCCNCCCGCGATCAGCGAAGGCATGTTNTTGGGCGTTGCTCACGGCCTCGACCAGCCAAAGGGCCAAGGNGGCCAGTTTGTCGGGGTCGATGATCAGGCTGTCTGCCTCGACTTCGGTTTCGATCAGATGCTGCCGCCGCCCTTCATTGGCGACCAGCTGGGACACCATGTCGTGGATAAAGATGCGGGCATCGGTGTGGCGCAGGTCGGGGCTCTGGTAGAGGGTGCGATAGATCTGGGCCAGGGCCGCAATGCGTTGACGCGTGTCACCCAGTGCCGATTTTGCGACCGGGTCGGTCAGGGCCCGTTGCTGCATCGACAGCAGGGACGAGATGATCTGAAGATTGTTCTTCACCCGGTGATGGATTTNCCGCAACAGGCCGTCCTTGTCCGCCAGCGAGGCCTTGAGGGAGGCATNCCGGGCTCCAATCGTGTCGGCCATATCGTCCAGTGATTNGGCCAGGACGCGGATTTCCGTCGGGGCCTTCTTGGCCTGAACGGGCTGCACCTGGTATCGACCGCGACCGTAGATCGCAGCGATCCTTTGCAGATAGGCCAGCCAGCGCACCACCAGGCGATCCGAAACCAGCATGACGGCCCCGAGCGCCACCAGCCAGGTCAGGAGGGCAGTGCTCAGTGATCCCATCAGGTTGAGGCGAGCCCAGTTAAACACATTGTCCCTGGGCGCAGACAGCACGACATGCACATCACGCCCCGTCATGGCTGTCGAGACATAGGTTCGGTGGCGTCCACGCCAGTCTGCAGCCTCGAACGCCTGGGTGCGGTGGCTGATTTGGGTGTCAATGCGATCGCCAAGGGCTTCTCCGCGCAGCGCAAAGGCCTCGGGCTCTGTGGCCGCCAGAANCTTCCCTGCAGGGCCGATGAGCGCTGCCTCCGTTCCCTGTGGCAGCGCAGGGTCGCGAACGTCGGGCTCCAGGCCGGACAGCGGGGCCTGGGCCACGATCGCCCCATCAANAGCCCNCAGTGGGCGCGACAGGCGGATTGCCACCACCAGGTGTGNGCTCTTCCCGGGCCTGTCGCGAGGGCGGGCAATAACCTCTGGTGCGCCCGTCGCCAGTCGGCTCCACCAACGCTCATTGCGGATGCCGTCCAGCCACTGAGAATGTCCTGCTGGTGTCTGGGAGGCGCAAAACCTGCCCGTCCTGGTNNTCAGGCGGCCGATGGCCTCAACCTCGCCGACGCGGGCCACCAAACCATCCATGCGCGCAGGGCATCCGGCATCTGGATGATCGGACCGCAGGGCTTCGAGCAGGATCATGGTGCCGTCCAGCCGGGAGCGTGCCGCCTGGGCTGTGCGCTCTGCGGCCAGGATCAGATCTCGGCGGGCCTCGCGGCTCTCCGCCTGGTAGGCGGCGTGGGTCTGGGCGGCAGCCAGGACAAAAATGGGAAGAAGGGCCAGAGACATGGCCAGTCCCAGCCGAAACCGGATGCCCTGCAGCCATCGCTGCGGCTGTTTCTGGATTGACCGGTGCAGCCCCAGCACCGAACTCAGGTCCGCCGGCTGCTGCTCAACCGGTCTGCATCCTGCAGAATGGAACGCATGGCGTCTCCGGCAGCACGACCGTCGCGCGGGTAGCCGCCGCGTTCCAGTGTGGCCAGCAGGGCTTTCCGGGCCCGCGAGACCCGGCTTTTGACCGTGCCCACCGCGCAGTTGCAGATATCGGCCGCCTCTTCATAGGCAAAGCCACCCGCACCAACCAGGATCAGAGCTTCGCGTTGCTCTTCCGGCANGGTGTTGAGCGCCAGCCGAAGTTCATCAAGGGCAACCGGTGATTCAGGATCATCGACGGCGACCAGAGTGCGTTCGGCCGCCTCCTGATCCAACTGGGTCTGGCGCCAGGACCGGCGCTTTTCCGAATANNAGTGGTTGCGCAGGATCATGAAGGTCCAGGCCTTCATATTGGTGCCCATCTGATAGCTCGCGCGGGCATCCCAGGCTTTCATCATGGCATCTTGCGCCAGATCATCTGCCGCCGTCGGGTCTCCCGCCAGCGTCCTGGCGAAGGCCCGCAGGTGCGGGATCAACGTCACCAGTTCGGCCTTGAAAGCCTCATCATCCTCGGACGGAGGCTTGGGCGCTGTCGAGCGCCGGACAGATCCGCTCACGCGTCACCACCGCGGCGTTCGTCGGCCTGTCGCAGGATGTCCAGAAACTCTTGCGGCACGGGTTCATTGACCACTTCATCGAACATGTGACGCAGTTTGGCACCGATGGCCTGCTGGCGCACCCGGGCTTCGTGCAGGTCGACCTCGGGCACATCCGGTTCCGGATGTGTCCGTTCTTTGATTGGGAGGGGTCGAATCTTTGGACATAAGCGTGAAAGAACTACCGACACGGAACAGGTGAGACACGATTCTCGTTAGCTTCGGAACGCCAACTGCTGCGTCCGGTTCCACCTGGCACGGTCAAATCGTCGATTTGCCGACACGGCGATCTGTGCAATCGCCTCAAGGGAACCCTTGTAACGATGAGGGGTTAGGGCGAAAGTGTCTGTGGCCCCGCTTAGCCGGTCGCGTCCGTCGGGGAGTATTGCATGAGCCTTTTGGCCAGACTGGCACCACATCTGCCTTATGTGCGCCGATATGCCCGGGCNCTGACCGGCGATCAGGCGTCTGGAGATACCTATGTGCGGGTCACGCTGGAGGCGCTGGCGGCAGGCGAGCGCCAGCTCCCGGCGGATATGACCCCGCAGGTGGCNCTTTACCATGTCTTTCACACCATCTGGTCATCGACGGGGGCCCANATGGAAGACCCCGATCCGGTCCANGGCCAGCAGGCTTCCGACCGCCTGCTGAAGATTTCGCCGCGTTCACGCCAAGCCTTTCTGCTGACGGCGCTGGANGGGTTCACGCCTTCCGAGGCCGCCCAGATCCTTGGGGCCGACATGGGCCAGGTCGCGCAACTGATTGCCGAGGCCCAGGCCGACATCGACGCAGAGCTGGCCACCGATGTGCTGATCATTGAAGACGAGGCCATCATCTCGGCCGACATCGAAAGCCTGGTGCGCGAGTTGGGCCATTCGGTCAGTGGCACGGCCACCACCCATGCCGAGGCTGTCGAGGCGGTGTCGCGCCGACGCCCAGGGCTGGTGCTGGCCGATATTCAGCTGGCGGATGGCTCCTCCGGCATCGACGCGGTCAGNGATATCCTGAAGGCCATCAATGTCCCGGTGATCTTCATCACCGCCTTTCCNGAGCGCCTGCTGACCGGGGACCGGCCCGAGCCGACATTCCTGATCACCAAGCCGTTCCAGCCAGACACGGTAAAGGCGGCGATCAGCCAGGCCCTGTTCTTCCATCCCCGCCAGGAGACGGCGGCCGCCTGAGCGTGAAGGTCTGACCCCTAGCGATTGCCCTCAGGCCCCGGTTGAGACGCCGGGGGCGTTTCCAGCGAAGGTGTCTCGTCGCGATCTGGAAGATCGGGGATGCCGCGCTTCAGGCTGGGACTGAACAGGCACAAAGCTATGGCGGCCAGCAGCAGGGCTGCATTGGCCAGGAACGGGCCAGGTTCGGACAGCTCATAGAGCGCCACGCCGATGATCGGGGGGCCCAGGAAGCTGAGACCCGCCAGCGACATCATCAGCCCCGCGACAGCCCCTTGTTCGGAGGGCCCCACCGCAAGCGAAGATCCGGCCGTGAAGCCGGGGCGGGCAAAGCCGANCCCTAGCGAGACCAAGGCATAGCCGATCACCACGCCATAGTAGGCGGNGGCGAAAACGCTTAGCAGATTGCCGCCTAGCGCCAGCCCGGCCCNCCACCGCATCAGGGCCCGTGGCTCCATCTTCAGCATCGGGATCAGCCCCCATTGCGCCAACAGGGTGGCGGCAGCTCCGGCCAGCATCGCCAGGCCGATAAAGGGTTGGGCCTCGCGCACGCCCAGGCCGGTCGCGGCCATTTCATCGATAACGTGAAAGCCCAGAACAGAGATGTTGATCGCCTGACTGCCGGTGACGAGCAGGCCATAGATCAGATAGTCGCGCACCCGTGGATCCTTCCACAGACCCTGACCGGCGGGTCCGCGTTGGCCTGACGGCGAGGGCTGACGCACCACGTCACCGCTGGGCAAGCGCCAGTGCAGGATCACCAGCATCAAAAGACCGGCCAGGGCAAAGGCGTACATCGGCCCGGCCAGGCNCACCAGCGGCAGCACGAGAAACGGGGCCAGAGCAGGCCCCAGCACAGTGCCCAGTCCTTGCGCGGAAGCCAGCAGAGCCATCGACTGGGTGCGTTCCTCCGACGTGGTGCGGTCGGCCACATAGGCCTGGGAGGCAATCGGCGCAGCGGAGCCAAATACGCCATAGATGGTCCGCGCCACCGCCATCAGCCCAAAGGCCACACCGGCACTCAACCAGCCCTCCAGCCCGGTGGTGGCGGCCAGGCCGAAGCCGCCCAGTGACAGGACGAAGCCCAAAAGGCCGATCTGCATCACGGCTTTACGTCCCATCTTGTCGGACAGTCGCGCCCAGAACGGGGATGTCACCGTCCACATCAGCGCGGAAATGGCAAAGGCCGCTGAGACCAGGGTGTCGGACAGACGGAACTCCCGACCGATGGCCGGCAACACCGACTGAAGGGCCATGTTACCTGCCGCCGCAATCAGGCTGACGCAGAACAGGATGACAAAGGCCGGATTGCGCAGGTTCATGGCATCGGTGATGCGCCCGTTGCTCGCTGCATTCAACCCACAGGCTTGTGGCGCATGTCGGGGCGGGGCAGGGTGGCGCTCGGGATCAGGTATCCGCTCGGAGGGACGATGACGTTTAGGTCAGCACGAAGGGGGCGTCGTCGCAGCGGCCTTGATCTTGACTGCCATGGGCGGGCAAGCCCAAGCCCAGACCCGAGCCAACACAGCATCGCTCGATCAGGTCAATCAGGCCGTGACAGCGGTTGAAGGCCAGGTCGTTGCCTGGCGCCGGGATTTCCACGCCCATCCCGAGCTGGGCTTCAACGAGCATCGCACGGCGGCTGCCGTGGCGGCCCACCTTCGCTCTCTGGGGCTGGAGGTGCGNCGAGGGGTCGGGCGCACCGGCGTGGTTGGCGTCCTGCGGGGCCGCCAGCCGGGACGGGTTGTGGCCCTGCGTGCCGACATGGATGCCCTGCCGGTGCAGGAGGCCACGGGCCTGCCCTTCGCCTCGACCCAGACGGGCACCTACATGGGCAATACGGTGCCGGTCGCCCATGCCTTTGGTCACGATGCCCATGTCGCCATGCTGATGGGGGCGGCCACGGTGCTGGCCGGGATGCGCGAGGAGCTGCAGGGGACCATCGTTTTCATCTTCCAGCCCGCCGAGGAAGGGGCCTCAGGCGAGCCCAAGGGCGGCGCGGCNCTGATGATCGAACANGGGGCCCTGGCCGATCCCCGACCGGAGGCCATCTTTGGCCTGCACGTCGTGCCAGGCGTGCCGGGTCACATCACCTATCGGCCGCAAGGNTTCATGGCCGCCTCGGACCGGGTCGACATCACCCTGACCGGGCGTCAGACCCACGGGGCCTGGCCGTGGAAGGGGATCGACGTCATTGCCGTCACCGGTCAGGTGATCGAGACCGTCAACACCCTGACCGCGCGCACCATCGACCCGACGACGACGCCAACGGTGTTCACCATCGCCACGATCGATGCCGGCGTACGCTACAACATCATTCCGGACCGGGCAGTGCTGTCCGGCACGCTGCGCACGTTCAATATCGAACAGCGCAACGATCTGGTCGCTCGGGCTGAGGTCGCCATTGATCATGTCGCCGCCGCCTATGGGGCCGAGGCGGAGTTTGGCGTGCGCCAGAACGCGGCCCTCGTCTATAACGATCCGGCGTTGTCGGCCTGGCTGGCCCCGGTGCTGCGTGAGGCTGCGGGCGACGATGCCGTCAATCCGGTCGCGCCGCCAACCACCGTGGCCGAGGATTTCAGCTATCTGTCGCAGGAGGTGCCTGGCGTGTTCTGGCATCTGGGGGCCTCAGCCGATGGCGTCGATCCGGCCAGCTCTGCGCCCAACCATTCGCCCCAGTTCGACGTCAATGAGCGCGTTCTGCCAATTGGCGTGCGCGCCCACGTGATGACGGCACTGCGGTTCCTTGAAAGTGGGCCAACCCAAGACTGACAAGCACCTGCCGTGCGACGCAGGGGCGGGTTGATTTCTCAATGCGCAACACGATCTGTGACGCATGACACAGTATTCGGTTCTNGACCTGTCGCCCGTCGTCGAAGGCGGCGGCGTTCGCCAGTCCCTGCTCGACACCACTCGGCACGCCCAGGCGGCGGACCGGCTGGGATTCACCCGCTTCTGGCTGGCCGAGCATCACAACATGCCGGGCATCGCCTCGGCGGCAACCTCGGTGGTGATCGGTCACGTGGCCGGGGCTACCCAACGCATTCGTGTCGGCTCGGGCGGGGTCATGTTGCCCAACCATCCGCCGCTGGTGGTGGCCGAGCANATCGGCACGCTGGAGGCGCTGTATCCGGGTCGGATCGATCTGGGGCTGGGGCGTGCGCCCGGCACCGATGGGGACGGCGGCGCGGCCCTGCGCCGCCGATGCCAGTTCCCGCGCGATGTGCAGGAGCTGCAGGGCTATCTGGCCGACCCGATGCCGGGGCAGCAGGTCACCGCCTGGCCTGGGGCCGGGTCAAACGTGCCGATCTGGTTGCTGGGCTCCAGCCTGTTCTCCGCCGAACTGGCGGCTGAGCTGGGCCTGCCGTTCGCCTTCGCCAGTCATTTTGCACCCGAACTGCTGATGCAGGCGTTGGGCATCTATCGCGAAGGGTTCCGACCCTCGGCCCAGCTGGACCAGCCCTATGTCATCGCCGCCATCAATGTCTTTGCCGCCGATACGGACGACGAGGCCCATTATCTGTCGACCTCGATGCAGCAGGCCTTTGCGGCCGTCGTCTCGGGCAAGCCGGGCCGGATCAAGCCGCCGGTCGACGACATCACCCGGCACCTGACCCCGCAGCANATTGCCGCCGTGCAAAGCCGTCTGGCCTATGCCGCCATCGGCGCGAAGGACACGGTGCGTGAGCGCCTCAAGGCGTTTGAGGCTCAGACGGGCGTCGATGAGGTGATGGTCACCGGCATGATCTTCGACACCGATGCTCGCATACGTAGCCTGGAAATCACCGCCGAGGCCGCCGGCCTATAAATCCCGCAGAAACGCGACCAGGGCCGCATTGACCGCCTCGGGCCGCTCCTGTTGGATCCAGTGGCCTGCGTCGGGCACGACGATCTGGCCACGCAACCCGGTCAGCCACTGGCCTTGCGCCTCCTCCTGCTTGCCAGAGTAGAGCCGGACCGGATCGAACGCCCCGACGATGAACAGGCCGGGCTGGTCGATGGTCTTGTCCTGCAAGGCCTCGGTATCGTGCCAGTTGCGATCCAGATTGCGATACCAGTTGACTGGTCCTGCGAACCCGCCCGCAGAGAAGGCCTGGACGTAAAGATCAAAGTGCTCCGGCGTCAGCCAGGGCGGCAGGGTGGCCTCGTCCGAGATGGTGTCCAGCATCGGCACCCCCGGCGGCAGCCAGCCGGTCGAGCGCTGGCCCGCAGGGGTCGCCCCGTCGTAGCTCCAGAAGGCCTTGCGCAGAGACCCGCGCGGATCGGAATCGAAAGGATGATGAGCATCGGGGGCCTGGAAGCTGACGATATAGAGCTCCTGGCCGATGCGCTGGCCGATGGCTTTCAGCGCCGCGATGGGCGGGGCCCGCAGGCTGCGCGGGGCGAACGGCACCGACAGCCCGACCACCGCCCGGAACACGTCGGGCCGCTGGAGGGCGCAGTTCCACGCCACGGCCGAGCCGAAGTCGTGGCCGACCACCACCGCCTGGGTCTCGCCCAGGGCGTGGACCAGATCGACCATGTCGCCGACCAGCTCGGCCATGCGATAGGCCTCCACTGCGACCGGCTTGTCGGTGCCGCCATAACCGCGCATGTCTGGCGCGACGGCCCGATAGCCGGCATCGGCCAGGGCCTGGACCTGGGCGGTCCAGCTGATGGCCAGCTCGGGAAAGCCGTGCACCAACACGACCAGCGGCCCGCTTCCGGCCTCCAGAATGGACTGGCTCAGGCGTTCGGTCTGGATCTGGCGTCGCTGCATCTGGCGGTTCCCCACAGGCTCCCATCTGGAAGCCATGACGCTCTACACCATCGGATATGAGGGCCAGACGCAAGCCGCCGTGATCGAACGGCTGACAGGGGCGGGGGTGATCCAGCTGGTCGATGTGCGGGCCATCGCCGCCTCGCGCCGGGCCGGCTTCTCCAAGACTTTGCTGGCCCACAGTCTGGCCGAGGCCGGCATTGCCTACACCCACCTGCGTGGCGTCGGCACGCCCAAGGCCGGACGCGACGCCGCCCGCGCCGGTCGCACCCAAGAGATGCGCGAC
Source organism: Brevundimonas sp. (assembly GCA_013693835.1). Lineage (GTDB taxonomy): Bacteria > Pseudomonadota > Alphaproteobacteria > Caulobacterales > Caulobacteraceae > Brevundimonas. The sequence goes on from CP059260.1 coordinate 1,171,794, forward strand.
ATCTATGCCGGGCACATGGCCGAGCCTGCCTTCCAGCTCGACTACGCGCGGCTGCAGGACCTGGCGGCGGCGGGGCCGACCGCCATCCTGTGTTTCTGTGGCACCGCCGCCAAATGCCACCGCCGTGTGCTGTCCGAGCGGCTGGCCGCCGAGGGCGGGTTCGAGGTGGTGGATCTGTAGCGAGGGTTGCCGATCAGCCTTCCGTTTCCAGCCTGGCAAAGCGGATCAGGTCCCGCCGCAGCAGCCGATCTGGGCGATGGGCCACAGGGCCAGCTTGATGATCAGGCTCATCAGCAGCATGATCGCAGCAGGCAGTCCCCAGTGCAGGGCCGACAGTGCGTCGGTGGCCTGATAGAAGCGCCACCCGGCATAGACGCTGGCGATGAACAGGGCGGTCTGACTGACCATCAGGAGCCAGGTGACCCAGGCGTTGCGGTTCCGGAACAGGCTCCAGACCTGATCGAAGAAAGGCGGGTCCTCGCCGATCTGGTCGAGCAGATGCTGCTCCTCGGCCTTCAGGGCGGCGTGAATGCGGGCGTCGTCGAGGTCAGTCATGGGTGTCTCCTTGAAGGGCGGCTTTCAGCTTCAGCCGGGCGTGCATGAGGCGGGTCTTTATGGTGCCGACCGGGGCATCCAGGGCCACGGCGATCTCGTCCACGGACAAGCCCTCGCTGTAGTGCAGGGCCACGGCGGCTCTCTGGTCCGGAGGCAGGGCGGCGATGGCGGCCTGCAAGGCGTCGTCCCGGTCACGGTGAGGTTCTGAGGGCGTCACGGCCTCGGTCAGGTGTGCCTGTTCCAGCTCCCGGCTCAGACGACGGGCGGACTNGGAGCCCCGGATGTGGGCGGCGGCCCGGCGCGATGTGATGCGATAGGCCCAGGCGGGAAAGGCTTGCGGGTCCCGCAGGCGCGTCAGCCNCCTGGCGATCTCCAGCCAGGCTCCTTGCGCCACATCCGTGGCCGCCTCGCGGTCGCCCAGCAGGCGCCAGGCATGAGCCACCAGCCGCGGATGCCGGACTCGCACCAGGCGCGCAAAGGCAACCTCAGACCCGGCCTGGGCCGCCGCCGTCAGTCGATATGTCTCGGCGCGATCCATTCAGGCCACGGCCCTTTCCACCTGGGTTCAGGGATAGGTGGTGCGGGCATGGAGTAAAGGTTCAATCGGCGGGCTGGAAATCGCCTCAGCCGACGAGACCCCACAGCCCCGCTGCAAGGATCAGGGCGAACAGCCAGGAAGAGGGAACCGCCACGGCGGGATGCCACCTTTCAGGGTGACCCAGACGCTGATGCCGGACAGAGGGAGGGCCAGGGCTGTCAGCAGCGCCGCCACCTCAACGGCCTCAGGCCTCAGGGCGGCCCAGGCAAACCCGGCGGTGAAGGCCACAAGCACCGCCGTCACCATATGCCAGCACATATAGTTCAGCCAACGGCTGGCCTTGTCGAAGTTGTGAGCGGCCAGCAGGGGCCTTGCCGCATAGATGCCGCCCACAAAGGTGTGGGTGGCGAAGGTGATCAGGGACAGGAGGGCGGCGATGGCAAATCCGATGTTCATCGCCGCCCCTCCCTCTGATCTCGGGCCTTAGGCCGCTGCCTTTTGCCCTGAGAACTTGCCGTAGAAGGTCTCGCCCTTGGCGGCCATGTCGCGCAGCAGTTGCGGCACCTTGAACCGGTCGCCATAGCGTTCGGCATAGATGTCGGCCTGTGCGACGAAGGCCTTCAGCCCGGTCTGGTCGATCAGGGTGATCGGGCCGCCGGTCCAGGNGGCAAAGCCCCAGGCCAGGATGGCGCCGACGTCGGCCTCTCGCGGGTCGTCGATGACGCCCTCTTCCCAGCAGCGGGCGACCTCAATGGCCTGGCGATAGAGCAGGCGCTGCTTCTGGTCCTCAACCTCGGCGGGGCTCAGCTCATCGACCTTGACCGGGGCCAGCTCGGCCAGACCGGACCAGATGACCTTGGGCTTGACGTCATAGTCATAGAAGCCCTTGCCGTTCTTGCGGCCATAGCGGCCCAGGTCCTCGACCATCTTGCGGACGATCTCCGACCCTGGCAGCGGCTGGTAGGCGTCGCCCAGGTCTTCGGCGGTCTGCTTGGCGATCTTGACGCTGAGGTNCAGTGCCACATCGTCGTGCATTTCCAGCGGGCCGCGCGGCATGCCTGTGGCCCGGCCGATGTTGTCGATCAGGACCGGCGAAATGCCTTCCTCCAGCATGGCCATGCCCTCGGCGGCGTAGGTGCCGAAGCAGCGCGAGGTGTAGAAGCCACGACCGTCGTTGACCACGATCGGCGTCTTCTTGATCTTCATCACATAGTCCAGCGACTTGGCGATGGCCGCCTGGCCGGTCTTTTCGCCCAGGATGATCTCCACCAGCATCATCTTGTCGACGGGCGAGAAGAAGTGGATGCCGATGAAGTCCTCTGGCCGCACCGATGCCTCCGCCAGGCCTGTGATCGGCAGGGTCGAGGTGTTGGAGCCGAACACCGCGCCGGGCTCCAGCTGGGCCTCGGCCCGTTTGGTGACATCGGCCTTGATCTCGCGGTTCTCGAACACGGCTTCGATCACCAGGTCCGAGCCCTTGATCTGGTCGTAATCGGTGGTGGCGACGACCGAATCCAGCAGGGCCTGATACTTGTCCTGGGTCAGTTGGCCTCGCGACAGGCGCTTCTTCAGCAGTTCCTCGACGTGGGCCTTGCCCTTGTCGGCGCTTTCCTGGTCGCGGTCGATCAGAATGGTCTGGATACCGGCCATGGCCTGCACATAGGCGATGCCCGCGCCCATCATGCCGGCACCGATGACAGTGACCTTCTTGGGGTCCGAAGCCGGGATGCCCGCCGGGCGCACAGCGCCCTTGTCCAGCTCCTGCTTGGACAGGAACAGGGAGCGGATCATGCCCTGAGCCTGCGGCGTCATCAGAGTCTTGATGAAGTAGCGAGTCTCGATCCGCAGGGCGGCATCCATCGGCACCTGAAGGCCCTCATAGACAGCCTTCATCAGATTGGTAGCCGCCGGATAGTTGCCGTAGGTCTGCTTGCGGATCATTGCGTTGCCGACCAGGAAGTTCTGGATGCCCGCCGGGTGGTAGGGGCCGCCGCCGGGGATTTTGAAGCCCTTGTCGTCCCAGGGCTGTTTGGCCTTGCCGCCCGCCTTGATCCAGGACTTGGCCGCCTCGACCTCGGTGCCCGCAGGAACCACGTCGTGGATCACGCCCGCCGCCTTGGCCTCGTTCGGACGCCAGGAGGAACCGGTGGTCATGGCGGTCATGGCCGCCTGCACGCCGATCAAACGCGACAGGCGCTGGGTTCCGCCGCCGCCGGGGAACAGGCCAACCTTGATCTCGGGCAGGCCCAGCTGAATCTTCGGATTGTCACCGGCCACGCGGTAGTGACAGGCCAGCGTCAGCTCCAGCCCGCCGCCCAGCGCCAGGCCGTTGATGGCCGCTGCCACCGGCTTGCCGCAGGTCTCCAGCGCGCGAAGCGNCCCGTTCAGCCGCCAGCCGGCGTCATAGGCCGCTTGCAGGTCCGAACCGCCCAGCATCCCTGCGGCCATGTCCCCCAGGTCCGCCCCGGCGCAAAAGCCCGAAGTCTTGCCCGAGGTCAGGACCACACCCTTGATGGCGTCGTCGGATTTGACCTGTTCGACCCACTGGGNGATCTCGGCCATGACCTTGCCGGTCAGGGTGTTCATCGAGCGCCCGGGGACGTCGAAGGTGATGGTGGCGATGCCGTCGGCATCGACGTCGATCTTGAAGTTTTCCATGGTCCGTCGCTCCCGGATCAGACGCGTTCGATGACAGTAGCGGTACCCATGCCGCCGCCGATGCACAGGGTGATCAGGGCGGTTTCCTTGTTGGACCGCTCCAGCTCGTCCAGGACCACGCCTGTGATCATCGCGCCGGTGGCCCNCAGAGGGTGGCCCATGGCGATGGCTCCGCCGCAGACGTTGATCTTGTCATGCGGGATATCCAGCGCCTGCATGTAGCGCAGCACCACTGCGGCGAAGGCCTCGTTCAGCTCCCACAGGTCGATGTCGCCCTTGGTCATGCCCAACTTGCCCAGCAGCTTGTGGGTGACGAACTNCGGTCCCGTCAGCATGATCGACGGCTCCGAGCCGATCGAGGCGGCCCCGCGGATTCTGGCACGCGGCTTCAGGCCGAGGGCTTTGCCCGCCTCAAGGCTGCCGATCAGCACGCCCGCCGAGCCGTCAACGATGCCCGACGAGTTGCCCGGCGTGTGCACGTGATTGACCTTGGCCACCTCAGGATAGCGCTGGTTGATCACAGCATCGAAGGCCATGTCGCCCATCATCTGGAACGACGGGTTCAGGCCGCCCAGCGTCTGCATGTCGGTGTTGGGGCGAATGGTCTCGTCGCGGTCCAGCTGCACCAGGCCGAGCTGGTTCTTGACCGGCACGACCGAGTTCTTGAACCGGCCCTCTTNCCACGAGCGAGCCGAACGCTTGTGGCTCTCAACCGAATAGGCGTCGACGTCGTCGCGCGAAAAGCCCCACTTGGTGGCGATCATGTCCGCCGAAACACCCTGGGGCACGAAATAGGTCTTGAAGGCGCTGGTCGGATCGACCGGCCAGGCCCCGCCGTCGGAACCCATCGGGACACGGCTCATGGCCTCGACGCCGCCGCCGACGGCAAAGTCAGCCTCGCCAGACTTCACCTTGGCCGCCGCCATGTTCACGGCCTCCAGACCCGAGGCGCAGAAGCGATTGATCTGCACACCGGCCGTATCCTGCGACCAGCCGGCATTCAGCACGGCGGTGCGGGCGATGTCGGCACCCTGCTCACCCACTGGCGAGACGCAGCCCAGGATAACGTCGTCGACCTTGGAGGTGTCCAGGTCATTACGGTCGCGCAGGGCCTCCAGCACCTGGGTCGCCAGGCTCAGGGCCGTGATCTCATGGAGCGATCCGTCGCTCTTGCCCTTGCCGCGCGGGGTTCGCACCGCGTCATAGATATAGGCGTCGGTCATAGAAGTGAGTCTCCAAAGAGGACGGTGGCGCTGTAAAAGCCTACGTTTACGTCAACGTCAAGTTTTAAGTTGGTTGCGACGACATTGAAGCCAAGACAAACCGCCGTGACGGGTCCGGCGCAAGGCCTTCGCGCATCAATCCTGCGTCAGTTGGAAGCGTTGCCGGATGTGGCCCATTGACCCGCCGTCCGGTATGGCTAGGCATGAGACAACGAGGAAGTGGGTGAGGACGCATGAAGGTTTTGGTTCTGGGTGGGGATGGCTTCTGCGGCTGGCCCACGGCTTTGCATCTCTCGGCCCGCGGCTGGGATGTCATGATCGTCGACAACCCGTCGCGCCGCGACATCGACAATGAGCTGGAGGTGCAATCCCTGACGCCGATCCGGCCGATGGGCGAGCGCATCGCGGCCTGGAAAGAGGTTTCGGGCAAGACGATTGAGTTCACCAACATGACGGTCGGCAAGGAGTTCGACCGGCTGGTGGCCCTCATCCGCGACTGGCAACCGGACAGCGTGGTGCATTTCGCCGAGCAGAGGGCTGCGCCCTATTCGATGAAGTCGGCCCGGCACAAGCTCTACACCGTCGATAACAATCTGAATGCCACCAACCACTTGCTGGCCGCCATCGTCGAGAGCGGGCGCGATGTGCATCTGGCCCACCTGGGGACCATGGGGGTCTATGGCTACACGACAGCGGGCCTGCGCATCCCCGAGGGCTATCTGAAGGTCACGGTCGATACCGATTTTGGGCCTGCCGAGCAGGAAATCCTGTTCCCGCCCAATCCGGGGTCGATCTATCACATGACCAAGACCCAGGATGCCCTGCTGTTCCAATTCTACGCCAAGAATGACGGCCTTNNCACCGACCTGCACCAGGGCATCGTCTGNGGGGCTGAAACCGAAGAGACCAGGAAGGATGAGCGCCTGATCAACCGCTTCGACTATGACGGCGACTACGGCACAGTTCTGAACCGGTTCCTGATCCAGGCGGCGGTCGGCTATCCGCTGACCGTGCACGGCTCGGGTGGCCAGACGCGGGCCTTCATCCACATTCAGGACACGGTGCGCTGCGTCGAGCTGGCGCTTAAGAACCCGCCCAAGGCGGGTGAGCGGGTCAAGATTCTGAACCAGATGACCGAGAGCCGCCGGGTCCGCGACCTGGCCCAGATGGTCGCTGAGATGACCGGGGCCGAAATCCACAACGTGCCCAATCCCCGTCTGGAGGCCGACGAGAACGAGCTGGTTGTGGCCAATGACCAGTTCAAGGAGCTAGGCCTGAAGCCGATCACCCTGGCTGAGGGGCTGATGAACGACGTGACCGAGATCGCCCGTCGCTATGCCGACCGGGCCGACCGCTCCAAGGTGCCCTGTGTGTCCAGCTGGAACGCCAAGCGGGCCGAGGCCCTGGCCAGCGAGGAGACCACGGTGGTCGCCCCGGCCAGTGCCACACCGCAGGCCCAAACGGCCTGACGGCGGCGGGTGGGCGTCCCCAACTTCTGGTCTTTGGCGGNGGCTGGCTGGGCCAGGCGACGGCACGTGAGGCGGTGNNGCGAGGGGGCATCGCCACCCTGACCAGTCGTGATGCGGACCGCCGGGCAGCGGTGAAGGCTGAGGGGTTTGAGGTCATCGACCCGCTGGATGTCGGGGGCCTGACCGAGGCGGTCGCCCGCGCCAACGCCATCCTGATCACCGCCCCGCCAACGGCAGAGGGGTGTCCGGGGCTGAAGGCGCTAGTGCCCGCCATCTCGACGACCGGGGCCTATCCCGACTGGATCGGCTATGTGTCCTCCACCAGCGTCTATGGCGACCGGCACGGCGGTTGGGCGTTTGAGGATGACCCGTTGAATGCCGCCACCTTGCAGGGGGCCCGACGCGTCCGGGCTGAGCGCGACTGGCTGGAAACCGGGCAGGGCCTGGGCCTGACGGTGCAGATTTTCCGCCTCCCGGCCCTCTATGGCGCCGGTCGCTCGCCGCTGGACAAGCTGAGGGATGGCACGGCCCGGATCGTTCGNAAACCCGGCCAGGTGTTCAGCCGCATCCATGTGGCCGATGCCGTGGCGGGCCTGTTTGCCAGCATGGCCAAGCCCCATCCGGGCCGCGCCTATACNCTAACCGATGACGAACCGGCCCCCGCCGATGTCGTTACCGCCTTTGCCGCCGAGCGCCTGGGCCTGCCACGCCCGCCCGAGGTGGAGATCGACGACCCCAGCGTGTCCGACGCCATGCGCCGCTTCTACCTGGACAACAAACGCCTCTCCAACGCCCGCGCCAAGGCCGAACTGGGCTGGCGACCGAAGTATCCGAACTGGAAGGACGGGCTGGAGGCGTTGATTGCCCACGACGCTTAGGAAACACGACCGTAGGTTTCGACCTGGGTCTCGACGTAAGAATAAAGGTCGGGGTGCAGTTTGTAGATCGTGTCGGTGATCTGGCCGATTTCGCCGACCGCCATGCCGATCTCGGATCGCAGTTGGTTCACCTCGTCCTCAGTGGCGTGATCAGCCGCCATCGGGACCAGCTGCCCGATCTCACTTGAGGCCCGGTAGCAGGCGTTCAGTAAGTATGGCGAAGCCTCTGTCCATGCTCCACCCTAAAACGGCAACAGGTTCCGCTGCCTTGAGTAGGCCATGGTGCCGACGTTGGCACCGAGGCGCAGGCCCACGCCCGTGCGGATGGGGGCCAGGACGATGCCGTCGGCGCGCTGATAGTTCACGCCCAGGCCACCCACGAGGTAGGCCGACCNCTCCACGCCAGGGTAGCGGCGGTAGATCATGTCGGGATGGAACAGGCCATAAACCAGGGTGAAGACCCGNNCGCCATTGCCGCCGATATCCCAGCCGATCGAAATCCCCTGCCAGAAAACCTCGACCGAGGCCGAGAGGTCTTTCATGTGCAGGGCTCCGCGGCCGTAGCGCAGGCCGATACCGGCGGCCCCGGCGGCCTCTTCCCCGGCGATATAGGCGGTGGGGCGATCCCNCTGTTCGGCAAACACGCGTTCGATCGCCGCACCGATGCTTTCGGCGGCAATGCCCATCTCGCGCGAGCCTGCCGCGATCAGCTCATCGGCGGTATAGGTCGGGGCCGTGCGGTCGGTCGAAATCGGATAGTTGGGGTCCGCCGGGGTGGAGTTGGTCGCGCAGGCGCTCAGCGCCCCGCTCGCCCCGAACGCCAGGCCGGACTGGATCAGATGACGACGATGCATGGCGAACTCCTGACAGCCAGACTCAGCACGAAAGGAACCCTGCCGTGCCTTTGAGTCAGCCTTGCGGCGGCTTGGTTAACGGAACCTTGACAGGGCGTTTCGCCGGTCGCGCTATCGGCGTAGATTGTGACACGGAGGATCGCTCATGGCCTTTTCTCAAGCCTCAACCGTCGCGGCGTCAAAGTTCCCCTGGCCCAGGGCATTGTTCGGCCTGGCCTGCGCCGCGCCGTTCCTGATCCTCAATGCCCTGGTGGCCAATGGCCATGGGCCGACGCGTCAGTTTTTGCCGGGGTCATCAGTGACCACATGTTCCGCACCAACCCCTTGGGCTCGGTGGTGTTTCTGGCCAGCATGGCCCTGATTGCCGTGGGCGGGTTGGTGCTGCTGAAGACGGCCTTTGCCCGGCACGCAGACGGCCGCCGCCAGGTCCTGTGGCTGCCATTGGCCCTGGGCAGTCTGATGCTGGTCGGGTTTGTCACCCTCAGCGGGGTGTTCGGCCACGAAGTCTATGAATGCGAGATCCTGGGCACGAAGGTCTGCGACTAGACCGAACTCGGCTCAGCCTAATGTCAGAGCTCGATCCGGCGCACCGTCCGGCTCGCTGGTTTTTGACGCCAACGTCCATCAAGACCCGCACTGACCTGCTTTCAGGTCCGCAGGCTCGCGCCCAGCTTGGCAGCGGNCGCCACAATCTTGCCCGACAGGGTTTCGATGTCGGCATCTGTCAAGGTCGCGTCGCTGGGCTGGATCACGACTTCCAAGGCCACCGACTTGTGGCCGTCCGGGACGCCGGGGCCGCGATAGAGGTCAAATACCCGCACCTGATCGATCAGGGTCTTGTCAGCCCCTGNAATCGCTCGGACCAGATCACCGACAGGCCTGGCTTCCTCAACCACGAAGGCGAAGTCGCGGCTCAGCGGCATCAGGGCCGAAAGGCGGGCCGCGCCCCGCGCCTTGGTCGCCGACTTACGCGGCGCAGGCAGGTTTTCCAGCACGACCTCAAAGGCCAGCATCGGACCGGATGCGTCCAAAGCCTTCAGCACACGCGGGTGCAGCTCTCCGAACTGGGCCACCACGGACTTGGGGCCCAGTTGCAGGCAGGCCGAGCGACCCGGGTGGAACCAGGCATCGGTGGACCCCTGCACCAGCTGCAGCGAGGCCACGGGCGCTCCCAGGGTCTCCAGCAGCGTCAGAAGTTCGCCCTTGAGCGCCATAAGCGCCGTCTNCGTGCCGCCGTCCCAGTGGCGCGGGCGGCGCGGGACGACCAAGCCCGTAATGGCGGTGCGCTGATCGCTGGGGCCGTCGCCCGGATAGATGGGACCGATCTCGAACAGGCTGACATCGCCATGGCCGCGTGCGGCATTGCGGGCCGCCGCCTGAATGAGATTGGGCAGGATCGACGGACGCATGACATCGAGGTCCGCCGCAATCGGGTTATCGAGGGTCAGGTGATCGCCACCGCCGTTGAACAGCTCCGCCGCTTTCTGGCTGGTGAAGGACCAGGTCACGGCCTCCTGATAGCCCTGGGCGGCCAGGGCCCGACGCGCCAGGCGCACGCGGCTCTGACGGGGATCCAGCACGCCGGACGGCGGAGCCCCCAGATCCGGCAGGGGCGTCGACGGCAGGGCGTCATAGCCCTCGATACGGGCCACTTCCTCGACCAGATCAGCCGGACCCTCGACATCGCGCCGCCAGCTGGGCGNGGTGACAGTCCAGGTCGCACCGCGGGCCACGACAAAGCCCAGAGCCACCAGAATCTCGGCAATCCGGTCATCGCTGAGCTGTAGTCCGGTCAGGGCCGCGACCCGCGCCGGATCAAACATCACCGGGGAGGGGTCCGCTGGCACCTGTCCGGCGACCACGATCTCGGACGGCTCACCGCCACACAGGTCCAGGATCAGCTTCGTGGCCAGTTCCACACCCGGCACCACCGTCTGCGGGTCCACGCCCCGGGCAAAGCGGTNGCATTGGGCGTCAGAGCTGATGGTCAGGTCGCGCCCGGTCTGGGCCGTCACCAGCGGATCGAACCAGGCACTTTCGATGAAGACGTCCGTGGTGGCTTCGTCACAGCCGGTGGACTCGCCGCCCATAACTCCGCCCAGGCCAATGGGCCGCTCGCCCGCCGCATCGGAGATGACGCACATGTGCGGTGCCAGGGCATAGGTCTTGCCGTCCAGGGCAATCAGATGCTCGGGCATGTCGCCAACCACCTGGCCGCCGCGCACCACGATTTCGTCGCCCGACAACTTGGCCAGGTCATAGACGTGCAGGGGCCGGGCCCGGTCAAAGGAAATCAGGTTGGTGATATCGACCAGAGCATTGATGGGGCGCAGGCCGATGGCCGTCAGCCGGTGCTGCAGCCACTCAGGCGACGGGCCGTTCTTGACCCCGCGAATGACGCGACCGGCAAAGACCGGGCACATCTCGGNGGCCTCCAGCCGAACGCGGACCGGGCAGGGGCCATGGCCCGCAACAGCTTCAATGGCCGGCGTGATCAGATTGCCGGCGCTGGCAGCGGCCAGGTCGCGGGCAATGCCGTCGACGCCCAGCCAGTCGGGCCGGTTCGGCGTAACCTCAAAATCGATGACCGGCTCGGCCCCGAACACCCCGGCGACCGGGGTGCCGACCGACAGACCGTCGTCCAGTTCCTGAATGCCGTCCGAGTCGTCGGCCAGCTCCAGCTCGGAGGCCGAACACAGCATGCCGTGGGACACCACACCCCGCACGGGCTTCTCCACCAGGGTCACGCCCAGGCCTGGCACATACGCCCCGATGGGGGCGTAGATGGTTGTCAGGCCCGGCCGCGCATTGGGGGCTCCGCAGACGATTTCCTTGCGGCCATCGACCGTATCGACCTGGCAGACCTGCAGGCGGTCAGCATCCGGGTGGCGCTCCGCCGAGACGATCTTGGCCACCGTGAACGGGGCCAGGGTGGCGGCCGGATCGTGGACATCTTCGACCTCCAGCCCGGCCATGGTCATGGCCTCGGCCACGGCGCCGATGTCCAGATCCGTATCGAGATGCTGCTTCAGCCAGCTGAGGGTGAACTTCACGCGGGCGTCCCCTCCAGCGAGGCCTGAAACTGTTCCAGGAAGGCATCCGGCCCGGTGAAGCCGACCAGGAAGAAGGCGCAGCCTTCAAAGGTGCAATCGCGCACAGGAATGATGCCCGTGACCTTTGCCGCACCCATCGGCTTGAGAAGCAAATTGCGCGCGTCGCCCATGCTGTCGCCGAGATTGCAGTTGGAGAAGGAAGTCCGGCCGAGCGGCAGCAGCACCGCCGGTCCCTCGAAGCGACAGTTGATGAAGGTTTTGCCTTCGATCATGGCCGACCCGGCCTGGGCCGCCTCGATGGTCAATTGCGGCAGCCAGATGTGCCGATCTTCGTAGGTCGGGTCCGGTCCGATGATCGGCAGCGTCAGGGAGGTGTCGGTGATCTGCATCAGGTCAGTCTTCTAGCTCAGGCCGCTGGCGGAGTTGGGGGTCGCAAAGGCGGAGAAGCCATAATGGGCCAGCCACCGGGTGTCGGCGTCAAACATCGGGCGGAGGTCCGTTATGCCGTATTTCAGCATGGCCAGGCGGTCGACGCCCATGCCGAAGGCGAAGCCCTGCCACGCGTTCGGATCGATGCCGGCCGCCCGCAGGACATTGGGATGGACCATGCCGCAGCCCAGAATCTCCATCCAGCTGTCGCCCTGGTTGAGCTTCAGCTCACCGCCGGACCGGTCACAGCGAATATCCATCTCCGCCGACGGCTCGGTGAAGGGGAAATGGTGCGGTCGAAAGCGGGCGTCGACATTGTCCAGCTCAAAGAACCGGGCGACGAAGGTTTCCAGCGTCCACTTCAGATGACCCATGTGGATGCCCTTGTCGATCACCAGGCCCTCGACCTGGTGGAACATCGGCGTGTGGGTGGCGTCCGAATCCTTCCGAAACGTGCGGCCCGGCGCGATGATGCGGATCGGCGGCTGCTGGCTCATCATGGTGCGAATCTGCACCGGCGAGGTGTGGGTGCGCAGCACCTTGCGCTCGCCCGTTTCCGGGTCGGGCTTGAGGAAGAAGGTGTCGTGCATCTCCCGCGCCGGATGCTTGGGCGNGAAGTTCAGGGCCGTGAAGTTATGGAAGTCGTCCTCGATGTCCGGGCCCTCGGCCACCGCGAAGCCCATGTCGGCAAAGATGGCGATCATCTCGTCCATGACCTGCAAGGTCGGATGAACCGAACCCTTGGAGCGCGGGCGAGGGGGCAGGCTGAGATCGAAGGATTCGGCCAGGAGGCGAGCATCCAGTTCGGCGGTCTCAAGGGCCGATTTGCGCGCTGAAATGGCGGTCTGTATCCGGTCACGCAGGCCGTTGATGAGCGGCCNCTGTTCCTTGCGCGCGTCCGGGCTCATCGCGCCCATGCCCTTGAGCAAGGCCGAAATGGACCCGGACTTGCCCAGAGCCTGCACCCGCACCTCCTCGACCGCAGCTGAGGTGTCAGCTGTGTCGATGGCGTGGATAAGATCGCGTTCGAGTTGGGCCAGATCGGTCATGGTGGCGACCGTCTAGCGGGGGAATGCGCCCGCGTCACGCCCCCAGGCGCACCGGCCTCAGTCTTTGAGGATGAAGGTGACCTTCATGTTGACCCGGTATTCAACGATCTGGCCGCCCTTGACGACCACCTTCTGCTCCTGGACCCAGGCACCCTCGACCAGATCCAGCGTCTTGTTGGCCCGATCGATTCCCTTCTTGATGGCATCTTCAAAGCCGACGGTCGAGGCAGAGGTGATTTCGGTAACGCGGGCGACGGACATGGGCATGGCTCCTGGATAGATCGGTGGGTCGCCGCGCAGGCGACGGCTATCTTGCAAACGAACCGGTCGGCTCAAGGTTGCCAGAAACAAAAACACCCGCCCCGGAGACCGGAGCGGGTGTTTGTTGATCGAAAACGCCCTCAAGCAGCGAGGGACCGCGTCCCGAGCGGTAGGGCCAGCATTACGCCAGAGCAGCGCGGACCTTGTCAGCGATGGCCTTGAAGCTGGCTTCGTCGGCAGCCATGGCCGCCAGCACCTTGCGGTCCAGTTCGATGCCAGCCTTGCCCAGGCCGTGGATGAACTGCGAATAGGTGAAGCCTTCGATGCGGGCCGCAGCGTTGATGCGCTGGATCCAGAGGGCCCGGAAGTTGCGCTTCTTGGTGCGGCGGTCGCGATAGGCATATTGCCCGGCGCGGTCCACGGCGGCCTTGGCGGCGCGAATGGTGTTCTTGCGGCGGCCGTAGAAGCCCTTGGCTTGCTTCAGGACCTTTTTGTGCTTGGCGTGGGACGTAACGCCCCGAGTAACGCGAGCCATTTTCGTGTTTCCTTCGGAAGGCCTAACGCTCGCGACGCGGTCGCTCGCTGCTTGAGGCCCATTTTTCTAAGAAGTGCCCTGCCGTTTGCCGCGCGGCGGCTCACTTGCTTCAGGGCTGGGGTTCAAACTGATGGGTTGAGGATCGTTCCCGGAAGCCGCGCCCTAGGCGGCGGCATGTAGGTCTTGATCTTCTTGGCGTCCGCATCCGACATCACCTGGGTGCCCCGGTTCTGGCGGATGTATTTGGAGTTGTGGCTGATCAGGCGGTGACGCTTGCCGGCAACGCCAGCCTTCACCTTGCCCGNAGCCGTCAGTTTGAAGCGCTTCTTGGCGCCCGACTTGGTCTTCAGTTTCGGCATTTTCCATCTCTTTTCTGAGTGGGCTACCGCCTATCGGCTACTTGAGCCCATAGTTGGAAACCCGGTTCTGAACCGCCCAGGCATGCCTGTTCGCCCGGCGGTCCGGTTACGCGAAGGCGCGGCTTCTAGGCGAAGCCCGCGCCAAACGCAAGTCTATCCGCATCAGTTCGGCGGATTGTGCCGCTCAATGAAGGCCACCGTGGCATTGAGCATTTGCCGCCGCGTGGGGGCAAATGACAGCCAGTGATCCTCTCCCGCCAGTTCGATCAGTTCGACCGGCTTGCCGGCCCGTTGCATGGCGTCGCGCATGATCTCACTCTGGTTATAGGGCACAACGGTGTCGTTGCGGCCATGGATCAGCAGGACCGGATCATTGATATTGGCCACCAGATAGGCAGGAGACCGCTCGTCCAGCGATCGGTCACCCAGGCCCGNAGCCCCCATGAAGCGGTTCCAGTAACGGATTACAGGGTTGCGTGATTGCGATCCGCCGCCGCTGGAACGCGCTTCAGAGCCCAGCATGGCGCGCAGATCCGAAACCCCGGCCACGGACACCGCGCAGCGATAGACATCCGGGTGCATAGCCACGCCGGCCAGGGCCGCATAGCCGCCGTAGCTGGCCCCGACGATGCACACGCGGTTGCGGTCAACAATGCCCTGACTGACGAGGTGATCTACCGCGTCATTGAGGTCGGTTTGCATCTTGCGACCCCACTCACCGTAGCCGGCTTCCATATAGGCCTGGCTGAATCCGGCCGAGCCACGGAACTGGGGCTGGAACACGGCGTAGCCGCGCGAGGCGAGGGCCTGGGGCCACCAGTCAAAGCCGAGGTGGTCACGTGCGGCCGGACCGCCATGGGGCAGCAGGATCAGCGGCAGATTGCGGCCTGATCGATTGCGTGGCAGCGTCAGATAGCCGGTCTGCTGCATCCCGTCGGCGGCGGTGTAGTTGACGATAGTGACCGGCGCGATGCTGCCCGCGTCGATCGCCGGATATTCCCGTCCCACCACCGAGACGGACCGAGCGGCCGCGTCATAAAGATAATAGGTGCCAGCGTCATTGGCACTGTCGCTGTGGACGACGACAACCTGATAGTCGGAACTGAAGGACACGGGCGACAGCCGGTTGTTGGGCAGGCCCCGACGCAGGACGTTCCATGCGGCCTCCAGACGCGGCTCGAAGAAGACGTAATCCATGTCTTCCGCCTGGGTGCCGATGCCGACCAGACGCTGGGTCTTGTCGTAGAGCGGACCGGACGCCTCGGCATCCAGATCTTCGATCTCGGCAATCTGGCCGGTTGTCAGGGATACGGAGCTGAGACGCGGCTCGCCATCTTCCAGCGTTGAAATGATGACCTTGTCCGGGTCCTGGGCAAAGCCCCAGATGCCCGGACCGTCCAGCAGGGCGACCTGCTCGAAGATGGTGCGGTGCGTTCCACCGCCGCCGGGGACAGTCAGGCGGAAGCGGCCATTGTCGGGATTGGTGGCGATCCGGGCCGCCAACGATCCGTCGGGGCGCAACAGATACCCGCGCGTATCCGTCAGGCCGGTCTCGACACGACGACCGCGACCGGAATNCAGATCAATACGATAGACGTCGCGGGTGAACGCCCGATCCTGACTGGTGAAAGCCTCGACATACAGGGCCGGCTCGCCGCGCGATTCGCCGCGCCAGTAGTCGAACACCGCATTGATGACGCTCCGGTCGGCTGAGCGCAGCACCCGCGCCACATTGCGTGTGCGCACGTTCACGATGTCCATCTGGGGCAGGTAGTCGCGCACCCCGACGAACTCTGAGTTCAGAACCAGGGACGTGATCGCCACATGGTCCGGCGACACCCAGGTCACCGAAGTCGGTCGACGGTCGCTGAGGTCGACATTGACCAGCACCTCTCCGGAGCGGCTCTGGACGACGGCCTGGGTCGCCTCGCCTTCGCGGCGCAGATAGGCCAGGGCCTGGCCATCGTAGGAGACGCTGACGCTGGAGACCGAAGNGCGGGCCGAATAGGCCTGCAGGGGCGGGGTCTGGGCCTGGGCTGCCGGGGCCAGGGCAAAGTGCAGCCACCACACCCAACGTAGCCAATCGCTTGATCATAGACGTCTCACTCTCATTTCAACTCAAAGGCGCATTGCGTTTTTAGCGATTGCGCCTGTTCTGTCATCAGGGACCACTCGGCAAAGCCGTCATGCAAGGCCACGGCTCGCGTCAGTTTGGCGGGTTGTGCAGTTCAAGGAAGCGAACCGTTTCCCCCAACATACGGGTGCGGGTGTCGCCGCGCGACAGCCAGTGATCCTCTCCGTCCAGTTCGATGTATTCGTGCGGCTTGTTGGCGCGGCGCAGGGCAGCGACCATGGTGCGGCTTTGCTCAACCGGCACGACCGTATCGTCGCGCCCGTGGAGCAGCAGGATCGGTGCATCCGCCTGGTCAGCAAGATAGGCCGGAGAGCGGGAATCCAGCGAGCGGTCCCCGGGACCATCTGCGCCCATGAAGCGGTTCCAGTAGCGAACAGTTCTGTTGTTGCGGCGCTCGCCTGTATTGGCCTCATTGGCGATCATGGCGCGCAGATCCGACACCCCTGCCACCGAAACCGCACACCGGTAGACGCCGCGGTCCAGGGTGGGCCCGGCCAGGGCGGCATGCCCGCCATAACTGGCCCCGACGATGCACACACGTTGAGGATCGATGATGCCGCGCCCGGCGAGCCAGCGGACGCCGTCGGACAGATCGGTCTGCATCTTGCGGCCCCACTCGCCATAGCCGGCCTCCATGAAGGCATCACCGTATCCGGTGGAGCCCCGGAAGTTGGCCTGCAGCACGGCATAGCCACGCGAGGCCAGAGCCTGGGCCCACCAGTCGAACTGGCGCGTGTCGCGGGCAGCGGGTCNCCCGTGGGCCAGAACCACCAGGGGCAGGTTGCGCGCGTCGCGACCTCGTGGCGTCGTCAGATAGCCATGGATCTCCAGGCCATCAGCCGCCCGATAGGACACCATTTCTACCGGGGCCACCTGGCTGTCGGCAATCGACCGGTAGGCCTTGCCAATCTCCTGATGGGTGCGGGTGTCCAGGTCGATAAGGTGATAGGTCCCTGCGTCGTCGTCGCCGGCGGTGAACACCACAACCGACCTCAAGTTTGAACTCCAACTGACCAACTGCGGCCGCCGATCGGGCAAGACGCTTTCCACCGCCAGCCAGAGTTCGTCGGCGGAATCGTCGGCAAACGAATAGACCATGCCCTCGTCCTCGAGCTGTACCGCCCCGACCAGCCGGCGTGTCGACGGGTGGAACAGCAGGCCATCCGGCTCGAAATCAAATCGCACCGGTCGCCAGGTCGCGGTCGCCAGATTGACGTCGAAATNAGCCGGGCTCTCCCCGGATGAAGGGCTGAGGTCCGGACGATCAGCCGATACGATGACGCTGTCGCCGTTGAGACCCAGGCCGACCAGGTAGGGTGCGTCGAGCGGCGCTGTGGTACTCCATACCTCCTGGAACTGATTGCCCCGGCGCAACTGCAGGCCCCAGGCCTGGGACGCGGCACCATAGGAACTGCGCGCGACCGTTTGGCCCGCGTCGTCCAGAATGTATCCCGCGATGTCTTGATCCATGGTCTCGTGGCGCTGAGCCCGACCATTGTTGGGATTTATGCGATAGAGGTCCAGTCGGCGCGTTTGCGCCGTCGAATAGGCCCGACCCAGGATCAAGGGCTCACCGCTGGTTTGGATAATCGACACGGATCCCATCAGCGCCGGGAAGAGATCCGGCGTTCCATGCAGGACGCGGAGGGTTCGCCCAGTTTCGGGCTGGAAGATTGTTCCCTGCAAGAGCTCCTGCCGGGCCGCCTGCTCGGAGGACAGGTTCACCGTCTCGGATGTTGTGACGAACAGGCGGTCGTCGTCGATCCATTGCAGATTGCGAACCTTGACCATGCCGACCCCGGCACTTTGCAAGGAGGTGCCGGTGCGGCGGTCGAACACCGCCAGAACCCGCTGCTCGCCTGCGACCGTGATGAACGCGATCCGATTCCCCGAGGGCGACAGGTCGACCATTTCGAGTGAGGGCAGCGCACCGTAGGCTTCCAGTGGAGGTGCCGACTGGGCCCAGGCCCGGGGCCGGCGCACAGGGTCGCAACAATCACGCCCATCAGGGCCAGCCAGGTGCGCATGGTGCTCTCCATACTCATGGAGTCGAATATTCGACCCCAACGAAAGCATTGGTCAAGTATTTCGCCCCGGTAAGCGACCGGGTCGGCTTATTTCGGAGCGAGGATCATGATCATCTGGCGCCCTTCCATCTTGGGCGCAANATCGACCTTGGCGATCTCTTCGAAGTCTTCCTGAACCTTGTTCAGCAGCTTCATGCCCAGCTCCGGGTGCGCCATTTCACGACCGCGGAAGCGCAGCGTCACCTTGACCTTGTCGCCTTCGTCGAAGAAGCGATGCATGGCCTTGGCCTTCACCTCATAATCATGGGTGTCGATGTTCGGACGCAGCTTGATTTCCTTCAGCTCGACGACCTTCTGGCGCTTGCGCTGCTCGGCCTTCTTTTTCTGCTCCTGGAAGCGAGATTTGCCGTAGTCGAGGATTTTGCAGACCGGCGGTTCGCTGTTGGATACGATTTGAACCAGATCCAGGCCCGCCTCCTCGGCAGCCTCCAGCGCGGCGGAGATGGGCATGACACCCTGCTTTTCCCCGTGCTGGTCGATCAGCAGGACGCGCGCGGCGCGGATATCTTGGTTCATGGGCGGCCCGTCTTTCACGGGCGGCTGGTTCATCGGACGGCGAATGGGCGTCGGTTCCTGTAGCTATTGAAGACGAATGCGGGCGTGAGGAAACGCGCGATCCTGCGCGTTGGCTCCATCCCTGGGGGCTATATGGGCCGGATTGCCCGCCGCATCAAGATTTTCCCGCCATGTCAGGCGGGTTGAACGTCGGCTTTCAGGTCCAGAACGGCTGAAAAGACACGGTCGACGTCTAGCACTTCGATAGAGGCGAACTGACCTCGCGTCGGTGCGGCGGCCAGGATCCGCCNCCGGGGTCCCCAAGGGGCCTTGTGCCACCACTCCGAGGNGCCGAACAGGCCCAGGGTCGGCGTGCCCACGGCGGCCGACACATGCATCAGGCCGGAATCGTTGCCGACGAACAGATCGGCGCGTTGCAGCGCCGCAACCGCCGCCAGAATGTCGCCCTGACCCACGAAGTCGATGCCCCGCGCACCCGCAACGGCCAGGGCCGGAGCCGCCGCCTGATGGTCGCTGGGTCCGCCCACCGCCATGAAGCGCCAGCCGGCGAAGCCCGGATCGGCCATGAGCTTCTGGACCAGGGCCGCCCAGCGGTCCGCTGGCCAGCTGCGGTCCTGAGCGGTCGAAATGGGGGCAAAGGCCAGGATAGGGCGAGNGTCGGTTCCGATGACGGCCGTTGCATCGGCCCGAGCCTTCTCATCCAGATCGATTTCGGGCGGGAAGGCCTGATCGAACCCCATCAGGCGCGAGGCGGTCTCGACCTTGTGCAGGCCGGTCTCCCAGCGGCGATTGTAGATGCGGCGATCCCTGGCTCTCAGCAGATAGGCCAGGCCCGAGCCGCGAATATCGACCACACAGTCCCAGCGCATGCCCCAGGTCTGTTTCAGCAGATCAACCCAGTGGCCGGACGCCTTCTTTTTCTGCCACGGGATGACCATGACCACATTGGGGGTGGCCCGGAACAGGGNGGCTGCCGTCGGCCCGCATGCGATGGTGATCTCCACCCCAGGATAGCGCTGCCGCAGGGCTTCGATCACACCGGAAAACATCACACAGTCGCCGATGCGGTCGGNGTTGATGAACAGGGCCTTGGGGGCATCAGGCGGATGCTCCGCCAAAGTTGTCATACAGGTCGATCACTGCGGCCACGGCCTGATCGACACTGATGTCCTCGATCGGGGCAAAGCCCGACCTCGTNNTGTTGGCGGCCAGGGTGCGGGTCTTTTGGCCGCGCGGGCCATACAGCCACCACTCGGTCGGTCCGAACAGGCCCAGCGTCGGGGTGCCGATGGCGGCGGCCACGTGCATCAGGCCGGAATCATTGCCGACGAACAAGCTGGCCCGCCCGATGGCGGCGGCAGAGGCCAGGATGTCGCCCTTGCCCACAAAGTCGATGCCGCGCTGACCCGCTTCGGCCAGGGCCGGGGCGGCGGGGGCGTGATCGCCAGGCCCGCCCACCAGCATGAAGCGCCAGCCGTCAAAGCGGGCCTCGGCCTTCAGCCGGGCCACCAGCTGGCCCCAGCGGTCGGCGGGCCAGCTCTTGCCCGGCTGCACGGCGATGGGGGCCAGGGCCAGAATGGGACCAGTGCCGGGATCGGCATCGATGATCTCGCCGGCGCGGGCGCGGGCCTTGGCATCTATATGCAGGTCTGGCTCTAGCGCACCCTCGAGACCCATCAGCCGCCCGATCACCTCGACCTTGGGTGTGCCGGTCTCCAGATGGCGCCCATAGATGCGGCGTCGCTTGGCGCGGACCAACCGGGTGGTGGCCGAGCCGCGCGTATCGATCGCCAGGTCCCAGGCTTTCGTCCGCGCGGCCTGCCAGATCTTCAGCCAGTGGCTGCCGTTCTTGGCCTTGTCGATGGGCACCACCTGCACCACGCCGGGAGCCGAGCGATAGAAGGCGGCGGCGGGTCCAGAGGTGATCACCGTGACCTCGGCGCCTGGCAGCTGGCGCTGGATCTCGCCCAGGATGCCCGTGGCAATCACGCTGTCGCCGATGCGGTTGGGCGAGGNGTAGAGAACCTGTGGGGCAGAGGCTGGCAACCGGCGGCGTCCTTCAACGGTGGCTTTCAATGGCTTGGCCGTTTCCGCTATCACGGCTGACCGCGCCCTGCGAGAGGAGCCGACATGGATATGCCCCCGATCCGCCATCTCACCCGCCCCGATGGCCAGACCCTGGCCTGGCGCTGGCGCGAGGGGCAGGGGCCGACCGTGATCTGGATGGGCGGCTTCCGCTCGGACATGGAGGGCACCAAGGCGATGGCGCTGGATCAGGCGGCGGTGGACGGCGGCTGGTCCTATGTCCGCTATGACCACTTCGCCCACGGCCAGTCGAGTGGGGTCTGGACTGAGGCCACGATCGGGCGCTGGCGTGAGGATGCCCTGGCCCTGATCGACGCCATCGACGGCCCGGTTGTGCCAGTCGGATCCTCAATGGGCGGCTGGATTGCCCTGCTGGCTGCCCTGGCCCGTCCGCAGCGAATGGCCGGGCTGATGCTGGTCAATCCAGCCCAGGATTTCACCGAGACGCTGATGTGGCCCAAACTGCCGGCGGCCATCCGGGGCACCATCGAACAGCAGGGCATTGCTGACATGCCCGATGAGGGGACCGGCCCCTATCGGCTGACGCGCGCCTTCTTCGATGACGGCCGACGGTGGATGCTGGCGAACCAGCCAAGTTCAATCTCGTGTCCAGTGCATATTCTTCAGGGGCGCCGGGATGATGTGGTTCCATGGCGGCATCAGCTGGCCCTGATCGAGCGGNNCTTGAAGGAGGTGACGCTGGAGCTGTCGGCCCAGGGCGATCATCGTCTGAATGGTCCAGAGGACCTGGCGCGTCTGACCCGGGCGGTGGCGCGACTGCGTCAAGACGCTTGAGGCTGACCGCTTCGCCATTGCCCCCGCGCCAGTTTGGGCTTTGTTCGGCTGAAATATTTGGGAGAGGGACCCCCATCCATGACTGATTCACCCGCTGCACCCGCTGCGGCACCTGGCGGGCGTCGCATCGAGCTTACGCTGCGCGCCCTGATCCTGGGCTGTTTGCTGGCCGTGGTCTTCACGGCGGCCAACACNTACCTGGGCCTCAAGGTCGGCCTGACCTTCGCCTCGGCCATTCCGGCTGCCGTCATCTCGATGGCCGTCATGCGTATTTTCCGCGACTCGACCATCTGGGAAAACATGACCGTCCAGACAGTCGCCTCGGTTGGCGGGGCCATGAGCGCGATCATTTTCGTCCTGCCGGGCCTGATCATGGTCGGGGCCTGGCGAGAGTTTCCGATCTGNGAATCGATCGCCATTTGCGCGCTGGGCGGCGTGCTGGGTGTGACCTTCTCTATTCCGCTGCGGCGCGCCCTGGTGGTCAACGGTGGCCTGCCCTATCCCGAGGGCGTGGCCGCCGCCGAGGTGCTGCAGGTCGGATCGCGCGGCGCTCACCAGAGCGATGCCGCCGTACGCGAAAACAAGATCGGCCTGTGGGTGGTGATCTGGGCTGCGGTCGTCTCGGCCGGATTTGCCTTCTTGCAGGCGGCCAAGGTGCTGGCCGGTGAAGCGGTCAAGTTCGTCAAGCTGCCCGCCGCCCTNGGGGGCGGGGCGACGGGCCTGGGGGCCGGGATGCAGTTCGCCCTTCTNGGGGCCGGTCACCTGATCGGTCTGACCGTCGGCCTGGCTCAGCTGTTCGGCCTGCTGGTGGCCTGGTTCATCATCGTGCCGATCATGACCAGCCCCGACTATGTCGCCTGGACGGCCAGCATGGGGCTGGAAAGCCTGGCCGCAAGCGTCCCGGCCGGGGCCCCAGCCGCAGAGCTGGCCACCACGGTCTGGCGCAATGAGGTGCGCTTCATGGGGGCCGGTGTCATCGGCGTGGCTGCCATCTGGACCCTGATCAAGCTGGCCGGTCCGCTGATCGGCGGCCTGACCTCGGCCCTGGCCGCGCAGTCGCGCCGCAAGGGCGGTGAGGTGCTGGACCTGACCGAGCAGGACATTCCGATCAACTGGGTTGCGGGCCTGTCCGCCGCTTGCCTGGTCGGCATTGCGGCCCTTCTGGCCTATGTCGCCAACAGCAACCCGGCCCTGGCTGCCTCGGCCCCGATGCTGGTCATCGGCGGCATCGTCTATGTGGTCCTGATCGGTTTCGCTGTGGCCGCCATCTGCGGTTACATGGCCGGTCTGATCGGGTCCTCCAACAGCCCCGTGTCGGGCGTTGGCATTCTGGCCATCCTGGTCTCGTCGCTGCTGATGCTGGGCGTCATCTCGATTGCAGGCGTCCCGGCCGATCCGGCCTTCATCGCCTACGCCCTGATCGTGACAGCCATCGTGTTTGCGGTGGCCGTGATCGCCAACGACAACCTGCAGGACCTCAAGACCGGCCAGCTGGTGGCCGCGACGCCCTGGCGTCAGCAGACGGCCCTGATCGTCGGGGTCGCCGCCGGGGCCGTGGTCATTCCCTATGTGCTGAACGCGCTGAACCGGGCGTTTGGCTTCGANGGNGGGCCGACGGGCATTGCGGCTGAGCCGCTCGCCGCGCCTCAGGCGACTCTGATCTCGGCCCTGGCCAAGGGCGTCGTCGGCGGCGATCTGCGCTGGGACCTGATTTTCATCGGTGCCTTGATCGGCGTGGCTGTGATCCTGTTGGATGCCGCCCTGAACCGCGGCACCCAGGGCAAGATNCGCTGCCCCCTGGCGGTCGGCATCGGCTTCTACCTGCCGGCGGTCGTGACCATGATGCTGGTGATCGGAGCCATCTGTGGCTGGCTTTATGAGAAGGGCCTGAAAGGCAAGGCGTATGAAGCGGTCGGCAAGCGCATGGGCGTGCTGTTGGCCTCGGGTCTGATTGTGGGCGAAAGCCTATTCGGCGTGCTCAACGCCGGGGTGATCGGCGCCACCGAGAACGAAGCGCCGTTCGCGGTCTTCGGCATGAGCGAGCACTGGCCCGAAGGCGGGGGCATGATCACCGGCATCATCCTGTTCGCGCTTCTGACCTTCGGTCTCTACCGCTGGATCAAGGGCCAGGCCGCCAAGGTCTGATGCACGAATAGTCAGGCACGGGACGGGGGCGAGCGATCGCCCCCGTTTTCGTTTGTGAGGCTGCGGCCCCGCGAGCGCCGTCGAAAAAATCCCCGGGCCCGCCTGCGATGCGTCCAGAAATGACGCATGGGGGCTACCCTGGTCGGGCTATGCATCTGTCAGGGCCACGTGCACACAAAAATCCGGTGATCACATCCGGACGGATCGGACGGATCGGACGGATCGGACGCTTCGGACGGTGTTTTGCCGTCCGGTTTGTGGTCCGCAATGCCCGACGGGAACCCAGGGTGTTGGCCTAGCGATGGCCGAGCCACGACACGGCAAGGCTGGCCTTTCGATGCGGGCTTCTGTATGAGGCGCGCGCCTTCCCGCATTCCGCCTTCGATAAGTCGCGGCCTGTCCGATCTGGCCGCGCGCATCTGTGATACCGAAATGAACCTGCGTAACGCCGCCATCATCGCCCACGTCGACCACGGCAAGACCACCCTGGTGGACCAGCTGCTGGCCCAGTCCGGCGTGTTCCGCGCCAATGAGGCCACGACCGAACGGGCCATGGATTCCAACGATCANGAGCGTGAGCGCGGCATCACCATTCTGGCCAAGTGCACCTCCGTCCTGTGGAACGGCAAGGCGGGCGAGACGCGCATCAACATAATCGACACNCCCGGCCACGCCGACTTCGGTGGTGAGGTGGAGCGCATTCTTGGCATGGTCGATGGCTGTGTCCTGCTGGTCGATGCCGAAGAGGGCGTCATGCCCCAGACCAAGTTTGTGCTGACCAAGGCGCTGAAGATGGGTCTGAAGCCGATCCTGTGCATCAACAAGGTCGACCGCGCCCACGCCGACCCGGACCGGGTGCATCTGGAAACCATCGACCTGTTCTCGGCCATCGGCGCGACGGACGAACAGCTGGACTTNCCCCACATCTACGCCTCGGGCCGCAATGGCTGGGCGACGCTGGACCTGAACCAGCCCAACGACGACCTGGCCCCGCTGTTCGACCTGATCGTCGAGCATGTGCCGCCNCCCGCCGTGGCCCAGAATGTCGACAAGCCGTTCCAGATGCTGAACGTGCTGATCGAGAGCGATCCGTTCCTGGGGCGCCTGCTGACCGGACGTATCGAGAGCGGCAAGGCGGTGCCGGGCATGCCGATCAAGGCCCTGTCGCGCGACGGCAAGGTGATCGAGCAGGGCCGCATCACCAAGGTGCTGGCCTTCCGCGGTCTGAAGCGGCAGCCGGTCGACGATGCTGAGGCCGGGGACATCGTGGCCATCGCCGGCATGTCCAAGGCCACCGTGGCCGACACCCTGGCCGCCCTGGACGTGACCGAGGCCCTGCCGCCGCAGCCGATCGACCCGCCGACCATCTCCATGACCGTCTCGGTCAACGACAGNCCCCTGGCCGGGCGTGAAGGCGACAAGGTGCAAAGCCGCGTCATCCGGGATCGCCTGCTGAAGGAGGCTGAGGCTAACGCCGCCATCCGCGTCACCGAAACCGGCGGCAAGGATGCCTATGAGGTGGCCGGGCGCGGCGAACTGCAGCTAGGCGTTCTGGTCGAGAATATGCGCCGCGAAGGCTTTGAGCTGTCGATCAGCCGCCCGCGCGTGGTCTATCAGACCGGCGAGAACGGCGAACGGCTGGAGCCCATCGAAGACGTCGTGGTCGATGTCGACGACGAATACACCGGCGTGGTCATCGAGAAGCTTTCGATGCGCAAGGCCGAGCTGAAGGACATGGGCCCGTCCGGTGCCGGCAAGACCCGCATCCAGCTGATGTGCCCGCCGCGGGCGCTGATCGGCTATCAGGGCGAGTTCCTGACCGACACGCGCGGCTCAGGCGTGCTGAACCGCGTGTTTTCCCACTATGAGCCGCACAAGGGGGCCATCGAAGGCCGCCAGAAGGGCGTCCTGGTTTCCAACTCCGACGGCGACACGGCGGCCTATGCCCTGTGGAACCTGGAAGAGCGCGGCGTGATGTTCGTCGGTGCCGGTGAAAAGACCTATCAGGGCATGATCATCGGTGAGAACTCACGCTCGGACGATCTGGATGTGAACCCGATCAAGGGCA
The DNA here is from genome assembly GCA_013693835.1 of Brevundimonas sp. Classification (GTDB taxonomy): domain Bacteria; phylum Pseudomonadota; class Alphaproteobacteria; order Caulobacterales; family Caulobacteraceae; genus Brevundimonas. The sequence continues at coordinate 1,197,485 of CP059260.1, forward strand.
AGCAACTGACGAACGTGCGGGCCTCGGGCAAGGATGAGGCCGTGCGCCTGACCCCGCCGCGCCGTCCCTCGCTGGAACAGGCGATTGCCTATATCGAGAGCGATGAGCTGGTGGAGGTGACGCCCAAGTCGATCCGCCTGCGCAAGCAGGTGCTCAANCCCTCCTTCCGCAAGAAGCGGGTCAAGGAAGACTAGACCGACATCGGTTTGGTTGGACGCAGGCCAACGAAACTCAGATTTCGGTCCAGGATATCGTGAGAGCCTGATTCACGGCATCGGCGGAATCGCGACCCGAAGGGCGGCGCGGAGCTGCCAAACGATTCCGCCTCAACCGATCAGGCCGTCGGGGGCAGCTGAGGCCGTCAGGGCAACAAAAGGGCGACCCACGCGGGTCGCCCTTTCGTTTGTGTGAACCCTGGGTTCGATCAGCGACGCTTGACCAGACCAACCAGGAACAGCAGCAAGCAAGCCCCCAGGAAGGCGACCAGCAGGGTCATCAGGTTGAAGCCGCCGACCGGAATGCCCAGCAGGTTGCTGGCAATGAAGCCACCCAACAGAGCACCCACCACGCCAACGATCAGATTGACCACGATACCGTGGTTGCGGCCCATGACCTTCTCAGCCAACCAACCGGCGACGATACCGATCACAAGCCAGCCAATGATTCCTAGTCCCATGTTTCTTTCCTCCTCAAGGATGGGGCGATAACGCTGCACTGAAAATCCGCAAAGCGCCAGTCGGTTGCATGCATATGCAAAAAGAACGACGTTCATTCGGAACAGGGTTACCAAAAGATTTCGGTACGCCCTTTGCCTGACCTTGATGGAACCGTCCCGATAAGGGACAAAGCCTTCAGGGGGATGTGTATGGCCACCGATATTGATCTTCATCTGGGTCGTCGCTTGCGTCGTCGTCGGCGGCTATTGGGTCTGACCCAGCAGCAACTGGCCATGCAGGTCGGCATCCGCTTTCAACAGATCCAGAAGTATGAGTGCGGGGCCAATCGCATCTCAGCCGCCCGCCTATGGCAGTTGGCTGAGGCCCTGGAATCACCCGTCAGCTATTTCTATGACGGCCTGGAAGACATGACCACGCGGGACGACCAGGGGTCGGGCGGTGGTGAGATGTTTTCCAGAAAAGAAACGCTCGACCTGATCCAGGCATACTACCAGCTGGGTGAACGCCCGCGTCGGCGCCTGCTTGACCTGGCCAAATCTCTGCACACGGATGGCGATACCGCCTGAGCAATGCCGGTCCAACGGACCCGGGGCCCGGAGCCATGCCGGGCCCTTTGGTGGTGACGCAGTTTGATTTTAGGGGTTAGGTATCGCGATCCAAACGATGCCAAGGGGATGGGGTCCGGGTCGTCTAAGGGTAGTAGCCCCGTTTGAAATAGTCCCCAGACAGACGTTACAGATCGAATGGTCATCGGGCTGGATGGCGACCGATGCGGCGATCGCATCTTCCAGCGAGTAGTAGGGCATCCAGACCCCGACGGCTTGGCACCGGCCTTGCGGCCCTGGCCGTCGCGGCAAAAGGCGCATTCCGCTTTGTGAACCTTGGTGGATTGGTGGGTGCTGCTCGAATAGACCCAATGCGACGGGGCCAGCACGACATCATCGTCCGAAACCTCGATCATGATCGGCTCGGACGGCGGCTCCTCGTCCTGCACGGACTCCATCAGTCGGCGTTCGGCCGTGAAGTCGTCTGCCATCGTGAGCATGTCGGCGACCGACCAGAGCCGCGTCGCAAGGCCGGCCGCGATAGCCGCCGGGTCCCTCTTGATCCATTGACTGCTGCGCGTTCCATCGGGCTGAAGGCGAGGCCGCATCGGGCGCGGAATCCAACAGTAGTTGTGATAGACAGCCCACATGGCGATGTGCCGCTCGTGGTTCAGCATCGTTTTGGAGAAGGCGTTGGTCTTCCGGTTGAAGCGCCGGTTTCCCATTCGCAGATTCAGGTTCTGGCGCTCGATGTATGACGTGTGGGTGTCTTCGACGCGCCAGTCGCCCGAGCCCTTTTTCGATTGGCGCCGATGTAGCGTCCGCCCGGCGCCTTGTTCCCGTTCTTGTCCTGCTTGTCGTATTGCTTCTCCAGAATGCCGTAGTCAGCGTCCGCGCCAAACGCGTTTCTGAAAGCCTTCGTGTAGGCCTTCAGGCCGTCGGTCGCGAGGTGCGGCCGAACGACGAACCCGCCGTCCGGGCTCCGTTCCAACTTTCCCGCCACCTTCTTGAGGAACTCGCTGGCGTTGAGAGCGTCCTGATCGCCGAGGTGGTATTCCAAGATCAGCTTGGAGTCTGCGCACATGGCGAGGTAGGTCCAGACACGGCCAGCGCCCTCGGGTGGGTCGATCATGTCCGACAGATTCTTTTCCTTCGCCGCAACGAACGAATGCAGTTCGTCGGCCTGGATGTTGGCGATCCGCAGATTCTTGATGCTCTTCATCTGCTCGATGGCCCAGTCGCCGACCTCGGCGAACAGCTTGGCAACCGTGTTCTGGCTGACTTCGAAGATGCGCTCGCAGGACCGTTGCGACATGCCTTCGCACAGACAGTGGAGCATACGGATGCGCAGGTCTTGCGGCTTGCGGTTCACGGGTGCGGCTCCTCGCGTGACCGGATGAACATCCAGAACTCGTCAAGTTCTAGGATCGAGCCTTCTTCTCCGTCGAACCGTTGAGCGACAGACTCCTTCGCCGCCAGACCGCAGGTTTCTGCCGCCGCCGGTCGATCAAGGCACTCGGATGCTCTCTCCACGTCTCATCCTCCTCACTCGCGCTTGGGATGAAGGCCGCTAATAAAGCACCGGCATCTCAACGTCAACGACATATCGGCGTATCGTGTAGTGTCAGGATTGCTGACATTGGCAGTTGCGGGATGTCACGATTCCTGACATACAGTGTCAACCTGCTTGACACACCAATGAACAGGTTGACGGATATCGTGTTCTCGGTAGAGTCCGAACTTCAATATATCGGAGGAGTCCGAATTATGGATATGGCAGTGGTTATGATGGGCTTCTCGGCTCTATCGACGTTGTCGCGCGTGGAAATCCTGCGGTTGCTGGCAAAAGAAGCCCCGCCGGAGGGGATGAAATCGGGCGATATTGCAAAGAAGTTGGGCGTCGCTCAGAACACCCTCTCGACTCAATTGATGATGTTGTCTCACGCCAGACTGGTCCAATATCAAAGGGATGGGCGGTCCATCCTGTATCGCGTAGATCAGGAAAACCTCCAGGCGTTGTCTGACTTCCTGCTTAAAGAATGCGGGGGCGAAGCGACTTCGCAGCGGACGCGAAAGGCCGCATAGCTGCGGCCCCACTTCTCATTGCCTGACGATCAGAGTGTGCTACACGGCCGAGATGGTGCAGGAGCGGCGCAGATTCGGAGTGGTGGCGGCGCTGTTCGCGCTGCTCGTCGCCGTCTTCGTTCTGATCCCGACCGTTGATGCAGCAGCCTGCGCTGCGGAACTGGAACCTGCTCATGCGGCGGCATCAACCGCCGACGATGGTGGTGATCTGCCGTCTGATCCCGACGACCATGCCATCTGCTCGCACGGCCACTGTCATCACAGCGGAACCGCGATACCGTCTTCGCCCCAATCCATCACGGTGACGACGGTCGTTGCCCCCACCCTGTTGCGCCCGACCGACGAACCTCTCGCGTCTCGTGCGCCCAGCGGCCTGGAACGCCCTCCCAGAGCCTGACGATGCCCTGCGCCTGATGGCGCTCGTCAATCGTCTGGAACTGCTGGGACATGGAACATGCCACCCTGAAATCTGGTCGGTCGCGTTTCGCGATCGGCTGTGCCGTGGTCGCGATGGCGGCGGCGGTCACCGGCCCTGCCTGGGCCGATCCCGCGCCCCCGTTCGAGGCGCTGCTTGAACGCATCGGCCTGATGCCGACGACCGTTGAGGCCAGTGCTCTGCTCGACGCGGCCGAGGCGCGCGTCCGTCAGGCGCGGGTTCGTCCCAACCCCGAACTGGGGCTGGAGGCGGAGAACGCCTTCGGCAGCGGTCCGTTTTCGGGATTCGACAATGCCGAGACCACCTTGTCGCTGTCCCAGGACCTGGGATTGTGGGGACGTCGCGGCGCGCGGGTCGAGGTCGCGCGAGCCGATGCGGGCACAGCGGGATGGAGGCGTGACTTGGCGGCCGTCGAGGCGGGGCGAGGCTGGCCCTGGTCTATGCCGAGGCGGAGGCCGCGCAGCGGCGGTTCCTGCTGGCTGAAGAGGCCCTGACGGTCACCATCGCCGATACCCGCGCGGCGCTGATCCTGGTCGAAGAGGGGCGCGAGCCCCTGCTGCGCGGCATCCAGGGCGAGAGCGAAGCCGCCGCCGCCCGCGCGACCCTGGACGAAGCTGAGGCCGAACGGGACGCGGCGTTCGCGCGGCTGACCGCCGTGGCGATGCTGCCTATGCCGGTCACCTCGATCGACACCAGCCTGATCGACCGGGTGCCAGCCGCAGCGAGCGTGACGTCCGGCGCGACGCCGGAGGTCCGCGTGGCCGAGGCCGAGCGGGCGGCGGCCGAGAGCCGGATCGAGGTCGAACGCATCCGCGCCCGGCCCGACGTCCGCGCCTCGGTCGGCGTGCGACGCTACGAGGCCGAGGACGCGACCGCCCTGACGTTCGGGCTGAGCGTGCCCCTGCCGCTGTTCGACCGGAACCGGGGCAATATCGAAGCTGCCCAGGCGGACTTCCGCGCCGCCGACGCTCGTCTCATGGGCGCGCGCCAGGAAGCGGAGGCGGATCGCAACGCCGCCGAAGCGCGTCTCAGAGCGTCCGTCAGCCGCGTCACCGCCAGCGACGCCGGCGTCACGGCCGCCGAGGAAGCCTATCGCCTCTCGCGGATTGGGTTCGAGGCGGGACGCATCTCGCAACTGGAACTGCGGTCTTCCCGCGCCGCCCTCATCGCCGCCCGCAACGCCGCTGTGGATGCCCGCCTCGCGCGGGTCCGAGCCGAAATCGATCTCGCGCGCCTGCAAGGCCGCGCCCCCTTTGGAACATCGCAATGAAACGCACCCCGCAGATCAACAAGACCTGGCTGATGGCCGGGATCGCCGCTGTCGTCGTCCTGGGCGGCGCGGGCCTTTATGTGATCACCCGCTCGCCGGCGGAAGCGCCGGCCGCGTCCGGCGAAGCCGGACACTCGGACGAAGAGGGCGAGGAAGGCCATGCCGAGGAAGAAGGCGGTGAGGAAGGCGTCGTCGTCCTGACGGCCGCCCAGATCACCGCCGCCAATATCTCGGTCGTCGCGGTCACCGGCGGTGGCGGAGGCGAGACCCGTCTGTCCGGCCGAGTCGAGCCGATGGTCGATGCGAGGGCGGCTGTCGCCGCCAGCGTCGGCGGTCGTGTGGAGAGGGTGCTCGTCGCGCCGGGTCAGTCGGTGCGGGCCGGGCAACCGCTGGCAGTCCTGGTCAGTGGCGACGCCGCGAGCCTACGAGCCGACGCGGACGCGGCTCAGGCGAACGCCATAGCCGCCGAACAGGCCCACGCTCGGGAGGAGAGTCTGGCCGACCAGGGTGTGGTCGCTCGGCGCGACGCCGAAGTCGCCCATGCCCAGGCACTCAGCGCCGCAGCAGCGGCGCGTGCTGCTCGCGCTCGCGCTTCCGCCGCCGGATCGCCCAATGCGGCGGGACGGCTCAGCGTGACAAGTCCGATCTCGGGCGTCGTCACCAGCGTTCAGGTTGGTCCGGGAGGGTTCGCTGCCCAGGGCGGCGTCATCGCTGAGGTCACCAATCCGGCGCGCATCGAGATCGTCTTCAACGCGCCGCCCGCACTGGCGGCCCAGGTCCGTGCGGGCTCGACCGTGCGGGTCCAGGGACCGGCGGGCGAGTTCGATGCGGTCGTCACCGGCGTCGCCGCCGACGCCGGCGAAGAGAGCGGGGCTACGGTCATTCGCGCCAGGCCGACAGGNGGCAGCCTGCCGCCCGCTGGTTCGGCGGTGTCCGGAACAGTAGTCACCGGAGGTGTTGTCGACGGCCTGACCGTGCCGTCCGACGCCATCCAGACGGTGGAAGGCGCGAGCGTCGTCTTTGTGCGCACGGCCGAAGGGTTCCGCGCCGTTCCCGTCCTGGCAGGTCGTCAAGCTGGCGATCGCACGGAAATCCTCAGCGGCCTGACTGGGTCCGAACGCATCGCCGGGGCCAACGCCTTCCTCCTGAAAGCCGAACTCGCCAAGGGCGAGGCCGAGCACGGCCACTAGGGGCGACGATGATGTTCACAGCCATCATTCAAGCGTCGGTCCGGTTCCGCTGGTTCGTCATCCTCGCCGTCGCCCTCGTGGCGGCGTTGGGCCTGTATGAACTGACCAAACTGCCGATCGACGCGGTCCCCGACATCACCAACCGTCAAGTGCAGATCACCACGGTCGCCCCCGCCCTCGCCCCCGAGCAGATCGAGCGTCAGGTCACCTATCCTCTGGAGACGGCCCTGGCCGGCATCCCCGGTCTGACCAGCACCCGGTCGCTGTCGCGTAACGGCTTCAGCCAGATCACCGCGATCTTTACCGACCAGACCGACATCTATTTCGCGCGTCAGCAGGTCGCCGAACGGCTCGCCGCCGCATCGGAGGGCCTTCCCGAAGGCGTGGAGCCGGGTCTGTCGCCGATAACCACCGGCCTCGGGGAAGTGCTGATGTGGACGGTCGATTACGTCCCCTTCACCACAGAGAATCTTTCGAGACCCGGCCAGCCGGGCTGGCAGGCTGGCGGCGTCTATCTGACCCCCGAAGGCGAGCGACTGACGACGCCCGCGCAACGCGCGACCTATCTGCGGACGGTCCAGGACTGGATCATCGCGCCGCAGATGCGCACGACCGCCGGCCTCGCCGGCGTCGATACCGTCGGTGGCTACGTCAAGGAGTATGCCGTCAGGCCCGATGCCGCGCAGTTGTCCGCCTACGGCCTCGGCCTCGGCGATCTGGTCGAGGCCGTCGAGCGCGCGAATACCNNCGCCGGCGCGGGCTACATCCAGCGCGCGGGCGAAGCCCTGGTCGTCCGCACCGACGCTCTTGCGTTGACCATCGACGATCTGGCCCAGGCCCCCGTGGTCAATCGCGGCGGTCTGGTCGTCCGGGTCGCCGACGTCGCCACGGTCGAGATCGGGCAGGCTCCACGTTTGGGCGGCGCCAGCCGCGATGGGCACGAGGCGGTTCTGGGCACCGCCTTGATGATCGCCGGCGGCAACAGCCGCACGGTGGCCCAGGCGGCGGCCGAGCGGCTGGCGGTGGTGGACGACAGCCTGCCTCCCGGCATCGTCGCCCTGCCGGTCCTGAACCGCAGCGAACTGGTGAACTCGACCATCTCGACCGTCGCTCGGAACCTGATCGAGGGCGCGCTGCTGGTCATCGTCGTCCTGTTCCTGTTGCTGGGCAACATCCGCGCGGCCACGATCACGGCGCTGATGATCCCACTGTCGTTCCTGTTCGCTGTTATTGGCATGAACAGGTTCGGCATCAGCGGAAACCTGATGAGCCTGGGCGCGCTGGACTTCGGTCTGATGGTCGATGGCGCGGTCGTGGTGATCGAAAACACCCTGCTGATGCTGACCCAGCGTCGGGCGTCCCTGGGACGAATGCTGACGCGCCACGAACGCCTGGACGTCGCGGTTCAATCCGCCCGCCAGATGGTGAAGCCTGCCGCCTTCGGTCAGTTGATCATCCTGTTGGTCTTCGCGCCCCTGCTGCTGCTGGANGGNGTTGAGGGCAAGACGTTCCAGCCCATGGGCGCGACCGTCATGCTCGCCCTCGTCGGCGCCTTCATCTTCTCCTTCACCTTCGTGCCCGCCATGACGGCCCTGCTGGTGCGCGATCCCAAGAATGTTCACATCGGACCGGATGGTCAGGCCGAGGAACGCGAGACCTTCATCCTTCGGTTCGCTCGGAAATTCATTCAGCCGGCGATCAAGAACGCGGTCTCCCGCCCCAAGATCGTTTTGATTTCGGCAGTGGTCACTCTGGTCATCGGGGTCGTCTCCTTCATGTCGCTAGGCCGGGAGTTCATCCCGACGCTCGACGAGGGCGACATCGCCATGCAGGCGCTGCGCGTGCCGTCCGCCTCCTTGGAACAGTCCCTGGCGATGCAGATGGCGTTGGAGCGCGCCATCAAGGCCCAGCCGGAGGTGGAGACCATGTTCTCGCGCACCGGCACGGCCGAGGCCGCCGTGGACCCCATGCCGCCCAACATCTCCGACAGCGTCATCGTGCTCAAGGACCGCACGGATTGGCCCGATCCGGGCCTGGAGAAGGAAGAACTGATCGAACGGATCGAAGGCGTGGCCGCGCAGCAGATCGGCAACAATTCCGGATTTAGCCAGCCGATCGAATTGCGGTTCAACGAGCTGATCTCCGGCGTGCGCACAGACCTCGCGGTCATGGTCTATGGCGACGACTTCGACACCCTCCAGCGGGTCGCGGATCAGGTCGCGACCGCGCTTCGGGAGACGACCGGATCGGCCGACGTTCGGGTCGAGCAGGCGTCCGGCCTGCCCACCCTGACCGTCAGCGTGGATCGGACCGCCGCCGCCAGCTACGGCCTTTCGGCCGCAGACGTCAGCGAAGCGGTCTCGGCCGGCGTCGGCGGCGCCGAGGCCGGACGCATCTTCGAGGGGGATCGCCGGTTCGACGTCGTCGTCCGCCTGCCCGACGACGCCCGCAACGACCCGGCGGCCTTGGCGTCGCTTCCCATCGTGTCCGACACCGGCGTGATCGTGCCCCTGTCTTCGGTCGCGCGTATTCAGACGGCGGAGGGTCCGAACCAGATCAGCCGCGAGAACGGCAGCCGCCGTATGGTGGTCCAGGCCAATGTGCGCGGGCGTGACCTGGGCGGCTTCGTCACCGACGCCCAGAGCCAGGTCGCAGAGATCGCCCTGCCGGCCGGGGTCTATCTCGATTGGGGTGGGCAGTTCGAGAACCTGAAGCGAGCCGAGCAACGCTTCGGCCTCGTCATTCCGATCGTGTTCGTCCTGATCGGAGTGCTGCTGTTCCTGGCGTTGGGATCGTTCGCGGAGGCCGGTCTGGTCTTCGCCTGCGTCCCTCTGGCTTTGGTGGGCGGAGCCCTGGCGCTGCTGCTGCGCGGGATGCCGTTTTCGGTCTCTGCGGCGGTCGGCTTCATCGCCGTGTCGGGCGTGGCGACCTTGAACGGTCTCGTCCTGATGCAGGCCATTCGAGAGCGGCTGACAGCCGGGCTGACGCCTTACCAAGCCGCCATCGAAGGCGCATCCAGCCGCCTGCGAGCCGTGCTGACGACGGCGCTCGTCGCCATCGTCGGCTTCATCCCGATGGCGCTGGCCCATGGCGCCGGCGCCGAGGTGCANAAACCGTTGGCGGCGGTGGTGATCGGCGGTCTGCTGACCGCCACCATCCTGACCCTGCTCGTCCTGCCGACGTTCGCGGCCAGGGCGGTCAGGCATCGGGCATCTGAAGGAATGGACGATTGACCGCCTTCAACGCCCAAGACCAGCGGCAGCGCGGGACGCTGCTGCTGGTCCTCGTCCTGAACTTCGGTCTGTTCCTGGCGTTGGGGGTGGCGGGTTGGCTGGCCGACTCCAGCGCCTTGCTGGCGAATGCGGCCGACAACGCCTCGGACAGCGCGGTCTATCTGATCAGCTTCCTGGCTGTGGGCCGCGCCCCGCGATGGAAGAAGACGGCGGCCACGATGTCCGGCGTTCTCCTGCTCCTGTTCGCGATCGGGGTGCTGGCGGACGTCGGCCGTCGATGGCTGATGGGGACGGAGCCCATCGGGCCGACTATGATGGTGATGGCGCTCGCGGCGGCCCTCGTGAACCTCTGGTGCCTGAAGCTGCTGCAAAGGTGGACAGCGACGACGTCAACATGCGCGCCGCCGAAACCTTCAGCTTCAACGACTTCGTGTCGAACGGCGGCATCCTGGTCGCCGGAGGCTTAGTGCTGTGGCTCGGTCAGGCTTGGCCGGACTTGATCGTTGGTGCCCTCGTGGCGGCTATGGCCGCCAAGGGCGCATTCGAGATTTTGAGCGGCGTGAGGGACGAGCCTTCCTGAAAAAGCAAGCGCCGGACCATCTATCCCGGCGCTTGTCCTTAGCGTCCACGGGCCAGAGCCCGCGCCATCTCCCGAAGTTCTTCCCGTGTGTGGCGCGGATGATCCGCACGAACCTCGGCCATCAGGGCTTCTTCTTCGGCCGTTATAGGTGTCTGGTCGTCTTCGGCGTCGCCCGAGAACTGACGAGCGGCACGCACCATGCGGGCCGATTGCTCGTCATCGCGCGTCCTACGTTTTTGGCTCATCCGCACCTCAGTTCGATCCAGTATAGCACACCTCATTGAGTCGGGTCAGGCCGCCGAAGAGTAGGCGAGGCGGCGCAGCAGGGAGCAGACCGCCCTCCTTCGTCGGCGACTGCACGCAAGGACGCCCATCGACTCGACCGATGTAGCGGACTACGCCTCCGATGAACTCTTGGGCGGCGGTGAGCGTCTGGTTTCCCCGACGCAGTTCCATGGTTTCGACGTTGTAGCGCATGGCGATCTCCTCTGTTCGCCACACACCGCTCCGGCCGCTGATCACCGTTATCAATCCAGAAAATCAAACTGCGTCACCACCAAGAAGCGGTTGCGGTTGACTCTGCCGGATCGCACGTATATAGCGGCCTCTTCCGCGAAGGGCGTCGACGCTCCAGGTCTGTTGACCGGGGCGTTTGTTGCGTCCGCACGTGTGTTTCTGGAGAATTACGTGGCCCGTATCGCAGGCGTCAACATCCCGACCAACAAGCGCGTCGAAATCGCGCTGCAGTACATTCATGGCATCGGCCCGGCTGCGGCCAAGTCGATCACCGAGAAGGTCGGCATCGAGCCGGCTCGCCGGGTCAACCAGCTGTCGGACGCCGAAGTCCTGCAGATCCGTGAGACCATCGACCGCGATCACACTGTCGAGGGTGATCTGCGTCGCGAGACTTCGATGAACATCAAGCGTCTGATGGACCTGGCCTGCTACCGCGGCCTGCGTCACCGCAAGGGCCTGCCGGTCCGCGGTCAGCGCACCCACACCAATGCCCGCACCCGCAAGGGTCCGGCCAAGCCGATCGCCGGCAAGAAGAAGTAAGAGAAAGACCTGNNACCGATGGCCAAGGAACCGGGTCGCGTAAAGCGCCGCGAACGCAAGAACATCACCTCGGGCGTTGCCCATGTGAATGCCAGCTTCAACAACACCATGGTGACCATCACCGACGCGCAAGGGAATGCGATTTCCTGGTCGTCGGCCGGACACATGGGCTTCAAGGGTTCGCGTAAGTCGACCCCGTATGCGGCTCAGATGGCCGCTGAAGACGCTGGCAAGAAGGCCGCCGAGCACGGCGTCAAAACGCTGGAAGTGAACGTGTCGGGTCCGGGTTCGGGCCGTGAATCGGCCCTGCGCGCTCTCCAGGCCGTGGGCATGACCATCACGACCATCCGCGACGTCACCCCGATGCCGCACAACGGCTGCCGCCCGCCCAAGCGCCGTCGCGTCTAATATCGTCGGCGTCCGCGCTGACAGTCTGAATACTCCCCTACCGCCGCGAGAACCTGACGAGGTTTTCGGCCCCCGGCGAAACCCGCCCCTCGAGGACACCTATGATCGAACGTAACTGGCAAGAACTGATCCGTCCCGAGAAGCCCCAGATCGAGACCGGAACGGATCCCCAGCGCAAGGCCCGCCTGGTGGCCGAGCCGCTGGAACGGGGCTTCGGTGTGACCCTTGGTAACGCCCTGCGTCGCGTGCTGCTGTCGTCGCTGCAAGGTGCCGCAGTCACCGCCATCCAGATCGACGGTGTCGTGCACGAATTCTCGTCGCTGGAAGGCGTGCGCGAAGACGTGGTCGACATCGTTCTGAACATCAAGCAGCTGGCCCTGCGCCTGCATGCCGAAGGCCCCAAGCGCATGACGCTGAAGGCGACCGGCCCGGGCCCGGTGACCGCCGGCATGATCGACGCGCCGTCGGACATCGAAATCCTGAACCCGGACCATGTCATCTGCTCGCTGGATGACGGGGCCTCGATNCGCATGGAACTGACCGTCCAGAACGGCAAGGGCTATGTGGCGTCGGAGTTCAACCGTCCGGAAGACGCGCCCATCGGCCTGATCGCCGTGGACTCGCTGTATTCGCCGGTCAAGAAGGTGGCCTATCGCGTCGAGCCGACCCGTCAGGGCCAGTCGCTGGACTATGACAAGCTGACCCTGGAAGTGGAAACCAACGGGGCCGTATCGCCGGTGGACGCTGTGGCCTATGCCTCGCGCATCCTGCAGGACCAGTTCCAGATCTTCATCACCTTCGACGAACCGAAGAAGGCTGTGGAAGCCTCTGATGGCAAGCCGGAGCTGCCGTTCAACCCGGCGCTGCTGAAGAAGGTCGACGAGCTGGAGCTGTCAGTGCGTTCGGCGAACTGCCTGAAGAACGACAACATCGTCTACATCGGTGACCTGATCCAGAAGACGGAGGCCGAAATGCTTCGGACCCCGAACTTCGGCCGCAAGTCGCTGAACGAAATCAAGGAAGTTCTGGCGACCATGGGCCTGAGCCTGGGCATGGACGTGGCCAACTGGCCGCCGGAAAATATCGAAGACCTGGCCAAGAAGTTCGACGACCAGATCTAAGTTTCAACCCTTCTGGCCGGTGCCCTTCGGTGCCGGACCGGAAGAAGAATGGGCCCAGGGTCCGGCACATGTGGCTGGAAACCAGGGTTGAGTAGGAGAGACCCCGATGCGCCACGGCGCCGCCTATCGCAAGCTCGGTCGCACGACCAGCCACCGCCAGGCCATGTTTGCCAACATGGCTGCCTCGCTGATCAAGCATGAGCAGATCACGACGACCCTGCCCAAGGCCAAGGAGCTGCGNCCCTTCGTCGAGAAGCTGGTGACCCTGGCCAAGAAAGGTGATCTGCACGCGCGTCGTCAGGCCATCAGCCAGGTGCGCGATGTTCCGCAGGTCGGCAAGCTGTTCGAGACGATCGGCCCGCGCTATGCCGACCGCAACGGTGGCTACATCCGCATCATGAAGGCTGGCTTCCGTCACGGCGACAACGCCCCGATGGCCGTGATCGAGTTCGTCGATCGCGACGCCGCTGCCAANGGGCAGGATTCCGGTCCGGTCCAGGGCGGCTTTGGCGACGACGCCGAGGACTGATCCTTCCCCCTCTCCAAGGGTCAAGACACTTCAAAAGGGCGGTAGCTGCGAAGCTGCCGCCCTTTTCTTTGCGCCCTGATCACGCTGATGTTGGCCTCCGCGTCTCTGAATTTGCGCCCCAAACACGAAGATTGACCGCCGTTACGTCAAGGCGCAAGCTCGCGTTCGGTTATCAGGGAGCGTAGGCCGATGGTTTCGAAACGCCTTTACTGTTCTGTTGCCGGTGCCGTGTCATTGCTCGCAGTTGGACTGACTGCGCTTCCGGCTGAGGCGGCCCAGTCGACATTCGGGGACTGGTTGCTGGGCCAGCGCTTCTGTCACGCGGTGAACAATCCGGCACCGGTGAGGCCAGGATCGCGGTGGATCGCCCCCTGGGATCGGCCCCTGCGCTGTCCGCGTTTCGGCTGGATTTCGGTCGCTCCGACCATCGCGTCAATCGCATGATGATCATGCCGGACGGCACCGGATTTCGCGCGTCCCTGAGCGACCAGAACGGCGATGACCGCTTTCGGGCTATGGGTGCCTGGTGGGTTGTGCCCGGGGCGACCGGCGGAACCGTTGGTGGGCTCGTCCATGGTTTCGGCGAGTTCGAAGTTCCGCCGGGGCCGCCCGACAGCACCCTGGTCCTGAGCGGGTTCGACTTCCGCCGCTCCAGTGGCAGCGACGCCAATGTGCGCACGTTCGCGATCCAGCTTGATGGAGAGAGCCGACGGATCCGCACCGTTCTGCTGGATGATCAGGGTGCTGATTTCACGGGGCTGGCCGAGGCGCTCGGCGTGGGCTTTGGCTTTTCCGTCATTGGCGGCCCGTTTGGTGCCGTGGGGATTTGGGGGCATGTCGGTCCTCAACCAGGGGCCGGTCAATGCCAACATGCGTCTGCGCCGCTATGACGTCGAGATCGCCTATGCCTGGGTGCCGAACCGCTATGTCGAGCCGGTGCGAGAGGTGTCTGGCAGTGGCCGAAGACCGCGGAGGCCAGCGGGAGTTCTCCGATGAATGTGCAGCACGCCCTGACCGGCTTCAGCTTCCATTTCGGCAACTCTGACCACTACATCGGCCGCGTCGGGCTGCACATGGGTGCTTCTGACCCGATTGTCTCGTGGCAGGATTCCAACCAGGACGACCCGATCCAGTGGACCGCACGCTATGTGCCTGTCCGGCCCAATCCCCTCCATCCTTTTGAACGTCCCGATACGGCCGGGGTCGGTGCCAGTACCAGTGCCAGGGACGGGTCATTAGGATCGGCCCTGGCCATATCCTGCGCGGTGGGACGGGGCGGGTTCGGCCCGGGTCTATTCCTTCGATAAATCCTGCCGCTGGAACAGCAGGAACGCACCGGCAAAAGGCAGAAGCAACCATAGGGCCAAGCCCAGCACAGACTTGTATCCCACGGTGCTGCTGAATTGCTGCATGATGCCATCACTGGCGATCAGACCGCCAAGGAAGGTAACGCCCTGACCGGGGCTGAGTAGCAGTGACGTCCAGCTGTCCGGTCCGACCCCCATGCCCATCAGGATACCGGGCAGGGCGGCCTGGGCTACGGTCAGAACGAGAGGCACGAACAAAGTTGCCAGCAGGGACCGGGTGACGATCGCGGTCAACAGACCCAGCCCCGCCACCTGCATCAGCCGTAGCCAGTTCAGGCCAAATAGGCCCAGGGTTGCTCCCGCTTCCTGGCCGGACATGTTGAAGGCCACCGGGCGGGCCATAAATCCGGCCTGGATGACGCCGCTGATCACATTGGTCAGCAGCACCAGGGCCATGACCCCGATCACCAACATGCCCGCCACGGCCACCTTGCCCCACAACAGATTGGAGCGGCTGTTGCGGGCGATGATCAAACGCCAGGTCTCAAACCGGTAGTCTGAAGCCCAGATGCTGGTGATTCCGATCAGGGCGAAAAGGATGACCATGGCACTGGCCAGTTCCCCGCTATGGGTTAGCATTGACCCGGCCAGATTCACCGGCGATCCGGCCCCGGCCAGGTTGATCATGGGTTCGGTCCCGCCCGGTGGGGTCAAGGCCTCATTGAGTTGGTGAACCCGGGACCGCATGACCCAGCCTTGGGCGATACCCGATACGACCACCATGATCGGCAGGAACAGCAGGCTCCAGAACACAGCCACGCGATTGCGCGTGAACTTGAAGCTTTCGGCTGTCAGGGCATCAAACAGCATCAGATCCTCCTGTCGCGGCGGCCTTGCTCGTCACGGCCTCGGCCATGTGGCCCGTGACCGATCCGGTCTGGTCCATGAACACGCTTTCCAAGTCGGTGCCGACCCAGCGGGCCTCCTCAATCTCGACCCCGGCATTGACCAGGGCATGGATCAGGGCGGGTCCCCGTTNTCGGGCCACGCGGACGAAGACGGCATCGCCATCACGTCTGGCCTTGTCGCCGACCAGCCGGAGAAGGCCATCAACCGGGCGGGCGATGAAGCGCAGCTGTTCTCCGGTAGCTGTCAGTTCGGACACCTTGCCCTCGGCAGCCAACTTGCCGCGATTGAGGATGGCCACCCGGTCACAGATGCGCTGAACCTCCAGGAGCTGGTGACTGGCCAGGATGACCGTGACACCATCGTCATCGGCCAGGGACCGGATCAGGGCGCGCATGTCCTGAATGCCGGGCGGGTCCATGCCGCTGGTGGGCTCATCCAGGATCAGCATTTCCGGACGTCCGATCAGGGCCGCGGCCACGCCCAGACGCTGCAACATGCCCACAGAGAAGCCCTTGACCCGACGGTTGGCGGCCTCGGTCAGGCCGACCCGATCCAGCCACTGGTCGATCTCGCCCTTCAGATCCAGGCCATGGGCCAAGCCCAGCCAGCGCAGCACCTGGCGTGCGGTNNCATAGGGCGGATAGCGGGGCGTCTCAATCATTGAGCCAATGCGACGACCTGTCGTGGCAACGCCGACCGGCCCTCCCATGACCTGGGCCGAACCCGAGGTCGGTCGCACCAGACCCAGCAGGATGCGGAACAGCGTCGACTTGCCGGCCCCGTTGGGGCCCAGGACGCCATAAACGCCACCTTGCGGGATCGACAGGTCCAACTGGTCCAGCGCATGGACGCCGCCAAAGGATTTGGACAGCTTTTCTACACAGATCACGTCGTTCATGGCCCTAGGTTGAGCGTGGTTCCGGCCCCCACGCAACCCTCGTTGGCATTAAGGTTCGGAAAGGATGGTTGGCGGGGAGACGACGGGCGTTGGGCCTTCTACAAGCGCGGCCTAACCGAGGTTCCGATGTCCGTCCTGACACGTTTTCAATCCCGCCAGGCCGGTCTGGCCTTCATCCTGGTCACGGCGGCTTTGGACATCATGGCCATGGGGCTTGTGATCCCGGTGCTGCCGCCCCTGATCGAGGCGTTTGCCGGCAATGCCGCGCGGGCCGGGCAATGGAACGGTATCCTGGTGGCNCTGTGGGCAGCGATGCAGTTCCTGGCGTCGCCNCTGATCGGATCGCTGTCAGACCGGTTCGGGCGGCGCCCGGTTATCCTTGTGTCCTGTGCGGGCCTGGCCCTGGACTGGATGCTGATGGCCCTGGCTCCCAGCCTGTGGTGGCTGGCCGTGGGGCGCATGCTGGGCGGGCTGACGTCGGCCAGTTTCACGGCGCTGTATGCTTATGTGGCGGACGTCACGGCCCCGCAGGACCGAGCCCGGGCGTTCGGTCTGGTCGGGGCGGCGTTTTCCGGTGGCTTTGTGCTGGGGCCAGCACTGGGCGGTGTTCTGGGCGAGCTGGGGCCGCGCGTGCCGTTCTGGCTNGCAGCCGCCCTGTCGGGTCTCGCCTTCGTCTATGGCTGGCTCGTGCTGCCAGAGAGTTTGCCGCCGGACAAGCGCATGTCCTTNTCATGGCGTCGGGCCAATCCCCTGGGAGCATTGGCGCTGTTACGACGGCATGGCGAGCTGCTGGGCTTGGCGGGCATAAACTTCCTGATCTACTTCGCCCACCACGTCTTTTCGGCGGTGTTTGTCCTGTATGCTGGACATCGCTACGGCTTGGGCACGTTAGAGGTCGGCCTGCTGCTGGCGACGGCTGGCGTGCTGGACATGACCGTTCAGGGAGCCGTGGTTGGACCCGTCTCGGCCCGGTTGGGGGATCGGCGGACCATGGTGATCGGCCTGTTGGGCGGTGCCGTCGGCATCGCCATGATGGGCTGGGCTCCAACTGCTCTGATGTTCTGGCTGGCGCTATTGCCCAATGCCCTGTGNGGGTTGGCCATGCCGACCTTGCAAGCCATGATGACCCGCCGCGTGGGTGAGGATGAGCAGGGACAACTTCAGGGGGCCAACAACTCGGTTGCCTCGATCGCTGGCGTGGCGTCTCCGCTNTTNTTCGGATGGGTCTATGGTCTGTCTGCGCCCGGTGGACAGGGCTTGGGGCCGCTCGGACTGGCCTACTACATCGCCGCCGGGATTCTGGCCCTGGCAGCGGTGTGGGGCNNCTGGGCGTTGGCAAGGATCGCCCAGGATCGCCTTGATCCGGCCTGAAATCGCTGGCGAAATGCCCGGCAACGCTCCTTTTGTCTGCAAGAAGAGACCGATGACCGTACGCCGTCTGGCCCTTGTCCTGGCCACCAGCTCGATCCTGTCCACCTTGGCCCTCGGCAGTCCCGTCCTGGCCCAGGAACCCGCCTTTCCCACGGACAGGGTNGCCCCCTCAGACGTGCTGACCATGAAGGCCAGCTTTGCACCGGTCGTGCGGGCAGCGGCGCCTGCGGTGGTCAATATCTCGGCCCGCGGTGTTCGGCAGGTGCAGGACCCGTTCTGGGCCATGTTCGGGGCCCCGCCCCAGGCTCAGAGGATCGGTTCGGTCGGCTCGGGCGTCATCGTCCGGCCCGAGGGCGTGATCGTCACCAATGCCCACGTCATTGAAAACATGCTGGAGATCCGCGTCACTCTGAACGATCGGCGTGAATACGCTGCCCAGGTGGTCCTGGCCGATGAGCGGTCCGACATCGCCGTGCTGCAGCTGGAAGGGGTCGACAGCCAACTGCCGACCCTCGACATCGATGACCGTGAAGAGCAGCAGGTCGGCGATCTGGTGCTGGCCATCGGCAACCCGTTCGGCGTCGGCCAGACAGTGACCAACGGCATCATCTCGGCTCTCAACCGCACCGAGACGGGCATCAGTGACAGCGGCTCCTTTATCCAGACCGATGCGGCGATCAATCCGGGCAACTCTGGCGGCGCGCTGGTCGACATGGACGGCGACCTGATCGGCATCAACACGGCGATCTTCTCGCGTTCGGGCGGATCGTCGGGCGTGGGCTTTGCCACACCAGCCTCAATGGTGCGCAGGGTGGTCGATTCCGCTGTCGGAGGGGCTTCGGCGGTGGTTCGGCCCTGGCTGGGCGTGCGCGGGGAGACGGTCTCGGCCGAGATCGCCCGCAGCCTGGACATGAGTCGGCCCCAGGGGCTTATCGTGACGGACGTCTGGCCTTCAGGCCCAGCTGAACGTGCGGGCCTGCTGGAAGGCGACATCATCACGGCGATTGATGGAGCCGAGATCAACGACCAGGGCGGTCTGAACTTCCGTGTCGGCACTCATGCGCCGCGGGAAACCGTCCAAGTCGCCGTGCTGCGTGAGGGGCAGCCCTCAATCTGACCGCGCGTCGAAACCTTGCCAGGCGATCCAGCCCTGGACCGGGCCAGCTTGATCGACACAGGTGCCCTGGGCGGAGTTGAGGTGGTGGCACTGAATCCGGCACTGGCGGACAGTCTGGGCGGTGATCCCTTTCTGACCGGCGTGATCCTCGCTCGTGTGCCACGCGATACCTATGCCCGCGGGCGCCTGGGCCTGATGAATGGTGACGTGATCCTGGCGGTCAATGGGCGGGCCGCCAGCACCCCGCAGCACCTCCAGGGCATCCAGCGCGGCATGGAGGTCACGGTAGAGCGCCGCGGCCAGCGAGCAACCATGGTCATCCGCTGATCCGCACTGAGCCACCCGCCTTTGCGGACCGCCCCTATAGCGCCAGGAGGTCCGCTACCGCCCGGTAGCTGTCGACAACTTGCCGGGCTCCTGCGTCGCGCAGCCGCTCGGCATGATCCGCCCGGACATGCCCGCCGGCAGCCAGTCCGATGACGGGCATCCCCGCTGCGACCGCGCCCTGCACCCCGGTCGGGCTGTCTTCGATGACCAGGCAGTCGGACGGCGCGGTGCCAAATCGGGCGGCAGCATACAGGAACAGGTCCGATGGGGCTTGCCGCGCGTCACGTGGATGGCTGCGCTGAAGATCGGGCCCATCTGTCCCGACAGGCCCACGTGATCCAGGCCGAAGGCGATCCAGTCCGGCTTGCTGGAGGAGGCGATGCAGCGCGGAGGTCACCCAGGCTTTGCACAAAGGCGTCGACGCCGGGCACGGCCTTCAGGTCCGTTTCGGCCCGCTGGCGACAGAGCGACGTCCAGTCGGCCAGCAGTTGATCCAGATCGGCCTCAGGCAGCCGCTGACCGATCTCGTCGCGAAAATCGATCCAGCGTTTGCCCATGTAGCGGGTGATGACATCGTCGACGGTTGTGGGCAGGCCCGCCTGGGTCAGCACATCGGCCAGGGCGCGGTTGTTGAGGATTTCGCTGTCGGCGACGACGCCATCGTAATCGAAGATGATCAGGCGGGGAGGCGGACATGCCCTCTCATACGGGGCCACGGGCGATCCGAACACCGGGGCAGATGTCACGATTCCTCACGGACTGTTACGGCTTCGGCCTCGCCATTGCGGCCCGGTCGCGCTAAGCCCCGGCCCAAGTGATCACAGCACGGGAATCGGCGAATGGTTCAGTGGGTCTATGGCTTTGGCGGCGGCTCNGCCGACGGCGACGCAACGATGAAGAACCTGCTGGGGGCNAAGGGGGCCAATCTGGCTGAGATGTCGTCGCTGGGGCTGCCGGTGCCGCCGGGCTTCACCGTCACCACGGACGCCTGCAACCACTACTACGCCCAGGGCCAAACCTATCCGGCCGACCTGGAAGCCCAGGTTCGCGCAGGCCTGAACAAGGTTGAGGGCATCGTCGGCAAGGTGTTCGGCGATCCGGCCAATCCGCTGCTGGTTTCCGTGCGTTCNGGGGCCCGAGCGTCCATGCCCGGCATGATGGACACGGTGCTGAACCTGGGTCTGAACGATCTGACGGTCGAGGGTCTGGCCCGTCTGTCGGGCGACCGCCGCTTTGCCTTTGACAGCTATCGACGCTTCATCACCATGTATTCGAACGTCGTGCTGGGTCTCAGTCACGATGACTTCGAAGAGGTCCTGGACGATCACAAGGACCGGCTGGGCGTCACCATCGACACGGATATGACGGCCAGCGACTGGGAAAAGGTTGTCGTCGACTACAAGCGCGTGGTGCTGGACAATCTGGGCCGGGAGTTTCCGCAGGACCCGCACGACCAGCTGTGGGGCGCTATCGGCGCTGTCTTCGCCAGCTGGATGAACGACCGGGCCAAATTCTATCGCCGCATGCACGACATCCCTGAAAGCTGGGGCACGGCGGTCAACATCCAGTCGATGGTGTTCGGCAATATGGGCCAGACGTCGGCGACGGGCGTGGCCTTTACCCGCAACCCCTCGACCGGCGAGGCGCGGCTCTATGGCGAGTTCCTGATCAACGCCCAGGGCGAGGACGTGGTGGCCGGTATCCGCACGCCGCAATCGCTGACCAAGGCCGGTCGTGAAGAGATGGGTGAAACGGCCCTGTCGATGGAAGAGGCGATGCCGGAGGTGTTCGGACAATCCGCNGACATCGTTGGCAAGCTGGAAGCCCACTACCGGGACATGCAAGACATCGAGTTCACGGTCGAGCAGGGTCGCCTGTGGATGCTGCAGACCCGCAATGGCAAGCGCACGGCCAAGTCGGCGCTAAAGATCGCGGTCGATCTGGCCGCCGAAGGCGTGATCAGCCAGGACGAGGCCGTCAGCCGGGTCGAGCCGGGCGCGCTGGATCAGCTGCTGCACCCGACCCTGGATCCGTCCGCCAGCCGCGGCGTGATTGCGGCGGGTCTGCCGGCCTCTCCGGGTGCTGCTACCGGCAAGGTGGTCTTCTCTGCCGATGAGGCTGAACGCCTGGGTCAGGCGGGCGAAGCGGTGATCCTGGTGCGCGAGGAAACCAGCCCGGAAGACATTCATGGCATGCACGCGGCCCAGGGGATCGTCACCGCCCGTGGTGGCATGACCAGCCACGCAGCGGTGGTGGCGCGCGGCATGGGGCGGCCTTGCGTCTGCGGCATCGGCGAGATGCATATCGACGACAAGGCGGGCCAGTTCACCGCCCGTGGCCGCACCTTCAAGGCGGGAGATGTCATCACGATCGACGGAGCCAAAGGTGAGGTCATGGCCGGGGCTGTGGCCATGATCGAGCCGGAGCTGACCGGCGACTTCCAGACGCTGATGGCCTGGGCCGATCAGGCCCGCCGCCTGAAGGTCCGGGCCAATGCCGAAACGCCGCTGGATGCCCGCACCGCGCGTAGTTTCGGGGCCGAGGGCATCGGCCTGTGCCGCACCGAGCATATGTTCTTTGACGAGACCCGCATCGCCGCCGTGCGCGAGATGATCCTGGCCGACGACGAGCAGGGCCGCCGCGCCGCCCTGGCCAAGATCGAACCGTTCCAGAAGGCGGACTTCGTGGAGCTGTTCACCATCATGAGCGGCCTGCCGGTGACGGTGCGCCTGCTGGATCCGCCGCTGCACGAGTTCATCCCGCACTCCGAAGCCGAGATGGACACCCTGGCTCAGACCCAAGGCCTGGATGCCGCCAAGCTGAAGCGCCGCGCACGTGAGCTGCACGAGACCAACCCCATGCTGGGGCATCGCGGCTGTCGCCTCGGGATTGCCTATCCCGAAATCTATGAAATGCAGGTGCGGGCCGTTCTGGAAGCGGCCCTGGCGGTCAAGGCCTCATCCGGCGTCGCGCCGATCCCGGAGATCATGCACCCGCTGGTGGCCATGGGACCGGAGATGAAGTTTCTGCGTGAGCTGACGGATCGCACCGCCGAGGCTGTGTTCGCCGCCGCAGGGGACCGGGTCGAGTATCTGGTCGGCACCATGATCGAACTGCCGCGCGCAGCACTCAGGGCCGGTGAGCTGGCGCAATATGCCCAGTTCTTCAGTTTCGGCACCAACGACCTGACCCAGACCACCTTCGGCATTTCGCGCGATGACGCGGGCAAGTTCCTGCAGGCCTATATGGACAAGGGTGTGCTGGAGGTCGATCCGTTCGTGCGCCTGGACCAGGATGGCGTCGGCGATCTGATCAAGATCGCCGCTGAGCGCGGCCGGGCCGAGCGTCCAGACGTCAAGCTGGGCATCTGTGGTGAGCATGGCGGGGATCCGTCGTCGATCACCTTCTGCGAGAACGCCGGGCTCGATTACGTCAGCTGCTCGCCCTACCGCGTGCCCATCGCCCGGCTGGCGGCGGCCCAGGCGGCCCTGGCGGCCCGTTCTGGCCAGGAACGCGAGAAGGATCGGTGATATTCTTGTCTCCTCCCTGTTCCGCAGGAATGGGGAGGTGGCGCGGTGCAAATATGCGCCGTGACGGAGGGGGCATCTCAACGCTTGCCGAGTTCATCCGCCAGCCAACGCAACAGGTCGTCCAGGTTCGTGCGGACGTCCTCTGCCGCCAGCCGGATCACGCGTATCCCTCGCGTCGCCAACCAGCGTGACCGGCGTCCGTCACGGGCGATCTGTTGGTCAGTCCCATGACTGGCACCATCGACTTCGACGGCTGTTTTCGCGCTTGGGCAATAGAAGTCGAGAATGTAGGGGCCGATCGGATGTTGGCGGCGGAATCGGTAGCCCAGTCGCTTTTGCCGCAGTTACACCCACAGCCTGGCTTCCGGCGGCGTGAGATTTCGCCGCATTCGTCGTGCGCGTTCGAAACTCTCGGCATCGGCCATCGGCGTTGCCCCTCCACCCCGCGGGCTGAAGTCGCCCGCGCGGTCCCCCTCCCCATTTCTGCGAAACAGGGAGGAGACGGTCAGGTCATCGTTATTCTCAGAATGTTCCCATTATGTTCCTGCGTCAAGATGAGACTTGCCCGGTCCCCTTGCCTAACCGCGCCTAATCCGCTCGATTGCCCGCCCTGTAACCGGGAGGATAGTAAGTGACGGATGTGACCCCGACGACGGACGACGGCGGCAGCGGCAAGACCATCTTTGGTCATCCGCGCGGGCTGGTGGTGCTGTTCTTTGCCGAGATGTGGGAGCGGTTCTCCTACTATGGCATGCGTGCGCTGCTGGTCCTGTTCCTGGTCCAGCATTTCTTGATGAGCCAGGATGAGGCGGCGGGCACCTATGCGGCCTATGCCGCGCTGGTTTACCTGCTGCCGATCGTCGGCGGGGCCATCGCCGACAAGTGGTTGGGCGCACGCAAGGCCGTGACCATCGGGGCCCTGTTCCTGGTGGCGGGTCACTTCGCCATGGCGTTCGAAGGCTCAGGCGGGCAGCAATTCATCACCGTCGCCGGTCAGGAATACCAGGTCGAAACGGTCGGGCGCGANTCGGATCGCACCCAGTTCGCCGTCGCCGCCAATGGCCAGCGGACCCCGATCGAGTTCACGGCGGAAGGTCTGGTGGCGACGCCCGAGGTGGGCTCGGCCCTGCCGGCCGTGACGCCGCATGATCAGGTCCAGCAGCGCGTGGTGCGGGACATGGGTGGCGAGCGCACCGTGTTGTTCGCCATGGCCCTGATCGTTGTCGGCGTCGGGTTCCTGAAAGCCAACATCTCCAACATCGTCGGCGCACTTTATGCCAAGGGCGACCGGCGGCGGGACGCCGGATTTACATGGTATTATGTCGGCATCAATCTGGGGTCGCTGCTGGCCAAGATTTTCTGTGGCTGGATCGGCCTGACCTATGGGTGGGCCTATGGCTTCGGATTGGCCGGGTTCGGCATGCTGCTGGGTCTGCTCGTGTTCCAGCTCGGCCAGCCGTGGCTGGAAGGCAAGGCCGGACCGCCGCCGGAAGCCAAAGGAGCCAAGATCTTTGGTATCCCGGCTGAGGCAGCCCTGTGGATCGGCGGCATCGTGACTATCATTCCGGTGTGGCTGCTACTGCAGCGGCACAAGATCGTCGAGGTGGGCCTCAGCTGGCTGGGACCGATCATCTTCATCGGCATGCTGGTGTGGTCGGCCACGGCCCTGAAGGGTGAGGTTCGCTCGCGCATGCTGGCGGCGCTGATCCTGTGCATCTTCTCGGTGCTGTTCTGGATGCTGTTCGAACAGGCCGGTTCGTCCCTGACCCTGATGGCCCAGAACTCGGTGCACATGCCCAGCTTCATCAATGCGGCCCAGTCCAATCTGGTCAATCCGCTGATGATCGTGCTGTTGGGGCCAGTGTTCGCCATCCTGTGGCAGACGCTGGCGGCCCGCAATGCCGAGCCTTCCACGCCGGTCAAGTTTGCCCTGGCGCTGGTGATCATGGGGCTGAGCTTTGTCATGCTGGCCTGGGCCACGGCGACGCAGGCCGACAGCCTGTTCAAGATCGCCTTCATCTGGCTGGGGCTGACCTATGTGCTGCACACGGTGGCGGAACTGTTCATTTCCCCGATCGGCCTGTCGATGATCACCAAGCTGTCGGCACCCAAGGTCGTCGGCCTGATGATGGGGGTCTGGTTCCTGTCGTCGTCCCTGGCCCACGCCCTNGGGGGTATCGTGGCGGGCATGACCTCAACCGAAACGGTCGGTGGTGTGGTGACCAACCCGGCGCAGGCCCTGGCCACCTACGGCCAGGTTTATAGCCTCTGGGGCTGGATCGCGGTGGGCGTTGGCGTGGTGCTGCTGATTGCGGCCCCGTTCCTGAAGCGGATGATGGCCGGCACGCGATAGCTGTAGCGAAGACGGGCTGTCGGGTTGCCTTGCGCAGCCTGACAGCCTGCCCTGCCTCCTGGGTCTGCCGTCAGCGGAAGATGCAGGTGACCCCGGCCCACAGGTGGCTGACGGCCCCGTCCTCGACCAGGCCTGACATGTTCCCGGCTGTGAACTCCTGGCCCAGGGACTGTCGGCGAACCATTCGAGGGTGTGGGCGGCCTCCAGCTGGGCCTGGGTCGAGCCGATGCCGATGCCGGTCAGGGTCGTGGGGCCTGCGGCATCAACGTCCCAGCCGACGAACTGACCGCCCTGGAAGGACAGGGTCAGGTCCGGCCATTGTCGATAGTCGATGGCCCCTGCGGGCATTCGTCATTGCGGCCATCCTCGGATGCCTGACCCGGGCGGGCGGCGGCCATGGCCTGCTGCACCTCGGCGCCGGGGTGCCAAAGGCGATCAGGCGGCTGGCACCGGTCTCTGTATTGACGATGCGCAGGCCCTCGGGGTCCAGGGCAAAGGCGGGTGCGGCGGTCGCATCGGTCTTGGCCGGGGCGGCTTCGGTCGCCGGGGCCTCTGCCGGGGCAGCGGGGCGTTCGCAGGCGGTGGCCAGGGCGGCGGTGGTCAACAGGACGGTGATCAGGGGCAGGCGCATGGGACACTCCCTCCAGGGATTTGTGATCGACCCATGTTAGCCCAAGTCAAGCTGAACGTCAGTTGACTGACACCGACGCTTCCTAAGTCAGGCTGGCGCAGAACCGCTGAATGCGGGTGCAGGCGTCGACCAGCAGATCGTCACTGGTGGCATAGCTGATGCGGAAATAGGGGCTGAGGCCAAAGGCGGCCCCCTGCACCACGGCCACCCCTTCGGCCCCCAGCAGCGCCGAGGTGAAGGTCTCATCGCTGTCGATAATGTGCCCGTCGGGCAACCGCTTGCCGATCAGCGCCTCAATCGAAGGGTAGACGTAGAAGGCCCCTTCTGGCGTGGCGCAACGGATGCCGGGTGCTTCGTTCAGCATGCCGACCACCAGGTCGCGGCGGCGCTGGAACACCAGGGCCCGCTCGGCCAGGAAGTCCTGCGGCCCGTTCAGGGCTTCAACCGTCGCCGCCTGGCTGATGGAGGAGGGGTTGGAGGTGGTCTGGCCCGCCACCTTGCGCATCAGGTCAATCAGCGGCTTGGGGCCCCCGGCATAGCCGATGCGCCAGCCGGTCATCGCGCACGCCTTCGACACGCCATTGACGGTCAGCACGCGGTCGTAAAGCTCTGGCGCGACCTGGGCCAGGGTGGTGAAGGCAAAGCCGTCGAACACCAGGTGCTCATACATGTCGTCCGACAGCACCCAGACCTGCGGATGGCGCATCAGCACCTCGGCCAGGGCCTTCAGCTCATCGGCGGTATAGGCAGCCCCGGTCGGGTTGGACGGGCTGTTGAGGATCAGCCACTTGGTGCGCGGCGTGATGGCCGCCTCCAGCGCCTCGGGCCGCAGCTTGAAGCCGTCGACCTCATGGCCGACGACCACGACCGGCTCGCCGCCCGCCAGATAGACCATGTCCGGATAGCTGACCCAGTAGGGGGCCGGGACGATCACCTCATCGCCGGGCGACAGGGTGGCCAGAAGGGCGTTGTAGATCACCGCCTTGCCGCCAGTGGCCACATGGATCTGATCGGTGCCGTAGGTCAGGCCGTTCTCGCGGGCGAACTTGGCGGCGATGGCGGCCTTGACCGCCGGCGTGCCGTCGGCGTCGGTATATTTGGTCTGGCCGTCGCGGATGGCGCGGATGGCCGCATCCTTGATGTTCTCGGGCGTGTCGAAGTCCGGCTCACCGGCCCCCAGGCCGATGACGCCGCGCCCCTCGGCCTTCAGCTTGCGCGCCAGGGCGGTGACCGCCAGCGTCGCAGACGGCTTCACGCGCGCCAGGGCCTGGGACTGCAGTTGGGACATAGGAACTCCTGAACAGACAGGGCTTGTATTGCAGATGCGAAGGACGAGGCAAACCCGTCCCTCGCGGTCTGTTGCAGACAGTGGTATCGCGGCACTGTGAAATCCTTCCTCGACTTCATCATGAACATGGAGGCCCGGCGGTGGCGGGCGATCCTGGCGACGGTGTTCCTGCTGGCCGTGACGGTGGCCTTCCTGGCCTTTGCCAAGTCGCAGTTCGGCCTGGATACCGAGGCGCGGCTGGAGGCGTGGCTNGAAGGGTATACGGGCAGTCCGTGGGCGTTCTTCATCACCATTCTGGTGTTCATAGGGGCGGCGTTCCTGGGGGCCCCTCAGTTTGTCCTGATCGCGGCGTGCGTGGTGGCTTTCGGGCCATGGCTGGGGTTCGGCTACAGCTGGGTGGCGGCGGTGGTTTCGGCCGGTGTGACCTATTGGCTGGGGCGTGGCCCGACGGCGCGTCTGGTGGACCGGATCGGTGGCCAGACGCTGGAGCGGCTGCGGCGGTTCGTCGGCAAGAATGCCTTCTATGCCAGCTTCATGATCCGCAATGTGCCGTCGGCGCCGTTCATCGTCGTCAACATGGCTTTCGGGGCGGCGCGGGCGAACTTCTGGAGCTATCTGGCCGGATGTGCCCTCGGTGTGCTGCCCAAGACGGCGCTGGTGGCCTTCTTCGGCGGGGCGGTGGTCACGGCAGTGCGCGGCGGCGGCATCTATACCAGCGTGATCCTGTTGGGCGTGGCGGTGGTCTGGCTGGGCCTGATGCTGGGGGTGCGCGAGTGGGTGAGACGGCGCGAAATGCGCCTGTCGGCAGCAGGAGACAGCGATGTCGGATGACCAAGCCCTTGCGGCCCTGTTGCAGGCCATACGTGACGGCGAGGGGGAGGCGACCCTGACCCTGCTGGCCGAGCGACCCGAGTGGATCAGTGCTCTGGGGCCCCATCCCTATTGGGGGCAGGTGCAGGCTCTGCATATGGCGGTCGAAGGGGGCAACCAGGCGGTATTCGAGGCCCTGCTGGCCGCCGGGGCCGACCCCAGTGGGGATAATGAGGCCTACGACCACTGGTCGCCCCTGATGCTGGCCGTCAATGAGAAGCGGCCCGAGATGCTGGAGGCCCTGCTGGCGGCGGGGGCCAAGGTCGGGTTGGCCGAGGCTCTCTTGCTGAAGGATGATGCGGCGGTTGACCGGCTGCTGGANCGCAGGGGCATCCCCGACATGGCCCCGAATGGCGGCTCCTTCCTGGCGCTGGCCCGCACGCCCCATGCCATCGACCGGCTGCTGGCGCTGGGGTCNGATACCGACAGCCGCGATCGCTGGCGGGCGACCCCGATCGAGGCCATCAGCCGCTCGGGCCCTGACGCCAAGGCCCTGGTGCGCCAGCTGATGGCCCATGGGCTGGTGCCGGAACCGGCAGAGTTCGCCCGCATGGACGACCGTGANGGGCTGGAGGCCGCCATCGCCCGCGATGCCGCCGTGTTGGCCGATGAGGCGGTGATGATGGCAGCGGTCGACTTTGGCCATCATGACCTGGTGCGCTGGCTGATCACGCAAGGGGCCGACGTGAACGCCCGCACGACGGCGGCGACCCGCCACACGGCCTTGCATTCGGCGGCCTGGAATGGCGATCTGGACATGGCCCGACTGCTGGTCGAAGCGGGCGCGGACCTGGAGGCGGTCGATGATGAGCATGGCGGCACGCCCGCCGGCTGGGCCGAAGTGTCCGCCACCGTGACCCACAATCCGCGCGCCATCGAGGTCGCGCACTGGCTGGCCGAACGGGGCGGCTAGGCTGGCCTGTCTCGAGCCCCGAAAAACAGGGTGGAAAGGTGCCAAACCCGACCGGGCAACCGTGGCGGGCGTTTCCGTAGCAGCGAGCGGGCCTGGCCGTGCCAAAAGGAGGGTGGAAAGTGTGGAATGCGTGCCAAAATCCCGACACGCCCTCGGCTGTCAGGTTGTGCACTGCAGGGGTCGTCAGGGCAGGGAGCCAGGTCGGGAACAGAACCATGAACCCAAACTGGCACGCCCATGCGTCATTATTGGACGCAAGCATGACGGCGGTGGCGCGAAACCGTCCACTCGCCGCTGATATGCCAACGGCCACCGGGTTGCCCCGATGGCCGTCGATCAAGTCCTGAACCGGGAGGGAGGAAGCTCAGGCCTTGTAGTGTTGGATGCGGGTGGTCCGCAGTCCTTGCATGCCCCACTTGTCGATGGCCTGTTGCCAGGCCATGANATCTTCGGCGGTCAGGCGATAACGCTCCAGCGCATCCTCTAGGCCCAGCAGCCNCCCGCGAACGGCGGCGACCACCTCGGCCTTGCGGCGGATGACCCAGCGATCCGTATCATTTGGGGGAAGGTCACGCAGGGTGAGAGGCGTGCCGGTCGGACCGACCACATACTGTTCACCGCGAGCGTTGACACGACGTTCTTGCAACATGGGCTTTTGCCTCACTTCACCATCACTGAGGATGACCATAGGCCAGCCGTGTCTAAGCCCCGTTTAAGGGGCGTGGTGAACGATCCCCTAAAGTTGTCAGAGCTTTGCAA
The DNA here is from genome assembly GCA_013693835.1 of Brevundimonas sp. Taxonomy (GTDB): domain Bacteria; phylum Pseudomonadota; class Alphaproteobacteria; order Caulobacterales; family Caulobacteraceae; genus Brevundimonas. The sequence goes on from CP059260.1 coordinate 1,226,888, forward strand.
ACCCCTGCTAATCATCAGCTCGGGCGTCCGTTTTCGCATCAGTCAGTCCCCCGGTGCCGGATCAGCGCTTGATGCTGATCAGCTCAGCCAACATCTCGTCGGCCGTGGTGATGATCTTGGATGAGGCGGAATAGGCCCGCTGGGTCGTGATCAGGCCCGTAAACTCGGCCGATAGGTCGACCGTGGAGGCCTCCAGCTGGGACGCCCCGATCAGGCCGGCCCCGCCACTGCCGGCGGCCTTCAGGTTGAAGGTGCCGGAGTTCTTGCTGACCCGGTAGGTATTGCCCGTGATCGACGTCAGGCTGTCCGGACTGGGGAAGGTCGCCAGGGCAATCTGTGCGATACGGCGCGTGACGCCGTTGTCGAAGATGGCACTGACAAAGCCGTTATCGTCGATGGCCACTTCCGACAGGTTGCCGAAGGCGGTGCCATTGGTCAGGACGGCCTGGACCACCGAAGCGCTGTCAAACTGGGTCAGGCCACCCGCTGCAGCGGCCAGGTCAAAGGTCAACTCCTGTTCGTTGATGCCCAGTCCTGGCGCCCAGTTCACGGCCCCGCCAGCCGGTGCGCCGGCGTTCGAGGCTCCAAACGTCAGACGGGCGTCGGCGACATCCGGGAACAGGGCCTGGGCTCCCAGGGCCGCCATGGCCACATCGTCGATCCGGCCATCCTGGGTGAAAGCGACGATGCCCGTGCGGATCTGGCCGTTGGCCAGGGGTGCGCCAGTGACCACATCGCTGGCCGGGACAGCCCGGACCTCGGCGTACCATTGGTTGGGGGTCGTGCTCTTGAGGAACGAGACGGCTACCGTGCGCTGGCCGCCCTTGGAATCGGAAACCGGCATGGTCAGTTCGAAGTCGGGGCGGACGCCGGTGCCGGTCGTTGGGTCCCACATGGCCATGGAGTTGGTCGCCGGATCGTAGGCCCCGGCCCCGGCCGGAACCTGGCCAGCCGCCGTGGCTGCGGCCGAAATGGCCTGACTGGACTGGAGGTTGGCGTTCAACTGCACCCGCGTTGTCGCCTCGGCCGTGCCGCCAACGGACCCCACGTTGATGGTGCTCAGGCGCGACAGATCCGACGGATCGGTGATGATGTTGCCCTCGGAATTGACGGGCCAGCCCTGCAGATACAAGCCAGCCGTGTTCTTCAGATAGCCTAGCTCATCGACGCGGAAGGCCCCGGCGCGCGTGAACAGACGGGCATCGGTGATCTGCAGATTCTCGGGCTTCTGGGTCACAACAAAGAACCCCTGACCCGAGATGCCCAGATCGGTGTTGGAGGTTGTGCGCTGCAGCTGGCCGTTTTGGCTGGTGAAATGCCGGGCCGTGGCCAACACGCCCCCAGCGGAATAGCCGGCCCCTTGAGACTGGGCGTTGATCACCGTCTGGAACTCAGCCGACGTCCGCTTGTAGCCGACCGTGTTGACGTTGGAGATGTTCTGCGAAATCGCCGCCAAGGCCGCAGAGTTGGCGGTCAATCCGGACACGCCGGCCAGCAGGGCGCTGTTGATGCTCATGGGTTGGCTCCGATACTAAAGCAGTTTCAATGGGTTAAAGGTTGATGCCAAGCTGGTGATATTGCTCAGCAAACCGCTGCCTTCTGCTTCGGTCGGGGTGTCGTTTGAGCGCTCGCTCAGGGCAATGACGCTGCTCAGCGGCAGGATCGAGTTGCCGATGGTCAGGTAGGGTTGGCCGTCATACATCTTGACGCCCGAGACGCGCCCACGGGTCAGGACCTGACTGTCGATGCTCTGGCCGGACGTGTTCTTGGCGACGACTTGCAAGGTGTAGACGCTGCCGTCCTGGGCGCGCCCACCGGCGGTGGTGGTTCCGTCCCAGGTGAAGTCGTGGACGCCTTCGGTGGTATCGGGCGCACGGCCCTGCCACACGACATTGCCCGCTGAATCCAGCACCTGAAGATCGGTATTGGGGGCGTTGGCGGCCAGTTCGTAGCTCCATGTGGCCTGACCATCCTCGAAGCGGGTTGCGGCCCAGACCGCGGTGGCCTCCTTGCCAATGTAGTTGGAGGCTCCGGCCAGACCGCCGCCGGTCTGGGCGGCCAGCAAGCTGGTCAGCAAGTCGTTGGTCAGCAGTTGCTGCTCGACGCCGGCCATCTGGGTCAGCTGGGCGGTGAACTCGTTGGAATCGACAGGCGACAGCGGGTCCTGATTGCGCAGCTGGGCTGTCAGCAGGGCCAGGAAGGTTTCGAAGTTGGACGACAGCATCGTCGAGCTGGAGTTGATCCGACTCTGGGCTGCTCCGGCGGTGACGGCATCAACCATGATCTAGATCCTCACGTCGACGCGATCGGGCGACTGGCCGAGGGACACCCACCGCGCCGCCGCGACATCGGCATCGGTGGTGATCTGGTCGGCCTGGGCAAAGGCTCGACGCGAAGACGCCTGATGATCCTGACCCCGATCAAAGGCCGAGGACTGCGAATCCCGTTCTGCAAATTCAAAGGCATCTGCTGCCAACTGGAAGCCTGCTTCCAGCAGTTGGCGACGCAGCTCATCGACCCGACCGCGCAGATCCGTGGCAGCCGCCGGATTGTCGAACGCCAGCCGGGCCGCCAGCTTGCCATCGGCATCGATGTCCAGCTTCACATCGACCCGACCCAGTTCCTCGGGGGTCAGGGCCATTTCGAAGCGGGTGGAGCGCCCTTCAAGTTTGCGGATGATCTGGGCCGAGATCTGAGCCGTGGCGTCAATAGTGGTGCGTGCCAGATGGGAAACACTGCGGTCCAGGTTGGCGCTGGCGCTCTTGAGCCCATCGACTTGGGCGACCGGGGCCTCTGCTGAACTTGTGCCCGTGCCGCCTCCAGCCGACAGCAGCGCTGCATCAGCGGCAGCGACCGGTGCCCGGGGTTCGGACCGCGCCAGGGGGCTCAGCCGGGCGTGCAGCCGTCGCCGGGGCAGCTTGGGCATCGCCTGCAGGCCTGGCGGATGTGGCGTCATCGGCATCGACGGCTGCTACCCCTGCCTTGGCCTGACCATCCTGGCGCGACACGGCAGCGTTTGAGGTGGCGATGTCGCGTCGGACACCGCGCGCCAGCGGCTGGACGACGCCGGCTGCGGAGGCCGCGACCTGAGCCGCTGCCGTGGCCTTGGCTTGGGATCGCCCTTGCCGGTCGAGGCCGCGTCCTGGCCATCAGCGCCATCCGCGCCCGGGCCAAAGCCGGCGGGCAGGATTTCGGGCTCAGGTACTGCAGAGGCCTTGTCCACGGCAAGGCCGGGGTTGATCTGGGGTTGATCGATTATCCGGGGCAGGCCTGGGCCAAAGCCAGTGGGCAGGATTTCGGGCTCCGGCACCGCAGAGGTCTTGCTCACGGCAGGTCCGGGATTGATCTGGGGTTGGTCCACGTCCTTGGACAAGCCAGGGCCAAAGCCGACCGGCAGGATTTCGGGTGTCTCCGGTCCCTGCTGGACATCGGGCCCGGGGCCGGGGTTGGTCTGTGGCAGAGTTGGGTCGTCGCCCGACTTGACTCGAGAGCCCGGCTGCCCCCGGGTCCCGGAACGATGGGAGCGTCCGGCTCGTAGACATCCTGCCCCGTCAGGTTCAGCCGGTATTGCAGGCCGATTTGGGTGCGCCCGTGGCCCAGCCGCAGGGAACCGGACGGACCTGCGGCCCGGCCCTGACCGTCGGGCTGCGCTGAAGGGGTTGCTGCGGCCATGGAGTCGCCGGCACCCTCGCGGGCCGTCAGCACCTCGGCGAACGAAGGCCCGCCGCAGAGCCCGACACAGCCGCGTCCGACACCGGCGCTGCGGACCCGGCAGCGGCGTTCGGCAAGGCTTGAGTGAAAAGGCGGACGCAGCCGTCATGGAGGCTCAAGGGGCCGTCAGGAGGATCGACGGAGGACCGGCGCGGTTTTGCGCCCAGTATTCCAGCCTCGCGTCGCAAGCCTTGGGCCAACTCCAAAGGGCGGTTCAAGTTATGGAAAATACGGTAAAAATATGCTCCAGGTGGCAGATGGGGGCCTCAGACGTTTGACCATTCTTGCCGTGTGCGGCTCAATTTGCCCGGTTCCGGCCACGGGCCTTATGCCCAGGGTGGCAGGTGGCAGGGCGACCTGTGAGAGTCCATCGCCCTAGGGGATCAAATCTGGCCCATGAATTGCGCTGTCATTAATCATGTTTCGCAGCGTCCACGATAACGCATTGAATTTCCTAGTCCCCGACGTTCTGGGTGAGCGTTGTGCCGGGCAAAAACCGCGTGTTGCCGGGCAGAGGCTGCCGGGCGTGGCGGGGATCGGGGTGGGCTGATGTCTCTGAACTCGATCATGAACACGGCCACTCTGGGCATGCAGACCGCCCAGACCCAGCTGCGCGTGGTCTCGGACAACGTGTCCAACGTCAACACGCCCGGCTATGTGCGCAAGATCGCCGACCAGCAATCTCTGTCGACCATGGGCATTGGCTCGGGCGTCGAGGTTGCGCGCATCCGCCTGGCGACGGACAAGTTTCTGCAGGCCGCCAGCTTCAACGCCGGATCGGAGGCAGCCCGCCAGGGCGTTCGCTACGAACTCTATGACCGCATCCAGGCGCTGTTCGGTGATCCGGGCGGCGACAGCAGTTTCTTCGCGCGCATCGACGAGGTGTTTTCGGCNCTCGCCTCCGGCGCAGAGGATCCCGTTTCCTCACCGCGACGGCAGGATGCCCTGATCAAGGCCCAGGCCATCTTCGATGAGGCCAGCCGTCTGTCGATCAACATTCAGGCGGTGCGTCAGGACGCCGACGGCCGGATTCAGACAGCGACCGAAACGGCCAACAGCCTGCTGCAGCAAATAGAGGGCCTGAACCAAGAAATCGCCCGTGCGCGTGCGGTCTCCAATGACGCCTCCGGCGCCGAAACCCGTCAGGCCGCCCTGATCGGGCAGTTGGCTGAGTTGATGGACATCCGCGTCACCGACCGCGCGGTCGGTGGCGTGTCAATCCGCACCGGTTCCGGTGTCCTTCTGGCCGGGGAAGGGTATGCGACCCTTAGCTACCAACGCGCGGGCACGGTAACGGGTGAGACAAGTTTCAACGAGATCTGGATCACGGAGCCCCACGGCCAGAAGCGCGCGCTGCTGGACAGCCTGTCGTCTGGCGAGATCAAGGGGCTGGTGGAACTCCGCGACGTGGAATCGGTCGAGGTTGCGGCGCGTCTGGGTGAGTTGGTCACGCGGGTCGCCGATGAGTTGAACCGTGCCCACAACGCCAACTCGGCCGCNACTGCCCCCAATAGCCTGACCGGTCGCAATCTCGGCCAGACCTTCGAAACGGCCATTGAAGGCTTCACCGGTGGCACCTCGATCGCGGTGGTCAACGCGTCTNNGGGTACCCTGCAGGCACGGGCCGATATCGTGTTCAACGGCGCGACCATGACGATCAACGGCGCGGCGGCCTCTCCGGCGACGTTTTTGTCGGTCCTCAACACGCAACTGGGCGGGGCGGCAACGGCCAGTTTTGTCGATGGCCGACTGAGTATTACCGCAACAGCCAGTGGCAATGGCATTGCGATGGCGGACGATCCGGCAAATCCCAGTGCCAAGGCCGATCGCGGCTTCTCGCACTACTTCGGGCTGAACGACCTGATTTCGACCAATCGGCCAGCGCTCTACGAGACGGGCATGACGCTGGCGTCGGCCCATGGCTTTGCCGCCGGTCAGACAATGACCTTGCGGTTGACCAGCGCATCGGGCTCGCGGTTGCAGGATGTCGCTTTCGCGGTGCCGGCCGGGGGAACGATGGCCGATCTGGTGACGGCCCTGAACGATCCGATCACCGGCGCGGGGCGGCACGGCAGTTTTGTGCTTGATAGCCAGGGTGCCCTGAGCTTNTCGGCCCAACACCCCGGTGCGATCAGCCTGAGCGTACTTGATGATCGTACCAGCCAAGCCCCCAGTGGCGTGTCGATATCCAGCCTGTTCGGACTTGGTGCTGGCGTGCGATCGTCGCGGGCCGATGGCTTCAGCCTCCGCACCGACATTCGCCAGAATCCGGGTCGTCTGGCCCTGGCCCAGTTGAACTGGTCAGCGGTGCCGGGCGATCCTGCGTTGAGTGTCGGGGACGGGCGAGGCGCACTTGCTCTGGCCGATGCCGGCCAACGCAGTAGCCTGTTCCAGGCTGCCGGGGATTCGGCCGGAGGCAACTATTCGGTGTCCCGGTATGCGGCAGAACTGTCTGGCGAGATCGGCGGGCGGGCGGCGGCGTCCAGCAACCGCAGCGAAAGTGCCGGGGCTCTCTATACGGAAGCCAAGGCTCGCCAGGTCGCCAAGGAAGGCGTCAACCTGGACGAAGAACTGGTCATGATGACCACCTACCAACAGGCCTTCAACGCCTCGGCCCGCATGATCCAGGCGGTGAAGGAACTGTATGATGTGTTGATCGGGATGGTCTGATGAGCCGCGTTGCCACTTACGGAAACTACCAGTCAGCCTTGATGGATCTCATGGCCAGCCAGACCCGCATGGCTGAGGCCCAGACCCGGATCGCGACCCAGAAGAACGCCACCGATCTGGTTGGTTACGGGCGTCAGTCCGAGACCCTCACGGCGATGAAAGGGTCGATGGCCAGGCTGCAGGGCTTCATTGACACGGGCGAGGCCGTTTCGGCCCGGCTGACCACCCAGGACCTGGCCATGAACCGGGTCAACGATGCCATCACCGATCTGCGCAGCGTGATTGGCAACGCCCTGGCGACCGAATCGAACATCACCCTGATGCAGGAATCCGAAAATGCCTTCCAGTCGATCCGGGGCGGGCTGAATAGCAAGCACAATGGGGCCTATCTNTTTGGAGGGGCCCATTCGGATCAGCAGCCGATGACCGCTGCCAGTCTGGTCGATCTCGCCGCTGCTCCCGCGACCGCCAGCGTCTTCACCAATGATGACCTAAAATCGGCCAGCCGTATCGGCGAGGGCACGATGATCGAAACCGGGGTTCTGGCACCCGACCTGGGCCAGGACGTGCTGGACATTCTGCGCGATATCCAGGTGTTCAATGATGGTCCCCAGGGGCCNCTCAGCGGTAAGATGACGACCACCCAACGCGACTTCCTGACCACCCAGTTGAGTCGCCTGGAAGCCGCCAGTGCCGGGGTCGTCAATCGCATTGCCCTGACCGGAACCCAGGCCCAACAGGTCGAGACAGTCATGGATGACAATCGTCAGCAACTCAGTGCGCTGGAAGGCCTGATGTCGAACAAGACGGACGCCGATATGGCCAAGGCGATCACAGATCTGCAGCTCTCCCAGGTCGCGGTTCAGGCCTCTGCACAGGTCATTTCCCAACTGCGGGACGTGTCCTTGCTGAACTTCTTGCGCTAGGCCTCCGGCGCACCGGAAGCGACGGCAACCTCTTCCCATTTCTCAGCGTTGAATAGCTCACGCCGCCGATGGCCTCTTGCATCCGGGCGAGCCAGCGGCTCAACTAGCAGGCGACTGCGACGGGGCATATTGGGCTGATTGAATGGCGGTGGCCGATTTCGAGATAAGGGACGGCAAGAAAGGATCCGTCCTGAAGCTGACTGGCGACTGGACCACAGCCGATCTCGGGACCGTTGCTCGTCGCCTTGAGCGCGAGTTGCAGACGCGCGAGGTTCGCACGGTCGATATCTCCGGCCTGGGTCTGTTTGATACCGCCGGGGCTCTGGCGGTCATTCGGGCAGCGCGCGATCCCTGGCCGTCAATGACNTGGGCGGACCGTCCCGAGGCCGGACGAATCTACGCTATGGTTGCCAAGGTCGAGCGCGAAAGCGCGGACCCGCCGCCGCAGCAGCCTTCCTGGGTTCGGGCCTTCGCGCGGGTGGGCCGTGGCGTCGAAGACATTGCCGCCGAAGGGTCCCTGTCGATGGCGTTCCTGGGGCGGTTGGTCCTGGCTACCCTTCGGGCANNCACCCACCCCAGTGGCCTGCGCTGGCCAGCTTGGTTCAGCCAGGCCGAGCGTGCGGGGCTGGATGCCATTCCGATCATTGCTGTCACCAACTTCTTCATCGGGGCCGTGATCGCCTTCCTCGGGGCCAGCCTGCTGACCCAGTTCGGGGCCGGGGTCTTCACGGTGCAGCTGGTGGCTGTTTCGGTGCTGCGTGAGTTTGCCGTGGTCATCACCTCGGTCTTGCTGGCGGGGCGTTCAGCCTCCTCATTCGCGGCCGAGATCGGGTCCATGCGTATGAACCAGNNGGAAGTGGATGCCATGCAGGTGATNGGGGTCGATCCGTTTCAAGCCCTGGTGATCCCGCGCGTGGCTGCCATGGTGTTGATGCTGCCGCTGCTGACATTTGTGGGCATTCTGGCGGGCTTGCTGGGTGGCATGCTGGTGACGTGGAGCCAGCTGGCCTATGGCCCCGCCTTCTTCATGCAGCGCATTTCTGACGACGCCTATATGGGCACGCATTTGCTGGTCGGCATGGTGAAGGCCCCGATCTTTGCCCTGGTGATCGCGGCGATTGGCTGTCGCCAGGGCCTGTCGGTGGGCGGTGACGTCGAGAGCCTGGGCCGACGGGTCACTGCCGCGGTGGTTCAGGCCATCTTTGCCATCATCTTTCTGGATGCGGTCTTCGCCCTCATCTTTCTGGAGCTGGGGCTGTGAACGACCGGCCCATTACCATGCCCCGGCAGGGCGGCACCCTGCCTCTCCGCGACGCACCGATCGGGAACGCCATCCTCGATCGACTGTCGCCCGCAACAAGCGCCGCCCGTCGTCTCCTGCCACGCCCAAGCAGAAGGGAGAGGTGCTGATCGAGGTGCGCGATCTGGTCAGTCAATACGGTGACCGCACCATCCATGATCACCTCAACCTCGACGTCGTGCGGGGCGAGGTGCTNGGGGTCGTCGGTGGATCGGGAACGGGAAAGACAGTTCTGCTGAACACCATCATCGGCTTGAAGGAGCCGGAGGGTGGCACCATCAAGATCTTCGGCCACGACACCTCGGATCTGAGNCCGGAGGAAGCCGCAGACATCGAGCGTCGCACCGGCATCCTGTTTCAGCAGGGTGCGCTGTTCTCGTCTCTGAGTGTGCTGGAAAACGCCGCCTCTCCTTTGGTCGAACACACCAAGATGCCGCGCGATCTGATCCGCGAGATTGCCGAGATGAAGATTGCCATGGCTGGCCTGCGTCCGGAGTGCCATCACCTGAAACCGGCCGAACTTTCAGGGGGCATGAAGAAGCGCGTGGGCCTGGCGCGTGCCCTGGCTCTGGACCCGGATATTCTGTTCCTGGATGAGCCGACAGCGGGTCTGGACCCCATCGGGGCGGCCGCGTTTGATGACTTGATCCGGCAACTCTCAGACGATCTGGGGCTTACCGTCTTCATGATCACCCACGATCTCGATAGCCTGTATGCCATCTGCGACAAGGTGGCGGTTCTTGCCGACAAACGGGTGATCGCCAAGGCAACGGTGCAGGAGTTGGAACAGTCCGACCANCCCTGGATCAAGGAATATTTCCTGGGCCCGCGCGGTCGTGCGGCCCGCTCAATAGAATCGACTGGCCGGGATTTGCCGGACAGCTAGACTGTATACTGGGTCTGACCCGCACGGCCTTGAGGAGGGCCGGATATGGAAAGAGACGCCCATTATGCCGCCGTCGGCATTGCCACCGCCGCCCTTGTGGTGGCTCTGGCGGTGTTCTCCATCTGGTTGGCCCGACTGCAGTTCAACAAGGACTACGACGTCTATGACATCGTGTTCTATGGCCCGGTGCGCGGCTTGTCTGAAGGGGGCGAGGTCCACTTCAACGGCATTCGTGTCGGCGAAGTTACCGACCTGAACCTGGACCCGGACCAGGGCGATCAGGTCATTGCCCGTATCCGCATCAATGGAACCACGCCGGTGCGTGTGACCAGCCGCGCCCAGCTGGAACCCCAGGGTATTACCGGTCTGAACTATATCCAGATCACCGCCGGAAACTCACAAAGTGCCCTGTTGAAGGGCCAGTTCGGTCCCAATGCCGTGCCTGTGATCCAGAGCCAGCCAAGTCCGATCGCTGAGTTGTTGAGCGGGTCTGGCACCCTGTTGGCCCAGGCGGTCGACGCCCTGAACAGGGTCAACCGGGTGCTGTCCGATGACAATATCCGCAGCTTCTCGTCCAGTGTGCAGAACGTCGAATCCCTGACCAACGAACTGGAGGCCCGCAAGAGCATGTTCCAGGAGCTGGAGCAGGCCTTGGTCAACGCCAATGCCGCCGTGCAGGAGTATCAGCAGCTGGGCGTGAGTGCCCGCCAGCTGGTCGATGGCGATGGTCGTGAGGCGATTGCCAACATCAATCAGGCCAGTGCCGAAGCTCGCGAAGCCGCCCAGTCGGTGAATCGCTCGCTGAGTGGCCTNGAAGGGCCATTGGGCGACTTCTCGTCGACCAGCCTTCCGCAGCTGGGCCAGACGATTCAGGACCTGCAGGAGGCGACACGGGACTTGCAGGCGCTGGTGGACGAGGTGCGCTCCAGCCCGCGCGAATTCATCGGCCGACCACCCACCCGGGAGATGGAGGTAGAGCCTTGAGATACGCGTTGATCAAAGGGGGCTTGATGGCTCTCGGCTGGGGCGTTGCGTTGGCGGGATGCACCGTCTTCCCGCAGCCTGACCCGGTGCAGACCTATCGCTTCGGCGCGGCGCTGAACCCCGACACAGCGCCCGTTGCGGGCACCGCACCCGTCACCGTGAGCCTGCGTCCCGTGGAATTTGTTGAGGCCAGCCGCAACGACCGGCTGCTCGGGGTGGTCGGCAACGAGACCTCCTATATTGCCGGGGCCCGGTGGATATCGCGTGCGCAGGAGTTGTATGAAAACAGCCTGCGTCAGTCCTTTGCCGACCGTTCCAACGATGTGCGCCTGTTGTCGCCGCGCGAGCCCGGCACNGCGCCNCTGGTCTTGCAGGTGGATGTGACCACTTTTGAAGCCCGCTATGCCGCCCGCGACATGGCTCCCGATGTCGTCATCGTAGCCCATGCGGTCCTGTCGGCGCGCGGCGAACGTGCGCCCGGCCAGCCGATGCGGCCCGAGGATCAGCGACGCCAGGAGCGCACCTTTACGGTGGTCGTGCCGACTTCGGCCAACCGGGTGTCGGCTATCGTCGATGCCTTCGATAGTGGCACCCAGAACCTGAACCGCCAGATCGTCGACTGGGTCGCCGCGTCGGGTCGGTGAGGTCTCCGTGGGTGAGGCTGCCCTGCACCGTCGAACCCTGATCGGCGGGGCCATCGGCCTGGGCCTGACAGGGTGCGCCTCAGTGCGCTCGGGCCCGGTGGCCAGTGCCGCGACCGGCAATGGACTGGCACGACCGCTTTTGACAGGATCGACGTTCGCGCGGCTTATCACCCATCCAGGTCGCATCAGCCGGATCACCGTGTGCACACGCCCGTTTCGCCGCGCGGGTCCCCGCATTGAGGTTGAGGCCCTGCACGACAAGCGGCTGGTGCACAACTATGGGCACGGCGGGGCCGGGTGGTCGCTGTCCTGGGGTTCGGCCAACCTGGCGCGGGACCTGGCGCTGGCAGGCGGGATCCAGGATGTGGCGGTGATCGGTTGCGGGGCTCTGGGCCTGACGGCCGCGCTACAGATCCTGCGCAGCGGCGCCCGCACCACCATCTATGCGGCCGAGCGCACGCCCTATACGCGCTCTGCAAGGGCAACGGGCACCTGGTCGCCTGCCTCGCGCATCGCCGACCGTGACGTCATGGAACCGGACTTTGCCGACCGGTGGGAGACCATGGCCCGGTCGTCGTGGGCGACCCATCACACGTTTGTGGGGCTGGACGGCGATCCGGTGCGCTTCATCGAGACCTACAACCTCAGGGCTGACCCAGCGCGGCGCCGGGCCGTTGGGCCAGAGCCTTCGCCTGGGGATGTCAACTTTATGCATTTCGCCGGGCGGCTGGATGATCTGGGACCGGACGGTCGCAATCTGACCAAGGCCGAATATCCGTTCCTGGTGGCCAGCGCGCGGGCCTTTCCCAACATGACCTTCAACGTCGCCGAATATGCCCGCCAGCTGACCGAGGCCTTTCTGTTGGAGGGTGGACGCATCGTCAGCCGGGTGTTCCACCATCCTTCTGAGTTGGCCGAGCTGAGTGAACCGGTGATCGTCAACTGCACCGGCTATGGCGCGCGCGCCCTGTTCGGCGACGACAGCGTGGTGCCGGTGCGCGGCCAGATCGGCTGGCTCGTGCCCCAGCCGGACGTGACATACGCGCTCAACTACAATGCCATCAGCATGGTCCCGCGCCACGATGGCATTGTCATCCAGGCCAATGGGGCCAACGAAATGGTCGGCTATGGCATCGACAATGAGACCCCGGACCGGGCCGAGACCGAGGCCGCGTTGCGCGAACTGGCGACGCTGTTTCCGACCTGATCAGCCGACCCCGGGGCAACCGTATAGGCCGCCTCGGTCTTGGCCGCGACCTCATCGAGGGTTACGCCGTCGGCCAGCTCGATCAGCTCCAGGCCCGATCCATCCGGCTTGACGTCAAAAGTGGCCAGGTCGGTGATGATCCGGTTGACCACCCCGGTGCCGGTCAGCGGCAGGGTGCAGGCCTTCAGGACCTTGGACTGGCCGTGCTTGTTGGCGTGCTCCATGACCACGATCACGCGCTTGACGCCCGCGACCAGATCCATGGCCCCGCCCATACCCTTGACCAGCTTGCCGGGGATCATCCAGTTGGCGATGTCGCCATTCTGAGCCACTTCCATGGCCCCCAGGATCGACAGGTTGATGTGCCCACCGCGGATCATGGCGAAGCTGTCGGCCGAGCTGAAATAGGCGCTCTCGGGGATTTCCGTGATGGTCTGCTTGCCGGCGTTGATCAGGTCGGCATCGACCTCATCCTCATAGGNGAAGGGGCCCATGCCCAGCATGCCGTTCTCGCTCTGCAGCGTCACGGTCATGCCCTCGGGGATATAGTTGGCCACCAGGGTCGGGATGCCGATGCCCAGGTTCACATAGAAGCCGTCCTCCAGTTCCTTGGCGGCGCGTTCGGCGAGTTGTTCGCGGGTGCGGGGCATCANGACGGCCTCCCTCTGGCGGACGGTGCGCTGCTCGATGCGCTTTTCGAAGGTGCCTCTGATCAGGCGATCGACATAGATGCCGGNGGTGTGGATCTGATCCGGGTCGAGGGTGCCCACGGGGACGATCTCCTCAACCTCGACCACGCAGGTCTTGCCGGCCGTGGCCATCATCGGATTGAAGTTGCGGGCCGTCTTGCGGAAGACCAGATTGCCCCGTTCATCGGCCTTCCAGGCCTTGATGATTGACAGGTCGGCGACCAGGCCCGTCTCCATCACATAGTCCCGGTCGCCAAAGCGGCGCACTTNCCTGCCTTCGGCGACCAGGGTGCCGACACCGGTGGCCGTGAAGAAGGCCGGAATGCCCGCGCCGCCCGCGCGAATGCGCTCGGCCAGAGTGCCCTGGGGATTGAACTCCAGCTCCAGCTCGCCGGCCAGATACTGGCGCTCGAACTCCTTGTTCTCGCCAACGTAGGACGAGATCATCTTGGCGATCTGGCGGGTCTCCAAGAGCTGGCCCAGCCCAAAGCCGTCCACGCCCGCGTTGTTGGAGATGACGGTGATGCCCTTCACGCCGGTGTCACGCAGCGCCGCGATCAGGTTCTCGGGAATGCCGCACAAACCGAAGCCACCGGACATGACGGTCATGCCGTCGAACGTCAGGCCTTCGAGGGCGGATTTGGCGTCGGGATAGACCTTCTGCATCAAGTGTCCTTGGGCTTCCTGGAATTTTCACCAGTCAGTGAATATCGGCGGGTTGCATTCGTCCCTAACGCGAGGGATCGAATGGGGCAAGGGTCGCGTTATCGGTTGAGCAGCTAGGCTCGGACCGAGTGATACTGCAGGCACTTGGCGGACACCACTGGCTGGGCGCAATCAGGGAAGGTTTCGTATGATCAGGGCATTCATGGCCTACCTCGGCGCCGGACTGTCGATGGCAGCGGTGGATGCTGTCTGGCTGACGCAGGTAGGGCCGAAGTTGTACCGCCCGGTGATCGGGCCAATCTTGGCCGACAAGCCCAATTTGGGTGCCGCTGTTGCATTCTATCTCATCTACATTCTGGGCATCGTTCTGCTGGCCATCATGCCAGCGTTGCAATCTGGACGGTGGCGCGATGCCGCGTTCAAGGGGCAGTGCTGGGGTTTGTCGCCTATGCGACCTACGATCTGACCAACCAGGCCACATTGAGCGTCTGGTCGACGCATCTGACCGTGATCGACATTGCCTGGGGCACAGCCCTGACGACGATGGCCGCGATCGTCGGCTATTTCGCCGCACGCCGAGTCAAACCGAGCTGAATTCTCGCCTTTCGCGGGCGTGGGCTGTTGCGCGCCGTCGAAAAGGTTAAGATCACCGGTGAGTTGCGTTGAGGGGGAATTAGCGCGTGCGGGCCGGCATTAATGCATTGACGGTCGCCTTTGTGGTCGGCGTCCTGGCAGGCCTTCTGCTGACGCCGGACGGTCGCGGCTGGCTGCGCCATCCGACGCTGCTGTTGGGCGGCAGCGCAGCGGCATCAGCCTCCCCACCGTCGAACTCGGCCAATGGAGCCGTATCCAGACCCTGGTAACGGCCGATGTGCCAGCGGTGGCACAACCGGCCTCGACGGCGCTTCGACCCAGACCGGGCCAACCGCTGCGGGTCGGCGTTTTTGGAGATCCCATGGCGGAGGGACTTTATGCCTCGCTCTATCGCGAGCTTAATGCCGTGCCGGGCGTGACGGTCAATCGGTTCTCCGAGGTCTCGACCGGCCTGAGCCGCTATGACTACGTCAATATCCAGACCAAGACCGAACGCCAGATACGCGAGACGCCGATCGACGCGGCGGTGATCATGTTCGGCACCAACGACGCGCAGGGAATCGAGGTCAACGGCCAGGTTCATGCCTTTGGCACTCCCGGCTGGCGCGACGCCTACGGTCAGCGCATCGAAAACCTCGCCGGCCCTGCGGGCTCAGGGGATTGCCGTCTATTGGGTGGGCATGCCCCGCATGCGCAGGGATACCTTCGAAGCCAAGATGGACATTGTGAACACGGTCACTCAGGCCCGGCTTCAGCGGTTGGGCGTCCCGTGGCTGGATACCCGCCCGCTGACCAGCGGCGGGGATGGCACCTATGCTGCCTATCTGACCGACAGCCGGGGCGACGGGTGCAGATGCGGGCGGGTGATGGTATCCACATGTCCATGGCGGGCTACGAGCGGATGGGTCAGCCGATGGCTCAGCTATTGCTGCAGGATGCTGGTCTCGAGCCGGTCCAGCGATCCTCCGCAGGAAACTGAGCCATGCGCATGCGGGCGTGGTGCATGGCGGCGGCTTTCGTCCTGGCGGGGCCGTTGGCCGGAGCTGCGCCGGCGCGAGCCCAGGTGCTTTATTCGGTAATTGCCCCCAGCTCCGGGGCCCAGCGTCTGTGCGACCGGCGTGTGCCAGGGCTGGGCGCTCGATCAGATGCGGTCCTGGCAGCGGGGCTATCGTGCGACCCTGAAGGTGCTGATCATCGGCGATAGCCTGACCCAATCGGGCTGGATCGGGCAGGCGATGCAAACCCGGCTTCAGGCGACCGGACGGAACGTGGAAGTGACATCAAGGGGTGAGCAGGGGCCGACACCCGGTTTCTGGGCCAGCTTGGCGATGCGGAGCTGTCTGCCACCTTGGCCGCGGTCCAACCGGACCTGATTGTCCTGGCCTATGGCGTCAACGACGGATTTCGACCCGATATCGCTCAGCGGGATTTTGAAGACCTGCTGACGACACAGGTTCAGCGGATGCAGAGGCTCGCGCCGCGTGCAGACCTTCTGATTGCCGGAGCCCCTGAAGGTCTGGGTCGGGGCAAGGGCCCAGCCTGCGCCGGATCAGAGTTCGGGGCCCCGTTTGCCCTGGGTATGGTCCGGGATGTGCAGCGTCAGGTCGCAGCGCGACAGGGTGTGGCGTTCTGGGACTGGTATGGGCGCATGGGGGACGGTGTTCTGCAGAGCGGTTGGCCAGCAGTCCGCCGGGCTGGGGCGCTGAGCCGCTGATGCGCGGAGATCGCGTCCACTTCACGCCATCAGGAGCTGCCTGGATCGGACGTATGCTGGCCGAGGACCTGCTCGGCGCGGGCGCGGGTGGAGCGCCCTGAATGTTGTTTCCTACGCTTGAGTTTGGCGTTTTCTTCCTGATCGTCTTCGTCATCGCCTGGTCGCTGGACCGGGAGAATGGCCGCCGCAAGTTGTTCCTGCTGCTGGCCAGTTGGTTCTTCTATGCCCAGTGGGACTGGCGCTTTGTCGGCCTCCTGATCGGATCGGCCATCCTGAACTGGGCCATCGCCGCCTTGATCGCCCGCAGCGATGATGGGCCTGTGCGCCGGGCCTGGCTGGTGCTGGGGGTTATGGCCAACCTGACCATCCTAGGCTTTTTCAAATACTACGGCTTCTTCGTACAGGAGGCTGGTGCGTTGCTGGCAAGGGTGGGCTGGGAGCGNGACCTTCCCCTGCTGGAGATCGTCCTGCCGGTCGGCATCAGCTTCTTCACCTTTCAGGGCATCAGCTATGTGGTCGATGTCTGGCGCAGAACCACCGCTCCAGCCAAATCGCTGCTGGATGTGATGCTGCTGATGAGTTTCTTNCCGCATCTGGTGGCCGGGCCCATCGTTCGGGCCAGCGATCTTCTGCCGCAGTTCGACCGGGTTCCGCACATGACGCGGGAAATGGCCACCCACGGCCTGCTGCTGATTGTCTGGGGACTGTTCAAAAAGACCATTATTGCCGCGGAACTGGCGACCCATTTGGTTGACCCAGTTTTCTTCGACCCCTCGGCTCATTCGGCGATCGACATTGCCGCGGCGGTCTATGGCTATGCGGTCCAGATCTACTGTGACTTCTCGGCCTATTCGGACATGGCCATCGGAATTGCCGCCTTGCTGGGCTATTCCTTCCCACGCAACTTTGATCAGCCTTACCGGGCCAGCTCGATGCAGCAGTTCTGGCGTCGCTGGCACATCAGCCTGTCCAGCTGGCTCAGGGATTATCTCTACATCCCTCTGGGCGGCTCGCGGCATGGGCTGTTCTGGAGTTGCGTTGCAGTCTTCATCACCATGGTTCTGGGCGGACTGTGGCACGGAGCCGCCTGGACTTTCCTGGCGTGGGGTGCGCTGCATGGCGGGGTGCAGGTGATTGAGCGGCTGGGTCGCGCAGCTCGGTCGGCCCTGCGTCCAGCCGATGCACCTGCACCCAAGCCCAACTGGATGCTGACGGCGGTCGGAATTNNTTTCGTCACCTTTCACATCGTCTGCCTGGGTTGGATCCTGTTCCGCTCTGAGACTTTCAGCATGGCCACGCAGATGCTTCAGGGCCTGACCCGACCTGGACCCATGGTTTTGCTGACACCGCTGATGCTGGCGCTGATCATCGGTGGACTGGCCATGCATGGCTTGCCGCCGCGCGCGGTCGAAGGGGTGGCGATGCGCCTGAAGTCTGCGCCGGCGATCACGCTCGGCCTGCTGCTCGGCTTGGCCTTTCTGCTGGTCGAGGCGCTGCGTCCTGAGGGCGTGGCCCCCTTCATCTATTTCCAGTTCTGAGGCGTAGAGGTGAGGCGATGACTGATCCCCGCGACCCAAACCACCCCGATCCTTTTGACAACGAGGGGGATATCGGCCCGTTTCCGGGTCTGGACCGCAAGGGGCCGGAGCGGCCAGCCGATTTTAGTCCTCGCTGGCCCGAGCAACGACCGGCCAATCCCTTTGAGGCCCTGGATAATCCGACTCCGGAACCCGTTGCAGAGGATCTGGAGCGGGACCCGGCATCAGACTGGCTGGCGGGTGCTAATCCGCATGACCTNGATCGAGCCAGTCCCGGCGGTCGAGGCGGCCCGTCACCCTTGCACAAGCTGGGTCGGTTCGCCTTTCCGCCTGGGCCGCCCCTGGACGATGCCGCCGCCGCCGCCCGCGATCAGCGCTGGGCTGGGCAAGTGATCCTGGTCACGACCCTGTTTCTGGCCGTATTCAACGGGGCCTCGGTCAGTGACTGGGTGCGCCAGCAGCCGCCCGGCTGGACCACCACCACCGTGCGCGGCCTGTCGGACATCTGGAACGCGCAGATGAGCCTGCTNGGGGCCGATCAACCGCGTCAGGGCATCCGCGACCTGTGGGATCAAGCCAGATCAGCCCGGTTCGTGTGGCAGCAGCCCGTCTCCGAAGCCGAAGGGGATTGAGGTTTCAGATTTGGAGGAAATGGTGGATGCGACAGGGATTGAACCTGTGACCCCTGCCGTGTGAAGGCAGTGCTCTCCCGCTGAGCTACGCATCCGGGCCGTTTCAGGAGGCGCGGACATAGCCTGCAAGCCGAACGGGCGCAAGCCTTTGATGTGGGCAGCCCGTGGATTTGCAATGGGCGATTTGGCCCGGCATCAAAATGGTTTAGACCCGCCGCCGAGACGGACTTGCCGGAGCCTGCCATGATAAAGAGAGCCGCCATCATCCTTGCCGCCGGGCAGGGCACGCGGATGAAGTCGCCGGTCCCGAAGGTGCTACACCCGGTCGGCAACCGCGCCATGCTGGACCACGCCATCGATGCGGCCGAGGGCCTGGGCTGTGAGCGGATCGTGGTGGTGGTCGGCAACCATTCCCCAGGCGTGCGGGCCCATGTGGTGGCCCGGCTNGGGGCGGCGATTGCGGTGCAGGACCCGCCACTGGGCACAGGGCACGCCGTGCGCGCCGCCGAGGCAGCCCTGGCGGGTTTCGAGGGCGAGATCATCATCACCTATGGCGATGTGCCGCTGTTGAAGGCATCAGACATTGAGGGCGCGTTCGGNGGCGAGGGCATCACCGTCGTTGGCTTCGAAGCGCGCGACCCGACCGGCTATGGCCGCCTGCTGGTCGATGGCGGCGGTCATCTGGAGGCTATCGTCGAGCAGAAGGAAGCGACNCCCGACCAACTGAAGATCACCCTGTGCAACTCCGGCGTCATGGCCGCCCCGGCGACCCTGTTGTTTGACCTTCTGGCCAAGGTCACCAACGCCAATGCCAAGGGCGAATATTATCTGACGGACGTGGTGGGGCTGGCACGCGAGGCCGGGGCCCCGACCCGCACGGTCCTGGCCGATGAGGACGCGGTGATGGGAGTCAACAGCCAGGGCGAACTGGCCACCGCCGAGGCCCTGTTCCAGAAAGTGCAGCGCGAGACGTTCCTGGAGGCGGGCGTGACCATGCCGGCGCCTGAGACGGTCTATTTCAGCTGGGACACTGACATCGGCGGCGGGGCCACGGTGGAGCCCTATGTGGTGTTCGGTCCCGGGGCCAAGGTGGCCGGTGGGGCCCGCATCCGCAGCTTTTCCCACATCGAGGGGGCCACCATCGCGGCGGGGGCCGAGGTCGGTCCCTATGCCCGGCTGCGCCCCGGTGCGGACCTGGGCGAAAAGGCCAAGGTCGGCAACTTCGTCGAGGTCAAGAACGTCAAAATGGCCGCCGGGGCCAAGGCCAACCATCTGGCCTATCTGGGCGATGGCGAGGTGGGGGCGAAAGCCAACATCGGCGCGGGCACCATCTTCTGCAACTACGACGGCTTCTTCAAACACCGCACGGTGGTGGGTGANGGNGCGTTTGTCGGCTCCAACAGCTCTCTGGTGGCGCCCGTGACCATCGGCGGCGGGGCCATGATCGGATCAGGCTCGGTGGTGACGAAGGATGTGGCTGCTGGCGACCTGGCGCTGGGCCGGGCCGAACAGACGGTCAAGCTCGGCTGGGCCAAACGGTTCATGGACACCATGCGAGCCAAGAAGGCGGGCAAGGCGTGAGTGCTGACGATCAAAAGCGCGCGGCGGGGGAGGCCGCTGCGCTGCGTGTCGAGGCTGGGATGGTTGTCGGGCTGGGGACCGGTTCAACCGCCGCCTGGTTCGTCAAAGCGCTGGCCGCTAGGGGCTTGTCGGGCCTGCGGTGCGTGCCGACGTCAGAGGCGGCGGCGGACCTGGCGCGGGAACTGCGCCTGCCCCTGTCGACGCTGGAGGATACGCCGCGCATTGATCTGACCGTCGACGGGGCCGACGAGATCGGGCCGGGGCTGGCGCTGATCAGNGGCGGCGGCGCGGCNCTGTTGCGCGAAAAACTGGTGTGGGAGGCATCCAGCCGATGCATCGTGATCGCAGATAGCGCCAAGGTGGTGCCGGTGCTGGGCACCTTNCCCCTGCCGATCGAGGTGGTGGCGTTCGGCCACAAGACCACGGCCAACCGTATCGCCGACGTCTTGGCCGACCACGACATCGGCAGTCCCGCCCGCGTGCGTCAGGCAGAGCGNGGGCTGGTCAGAACGGATGGCGGCAACCTGATCTATGACGCCGCCTGCAAGAATATCCATGACCCCGTGCGGCTGGCCGACGATCTGAAGCTGATCACCGGCGTGGTCGAGCATGGCCTGTTCCTCGACCTGGCTGATGAGGCGATCATCGGTGGCGAAGCGGGGATTGAGGTTCTACATCCGTGAGCATGACTGATACCTACGACTACGATCTGTTTGTCATCGGCGCGGGCTCCGGTGGGGTGCGGGCGGCGCGGCTGACGGCGCTGGGCGGCAAGAAGGTGGCGGTAGCCGAGGAATTCCGCGTTGGCGGCACCTGCGTCATCCGCGGCTGCGTGCCTAANAAGTTTATGGTCATGGCCAGTGACTTCGCCCACCAGTTCGAGACGGCAGAGGGCTATGGCTGGACCATCGACGCCAGCTTCGACTGGCCGACCTTCATCCAGCACAAGGATGTCGAAATCGCCCGCCTGTCGGGCATCTACGTCGCCAACCTGGCCAAGGCCGGGGCCGATCTGGTGCATGGCCGTGCCACCTTGAAGGACGCCCATACGGTCGAGGTTGAGGGCAAGGGAACCGTCACGGCCGAGCGCATCCTGATCGCCACGGGCGGTCGTCCNTGGATGCCTGAGGATCTGCCGGGGATCGAGCATGCCATCACCTCTGAAGAGGCTTTTCACCTGCCGGAACTGCCCAAACGCATTCTGATCGCCGGNGGCGGCTATATCGCGGTGGAGTTTGCCGGGATCTTTGCCGGTCTNGGGGTCGAGACCACCCTGATCTATCGCGGGCCCAATATCCTGCGCGGCTTTGATGACGACGTGCGCGCACATCTGGCCGGGGAAATCGAAAAGCGCGGCATCAAGGTTATCTTGGGCTGCCAGCATCTCGAGATCGAGAAGACCGATACGGGCCTGGTCAATGTGCTCGATAACGGCCAGCAGCTGGAGACCGATGTGGTGATGTTCGCCACCGGTCGGGTGCCCCACGTCAAGGGGCTGGGTCTGGAGGCCGCCGGTGTGGAGTTGAACGACAAGGGGGCCATCAAGGTTGATCACCTGTCCCGGACGACGGCGGACAACATCTGGGCTATTGGCGATGTCACCGACCGGATGAACCTGACGCCGGTGGCGATCCGCGAAGCCGTGGCCTTCCATGAGACCGTTTATCGCGACAACCCGCAGGCCTTTGACTATGAGGCGGTGCCGACGGCGGTGTTCAGCCAGCCNCCCGTTGGTGTCGTCGGCTTGACCGAGGCCGAAGCCCGGCGCGAGTGTCCNGGGGCGGTGGACATTTATCTGACCCGGTTCCGACCGATGAAATATGCCTTCACCGGCTCTGATGAGCGCATGCTGATGAAGCTGGTGGTGGATGCAGCCAGCGACCGCGTCGTCGGCGTCCATATCGTCGGTGATGACGCGCCAGAGATTATCCAGCTGGCGGGTATTGCCGTTAAGGCGGGCCTGACCAANGCGCAGTGGGATACCACCTGTGCCCACCCGACGGTGGCGGANGGGCTGGTCACGCTGAAGGAAAAGCAGAGCCACACCTCTGCAGGGTGAGGCCTCGCTTGAGCCAGGGTGACGAGGGCGGTAGCGTCAGCCAGACTTGGAGACGCGCGATGAAGCTCTACTATGCCCCCGGCACCTGTGCCCTGGCCTGCTGGATTGCCCTGGAATGGGCGGGGGCGGAGTTNGAGCCGGTCAAGGCGAACCCGCATTCGCCCGATTTCATTCGCATCAATCCGCTGGCTCAGGTGCCAGCTCTGGATGTNGGAGAGGCCCGGGCGTGGACCCAGGCCGGGGCCATTCTGGAGTGGGTGGCCGACCACTATGCCGACGCCGACCTGGGGCCGGGGCTCGGGGCCGATGATGCGACACGGTTCCGCTTCTACGAGACCATGAGTTTCCTGACGGGTGACTTCCATCCGGCCTTCTGGCCNTGGTTCGTGCCGCAACGCTACACCACCGACCCGTCGGATGGGGCCAAGGATGCCGCCCGCGCCGCCGCCGTGCCGCGCATCGACCGGGTGATGACCTATCTCGACGGACTGATCGGCGACACAGACCATGTGATCGGTAATCGGCGCACCGTGGCCGATGCCTATGCCTATGTCATGGCCCGCTGGACCGGGCGGCTGGACAAGACCTGGCGCGACTATCCCAATATTGCCCGCTTCATGGCGACCATGGAGGCGGACCCGACGGTGCAGAAGGTGCTGAAGGCGTCGTCCGAGGGTAGAATCAGCCCGAAACTCGGCGCACGGGCTGGTCCGGTGCCCCCAGGCGGATGCCGCGCGAGCNCGTGAAGATCAGCACTTCCTGACCCGCCTCGGCCCATCGGCGCAGGGTGGCCTGATAGGGTTCGCGTCGCCAGTCATGCGGGCGGGCCGCATCGCATTCCACGATCAGGCGCTGGCCCCCGTTTTCACTGTGCAGGACGAAGCCACAGACGCTGGGCTTCANGTCCTCCCNCAGGGCGTCGGTCAGCAGCCANNCGAGGCAGTTGAACACCCGGCAGTCGCCAGGTCGGTCCGCATAGATCTTGCAGCCTGCGCGGCGCGAGAAGTGGGCGCACCATTTGCCCTGGGGTTTAGTGAGCGCGGTGACGCCCATCAGCTTGCAGCACAGGCCGCAATCGCCGCAGGACCTGGTCCCCGGGCTGTCCAGCACGCTCAGGCTTCGGACCACTGCCAGCTCATTGCCAGCCGGATCGGTGAAGTGGAAACGCCGCCCGCCGGGGAAGCTGAAAATCGGCTGGACCACGACACCGCCTGCGGCTTCGACGGTCTCCAGCATGGCCTCCAGATCATGTGCATAAAGGACGGGTAGCGGCGGGCCACCACGCCGGGCCTCAGCATCGAAGCCCCCGTCCAGCCCTTCGGAGAAGGCGCTGTAGCCGGGGCCGTAGTCGGTGAAGGTCCAGCCGAAGGCGTCCTCATAGAACTCGCGCGTCCCCGCCAGGTCGCCGCCAGGCAGTTCCAGATAGTCGATCTTGCCGTCTTTGCGCATGGGGCGGGCTCCTGTGCGCCGACTTGGCACGTGCGCCGGGGGCGGGGAAGGCCCGGCATCATTCCCGACTGGCAAAGGCGGCCAATCCCTCTAGGGTGCCGCCAAAGGGGATTGGCGATGAGATTTTCCATGCATGCGGGTCTGAAGACCCTGGCGGCCCTGGCGGCCGGACTGACGGTGTTCGCAACGGCTCAGGCGCAGGCCCAGACGGCGGGTGCCGCCACGGGTTCAGACGCCGTCTTCGTTCAGGCCGGACGCCTGCTGGCTGACCCGGCCTCGNNGGGGGTGCTCACCGATCAGACCGTGGTGATCCGCGGCGGACGCGTGGCCGAGATCGGGCCGGCTTCTCGGGTGAGGGGAGGGCGGATCATCGACCGGCGCTCTGACTTCGTGCTGCCGGGCCTGATCGACAGCCATGTGCATCTGACCGGGCAGCAAAGCCCGACGTCGCGGCTGGATGCCGTGACCCGGTCCNNACCCTCGGACCGCACCCTGATCGGGGCCGGATTTGCCCGNCGCACCCTAGAGGCCGGTTTCACCACTGTGGCGGACCTGGGCGGTCCCAATGAGGCGGTGTTTGCCCTGCGTGACGGCATCCGCCGCGGTGATGTCGCCGGGCCACGCGTGGTCGCGGCCGGCCAGTCGGTCTCCATCCATGGCGGACATGGGGATGTGAATGGCTATCGTGATGACATCATGCATGTGTTGTCGTCGGAGAGCATCTGCTCCGGGCCTGAGGACTGTATGCGGGCAGTGCGGCTGCAGGTGCGGGCCGGGGCCGACATTATCAAGATCACCGCCACCGGTGGCGTGCTGTCNAATACGGCGGCGGGCCTGAACCAGCAGTTCTCAGATGAGGAGCTGGCGGCCATTGTCGGCGCGGCGCACCGTATGGGGGCGCCAGGTGANCCCCACGCCCACGGCGTCGACGGCATCAACAGCTTNCTGAGGGCCGGGGGCGACTCCATCGAGNNCGGCACCTATCTGGACGACGAGTCGATCCGCCTGTTCCAGCGTGAGGGGACCTATCTGGTGCCGACCCTGCTGGCCGGGGATTACGTCTATCGCATTGCCTCGGGGCCGGACAACTTCTTCNNACCGGCCCAGACGGCAAAGGCGCTGGAGGCCGGTCCGNNCATGTTGGACATGGCGCGGCGGGCCCATGACGGCGGCGTTCGCATCGCCTTCGGCACCGACAGCGGCGTGTCCGCCCATGGCGACAATGCCCANGAGTTCGCCCTGCTGGTCCGCGCGGGCCTGACCCCGCTGGAGGCCATCCAGACCGCGACCGTCAATGCGGCGGCGCATCTGCGTCTGTCAGACGAGGCCGGGCGCATCGCCGTGGGCATGCCGGCGGACCTGATCGCCGTGGCGGGCGATCCCCTGACTGACGTCACCGAACTGGAGCGGGTCC
The DNA here is from genome assembly GCA_013693835.1 of Brevundimonas sp. GTDB lineage: Bacteria > Pseudomonadota > Alphaproteobacteria > Caulobacterales > Caulobacteraceae > Brevundimonas. Next base: position 1,251,552 of record CP059260.1, read on the forward strand.
AGTTCGTGATGAAGAGCGGCACGGTCTATCGCAGAGTGAGGCCGCCGGCTGGCTGAAACGGTCAGGCCAGTTCAACCGCCATGGCCACGGCTTCGCCGCCACCGATGCACAGGGACGCCATGCCCTTCTTGCCGCCGCGGGNCTGAAGCGCACCCAGAAGGGTGGTCAGGATGCGGGCCCCGGAGGCACCGATGGGGTGGCCCAGGGCGGTCGCACCGCCGTTGACGTTCAGCTTGTCGCGGTCAATGCCCAGCTCCTGCTGCGCGATCATGGCCACGACGGCGAAGGCCTCGTTGACCTCCCACAGATCAACGTCGGCGGCGGTCCAGCCGGCCTTGTCCAGGGCCTTCTGCATGGCCGGGACCGGGGCGGTGGTGAACAGGGCCGGTTCGTGCGCGTGGGCGGCGTGGGCCACAACGCGGGCAACGATGGGCAGGCCCATGGCCTTAGCCACNNGCTCTCGCGTCATGACCAGGGCGGCGGCCCCGTCGGAGATCGAGCTGGCGTTGGCGGCGGTGACGGTGCCGTCCTTGGCAAAGGCGGGCTTCAGGGTCGGGATCTTGTCGGGATTGGCCTTGCCCGGCTGTTCGTCGACGCTGACGGTTTCGGTGCCCTTGCGGGTCTTGACCTCGACCGGGACGATCTCGGCCTCAAAGGCCCCCGACGCAATGGCCGCATTGGCCCGACGCAGGCTCTCGATGGCGTATGCGTCCTGCTGTTCGCGGGTGAACTGATAGGTGCCGGCGGAATCTTCAGCAAAGGCTCCCATCAGCTTGCCGGGGGTGTAGGCATCCTCCAGCCCGTCCAGGAACATGGAATCCGAGATAACATCGTGGCCGATGCGGGCCCCGCCGCGGTGTTTGGCCATGACATAGGNGGCCCCGGTCATGCTCTCCATACCGCCCGCGACGATGATGTCCGCGGTNNGCAGCGCATCATGGGCCATCATGGCGGCCTGCAGGCCCGAGCCGCACATTTTGTTGACCGTGGTGGCCTCGACATTGATACCCAGGCCCGCGCCCAGCGCCGCCTGGCGCGCGGGGAGCCTGACCCAGCCGGCGGGCAGGACGCAGCCCATGTAGATCTGCTCGACCTTGGCCGGATCGACCCCGGCCCGCTCCACCGCCGCCTTGACCGCGGCGGCGCCCAGGTCGGTGGCCTTCACGCTGGCAAAGTCACCCTGGAAGCCGCCCATGGGCGTCCGGGCGAAGGCAGNCATGACGACGGGATCTGAGGCGGTGGTCATAGGGGAGGCCTTTGAAATCTGTGGCCGCTAGATCGGCGTTTTGGACGATGGGTGCAAGGGAGGGATCATCAGGTCGGCGTCATCGGCCCGCGAGAGGGGGTGTCGGTGGCGTGATTGCGGCTGGCGGGGTGTAGCCCAACTCTGCCAGACGCCCGCGCTGTTCATGGATGCGGGTCTTGACCAGGATGCGGGCCAGATCGTTCAGCGGCCCCAGGGCGGTGGTCTCCATCCGGGCCAGCCAGCCGGTCAGGCGCGGCCAATTCGTCGGGTCGGGCGTAACGCCGACAATCTCGGCATTGACGAAGGGCGTGGCGGCGGCGAAGTCAGCGGCCATGGGCTGATCGCCGAACAGGAAGCCGCTCTCCGGCATCTGGCTTTCGAGGTAATCATAGGCTTCGGGCAGCGGGCGTGGGTCTCTTTCAGGGCCTCACGGTCGATGTCGACCTTAAAGATGCGCGGTTGCAGAGCCAGGCGGAAGAACAGCTTCCAGATCGAGTTCACCCAGGCGGCTGTCGGCATATTCCTCCAGCCAGCGGGCATGGGCGCGGGCTACGGGGTCGGAAGAAACAGTGCCAGGCCCGCATGTGTTTCATTCAAATACTCCGTGATCACACTGGATCATTCAAAACTGTGTCGCCATCAATCCACACGGGCACCCGCCGCAGGGCTGAGCTGGCGAAAGGCATCGTCGGTGAAAAAGGGCGTCACTGGGTCGATCTGCACGGCCACACCCTTGACGGCACAGGCGGCCAGGACCGCGGACATAGGGCGAGACGGGATTGCCAATGATGGTCGGCAGTTCGGCGACATCATCATTTGGAACTCCGGGACGGGCGGGGGTAGCTTGCGGCGCTGGCGCGAGGTGGCCAGGGCGCGACCGTCAGGGTCAGGCGATGGCGTCATCGACGGTCCAGCCATTCTCCAGCGTTAGCAGGCGAAACTCGAAGAACAGCCATCCATCCGGGGCCGTCCGGCGTGATGGCCCCAGCAAGTCATAGCGCATGGTCTGATGGTGGGTCATCGGCGGCGGCANCCTCAGCGCCGTCCAGGCCGNGGGATAGAGGGTGTCTAGCAGGTAGCACAGATGGTCTTCGGTCAGAGGGCCAGCGTCACGCAGCCGCATCCACGCCCGCACCGTCGGCTTGCCCGCATTGCCGCCCAGGACATTGGGGCCGGTCTCGAACCGGTATTCGACATAACGCGAGAACCGCGGGGCCATCAGGCCACCGATGGTACGGGCCGGGTCCAGGCTGTCCAGCGGGGGGCAATGGCATGGGCGTCCAACAAAACCTGGCTGGGCTGNGTCGGCACCCCAGGTGGCACTGGCATGGTGGGTCAGGCGGTCATCCTGGAAGATATCCAGGCCGGTATAGGTCACGGTTCGACCGTCGCGCAGCATTCGGGGAGNATAAGTCAGCGGCTCCCCATACGTGGCGGCGGCCAGATACTGCACCGACAGGGTGCGCAACGGCACGTTCAGTTCCAGCCCCTGGCGCATGGCACGCGCCGCCAAGGCGGCCAGCAGGCCTCCGGGGTCAGAGACCGAAATCAGGGCGTTGGAGAAGTCTTCGTGCAGAACCGACTGAAGCGTCCCGTCGGGTTGCGGCGTCAGGATCAGGACATCGGCAAGCGGGAACAAGTCAGCGTGTCGGTCATGGCCCGTGGCCTTAGCGCCTTTAACAAAGGCGGAAGCCGTGAGGCCTCCGCCGGTTGGGGCAGGAAACGCCCTGAAGGACGCGCGCGTTGCAAACAAGACTGACTCAGTGGGTTCCGATTTGCAACCCTCTTGTCAAACGGGCGGAAAGCCCTCATTTTTGACCATGGGACGCACTGCTGATTACTCAAGACAAAGCTGCTCCATCGCCGCCACGCTGGAGGTGATCGGGGATCCGTGGACGCTGCTGGTGATCCGCGATGCCTTTCAGGGCGTCAGCCGCTTCGAGCAATGGCAGGAACGGCTGGGCGTGGCCCGCAATGTCCTGGCTGCGCGGCTCAAGACCCTGGTGGCCCANCGAATTCTGGAGCCGAGGCTCTATTCGGAACGTCCGCCGCGCAACGAATATGTCCTGACCCAGAAGGGGCGGGACCTNGTCGGNACGTTGATCACCCTGCACGGCTGGGGCTCCAAGCACATTTATTCCGAAGGTGTAGCGGGCGTCGGCTTTGTTCATACCGCCTGTGGTCAGGAGCTGAAGCCGCGTGTGGCCTGCGAATGCTGTGGTAAGCTGGTGGTGCGTCGCGAAACCGAGGTCCGCGTCACCGCCGACCGCCCGACTGTCGCCGATGTCCTGCCGAAGGATGAAGCGGCCTGATCATCCGAAAGCCGGTGGCGGAGAGGGGGGATTCGAACCCCGGTACCCGTGAAGGCACGCCGCATTTCGAGTGCGGCATTCAACCACTCTGCCACCTCTCCGGCCGTCTGTCGTCCGGTTGAACGAGCGGCCTAACTAATGAAGGCGGGCGGGCTGTGCAAGCGGCAATGATGCTCAGCGCAAAACAGGCAGGGGCAGGCCCAGGTACGCCCAGACGGGCCATGGATTCAGCGCCTTGTTCGACCGACGGCGTATACAGCTCGGCCGGGCGACCGCCGGTGCCGGTGGAGATTTGGCCGGTCGGCTGAACCAGGCCNNTGCGTTCGACACCCCTGCGGAAGTTCTGCTTGTGCAGCGACAGGCCGCTGACGGCTTCAGCGGCAGCTTGTAACTGGCTGAGGGTAAAGGCCTCCGGCATCAGGTCGAACAACACCGGACGGTATTTCAGCTTCGAACGCAGGCGCCCCAGGCCCGTTGCCAGGATGCGGCGGTGGTCCGAGGCCATGGCCAGGCCTGGCGCGTCACGCGGCGAGATCAAGCCGCCATCGCGGGCCGATTCGGTCACCAGTCCCGCTTCATAGAGCAGCTCGTAGCGATCCAGGACGCGGCTTTCGTCCCAGCGATGGGGGCAGGCNNCGAACAGGGTCGCGATGCGGGTCTGGCGTCCGGTGTCGCCCCCAGCCCAGTCACCAAGGCGCTCGGCCAGCGCTCNTAGGCTCCGCATCCCGCCGCGCCGATCTTCCCAGGNGAAGAAGGCGGTGACCGGCTTCCAGCTTGCGGCCTGGAGGGTTGGCAGGGCCGCTTCCTGTGCCAGGGCCAGGTAGCCCACCGAAACCTCGCGTTGCCGCTCCGGACCCCGCGTAGNCCTGGGGGCATCACGTCCGAGGTCGCCGAAGGTGTAGAGCTGTTCGACAAAGCCCAATCGCAGGCCGGTCTGCTGCGTTACAAAGGCCCGCAACGCGAGCTCGANTGTGCGATCCCGACCCGGATCGAACGGACCGAACGGCAGGGTCGCAGCGGCACCCTCCGGCTGGACTGTCAGCACCTGGGCCTGGTTTTCCTGCAGGGCGAAGACCACTGCCGACAGACCGATCCGGACGCCCGGAACCTGATGATCTGCCGCAGTTAACGCCATGGTCTACTCCGTGTGGAAGGCATCAGTGGCGGGCAGAATGCCGACCGCCTCTGCCAGCACCCGGAACCGCTCCATGTAACGCGCCTGGGCCAGCGGGGCCGGAAGCGGGTCAATGTCGAGATGGTAGCCCGGCGGCGGCGCGCCAANAATCCCGAGCGACTCCTTCTTGCCGAACCCGGCCAGCTGTGTGGCCTCGAAATNAGCACAGGCCCGATCCGCCTTCTTGATCAGGGTCTTGATGTGGACCGGATNTCTGGCCGGCAGACCGAAACGCAGGTGGATGGCCGTTTCCAGACGGGCTTCAAAGGCCTTGTAGTTCANCCCTAGCGCCGCCTTGAACGGCGAAATCATGTCGCCGATGACGTATTCAGATGCATCATGCAGCAGGGCCGCCAGTCGCCACTTCGGCTCAAGGCCAGGCTGGATATGGGCGGCAANTTCCTCGACGACGACCGAGTGCTGGGCCACGGAAAAGGCGTGCTCGCCAATGGTCTGGCCATTCCAGCGCGCGACACGGGCTAGGCCGTGTGCGATGTCCTCAATCTCGATATCAAACGGAGAGGNGTCCAGCAGGTCCAGGCGACGACCGGACAACATGCGCTGCCAGGCGCGGGGTGGATTGGCAGCCGAACGAGGAGAGGATTTGGCCTGGGTCACGATCGAACCTGAAACTGCGGCGGAACCGCTGGGCCGGTCAGGTGACGCATTCGGACGAGGGGATCAAGGGCGTCCGCTGCTTTGTCGGGGATGAACGGTCAGCCGCCCACGTTGAGCACCACCAGATCATGGACATCCCGGTCCAGGCTGTCGTCGTCGCTGTCGCTGCGCGCCTGGAAGGTGGCGACGACGATCGGGCNCGCGCGGGCTTCATAGCCGACCCGTCGCAATCCGGAGGTCGCCGAGGCATCCTCGCTGGTGAGCGTCCATGTGGCCCTTAAGGCCTCTCCGGCCGNACTGCGGACTTCTGCCGCCCGATCGGCTGCCTGGATACTGACCGACTCGCCACTGCCGTTGATGTTGATGTCCGCCCCGCCATCGTTGGCATCGATGTGCAGCCCGCCGATGCGCACGCTGGCATTGTCGCCATCGGCATTGATGCGAATGCCTGGCAAGCGTACTGGGCCTTCTGGTCGTCAGCGCCAGACTTGGTTGAGGTCGATGCAGAGCTGTTGGCGCTGGCGTCTGTGCGCGCCTCAGCTGTGGCCGAGGTTTGGCGGCGATGCTCNGGCAATCGCCGCTACGGCCTCGGGCATCCGCGCCTGCAGCCGGGTCTCGAAGTCCTGCAGGANTTGCGGAAATCTGCGCTCTTCGGTGCTGACCAGATGCAGATTGATCTCGGTGCCGCGCGGCCCGGTGTAGGTGCATCGCCGCCCGTTTTCGGCCAGTGGCCCCTTGCGTGTCAGGCTACCGATGGTCTGCGGACACTGTAGGCTGGAGATGACCCTGATGACACTTGTGTCGGTCCGGGCCTCTGTCTTGGGAACGGGCTCGGACGCCCTTTTCGGCGGTGACCCGCACGGTTTCATTGCATGCACCCAGGGCCAGAACCGACAGGCCGGCAGCAAGGATCAGGGCAGGGCGTTGCAGTTGGATCACGCCCCTATCGAGCAGGGCGAGCCCAAGGAATCCAGTGAAATCGCGGTAATCCAACGACACCACGGGCTGGGATCACCTCAGGTGGGGTTGCGGCGGCTCAGAAACGCTAAGCGTTCAAACAGATGCACGTCCTGCTCATTTTTGAGCAAGGNCCCGTGCAAGGGCGGAATAACCTTGCCAGCTTGCGTTTCGCGCAAGGTCGCCGGGTCAATATCGTCCACCAGCAGGAGCTTCAGCCAGTCCAGCAACTCCGACGTCGAGGGCTNTTTCTTCAGACCCGGCGTGTCGCGCAGCTCATAAAAGGTCTTCAGCGCTTCGGACACGAGGCGTGGCTTGATACCGGNGAAGTGGACTTCGACGATGGCCTTCATCGTCTCGTCGTCCGGGAAGCGGATGTAGTGGAAGAAGCAGCGACGCAGGAAGGCGTCGGGGAGCTCCTTCTCGTTATTGGAGGTGATGATCACTACCGGGCGCTTCTCGGCCCGGATGGTCTCGCCGGTTTCCTCGACGAAGAACTCCATACGATCCANTTCCTGCAGGAGGTCGTTGGGGAACTCGATGTCGGCCTTATCGATCTCGTCGATCAGCAGAACGGGGCGCACCGGGCTGGTGAACGCCTCCCACAGCTTGCCCTTGTGCAGGTAGTTGCGGACGTCGTGGACCCGGGCATCGCNCAACTGGCTGTCGCGCAGGCGGCTGACAGCATCGTAGGTGTAAAGGCCGTTGTGGGCCTTGGTGGTCGACTTAACGTGCCAGGTGATCAGCGGCGCATCCAAGGCGGCGGCCACCTCATAGGCGAGGACGGTCTTGCCGGTGCCGGGCTCGCCCTTGATCAGCAGGGNGCGTTCCAGGGTGACAGCCGCGTTCACGGCTGTTTTCAGCTCATCGGTGGCAATGTAGCTGGCGGTGCCGTCAAATCGGGTGTGCTCGGTCATGACCTTGCCCTATCGCATGCAGGTCAAGCCGTGAACCGGTATCTGTGGAATTGGCGACGGCTCATCCGTTGCGGTCGTCCGGGTGGGTGACTTTGTCCGCCAGGGCCTTGGCCAGGCGTTGCATGACCTCATCCCATTGACCGAAGGCTTTGAGCGGAAAGACCTTTGCGCCTGCGCTGCACGCCGGGTAGTGGTCGGTGCCAAATCGGGGCCAGGAATCCGGGGCAGTGATGGCCCACCAGGGCGTGCCGCATGCGGCGGCGATGTTGGTGGTGGCGTTGGGNNGGCCAACCATCAGGTCCATGGCCCGGCAAAGCGCGGCCAGGTCATCCAGATCATCCTTCAGATTGATGTCCGGGGGCGTCCAGACATTCAGGCCCATCGACCGGGCCAGGGCAACCTCCTCCGCGGTGTCGCCATACTGAAGGTTGACGAAGGTGAAGCCGGGCGTGCGCAGCACCGGCTCCCACAGATCGAATGGCGAGAAGTAGCGATGGCGGTAACCGTCCAGCTTCAGGCTTTTCCACACGATCCCGACCTTCGGCTGGGAATCAGTTTCGGCCAGGACGCTGCGCCAATGCTCGACCCGGCCCGGATCGGGCGTCAGGAAGGCTGGCGTTGATGGAAAGTCGGACACCGACCGGCGAAACTGCCGCCAGAGGCTGCCGATCGGCGNCCACATATCGGGACGCGGGGCCTGTTCGGCCCGGACCACCACGCGGAACAGTCGGCCCTGGTGGCGCACGGTATGATGCGGATAGACCTGGGCCTGGGGGAAAGAGCGCTGAAACAGGGGCACCAGTCGGGCATCGACGCTGATCACCATCTGGCCGTCCGGGCCCAGGGCCTCAAGCGCGTCGTCCAAGGCGTTGGCGAACAGGATCTCGTCGCCCAGCCCCTGTTCGCCGATGACCCACAGACAGCGACCCGCCAGATTATCCTGCGGCTGCCAGCGGTCGCCTTCGACCAGAAAGGTGACGCCCGTGTCCAGGTGTGGCGACAGGCGCGATTCATAGGCGTCGAAGGCCGCTTCCAGCTGGCCCAGACGCATCTGGATCAACCCCTTGCTCATGGTCACGGAGGCCACCTCGAACGGATCGTCCGTCAGAGCCAGGGCGGCGTCGATGTCGGTCAGCCGCCTGTGNNGGTCGCCCAGGGCCGCCCGTGCCGTGGAGCGGTTATAGAGCGCCTTGTGAAAATCCGGCTGCAAACGCAGGGCTTCGTCGAAATAGGTCAAGGACCCTTCCATGTCGCCCTTGTCGGACAGGATTGAGCCCATGGTGTTCCACAGCACCGGAGAATCCGGCGTCACCGACAAGACATCCTGCAACAGAGCCTGCGCCTCGTCATAGCGATTCTGGTCACGCAGCAGACAGACCAGGTTGTTGGTGACTTCGACGTGCCAGGGATTGTGCGCCAGATAGAGCCGGAACAGGCGCTCGGCGATGCCAGATCCATCCATGCGCTGGGCCAACCGTCCCAGGTCCATGCAGATGTCCAACTCGTCCGGCAGCCACTTCAGCGCCTGCTCGTAGGCTTCGATCGCCGACACGAACTGACCGGCCTTCTCAAGCGAAACCGCCAGCAGGTGCCAGGCCACACCGTTCTGCGGGTCATGCTCAAGCGCTTCGCGGGCGCGCTGAATGGCCTTGTCGTAATCGTGGACCCGCATGGCTTCCAGCGACGACTTGAGCCGCTCTACCGACTTCTTTTGCGCCTTGGCAGAGGGGCGTCGACCGGCCCGCGCCAGGGTCCGGCCCATGCGCGACAGGGCTTCGGAGGAGGCCGCGTCGCCCTGGATCCCGATGGCGGCCCGCACAGGCATGGCGGCGGCCCCGATGTCAGGCTCGACCAGGAGCCTGGGATCAATGAAGGCGGCAGCGGCAACGGTCATGGACAGGCAATCCGGGGCACAGGGATAAACGCGGCCCTGTCAGTTTGCGGGTCGGTTCACAAGAGATGGTTAACCACGAGTGTTTAGCTTTGCTGAGGAGCCGCCGGGTTATGGAACCTGTCGCGGTCGCATGGAGAGAGCGCCCCAACATGCCCTTGAAACTGTCGCTGAAACCCGGCGAAAAGTTCGTCTTGAATGGTGCGGTTGTCCAAAATGGTGACCGCCGGGGCGTGCTGATCCTGCAAAACAAGGCATCGGTCCTGCGCGAGAAGGACATCATGCAGCCGGAAGAGGCCAACTCGCCCGCCAAGCGAGTCTATTTCCCGGTCATGATGATGTATCTGGAAGGCGAGGCGAACACCAAGACCTACGACGAGTTCGTTCGGCGGTTGACGGAGTTCATGGGGGCCACGCGCAACGCTCAAGCGATGCAGGAATGCGTGGATGCCTCCAAGCATGTCATGGCCCGCGACTACTACAAGGCCCTGATGTCGGCCCGAAAACTTGTCGAATATGAAGAGGAGCTGGCCCATGTCGCTTCAGGCGTACCGCGGCGACAGCCAGGGCTGAAAGCCCACGAGACATGGAATACCGCCTGTTTGGGCAGGTGACGCGCGCCTTGATGCACGCGGCGTCGGTGCCCAAGGAGGATATTGCCACGCGTATCGACGCGCTGGACTGGAATCGCCGACTGTGGACGGCGTTGTCGACCGATTGTTCCGATCCCGCCAACCAGATGGACAAGGCCATGCGGGCCTCGATCATTTCTCTGGGCCTGTTTGTGGGCCGTCACTCCTCGGCTGTGATGCGGGGTGAAGAAGACTTCGAGACGCTGATCGAGATCAACCGCATGATCATGCAGGGCCTGGCCCCGCAGGCGGCCACTTCAGGCTCAGCTGCAGCCTGAGCCAGGCGGCGGTCAGGTCAACAGGCCGACGGTCGCTTCCCACAAATGGCTCAAGGTCAAGCTTACGGTGGCCCAGGCCAGCCAGCTGAAAATCCAGAACCCGATCGACACCAGCCAGGCGGCCAACATGACCGCCCCGTCACGCTGCATCATGCCAAAGCCGAACAGGGCGACGGCAATGGACGGAAACAGATTGAAGCCAATGAGCGGCAGCATAAGGATCAGGGCCATGACCATGCAGGCCAGCCCCATCAGCGATTCATGCAGGTTGCTGTTTAGGGCTTCCCAGCGCGGGCGAGAGTAGCGCTCAATAAAGGCGAGCGGAGCCTGCACCTTTTNCAGAGACTCGCGAAAGGTCTGGCGGTCGATCTCCCGATGCAGCAGGCGCTTGGGAATCCAGGGCTTCTCTCGCCAGATCAGCAGCTGAAAGCCCAACAGAAAAATCGGAAAAGCCAGGATGGTGGTCACCCCGGNGATCACACCTAGGGTGGCACTGAGCAGGCCGAGCAGCAGCAATAGCGCCCCAAACCCGCGCTCACCGAACGCAGCCACCAATCGTCCAGCTGCNNATGACCGGGGGCCCTCGCGCCCGATCTGCTCAAGCAGCTTCGAGAACGGCAGGTCGTCGAACTCAGGGGAAGGCGGGGGCATGGGAGATAACCATAGGGGCAGGCGTCGACAGATGTATGACGCGCCGCCGCGATTTGCCACTTAATGAACGTCCATGTTGACCCCGGATTTGCCACGACGGGAACGGGTGGCGGCGCGGCTCGTTTGGTCAGGAAGCCTGATGCTTCGAGGGAGATCAAAAGATGAAGTGTTCAGTGATTTTGGCCGCCGGTGCGGTGGCCCTGGTTCTGCCCCTTACGGGCTGTGGTCAGAACAATGCCAGCAAGGGCGACGAAAAGGCGGGCACGGCAGCTGCGCCCGCAGCCATGCGTACCGGTCCGCGCACGGGCCTGTGGCGCCTGACGTCGTCCAGCAGCATGGCCGGGGCTCCGTCGATGACCCAGGAGGTCTGTTTTACCCGCGAGGCATTTGAGCCGCCCAGCTCTGCAGATGCCAGCATGACCTGCGAACCACCCACCGCCTTCACGCGCGAAGGGGATGCCATGGTGGCGTCGGTGGTCTGCACGTCCAACTCGGGGCGGCGCACGGAAACAGACATCCGCGTCACCGGGGACATGGAGACCAGCTATACTCAGGTTATGACCATGCGCATCACACCCCCGCGCGAGGGCATGGGCGAGATCACCACGACGGTGCAAGGCGAACGCATCGGCGATTGCCCGGCCTAGACAGTCGCCTCAGTGTTGCGTCAACGGCCCTGGCCGCGCGCCGGGGCCGCTTCTTTGGCGGATGATTACTCGCTGGACAGGCGGACGCGGATTTCGGTCGGCGTTCGGCCGATCCGCGCCGCCCCTGCAACGGTCAGATCGATGGATGGCGACGTCAGGTCAATGGCGCTGCCCGGCGTCAGGGCCTCCAGGCCGGTCAGGTCCGCCAACAGCACCGTGATTCGCGTACGCCAGGCTCGGCCAGCGGNTTCATACAGGATCGGCTGATCGCGGATGACCAGATCGAACACGCCCGGAAGCTGAGCCAGGAACCGAGCTGCATCAGGCAGTGCCAGGGCTTCATCGGCCAGAGGGGTCATGCCTTCGGATTGAAAGCTGAGATGCAGGGCCGCCAGCTGTTCGGTCGTCAGTGGCAGCTCGATCACCAACTGATAGGGCGCGTTTGCCAGAAAATCCTCGGCGCTCAGGATCGGCGAGGGGTGGACCGCCAAGGCCTGGCGCGCCTGTTCGGTTAGGGCGGGCAGGTCGTTCTGCTGGATCCAGGCCAGGGCTTCATCTGCCGGAGCCCGGCCCACGGCATTGTCCAGCAAAGTGGCCAGGGTGAAACCACTTTCGACCCGATCTTGCCAGCGAACGGCGTTCAGATCGGCCAATAACTGCGCCTGCGCGGAGCCAACCCCATAGGATCGCGCTCGGAACAGGCGAGTGACGAGCGCACCGGGGCGGTCCAGGGTCGGCGTCTGCAACAGATCAACGATCTTGCGTCGGGCCAGCGCCGCGTCCTCGGCCAGGATCGCGGCCCCGCGACTGCCGACGTACCNCGCCGTGCCCTCGATCCACTCGTGATAGTCCTCGCTGGCCCCGATGGAGGGGTCCAGGGCGTTGTGCCGGGTCTGGCGCAGCGTGTTGAACAGGCGCACCAGACGCCGCTTTTCGGACCGATCGTCGGTTTGCAGCGCCTGAACCAGCAGGCGGCGCTCCAGGTCCGTTGCGGCGATGAAGGCGGCCAGGTCGGGGATCAAGCTGAGGTCGACATATTCTCCGGTGCCGCCACGCGACCAGCCAAAGGTCTGGGTCTGATAGTCGTGGAACTGCTCATGGAACATCAGTTGCAGATCGCTGGTGTTCTCGGCCCGCACAGCGATGGTGTGCGGCGGCCNCGCCGGATGGTGCAGCTGAAAGGTGAAGTCGTCGCCGGGCAGGCCTTCGGCCTGAAAACGGGCCGTGCCATCCGGGCTGGCGATCCCGCCAAACACCGCCCCGGNTGCCGGGGCATGCAGGATGAACGGCTGCCCCTCTGGCCAATAGGTCGGCCAGATGGCGGAAAGGGCGGCATTGTGATCTTCAACCGCCCCGGCCCAGCCGCGCAGGGTGGCTTCGTCGGGGGTGCAGGGGCGAGTTCGCGCTCCTGGGCCAAGGCTGGGCGACCGACAGGGCCAGGATCACGGCCAGAGCAAGCGGGCCGCAACTTCGAGCAGCCCAGGGCCTCACGATCCCAGCAACTCCCGGCCGATCAGGAAGCGGCGGATCTCGTTGGTGCCAGCGCCGATGTCATAGAGCTTGGCGTCGCGGACCAGGCGTTCGACCGGCCATTCCTNTGCGTAGCCGGCGCCGCCCAGGGCCTGCACGGCCTCCAGGGACACTTTTACCGCATTCTCGGATGCCAGCAGGATGGCACCCGCCGCATCATAGCGGGTGGTCAGGCCCGCATCGCACGCCTTGGCCACCTGATAGACATAGGCCCGNNCCGAGTTGAGGGCGACATACATGTCCGCCACCTTGCCCTGCATCAGCTGGAAGGAGCCGATGGCCTTTCCGAACTGCTTGCGGTCGCGAACGTAGGGCAGAACCACGTCCAGCGCCGCCTGCATGATGCCCAGCGGGCCGCCGGACAGCACCGTGCGCTCATAGTCCAGGCCACTCATGAGGACGCCTGCGCCGCNCCCGACGGGGCCCATGACGTTCTCTTCGGGGACTTCGCAATCCTCGAAGACGAGCTCGGCGGTGTCGGAGCCTCGCATCCCCATCTTGTCCAGCTTCTNTGAGACGCTGAAGCCCTTCATGCCCTTTTCGATCAGGAAGGTGGTGACGCCGCCATTGCCCTCACCGGTGCGGGCATAGACCACCAGGGTGTCGGCGGTCGGGGAGTTGGTGATCCAGAACTTGGTGCCGTTCAGGATGTAGCGGTCGCCCTTTTCTCGGCGCGTCCGCATCGACATGACGTCCGAGCCGGACCCGGCCTCGGACATGGCCAGGGACCCCAGATGCTCGCCCGAGATCAGCTTGGGAAGGTATTTGGCCTTCTGTTCGGCGTTGCCCCAGCGGCGGATCTGATTGACGCACAGGTTGGAGTGCGCCCCGTAAGACAGGCCGATGGAGGCCGAGGCGCGGGACACCTCTTCCATGGCGATGACGTGTTCCAGATAGCCCAGACCCAGGCCGCCATAGTCCTCTTCGACCGTAATGCCATGCAAGCCCAGCTCGCCCATTTCGGGCCACAGGTCGCGGGCGAATGTGTTGGTCTCGTCGATCTCGGCCGCGCGAGGNNCCAGCCGGTCGGCGGCCCAGCGATAGGTGGTGTCGCGAATGGCGTCAGCGGTCTCGCCGAGACCGANATCCATCGATTGGGNGGCGTTAGGAATGCTCATCCTGGCGGGTTAGCATTCTTTGCAGGGGCGCTGGAAGGCCCCAGGCGTGGACCGGAAAAAGGGTGGCGGTGGAGCGGCACACCGGCCAGCTCCTACCGCCTCGTCGCAGTCCCCCAACTGCAACGATCCTGTGTCAGTCCCCGCGACCCCAACGCACGTAGAGGTTCCAGGCCGAGACCCCAACGCAAATCAGGGCGATCACAGCCAGACACCAGCCGATTACCCGTAGTTCATCCCCATTCAGCACCGTGGGGCTGTCCGCCAGACGCAAGGCCGCTGCCGACGCGCCACAGGCCACCAGGCCGGACAGCGCCATGAACAGCCAGGAGCCGGTCTGCTCCCACTCAACCCGCCGCGTGCGACCCTCCGGGATCTCATGGCGCACGATAGACAGGTTGGGCTCGTCCAGCGGCAAATTCTCGTCGGTGTCGGAGTAGGCGGCACCCTCGGCGCGGGTGGCATCGTCCCAGACCGGGCGCTGAATCGGGCCGAAATCGTGACCTTCATCGGCAGTCAGCACCAGGGGCGTGGCGGCCATCGACAGGGTATCTTCGACCGCTCCTTGCGGCAGCAGGCTCTCGGATCGTTGCGCGCTGGTGGTCAGATCAGGGAAACCGGCGTCTTCGGACGGCGACGGCGACGGCGCGATCGCCTCATCGAAGGCTGCCGGCGCGGGCGAAAGGGCAGGCGCGTGGCCGGCACCTCGAGCGTTTCGATCACCTCGACCGCTTCGACGGCTTCAGTCGCGCCGACCGTGGCCGCGTCGACCGGGAAGGCAGGCTCCGGTGCCTCCGGTGCCGCGACGGTTGTGTTGTCGGGGAAGGACGACACCGGTTGCGCCTGCCAATCGGCCACGGGCGTNCTCAACGACGGCGGGAACCGCGGGAGCCTCGGCTGTCGGTGCAATGTCGGGGGTGCGGTCATCGGCATCTGGCAAGCCGGTCCAGGGCGGCGGCATCGGCCGCTCTTCGACGACGGGCGCGGGCTCGGATGCAGCCAGCGGTGCTGCCAGCAGGTCGGCCAGTCGGGTCGGCTCGGCCGGGTTCGCCACGAACAACGCCCGTTCCGCACTGCGGCGGCGTTTGGACGCATCGGGCAAACTGTCGTCGGGCCAAAGTGCCAGGGCATCGGCGGCCTGGGCGGACTGTCCCGCATTGATACGATCAAGAACGGCGGAGTTGGCGAACCGGTCCGGCCCGATCGACACGGCAAAGCTAGCCAGGGCGTCGAACTGGTGCTGGTTCAACGGCTGCGTCACCCGCTCGTTCAGCAGCGTCACGACCGGCATCAAATCATACTGCAGCAGCAGTTCCGCTTCGCTCTCGGAGATGGTCGCGCCCTCGCGTGCCGACGCCGTGTGGCCATAGCCAATCACCCAGCGTCCGTCAGACTGCCGCTCGGCTCGGGGGCGGAAGCNCTCGAAGCTCTTGATCAGGATCACGCCTTCGCGGGACACCTTCATGCGGTTTATCGAGACCTCTGACACCACGGTTGATCCAAAACGACACGGGGGCGTATGCCACACCCGTTTCGCGCAAGAGCCGCGCCAGACCGGGTTTGTCCACCCCAAAGTGTCGAAAATCGAGTTCTTTTTGGTCGAACTGGCCGGGCAGGTCAGAGCAGGATAACGCTGGCCAGGCCCAGGAAACTCAGGAAACCGACGACATCGGTGATCCAGCTGACGAAAACCGGAGACGACACCGCCGGGTCACGATCCAGCCGGTCCAACGCCAACGGGATCAGCGTTCCGGCCAGCGACGCGGCGAGCAGATTGATCAGCACCGCCAGGGCGATGGTAAGGCTCAGCAGCGGCATACCGAACCAGACGCCTGCCACCGCCGCCAACAGCACCGCAATGGTGACGCCATTGGTCAGACCGACCACCACCTCGCGCCGGACGATGCGCCAGGCGTTGGCGGCAGACAGCTCACGCGAGGCCAGCGACCGCACCGCTACCGTCAGGGCCTGGGTGCCAGCATTGCCGCCGATGGAGGCGACAATCGGCATCAACACGGCCAGTGCGACGAGTGTCTGGATCTGATTCTGGAACTGGCCGATGACCAGCGAGGCCATCACCGCTGTGCCCAGATTGACGATCAGCCAGGGAATGCGCGCCCGGATCGCACCGACGGCCCCCGATCCGCGCGTTTCATCCGATACGCCGCCCAGTCGCAGGATGTCCTCGCGGTTCTCTTCCTGAATGATGTTGACGATATCGTCGACGGTGATCTGTCCGACCAGCCGCCCGGCACTGTCGATAACCGGTGCCGAGATCAGGTGATATTNTTCAAAGACATAGGCGACTTCTTCCTGGTCCTGATCGACGGTGATCTCATTGATCGGGTCCATGATGTCGGTTAGGGCCGTGGCCCTGGNGGCCCGCAGCAGAGTCGAAACAGCGATGCCGCCGACCGGGCGGTTGACCGGATCAACGACATAGATGTCGAAGAACAGTTCTGGCAGCTCTTCACCCTGGGCGCGGATGTGATCGATGGTGTCGCCGACATTCCAGAACTGGGGCGCGGCCATCACCTCGCGCTGCATCAAACGGCCGGCCGAATCCTCCTCATAGCCCAGCGAGGATCTGATGGCCGCCCGCTCGACCTCGGGCATGGCTGCCAGGACCGCCTCACGCTGGTCGTCCTCCAGGTCTTCGACCACGGCGGCGGCATCATCGGGTCCAGCTCCTGCAGGGCTTCGGCCAGGGCCGCATGCGTACGCGCTCCAGCACCTCCTNNCACGGATGCCGTCGTCGAGATCCGGCAGGGTCTCGGCCAGCACCTCTGGCGACAGGGTGGCCACGACCACCGCCCGGTATTCGGNGGCGAGGAAGCCGAGCAGGTCGGCCACGTCGGCGGGGTGCAGATCTTCCAGAAGGTCGGTCAGACGGGCGGTGTCGCCTTCATCGGCGGCATCCGAGACCTTCTCGACGAAACTGGCCGTCAGAACGTAGTCATCGTCCAGGGCTTCATGATCGATGTCGGGGTCCAACGCATGAGGGGGCGGGCGGTGTCGGTCACGCGGGTCCTCCCTCTCTGTTGATCAGCCCTTGCCGATGATCTGTTCCCTTGGACCGACCGTGCCGGTTCCGATGACAAAGGGGAAGGCTTTGGATCACTTCCGCGTGATCGATGGTGCGGTCGAGAAGACTCGAACTTCCACGGGTTGCCCCACAGCGACCTCAACGCTGCGCGTCTACCAATCTCGCCACGACCGCTCGCATCGGAGCGGGGGCGATAGCCGAAAGGCGGAGCAAAGGGAAGGGAAAAGGCGGCTTCGGCGGCGTCGATTTTCGTGCACCAGGACAGGCCCACCTCGCTGTTTGGTCCAAACGTGTCGGAACATCCCGCCTTTGGCCTGCGTTTGCTCAGCCGACAGGTGTGCGTCTGAAAAGAGGTCGGTTTGACGATGACACGGAAAATGACATTTGCGTCAGCCTTGGCGATGTCGCTGGTGCTGGGGGCTCCGGGTGTGGCCCTGGCTGCTGATCAAGATCGCGGCAACGGCAATGGCAGGGGCCAGGAGGCTCAGGCCGAGCACGATCGAGGCAACGGCAATCGCGGCAATGGCCAGGGCGAGGCGCATCAGGATGATCGCGCAAGCCAGGCTACGCGAGGCAATTCTAACCGGGCCAATGGCTCGCAGGATCAGGGACGTGCCCAAATCCGTCGCGACCGGGAAGATGATCGCCGACCGGAGCCGGTGACGGTGCGCCGCCCCGATCGGTCTGAGCCGTCGACGCCGCCCTTTCACGACGGTGACGGCAATCCGGGTCTGATCGATGGATGTCCGCCGGGACTGGCCAANAAGAACAACGGTTGTCTGCCACCCGGCCAGGCGCGCCAGATCCAGGACGCCCGATGGGATCGCTATGACAGCTACTGGACCCGCTGGGATAGCCAGGATGGGGACCGCTATCGCTACCGCTACAACGACGGCTATCTGTGCCGCTACGACAGCGGCGGGTCGCTTCAGGGCTGGTTACCCGTCCTNGGGGGCGCACTGGGACTGGGCAATGTCTGGCCGCAACAATATGGCTATCAGCCGCCGCCGCAGTACTACAGCAGCTATTACCGGCTGAACGACAGCTACAACTATCGCTATGCGGACGGGGTGCTGTGCGGCGTTGANCCCCAGACCCAGGCCATCCGGCAGGTCGCAGCTTTGCTGACAGGCCAATCTTGGAACGTCGGTGAGGCCATGCCCAGCGGCTATGACGTCTACAACGTGCCCTATGCCTATCGCAGCCAGNNTAGGGACACCCCGCAGTCGATATACCGCTACAGCGGCGGCTACGTCTATCAGGTCGATCCCACCACGCGCCTGGTGCAGGCCGTCATCCAGCTGCTGACCTGAGCCAGAGGACCAACACTATGATGAAACCCCTGCTTTGTTTGAGTGCGTCGCTGATGGCGCTGGCTCTGGTCGGATGCAACCCCAACAAGGATCCGGCCAAGTCCGGTGCGCAAGCGGCGTCGGTGCCTGGCAACCAGACCCTCTCGGGCACCTTGGCATCGGCTTCAAGCCTGAGTGACTTCAACGCTATCGTTCGTAACGCCGGGCTCGACCAGGTCCTCAACGGCGTCGGTCCCTATACAGTCCTGGCCCCGACGAACTCCGCGTTCGGCACCGGCGAGGGCCAGGCACTGGCCGCCGATGATATGCGCGGACCTGCTGCCGCCCTGGTCCGTGCCCAGGTCGTTCCGGGTGTGCTGACACGGGCCGATATCCTGGCTGCCATCGACGCGAGCCGCAGCAAGCGGGTGCAGATCCGCAACATGGCCGACGGGTTACTGACGCTGACGCGCGACGGCTCGAACATCATCGTCATCACCGAAAGTGACACCCGTGCCCGTCTGGTTGAGGCCGAGACCCTGGCGTCCAATGGGGCGATCCAGCCGGTTGATGGCGTGTTGGTCGCCATGCCGACAGCGGCACCTGCTGCCGCGGCGGGTGGCTGATCCTTTACCTGTGATCTGTGCTGCTGGGACGGCCGGTTGTCAGACGCCTGGCAGCCGGCCTTTCGGTCAGGCCGCTCCGGCCATGAAGTCGTAGCGGTCGGCAGTCCGGGTCACGGTGATGGCGATGCGGTCCTCGCGGATTTCGATCTCGCCACGCGCCACCGGGTGGTTGTTGGCCAGGATCCAGACCTCATCATGCTCGTTGGCGTCCAGCGGGATGACCGCGCCGCGACCCATACGCAAAAGCTGGCTCATCGGCAGGACCGACCGGCCCAGCACGACGGAAATCTCGACATTGACGGCTTCAATCTGACTCAAGCACGCAATCCATTAGGCAAGGCTATGGCGCGTAAGGCCTTCCCCTGCCGCACCCCAGACGCCACATTGCGGGCTTCATGCTTTCCCAAGCCTTAACACAGATCTCCGAATCGCTGGCCCGCCTGGTCCGGCCCGATGGCCAGCCGGTAGAGTGGGTCGTGGCCCCCGGCTATGTCCCCTACGACGAGGCTGTGGCCGAGATGGAGGCTCGCGTGACGGCCATCCATGCGGGTGAGGCGCGCGAGCGGGTCTGGCTGCTGGAGCATCCGCCGCTCTATACCGCCGGAGTTTCGGCGCGTGACGAGGACCTGCTGGATGCCGGGCGGTTTCCGGTGCATCGCACGGGCCGGGGCGGGCAGTTCACCTATCACGGGCCGGGCCAGCGGGTGGCCTATGTCATGCTGGACCTGAACCAGCGCGGCCGCGATGTGCGGGCGTTCGTTCGCGGGCTGGAACAGTGGGTCATCGGGGCCCTGGGCAGCTTCGGCGTCACAGGAGAGGTCAAGGATGGCCGCGTTGGCGTCTGGGTCGAGCGCAANGGGCCCGGCTGGTCGCGCGAGGACAAGATTGCCGCTATCGGGGTCAAGGTCCGCCGCTGGGTCAGCTTCCACGGTATCAGCCTGAACGTCGAGCCGGACCTGTCTCACTTTGGCGGCATCGTGCCCTGCGGCATCACCGACCACGGCGTGACCAGCCTGGTCGATCTGGGCGTCCTGGCCACCATGGACGAGGCCGACGCGGCCCTGAAAACAAGTTTCGAGCGGGTGTTTGGCCCGGTACAACCAAGTCCGAGCGCGTCCCTAGCCCGGTGTCGCGGCCAGCGCCTGACCCACGACAATCGCGCCTGCGGCGGTCTCAGACGGGGGTGGCGGCGGTGCTGCCCGAAGCAACCGGAACGACTGCGTGGGAATCTGAACGGAGCGCGTTTGATTTCCGACGTTGAACGTCAGTTCGCCCTCGAGTTCGCAATCGGCCGGGTCCGATTGACCGGCGGGTACAAGTGTGGCCGGAACGGGAACCGTGGCAGTGAGCGATCTGTTCGTGCTGTTGAAGACCAGAGGGTCGCCTTCCTGCCCGGAGCGGAGGTAGGTTGAGCTGGACGTCGAGAACGTGCGGCACTGCAGGACAATGCGATGCCCTGTGCCGAGCGCGACCGGTTGACGTGAGTCACTCTGCCGAATGTGTGCCTGGTAGGTCANGGGTTCCCGTGTCGCTGCCGGAAGGATTTCAATAACGCCAATGCTATTGGCGACTAGGCTGATCGGTGCACGGCGATCAGGAACCGAGACAACCGGCAGGTCCAGTATCAGTGTCTCTCTGCGTACAGCTTCTCCCCATTTCAGGTTGAGGTGGATCGGCAGGCTTGCGGCTTGGCTCCGGTCCGTATTCGGTAGGACAGGTGTCGGCTGAACTGAAATCGTGAACCGACACCGACGTTCATCCCCTGGCACTGGGCCAGCCTGTAGAATCTCGGGTTGGGTAAAGCGATTATCATCGGCTGCTGCCTCCGCTTTCCACAGTCGGCGCTGACAGTAGGCAGTCGGAACGCCCAGCACATCATAGCCGAGGTTGAGGGGCTGGTTATCCTGAGCGATCTCGACAGACTCTGCCAGCACGGGATTGATGCGGGCCGAGAGCGCAATCATTGAGGCCAGTTGGGCCGGTCCCGGCAGCGTACGTAGNNCCTTCATTTTCGGGGTCCAATCGGCGACCGAGAACTCCTCCAAGCGCACGACCGTCCGATTTTCAGTTGAACCGTTGACGCTGGACTCGCTTGTCAGAAACGGGATGCGAACGTTCAAGCCCGCCTGA
This sequence comes from Brevundimonas sp., assembly GCA_013693835.1. Taxonomy (GTDB): domain Bacteria; phylum Pseudomonadota; class Alphaproteobacteria; order Caulobacterales; family Caulobacteraceae; genus Brevundimonas. Next base: position 1,272,614 of record CP059260.1, read on the forward strand.
CCCCGTAAAACTGCGTTCTGCGTGAGGCCAGAAACCCGGTAAAGCGCGAGCCCCGAGATCCGGCTCCGGATGACGAACTTTTCGGGGTCACGCTCGTCAGAATTTTGCTGATGCCAGTTCCACAGAGCCATCATGACGCTGAACGGATCCAGACCAGCGGGCGCGTCCACGATCGTCGTGTTGAGGCCGAGTGCTGCGGTGATGGGAGATTCGATTACACCGGCGTAGGCGAACGCGGTCTGTGCCCTGTCCGAAGAGATATTGGTTGAGAGCGTTGCGCGCAGTTCGTCCGCACTCAGATTTGCCGCCAGGCCAGCTTCCGCTGTGAGCAAGGTGACACAGTTATGCTCCCGCCTGAGGCTGCTTTCCTGCTGATAGAGCAGGGGNNGATTGGTGGAACTCCAGGTGACGCCAATAGGGTCGCCGATCACCGAGTCCGCCGCCGTCGGGCACGANNTGCCATTGCCGCTGCTCCTGCGGACCACTGTAAACAGGGCGTTGAGTGAGGATGTCGGCCAGACTCGGACCGTGCGCCCCTGAGGGGAACGAGTGCCCGAAGCATCGCGATTGCCCGAAGCATCGCGATTGATGTCACGGATTACGGACCAGTTCGAGATATCAGAAGGGACGTGGTAAGCGGCGTTCGCTGCGTCCTGGTCTGCGCCGTTTGGCGGGGCTTGGCGGGATCGATTTCGCCCAAATACACGCTGCAACCATGACGGTCGATCCATTGGCGCGCAGCTTCGCAGGACTTGCTCGAAATGCTCGCCGAGGAACTGGTTCAGACGCATTGGACGCTCGTTCAATAAGGTCGAGCCGCGCGTACGTGTAGCCTGGTTTGTGGTGTCCGTTTGCGCAGCTGCTGGCGCACCGACGGCCAGTCCCAGCAAGACGCACATTAATGCCATCCACTTCATCACTTAACCCTCCATGCCTCATTCATATAACTACGAAATGTGAGAAAGATAGCGGTTCCACGTGGGCGCGGGGGCGGATACGCTTACAAATCACTGTGAGGAGCCAACGATGTCTACGCGCGCCTGNGGGGCTTTGGCCGGCGACAAGAAGCTGGAAGCCATGGACATTTTCCGGCGTGAGCCGGGGCCGACGGATGTGAAGCTGGATATCCTGTTCTGTGGTGTCTGCCATTCCGACCTGCANCACGTACGCGGCGAATGGTCGGGCACGCTCTACCCCTGCGTTCCAGGGCATGAGATTGTCGGGCGGGTCACGGCGGTCGGCGACCAGGTGTCTCGCTTCAAGGAAGGCGATGTGGTCGGTGTCGGCTGCATGGTTGAAAGCTGCCGCACCTGCCCGTCATGCCAGGAGGGGCTGGAGCAGTATTGCGATGTCGGCCTGATCGGCACCTACAATGGCCCCACGCCGGACGCGCCGGGGCACACNCTGGGCGGCTATTCCCAGGCCATCACGGTGGATCAGGACTTTGTGCTGAAGGTCAGCCATGCCGAAGTTGAGCTGGCGGCGGTCGCNCCCTTGCTCTGCGCCGGGATCACCACCTGGTCACCGCTCCGGCACTGGAAGGTCGGGCCGGGCCAAACTGTCGGCGTGGTCGGGATCGGTGGTCTGGGACACATGGGCATCAAGCTGGCCCATGCCCTNGGGGCCCAGGTGGTGGCCTTTACCACCTCGGAGTCCAAGCGCCAGGATGCCCTGGACCTGGGGGCCGATCATGTGGTGGTGTCGCGCAACCGCGATGAGATGAAGGCCTGGACCGGCAAGCTCGACTTCATCCTCAATACCGTGGCCGCCAGCCACAACCTGGATGCCTTTTCCAGCCTGCTGAAGCGGGACGGGACCATGTGTCTGGTCGGCGTGCCCGAGCATGCCCATCCGTCACCCAATGTCGGGGCNCTGATCATGCGTCGACGGGCCATCGCGGGATCGCTCATCGGTGGCATTGCCGAGACACAGGAGATGCTGGATTTCTGTGCCCAGAACGGCATTACCGCCGACATCGAAATGATCCGGGGCGACCAGATCGACGCCGCCTATGACCGCATGGTCAAGTCGGATGTCAAATACCGCTTCGTCATCGACTGCGCGACGCTCTAGCTGCCGGCCCGCCCTACGGGACTGCCGGACGCAAAAAGGGCGTGGGGAGGACCCGCCCACGCCCCTAAGGCTTTAGCGCAACTCAGTTGTCTTCAAGCTTCAGGTTGACGGCGGACTCCTTCTNTGAGCGCTGGTCTTGCTGCAGCTCATAGCTGACACGCTGGTTGTCGTTCAGCGTGGTCAGTCCGGCCGCTTCCACGGCGCTGATGTGGACGAACACATCCTTGTCGCCGCCCTCGGGCTGGATGAAGCCATATCNCTTGGTGGGGTTGAACCATTTCACATTGCCAATAGCCATTTCGGACCTCCTGTGGCGTTACCCCGGGTCCTTTCCCGGCGGTTGTCTGGTCTGAATGGGATCGGCCGGGAACTCGGTGCGTAGGCAAGGAGAAGTGTGGCGTGACGCAAAGAGATCGACGATGCGCTTATGGCCCGTCATTGCGATGGAAATCAAGTCGCAATGGATTCCGCCCAGAATTGTCGGTCCCAGATCGTGCAGCGAATACAACTCTGAGCAGCGCTATCTGAAGGCCGCAGACCGGTCGGGTTGCCCCCTACGATCCATAATCGAATGCCAAGGCGGTGGCGTCGGCGAGTTACCAACATGAACGCCAGATGAATAAAGCTGCATGAATTCAGTCATGTTGCGAAAACAGCCTCATCCGCCGCGAAAAATTTTCTCGCAACTTCAGATGCTTTGACGAGGCGGCGCATGAATCGGTCCGCACTAATAATGAATCACCCAACCCCTCTAAAACCCAAGGTCGAGGATGTGACCACGAATGCCACTTATTCTGATCGCCGATGATGANCCCTTGCTCCGGGCGCTGCTTCAGCATCGCCTGACGGCGGACGGCCATAGCGTCATCGCATTGGAGGATGGCAGCCAGGTTCTGGAGGTGGTTCGCACTCAGTCTCCGGACCTGATTGTGCTGGATGCCATGATGCCGGTGATGGATGGCTTCGAGCTCCTGCGTCGACTGAAATCCGGTCCGGAGCCAACGGAGGCCCCGGTGCTCATGCTGACAGCCCTGCGCCGGGAAGATGATATCATCAGCGCGCTGCAGCTCGGGGCCGCTGACTATCTGATCAAACCGTTCATCCCCAACGAGCTCAGCCAAAGAATCCTGCGGATTCTGGACGCCGCGGCTCCAGCCCGGAAGCCGAAGAATGCCCGTGTACCGTCGCAGTTGAGGTCGCCCAGGTCGCCCCGGCAAACCAGGAGCAGACTTACCAGGCCGCTGTCGCCGCTCGTCAGGCCGGACAGATGGGGCGAGCCCTGGCGGGGTTTGAGCAGGTATTGGCACAGACGCCTGAAAACGTAGATGCACGCCTGAATATGGGCTTGACCCTGCTGGCCCTGGGCCGCCTGGACGAGGCCGAGCAGGCCTTTGANGCGGTGCTGCAGCAGACTCCAGACTACATCGATGCCCGCATCGGGCTTGCCCGCGTCGCACGCCGACGGGGCCAGATGGACCTGGCGCGCCAGCACACGGATGTCGCCATGGCCATGGACCCCTCGCGGCCTGACACGCGCGCCCTCTATCGCGACCTGAACGGGATCGTGACCCGCTGGGATATCGATCTGAGCCAGAGCCAGCTGTCGGGGGCANNGGCGGACTGGACCGAACAGCGGATCGGTGTCAGCCACTCGCCGTCGCGAACCTGGACCTTGGCCGGTGCCGTTGAACGGACCGAACGGTTTGGACTGGAAGACATCCTGATCGAGGCCCGGGCTGCGCGACGCTGGCAGGGCGGGCATGCGTATTTCGGCGTCGCCGCCACGCCAGATGCGGACTATCGCCCAGAGCAGGCTCTGCTNGCTGGGGGCTCAGTGGCCGTCTCGTCCGGCTGGGAGCTGACGCTGGATGCCTCGCGGTCGCGCTATCCCGTGGGCACGGTCAGCAGCCTGCAGCCCGGCGTGGCCGCCGAGCTGGCNAGAGGGCGGCTGCGGCTCGCGGGCCGTTGGATCCAGACGTGGGATGAACTGGACATTTCGCGCCAGGGCTATGCGCTCAGTGCGACTTGGCGCACCACTGACCGGTTCCGCCTGCGAGCCGACTTTGCCGATGCCCCGGAAAGCTCATCGGGCGCGACCCTNGATGTGCAGGCCAGAAGCATCGGTTTCGGNTACGATCTGACTCAACATGTCAGCGTGCGGGGCTATGGGCTGTCTGAGGACCGCGGCGCGGTCGATCGCAACGCGATCGGCCTCGGCCTTGGCTGGCGCTACTAGAGTGGATGAAACCCTGATCCTTGTCTGGGGCTCCAGCCTGGTGCTGGCTGCCGCTGCCCTGATCTGGATGTCTGCGCTGATCGTGGGGCGTGTCCTGCGAACCCGGCGCGATGCTGCCAGGGACAAGGACCGAGTAGCGGTGCGCGATGCGTGCCTGGCAGTGCTCGCTCGCGGGCCAGAGGCCGCTCCGGAACTGGTCGCCCTGGCGCATCGCCCGCGCCTGATCGCAGAGGTCCTGATGGATTTTGTCTCGCTGGTTCGGGGCTCGGATTTCTGATCTGGTCGCCACATGTCAGCAAACCGGCATTGACGAGGCGCTCCGAAAACGGGTGTTCCAGGGCAGCCGGGCTGGTCGGATGGCCGCGATCGAGGCCTTGGCCCTGTTCCCGGCGCGGGAGACGGTAGAAGCGCTCAATCGCGTGCTCGATCAGGTGCGCGACAACGAGGTCTGCATGGCGGCCCTGCGAACGCTGGTCGAGTTGGGTCAAGCGCCTCCGTTGCAATATCTGGTCTGGGCCTTTTCCAGCGCTCCGGTGGCTTCGCAGGACCACGTCCTGATCACGCGCCGGGCCATCGAGCAACAGCCGGACGTTGCGCTTGAGCTGCTCAATCAGCCCGGGCAGCCAGCCCGCGCCCGCATTCTGCTGGCCGACGGACTGGGTGCCGCCGGAGACTACCGCGCCATCGGACCGCTGGGAGAGTTGTCGCTGGACACGGACCAGGCCGTGCGGACCGAAGCCATTCGCTCGCTTGGCCTGTTGGGACACCCGGCCTCGATGCCAATCCTGATCAAGGCGTTGACCGACTCGCACTGGGGCGTACGCGCTGTGGCCTGTGAGGCCTGCGCCCGCATCGGCGGGGTGAGAGTGCCGACCGATGACCCAGCTGCTGGGATCCTGTCTGGTGGGTCCGTTTTGAAGCCACCGAGGCCCTGTTCCGGTTGGGACCGGTCGGAATGGAAGCTCTGATCCAGTCGACGGGAAGCGATGATGACCGCATCCGGCGCATGGCCTCTCTGGCCCTGCAGGAGCGGGCGATCACCCCCTAAGCAGGTGGAGTCCGTCTGATGACCGTCGAATGGGCTCCGCATTGATGCTCGCCGTTCAGATCGGATCGATTTTCATCATCCTGACGGGTCTGATGCAGAACCTGCTGTATCTGATCCAGCTCGGCCTGGCCGGGGCAGCCCTGATCGAGCGGCCGGCGGATGCCAAGTCCAACCGCATGTGGCGCCGCTATGCCGAGGCGTCGCCGCCCATTGCACTGCTGGCGCCTGCCTACAACGAGGCCCTGACCATTGTTCAAAGTGTCAGGTCCTTGCTGTCGCTCCACTATCCGAACTTCGAAGTGGTTGTCATCAACGACGGCTCCAAGGACGACACGCTCCAGGTCTTGATTGAGGCCTTTGACCTGCAGCCGCTGCAACGACATTTCGACCTGGAGCTAGATCACCAGCCGATCCGTGCCATCTATGGAGCGGCCCACCAACCGCGCCTGATCGTGGTCGACAAGGCCAATGGCGGCAAGGCCGATGCGCTGAATGCCGGAATCAACGTCTCGCGGGCTCCTATCTTTTGTTCGATGGATGCGGACAGCCTGCTGGAGCCAGATGCCCTGTTGCGTGCGGTGCGCCCCTTTGTGGAAGATCCGGAGCGGGTCGTGGCTGTGGGCGGTACGGTGCGGATCGCCAACGGCTGCGAGATCGCCGATGGACGGGTGCTGAAGATCGGTGTGCCCAGCAACCTGCTGGCCAAATCCCAGACCATCGAATACCTGCGAGCGTTCCTCATGGCGCGCCTGGCCTGGAGCCGCATGAATGCCCTCACCGTGGTGTCCGGGGCCTTTGGCCTGTTCCGTCGGGCACGGGTGATTGAGGTTGGCGGCTATACCCTGGGCACCGTGGGTGAGGATATGGATCTGGTGGTCAAGCTGCACCGGCTGATGCGCGACCGCCGCCAGCCCTATCGGGTCGCCTTTGTGCCCGAGCCGGTGTGCTGGACTGAGGTGCCCGAAAGTCTGACCATTCTCGGACGTCAGCGGGCGCGCTGGCACAGAGGTGAGCTGGAGGTGTTCGAGCGCAACTGGCGGGTGCTGTTTCGGCCCAAATACGGGCGTTTCGGGACCGTCGCCTTTGGCTACATTCTGCTGGCCGACGTGCTGGGACCGGTGGTGGAGCTGATCGGCTACTTGCTGTTCCCGGTCCTTTGGGCGCTGGGCCTGTTGGCCTTTCAGTATGTGCTGGCTTTTCTGGCGGTCAGCTTCACCTTCGGCGTGGTGATTTCGGTCGGGGCCCTGGCCCTGGAAGAATCGGAGCTGCGCCGGTTCCCGTCGGCAAAGGACCTGGCGGTGCTGATGGTGGTCGCCGTGATCGAGAATTTCGGATATCGCCAGATCAACAATTTCTGGCGTTTGCAGGGTACCTGGCGGTATCTGCGCAAAAGCCAGGCGTGGGGCGAAATGACTCGCAAGGGCTTTACGCCGAAGCCGGCCTGACCAGCTCCTCGAGCCTGACAAGCACGGGCGCGATCTGCACTGGCGTCAAGGTGCCGCCGTCTGCCAGAACTTCATCTGCTGCCGCCGCAGCGTCGCCCAAGCTGACAAAACCGAACGTCCCGGCGCACCCGCCAGCCCGTGCACGATGCGGCGAACCTCGGGCGATCGGTTTGACCGGTCTGGATCAATGCCTGCAAGTCCGCCAGGTCTGCCGCACAACGCTCCAGAAACCGCTGGGTCAACGCAGCCATGGGATCGACGGACATGCAGGCCTCGGGCGGGTCTCGGAAGCGGCCAGGATCGGGCGTGGGCACCCGGATGTCAAAGGGGGCAACGCGCGTCGCTATGACTGTTGGTACCGGTCCTGGTTTGGCAGATGCGACAGCCGAGGTATGGTCAAGCGGGATCCCGAACGGACCCGAAAGGTCAGGCTCTTGGCTCATGCCCCCGAACCCAAACTTCTGGCTGGCGGCAATCCGCAGATCCCGCTGGGCTATGGCGAGGCCCCAGTGCAGGCCTGGATCGCGGCGGCCCCAGGCTGGNNAAGGGAGGCCGGGGCGCGCATCGACGCCCTGATTACCGAACATGTGCCNGGGGTGCGCAAGGCGGTGAAGTGGAACTCGCCCCTCTATGGCGCGCCGGATCGCGAGGACTGGTTCCTCAGCTTTCACGCCATGAGCAAATACGTGAAGATCGCCTTCCACAACGGCGCGGACCTGAAGCCCATACCGCCAGTTGGGTCCACACAGGCGAAGGTGCGCTATGCCCATTGGGACGAAGGCAAACCGTTCGATGAGGCGGCNCTTGTAGCCTGGGTCCAACAAGCCGCCAGCCTGCCNGGGAGCGAAGATGTGAGCGAACTGACCCCGTCCGACGAAATCACCGCCAAGCTGGCTGGCCTTAACGACTGGCGCGGCGAGACGCTCAGCCGACTGCGCATCCTGATCCATGAGGCCGTGCCGGATGTGGTCGAGACGGTGAAATGGCGCAAACCCTCCAACCCGTCGGGCGTGCCGGTGTGGGAAAAGAACGGCATCATCTGCACCGGTGAAGTCTACAAGGCCTATGTCAAACTGACCTTCGCCAAGGGTGCGTCCCTGCCGGACCCCACGGGCCTGTTCAACGCCGGTTTTGGTGGCGGCACCCGGCGGGCCATTGACCTGAAAGAAGGCGAATGGGTCGATGAGGCGGCGTTCAAGGCGTTAGTGCGCGAGGCGGCGTAGGTATGGCAAATTTCATTTCAAGGTTGCATGCTATTCAACAAACAATCGTGAACCGGAGGTGGATTGACCGGAAAGGAACTGATCGATCAACTGCGAAAGCAATTGAGCAAATCGGGTTCGTCGCCCCCACTGACGCTGCCCTTTCTGCGTATCTGGGGATCGAGTCAGCCAGGCTGGCCCAGATCAANAATGTAGAGAAGCTGTCGCCTCTCCAAGTTTCGAGGTTGCTGAAAACAAGTCACGAATCTGGTCGTGCGAGCTTGTCGAATGAAGCAATTAAAACGCTGGTAGAGTTCTTCCCGATTGATGCCGAGATTAACGCAAGAGGAGGGGTAAAGACGGAACTATTTGACACGAAGGTTGGCGGAAAGATTCACAAATACCGTGAAGGCCTTAAGAAGGAGCTTGAAGCATCTAAAGGTGTATATCTTTTCTACGACAGTCGCGGTCGAGCATTGTATGCAGGGCAGGCCAAAATCTCGCTATGGAGGGAAATGAAAGATGCGTTCAATCGGAATCGTGGTGAGGTTCAATCGCTCTCACGAGTGGATCATCCAGCCAGCAACGTCGAGTTCAAGAGGGCTGCTGANAAGCGCCGCCAAATAGTGAAGCGCGATGTCCCGCTTTGGGAGTTGGCCAGCTATTTCAGTGCTTATTCCGTAGATACCAGCATGATTGGCGACATGGAGGCCTTCTTGATCAGGGCGTTTCCAAACGATTTGATGAACAAGAAGAAGGAAAACATGGGAAAGCAGGTAAGAAGATAGCTAAGAAAATCGGCGCGCTAGTTCGAAGCGGTCACCTCACCCAAACTCCACCAGCACATCGTCGGCGGCCACCGGATCGCCGGCCTTGGCGGACACCGCCTTGACCACGCCGTCGCGTTCGGCCTTGAGCAGGTTCTGCATCTTCATGGCTTCGATGATGGCGGCGGTTTCGCCGGCCTTGACCTCCTGACCAGCGACGACGGGGATGTCGACGACCAGGCCAGGCATGGGCGACAGGATCAGCTTTGAGGTGTCNNGGGCCGCCGTCTTTTCCGGCAAGCGGGCATAGAGCTCGGCCAGACGCGGGCGCAGGACCCGAACCTTGGCACGGGCGGCGCGATGGCGGATACGGAAGCCGTCCGGCACACGGGCGACCTCCGCTGTGAACGGTTCTCCGTCCAGAGTGGCCTGGAACTGCGGCAGGCCGGGTCGCCAGTCGATGTCGGTCAGTCGGGCTTCACCGCCGCCGGTGAAGGCGAGCAGCAGAGCCTCGTCGGCATCATATTCCAGCGTCACGCCGCGCGGCTCACCATCAATCAGCACCGTCCATTCAGTGCGCTCCGACGGATCGCCATCCTGTTCGGCGATGATTTCGTTCATGGCTACGGCGGCGGCGATCATTATNNGCTGCTGGTCGAGCGTCGGTTTCAGGCCATGGAAGCCGTCCGGGAACTCATCCTTGATGTAGCTGGTGGCCAGATTGCCGGAACGGAACCGGTCCTGGTCCATGACCGCCGACAGGAAGGGCACATTGTGGCCCAGGCCCGACAGGTGCGTGGCCTCCAGCGCCTGGGCCATACCTTCGATGGCGGCGTCGCGCGTCGGCCCCCAGGCGCACAGCTTGGCGATCATGGGGTCGTAGAACATAGAGATTTCGTCGCCCTCACGCACGCCGGAATCGTTGCGGATGACGAACCCCTCCTCATGCTCGCCCTCCTCAGGTTGGGCATAGCGGACCAACCGCCCGATCGACGGCAGGAAACCGCGATAGGGATCTTCGGCGTAGATGCGGCTCTCGATGGCCCAGCCGTCGAAGCTAAGATCCTCTTGGGTGAAGGGCAGGGCATCGCCCCAGGCGGAGCGGATCATCTGCTCGACCAGATCGACCCCGGTGATCAGCTCCGTCACGGGATGCTCCACCTGCAGGCGGGTGTTCATCTCCAGGAAGTAGAAGCTCTTGTCCTGACCGGCCACGAACTCAACCGTACCNNCAGCGGAATCGTAGTTGACCGCCTTGGCCAGGGCGGCGGCCTGGGCCCCCATTGCCATGCGGGTTTTCTCATCCAGCAGCGGGAGGGCCTCCTCGATGACCTTCTGGTTGCGGCGCTGGATGGAGCATTCGCGCTCGAACAGGTGGACCACATGGCCGTGCTTGTCGCCCAGAACCTGAATCTCGATGTGGCGCGGGTCGACGATAAACTTCTCCAGGAACACCCGGTCGTCGCCAAAGGCATTTAGCGCCTCGGCCTTTACGGCGGCAAAGCCCTCGGCCATGTCGGCATCGCTCTCGGCCACGCGGATGCCCTTGCCGCCCCCGGCGGAGGCCTTGATCATCACCGGATAGCCGATCTCGCGGGCGATCTTGACCGCCTCCTGTGGCGTTTCGATCAGACCCATGTGGCCGGGCACGGTCGAGACTCCGGCCTCAGCGGCAAACTTCTTGGAGGTGATCTTGTCGCCCATGGCCTCGATGGCCTCGGNGTTGGGGCCGATGAAGGCGATGCCCTCGTCCCGCAACCGCCGGGCAAAACCCGCATTCTCCGACAGGAAGCCAAAGCCGGGATGAACCGCCTCCGCGCCGGTTTGACGCACCGCCTCGATGATCGTGTCCGCCAGCAGATAGGACTGGGCTGCCGGCGCTGGGCCGATCAGCACCGCCTCATCGGCCATCTCGACGGCCAGGGATCCTGCGTCGGCCTCGGAATAGACCTGGACCGTCCGGATGCCCATCTTGCGGCAGGTCTTGATGATGCGGACGGCAATCTCGCCCCGGTTGGCGATCAGGATCTTCTTGAACATCGGGCCCTACTTGAACGTGACTTGCCCCGATTAGGCCGCGTTCTGGCGCGAGTAAACCGTCAGCACCCCGGTCGGATTAGCAGATGCATGGGCTTGGCAAGGCCCTACGCAATCGGCTTTAACGACTGTGACCATCGATCAGCCTTGGCCAGGGTATGCCATGACCCACCGACTGAAAGGCCTCGCGGCCGCTGCCCTTATCGGCGCTGCCCTGATTCCAGGCTTGGCTGCAGCCCAGGATTTCCGGGCCCTGGCTCGCCAGGACCTGCAAAGGATGCACGACGAGTTGCAGGCCAACCATCCGGCCCCGGCCGTNCGGGGGCAGGCCGCGCAAACATTCAATGGCTGGATCGACGCGGGCCTCACCGATGCCATGGGTCGTGTCGGCCAGGTTAACAGCGGTGACAGCCATGCATACCTGCTGCGCTACTACGCTGGCGGCTTCCGCGATTCNAACATTGCAACGACGCCGACGTGCGAAGGCCTGGGGCCGTATTTCGCCACCAGCTGGGCGGGGATCGTGACCGGCTGGCGCAATGGCGAATATGTCGTCACCTACGTGGCACCGGGTGCCCGCAACGCGNNCGCGCGCGTGGGCTCGGTTGTCACCGAGTGCAATGGCACCCCGATCGAGGCCTTCGCCCGCGCCAAGCTGGATCGCTGGGAAGGCAATCTGGATACTGAGGCGGGTCGCATCATGACGGCCCCATACCTGCTGTGGAACCGCAACAACCCGTTCGTATCGGGCNNGCCCTCGACCTGCAAATTCCGCCAGGGCCGTGGTCGTCCGCGGGATCATCAGCTGACCCCGATGCCGGTGGATCCGGTGACGATGGAAGCCGCCTATCGCACCACAGTCTATATGCCTTCGGCCACGCCGCTGGGGATCGAGACCATCAACGGTCGTCCGTGGGTGCATGCCCACTCGTTCCGCGATAGCGCTGGCTGGGACGCCTTCTTCGGTCAGATCGAGTCGCAGGCAGCCAATCTGCGCGGACCGCAAGGCTTTGTCCTGGACCTGCGTGGAGCCTCGGGTGGCTCGGTCTATTCGTCGACTGCGCGCGGCTACGGTCTGGCCAACCGCATCTGGACGCCNGGGTTTACCGTCAGCCGCCAGCCCCAGGCTGGCGAGCTGACCTATCGCGCCACGCCGGGTAATCGCCAATGGTATGCAGAGACCCTGGGCCGCATGCGCGCGGACCCGAACTTTGCGGCGTCGTCACCTGACATCATTGCCGAGACCCAGGCCATCGTTCAGGCGTTTGACGCGGCTCTGGCGGCGCGCCAGTCGACCTTCACCGTCGCCGCGCGGTCTGGTGCGACCGACACGGGTGTGCCCAACCCCGTCCAGGGCCCGGTCGTGGTGCTGGTGGATGCGGGCTGTTCCGGTGGCTGCCTGGACACGCTGGACCTGCTGTCGCGTCTGCCGAACGTGCGCATCGTCGGTGCGACGACTGCCGCAGACTCGATTTTCGTTGATCCGACGGTCGAGCGCCTGCCTTCGAACTACGCGGACTTGAGCTATGGCCACAAGGCCTGGACCTCGCGTCGGCGGGCCAACAACACGGCCTATGTGCCGGAAGCAGGCCTGACCTACACGGGTAACCCGGCCGATGAGGCCGCCGTGCGCGCTTGGGTCGGAACCCTGTTCTAGAGCGCCCTCGCAGTTCGCGGGCAGCGACCTATCTAAGGGGGCCGGCTAGGGAGACCTGACCGGCCCTTCGTTCATCTGTGGAAGTTTGCCATGCCCCTGTCTGAAAGTGGTTTTGACCTGACCCCTCCCGACGCCGCTGAGCGCGAACGACTGGAGGCGGCCCTGTCGCCCGAGGAACGCCGCGTTCTGCTCGCCCACGGCACCGAGGCCCCGTTCTGTGGCACCCTTCTGCACGAGAAGCGGGCAGGNGTGTTCTGTTGCCGCGAATGCGGCCTGCCGTTGTTCCGCGCGGGCACCAAGTTCGACAGCGGCACGGGCTGGCCCAGCTTTACCCAGCCGGTCGACCCCGCCCATGTGCGGGCCGTGCGCGACACCAGCCATGGCATGGTCCGGGTCGAGACCCGCTGTGCCCGCTGTGACAGCCATCAAGGGCATGTGTTTCCCGATGGTCCGCCGCCGACCGGCGACCGATACTGCATCAACTCTGTGGCCCTGGAGTTTGTGCCCGAAGGNGAGGCTCTGCCCGATCCATTACAGCGCGGGGACGGAACCGCCTGACCTTTGCCCCAATCGGGGTTACAGTGGGCGTGACGGGAGTTCTTCATGAACCTGATTGCCTCCATCGCCATGGCCACCGTGATGGCTGTTCATCCGACGGGGACCCCGACGCCGTGATCGCGACCGCGCCGGACACGGTGGTGGTGCTGGAAGGCCAGCCGACGGTCCTGGCTGACCCGGGGCCGGTCGCGCAGGACCCGACGGCTCCGGCGCACGGCCTGACGACGGATCAGCAGATCGCTCGCTGGATTTCGAACCGGTCCGGGCAGGAACAGGCGTGGAAAGACCCCTTTGAGGCCGGTGCCGGGGTGCCGAACCAGCCCCGCAAGATGCATGGTGAGGTCTTTGGCTCCATCGGCACCGGCGGGCACCGCGCCTGGGGGGCTCGGTGGTGCTGCCGATCGGAGAGGACGCGACGCTGGGGCTGTCAGTCATGCAGGGCCGAAACATGCCCTGGGATGCGGCTATGGCCCCGTTGATCGCTACGGCTATGGCGGCTGGGCAGCGGATGAAGCCTATCCCGACCATGGCCCGTCGCGTTTGCGGCCAAGCGGTCAGCGCCGCATCGACGCACGGGCCGAGGCTGTAGACTGACTTGAGCGTGGGGTTGAACGCAAAGGCCCGATCCGTCTGGACCGGGCCTTTCGTTTGAGTGGTGCCGCCGGGCAGGATTGAACTGCCGACCTCAGCCTTACCAAGGATGCGCTCTACCACTGAGCTACGGCGGCGGAAACTGAGAGACCGGGCGTATAGCCAAAGCCATCCGCTGGGGAAGCCCTGAATTGGCCTCTTGCACTTTTGATGCAGCCCCCGTCTGATTGGCCCATGGATGACGTGCCAAAGACCCCCAAGCCCACACACGGCAATGCCGGCAAGCCGACGAAGGACCAGCGACTGGCCAAGGCCCTTCGTGACAACCTGCGCCGACGAAAGGTCTCGGCCAAGGGCAAGTCCGCGCGTGACGGCTCTGACGATTAGTTCAACATCTTGCATTGCGGGCGGGCTTTGTTTCCCTGGCCTTGCGGGCTAGACAACCGTTTCCCTGCCGCGCGGGCGGACGACCAGGACTCCATGGACAGCATTGCGATTCAGGCCTCTGGGCCACTTCAGGGCGAGATTCCGGTCTCGGGGCCAAAATCGGCCATCAAGCTGATGGCGGCATCGATTCTGACGGATCAGCCGCTGCGGCTGACCAATATGCCGCGTCTGGCCGACACCCGCTTCCTGGGGCGGCTGCTGCAGGATTTNGGCGTCGAGGTCACTCAGACTGATACGGCGGACGATCAGGAGACCCTGTTCCACGCCAAGGCCATTACCTCGACCTTCGCTCCTTATGATCTGGTCCGCCAGATGCGGGCCTCATTCAATGTTCTGGGACCCCTGCTGGCGCGCACGGGCGAGGCCAAGGTGTCGCTTCCAGGTGGCTGTACCCATCGGGGCGCGGCGGTCGACTTGCACCTGAAGGCGCTGGAGGCCCTGGGGGCCGAAATCGAGCTGGAGGAGGGCTATGTCACGGCCCGCGCGCCCAACGGTCTGATGGGAGCCGAGATCGAGTTTCCGTTCGTGTCCGTCGGCGCGACCGAGCATGCGCTGCTGGCGGCGGTGCTGGCGCGGGGCACCACGGTGCTGAAACGGGCGGCGATGGAGCCGGAAATCGGCGACCTCGCCCACTGTCTGAACGCCATGGGGGCCAAGGTGTCGGGCATCGACACAGATACGCTGGTGATCGAGGGCGTGACCTCCCTGCATGGCACGGACTGGCCGGTCATCGCCGATCGCATCGAGATGGGCTCCTATGCCGTGGCCGCCGCCATGGCCGGGGGCGGCGTGACCCTGACCAAGGCCCGGCCAGAGCTGATTTCGGCCCTGACCGACAAGATGATACAGGCTGGCGTCGTCGTGACGCCGACCGCTGACGGCGTGCGGGTCCGGCGCGATCCGGCGCAGCGTCTGCAGGCCGTCAATGTCACGACCGAGGTTTATCCCGGCTTTGCCACCGATCTGCAGGCTCAATTCATGGCCCTGATGACCACAGCGGAAGGCGAAAGCGTTATCCACGAGAACATCTTCGAGAACCGCTTCATGCACGCACCGGAGCTGGCCCGCCTGGGGGCAGATATCTCTGTGCACGGCGGCGANGCGCGGGTCACGGGCGTGGAGAGCCTNGAAGGGGCCCAGGTCATGGCCACGGACCTCCGCGCCTCTGTCAGCCTTGTCATTGCCGGCCTGGTGGCCGANGGNGAAACGACCGTCGGGCGGGTCTATCACCTGGACCGCGGCTTCGAGCGGCTGGAAGCCAAGTTGGGTGCCTGCGGAGCGAACATTCGCCGCATAGCGGAGGAGGGGCATGAGCACTGACGCGTCCTCACCTGGTGATCCGGGTTCCGGCACAGCCCGGTCCCTGCCGTTGCTTCCGCTGCGGCTGAGGGCTGAGGACGCCGATGACCTGCAGATCATGTCCGCGGCGCTGCAGGACGCCATTCTGCGCCCGCAGGACATCATCTGGGAGCGATCGCGCCGTCAGGTGACGCTGACCCTGTCCCGGTTCTGCTGGGAGTGTGGGGCACCCGCGTTATGGCGGCCATGCAGTTCGGAGACGTCGAGGCGGTGATGAGCCGGCGCCTGTCGCGTGGCCTGGATATGGCTCACGAGCTGCTGGCAGTTGATTTTGTGCCGGGCGAAACGGCACCGGGCGGTCGGGTGATTCTGATGTTCGCCGGGGGCGGGGACCTGCGCCTGGATGTCGAATGCCTGGATGCGGTACTGGCTGACCTGTCGGAGCGCTGGCCGGCGCGGATCCNCCACAGCATGAGGATGACCCCGTTTCTGGCACAGGAGACCCGGCNATGAGTGATCATCGGCTGGCATCGGTAGAGCTGGATGCCCGGACCCTCCCGGCAGCCTCTGCCGAGATCGAGCACGAGCGCCGTGTGGCCGTGTTCGATCTGGTCGAGAAGAATGTCTTTCAGCCGGTGGGAGCCGCAACCGGTCCGTTTGCGCTGAAACTGTCCAGTCAGGACGGAAAGCTGGCGTTCGATATTTCAGGCCCCGACTTTGCCCGGGTGCACGGGGTGTCGATGTCGCCGCTGAACAAGGTGATCAAGGACTATATCGACATCTGCGACAGCTATTATGAGGCCTTGCGCGGGGCCGATGCGTCCAAGATCGAGGCTGTCGATATGGGTCGGCGNGGTTTGCACAACGAGGGGGCCGAGGTGGTTCAGCAGCGCCTCTCTGGCAAGGTTGAGGTCGATCAGGAAACGGCCCGGCGGCTGTTCACTCTGATTACCGCGCTATATCGGCGCTGAGATTCCCGCGCTTCGTCTCGACTTTTTGCAGCTTTTGGTGCATAGGCCCGCTCCTTCGCGCCGACGCCCCGGTGCGGGCGCTTAGTTGATCCCAGGGCGAGAGAGGCCGCATGGCTAAGGAAGAATTGCTCGAGTTTCCCGGTGTCGTCAGCGAACTGCTGCCGAACGCTACATTTCGTGTGACGCTCGAGAACGATCACGAGATCATCGCGCATACGGCTGGCAAGATGCGCAAGAACCGCATCCGCGTGCTGGCCGGCGACAAGGTCCTGGTCGAAATGACGCCCTATGACCTGACCAAGGGCCGTATCACCTATCGCTTCAAGTAAGGGCGGGCTCGGATGAGCCGGCCTGAACTGATCCTGGCTTCGGCCAGTCCGCGCCGGGTCGAGCTGCTGGCCCAGATTGGCGTGGTGCCCGACCGAATCGAGCCTGCCGACATCGATGAGACCCCGCTGGAAGGCGAGACTCCGCCGCAGCTTGCTGCGCGCCTGGCGCAGTCCAAATGCGCCGTGATCGCTGAGCGTCATCCCGGTGCCCTGGTGCTGGCCGCAGATACGGTCGTGGCTGTCGGGCGGAGATATCTCGAAAAAGCTGCCGATGAGGCCGAGGCGGCGCGGTTCCTGTCCCTGCTGTCTGGCCGCAATCATCATGTGCTGACGGGCGTGGCTGTGGCTCTGGGCGAGCGCCGGGCCGAGCGGGTCAACGACACACGCGTCTCCTTCAAGCCCCTGTCGGAGGATGAAATCGCCCGCTACGTCGCCTCGGGCGAATGGCGGGGCAAGGCAGGCGGCTATGGCATTCAGGGGCTGGCGGCGGGCTTCGTGCGCCAGATCATCGGCAGCCACTCCAGCGTGGTCGGGTTGCCGCTATATGAGACCCGTCAGCTGCTGACCGGCCTGGGCTATCAGCCCCAATGAGCGAAACCTATGTCTATCTGGATGAAACGCCGGGCGAAACGCGCGGCATCATCGAGACGGATAACGTCTATCAGCATCTGATCATACGGCGTGACGACGACCCGTTGGCCCTCTGCCTTGGGGCCAGGTCGGTGGGGCGCGTNCCGAACGTCCAGCCCGCCTATGGCGGAGCCTTTATCGACCTGCCGGGCGATGGNGGGCACCCCGCCTTCCTGAAACTGGGCAAGGTGCCGGTTCTGGAAGGGCAGGCCGTTGAGGTCGAGGTCACTACCGAGCCACGCGAAGACAATGACAAAGGGGCGGTGGTCCGGCTGATCGGCCCCGCAGACGGCGATCCGCGTCTGTTGGCTCCCGGTCCCACGGTCGGAGAACGCCTGGCGCTTCTGGCCCCCGGCGCAGAGGTCATCACGGGGTGGGAGGCCACTCAAGCCAGCTTCTACGCAGAAGAAGATGCCCGGACGGCGGACTATATCTTCGGCAGCACCCGACTGGATGTGTCGGTGCAACGGACCCGGGCACTGATCGCGGTCGACATCGACTATACCCATGAGCCGGGCCGCAATGTCCGCAAGCTGCGCGAGCAGACCAATATCCGCGGCATGGCCGAGGCGGCCTGCATGATCCGCCTGAACGGCTGGGGCGGGCTGGTGGTGATCGACTTTGCCGGGACCCAACTGAACACCGAGGTGCTGCTGGCCGAGGCCCGCAAGGCGTTTGCCGATCCGCAGACGGTGTTTGGTCCCTTCAGCCGCTTCGGCACCCTGCAACTGAGCCTGCCGTGGACCGTGACGCCGCTTGAAGACCGGATTGGCGTCAAGTCCGACTTACGACCATCGAAGGCCGTGGCCATCGATATCGCCCGCAGGCTTCGCCACGAGCTGCTGCGCCAAAGCTGGGTTCCTAGATTCGTGGCGGTGATTAATCCCTGGCTGGTGGAGGCACTCGCTCCGTTGGTGGCGCAGCTGGGCCCGCGAGCCTATATGCGGCCTGATCCCGATGCGTGTTTCTGAATGGCGGGTCGAAGAAGGATAAGCGGTTGGCCCGGTGCCCGATTTGCAAGAAGAATGAGGCGGACACGGCTACGCGTCCGTTTTGCTCGCGCCGCTGTGCTGATGTGGATCTGCAGCGTTGGCTGACAGGGGCTTACGTCATTCCGGGGGCACCGGATGAACTGGATAGCGAAGACAACGCGCCCGAGTGAATGCTCAAGCGACAGAACGTCTGGACAAGGTCCGACGGCCTGCCTATAGACCCCGCTCCCGCCCGCAAGCGGCCGGTGCCTGGATAGCTCAGTTGGTAGAGCAGCGGATTGAAAATCCGCGTGTCGGTGGTTCAGATCCGCCTCCAGGCACCATTTCCTCCCTCCACATTTCCGCTGCCCCGCATTCGGACGTGCCGTCCGACTGGATTAACATGCTGTAATGCAGCGTGAGGACATAAGTGTTGCCCAGAATTGTCAAAAATGGGGTTGATTTTGACCCAAAAGGCGGAGCGTTCGGCATGAATCCACCAAATCCCCCAGCGCGGGAAATGACAGTATCGCCCTTGACGCTAAAGGAACCGTTCGCCAAAGGGACTTGACCGCACTCTCTTTGCGGGCGGGACGGAGATAGGCGCTGTGCGTCACGGTCTTCGCATCGCTTACCGGCGCTGCAAGGCATCGGGTCGGAAAGGGAGCGCGAGATGGCGGCGGACCGATCGCGGTTTGGCGTTGTCGGACAAGTTTCATGGAGGTTTCCGCATCCCGCGGTGGCCTCTCGGGTTTCACAGGTCAGACCAAGCAGGAACTGGCGAACTATGCTCAATATCAAAGACCAACATTCTACTGGCCCTGGCCGGCGCTGCCGTCCTGATGGCTGGTTCGCCCGCCCTGGCTCAGGGCGCTGCGGCTCCGGCGGCGGCTCCGACGGCAGATGCTGCTGCAACCGCGGCGGCCCCGGCTGCTGACACAGCTTCGGCTGCGCCTGAGGCTGCTGCGGCTGCCGACGACGAAGTCCAGACCGTGGCCGAAGGTGCCACCGGCGGACACGGCGAAGGCGGCATCACCCCGATCTCGATGTTCATGGGCGCGACCATGGTCGTGAAGGTCGTCATGGCCGGCCTGCTGCTGGCATCGATCTTCACCTGGACCCTGCTGATCATCAAAATGATCGAGTTCGGCTCGCTGAACCGCAAGACCGACAGCTTCCTGGAAGAATTCCGCCAGGCGCGCTCCATCCCCGACATGCGTCGCGTGGCCATGGACGATGCCTGGGAAGGCAACCCGCTGGCCGACATGGCTGCGGCTGCTACGGATGAAGTTGAGCTGTCGAGCCAGGCTGGCCTTCGGGTTTCTGGTGAGCACCGCGATTCGGTCCTGATGCGCGCGCAGAACGCCATCTCGGCCGTGCAAGCCGGTCTGGCCAAGCGCCTGTCGGGCGGCCAGCAGTTCCTCGCTTCGGTGGGGTCGACCGGCCCGTTCGTTGGTCTGTTCGGCACCGTTTACGGGATCATGAACTCGTTCATCGGTATCGCCGAATCGAACACCACCAACCTGGCCGTTGTGGCCCCGGGTATCGCTGAAGCCCTGCTGGCGACCGGAATCGGCCTNTTTGCTGCCATCCCGGCGGTTATCTTCTACAACTACTTCAACACGAGGATCTCTGCGTATGGGACCCGTTCGGACGGCTTCGCGGCTGAACTGATCAACTCCATCTCGCGTCACCTCGACAAGGGAGCCTAAGGTATATGGGCGCCAAACTCGGAGGCGGCGGCGGCGGTAAATACCACGTCGAAGCCAACAGTGAGATCAATGTGACGCCCTTTGTGGACGTCATGCTGGTTCTGCTGATCATCTTCATGGTGGCCGCACCTCTGGCCAGTGTGAACGTCCCGATCAAACTGCCGATCGCGGTCGCCAAGCCGGTGCCCAACCCGCCGATCCCCGTCTACATCTCCATTCAGGATGATGGGGACGTGTATNNGGGTGACTTCAGGTCCTCTCCCGCCGAGCTGGGAGAGGCCCTGAGAAGNCAGATCGGACGCCGTGACCCGACCAACGAGCGGATCTTCATCCGCGCGGACCAGGGCACCCGCTATGGCGATTTCATGCAGGTCATGAACGCCTTGCAGGACAACGGCTTCTATAGCGTCGCCCTGGTGGGCGAAGACCAATCGACCTGATGGTGGAGCGCCATGACAGACGTTGAATACCATCGCAGTCGCTATGACGCNCCTCGCAAGAAGGGCTTCATNGGGGTGTCGACCGGAACCTGGCTGATCGCATTGGCGGTCGTCTGCGTCCTGTTCGGAATCCTGTTGTTCTATCTGCAGCAAGCCAAGTTCAAACTGCAGGAGTTCAACTACACCGACGACGCCGTGGACGTGGAGATCGTGGATCCNGATTCCGCCGCCTCCGCCGCCGCCGCCGCCTCCGCCGCCGCCGCCGGATACGCCGCCGCCGCCGAAGCTTCAGATCCGCGAACCGGTTCTGAACACCCAGGCGCCGCCGCCGCCGGTCACGGTCAATATTCCCCGACCAAGAAAGAGGATCGGGTGGAGTATACGGCACCGCCGTCGGTCATCACGGCTTCGCCGCCGCCGCCGCCGGCCCCGCCGGCTCCGCCGCGCCCGTCGGTGATCACCAACCCGGCTTGGTCGCGCCCGCCGCGTCCGACGGCTGACGACTTCCCGAGCCGTGCTCTGGAGCGTGAAGTCAGCGGTTATGCCCTGATTGAGTGCACGGCGCGTTCTGACGGCTCTCCGGCGAACTGCCGGATTGTGGACAGATCGCCAGATGGCATGGGCTTTGGTCGTGCCGCGATGCGCGTGGTCCAGCGTGGCCGCCTGTCGCCGGCGACGGTCAACGGCGCTGCACAGGACGCGACCTTCCGGGTGCGTGTTCCGTTCAACCTCGGTGACTAGGTTTGCACCAGCACTGAACCCAGGGGGCCCGGCTTCGGTCGGGCCCCTTTTTATTGACCGACAGTATTTCGGGTCCGCGTCAGGATACGCTTGATCCGGTCGCAGCGGACCGCTAGAGAACCCGCCTCGCACGCGATGTGCAGCCTTAGCTCAGCTGGTTAGAGCGCCGGTTTGTGGAGCCGGAGGTCCTCGGTTCGATCCCGAGAGGCTGTACCATTCCTGATCCGATGACGGATCGGACATGGCAGATGCGGGTTCCCCATGTCCTGCAATCCAATGCCCCGCCAGAATCAATAGTGTCCCGTGTGCCTCCCCACTGGGGGCGCTCAATCTGCGTCAGCAGTGGGCACCTTGGCCCAGGTGTCGGACATCCGGTCCCCACGTCATCCGAGCCATTGGGTTCGACGGGCTGCGGGGATTCTTCGTCCTCGATCCGGCTGGCCCAGGTCTTCTGCCGGCGCAAGTCAGTGACCGGGCACGATAGAGCGGCCAGGGCCGCCAAGGTCGCCGTTTCACCGGCCAGAGTGGCCGCATCAAAGGCCTTCCAGTCGCGAATATCGACCCCATCGGNGGTGGGCAGGATCAGCACATCCGTGGCCTTGCGGCTGGCTTCCAGCTCTCCGCCGCTGGTCAGGGTTGCCGAGCGCATGAGAATCGAAACGATCGGCGGGCCGCTGCGCCAGTCACCGCTGAGCGCCAACTGGCCGAGTGAGGGCGGATGTTCGATGACCGCCGGATCGACCCCTCGCGTGCGCGAGACGTCGACGCCAATGACCGGTCCGTGATTCATCTGGCGCATGACATCGGCCGGAAAGTTCTTGAGCACCGCGCCGTCGACCAGCACCTGTCCGTCCATAACGACCGGTGGCATGACGCCGGGAATGGAAATGGATGCCCGCATGGCCTGCCGCATGAGGCCACGGCGGTGCACCTNCATCTGACCAGATGTCAGATTGGTGGACACAGCAAAGAAGGGCCGATGCAGGTCCGCCAGATCGGTTTCACCATAGGCTTCCTCAAGCAGGTGATCGACCTNTTTGGCCCGGGTCATGGCGATGAGTGGGAACGTGATGTCGGACAAGGGATCGCTATCGACAAAGGCGCGGCGGATGCGCGTCTCCAGCTCGGCTTGGCTCCAGCCCATGGCAGGTCCGGCCGCAGCCACGGCTCCCATGGATGAGCCGCCAATGAAGTCAATCGGCACACTGGCCAGTTGCAGGGCGCGAAGGGCCCCGATGTGCGCATAGGCCCGGGCCCCGCCCCNCGAGAAGACGACACCGACGGCACAGCCAGTCACGACGCGGGCAATCCTGTGTGCGTCGTCACGGCTGTCTTCGATGGCCTGGAACCATCGACCGGCCTGCACGGCATCAATCCATGGACCCGTGCGCTGGGGCTGCTGCTGCCCGGCGGGCCTCAGCATCAGCAGATCGGTGCGCTGGCCATGATCCACGACACCGACATTCAGCAGGGGGAGCTCGGGCGGTTGGCGGGTGCTGTCGCCGACCATCAGGATCCGGTCGACCTGGCGGGCACAAANGGCCGCCCAAGCGGGCTGATCGGCCTCCGCGATATAAAGAACGAAGTCGTGACTGTCTTCGACCCGGCTGAACCATTCCGTGGCGGAGGTCAGGGCGGTCTCATCGATGACCCGGCATGAGAAGCCGAGGTCCACAATGCCCTCGGCTACCGCTTCGACAAAACTCCGGATCGGCTTGTTGCGTGCAGAAATGAAGCCAAACACGCTGGGTTCGCCGGCCCCGGCCGAGGTGTCACGCGCCCGCTTGATCATCAGACGGGCCAGCTCGATCATCAGGTCGGGTTCGGACCGGGCGGCTTCGAAGAAGGCGTCGCGCGGAAGTGCCAGAACCTCGGAATCTCGCAGGGCCACGACATCGGCTGTGTGCCGGGTTCCAGCCAGCA
Source organism: Brevundimonas sp. (assembly GCA_013693835.1). Taxonomy (GTDB): domain Bacteria; phylum Pseudomonadota; class Alphaproteobacteria; order Caulobacterales; family Caulobacteraceae; genus Brevundimonas. Next base: position 1,295,691 of record CP059260.1, read on the forward strand.
TGGCCATCTCGCCGGTCGGCTGGCCGGGGCGAATAACACCGACGAATTCGACTTCGCCCTCGGTCGGGCGAAACACGCCCAAGCGACCGGATCGCAGCAGATAAAGGGTATCGGCTTCGTCGCCGGCCTGAATAAGGGGTTCACCACCCGTCAGGGCGAACCAGCTGGCGCGGGTATCACGTCCGCGCTCAAAGATGCGGTGCAGGGCGTCTTCCAGCAGAAGCCCTGGCGAGGTGTCAGGCTCCGGGGGCGGCGGGGGCTTTACCCACCCTAGTCCGGCCGCACGACCATGCAGGTGACGCGTCGTTCCGACAGGGCGGAGCAGGCTCCGCGCGCGGCGTCTTCGGTCAGACCGGTAAAGCGTGAGCNGTACCAGCCTTCGGCATTCTGGACGGTGCGCTCGACCCCGTTGAACTGGCTGCGGAAGCGCCGGTTGACCTCGGTCAGCCAGTTGCGTGCCACCGTCTCGTCCCGGAAGGCACCAACTTGGACGGACCACCGACCGGCTGGAGTGCGGGAGGGGCGGGGTGCCGCAGCTGGGGGCCTGCGTGGAGCGGCAGCCACGGCCGCGGGNNGGCCATTCAGCTCTGCTGTCAGGTCGCCCTGCGCCTGGACCGGTCCGGCNNATTGCCGACGACCACCGGCGGGGGGCAGGTCTGCAAATGCCAGAGACGTGCGTGCCTCGGCATAGGAAACGGGGGCGGAGGCGGTCAGGATGCGTGTGTTGACGGCAGCATCCTCGCCAGCATTTTCGTCGCTGTTGGCACTGGCATATTCGATGGGATCAGAGTTGTCCCGGCTGATGCCAAAGCCCCGCTGCTCAAAGAAGGCTTGCGCCATCATGGTGGTCTGCCCCCGGCTGCGCAGATGTTCCAGCTCGAAACCGGTGTCCGTCAGCTCGGCGACATGGGCGTTGCGGCTGGCGACTGATCGCCNCCNCATGACAATGGTGATCAGCCGACGGCCATCGCGGACGGCCGAGGCGGCGAGATTGTAGCCACTGGCGCGCGTATATCCGGTCTTGAGCCCGTCGTAGCCGCGCCCTTCGCGCAGCAGGCCATTGGTGTTGCGGTNATCCCGACCGTTATAGGCCCAGTCGTGCTGGCCCATGTAGGCATAATACTGCGGAAAGTCGCGCATCAGTGAGCGGGCCAGGACCGACATGTCACGCGCCGTCGTCGTCTGGCGGGTATCGGGAAGCCCGTTTGCATTGACGAAGCGGGTGCTGGTCATGCCCAGCTGCCGGGCCTTTGCGGTCATCAGGCTGGCGAATCTNNCTTCCGAGCCGCCCAGGTGCTCCGCAATGACGACGGCCATATCATTGGCGCTGCGGATGGCGGTGGCGCGCATGGCGTCATCCAGCGTGATCGTCTGACCTGCGGCGAGCCCCAGTTTGGACTGGGGCATACTGGCGGCATGGCGTGAGACCGTCAGCACGTCAGAGGTCCGCGCACGCCCCTGCTGCAGCGCCTCGAACGCAAGATAAAGCGTCATCATCTTGGTCAGGGACGCCGGGANTCGCCGGTCATCGGCATGGCGCACGAACAGGGGCTCCCCGGTCTGGGCATCAATGACAATGGCGGCATAGCGCATGTTGTCCTGGCTCTGCGCCTCGGGCGCTCGCCCCACCGGCACAGCCACAGCCAACAGGCATGCCAGCACCAAACACAGACAACGCTGAAGCAGAGTGGTCATTGTCTTGGACCTACCTCCCGAACTCGCACCGACCAGCCCCAAGCTTCTGGCCCAGGAAGCCCCTACAATGCCAGACGCAAGTTTCGTGAGGGTAAACAAGACGTCAACGGCGATATAAAGGCGTTTCAACCGACAGGGTCACACATCTGTCGTGAATCTGGAAATTGTGCGTTGCACAAATTTTCCTTGACCATTGTTCGCATTTGCACCATATAGCCGTCACGCCATCGGCCCTGCGTCGGTGTGCGATCTCATTTCCCGGGCCTCCCCGCCCGCATCCATCAGGAGTTTCACCATGGCTACCGCCGCTGACACCGTGAAGAAGACCGCTGACGCTGCTACTGCTGCGGCCAAGGAAAACGTCGAAAAGACCGTTGCTGCCGCTGAAAAGGCGACCGCTGCTGGCACCCAGGCCATCCGTGAAGGCCTGGACAAGTCGATCGCCGGCCTGACCGAGCTGAACGCCCAGTCCAAGCAGAACCTGGACGCCGTGGTCGCTTCGGCCGCTGCCGCTCAGAAGGGCGTCGAAGCCCTGTCGAACCAAGCCGTCGCTTTCAGCAAGAAGTCCTGGGAAGATGGCGTTGCCGCTGCCCAGAAGCTGTCGACCGCCCGCTCGGTCCAGGAACTGTTCGAGCTGCAAACCAACTGGGCCAAGTCGGCTTCGGAAGCCTACCTGGCTGAAGTCAACAAGGCGACCGAGACCCTGACCGCCTCGGTCAAGGACAGCTTCGCGCCGATCAACGCCCGCGTCACCGCGGCCGTTGAGACGCTGCAAGCCAAGCGCTAAGCTTCAAAGGCTGGGTCTGAAGGCCCGGCTGGCATGAGAAAGGGCCCTCGGCGGACACGCCGGGGCCTTTTCATGCGTGCATTTTCGATGGCAAAGGGGCTTGCCGCCTCTGGAAAAGCACCTGACAGTTCCTATCTGTCCATCAACTCCCCGAAACCGGACAACGTATGCCGCCGTCACGTCAGGTCGGTGGTCCTGGGGGCCCCGGTGCCGCCACGATCGCCGAAACCAAGCCGAAACTTCAGAAGCCCTCGCTGTATCGGGTGCTGATCCTGAACGACGACTACACGCCGATGGAATTCGTCGTCTACGTTCTTGAACGTTTCTTTGCAAAATCGCGCGAAGATGCGACCCGCATCATGTTGCACGTTCATCAACACGGTGTCGGGGTGTGCGGCGTCTTTACCTATGAGGTAGCCGAAACCAAGGTTGCCCAGGTGGTCGAGACGGCGCGGCGTCATCAGCACCCGTTGCAATGCACGATGGAAAAGGATTGAGCGTCTTGCCCTCTTTCTCGCGATCCCTGGAAGAAACCCTGCACCGGGCGGTGCATTATGCGAACGAGCGCCGACACGAGTATGCGACGCTGGAGCACCTGCTGCTGGCCCTGATCGATGACGGCGATGCCGGTGCGGTCATGGCGGCGTGCAATGTCGACTTGAGCGCCCTGCGCAGTGCCCTGACCCTCTATATCGACACAGATCTGGCCGCCCTGGCGACATCCGATGGCGAGGATGCCAAGCCGACAGCGGGCTTCCAGCGGGTGATCCAGCGCGCGGTCATCCATGTCCAGTCCTCCGGACGCGAGGAAGTCTCCGGGGCCAATGTCCTGGTGGCTATCTTCTCCGAGCGGGAAAGCAACGCCGCCTACTTCCTGCAAGAGCAGGACATGACCCGCTATGATGCAGTGAACTTTATCTCGCACGGCATCGCCAAGACCCAAGGGGCCAACGAGGCGCGTCAGGTCAAGGGCACCCAGCCAAGTCCCGAGGATGCCGAGGACGCCGCCCAGGCCAAAACCGGGGGCGAGGCCCTGGCGGCTTATTGCGTGGACCTGAACGAAAAGTCGCGTCAGGGTCGCATCGACCCGTTGATCGGTCGCCATGCGGAGGTGGAACGCTCGATCCAGATCCTTTGCCGCCGCACCAAGAACAACCCGCTGCTGGTCGGTGATCCGGGCGTGGGAAAGACCGCCATTGCTGAGGGACTGGCCAAGAAGATCGTTGAAGGCGAGGTTCCCGACGTGCTGAAGGGCGCGACCATCTATTCACTGGATATGGGGGCCCTGCTGGCTGGCACTCGCTATCGCGGTGACTTTGAGGAACGTCTGAAGCAGGTCGTCAAGGAACTGGAAAACCACGACGACGCCATTCTGTTCATCGACGAGATCCACACCGTTATCGGAGCCGGAGCGACGTCGGGCGGGGCCATGGATGCCTCCAACCTGCTGAAGCCGGCGCTGGCGTCGGGAACCCTGCGCTGCATGGGCTCGACCACCTACAAGGAATACCGTCAGCACTTTGAGAAGGATCGGGCTCTGGCCCGGCGGTTCCAGAAGATCGACGTCAACGAGCCGACGGTCGAGGACACCATCAAGATTCTGAAGGGCCTGAAAGCGAGCTATGAGGCGCACCACAAGCTGCGCTTCACCGATGCGGCCATCCGGTCGGCTGTGGAAATGTCGGCCCGTTACATGACCGACCGCAAACTGCCCGACAAGGCCATCGACGTCATCGACGAGGCCGGAGCGTCGCAGATGCTGCTGCCAGAATCGAAGCGCAAGAAGGTCATAGGCCAGAAAGAAATCGAGGCCGTGGTGGCCAAGATGGCCCGCATTCCGGCGGTGTCCAAGTCCGACACCGAATCCCTGAAGGAACTGAAGTCGGACCTGGAACGGGTCGTCTATGGCCAGGAATCAGCCATCGAGCAGGTGTCGGCGGCCATGAAGCTGGCCCGCGCTGGCCTGCGTGACCCGAACAAGCCGATCGGCAGCTTCCTGTTCAGTGGTCCCACAGGGGTCGGCAAGACGGAAGTTGCCAAGCAACTGGCGGCGACGCTCGGCATCGAGATGCTGCGCTTCGACATGTCGGAATACATGGAGCGCCACACCGTCAGCCGTCTGATCGGGGCCCCTCCGGGCTATGTCGGCCACGACCAGGGCGGGCTGTTGACCGATGCGGTCGACCAGCATCCCCACGCCGTGGTTCTGCTGGACGAGATCGAAAAGGCCCACCCGGATATCTACAACATCCTGTTGCAGGTGATGGACAACGGCCAGCTGACCGATGCGGTCGGCAAGAAGGTCGACTTCCGCAATGTGATCCTAATCATGACCACCAACGCCGGGGCTGCGGACAATGCCCGTGCCGCCATCGGTTTCGGTCGCGGCAAGGTTGAGGGCGAGGACGACAAGGCCATCCAGCGCCTGTTCGCGCCGGAGTTCCGCAACCGGCTGGATGCTATCGTCGCCTTCAAGGCCCTGGACAATGAGACCATCAAGTCGGTGGTGGCCAAGTTCATCATGCAGCTCGAAGCCCAGCTGGCGGACCGCAACATCACCATCGAACTGACGGATGACGCCGCAGACTGGCTGGCCACAAATGGCTTTGATGAGCTGTATGGGGCCCGGCCGCTGGCCCGCACAATTCAGGAGCACATCAGNAAGCCGCTGGCCGATGACATCCTGTTCGGGCGTCTGGTCCAGGGCGGGCACGTCAAGGTGGGCCTGAAGGACGGCAAGATTGACTTCGACATCGCGCCGCCCGAAAGGCCACAACGGCCAAGCCGGAAGGCGGGGCGTCTGCCAAGTCCGTGAAGAAATCCGCCAAGTCCGGCACATCCCGCAAGTCAGCGACGGCCGACCAGGACTAGGGAGGTCCGCTGTCCCATGACTTCGGACAACCTGACCGAACGCCAGAAGAAGTGGTTTGCCACCGTGCAGGCCAACTTTGAGGCCAAGACCGGCAAGCCGCTGGCGGCTTGGGTGGAGATCATGACGTCATGTCCCGAAACCGGTCCCCGGAAACAGGCGGCCTGGTTGAAGGAAAACTATGGCATCGGCGTCAATCACGCCGCCCATATTCTGGATGCCTGCAAACCGGCCGATCAGGCCGGCTGGGACGATCCGGAGGCCCTGCGTTCGGCCCTGTGGAAGGACCCGGCCTCGCGGGCGATTCTGGAGTCGGTGGAGCGCGAGATGTTGGCCATTGATGGCGTCGTGTCGGGCCAGCGCAAGGGCTACACCTCGTTCTCGCGGGCCGCACAGTTCGCAGCGGTGCGTCCGCTCAAGGCGGGCAGGGCGCTTTTGGGCTTGAAGCTGGATCCGGCGCTGTCAGCACGTCTTGCGCCCTCGGTGCGCAAGGAAAGCTGGTCAGAACGCCTGTCCGCCATCATCGAGCTGAATGGCGCGTCAGATGTGGATGCCGACCTCGCCGCCCTGATGCGGGCGGCGAGCGATAACGGCTAAGGCACTTTAGCTGCGGCGGCGACGGCCACCGGCGATCAGCAGGGTCAGCAGACCTGCGACAATACCGGTCGTGACCAGGGGCTTTTCGCGGGCGAACTGGATGCCGCGACGGGCCGGTTCCTGGAAGTCAGCCGGAGCCTTTTCGGCCAGCTTTTCCAGTCCGTCGATGGCCTGACCGTAGGTCTCAATGGCCTTGCCCTTGACCTCGTTCAGCTTGCCGTCCAGCTCCAGGCGACCGCCGCCGGTCAGCTTGCCGAGGCCTTCTTGAATCTGTCCGCCGATACGGGTGGCAGCGCCTTCAACACGTTGGTCCATGATTTGTATCCTTCTGGTCCGGGGAGGAATGACAGAAGCGCTTGGAGGCCAGCTCGGTTCCCAAAACATGGGCGCAAAATCGCCAGACAAAAGGCCCGGATCACGCCATTCCGCGAAACGGTGACAATTCTTGCGCCAACGCCCCGATTTCGGCCGCCACGGCCGGCCGCTCACGGTCCAGATACTCGCTGACTGCAGCCCTGAGACCGGGGTGGGCGATCCAGTGAGCCGAATAGACCGCTTGCGGCAGATAGCCCCTTGCCAGCTTGTGTTCGCCCTGCGCCCCGGCCTCGACGCGGCTGAGGCCGCGCTCGATGGCAAACTGGATCGCCTGATAATAGCAAAGCTCGAAATGCAGGAAGGGCTTGTCGACGAGTGTGCCCCACTGACGCCCATACAGGGTGTCCGTTCCCAAGAAGTTTAGTGCCCCGGCGACCGGCTGGCCGTCCTCGAACGCCAGGACCAGGACGATACGTTCGGCCATGGTCTGGCCAATGCGAGTGAAGAAGTCGCGCGTCAGATAGGGCTGGCCCCACTTGCGAGAGCCCGTGTCCATATAGAAGGCGAAGAAGGCGTCCCAGTGCTCGGGCCGGATGTCGGCTCCAGTCAGTATGCGGATATCCAAACCGTCCTGGGCCTCGCGCCGTTCGCGCCGGATCGACTTCCGCCGCCCAGACGACAGGTCGCCGAGGAAGTCGTCGAAGGTCTTGTAACCCTTGTTTTTCCAGATGAACTGCATGTCCTGACGCAACAACAGACCTGCCTCGCCCATGGCTTCCCACTCGGGCCGGGACGGGAAGTTCACATGCAGGGATGACACGCCCAGCTGCCCGGCCAGCTCGATGGCACCCTCCAGCAAGGTCTGGCGAACGGTTGTTTCATCCTGCCCCGGTCGCACCAGGAACCGCGGGCCGGTCACGGGCGTGAAGGGCACGGCCGACAGCAGTTTGGGGTAGTATTGGCCGCCCGCCTGCTCATAGGCATCGGCCCAGGCGTGGTCGAAGACATATTCGCCCTGGCTGTGGCCTTTGAGCCAGANGGGCATGACGCCGAGGACCTGGCCATCGCTGTCCGACAGGTTCAAGTGCCGACCGGCCCAGCCCTGACGCGGAACAGCGCTGCCGGAGGCCTCGCAGGCGTCCAGAAAGTCATAGCTGACAAAGGGGTCGCCGGACGGGGCGGCGCAGGCCTCCCAGTCCGACCGACCGATGGCCGAAACGGCCGCATGAACCCGAAGGGTCTGGCTCACCGCACCTCGACGATGGCATCAACCTCGACGGCAAATCCCAGCGGCAGGCGATAAACCCCACCGCCGAGCGGGCATGGCGGCCCTTGTCGCCGAACACCTCGACCATCAGGTCCGAACAGCCATTGATGACCGCCGGAATGGCCTCGAAGTCACCCGCGGCCTGGACAAAGCCGCCCAGCTTCACCACGCGCACGACGCGCTCCAGATCCCCGTCCAGCGCCGCTGACATCTGGGCCAGCAGGTTGACGCCGCACATGCGGGCGGCCTCTTGAGCGCGTTCGGGCGAGACGTCGGCACCGACGGTGCCCTTGACCCCGCCCGAGGCATCGTTCGACAGCTGGCCAGAGATGTGCAGCAGGTTGCCCGACTGCACAAAGGGCACATAGTTGGCCACCGCCTTGGCGGGTTCGGGCAGAGAAATGCCAAGGTCTTTCAAGCGGTCGGCGACGGACATGGGTAAGCTCCTCAAATAGGTGCAGGCGGCATAGCCTGACTGTCGCAGCTTGTCAGGCCCTGCCGGTCAAGACTTGAGCGATCGGCCTGCAATCACGGCCTTGTCACCATATTTGTCGCGCAGCCGGTCAATGGCCAGTTCGGCCTTCAGGGTGCGGCTGTCGGCGGCTTCAAACAGGCCGGAGGANNGGGCGGCATCTTCGAGATCGGCCAGGCCAATGCCGATCAGACGATAGGGACGGCCCAACTCGGGCTTCAACAGTTCGCGTCCGACCGCAAACAGGGATCGGGCGGTCTGGATCGGATCGGCCAGGGTCCGCCGGCGTGTGACGATCTGGAAATCNNGGGCACGACGCAGCTTCAGCACCACGACACGACTGGCCTCGCCCGAGCGGCGAGCCTTGCGGGCCAGTTTTTCGCACAGAGGCCATAGCTCGGCCTCCAGATCCTCTGCTGTGGTCAGGTCGACATGAAAGGTGGTCTCGGCGCTCATGCCCTTTCGGTCGCGTTCGGGGCGTACGGGCCGTGCGTCGCGACCGTGGGCCAGGTCATGCAGGCGCAGGCCCCAGTCCCCATACCGTTGGACGAGATCGCGCGGGTCGGCTTCGGCCAGACTGCCAACGGTGGGAAAGCCATCACTTTTCAGACGCTTCTGGAACACGGGACCGACGCCGGGTAGAATGCTGACGGGGCGCGTGGCCAGTTGGGTGGCGGCATCAAAGCCCAGCACCGCAAAGCCGCGCGGCTTGTCCAGCTCTGATGCCACCTTGGCCAGAAACCGGTTGGGAGCCAGGCCGATCGAGACCGTGAGGCCGGTCATGTCCTCGATCTGTTTCTGCAGGCGCGCCAGTTGCAGCGCTGGGGNGCCGCCGTTCAGCCGCTCGGTGCCGGTCAGGTCAATCCAAGCCTCATCCAGCGATAGGGTCTGCACCAGGGGCGTCAAGGCGCGGACGGCCCCGAAAATCCGATCGCTTTCGGCCACGTATTTGCGGAAATCCGGCTTGATCACCACAGCGTCGGGGCAGGCCTTCAGGGCCTTGAACATCGGCATGGCCGAGCCGACGCCAGACAGGCGCGCGATATAGCAGGCGGTGGAGACGACGCCCCGCTGACCACCGCCAACGATGACCGGACGGTCCCGCAGCTCGGGCCGGTCACGCTTTTCGACCGAGGCATAAAAGGCGTCGCAATCGAGGTGCGCTATGGCCAGTTTGCCAAGGTGCGCATGGCGGACGATGCGGCGTGACCCGCACGCGGCACAGGCTCGAGCCTCCAATCCAGCTGAGGGATGCAGGCAGTCGCGGCAGAGGCTTTTCAGGTCCGGGGGCGCGGTCATGGCGTTTGTGGCTCAGCTTCACGCCAACTTAAGAGGTCCTGCGGCAAGATGCATGGGAAGAAGGCATAAAAGCCTCCGCGAGTTGATAAGTCGTATGATGGTGGATCGGAACCGCTTCTGATGTCGAAGAAAGTCCTCATCGTCGAGGATAACGAGCTGAACATGAAGCTTTTTCATGATCTGCTCGATTCTCAGGGTTACGAGACCCTGCAGACCCGCGAGGGCCTGCAAGCCTTGGCTCTGGCGCGACAGCATCGCCCGGATCTGATCCTGATGGACATTCAGCTGCCGGAGATTTCGGGTCTGGAGGTCACCAAGTGGCTGAAGGACGACGAAGAGCTGAAAGCCATTCCNGTCGTGGCCGTCACCGCCTTTGCGATGAAGGGTGACGAGGAGCGCATCCGCAGTGGCGGCTGTGAGGCCTACATTTCCAAACCCATCTCGGTCATGCACTTCCTTGATGTCGTGCGCCAGCATCTGGGCTGACCGGCATGACGGCGCGCATTCTGGTTGTTGATGATGTCGAGGCCAACGTCCGCTTGCTGCAGGCCAAGCTGGAGTTGGAATACTACGAAGTCATCACCGCGTCGGACGGGCTCGGGGCGCTGCAGGTCGCCGTGGCCGAACGGCCCGATATCATTCTGCTGGATGTGATGATGCCCGGCATGGACGGGTTCGAGACATGCCGCAGGCTGAAGGCCGATCCGGCGACGCGGCACATTCCGGTTGTTCTCGTGACCGCGCTGGACGGCCGGTCCGATCGCGTTGCCGGCCTTGAGGCTGGGGCCGATGACTTCATCACCAAGCCGATCGACGATGTGATCCTGTTTGCCCGGGTCAAGTCTTTGGGCCGCCTGAAATGGGTCATGGACGAACTGCGGGAGCGTGAGGAGACCGGGCGCAAGCTGGGGGTGGATACGACCGGCTCTGGNCGCCTTCGCGGGTCCGGNGGGCGTGTGCTGCTGGTGGACGACAATCCGCGCCAGGCCGAGCGGATCGCCCAAGGCCTGTCGGCCGATCACCGCGTGCTCATTGAACCCGATCCTGCGCGTGCGCTGGACACCCTGGCCGGACCGATCGATGTGCTGATCGTCAATGCCTCTTCAGAGGGGTTCGACGGCTTGCGGCTGGTGGCTCAGGCCCGGTCGCGTCCCGCCTCGCGCAAGACGCCGGTTCTGTGCGTTGTCGATCCGGCGCAGCGTCCGCGGATGATCAAGGCGCTGGGATTGGGGGCCAATGACGTGGTTTCCAAGCCGGTGGATACAGAAGAACTGGCGGCTCGGGTAAAATCTCAAGTCCTGCGAAAGCGTTATACCGATTACCTAAAAGACAAGATGGATTACAGCCTTGAAATGGCTGTGACCGATGCCCTCACGGGACTGCACAATCGCCGCTATATGGCCGGCCAGCTCCAGGGCATGCTAAACCGCGCCGCCCATGACGAGCAGAATGTCGCGGTGTTGCTGCTGGACATCGACCACTTCAAGTCGGTCAACGACAGCTTCGGTCACGACGCGGGTGACGAGGTGCTGCGCGAATTTGCCGTGCGGCTGGCGACCAATGTGCGGGCCATCGACCTGGCCTGCCGCATGGGCGGTGAGGAATTCGTGGTGGTGATGCCCGATACCCCGCTGGAGGCGGCCACTCACATTGCAGACCGCATTCGGCGCGATGTCGCGGCAACCCCGTTCCGCGTGACCCAGGGCGAAGACCTGCTCACCGTTACGGTTTCGATTGGCGTAGCCGCCAGCCTGGCTTCGGGCGATACGCCGGAGACTCTGCTGAAACGCGCCGATACCGGCGTCTATGAAACCAAGGCCCGCGGTCGCAACCAGGTCATCGCCCAGGCCGCCTAGAGCATCGTGAGTCCATAGCAAAACGCCCGGCCATTTCTGACCGGGCGCTCAAGTTGCTTTTGCAGCAAGATCTTACTTGATCTTGCCTTCCTTGAACTCGACGTGCTTGCGCACCACCGGATCGTATTTCCGCACGACCATCTTCTCGGTCATGGTGCGGGCGTTCTTCTTGGTGACGTAGAAGAAGCCGGTATCGGCGGTGGAGTTCAGACGGATCTTGATGGAGGCGGGCTTGGCCATCGGGAATTACCTTTGCGGCGGCGAATGCCGCTGGAAATGAGAGGCGCGGAACATACTCAGGGACGCGCCGAAGTCAACAGGGCAGGGGCGGCCCTAGAGAAATACTTTCAGCCGCGCCAGCACCGGGGCCAGATCGGGCAGCAGCGGCTCAATCTCGGCGGCATTCTTGTGCCATTTGTTGGGCTTGGGCGGCTCCAGTGTGTGGCGNNCAGAGTCAGGCAAGGCCCCGCCGGTGCGATCGGCCANGGGCCGATCGAACTCCAGGTCCGCGAAATCGGCGATTCCCCGCATGACCGAGGCCGGATCGGCCACAAAGTCGGCATAGCTGACGACATGGCGGCGATCGGCAGGCAGGGCTGACAGGTCGTCCATGATCGTCTCGTTGGTTACGCGCCATTGATAGGCGGCCACCTCGGGCAGGGGCCTGCCCTTCAGGGTTTGCCAGCCCGGCGGCAGCAGCAGCGACCAAGGCCCGTCCCAGCCCTGCAACTGCGGGTAGGTGATCCAGCCGCCCGAGCGCCAGGCATCGATGATGCTGGAGATGTTCTCGGCGGNGTCGCGCCACAGGAACACAAACCGGGCGTCGGGGAACAGGGCATTGAAGAACGGGATCCGCAAGGCGTTCTTGGNGGTCTTTTCCAGCAGGCGAACCTTGTCCACCAGGCCGGCGGGCTGATCGTCGGCCGTCTTCAGGCGTTCGGTCAGGCGGGCGCGCATGGCGGNCGAAACCTCCGGGCTCATCCGCTCGGCCGTCAGCCGGTTGGNGTCGACGCCCGGCGCACCCGGAACGAACGGCCGCATACCCTCAACCAGCCAGTGGGCCTCGCCGCCGGGATTATGCAACTGGGGCGTGACGGCCAGGGTCTCATACAGCGCCGTGGAGCCGCTGCGAGNGGCGGCGACGATGATCACCGGGCGGTCGAACTCTGCGGTGGTGCGCATGCGGGACTGGGGTGCAGAGGTTACAGCTCCGCCGCCACCCATGACTCCGCGTCNCGGATTGACGGCAAAGGCAGCGACTCGCTGGCCGATCACCCGGCCAATCGGCATCTGGTTGCTCTGCACCCGCAGATCGTCGCCGAGCGGCTGAAGCTGCTGCATCAACAGGTCCAGGCGCTTGCGGTAGTGAATGCCGCGATCCCCGTCCGCGAACAGGGACCAAAGCTGGCGCCAGTCCTGGCGGAAGCCGTAGGCCACCCGCTCAAGCTGTTGCTTCTCCAGGGCCCCCGCGTCGCCAGCCTTGACCGAGCCGGTTTCCGCCAGAAGCTCCGTCAGCAAGGCATCGACTTCTGACGGCGGCATGACGCGATAGACGTTGTGCTGCTCCAGTGGCAACGGCAGGCGTGCGCCGGNGCGGAAGGGAATGGCCTGGGGTTCCAGCTCCTGGGAGGCCGCGGCGAATGCCATGTCCCAGAAGCGACCATTGCCGGTGGTGTCGGCCACCAGATGGATGCGCTCGATATCGGAGTTGTTCTCGACCTTGTGGATGCGCCAGTTGTCGAAGATCCAGCTTTCACCCTGGGCCATATGCACGACCTGGTCATCGCAGTAGGGNNTGACGTCCGGGGTGGTGGCGATGGGCACATGCATCCGCACCCGATGGTGCCAGTGGTAGTTGATGTCCGTGTGCATGGGCACGGTGGCCCCGGGGCNCAGGCGCATCAGGCGTGATCGACTCCACACGACACCGAAATGCCCCAGGACCTGTTGCAGGTAGGGCGAGTTCTGCAGGTGCTCTGTCTGGGCCATCGGGCCAGCGGCGTCGTCGTTCTGCTGTCCGCCGACGGTGATAAGCCGCAGGGCGCTGTNGCCATCCAGCTTGTTGGGGTGACTGGCCCAGGCATCGGCGGGGAAGGCTGCGACCTCGGCCTGCAGACGCTCCACATCGAAGGTGAAGGGCAGTTTGATAAACGGAACTGGCAGTTTCATGCCGACCAGATAGCGCGGCGGGCCGTGACATGAAAGCCAATGGCACCTTCGGTCGCAGGCTGTAGGGTGGGGCCATGACACGTTTTGCCTCCTTCGCCCTGGGCCCCGTCCTGTCTCTCGCGCTCGCGGCCTGTGCCGTCGGAACCGCAGGAGTGCCTCCCTCCGCTCCGCCGACCGGACGGGCCGCATCGGCCCCAACGGGTGTCACGGCCGCGTCTGTGTTCTTCTCCGAGCTCTCGGCTCTGTGCGGCCAGCGGTTTGCCGGTCAGGTGGTCTCAACCGACTCCGCCGATGACAATNNTTTCCGGGGCAAGGCGCTGATCATGCAGGTGCGGGACTGTTCGGACGACGAGATCGGCATTCCCTTTGCGGTNGGGGAGGATCGCTCCCGCCGTTGGGTGATCACGCGCACGCAAACGGGGCTGCGGCTCAAGCATGACCACCGCGATCCGGCTGGAGAAATCCACGGCTATCACNNATACGGGGGCGACACGGTGACGGTCGGCACCGCCACCCGNCAGGAATTTCCGGTCGATCAGGCGTCCATCGACCAATTCATTGCTGGGGGCGCGGCGGTCTCGACCACCAATGTCTGGGCCATGGAGGTGCATCCGGGCCAGATGTTCGCCTACGAGCTACGCCGCCCCGAGGGCCGCTTTTTCCGTGTGGAGTTCGATCTGGCGCATCCGTTGCCGTGAGGCTCAGGCTTTGACGTGGTCCATCAGGGCCATGGCCGTGGCCGGATTTCGGACCTTGGCCCCGGAGATGATGTAGGCAAACACATCACCACGTCCGGCCCAGGCTTTGGTGCGAGCGGCGATGTCGGCCAGTTCGGCGGCGGTCAGGCCGGTTGGCTCATCCTCGCGGCTGGACATCATGCGGGCATATCTAAAGTCAGACGTTTCCTGGTCGATGCGTGGCCATTCGGGAGCCTCGGNGTCCTCGGCATAAACGATGGCGGCCCCATATTTGGCGGCCAGATCGTGGAACTGGGGCGTATCGAAGGTCGGGCTGCGGACCTCAAGTGCGTGGCGCAAGCGAAGGCCGTCCTTTTCTGGCGGCAGCAGCTTCAGGAAGCCCTCGAAATCGACAGGATCGAACTTCTTGGTGGCCATGAACTGCCAGTTGATCGGTCCCAGCTTGGGCCCCAGCGCCGTCAGACCCTGATCCAGGAACCGGCCGATGCTCTCGGCCCCGTCAGCTAGCACCTTGCGATTGGTGCAGAACCGGCTGGCCTTGACCGCAAAGACAAACTCATCCGGCGTCTCATCGTGCCACTTCATCCAGGTGTCTGGCTTGAACCCGGAATAGTAGGTGCCATTGATCTCAATCGATGACAGCTTGGAGCTGGCATAGGCCAACTCCTTCTTCTGGCTCAGCTTGTCGGGATAGAAGGTCCCGCGCCACGGCTCAANGGTCCAGCCGCCGATGCCGACGCGGATGGGATGGGTCATGGGTCTCCGTAAAGCTATGGACGACAAGGTGGCGGCAGTTGCATCGTCCAGGCCGTGGATGCCATCGGTGGTGATCAGGATCGAGCGTTGGCCGTTGCTGATGACCTGATACAGGCATTCGCCGCCCGCTGCATGGAAGCCGGTCTCTGCATCGCTGATGCCACAGGTGATGGTGGCCCGCATGCCGGTCCAGCCACTGCCGGTGATGCGCTCAACCTCGACCGGTTCAAAGCGGCCATAGGTCGTCATCCACTGGCCCTGGGCGTTGGGTTCGAACCCGGCCTGTTCGCGGGCGATCTGTTCCAGCGGACCGTCAAAAGCCTGCAGGCCGACATAGGTGATAGCTTGGCCGCCCTGCTGGCCCTGAACCGTCACGCAGGGGTGCTCGCTCTGCCAATCACCGGTGCAGCCCCCAACCGTCCGGTCCGCAGGCAGCGCGAAGGCAATACCCAGGGCCGGGGCTTGGTAGAGGCTCTCACGGGCGGGGCACCCGGACTGTTGGCCGCCGCATCTGCAGGCTCGGGCTCTGCCTTGGGCTGGGGCGGAGAATAGCAGGCCGAGAGGCCGACCAGGGTGATCCCTAACAGGGCGCGGGCGGCGGGCGTTGTCATGGAGCCATCCTCCGTTTGCGCCACCATCCGCCCAGCCCGCTGTGCGAGCAAGCGCTCAGTAGGCGAAATCGCGATACACGCCGCGGACGTCGCCATTCCAGCGCGTGTGATAGCATTCCAGCAGCCGTTCCGCCGGGGTGATGCCGCTGTCGGCGATGTCTTCCAGTTCCGACAGATAGCCGCGCTCATCGACCATGCCGCCCGAGAACCGCTTGCGGTTCTTCAAACNCTCGCGGGCGATGGCGGTCATGTNCCTGGCCACGTCCTGGGCGGTGCGGCCTGCCACTTCAGCCTTGAGGGCCAGGCGGGTCACATCGCGGCGCAGGCGCTCGTGATCGGCGATGTCCCAGTCCTTGACCAGGTCCCAGGCCGCCGCCAGCGCGGCGCGTCATAGCACCCCGGCCCACAGGGCCTGCAATGCGCAGATCCGGCTCCAGGGTCCGCCATCGGCGCCACGCATCTCCAGATAGGACTTCAGCCGCACCTCCGGGAACAGGGTGGTCAGGTGGTCGGCCCAGTCCTTGGCATTGGCCCGGTCGCCTGGCAGGGCATCCAGCCCCTCGGACATGAAGGCGCGGAAGGACTGGCCGGACAGGTCGACGTAGTGTCCGTCGCGCTTGGCGAAATACATTGGCACGTCCAGCGCATAATCGACGTAGCGCTCAAAGCCGAAGCCGTCCTGGAACACGAAATCCAGCATGCCGGTCCGGTCCGGGTCGGTGTCGGTCCAGACATTGGCCCGGGCACTCAGGAAGCCATTGGGCTGGCCTTCGGTAAAGGGGCTGTTGGCAAACAGGGCCGTGGCGATCGGTTGCAGAGCCAGGCTGGTGCGGAACTTCAGCACCATGTCCGCCTCGCTATCGAAGTCGAGGTTCGACTGGATGGTGCAGGTCCGCAGCATCATATCCAGGCCCAGGGTGCCGCGCTTGGGCATATAGGCGCGCATGATGTCATAGCGCCCCTTGGGCATGATCGGGATCTGGTCGCGCCGCCACAGGGGATCGAACCCCAGGCCCAGGAAGCCCAGGCCGATCTGGTCAGCGACCTGTTTGACTTCCATCAGGTGACGGCCGGTCTCGTCGCAGATTTCATGCACGTCTTTCAGCGGCGCCCCGGACAGTTCGAACTGGCCGCCGGGCTCCAGCGAGATGGAGGCGGTCATGCCGTCGCTATTGGCCCGCTCCAGGGCGATGACATGTTCACCCTCATAGACCCGGCTCCAGCCGAACCGGGTCAGACCCTCCAGCATCTCGTGAATGCTACCCTGGCCATCATAGGCCGGACGGGTCAGATCATTGAGATGAAAGCCAAACTTCTCGTGCTCGGCCCCGATGCGCCATTGGTCTCGGGGTTTGATGCCCTTGGTCAGCGCTTCGACCAGTTGATCTCGGATAAGCGGTTCGGCGTCAGCCATATGTCTCAGCCCCGGTTGCAGAGGCTAGATGGGCTGTCTGGTGGCCGGGCTCAACCCCCCAGCCGTGCCTTATCGTGGCCAATCGCCCAGGGCGGCCTGCCAGAGTGTCAGGGCCGTGATGGCGGCGGTGTCGGCCCGCAGCACCCGTGGCCCCAGCGAGACCGGCACGGCAAAGGGCAGGGCGATCAGACGTGCTCGCTCCTCAGGGCTGAAACCACCCTCGGGGCCGATCAGGATGGCCCAGGGGCTGTCGGGCTGGTCCGCCAGGGCGGTAAGCGCCGGGGNGCCGCCGGTCTCGTCACAGAACATCAGGCGGCGCGATACGTCCCAGCCATCCAGCAGGGCCGCCAGCTTCACCGGAGCATCGACCGGCGGCACGTCCAGCCGCCCGGTCTGTTCAGCGCTTTCCTCGGCAATGGCGTCCAGCCGGTCCAGCCGCACATGCTGGGGCTGGGTGCGGGCGGTGGTGATCAGGCGGATGCGGCAGGCTCCCAGCTCGGTCGCCTTCTCGACCGCGAACTCCAGCGCCGACTTCTTGACCGTGGCGATCAGCAAGTCGACATCCGGCGGGGTGATCTGGTCACGAACCTTGGCTTCAGCCCGCAGGACAACGCCCTTCTTCAGCACCTCGGCCACGGAACAGCGCCATTCGCCATCGGTGCCGTTGAACACCAGCAACGCATCGCCGGGTTTCAGCCGCATCACCTGGATGAGATAGCGCGACTGGTCCAGCGTCGGAGCCAGGGCCGCGCCGGGGATGAGCGGTTGTGGGATGTGCAGGCGGATCAAGGTCGGCGATCCTGAAAGGCAATGGCAGAAAGGGCCGCTTTATGAAGCGCTCGGTACGTTTGGGAAATCCGGCCCATCACATCGCGCCACAACTCGCCACCCTGGTGTAAGGCATCATCGATGACCTTGGGCGGCTGGGCGTGTCCCTGAGCGTCGGCAGGCCGCTCGGCCCGGGTCGTGGTCGGGTGCCAGCCCACCACTGCCAGCATCACGGCAAACCCGGCCACATAGGCGATCGGCACATACCAGCCGCTCTTCAGCCAGCCGAATACCGACCGGGTCTGCGGGAACAGGCCGGACAGGGCGACGCCCGCAGACGAGCCAAACCACATCATCGAGCCTCCAAAGCCCACCGCAAAAGCCAGCACCCNCCAGTCATAGCCGCCCTGTTTCAGCGCCAGGGCCGTCANGGGAATGTTGTCAAATACCGACGACAGGAACCCAAGACCCAGGGCCGTTTGCCACGAGGCTTCCGGAAGTCGCTCGACCGGCATCAGCGAGGCCGTAGCCACCAGCGACACCAGGAACAGGGCCCCCTTGGCTGCACCGGGCAGGACGCTCCAGCTGGGCATGCGCACGATCGAGGTCACCAGGATCGCCAGCCACAGGGCCAAACCCAGCCAGGGCGCGGCATCCTGAAACTCGGGATACCAGGCGTTGCCAGCGAAGTTGACCACCAGCAGGGTGGCCAGGATCAGCCCGACAATCACCGCACGGGTCGGATCGACCTTGGGCGCATCGGGGGCGATATGGGCCTNGATCGGGAAGTGGCGATGCTGGGCCAGGGCCCCCATCACCCCGAAGATGGCAAAGGCCACGACCGAGGCGATGAAGGCATGGATGACGGCCAGGGGCGAGACCCCACTGATCCACATCATCGTGGTGGTGGTGTCGCCGATAACGCTGCCGGCCCCGCCGGCGTTGGCCGCCGCGACAATGCTGGCCAGAAAGCCCAGGCTGACCTTGCCGTGATAGACATGCCGCGCCACGACCCCGCCGATGATGGCCGCGGCGATGTTGTCCAGAAACGCCGACAGCACGAAGATCATGGCCAGAAGCGCCAGCCCGCCGGTCCACCCGTCCGGCAGGATGCGCGGCATGGCCTCAGGCAGATTGCTGCGCTCAAACTGATTGGCCAGCAGCGAGAAACCCAGCAGCAACAGCATCAGATTGGCCAGGATCACNNGCTCATGCTGCGCATGGGCCATCAGGCCTTCCAGCCCCGTTCCGTGGGCAAAGCCGGTGAACAGCAGCTTGTAGAGGATTGTCGCTCCCAGGCCGCAAAGGGCCACGGTCAGCGTGCGATGGTGGAACAGCGCCACCCNCAGCAAGGTCAGACCGAAAATGAAGAACTCAAACGGCGTGGAGGCGATCTGGCCGGGCAGGGCCGCCAGAAAATCCATCACGGACGACATGACCCGAATCTCCCCGAAGAACGGCGCACGTTGACCCGAAGCTGAGCCGTAATCAAGCTGGTCGAATGGCGGTATGTGAGGGTCTACAGCGTCCGCGCGATCAGCAGCTTCATGATCTCATTGGTGCCGCCATAGATGCGCTGGACCCGGGCGTCCTTGTAGAGCTGGGCGATCGGATACTCGTTCATGTAGCCATAGCCGCCGTGCAACTGCAGCATCTCGTCGATGACCTCGCCCTGGATGTCGGTCACCCAGTATTTGGCCATGGAGGCGGTGGCGGCGTCCAGCTGACCCTTCAGGTGCAGGCCGATGCAGTGGTCGACGAAGACCTTGGCCACCGTCAGCTTGGTCTTGACCTCGGCCAGCTTGAACTGGGTGTTCTGGAAGTCGATCACCCGCTTGCCGAAGGCCTTGCGCTCTTTGACATAGGCCAGGGTCTCGGTCAGGCCGCGCTCGGCGGCGGCCACGCCCTGGACGGCAATGTTCAGACGCTCCTGCGGCAGCTGCTGCATCAGCTGGATGAAGCCCTGGCCTTCGCCACCGCCGATGATGTTGTCGGCGGGCACGCGCACGTCGTTGAAGAACAGCTCAGAGGTATCGTTCCNCTCCATGCCGATCTTGTGCAGGTTGCGGCCACGCTCGAACCCGTCCGCGCCGTCGGTTTCGACCACGATCAGGCTGGTGCCTTTGGCCCCCTCGGCGGGGTCGGTCTTGGCCACGACGATGATCAGATTGGCCAGCTGGCCGTTGGTGATGAAGGTCTTGGAGCCGTTGACGACATAGCCGTTGCCGTCCTTCTTTGCCGTCGTCTTGACCCCTTGCAGGTCCGATCCGGCCCCCGGCTCGGTCATGGCGATGGCCCCGACCAGCTCGCCGGTCTGCATGCGCGGCAGCCAGCGCTGCTTCTGCTCCTCGGTGCCGTAGTGCCAGATGTAGGGCATGACGATAGCGTTGTGCAGCGAGATGCCGAAGTGGTCCGCACCCTTCCAGCCCAGCTGACGCATCAGCACGACCTCATGCCGGTAATCGCCGCCGAAGCCGCCGTCTTCCTCCGGCTGGGACAGGCCCAGCAGGCCCGCATCGCCCGCCTGGTTCCACAGCTNCCTCGGCACGGTGGAGTTGGCGATCCACGCCTGCACAGCCTCGGGCGGTGCAAACTCATCGACCCATTTGGCCACGGAATCCGAGAAGAGGGTGATCTCTTCCTCAGCCATGAAATCGGGTTCGGGGGTGTTGAGGACGTTCATCTCAAGTCTCCTCCCCACTCCGTGGGGGGGACCGCGAAGCGGTGGAGGGGCTCTGTCCGCCGCACCAATTGAACCGAGCCAAACCCTCGGCAGCCCTTCGTCACGGCGCGTATTCGCGCCGCGCCACCCCCATCGCGTTGCGACAGGGAGGAGACGGGAAATCAAGCCGAACTAGTCATAGTCCTTTAATGTCAATGCCTTACCTACGCTGACCAACTCATGGAAATGCTGCTTGGCCAGGTTCCGATCTACCAACCCTGTGGCTGAAATCAGTCGAGCATTCCATTCGTCTCGCGGGACTTGTCTTTCCTTCAGTTCGGCTTTTAGCAACCGCGAAAGCTCCGTCTTCGCAGCTTCGTCCTGTGGCGACCGCAGGTAGGTTTCGAAGTGGACGGCCAAACGTCGTTGAAGTGGATCATCCTTCCTTACGCGCGACTGTTTGATCAGCTCCCAGGCAACAATGCCGAGGCTGCTGATGACACCTATCACAGCTCCAACAGCATACCCTGACAGCCCGTCCGCCATTGCGATCAGAACGCCTCCGCGTCCATGGCCATCAGGACGTCCGAGCCCGATTGCAGCTTCTTCAGGTGGGCGCGGGCGTCCGGCAGCATGCGTTCGACGAAGTAGCGACCGGTGGCGATCTTGTTGGCGTAGAATGGGTCGGTCGAGCCGCCGTCGATGGCCTTTTGAGCGGCCACGGCCATCTGGGCCCAGACATAGGCCAGAGCGGTCAGGCCGAAGATCTGCAGATAGTCGGTGGAGGCAGCCCCGGCGTTGTCCGGGTTCTTCATGCCGTTCTGCATCAGCCACATGGAGGCCTCCTGCAAAGCCCCCTTGGCCTTGTCGAGACCCTCGATGAAGGGGGCGACCTTCTCATTGCCCTTGTGCTCAGTGACGAAGGCATCGATGTCGGCGAACCAGGCCATGACGGCACGGCCACCGTTGGCCGGCAGCTTGCGCCCGACCAGATCCAGCGCCTGGATGCCGTTGGCCCCTTCGTAGATCATGGTGATACGGGCATCGCGCAGATACTGCGAGGCCGGGAAGTGCTCGGTATAGCCCGAGCCACCGTGGACCTGCATGGCCAGCGAAGCGGCGTGGAAGCCCTTGTCGGTCAGATAGGCCTTCAGCACCGGGGTGATCAGACCCATGTAGTCGCGGGCCTTGGTGGCGGTGGCTTCGTCCTCGGACTGCAGATCGGCTTGCAGCGCGGTCCAAAGGATGAAGGCCTGGCCGCCCTCAACGATGGCCTTGGCCTCCAGCAGCATGCGGCGCACGTCCGGGTGAACCAGGATAGGATCGGCCGGGCCGTCCGGCCNCTTCAGCGTCAGCGAACGGCCCTGCAGGCGGTCCTTGGCGAACTCGGCGGCGGCCTGATAGGCGGCGGTGCCGATGGCCAGGCCTTGCAGTCCGGTGCCCAGGCGCGCCTCGTTCATCATCACGAACATGGCGGCCATGCCCTTGTTCTCGGTGCCGACCAGCCAGCCCTTGGCGTTCTCATACGACATCACGCAGGTGGCGTTGCCGTGGATGCCCATCTTGTGCTCGAGGCCCGCGCACTGGGCCCCTTCGTTGCGCTCACCCAGCGAGCCGTCTTCGTTGACGAAGATCTTGGGCACGACGAACAGGCTGATGCCCTTGATGCCTTCGGNGGCGCCTTCAATGCGGGCCAGCACCAGGTGGATGATGTTGTCGGTGAAGTCATGCTCGCCCGACGAGATCCAGATCTTCTGGCCGGTGATGTTGTAGCTGCCGCCGCCGTTCGGCACCGCCTTGGTGCGGATCAGGCCCAGGTCCGTGCCGCACTGCGGCTCGGTCAGGTTCATGGTGCCGCCCCATTCGCCGGTGGCCAGTTTGGGGCAGTAGGTGGCCTTCTGCTCCTCGGAACCATTGGCGTTCAGCGNCTCATAGCAGCCGTGCGTCAGGCCCGGATACATGGAGAAGGCGGNGGAGGCGGCGGCGGTGAACTGGCCAAAGGCCATGGCCAGAATGGCCGGCATGCCCTGACCGCCGTGTTCAGGCTCCGAGGCCAGACCGACCCAGCCGGCCTCGACCATCTGCTGATAGGCTTCCTTCCAGCCGGTCGGGCCTGTGACCGTGCCATTGTCCCACTTGCAGCCTTCGACATCGCCGACCTTGTTCAGCGGGGCGATGACTTCCTCGGCGAACTTGCCGCCTTCTTCCAGGATCTGCTGAGCCAGCTCGGTGTTGACCTCGGCAAAGCCGCGCTGGTTGGCGTATTTGTCAATGTCCAGCACCTCACCCAGGATGAAGGTCAGATCGCGAACGGGGGCTTTGTAGGCCATGGTCAGTGCCTCGATTTGAAGGGCTGGGATTGGTCAGGGTTCAATCGCTCACGCAGGACGCGGGCGTATTCTTCGGCCCCCGGCAGCAGATCCGGGCGGTGTTCCGACAGGGTCTTTTCCATCCAGGCACAGGCTTCCTCGGCCGTTTCGATGGCCCNCTGGATATCTTCAAGCTGCTGTTTCAGGGTTTCGATCTGGGCCCGGTGGCGGGGCAAGGCGACCGCCATCTGGTGCACGTTGTGCTCCTTGCGGTCATACAGATCCATCATCTCCTGGATCTCTTGCAGCGAGAAGCCGATGCGGCGGCCGCGCATGATCAGCTTCAGCCGCGCCCGATCCTTGGCTCCATAGACGCGCGTCTGTCCCTTGCGGGCCGGGGTCAGCAGACCCTTGTCCTCATAGAAGCGCAGCGCCCGNNCCGTGGCCCCGAACTCGCGGCAAAGCTGGCGGATCGAATAGGTGCGCAGGTCGTCAGCAGTCATCATGGACCGCTGCATAGCGAAAGTTGACGTGCACGTAAAGGGAAGGTTTTGCGGCGTCAGCGTGTCGGGGCGTCGGGGTTCTTGGCGGTCGCCGGTGCGGGCATCTTTGAGGCTGCAGGCAATAGCTTGATCATGGTCTGTTGGGCCATGGTGGCGTTGGCCACGATGATCTGACGACCGTCATCGGTCTTCAGCACCGTAAAGCCCAGCGAGATGTCCTCGACCGTGCCCGTCTCGCACTGGTCCGGCGTCGGGGCGATGACCTGCAGCCGGTCGCCGCGCCGGAACGGCTTGTAGAGCACCAGGCTGATGCCCGAGACCAGATTGCTGAGCGTGGTCTGGGCGGCAAAACCCACGATTACCGATACTAGGCTGGCCCCGGCCAGCAACGCCGTGCCGACCTTGTTCAGCGGCGGCACCAGATGGGCATAGAGGCCCACCAGCACGATCCACATGATCAGCACACCCAGCCGCGTCAGGAACTCGATGGTGATCTGGTCGATCCGCTCGGACCGGTCATGGGTCAGCAGCTCGCGCAGGGACTGCCGCAACAGCCAAGACAGGATCAGGCCGATGACAACGGTGATTGCGCCCAGCCCCAGCATGCCGGGCAGGGTCGTCGGGTCCAGCCAGCCGGGCAGATGCGAACTGAGTGCTGAGGTCACGCCGTCCTTGCTCAGGTCGGAAACCGGCGTCGATGTCGGGGCAGTCAGCATGGTTCGCCAATGTCAGCAAAGACGTGTCGCTGTCCAGTGGTGGGGTGCACCCCATAGCTCCCGTTGCGGGCAGGGGTGGCCAGCGGTCCCATCCTCTGTTAGGCATGGGCCATGCAAACTGGTACCTGGATCGCCCTCGCCCTGTATTTCGCCCTGATGCTGGGCATTGGCCTTTATGCCTGGCGCAAGAGCACCAGCGACATCTCCGGCTATGTGCTGGGCGGGCGGTCTCTGGGGCCAGGCGTGTCGGCCCTGTCGGCGGGCGCATCGGACATGAGCGGCTGGATCCTGATGGGTCTGCCCGGTGCTATGTTCATGACCGGTCTGTCGTCGGCCTGGATTGCGGTCGGTCTGTTTATCGGGGCCCTGGCCAACTACATCATCGTGGCCCCGCGGCTGCGCGTTTACACCGAGCGGGCGGACGATTCGATCACCCTGCCGGACTTCTTCGACAACCGGTTTGGTGACACCTCGCGCTTGCTCAGGATCGTGTCAGCCTTTGTTATCGTGATCTTCTTCACCCTCTACACCTCATCCGGGATGGTCGCNGGAGGCAAACTGTTCCAGTCGGCGTTCGGCTATGACTATGCCTTCGGCCTGTTCCTGACTGCGGGTGTTGTTCTGGCCTACACCATGATCGGCGGTTTTCTGGCCGTCAGCCTCACCGACTTCGTGCAGGGATGCATCATGTTTCTGGCGCTGATCATTGTGCCGGTGGTGGCGCTGACACATGTCGGTGGCATCNNGGGGGCCGAAGATGTCATCCGCAGCGTTGATCCGTCCCGGCTGAACTGGCTGCAGGGCGTGACCTTGATCAGCATCATTTCGTCGATGGCCTGGGGCCTGGGCTATTTTGGCCAGCCGCATATCCTGGTCCGCTTCATGGCTGTGCGTTCGCTCAAGGACGTGCCGACCATGCGCAACATCGGCATGAGCTGGATGCTCGTCACCCTGCTGGGCGCGTTGGGCACCGGCCTGGCCTATGTCACCCGCATGGGCATTGAAGTGTCGGACCCGGAGACCATCTTCATCGTCCTGTCGGATGTGCTGTTCCATCCGTTCGTGACNGGCTTCCTGCTAGCAGCCATTCTGGCGGCGATCATGTCGACCATTTCATCGCAGCTGCTGGTGTCTTCCAGTTCCCTGGTAGAGGATTTCTACGGCGTGTTCATCCGTCCGAAGGCGTCGCAGACCGAGCTGGTGACGATGGGCCGCCTGGCCGTGCTGGGTGTGGCCCTGGCCGCCATTGCCCTGGCCTGGAACCCGGACAGCAATATCCTCAGCTTGGTCAGCCAGGCCTGGGCNGGGTTTGGCGCGGCCTTTGGCCCCTTGGTGATCCTGTCACTGACCTGGAAGCGGATGACCCGTAACGGAGCCTTGGCCGGTATGATCGTGGGGGCCCTGACGGTGCTGTTCTGGATCTATGCCCCGGTCCTGACCGACGGCAAGACCCTGTCCAGCGTGCTGTATGAGATGGTGCCGGGCTTCATCCTCAGCTTCCTGGCCATCATCCTCGTCAGCAAGATGGACAAGGCCCCGCCCGCCAGCATCACCGACCTGTTCGACCGCGTTGACGCCGAGGTGAAGGGGCCGCCCAGGCCGAGCAGGGGGCCTAAAGCTGGATCCCCAGCTTCGGAGCCAGCCAGGTCATCAGCAGATAGAGCACCACCGTCAACGCGCACCCGGCCACCAGCGCGGGATAAAAGCCGACCCCGCGCTTCAGCAGGGCCGGGATCAGCAGGAACATCGGCAGCGACGGCAGCACATACCAGAAGGTCGCCCCGGCGTGGGCGGCCATGCGCTCTGTGTCGCCTGTGTCGCGCCACAGCCAGATCATCCCGAGCACTGACACCAGCGGCAGCGACGCTACCAGNNCGCCGAACCCCGGACTGCGCCGGGCAATCTCGGACACCGCCGCGATGATCACGCCCGACAGCGCTGCCTTGACGATCAGGTAAAGCATGCTGGTCTCCTTGGCCTGACGGACGCTGCGACCTGCTTCGAACGTCGTGCCAGACCCACCTAGTTTGTGCGTGGGGCCAGAATCTCGGACAGACGATCGCGTGTGCCGTCGATGCGGACCAGACGCGGATAGCGCAGGCCGTCGCGGTAGTCGAACTCCACCGTGCGGAATCGGCCGTCCTTCTTGATCACCAGCTTGATCGGTTGGGGCGACGTGCGGGCGCGGGTGATGGCGTTACGCAGGGCCTGAGCCGAGGCCGCACGGTCGTTGACCGCCACCAGCTCCCAGCCCGCCCCAATGTCGGCCTCGAACGCGGGGCTTCNCCACCGAATGCCGACGATGCGATTGCCGGCCAGATTGAAGCCGAGAGAATACTGAAAGTCATTGGCCCAGCCGCTCTGCATCCGCTGCTCCAGCGGGCTTAGCTGTTCGACATAGGTAAGTTGCCAGCCGTTGCGGACCAGACCATCCAGCGGGGCGTGGGCGTCCGGTCCCACGGCATCGAGCCGCTCGCGCAGGAAGCCGCGCCAGTTGTAGGGCTGGACAGCGTTCAGGTGCTGGACGACATCGTCGAAGGTATACGGATGGGCTTCCCACACGCCATCGTCGGTGCCGAAAAAGCTGCGGGCAAAGTCGTCCAGCGAGCGCGTGTCGCCTGATAACTCCCGGATCAGGGTGTCGGCATCCAGCCAGATCAGTGCTGCCTCACGGTAATAGTCGCCGGTCCCGCGCATCCATGACGACCAGGGATTGGATAACCGGTAGCCCAGGAGGTTGTGATTGTTGGTGTCCTGCAGGGCACGCCACTGGCGCCCTGGCTGATTGTCGTAGAAGGCCGCCACCTCGGCGAAGTTGATGATGCCTTCCTCCACCGTGCCCAGGCCCGAGCGGATGGTCAGGACGTCACCCCAGTATTCGGTCTGGCCCTCATAGACCCACATCAGGCTGTTCTGGGTCGGGATGTTGAAGTTGGGCACATATTCGTCCGAGGGGCGGCGATACTTGCCGTTCCAGGAGTGGACGTATTCGTGCGGCAACAGGCCCCGCGTGCCGAAATGGGGATTGGNATCGGTGAAATAATCCGGTGAGCCCGTGTTTTCGCTGGAACGATGATGCTCCAGCCCGATACCGCCCAGATCGTTGGTGAGACCGAACAGGAACTCATAGTGGTCGAAATGGCGGGCCCCGAACAGCATATCGGTCTGGTCGACCAGGGCCTCATATTTGGCGATCCATTCCGGCGACGCATTGAGGCTGGTAGCGGTCTCACCGACCACGTTGAGATGCACCGGCGAGCGGCCGCCGGGGTCAATGTCGATGCGGCGGTGGTGGCCGGCAAAAATCGGGCTGTCGGCCAGGTGCTCCAGATTGATCGGGGCGAAGTCGACGATATTGCCCCGCCGGGCCTCGACCGGCAGGGCGCTGGCCTGAGACCAGTTTTCTGGCAGCACGATCGAAGGATCGAACTGGATGCGGCTGTGATAGGCATAGAGCAGGGCCTTTTCCCACTGAAGGTTGACCATATTGTCGGTCATCACCACGCGCCAGGTGGCGTTATCGGGCTGGGTCAGCCACTCGAAGCGGACTTCGATCTGGGTCACGCCCTGGGGGATATCCAGGTGAAAGGCGTGCGGATCCACCGTATCGCGCAGCCACTNGATGCGCTGGCCATTGGCCGTCACCGTCAGGCCGGAGATGAGCTGGATCGGTCCGGTCGAGGCGTGATTGCCCGGAATATAGGACGGGTAGAGCAGCACGAGNNGGCCGGGCTGAACCGGCACGGTCTGGGTCGTGCGGATGACCTTGTGCGCCAGATCGGTCAGGTCGACCTGAATGCCGATGGTGCCGGGGTAGTCGGTGTCGACCGGTGCCGGAATCGGCGGCAGCGGCCGCGGCAGGCTGGTGGGAACCGGCAAGGGGAACTGGCCCTGGGTCGCGTTCTGGGCAGCCGCAGGCAGGGCCAGAGCCAGGCAAGCTGTCAGGGCCAGAGCTGAGGTGCCCAGAGCTGAGGTGCCCTGAGCTAATACCGGAAGGGCACGGGGCTGTCGCATGACCTGGACCTCCATTAGTGATCGCGGGGCGCGAGGATGTCGCCCAGGCGGTCGGGTGTGCCCGCGATCCGCTCCAGGTGGGGATAGCGATTGCCGCCGTGGTAGTCGAAGCGAAGNNGGCGGAAGCGGTCGCCACGCTTGACCATCATCTCGATCGGGGTCGGGCTGGTTGCCGCCTCGTCGATGGCGGCCATGAGCCGCGCCGGGGTCGCCGTCTGGCCATTGACCGCAACAATCTCCCAGCCCGACGTCAGCCCGGCTTCAAACGCCGGGGAGCCCCAGCGCACCTGGCTGATAACATTGGACCGGTTGGTCATGATGCCCAGTGAATACTGGAAGTCATTGCGCCCCAGCTCGGCATAGAGGGCCTGATGCCAGGCATTGGGGCGATTGCGCCAGACCAAGCGATAGCCACCGCGCTCAATGCCATCCAGTGGGCCGGGCGCGTTGGGACCCACGGCATCCAGCCGCGTGCGCAGGAAGGTGGCCCAGTCATTGGCCTGAACCCCGTTCAGGGTCCCGGTGACATCGCCAAATGTATAAGGGGCTGGGTCCCAGTTGCCATCCTCGACCCCGAAGAAAGCCTTGGCGAAATCGTCCAGCGAGCGCTGGCCGCCCGACTGTTCGCGGATCCAGGTGTCGGCATCCAGCCAGATCATGGCCCCTTCGCGATAGTAGTCCTCGCTGCGTTGGCGGGTGGACCAGGGCTGGGGACGTCGTTGGGCGATGATCGGGTCGTTGGTGGTGTCCTGAAGCGCGCGCCAGTCACGACCGGGGTTGTTCCCCTGTGCGTAGGTGGCGGCCGTCATGGCCAGAACGTCCAGCGCCTGCTGCTTGGACATCAGGCCAGCTCGCGTCGTCAGGATCAGGCCCCAATACTGGGTCTGGCCCTCATAGACCCACAGGAGCGAGTTCTGCAGCGGCTCATTCAGTGTTGGTGTCAGCTGATCGGCCGGCCGCCGCCATTTTCCGTTCCAGGAGTGGGTATATTCGTGCCCCAGCAAATCGCGGTCGGCCAGGGTCGCGCTCGGGGCCGTGAAATAGCGCGTGTCGACGCTGTTTTCGGATGAGCGATGATGCTCCAGTCCGATACCGCCCAGATTGTCGGTGACGGCTAGCAGAAAATCATAGTGGTTGTAGTGCCTTGCCCTGAACAGATAGTCGGCCTGGTCGACCAGGGCGCGATGCAGGGCGATGTGATCCTCGCTGGCTTCCAGCTGCTCGGGGCTGTCGGCGACGATGTTCAGCCGAACCGGTGAGCGGCCATCGGGGTCCAGGTCGACCTGGCGATAATAGCGACCTGCAAACAAGGGGCTGTCGGCCAGGTGCTCCAGGGTGATGGNGGCAAAGACCGCCGTGCCTCCGCTAAAGCTGGCCGTGTCCAGGGCGGTGCCATAGTTCCAGCCCTCGGGCAGGCGTAGCGACGGCTGAACCGTGATCTGGCGGCTGTAGTAACCTGCCGGATAGAGGATGGCCTTCTCCCACTGGATATTCAGCATGTCGTCGGTGATGACAATGCGGCCCTGATTGCCATCGATGGGTGTCAGCCATTTGAAGCTGACTTCGACCTCTTCAACACCGACGGGGACTTCGACCTCAAAGGCATTGGTGTTGGCGGTGTTGCGGACCCAGCGGAGCCGTTGGCCGTTGGCGGTGATGACCAGATCGGACAGATCATCGACCGGCCCGACCGGCCCGTGATTGCCGGGGATCCACTGCGGGAACAACAGGACCANGGNGCCGGGGGCCGCGACCGGAATGGTCTGCTCAACCGAGACGATGCGCCGATCGATGTCGGTTGCGTCCATGCGCAGGGTGATGGTGCCCGGATAGGCCACATCCTGCGGTGCCGGGATCGGGGCAAGCTGTCGGTCCAGCGCCGGGGTGCCGACCTGGGCCAGGGCGGGCATCGCCGTCAGCAGAGCCAGGGTTGCGGTGGTGACAGCGAAGAGCGAGCGGGCAGAGCGCATGAGACGACGTCCGGGGTCCAGAACAGGGGGCGCAGATCACGCCAGTGCGCGGCAGGGGTCAACCCGCCGGGCCTTAATCCCGTGTCATCTTGCGCAATAGACCATTCGGGTGTCCCGGTTTCGTCCTGATCTGCACCGCATCTGTCTCCGCGACCGGGACAAAATGGACAGGGACAAATCCGCCCGCAGACGGGTCGATTCTATTTCACCTCAAGCAGGTCGACGGTGAACAGCAATGTCGACTGCGGCGGCAGCTCGTCGCCGCCAACCCAGCGGTCGCCGTAGGCCAGGTCAGCCGGAATAACGAACTCGAAGCGCTCGCCTTCACGCATCAGGGCCACGCCTTCGGTCCAGCCGCGAATGACGCGATTGAGCGGAAACTCGGTCGGCTCGTTGCGCGACCAGGAACTGTCGAACTCGCGCCCATCGATGAAGGTGCCGCGATAGTGGACCCGGACCGTGTCGGTGGCCGCGGGTTGACGACCTTCGGGATGCGCCCTGCCGATGCGGCGATATTGCAGCCCGCTGTCCGTGACCGTCCAGCCGGGTTGAGCGCGATTCCAGTCCAGATACGCCCGGTTTCCAGCGATCCAGCCCTCCAGAGAGCTTTCGCCGACCGCAGGTCGAACCTCGGACGTCGGTGCCGTGAGCGCAGGGCCAGGTGAGGCGGGATGGCCAGAGTTTCCTGCCCAGGGCAGAGAAACGGAACAGGCGGCCAGCAGGGCGCATGCAGGCAGGGCGAGCAGGGCAGATTTCATGGCCCTGCTTACCAACGCCCTCGAAGACTGCAAACCCTATCGATAGGAAACCTGACTCAGCACCGCGTTCACGGCATTCACAGCGTCCACAGCGAGGGGAGCCTCTCCCGATACAGCCAGTTCAACGGTCGGCGTGTCCAAATAGCAGACATGAAGACCTTCAAATGTCGCCACATTGTCATATGTCAGACAGGAGAAATTAGCAGTCACTCCACCCGCAAGCGTCTTGGACTCACGTTCGATGACGCGCGAACGGTCAGCTTCAGGCCATGACATGAAATTCGGCTGCCAATCGGTCGCAAACGCTTGGAGTTCGGCTGAAGGCCGTGCGGACGTCGGCGACGTGACAACAAATACCCTCACCAAGACGGTCCGGCATTGAAAGTCGACACTGTTGCCGAGAGAGGTGGTTTCTCTGGCGGCGCGCACACATCCCGACACCGAGTCGGGCAGAATGACGCGTTTTCCGTTGCTCAAGGTCACCTCCTGCCCGGCGCTTGCTGGAGCGCTGGGTTGGACCGTCGTCGGGGCGGGAGCGGGAGCGGGAGCTGGTGCGGCTGGCCTGGCCGCAGTCGCGGTCAGACGCACGCCGCCGATGGAGTTCGGATCGTGGCGCGGGGTCCCGACCGTGTGCTTCAGCCAGCAATAACCCTTGTCGTAGGGGGCCGGGGTATAGACATTGAAGGCGAGGCATTGGCTGTTGGCGGCGCAGATGCTGCGGCAAGCCTGGTAGTCGCGGGGCTGATTTCGACCATGCCTATGTCATTGCCGAAGTAATCCTGACTAGGCTCGTTGGTGAAGTTGGCGACCTGCTGGACCGGCACCGAAAAGCCGATAATCCCCAGGGCCATAGCAAAGGCTGTAATCGTGGGCGTGGGCATGACGAGCTCCGATTTTGGTGCCGGAATTATAAACAGCCACTGAGCCGCCCTATACTGATTGGATCTGACGGATTGTCATGGTCCGATCTCATGCGACGTGCGCGGTGCAGGGCGATGCCGCGGTCGGCCTTTGCGCCGCATAGGCCAAATGGCGTGAAATCGCCTTTCAGGCCTTTTCTTTGCCGGATTTCGCGCTATATCAGCGTCCTCCGCTAACTCCGTCATGAGTCTGCGCGAAAGCGCCGAGGCCCGGTCTGTCGCCCTCCCGACCGGTGCGAAGGTGCGCTTCCTTTCCCAGGAAGCCCGACAATTCAGGTGTCCTGGTGCCGCAAGGGCCGAGGGTGGACGCCGAAACCTGGTGGTCCCGGACCGCTCCGCATAGGCGGAGTGTGCGCCGTGGCCGCTGCATTGATTCGCGCGGGTGTCCTCCCCCAGGGCCTCGCACATTGGGAAGACAGAATGGCCAAGACCACCGAAGCTCTCGCCGCGCTGGGGCAGATTGCCTCTGCGACTTCGTTCACGGGCAAGAAGCGTATCCGCAAATCCTTTGGGCGCATCCCCGAAGCCGTGCAGATGCCGAATCTGATCGAAGTTCAGCGCGCGTCCTACGAACAGTTCCTGCAGCGTGAGGTCCGCGCGGGCCAGCGCAAGGATGAGGGCATCGAGGCGGTCTTCAAATCGGTCTTCCCGATCAAGGACTTCAACGAGCGTGCGATCCTCGAATACGTCTCCTACGAGTTCGAAGATCCGAAGTATGACGTCGAAGAGTGCATTCAGCGCGACATGACCTATGCCGCGCCGCTGAAGGTCAAGCTGCGCCTGATCGTGTTCGAAACCGACGAAGAAACGCAGGCGCGCTCGGTCAAGGATATCAAGGAGCAGGACGTCTACATGGGCGATATCCCGCTCATGACCGATAAGGGCACCTTCATCGTCAACGGCACGGAGCGCGTGATCGTCTCGCAGATGCACCGATCGCCGGGCGTGTTCTTCGATCACGACAAGGGCAAGACCCACGCGTCGGGCAAGCTGCTGTTTGCGGCCCGCGTGATCCCGTATCGCGGCTCCTGGCTCGACTTCGAGTTCGACGCCAAGGACATCGTGTATGTCCGTATCGACCGTCGCCGCAAACTGCCGGCCACCACCTTCCTGATGGCCCTGGGCATGGACGGCGAGGAGATCCTCAAGACCTTCTACGAAACCGTCCCCTACGAAATGCGCCAGACCAAGGGCGGCGAAGCCGGCTGGGTCNNACGCCGTAAGCTGGAGCGCTGGCGCGGGGTGAAGCCGGAGTTCGATCTGGTCGACGCCGACACCGGCGAAGTGGTCGCTCCGGCGGGCACCAAGATCAGCGCCCGTCAGGCCAAGAAGCTGTCAGAGACCGTCAAGTCTCTGTCGCTGGCCGCCGACGCCCTGCTGGGGCGCTACCTGGCCAATGACGCCGTCAACATGCAGACCGGTGAGATCTTTGCCGAAGCTGGCGACGAGCTGGATCAGGCCATGATTGATGTGCTGGTTCAGAACGGCTTCACCACCATCGACGTGCTGGACATCGACCACGTGACCGTGGGTGGCTACATGCGCAACACCCTGCGCGTGGACAAGAACTCGAACCGCGAAGACGCCCTGTTCGACGTCTATCGCGTGATGCGTCCGGGCGAGCCGCCGACGCCGGAAGCGGCCGAGGCTATGTTCCAGTCGCTGTTCTTCGATTCNGAGCGCTATGACCTGTCGGCCGTCGGCCGGGTGAAGATGAACATGCGTCTCGAAACTCCTGAGGTTTCGGATGAAATCCGGATCCTGCGTCAGGACGATATCCTCAAGGTGCTGCAGATTCTGGTGGGTCTGAAGGACGGCCAGGGCGAGATCGACGACATCGACAACCTGGGCAACCGCCGTGTTCGCTCGGTCGGTGAGCTGCTGGAGAACCAGTANCGCGTCGGCCTGCTGCGCATGGAGCGGGCCATTAAGGAGCGCATGAGCAGCGTCGATATCGACACGGTCATGCCGCACGACCTGATCAATGCCAAGCCGGCCGCTGCTGCTGTGCGCGAGTTCTTCGGTTCGTCGCAGCTGTCGCAGTTCATGGACCAGACCAACCCGCTGTCGGAAATCACCCACAAGCGCCGTCTGTCGGCGCTTGGCCCGGGCGGTCTGACGCGTGAGCGTGCGGGCTTTGAGGTGCGCGACGTGCACCCGACCCACTATGGCCGGATCTGCCCGATTGAAACGCCGGAAGGCCCGAACATCGGCCTGATCAACTCGCTGGCGACCCACGCCCGCGTGAACAAGTATGGCTTCATCGAAAGCCCCTATCGCCGGGTCAAGGACGGCAAGGCGACTGACGAGGTGGTCTACATCTCGGCGATGGAAGAAGCGAAATACACCATCGCCCAGGCCAACATCGAACTGAACAAGGGCGAGATCGTCGAAGATCTGGTGCCGGGACGCGTCAATGGCGAATCCCAGCTGCTGATCAAGGACACCGTCGACATGATGGACGTGTCGCCCAAGCAGGTGGTGTCGGTGGCTGCGGCCCTGATCCCGTTCCTGGAAAACGACGACGCCAACCGCGCCCTGATGGGGGCCAACATGCAACGCCAGGCCGTGCCGCTGGTCCAGGCCGATGCGCCGCTGGTCGGCACCGGCATGGAGAGTGTGGTGGCCGTGGACTCCGGTGCTGTCGTGGTCGCCCGTCGTGACGGTGTGGTCGAGCAGATCGACGGCACCCGTATCGTCGTGCGCGCCACCGGCGAAGTGGACGCCGCCCGCTCGGGCGTCGACATCTATCGCCTGTCGAAGTTCCAGCGTTCCAACCAGTCCACCTGCATCAACCAGCGCCCGATCGTGCGCGTGGGCGATGAGGTCAAGGCCGGTGATGTGATCGCTGATGGCCCGTCGACGGACCTGGGTGAACTGGCGCTGGGCCGCAATGCCCTGGTCGCCTTCATGCCCTGGAACGGCTACAACTTCGAAGACTCGATCCTGATCTCCGAGCGGATCGTGCGCGACGACGTGTTCACCTCGATCCACCTGGAAGAGTTCGAGGTCATGGCCCGCGACACCAAGCTGGGACCGGAAGAAATCACCCGCGACATTCCCAACGTCGGTGAGGAGGCCCTGCGCAACCTCGACGAGGCCGGGATCGTGGCCATCGGCGCCGAAGTCCAGCCGGGTGACATCCTGGTCGGCAAGGTGACGCCGAAGGGCGAGAGCCCGATGACCCCGGAAGAGAAGCTGCTGCGCGCCATCTTTGGTGAGAAGGCCTCGGATGTGCGTGACACCTCCCTGCGCTTGCCGCCGGGCGTGGCCGGCACCATCGTCGACGTGCGCGTGTTCAACCGTCACGGCGTCGACAAGGACGAGCGCGCCATGGCCATCGAGCGCCATGAGATCGAGCGCCTGGGCAAGGACCGGGACGACGAGCTGGCGATCCTGGAGCGCAACGTCTATGGCCGCCTGAAGCCGCTAATCCTGGGCAAAAATGCCACCTCGGGTCCGAAGGGCCTGGGTCGCGGCACTGTCACCGAAGAAAAGCTGGCTGAGCTGTCACGCGGCCTGTGGTGGCAAATCGCCCTGGACGACGAAAAGGCCATGGGCGAGCTGGAAGCCATGAAGGGCCAGTTCGAAACGGCCCGCAAGGCTCTGGACCGCCGCTTTGAAGACAAGGTCGAGAAGCTGCAGCGCGGTGACGAACTGCCGCCGGGCGTGATGAAGATGGTCAAGGTGTTCGTGGCGGTGAAGCGCAAGCTGCAGCCGGGCGACAAGATGGCCGGCCGCCACGGCAACAAGGGCGTTATCTCCAAGATTCTGCCGATCGAGGACATGCCGCACCTGGAAGACGGAACGCCGGTCGACCTCGTTCTGAACCCATTGGGCGTGCCGCCGCGCATGAACATCGGCCAGATCTTCGAGACCCACCTGGGCTGGGCCGCGGCCGGCCTGGGCAAGCAGATCCAGGACTTGCTGGAAGCCTGGCAGAATGGCGGGCAGAAGAAGGCCCTGGTCGATCACCTGCAAGGTGTCTACGGCAAGGACATTCCGCTGCCGTCGGATGAAGAAGAGCTGGTCGAGCTGGCCCGCAACCTGTCCAAGGGTGTTCCGTTCGCCACCCCGGTGTTCGACGGTGCCCACATCTCGGACATCGAGGACTTGCTGGAGAAGGCAGGTCTGGACCGCTCGGGCCAGTCGATCCTGTATGACGGCCAGACCGGTGAGCAGTTCAAGCGCCCGGTCACGGTTGGCTACATCTACATGCTGAAGTTGCACCACCTGGTCGATGACAAGATCCACGCCCGTTCGATCGGACCGTACTCGCTCGTTACCCAGCAGCCGCTGGGCGGCAAGGCTCAGTTCGGCGGACAACGTTTCGGTGAGATGGAGGTGTGGGCCCTGGAAGCCTACGGTGCCGCCTACACCCTGCAGGAGATGCTGACGGTCAAGTCGGACGACGTGGCCGGACGCACCAAGGTCTATGAAGCCATCGTCCGTGGCGACGACAGCTTCGAGGCGGGCATNCCCGAGAGCTTCAACGTGCTCGTCAAGGAAATGCGCTCGCTGGGCCTGAACGTGGAGCTGGAGAACNNGGGTGACGGAACCCAGTCGGCCCTGGGCAGCCGGGGCCGATATCTCTCTGAACCGCTCTCTGACACTGATTTTGGCGGCAACTGCCGCAGAAGGAACCGACAGATGAACCAGGACGTCCTGAACATCTTCAACCCGCTTCCGGTCACACCGACCTTTGACCAGATNCGCATCGCCCTGGCCTCGCCAGAGAAGATCCGCAGCTGGTCGTTCGGCGAGATCAAGAAGCCGGAAACCATCAACTACCGCACGTTCAAGCCCGAGCGTGACGGCCTGTTCTGCGCCCGTATCTTTGGCCCGACCAAGGACTACGAATGCCTGTGCGGCAAGTACAAGCGCATGAAATATAAAGGCATCATCTGCGAGAAGTGCGGNGTCGAAGTGACCCTGGCACGCGTGCGCCGTGAACGGATGGGCCACATCGAACTGGCCGCGCCGGTGGCACACATCTGGTTCCTGAAGTCGCTGCCGTCGCGTATCGCCCTGATGCTGGACATGGCGCTGAAGGACGTTGAGCGGGTCCTGTATTTCGAAAACTACATCGTCACCGAGCCGGGTCTGACCCCGCTGAAGCAGAACCAGCTTCTGACGGAAGACGAGTTCTATCGCTATCAGGACGAGTTCGGCGACGACGGCTTCACCGCTGAGATCGGGGCCGAGGCCGTTCGCAACCTGCTGATGGCCATCGATCTGAACGCCGAGGCCGAAAAGCACCGCGCCGAGCTGGCCGACAATCCTTCGGAGCTGAAGGCCAAGAAGGCCTCCAAGCGCCTGAAGCTGATGGAAGCCTTCCTGGAAAGCGGCAACAAGCCGGAGTGGATGATCCTGACGGTCGTGCCGGTGATCCCGCCGGAACTGCGCCCGCTGGTGCCGCTGGATGGCGGTCGCTTTGCCACGTCGGACCTGAACGACCTGTATCGCCGGGTGATCAACCGGAACAACCGCCTGAAGCGCCTGATGGAGCTGCGGGCACCGGACATCATCATCCGCAACGAGAAGCGGATGCTGCAGGAATCGGTCGACGCCCTGTTCGACAACGGCCGCCGCGGCCGGGTGATCACTGGTGCCAACAAGCGTCCGCTGAAGTCGCTGGCTGACATGCTCAAGGGCAAGCAAGGCCGCTTCCGCCAGAACCTGCTGGGCAAGCGAGTCGACTATTCCGGCCGTTCGGTCATCGTGGTTGGCCCCGAGCTGAAGCTGCACGAGTGCGGTCTGCCCAAGAAGATGGCGCTGGAGCTGTTCAAGCCGTTCATCTATGCGCGTCTGGACGCCAAGGGCCTGTCGGGCACCGTCAAGCAGTCCAAGCGCATGGTCGAGCGCGAACAGCCTCAGGTGTGGGATATCCTGGAAGAGGTCATCCGTGAGCACCCGGTTCTGCTGAACCGCGCGCCGACGCTGCACCGTCTGGGCATCCAGGCGTTTGAGCCGAAGCTGATCGAGGGCAAGGCCATCCAGCTGCACCCGCTGGTCTGCGCCGCCTTCAACGCCGACTTCGACGGCGACCAGATGGCCGTGCACGTGCCGCTGAGCCTTGAGGCCCAGCTGGAAGCGCGCGTCCTGATGATGTCGACCAACAACATCCTGTCGCCGGCCAATGGCAAGCCGATCATCGTGCCGTCGCAGGACATCGTCTTGGGGCTGTACTACCTGTCGTTGCTGAAGGACGGGGAGCCCGGCGAGGGCAAGCTGTTCGCCAACATCGGTGAGATCGACGCGGCGCTGGACGCCGGCGTTGTCAGCCTGCACGCCAAGATCAAGGCCCGCTGGACCGAGATGAACGAGGCCGGAGAGCTGGTCACCAAGGTGATCGACACGACGCCGGGCCGCATGAAGCTGGCCAACCTGCTGCCGCGCAATCCGAACGTCGGCTATCGCCTGCTGGACAAGGACCTGACCAAGAAGGAGATCGGCAACCTGATCGACGTGGTCTATCGCCACTGCGGTCAGAAGGCGGCGGTCATCTTCGCCGACCAGATGATGGGTCTGGGCTTCCGCGAGGCCGCCAAGGCCGGCATCAGCTTCGGCAAGGACGACATTGTCATTCCGAAGAAGAAGGTGGCGCTGGTCGAAGAGACCCGCACCCAGGTCGAGGAATACGAGCAACAGTATGCCGACGGCCTGATCACCAAGGGCGAGAAGTATAACAAGGTCGTCGATGCCTGGGCCAAGGCCACGGACAAGATCGCCGGCGAAATGATGAAGGAAATCGCCCAACCGCGCGTGCTGGCCAAGGGCCAGGCTCGGACNGTCAACTCGGTTTACATGATGGCNCCACCCGGTGCCCGTGGCTCCCAGGCGCAAATGAAGCAGCTGGGCGGTATGCGCGGCCTGATGGCCAAGCCCTCGGGCGAGATCATCGAGACGCCGATCGTGTCGAACTTCAAGGAAGGCCTGACCGTTCTTGAATACTTCAACTCGACCCACGGGGCCCGTAAGGGTCTGGCCGACACCGCGCTGAAGACTGCCAACTCGGGTTATCTGACCCGCCGTCTGGTGGACGTGGCGCAGGATTCGATCGTCACCGAAGAGGACTGTGGCTCGACCCGCGGCATCACCCTGAAGGCGGTGGTCGAGGGGGCCGATGTGCTGGTCTCCCTGGGCCAGCGGGTCCTGGGTCGCTATTCGGCGGAAGACATCAAGGCTCCGGGTTCGGACGAGGTGCTGCTGCCGGCCGATACCTACCTGCAGGAAGAGGAAATCGAAATCCTCGACGCGGCAGGTGTGCAGTCGGTTAAGGTGCGCTCGGCCCTGACCTGTGAAGCCGAAGCCGGTATCTGTGCGGCCTGTTACGGGCGCGACCTGGCGCGCGGCACCAACGTCAACATCGGTGAGGCTGTGGGCGTGATCGCGGCACAGTCGATCGGTGAGCCGGGCACCCAGCTGACCATGCGGACCTTCCACATCGGGGGCACTGCCCAGGTGGCTGAAACCTCGTTCGTGGAATCCTCCAGTGCCGGTTCTGCCAAGATCGTTGGACCGACCGTCAAGGCCCCGCACGGCGACCTAGTGGCCATGAGCCGCAACGTCGTGGTGTCGGTCCTGGTCGATGGCAAGGATCGCGAAAGCCACAAGATTCCCTACGGGGCCCGCCTGCGGGTCAAGGACGGGGCCGAGGTTACGCGTGGCCAGCGTCTGGCCGAATGGGATCCCTACACCAACCCGATCATCACCGAGGTGGGCGGCAAGGTCGTGTTCGAAGACCTGGTGGAGGGCCTGTCCGTCCGCGAGGAAACCGACGAAGCGACCGGTATCGCCCAGCGCGTGGTCAGCGANCTGGCGGGCCAGCCGCGCGGCGCGGACCTGCGTCCGGCGCTAGGCGTGATGAAGGGCGGCGGCTACGCCAAGCTGGCGTCGGGCTCAGACGCCCGCTACCTGCTGCCGGTGGGTGCGGTTTTGTCGATCGGCAACGGCGACGATGCCAAGCCGGGTGAGGTCATCGCCCGTGTTCCGACCGAAGGTGCCAAGACGCGTGACATCACCGGCGGTCTGCCGCGGGTGGCCGAGCTGTTCGAAGCCCGTCGTCCGAAGGACTGCGCTGTCATCGCCGAGATGGATGGCNNCGCGTCGGTCGGTCGCGACTACAAGAACAAGCGCCGCATCAAGATCACCCCGGAGCCGGATGCCGATGGCAACCAGGCCGAGGCGGTGGAATTCCTGATCCCGAAGGGCAAGCACATCTCCGTCCACGACGGCGATCTGATCCAGAAGGGCGACTACATCATCGACGGCAACCCCGATCCGCACGATCTGCTGCGTATTCAGGGCGTCGAGGCGCTGGCCGAGTATCTGGTCAACGAAGTGCAGGAGGTTTACCGACTGCAGGGCGTGCCGATCAACGACAAGCACATCGAGGTGATCGTTCGCCAGATGCTGCANAAGGTCGAGGTTGTGGACCCCGGCGAGACCACCCTGATCAAGGGTGATCACGTCGACCGCGACGAGGCCGAGATCGAAAATGCCAAGGTCGAGAAGCGCAAGGGCCGTCCGGCCACGGTGCAACCGGTCCTGCTGGGCATCACCAAGGCGTCGCTGCAAACGCGCAGCTTCATCTCGGCGGCGTCGTTCCAGGAGACCACCCGCGTGTTGACCGATGCCTCGGTCAACGGCAAGCGCGACACCCTGGAAGGGCTGAAGGAGAACGTCATCGTGGGCCGCCTGATCCCGGCGGGCACGGGGGCCTATCTGCGCTCGCTGCAGAAGATCGCCAACAAGCGCGATGCCGAACTGGTCCAGGCGACCGAAGCGGCCATCGAAGATCTGCCGGCCGATCTGGCCCTGGAGCTGGAAGAGTCGGAGGCTGATTTTCTCCAATCTGAACCTCGGCTCAGATGCAAATGGCACGGAGGCGGTCCCGGCAACGGGCCGCCTTTCGTTTTGGGGCCCTGCGACGGTTTGGCGGGTTTCGCTATTGCTTCGGACCGTCTATCCTCTCGGCATGGACCGGACCCGGACCCGTGCTGGTTGGCTGACGGCGCTTCTCGCGCTGGTCGTGCTGGCGTTCGGCGTGGGGCCCGCTTTGGCGTCCGCCGAGTGCGGAATGATGGCCAGAGGCGAAGCTTGCGCCAAGATGACCAGCGCTACGACGGCAGATGTCGCCGTGGCCGGTCATGTTGCCCATGGCGATCCGGCGCTGGCTGAGGCCGATCAGGACCCGGGCCCCGCTCACGGCGGTGACCACACATGTAACCACCAGCATTGCCATATGACCGCCAGCCCGGCCGTGCCCCCGGTGATGGATGATGGCTCCGGTGCGCCTTCGGCCAGTGCGGTGGCCATTGGGGGCGATGATCGCCTGGCCGATCAGCCCGCATCCGGGCTGGA
This sequence comes from Brevundimonas sp., assembly GCA_013693835.1. GTDB lineage: Bacteria > Pseudomonadota > Alphaproteobacteria > Caulobacterales > Caulobacteraceae > Brevundimonas. The sequence continues at coordinate 1,336,482 of CP059260.1, forward strand.
GCACCCTCCACGAGGCTAGGGAACTTCCGTTTACGACGGCCGTATCCCTCTGACCTTTTGGGAATTTTCGACATGAACTACAATTCGAGTCGGCGTGCCCTTTGCGGGCCGCTGCGGGCGGCACAGGGCTGGCAGCCCTTAGCAGCCTGGTCCCCACCGTGCCCGCCTGGGCCCAGGCCGTGAGCCCTGGCTTCGCGCCCGCCATGGCGTCCCTTTCCGGCGAGCACATCAACCTGACTATCGGCCACTCACCGTTTGAGCTGAATGGCCGTCGAGGCCATGCCGTGACGGTAAACGGCTCCATGCCTGCGCCATTGATCCGGTTGCGGGANGGGCAGGATGTCCATTTNAGCGTCACCAATACCCTTGACGAAGACACGTCTATCCATTGGCACGGCCTGTTGCTGCCGTTCCAGATGGACGGCGTTCCCGGCATCAGCTTTCCGGGGATCGGTCCAAACCAGACGTTCGACTATCGTTTCCCGGTGCGCCAATCGGGCACCTATNNTGAGTACCACAGCCATTCCAACATGCAGGAGGCGATGGGCCTGCTTGGCCCGCTCGTCATCGACCCGGCCGGAGCGGAACCGGCACCGTATGATCGGGAACACATCATCGTGTTGTCGGACTGGAGTTTCCTGCACCCGCACGAAATTCTGTCCAAGTTGAAGAAGAGCCCCGGCTACTTCAATCACAACCGCACCACCCTGCAGGGGCTGATGGATGGCTCGGACCGCATGGGCCTGGAAGAGCGGCGCATGTGGGGACAGATGCGAATGGACCCGCGCGACCTGCTGGACGTCAACGGTACGACCTACACCTATCTGGTCAATGGTCATGGGCCGGATGCGCCCTGGACTGGACTGGTTCAGCCGGGCGAGCGGGTGCGCCTGCGCATCATCAATGCCTCGGCCATGTCGATCTTCAATGTGCGGATCCCGGGCCTGCCGATGACGGTGGTGCAGGCTGATGGCGTCGATGTGCGCCCGGTCGAGACCGATGAGTTCCAGATATCGGTCGCNGAGACTTACGACGTCATCATCCGACCCGGGCAGGGCCCATTGGCCCTCGTGGCAGAGGCGATGGACAGCTCGGGGATGGCGGTCGCCATGCTGACTCCGCACGCTGGACACTTTGCCGAGGTGCCACCGCTTCGGCCGGTGACAAACCTGACCATGCGCGACATGGGCATGGCGGGTATGGATCACGGCGCGGCCTCGTCAGGGCTACGGACCACAGCGGCCATGGCGCGGCCGGAATGGCGGCCATGGACCACANNGCAGCATGAGCTCTGGGTCTATGGATCACTCGGCTATGGGCCACGGCACCATGGCCAGCGAGGCTGCAGCCGCGGCGGCGGACCCTCAGGCNNTACGGACCACGGAAGTAGTGGTCATGGCGGAATGTCCATGCGTGATCCAAACAACGTGCCGGCCAATGTGGCGGTAGGCGTCGGCGTCGACCAGATTGCGCCGTCTCCCGCCAATCGGCTGGCAGACCGCCCGACGGGCCTGGCGGACGTGCCGCATCGGGTTCTGGTCTATACCGACCTGGTCGCACTGAACCGCAACCGCAATGCGCGTGAGCCGGAACGGACGGTGGAGCTGCATCTGACCGGCAATATGGAGCGGTTCATGTGGGGCTTTGACGGGCGGCAGTTCAGTCCGCAGGTGGAGCCAATCCGCTTCGGCCTGAATGAGCGGGTGCGCGTGGTGTTGGTCAATGACACGATGATGAACCACCCCATCCACCTGCACGGGCACTTCTTCGAACTGGTGACGGGTGCGCCTGCGGACCATCAGCCGATGAAGCACACCGTGAATGTGCAACCCGGCGGCAAGCTGGCCTTTGACCTGACGGCGGATGCCCCGGGAGACTGGGCCTTCCACTGTCACCTGCTGATGCACATGCACACAGGGATGTTCAACATCGTGACCGTGCGGCCTCTGGTCGAAGGAGGTGCGTCATGAATCCGTGGATCAAGACTCTCATGATGGTGGCACCAGCAGCCCTGCTACTGGCCGCTGATCCTGCTTTGGCCCAACACCAGGGGCATGGGGCCCATCCGGCCCCTGCACCGCAGCCAGCGCCGCGACCGGCCCCGAGGCCGGCCCCGCGTCCTGCGCCTCGGCCAGCGCCGCGTCCGGCTCCGCGGCCGACGCCACGACCGAACCCGGCACCGGCACCCACTCCCGCGCCAACACCGGCACCGGCCCAGGATCCGCATGCGGGTCACAACATGGCCCCCGCGCAGGCATCTCCCCCTGCGGCTCAGGACCCACACGCGGGTCACGCCATGCCCATGATGGGACAGGAAGGGTCCCAGATGTGTCCGCCTGCCCAGGCGATGTCCATGATGGGGATGAGCTCCCAAGATCATGCTGGCCATGCGGGCCACACTTCGGGTCAAGCGGCACCGGTGGACCCTCACGCGGGCCATGCGATGCCTTCAGGAGCAGCAGCGCCCGCCGCGGCCTCAGATCCGCACGCTGGCCACACGATGCCTATGGCTGCACCCGCCCAGGCAACGGACCCGCACGCGGCTCACACCATGATGGGACACGGGGCCACCTCCCAGTCTTGCCCGTCGGGTGAGGCGATGCCGATGTCGGGCGAGGGCCACGACCCGCACGCAGGTCATGCCGGGCATCAGATGTCCATGGACAGCATGACCCAAACCGTCGTGGTCGGGCCTTTGCCAGACGTTCCGACGGCTGCCGATGTGCCAGGACGCCCGCTGCCCCTGCCGGTACCGCCCGAAGCCCTGACCGGTCCAACCCACGCCGCTGACGCCGTGTTCGGAGCCGACACCATGCGGCAGGCGCGGGCGGCACTCTACCGGGAAACCGGGGTTATGCCGAACACGGCCCTGTTCGCCCACCGCTTGGAGGCCGCGNNCGGTGACGGAGAGACGGGCTATGCCTGGGACGTTCAGGGCTGGACCGGNGGTGACATCAACCGGCTGTGGCTCAAGACCGAAGGNGAGGGGGACCGTCACGGCGTCGAACAAGGCGATGTGCAGCTGCTCTACAGCCGTGCCGTGACGCCGTTCTGGAACCTTCAGGCNGGGGTGCGTCAGGACTTCGGTGATGGCAGTGATGCCACCCATCTCGCCCTAGGTGTGCAGGGACTGGCTCCCTACTGGTGGGAGACGGACGCTACGCTGTTCGTTTCGACGGACGGCGATGTCACAGCCCGGCTGGAGACGGAGATNGACCAGCGCATCACCCAGCACTGGATCCTGCAGCCGCGCNNGGTGGAAGTGGGGCTATCGGCCCAGGACAGTGATGCNCTGAACGTCGGTTCCGGCCTGACCACGTTAGAGGCAGGGTTGCGCTTACGCTACGAGTTCCGGCGCGAGTTCGCTCCNTACGTCGGGGTCAGCTGGGAGCGTTCGTTAGGTGGCACGGCGGACCGGGTCCGCTTGGTCGGCGGCGATCCGGATCAGGTCCGGGCGGTCGTCGGGTTGAGCGTCTGGTTCTGAAGTCCGGGGCCGTCGGGCAGCGATGTCCGGCGGCCCAGGGCCCGTCGCAACAGGTGCCGTCGGGCAGCTCGATCCCCAGATGTGCGGCGGCCGCAACAGCCAAGGTGATACCAGCAGCCCCGCGATCTCCAGCGGCCCCATCAGATGGGAGTGCGGCAGGCCGAACAGGTGCTGCGCCCCGGTGCGCCAGGCCATCAGCACCGGCTCATGCACCAGATAAAGGGCGAACGATGCCTCGCCCCAAAGAGCAGGCGCGGATGGTCCAGCCAGGAGCGAACGCCCGACTTGGCCAGCAGAGCCAAGCCGAGCAGGAAGGGACCGGCGGCGGCCACGATCAGGCGGTCATCAACCCCGGCCTGCATCAGGCCGAAGAACAGAACCGACGTGGCAATCGCCAGCAGGATGGCAAGGCGGGGCGCAGGGTTCCAGCGCAGGCCTAGCCAATACAGTGCCATGCCGCCCAGGAACTCCGGAATGATGCGCAGGATGCCCATGCTGTCCTCAGCCCGCGGCAAGACGACCCCTGCGGTCGCCCGATAGCCGGCGTCCAGGGCGACAAACAGGGCGACGACCAGTCCCAGCAACAGCCAGCCTCGTTGACGCAGGCTCAAGGCGATCCAGGCAAAAGCGGGAAGGCCAGATAGGCGAACCACTCTGCGGACAGGGACCATGCGGGCCCGTTCCAGGCCACCAGGGTTTCGCGCGGAAACCAGCTGGACACCATCAGCATCAGCGCCAGGAAATCGTGAATATTGTAGGTCGCGCGGGCCAGCTCAACGCCAATCAGCGGCCCAACCAGCACCACGGCGGCGAGCCCGGCCATTATGGCGGCGTGTGCGGGATAAATGCGGGCCAGTCGGGCCACGAGGAAATCCCGGTAGTTCGGCATCCGACCGTCGCGCAGTACACGTGGGTCAAGATGAAGCCAGACAGGATGAAGAAGGCATCCACCCCCAGCCGTGCCCGGTTCAGAAGTCCCGAATGGCCGTCGTCAGTCAGGCTCCATTGGAGCTGGTAGTGGAACAGAACGACCCCCAATGCCAGCAGGATGCGAACGCTGGTCAGGGGTGCGATCACGCTCGGAAAAGGATGGACGACAGGGCGAGACGGCATCGACACATCCGCAGAAGGAGATCGCCGAACAACGTAAGGCTGGATGCTTTCGATCTGGTGTATGAGGGCCGCGGTCGGGTGTCCCCAAAACCCTAATCGCGAGCCACCGGCGCCCTGGCGTCAGCGGCACATTTGCCGTCCGGTTTCCATCGCGGCCGCTCCGGATGTTGGTGCGAGAATCCGGCGCGAGCGACGGGTCCAGGTGGGCACCCGCACACCCGGTACCAAAGTTTGAGCCCACGCAATCTGCCGGCGCGGTAACGCCGGTGCCGCCGGNGAGGGCGCGACGGCGAGCCTCATACTTGTGCAGGGCCTGGGCACCTTCGCGCGCAAACTCTCCATCGCGTCGCGCATCGCCTGTGCCTGTGATGCGGCCAGCCCCGGCGGCGGCGGCACCGAAGCGCTGATCGCAAGCGGCCCTTTCGCTGCCAGAGCGGGCCAAGCGATAGCAATCGCCGCTGCTGCGTCGCAGGGACCGGCCTATGGCCGCCGCCAGGTCCGGGTTGCTTTGGGCGGCCGAAGGTCCGTTTGTCGGGGCGGGGGCGCATCGACCGGCGGGGCGCTGCCTGACGTGGCGCGGGCGGGCTGGGGTGATCACGATCCTCCTCACGTCTGTGCTCGTCACNNGCCTAGCGGCCGGGCGAGATTGAGTGACGGAAGGGCGCGGCGACCGAGTGCGCTCGCCGTGGATGCGCGGGCGCGGCTCGATGTCCAGCAGGATCACGGGGTCAATGGTCTGGATCGCGAGAGCGGGGGGACGGAACCGGTTCAGACCCAGCCCACCCAAGACCGCACCGTGAAAACCGATTGAGGCCAGGATGACGACCGCAATGCGTTGCTGCCGACCTCTGCCTCGCTGTGCGCCGACCTGCTGATGACATCAATCCTCCCGACGCGCACAGAGGAGGGGGTGAGAATGGCCGTTGTGGGGCAGGCTAGGCTGGTGTGCCTGCGGTGTGCCTGTGTCGACAAGGAAGAGCGCGGCGGGGTGAATAGCTCTCTCCTGCTGATGTATGGTCGTGCGGGTAACGGGCCCAAGCGTAACCATTGCCGTCCATATCGCCTCAGCGACCGCCCTTGACCTTGCTGCCCACGGCGCGTAGAAGCCGCCAACCTCTGACGGGATGGATTCGTCCGCCCCTGATTTCGTCAAAATCGAGCGCGACGGGCTGTGTCCCGCCGGAACGGCCAAAGCGCCCGTTCCGGCTTTTGCATTTGTCCGCGCCGCTTGGACTGCAAACCACCCGGGTGGGCCGATGGCGCATCCAAAGAAGGCAACCGAGACGCTCCGGCCGAAAGGCACACGTCTCCATCGAAGACAAAGAGACTGAAACCAGAATGCCTACAATCAACCAGCTGATCCGCAAGCCACGCGCCCCCAAGCCGGTGCGCAACAAGGTCCCGGCCCTGAAGGGCTGCCCCAGCGTCGCGGCGTCTGCCCGCGTTTACCACCACCCCCAAGAAGCCGAACTCGGCTCTTCGTAAGGTGGCCAAGGTGCGTCTGACGACCGGCATCGAAGCGGTGTGCTACATCCCCGGCGAAGGCCATAATCTGCAGGAGCACTCGGTGGTCCTGATCCGTGGCGGCCGCGTGAAGGACTTGCCCGGCGTTCGCTACCACATCCTGCGCGGCGTGCTGGACACGCAAGGCGTCAAGGACCGCAAGCAGCGCCGTTCGCACTACGGCGCCAAGCGTCCGAAGTAATCCTGCGCGCCTACAGAGATTTAAGAGGAACTCCCCATGTCCCGTCGTCACCGCGCCCAGAAGCGTGAAGTCCTGCCGGATCCCAAGTTTGGTGATCTGATCGTCACCAAGTTCATGAACTACGTCATGTATGAGGGCAAAAAGGCCGTCGCCGAAAACATCGTCTACGGTGCGTTCGACATCCTGGCCGAGAAGAAGAAGGAGCAGACCCGGTCGAGACCTTCCACAGCGCCCTGGAAAACGCCGCCCCGTCCGTCGAAGTGCGGTCGCGCCGCGTCGGGGGTGCCACCTATCAGGTGCCGGTAGAGGTTCGCCCCGACCGCCGCCGCGCCCTGGCCATCCGCTGGCTGGTCAACGCCGCGCGCAACCGCGGTGAGAACACCATGACCGAAAAGCTGGCCGCTGAGCTGCTGGACGCTTCGAACAATCGCGGCACCGCCGTGAAGAAGCGCGAAGACACCCATAAGATGGCCGAAGCCAACCGGGCCTTCAGCCACTACCGCTGGTAACGCCTTCAAGGCGTCACACTGGATGCCTATATAAGTTGAGTATCCGGCGCGGGTGATTTCTGAACGAAACGCCCGCGCCGCCTTATCCGATCATTCCCGAGGGTGCCCCGGCACCCGGCACGCACCCCAAGGCACCTTCCCATGCCCTACGCATAAAATCGAAGACTATCGCAACTTCGGCATCATGGCCCACATCGATGCGGGCAAGACCACGACCGAGCGCATCCTGACNTACACCGGCAAGAGCCATAAGATCGGCGAAGTGCACGACGGTGCTGCCACCATGGACTGGATGGACCAGGAGCAGGAGCGAGGCATCACCATTACCTCGGCTGCCACGACCGCGTTCTGGAACGACAAGCGCCTCAACATCATCGACACNCCCGGCCACGTGGACTTCACCATCGAGGTGGAGCGTAGCTTGCGCGTGCTGGACGGGGCCGTGACCGTGCTGGACGGCAACGCCGGTGTTGAGCCGCAGACCGAAACGGTCTGGCGTCAGGCTGACAAGTATCGCGTGCCGCGCATCGTGTTCGTCAACAAGATGGACAAGATCGGCGCCGACTTCGACAAGTCGGTCGAGTCGATCCGCGACCGCCTGGGTGCCAAGGCTGTGCCGATCCAGTTCCCGATCGGGGCCGAAAGCTCGCTGTCGGGTCTGGTGGACCTGGTTCGCATGACCGGCGTGGTTTGGGACAATGACGGCCTGGGTGCCTCCTACAAGGACGTGCCGATCCCGGCGGATCTGGTCGATAAGGCAAACGAGGCCCGNTCAGTATCGATCGAAACCGCCGTCGAACTCGATGACGAGGCGATGGAAGCCTATCTGGAAGGCAACGAACCGTCGGAAGAGACGCTGAAGGCGTGCATCCGCAAGGCCGTGCTGACCGGTGCCTTCTATCCGATCCTGTGTGGCTCGGCCTTCAAGAACAAGGGCGTGCAGACCCTGCTGGACGCCGTGGTCGACTATCTGCCGCCGCCGGTCGACATTCCGCCGACCCCGGGCATCGACTTCAAGACCGAAGAGCCGGTCGTGCGCATGGCCTCGGACGATGAGCCGCTGTCGGTTCTGGCGTTCAAGATCATGGACGACCCGTTCGTCGGTTCGATCACCTTCTGCCGCATCTATTCGGGCAAGATGGAAACGGGCATGGGCCTGCTGAACTCGACCCGCGACAAGCGCGAGCGCGTGGGCCGGATGCTGCTGATGCACTCCAACAACCGTGAGGACATCAAGGAAGCCTATGCCGGTGACATCGTCGCCCTGGCCGGCCTGAAGGACACCCGCACCGGGGACACCCTGTGCGACCCGATCAAGTCGCCGGTCATCCTGGAGCGCATGGAATTCCCGGCCCCCGTTATCGAAATCGCCGTGGAGCCCAAGTCCAAGGCCGACCAGGAGAAGNNCGTGGCCCTGGCCAAGCTGGCGTCGGAGGATCCGTCCTTCACCGTCTCGACCGACCACGAGTCGGGCCAGACGATCCTGAAGGGCATGGGCGAACTGCACCTGGACATCAAGATCGACATCCTGAAGCGNCACTACAAGGTCGAGGCCAACATCGGTGCGCCGCAGGTGGCCTACCGTGAATCGATCACCCGCAAGGCCGAGATCGACTACACCCACAAGAAGCAGACCGGCGGCACCGGGCAGTTCGCCCGCATCAAGCTGGTGTTCGAGCCGGGCGAGCCGGGTTCGGGCTTCGTCTTCGAAAGCGCCATCGTCGGCGGTGCGGTGCCCAAGGAATACATCCCGGGCGTTCAGAAGGGCCTGGAATCGGCCAAAAACGGCCTGCTGGCCGGCTTNCCCCTGATCGATTTCAAGGCCACCTTGATCGACGGGGCCTATCACGATGTCGANCCCTCGGTGCTGGCGTTNCGAATTGCGGCCCGCGCTGCCTTCAAGGAACTGCGCACCCAGGGCGGACCCAAGCTTCTGGAACCAATCATGGCTGTCGAGGTCGTGACCCCGGAGGAGTATCTGGGTTCGGTCATCGGCGACCTGAACGGTCGTCGGGGCATGATCCAGGGCCAGGACATGCGCGGCAACGCCGTGGTCGTGGACGCTTCNGTGCCGCTGGCCAACATGTTCGGCTATGTGAACACGCTGCGTGGCATGTCCCAGGGTCGCGCCCAGTTCACCATGCAGTATGACCACTACGACCCGGTGCCGCAACACGTCGCCGACGAAGTGATCAAGAAATACAGCGCCTAAAACCTCGGAGCGGCGGGGCTTTCGAAACGCCCCGCCAATCCCTATCTGACCCCACCAACACCCCTAGACTGAAGGCCCGCTACCTGCGGGATATGGAAAATGGCCAAGGANAAGTTTGAACGCACGAAGCCGCATTGCAACATCGGCACGATTGGTCACGTTGACCATGGCAAGACGACGCTGACGGCGGCGATCACGATGACGCTGGCGAAGGCCGGTGGTGCGAAGGCGATGAACTATGCGGACATCGACGCTGCGCCGGAAGAGAAGGCACGCGGCATCACGATCAACACGGCGCACGTGGAATATGAGACGGCCAACCGTCACTATGCGCACGTCGACTGCCCGGGTCACGCCGACTATGTGAAGAACATGATCACCGGCGCGGCGCAGATGGACGGCGCGATTCTGGTGGTTTCGGCTGCTGACGGCCCGATGCCGCAGACGCGCGAGCACATTCTTCTGGCCCGTCAGGTCGGTGTGCCGGCCCTGGTGGTGTTCATGAACAAGGTCGACCTGGTCGACGACGAAGAGCTGTTGGAGCTGGTTGAGATGGAAGTGCGCGAGCTGCTTTCGTCGTATCAGTTCCCGGGCGACGACATTCCGATCACCAAGGGTTCGGCCAAGGCCGCGACCGACGGCGTGACCCCGGAGATCGGCGAGCAGCGCGTGCTGGAGCTGATGCAGACGGTTGACGACTACATCCCGCAGCCGGAGCGTCCGATCGATCTGCCGTTCCTGATGCCGGTGGAAGACGTGTTCTCGATCTCGGGCCGCGGCACCGTGGTGACCGGTCGCGTTGAGAAGGGCATCATCAAGGTTGGTGAGGAAGTCGAGATCGTCGGCATCCGTCCGGTCCAGAAGACGACCTGCACGGGCGTTGAGATGTTCCGCAAGCTGCTGGACCAGGGCCAGGCTGGCGACAACGTCGGCGTTCTGCTGCGCGGCACCAAGCGTGAGGACGTGGAGCGCGGTCAGGTTCTGTGCAAGCCGGGTTCGATCACCCCGCACACCAAGTTCCTGGCTGAAGCCTACATCCTGACCAAGGAAGAGGGTGGCCGTCACACGCCGTTCTTCACCAACTATCGCCCGCAGTTCTACTTCCGCACGACCGACGTGACCGGCATCGTGCACCTGAAGGAAGGCGTGGAGATGATCATGCCGGGCGACAACGCCGAGCTGACCGTGGAACTGATCACCCCGATCGCCATGGACCAGGGCCTGCGCTTCGCCATCCGCGAAGGCGGCCGCACCGTCGGTGCCGGCGTCGTCTCCAAGATCATCGCCTAAGCGACGATCTGATCCCAACAACAGAAGCCCCGCCGGATCACTCCGGCGGGGTTTTTGTCGTCCGACGCAGGCCAGGACGCCGCCGCCCCTTAGCTGTGCCAGGCTTCGGGGTTTAGTCCGAGGAAGGGGTCGTCGAGCATGGGGTTGTGGTCGTGGCCGTGCAGGCGGGCTTCGAGGGCGGCCAGGTTGTGGGGCTGGCCGTCGGTGTCGGCACCTGGCAGGACCTGGGGTCCGAAGCCGTCGTCTTCGGCTCCGGGCAGGACCTGGGGTCCGAAGTCGCCATCCAGCTTGGCCTGGGTGAAGGTGTCGAGCTCTGCCCCTGGCAGGACCTGCGGCCCGAACGAATCGTCCAGCCCCTTGGGCAGCACGAAGCCGTCGTCTTCGGCTCCGATCAGCACCTGGGGTCCAAGGTCGTCCTGGCCATGCTTGGTGATCAGGCCCGTGTCGACCGGTTCGGCCGGCAGCACCTGGGGTCCGGCGTCGTCGGCGGCCAGGGGCGCACTGCCCGGATACTCCTGGGTGCGGATGCCGCCCACGAAGCTGTCGCGCATCAGGGCCACGTGCTCGGCGCTTTCGGAGAAGGCCAGCATCACCTGACCGCGGGTATAGGTGCCGCCGTCCAGGGCATTGGTCCAGGTGTCCAGACCGCCCGCGTCGCCTGCCCGGTTCAGCACGTTCAGATACATCTGCTCGACGAACTGCCGGTTGGTCAGGTTGCCATAGGTGTTGGTGAACTCCGCCGCCCCGGCGAACAGGTCGGCAATGGCCTGCAGCGTCATGCCGCCGCCCAGGGCGTTGCGCCAGGTCATCAGCCCGCCTTCGTCGGGCAGCCGGTTCCAGGCCGCGTCGTAAAGCCGGGCGATCTGCAGCGCCAGGTCATCGGCCACCCACAGGCCCTGATCCAGGGTGCCTTGCGTCACATCCTTGTGTTCGGCGCTCTCGGAGAAGGCCAACAGCACCTGGGCCCGGGTGTGGGTGCCGCCGTTCAGGGCATTGGTCCAGGTCTGGATGCCGCCGGCATCGCCCTCCCGGTCCAGCACATTGCGATACAGCTGCTCGACGAACTGCTGGTTGGAGGGATTGCCATACAGGTTCTGGAACTCGACCGAGTTGACGAACTCCTGCGACAGGGTCTCCAGGCTCATCCCGCCTTCCAGGGCATCGAGCAGGATCTCGAACCCGCCCGCATCGGGCACCCGGTTGAACGCGCTGTCGTAAAGCCGCATCACCTGCGCCGCCAGGCCATCGCGGTGGAAGCTCAGCTGGCCGTCGATGAACGACAGAACCTCAATCCCCGACAGCGTATCGGTGCCGCCATCCAGACCGCCCGACACCTGCAGGCTCGACGCCGTCCAGGTATACCCCGACGCACCCCGCCATAGGCCGCAATGTCATAGCCGCCGCCGCCCGCGAGGGTGTCAGAGCCACCACGCCCGTAGAGGACGTCGTTGCCCAGGCTGCCCTGCAGGGTGTTGGCTCCGCCGTTACCGATCAAAACGTCGGCGTGTTCGGAACCGACCAGGTCCTCGATCGAGATTAGAACGTCACCCTGGGCATCGCCGCCGGAGGCCGTGCCTGCCGACAGATCGATCTGCACGCCACTGGCGGAACCCGCATAGGACGCCGTGTCGGTCCCTGTGCCGCCATTGAGCACGTCCGCGCCCGTGCCACCGGTCAGGACGTCATAATCCGCGCCACCATTCAGCGTATCGTTGCCATCCCCGCCCAAAAGAGAATCGATGCCGTTTCCACCATCCAGGACATTGTCCGCCTGATTGCCGAAGATGGTGTCGTGACCGGAGGTGCCGATGGCATTCTCGATCAGAGAGCGGACGCCGCCATTGTATTGCAGCGCATTGAAGACATTGCCGCGCGCCATGTTTCCCAGCCCCAGGTTGGCCAACTGGGTTGTCGAAATCCGACTAAAACCCCTGCGGTTAGATCGATTGTGGCTCCTACGCTGTAATTGGAGAAGTCATAGGTATCGATGCCGCCTCCATCCCAGATGGTCAGAAACACCCGATTTGCAGCCGGTGCTCCCTGGCCGGTTCCGTTAATCGACATTTCCCTGTCGTTGGGTTCCAGGTGTAGGTCGTGTCCGTGGAGTTGGTGGTGAAGTCGGCCCCGTAGAGTTGCTGCAAGGCCCGGATATCAAGCATCATAAAGGTCTGCGGATATCCGAACTGTTCGTTGCGGTAATAGTCCGACGGGGCCCTTCGAAGCTGCGATAGGTCATGACCGTATACTCAACCGAATCATACTGGGACGGCATGGCTTGGCCCGTCATCCCACCCGTCTCATGCGCATGTTTGAGGCCCAGGGCGTGCCCCAGTTCGTGGATAGCCGTCAGCCATGTGTAGGATCCCGGGGCAGGGAGGCCCGGGCGGCCATGTAGGCTTCGTTGAAGAAGACGCCGCCGCCTTCGCCTGATGTTGACGGATAGTAGCCCCAGGCGACGGCATGGGCCGAAGAGTTGGCGATCCGCATCGTGCCTGCGCCGTCAGCGACTTCCGTGAAGTCGAGATTGGTAAAGCTGGCAACAGAACCGTAACGGAAGGTCGCGGCACCCCCTCTGTGTGCCGCCGCCGAGGATTTGACGCACAGCGTCCCGGAACGGCAGGTTGAGAGCGGTAAAGTTGTCAGGCGGTGGGCCCCGCCCGTGTAGTCGGTACTGGCTGGATGAGGTGGGAAACGAGAATGTAACCGAGCCGTCCAGCTATCGCACGCCCGCCAGGAGGGCATCAACCTGGGCAATGCCCGACAGGGTGGGCGTTGTCACAGGTGCCCCAACAGGGCCGGGATCGACAAGGACTGAGAACGACCAGGGTGAAATGATGTCCGATGGGTTGTGCTGAACCCCAACCCCGGAAGAGTCTCTCGCCGCCATATTCATGCCCTCCTGCTCAAACCATGATATGCGAGTCCCACGTTGAGATCAGAAGTCATGAAAATCAATCGACTTCTTGCGGTGTCTGCGAGCTGCCTTTGCTTTGTGGCGGCATGCGATGGTGCGGTGGCTCGACCGACCGGGCATGACGCAAGTCTCCCGTTCAGCAAGGAGGCGAGCGTGAGCGGACATAGCGATCCATCGGGGTGCAGCGGCTCGAAACGGGGACATTGCGATCCTGGAGGAGTTCGAGGCAGCGGAGCGAGCGGGCACGGCCGAAGCCTACGCCCTGTTTGCCCGTCGGCACCCGCACCACAGACTGGCGGCCGAAGCCCGTGGTCGTGCCGAACGCCTCATGTCCTCCAGGTAAGACTCAGGGCGTCCTAGCCTGCAGGGGATTGGACTGGACGGACGCTCGGGATTCTGCCCTTTGATATATCAGATGCCGAGACGGAACGGCGATGGGGGCGGTGCATGGCGGACGGCGATGGGGCACAGGCAGGCACTCTGACCCTCGGACCCGTTCCNCCATCATTTGATCTGGCCAGCTTTGCCTATGGTGACCGAAAGGCCCGTGAGCTCGGTCGACACGGGGTATGCTATTGGCTGTCCCACGGACAACTGGATGCGACGGGGCCAAAGCAGGTCTTTACCCAACGCACCATTTGTGAGGCGACGGGCAGCGAGGGGCTACAGACGGTAGCCGGGCTCAGCATCGTATTCGACCCTCGCCACGAACAGGTCGTGTTGCACCGTGTGAAGATCATGCGCGACGGCGTGGAGCGCGACGCAACAACCCTTGCTGACTTCGAGCTATTGCAGCGAGAGCCGAATATGGAGCGGGCCATCTATGATGGTCGCAAGACGGCTCACATGCGCATCTCCGATGTGCGTGAGGGCGACCGTGTCGACGTTGCCTATTCGATCGTGGGCAGCAATCCCGTGCTGCAAGATCGCATCGCCTGGCGCTTCATTCTGCAATGGTCCGATCCGGTTGTGGAAACGCGTCGCGTGATTCGAGTGCCCGAGGCGCGCAAACTTTCCATCCAGACCTGGGGACCCGTGCCTAGCCCATCGGACGTGACGCATGATGGCGTAAGGATCCTGGACTGGCGCGCGATTGATCTGCCGACCTACACGCCGGAACCATTGTCACCTATGTCTCACGTCGGCTTTGCGGCCGTGCTGGTCGCAGACAGCTCTAGCTGGGCCGATGTCGCTGATGTGTTCCGCAGTCACTATGTGATTCCNGAGGCCCTTCCTGACGACCTTGACGCCGAGGTCTTGAGCATCGGCGCGCGCTATTCATCTGCGAGAGACCGGGTGCCGGANGGNCCCAGATTGGTGCAGTCCAGCCTGCGCTATCATTCTGTCAGCGTCGGAGAGGGCGGTTTTCGTCCGCGCGGCGTGCCGACGATCTGGCGAACGCGCTACGGCGACTGCAAAGATGCCTCGGTGCTCCTCACAAGCATCCTCCGCCGTCTGGGCGTCAACAGCGTGCCGGCGCTGGTCTCGACCCAGAATGGTGAGGGGTTGGGCCAGGAACTTCCCAATGTCCAAGCGTTTGATCATTGCATTGTTTGGGCCGAGGTCGAGAGCAATCCGGTCTGGTTGGACCCCACCCGGCCAACACAGGCAGGAGACTTGGCACATCTGACACAGGCGCATTTCGACCATGCTCTGCCGCTGGTGCCGAATGCCCACCTCTTGCCCATGGTGGCGGTTCCGATAGCAGATGTCTGTGAGACCGACGAGGTTTGGACCTTTGACGGCGGGCCGGACGCGGCGGCGGACCTTGAGGTGAAAACGATCTACCGGGCCTGGCGGGCAGACGCCTTACGTCATGCGCTAAGCAACGAGAGCCTGGCTGGTCTGTCGCGCATCTTTCGTGAAGCCCTGGAGAGGGACACCGGTTCGACCTTGAGCGAACGCTTCCCGATGCGAGTGGATGATGACGTGATTGGCAATACGCTGACGGTGCACGAGTCCTACGAGGTTGCCACACCCTTNCAAGCCCGCGATGGGGCCTCCGGACCGGCCTGGTTCTTCTCTCGTGATGATCTGGTCGGGCCTCAGCTTAATCCAGTTGGTCCCGGCACGCGCAAGGAGCCCTTCATGTTGGGCGCNCCGAGACGACTGACGACGAGACGCACGTTTGATTTCGGGGTGCCTCTGACCCTNGCCGGACTCGCAGAGCAAGCAGGCGGGGCCGGGCGGACTTGTGCTTGAGCGCTGCTATCAACAGACCTCGCCGACAGCGGATTTCTCCAGCTGACCCTGACGGTGCCGGCCGACCGTCTGTCCGCCGAGCAGGTTCCGGCCTACCGAGATTTTTGGCGNCGGGCCGAGGCCCACAACGGCATCAACTTCCCAGCGCCCCCAAAGCGCATTGCGTCCCGCGCCAGGGCCCGCGATCGAAGGGGCGAGACCCAGGCTGCCGCCGGGGTTCGCTCTGACCAGCGCCCGCGCTTCGGCGACCAGTTCTCAAACGGGGCAGTGATCCTGTTCGTCCTGCTGGTCCTCGCAGCGGCCCGCATATGGGGTGTGTTAGATTAGGCAACCGGCGGCCCACTCGCCTCACAAGGACGATAACGGCGTTAATTTTTGTCTCGCCGGGCGTGGGAACTTGCAGTGGGGTCTTGAGTCTGAGCAGGTGTCGAATGTTAAGAAAATTGGTAACACTCATGCTCCGCGCCCTGCACATCGGCCTGTTCATCGGCACCCTGATTGGGGTGTTGATCTAGCGCATGAAGAGACTGACACCACAAAGGTGCAGGAAAACGTGGCGTAATCGCCGAACTGCTTCTAATATCGATAATGCGGATGCCGACTGTCGCGCGCGCGCGGGTCCCGCCCCCTAAATGTTAGCCATCGCCATTGCCGTCGTTCTGCTGCTGGTAGTTCTGAACGGCCTTTTTGCCATGACGGAACTCGCCGTCGTTTCTTCTCGCAAATCCAAGCTGCAAAGCCGGGCGGAGCGNGGNGACCGGGGTGCGCGAGCGGCCCTGCGACTGGCTGAGGAACCGACCCAGTTCCTGTCCGCTGTTCAGGTGGGAATCACCCTCATTGGCATCTTGGCTGGTGCCTACGGTCAGGCGGCGATCGCCGGGGAGCTGGACCGTATCCTGGAAAACGCCATTCCGGTTTTGGCNCCCTACAGTGAAGCCATCTCGACCGGTCTGGTGGTCATACTGATCACCTATGTCTCGTTGATCGTGGGCGAACTGGTGCCAAAACGGCTGGCGCTCATTTTCCCTGAGACCATCGCGGCGAAGATGGCCGGGCCCATCTCGGTCTTGGCCAGTGTCCTGAAGCCNTTTGTGGTGCTGCTGACCGCTTCGACGACCGGCATTCTCAAGATCATGGGCGTCAAGGACCGCGGCGGCTCAGACGTGACCCAGGAAGAGGTCGAGACCATGATCGCCGAGGGCACCTCGGCCGGTCTGATTGAGCCCGAGGAGCAGGTCATGATCGAGGAGATCCTGACCCTGGGGGACCGCCCGATCCGGGTGGCCATGACCCCCAGACACGAGGTCTACTGGATCGCCCTGGACGACCCGGAAGCCCAGCTGAANAAGGACATTCGGGAATGTCCCTATTCCCGCATCGTGGTAGCCCGGCACAGTGATGTCGATAACCCCATTGGCGTGGTTCACAAGAAGGATTTGCTGGACAGCTGGCTGGACAATGGNCGGATCAATGTCGCCACCCTGGTGCAGGAAGCCACGGTCATTCCTCAGTCGACCTCGATCCTGAAGGCGCTGGATATCCTCAAGGGATCCAAGGTCCACATGGCCTTTGTTGTCGATGAGTATGGCAGCTTCGAAGGCGTAGTCACGCCAACCGACCTGCTGGAAATGATTGCGGGCGACTTCGACGAGGGCCACGACGAAGGTGACCTAAACATCCGCAAGCGTGAAGATGGCACCTGGCTCGTGGATGGGCAGACCGATCTGGAAGATCTTTCGGATGAGCTGGGTGAAGATTTCGGAGAGACTGACGGCTTCCACACGGTGGCGGGTCTGGTGCTGCACCAGTTGTCCAGGATCCCCGAGGANGGGGAAAGCCTTCAGCTCGGTCGTTTCGAGGTCGAGGTCATCGACATGGACGACCGGCGCATAGACAAGCTGCTATTTCGTCAGATCGTCAAGGGCGACAACGACGTGACCACAGAGCAAAGCTGAACCGGCGGGTACGTGCTCTCCGTCTGGTCACGTTTTGTGCCTGCCACCTGACGCAGCATCCGGGCCTGTCGGTCAGTCGACCAGGCGCACCGCGTTGATCGAACGGGCGATTGCCGCAAACGATTCCAGCAGGCCAGCGGCATCATCGGCGTTGTAGGCATGATCCGCGCCCGAGGCACAGTCGCGCATCAGCGCCCTTGCTGTCGAAGACGACACCCNCAGGCCAACCGTGTAAATCTCCATCCGCTGGCCTTTGGCATAGCGGCAGAGGTCCGAGGTATCTGAGTCTGTGCGGGCCAAGTCCGCAATGCGCGTGGAAGCTGACGGCGCAGGGTGCGAGCCGTCCACCGCATTGTAACGCAGCGTGTTCTCGCCGTCGGTCATTAGCACGATGATCTTGCGCACCTTGCGACCGTAGGCCCGCCCATCGGTGAAAGGTGCGTCTGGCGAAAGGACATTGATGCCCCAGACCATGCCGCCGGGAATATAGGTTTCCGGTCGGTAGCCCCCGATGTTCACAACCAGATTGTCGATCGCCGACTGCACCGTCGATTTGGTCTGGGTGAGCTGCAAGATGGGGTTCAGGCAGGTCTGTGAGGCCTGCACAAGCCCGCGGTAAGGCACGGCTGGCCGGGCGTCATTCAGGCGAAGGTCGCTAATGTTGCGCGAAACAACGCAGCCATAGAAGGTGTAGTTGGTGGTGTAGGGCCCATAGCAGGATTGATAGGGCGCGACCGTTTCGGTTGTGCAGGTCTGAGGTGTGGTCCAGCAGCTGTAGCTCACAGGGATGCCATCGACATTCTGGGTACNAGTGCCCAGCACCCCGCCCGTACAGGTCGAACGGGTCGTGTAGGTGGTGCACGTCTGAGGGGTCGTGTTCGAATAGTCCGGGGCCACCAACAGCCAGGGCTGACTGCGATTGCCTGCCCCGACGTTTACATAGTCGGCATAGGGAACGACCGAAACCTTCACCCGGTCGGACTCGGAGGCCATGACCTCATTGACCAGGGCTGTAGCGGCCGTCTTCAAGCCATTGATCTTGGTCGTCCCGCTGGCGTCCGTTCCTGACATCGACCAGGTATTATCCAGCACGAGCGCAATCTCGATGAAGTCGTCGGTGCCGCGCGAGGCGGTGGCTTCAGCTGCGACGGGCAGGGTTGGACGCCCGATGATGCCCGAGAACATGGCTGGCAGGTCCGAGCTCAGGGCGACCTTGACCAGCTGATTGTCGACGTAATCGACCGCCACGGTGTAGGGATTATCGCGCAGGCGAACTGGCAGGTTGGCAGCAACGAAGGCATCGACCTGTGCCTGCAACTCTGCCTGGGTGTTACCCTGGCCCGCAGCCGCAGCCAGAGCCGCTGCATCGATGGCGTTCTGAGCCATGGTGCGGGCTTCGTTCTGGCGCCAAATGTCGACGCCGTAGCCGGTCATCAGCGACAGCGTACCAGNAGCCAGGGCGAAGATCATGGCGACGTTGCCGCGCTGATCCCGACCGAAAAACCTCGCAATGACATCATTCCATTCCCTGCTTTGGGCCCCAATCACTCACGGTTCCGAACATCATCGGTGACAGTGGTAAAAGAACTGCTCGCAGAGATTGAGAAATCGACTGAGCGAAGCGCTTTGATCTCAGTCTAGGCCGCGACCGTTGTGGCCAGGCGCGGCCTGATCCTCGCTATGAACCTATTCCACTAGCCGTACTGAGGAGTTGATGCTGGCGCCCACGTTACGGAAGGCGTCTACCAGAGATTGCGCGTTTGCGGCATTGAAGGCCTGACTGGGAGACGAGGCGCAGTCGCGCATCAGTGTCCGAGCCGCGCCGTTCGGCACCGCCAGACCAATTGTGTAGATCTCGATCCCGTTGCGCTTGATGGTCCGGCACAGGGTCAGGGCTTCGCTGTCGCTCTCGCCGATCCAACGGGCCGGGTCTGCCGTAATCATCGCGTCGTAGTGACGCCCTTCGGCCGGATCGAAATACATTGTGTTGGCCCCGTCGCTCATCAGAACCAGAACCTTGCGGGTCCCCGNGTGGAAACGGTCACCTTCGGTGAACGGTTCGGTCGAAGACAGGACGTTAAGGCCCCACACCAGTCCGGTCGGGATATAGGTGCCGGGCATGTAGCCGCCCACATTGATGATCAGGCCATTGATGGCGCTGGTCAGCTGGGCCCGGTCATTGGTCANGGGAACGATCGGATTCAGGCACGACCGATAGATTGACAGAAAGCCCGGGTATGGAATGTTCGGAGCATTGTCACTCAGGCGCAGATTGCCCTGCGTTCTCGATCCAACGCAGCCGTGCCATGTCCACAGCTGGCTGTCGGCGGGCACATCGTGCCGAACCACGCGTCGACCGGTCGAGTTGACCGTATCGATGCACTGATAGGCCACCGGATTGCCGTCATGGTGGCCCCAGCAGATCGTGTAGACCGGATTGTCGTAGACGGTTTCGTCCCAATATGTGGCGGGGTTGGTACGAATCTCGTCAGGCGGGACATCCACCCAGGGCTGGTTCCGGTTGTTCACCCCGACATTTACATAGTCTGCGTAAGGGCCGATGCTGACCCGAACATTGGAATTCGAACCCGCCGGTATCACTTGATTGATCAGGGTCANGGAGGCCGCCTGCAAGGCCTGAATGCGTGTCCGGCCACCGCCGATGTCCGCCGACATGGAATAGGTGTTATCGAGGACTAGGGCGATCTCGACCGGATCATCGCCCGGCCCGGCCCGTGTGGCCACAGCCCGTCCTTTGACCGGGAGAGTGTTGCGTCCGATAAGTCCCGAGAATATCGCAGGAATCTCGGAGTTCAGGTTTACCGTGATGTGCTGATCGCTGTTGTAGTCAACGTCGAGCGTGTAGGAGGAGGATCTGAGGCTTTCGGGCAGGTTCGCCTCAACAAAGGCTTCAGCATCTTGCAGCAGTTGGGCTTCGGTTTGCCCATCGCCGGATGCAGCAGCCAGGGCCGCAGCATCAGCGGCGTGTTGTGCGGCGGTCTGAGCCTCGTTCTGGCGCCAGATATCGATTCCGAAACCCGTCATAAGCGACACGGGGACCAAGCTTAGTGCGAAAATCATCGCGACATTGCCGCGCTGATCTTTCGGGAGAAATTTCAATACTCTATTCACGAATGAGCCTCATTAATCTGGGTTTCTACCTGCACCCTGGGCGCAATTGCCATGGATAGGTGAATTAGTGCTTGCCGGGTGTGTGTTTTCGCTATCGACTTGAAAACCCTCTCGGCTTCCGGCATAGCCGCGCCTCTGGCGAAACAGCACCGCGTTGATCTAGTCGGGGTGTTGCCGAACCCAGGAGTTTAGCTCAGCTGGTAGAGCACCGGTCTCCAAAACCGGGGTCGTGGGTTCGAGTCCCTCAACTCCTGCCATTTTCCCCTATCGCCGCCGGATGGGTCTCCCTATCTGGTGGCCTAGGCTTGTTTGTTTGAAGAGAACCCGATGGCCAAGGCCAAGTCCCCGCAAGGGCGTCAATCCTCTGAAGCCCGTCCCGCCCTGGCTGGAAGTGCTGTAGCTGCGGATGCAGCTGCGCCAAAAGCGCACAACGGTGCTGCAGTTCATCAGTCAGGTCCGGGCCGAAGCCCGCAAGATTGTCTGGCCGAGCCGCAAGGAGACCTGGATCACCTCCGTGATGGTGTTCATCATGGTGGCACTGGCGTCCTTGTTCTTCCTGGCGGTGGACTGGGGATTGACCATGTTCACCCGCTGGCTCCTGGCCCTCGGCTCCTAAACGAGATTCCCCCATGACTGACGCTGCCGAAACAATCGCGCCGAANCCCCGCCACAAGTGGTATATCGTCCACGCCTATTCGAACTTCGAAAAGAAGGTCGCCGAGCACCTGCGTGATCAGGCCGCCCGCCAGGGCCTGTCGGAGAACTTCTCCGAAATCTTGGTGCCGACCGAAGAGGTCGTCGAGGTCCGTCGGGGCCGCAAGGTCAACTCCGAGCGCAAATTCTTCCCCGGCTATGTGCTGGTGAAGATGGAGATGACCGACGACGCCTATCACCTGGTCAAGAATACGCCGAAGGTTACGGGCTTCCTGGGCGCTGCCGGTGGCACCAAGCCGCTACCGGTGTCCGAGCGCGAGGTTCAGAACATCATCGGTGCCGTGGAAGAGGGCGTTGAGCGTCCCAAGCCCACCATCCGCTTTGACATCGGCGAGACCGTCAAGGTCATCGACGGCCCGTTCGCCAGCTTCGACGGTCAGGTCGAGAGCGTCGACGAGGACAACGCCCGCCTGCGCGTGGCCGTGTCCATCTTCGGCCGCCCGACCCCGGTGGACCTCGAATACGGTCAGGTGGAAAAGGTCGCGGCGTAGGCTACGACAACCAACAGAACGCAAAAAGGCCGCGTCCATCGGGCGCGGCCTTTCTGATTTTCAGGTCAGTCCCTGAGAGCTGCAGCCATAAAACATCCCCGACGGGCGGTATGGAGATGAACGGTGACCGCCGCGGGCATCCGGAACCATTGGACCAACCGATCCCGGGTTCNTGAGCCTTCGATCACATCGGCATCAATCATCATCCAGTCCGCATCATAGACACGCGCCGACAACAGACGCCGGGCCAGCATGTCGGGAACCTCACCTGACATCGGTACGGCCTGGACGGCCTTCTCGCGCACAAAGATGGGCCCGTCTGCGCGGTAGGGACTAAGCGGGACATTCAGGTGGCGGTGATTCAGCAGGATTAGGGCTTNCCCTGGTTCGGCGTCGACCAGGCTGACACGGCAAGGGGCGCTGTTTGCTTTCTCAGCAATCACGCGAGTGGCACCGATGGCGGCGAGGTCTGCATCTGAGGCTTCGATGACGGAATCAAGGATTCGAAGGGGCAGGGCGACGATGCGAAAGGTCATGAGCTTCTCCTTAGGACCTTTTCGTCTGGCATTCCTTGGGTGTCTGGCGCTTTGCGGCTCTCGTTTGCGTTCCGCCCCGCCTTCCGCTATAGGCGCGCCTCGCTCTGAACAGGGCGGTGCGGGCTTGCTCGCACAAATCCGTGGGAGGCAGCCATGCCACACCACGGCTCATCCGTGGGGATTAGGTTCCCCGCTTCATAGGAGAGAACAATGGCCAAGAAGATTCTCGGCTACATCAAACTGCAGGTGCCCGCGGGCTCTGCCACGCCTTCGCCGCCGATCGGCCCGGCTCTGGGTCAGCGCGGTGTGAACATCATGGGCTTCTGCAAGGAGTTCAATGCGCGCACCGAGAAGGAAGCCAAGGGCACGCCCTTGCCGACCGTGATCACGGTCTACCAGGACAAGAGCTTTACCTTCGTCACCAAGACCCCGCCGGCGACGTTCTACCTGAAGCAGGCGGCCGGCATTAAGTCGGGCTCGGCCAAGACCGGTCGTGAGACCTCGGGCAAGATCAAGCGCAGCCAGCTGCGGGAAATCGCCGAAAAGAAGATGAAGGATCTGAACGCGAACGACCTGGACGCCGCGACCAAGATTATCGAAGGCTCGGCCCGCGCGATGGGCCTGAACGTGGTGGAGGGCTAAGACATGGCCAAGAAAGCCAAGCGCATCCAAGCCTGGACCGGCGACCGCGAAGCCCTGCTTCCCTTTGCCGACGCCATCAAGGCTGTGAAAGACAACGCCAAGGCCAAGTTCGACGAGTCGATCGAGATCGCCGTCAACCTGGGTGTCGATCCGCGTCACGCTGACCAGCAGGTCCGTGGTGTGGTCAGTCTGCCGTCGGGCACCGGCCGTGACGTTCGCGTCGCCGTCTTCGCCAAGGACGCCAAGGCCGAAGAAGCCAAGGCAGCCGGTGCCGAATACGTCGGTGCCGAAGATCTGTACGAACAGATCAACGGTGGCCTGATGGACTTTGACCGTGTCATCGCCTCGCCCGACATGATGGCCCTGGTCGGTCGTCTGGGTAAGGTGCTGGGCCCACGCGGCCTGATGCCGAACCCCAAGGTGGGCACTGTGACCCCGAACGTTGCCCAGGCCGTCAAGGACGCCAAGGGCGGTGCGGTCGAGTTCCGCGTCGAAAAGGCCGGTATCGCCCACGGCGGCATCGGCAAGGCCTCGTTCACCCAGGAAGCCCTGGAAGCCAACGTCAAGGCTTACGTCGACGCCCTGGTCAAGGCCAAGCCTTCAGGGGCCAAGGGCACCTATGTGAAGCGCATCAGCCTGTCGTCGACGATGGGCCCGGGCTTCAAGGTCGATCCGGCCTCGCTGGACGCCTGAGGCAGCTGACCCTCGCCCGCAAGGCGGGGGCAACACCAACGCATAAGGCGGCGAGGGCAACCTTGCCGCCTTTTTGTTTCACGGGGCGACCAGGTGCTTTTCGCCTGGACGGTTTGCAGGTGGATCCCGGTTCGCCTCTGGCCCGGTGGCGGATTGCCAATTCACCACTGCCCGGCCATGTTCCGGCTGAGTTGTCTGGGGAGACCATGCGCGCTTATCCTGACCGCTGCGGCCTGTCTGGTGCTGGCCCAGCCCGCTCTGGCCCAAAGTCAGCCAGAGGCTGGCCCCAGCAAGGCTGAACGCGCCGCTGTGTCGCGGGAGGACGGGAGTGAAGCTCACCGCCTGGCCCTGAGCCGCCGATATGTCCAGCTGATGCAGGGCGAACAGCTGGAAGAGCATATGCGGGCCATGATCGAAGCTTCGACCGCCGCCGATGGAGACACAGCTAGTATGTCGGCGAGGATCGGGCCTTCATGGTTGATCTGACCACGGATCTGACCACGGATCTTGTGCCGCAGATGATGGAGCGGATGGTCCCGGTCTTTGCCCAGTCGTTCAGCACCGAAGAGCTTCAGGCCCTCCTGGACTTCTACGACAATGAGGTGGGCCGCGAGATTTTGCGCAAGACTTATCTGTTGATGCCCCAGGTCAATGAAGCGGTCATGTCCCTGATGCCGCAACTGTTCGACAAGATGGCCCTGCGCATCTGCGACCACTATGGCTGCGACGCCAGCGAGGTGCGCTCGGCCATGCTGGAAGGGGCTGGCCTCACATCCATGCCGGCTGATCAGGGACCGGTGGGCAAGCTCTAGCGCCGGCCTCGCGCCCTGCTGCTGATTTACTTGACATTCGCGCGGGGCACTTTAAGAGGCCCGCTTTCCGCCGTGACCCTCGGGTAGCGGCGGGCCTGTCCGAGAACTTCGGGGCGTGGGGGCCACCCATGCCATAAACGTCAGAGAGCCCTCTGGCACCGTGGGGAGATGGGGATGCAGACGATCTGACGTCGGCCCGTTCCGGGACGGACGACAGGTATCGGCTTTCCTTCGGACAATTGAAGACCGCCGTACGCCCCGCAGTGATGCAGGGACGCACCGCAAACTGTCGTCGGGGCTGTTCCCGGCGGCAAAGCACAAGACTGGAGACCGCAATGGACCGCGCACANAAAGCCGAGTCGATCGAGACGCTGAAGGGCGTCTTTGCCGACGCCGGTGCCGTGGTCGTGACCCACAACCTGGGTCTGACCGTTGCGGAAATGGAAGATCTGCGTGGACGCCTCCGCAAGGAAGGCGGCACGTTCAAGGTGGTCAAGAACCGCCTGGCGCTGAAGGCGCTCGGAGCCGACGACGGCAGCGAATACCGCACCCTGTTCAAAGGGCCTGTGGGAATCGCCTATGCCAACGATCCGGTGACCGCCGCCAAGGTGTCGTCCGAGTTCGCCAAGGGCAACGACAAGTTCGTGATCCTGGGTGGCTTCATGGGCGAGACCATCGTCGATGCGAAGGGTGTTGACACCTTGGCCAAGCTGCCGTCGCTCGACCAGATCCGCGCCACCCTGCTGGGCCTGCTCAACGCGCCCGCGACCAAGGTCGCCGGTGTGGTTCAGGCTCCGGCTGCCCAGCTCGCCCGTGTGTTCAGCGCCTATGGCGCCAAGGACGCCGCGTAAGCGACCGAGCTTCCATCTCTGCAAACCTCTCTCTGAACCCTATCCTACCGAAGGAAACCCATCATGGCCGATCTCGCCAAAATCGTTGAAGACCTGTCCTCGCTGACCGTCCTGGAAGCTGCTGAGCTGTCCAAGCTGCTGGAAGAAAAGTGGGGCGTTTCCGCCGCTGCTCCGGTGGCCATGGCTATGCCGGCTGGCGGCGCTGCCGCTGGCGGTGGTGACGCCGCTCCGGCTGGCGAAGAGCAAACCGAGTTCACCGTTGTCCTGGTTGACGGCGGCGACAAGAAGATCAACGTCATCAAGGAAGTCCGTGGTGCCCGCACCGATCTGGGCCTGAAGGAAGCCAAGGACCTGGTCGAAGGCGCGCCTCAGAATGTCGTTGAGAACGTCTCCAAGCAAGCCGCTGAAGAGCTGAAGAAGAAGCTCGAGGAAGCCGGTGCCAAGGTCCAGATCAAGTAATACTTGATCTTTGCCCTGGCGCGATCGACGCGATCGCTCGCTGCTTGAGGGCAAGATACCATGCAAGACCATGACGGGCCGGGGAGCGATCCCCGGCCCGTTTTGCATTGGCCAGGGGCCGAAGTTTCGATCCAACTGTTGGGACGTGACCTTGGCGAGCGAAGCGGCTAATCACACGGCCATTGCCGATCCTTCCCTTACGGAGCCCCGCCATGACCCTCGCATTCCTCTTCCCCGGACAGGGCAGCCAGTCGGTCGGCATGGGCTCCAGCCTGGTCGATGCCTTCTCCAGTGCTCGGGAGGTCTTCGCCGAGGTCGATGACGCGCTGGGCCAGAAGCTGTCGGTGCTGATGCGCGAGGGGCCGGAGGATCAGCTGACCCTGACGGAAAATGCCCAGCCGGCCCTGATGGCGGTGTCGGTGGCGGCCATGCGGGCGCTGAAGGCCGAGTTCGGCGTCGATGTGACGGCAGCGGCCTATGTCGCTGGGCACTCGCTGGGGGAATACTCGGCGCTGGCGGCGGCGGGGGCCATCTCGCTGGCGGATACGGCGCGCCTCTTGAAGCTGCGCGGGCAGGCGATGCAGCGGGCGGTGCCGGTCGGGCAGGGGGCCATGGCCTCGCTGATCGGTCCCAAGACGGATCTCGCCCTGGCAGAAGCCGCCGCAGCCGCAGGGGCCGAGGTCGGCGTCTGCGTCGTGGCCAATGACAATAACGCTGGCAACATCGTCATCTCGGGCGACAAGGCCGCTGTCGACCGGGCCATCGAGAAAGCCAAGGAGCTGGGCGCACGGGCCATTCCGCTGAACGTCTCGGCCCCGTTCCACTGTCCGCTGATGCAGCCAGCCGCCGATGAAATGGCTGCGGCCCTGGCTGATGCGGAGATCTCCCTGCCGCTGGTGCCGGTGGTGGCCAATGTCACGGCCCGCCCGGAGAGTGAACCGGACGTCATCCGCCGCCTGCTGGTGGAGCAGGTCACCGGGCGCGTACGCTGGCGCGAGAGCGTCACCTGGATGGCCTCCGAGGGCGAGGTAGGCCGCTTCGTCGAGGTCGGCTCGGGCAAGGTCCTGGCCGGTATGGCCAAGCGCATCGCGCCGGACGCCGAAAGCCTGTCGCTGAACACGCCGGAGGATCTGGAGGCGTTTGCGGCCTCGCTGGGCTAGGTTCGCACGATACCCAGATCCTGATCGATGGCCGGGCGCACGGCGCGGATGGCGTCCGACGCACCATAGGGGCNAGCCTGGATCATCATGACAGCGGCAAAGTTGCGAGGCTTGTCGATCCAGGCCTGGGTTCCGGCCGCGCCGCTCCAGCCGTATTCGCCAGCCCTCAGGTGCCCGGCGCGCGCGACCCAGCCGCCAAAGCCGTGCCCGCCGCCCAGAGCGGTCAGCGCCGGGTCCATGATGTCCGAGCGGATCAGCTGGGCCGCCGCCGGGGCCATTACCCGGACGCGCCCTGACAGGCCGTCATCCAGCTGCATCGCCAGGAAGGCCAGATAGTCCTGCGTCGTCGACAGAAGCCCTGCGCCGCCCGCATAGAGCGTGACCGGATGGGCGAACAGGCCGCCATTGGGGTCGGCATTGGGACCGCGACCCTCTGGCCCATAGACGTAGATGGAGGCCAGTCGCGCTGCATTGCCGGGACGCAGATACCAGCCGGTGTCGGTCATCCGAAGCGGATCCAACAACCGCCGCTGGACATAATCGGGGAAGGCCATGCCGCTGGCCCGCTGGATCACGGCACCCAGCACATCCAGCGAGATCGAATACTCATAGGCCGTGCCCGGATCGGTCTTCAGCGGGATCTTGCCCAGCCGCCGCACCATCTCATCCAGATCGTGGACCTTGGCCCCGTCGCCAGGTTGGGTGTCGGCGCGGCGNNGCAAAGGGAAGATGCCCGCCTGGCGATAGGCGCGCTGGATCGGGCCGTTGCCGGTGATGGTGTAGACCAGACCACTGGTGTGGGTCAGCAGATGCCGAATGGTGATCGGGCCACTGGCCGGGCGGGCGTCCAGGCTGGTCTCAGGGTCGATGGCCACGGTCATATTCGCCATTTCCGGCACGAACTGACCGATCGGCGTGTCCAGGCCGAACAGCCCATCCTCAATACACAGACCCGCTGCCGCGCCGGTGACCAGCTTGGTCATCGAATAGATGCGGAACAGGGTGTTCCGATCCATCAGCCGCGAGGTCAGGTCATAGTCGACATGCCCGGCCTGCAGGAACCAGTCCTGACCGTCCGGCGCCCGCACGCCGACGGTGATGCCCGGCAGCTTCTGTTCGGCGACATAGCGGTCCAGCACGGCCTGGGTGGCGGCGAACCTTTGCGCCGCGTTCTGGGTCGCCCCGGGCAAGGTCGGGAGCCGCCCGCTGGCGCATCCGGCCAGAGCCAGGCTTCCCATGCCCAGTAACAGGCCACGGCGGTTCGGGGCGGGCAGGGACGGGCTCANTGCGGCTACCTCTGGCGATTGGGAGCGGGCTCGGATAGGAGGTGTCCCAGCTTTGGAAGGAAACGTCATNNCATGTTCAATCTTACCGGCAAGACTGCGCTGGTCACGGGTGCCAGTGGCGGCATCGGCGGGGCGATTGCCCGTGCCCTGCATGCGCAAGGCGCGACCGTGGTGCTGTCCGGCACGCGCGAGGCGGTGCTGGAGGAAATGAAGGCCGAACTGGGCGAGCGGACCCACTATGCGACGGCCAATCTGTCCGATCCGGCTTCGGTTGATGGCCTGGTGGATGCGGCTGAAGCCGTGGCGGGCTCACCCCTTGATATCCTGGTGGCCAATGCCGGGATCACCCGCGATGGCCTCCTGATGCGGATGAAGGATGAGGACTTCAACGACGTGGTTCGCGTCAATCTGGAAAGCTATTTCCGACTGTCCCGGGCGACCCTGCGCGGCATGATGAAGCGACGGGCGGGGCGGATCATCGGCGTGACCTCGGTGGTCGGTGTCACCGGCAATCCGGGCCAGACCAACTATTCCGCGTCCAAGGCGGGGATGATCGGCTTTTCCAAGTCCCTGGCGCAGGAGGTCGGGTCGCGCGGCGTGACGGTCAACTGCATCGCACCGGGGTTTATAGCCAGCCCCATGACCGATGTGCTGAACGACCAGCAGCGTGAGGCCATCCTGTCGAAAATCCCGGCCGGACGCCTGGGCACCGGCGATGAGATTGCGGCAGCGGCGGTGTATCTGGCCTCCGATGAGGCCGCCTACGTCACCGGCCAGACGCTACACGTCAATGGCGGGATGGCCATGATCTAGGCACTGAACGGTCATAAGGCCCTTTCCCCGCGTTGTGACTGTGCTAATTGCTCCGCAGCCGTCAGGTGTGAGTCCCGTCAAGGGGCTTGCACTGATGATGCCATCGGCTTAGGGCGATGGCGGAGATAACCGCCGTTTCGACGGCACATTGAGGCAGAAAATATGTCTGATACCCTGGAACGCGTCCGCAAGATCGTCATCGAACACCTGGACGCTGATCCGGACAAGGTCACGGAAAAGGCCAGCTTCATCGACGACCTGGGCGCTGACTCGCTCGACAACGTCGAACTGGTCATGGCCTTCGAAGAAGANATCGACGTCGAGATCCCCGATGATGCCGCTGAGCACATCCAGACCGTCGGCGACGCGGTGAAGTTCATCAACGAGAAGCTGGGCTCCTAAGCCTTCGCGGATCGCAAGAGACAAGAGCAGCCGTCGGGGCAACCCGGCGGCTGTTTTCGCTTCCGGGCCGCATTTGGCGTGGGACGGCGGCTCAGTCCCCCTGAGGAACAGGGTGCCAATGGTGCCAAAAGTGCCAATTCCTGTCTTCAGACGGGGACAAATCCGAAAAACAGGGTCTGAACAGTCTGAAGAGTCTGACCTCACCCCGTTCCCGCACCCTCCCTTGGGGCCGTGCCTCCCCGCGGGGAGAAACCCGGCCTTTCCGATCCTGCAACAGCAAGTCGGGTGGGCAACGGCGGCTCCTGTGGCTTGTCTGCGGGCGGAGGCGTCGGCGATGCACATGTCAAAGACCCGAGCCGCTGCGTAGCGGCCTGATGGATGTAGGAATAAATTCACGCTCCGCAAGAGGCCCTGCCTCTGGGGCCGACCCAAGGGCCGACCCAAGGGAATGGAGCGTTGCTTGCGGCCAGAGCTAGCCCTTGGCTGAGTGGGTGCTTATTGTAGCGGCTCGATTCCGAACTGAAGGAGCGTCTGCGCATGCGCCGCGTCGTCGTCACTGGACTGGGCCTGGTCACCCCGCACGGGACCGGAGTGGAACATTGCTGGTCCTCAATTCTTGANGGGAAGTCCGGGATCAAGCCCATCACGGGTTTCGACACCGAAGGCTATGCCTGCACGATTGCCGGCGAAGTGCCGACTGTGGACGGGCGCGGTGGCGGCACACCCGATACGCCGGGTGTGTTCGATCCCGAAGCGGTCATGTCGGCCAAGGACCGCAAGCGGGTCGATGACTTCATCCTCTATGCCATCGCGGCGGCGGATGAGGCGCTGGAGGATGCCAACTGGCACCCACAAAGCGAGGACGACAAGATCGCCACCGGGGTGATGATCGGCTCGGGCATCGGGGGCCTGGGGCCCATCGCCGACACGGCCATTGAGCTGAAGGANAAAGGCCCACGCCGGGTCAGCCCCTTCTTCATTCCNTCCGCTCTGATCAATCTGGCCTCGGGTCAGGTGTCGATCCGCCATGGCCTGAAGGGTCCCAACCACGCGGTGGTGACGGCCTGTGCCACCGGTGCCCATGCCATTGGCGATGCGGCCCGGCTGATTGCCCTGGGGGATGCGGATGTCATGGTCGCGGGCGGGGCCGAAAGCGGNATTGTGCCGATCGGGATCGCCGGGTTCCTGGCCTGCAAGGCGCTTTGCACGGCCTATAATGACACGCCCGAGAAGGCCAGCCGNCCCTATGACACCGGCCATGCCGGCTTTGTGATGGGTGAAGGTGCCGGGATCGTCGTTCTGGAAGAATACGAGCACGCCAAGGCGCGCGGGGCCAAGATCTATGCTGAGGTCGTCGGTTACGGCCTGTCCGGCGACGCCTATCATATCACCGCGCCCAGCGAGGACGGTGAGGGCGGCTATCGTGCCATGGTCATGGCCCTGAACCGGGCCGGTTTGACGCCAGCGGATGTCGACTACGTCAACGCCCATGGCACCTCAACGATGGCCGACTGGATCGAGGCCAAGGCGGTCGAGCGGCTGATGGGCGACCATGCGCCGGACGTGGCCCTAAGTTCCACCAAGTCGATGATTGGTCACCTGCTGGGAGCGGCTGGTGCTGTCGAATGTGTCTATTGCATCTTGGCCATTCGTGATCAGGTGGCNCCCCCCACCATCAATCTGGATGATCCGGAACACGAAACGGCGCTGAACATGGTCAGNGACAAGGGACAGCCGATGAAGATCGACGTGGCCATGTCGAACTCCTTCGGCTTTGGTGGCACCAATGCGTGCGTCGTGTTCAAGGCCCCGACATGAGCTTCTGGCCGTTCAATCGCGGTAGTGCCGCAGACCGCCGCAGCCGGGGCGTGGCCCTGCTGGCGGCAAGTGCGACGTTTGCCGGCTTTCTGCTGGTCGCCCTGATCGCGGCCTGGATGGTGTTCTTCTCGCCGGGTCCGCAGGCTCGCGAGGGCGACAGCACCTATGTAACCCTNCCNAGCGGGGCCGGGGTCAATGCCATTGCGGCGCAGCTGAAATCTGCGGGCGTGATCCGCTCGACCGACATGTTCAAGGCGGCTGCCGCCATGACCGGATCGGATCGCAAGCTGAGAGCGGGCGAGCATGAGGTGCCGTCGGGTGCCTCGCTGCAGGCGGTCCTGGCCCTGCTGGTCGATGGCAAGGTGGTACGACATTTCGTGACCCTGCCCGAGGGTTGGTCGTCGGCCCAGGCGGTCGACATCCTGAATGCCGAGGACCTGCTGACGGGTGAAATCNNGTCGAGGACCCCTGAGGGCACCCTTTGGCCGGACACCTATGAGATCGCGCGGGGCGAGGATCGTAATGCCGTCATTCGCCGCATGCAGGCGGCGGCAGGCCGCAATCTNGAGGAGCTGTGGCTGACGCGAAGTGCCAATCCTGTGGTCCGGACACCCGAAGAGGCGGTGATCCTGGCTTCGATCGTGGAGAAGGAAACCGGGGTGGCCGAGCGACCGCGGGTCGCGGCCGTGTTTTCCAATCGCCTTCGGGCCGGAATGCGGCTGGAAAGCGATCCAACCGTCGCCTACGCCGTGACCAAGGGGCGGCCGATGGGGCGCGGTCTGCGTCGCTCAGAGCTTGATGCCGTGACCCAATGGAACACCTACCGCATGGATGGCCTGCCGGAGACGCCGATTGCCAACCCTGGGCGCGAGGCCCTGGCGGCGGTGCTGAACCCGCCCACGACGCCGGATCTGTTCTTTGTCGCGGACGGCACCGGCGGGCATGCCTTTGCCCGAACCTATGATGAGCATCTGCAGAACGTGGCCCGTTGGCGCAACATCGAGCGGCAGCAACAGGGTCTGCCGCCCGAGGCGGTGCCTGANCCTCCCGGTGGAAATGCCGAGACCATTACCGCGCCCGATGGCTCCACCAATGGTGATGGCCTGCGCGGGACCTCGCCCCTGGACAATCTGCCACCCGGTGCCCGCGTGATCCGGGTGCCGCAATCTGGTCAGCCGGCCTCACCTTCGGCGACCACCCCGTGAGCCAGACGTCAATATCCGGCATGACCGGCTTTGGCCGGGCTGACGGGCGTGCTTCCACCGATGCCTTGGGCGAATGGAGCTGGGCGGTGGAGGCTCGATCGGTCAATGGCCGGACGCTGGAGGTCCGTTTTCGTGGGCCTGCCCAGTTCGAGAACCTGGAGCGGCTGACCAAAGCGCTGGCCCAGGCGCGGCTGAACCGCGGGCAGGTGTCCGTGAATGTACAGGCGCGCCGCACCGATGCGGAGGCCGAGGTCCACATCCATGAGGCCGTGCTGACCCGCTATATGCTGCAGGCGAAGGCCCTGGAGGCGCGGGGTGCCCAGCCGCCGACCGCCGATGGCTTGCTGGCTCTCAAGGGTGTGCTCGGTGTCCCCGACGAGAGCGACGACCCGGAGGCGAGNGGGGCAATGGAAGACGCGATCGCCACCAGTATCGACGCAGCCCTGGCCGCATTGAAGGGCTCGCGCGACGAGGAGGGGCAGCGACTGTTGCCGGTGATCGAGGGTTTCGTCCGGCAGATTGAAGCGCTGGTCGGCAAGGCTGAGGCCGAGGCTCAGGCCCAGGTCGAGGCCATCCGGGAACGTTTTCACCGCCGCATGGGCGATCTCGTGCCGGCTTCCGCAGCGATGGGGGTGCCCGGCTATGAAGAGCGCCTTGTGGTCGAGGCCGCCGCCCTCGCCACCAAGGCAGACGTGCGTGAGGAGCTCGACCGCCTGACGGCGCACGTGGCATCAGCCCGGACCCTGCTGAATCAACCTCCGGCTGGTCGCAAGCTGGACTTTCTGATGCAGGAGTTTATGCGCGAGGCCAACACCCTGTGTTCCAAGTCCGCCACGACGGCTCTGACGGCCATCGGTCTGGAGCTCAAGGCGGTGATCGAACAGATGCGAGAACAGGTCCAGNNAATGTCGAATAACCGCACCCCGCGTCGCGGCGTCCTGTTGATTGTTGCCAGCCCGTCCGGAGCCGGCAAAACCAGCCTTTGCCGGCGCCTGATGGCGGACCACAAGGCTCTGGAGCTGTCGATCAGCCTGACCACCCGCGGCATTCGCCCCGGCGAGGTAGCTGACCGCGACTATCATTTTGTCTCGGAAGAGGAATTCCAGCGGCAGATCGACAATGATGCCTTTCTGGAATGGGCCGATGTCCATGGCAATCGCTATGGCTCACTGAAGGCTCCCGTGGACCGGGCCCTGGCCGAAGGGCGAGACGTTCTGTTCGATATCGACTGGCAGGGGGCCGAGGAAATTACCCGGAAATGTCCGGGTGATGCGGTGCGTGTCTTCATCCTGCCTCCGAGCCTGGAAGAACTGCGTCGGCGGCTCGTGACGCGCAGCCAGGACTCGCCGGAGGTGATCGAGCGCCGCATCCGCAATGCCAAGGGCGAGATCGAGCACAGCGACGCCTTTGACTATGTTTTGGTCAATGACGACTTCGACCGGTCCTATGCCGAGCTGGCGCATATTTATCACGCCGAGCGTAGCCGTAGGGTCCGTAACCTATGGGTCGATGGATATCGTAGAGCACTTCTGGATGAAGTGGTGTAAAGTCGAGTTGCCGGGGGCGTGAACAGTGTTGAGACACAGTCATGGCCCGTATTCCGAGGCTGACCCGCAAGAGCCTGCTGATATCCGCCGGTGCGGCGGGATTCCTGACACTGGCGATCATCGGCGTCGTCGGCGCGGCGCAGTTGATGAGCCGTGAGGTTGCGCGTCGGGCCGGGGATCAGCTTCCGCGTGGCCAGCTTCTGGATATCAGCCTGGTGACGCCGGAACCCAAAGGCGTGGCACCGGGGAGCAGATGGATGTCGGCACCCTGGTCGACGGTTTTGATGCGGACAGCCTGCGGACGGTCTCGGCGGACATGGACCCCTATTTTGTCGAGGACGCTGCGGAGGTCCCGCCGCAGCGGGAGCCGATGCAGGGTAGCCCCGTCCTGCGCAAGCCGCGTGAGGGGATGGTGCGGCCCGCGGTATCGGGAGACCTTTCCCCGCCTGCGATCGACCCACCACCGGTGGATCGCGATCGACCGTCGTTTGGCTTTGATGAAGCCCAGGCTGAGATCGAGGCGCGGCGCGAACAACGCCACCGAGAGCGGGCCGCGCGGGAAGCACGCTGGCGTGAACGCCGGGACGAACCTCGCAGTTCGCCGGACAACGGTAGCCTATTCTACTGATCGGAGGCCTGGGCCAGGCGCAGGAAGCNCGTCAGGGGGATTGTTTCGGCCCGGGCATCGGGGCTGATGTCAGCCCGCAGGCACAGGTCTGCCCCGCCGAGGGACTTCAAGCTGGATCTAAGCATCTTTCGCCGCTGGCCAAAGGCTGCGGCGGTGACGTGTTCCAGACGCCTCAGCAGGGCCGCTGACGGGCGATCGGTGTACGGCTGCAGGTGGACCACAGCACTGGCGA
This sequence comes from Brevundimonas sp., assembly GCA_013693835.1. GTDB lineage: Bacteria > Pseudomonadota > Alphaproteobacteria > Caulobacterales > Caulobacteraceae > Brevundimonas. The sequence continues at coordinate 1,371,287 of CP059260.1, forward strand.
CTTTTGGCGGTGGCGTGAAGGCGGCAGCGGGGAGATTCATGACCAGGCGGGCTTCGCTGAGCGTCTGGGCAATCACCGCCAGGCGTCCATAGGCCGAGCTTCCGACCGGAGCCACGACCCGCTCAGCCACCTCCTTCTGGAACATCAGGGTCAGTGACGCGGGCGTCCATGGCCCTGTCAGCCATTTGATCAGCAGGGGCGTGCCGACGTTGTAGGGCAGGTTGGACACCAGGTGGGCCGGTCCCTCGACCAACTCTGCTTCATTTACTTTCAGGGCATCGGCCAATCNGATGCGCAGGCGTGAATCAGTGGCCTGAAGTTCTTCCAGCAATGGTATGAAGCGCGGGTCTTNTTCGATGACGAAGACGGGCCCCGCATCGCTTTCCAGCAGGGCGCGTGTCAGGCCGCCCGGGCCGGGCCCGACCTCGATCACGCAATGACCCTGGAAGGGGCCTGCCAAGCGAACGATCTTGCGCGTTATGTTGAGGTCCAGCAGGAAATGCTGACCAAAGCTCTTTTTGGCCATCAGCCCGTGCGCCTCGAGCTGATCACGCAGGGACGGAAGGGCATCAGACGTCATGGTCAGGCCCCGGCCTGGTGACGGCCCGGTTTGAGGCCATGACCGCTGCCAGGTGAATGGCGGCAATCAGGCTGTCGGGTCGGGCGATACCTTGTCCGGCAATGTCAAATCCGGTCCCGTGGTCTGGCGATGTGCGGATGATCGGCAGGCCAAGGGTCGCATTGACCCCGCCCCAGAAGTCCAGGGTCTTCACCGGGATCAGGGCCTGATCATGATACAGGCAGATCACCGCATCATAGGTGGCACGGGCCTCATCGTGGAACAGGGTGTCGGCCGGGCGCGGGTCCGACAGGTCTATGCCTTGCTCGCGCAGGGTTCGGGCGACCGGGACGAGGATGTCGACTTCCTCTGAACCTATGGCACCGCTTTCTCCAGCATGGGGGTTCAGGCCAGCCAGGGCCAGTCGCGGGGTGGCCAGGCCGAAGTCGCGGCGCAGGGCCTCATCCACCACCTGGGCCGTGCGCGCGACCCGCTCGGCGGTGATCAGCTCCGGCACACCGGCAAGCGGCACATGAATGGTCGCCAGACAGGCCCTCAGGTTCGCAGCCGTCAGCATCATCACCGGGCCGCGCAGGTCGGGCCAGGGCGTATCTGCCGTCAGTTCAGCAATGAACTCGGTATGGCCCGGATGCTGAAATCCGCCCGCATAGAGCGGTGCCTTGGCGATCGGGGCCGTCACCAGGGCCGATGCCGAACCGGACAGGCACAGGGCAACACCCTCTTCGATCCAGTCGGCGACGACGCCCGCATTGCGCGGATCCGGATGGCCAGGGGTCACGGGCGCTGGCAGGGGGCGGTCGATCAGCGGCAGGGCAGAGGCAAAGCCTGCACGGACTCCCTCCGTCCCGTCGACCTGACGAACCGGGATGCCGCGGTCGGCGAGGCACCGGATATCTCCGATCACGGCGAATGCGGGTCCAGACATGCGAAGCCGTTGCCAGGCGGCGGCGACAATCTCCGGCCCGATGCCCGCGGGTTCACCCAGGGTCAGGACTAGCGGTGCGGACACCGCTGGCGTCACTTGATCTCGATCAGGGCGTCTGCGCGCAGATCACGCAGGTAGCGGCGTGACAGCATGGCCAGGTTCTGGCGGAACAGTCCGTTCTCGACCTGAACGGCGGACGGCACATTGGCCGTGCCAACACGGCGGTCACAGACGCCTACCAAATGCAGCCCCAGGGNGGTCCGCACCGGTGTGGACACCGATCCAACCTCTGCCGAGCGTGCGATCTGCTGGAACTGCGGGGCCATGTTTTCGACCTCGGCCTCTCCCAGATCCGATCCCAGCAGGCCGGGTTCCGACGTGGCACGGGCCAGCATGTTGTCACAGTTCAGCTGCGGCTGCAGAGAGGTGAGGCGCGCTGTTGCGGCCTGCACGTCGGCTTCGGATGCGGTCTCGGGCAGCTCAACCATGACCTGCTTGAGGGACACCAGGCTGCTGGCTGCGCCACTGCGCTTGTCACGCATGTAGAGGATCCAGANCCNCCCATCGACCGGGATCGGGCGCGAAAGCTCACCCACGTCCAACTGGGCCATGGCGGCTTCCAGTTCCGGCAGGCCGGTGCCCTGGACAACCCAGCCGGCATCACCACTGCGGGCAGCCGACGGAGCCGAGGAGAATTGGGTCGCGACAGACTGGAACGGTGCCCCCTGGATCATTTGCTGGATCAGTGAGTTGGCACCGCTCATGGCGGCTTGCTGGCCGCCGAAACGGGTGGCGTCGAGGTAGATTTCACCGATCAGGTACTGGGGCTTGGAAGCATTCTCGGTCAGTTGACGCAGAGTCTGCTGCACCTGGGCTTGAGACACCCGGGCCCGAGCCTGGTAGCGACCGCCAACCAGCTGCTGCCAGCCGATAGACGTGCNGATCTGCTCGCGGATCGTGGCGGGCTGGATCCNCCNCTGGGCCAGAAACTCCAGATAAGCCTCTGCCGTGGTTCCGGCTTCCTGGGCACGTCCCTGGATCTCGGCGTCGACCTCGGCGTCGGTGACCGTGATGTTCTTGGCGTATTTGGCCAGCTCTTGCGCCTGCAGGCGTTCCTCAATCATCGAGTTGAGCGCTTCACGCTGGATGGCGGGCAGGTTTTCCTCGGTCGGCTGGACCTGGGTTTGCATGATCAGCATCAGCATCCGCTGGCGCAGATCAAAACCGGTGATGACGCTGTCGTTGACGGTGGCCAGGACGCCATCGGCCAGTTGGAACTGGGGGCAGCCGCCGTCAGCCGCGGGGCCGATTCGGCCGCCGGGTTCAGGCTGCCCGCAGCCTGGGGCGGATCCTGAAGGCCACTGCTGGCCTGGACCGAGACCGGAACCATGGTCGCCACCAAGGCGGCGCAGGTCACGCTGGAAACGAAACGCTTGAAACCCATAGTCAATCCTGAAACCCAATCCGGAGCGGTGGCCACAATTCACAGGTCATCGAATATCGTTCGATGTCCCTACCAGCTTCTGCTGTTCCGCCCATAACCTGTACCGCCGAAAGTGGCGAGGTTTAGGCGGATATAAATCCCCTCGGACGGACCGGAGGGGCGGGCGCGGGTGTTGTCGCGCCGGAATCCGAACTCGAACCGGAAACAATCATCGTCAAACAGCAAGCCGATCTCCGAGCGCGTGATCAGATCGCGCTCCAGATCCCAAACGCCGGCACCGGAGATGCCCCAGTTGCCCATCAGGAACTGCTGGCCAGACGCCTGAACGAACTCATAGTTTCTGTTCAGTGGCCCCGCCAACGGATTTGAGCGGTCAACGATATAGGTCAGAGAGCCCAGATTGCGACGCCNCCAGCGCCCATCCACGGCGGCCTCGGCACGGCGGATATCGCCCGATCCGTCCAGCGTGGCGTGCCCCCAACCCTGAAGCCAGCTGGCTGGATTGAAAGTGCCCTGAACCACCCAGTCCGACGTCTGGCTTGCCAGGCCCGTCGGATCGTACAGCTGGGCTGGGTTGTCGGGGATGGGTGCCCTGAGAGCCATGTCCTCGTCGGCCCGAAAGCTGCGCCCGATGAACAGGCTGGCGTCGCTGTCGTCGCCCCAGCGCCAGGTCATCCGGTTGCCCAGGGTCAGTCGCAGGCCGCCTTCGACCAGATNCGAACCCGGGAAGCGATCCATCCGGAACAGCGAACTTTCGTCCAGCTCAATCGTGTGGCTGTCTTCATTGGGAATAGCCGCGTCCTGATCGGCATCGGAACTGTAGGACAGTTGCAGTTGCGGCTCGAGGGTCACAGCTCCGTCAGTCCCCAGCGGCTTGATCAGGGGATAGCTGACATTGACACCGAACGAGGCACGCCCGCGCATGACCGATTCATTGGACAATCCCAGAGCTGCCGGGAGCTGCTCCATGGCATAGGCGTCGCCACGCACATCGACGAATGGTTCCCAGCGCAGGCCCGCTGGCGAAATCAGGGTGCGTCGCCAGTCGAGTTGCAGGGTGGTGCGCCGGGTATCGACACCTGGATCACCGGGCATGACCACGGGAGGGATGGCACCCGGACGCAACACCGGCGAACCCACATAGTCATCGCGTGTGAGAGAAACAGCCGAGCCACGCAGGCGGATGCGGCCTCCGAAAACCAGCATGGATGGTTCCCAGCGTGCCTCGACCAGAGGTGCCACCACCGGCAAGCTGCTGTCGGCCTCAAAGACATTGAGGCCCGGGGCCGTGTCAACGACCTGTGCCACCCGCAGGCTCTGGATATCAAAGGCCGCGATCGAGACATAGGACCGCTGGGTCTGGCGCTCCAGATACAGTTGGCTGATCAGGCGTCGCTCATCGCCATAGTAGAGGCCGTTGTCCTGATAGGGATCACGAATGTCATAGCGATCGAAAAGGGTCTTGTCTGAGACCCGCTCGGNCGTGAAGCCCCAGCGCCAGGGACCAGCCGGGTCGAACCGACCGTAGGACAACAGATAACTGCGGTTCTCCCGCTCGACCAGGATGTCGTCAATGCCGTCATCGTTGGCGTCAAAGTCCCCGATGTTGCGCTCATAGGTGTAGCCGCTGCGCGCAACCACCAGACCATCGCGGAAGTGGCGTCGCCACTGCGCATTCAGCAACGGCGCGACTTCGGTGTTGAGTTGCAGTCCGAACAGCCAGTCTTCGGACGGCGAGGTCACGAGGTAATGCGGCACCTCGACGCTGATGCCGCGGTCGGTGTCATAGTNTGGCATAGGGGTCAGGAAGCCGGTGGCCCGTTCCACCGTCGGGTCGGNGTGGGCGAACCACGGCAGATACAGCACCGGAACGCCGCCGACGCGAAATACCGCATCGGTGTAGAGAATGGCCCGCAGATCCTCGTCCTGAACGATCCGCTTGGCCTGGATCGAGACGCTCGGTTGTTTCGGATTTCCGGCCTCGTCGCAAATGGGACAGGGCGTAAAAAGGGCGTAGTTCAGCTCGTTGACTGTCTCACTGCGGCGAACTGCGCTCGCGGCCATGAGACTGGCCCCGTTCTGGAACCGCGTCGCAAAATCGGTCGCCGAGCCAGTCTTGAAATCCTGATCCAGCGACAGATAGCTGGCGAACACCGAGTTGCCGTCGGCGTCAACAAACTCGACCCGGTTCTGCGCCGTCGCAACGCCACGCTGCAGGTCAATGGTGACGTCTCCCGCCCGCAACGTTGTCCNCCGGTATCGGGCCAGAACGCGCGTCTCGCCGTCGCCGCTCGCGGTCAGCACATCCCCGTCGCGCGTGATCTGATCGGCCTGCACATAGGCGCTGCCATCGGGCAACGGATCGGGTGCCCGACGGGCAGCCGACGCGAGGACCGGCTGGGGCTGATCCTGAGCCCGATCCTGGGCCTGAGCCCCGGTCGCTGCCAGACACGCCAAGGCGGTGCTGGCAAGCAGCACCAGGGTGCGGCTGGCGGGCACGAACGGGGCGGACGCAGGAGACATTCGGGCGGGGACTCGCGTGGGGTGGGCGCGCACGGCTTAGCCGTCTTCGGTGTAAAGCAGCAAGGTAACCGCCGCGAGCAGGGTCACAATGGGCGGCAGCCACGCGGCCAGGAATGGCGGTATCACCTCTGCCGAGCCAAAGGCGGATGCCGCCTGATTGACGAAGAAGAAGCCAAAACCCAGCAGAACGGCAAAGGCGATCATGCGCGACAGGTCGCCCAGCCGCATCAACCGGAGTGAAAATGCTGCCGCCAGCATGGACATGGCTGCCAGCATCAGCGGCGTCGCCAATAGCTGTTGCAGTCGCAGGCGATAGGCTGTCGTGGAAAATCCGGCAGCATCCACCCGCTTGATTTGATTGGGCAGGGACCAGAAGGGCGTTGCCTGGGGGCGGGCGAACCGGGCAAAGGCTTCGTCATCGGCCAGGCTGGACGGCAGATCCAGGGTGGCATAGTGGACCCGCTGTTGCCCAATGCGGGCCCNCACGACATCGACCAGATGCCATTTTCCGGCTCGCAGGCTGGCCGATTGGGCATCTAGGCGTTCGCTGAACATCCGGCGACCATTCTCGGCATTGGCATAGATGTNAAAGCTGACCCCCAGCAGCCGCCCTGGGCGCGNGTCCTGCCGTTCGGCCCGAATGATGATCTGGCGGCTCTCATCACCTTCGCGCAGCCAGACGGGTTGCGGGCCCTCGGTGCGCGGCCCGGCAGCCTGGGACGACAGGCGCTCGCGCTCGCGCTGGAACAGGCCATCCCCGGCAGAGGCCAGGGGACCGAGGGCGGTGACCACCAGAATGCCGACGGCAAAGGCCCCGCCGGCTGCCGGCAACACGAATCGCCAGGCCGAAAGGCCCGCCGCCCGCATGGCGACCAGTTCGCTTCGCCGATTAAGGGCGACGAAGGCCCCAAGGGTCCCGAACAGAAACACAAACGGCAGCATTTGAATGATGACCGTCGGCGATTTCAGCAGCACCAGGCCGAAAATCCTGGCCCCCGACAGATCCACGTCTGACCCCACTCCGCGAGACACCTCTACGAAGTCGATCAACATGACCAGTGCCGCGATGACGCCCGNCGCGACCAGCAGGGCGCGGGCCTGCTGGACCTGCACATAGCGTTCGATAGAACCCAGGCGCCAAAGCTGGCATTGAAGGGAGCGGGGGCCCGGGTCATTTGGTGGCGGCCTGCAAGGCGGGCACGGCACGCCAGCTTCGACGCGGCTTCAAGCCCCTGAACATGACCCGCAGGGCGAGGGCGGCAACGCCGATCGGCAGGATATACTGAAGCGGGATCAGCCACGGGTTCCAGGCACTGCCTGCCACCAGGCCATAGCCGATCACGCGAACGACCAGAAACAGACCGGACGCCTTGGCAATCCGCAGGGTGTAGCCGGTGCGACTGAACGATCCGCCCAACAGGGCTGCCAGGGCCAGGGCCATCCCGGTGAAGACATAAAGCGGTGCCGACAGCCGCGCGTGACCTTCGGCCCGCAGTTCACGCCGACTGCCGACATGTTCGAGGTCGCTGGGCGAGGGATTGAACAGCTGCGGCAGCCACAAGTCGGACGGCTTGTAGCGTATGCGCTCGGTCGAATCGGCAAAGGGGCTGAGATCGACGACATTGTTGTCGAACGACATGTATTCCAGCACGCCCGTGGACGAATAGCGCTGCCACGATGCGTCTTGCAGGATCAGGATGGGCTCGCCCCGCGGCGTGCGTCCGAAGCGGGCCTGGGCCGCATCCCAGGTCGATACNNAGGAATCGCCATTATCCAGATACACAAACAGGTTTTTGAGCAGGCCGTTCTGTTCGATTTGCTGCACATAGACCGTCAGGCCGTTGGGCCCCTGAACGAAGCGGCCTTCCTCCACCAGCACAGCGGCGAGGTCAGTGCGAATAGCAAAGGCTTGAGCCCGTGCCTCGCGTTGGGCCCACGGCTGGCCCACCACCGTCAGAAACAGAGTGATGACCGCAACGATGGTGGCAAGCCGAGCCGCCGGTCGCACAACCGACCAGCGCGTCACGCCACTGGCAAAAATGGCGGTCAGCTCTTGCTCCCGCTGCAATCGCGTCAGGGCGAAGAGTGCACCAACGAACAGTCCGATAGGAGCCACAACCGCCAACAGCTGGGGCATGGCCAAGAGTGTCAGTTTGAGCATGACCCAGGCGCTCTGGCCACGCTCGACAATGACTTCGAGCTGGTCAAGGCTTTGACTCAGCAGGCCAATTCCTGCCAATCCGGCACAGGCTCNCGCCACCGGCATGGCGATCTGACGGAAGAGGTAGTGCTGGATCAGCGTCATGGAATGCGAAATCAAGCGTTGCGAGCGGCGACGCGGGAGGCATCTAATACACGTCCGGCCAAAGTTTGACATCGGGGCCGATCAATATCCGAGTTCAGGGCGACAACGCCTCCAGGAGTGACCATGAAGATTGAGTTTGTCCGTTCCGCCGCGGGTGCGGAGGCCCTTGCCGTTCTGGTGAACGAAGGGCGGGCCTTTGTCGGGTCTGGCTCGCACCTGGACCAGGCTTCGGCAGGGGCCCTGGGACGCGCCATGGCCGCGAGCCGGTTCACGGGAGCCTCGAACTCGACGCTGATCGTGGCAGCACCTGCGGGCATTGATGCCCAGACGGTGGTTCTGACCGGAGCCGGCGAGGGCGACAAGTTCGACGATCTGGCGGTGGAGACGGCAGCAGCGGCGGCCTACAAGGCCGTGAAGATGAGCGGTGCCAAGAGCCTGACGATTGACGCGCATGCGCTGACGCCCGAACGCGCGGCACGGGCGGCCTTTGCGGTGCGCCTAGCTGCCTACAGCTTCTTGAAATACCGGACGACGTTGAAGCCGGANAAGATGGCGTCGATCTCCGCCGTCAAGGTCGTCACTTCGGACGTGAAGGCTGCTCAGACGGCCTACAAGCACTTTGCCGCCGTCGCGGAGGGTGTGGAGTTCGCCCGCGACCTGGTTTCCGAGCCGGCCAATGTCCTTTACCCCGAAGAGTTCGCCAAGCGGGTCAAAGCGCTGGAGAAGATCGGCCTGGACGTCGAAATCCTGGGCGAGAAAGAACTGGCGAAGCTCGGCTTTCATGCNCTGTTGGGTGTCGGCCAGGGCAGTGTTCGCGACAGTCAGGTTGCCATCATGAAATGGAACGGCGGCAAGAAGGGCGACGCTCCGATCGCCTTCGTCGGCAAGGGCGTCTGCTTCGATACCGGCGGCATCTCCATCAAGCCGGCCGAGGGCATGGAGGAGATGAAGTGGGACATGGGCGGTGCCGCGGCCGTTTCGGGCCTGATGTGTGCCCTGGCCGGGCGCAAGGCCAAGACCAATGCCATCGGCGTCATCGGCCTGGTCGAGAACATGCCGGATGGCGCGGCCCAACGCCCAGGCGATGTGGTCGAATCCCTGTCCGGCCAGACGGTGGAGGTCATCAATACGGATGCCGAGGGTCGCCTGGTTCTGGCCGACTGCCTTTGGTACNNTCAAGAGCGGTTCAAGCCGAAGTTCATGATCGATCTGGCGACCCTGACCGGGGCCATGATCATCTCGTTGGGGCTTGANTACGCGGGCGTCTTCTCAAATGACGACAAGCTGGCAGACAACATTGCCAAGGCCGCGCCCAAGGTTGGTGAAAAGGTCTGGCGTCTGCCGCTGCCGGCCGAATACGAGCGCCACATCGACAGCCCGATCGCCGACATGAAGAATATGGGGAATGGTCGCGCCGGCGGCTCGATCACCGCCGCTCTGTTCCTGCAGCGCTTTGTCAATGGCACGCCCTGGGCGCACCTGGACATCGCACCGACCGCCTGGGTGAAGGANTCGCGCAACCCGACCGTGCCAGATGGTGGCGTCGGCTGGGGCGTGCGCACCCTGGACCGCATGGTGGCGGACAACTACGAAGGCTGAGCCCGATAGAAAAGGCCCGGCCAGATCGACCGGGCCTTTTTGCAGTTTTGCCTGGACGCTTACTGGCTTCCGACTTCGGAGATGTTCAGCGATGCGCGGCTGTTGGTTCCGGCCCGATAGCTGCCAACCCAGATTTCGTAACGGCCGGTCTGAGGGGTGTTGAAACGAATCGCCGGGTTCAGACCGTTCACGCCACCATCGTCATCACAGTACCAGCTACCATCCGGGCCATTGATCACCAGGGTCGTGTCATCGCTGGATGCGGCTGAGATGATCAGCGGCAACGAGCCGGCCGTGTAGCTCAGGCGCACATCCGGTGCCCGGCTGATGAAACCGGCGCAGCGGCTATTGATCCCGCTGGCGTCAACGACACCACCGCTGACAACAGACACGACTTGGGGATCGGGATTGAAGCCAGCAGACAGGTTGAGCGTGCCATAGTTTGGCGAGGCGCTGGTGTCCTGTGCGGCGGCAGGTGCGGCAGCCAGAATGGCCAGCGCGAACAGTCCATAGGCGATACGCATCGGAGTCCTTCCCAATAAAGGTCTTCCCCCGGAAGACCGTGGTTAGTCGTATCCCGGCCTTGCGTTGGCGGCAATATGTCGGAAACTGGCAGTGTGACCTCATCCGCTCCCGAAATCTGGTTTTACCACCTGGAACGATCCACGCTGCACCAGGCGCTGCCGGTTCTGCTGGAGAAGACGCTTGAGCGTGGGTGGCGGGCCGTGGTGCGGGCCAGCGACGCGGCGCTGGTCGAGGATCTGGATCAGCATCTATGGACCTTCCGACCGGACAGCTTCCTGGCCCATGGCCGNCCAGGGGATGCGCAGGCCCAGGATCAGCCTATCTGGATCACAACCGGCCATGANCACCCCAACGGGCCCCAGGCGTTGTTCATCGTTGACGCTTCAGACCTNGGGGACACGAAAGGACTAGATCGTTGCTTCATCCTGTTCGACGGAACCGACGAAACGGCGCTGGCTCAGGCGCGCGACCGCTGGAAGTCCCTGAAGGCGGCGGGGCATACCCTGGCCTATTGGGCGCAATCACCCGAGGGGCGTTGGGAGCGGCGGCAGTAGCGCTGGTCGCGGCGGGCTGTCAGTCCTCATCGCCGGTGGATTCGCCGGCCTACCGGGCGGTCGAACAGGCCAGTATCGAGCGACCGATCGGCGACCAGACACCGGTCCAGCCTGGGCTAGACCAGTGTGGAGCCGGAGAGATGCAGTGGCTCGTCGGTCGTTCCCGCACCGAAATCGGTCCCGGTCGAGGTCGTCAGCCGACGGGTGGCCTGCACCACCTGTCCGATTACGGAAGAGTTTTCGCCGACACGCCTGAACATTTTTTCGATGTCCGTACAGATTTGGTCGAAGTTGTGCGTTGTGGTTGAGGTCCAATAGAAGGTCGCCAGATGAAACCGCTGATCGTGACTTTCGCAGGCGTTTTGGGTGCCGGCATCCTGGCCGCGGCCTGCGCACCCGTGCAGCCGATGGAACCGCCGATACAGGATGGTCCGGATCAGTGCCGCGCTTCGGCCTACCAGGCCTACGTCGGGCGGCACCGCTCGACCCTGCCTGCCAGACCAGAGGGAGCCGTCTGGCGCGAGAGCTGCACGACCTGCGCGGTGACCATGGATTACAATCCGCGGCGCATGAACATTGTTTACAATGATCGCACCGAAATCATTGAGTCGCTCCGGTGTGGCTAGGGCGCAATCTCGGGGCTGTACTGATCGCAGGGATTGCTGGGGTCCTGGTCGGTTGTGGCGCAAGCGGGACAGACCCTGCCGCTGATCCAAACGCAGCGGTGTCATCGCCTGCGACCGCGCACGTGCCCTCCGGGACAGATGTGACGATGCCCCAGGAACCGCCCGCCGATGCCTGTCAGGCCGAGGCGCGGGCCGACTGGGTCGGGCGGTTGCGTTCGGAACTGCCGCCCATGGACCCGCGCGAGAGCTGGCGTGTCTATGAGACCGGTGATGCTCTGACCGAGGATTACAGCGCCTGGCGGCTGAACATCGAGATCGCGCCGGATAGCCAGCGTGTCGTGCGCCTGTGGTGCGGGTAAGCGGCTATCGCCCGACGGGCCGCTCCAGCGCCTCGATGGCTTCGGCAAGGTCATCGGCGCGTTGGCGGACTGCGGTGGCGGCATCAGCCAGGGCCTGGTTGTAGATGGCCGGAGCGACCGTCTCGCGGATCAGGTCCAGCAGCTCTTCTGCCTGCAGTTGGCCCAGGGGCTGATCTAGCGTGTCACGAGACCATGAGATCAGGCGGGCGACCAGATCCTGGGTATCCTCGCGGCTGAAAATGATCGGTTTCATGCGGTCACCTCTGCCAAGGCTTCTTCGGCTTCGATCCATGCGGCTTCGGCGGCGTCCAAATCAGCCTGGGCCTTGGCGCGGGCGCGGCTGAGGCCCTCCAGCTTCTTGGGATCGGTCACGGCGGCATTGGCCAGGTCGTCATCCAGCCGTTGCAGATCGGCGTTCAGGGCGGCCATCCGCTCCTCGGCCTTCCTGGCTGCGTGGCGCAGGGTGGAGGGCGAGGGGCCTTCTTCTGCCCCTATCGTTCGCGCCTCGGGCGCTCTCTATTTGAGGGGAGCTGTCTTNNCCTTGGTGGCCCTACCGGTCGCGACGCGGTCGCTCCCTGCTTGAGGGCCGTTGGGCGTGTCCTTCGGTTCGGCGGACGGCTCTTCCTTTACCTGGGTCGGGCGCTGGGCGGCGGCCTTGGCGCGATCCAGCACCAGCTTGGCATAGTCGTCCATGTCGCCCTCATAGGGGCGCACCGTACCATCGGCGGCCAGCCACAGGCGGTCGGCTACCAGCTCCATCAGCGAGCGGTCGTGGGTGATCAGGATAACCGCCCCGGTATATTCGTTCAGGGCATCCAGCAGCGCCCGGCGGCTGTCGATGTCCAGGTGGTTGGTCGGCTCATCGAGGATCAGGATGTGCGGCGCGTCCATGGCCACCAGGTTGAGCAACAGGCGCGCCCGCTCACCGCCCGACAGCGATCCCACCAGGGTCTCCTGCTTTTCAAACGGCAGGCCGAACTGGGCCAGGCGGCTGCGGCGGCTGGATTCCGAGGCATCCGGCATCGCCCGGCGAATGATCTCCAGCGGGGTGTCGGTGGGGTCCATGGCCTCGATCTGGTGCTGATGGAACCAGCCCACGCGCATCTTGCCATCGCGATGGAACTCGCCGGTCTCGATCGTCAGGGCCTTGGCGATCAGCTTGGCGAACGTCGACTTGCCCGCGCCGTTGACGCCCAAGAGGCCGATGCGGTCGTCCAGGTCCATGCGCAGGTTGAGGCTCTTCAGGATCGGCTTGCCGGGCTCATAGCCGACGTTGGCCTTCTCCAGCCGGATCAGGGGTGGGGGCAGGGGCCGCTGCGGTGAGGGCAGGATGAAGGGCGCGACCCGTTCCTCCGGCGGCAGTTCGACACGCTGCATCTTTTCCAGCTTCTTGACGCGCGACTGGGCCTGGGTGGCCTTTGACGCCTTGGCCTTGAAGCGGTCAATGAACTTCTGCAGGTGCGCCCGCTCGGCGTCCTGCTTGGCCTGGGTCGCGGCCATCAGGCGCAGCTTCTCGGACCGGGTCTTTTCAAAGGTGTCGTAGTTGCCGGTGTNGAGGTCCAGCTTGCGGTTCGACAGGTGCAAGATGTGGGTGCAAACCTCGTTCAGCAGGTCGCGGTCGTGGCTGATGATCAGGGCGGTGTGCGGATATTTCTTCAGCCGCGCCTCCAGCCACAGGGCACCTTCAAGGTCGAGATAGTTGGTCGGTTCGTCCAAGAGCAGCATGTCCGGCTCAGCAAACAGCGCTGCCGCCAGAGCCACGCGCATGCGCCAGCCACCGGAGAAATGCGCCATCGGCCGGTGCAGGTCCTCCTGACTGAAGCCCAGACCGACCAGGATCTCAGAGGCTCGCGCCGGGGCACTGTCGGCGTCGATCTCGATTAGCCGGGCCCAGATCTCCCNCATCTCCTCAGGTTCGGCGGTCTCCAGCCGGGTCATCAGATCGTGACGCTCGACGTCGGCCTCCAGAATCGTGTCCAGAACGCTGACGGGCGTGGCCGGATGCTCCTGATCGACCGAGCCGATGCGCGCCGTCTTGGGCAGGGAGACTTCATCTCCATTGGCGGCCAGCTCGCCCAGGATGACCTTGAACAGGGTCGACTTGCCGATGCCGTTGCGACCGACCAGCCCGACCTTGGACCCCGGCGGCAGGCTGACGGAGGCGTCGTCCAGAAACTGGCGGCCCCAGGCGTTGAGGGTCAGGTTGGTGATCTGAAGCATGACAGGCGGCGCAAACGAAACAGAGAGAAAGGGGGAGTTGGAAACCGGCGAGGGCGCGTCTATAAGCCCGCTCCTCCATTCTCCCAAACCAGAAGTCACCTCCCATGACCGAACGCACCTTCTCGATCATCAAGCCCGACGCCACGCGCCGCAACCTGACCGGCAAGGTCAATGCTGTGATCGAAGACGCCGGCCTGCGCATCGTTGGCCAACGCCGCATCCAGATGACCGAGGCCCAGGCCAAAATTCTACGAAGTCCACGCCGAGCGCCCGTTCTATGGCGAACTGGTGGAGTTCATGACCTCGGCTCCGGTCGTGGTTCAGGTTCTGGAAGGCGACAACGCCGTGGCCAAGTATCGCGAAGTCATGGGCGCGACCAACCCGGAACAGGCTGCCGAAGGCACCATCCGCAAGCTCTACGCTGTCAGCGTCGGCGAGAACTCGGTCCACGGCTCGGACTCGGCTGAAAACGCCGCCCTCGAAATCGCCCAGTTCTTCACGGACGCCGATATCGTCGGGTAACTACGGTGCGAAAAACATGTCACGTCTTGGCCGGGAAGCGTTGGTATTAGCCGCTTGCCTGGCCTTGACGGCCGGATTTGTTGACGCCGTCGGGTTCCTGGAACTCGGCGGCTTTTTCCTGTCTTTCATGAGCGGCAACACGACCCGATTGGGTGTCGGCCTGGCCGCCAATGAGGTGACCGTCCTGTCGCGTGCAGGGCTGCTGATTGGCATGTTCGTGGCCGGGGTCACGCTCGCGTCACTGTTGCCAGAGACCTAAAGTATCGCCGCCCCCTGCTTTGGGCGTGGCGGGTGCCCTGCTGGGCTTGGCAGCCTATTTTTCCAGTGATGCGTCCATGGTTTCTGCGGGCGTGGCCGTGCTGGCGATGGGAGGGCTCAACGTCATTTTTATACGCGACGGCGAGGTTGCCTTCGGTGTGACCTATATGACCGGCGGCCTGGTGAGTCGGGGTCAAGCTGGCCTCGGCATTCAAAGGTGGCCCACCCTGGGCTTTCGTTCCGTTCCTGGTGCTTTGGCTGGCCATGGCCTGTGGTGCCGCACTGGGGGCGACCGCGCACCGATACCTGTCAGGGGGCTTTGTGGATCGCCGCCGCTGCCTGTGTCTTTCTGGGGCTCGGGGTGCTCAGGCAGGAGCCCCGGGGAGGGCAGGTGGATGCCCACGGGCGCTAAGCTCCAGCGACCGTTTGCCTGAACCTCAAACCACGACGGACAGAAACCCCGACAGAAGTCATCAAGCACCTGCGGATAAAGCTGATGCTCGGCCCTCAGCACACGGGCGGCCAGGGTGTCTGCGGTGTCGCCCGGTTCTATAGGAACGCGGGCCTGACCCAGGATCGGACCCTCATCGACGCCATCGGTGACCAGGTGCACGGTGCAGCCCGCCTCGGCATCCCCGGCCGCAATGGCGCGGGCATGGGTGTCCAGACCGGGATAGAGTGGCAGCAGGCTGGGATGGATGTTGAGCATCCGGCCCTCCCATTGGCCTACCAGCCAGGGCGTCAGCACGCGCATGTAGCCAGCCAGGGCGATCACCTCGACCTCATGGGCCTCCAGCGCCGCCTGGAGGGCCATTTCATGGCTCTGGCGGTCACGGGCGAAGTCTCTGTGCGGCACGGCCTTGGTGGAAACGCCTTCAGCTTCGGCGGTCGCCAGGCCCTTTGCATCGGCCTTGTTGGACAGAACCAGCACGACCTCGAAGGCCGCCTCCGGATGGTGACTGGCGGCGATCAGATTGGCCATGTTGGAACCGGTGCCGGAGATCGCGACGCCGACCCGGACCCTGCGGGGATGGGGAGAGGGAGCCGTCATGGTCCTTATTCAGATCGCGGGGCCGGGTCGCCGACCGAGACAAAGGCTCCTGCCGGACCAGGGAAGACCACAGGGCTCTCATAGCCGTCGGCTGACACCGCCGACACGCCAAAGAAGTAGTCGTCGATGACGACACCCGGCAAAACAAACTCGCTGACGTTTCCGGCCCAGCGGCTCTGTGTCCATTGAGCCTCTGTGGTCGGGCGCCACCAGACGCGATAGCCGATGGCCCCGGGCACCGGCTGCCAGCGCAGGGTGGTGTCGGCCCGCACGGCACCCTCGATAGCGACGTCAGATGGCGATGCCGGGGCGCTGGCCAGGGCAGCCATGGTGGCGGCGTTCAGTCGTGTGACCTGGGCCAGATAGGCGAAGTCGACCCCCTCCAGCGTGTCGCCGTAATGAATGCCGTCCTCGACCCGCAGGTCCTGGTGCTGGCGGTTGTAGTTCTCGGCCCCCTCAGTGATGCGCACCGCCGGGAAACCGGCCCGCAGCATCTCGACCTGATCGCCGCCGCGGCCATAGCGGTCGGTGCGGTAGATCATCTCGACATCGAAGTTGGTCAGATACTGGTCCGCAATCCGGTCCACGAAGCGGGCCAGATTGCGCGAGGAGCTGTCGACCTCTCCGCCGTTGTAGCGCCTACGCTGGGCCTGGGCCTCGGTCTCGACCGTCTTGGTGCCTTCGGAAAAGACCCGCACACGGGTGGTGTCGCGCACGCCCGACTGGCCCTCGGAGTTGCCAATGATGTCGTTGTTCAGATTGGCCTCGACCCGCCAGCCCTGGCTACGGGCATAGTCGGCCAGGATCTTGCCGCCCAGCAGGCCCTGCTCTTCGCCCGACAGCACGGCATAGACCAGGGTGGCGTCAAACCGCCGCTGGCTCAGGACACGCGCAGCTTCGATGACGGCGGCGACGCCACTGGCATCGTCATTGGCCCCTGGCGCATCGTCGGTGAAGTTCATCACGTCGGTCACGCGGCTGTCGATATGGCCAGAGATGATGATGACGCGGGTCGGGTCGGTGGTGCCCGGCTGGATGGCCAGGACATTGACGATGCGCGTCGGGTTCGGCACCCGATTGCCTGTCACCGTATCCTCGGGCAGGGCGATCTGCAGGCAGTCCCCGCAGGNGCGACTGATCTGGCGAAACTCAGCCTCGGCCCAGCGACGGGCAGCCCCGATGCCGCGTGTGTCGGAGACCTGATCGGACAGGGTGTGGCGTGTGCCGAAGCCGACCAGGGTGGCAATGTCCGAATGCAGACGACCGGCTTGCACCTGACTGGCCAGTTGCTGGATGGGGGCCGGGTCCTGCGCAGGCGGGGTCTGGGCCGATGTCGGTGCCGCCAGGGCCATGGCCAGCCCACCGATGATCCATCCCGCCACCCGTGCCATCAGCCGCCCTCCCGCTCCAGTTGGCCGCAGACAAAGGCGACTTCGCCAGCCTCCAGCAGCGCCCCCAGAGCGTCTTCGACGTTTTCCGGGCTGACGATCAGGATAAAGCCGATGCCACAGTTGAAGGTGCGGCGCAGTTCGTGGGGCGTGATTCCTCCCGTCTCGGCCAGCCACTGGAACACCGGCGGCACCGGCCAGGCGTCCCAGTCGAAGCGGGCCTTGAGACCCTCGGCGATGCAGCGCGGCGGGTTCTCGATCAGGCCACCGCCGGTGATATGGGCCGCGCCCTTGACCCAGCCGGCCTGGATCACCTGAAGCACCGGCTTCACATAGATGCGGGTGGGCTCCATCAACGCCTGGGCCAGCGAACGATCGGGCGCGAACGGGGCGTCGGCACCCCAGCCCAGGCCTGACGCCTCCACCACCTTGCGGATCAGCGAATAGCCATTGGAGTGCGNGTCTGACGAGGCCAGGCCGATGATGACATCGCCCGGCATCTGACGGTCCAGATGGGGCAGAGCCTGCCCACGCTCGACCGCCCCCAGGCTGAACCCGGCCAGATCATAATCGCCGCCCGAATAGAGTCCCGGCATCTCGGCCGTCTCGCCGCCGACCAGGGCACAGCCGGCCTGGCGACAGCCCTCGGCGATACCCGCCACCACGCGGGTAGCCGCATCCACGTCGAGCTTGCCGGTGGCATAGTAGTCCAGAAAGAACAACGGCTCAGCGCCCTGCGCCAGTAGGTCGTTGACGCACATGGCCACCAGATCGATTCCCACGCCGTCGTGGCGGCCTGTCTCGATGGCGATCTTGAGCTTGGTGCCGACCCCATCAGTGGTCGAAACGATCAGCGGGTCGTCGAACCCTGCGGCCTTCAGGTCAAACAGGGCCCCGAATCCGCCCAGCGATGGGCGCGATCCCGNGCGAGCCGTGGACTTGGCCAACGGTTTGATGGCTTCCACCAGGCGCTCTCCGGCGTCAATATCGACCCNCGCATCGGCGTAGGTCAGGCCGTTGGGGCGGTTGCGGGCGGTGTCGCTCATGGGTCACGGACCTGAATCAGTCGTCGGGAATGCAACGGGGCTTGCCACAGGTGGCGTGTCAGGGGCTATAGCACCGTCATGACGCCGATCACCACCAATGACGCCCTNAAAGCCTTTTGCGACCTCCTGGCCAACGAGCCGTTTATTACGGTCGACACCGAGTTCATGCGGGAAACGACCTATTGGCCCAAACTGTGCTTGATCCAGGCCGCGTCACCGACAGAGGCCGCCATCATTGACCCCTTGGCCGAGGGGCTGGATCTGGAACCATTCCTGGCGCTGCTGCGTGATCCGAAGATCCTTAAGGTGCTGCACGCCTGTCGCCAGGACACGGAGATNTTTGTGCGTCTGGGGGCGATGCCGACGCCGATGTTCGATACCCAGGTCGCGGCCATGGCCGCAGGCTTTGGGGATCAGGTGTCCTACGAATCACTGGTGCGGCAGTTGCTGCGTCAGGAGGTCGACAAGGGCAGCCGCTTTACCGACTGGGCCCGGCGTCCCCTGTCGGAGGCCCAACTGACCTATGCCCTGGGCGATGTGACGCATCTGGCAGCCCTCTATCCGAAACTGCGCGACCGGCTCGACAAGGCCGGGCGTCTGGACTGGGTGATGGCCGAGATGGCGGATCTGAGCGACCCGGACCTTTACGATACAGATCCAGAAAACGCCTGGAAGCGTCTGAAACCCAAGAAATATACAGCCAAGTATTTGGCGNNGCCTTCAAAAGCCACGGCAGTCTGGCGTGAGCGCATGGCGCAGGAGCGTGACCAACCGCGCGGACGCATCCTCAAGGACGACGCGGTTGAGGAGATCGCAGCTCAGACCCCGACCGACCCGGACGCCTTCAACCGCCTGCGTTCCGTTCCGAANGGGTTTGGCAGCTCAAAGTTGGGGCTGGACCTGATTGAAGAGTTGAAGCGCGTTCTGGCCGATCCCGAGGCCTATGCACCNAAGCTGGACCGGCCCAAGGCCAACCAACCGGCCCCGCCGTCGGTGGTGGAACTGCTGAAAGTGCTGCTCAAGACCAAGAGCGACAATGCCGGGGTGGCGACCAAGCTGATCGCCACGGTGGCCGATCTGGAAAAGATCGCCCTGTCTGATGATGCTGATGTCGAGGCCCTGAAGGGCTGGCGCCGGCAGCTTTTTGGCGAAGATGCTCTCAAGCTCAA
Source organism: Brevundimonas sp. (assembly GCA_013693835.1). Classification (GTDB taxonomy): domain Bacteria; phylum Pseudomonadota; class Alphaproteobacteria; order Caulobacterales; family Caulobacteraceae; genus Brevundimonas. The sequence goes on from CP059260.1 coordinate 1,390,381, forward strand.
GCGCGGGGAAATCGCCCTGGTCCTGAACGGGCCGCGCGTCGAAATCGTCGAAATCGAGGGCTAGATCAGGCGGCGGACGGTTCCGCCGGTTGCCAAAGCTCGATGGCATTGCCTTCCGGGTCGTGGATGCGGGCGAACTGACCCACCTCCGGCATAGTGTTCCATTCGTCCTTCTGGATCACCTCGATGCCCTTGGCCCGCAGGTCTGTGATCAGGCCGTCCAGGTCGTCGACCCGAAGGTTGATCATCCAGCTCTTGTCAGCCGCGAAGTAGTCGGTGTCGGCCTTGAAGGGGCAAACACCGTCGGCCCGGCCTGCTGGTCCCAGACATAGACGCCCGGCGGGGCCCCGACGCCCAGATGTTCTAGCCACCAGGCGGCGAGCGCCTCGGGGTCTCTGGCACGGAAGAAGAAGCCGCCGATGCCTGTGACTGCCATGATCCGATCCTCCCCAGGTTCAGGTCTCGATCTGTAGCTTGAGATCCAGCGCTTCGGCAAGAGCCTTGGCGCGACGCCGTGTCTGCTCGCCCAGCAAGACATCGGCAAAGCCGGGAACCGCGCGAAGCGTGAGGTGCTCGCCGTCCGCGCGCGCGGCCGCACTGGCCAGCAGCTGAGGTGAGCGGCCCGACAGGTCGACCGCCAACCGCATCGCCAGCCCCAGGATTCGTGCCCGGTCCCGCTGCTCCGGTTGTAGCAGGCGATCCATCGAGGCAGGTAGAGGAGTGCCCGCATCACCGCCGTAGCGGGCGCTGACAGCACTGGCCAAGAAGGCGCGCTCGGCGTGGGTTTGCGCCGGGATCGGTGCCCACAGAACTTGCTCGAAGGCCAACTCAATCCGGTGCGTCGGGTGCAGGCGCGTGCCGATATCGGCCAGATTACAGGCGGCCCTCGCAAGCACGCGGTCTCGGCTATCGCTGAATGCTTTCGGGGCCGCTGCCAAGATCGGCGCGATCCAGTCCATAAGCAGGCCGGGCAGGCCGTCGGCCAACCCCTGTCGATGGCCCAGGACGGCGGTGCCCGCGAGTAAGGGATCGGTGGCGGCCAAGTCAGGCTCGAGCGCCTCATGGACCAAACCTTCGCGCACACCCCAGGCCGATAGCACCACGCGCTTCAGGTCTAGTTTCTCGACCACGCCTTCGAGCACCAGGGCGGCGTAGGGTAGGGCCTCGATGCGCTTGCGTGACACGCCCGGAAACCGCTCCAGCGAGGCGCGCGATTGCCGGGCGACAAATCGGGCGGTTTCGCGCGCCTGAGCGGCGGACATGGCATACTGATGCACGATCCGCAGCGGCTCGTTGTCCATTTCCATGCAGATCTGAGCCAGGGTGCGCCAGGCACCGCCGACAGCGTAGAGGGTGTCGGTCCGGTAGTCACCGGCAGGTTTCAGACGCTTGGCAATCTGGCTGCGAACGCGGTCTGCTTCGAAGCCTTTGGAGCCGGTCAGGGCGAATGGTCCCANGGGCAGGGTGATGCCATGGCCGACCTCGCCGCGGCCGACCCGAACCAGTTCAAGGCTAGCCCCGCCGAGGTCCCCGACGACACCCTCAGCATCGGGCATTCCGGCCAGGACCCCGAGGGCGGCATAGTGGGCCTCTTCCTCGCCGGATAGCACACGTAGCGTCAGCCCGGTTTGCTGGCGGACCAGATCCACAAAGGCTCCACCATCGCTGGCGTCGCGGATGGCGGCAGTGGCGGCGGTGAAAACACTGTCGGGCCTCACCCCGTCGATGACGGCGGCAAAGCGCTTCAGAGCCACCAGCGCTTCTTCCGCGCCCTCGGGGGCCAGGCGGCCGGTCTTGGCCAGGTCGCGTCCCAGTCCCGCCAGCACCTTTTCGTTATAGACCGTCCAGACGGCTCGCCCTTCCAGGCGGTAGATCACCAGGCGGACCGAGTTGGAGCCGACATCGATGGCGGCGACATCACGATCAACCATTTGAGAGCGGTTCACAGCGGTTCAGACCGATCAATACTGAGAGCACCGGGCAGGGTTTTCACCTTGCGGCCGCGTCCTGACAGGCTCGGGTTGGTCATAAAATACTTGTGGGCCGAGAACGGCCGTTCCGGGTCTACCGGGGCCACGCGACGATACTGACCGTCGGGCAGCAGGTCCCAACTCTGCACATCGTCCTTCAGATTGGCCACCATGATCTGATCCAGGACCTGGTCGTGCACCGTCGCGTTGAGGACCGGCGTCATGATTTCCACGCGCCGATCCAGGTTGCGGTCCATCCAGTCCGCCGACGAGATGAACACCTTGGCCTTGTCGTGAGGCAGGGCTTTTCCATTGGCGAAGGCGATGATGCGGGCGTGTTCGAGAAAGCGTCCCACGATGGATTTGACCCGGATATTCTCGCTCAGACCCTTCACGCCGGGGCGCAGGCAACAGATGCCGCGCACCACCAGATCAATGCGCACGCCGCGCTGGCTGGCGCGATAGAGGGCGTCGATGACCTGCGGATCGACCAGGGCGTTCATCTTGGCCCAGATCGCGGCAGGGCGCCCGTTGGCGGCGGCTTCCTCCTCGGCCTGGATCAGGGCCAACAGGGTCGACTTCATGTTGAAGGGCGACACGACCATGGCCTGCAGGTCGTCCGGCTCAGCGTAGGCGGTGATGGAGTTGAAAACCCGTGTGGCGTCGTGCCCCAGGCGCGGATCGCAGGAAAACAGGCTCAGGTCCGTATAGATACGTGCCGTGATCGGGTGGTAGTTGCCGGTTCCAACATGGCAGTAGGTGCGCAGGGCATCGTCTTCGCGCCGCACCACGACGCTGAGCTTGGCGTGGGTTTTCCAGTCGACGAAGCCAAACACCACGTGCACGCCGGCACGCTCCATGGCGCGGGCCCATTTCAGATTGGCCTCCTCGTCGAAACGGGCTTTCAACTCGACCAGAGCGGTGACGTTCTTGCCGTTCTCGGCCGCCTCAATCAGGGCGGCGACGATCGGGCTGTCTCGGCTGGTGCGGTAGAGGGTCTGCTTGATGGCAAGGACATTGGGGTCGCGGGCGGCCTGGCGCAGGAACTGTACCACCACGTCGAAGCTTTCGAACGGATGGTGGATCAGCATGTCCTTCTCACGCACGGCGGCAAAGATATCGCCGCCGTTGTCGCGCACCCGCTCGGGGTAGCGCGGCTCATAGCCCGGAAACTTCAACCCCGGATGACCGGGCGCTATGAGCTCCGTCAGTTGCGCCAAACCCAACATGCCGTCGATCAGCACGACCTCTTCGGGGGTCGCGCCTAGCTCGCCCGAGATGAAGCGGCGCAGGTCAGTTGGCATCGAGGCCTGAATCTTGATGCGGACTACCGAGCCGAGGCGCCGTTGCTTCAAGGCTTCCTCGAACTCCATCACCAGGTCTTCCGCCTCTTCCTCGATCTCGATATCGGAATCGCGGATCAGCCGGAACAAACCGCTTTCCAGCACTTCGCAACCGGGGAAGAGGTGGTCGATGAAAAGCATCAGGATGCTTTCCAGCGTGACATAGCGGGTCCGTCCGGGCTTTGAGCGGCCATCAGTCGCCAGCGGCCAGAAGCGCTTCACCTGGGTCGGGATCGGCACCAAGGCATGCTGAAGCCTGCCGTCGCGCCTGCGCCTCAGCTTGAGGGCCAGCGAGAAGCCGAGATTGGGCAGAAAAGNGAAGGGGTGTGCCGGGTCGATCGCCATCGGTGTCAGGATGGCGAACAGGCGGTCCAGGAACTCTGGCTCCAGCCGCTCGCGCTCGGTCTTGGTCAGGTCCTCGGCGTCAATGACCTCGATGCCGGCCTTGCCCAGTTCCTTGCGCAGTTTGCGCCAACGCCTTTGCTGCTCATCCATCAAGGAATNCGCGGCGATGTTGACTTCCTCCAGGGCCTCGGTCGGTGTCAGGCCATCGGGCGACACAATTCGAATGCGTTCGCGCACCTGACCCTTGAGACCCGCCACCCGGGTCATGAAGAACTCATCCAGGTTGTTGGCAGAGATCGAAAGGAACCGCAGGCGCTCCAGTAGGGGATGGTTCGGATTGGCGGCTTCCTCCAGCACCCGCCCGTTGAACGACAGCCAGCTCAGCTCACGATTGAAGAACCGCTTGGGCGACCGCATCAACTCGGCGCTCAGGGCCAACTGCGGGGCACGCGAGGAGGGGACCTCCTCGCCTCGGGTCATATCGCGGACGGCGGTATCGCTCATGAGAGAAGCCTTCTGGCAAGTCCGGGGCCGCGCTGCAATCGCTCAGGTCTGCCGCGATCGCATTTATCCGCCTTAACCGAACAGCCCGCCTGACAGACCCAGCACCTGGCGAGCGGTCGTGCGATTGACCGCACCGCCCGCGGCATCCAGCTGGTCCACGACGGCCGCCGCGGCATCTGCAGAGCGCTCGATGCGGAACAACAGATAGGGAATGACATCGGCGGCAGGCTTTATCCCGCGTTCCGCAAAGCGGGTTTCCAGAATGGCGGCCAGAACTTGGTCATCCGGGGCTTCGATGCTGATGCTGGTTACGGCGTCCAGCCGCGAGCGCAGGTCTGGCAGGGCGCTGGACCAGAGCTGGGGACGGGTCCGCGCCACCAGTAGCAGCGCACCCCCGGGGCCTGGGCCAGATTGATCAGGTGAAACAAGGTTTCGTCCGAGGCTTGGTCGGCCCTGTCCAGCAACACTGGCTGCCCCTCCAGTTCCGACAGGTCCGCGGCGTTAGCCTCGGACCCAATCAGAACATGTGCCCCGACACGCTCAGCCCAGGTTGTGGCCAGACGCGTTTTGCCGCTGCCGCGGGGACCCGACAGCGCCAGAACGCCGCCAATCAGGTTGGGCCAATCCTCCAGGGTCTGTGCCGCCGCCCGATTGCTCTCGGAAATGACCAGGGGATCGTCGCGTCCCTCCAGCGGACGTTCGAGACCCAGGCTGAACTGTTGCGGCGTCACCGGTGACATGCGTTCCAACTAGCAGATGCGCGGCCCGCTGCGACAGGGGCACTCGGCCTCTAGGCCGGATGTCTGGGGGCGACCTGTGGATGAGGGGCTCACGCCTTGCGGACAAACTCCGCGCGCAGCACCAGTCCTTTGATGCCGGGGTGTCGACAGTCGATCTCCTGGGCGTCACCGGTCAGGCGTATGCTCCGGATCAAGGTGCCACGCTTAAGGGTCTGCCCTGCGCCCTTGACGGTCAGGTCCTTGATCAGCGTCACGCTGTCGCCGTCCTGCAGCAAGTTGCCCAGGAATCGCGCACCTCGACCTGGGAGGCCTGGCTGCGGGCCGCCGCTTCGTCGGGGCTGAGCCACTCTCCGGTGGATTCGTCATAAACGTAGTCGTCGCCGGACCCGGTCATTGTTTGCTCCTGTCGCTACGGCAAGGGGCCTAGCTCACTGGGGTGGGGTGTCACCCTCACGGCATCGCGCATGTGCATCAGCCTTGACTTTCGGTGACGATGGTGCGCCCTACGCGCCTCCCGATTTTGCGCTGATTGCGCCTGTTTTCCAAGATGCCGAACGCCATGCACGCCTACCGCTCTCATACCTGTGGGGATCTTCGCGCCTCGGACGCGGGCAGCCAGGTCCGGCTGTCGGGCTGGGTGCACCGCAAGCGTGACCTTGGCGGTCTGCTGTTCGTGGACCTGCGCGACCATTACGGCATCACCCAGTTGGTCCTGCACCCATCGACGCCGGGCTTTGCGGTGATGGAACGTCTTCGGGCCGAAAGCGTGATCTGCGTCGACGGCGAGGCGGTCCTGCGCGATCCCAGCACGGTCAACCCGGTGTTGCCGACCGGCGAGGTCGAGGTGCGGGTTGCGTCGCTGGAGGTGCTGTCCGAAGCCGCCGAGTTGCCGATGCCGGTGTTTGGCGACCAGGAATACCCGGAGGAAATCCGCCTCAAGAACCGTTACCTGGACCTGCGCCGCGAGCGGCTGCACAAGAACATCGTGCTGCGCTCNAAGGTCATTTCATCGATACGGCGTCGCATGGTCGATCAGGGTTTCCTGGAGTATCAGACCCCGATCCTGACGGCCTCCAGCCCCGAGGGTGCCCGCGATTTCCTGGTGCCGTCTCGTCTGCATCCGGGCAAGTTCTACGCGCTGCCGCAGNNGCCGCAGCAGTTCAAGCAGCTGCTGATGGTGTCGGGCTTTGACCGCTACTTCCAGATCGCACCGTGCTTCCGCGATGAGGACCTGCGCGCCGACCGCTCGCTGGAGTTCTATCAGCTCGACGTTGAAATGAGCTTTGTCACGCAAGAGGATGTNTTTGCGGCGATTGAGCCGGTGATGCATGGCGTGTTTGAAGAGTTTGCCGACGGCAAGCCGGTCTCGCCCATCAGCGGCACCCACACCTTCACCAACGATTTCGGTCAGGCCTTTGAGCACAAAGGTTTCGAGCGCCTGACCTATGCCCAGTCGATGGCCTGGTATGGCACCGACAAGCCGGACACCCGCAACCCGATCAAGATGCAAGTCGTGTCGGAGCATTTCCGCGACGGAGGGTTCGGCCTGTTCAACAAGATCCTGGCGGCGGATGGAAAGAATGCCGTGTGGGCGATCCCGGCCCCGAGCGGTGGCAGCCGCGCGTTCTGTGACCGCATGAATAGCTGGGCACAGGGTGAGGGCCAGCCGGGCCTGGGCTATATCTTCTGGTCGGACGATCAGGGGGCCTGGGGCGGGCCGATCGCCAAGAACCTGGGACAGGAGCCGACGGAGGCCCTGATGGCAGCGCTGGGTCTGGGCCAGGGCGATGCCGCCTTCTTTGTCGCTGGCGACCCGGGTGCCTTTGCGAAATTTGCCGGCCTGGCACGCACGCGAGTCGGCACCGAACTGAAACTGCTGGACGAAAACCAGTTCAAGTTCTGCTGGATCGTCGACTTCCCGATGTTCGAATGGTCGGAAGAAGAGAAGAAGGTCGACTTCAGCCATAACCCCTTCTCGATGCCTCAGGGTGGGCTTGAGGCGCTGGAGACGCAGGACCCATTGACCATCCGCGCCTACCAATACGACATCGTGTGCAATGGCTATGAGCTTTGCTCGGGCGCGATCCGGAACCACAAGGCCGAAATCATGCTCAAGGCCTTTGCCATCGCCGGCTACGATGCCAGCGTGGTGGAAGCGCAGTTCGGCGGCATGCTGAATGCCTTCCGCTATGGAGCNCCGCCGCACGGCGGTCTGGCCCCGGGCATCGACCGCATCGTCATGCTGCTGGCCGGTGAAACCGCGATCCGCGAGGTGATTGCCTTCCCTCTGAACCAGCAGGGCGAGGACCTGTTGATGAGCGCCCCGACTGAGGCCGAGGAGCGCCAGCTCAAGGACGTGCACATCCGCACGGCTCTGCCCATCAAGGTCTGACTAGACCGAATACGCCAGGCCCCGCCGGGCTGGGCGGGGCCTCTTCTCGCCTGATCGACTGGAGGGGGTCAGTCGGCCTGAGCGATAGCGAAATGGCGGACCCGCGGGCCCGATGCGGTGCAGGTGCGAGCGGTCAATCCGGGCGGAAGCCGGGTGGCGCTATCGCCGCAGGCCCGGCCGGTCTGGGCCTGGGTCAGTCCGCGCGCACCAGATTGACGCCGCGGATATCGGTCCGGTTCAGTGATGCGCCAGAGAAGTTAGCTCCGTCGAACCGCCCGCCGGACAGACGTGCTCCGTCCAGGGTGGCTTCGCGGAAACTGGCCGAGCGGAAGTCTCCGCCGGACAAGTTGGCAGACTGAAGTTCCGCCTCCGCCAGGTTGGCAGCCCGGGCCGACACGTTGGCCAGCGAAGCGCCAAACAGGGTGCTGTCGCTGAGGTCCGCCGACGACAGGTCTGCGCCACTCATGTTGGCACCGCTGAGTTCGGCCCCGGACAGGTCTGCGCGGGCGAAGCTGGCTCGAACAAAGGTGGCGCCGACAGCTTCGGCTCCCGAAAGGTCAGCGCTGGTGAAACGCGCTCCGGTGAAGTTGGCACCAACTGTTTCGGCGCCCGACAGGTCGGCCCGGCTGAAATCGCTGCCGGAGAAGTCGCCCCGACCAGTTCAGCCCCACGAAGGCTCGCTTCAACCAAGGTGGCGTCGGTGAATCGGGCTCCAACCAGACTGGCTCCGGTCAGGTCGCGGCCAGAAAGCTCACAGCGGTTGCAGGCACCGCCCAGAAACCAGCCGAGAGACGTCACGATCCTGCAGCTGCAGGTCAAAGCCAAACCGGATCTCGCCGGCTAGCGCAGGAGCTGCCAGCGCCATTGCCATAGCCAAGCCCCGGCCAGGCCGGTCATAAGACGATGAATAGGAAACGACACCAGCTTCATGCTGCCGTCATGCCTGCGAACGCGCTCGATCCCTACTTAATTCGCCGTAAGGTGTCGGGCGGAATCTGGGGTGCCTTTAGCAGCGGGGATCGACAGGCGCCCCGGCAACTGGGTTTCGCCATCACCACAGGCACGGTTTAACTGGGCCTGGGTCAGTCCGGTTGCGCCGCTGAGATCTGCGCCGGACAGGTTTGTGCCCGCTACTGGCCCCGGAGAAACGCGCCGAGCGCAGCCAGGTGCCGACAAAGCTGGCGTTGGTCAGGTTCGCCCCGCTGAAATCAGAGCTCGAAAACACCCCGCCGTAAGCCTCGACGTCGCGCAGGTCCGCTCCACGAAAGCGGGTGCGGTTCATGACGCTGAGGCTCAGATCGGCCTGACGCAGACGCGACTGGCTGAGGTTGAGGCCATTGCGTTCAAATCCGGCCAGATCTGCCTGGAAGAGATTGCATCCCGAGCAGGAGGCACCCCCTGCACACGCGCAATCTGGCTGGCGTTCTGGGCCTGGGCCGGAAGGGCGGTCCCAAGGATGACAAGGCTCGCTGTGGCAAGGGCCGAAAACGGAAAAAGGGCGCGTCGCATGCACGGCTCCAACAAGGTGATTGGAGCAGGCTAACAGAACAGGGCTTACCGTTTACTTGCCTGATCGCCGGAAGTTGCAACAGCGGTGCCGCAGGTATCGCAGACGCGGCTCGGGCCGCGCTGTTGCAGGGACATGTCCCCGCAGGCCGGACAGGCGTCCAGTGCTGCCTCAGGCGATGCGCTGGGGCGCGGCACCGGGTCTGTATCTGGTCGACCAAAGGGCAAAACAACGAGATTGTCCGGTGTCGCGCCGCGAGCAAAGCCTTTGGAAATATAACGGGATGCAGCGACAGGCTCTTGCGTCTCGGGGCCAGACCCGAGGTGATCCGCCGTCGCCTCGGGTTCAGCGTTAGCCAGCTCTTGGCGCCGCAAATAGGACACGCCGAGTTCGCGAANAATGTAGTCGAGAATCGAAGTGGCCGAGCGGATCGAATCGTTACCGGTTACATGTCCGGACGGCTCAAACCGCGTGAAGATGAAGGCATCGACAAACTCGTCCAGTGGCACGCCGTATTGGAGACCAATGGAGATCGCGATGGCGAAGTTGTTCATCAAACTGCGGAAGGCGGCCCCTTCCTTGTGCATGTCGATGAAAATCTCGCCCAACTCGCCGTCGTCGTATTCGCCAGTGTGGATGTAGACCTTGTGCCCACCCACTGCCGCCTTCTGGATGTAGCCTTTACGGCGATCCGGCAACTTGCGACGGCTGGGTGCCCGCTCAACGACCTTCTCGATCACCTGCGGCTCGCGTCGGCGAGGCGATGCGATCGGTGCCGCCACTGCGCCATCTGGCTCGATCACGGAGCGAGCTTGTCNCAGGACGGCACCGTCGGGCAGCAGAGTGCTCGGGGCGGCTTGACGCGACAGGTCAATGATCTCTGCGCCCTTGCGGGCCAGTTCGCTCAGCGCCTGAACGCCCTCGTGGATGGTGGTCGTCCAGGGGAGCTCGATCTTGACCGTGGACGGTCGGTTCAGGGTTCTGGCGGCCACGTCGATCAGCTGTTTCTCAAACGAAAACGGATCGGCAAACGCCAGCTTCGCGTCGGAGGGCGCGTCCGGCCAGTCCGTCAAATCCGGGTGACCCAGCGCATACCTTGATGCTTCTGGAATTTGTTCGCGGCTGAAGCCAAGACGATCCAGAACCGGTCCGGGCCATCGGAGTCCCAGAACATCGGCCAGGAAGCCCGCTTCAAGCGTCGGTTCCGCAAACGCCTCGTCAAGCGTGAGGGCATCCGCCAGTTTTCGTTCCAAAGCCGACAGTTCGACATCCGTAAACCCCAGCCGACGCAGCGCAGCATGATCGAACCCCGGCGCATCCACGAGGGTGCGATAGCCGAACAGCCACCTCTCGGCGTCTTCAAGGCCTTGACCCGACTTGTTCAGGGTCTGGGCCAGGCCGGGCGAGAGACTGCGGACATGGCGACCATCAGCCGTTTCATGCCAGACCAGATGGGAAAAGTCGGTGATTCCCAGCCGAAGCCTCGCTTCCGGGCTCAAAAGGTCCAAACTGACGATCTGGTTCGTTGCCGCGCCGCCGACGGCCTGGAACCAGGCCTCCACGGCATTGCTAGGATTCTCGGCGCGGAGCGCCGCTTCGGCGATCCCGCCAAGGGCCAGGCGGAAGGGCGCCCTGCTTGAGCTAGGCAATGCACCAGCATAGACAGGTAGGGCGTCGATCTGCCTCCCAGGAGGCGAGGGTTGCCAGATTGATGGCCACGTCGTCGGGGTTGTCTGCGTCAGGTGCTCGGCCGCAGCGGTCGAGAAGACGAGACGGGTTGTGCGATCAAAGGCTGCAGCTACAGCGGCTATTGCGACCGGCGCGCCGGCGGCTGTCAGGGCGCGCGGTATCTGGATTGCCCACGGTGGTTCGCTTGTTTTTGTGCAGGTGTCGATGGCAGGCGCGCCTTCGCCGGCCATCGCTTTAAGGATCTCCGCGTCAGGGCAGCCTGCCTTTCTCGCCCGTTGAACGGCGCGGGCCAGCGCGGGATTGCGCTGAGGCGACCGACAGTCTGCCGACGAACCGTCACACCTCAGGACAGCAGACTGGACGGCCAGCAAGGCCTCGGATGCGGCGGCGATGGCACCCGCTGCGAGCCGNNCGCCTGCAAGGCTTCGGCGCGCACGCATCAGGCCAGCCTCAGCCGTCGGATCATTGAGATCAAATACCATCGGAGGCGTGGCCGCCATCGGACAGATCAACCCCAGAACCAGGCAGCCGGTAAGCAGTTCGGCATCGATGTCGGCTTGCTTGGATCCCGATGTCCGAACTTCCGCCCAGCCCCGCATGGCCGAAGCGATGTCGCCATCGGTTTGTCCCTGCTGTTCGGCCCAATCCAGCCAGGCTTCAGCTTGAACGTCCGTCCAGCTGTGCGGCACTCTAACCCGATCTACCCGATCAGGGCGCTCCACTTCGCGCCAGGTCATGCGTACCTGGGCGGCCCGCTCCCGCAGGGTCTGCGCGGCAGACTCTGTGAGCGCCTGCACAGATGCCACAGGCGAAGACTCAGTCGAGTTGGAACGGCCAGTCATTGTCCCTCGATTGGCAGGCACATGGCCAACAGGTTACGAGCCTCGCGCCGCTGGCACAATAAATGTGGTAGGATCTGGTGCGTTCGGCCACGATATCTTGTTGATGATTGACGTCGCTGGCGACTGGACGTGGACGGGCGCGGTTCTTATGATGGGACCTGTGCTTCAGGCAGGGCCTGCGGCAGGTCTGGGATCGGAGTACGCCGTGCTGGCAAAGATTTTTGGCTGGTGGGAAGGTGCCACCATTGGAACCTATTTCACGGTGGGGCGCCGCGGTGAGTTCATCGGCAAGGACCAGTTCGGCAACAAGTATTACCAGTCGCGCGACCACGTGAGCTATGACGGGCGCAAGCGGCGCTGGGTCATCTATGATGGCTACGCCGATGCTTCGAAGGTCCCGCCGGATTGGCACGGCTGGCTGCATTACACCTACGACGAGCCCCCAACGAGCAGCCCCTGCCGCAGCAGCGATGGGAAAAGCCATACCTGCCGAATTTAACAGGCACGCCCATGGCCTGGGTTCCGCCGGGGTCAATTGCGCGGGCGGGCATCGACCCGCAGCGACGGGTGACTACGAAGCCTGGGTCCCGGAATGAAGCTGCGACAGCCCCGCCTGGGATCCGGTTCGGGCCGTTGGCTGTCGGCAACCCTGGTGGTGGCTGCCGTTGGTCTGGGGCTGGCACGGTCACCGCCTCGGCCATTCAGGATCAGCCTCAGGACGCACAGTCCATAACCGCCGATCTGAATCGGCAGCAGGCTCAACCTCGCCCTGCACCGGTCGAGAGTGCGCCTGCCGGATCACCGGCTCCGTCCCAGCCCGTGCCGGTATCGCCGCCGGTCCCGGACGAGCAGTTGGCCCAGGCGGGCGAGAAGCTCGATGACGAAGCCGCCCGGGAAGATGTGGCAGAGGCTCGGCCTGATCCGACGCCCGCCGAGCCGGGTCGCCGCACGCGCCAGAAGACGGCCATCGTTCATGCCGTGAACAAGACGACGGCCGAGACCATGACGTTTGCCGTTGAGGTCGGAGGCCGTTCGGTGCGCTTTTCCGAGAATCTGATCGTTTCGGCCCGAGCCTGCGAGCGGTCGGCTGCCGATGAAGTGGAAGAGGATTACATCGCCTATCTGGAGGTCGGCCTGGTCCCGCGTGGCGTCCTGCGCCAAACGATGGCCCGCCAGATCTTTAGGGGGTGGATGTTTGCATCATCACCGGCCGTTAATGCTTTGGAGCACCCGCTTTACGACGTATGGGTGGTCGGCTGCCGCGCATAGGTCACGGCGTCGGTGCCGGACATCGGCTCTGCCAGCGCCTGTTCCCTGGGCATGATTGGCAAGGCATCTGACAGTTGCTGCAGATACTGCGCCTGGGGGATCTCGATCAGACCAANTTGGGTGAGGTGATCGGTGCGGAACTGTGCGTCCAGCAAGCGCCATCCGCCCCGATTGAGCCGGGCCACCAGATGAACCAGCGCGATCTTGGATGCATCGCGGGCGCGGCTGAACATGCTTTCACCAAAGAAGGCAGCGCCCAGGGACACGCCGTAGAGCCCGCCCACCAGCCTGTCGCCTGCCCAGACTTCGACACTGTGGGCACGACCGCGCTCGAAAAGGATCAGGTAAAGCCGACGAATGGTCGAGTTGATCCAGGTTTCCTCGCGTCCCGGCACACTGGCAGCGCAGGCATCCAGGGTTTGCGCGAATGCCCTGTTCACGCTGACCGCATACGGCTCAGAGCGGACCGTGCGCGCCAGCCTTGCTGGGACATGAAATGCGTCCAGCGGCAGGACGCCTCTCTGCTGGGGTTCGACGAGAAAGACTCGCGGATCGTCCCGGCTATCTGCCATGGGGAAGATGCCAGCGCCATAGCAGGCCAGAAGCTCGTCAGGCCCAAAACGACCCGACGCTGGAGTTGCCCAATGCGGGGATCGTCGCTCAGCNNCGTCCGCCTTTTGCTGCTTGGCCCAGTTTTCCAGCCAGTGGATGTCATAGTCGCCAGACAGGATGTCCGGCTCGGCCAACAACTTCTGGAACAGGGGAATGGTGGTGTCGATGCCGCCCACGACCATCTCGTTCAGACTGCGCTTGAGGCGGGCCACGCACTCTTCACGGTCGCGGCCATGGACGATCAGCTTGCCGATCAGGCTGTCGTAGTAGGGCGGGATCGAATAGCCGGCATAGATGGCGCTATCCAGCCGGACACCAAAGCCACCCGGTGCATGGAAGTCGGTGATGGTGCCGGGCGATGGGGTGAAGGNTCTCGGATTCTCAGCATTGATCCGGCATTCGATGGCGTGCCCGTCGAAATGGATGTCTTCCTGCTTGAAGGACAAGGGCAGGCCTGCCGCGATGCGGATCTGTTCGCGAACCAGATCGACGTCGGTGATCATTTCCGTAACCGGATGCTCGACTTGCAGGCGGGTGTTCATCTCGATGAAGAAGAATTCGCCGTCTTCCCACAGGAACTCGATGGTGCCGACGCCCAGGTAGCCGATGGACGCGATGGCCTTGTTGACCGTTTCACCGATGGCTTCACGTTCCTTGGCCGACAGGGCCGGAGNAGGAGCTTCTTCCAGCACCTTTTGGTGGCGGCGTTGCAAAGAGCAGTCCCGCTCGCCCAGGTGCACGACGTTCCCGTGGCTGTCAGCCACGACCTGCAGCTCGATGTGACGCGGCTTCTGCAGGTAGCGCTCCATATAGACCGCGCCGTTGCCGAAGGCGGCCAGGGCCTCGGACTGGGCCGTCTGCACGGCCTCGACCAGATCATCTGCGGTCATGGCCACCTTCATGCCGCGTCCACCACCGCCAGCGGCTGCCTTGACGATCAGAGGGAAGCCAATGGTCTTGGAGGCCTTGATAGCGGCCTCGACGGTTTCGACCTCGCCGTCCGACCCAGGCACCACAGGGATACCGGCGTCCTTGACGGTCTGCTTGGCGGTGATCTTGTCGCCCATGACCCGGATATGCTCAGGCTTGGGACCGATAAAGGTCATGCCGTGGGCTTCGACGATCTCGGCAAAGCGGGCGTTCTCGGACAGAAAGCCATATCCGGGGTGAATGGCTTGGGCCCCGGTGATTTCGGCGGCGATGATCGAAGGGATGTTCAGATAGGACTTGGCCGCCGGGGCGGGGCCGATGCAGACGCTTTCGTCCGCCAGACGCACCCACATGGCCCCGCGATCAGCTTCGGAATGCACAGCGACCGTGGAGATACCCATCTCCTTGCAGGCGCGATGGATACGCAGGGCGATTTCGCCGCGGTTGGCGATCAGGACCTTGGTGAACATGACGGCTCTACGCTTCCAGCAGGACGAGCGGCTCGCCGAACTCGACCGGCTGGGCATCGCCGACCAGGACATCGGCCACGACACCATCACGCGGGGCCTGGATCGGGTTCATGGTCTTCATGGCCTCGACGATCAGCAAGGTTTGGCCCTTCTTGACCTTGTCGCCTGGGGAAACGAACGGTGGAGCCTCGGGCGAGGGCTGAAGATAGGCGGTGCCGACCATTGGCGACTTCACCTCTTCGCCGGCGCGGGCGACGATCGTGGCCGGGTCCGAGGGCATGGCCGCCGATGCTGCAGGCGCAGCTGGGGCTGCAACGGGGCGGCGGCGACCGGCGCAGGTGCAGCATAGGCCATGGGAGCCATCGCCACGCCGCCACGAGCGACGCGGATCTTCAGGTCCCCGCGTTCCACCTCGATCTCCGACAGGTCGGTAGATTTGAGGATGTCAGCGAGATCGCGGACCAGACCGGTGTCGATGTCCGGGTTCGATTTGGAAGTCGGGCTCTTGGGTGCGGGCATGGGTGCCTCTTGTTCGTCCTGGTTTCAGCCGCCGTCAGGCGCTTTTCGGTTCCTGGGCCAGTTCAGCGACTCCGCAAGAGCCGCGGCAACCGCCAGATCGTAGCTGCGAGCGCCGTGGCCCGCGATGGTGTCTGTCGCCGCATAGGCCACAAACGAGTGATGACGAAACGCCTCTCGCTCGCTGGGGTTCGAGAGGTGACATTCGATCACCGGGATTGAAAGGGTCTTCAGCGCGTCCAGCAGCGCAACCGACGTATGGGTATAGCCCGCGGCATTGATGACCAGGGCCTGGGCCTGAGTGCGGGCTTCCTGCACCCAGTCGATCAGTGCGCCCTCATGATTGGTCTGGCGGAAGACAATCGACCATGCCGGTGCCGCCGCCTCACATCGGGCCTGGATGTCGGCCAGGGTCTCATGTCCATAGATTTCCGGCTCCCGCGTTCCCAACAGGTTGAGGTTCGGGCCGTTCAGGACGTAAAGGACGGGTTTGTCGGGCATGCAACTCGAACGGGCGACCGATAGGCCGAATCGGACCGACCTTGTAGCCGAGCCTGCCGTTACGGCAAACACCCTCTCAAGGAAAGGTGACGTTAGGTCATGCAGATCCAACTGAACGGTGACGCGGTTCAAACCGATGCGATGACAATCACGGCACTGGTCGAAGCTTTGGGCCTGGACATCCGCAAGGTGGCCGTTGAGCGGAACCTGGCCATTGTGCCGCGCAGTTTGCATGACACCACCCTCGTGCAGGACGGAGACCGGATCGAAGTTGTGCAGTTCGTCGGCGGCGGCTGATCGGTGCACAAGCGCAGTGCGAGCCGGGCCCAGGCAAAGAATAGGCGGCTGCTTCGTCTGCTGCGCAAACGAGAAACAGCCGCCAGGTTTCGGCGGGAGGAACGCCGAGGACTTAGAAGCGCGCCGAGATCTCGAAGCCGTAGGTGCGCGGTTCGTTGAAGTTGGCATAATCGCCGATGGCATTGGTGCCCGTCCGGCCTTCGGTGGAGCGGCGGTAGATGTGCTCCTCGTTCAGCAGGTTGCGCGACCAGAGCTTGAACGCCAGCTCGCGACCGCCGCCCATCTGAACCTCAGCAAGGGACAGGCTGGCGTTGACGATGAAGGAGTCATCGGTCTTCCNGGNCGACTGCTCGAAGCTCTGGGTGCCTTCGGAATAGTTGGCGTCCAGGTGCAGGCGCAGCTCGCCCCATTCCAGCGGTCGGGTGTAGTCCAGGGCCGTCGTCACCGCGTGGGGCGGCGTATAGATGATGAAGACCGGCTGGACGGTGCACCGCAGGCCGGNGCAGGAAGGAGACGCCGGGAACGGGTTCTGCGCGTCCGGCACGCTGGTCTCGGTATAGGCATAGGCCAGGGTGAAGCGCAGATCTTCGTTGACGTGGAAGGTGGCGTCCAGCTCGATCCCCGAAATGTCCGTGTCGCCCGGCGCGTTGACCGTTTCTACGGTGTTGCGGGTGTTGAGGGTGATCGGATCGGGAGCCACCAGTGTGAATTCGATCTGGCTGTTGGTCCGGACCATGTCATAGGCCGCGATGTTCAGCTGCAAGCGGTCGAACAGGACAGACTTGAGCCCGATTTCATAGGACACGACCTCTTCCGACTCGAAGGNGGTGTAGGTCAGGGAACGTGAGTTGGCCCCGCCCGCACGGTAGCCGGTGGCATAGGTGGCATAGACATTCACGTCCGCGTTCACATCGTAAGCCACCGTGACGAGGGGATCGAAGCGGCTCTCATCGAGAGTGAAACGGAAGTCGCGGGGCTGATTGCTGACCTTGTAGAGCACGCCGG
Source organism: Brevundimonas sp. (assembly GCA_013693835.1). GTDB lineage: Bacteria > Pseudomonadota > Alphaproteobacteria > Caulobacterales > Caulobacteraceae > Brevundimonas. Next base: position 1,407,313 of record CP059260.1, read on the forward strand.
ACTTTTCATCCCAGGTCTGGCGCCCCAANNCCGTCAGGTGCAGAGCGTCCTCAAGAATGTCGGGCGTGAAGACCGTGTGGACATAGATGCCCTGGCTCTGGGACTCGGCTCGGCTGCCCCGATCGATGGAGCGATAGCCACGCGTGATGCCCGCAGTCACCGGATCGCGCACCACATAGGCTCCGGTCGAGCCGACATAGGACAGGCTGGAAGGCGTGGCCGCCTCTTCCCAAGCCTCTTCCTCGAAATGGTAGATCCCGATGACATAGTCAAAACGATCATCCATGGCCGAGCCGACGAGTTGGAACTCTTGGCTGAACTGCGACTGCTGCAGGTCCGAGAGGCTATAGCGAGAGAAGTTGCGAGCCGAGCTACCGACAGGTGCGTTCGGTTGGAAAACTGGCGGACGGTTGGGGCCACCGGCGTTGTCGTACTGATAGGTCTCGACTTCCCGATAGGCAGTGATCGAACGCAGGGCCAAAGTCTCGTTGAGATCCCAGTTCATGTGCAGCGAGTGGCCGAACGTCTTGTCGACGCTGGGTTGCTGCGGCACGCCGATGTCGGCGACTTNCTGGCGCTCCGGGTGAACAAATACGCCGGGCGGCAGGGGTGAAATGGCACGCCCGGNGCGCGGGAAAAGCGTCGAGACGGGCAGGTTCAGCGGATTATAGGCCACCAGCTGGCTGAGGAATGGCGTGCTTTCGCCGTATCCGTTGTCATAGGCATAGGNGGCGTCGAAGTTGTCCGTTGGTCGCCACAGGACCGAGGCCCTCAGCCCACGCCGGTTCAGGTAGTTCCAGCCCGTCTGGCCGTCCATGGGGTTGCGGGTCGTGGCATCGTGATACTNGGAGCGCCCGTCCAGTTTCACACTGAAACCGGCAAACTCCGGCAAATCCAGGTGGGCCTCAGCATNGTACCCGCTGAAGTTGGAAATACNCCCGCTGGAACGCAGGCCGAACTCACCGGTCGGACGCCGCGTGATCATGTTGACGGCGCCGCCTTCGGTATTGCGGCCAAATAGCGTGCCCTGCGGCCCCTGCAGAACCTCGACCCGCTCGATATCCAGCATGGTCGCGTTCAGGCCCTGCTGTCGCCCCAGGTAGATTCCGTCGAGATAAAACGCCGACCNCTGTTCACGAGCGGGTTGGTTGGCATCGTTGGGCACGATCCNCCGAATGCCCACCGTGAGTGCAGACTGCCTGGATCTGAAGGTCGAAACCCGCAACGACGGNNGTACGGCACCGTCAAACAGATCGAGCAGCGACTGGACGTGGCGATCATCCAGAGTCCCGGTTGTCACAACAGAGATGGCGATCGGGGTGTCCTGCAGATTGGTCTCGCGCTTGGTAGCGGTGACAATGACCTCATCGAGTGTCGACGTCGGCTCTTCAGTCAGAAGGCGCGGATCAGGCCCGACATCGACCTCGACCTGGGCAAAGGTTGGTGTGGCCATGGCGGTGGCGAACACGATGCCGACGCCGGCCAAAAGTTGTGCGCGGTAAGTGGTGAGCGGTCTGAACATGGTTGTCCCCTGGTGAGGGGGCGGCAGTTAGGATCGCTTCGTGTCAGCCTGATTGAACTCCAGAAGGTTGAGTGGCGTTACGGCGTCGTTTGTTGCAAGAACCGCCGATGGCGGACCATTTTCAGGTCGTGGCCCCACGGCTCCAATTTGTGAGGTGCAAGGGCAGTGCCGGATGTTCTAGACGAAGGCTATGAAACAATCGCCCACTGACACCTGGACCGCCGCCGGTCGCACTTTCACCAGTCGCCTGATCGTTGGCACGGGCAAGTATGCGGACTACGCACAGAATGCCGCCGCGGCTGAGGCTGCAGGAGCAGAGATCGTCACCGCCGCCCTGCGCCGCGTAAACCTGTCCGATTCCAGCCAGCCGATGCTGGTGGACTATGTGAAGCCGGACCGTTTTACCTTCCTACCCAACACANNGTGCTTTACCGGTGAAGATGCCGTGCGGACCCTGCGGCTTGCACGAGAAGCNGGGGGCTGGAGCCTGGTCAAGCTGGAGGTCCTGTCGGATNNGGCGCACCTGTACCCGGATATGGTCGAGACCTTGCGCGCGCTGGACATGCTGGTCAAAGACGGCTTCGACGTCATGGTCTATTGCACAGACGATGTGGTGATGGCCAAGCGGCTGGAGGAGGCGGGGGCCAGCGCCGTTATGCCAGCCGCAGCTCCGATTGGATCGGGCCTCGGTATCCAGAATGCCGTCAATATCCGCCTGATTGTGGAGCAGGCCAAGGTGCCCGTTCTGGTCGATGCCGGTGTCGGCACGGCCTCGGACGCGACGGTGGCCATGGAGTTGGGCTGCGACGCCGTGCTGATGAACACCGCCATTGCCCAGGCCCGCGATCCGATCCTGATGGCCAGCGCGATGAAACATGCCGTAATCGCCGGGCGTGAAGCCTATCTTGCCGGGCGAATGCCGCGCCGCATGTATGCCAGTGCATCGTCACCGCTGGCAGGACTGATCTAGCCGCACTATTGTTTGCTGATGGAAAAGTGGTCTCCCGATAGCTGGCGTCANAAGCCCGTCGTGCAGATGCCGACGGACTATCCGGACGCGCGCGCNCTGACTCGCGTCGAGAACGAGTTGAAGGCCATGCCGCCGCTGGTGTTTGCCGGCGAAGCCCGTCACCTGACCCAGAAGCTGGCGGAGGTGGAGGCCGGTCGCGCTTTCCTGTTGCAAGGCGGCGATTGCGCCGAGAGCTTCAANGAGTTCTCCACCGACAACATCCGTGACACCTTCCGGCTGATCCTGCAGATGGCGGTCGTCCTGACCTTTGCAGGGCGCAAGCCGGTGGTGAAGGTGGGCCGTATTGCGGGCCAGTTTGCCAAGCCCCGGTCTTCNTCGGTCGAACAGATCGGCGGGGTCGAACTGCCGAGCTATCGGGGCGACATCATCAACGGCATGGGTTTTACATCCGAAGAGCGGGTGCCGGATCCGGAACGCCTGCTCAAGGCCTATCAGCAGTCGGCGGCGACCCTGAACCTGCTGCGTGCTTTCGCTGGCGGGGGATATGCCGATCTTTACAACATTGGCCGTTGGACGGCGGGCTTTGCNGGGGATGGTGGCCCGACCTCACGCTACCGCGAGCTCGCGGAAAAGATCGAGGAGGCTTTGGCCTTCATGGAGGCGGTGGGCATCACTCCCGAGACGCATCCGGAACTGGGGCGGGTCGATATCTTCACCAGTCATGAGGCTCTGCTGCTGAACCTGGAGAGCGCCATGACACGCCCCGACGGGCAGAGCGGGGACTGGTTCGATACCTCGGCGCACATGGTGTGGATCGGNGAGCGCACCCGGCAGCTGGACGGGGCCCACGTCGAGTTCGCACGTGGCATCAGTAATCCCATCGGTTTGAAGTGTGGGCCGACCCTGGAGCCTGACGAACTTTTACCNCTGATCGATCGTCTGAACCCAGGCAATCTGCCGGGGCGTCTGACCCTGATCGGACGCTTCGGGGCGGACAAGGTGGCCGAACGGTTGCCGCCGCTGATGCGGGCCGTCAAGGCGCAGGGCAAGCGCGTCGTCTGGTCCATCGATCCGATGCATGGCAACACGCTCAAGGCTGGCAACGGCTACAAGACGCGCCCGTTTGAACGCATCCTGGCCGAGGTGCGNGGCTTCATCGATGTCGCCGAGGCGGAAGGGTGCCATCCGGGCGGCGTGCACCTTGAGATGACCGGCCAGAACGTAACCGAATGTCTCGGTGGAGCCCAGGAAGTAACGGAGGACGACCTGTCCAGCCGGTATCACACCCATTGCGATCCGCGCCTGAATGCCGACCAGGCGCTCGAACTGGCGTTCCTGGTGGCCGAACGTCTGCGGCAGGTCCCAACCGAGATCCGAGGCTGCCTGAGATGGTTGATATACTGCCGGAGGCCAAGGATGAGACGCCGCCTGGAAAGGTTGCTTATCAAGGTGCGCCGGGAGCCTTCAGCCATGAAGCCTGTGTCGATCTTCGGCCCTGGGACGAAGCGGTTGCCTATGAGACCTTCGCCGAGGCGATTGAGGCCGTCAGGCGTGGCGAAGCAGATTTGGCGCTGATTCCGGTCGAAAACACGATTGTAGGCCGTGTGGAGCCAGCTGCGACGCTGGTTGAGACCTCCGACCTGATTGTGATCAGCGAAGTCTGGCGACCCATCCGCCTGGCGCTGATGGGGTTGCCGGAAGCGCAATTCATCCATGTCCGCTCGGTCGAAAGCCATCCCATCGCATTGAAGCAGGCGGCCCGGGCCCTGCAGGCACTGGGGCTGACGGTTGTTGAGGTCTTTGACACNGCCGGGGCTGCGCGCTCTGTCGCAGAAGCTGGCGACGTGACGCGCGCGGCGCTGGCCCCAATACGGGCCGCCGAAGTATGGNNATTGTCGATTTTCAGCAACGATCTGCAGGATTCAGACGACAATCGGACCCGATTTGTCCTGTTGACCTGCAACGACGGTTGACCGCGCACGATCCTTGCTCAGGATCCCTCGATGGTTTCGAACCTGATCCGGATTGATACGGCAGGATCCGCAGCAGCGTTGCGGGCGTGACCTATTACGGCTTTCGATACGCCGGCTGAGGCGTCGGGATTTGACCCGGCGACCTCGCCGGCGACCGCTCCGATTGGGGCGGCAGCTTGCAAATGATCCCAGCCATCCAAGCGACCGAAAGATATCACCGTGACCACTGCGAACTCTGACACTTCTGCCGCAACTGAAGACCGACATCCCTGGCCATCGCCGCACAGCCTCGGGGCCGAACACATGGCGCTGGCGGCTTTGCGCCAGGAGATCGACCTGATCGACGACGAACTGCTGGCTTTGTTCGAAAAGCGCCTGGCCATCGCGGCGCGGGTCGGTCAGGCCAAGGATGCGCCACAGGGGCCACATATCAAACTGAGGCCCGACCGCGAGCAATCGGTGCATGACCGGATCTTGGCCGCCGCCCTGCCNGAGAACCGCGATGCGGTGGAAAGCCTGTGGCGTCAGATTGTNGGATGGGGTCTGGCGCGCCAAGGCCGGCTGCAGGTTCACGTCTGGTCGCCGATTGAGCCCACCCGGGCGTTCGATGGAGCCCGTTTGCGGTTTGGAGCGTCTGCCGAAATGCGGTCCGTAAGGGACCCGGTGGAGGCGCTGTCCTGGGCCGCTGANGGGCATGGCGTGGCCGTGCTGGCGGTCAATGCCGGTGACGGNTGGTGGACCGCNCTGCGGACGGAGCATCACGGGGTGTCGGTATTCGACGGGTTTGGNAGCCCAGACATTCCCACAGCGCTGGCCGTGGGACGCATAGATCCTNNGGCCTTGCCCAAGGGGCGGCGGGTCGTGGTGTCAGCGGGCGGCGATGCCGGTGACGGCGGNGGCGCGCGTCGCTGGGGACTGGACACNCATCACGGATGGTCCCTGGCGCTGACGGACGCAGGTGTTGCCGTTGGCGGTCCCGAGGGCTGTGTCGGGGCCATTGGCTGATGGCCGGATCGTCGCGTCAGATCGGCAGATTGTCGATCAGGCGTGTCCCGCCCAATCTGGCCGCAGCGAGCACGCGCCCTGGCCTGTCTGGCGTGTAGGAACCCAGGCTTTCTGCATCGCGCACAGCAACGTAATCGACTGCCGAGAACCCCGCCTGCCTGAGGGCATCCTCGGCGGATCGCTCGGTCAGTGGCACGGCCGCGCCTGCTCGAACCTGCTCGGCAGCCTTTGCGAGAATAACGTTGAGCTTCCGGGCCACGCCGCGTTCATCTTCAGACAGGTAGGCGTTGCGGCTCGACAGGGCGAGGCCGTGGGCATCGCGGGCGGTCGGCTGCCCCAGGATCTCAACCGGTATGTCCAGGTCACGCACCATGCGGCGTATGACCATGAGCTGTTGCCAGTCCTTCTCTCCGAAAACAGCCACATCGGGACCAACCTGATTGAACAGCTTGCAGACCACCAGCGCGACGCCGCCGAACATCTCCGGCCGGAAGCTGCCCTCCAGCGTCTGGGCCGGACCGCCGACCTGGATCTGGGTGGTGGCGTCGGGTCGATACATGGTCTGCGCAGGGGGCANCAACAGGTCGCAGGTCTCGGCGGCCAAAAGGTCTGCGTCTGCCGCCTCCTGGCNGGGATAGGTGCCAAGGTCCTCATGGGCCGCAAACTGGGTGGGATTGACGAAGATGCTGGCGACGACACGATCGGCATGGCGCGCCGCGCGGACCAGGCTCAGGTGGCCTTCGTGCAAGGCCCCCATGGTGGGCACAAACCCGACACGGAGCCCCGCACGGCGCCAGCCCTCAAGGACAGGGCTCAGGTCGTCCGCAGAGCGCACGATCGGCAAAGGGGACAGGTCTGACACCGGGTTAACTCTATTCGTGAACGGCGCTGCAAAGGTCGCTGCGGCAGAGTGGCCATATGCCGATGCAGAATGCTCTTCGTCCAGTCCTGACCTCCGTCCTGTGCCTGCCCTTGCCCTGTCCCTGGCAGGGTGCGGAGAGCTGGATGAGCCTGTTCGTTTCCAGACCTTGGCAGAGCGGGTCGCGGCGATCCCGGTCGACGACCAGCGGACCTATCCGCGCAGCGCGGCGGAAGCTGGTCTGCGCGCCGCTCCGGCTCCGTTGCAGGTCGCGGTCATGGAGCCACACGACATGTGGGACGCCCGCGACCGGATGATGGATGCGGCTGTTGCCCAGGCCGTTCCCGTGGTCGCCCCGGTGGTCGCCCGAGCGGCGAGCGAACAGGTGCGGCGACAGGTTAATGGGGCGATGCGGCCCGCCGCGGCACCCGCACTCGCTTTACCGCCCGCCGCAGGCGTCGCCGCAACCGCCATTGCGACCGGCAGAAGCCCGGCCGGCCCGAACCGCATGGTGCAGTTGGGGCCTTTTCCAGCCATTCGGCCGCTCAGGCAGCCTGGTCCCGGCTTTCGCAAGGCAATGCCCGTGAGGCGTTGCAGGATCTCTCGTATTTGAACCGGTAGAGGTCGATGGCGCCAGTTGGTCCGGTTGAAAGTGCGCGCGTCATCGGAATCAGCCCGACAGATTTGCGCCGCAGCGCGCATATCTGACGCCTGGTGCCATCGCTCCTGAGGCAATTCATCCCCATCCGTGATCGCTTAACGGGCGCGACCGATTGACGGGCCGGTTGTGGCTGGCGACTCTTCAGGACTGTAGCCGACTGAGTCGGTGCTTTGGGAATCGTCCATGGCCGCATCGCGGATCATCGTCGTGGGCAACGAGAAGGGCGGGGCAGGCAAGTCGACCCTGGCCATCCATATTGTCGCCGGACTGATGCAGGCTGGCCGCCAGGTCGCGATCATTGATCTGGACCTGCGCCAGCGGTCCATGAGCCGCTTCCGGGCCAACCGCCTGGCCTGGACCGCAGCCAACGGCGTTGAGCTTCCGGTGCCGTTGGAGCCCGATATGGGTGACGGCAAGGCGTTGGCGCGAATGCCCGAGGATGTCCAGCTGGAGGTTTTCCGCCGGGCCTTTGCCGAGGCGCGGGAGCAGGCTGAATTTGTCGTCATCGACACACCCGGNGGTGACACGGTGTTGTCGCGGACCGCTCACGCTCTGGCCGACCAGGTGGTCACGCCCATGAACGACAGCTTTGTCGATTTTGACCTGCTGGGCGAAGTCGATCCCGTGACGCTCGAACTGGTCAAGCCGCCGCTCTACTCCGAAAGTGTGTGNGAGGCGCGCAAGCACCGTGCCCTGACCGAGGGACGCCATGCCGCCATTGACTGGGTGGTGCTGACGAACCGCCTGGCGGTCGCAGCGGCGCGCAACCGCCAGCGGCTGGAAGAACGGATGGACAAGTTGGCTCGTCGCGTGGGCTTCCGGGTCGGCCCAGGGTTGCGCGACCGGGTGATCTATCGCGAGCTGTTTCCCTTTGGGCTGACGGTTGCGGATCTGTCCGAGCAGGTGCGTCCGGTGCAGGTGTCGTTGGCGCACGTGTCGGCGCGGCAGGAGCTGCGCAACCTGATGCTGGCGCTCAATCTGGCCAGTCTGGAAGACATTCCTCCGCTGGACGCCGCGGCCTGAGGCCGTTAGGGCACGACCATGACAGCCTTGGTCTGGCCCGTTCTGGTCATTGTGGCGATCTGGGCCTTGGTGCGACTGGGGCGCCAGGANGAGCGGCCGCGGGCCGCNCATTGGCGGGTCACTGCCACTCTGTTCAGCGCCGTCATGCTGGCAGGAGCAGCCCTGGCGGCAGTGCGTGGCAGTTGGCTGATCGCCCTGGTGCTGGGGGGCAGGGGCCTGGCTGACCCTGGCGTCACGCACACCCTCAGGCGCGCCCAGGCCGGCCGATTCGAGATGAGTCTGTCCGAGGCCAGATCTGTGCTCGGGGTGGCGGCTGACGCCACCGCGCAAGATATTCAGGCGGCCTGGAAGCGGTTGATGGCCCGTGCTCATCCTGATCAGGGCGGCACAGATGGTCTGGCGGCGCAACTGAATGCGGCGCGGGACCGCCTGATGCGACCCTGAGGTCTTGCTAGGCAGGCCGCGGCGGATCGGCTAGGTCTCGACCTTATGACCCGACGCTTGCTTTCATTTGTTCTTGGCCTGTTGCTGCTGTGCGCGGCGGGGCCGGTGGCTGCCCAGACGGTGATCCTTGTGCGCCATGCCGAAAAGGCTGATGCCAGTTCGGATCCCGTCCTGTCCGAAGCCGGGCAGGCGCGGGCCGAGGCGCTGGCCCAGGCCCTGCAGGGGCTGCCGCTGACAAACATCCTGGTCACCCCGTTAAAGCGCACGACGCTGACCGCGGCTCCAACCGCTGCGGCCCACGGGCTTTCGGCTCAGGCGATCNNTCTGGAGGGTGGAGCCGAGGCCCACGTGGCGCGGTTGGTGGATCAGATCCGCACNCTGCCGCCCGAAGCCGTGGTTCTGGTGGTGGGCCATTCCAACACCATCCCAGCCATTGCCAGAGCCCTGGGATATGCCATCGCGCGGGATATGAATGATTGTGAATACAACCGGTTGATGGCGATAGATCTACAAACAGGTGAGAGCGCCGCCGCCGTATTTGGTGCAGCATCGCCCTGTCCCTGAGCCGGGAGAACGGGCTCGGGTCTGCCCCAACGGCACCATCCGAGTGACCGATGGGACGACACCGTTTGGCACCGCAAAAATCTAGGTGCCAATCGTGCCAACCGTGCCAAATCTGCAGTTTAGCCGGGATGAGACAGCGTGTGCAGTTGCACAAGCCTCGGCGCGAACGATGTCAAAGACCCGGTCCGATAACCTAAAACGCCGATGCGTCATTTTTGGACGTAGGCAGCGTCGCCTGCCTCATAGGGGTGGTGCCTGATTCCATTAAGACACGCAGCTGGGCCAGTGCGCGTGCGCCGGTTGCGAGCCTAGCGCCGCACCTGCAAGATGCGGTCTCCATTGACCTCGAAAATCCGTTCGCCCGCCGCGACATAGATCGGCATTCGGTTCTGCAGGGACAGGAAGACATGGGTTTCGACCGGCCNCCGAGAGACGATCTGGGTGACGGCCAGTCCCACCGGGGTGCCTTGGGACGAACTGGCAGGCCNGCGCGGCATGTTAAGGCAACTATTGCTCAGCATGTCTCGGCTGATCACATTTCCACCGTCCGGGCTGATGGTAAAACGATAGTGGCCGCCCATGGGCACGATATTGCTGTCTGTGGTCGAGGTCAGCAGCCACACCAGAATGTTGTCGCTGTCGGGGTCCGGCAGGGCGANCGAATTGAGCCGGGGCGAACACCGCAGACGCCCAATGTTGGCTGTGGCCGTTTGACGTTCGCGGAAGATGGCCTGCTGGGCGTCGGGCAGAAGGCCGTCCGCCAGGCGAACCTCTCCCGCCCTTCCATCGCGAACCTCAACATCGAAAGCTGCATGAGCCTGTCCGTCGATGTTGCGAATGAAGCGCACGAGCTGCTTGTCACCGTCTTCGACCACAATCCAGCCGGNCAAACCCCCGGGCCGGGGCGTATCGCCAAGATGCGCCAACAGCGCGTCGGTCGCGACCCCGGCTGCGACATCCTGGCGATAGATGGCCCGGCCCATGCGGCTGATCTNTTGCTGGGACCATTCGGCAATCGGCGTCGGAGCCGGAGCGGCAGGACGTTCCTGGGCCTGTGCGACCGGCACCTCGGACAACAGGCCGATCATCAGGCCTGAGATCACGGGTAAGACAGCGCGCATTGGATGGCTCCCATATTGGTGGCGTCGTGCCAACTCTGGGTAGAAAGCCACCTCGTGGCAAGCGCTATCGGCTCAGGTTCGTGGATGGTCGCACCGCCAAACGGTGCCGGGCACCGAATGGCTTAAACGTCCAGATCGGCGGTGGCGAAGCGGGCGTTGTCCTGGATGAACTGGTAACGGGCCTCGGCCTNTTTGCCCATCAGGCGCTCGACCAGATCCTCGATGTCGGCCTCATCGTCCGGCAANNCCTCGACCCGCGCCAGGGTGCGCTTCTTCGGGTCCATGGTGGTTTCCTTCAGTTGGGCGGCCATCATCTCGCCCAGGCCCTTGAAACGACCGATCTCGACCTTCTTGCCCTTGAACACCGTCTCCAGCAGTTCGTCGCGGTGGGCATCATCGCGGGCATATTCGGACAGGGCTCCGGCATGGATGCGGTATAGCGGTGGCAGGGCCATGAACAATCGCCCCTCCCGGATCACCTGGGGCATGATGCGATAGAAATAGGTGATGAGCAGCGCCGCAATGTGNNCGCCGTCAACGTCAGCGTCGGTCATGATGACGATCCGCTCATAGCGCAGGTCATCGATGTTGAAACGGCTGCCCGGCTGGACCCNCANGGCCAGGGTCAGATCCGACAGTTCGGCATTGGCGCGCAGCTTGTCCGCTGTGGCCGACGCCACGTTCAGGATCTTGCCGCGCAGGGGCAGGATGGCNNGGGTGTTGCGATCCCGCGCCTGCTTGGCCGAGCNCCCAGCGCTGTCGCCCTCGACGATGAACAGCTCGGTGCCATTGGCCCTGGCGGTGCAGTCGGCCAGCTTGCCCGGCAGACGCAGCTTGCGGGTGGCCGAGGCGCGGGCGACCTCCTTGTCCTTGCGGCGCTTGAGGCGATCCTCGGCCCGGTCGATGATGTAGCCCAGCAGGGTGTTGGCCTGTTTGGGGCTTTCCGTCAGCCAGTGATCAAACGGGTCGCGCACCAGCTGTTCGACCAGCCGCGCGCCCTCCGGTGATGACAGCCGATCCTTGGTCTGACCCTGAAACTCGGGGTTCCGCAGAAAGACGCTGATCAATGCGCCCGCATTGGCGATGACATCCTCGGCGGTGATGACACNGGACCGTTTCTCGCCGGTCAGGTCCCCGTAGGCCTTCAAGCCCTTGACCAGGGCGGCGCGGAACCCCGCCTCATGCGTGCCACCGTCGGGGGTGGAGACGGTGTTGCAGTAGGAACTGACAAAGCCGTCCGCCTCTCCGAAACCAATGGGCGACCAGGTGACGGCCCATTCGACCGCTCCGGCCTCGCCCTTGCGCTCAACCCGCCCGGCAAAGGTGGNGGTGACGGTCTCGATAAAGCCGACCCGCTCGGCCAGGGCATCGGCCAGGCCTCCCGGGAATGGCACCGCCTCGGTCGGCGTGTGGTCGGTAATGCGTTCGGCCGCGCAGGTCCATTTGATCTCGANCCCTCGGAACAGATAGGCCTNTGACCGGGCCATGCGGAACAGGCNGGCCGGCTTGAAGGCCGCGCCGGTGCCGAAAATCTGTTCGTCGGGTTTGAAGCGGATGCGGGTGCCGTGCTTCGACGGCTGCAGCTGCTGGATCGGCCCCAGCACCTGACCGCGGGCGAAGGACTGATGCCACTCAAAGCCATCGCGCCAGACGGTGACGTCGAGGCGTTCGGACAGGGCGTTGACCACGCTGACGCCAACGCCGTGCAGGCCGCCAGAGGTCTCATAGGCCTTGCCGGAGAACTTGCCGCCGGAGTGTAGCACCGTCATCACCACTTCCAGCGCCGACTTGCCCGGATGCTTGGGGTGAGGGTCCACCGGGATGCCGCGCCCGTCATCAAACACGGTCAGCCAGCCTTCGGCATCCAGATCGACCTTGATCTGCCTGGCATGGCGGGCCACGGCCTCGTCCATGGCATTGTCGAGAACCTCGGCAANAAGGTGATGCAGGGCCTTTTCGTCGGTGCCGCCGATATACATGCCCGGCCGCATGCGCACCGGCTCCANACNCTCCAGCACCTCGATCGCGCTGGCGGAATAGTCGCCATCGGCGACAGGCGAGGCGGAAGGCGCAGGCGCACGCACAGGCTCAGGCTGCGCCGAAACCGCCTGAGGCTTCAGTTCGGGTTTGTCGGGGTTCGGGCGGGACGGCTCTGGCTCGTCACCGAACAGGGATAGGGCGTGGGGTTCGGCCATGGCGGGAGTGTGAGACGATTCGCGGGCCGTTCTGGTAGGCCGCTGGACGAGGTTCCACAAGCTCTTGCCCGTTCAGGGACGGATCGCCGCAGATGGCGCGGGTCAGGATGCACAAGAACAACACCCATGGCAGCGACTGGTGGGTCATCAGCACGCTTTCGGAGGTGCTCAGCAGGCCAAACACCGCCAGATAGCCAAGGCCGAACCAACCCTCTGCCACACCATCACGGCCCAGGCGCAGCAGGCTGCCCATAACCGCCGACGCCATCAGGGTGCCAACCAGCACCGCACCCGNCCAGCCCAGTTCGACCAGCAGATCGATCCAGCCATTGTGGGCCGAGGGCACTAGCCACCCCGTTTCCTGCCGCACTTGATTGGCGGGAACCGAATCGATGCCCCAGAAGGCCTGGTAGCCGTAGCCCGTCCAGGGGCGCTCTGCGACGCGGCGCATCAGGCTTTCCCAGATCTCGGTCCGCCCCGTCAGGGTCGGGTCCTTGCCCAGGGCTTCGAGCAGGGCTGCGCTGTCGAAGATGATCAGCATCAGGAAGGCACCGCCCAGCACCACGCCCAGCCAAAGGCCCACGATGGCCAGAACGGCCCNCCCGCGCCGCAACGCCCAGATGCCGCCGACGACGCCCACCCCCAGCATCAGGCAGAGCAGGGATGTCTTGGACTGCGTGGCCAGAACCAGGACCGACGCCAAAGCAATCCGGCCCCGCCAGGATCCAATCGCGCCGCCGATGGCCAGGCAGGCGGCGCAGGCGGTAGCCCCGGCCACCATGACCAGCCCCATCTGGTTCTTTTTACACATGCCGCGCCACAGTCCGGCGTTGACGTCACTGTGAACCCCGATGGATGGAAACAGGAACACCATCACCAAACTGCCCATCGCCATGAACAGGGTCGCATGCATCAGCATCCGTGGCAGGTAGGCCCCGTAGAATACCGTGCCCAGATAGACCGCAAAGATGCCGGTCATGGCCATGGCGATGACGCGCCTTTGGGTGACATCCGGGTCGATCGACCAATACTTGGACGCAAAGGCCAGCGAGATCAGGCACAGCAGAGCCAGCCAGGCTGGCCAGGCACGCACGAGGCTGGGCAGGCGCATGAAAACCAACGCCAAGGTCATGGCGTAAACCGGCAACCAGACCAGGCGCAGGATCGGCGTCTCCAGCTGTTGCGGCGAAAAGATCGGGCCAATCAGCGCCCCCGTCAGCATCACCACAATGGTGGCCGCTGCGATCTGCTCCCAGATGGCTGGTGGTGCGGGCACTCGGGTGCGCAATACGGTGGGGCGGCTCACGCGCGAAAGGGTGGCGTGGTCTGGTTAAGGCGGCGTTAGGGCTGTTGAGCCCGCCTCATGACCGGAACACCAGCATCAGGTTGTTGGCCGGCATTTCGATTCGCGCTGCCAGCATCAGGCCATCTGCGGCGAACGCCTCCGTGACCTNCTGCCGATCCCGTAACCNCCAGGCGGGATTGCGCCGCCGGAGGTCGGCGTCAAAGGCCGCATTCGAGTCCGCCAGCGGGATTTCGGCTTCCAGATAGGGGCCATAGAGAGCCACGATCCCAGAAGGCTTGACCAGGATCCGGCCAGCCAGCCGGGCCAAGCCGAGCGTCGCTTCCCATGGACTGATGTGGACCATGTTGATGGCCAGAACGCAGTCAAAGGTCCNGGCGGGCCAGGTGTCGGGCCGGGTGACATCAACCATCATGGGCGGCGCGATCCGGTCGGACAGATTCCGGGCCGCGGTCCAGGCGGCGATGCTGGTTCGGGCCGCCTCGGACGGGTCCGAGGGCGTCCAGTGCAGGCCAGGCCAGGCCTCAACTGCCGCGACGGCGTGCTCACCAGCACCTGAGGCGACCTCCAGCACGCGCGAGGTTGGGGTCAGGTAAGCCGCCAGTGCACCCAGAATCGGAGCGGTATTACGCGCAGTGGCGGCGGAAGAAAGCGCTCCGGGGGAAGTGGCGTGTCGGCCATGGGTGGAATTTAGCGGCTGATCCCCGGCACGGCGACCGGATTCGTGCTCAGGGGTCGATTTGGCCTCGGTGGCCGGGAACGAATGTTGCTTTGGTTGACCGGCACCCTGCGAAGGTGGCATTGCGCCTGAAACACTGCGTGATGCCTCGCGCAGCGATGATCCGGTGGGGCCTTCGAGCACGCGCTGGACGTATCGGGAGAGCGACTGTGAGTGCCAATATGACCGCTGCAATGATCCTGGCCTGCGTCCTGCACCGACCGAGCACGCCGAGCTGGTGGCCTGGGTGGAAAAGATCGCCGCCCTGACCAAGCCGGCGCGCGTGCACTGGTGCGATGGCTCCGAGGCTGAGAAGCAGGCCATCATTGCCGACCTGATTGANAAAGGCACCCTGCGACCGCTTGACCAGGACAAGCGCCCCGGCAGCTATTACGCCGCCTCGGACCCCAAGGATGTGGCCCGGGTCGAAAGCCGGACCTTCATCTGCTCGCAAGAGGAGGCAGACGCCGGGCCGACCAACAACTGGTCAGAGCCGACGCAGATGCGCCAGACCCTGGACGGCCTGTTTGATGGCTGCATGGCTGGGCGCACCATGTATGTGGTGCCGTTCTCCATGGGCCCGCTGGGCTCGCCCATTTCGGCCCTGGGTGTCGAGATCACCGATAGCGGCTATGTCGCAGTCTCGATGGGCATCATGACCCGCATNGGCCAGGCGGCGCTGGATGTGCTGGGCGCTGATGGCGTGTTCGTGCCGTGCGTGCACACCCTGGGGGCNCCCCTGGCCGAGGGGCAGGCCGACGTGCCGTGGCCCTGTAACGAGGACAAGTGGATCGTTCACTTCCCGGAGACGCGCGAGATCTGGTCCTACGGTTCGGGCTATGGCGGCAACGCCCTGCTGGGCAAGAAGTGCTACGCCCTGCGCATTGCTTCGGTCATGGCCCGCGATGAGGGTTGGCTAGCCGAGCATATGCTGATCCTGAAACTGACCAATCCCGAAGGCGGTGTGAAATACATGGCGGCGGCCTTNCCTTCGGCCTGTGGCAAGACCAATCTGGCCATGCTGCAGCCATCGCTGGACGGCTGGAAGGCCGAAACGGTGGGTGATGACATCGCCTGGATGCGGTTTGGCGACGATGGGCGGCTTTATGCCGTGAATCCGGAAGCCGGCTTTGGCGTGGCNCCTGGCACTAGCCGCAACACCAACCAGAACGCCCTGGCGACCCTGGCCACCAACACGGTCTTCACCAATGTCGCTCTGACTGAGGATGGTGATGTCTGGTGGGAAGGCTTGTCCAAGCCAGTGCCGGACGGCCTGACCAACTGGAAGGGGCAGCCGCACGACCCGACTTCCAATGAGCCCGCAGCGCACCCGAACGCCCGCTTTGCCGCCCCGGCCAGCCAGTGCCCGACCATCGCTCCGGAATGGGAAGACCCCAAGGGTGTGCCGATCGATGCCATCCTGTTCGGCGGTCGCCGCGCCAGCGCCGTGCCGCTGGTGACGGAAGCCTTTGACTGGGATCACGGCGTGTTCATGGGCTCGACCGTTGCGTCGGAAGGCACGGCGGCGGCTGAAAACAAGGTCGGGGAGCTGCGTCGCGACCCGTTCGCCATGCTGCCGTTCTGCGGCTACAACATGGGCGACTATTTCGCCCACTGGCTGTCGATGGGGGATCGTGCTGAGGCCGACAAGCTTCCGGGGATCTATTTCGTCAACTGGTTCCGCAAGGACGAGACCGGG
This sequence comes from Brevundimonas sp., assembly GCA_013693835.1. Classification (GTDB taxonomy): domain Bacteria; phylum Pseudomonadota; class Alphaproteobacteria; order Caulobacterales; family Caulobacteraceae; genus Brevundimonas. The sequence goes on from CP059260.1 coordinate 1,423,370, forward strand.
AAGTTTGTGTGGCCCGGATTTGGCGACAATGCTCGTGTTCTCAAGTGGATTTCCGAACGTCTTGATAAAAAGGTTGAGGCAGTCGATACGCCCGTCGGGCGCGTTCCGTCTCGCGCTAGTCTTGATTTGAGGGGTCTGGACCTGGACGATCAGTCACTCTCGACCTTGCTGGATGTCGATGCCGAGGTCTGGGCCGAAGAGGCGGCACTCGTGCCCGACTTCTATGCCCAGTTCGCCGAGCGGCTGCCCCAGCGTCTGTGGGACCAGCATGCGGCGTTGACGGACCGGATCGAAGCCCGACGGGCAGAAATTCTGGCCGCCGAATAAGTGAAAACCGGAGCCCGCCATGCCGGGCCAAAGCTGAAGGCGGGTGCCACCAGTTGGCGCATTTGACAGCGAATGTGCTGGTCATCGGGGCAGGCGTCCTCGGTCTGGCTTCGGCCGCCGAATTGGCTCTGCGCGGCCATTCCGTCACCCTGATTGACCCGGGAGGTCCGAACGCGTCGTCGGTGGCGGCGGGCATGATTGCGCCTGCGATGGAGGCGTTGCTGGAACACCGGGCATCGGGGGCGGTAGATCATGCAGCCCTGTTCACGCGGGCGCGCGACCGGTTCGCTGTGCTGGCCAAGGCTGCGGGCGTCCAGATTTCCCGCCAGGGTGCCGTCTGGGCCGGACAGCATGGCCGAGATGTCTATCGGTCCTGGCTCGACTGGGGCTTTGAGCCGACTCCAGAGCCAGCCACGGCAGCAGACTGGCAGATCGACCCGGCGCAGGCCATGGCCCAGTTGGCGGCCGTTCCGGGTGTTTCCCGGCTTACCGATCAGGTGGAGAGTCTTTCATCGCCNGAGACCGGGTGGACCGTGTCCCTGACATCTGGCGGAGCAAGGGTCGCGACCCAGGTGGTGGTGGCGACGGGTGCCCTTGGTTATCTGAAAGGGCCCCAAGCCCTGGCAAGCGTTTTGCAGCGCGTTACGCCAATCCGGGGACAGCTCGGCCACGTCGAAGGGCTGTCGGTGGATCGGACATGGCGGGCCGAGGGCATCTACGCCGCACCGGCTCCCGATGGCGCAGTTATCGGTGCGACCATGGATGTGGGGCGAACCGATGCCCAGGTCGATGCCGCCCAGAGTGCGGATCTGGTGCGCCGCGCCGAGAGCTTGCTGGGGCAGACCCTGCCGCACAGCATCCGCTGGCGTGTCGGCATTCGGGGAGCCAGCCCGGACGGGCTACCACTGGCTGGAACAGTGCTGCCTGGCCTGACTGTGGCCCTGGCCCCGCGTCGCAATGGCTGGTTGATGAGCGCCTTGGTCGCTGCCACGGTGGCAGATGCGATTGAGGACCGGGCACCGGGTCCCGACGCCGCGGTCCTCAATCCGTTGCGATTCTAGTCTGCGGGCAGATTGAAGCGGAGGTTGATGTCCACCAGGGCTCCGGAAACCGCCTGGCCATCCACCGTGCGCGGAGAGATGCGGAAATAGCGGCTCAAGCGAGTGGCAGCACGTCCAAAGCCTTCATTGGCCGGCGTTTCACTCAGGACAGTGCAATTGTCGACGCGCCCGTTGGTCTGCACGGTGCAGCGCAGAGTGGCCCGGCCTTCAATGCCGAGACGCAAGGCCCGGTCCGGATAGGCCTGCATCAGCTGCTCTGCGTTCGGCTGGCTGATCCAGCGCGGCGCGGCAATGACCGCCGGCGCCGGCGGTGACGGCGGGACCGTCTCCGCTGCCGTTCCCGTGGGGGCTGGATTTGGCGCAGGCGTCAGATCGATGACCGGTCCGGGATTGGCCGTCGGATTTGGAGACGGGGTGGCATGGACCGTTTCCGTCACCCACGGCGACAGTTGCTCGGGGATATGGGTTTGAGGCGCGGGTGCCGGTTGCGCGACCTGTCTGGGCAAGGGCTTGGGTTCCGGCGGCTTCGGTCGGTCCATCGTGACCGTGATGGACTTGTCCTGCGGCGCGGGCGGAGCGAGCCTCGTCACCTGGAACCGCTGGTAATAGAGGCCGACGCCCAACGCCACGTGGGCTGCGCCCACGATGCCAATAGCGATCCAGGTTGAGCGGGGCAGGCGGCGTTTGCGTTCGGTGAAGTCCAGAGGCACCACAGAGCCCCGTCGTTTGCAGCACGTATCATCATGGCCTTGGCCTTTCGCCAGAAGCCGCCCCAGTCCACCCCGACACGATTGAGACCTGACCTTGCGGCAAGTTTGCGGCGAGCGCTGCGGATTTGACGTGTTAGGAAATCATTAACCACGTTCGCCCGAGCCTCCGCATCATGGCTATCAGTGCGATTCCTTCGTCCGGAGGTNNTGAAGCTGCCATTCGGCGCGCCGCGCAGGCGACGGGAGTGGACTTCGATNNTTTCTTGCGGACAGCACGGCGGGAAAGTTCGCTAAATCCGTCGGCACGTGCGCGTACGTCGTCTGCGGCCGGCTTGTTCCAGTTTATCGAGCAGACCTGGCTGGCCACAGTCAAGCGGCACGGCCCTGCGCATGGCTATGGCCAGTATGCCGACCTTATCCACCGCGGCAATGACGGTCGCTGGCGGGTGGAGGGCTCTGCCCGCAACATCGTTTTGGATTTGCGGTTCGATCCCCAGGCCGCTTCGGTCATGGCGGCAGAGCTGACGGCATCAAACGCTGCCTATCTACGCGGACGCACCGGTCAGGAGCCATCGGCCGGAGAGCTCTATGCGGCGCATTTTCTGGGTCCTGCGGGTGCCGGGCAGCTGATGGAGGCGATGCGGGATCGTCCCGCGACCAGCGCAGCGGCCCTGTTTCCGCAGGCCGCGCAAGCCAACCGGTCAATCTTCTTCCGCGATGGCCGCCCCGCGACGGTTGCAGAGGTCCACGCCAACCTCAGCCGGTCCGCCGGACAGGGCGAACCGGCGGCGTCGGGCAACGACACATCCTTCGTGACCGGTATGCCAGCGGATCCCAGTGCCGCCATGATGGCCAGGCTGGATCGCATTCGGCAGGACCAGACCCTGCTGGCCCTGTTGATGGGACAGGCAGGCGAGGGCGGGACCGGATTTGGCGAAGCCTTTGGCCCGGAGCCGGGATCGCGCGGAACCTGACAGCACCGCCGGATCTCGGGCGGCTTCTCACACGATGGTAAACCGCCATTAACCCAGGGGGTTCAATCTCGACTGACCCTGAGGCCTGCTGTCCGGGGTTGAGCAACGGATTGTGTGATGACTGCCTATCGTGCGCGACTGACCGAAGTGGATATCCGCCGCTTGATCAAGGCCGATGACGTGGACGAGCGGGCTGCCGCAGCGCACAAGCTGTGTCGTAGTATCGAAAAGGCACCCCTCGATCCCGAAGAACGGCTGGCGGCCCAGAAGATCCTGCGGGTTCTGGCCGAAGACGCAGCAGAGCTGGTGCGGCGCGCGCTGAGCGTCACACTCAAGGCGTCGGACCTGATTCCNCGCGGCGTTGCGCGCCGGCTGGCCGCGGATGTCGACAGCGTTGCCTTGCCGATCATCGCCGCTTCGCCGGTCTTTTCGGATGAGGACCTGATTGAGATCGTGCGGGCCGGGTCGGCGATTCGCCAGAATGCCATTGCCGCGCGCAGTCGTGTCTCGCGCGATGTGGCCGAGACCATTGCTGACATTGGCTGCGAGCAATCGGTGGCGACGCTGGCTGCTAACGACAATGCGGACATGGGCCAGTATGCCCTGGGCCGTGCCCTGGACCGCTTTGCCGATTCCAAGGATGTGACGACGGCCATGTCCTATCGCCAGGTCCTGCCGATGGAGATCACCGAACGGCTGATCGCGGTGGCATCCGACGCTGTGCGCGAACACCTGATCACGCAGCATGCCATTGCCCCTGAGACGGCTATTCGTTTGTCCGTCAACACGCGCGAGCGGGCGACCGTCGACCTGGTGGATCAGGCCGGAGCCCATGCCGATATGGCGGCGTTTATGGCCAATCTGAACGCCCGCAAGGTGCTGAACGGGTCGCTACTGCTGCGAGCCCTCGCGCGCGGTCAGATGCATATGGTCGAGTATGGGATGGCCGAACTTGCTGGCGCTCCTCACGCGCGCGCCGCGTTGATGATCCATGATGCCGGCCCGCTGGGGTTGAAGGCCATCTATGATCGCGCTGGCCTGCCGCCGCGTCTGTATTCAGCGTTCCGGGCTGGCGTTGATACGTGGAAGGATCTGCAGGCCGAGGGGCGCGACACCACCAGCGATGCCTTCCGTGATGCCATGCTTGAGCGCTTCCTGACGCAGCGGGTCATGACGCCGCGCGAGGACCTGGCGTACCTGCTGGAGCGCCTTGACCGCAGCCCCGGTTCGGCGGCCATCAAGGCAAGCGCGGCCTGACAGCCAACGCGGCGGGGGCGGAGCGGCCAAGCCGGCCCCGGTGGTCAGCTAGCGATCGTCGAATTTCGGGTGCCCAGCGGGCTGGGTGGTTTTCAGCTGGAGCTGATCCGCTCCATGCCAAAAGGGGTCAGTGACTATCCCTGCTGATACTCAGCGACCCGCGATTCCAGAGTTTCGGCCAAGGTCCGGCCGACAGGATGCTCGTCCGTCTGAATGTGGTCACGCACCACAGCACGAATGGCGTCGACATGTGCATCCAGCAGCAAAGCCGGGGCCTCGAACCGCTTTTCAGCGTCGTCGATCAGGCGGCAGAGCGACGCAGCCAGTCGGGTCACGAGCGGGTATTGGTAGGTCGTGCCCAGGCCCTTGAGGTCGTGTGCCCGGAAGTAGAGGTTTTCGAGTGTTTGGGCCGTGCGGCCCTGATCACGGATCGCCGCCTGGGCAGCGTCCAGCTTGTCAATCTCGTCCTGGAGCCATTGACCGAACTGGCTGGCCATGGACGCGAGCGCCTCCTCAGCCTTGGCGACGGCGTCTGCGCTGATCCNCCCAAAACCATTGCCAACCTTGGCCTTAAGCGTATTGGGCGGGCGAATGAACTGTGCGGCGTTGCTCACGGCTAACTCCAAGATTGCTGGGTGGAATTTAGCCTCAGGGTCTTAATGAGCCGTTCCTGAGTGCAATCAGGATGCGAATTGCTCGGACAACACCCGCTCTTCAAAGGACTTGTTGGCATCAAACAGCATCGTCAGCTCTATGTCGCGGCGCTCGAATACGCTGACACGTGAGACGTGGCGAACCTCAAAGCTGTCGGCGGTGGCGCTGACGGGCCGCTTGTCACTTTCCATAATCTCGAACTGAACTGTGGCCGAGTGCGGCAGCAAGGCGCCGCGCCAACGGCGCGGACGGAAGGCGCTGATCGGTGTCAGGGCCAGCATCTGAGCCGTCAGCGGGATGATCGGACCGTGCGCCGAAAGATTGTAGGCCGTTGACCCGGCCGGGGTAGCGACCAGGCATCCATCGCAGCTCAGCTCCGCAAGCCGCTCGTGCCCATCGACGAAGATCTTGAGTTTGGCACTTTGACGGGTCTGGCGAAGTAGCGAAACTTCGTTGATGGCCAGGGCGCTGTAGCTCTCCCCGGCATCGTTGTGGGCGTCCATTTGCAGGGGATGAATGACCGCCCGCCCGGCACCTTCGATCCGCTCCATCAGGTCGTGCTCAGAATAGTCGTTCATCAGAAAGCCAACGGACCCTTGGTTCATGCCAAATACGGGCTGCCGTCGGCCGAGGTTGGCGTGCTGGGTTTCCAGCATGAAGCCATCGCCCCCAANGGCCACGATCACGTCAGCCGCCTCCACGGGCACCGACGGATATTGGGCTTCAAGGCGATCGCGCGCGGCCCGGGCCTCGGGGCGATCACTGGAGACGATGGCGAGTCTGGGTGGCGTAGTCACAGGGCGAAGCAAGCGGAGCCTGCGCCGTCTGTCAAACGGTACCGCTGTCCATCATCGTACGGAAGGCACGCCGGGCGCTTTCCGGGGACAGTCCGACCTGGGTCCAATCGGGCGGCGCATTGTCGCCTGGCATACCGCGATTGAGGCGGCGAATGTCATTGCGAATACCCGTAAAGGCGGCGCGATCGACGCCGACAATGACACACGCATAATAGAGGGGCTCAGAGGAGCGCGATGACAGAGCTCGGCGGACATCGGTGATGGGCAGGTCGCTCAGCACCGCCAGGCCGTGCGTGAACAGACCTAGCCGGTTCTCACGCAAAGCGCGGATGAGCAGGCCGCTGCGAAGCTGCCCGGCCGTGCGCAGCTTGTCGATCAACCGCCGATCCATCTCGTCGCGATCCGGCTCTTCCTGAATCTCCGTCGAGGGCGGGGCGAGAGCCTGATCAACCGCGGCATCGATCTGTAAGGTGAGCGCTGCCGGATCGATGTCAAAGCGTCGGCTGATCGCCTCTTTCAAGGCCTGGCCGACCCNAGAGTACATCTGCCGTGCGAGGGTGGCCGACAACTGGGGATGGCGAGCCAACGGTGCGCGCAGACCCGGCACCCGCTGTGACTGTTCGACCAGTCGCTTCATCCCGGCAGCACTGATTTCTGCCGTGGTATTGCTCGCCAGGGCACACACTGTCGCTGGCTCGGCCTTGTCGATGATGGCGTCAGCCACGCGCCCGCTGAGCCAGGGGCGCCGCGCGACCTCGACCTGATGTTCCAGGGTCGATTGCACCAGAACCACCAGCAGGTCGTCGTCGGTGAGCACGGGGCTGGAGGCCAGAATCGGTCGGGCAATCTCGATCTCGTCCAGGGCCAGCACATTGACGAGGGCACGCGGTGCCCAGTCTGCTGTGGCCAGGCGCTCGGACAGGGCCTTGCGCACCTCGCGCTCGGCCTGGCGTGCCAAGGTGAGGAAGATTTCGCTCAGCACAGGCGACAGGGTTCCATCGGGCGGTCGCGCATCGCACAAGGCCGCAACCCCGAGCATGAGGCGCTCACGCGATGCGGTGTCGCGAGCACGGGCCAGGACGATCAGGTCGTCACTGGAAGGCATCGGCTGGACGGCGGCTGCGGTCAAAGCCAACTCCGACTCAAAAGATCAAAAACAGAAGATCAACCACATTGTCTGTCGGCCACGGTGAAGGTTGGGTTAATGAAACTTGAACCAACCACAAACCCGGCTTGACGCCGTGACTGGAGAGTTCAAACCTATTTCCAGCGGGCCCGGTTGGTGCAGGCAAGGAGTAGGATCATGGCGGACGGGATGACGGCATCGCTGAAGGCAAATGTGACGGAGGCGGAATGGCAGGTGCGGGTCGAACTCGCAGCNGCGTACCGCCTCGTCGCCTTGCACGGGTGGGACGACATGATCTTCACCCACATCTCGGCCAAGGTGCCGGGATCTGACGGGCACTTTCTTATCAACCCTTATGGGTATTATTTCGAAGAAATTACAGCATCTTCCCTCGTAAAGGTCGATCTGGATGGCAATGTCGTCCAGGACACCACGAACTTCATCAATCCAGCGGGGTTCACGATCCATTCAGCTGTTCATGCGGCGCGAACGGACGCGCATTTCGTTCTGCACCTGCACACCGTCGCCGGCGTCGGTGTCGCGGCACAGAAGGCCGGATTGATGCCGATCAGCCAGAACGCTTGCCTGCTCCAGCATCAGGTGGCCTATCACGGCTATGAAGGGCTGGCGCTGAACCTCGACGAACGTGAGCGGTTGGTGGCCGATCTGGGCGACAAAACNCTGATGCTGCTGCGGAACCACGGCACGATGTCGCTCGGAGCCACCGCAGCCCAGGCCTGGGTCGGAATTTTCTTTCTGGAGCGCNNGTGCGCCCAACAGATTGCTGCCCTGTCGGCGGGGCTTGAGGGTGTATTGGAGGCCCCGGACGCGGCCCAGGCGGAGACCAAGGAGCAAGGCAAGGGCATCGGCTTTGTGTCGGCTCTGGCCTGGCCGGGTGCCCTGCGGCAGTTGGCGCGGCATTCGCCTGGTTATGACAGCTGATGATGCCTGTCGGGGCCATTCTGTTTGGGCTTGTCCTGGCAGGTTTGGCCTCTGGCGATGTTCAGGCGGGGGCGTGGGCCAAAAAGAAGGGGCAGGGACAGGCCTTCCTGAAATGGGAGGCGATGCGGGCCACCGAGGCTTTCGATGCCCAAGGGCTGGCTCAACCGCTTCTGGTTGAGCGCAAGGAAACCACCTGGAGCCTGGTGACGGAGTATGGTCTGACGGACCGGATGACCTTGCAGGTCAAGGGCGATTGGCAACAGGGCCAGGATGCCGGTTTCACCTATGAGGGCCGAGGTCCGGTGGAACTGGGCCTGATGTGGCAGGTGTGGCGCGACGACCAGACGGCGATCGGGGTCTACGTTGGTGCCGCGCAAGGTGGGGACGCTCGCAATGCTGGATACGCCCTGCCTGGGCAAGGCGGGCGCGACTACGAGGTAAGGGCCCTTGCGGGCCGGGCCGTGCACTTCGAAACCAGCCGCTTTGGTGCCCGAAGCGTTTTTGCAGAGGTTCAGATGGCGCGACGGTTTCGCGAGTCCCTGTCGGACGAAACACGCATGGACCTGACGGTGGGTAGCGAGATCGGCTCCGACTGGCTTCTGCTGGGTCAAGCCTTTGGCGGGGTCGCCGACAACAGCGGCGCGCGGTGGCTATCGCTGGAGAGTAGCGCCGTGCGTCACTTTGGCTCCTGGTCTGCGCAGCTGGGGTGGCGGCGGGCCGTCCTCGGACGTGACAGTCCGCGACACCAGGGGCTCGTCTTAGCCCTGTGGCGACGGTTCTAGGCCATTTAATCCGGGTTGTCGGCGAAGGATTGGGCGCTCTGATGCGTTCAAGCAACTTTATGTTGGGCTCCACGCCATTCGGGGCTAAGTCCTCCGACCTGAGCTGTTGAGAGCATTCTGAGTGATTAAACGCCACTTCTTTCTGGTCGCCGCTGGCGTTGTTCTGGTCCTGATGATCTTGGCCCTCGTGCTGCGGATGGCCTTTGCTGGCGACGAATCCGATGGCGGNAAAGAAGGGCGGACCCGGAGGGCGTGGCGGGGACAACTGGTCAGCGTCGCCGTTGCCCAGGACCATTCCTTCAGCGATGAGATCCGGGCACTCGGNGTCGCCCGAGGGCAACGCTCGCTGAATATCACCTCGCCGACCAGCCAGCTGATCACGCGCGTCTATTTCCGAGATGGCCAGACGGTGCGAACCGGTGCGCCGCTGGTCGAGCTGCAAGCCCGCGAGGAGGATGCCCAGGTGGCCGAGGCCGAGGCCAGGGTTGCCCAGGCCGAACGTCAGTACCAGCGCTATGCCGGACTGGGGGAGCAGGGCTACGCNCCCCAGATGATGGTTGATCAGTATCGGACCGAGTTGGCCACGGCCCGGGCCGTCCTGGCCTCGGCACGGGCGCAGCGGGCTGATCGCATTATTCGCGCACCGTTTCCGGGGATTATGGGCCTGTCGACGGTGACCGCGGGGACCTATGTGAATCCGGGAACGGTGATTGCGACGCTTGACGACATCGGTGTTGTCCGTGTCGATTTCCCGCTGCCTGAACGCTACGTCGGGGTGGTTCGCGCAGGCTTACCGCTTACCGCGACGCTGGACGCCTATGGCGATGAATCCTTTGCTGGTCGTATCGCTCTGATCGATACCCGGGTGAATGAGCAGACCCGTGCGGTGACGGCGCGTGCCGAGATTCCCAACCCCGGCGGCAGGATCCGTCCTGGGATGGCGGTGCAGGTGTCGGTGGCCCAGGGTCAGCGGACGGCACCGGCCGTGCCGGAATCGGCGGTGCAGCATGAAGGCGAGGGGGCCTTCGTCTATCGCATTGCCCAGGGGGAGCGAGGCCTGAGTGCCCAGCGCGTTGAGGTTGAAACCGGCTCGGTCGANGGGGGCTTCGTCGAGATCCTGTCGGGCCTGAGTGCCGGCGATCGCGTGGTCGGGTCAGGTCTGAACCGCATTCAACCGGGGGCTCCGATCCGCGTTGAAGGGGAATCCTCGGGACCGAACGGCCAGGCTTCTGGCGCTGCTCCGGGCGGCAGAATGGCCAATGCAGGGTCGGCGCGATGATGCTGTCCGANCCCGCCGTCCGGCGCCCGGTGTTTGCCGCCGTGGCAGCGATTGTGCTGTGCGTTGTCGGGGCCGCGAGCTTNTTCTTCCTGCCGGTGCGAGAGCTGCCGGACGTCGATCCACCGATTGTTTCGGTCAATACCAGCTATGCNGGGGCCTCGGCCGAGGTGATCGAAAACCGGATCACCGAACCGATCGAGCAGCAGATTGCGGGCATTCANGGGGTGGAGCGCATAAACTCGACCAGTCGCGACGGTCGCTCGAGCGTGTCGATCGAATTCTCGCTGGATCGTGACATCGATGCGGCGGCCAATGACGTGCGTGACCGGGTTTCGCGCGTCGCGGGCAGCTTGCCGATCCAGGCGGATGCNCCCGAGGTGCGTAAGGCCGATTCTNNGGATTCGCAACCGATCATGATCCTGTTCCTGCGGTCCTCGACGATGAATCGCATGGAACTGACCGACTACGCAGATCGATACCTGATTGACCGCTTGGCGACCGTGCCNGGGGTGGCGGCCGTCAACATTTATGGGGAACAGCGCTATGCCATGCGCATCTGGCTGAACCCGGCGGCCATGGCCGCGCGCGGCATCACGGTCACAGATGTTGAAACGGCCCTGACCACCCAGAATGTGGAGCTGCCGGCAGGGGCGCTTGAATCTGGCCAGAAGAACTACACGGTTCGGGTCGCCCGGACCTATGCCAATGCCCAGGATTTCAGCCAGCTTCCGATCGGCGGTCGGGGACTGACGACGGTCAGCGCCACGGGTGCCGCCCAGGGGGCCGCAACCACGGGTGCCGTGGCCAGTCTGCCCAGCGGGGCGTCTGGGTCGGTTCAAGGGCAAACGGGTTATGTCACGCGACTGGGAGACATAGCGCGGGTCGAAGAAGCACCTCAGGAGGACCGGCGTCTGTTTCGGGGCAATGGGTTGGACCAGATCGGGTTGGCGGTGACCCGCCAGGCCCAGTCCAATGACCTGGCGATCTCTGAGGGCGTCCGCGAGATGATCGAGCAGGTGCGTCCCAGCCTGCCGCCGGGCGTGCAGATGGTGGTGGGATCCGACAACTCGGTCTTCACCTCGCATGCCATTGACGAAGTGTGGATCACCATCGGAATCTCTATGGTTCTGGTGGCTCTGGTGAACTTCCTTTTCCTGGGCACCCTGCGAGCGGCCCTGATCCCGTCCATTGTGGCCCCGATCTGCCTGCTGTCGACGTTTATTGTGCTGGCCCCGTTAGGCTTTTCGCTCAATCTGCTGACGCTGCTTGCTCTGGTTCTTGCCATTGGGCTGGTGGTCGATGACGCCATCGTCGTGACCGAGAATATCCAGCGGCGCATCGACCATGGAGAACCGCCTCTTGTGGCTGCCGAGCGCGGTGCCCGACAGGTGTTNTTTGCCGTCGTGGCCACCACAGTGGTCCTGTTGGCGGTGTTTGCCCTGTTGCTGTTCCTGCCGGGCTACGTCGGCCGTCTGTTCGTCGAACTGGCAGCAGCCATCGCCGCGGCGGTGGCGTTCTCGGCGTTCCTGGCCCTGACGCTCTCGCCGATGCTGGCTTCGAAAATCCTGCGACCAGCCACGTCCGGCGGTTGGGTCGCGCGCCGCGTCGACTGGGCCATGGACAAGCTCAAGGCCTCCTATCGTGCATCGTTGGAGGCGCTGGTGGGGCAGGGTTCGGCCATCGTTGGGGTTGTGGTGGCTATTCTGCTGATTGGAGCCGGGGCTGCAGCCATGTTCGTGACTCTGCCCGAGACCCTGGTGCCGGACGAGGACCGGGGCCGAGTGATGGTGCGCGTGCAAGGTCCAGAGGGAGCCGGTTTTGACTACACACGGCGGATCATGCTGGGCCTCGAGCCATTCCTGAATACCTACGTCGAGAATGGTGAAGCGGAGACATTCCTCATTTCCTCGCCCGGCTTCGGTGGCGGCAGTTTCAACTCCGGCAATGCCGTCCTGGCGCTGGCAGACTGGTCCAAGCGCGACCGATCTGCCGATGAGATCGCCCAGGAACTGAATGGCAAGCTCCGCAGCCAGACAGGGGCCCAGGTGAACGCCTCGACACCNGGGGCCTTCCAGCGCGGGGGCGGCAACTCCAACTCCATCGAAATGGTGGTGACAGGGGCGGAGCACACCGAGATCTACAACTGGTTGCAGCCGGTTCTGGCACGCGCCCTTGAGAACCCCGGCTTCTCGCGCCCGCGGCTGAATTATGAGCCCAACGCACCGCGCGTGCTGGTTGATGTAAACCCTGAAACCGCCGCGGCCCTGGGCGTTTCGGCCCAGGCGATTGGGCGAACGCTGGAGACGATGTTCGGTTCGCGCAGGGCCACGACCTATCTCAAGGGTGGGCAGGAATACGACGTTATTCTGCAGACGGACCGCGAGGAGCGTCGCAGTCTGTCAGACATCGATGCCCTGTATGTGAATAGCGGGTCGGGCGCCTTGGTCCCGTTGTCGTCGGTGGTTTCAACCCAGACCAGTGGGGCCACGCCGGAGCGGCGGCGGCTCGACCGGCAACGGGCTATCACGCTCAGTGCCGACCTCAATCCGGGCATGACCCTGGTGGATGCCACAGAATTCCTGACGTCGGTGGCGGCTGATCAACCCCAGGGCGTCGTAACGGTGCAGTGGGGCGGCNNGGCCCGCGACCAGCAAGAGGCGGGTGGAGCGGTTTTTGCAGCCTTTGGCTTTGCCCTGTTGCTGGTGTTTCTGGTGCTCGCTGCTCAGTTCGAGAGCTGGATCACCCCGGCGGTCATCATGCTGACGGTGCCTTTGGCGGCCGCGGGCGGGCTGTTCGGACTGACGATGGCCGGGTCCAGCCTGAACATCTATTCGCAGATCGGCCTGATCATTCTGATCGGTGTTGCAGCCAAGAATGGCATCCTGATCGTGGAGTTCGCCAATCAGCTGCGCGACCAAGGGCGCTCGATCAAGGACGCGGTGATTGAAAGTTCGACGTTGCGTTTGCGACCGATCATCATGACCTCGATCGCGACCGCATTCGGGGCCCTGCCACTGGTTCTTTGGCAGGGGGCCGGAGCTGGCAGTCGCCAGACCATCGGTGTGGTCATTTTCGCAGGGGCCATGTTCGCCACCTTGCTGACCCTGTTTGTGGTGCCGGTGATCTACGGTGCGCTGGCCCGCTTCACCCGCTCGCCTGAATATACGGCCCGCAAGATCGAGGAATGGGAAGCGCGCGAAGTGACCGCTAACGATGCCACACCGCAGGCTGCAGAATAGGCTGCTACGGCGCGGGCGCGTCTTCGACGGGTGCGACCTGGACTTCAACGAAAGCAATCACATCGCGACGGTCGGTCGGGTCCGGTATGCCGGCAAAGCTCATCTTTGTGCCGGGCAGGAACGTGCGCGGGTTCTGCAGCCAGGTGTCAAGCTGGGCAGCGTTCCACACGAAGTCTGCGTCCTGGGCCGCCGTCGAATACGTAAATCCAGGATGGGTACGATCTGGCGACCGAATACGCCATACAAATCTGGCCCGGTCATGTTGGGCCCCCATCCGTGATCGTATGACAGGAGCGGCAACGCGCGAAGACTGCACGGCCGTTGTCAAGGTCGGCAGACCGATAGGGCGGGCAGGGTGGCCAGCATGGCTTGAGCCTGCTCTGGCGTAGGTGGTGGACGGCGCGGGCCAGCCGAGGCTTGATCCTGCGTCGACGACGGCGCGCTGCATCCGGCCGCCACGCACGACGCTAAGCCAACGAATATGGGCAGGAGAATCTGGCGCATACCCCATTCCACATCGTCGCACCGGAGTTAGCAAGCTGGACCTCGATTGGTCGCTTCTGATAATCACTGTCAATAAGCTTGACGCCGTTGCGCGCGCCTGTATCGAGACCCCATGACCGACCAACGCCTCCTTAGCCAGTGCCGCCTTGGTGACCGCGGCACCATTACGCGTGTCGGCAGGTCGAGCGCAGAAGATGAGTTCTCCCGGGAGCTCGAGCGGCGCCTGCTGGAAATGGGCCTGGTAGAGGGCGCACATTTCGAGGTGCTTCACGAAGGACTGTTCGGTCGTGATCCTATCGCGGTGAAGGTCGAGGACATGCGCGTCGCGCTACGCCGTCGCGAGGCGAGCAATCTGACCGTTGAGTTGATTGGGGGCGGCCTGATGGACCGGGCACTGACCCACCTGCGGGTTGCCCTGGTCGGCAATCCGATTCCTGGCAAGACCGCCCTGTTCAATGCCCTGACCGGCGCCCACCAGAAAGTTGCCAACTACGCCGGAGTGACCGTCGAGCGAAAGGAGGGGCATGCCGAAACGGCCACGGGTCGCAGCCTGTCCCTAATCGACCTGCCGGGAACCTACTCCCTGCGGGCCCGCAGTCCCGATGAAGAGGTCACGCGTGACGTGGTTCTGGGCCGTCGGTCCGATGAAGCTGTTCCGGACGTCATCGTTTGCGTTGCGGATGCCACGAACCTGAGACTGGTTCTGCGCCTGGTCGAGGAACTGCGCCAGGTCGGGCGGCCAATGGTGATGGCGCTGAACATGTCCGACATCGCCGAGCGCCAGGGGCTGCGTATCGATCTGGACGGCCTGTCCAAGGCGATTGGTATGCCAATCATTCCGACCGCCGCGACGCGGCGCCGAGGCATCAGCGAGCTGGTGTCCGCCGTCGAGCAACAGGCAGTGGCGAAGCCCCCGGCAGGTCAATCGCATTGGACCACGCCGGATGCCGCCGGACTGCGCGCCGCGGCACGCAAAGCTGAGCAACTGATGAAGGCTTATGTGAAGCCACCCCTTCGGCCGGACACCCTGACCGGGCGGATCGATGCGGTTCTGCTGCATCCCGTTGCCGGGCTGGTCATTCTCCTCGGCCTGCTGTTCGTGATGTTCCAGGCGGTGTTCAGTTGGGCGACCCCGGCCATGGATGGGATCGAGGGTCTGCTGGGCGCACTTGGAGCCTGGATCGCTTCTGTGATGCCTGATGGTCTGATGGAAAGCCTGATCGTCGATGGCCTGATTTCCGGTGTTGGCAGTGTGCTGGTTTTCCTGCCGCAGATCCTGATCCTGTTCCTGTTCATTATCCTGCTGGAGGACCTCGGCTATATGTCCCGGGCGGCCTTCCTGATGGACCGCATTATNGGGGGCGTCGGCCTGCACGGGCGCGCCTTCATCCCGTTGTTGTCCAGTTTTGCATGCGCCATTCCCGGCGTGATGGCCGCCCGCGTCATCGATTCCAAGCGCGACCGCCTGACGACCATCATGGTAGCNCCCCTGATGACCTGTTCAGCAAGAATTCCGGTTTACACTCTTATTATTGCAGCATTTATTCCCAAGAAATTGGTGTGGGGATTTGCCAATCTGCAAGGCCTTGTCATGTTCGGCCTTTATGCGACNGGAATCGCCAGTGCCCTGATCGTCTCGTTCATCATTCGCCGTGTGCTGTGGCGCGGGGCGGTCGAGCCTTTCATGATGGAGCTGCCCGCCTACAAGCTGCCCGACTGGCGCAGCGTGCTGTTCAATCTGTGGCAGCGTGCGCGGATTTTTCTGGGCCGGGCCGGACGCATCATCTTGCCTCTGATGGTGATTGTGTGGGCTCTGTCGACGTTCCCTTACCCGCCAGCCGGGGCGACGGGTCCGGCGATTGATTATTCGTTCGCGGGTATGCTGGGTCATGCGCTGGAGCCGATTTTCAGGCCCATTGGCTTCAACTGGCAGATGGTCGTCGCTCTGATACCGGGTATGGCTGCCCGTGAGGTTGCCGTGGCGGCCCTGGGGACCGTTTATTCAATCGCCGACGCGGAAGGGACCGGTTTGATGGCGCTGGCCTCAACCCTGTCCAGCAAATGGTCCCTGGCCAGCGCCCTGTCTTTCCTGGCCTGGTATGTTTTCGCGCCTCAGTGCGTCGCGACCCTGGGCGTTGTGAAGCGTGAGTTGAACTCGTGGAAATGGATGTGGGTGATGGTCATTTACATGTTTGCCTTGGCCTACCTGGCGTCGTTCGCGACATATCACCTCGCGGTTGCGCTGGGGGCTGGGTGACGCTCGCGTAGGGTGAGTGTCGGTTGACATAGCCCTGATATTGCACACTGTTGCGATGTCCGGGAGACTGTAAATGGCCTTGCTCGCGCCCTTGAGCAACATGCTGTGTCGACACGAGTTTTACTGGTCTGAGCGGCATCACTCAGACCGCTGCAGACGTTGCGGACTGATGCGCGAGGGCGAACGACCTGGCGGAGAGATGTATCCGCCCGCAACCGTTGGCGATGTGGAAGTCGCCTGTTCGCAGGCCGGGCTTGTCGATTACGCCGACCGCGCATGGCCGGGATGCTCGATGAGACGCCGGCGCACGCTGGCCCTTCCGCGTCAGACTTGCATCGGCAGACCGAGGAACGACGACGCGCGCTGCCTGAACTCTTGCAGGCCATTGCGAACGGTGGCGAGCTTAGCCGCTCAAACATTCTGGATATGGCGATGGCGCTGATTGAGGACGGTCACAGCTCCGATCCGCAAGTCTTTGGTCCACGGGCTGCGGAGCACTTTGCCACCTTGAACGCAGCTCGGCATGACACCTGAACACCCTGGTGCCGGCTGAGGGAATCGAACCCCGACCTTCGGTTTACAAAACCGCTGCACTACCGCTGTGCTAAGCCGGCCCAGTGGAGGGCGTCATAGGCTGCACCGGCAGCGAAACGCAAGGGCTCTGAACCCCGCGCAGTTACCGAGCCGGTGCGTCCAGTTCTGCCGCAATCGGTCAGCGAGGCGCTGCAGCGCAACAGCATCCGCTATGGGCACCTGGCTGTGGCCTTTCAGTGGGCGGTCCTCCCAACGCGGCACGATATGAAAATGCAGGTGGAAGATCGTCTGACCTCCGGCATCGCCATTGTACTGGAAAATGGAGAATCCGTCCGGATTGAGTGCACGCACAATCGCCCGACTTGTCCGCTGGACGGCCGCCATCAGGCGATCGAGAATCTCAGGCTCGATCTCCAGCAGGTTGCGCGCCCGCGACGTCTTCGAGATCACAAGTGTGTCCTTCAGACTGAGGAAAAATGTCCATGAGAACGAGCACATGGTCGTCCTGCCAGACCTGGCAGGCCGGCAACTCGCCCCTCAGAATGCGGGCAAAGATATTGTTGGGGTCATACGTGCCCGGCAGGCTCATGTCTGGCTCTTGCTCATTGCGTCGGTGACGACCATAGCAGCTTGGGTTGAACGGGCGCCACCCGTCGGACGGATGCGGTCTGGAGGATATGATGTTGAGAATGCTCGTTCAGGGACTGGTGTCAGCCGTTGGGCTGTGGCTGGCGGCGTATCTCATCCCTGGGGTCGAGTTTACCGACACAGGCTCGCTGGTCCTGGCCGTTGTCCTTCTGGCGGTGGCTAACGCAGTCGTAAGGCCTATTTTGACGCTCCTGACACTGCCCTGACAGTGGTGACGTTCGGGCTGTTCCTGCTGGTGGTGAATGCCGCCGTCATCGGTCTCGTCGGTTGGCTGTTGAATGGATTTGTCGTCAATGGCTTCTGGGCGGGGATCGGGGCTGCGGTTGTCACAGGCCTGGTCAGCTGGATTGCCGGGTCCCTGGTCGGGGACAAGGCCGCGACCTGAGCGTCGCCGGTGGCGAAGGGTGGGCTGACGTGAACGGGATCGACCATGCGAGGTGAGCGCGCGGGCGGACGCCGCGCGGCGTCGGATGTGGTCGTGCGGTCCGCCACGGGGACAGACGGCTCGGTCGCGGCCCAGCCCAACGCCTGGAAGGCCCTGGGCCAGCTGGCGGAACTGGTGCGTCGTTCGCATGCGCCACAACTGGGACTGAGACTTTTCAGCGCCATCCTGATGACCCTNGGCGGGGAAGGGCTTGGGGTTTTGGCTCCGTTGGTCCTCGGTGCCGCCGTTAACCGGTTGTCGGAAGGTCAATCGGTTGCGACGACTGCGGGTGTGGCCTTTGCCGGATTGGCCATTGGCTGGGCGATCGTGCGGCTGTTATCGGCTATCGCCCCGAATGCCTCGGACGTTCTGTTCGCGCCCGTGCGCGCGGCAGCGCAACGGGAAGCCGCGTCCGAGACCTTTGCCCACGCCCTCAGCCTGTCGCTGGATTTTCATCAGTCCAAACGATCTGGTGCCCTGTCACGGATCATGGACCGCGGATCTCGGGCCGTGGATTTCCTGATGCGCATCCTGGCCTTCAACCTGGTGCCGACAGGGGTCGAGCTGGCGTTGGCCGCCGGTGTGCTGGCCGCGCGCTATGACTGGCGTTTTGGCGCAGTCGCGGTTGTGGTTGTGCTGATTTATGCGGCGCTGACGATCGCCATGGCCAGCTGGAGGCTGGAGCATCGCCGAGCGATGAATGCGGCCGATACCCAGGCTGCCGGCGTATCCGTTGACGCCCTGCTGAACTACGAGACGGTCAAGGTCTTTGGAGCCGAGAGCCGGGCCTCGGAGACCTATCGGAGTGCTTTGGGCAGCTATACGCGTGCGGCCTTGAAGGCGAACAGTTCATTGGCCGTGCTCAACATCATCCAGGCGGCGGTCATGAACGCGGGACTGGCTGTCATGGCCGTCATGGCCGGATTTGAAGCCGCGGCAGGGCGCATGGGGCCCGGCGGCGTCATGGCGGCGGTGCTGATCATGGTGTCCCTGTATGGTCCGCTCAACATCCTGGGGTTCGCATACCGAGAAATACGACAATCTTTCATCGATATGGAGGAGATGCTTAATATCACGCGTCAGCGCCCTGACATCCAGGACGCTGCAGATGCCGTCGCCATGCAACGGCCAGAAGGCGACTGCGGGGCCAGCCTGGCATTCGAGGGCGTCAGCTATCGCCATGATGCGCGCGCTCAAGGCCTGGATGGCATCAGCTTTGACATGCCGGCGGGCACCACGACGGCGCACGTTGGCCCCTCAGGGGCGGGCAAGTCAACGATCGTCAAGCTGGCTCTGCGCTTGCTTGACCCCCAGTCCGGAGCGGTTCGGATTGATGGTCGGGACCTGCGGACGATTACTCAGGCTTCGCTGCGCACCGCCGTCGCCCTGGTGCCCCAGGACGTGGCCCTGTTCAATGACACAATCGGAGCCAACATTGGCTTCGCCAGACCGATGGCCACTCCACAGGACATCTGGGCAGCCGCAGAGGCTGCGGAACTGGCGAGCTTCATTCGCGGTCTGCCGGATGGCCTGGATACTCTCGTGGGAGAACGAGGGTTGAAGCTGTCAGGTGGCGAACGCCAGCGGGTCGGCATCGCTCGCGCCCTGCTGGCGGAGCCGTGCATTCTGATCCTTGATGAGGCGACCAGTGCCCTCGATAGCCGAACCGAGGCTGCCATCCAGAAGACGCTGCGAAAGGTTCGTGTCGGCCGCACCACACTGATTGTGGCCCATCGGCTATCGACCATCGCCGACGCCGACCAGATCCTGGTTCTCAAGGATGGTCACATCATCGAGCAGGGCAGCCATTCCGAGTTGGTCGGTCGCGATGGCGAATATGCGGCCCTCTGGCGCAAGCAAACGCGCCCGGGACGGGCCAAGGCTCAGGATGCCTGACGTGCGCGGTGCAGCAGCACCTGCTTGAGGTTCTGAAGCACAGCTTCGCGCTCCGCCTGGGCCTCGGTTGGCAACGCAATCAGCAACTGCAGAGCCCGGGCATGCACCGAAACGATGCGCCAATCCAACTGACCGTCCTCGGCTACATCGATCAGATCGCACAAGTTGGCACTGGCGGCGCAAAGATCATCCAGCTCAAACGGCCCAGCGGCATCGATAATGCCGCTGGAGGCCTGGTAGGCCTTCACCAGGCCGTCACGGGACGCCTCCGGTCCGACCGGCAGCGGAAGGGCTGAAAGCTCAGCAATGCTCTCGCGGATCCGCTCCATGGCCTGTTCGCGCAGCGATTCCAGATTGCCCTGAGCCCGGGCCAGGGCGGTTCCGACACTGATCCNCCNCGCCTGATCGATCATCGTGGCCAGTCGCGATTTGGTGCGGCGATGAGTGATGACGGTCATGCGGTGGCCTCCTGATCGGGTGCTTCGGCCTGTTGGGCGGCCTCCTGCTCGGCCTTGGCCTGGGCCTCGCGAATGCGGTCGGCCCGACGTTCCGGACCGGGCGGGGTGATGTCGTGGAAGCGGCGGTCGGGGCCGAAATAATCGCCCACCTCNNCAAAGGGACGCTGGTCGCGCGCGGACCAGACGATGCGCTCCAAAAGGACTGAAGCGCTGAAGGGCTTGGTGATGATGAAGCTGGCCCCGCAATCGCGGGCCTGGGCCANCCTTGACTTGCGCACGTGCGCGGCGGTCATGATGACCGGGATAAAGGCGTTGGGTTCCAGCTTGGATCGGCGCAGCCACCGCACAACTTCGAACCCGTCCATTTCTGGCATCTCGCAGTCGACCACGAGCAGATCGATCGTGTGATCTTNTAAAATTTCAACAGCTTCGGCCCCGCTGTGACAGAGGTAACGGACCTTGATTCCAAAACCGGCCAATGCATTGGTGGTCAGGTCGAGGGCAAAAGGGCTGTCATCGACAACCATGGTCACAGCGCCGGTCAGGTTGATGACGGCGCTGTCGCGCAGGCCCTCGGCCCCGCTCTTGGGTGCACTACGGTCGATCGATCAGAACCCACGGCCATATCTGCGTCTTGCAACGAAGCCGGTAGGAAATGGGTTAACGGCGCGCTGCCGGGATTAGGGGACCTACAGGCGTCCGATTGCGTAGAACCGGTCCGCCCGTTGGCGTCGCAGTTCGTCGGCGGAGAGGCCCCACAAAGCCTTCAATTCATCGGCCAAGACATCGCCCACAGCGGTCAAGGCCTGTTGCGGATCAGAGTGAGCCCCGCCGGTCGGCTCGGGGATAATGCGATCGACAATTCCCAGCCCCATCAGATCCGGCCCGGTAATCTTCATCGCCAGCGCGGCATCCTTGGCGCGCGCTCCATNCCGCCACAGAATGCCAGCGGCTCCTTCTGGCGAGATCACGGAATAGATTGAGTGCTCCAGCATCAGCACGCGATTGGCCGAGGCGATGGCGATGGCACCACCTGAGCCGCCTTCGCCCGTGATAGTGGCAATAGAGGGCACACCCAGGGTCAGTCCCCGTTCGGTCGAGCGGGCGATGGCTTCCGCCTGGCCGCGCTCTTCGGCCCCCAGACCGGGATAGGCCCCAGCTGTGTCGACGAATGAGAGAACGGGCAGGCCGAATTGCTCGGCCATATCCATCAGGCGAACGGCTTTGCGATAGCCTTCGGGTCGGGCCATGCCGAAGTTGTGGCGGATGCGCGATTCGGTGTCGTTGCCCTTCTCATGGCCCATGATGACAACCGCCTGACCCCGGAACCTTGCCAGTCCGCCGAGGATGGCCTGGTCATCGCCGAACTGCCGGTCGCCCTTCAGCTCGACAAAATCGGTCATCAGGCCGTCCACGTAGTCAACAAAGTGCGGTCGTGCCGGATGACGCGCCACCTTGGTCTTCATCCAGGGATCAAGGTTGGCATAGGTCTTCTCGCGCAGTTGCTCGGCCTTCTTGCGCAAGCCGTCGATCTCGGATTCGAACGACCCGGCGCTGGACGACAGAAGCTCCAGCTCTTCGATCTTGGCCTCGAGATCGGCGATGGGCTTTTCGAAATCGAGATACTCGGTGGCCATCAAATATCCTGCGTGCACACGCCACAAAGGCTGTCGGGAAGGCGGCGGAACCTAGTCACGTCAACGCGGCGGGGCAAGCCGGGTTTCCTCATGCCGCTCTTTGGGTGTGTTCATGCAGTGAAGCCGCGCCAAGCACGGGCGGTCACGGCGGTGACGGGATCGACTGAAACCACCCGGCTTCTGGGCCGGGAGCGAAAGCAAGGGCGGCTGGCCTGCTTTGCTAGTCATCGCGCGCCAGGGGATGGCGGGTTCGCACCACTTCGGACAGGTGATCGCTTGAAACGTGGGTATAGATCTGCGTGGTCGATATGTCTGCGTGGCCCAGCAGGGTCTGNNTGACGCGCAAGTCCGCACCGCCTTCCAGCAAGTGGGTGGCAAAGGCATGGCGCAGGACGTGCGGACTGACGCGCGAAGGATCGATCCCAGCGTCGAGGGCGGACTGGTCAAGGAGTTGCGCAAAGCGCCGGGNGGTCAAATGACCCGTCGCGCCCGTTGACGGGAACAGCCAGGGACTCTCGGTCTTTGTCGCCTTCAGCTGTTCACTGCGGACCGCCAGCCAGGCCTGCACGACCTTGCGGGCGCTTTCGTTGAGTGGGGCCAGCCGTTCCTTGCCGCCCTTGCCCCGCACGATCAGATAAGATGGATCGCGCCGCAGGGCCTGCTCTTTCAGAGCCAGCAGTTCTGACACGCGCAGACCAGAGGCATAGGCCAACTCGATCAGGACAAGAAGGCGGAGCCCCGCACCACCCTCCCGATCGGCCGCAGACTGTATCAGGCGATCAATCTCGTCCCGGCTAAGCACCTTGGGCAGGGTGCGTCCCTTGCGGGGCGCTTCCAGGCGGCGGGACGGATCGTCCGCACGCCAGCCTTCAGCCAGAGCAAAGCGAAAAAACTGGCGCACGGCAGATCGGCGACGGCTCTGGGTCGCTGCGGACAGACCCTGCCTGGAAAGGCCTTCATACCAGACCCCAAGCTCGGCCTCTTTGGACTTGAGCAGCCCGTCGGTCATCGCCGCGTCGGCATCGGCAAGGTCGCGCGCGTAGGCAGACAAGGTATGAGGCGAGGCGTCGCGCTCGACCGCCATCATCTCCAGAAAGGCTTCAATCTGCGCGTTGCTCAAGTTTGGCGGTCCTTGAGGCTTTCGAAACAGCACAGGTTTCGCGTAGAGGTGACGGCCATCATGCCTGCCTGCCGTTCTATCGCCCTCCTAACATCTGCAACCATCCGCTCACTGCGGAAGGGGGCGTCGTGGTCATGACCTTCGACGAGGGATCCGACGCAAATAGCTTCAAGCCTCTCCATCAGCGAACCATAGCCCTGATTGGTCTGATGGGGGTGGGAAAATCAACGGTTGGTCGACGTTTGGCCAAACGCCTGGGCCTGGAATTTACGGACGGCGATCACGAGGTTGAGCGGGCCGCCAACATTTCGGTCTCTGACATCTTCGACAAAATGGGTGAGGCCGAGTTCCGCTCGGGCGAGGCTCGGGTCATGCGCCGTCTGCTGGATGGCAACCGCATCGTCCTGGCGACAGGGGGCGGTGCGGTGCTGAACCAGGAAACGCGAGACCTTCTAAAGCAGCAGGCCGTCGTGGTTTGGATGAAGGCCGACCTGCCGATCATTGTCGAGCGAGTACAACGGCGTGATACGCGACCGCTGCTACGCGGTCGTGATCCCCTGGACGCCCTCACAGAGATGGCCCAGCGACGCTACCCCATCTATGCCGAGGCGCATATCGAGGTGGAAGTTGCCAGCGGATCTCACACCGCTTCGGTCGATGCGATCATCAACGCCTTGNNAAAGCCATCGGGGCGCTGGAGCCGGATGCATGAGGGCCGCCGCATGATGCAGATTGTCCCGGTATCCGGACTCGGATTTGCGCCCTATGATGTGGTGATCGGGCAGGGCCTGTTGGCCACCTTGGGCTCCGAGGTGCGTGGATTTGGGGCTGGTCCCTGTGTGGTCATTACTGACGACAAAGTCGGCGCTCTTTACGGAAATATTGCAGCGGACTCGCTGTCTGCTGTCGGCCGTCCCGTTCACGTCATCACGGTGCCGGCGGGCGAGCAATCNAAGTCGTTTGCCTGGCTGGAGGCCGTTCTCGATCAGATGCTGGCCCAGGGTCTGGATCGATCCAGCCTGGTGGTTGCCGTGGGTGGTGGCGTGGTGGGCGATTTGGGCGGACTAGCGGCCGCTCTGTTCATGCGCGGGATCAATTTCGTTCAGGTGCCGACAACCCTGCTGGCGCAGGTCGATTCATCGGTCGGCGGAAAGACAGCGATCGATACGCCACGGGGCAAGAACCTGATCGGAGCTTTTCATCAGCCGCGGCGCGTGCTGGCTGATATCGCGCTCCTGACGACCCTGCCGGAACGACAGTTGCGCAGTGGCTGGGCGGAGGTGCTCAAGCACGGGCTGATCCTGGATGCGCCGTATTTCGACTGGCTATCCGGGCCAGGGGCCGTTGCGCTGACAGGCGATATGACGGCTTTGGCACAGGCTGTCGCCCGCTCGGTGCAGATCAAGGCCGACATCGTCGGGGCAGATGAACGCGAAGCCGGGCAGCGAGCATTGCTAAACCTGGGTCACACGTTTGGCCATGCGCTAGAGGCCGAGCTGGGCTTTGATGAAGATCGCTTGACCCACGGAGAGGCGGTCGCCCTGGGGTGTTGTCTGGCGTTTCGTTACTCGGTGCGGCGCGAGCTGTGCGGTGCGGACGAGGCCGTCCGGGTAGCCGCGACGCTGCGGTCTGCTGGCTTGCCTGCCGAGCTGGCCCCTACGGCTTCCAANCCGGATCGGCTGGTCCGGTGGATGGCGACGGACAAGAAGAATGAGGGCGGGCGTTTGACCCTGATTCTGGCGCGAGGCATCGGCCGGGCCTTCGTTGAGCGCGGCGTTGATGCTGCCGATGTGCTGGCGTTCCTGACCGCCGAGTGCGGCCTTTAGGGCTTCCCTAGGCTGCAGGATTGGCTATGGAGCGGCATGAGCAACCCGATCTCCATCCCTGATGTCACCTCGCTGAACCTCGATTCAGCGGTCGTCGCCAAGGCGATCGACATGGCCGGGACCTTTGCTGTCAACCTCACGCTGGCTGCCATCATCCTGGCCGTGACGGTCATGGTCTCGCGATGGGCCGCTGGCGCGGCGCGGCGCACGCTAGGGCGTGTGCCTGCGCTGAAGAACGATCCGACTGTCCTGAACCTGGCGGTGCGACTGGTGAGGCTGCTGGTCCTGATGGTCGGGTTGATCGCTGTGTTGCAGCGTCTGGGTGTCCAAACAACGTCGATTATCGCCGTATTGGGTGCGGCGTCACTGGCGATTGGTCTGGCCTTGCAAGGCACTCTTTCGAACGTTGCCGCGGGTGTCATGCTTCTGATCATGCGACCGTACCGTGTCGGAGATCTGGTGGACATTGGCGGCCAGGTGGGCACGGTCCAGAAGCTCGATCTCTTCGTGACGCAGATGGCCAACGCCAACAATGTGAAGATTGTTGTGCCCAACAGCAAGGTATTCGGAGACACTATCCTGAACCTGTCGGGACAGAAAACGCGTCGGATAGAGCTGTTGATCGGGGTCAGCTATGGGGCCAATCTGAACCAGGTCAAGGAGGTGCTTACAGTTGCTGCTACCGGGCACCCCAAGGTTCTCAAGACCCCGGCACCTTGGGTTGGCGTGACCAATCTCCTTGACAGCTCTGTGGAAATGACGCTCCACGCGTGGGTGAAATCGGTGGACTTCTGGCAGACCAAGGCTGATGTGCTGCAAGCCGCCAAGGAGGCGCTAGACCAAGCGAACATCGAAATTCCCTATCCGCATCAGGTCGCTGTGCCGTGGATCGAGGGGGAGGCCGAGCCGGCATCGGCCAGCCCGAAGCGTGCGGCCACAGCACGGGCCCAGAGCTGAGCAATGCGACTGGATTTCGCGTCTGACAACACCTCGGGCATGGCACCGGAGGCCCTCGCAGCCCTGACCCAGGCCAATACCGGTTACGCGCGCTCCTACGGTGCCGATGAGGTCAGTCGGCAGACTGCCGACGAGATCCGAAAGCGGCTGGATGCCGATGTCGAGGTGCGCTTCCTCTATTCGGGCACGGCCGCTAACGCCATTGCCTTGTCGATGCTGGCTTGGCCCTACGAGGCGGTGCTGGCCCACCACGCCGCGCACGTGTGCACGGACGAGACGGGCGCTCCGGGCTTCTTCGGCCAGGGGATGGGCCTTGTCGGGCTGCCGGGGCTGTCCGGTCGTATCGATCCAGAGGCCCTTCAGCTGGCCCTGGATGTCCCGGAGGTCGGCCACCGCCAGCCACCAGCAGCCCTAAGCCTGACCCAGGCCACAGAGTATGGCGCGGTTTACAGCGTCGAGGAGTTGCAGGCCCTGATTGCCCCGGTGAAGGCCCGGGGACTGGGGGTGCATATGGACGGTGCCCGTCTGGCCAATGCGGTCGCAGCGGGCTTCGATGTAAAATCTCTGGCGCGCCTGGGCGTCGATCTGTTGGTTTGGGGCGGAGCCAAGGCGGGCGCCGGATGCGTCGAAGCCCTGGTGATCTTTGACCGGTCGCTGGCCCACCGCATCGACAACCGCTTGAAACAGGCCGGGCAAACAGCCTCCAAGGGGCGGTTGCTGGTGGCACCCCTGTTGGGTCTGCTGCAGTCGGGGCAATGGGAAGCCGGGGCAGCCCATGCCAACGCCATGGCCATGCGTCTGGCAAACGGGATTGCCGACGCGACGCCCTATGCCCTGGCCCATCCGGTGGAGGCCAACGCCGTGTTCGCCAGAATGCCAACCCCTGCGCATGCACGCCTGACGGACGCTGGCTGGGCCTGCTACCGCTTCGACGACGGCTCTGTGCGGTTTGTCTGCTCATGGGCGACTACGCCAGAAGCGGTCGATGACTTGATTGAAACTCTGGCGTGCTAGGCGCCGGCTTCGGGGCTCAGCTTTCGCCCTGATGTGCCTTTCGGGCCGGGTCTGTCCGCGGTCCNCTGTGAAGCTTCGCCACCCTTGCGTCCCGCCTCTGCTGCCAGAGCCCGGTCTTGAGAAAAGCTGCGCTTCTCACTGGGGACGCTGGCTCCGCCCTTTCGCGCGATCTCGCGCTGTCGTGCCGGATCCATCGACGCAAACCCGCGTCGGGAGGTGCCCTTCGAGCCAGTAGGTTTTTGATCAGACATGCAAAACAGTCCCTGCCGCCCCCAGCATGACCTAAACCCGGACAACCCGACGTGGTTCCGAAACAGGTTCAACTTCACGTCACACGTGATCCGAAAGAAGGATGCCTTGCGTCCGGGGACATGGCCACGTCAGCCGGCACTGAGGCCCCGGTGTCCGGCCAACACCTGGTCGGAGACGTACGGATTGGTCCGGCGTTCATGGCCGATACTCGAGGCCGGGCCGTGGCCACAGATAATTGNCACGTCATCACCCAAGGGCCACAGCTTCGTGACGATGGAGTTGATCAAGGTCGCGTGATCCCCACGCGGAAAATCTGTGCGCCCGATGGAGCCCTGGAACAGCACGTCGCCAACTTGGGCCAACTTTTGCTCACGATTGAAGAAGACGACGTGGCCCGNGGTGTGCCCGGGAGTGTGAAACACCTCCCAAACGCTATCGCCGATATTGAGAGAGTCACCCTCAGCCAACCATCGGGTGGGTTCAAAGGGCCGAATATCGCCCGTCAGACCATACATGCGTGCCTGTTCCGCCAGGTTTGAAATCAGGAAGGCGTCCTCCGGATGCGGTCCGATGACCGGCAGACCCGTCTTGTCGACCATTTCTGCGACCCCACCGGCGTGGTCGATGTGGCCATGCGTTAGCCAGATTGCTTGAAGATCGAGGCCTTGTTTGTGAACGGCCGCGAGGATGGCGTCTACCGAGCCGCCCGGATCGATGACGACAGCGTGTTGGGTCTGCTTGCACCAGATCAGGGTGCAGTTCTGTTGGAAGGCGGTCACCGGCATGATGGCGACGCTGATCGGGAAGCTTGAGTGTGCATGGGCCCAGATTAGGCGCGGATGTTCGTGCGCGAAACCGGCTTCGTTGCGTTGACCTTTTCGGCCTTCATAGACATAAGGGCGGGCTTCGAAGGTGCCGCCCGTCCGGGCGGCCCTTGTGCTTTCCACCTCTCGCGTGCGCCGGTCATATTGGTGCCGCCCCAGAATGTCAGATATCCGGCCATGCAAGTCGTTGAAAAATCGTCCGAAGGTCTCAGCCGTGTGATCGCGGTGACCATCCCCGCCAGTGAGCTGAATCAAAAGCTGGACGCCCGCCTGAAAGAGGTCGCGCCGCAGATGCGCCTGAAGGGCTTCCGTCCGGGCAAGGTGCCGGCTGCCCATGTGAAAAAGACCTTTGGTCGCGACCTGATGGGTGAAATCATCAATGCCGAGCTGAATGAATCCAGCCAGAAGGCCCTGACCGAAGCCAAGCTGCGACCGGCCGCCCCGGCCGAGATGAAGATGGTCTCGGACATGGACAAGGTCATCGCGGGCGACGCCGACCTGGCCTACGAGATGGCTCTGGAAGTGATGCCGGAGTTCACCCCGGTCGATCCCAAAACGCTGAAACTGACCCGTCCGACCTACACGGCCACCGATGAGGACATGGACGAGGCCATGAAGGAACTGGCCAGCCAGGCCAAGACCTATGAGGACAAGGGCGGCAAATCNCCCAAGGCCGCCGAAGGCGACCAACTGGTCATTGATTTCGTCGGCAAGATCGACGGCGAAGCGTTCGCCGGCGGCAGCGCCACCGATGCAGAACTGGTGATCGGCTCCGGCCGCTTCATCCCCGGCTTCGAAGAGCAGTTGAAGGGCGTCAAGGTCGGCGATGAAAAGACCATCGAAGTGACCTTCCCTGAGGCCTACCAGGCTGCGGAGCTGGCTGGCAAAGCCGCCACCTTTGACGTCACGGTCAAGGCCGTTCAGTCCGAGGTCGAGACCAAAATCGACGATGATTTCGCCAAGAAATTGGGCTTGGAAAGCCTGGACAAGCTGAAGGAGCTGCTGGGGCAGAACCTCAACCAGCAATACGCCGGGGCCCTGCGCTTCAAGGCCAAGCGGGCGCTTCTGGACGAACTGGACAAGGCCCACGCCTTTGACCTCCCGCCCAAAATGGTTGAGCAGGAGTTCGATGGCATCTGGCGCCAGGTTGAGGCCGACAAGGAGGCTGGTCGTCTGACGCCTGAAGACGCCAAGAAGTCGGACAAGAAACTGAAGGAAGAATATCGCAAGATCGCCGAGCGCCGCGTACGCCTGGGTTTGGTGTTGGCCGAAATCGGTCGTGCGAACAACGTTCAGGTCACCGATGCCGAGCTGAACCAAGCCATCGTGGCGGAGGCCCGCAACTACCCGGGCCAGGAGCGTCAGGTGCTCGATTTCTACCGCCAGCAGCCGGAAGCCGCCGCGCAACTGCGGGCCCCGATCTATGAAGAGAAGGTCGTGGACCTGATCTTCGATCAGGCCACGGTCAAGGATGAGCCGATCAGCAAGGAAGACTTGCTGAAGGACGATGAAGAGGGCTGATCGGCTCTCTTATTTGTAACTCACGCGTTAGCGCCGCTCCGGCTATGGGTCGGAAGCGGCGTTTTCGTTTCTGGGCCTTGATGGGGACAGGGGCAGCGCGCCCGGTCGCCCCCGAAAGGGCGCTGGTTCATTGGCATGCCCTGAGGACAAGAAATGCCTAACTTGATTGCTGGATTGGCAGCCCTTGCCTTGTTGCAGGACCCTGCAGGGACCACACAACGCCAAGATCCTGAGGTCTACACGTACCGGATGTCAATGTCGTGGGCCAGACCCCTGAGGAGGCTTCGACCCGGTTTGTCGAACATGTTTCCGCCCCACCGTTGGGCACCCGCCTGGCGCGCTGGAATGATGGACTGTGCCTGTCCATGCGAGGCGGGTTTCCGGCGGCGTTGGCCCAGGGCTTGATCGATCGGATCGCCATGCGAGCCGTGGAACTCGATATCGATGTTGAAGGACCGGGATGCCGCCCGAATGTCTTTCTCTATGCCGGTAATGATGGTGCCCAGCTGGCGCAGAATCTGATGGCGCGGGACCCAAAGCTGTTTCAGAAGCACATGCATTTTGGCCAGGATCTGGGCCGCGAGGCGCTCAACACGTTCCTCACTTCGGACGCGCCGGTGCGCTGGTGGCAGGTGACGTTCCCGATTGTGCCTTCAACCGGATTCGTGATTTCCGATCCGCCCGGGGACGATCCACAGACGATTGCCGTTCATGGGGCTTCTCGGGTTCGGTCCAACATACGCTACGACCTCGCCTGGTCCGTGGTGGTGATCGAGACACCTCAGATGCGGGGCGTGTCCCTGGATGCCCTCAGTGACTATGTGGCCATGGTTGTGTTGGCGCAGATCGATCCGTCGGCTGACATGCGGGGCTACGATTCCATCCTGAACCTGTTTGTGCCCGGCAATGAGCAGCGGGTCGCCTCCCAATGGGATCTGGATTACCTGACGGCCCTCTACCGGACCTCGCCCGATTTGATGTCGCCGGACCAGCAGACCCGTTGGGTGGCGCAGCGACTGGCTCGCGAGCGGCGCGAGGACGAACAGCCCTAGGCGGCTGTCGGGCGATGTTGGGAGAATGGAGTGCCTTGCGTCAACGCTCTGGCAAGACAATATCTAGATCAAGGGGCAGGTGGCCGGTGAGTCGCCGCCCGGCATCCTGAGAACGAAGGCCCCCATGCGCGATCCGATCGACTACCTGCAATCCAACCTCGTCCCGATGGTGGTGGAGCAATCCAGCCGCGGGGAACGAGCGTTTGACATCTTTTCGCGCCTGCTGCGGGAACGGATCATCTTTCTGACGGGCCCCTTCGAAGACGGCATGGCCAGCCTGATCTGCGCTCAGCTGCTGTTTCTGGAATCGGAGAACCCGAAGAAAGANATTGCCATGTATATCAACAGTCCCGGTGGCCAGGTGACCTCGGCGCTGGCGATCTATGACACCATGCAATACATCCGCTCGCCCGTGTCGACGGTCTGTATGGGCATGGCAGCCTCGGCCGGCTCGCTGATCCTGACGGCAGGGGAGGCGGGCCAGCGGATCGCACTGCCCAACGCCCGCATCATGGTCCATCAGCCATCAGGCGGTTTCCGAGGCCAAGCCTCGGATATTGAACGCCACGCACTGGACATCCGCCAGACCAAACAGCGGCTCAATGAAATTTATGCNCAGCATACCGGCCAGACCCTTCAAGCCGTCGAAGAGAAGCTGGACCGTGACACCTTCATGAGTGCCGAGGAAGCCAAGGCCTGGGGCTTGGTTGACCATGTGTATGACCGGCGCGAGCAAGCGGAACCGACGACCGACAAGAATGGCTGATGCCGCGCATCGCGGCCCCTCAGGCATGAGGTCAAGCGTCATGGCGTTCGCCACAGGCGTCGCCGCTGATGTCTGGGCGTAAAGCCAGGGTGGCGTCCGCCATGCTGGAGCGCACGTCTTATGGCCTTTGAGTAAAGACCCGAAAGCCCGCTTGGTCGGCGATGGCGAGCATTTCGGTGTCGCCGGAGGTGTCGCCGTAGGCGGCGACCAGTTGAAGATCGTCTCCGTAAGCCTTGTGCAGGCGACGGACCTTTTCCGGGCCGCGACAGTTGGCGCACGCGAACTGACCCGTAACGCGGTCCTGAGCATCAAACGCAATCTGAGTTCCCAATAGGTTCTCCGCACCGAGCCGGCGGGCAAATGGTGCCACAGTCACTTCGGGACTTGCGGTCACGATCACGCGGTGCGCACCTTTGGCACCCCAATCGTGCCAGCAGGCCAAGGCGTCGGGGCGCATGAAGCTATCCCAGATCTCTTCGGCAAACCGCTCTGCATCATCCTCAAGCTCACGGCGGGGTGCGCCGCGCAGAAATGCCGGACGCTGGCCGCCTTGATGCGTCCGCGATCCCGGTCCTTCGCATAGTCGAAAACGGCTGGTGCCAGCTGCACCAGGCCTTGAAGCCAGGCGCGGTGCCCGGCCCGCCAACGCAAGAAGGCCGTAAAGCTGTCGCGCACCGTCAAGGTTCCGTCGAAATCGAAAGCCACGACCGGCTGACCGGGCTGGCGCAAGGCCGGGGCCCATCCCATCTCGTTTAAGCCATTCATTGGGGCTTTCTGATCCTACGGGGTTGTCGGGCTAGCCGGGATGGTCGATTGTCATTTATGAAACACCTTCGCGTCTATGATTACAGAATCAACGCGGGGAAAGGCGGTTCGCCCCACCTGGTCGAACCGTGGGACTGAGTAGGATTCATGACCAAAGCTGCCGGGACTGACGCCAANAGTACGCTCTACTGTTCTTTCTGCGGAAAGAGCCAGCACGAGGTGCGCAAGCTCATTGCCGGACTGACCGTGTTCATCTGCGATGAATGCGTCGAGCTGTGCATGGATATCATCCGCGAAGAGCACAAGATCGCCTTTAAAGCCTCCAAGGACGGCGTGCCGCCTCCGAAGGAGATCCGTGAAGTTCTGGATGACTATGTGATCGGTCAGGCTCACGCCAAGAAGGTGCTGTCGGTGGCCGTGCACAACCACTACAAGCGCCTGAACCACGCCACGAAGAACAACGACGTCGAACTGGCCAAGTCGAACATCATGCTGATCGGGCCGACCGGCTCGGGCAAGACGCTGTTGGCCCAGACCTTGGCGCGGATTATCGACGTGCCCTTCACCATGGCCGATGCCACGACTCTGACCGAAGCCGGTTATGTGGGTGAAGACGTTGAGAACATCATCCTGAAGCTCCTGCAGGCCAGCGATTACAACGTCGACCGGGCCCAGCGCGGCATCGTCTATATCGACGAGATCGACAAGATTTCGCGCAAATCCGACAACCCCTCGATCACGCGCGACGTGTCGGGCGAGGGCGTCCAGCAGGCTCTGCTCAAGATCATGGAGGGCACGGTTGCTTCAGTGCCGCCTCANGGNGGGCGCAAGCACCCGCAGCAGGAGTTCCTGCAGGTCGACACGGCCAATATTCTGTTCATCGTCGGCGGCGCTTTTGCCGGCCTGGAGAAGGTCATTTCGGCACGCGGGGAGGGGGCNTCGATCGGCTTTGGCGCTGCGGTCAAGAATGTCGATGAGCGCCGGACCGGTGACATCCTCAAGGACGTTGAGCCGGATGATCTGATGCGCTTTGGCTTGATCCCCGAGTTCATCGGCCGTCTGCCGGTTCTGGCGACGCTGGAGGACCTGGACGAGGAAGCGCTGGTCAAGATCCTGACCGAGCCCAAGAATGCCTTGGTCAAGCAGCAGCGCTTGTTCGAGATGGAGAATGTCACGCTGACGTTTACCGACGACGCGCTCTCAGCTGTGGCCACCAAGGCCATCAAGCGCAAGACCGGGGCCCGGGGGCTGCGTTCGATCCTTGAAGGCGTGCTGCTGGAAACGATGTTCGAACTGCCGACGTTCGAAGGTGTTGAAGAGGTCGTCGTCAACGCAGAGGTTATCGACGGCAAAACACAACCGCTGTTGATCTATGCTGAATCAAAAGGCAAAAAGGTCGCTGGCGGAGGAACTCAATCCGATAGCGCGGCTTGACGCCATTTGGATGGTAGGACGGCATGGCAATGTCGCAGGAAGCAGCGCTGGAGCGCATTCAGCGCGCTGTAGATGTGGTCGTGCCGGGAAAAGGCGCAGCAATTACGCTATCGACCGATCTCGTTGGTGAAAATGTTCTCGACTCTCTGGCTTGAAGAACTTTCTGTTCGAGCTTGAGCAGGATTTGGTGTCGGCCTCTCTTGGGACCTCAGTTCTACGGTTTTGAAAACACAAAACCTTTGTGGTCAGGGGATCGTACTGGTGCCCTTGGTGGTCTTGGACGCTTGAATGGTACGAGTTCGGGACCACATACTCATGTGAAAGCCGTCCAGTGACGGGCTGAGTCGATACGGAGGGGCCCTCGCCCTCGACGCCGACTTGGCGGGCCCGGGATCAGCCCGGGGTCCATGTGATGTATAAGATGTCTGAGAAAAAACGCTTCCAGTTCTGCCGCTTAGAGACATTGTGGTNTTNCCCCACATGGTGGTGCCCCTGTTTGTTGGGCGCGAGAAGTCGGTCAAGGCCCTGGATGAAATCATGCGGGGTGACAAACAGATCCTTCTGGCCACCCAGAAAAACTCCACCGACGACGATCCCTCGACCGATGCCATCTATGAGATTGGGGTCCTGGCCACCGTATTGCAGCTGCTGAAACTTCCCGATGGGACCGTCAAGGTGTTGGTCGAAGGGCGCACGCGTGCGCGNCTGCGGTTCACGGACCGCGAAGATTACTTTGAGGCCGAGGCCGAGGAAATCGCGGACGAGGCGGGTGATGCCAGCCAGTCTGAAGCGCTGTTGCGGGCTGTGATTGAGCAGTTCGAAGGCTACGTGAAGCTGAACAAGAAGGTNCCGCCGGAGGCCCTGAGCTCGATCCCGCAGATTACCGACCCGCCGCGCCTGGCCGACTCGGTCGCGCCGCACCTGTCGGTCAAGATCACAGACAAACAGGCGTTGCTGGAAACCATTGAGGTGCCGCGTCGTCTGGAGCGGGTCTATGCATTGATGGAGGGCGAAATCTCCGTCCTTCAGGTCGAGAAGAAAATCCGCAGCCGTGTGAAGCGGCAGATGGAGAAGACCCAGCGCGANTACTATCTCAACGAGCAGATGAAGGCGATCCAGCGCGAGCTGGGAGAAACAGACGAGCAGCGCGACGAAATCCTCGAGCTCGAAAAGCGCATCCGCAAGACCAAGCTGTCAAAGGAAGCTCGGGCCAAGGCCGATGCCGAGGTCAAAAAGTTGCGCAACATGAGCCCTATGTCGGCGGAATCCACCGTCGTGCGCAATTATCTCGACTGGTTGCTGTCGATCCCGTGGGGCAAGGCCAAGCAGAAGCCCATCGATCTGGCCAAGGCGGAGGCGATCCTGGAAGAGGATCACTACGGCCTGGAAAAGGTCAAGGAGCGTATTGTCGAGTATCTGGCCGTCCAGGCTCATGCGGGCAGTTTGAAGGGGCCAATCCTTTGCCTTGTGGGGCCTCCGGGTGTCGGCAAGACCTCGCTGGCCCAGTCGATCGCCAAGGCGACGGGGCGCGAGTATGTGCGCATGTCTCTGGGCGGTNNACGAGACGAGGCCGAAATCCGCGGTCACCGGCGCACCTACATCGGCTCCATGCCCGGCAAGATCATCCAGGCCATGAAGAAGGCCAAGACGACCAATGCCTTCATCCTGTTGGACGAGATCGACAAGCTGGGTTCTGATTGGCGTGGCGATCCGTCGTCGGCCTTGCTGGAAGTGCTGGATCCGGCTCAAATTCTGACCTTTGGCGATCACTACCTGGAGGTCGATTATGACCTCTCCCAGGTTATGTTCGTGACGACGGCCAACAGCCTGAACATGCCTCAGCCCTTGATGGACCGGATGGAGATCATTCGGGTCAGCGGCTACACCGAGGATGAAAAGGTCGAAATCGCCAAGCGCCACGTCCTGCCCAAGCAATTGAAGGACCACGGTCTGACAGATGCCGAACTGGTCGTGCCGGAGGACACGATTCGGGAGCTGATCCGCTACTACACGCGTGAGGCCGGGGTGCGCTCGCTCGAGCGGGCCCTGGGCGGCGTGGCCCGCAAGGCTGTGCGCGAGATGGCAAAAACCGGGGCCAAGGCGATCACGATCGACAGCGAAAAGCTGGCCGACTACGCCGGAGTGCGAAAGTTCCGTTACGGTGAGACCGATTCGGAAGATCAGGTCGGCATTGTCACGGGCCTGGCCTGGACCGAGTTCGGGGGCGACATCCTGACCATTGAAGCCATCAAGATGCCGGGCCGTGGTCGTATGACTGTGACCGGCAATCTGAAAGAGGTGATGAAGGAATCGATCTCNGCCGCTGCCAGCTATGTGCGGGCGCGGGCCCTGGCCTTTGGCGTCAAACCGCCAGTGTTCGAAAAGACGGACATCCACGTGCACGTGCCAGATGGTGCAACGCCCAAGGATGGCCCGTCAGCGGGCGTCGCCATGACTGTCGCCATGGTCTCGGTCCTGACCGGCATTCCGGTGCGCAAGGATATCGCCATGACCGGCGAGATCACCCTGAGNGGGCGCGTGACCGCGATCGGAGGCTTGAAGGAGAAGTTGCTGGCAGCCCTACGCAGCGGGGTGAAAACCGTGCTGATCCCGCAGGAGAACGAGAAGGACCTCGCAGAGGTGCCGGACAATGTGAAGCAGGCCTTGGAGATCGTGCCTGTATCGACTGCGGATGAGGCTCTAAAATGGGCTTTGACCGGGTCCTTGACGCCGGTGGAGTGGGACGAGGTGGCAGAGCCGCTGACCCCGGCTCCTGTGGCACCTGACGGCTCTTCGGTCGTTGCCCACTAAAGGGGGCACCGCGGGCCTATCTATAAAGCGCCGTCGGGGATATCCGGCGGCGTTTTCTTTTGTGTGAAATCAAGAGCTCAGCCCTTGAACCAAAGCATCTGGGCAGGCATCACTCGCCACGTGGGCGGCTAGCTCAGCTGGTCAGAGCACCTCGTTTACACCGAGGGGTCGGGGTTCGAACCCCTCGCCGCCCACCAGTCCCCCAGATTGGATCCAGGGCGGCCAGGTCCGCCAGGCCAGGTCGCTGATCCGGCCCACGCTCACGGGTCACGCTTGCGATGCCAGAAGCGATACTCGGCCGGTCCCCGGTGGGGATGGCATCCAAAGGCTTTCCGGATTTCGCGAAATCAGAAGCGGAAGCTGGCTCTGAGGAACAGCATATACCGCACGTAGTTCTTGATCATTTCGGCGTCGGCCGAGACGGAGAGCATGCCGAGCTCATTGCCGACGTTCAGTCGGAATCCGAGGATCGGTCNCCCGCCTTCAATCGTATCCGGCGTCAGCACGAAGTCCGATCCTCCCGACAGGAAGCGCGCCGTGGTTTCACCGGGATCGACCGAGATGTTTTGACGCCATCCGACGCGCAGCTCTGGCCGCAACCAGCTGTCCTGGCCCATGGCCATGCTGAAGTTGACCGCAGCCGTGGCCGTGAACATGTGCCCAGAGCGATCGTCGATGTGCAGGTCGAAGCCGTCGCCTCCACCCGTCTCGTCGTGCGAGCCTTCATTGAGGAAGAAGTATTCGGCATAGACTTCGGGGCGCACACCGAACCGACCAAAGTTGCGCTCGTAGGAAGCGCCGCCCGCAGCTGTCAGGGTGTAGCCGTTCCAGTTCGATTCATTGGACAGGTTCAGGCCGGAGCCAACCAGGCGACGGGTGGAATCGAAGGTGGCATAACCACCAGCCGCCCGGGCCCACGTGGTCCAGAACTGTCCCTGAGCCCGCCAGTAGAGGCCCAGCTCAATAAGGCTGGCGGACAGGATCTCTTCAGCCTCAGCCTCGGGGTCTTCCAGGTCAGAGGAGGTAAACGCGAACGACAGTCCGACGGCCCCCAGGTCGCCACCACGCTCGACCCCGCCGGCGANCCCGAAACCCTCGGAGCGGAAGCCATAGGTGTCTGTCCGGTCTTTATCCGCGTAGAAGTTGATCTCCTGGACCCAGGCCGAAACTTCACCCGGCGCGGCGGAGGCGTTACGGCCAACCAGGGCGCGGGTCACGGCATCAACGCCAGATGCCAGCGAGAGGAGGGNGCCACCAGAATGGTCCGGCAGCATCTGCTCATAGAGGTTGATGAAGCCGTCACGGCCTGTCTGGCTAAAGAAGGCATCCAGCAGGGCCGAATTGGTCCCAAGCGCATTGTAAATGGCGTCGTAGGCCTGGCTCTCGACCGCAATAAGTCCGGCCTCTTCGGCCGTGCGACGGCGCGCGTCGATGTAGACTTNCCCTAGGGCGGTATCCGCGCCGGCGTTCACGATAAACAGATATGGCGAGTTCTCTTCCAGGGAAGAGGTATCAATGGTGCCGAAATTGAGTGTGCTAGCCCGAACAATTGTAAACCGTTCCGGGCCATCCAACAGGGAGGTGAAGCGCGCGCCCAGGCCCGCTCCATTAGCAAAGTTGGCTGTGCCGGTGATGTTGAATCCAGTCTGGTTGCCGGACTGTGGGTCGATGGTGACAATCAGATTGCCCTGCGACCCGATGTTGAGGCTCGTGGCGGTCGTAATCGACGCCTGACGCGCATCCAGGACACCATTGCTGACCGTGATATCGAGCAGACCGTCGGTATCCGTGATCGCCCCGCGAACTTCAGCACCGCCGGAAACCAGCAAGGTATCGGCACCATCGCCGAACGAAATATTGCCCAAAGTCGCGCCGTTTCGGACGTCAAAAACATCTGCGCCAGAGCCAAATCGAACATCTCCGACCAGCAGCGGCTCGCTGTCGTCCGGCACTCCGTCGCCATCCGTATCGATGGCCGTCGCGGACGAAGTGTCGACGATGCCGTCCTGGATGAAGGTCACGCCCGTGGTGTTAGCTGAAACGTCGATGGCCACCACTTCACCAGTCACCGGGTCGCCGTTTGGGTCCGCCGTGATTCTGGCTGTCAGTTGCCCCTGATTGGTGATGCTGGTGAGCGTACCGCTCCGATCCAGGATGGCATAGACGTCTGTTGCGGAGCCGCCCGAAATGGCCGACAGTTCGCCGCTGTTGGTTAGGGTTGTGACGCTAGCTCCCGACTCGATCAGCAGGCCCGTGACCTGGGTCTGGGCGTCAGAGATCGCCGCTGCCGCAATCGATCCGGAGTTGAAGAACGCGTCGGCGACCGCTCCATTGCGCATGCGCACTGCCGTCGCGTCAGCCTGGTAGGCGAGGGTTCCGATCGAACCTTCGTTGCGGAAGCCGCCCTCCAGTAGCACCGTGTTACCGCTGTCGGTTCCGATGACCACCGCCTGGGTGGCGATGCCATCGTAAANCCNCTGGGAGGTGACCGTGCCCCGGTTGATGAAGCCGTAGGCCTCATCATCGGTGCCCACCATGCCAAGCGTGATGCTCTGCGTATCGGACCCGATCAGGATGGCAGGCCCGCTGCCATACGACACGATGGTTGCGTCCGATTCGGAGGCATCAAGAATGCCATCGTTGTCTTCGTCTGTGTTGTTGGCGTCCGTTTCGGTGGGACGCACATCCAGCAGCANCCNCCCGGCGATGTTGCTGGCGATAGTGACAGCCGGGCCGCCCTGAAGCAGGTCATCTGCGTCAAGTTTGGCAATGACGGTTTCGGTCGGGCGTGTGCTGTAGCGATAGCCGGTGGAGCTGATTGCCGACTGGATTGTCAGGCGACCATCCACGTCGCCTTCAATGCTGACGCCGCGCGTGTTTCCGCCCCGGGCAACGACCGATCCACCCAAATACACGTTCCCGGTGATGTTGCCGAGCGTGCGAATGCCGTAGGAGTTGTCGCCGGTGATCCGCGTGTTACCGAGGGTCTGGAGCTTGCCAATGAGGTCAGATTCGAGTGCGATGCCGTAGGAGTTGTTACCCTCGACAATGATTGAACCGGTCGTGCCTTGGGTGATGTCTCCGGTCAGGGCACCCGCGCCCGTCAGTCGGACTCCGTAGCGGCCAGATCCAGTTGCAAACGGCCCGCCGCCATCGCCGTCCTTGTCCGTGTCGACATTTGCATCATCGGCGACGTTGTCGCTGAGATGGATTGACCCGTTCAGAGCAATGTTGGCCGTGGTGCCGCCAAGGATCTCAACACCTACGGTGCCGTCGGCGGAGCTGTCTGCGCGGATCGATCCACCTGCATCCAGAGTGAAATTGTTGTTGGAATCCACGGTCACCAAGGTGCCGCTCGTCACATTAATCGTGCCGCCGTTGCTGATCCTGACGTCATCAGCGACACCGCCCGTGCCCGCGTTGGAAGTCCGGATCGCTGACGTGCGCGACGAACTGACCACAACTTCCGCCGTGGCACCGGTAGCAGCCAGCAGGGNGGCGATCGCCACAGCGGTCGCTAGCAATATACGCATTCGAAATTAGACCCTTGGTAGACCGTAGGCACACAGAGCCCGGAGCCATAGCAGCGTCCGCGGGCGAGTGCCTCAAGTTTCTCGAATTTGAGGCGAATGCAAGGCGGAACGCGTCCTTGGAGCAGCACTCGCGCTTTCTGACCCACATGCCTATTGCTGAAAATGATATAAAAGTGATATCACAGCAATATCGATTTTGGAGGAAAGAGATGTCAGATTCGAACCATGTGAAATCCAGCGAGCGGCCGGCTGCGGCGTCGAACGGGATTTTCATGCTCTTGGCCGGCCTGGCGCTGATTATTGCAGCGCCGGTTTTGATTATCAGTCAGGACGGCAGCAATATCGCCATTGTCATGGGGGCGGCCCTGGCGACCCTTGGGTTGTTCCTGCTCAGTGGCCTCTATGCCCTCCAACCGAATGAGGCCGCCGCCATCATGCTGTTCGGCGATTATCGCGGAACGGACAGAAAGACCGGCCTGCGCTGGGTCCTTCCCTGGCATAGCCGCAAAAAGATCAGCGTTCGCGTCCGCAACCTGACGTCGGACAAGCTGAAGGTGAACGACAAGCGGGGTAATCCGATTGAGATCGCGGCCAACGTTGTCTGGCGGGTCCATGACACGGCTCAGGCGCTGTATGACGTGGATGACTTTCAGGAGTTTGTGAACATCCAGGTTGATACTGGCCTGCGCGACCTCGCCTCACACTATGCCTACGATCATGGTGAGGAGCACGAGTTGACGCTGCGCGCAGATGCTGAGGATGTGGCCACCCGCCTGCGCGAAGAACTAGCCGGGCGCGTACAGGTTGCNGGNGTCGTGGTTGACGAGGCCCGTCTGGCGCATTTGGCCTACGCGCCGGAAATCGCTTCGGCCATGTTGCGGCGCCAGCAGGCCGAAGCCGTCCTGGCGGCCCGCCGTCTCATTGTTCAAGGGGCCGTCGGCATGGTTGAAACGGCTTTGGCCGATTTGGGCGAACGCGGCGTCGTGGACCTGGATGAGGAGCGCAAGGCGAGCATGGTTTCCAACCTTCTGGTGGTCCTATGTGCCGAGCGGGAGGCGCAGCCCGTGGTCAATGCAGGAACCCTTTACGGCTGATATGGCTCGCGATCGGAAATCCTTCCTGATGCGTGCCTCACCCGAGGTCATGGCAGCGGTCGAGCGATTGGCCGCTGCCGAACTTCGATCGGTCAACGCGCAGCTAGAAGTGTTGCTGCGCGAGGCTTTGATGCGTCGGGGTCGAAGTGCGCTTGCCGATGATGGTGACAGCGACGCGCTGCCATCGCTTGACACCTAGGCGATGGCCAGACGCACTTGTCGTTGGTCTCGCGCGGGTCTAGGCCGATCACATGAACCTTGAGCCCCGCCAAAGCCCGCTCGCGGGTGACGATAAGATCCAGCGTTCGCGCCGCCCAGCCGGGGCGGCGGAAGAGAAGCGCCTGGTGCAGTTGACGCGAGCCGAGGTGCTTGAAACCGAGCTGCGCATGGTGCCCGGACTGGATGAAGAGGTGTCCGACACCCTCAGGGCCTTGCGGGCGTCTAACAAGGACAAGCGCCCACGGCTGGTGGACACGACGATGCTGTACGCACCGCGCTCCGGCGGGGTGAAGCGTTATCTGCTTTCGAANAAAGCCTGGCTGGCTGAAAATCGGCCTAGCATAGCCCATTCCCTTGTCGTGCCCGGGGCGCACCATCGGGCCGATGCCGACGGCATCATCCAACTGCATGCGGCCAAACTGCCTTTTGGAGATGGCTATCGCTGGCCGACATCGGTTCGGCGTTGNGGGGCTTGGGTTGCGGCGCTGAACCCCACGGTCATCGAGGCTGGAGACCCCTATACGCCGGGGCAGGGGGCGCTGGAGGCCGGGCAACGGGCCGGGTGTCCCGTGGTCGGATTCTGTCACTCTGACCCGGCGGGTCTGGCGGCCCTGCATCTGGGTGAATGGGCCAAGAAGCCGNNGAAGCGATGGGCCCAGCTGTTCGGCCAGTTCGACAAGGTTGTGTCACCGAGCCGCTATATCGCTCGACGGCTCGAAGAGGCTGGGATCGAAGATATCGTTGTTCAGCCCCTTGGCGTTGAGGTGGATACCTTCCGGCCCGAGCGGCGCGACCGGGCCTGGCTGATGGAGCGTCTGGGCGTTCCGGCGGATGCGCGATTGCTTTGCTTTGCCGGGCGNGCGGCACGCGAGAAGAATATCGATGTGCTGATAGAAGCCGTGCAAAAGCTCGGCGCTCCCTATTATCTCGTCCTGGTCGGAGCCGGGGCCGGCCTGNNCCCTGAGGATCGCGTGATTAGCCTTCCCTATGAGACCAATCCCAAGGCCGTGGCGCGGATTATCGCCAGCTGCGACGCCTTTGTGCATGCCAACGACAAGGAGCCGTTCGGCCTGATCGTGCTCGAAGCCATGGCCTGCGGTCGGGCCGTCGTCGGGGTCAACTCCGGCGGTGTGGCAGAAACGGTCAACAACGATGTCGGCCAGTTGGCCCGCTCAGCCAATCCCAACCAGTATGCCCAGGCCATTGAGGCCTTGTTCGAACGTGATGTCGAAGCGATCGGAGCGGCTGCTCGCAGCTATGTGGTTGAGAATTTCGCCTGGTCGCGGGTCTTTGAAGGGCTGTGCCGTGTTTATGGCGGGGTCAGCCAGCAACCCGCATTCGAGCAACCGGCCTCCGATCGCGCCCGTTTGCAGGGAACACGGCCACGCACCTGATCGGCGTCAGCGCCTCTCACACCCGGGGCGGGCGCGCCATTTCTTTATCCAGAACATTTTGAAAGAAATGGCGCGAGTGACGGGGCTCGAACCCGCGACCTCCGGCGTGACAGGCCGGCACTCTAACCAACTGAGCTACACCCGCGTGCATCTTCGACAGGGCTATGTGTCCCGGCGAGGGGCGTCGTTTAGGCGGGGGACCGAGTCCGTCAAGCGGGCTGACAAAGGAAATTTGCACCATCCAGCGTCGCTTTCCGGAGCAAGGCTTTGGTCGGGTCCAAATCCGCAATGCCGGGGACGCGAAAAGACCCGTGTCGGAACTAGGCGACCCTCGTCGCGACCTTGGCTGCTCGGGCGCTCACAGGGTCCATCCATTTGACAACAGTTTCATAAAGCAGCGCTTGGTTCACCGGCTTGGCCAGGAAGCCATCGATGCCGCTGGCGGTGCATTGTCCGGCGCTTTCCTCGCGACATTCGGCGCTGACGGCCAGGATAGGCACCTGGCTGATGTCGCCGGGCAGGGCGCGGATTTGACGGCTGGCTTCGTAGCCATCCATGC
The DNA here is from genome assembly GCA_013693835.1 of Brevundimonas sp. Taxonomy (GTDB): domain Bacteria; phylum Pseudomonadota; class Alphaproteobacteria; order Caulobacterales; family Caulobacteraceae; genus Brevundimonas. The sequence continues at coordinate 1,466,017 of CP059260.1, forward strand.
GCGGCATGCGCAGATCCATGAAGATTATGTCTGGATTGCTGTGCCTTGCGGCATCGACCGCTTCCAAGCCGTCACTTGCATAGTCCGTTTCACAACCCATGGCTCGAAGGATCAAGCCGAGGATCTCTCGATTGGCCGGATGGTCATCGACGATCAGAATGCGTGGCGCGCGGTTGGGTGTCTCATTGGTGTCTGCTGGAGCCTCGGCTCGTTCCATCGGCAGGTCGATGGTGATCCGGGTTCCCTCGCCAGGGCGGCTGTCAAATTCCCATTGGCCGTCAAGAACGGCCATGATCCGGGCTGCCAGCGCAAGGCCGAGCCCAGTTCCATCCCTGGAGCGCGCCAGCGAGGAATCCCCCTGTGCGAAGGCCTCCTGCAATTGAGTCACGTCCCCAGGGCTGAAGCCAGGACCGGTGTCGAAGACCACCAGTCGTGCTCCATGGGCGGTGGCCTCGACTTCAATTCCGATCTTGCCGTGATCGGTAAACTTCACCGCATTGTGCATCAGCAGCCGCAAAAGCTGTCGAATGCACTTCTCATCTCCGACGAAGAAGGTGTCTTGGTCGAGGCGATTCTCGAACAGTACATCCAGCGGCTTGCGCACAACATTGGTGCGGATATGGTCCACGACACCGCTGACCACTTCGCGCAGATTTAAGGGAGCGGGCGCAAGACAGATGTCTCCGCGTGCGAAATCGATCATGTCATCCACCAGCATCATCGCATGGCCATTGGCCATCGATATCTTGCCAACAAGATCCCGGGATTGAGATGACAGGCCGTCGTCGCGGGCGACAAGTCCGGTGAAGCCGGCGACTTGTCCCAGCGGCGNTAGCTCGTGACTGATCATGTTGAGGAAGCGGCGCTTGGCCTCGGAGGCTTGCTCGGCAAGGACCTTTGCCTCTTTCAGCGCGATGGCATCGCTGCGCGCTTCAGCGGCGCGCCGCAGAACCCGAAGATGCAGCCGGGTTTTCTCATTCACGACTGTTGAGACAGAGAAGATGACCAAGACAGTCGCCGCCAGGAACATGTAGAACGCTGGCACATCTGTGGTCAGTTCGGTCAAGCCTGACAACTTGAGTGGAGGGCCGCCCAGTGTGAACACGTCAAACGACTTGTAGACGTGTAGGAAGATTGTCATCGTCAACACCGACACGAGCAGAACCAGGACGGCGGCCTGGCGCGAGGTGAGGCGAAGCGACACCAGCATCATTACGGGCAGTATTGCCACGATCGGCAAGGGCAGAACCTGCATACAGACGCTGGCGGTAAACAGGGCCGCGGCCGAAATCAGGAGCGCGGCTTCGAAGCTGCTGGCCTGAAGTCCGTCGCTCGGTTGGACCCGTTGGGTCAGCATCACCACGCACGGGGCCAGAATCAGGATCGGCAGGAGTTCGGCGGTGACCCAGCTGGCGAAATAGGGCCAGAAAACTGTCGACTCGGTCCCGGTGACGGTCAAACCGATCAAGGCGGCAAGGCAGACGGTCGGTGCTGCAGCCAAGAGAGCATAACGGGCCATCCGCACCGGACGATTGAGGTGCAGTCCTCCGCCACAGAACCGCCGGGCAATCATGGCGACGCCGAAGACTTCGAGCGCATTGAGCGCGGGGTAGATGAGCGATGAATCAAACCCCGTCTTCAGTATGACCAGATTGAAGATGAAGTTGAGTGAGACGCAGGCCAGAAACGTCATCAGAGCCTTGCGCCGGTTGAGCAGCAACAGGGCCGTGACGACCACGCCATTTGCCGGCCAGATCGCAACCGCGCCAAAGGCGGTCTGGCAGAAATGGGCCAGCCAAAGTGCGCCGACATATGTCAGCACAAATCCCCAGGCCGGGATGGGGCTTGGATTCGCCGCGTCATGGCGGAACATGCGCCATGGCACACGCTGGGGCCGGGACTTGATTACGTTGGCTAGCATCTTGGCCGGTCTTCCGCGTCCGAAGCTCAGTCCGAACCCACGTCGATCCGACGACGTGAAATGCGCAATGACCGACTAGTTACAACGGCCCTGATCATCGTGCTTTGCCCCTGCGCACTTTGGCCAAGAAAGGATCTTTCCCGACGCTGATCGCTCTTCGCACAACAGTGTTGCCATTTCCTTTCAACCTGAGATGGACCAGGTGCGATCCGTTCTCAACAATTTCATGCTTGTAACGGGTTTGAACCCTGGCGCGTTCGGTCTAAGAAGCGGCGATTCCGCCACCCCTTTGGCGTGAAAGGCCCTGTGCATGAACGCACTGCTTCTGGAATATCTGCCGATCGTCGTATTCCTTGGGATAGCGGCGGTGCTGGGGCTCGGCTTTATGATCGCGGCCTGGGTGTTGGCTCCCAAGAACCCCGACAGCGAGAAGCTGTCGGCTTATGAGTGCGGGTTCAATGCCTTTGATGATGCGCGCATGAAGTTCGATGTGCGCTTCTATCTGGTCTCGATCCTTTTCATCATCTTCGATCTGGAAGTGGCCTTCCTGTTCCCGTGGGCTGTCTCGCTTTTCGATCTGTCCAAGGGCGGGATGGTGTTCGCTTTTGGTCAATGATGGTCTTCCTGGGTGTGCTGACTGTGGGCTTCATCTATGAGTGGAAGAAGGGAGCCCTGGAATGGGAGTGACTACGACCACCGCTTCGGGATTGATCGTCCCTGCCGGCATGGGCGCGCGTAGCTCGGTCGAGGGCTACGACCCGGCAATCCATGACAAGTTNTTTGAGGCCGTGAATACCCAGGTCGGTGAGCAGGGCTTTGTGACCACCTCGCTGGATGATGTGATCAACTGGGCTCGGACGGGCAGCCTGATGTGGATGACCTTCGGTCTGGCCTGCTGCGCTGTGGAGATGATGCAAGCGTCGATGCCGCGATTTGACATGGAGCGGTTCGGCATGGCCCCGCGCGCCAGCCCGCGCCAGTCGGACCTGATGATCGTGGCGGGAACCCTGACCAACAAGATGGCCCCGGCCTTGCGCAAGGTCTACGATCAGATGCCGGACCCGCGCTACGTCCTGTCGATGGGCAGTTGCGCCAACGGCGGCGGGTACTACCACTACAGCTACAGTGTGGTTCGAGGTTGCGACCGNGTCGTGCCGGTGGACGTCTATGTGCCGGGCTGCCCGCCGACCGCCGAGGCGCTGCTCTACGGCCTGCTGCAACTGCAGAAGAAAATCCGGCGAACGGGGACGATCGAAAGATGAGTTCGCTCGCAGTCCAGGCGGCCCAAGAGGCCCGACTAACCCCGCTGGGGGCCGAGATGGTCGCTGAGCTGGGCGTTGAGGCGCAAGTCGCTTTCGGCGAGCTGACTCTGATCGCGCCGCGCGAGCAGATTGTTCAGGTGCTGACCGTGCTGCGCGACCGCTTCGGGTTTCAGCAACTGCTGGACCTGTGCGGTGTCGACTTTCCGGATCGTGATGAGCGGTTCGAGGTGGTCTATCATTTGCTGAGCTTGACGCGGAACGAGCGGCTTCGGGTCAAGGTGTCGACCGATGAGGTCAAGCCGGTGCCTAGCGTGATCCCTGTCTACCCGTGCGCTGACTGGTTCGAGCGTGAGGCGTTCGACATGTATGGCATGCTGTTCGAGGCCACCCGGACCTGCGCCGCCTGCTGACGGACTATGGGTTCCAGGGGCATCCCCTGCGCAAGGACTTCCCGATGACGGGCTATGTAGAGGTCCGGTACGACGACGAGCAGAAGCGGGTTGTCTATGAGCCGGTCAAGCTGACCCAGGAATTCCGTAACTTCGACTTCCTGTCGCCCTGGGAAGGGGCGGAGTATCCGCTCGAAATCCTGCCCGGTGACGAGAAGGCCGAACAGGCCGCCGAAGCGAGCGCCGCGGCCAAGAAGCCCTTGGGAGGCAAGTCCTGATGGCCGACGACAACACCATCCCGCTCCGCTGGGGGCCAACGTCGATATTTGGGAAGGCGAGCTGGACCAGCGCACCGCCGAAGCCCGGGCGATGGACGACCGCAAGTTCACCATCAACTTCGGCCCGCAACACCCGGCCGCCCACGGCGTGCTGCGTCTGGTGCTGGAGTTGGATGGCGAGCTGGTGACGCGGGTCGATCCGCACATCGGCCTGCTGCACCGCGGCACCGAGAAGCTGATGGAGGCGCGGACCTACCTGCAGAACGTGCCCTATCTGGATCGCCTGGACTACGTGGCACCGATGAACCAGGAGCACGCGTTCTGCCTGGCCATCGAGAAGCTGCTGGGCATCGAGGTGCCCTACCGGGCCCAACTGATCCGGGTGCTATACTCCGAAATCGGCCGCATCCTGTCGCATCTGCTGAACGTCACGACCCAGGCCATGGACGTTGGCGCTCTGACCCCGCCTCTGTGGGGCTTTGAAGAGCGCGAGAAGCTGATGATCTTCTACGAGCGGGCCTGCGGGGCGCGCCTGCACGCCAACTACTTCCGCCCAGGCGGCGTCCATCAGGATCTGCCGATGGCGCTGATCGATGACATCGACCGCTGGTGCAAGACCTTCCCCAAGGCCTTGAAGGACATCGAAAGCCTGGTCACCGAGAACCGCATCTTCAAGCAGCGCAACGTCGACATCGGCGTGGTGTCCAAGCAGCAGGCGCTCGACTGGGGCTTCACCGGGGTGCTGCTGCGCGGCTCGGATATTCCGTGGGACCTGCGCAAGTCGCAGCCGCACGCNGAATGCTATGCCGACCTCGATTTCGACATCGCCGTGGGCAAGAACGGCGACTGCTGGGACCGCTATCTGTGCCGCATCGAGGAGATGAAGCAGTCGGTGCACATCATGGAGCAATGCATCCATGAACTGCGCAACCGGCCGGGTGAGCCGGTGCTGATTGAGGACAACAAGATCGCCCCGCCGCGCCGTGGTGAAATGAAGCGGTCGATGGAATCCCTGATCCACCACTTCAAGCTCTATACTGAAGGCTTCAAGACGCCCGAAGGTGAGGTCTATGCCTCAGTCGAGGCACCCAAGGGCGAGTTCGGCATCTATCTGGTGTCAGATGGCACCAACAAGCCGTATCGGGTGAAGATCTCGGCCCCTGGCTTCCGCTCGCTGCAGGCCATGGACTGGCTGAACCGGGGGCACATGCTGGCGGACGTCTCAGCCATCCTGGGGTCCATCGACATCGTGTTCGGTGAGGTGGACCGGTGAGTGCCTTCGTCGTCGACCCGATATTCACGACAGCGCAAGCCTGGTGGTTTGCCTGGCTGATGGGCATTGGCTTGGTGACAACCTTCATCTTCTCGCCGCGTCGTCGCGAAAGATGGGGCACATACGTTTCATGCTGGCGTCGGCCCTGTTTTCGGCTCCGGCCCTGGCGGGGTGACGTTCGTGCGCGGGGCTTATCGGCTGGGCTATCGCGAGGAGGGGCGCAGCTTTTGAAGCCAACATGCGCTCCATGGTCTGGATGATTGGGGCGGTCTTCGTGGGCCAGATGGTCATTCGCTTCGTGCCGCCGATGTCGGGGCTGATGCGTGATTATCGCCGGGTCGATGGATTGATCTGGCGCGAGCGCCTGGGTCGCTGGTTCGGGAGCAAGGGCCGATGAGCGACAAACCCAAGCCGATCACCGATCTGGTCCGCCAGGGCTGGGAAATCTCGGGCTATAGCGTCTGTGATCTGGGCGGCAGCGCCTATTGCCACAGTGTGATGCTGACCCGCGGAGAGCTGCACAAGGTTGTGGTCATCCGCAAGAAGATCATCGGCGGCGGCATTGTAATCGAGGAGTTGGACGTCTGATGGCTGTGCGTCGTCTTGCCAAGGAGCAACCGTCGTCGTTCGCCTTTTCCAAGGCGACCAAGACCAAGGCGGATTGGTGGATCAAGAAATACCCCGAAGGCAAACAGGCCTCGGCGGTGATCCCGATCCTGTGGCTGGTCCAGAAACAAGAAGGCTGGGTGTCCGAACCTGCTATCCGCGCCATCGCCGAGTTGCTCAGCATGCCGCCGATCCGGGTGTTCGAGGTCGCGACCTTCTACACCATGTTCATGCTGGAGCCGGTTGGCAGCTCGGCCCTGATCCAGGTGTGCGGTACCNNGCCGTGTATGCTCCGCGGCTCTGGCGAGCTGATGGATGTGTGCAAGAAACGCATTGGTCCAAAGGACAAGCTGTCAGCCGATGGGCGCTTCACCTGGCAGGAAGTGGAGTGCCTGGGGGCCTGTGCCAACGCGCCAATGGCCCAGATAAATGACTATTATTTTGAAGATCTTACGGCTGCCGACATGGAGAAGATCATCGACGACTTTGCCGCAGGCAAGTCACCCAAGCCGGGCAGTCGCGTCGGGCGCACCACGTCGGAGCCGGAAGGCGGGGCCCTGACCCTGACCGATCCGAAGCTGTATGACGGCTCGGCCGCCAAGAAGATCAAGAAGCTGCCCAACTCGGAGCCGGTGAAGGCATGACCTCGCTGCCGGACCTGAACACCGAGGAAGGCCGGGCGGAATACCGCCGGGAGCTGCGTCGTGTCGCCCTGCCGCTGCGCTGGGGCGGCTTGAGCCTGCTCGTGCTCGGGGCCTTGCTGGCGCTTGGTGCACGTTACGGTTGGCTTGGGCTGGACAACGGCGTGCTGCCGGTTGCCTACGGAGCTCTGGCCTTCGGCTGGGTGTTGGTCTTTGTGGGCATCTGGAAGCGGACCCAGCATCACAAGCGCCGCTTGCAGGAGGGCCTGTGATGACTGTGCCTGACAAGTTGAACGCAGCAAGGTGGACGATTTTCATCGGAGCCTTGGAACTGTTGGGCGGGCTAGCCGTGTTAGGTGCCGCCTTCATCTGGGCAGTGACTTCAAAAGGGTCATGTTTGTGCTCATGGGAGGCCCAATGGTTGTCCTGGGGGGCGGTCGTGATCTGGGGGTGCAAGAGATTGAAAGAGGCGCATGATCGCCACGGAGACCTGAACTGACCATGGTCGGCATTCTCGAAGACAAGGATCGCATCTTCACCAACCTTTACGGCCTGCACGATTGGCGGCTGGANGGGGCGAAGTCGCGCGGGTGCTGGAACGCGACCAAGGACATGCTCGACCTGGGGCGTGACTGGGTCATCACCAACATCAAGAACTCCGGTCTGCGCGGNCGAGGCGGGGCCGGTTTCCCGACCGGGCTGAAGTGGTCCTTCATGCCCAAAGAGGTCAAGGACGGTCGCCCGCACTATCTGGTCGTCAACGCTGANCGGTCCGAGCCCGGCACCTGCAAGGACCGGGAGATCATGCGCAACGATCCGCAACTGCTGATCGAAGGTTGCCTGATCGCCAGCTTCGCCATGCAAGCGCACGCCTGTTACATCTATTTGCGCGGCGAATATGTGCTGGAACGCGAGCGCATGGAGGCGGCGGTCAAGGAAGCCTATGAGGCCAAGCTGATCGGCAAGAACAACATCCACGGCTGGGATTTTGACGTCTATATCCACCATGGGGCCGGGGCCTACATCTGTGGGGAAGAGACTGCGCTGCTGGAAAGTCTGGAAGGCAAGAAGGGCCAGCCGCGCCTGAAGCCACCGTTCCCGGCNGGCGCGGGCCTCTATGGCATGCCCACGACCGTCAACAACGTCGAGNNGTCGATCGCTGTGGTCGGTGCCATCCTGCGTCGCGGAGCCGACTGGTTTGCCAGCTTTGGTCGCCCGAACAATACCGGCACCAAGGTCATGTCGATCTCGGGACATGTGAACCGCCCGTGCAATGTCGAAGAGGCGATGTCGATCCCGCTGCGTCAGCTGCTGGACGATCATTGCGGTGGTGTGCGTGGCGGCTGGGACAATCTGAAGGCGGTGATCCCCGGCGGCTCATCCGTGCCGCTGATCACCCGTGAAATGTCCGAAGTGGCCCTGATGGACTTCGACAGCTTGCGCGAAATGCGCTCGGGCCTGGGCACCGCCGCCGTGATCGTGATGGATAACTCCACCGACCTGGTGAANGCCATCGCGCGCATCAGCTATTTCTACAAGCACGAGAGCTGTGGCCAGTGCACGCCGTGCCGCGAGGGCACCGGCTGGATGTGGCGCGTGCTGGAGCGGATGGCTATCGGCGAGGCGGACCCCTCGGAAATCGATCTTCTGCTGGACGTGGCCGGTCAGGTCGAGGGTCACACCATCTGTGCCCTGGGCGACGCCGCCGCCTGGCCCGTGCAGGGGCTGATCCGCCACTTCCGCCATGAGATCGAAGAGCGCATCCAGCAATANCGCAACGCCCGTGCGAACTTCGTCGGCCATACGATTGCGGCGGGTAGGGCGATGAAGCGTATTTTGATCACTGCTTTGGTTCCGCTGACGATGACGGCCTGTTCGCAACCTGAGCAGGCCCAGCGACTGAAACGCCGACTGTTGCTTCGGCAGAAGCGACCCCGGTGGCAGCCGCCGCGGCTCAGACCCCAGAACAGATGTGTCGCGAGGCGGCGAACCTCCTCTATGGCCAGAGCGGTGATGCAGTGACATTCGATGCCGCCACGTTCGATATTTCCTGGCCTGCGCCTGTGGACGGCGGTCGCCTGACTTTCGCCTGCAGCTTTGTCGGCACTCAGGTCTCGCTGACCCGCGGCGGCGAACGTCAGACGGTTGACGTGTCCGCCTCGACCGCCGCCCCGACCCAGCAGGGAGCCCAATAATGCCCATCGCCAAGGTCAATGGCCAAGAGGTCGAGTTCGAGCCTGGGATGACTGTGCTCCAGGTCGCCGAACGGGCCGGGGAGGAAATCCCGCGCTTCTGCTATCATGAGCGTCTGTCGATCGCGGGCAACTGCCGCATGTGCCTGGTCGAGGTGAAGCCGGGGCCGCCCAAGCCGCAGGCGTCGTGCGCCCTGCCGGCTGCTGAAGGCCAGGAGATTTTCACCGACACGCCGATGGTCAAGAAGGCCCGCGAAGGGGTGATGGAGTTCCTGCTCATCAACCACCCGCTGGACTGCCCGATCTGCGATCAGGGCGGCGAATGCGACCTGCAGGACCAGTCGGTCGGCTATGGCCGCGATGGCTCCCGCTATGGTGAGAACAAGCGGGCCGTCGAAGANAAGAACATGGGTCCGACGGTCAAGACCTTCATGACCCGGTGCATCCAGTGCACACGCTGTGTCCGCTTCATCACCGAGGTGGCAGGCGTGGCCGACATCGGCATGATTTCGCGGGGCGAAAGCGCCGAGATCACGACCTACCTGGAGCAGAACCTGACGTCGGAGCTGTCGGGCAACGTCAACGACCTGTGCCCGGTCGGAGCCCTGACGCACCGTCCCTGGCANGTGCACTACCGCCCTTGGGAGCTGAAAAAGACCGAGTCGGTGGATGTTATGGATGCGCTGGGCTCCAACGTTCGCATTGACTCCAANGGNGCCGAGGTGATGCGCGTGCCGCGCGTCAATGAGGGCATCAACGAGGAATGGCTGGCGGATCGCAGCCGCTATGTCGCCGATGGCCTGAAGTCGCGGCGTCTGGACCGGCCGTGGGTGCGTGATGCNCAAGGNCGGCTGCAACCGGCGACCTGGGGCGAGGCCCTGGCGGCGGTCGCTGACAAGCTGAACTCGGCNCAAGCCCGAAAGATCGGCGTCATCGCGGGCGATCTGCAAGACGCCNNAGAATCGATGAAGGCGGCTCTGGACCTGTTCCGTGCGCTGGGCTCGGCCAATACCGATTGCCGCCAGGATGGCGCGGCCCTGGGCGGCGGCGTGCGTGAAGGCTGGCTGTTCAACTCAGGGCTCGAAGGGCTGGAACAGGCCGATGCGGTCCTGATCGTCGGATCGGACCCGCGCCGTGAGGCCCCGCTTCTGAACGCCNNCATCCGCAAGATGTGGCTGTCGGGCAAGGCTGAGATTGCNCTGATCGGTGAGCAAGCCGATTTGACCTATTCTTACAGCTGGTTGGGCGCAGGTTCGAAGGTCCTGGGCAAGATGCCCAAGGCTGCCATCGACGTCCTGTCNAAGGCCGAGCGGCCGGCGATCATCGTGGGAGCCGGGGCTCTGGTGGGCAAGGATGGCGCGGCCGTGCTGAATGCCGTTGGCGCGCTGGCCAAGAAGGTCGGGGCGGTCAAGGACGGCTGGAACGGCTTCAACGTCCTGCACTCAGCGGCCAGCCGCGTGGCTGGCCTGGACATGGGCTTTGTGCCGGGCGAGGGCGGTCTGTCGGCCACCGACATGGTCAAGAAAGGCAAGCTGGACGTGCTGTTCCTGCTGGGGGCCGATGAAATCGACGCCTCGGCGACCGGGGCGTTCAAGGTCTATCTGGGCAGCCACGGTGATCGCGGCGCGCATGGGGCCGATGTGATCCTGCCCGGTGCGGCCTATGCCGAGAAAGACGGCCTGTATGTGAATACAGAAGGCCGGGTGCAGATGGGCGAGCGGGTCGTGTTCCCCAAGGGCGAGGCCAAGGAAGACTGGGCCATCATCCGCGCCCTGTCGGGCCTGGTTGGGCAGACCCTGCCGTATGACACCCAGGCGCAGTTGCGCGACAAGCTGATGGCGGACCATCCGACCTTTGGCCATATCGACTATCGGCCGCCGTCGAATGCCGGTTTTGACCCGTCAAANCTGGGGGCCAAGGGCGACCTGGGCGACCGGGCCTTCACCTCGACGGTCGTGGATCCGTATCTGAACAACCCGATCACACGCGCCAGCGCGACCATGGCTGAGCTGTCAGCTCAGCGCGTCNNGGCTGTAGCGATGGCGGCGGAGTAGGGCGATGACGTTCGAGGAAATGCCTGGCTATGTCATGCCCTTGTTTTCACGGTGTTTGCCGTGAACGCCCTTTATATTGCGAGCGCCTTGTTGCTGCAGGGACGGGTGCAATCTGTCGTTGCGAAGGCTGGAAGAGGCCCCCAACCTGTTTGGCGGCTCACCAGTCGAACTTGGGCGGTTCCTGAGCTTTGTGTACAGCGGCCGTCACCAAGGGCTCGATGATCCGACTGTGACCCGGTTGACCTGGATGGTACGAGTTCTCTTCGGCTTGGGGCTTGTTGGCACGCTGGGCTTTTTCGTCTTCTTTTTCGGTCTTTCACAGGGAGCCGCTTGATGGAGTTCTGGAACTCCCCTTTGGGTTGGACCCTGGCGACCGCAGGCGGNATCCTGCTGGTCACCGTCGGCATCCTGATCTCGCTGGCCTTCCTGCTGCTGGCCGACCGCAAGATCTGGGCGGGCGTGCAGATGCGCAAAGGCCCGAACGTGGTGGGCCCGTTTGGCCTGCTTCAATCGTTCGCTGATTTCTTCAAGTTCGTGCTGAAGGAAATCGTCATGCCCGCCGGGGCCGACAAGGTGGTGTTCCTGCTCGCACCGCTGTTGACCTTCATCCTGGCCTTCATCGCCTGGGCGGCCATCCCGTTCGCNCCCGGGTGGGTCATCTCGGACCTGAACGTCGGCATCCTCTATATCTTCGCCATCAGCAGCNNAGGCGTTTACGGCATCATCATGGGCGGCTGGGCTTCGAACTCNAAGTATCCGTTCCTGGGCTCGCTGCGATCGGCGGCCCAGATGGTGTCGTATGAGGTTTCGATCGGCCTTGTGATCATCAATGTCATCCTGTTGGCCGGGACGATNGATCTGACGGGCATCGTGACCGAGCAGGCGGGCTGGTTCTGGGATTGGTTTGCGTTCGGGGGCGGTGCCGGGACCTGGCCGACCATCGTGGTGCTGTTCCCGATGATGGTGGTGTTCTTTATCTCTGCCCTGGCCGAGACCAACCGTCCGCCGTTCGACCTGCCGGAANNTGAGTCCGAACTCGTGGCAGGTTATCAGGTGGAGTATTCCTCGACCCCCTACCTGCTGTTCATGATCGGCGAATACGCCAACATCGTCTTCATGTGCGCCATGATCAGCCTGCTGTTCTTCGGCGGTTGGAACCCGGGTTTCCCGATTGATTTCACCGCCTCGTGGCCTCCGTTCCTGGTCAACCTGCTGCTGTTCCTGGTGTTCTTCTTCAAGATCGTCTTCTGGTTCTGCATGTTCGCCCTGGTGAAGGCCTTCGTGCCACGTTATCGCTACGACCAGCTGATGCGTCTGGGTTGGAAGATCTTCCTTCCGACCTCGCTGGTGGCAGTGGCCATCACCGCCGGCTGGCGCGTGTTCATGGTGGGGCGTGATGAGAAAACTGCTTCTCGCCCTTTCGGTCGCCGCGACCCTGACGTCCTGCGCTACGCCCTATAGACCCGCGCCGACGCCGCCGATGGAGTGGCAGGCCCGGCAAGAGCGCATCCAGCGCCAAGAAGACCAGCGCCAGCAGCTATGTGCCATGGCCAAGCGTGACGATCCGCGTCGGGCCCAACTGTAATTCCCAACCCAACTCGGAGGCCCGATGATGTTGTCCCGTCTCGCTCAGGCGGCCAAGGGAGCAGCGCTTCTCGATGTNCTGGGGGCCATTGGCCTTTCGCTNCAATACATGGCCCGGCCCAAGGCCACGGTGAACTATCCGTTCGAGCGTAATCCGCAGTCGCCCCGCTTCCGGGGCGAGCATGCGCTGCGCCGCTATCCTAGTGGCGAGCAGCGTTGCATTGCCTGCAAGCTGTGCGAAGCGATCTGTCCGGCCCAGGCCATCACCATCGAGGCTGAGCCGCGCGCGGACGGCAGCCGCCGCACGACCCGCTACGACATCGACATGGTCAAGTGCATCTACTGCGGCCTGTGCCAGGAGGCATGCCCTGTGGATGCCATCGTCGAGGGGCCGAACTCAGAGTTCACGACCGAAACCCGCGAAGAGTTGCTCTATGACAAGGAGCGCCTGCTCGCCAATGGTGACCGCTGGGAACAGCTGATCGCCAGNAATCTGGAACTGGACGCGCCTTACCGTTAAGGCGCTGACGCATAACCGGCGGCGCGATTCCTTGTTGGGAGCGGGCGGCCAAAACGAAGGGGGCTGTGGCCTCAAATGTTGCAAGGCATCGCCTTCTATGTGCTGGCGACGGTCGCGGTGATCGCGGCCCTTTTGGTCGTGACGGCCAANAACCCGGTGCACAGCGTCCTGTGGCTGATCCTCAGCTTCTTCTCGTCAGCGGGGCTGTTCGTCCTGATGGGGGCAGAGTTTCTGGCGATGCTGCTGGTGGTTGTTTACGTCGGCGCGGTTGCCGTGCTGTTCCTGTTCGTCGTGATGATGCTGGACGTCGACTTTGTGAAGCTGCGTGAGGGTTACGCCCGCTACCTGCCGCTGGCGATGATTGTGGCGGGGATACTGCTGGCCGAGATGATCATGATCTCGATTGTGGTTGCGAATGGTGGTGCCGCAGCTGCCGCCGAAGGACCTGTCGGTCCGACCGCAGACGCCAGCAATATCGAGACCATCGGCCGGGTGCTTTACACCGACTACGTCTACATGTTCCAGGCGGCAGGGATCGTGCTGCTGGTGGCCATGATCGGGGCCATTGTCCTGACCCTGCACCACAAGCCCGGTATCAAACGTCAGAACATCCATGCCCAGGTCACGCGCAGTGCCAAGAAGGCCATGGAAGTCAAATCCGTCCCGAGCGGTCAGGGCGTGGATGCGGAGGATCTGCTGTGATGGAAGTGACCCTTCACCATTATCTGGCGGTGGCCGCCATCCTGTTCACCATTGGCGTGTTTGGCATCTTCGTGAACCGCAAGAACGTGATCATCATCCTGATGTCGGTCGAGCTGATCCTTCTGGCCGTGAACATCAACTTCGTCGCCTTCTCGACCCATCTGAATGATGTGTCGGGGCAGATCATGGCCATGTTCGTGCTGACGGTTGCCGCGCCGAGGCGGCGGTGGGCCTGGCCATTCTGGTGACCTTCTTCCGCAACCGTGGCGACATCGCGGTTGACGATGCCAGCGTGATGAAGGGCTGACTGTGGATATCGAAACCCTCGTCAAGATTGCCGTCTTTGCGCCGCTGCTCGGAGCAACGATTGCTGGGCTGTTCGGCCGCCGGATCGGTGATGTCGCGTCCCAAGCCATCACCACCAGCCTGCTGTTCGTGTCCTGTGCCATCTCCTGGATGGTGTTTACCCGCTGGCTGAGCCACGACCTCGACCCGTTCACAATCACCCTGGCCCCGTTCATNTCATGTGGGGGACTTCATCTCCAATGGTCGATCCGCATCGATGCCTTGTCGGCGACCATGCTTGTGGTGGTGACGAGCGTGTCGTCGTTGGTGCACCTCTACAGTTGGGGCTACATGGCCGAGGATCCGGACAAGCCCCGGTTCTTCGCCTATCTGTCGCTGTTCACCTTCGCCATGCTGTCGCTGGTGACGGCGGCGGACTTCATGCAGCTGTTCTTCGGCTGGGAAGGTGTGGGTCTGGCGTCCTACCTGCTGATCGGCTTCTGGTACAAGAAACCCTCGGCCAGTTCGGCGGCGATCAAAGCCTTTGTGGTCAACCGGGTCGGTGACTTCGGTTTTGCGCTCGGCATCTTCACCGTTTTCACCATGTTTGGCACGATCCAGTTCGCCGAGCTGTTCCCGATGATCGCTGCCAAGGCCGGAACCGGCTGGGAGTTTCTGGGCCAAACCTGGTCGGCGTTGGATCTGGCGGCCTTCCTTCTGTTCATCGGTGCGATGGGCAAGTCGGCCCAGTTCTTCCTGCACACCTGGTTGCCCGACGCCATGGAGGGCCCGACGCCGGTGTCGGCCTTGATCCACGCCGCTACGATGGTGACGGCCGGTGTCTACATGGTCTGCCTGCTGTCACCGCTGTTCGAGTATGCGCCCGTAGCCGGTCAGATCGTGGCTGTCGTCGGCGCGGTCACGGCCCTGTTTGCGGCGACGGTCGGCCTGACCCAGAACGACATCAAGCGGGTGATCGCGTATTCGACCTGTTCGCAGCTGGGTTACATGTTCTTTGCTGCGGGCGTGGGTTCGTATGAAGCGGCCATGTTCCACCTGTTCACCCACGCCTTCTTCAAGGCGCTGCTGTTCCTGGGGGCCGGTTCGGTGATCATGGGCATGCACCACGAGCAGGACATGCGGAAAATGGGCGGCCTGGCCAAGCTCCTGCCCATCACCTACGCGGTTATGCTGATCGGAACTGTGGCCATTACCGGCCTGGGTATTCCAGGCATCGGCGGTCTGGCCGGGTTCTATTCCAAGGACATCGTAATCGAGAGCGCCTTTGCCGCGGCGGCCTCGGACCATTCGCCGGTGGGACTGTTCGCCTTCTTCGTCGGCATCTTCGCGGCGGGTCTGACGGCCTACTATTCCTGGCGCCTGATCTTCATGACCTTCAACAACAAGCCGGCCTGGAAAGAGGATGAAGCCGACGGGCATCATGGGGATGATCACCACGGCGTGGCACATGACGACCATGCACATGACGATCACGGCCACCATGGTCCGCTCAGCCCGCATGAATCGCCGTGGATCGTGCTCGTGCCGCTGCTGGTGCTGTCGGTCGGTGCCATCGCTGCCGGCTTCGTGTTNCGAGCCCATTTCACCGGCCATGACACCGCTGAGTTCTGGCGTGGAGCCATCTTCCACGGCCCGACCAACCACGTGCTGCATGAGGCGCACGGTGTGCCGACCTGGGTGAAGTGGTCGCCGCTGATCCTGACGCTGATCGGCACGGGCGTCGCGATCTACATCTATCTGATCCACGAGGGTATGGCCAAGCGTATGGCCGCGCGGGGTGGGGCGCTCTACGCCTTCCTCTACAACAAGTGGTATTTTGACGAGCTGTACGATGCCACCTTCGTGCGCTGGACCCGGCAACTGGGCGACTTTTTCTGGAAGGTCGGTGACGTCAAGATCATCGACGGCCTGGGCCCTAATGGCTTTGCCTGGCTGTCTCGCNNAAGTTCGGCGGGGCGTTTGGTCGCCTGCAGTCCGGATATGTCTACCATTATGCGTTTGTGATGTTGCTCGGCGTGGCCGGGTTCCTCGCCTTCGCCATTTACGCTTGGGGGAACTGACCGTGCCCCATTGGCTGCCATGATCCCCAATATTCTCAGCGTCGTCACTTTCCTGCCCCTGGTGGGAGCCCTGGTGCTGTTGCTGGTCCGCATGGGGTCCAAGGGCTCCGTCGACGGAGCGGCCCGCTGGATCGCCTTGATCACGACTCTGGTGACGCTGGCGGTTTCCGTCGTGCTGGTCGGCGCATTCGATACCTCGAACCCCGCGTATCAGTTTGTTGAGCGGTACGGTTGGTTCTCCGGACTGGANTACCACATGGGTGTGGACGGGATTTCGATCCTGTTTGTCCTCCTGACCGCCTTCCTGCTGCCCCTGTGTATCCTGGCTAGCTGGACTACGATCCAGACGCGCGTCGACTATATGATTGCCTTCCTGGTCCTGGAGACCCTGGTCATCGGGGTGTTCACCTCGCTGGACCTGTTCCTGTTCTACATCTTCTTTGAAGGCACCTTGGTGCCGATGTTCATCATCATTGGTGTCTGGGGCGGACAGAACCGGATCTACGCGGCCTACAAGTTCTTCCTCTACACGCTGCTTGGGTCGGTGCTGATGCTGCTGGCCATGCTGTGGATGTGGTCCGAGGCGGGCACGACCAGCATTCCCGCGCTTAAGGAATATGCCTTCCCCAGCTATGCGCAGCCGTTCCTGTGGCTGGCCTTCTTTGCCTCATTCGCGGTCAAGATGCCGATGTGGCCGGTGCACACCTGGTTGCCCGACGCCCACGTGCAGGCCCCGACGGCCGGTTCGGTCATTCTGGCCGGTATCCTGCTGAAGCTCGGGGGCTATGGCTTCATCCTGTTCAATCTGCCGATGTTCCCCGAAGCATCGAAGATGTTCACGCCGCTGGTGTTCGCCCTGTCGGCCATCGCCATCGTCTACACCTCGCTGGTGGCCTTCCGGCAGACGGACATCAAGAAGTTGATCGCCTATTCGTCGGTGGCGCACATGGGCTTTGTCACCATGGGCATTTTCGCCGGCAACGATCAGGGCTTGCAGGGCGCGGTGTTCCAGATGCTGAGCCACGGTCTGATCTCAGGCGCGCTCTTCCTGTGTGTCGGCGTCGTCTATGACCGTATGCACACGCGTGAGATTGCCTTCTACGGCGGTCTGACCAGCAAGATGCCGTGGTTCGCGGCCATCTTCCTGTTGTTCACCATGGCCAATGTCGGCCTGCCGGGAACCAGCGGATTCATCGGTGAGATTCTGACGATGGCAGGTGTCTATCAGGTGTCGACNCTGACGGCATTGTTCGCGGCCTCGGGCGTGATCTTTTCAGCGGTCTATGCCTTGACCCTCTATCGCAATGTCATGTTCGGACCGATCACCAATCCGAAACTGGAAGGCATCACCGACATCGACCGGCGCGAGTTGCTGGTGTTCCTTCCTNNCATCATCGGCACCCTGGTGTTGGGCGTTCAGCCCGGCCTAGTGCTGGACGTCACCAACGCCTCGGTCCACGCCGTGAGCCAGGCCTATCAACTCGCGATTGGCGGGTGAGACAGTCATGCCTGACCTGAATACCGCCCTCCAACTTGCCGCTCCTGAAGCCATTCTGGCCCTTGGCGGACTGATCCTGCTGCTCTTCGGAGCCTTTGCGGGCGACAAGTCTGTTCGTCTGGTTTCAGCGCTTTCGGTGCTGCTCTTGATCGCTGTGACAGCGGTGACGGTGACGGCCCTGGGGTCCGCCTTCAACGGGGCCTATGTCGCCGACCCGCTGGCGGTATTCGGCAAGGCATCGATCTTCCTGTCCAGCGCCGTGGCCATCGTGCTCGGCGACGGCTGGATGCGGCGGCAGGGCATCGCCAAGATGGAATACCCGGTCCTGATCGTGCTGGCCGCCGTCGGCATGGGCATGATGGCGTCGTCGGGCGATCTGATCAGCCTGTATATCGGCATCGAGCTGCATTCCCTGGCGCTTTATGTGCTGGCGGCTTTCCACCGCGACAATCTCAAGGCCTCAGAGGCGGGCCTTAAGTATTTCGTGCTGGGCGCTCTTTCGTCGGGCCTGCTGCTCTACGGGGCCAGTCTGATCTACGGCTTTACCGGCTCGATGCGGTTTGAGGATATCGCGGCTGTCGCGACCGCCAATCCCGGCCCGGGCCTGATCTTTGGATTGGTGTTCCTGATCTGCGGCCTGGCGTTCAAGGTTTCGGCGGCCCCGTTCCACATGTGGACGCCCGACGTCTATGAAGGGGCCCCGACCCCGGTTGTGGCTCTGTTCGCTACCGCCCCAAAGGTGGCCGCCATGATCCTGATCGCGCGGGTCTTGGATGGTCCGTTCCTGGCCGCCCATAGCCAGTGGGCCCAGGTGCTGATCCTGATCTCNCTGATCAGCTTTGCGGTGGGGGCGTTCGGTGGCTTGGTGCAGAAGGACCTGCAGCGGCTGTTGGCCTATTCCTCGATTGCCAACATCGGGTATGCGCTGCTGGCCATTGCGGCGGGCACCCAGGTGGGCGTGGCGGCGCTGCTGCTGTTCCTGACGCTCTACATCATCGACCAGTTCGGCTTCTTTGCCCTGATCCTTTCGCTCAGCCGCAATGGCCGACCGATGCGCCGCATTCAGGACTTTGCGGGCCTGCGCAAGGACAAGCCGATCGCCGCTGTGGCCCTGACCATCCTTTCACTGTCGGTGCTGGGCATGCCCCCGCTGGCGGGCTTCTGGGGCAAGTGGGCCGTATTCGGAGCCGCAGCTGAGGCAGGCTATGTCTGGGCCGGTGTGGCCGGTCTGGTGGCTTCGGTCGTGGCCGGGTTCTACTATCTCCGGATCATCAAGCTGATGTGGTTCGATGATGCCCCTGAAGGCACACCGGCCATCGACAAGGGGCCCTTCGAGGCTAAGGCTGTAGCGCTGGCTAGTGCCGCCTTTGCTTTCCCGTTAGTGATCGTGGCCCTGACCTGGATCGAGCCCTTTGCCAAGGCGGCTGCTGTCGGCTTTGGAGCGCCCTGCCGTGGCTGCGGCCCCGGTCCTGATCCTCGATAGCCTGGATTCTACCAATGCCGAGGCCCGCCGTCGGGCAGAGGCGGGAGACGTTGGACCTCTGTGGATCGTAGCCCGAACCCAGACGGCGGGCCGGGGACGTCGTGGCCGCGACTGGACCAGCGACACCGGCAACCTGTTTGCCACCCTGTTGCTGACGACCTCCAAGCCTGCCGCCGAGGCTGCCCAGTTGACGTTTGTGGCGGCGCTCGCAGTGGCGGACCTTCTGGACACCTATGCGCCCGCGTCGCTGGTGACGATCAAATGGCCCAACGACGTGATGCTGGCGGGACAGAAAGCCTCAGGCATCCTGATTGAAAGCGGCACCCATGCGAACGGTCAGCTGTGGATCGGGTGTGGGATCGGTGTGAACCTGGCCCATGCCCCGGTCGGCACTGAGCGGCCCGCGACCTCNCTGGCCCAGCATCTTGGACCGCAAGCCCTTCAAGCGCCCAGTGTGGAGGTGGCCGCCCGCGCTTTGGCGGAAGCCTTTGGCAACTGGTTCGGGCGGTGGCAGTCCCTGGGCTTTGCCCTCCTGGAGGCNTGGATGCGCCGCACCCCAGGCTTGCACGGTGCGGCCATCGCTCGACTGGGCCATGAAACGCTCGAGGGCATGGCTGAAGGGGTGGCTGAGGATGGAGCCTTGCGGCTGCGGCTAGCCGATGGTTCGCTGCGTCTGATTTCGGCGGGTGACGTCTTCTTCGGACAGGAGGTCTGAATGCTTCTGGCGATCGAGCAGGGCAATACCAACACGCTGTTTGCGGTGCATGACGGCCACGACTGGATCGCCCAGTGGCGCACCGCCACTCAGAGCACACGGACGGCAGACGAATATGCCGTCTGGCTGGCGCAATTGCTGGCCATGCGCGGGCTGGACCTGGAGGCGTTGGATGGCTGCATCATTTCCAGTGTTGTGCCGCAGTCGATCTTCAACCTCAGGAACCTGGCCCGGCGTTATGTCGGGGTGGAGCCATTGGTGGTCGGGGACAATGTCGATCTGGGCGTTCCTGCCCGCATTCTGAAGCCGTCCGAGGCCGGGGCCGACCGGCTGGTCAATGCCGTCGGGGCGCATCTGAAGTATGCGGGCGACCTGATCGTCATCGACAGCGGTACCGCAACGACGTTCGACGTGGTGGCCGCCGACGGGGCCTTTGAANNGGGCATTATCGCGCCCGGTATCAATCTCAGCCTGCAGGCCCTTCATGAGGCGGCGGCCATGCTGCCGCGTATCGCCATCCAGAGGCCGGAAAAGGTGATCGGCAAGGACACGGTTTCGAACATGCAATCGGGTGTGTTCTGGGGCTATATCGCCCTGATCGAAGGTCTGGTGGCGCGCATGAAGGCCGAGTGGGGCAAGCCCATGACGGTCATCGGCACCGGCGGGGTCGCCAGCCTGTTCGAGGGGGCGACGGACGCCATCGACCATTTCGATCCGGACCTGACGATCCGCGGCCTGCTGGAAATCTGGCGTCGCAACGCCCATTTGACGACGCAATGACAAAACANAACACAAACGAACTCGTCTTCCTGCCCCTGGGTGGGTCCAATGAAATCGGCATGAACCTGAACGCCTATGGCTATGGCCCGGCGCAGGATCGTCAGTGGATCGTCGTCGATGTCGGCGTGACCTTTGGTGACAACACCACGCCGGGCGTCGATGTGATCGTTCCCGATCCGACCTTCCTGGAAGGCGAAGACATCCTGGGCATCGTGCTGACGCATGCCCATGAGGATCACATCGGCGCTTTGGGTTGGCTGTGGCCGCGCATCAAGGCCCCGATCTATGCCACGCCTTTCACAGCCTTCCTGGTGCGCGAAAAGCTGCGAGATGCGGGCATCCTGGACCGGGTGACGATCCATGAGATCCCGCTGGGCGGCAACATCGACCTGGGGCCCTTTGCCATCGAGATGGTGACCATTACCCACTCGACGGCTGAGCCCAACGGCCTGGCTATCCGCACGCCTCTGGGCGTTGTGCTGCACACCGGCGACTGGAAAATCGACAACGATCCGGTCGTCGGCGACCGCACGGATGAGGCCAAGATCCGTCAGCTGGGCGATGATGGCGTGCTGGCCATGATCTGCGATTCCACCAACGTCTTTCAGGAGGGCGTGTCGGGGTCAGAGGGCGATGTCCGCAAGGCCCTGACCGAGCTGATTGGCGGCCTGAAGGGGCGGGTCGCAGTGGGCTGTTTCGCCTCCAACGTGGCGCGGCTGGACAGCGTGGTGCACGCCGCGCATGAGGCGGGCCGCCGCGTCGCTCTGGCGGGCCGGTCCATGCACCGGATCACTTCGGCGGCCCGAGCGGTGGGCCTGTTGAAAGACATCCCGCCGTTCCTGTCGGAAGATGAGGCCCGGCATTGGCCGGCAGACGAAATCCTCTATCTCNNTACCGGCAGTCAGGGCGAGCCACGGGCAGCACTGAGCCGTGTGGCCCAGGGCAACCACCCTTTCATCAAGCTGGGGGCAGGGGACCACTGCATCTTCTCCTCGCGCATCATTCCCGGCAACGAGGTCGCCATCGGCCTGTTGCAGGATGCCCTGTCGGATCGCGGGGTGCGCATCTACACCGACCGGGATCACCCCGGTATCCACGTGTCGGGCCACCCGTGCCGCGACGAACTGCGCGAGATGTATCAGTGGGTGCGACCCCAGATCGCCGTGCCGACCCACGGCATGCGCCGCCACATCGCCGAGCATGCCGCCCTGGCCAAGGAGATGCAGGTCCCCGAGACGGTGACGCCGCGCAATGGCGACATGGTGCTGCTGGCCCCTGGACCGGCCCGGATCATCGATGAGGTGCCGGCGGGCCGCCTGTTCATCGACGGCGGGATGCTGGTCGAAGAGGCCGGCGAGGCCCTGCGCGAACGCCGCCATGCGGCCGCCAATGGCATTCTGATCGTCACCTTTGCCCTGGACCGCCGCGGCAAGCTGGTCAGCGACATCGATGTGCGCGGCCTGGGCCTGCCGGGTGATGAGGACAGNCCCCTGGGCGACACCCTGGACGACCTGGCCGAGCGGGTCGAGCAGGTTGTTCGCGGCCTGAAAGGCGATGCGATTGAAGATGACATTGTGGTCGAACAGGCCGCCGCGCGGGCCCTTAAGAAGGCCAGCCAAGGCGTCTGGGACCGCCGCCCGATCGTAGAGACCATTGTGTTGAGGCTGTAGATGACCGACCGCCTGTATCTGCTCAATCCCGGCTGGTTCGATGATGAGGGTGGTCCCTGGCATTGCCCCGCGGGCGCGGTTGTTGAAGGCGTCCTGGCCTTCCACCCGCAGCTGCGCCAGCAACTGGAGATCACATACCTCGACCACCCAAAGCCCCGCCCGCCGGTGATTGCCGAGGTGGGGGAGGCGCACCAGAGCTGNCCCTGCCTAGTGCTCGACGAAACCTTTGACTGGCCAGAGGCTCAGGTCAGCGAGGAGACGGGCGCGCGCTTNTTGCAGGACCAGGCCATCATCCCTTATCTGGCTGCACGATATGGCATTGCCAGGCCGCACCCGTGACGCTTTGCCCTGACTAAGGCTTTGCGTCGCTGGCGGCATCGCGGCATACCACCGGGGCTGAAACTGTTCCGGAGTCCGCCCATGCGTCGCCTTGCTATTCTGCTGACTGCCACTGCCAGCCTGGGTCTGGCTCAGGCCATGCCCGCTTCGGCACAAGACGTAGATCGCGTGGCGGTCAACGGCATCATCGATCAGGCGCTGAACCACTCCGAAGTCATGACCACCGCTGCCTGGCTGACGGACCGCATCGGCGGGCGCCTGACCAATCTGCCGCAGATGCGACTGGCCGAAGCCTGGACCCAAACCCAGTTCCGTGACTGGGGCCTGTCCAACGTGCGCGCCGAGCCGTTCGACTTTGGTCGCGGCTGGTCGATTGACCGGGCCAGCGCCCGCATGTTGACACCCCGGGCTGTCGACCTGCGGATCATCCCTGTGGCCTGGACCCCGGGCACCAATGGCACGATCTCTGGTGAGATCGTGGTGGCCCCGATGGCCAATGCCAGTGAGATGGAGCGTTGGCGNGGCAAGTTGGCGGGCAAGATTGTGCTGATCTCGCCGCCGGGTACGGGTTCGGAGCCGACCGAGGCCCCGTTCCGCCGCTGGACCGCGACAGAACTGGCCGAGCGCAATGTCTATCAACAGCCCAACAACAATCCGGCGGCAGCGGACCGGGCGGTCCGCTCCGGCCGGGCCGACTTTGCCATGCAGATGGACCAGTTCCTGAGGGAGCAGGGTGCCCTGGCCTGGGTCAAGATCTCCCAGCGCGACGGAGGACTGGTGCACGGCACCGGCTATACCTATCAAGTCGGCGCGACGCCGCAGGTCGCTGGTTTCGAAATGGCGGCCGAGGACTATCGCCGACTGGTGCGCCTGTCGGTGGCCGGAACCAGTCCGACGCTGGAGTTGATGAGCCAGGTGCAGTTCCACGACGACGACACCCAGGCCTACAACATCATAGCCGACATTCCCGGCAGCGACCGCTCGGGCGAATACGTCATGGCCGGGGCGCATCTGGACAGCTGGGTCGCGGCTGACGGCGCGGTCGACAATGCCGCCGGTGTGGCCGTGGTGATGGAGGCGGCTCGCATTCTCAGAACTATGGGCGTCAGGCCTAAGCGGACCATCCGCTTTGCCCTGTGGAGCGGGGAAGAGCAGGGGCTGTTGGGCTCTCTGGCCTATGTCGACCAGCACGTTGCGACGCGGGCCCCGCTGGGAGATGCCACGCTGGATGCCCTGCCGAACAACCGCTCCTGGCGCGCCCGCTGGCCGATCCAGCCGCGTGAGGGCTATGGCGACCTGGTGGCCTATTTCAATATCGACAATGGTTCGGGCAAGATCCGCGGCATCAATGCGGAGGGTAATGTCGCCGCCGCCGCTGTGTTCGAGCAGTGGCTTGAACCGTTCGAGAGCATGGGGGCCACGACGGTTTCTCTGCGNCCCTCCGGCGGCACCGATCACGTCTATATGCAGACGGTGGGCATCCCGGGCTTCCAGTTCATACAGGACCCGCTGGATTACAGCGCGCGACTGCACCACACGTCCATCGACAGCTATGACCACATGAAGCCAGAGGATTTGCGCCAGGCGGCCATCATTCTGGCCAGCTTCCTGCTGAATGCCGCCAACTCGGACGAGCCGCTGCCGCGCATGCCGATGCCGACCCGCCCCACGGCCAGCGACCCGTTTGGGGAGTGAGCATGATTGGTCGCTTGAACCACGTGGGTGTTGCCACCCCGTCCATTGAAGCCTCGGTAGCCCTCTATCGCAATCTGCTGGGAGCCAGCCGGTCGCACACGCCGTTCGATCTTCCGGCCCAGGGCGTGCGCGTGTGCTTTGTTGATCTGCCCAACAGCCAGATCGAGCTGATCGAGCCCTTGGGCGACGACAGCCCCGTGCATGGCTTTCTGGCCAAGAACCCCAAAGGTGGGCAGCACCACATCTGTTTTGAGGTCGAGGACATCATCGCCGTCCGCGATGACCTGCGGGCCAAGGGCGCGACGATCCTGGGTACCGGNGAGCCGCGCATCGGAGCCCATGGCACACCCATCATTTTTGTGCANCCCAAGGACATGGGCGGCGTGCTGGTCGAGCTGATGGAAACGCCGAAAGGGAGGGCCACTGACATGCCGATCGGGCCCTTGACCATGTTTGCTATCTACATCGTCTGCTGGTGGACGGTGTTGTTTGCCGTCCTGCCGTTGGGCATGAACCAGGGCGAGCAGGCCCCACCGACCGATGGCAGCCAATGGGGTGCTCCAGCCGACCCCAAGCTCAAGCAGAAGTTCATTACCACGACTTGGGTTTCAGCCATTGTGTGGGCCGTGATCATGGTGATCATCTGGATTGGCTGGATGCCGATCCCGGATTTCACCACCATAGCCCGAAACGCACCGGCCATCTGACGCTTTGCCTGTCTGGCCGGCAGCCCGACCTGGAAATGGCACGGCAGAAAAATTGGGTGCCAATGGTGCCAATGGTGCCAAAATTTCTCCACGGCTTACGCGAGCGAGGCTGCGACTGAGTCTCGAAGGCTCAGAATGTCAAAGACCCACCCCGGAAATGGGGAGGGTCGGCCTGCTGCGCAAGAGCGCGTTAGGAAAAATGCATACCTTCTCAGGCGAGTCCAGCGACCCAAATTTTCGACATTCTGGCAGCCCCGACAGCCGGGCCGTGGCTGCCATTGCCTTCAGGCCATGGAAATCAAGCGATGGAATGCCGTGCCGTCAGACAGGCTCTAGCTTATTGCCCCGCAAGCCCGCTAAAGCAGGGGATTGCCGAACTTTTGGATCCCTGACCCATGCGCCTGTCGCGCTACTTCTTGCCCACGCTGAAAGAGGCGCCTTCGGACGCCCAGATCGTCTCCCACCAACTGATGCTTCGCNNGGGCCTCATCCGCCAGGAGGTTGCGGGCATCTATGCGTGGTTGCCGCTCGGCCTGCGGGTGCTGAAGAAGATCGAGCAGATCGTGCGCGAGGAACAGGTGCGGGCCGGGGCGGTCGAGCTGCTGATGCCGACCCTCCAGTTGGCGGACCTGTGGCGCGAGTCGGGCCGCTATGATGCGTATGGCCCCGAGATGCTGCGCATCACCGACCGTCACGAGCGCGAGCTGCTCTACGGCCCGACCAATGAGGAGATGATCACCGACATCTTCCGGGCCTATGTGAAGAGCTACAAGGCCCTGCCGCTGAACCTGTTCCACATCCAGTGGAAGTTCCGCGATGAGCGCCGTCCCCGGTTTGGCGTCATGCGCGGGCGCGAGTTTCTGATGAAGGACGCCTACAGCTTCGACATCGACGAGGCCTCGGCGCGCAAGGCCTATAATCGCATGTTCGTGGCCTATCTGAACACCTTTGCCCGGATGGGGCTGAAGGCCGTGCCGATGCGAGCCGACACTGGCCCCATCGGTGGCGACTTGAGCCACGAGTTCATCGTGCTGGCTGACACCGGCGAAAGCCAGGTGTTCTGTGACAGGGCGCTGGTCGAAATGCCCTCGCCGGGTGGCGACGTGGACTGGGACGACCTGCAAGCCATCGTGGATGGTCGCACCAGTCTCTATGCCGCCACGGAGGAAATGCACGACGCCGCCGCTTTTGAAAGCCAGACGGACGAGGCAAATCGCTTGACCGCACGGGGCATCGAGGTCGGCCACATCTTCTATTTCGGCACCAAATATTCCGAGCCGATGAAGGCCAAGGTCCAGGGGTCCGATGGTCGCGATGTCGATGTTCACATGGGCAGCTATGGCGTCGGGGTCTCGCGCCTGTTGGGAGCCATTATCGAGGCCAGCCACGACGAGGGCGGCATCATTTGGCCCGACGCCGTGGCCCCGTTCGATGTCGTGGTCATCAATCTGCGTGCCAATGACGAGGCCTGTTCTGCGGCCTGCGAGGAGGCGGTGGCGCGGCTGGAGGCCCTGGGCAAGGACGTCCTCTATGATGACACCGACGAACGCCCCGGCGGCAAGTTCGCCACCGCTGACCTGATCGGCGTTCCCTGGCAACTGACCATCGGGCCCAAGGGCNNAGCCGACGGCGTGATCGAGCTGAAGCGCCGTGCGACGGGTGAAAAGGTCAGTGTGCCCCTTGATGACGCCTTGGCGAGACTAACCGCGTGACGGACGCCACCCTGCCACAGGTCAAGCCGGCTGGGCCCTTCTCGGCCTGGGAGTTCGGCTTGGCGTTCCGCTACCTCAGGGCCAAGCGCAGNGAAGGTGGAGTGGCCCTGATTGCCATTATCTCGTTTGTCGCGGTGGCCCTGGCGGTGATGGCCCTCATCACCGTCATGAGCATCATGGCCGGGTTCCGAGCCACGCTTCTGGACCGGATGCTCAGCTTCAACGGCCATATGTACGTGCAGGGGCAGGTGCTGGTCGATCCGGATCGCGATCAGGTCCTGGAGCGACTGAAGGCCGTGCCCGGCGTGCGCAGCGTGACGCCGCTGGTGGAAAGCCCGGCCATGTTCCAGGTGGCGGGCCAACTGACGGGCGGACTGGTGCGCGGCATCCGGGCCGAAGACCTCCCGTCGATGGGCTTTGTCTATGACAGCCTGTCGCCGGAGGCGCGGGCGCGGTTCGGCCAGGGCGAATGGGGCGGCAACAACGTCCTGATCGGCAAGGCGCTGGCGGAACAGATGGGCATCGATATCGGTGATCCCATTACCCTCTACTCTCCCACAGGGGCTGATAGTGCGTTCGGAAATCTGGGCGGTCTGACCAAGGTCTATACCGTCGGCGGAATCTACACCTCGGGCACGGCGGATTTCGACCGGGCGTTTGTTCTGATGCCGCTGGAACAGGCCCAGATTTTCTTTGCCAAGGACGGCCTTTGGGACGTTATCGAGTTGAAGGTGGCCGAACCGGATCGCATCGAAGCCTATGAGAGGTCGGTGCGTCAGGCCGCCGGCCCGGGGGCNTTCGTCACCGACTGGCGCGACAAGCTGGCAGCCTTCTGGGGAGCCCTGAAGGTGGAGCGTGTGGCCATGAGCATCGTGCTGGGCCTGGTCGCTNNCATTGCGGCGCTGAACATCATTTCCAGCATCGTCATGCTGGTGAAGAACAAAACCCGCGATATCGCCATCCTGCGCACCGTGGGTGCCAGTCAGTCATCGATGCTGCGAGTGTTCTTCATCGCGGGCGCGACCATCGGCATCACCGGAGCCCTGACGGGACTGATTCTGGGGTTGGTGTTCTGTCTGAACATTGGCGCGATCCAGCATTTCCTCGAGGGCCTTCTGGGCGTGCAGCTTTTCAACGCCGACGTTTATCAGTTGGACGCCATCCCGGCCCTCGTCGATCCGGTCGATGTGATGTGGGTGACGGTCTGGTCGTTCTTCGTCAGCTGTGTGGCTGGTCTGATCCCGTCGTGGCAGGCGGCCCGTCTCGATCCGGTTGAGGCGCTGCGCTATGAGTAAAGCGATTGAGCCTGTCCTGAGCCTCCGCAATGTGACGCGCACCTACGACACCACGACAGGCGGGCTGACAGTCTTGAGGGGCGTCAATCTGAATGCGCGNGGCGAAGTGGTCGGCCTGATCGGCCCGTCCGGTTCGGGCAAGTCCTCCTTGCTCCACTCCGCCGGACTGCTGGAACATCCGACATCCGGCGAGGTGTGGATAGACGGCCATGACATGGGCGGATTGGGCGAAGCCCAGCGGACTCAGGTTCGTCTGCAGAAGATCGGTTTTGTCTATCAATTCCATCATTTGCTGGCGGANTTTGATGCCCGTGACAATGTCGCCTTGCCGCTCCGGATTGCAGGCCATTCTCTTGACAATGCGCGCAGTCGGGCAACTGACCTGCTGACGGCGCTCGGATTGGCAGAACGCATGGGGCACCAACCCTCGCAGCTGTCAGGCGGTGAGCGCCAACGNGTTGCCGTGGCTCGCGCCATGGCCAATCGGCCCCGCCTNTTGCTGGCAGATGAGCCGACGGGCAATCTCGACCCGGCGACCAGCCAGGCCGTCTTCGAGGCTTTGCACGATCTGGTCAAAACGACGGGCGTGGCCGCGCTGATTGCTACGCACGACATGGAGCTGGCGGGCCACATGGACCGCGTGTTCGCGCTGAAAGACGGGCACCTCGAGGAACGGCCGGCGCAAAGTCACGCCTACTGACCTTGCGGCCTCCGGTCCGTCAGACGACCGCGGCATCACCCCAAACACGGCGCAGGGCTGCCGTGCGGCCGCAGCCGATGCGATAGGCCTCGTATTGGGCGGCATGCGTCTCGAAGTAGTTTTGATGATACGCCTCGCCGGCCAGAAAGGCTGGGCCGTCCGTACCGGCGTGACGAAGCGCCGTCCCAATGCCTGTTGTGCGGCCTGTCTTGAGGCGTTCGCTTCGGCCATCTGGCCAGCCGAGGCGAACACCGCCGTGTGATAGCTGGGTCCCTGATCGCAGAACACACCATTGGGATCAGTCGGATCAATCGTGCGCCAGTACCGGTCAACAAGCGCGCGGTAGCTGACGATAGAGGGGTCAAAGGTCACCCGGATGGCCTCCAGGTGGCCCGTGCCGCCCCGCACGACCTGAGCATAGGTTGGATGTTCGACCGTCCCGCCGGTGAATCCCGAGACAACAGAACTGACCCCGCGCACGTGCTCAAAGGCCTTTCGGCCGACCAGAAACAGCCCCCGCAAAGATGGCAGTCTGGGCTCCCGGCGGAGACGGGGGCTCTACCGCTGCGGCGGGAGCGGCTGGAGGCGAGCATCCAGCGATGAGCGCCAGGGTGATCAAGATCGTGCGGTTCAAGAGAGTTCCTTCTCTGGGCAACGAAAAATTGCGGGCACACCATTGACGAGAACAAAACGGGCACATAGAACAAGAGGGGAACATCGGTAGGAGGCTATTATGGCGCGTCTGGCTCGGGATTTGATGTCTTTGGTGACGTGTGTGGCGTTTCTGGGGGTTTCTGGACAGCCGCCCTTATGTTTACGCCAGCCTGAGCGATTGGTTACACAATCGCGATGCGGAGGGGCCGGGGGTGCCACCATCAGCGGCGGCTCTGCGTGGCCGCAAGTTGTCCACCAATGATGTGGGCGTGTGCGATCGCTAGAGCCGATCATCACTGGTCGCGACTCGCGGTGGGACGCTAGTCTTGGGGTTTGAGGCTGCATCTTGGGCCGGATGAGCGGAGTACACACTGTGGCAGGAACCGGCGAGGTGTCGGCTGGCTTCATCCACCTTCGCGTGCGCTCGGCCTATTCGTTGTTAGAAGGCGCGATCAAGGCCGCGAAGGTTCCGGCCCTGGCACTGAGTGCGGGAATGCCTGCCGTCGGCATCGCCGACCGCGCCGATCTCTTTGGGGCCTTGGAGTTCAGTCAGGCTGCGCGCGAAGCGGGCGTCCAGCCGATCGTTGGCTGCGCCTTGCCTGTCCGTGGCATCGGAGGGCAGGCTGCGGACCGCTGGGCCAAGTTGCCGACCATCGTCTTGATGGCTCAGAGTGAGGAAGGGTGGCTGAACTTAAGCCGCTTGTCCTCTGCGGCCTATCTGGATGCTGGCCCGATGAGTGACCCTTGCGTTGATTGGGAGCGGGTTGTTGCGTGTAATGCGGGACTAATCCTGCTGTCGGGCGGGCCGGACGGGCCTGTGGATCCCCTGTTCGTCCAGGGCAAACCGGGTGCCGCACGTGAGGCCCTGGCGGCAATGCAGTCGGCCTTTGGCGACCGGTTCTATGTCGAGCTGCAAAGGCATGGCTTGGCCAGCGAGCGTGGGGCCGAAGCCGGGCTGGTGGCCTGGGCCTATGAAGCCGATCAGCCGCTGGTGGCGACCAATGATGTTTACTTCGCCCGGTCGGAGCAGGCACGGTCCCACGACGCGCTGCTGTGCATTTCGGACGGGGCCTTTACTGGGCAGGAAGACCGCCGCCGCGTCACCGCAGAACACTGGTTCAAGGATGCATCCGCGATGCGTGCCTTGTTCTCGGACCTGCCAGAGGCCTGTGACAACACTCTGGAGATTGCCCAGCGATGCGCCTTTCTGGTGCCAACTCGCGACCCGATCCTGCCCAGCTTCGATACAGGCCAGGGCCGATCCGAGGCCGATGAACTCGCGCACCAAGCCCGAGAGGGACTGAAAGCGCGCCTGCAGCAAATCGAGCTCGCCGCGCCGGAAGACGACTACTGGAAACGCCTGGATTGGGAAGTCGGGATCATTACCCAGATGGGGTTCCCAGGATACTTTCTGATCGTGGCCGACTTCATCAAGTGNGCCAAGGCCCATGCCATTCCCGTCGGACCCGGGCGGGGTTCCGGGGCAGGGTCACTCGTTGCGTGGGCGTTGACGATCACCGACTTGGANCCCCTGCGGTTCGGCTTGCTGTTCGAGCGCTTTCTCAATCCTGAGCGGGTGTCCATGCCCGATTTCGACATCGACTTCTGCCAGGAGAGGCGTGAGGAAGTCATTGGATACGTGCAGGAAAAATACGGCAAGGATCGCGTTGCCCAGATCATTACCTTCGGCACGCTCCAAGCCCGGGCGGTGCTGCGNGATGTCGGTCGAGTGCTGCAGATGCCGCTGGGACAGGTCGATCGCCTGGCCAAGATGGTGCCGAATAACCCGGCCAATCCGACGACCCTGGCGCAGGCCATCGAGATCGAACCGCGCCTGAAGGAGGCCATGCAGACCGAAGCCTCGGTCCGCAGCCTGGTTGATACGGCCCTGGAGTTGGANGGGCTCTATCGCAATGCCTCCACCCACGCGGCGGGCATTGTCATCGGCGACCGCCCACTGGTCGAGTTGACACCGCTGTATCAAGANCCCCGCTCCGACATTCCGGCGACGCAGTTCAATATGAAGTGGGTCGAGCCGGCAGGTTTGGTGAAGTTCGATTTCCTGGGCCTGAAGACGCTGACGGTACTGGACCGGGCATCCGGCTTGCGGCGGCGCGGCGCTGAGCCGGTCTGGAACACCCTGCCGCTGGACGATGCCCAGACCTATGAGCTGATGGCCTCGGGCCAGACGATTGGGGTGTTCCAGCTCGAAGGGCAGGGCATGCGCGATACCCTGCGCAAGATGCGCTGTGGTTCCATCGACGAGATTACGGCTCTGATTTCGCTCTACCGGCCCGGCCCGATGGAAATGATCGACACCTATGTTGATCGAAAGTTCGCNCGCGCCGAGATCGACTATCTGCATCCGCCGCTGACCGAGGTTCTGAAGGAAACCTACGGCGTCATTATCTATCAAGAGCAGGTGATGCAGATCGCCCAGATCCTGGCCGGATACAGCCTGGGTGAGGCTGACTTGTTGCGTCGGGCCATGGGCAAGAAGAAAAAGGAAGAAATGGACTTCCAGCGGGCCCGGTTCGTGTCCGGGGCCAAGGAAAAGGGTGTCTCAGAATCCCAGTCGGGCGGCATTTTCGACCTGGTGGCCAAGTTCGCGGGTTACGGCTTCAACAAGTCGCACGCCGCCGCCTATGCCCTGATCAGTTTCCAGACCGGTTGGTTGAAGGCCAATCACCCGGTCGAGTTCATGGCGGCGTCCATGAGCCTGGACCTGTCAAACACCGACAAGCTGGCCTTGTTCTATCAGGACTGCCGCCGTTTTCAGGTCCCCGTCCTTTCGCCCGACGTGAATCGTTCATCGGCAGACTTTGATGTCAGCTGGCACGATGGAACCGGCTCGGTCCTCTATGCGCTTGGTGCCATTCGCAATGTTGGCCTGGAGGCCATGAAGCACCTGGTAGCCGTCCGTGANAGAGGNGGGCGTTTCAACAACATCTTCGAGTTCCTGGAACGGGTGGATCCCCGCTTCGTCAACAAACGGGCACTCGAGAACCTGGCCCGGGCGGGTGCTTTTGACAGTTTCCATTCCAACCGCCGTCAGCTGGTAGAACAGGCCGACACACTCATGGCCTACTGTCAGAGCGTGGCCAGCGAGAGAGCGTCGTCCCAGGTCAGCTTATTTGGGGCCGATCAGGCCCAGGCGGCGCGCCCACGCCTGAAACCCGCTGAGCCGTGGGCCGGCTCTGAACAGCTCGACCAGGAGTTGGCAGCCGTTGGCTTCTATCTGTCCGGTCATCCGCTGGAGGAAGTCACGCCCGCCTTGAAGCGCCGGCGGGTGACGTTTGTCGCTGAGGCGCTGCAACTGGCCGAAAGCGGTCATGAGGCCTTNTACATGGCTGGGGTCATGCGTCGTAAACAGGAGCGGGCGAGTGCCCGTTCGGGCGAGAAGTTTGCCTTTGTAACCTTGTCCGACCCCACNGGGGAGTTCGAGTGCATGTTCCCGCCCGAGCAGTTGCGTAAATACCGGGACCTGTTGGANACCGGGGCGATGCTGTGGCTGCGCGTCCGAGCCAAGGCAACCGATGGAGAGGTGCGGTTTTTCGCAGATGATGCGCAGCCGCTGGATCGGATCGTCCAGGACGCGGCGGCTACGGGCGTCCGAGTGCACCTGGCATCTGATGCAGATGCGGCAGCGTTGCAGAAGCGGCTGGAGCGGGCCGGTCCAGACCCCAGGGCGGGTGGCGAGGTATCCGTCGTTGCCACGTTGCCGGGGCGGCGCGAGGTCGAGATACAGCTNCCCGGCCGCTACCGTCTGGACAATGCCGTGCGCGGTGCACTCAAGTCCATGCCNGGGGTCACGTTCCTGGAAGAGGCCTAGAGAGACCCTGGCGATCCACCACGGGGGCTGGGTGAACACGCGGTGTTGAGGCCTCAACGGAGTGACACTGCCGGCGCATCGTGCCGGGGCCGCGGACGAGCCCTTGCGTTTCTCGCCAAAGACACCTACATGCCGGCCTACTTCACACGCAGGTGTGGCGTGATCGGGAGACATCCCGGTTGCTCCATTCCGAGGCCCCCATCCGGGATCAAGGGCTTTCAGCACCTGCGGCGGATTTGATCGGATAAAGGACTAACTGAATGGCTCTGCCTGACTTCTCCATGCGCACCCTGCTCGAAGCAGGCNNTCACTTCGGCCACCAGACGCACCGCTGGAACCCGAAGATGGACCGCTATATCTTTGGCGTTCGCTCGAACATCCACATCATCGACCTGTCGCAGTCCATGCCCCTGATGCACCAGGCGCTGGTCGCCGTGCGCGACGTAGCGGCCAAGGGTGGACGGGTGCTGTTCGTGGGCACCAAGCGCCAGGCCGCGGAGCCGGTGGCTGAAGCCGCCAAGCGCTGCGCGCAATACTATATGAACAACCGCTGGCTGGGCGGCACCTTGACGAACTGGAAGACCGTTTCGGGCTCGATCCAGCGCCTGCGCGAACTGGATGCCCTGCTGGAAACCGGTGGCGAGGGCCGCGTCAAGCGCGAGCTGCTGAGCCTGCAGCGCGAGCGGGACAAGCTGGACGCGTCGCTGGGCGGCATCAAGGACATGGGCGGCCTGCCGGACATCATGTTCGTGATCGACACCAACAAGGAAGCGATCGCCATCCAGGAAGCCCGCAAGCTGAACATCCCAGTCATCGCGATTCTGGACACCAACTCCGATCCCGACGGCATCACCTATCCGGTGCCGGGCAACGATGACGCTGCGCGCGCCATCCAGACCTACTGCGACCTGGTTGCGGATGCGGTTCTGGACGGTCTGGCTGCGGTGCCGGTGCCGCCGGCATCGACCNNTGGGCGCGGCCGTAAACCGGAAGAGCCGATGCTGCGCGAGGCCAAGACGGCCGCCGCGGAAGCTGAAGCTGTTGCGAAGTCGCTGACGAGGCTGCTGCCGAATCAGCCGCCGCTGAGGAAATCGAGGCGGCAGAATCTGAGAAGGCCGAGGGCTGATTGCAGTCCGATCGGTCTTCGTTCCGAAGGCCGTGCATGAAACTGACACACGCCGGGGCAAACACCCCGGCCGTTACCGCATAAGAATATCCCCAAGGAGACTGAAAATGGCTGAGATCACTGCTGCCCTCGTCATGGAACTGCGCNNCCGTTCGGGCGTCGGCATGATGGACTGCAANAAGGCCCTGCAAGAAAACGACGGCAACATCGAAGCCGCGATCGACTGGCTGCGTGCCAAGGGCCTGTCGAAGGCTGCCAAAAAGGCGGATCGCGTAGCTGCTGAAGGCCTGGTGGCCGCCGCCTCGAAGGGCGAGGGTGCCGGCGAAATCGGTGCCGCCATCGAGTTCAACGCTGAAACTGACTTCGTGGCTCGCAACGAGCTGTTCCAGAACGCCGCCAACGCCTTTGCCGCGCGGGCTTTGGAGCACGACACGATCGAGGCCCTGCACGGCGCACAGCTGGAAAACGGCACCACCATTCAGGACGAGATCACCAACATGATCGCGACCATCGGTGAGAACATGCAGCTGCGCCGCGCCGCCCGTCTGTCGGTCGATGAAGGCGTGGTCGCCACCTATGTCCACAATGCGGTTTCGCCGGGCGTGGGTCGGATCGGCGTCCTGGTGGCCCTGCACGGNGCGGGCGACAAGGCCAAGCTGCGTGAGCTGGGCCGCAAGATCGCCATGCACGTGGCGGCGACCGCTCCGCTGTCGCTCAATACCGACGATCTGGATCCCGCCGCCATCGAGAAGGAACGCGAAGTTCTGACCGAAAAGGCCAAGGAAGAGGGCCGTCCGGAGAACATGATCGCCAAGATCGTCGACGGCCAGATCGCCAAGTTCCAGAAGGACGTGGTTCTGACCAAGCAGCCGTTCGTGATGAACCCGGATCTGACCATCGAGCAGCTGGTCGCCGAAGAAGGCAAGGCCTTGGGCTCGCCGAACCTGCACATCGCCGGCTTCGTGCGCCTGGCGCTGGGTGAAGGCGTTGAGAAGGTCGAAGGGCCGGACTTCGCTGAGGAAGTCGCCTCGATGATGGGCGGCTGATTCACCTGCGTCACCGTTTTGGTGGCGCAATTGATCGATAAAGGGGCGTGTCGGGCTTTGAACCCCGGCACGCCCTTCGTCTATAAGGGACCAGCCCGATTCAGGGGCGTGCGGAATAATCGGACAAAAGCCCATGCCAGATGCCCTTCCGCCTATCGCTACAAGCGCGTCCTGCTGAAGGTTTCAGGCGAGGTTCTGATGGGCGATCAGGGCTATGGCATCGACATGAAGACCGTCGATGAAGTTGCCCGCGCCGCCGCCGACGTGGCCGCAGACGGCGTTGAGATCTGCTTGGTCATTGGCGGNGGCAACATCTTTCGCGGGGTGTCCAAGGCCGCTGGGGACATGGACCGAGCCTCGGCCGACTACATGGGCATGCTGGCAACGGTCATGAATGCCCTGGCGATGCAGGCAGCGCTGGAAAAGATCGGCGTTCATACGCGCGTTCAAACGGCCCTGGTGATGAACGCGGTCGCTGAGCCCTATGTCCGTCGAAAAGCTCTGCGACACCTGGANAAGGGCAGGGTGGTCATTTTTGCCGCTGGCGTGGGGCCCCGTTTTTTACCACAGACTCGGGGGCCCCCGCGCGCGGCTGAAATGGGTTGTGACGCCCTGTTGAAGGGGACGAGCGTGGACGGCGTTTACTCGCCCGACCCCAAGAAGGATCTGTCAGCGACACGCTATGATGCCCTGCGCTATACCGATGTTCTGGCCCGCGATTTGCGGGTCATGGATGCGTCGGCAGTGGCATTGATGCGAGACACGGGCATCCTGATTGTCGTCTTCTCGATCCGTGACAAAGGNGGCGTTCGAGAGGTTCTGAAAGGTGANGGTGAGTTTACGGTCATCAACTCCACCGGCAAAATCGACCGATAAACCGCAGGAATTGCGAGGAAACATAATGGCAAAACCGGATCTGAAATCCTACCGTGATCGGATGGACAAGGCCGTTCTGGCCCTGCGCGAAGAGTTCGGCGGATTGCGGACGGGCAGGGCCAATGCTGGATTGCTGGATCCGGTTCAGGTTGAAGCCTATGGATCGACCTCCCCGTTGAACGCTGTCGCCGCCATCAGCGTGCCTGAGCCCCGAATGATTTCGGTCAGCGTCTGGGACAAAGGCATGGTGGTCTCGGTTGAAAAGGCGATCCGCGCGGCGGGTCTGGGCCTGAACCCGATTGTCGACGGCCAGACTCTGCGCATCCCCATTCCGCCCCTGACAGAAGAGCGCCGCAAGGATCTGGTCAAGCTGGCCGGAAAATACGCCGAGCAGCAGAAGATCGCCGTGCGTAACGTTCGCCGTGACGCTAACGATGATCTGAAAAAGGCCGAAAAAGCCTCTGAAATCAGCCAGGACGATCANAAGCGCATGGAAGGCGAGGTCCAAAAGGCGACCGATGAGGCGATCAAGCGTATCGATGAGTCCCGNAAAACCAAGGAAGCGGAGATCATGCAGGTCTAGCGCCTGCATTGTGACCACCATGGGAGATGATGCCGATAGCCTGACTGACCCAGCGGATCGGCCGCTGCACGTTGCCATTATCATGGATGGCAATGGTCGGTGGGCTGCACAGCGGGGCCTGCCGAGATCTGTCGGGCATCGTGAGGGCGTGCAGGCGCTGAAGCGGACCATTCAGGCGGCTCCGGATCTGGGCATCGGCTGCATGACCGTCTTTGGGTTCTCGACGGAAAACTGGAACCGCTCAGCCGACGAGGTGTCCGATCTGATGGGCCTGGTCCGGGCCTATGTCGCCAGTGACCTGAAGCGGCTGGAAAAGGCAGGCGTTCGCCTACGCGTCCTGGGCCGCCGCGCGGGGCTGCCCGCAGACATCGCAGCTATCGCAGACAACGCTGAAGCGCAGACCGCTCACAACACTCGGTTCCTGCTGCAGGTTGCCTTCAACTACGGATCGCGCAGTGACATTGTTGATGCGGCGGGGAGNTTGGCTGCGACGCCGGGGCAAGCGCTGACCGAGGCCGCGTTTGAGCAGCACCTGTCGACTGCGGCTGGACCAGAGGTCGACATGATTGTGCGCACGTCGGGCGAAAAGCGCTTGTCCAACTTCCTGTTGTGGGAGGCGGCTTACGCTGAACTGATTTTCCAGGACATTCTCTGGCCCGACTATGGTCCTGCCGCTCTTGCCGATGCCGTGGCCGAGTTTCACGGTCGTCAGCGCCGGTTCGGGGACGACCCGACGCCAATGTAACAAGCGAGGCGGTGACCTGATGGCGTTGCGCGCCGCGACATGGTGATACGAGCGACGTCAGCGCTTGTCCTGGCCCCTGCCGCGCTGTTGGCAATCTGGGCCGGGGGCGGCTGGTTCCTGGGCCTCATGATCCTGGCCAGCGTGGTGCTCTCGGTCGAGTGGGCCCGCATGAGCGAAGCGCGTTCGTGGAAGCTCATGGCTACCACGGTCAGCGTTGGCGTTATTCTGGCCCTGGTCTCCACCTATATGGGCCGCTTGTCTCTCGCCCTGGTATTGCTGGTCGTGGTTGCGGGCTGCGCGGCCCTGTTTGCCCGCCTGCGCCGTCAGGATGCTCTGAATGCAGCCTACGGCATGCTTTACCTCGGCTGGCCAGCGATCCTGATGGTCTGGTTGCGCGAGCAGCCGGATCCGGTGGGGTTGAACTGGACGGCCCTGGTCTTCGTTGTCGCCTGGTCGTCGGATGTGGTGGCCTATCTCGCGGGTAGCCTGATTGGCGGACCCAAGCTCTGGCCGCGCTTCTCTCCAAACAAGACCTGGGCCGGGTTCNNTTTGGCGGCGTCGTTGCCGGGACGGTCGCGGGCGGTCTGATGGGGGCTTCTGGACATGGGCAGCCTCACGGCAGTTTGGGGTGCCGTGCTGGGATTCTTTGCCGCGTTGGCGACCATGGCNGGGGATCTGTGNGAATCCGCATTGAAGCGGCGCTTTGGTGTCAAGGACGCGGGTAATCTGATCCCCGGCCACGGAGGCCTGCTGGATCGCGTTGACGGGCTTATGTTTGCGGTCGTGGTTGTGGCCATCGGTCGGCTGATCGTCATCTTGATTGAGCGGGCCGCATGATTGCCCGGCGGGTCACTATCCTCGGGTCGACCGGTTCCGTCGGGGCGTCAACGCTAGACCTCATGGATCAGGTCGAGCGTGCCGGAACGGGCCGGTTTGAGGTCGAGGTCCTGACTGGCGGACAGAATATTTCCCTGTTGGCAGAACAGGCCAGACGGTGGAAACCCCGGCTCGCGGTCACCGCCGATCCTGCCCGCCTGGAGGCGCTTAAACTCGCCTTGACTGGAACCGAGATTGCAGTGGCTGCGGGGCCTGAGGCGATTGTTGAAGCGGCCGCTCGACCCGTTGACTGGACGATGGCTGCGATTGTCGGTGCAGCAGGCTTGCGTTCGGCCTGGGCGGCTGCGGGGACGGGCGCGACCCTGGCTCTGGCCAACAAGGAGAGCCTGGTCTGTTGCGGGCCAGCTCTGTTGGAGCGCGTCCGGCGCGTCGGCGGCCGACTTATTCCGGTGGATTCCGAGCATTCCGCCATTTTCCAGGTCTTTCCCCATGAACGCCCGGAAGGGGTAGCGAAGCTGGTGCTCACGGCTTCTGGGGGACCGTTCCGTGACTGGCCGCTGGACGCTATGGCGCAGGTGACGCCGCAGCAGGCCGTGGCGCACCCGAACTGGTCGATGGGCGTCAAGATCTCTGTCGACAGTGCGACCATGGCCAACAAGGGCCTCGAACTGATTGAGGCGGCGTATCTGTTCGGCATGCCAGGAGACAAGATCGACATCGTGGTCCATCCCGAATCCATCATTCACAGCCTGGTGGAAATGGTCGATGGCTCGACGCTCGCACAGCTTGGGCCGCCCGATATGAAGACCCCGATTGCTTGCGCGTTGACCTGGCCCGACCGAATGGGATGGCGGGCACCCAAGCTCGATCTGGTCTCNCTGGGCAGCTTGAGCTTCTCGGCACCCGACGAGGGCCGCTTTCCAGCACTTAGGCTGGCCCGACAGTCGCTGGTCGCTGGGCGCGGCCCCACCATTTTCAATGCGGCCAATGAGGTGGCGACTTACGCATTTCTGGATGGACGCATTTCGTTTCTCAATATTGCCGCAGTCGTCGCCGAAACCCTCTCACGCATGAATGGATCGACAGAGATTGGCGGCGATTGCGCCTGTGAAGTTGCCTTGCAGATTGATGCAGAGGCGCGTGTTAGGGCCAATGAAGTCCTGCATCGCCTATCGGCCGCAGCGTAGAAGCAGAAGGCAGCGGATATGATTTCATCCATCCTCATTGCGGGCTTGGCGTTCATCGCAATCCTGACCGTTGTCGTCACGGTTCATGAGTTCGGGCANTTTTCGGTTGCCCGCCTGTTCAAGGTCAAGGTTGATCGATTTTCTATCGGGTTTGGCCGCGCCCTGCTCAGTCGCACGGACAAGCATGGGATCGAGTGGCGTGTGGGGTGGATCCCTCTAGGCGGGTATGTNCAATTTTCCGGNGATCTGGATGCCTCAAGCGTGCCGGATCAGGCCGGCCTGGCCGAGCTGAAGCAGCGAGTTGTCGCCGAGTCNGGCCCCGGGGCGGAACGCGACTATTTCTACTTCAAACCGGTGTGGCAGCGGGCGTTGATCGTCGCGGCGGGCCCGGTGGCGAANTTCGTGCTGGCCGTTGTGATCTTTACGATNCTTTTTGCGACCTTCGGCATGGCGACGCATCCTGCGCGGGTCGCGGTTGTGAACCCAGGCTCGCCCGCCGCCGCCGCAGGTTTCCAGCCAATGGACAAGATTGTCGCCATCAATGGGAAACGCATCCTCGATTCGGGCGAGGTCACCCGTGTCGTCGCCCTGAGTGCGGGCGATCCCCTGACTTTCACCGTCGTGCGCGGCGAGCAGACCCTCAATCTTACGGCGACGCCCGTGCGGCAGGTGACCGATGATCCCATGGCCGGGCGGGTTCGTGTCGCTCGGATCGGTGTGACAGTGGGTTCGCTNTCCGGCGAGGTCGGCTACCAGCGCCTCAACCCGGTGCAGGCTGTCGGCAAGGGCATTGAGCAAGTGCGCACCGTCCTGGGCACCACTTTGACCTACCTGGGCCGCATTTTTATGGGCAAGGAATCGGGTGACATGCTGAGTGGCCCAATCGGGATTGCCAAGGCTGCGGGGGCTGTGACCGAGCAGGCAGCTGCGGCGACGCCGGATCCCAAACTCAAGGTCGTCAACATNTTTCTGATGCTGACACAGATGGCTGCCTTAGTTTCGATNCGAATTGGGTTTGTAAATCTCCTGCCGATACCGGTTCTGGATGGNGGGCATCTGCTGTTCTATGGCTATGAAGCTGTGGCCAAGCGGCCAGTGTCCGC
Source organism: Brevundimonas sp. (assembly GCA_013693835.1). GTDB lineage: Bacteria > Pseudomonadota > Alphaproteobacteria > Caulobacterales > Caulobacteraceae > Brevundimonas. The sequence goes on from CP059260.1 coordinate 1,506,388, forward strand.
CCGTGTTCAGGATGTCAGCTACCGCGTCGGACTTGCTTTGCTGGCGGGTTTNGATGTTGTTCGCCACCTGGAATGACCTGTTAAAGCAAGGCCTGTTCAATTTCCTCGGCGGAAACGCCTCCTAGCCGCCCGCCAAGATGGTTTCCGTATGATCCGACCTGTTGTGACTGACCGATTTGCTCTGGCCTTGACCCAGATGCCCCGTTCGCGGGGCGTCGCGAGTGCGCTGGCCCTGGTTTTNGCCGCGGGCCTGGCATCGCCAGCGATAGCCCAGGATGGCAGCGTGCCACCGGCGGGCGCACAAGAGGTGGTTCCGCCTTCGGTCGCAACCAGCCAGGCTGACGAGACCGGCGTGGTCAACCGCATCCTTGTTCGCGGCAACCAGCGGATCGATCAGACGACAGTTCTTTCCTATCTGCCGATTCAGGCAGGGGACACGATCAACGCTGCGGTTCTGGATGTGGCGGTTCGCACCCTCACTCGGACCGGACTGTTCGCCGACGTCCAACTCGGCCTGCAGCCCAACGGGGACCTGATCGTCGAGATCGCAGAAAATCCGATCATCAACCAGGTTGTGTTCGAGGGTAACAGCGCGCTGACCGAGACCAAGCTGCGCGAGGAAGTCACCCTGCGGCCGCGCGGGATCTACACACGCGCCCGGGTTCAGGAGGACGTTGGCAAGATCATCGAGCTGTATCGCTTGTCGGGACGGATCGGCGCGTCGGTCACGCCCAAACTTGTCCAGCTCGAGCAGAACCGCGTCGATGTCATTTTCGAGATCGATGAAGGTCCGTCGACTGGGGTTCAGGCCATCACCTTCCTGGGCAACAGCGCCTTTTCGGATGCCGACCTTCGCGAAATCATGCTGACCAAGCAGTCACGCTGGTGGCGGCTGTTCTCNAGAAACGACAACTACGACCCGAACCGGCTCGACTACGACCGGGAGCAATTGNNGAAGTTCTATACCAACCGCGGCTACTACGATTTCCGGGTTGTCTCGGCCGTTGCGGAACTGGCACCGGATGATAGCGCCTTTGGCATCACGCTGACCGTCGATGAGGGCGACCGCTACAACTTCGGCAATGTCCGGGTGGTGACCGAAGGGGATCGCCTCAATGCCGATTTCCTGCAGCGACTGCTGCCGATCCATACCGGCGACCTCTATGAAAGCGACAAGATTGAGTCGTCGGTCGATGCCCTGACGTTTGCCGCGGGTTCTGCTGGCTACGCATTCGTCGACATTGAGCCGTCCTATGTCGCCAATCCTGAGACCGATACCGTGGACGTGACGTTCAATCTGCGGGAGGGACCGCGGGTCTATGTCGACCGTATCAACATTGTCGGGAACACCCGGACTATCGACCCGGTCATTCGCCGTGAGCTGATGCTGACCGAAGGCGATGCGTTCAATCGCGCCCTGGTCAATCGCTCGCGCAATAACCTTCGTGCCCTGGGCTTCTTCAAGGAAGTTGAGATCACCGAAGCCCCAGGATCGGCACCGGACCGCAGCGTGGTGAACGTGCAGATCGAGGAACAGCCGACGGGCGAGTTGCAGGTCGGTGCTGGTTTCAGTTCGGTAGATTCTTTCGTGCTCAACTTCGGCATCACCGAACGCAATTTCCGCGGCCGTGGCCAGAACGTCGTGGCGCGCGTGGAATGGGGCGGCCTGCGCCAGCAGATCGACTTCCGCTTCACGGAACCGAAGTTTCTGGGTCGGGATCTGCGTGCCGGGTTTGATGCCTTCCATTCGCGCTATGATCTGAGCGAGCANTCATCGCATGACTACAAATCGACCGGCATGGGTCTNCGCATCACCTATCCGCTGAACGGGTATACGGCGCTGTCCGCGCGCTACTATCTCCGGGCTGATGAGATCATTGTGCCGTCCAACTACTGCAGTGGCACGGGGTCTTCGGCACTTTGCGACCAGATCGGCAGCTTTGTGAACTCCTCGGCGGGCTACACCTTGTTTGTCGATCGGCGAAACGATCCGGTGACACCGACGCGTGGCTGGAGCGGCAGCTTGCGCCAGGACCTCGCAGGCATCGGCGGCGATGTGAACTACATCAAGACCGAAGCAGACATGTCCGCCTACTGGGGCATTGCACCCGAGTGGGTGGTCACGGCTCAGACACAAGTCGGATATGTCTCGGGCTGGTCAGGGGATCCGGTTCGGATTAACGACCGCTTCTTCAAGGGCGGTAACAGCTTCCGCGGTTTCGAAACGGCGGGCATTGGACCACGTGATCTGACGACACAGGACGCGCTGGGCGGCAATTTCTACGTGATTGGCACGCTGGAGTTGACGGTTCCGAACCTTCTGCCTGAAGAGTATGGCATTCGCACAAGCTTGTTCGCTGACGTCGGGACGGTCGGCCTGCTGGATGATCGCTACCTGATCAACTCGCTGACAGGGCTTCGGAACACGAACATCATCGACGACCTGTCGCTGCGAGCCACGACCGGCCTGAGCATTCACTGGAAGTCACCGATGGGTCCGATCAGGTTTGATCTGTCGAAGGTCCTGGGCTCAGAGCCCTATGATCGCCGTGAAACCTTCCGCTTCTCCCAATCCACCCAGTTCTAAGGGCCGCCGGTCTGGCGTGCCGCATTTGAGGATAACCCTATGAAAACTCTTGCCCTTGCTACCCTTGCTGCCCTGACTTTCGTCGGATCGGCAGGCTCAGGATGCGATTGCAACCGGACCGCCTTGCCGGGCGTGTGCATCTACAACCACGAAGGCCTGATGATCCGCTCGACGGCCGGTCAATCCCTGCAGGCCGGCATGCAGCGCATCCAGGCGGAAGTGCAGGCCGAGCTGCAACCCTACGAGCAGTTCATCCAGACCGAAAGCACCGCCCTGCAACAAGGCGCAGCGACGATNCCCCAGGAAGAGCGCCAACAGCGGGGCCAGGCGCTGAACGTGCGCATGCGCGAGTATCAGCAACTGGTTCAGACGCGTGAAGCCGAACTGCGCTATACCCAGGCCGTGCAGTCGCGCACGATCGCCCAGGCTGCAGAGCCGATTGTCGCCGCCCAATACGCCGCCCGCGGTTGTGGCATCCTNTTCGCCCGTGAAGCGACAGTCATCCATGCGAACCCGAGCATGGACATCACCGATGCCGTCGTTCAGCAGCTGAACACCTCGCTGCCGAGCCTGTCGTTCACGCGCCTGACGCCTCCGGCTGACGGGGCCCAGTAAGGGTTAGCGTTGCCCGATCCTCGCTTNTTTGAAGCCCTGCCGCCTCAAACCGCCGCAGAACTTGCTGCTGCGACGGGAGCGGAGGTTCGCAGGGGCGGAGAAAGGGTCATCCGTTCGGTCGCCCCTCTGGCTCGCGCTGGAGCGGGCGATCTGGCGTTTATGGCCAGCCGAAAATTTGCCGATGCGCTTGCTGGAACACGTGCTGGGGCCGTGGTGGTNACGGCTGCGGCTGCCGACCTCGTGCCAGCAGAAACTGCCGTGCTGGTGAGCACGCGACCCCAGGCGGTGTGGGCCATTGCGTCGGCCACGTTGCACCGTCGGCGGGAGTTNGATCGCGCTATGGCGATCGCTGAGGCCATCGAGGATGAGACTGTCATTCTCGAGCCCGGCGTCGTTATCGGTGACGGCGTGCGATCGGCCGTGGGAGCCGGATCGGGGCCAATACGGTTGTCGGTCCTGGGGTGCAGATTGGCCGCGATTGCCACATTGGCAGCCATGTGAGTCTGTCATTTTGCNCTGATCGGAGACCGGGTCAAGATCCTTGCCGGGGCACGGCTCGGTGAGGCCGGGTTCGGGGCTACAGCCTCGGATTCCGGCACCTTGGACATACCGCAGCTGGGACGTGTGATCGTCCAGGACAATGTGACGATCGGGGCCAACACCTGTATCGATCGCGGGGCTTGGGACGACACCGTGATCGGTGAAGGCACTAAGATCGATAATTTGGTTATGATTGGCCACAACTGTGTGATCGGGCGCAACAATCTGCTTGCGGGACACACCGGTCTGTCCGGCTCGGTCACGACGGGAGATAACGTCATGTTTGGCGGCCAGGCGGGCGTTGGTGACCACATCACGATAGGCGGCGGTGCCAGCGTGGCCGCTGGCGGTGGCGTGCTGAAGAACATCCCGCCTGGGGAAGTTTGGTCGGGTTATCCCGCAAAACCCCTGCGTGACTCCTTGCGGGAAACGGTCTGGCTGTCCAAACAGGTGCGGGAACGGGCCATCAAGCGGTCCGGGAAGGCCGAAGAATGAGCGACAGTTCCATCGACTATGCCGAGGTGATGCGGCGCCTGCCGCACAGGTATCCATTTCTGCTGATCGACAAGGCTGAGGATTTTGTGCCGGCGACGTCAATCACCGGCATCAAGAACGTGACTCACAACGAGCCGTTCTTTCCAGGACATTTTCCGATCGATCCGGTGATGCCCGGCGTCCTGATTGTAGAGGCTATGGCGCAAACCGGTGCCTTGTTGATGTCCAAGACCATGGACGTTGCGGTGGCCGACAAGGTCATCATGTTCATGTCCATCGACGGGGTCCGCTTCCGCAAGCCGGCACGTCCGGGCGATCAGCTACGCATGGAGGTGAAGGTCACGCGGGCACGCGGCGACGCCTACAAGTTTCGGGGCGAAACTTTTATTGACGGAAAGCTGGCCGCCGAGGCCGGATTCATGGCCATGGTGGTCACTGTCGACCAACCGGCGACCTGATCCATGGCCATCCATCCGACGGCCCAGGTTGATGGCTCTGCGGTTCTGGCCGGCGGCGTGGAGGTCGGGCCGTGGTCTGTTATCGGCCCGGGCGTGACCTTGGGAGAAGGTNNACGCGTGGCGAGCCACGTGCTGCTTCAGCAGGACACCAAGGTCGGTGCCGGGACAACCATCCATCCCTTTTGCGTCATTGGCGGGGATCCCCAACATGGGGGCTACAAGGGTGAGTCGGTGGCCCTGGAGATCGGCGAAAACTGCACGATCCGGGAGCACAGCACCTTTAATCGCNNGGGTACGCCCGGCGATCGCAAACTGACGACCATTGGCTCCCACTGTTTCTTCATGACCGGGGCCCATGTCGGGCATGATTGTGTGNNGTCGGCGACAATGTTACGTTTGCCAACAATGCGACGCTGGGCGGGCACGTGCGCGTCGGCGACCGGGTGTTTCTGGGGGCTTTGCGCTGTGCACCAGTTTGGGCGCGTGGGGCAGGGGGCCATCGTGGGTGGCCTGTCAGCGGTGACACGTGACGTCATTCCCTACGGCTCTGCGTGGGGCAATCATGTGCGCCTGCACGGCCTGAATCTGGTGGGGCTCAAGCGTAAGGGCTACGGCAAGGATGCGGTGCGTCGGCTGCTGGCCGCCTACCGTGACATTTTCGAAGGTGATGGGCTGTTTTCAGAGCGGCTGGATCAGGCGGCCACGACCTATGCCGATCTGCCCGAAATCCAGGAGATCATCGCCTTTATCCGCGAAGATACGCGCCGGCCTGTTGCCCTGCCGGAGCGGTGAAACCATGCGCCGCGAACGTGCTGCTGGGTCTGATCGCTGGGGCCGGGGATCTGCCCATCGCCGTAGCCCATCGCTGTGAAGAGGAAGGTCGCGGTCTTTATGTTGTAAGGCTAGAGGGCTTTGCGGACCATGCCCTGCACCGCTGGCCCGGCGACGATTTTGGCTTGGCGCAGATCGGGGCTGTCCTGAAGGCCCTCAAGGCCGCCGGTTGCGAAGCGATCTGTTTGGCGGGGAATGTCTCCCGCCCGGACTTCAAGGCANNCCTGCCAGACCTCAAGGGTGCGACGCTGTTGCCGGGCATTATCGCGGCTGCCACGCANGGGGACGACGCCCTGTTGCGCAAAATCCTGTCGGCCTTCGAAGACGAGGGTTTTGCGGTGGAGGGTGCCGACGACATTTTGGGCGGTGAGACGTTGCCGTCCGGAGCTCTGGGCCGCGCAGTGCCGACACAGCCCCAACTTCTGGACTTGAGAAAAGCCCTGTATGTTGCAGAGAAGTCAGGCGAACTTGATGTCGGCCAGGGCGCGGTGGTGTGCGACGGGCTGGTCCTTGCTGTGGAGGCCCAGGAAGGCACCGATGCCATGCTGGCTCGGGTCGCAGGGCTGCCGATGGATCTGCGCGGGTCCGCNGGGCGAACGAAGGGCGCCCTCGGCAAGGCACCCAAGCCCATTCAGGACATGCGCGTCGATATGCCCGTTATCGGTGCCCGCACGGTCGAGATGGCTCATGCTGCAGGCTTGGCCGGGATCGCTGGCCTGACCGGAAAACTGATCCTGATTGACCGCATTGCGATTGTCGAAGTCGCTGACCGACTCNNCGGGCTGTTCGTGTGGGGCGAGGACCGCGCATGAAACGCCACAGGAAGGTCATGCTGGTGGCGGCGGAAGCGTCCGGCGATGATCTCGGGGCGGGACTGGCTTATGCGCTCCGGCACCGCGATCCGTCCATCACCTTCGTGGGCGTTGGCGGCCCCAAGATGGCCGCAGAAGGAATCGCCAGTCCATTTGACATCAAGGAACTGTCCATCCTGGGGTGGTTGGAGGGCTTAAGGGCCTACGGGCTGGTCAAGCGGCGCGTGGCGGACACAGTCGCCCTGGCCAAGGCTGAGCAACCCGATGCTGTCGTCTTGATCGACAGCTGGGGCTTCACTATCCGTGTCGCCAAGGCCCTGAAGACAGCATTGCCGGGCGTACCGCTGATCAAATACGTCGGGCCACAGGTCTGGGCGTCGCGCCCTGGCCGGGCCAAGACCCTGGCAGCCTCGGTTGACCATCTGTTGGCACTGTACAGCTTTGATGCGCCCTGGTTTGAGCGCGAAGGTCTGCCAACCACTGTGGTCGGGTCGCAAGCCTTGCACGTTGACATGGGCGGTGCAGACCCGGCGAGATCCCGCGCCAGCCACGGCTTGCCCGCAGCTGGCGACCTATTGCTCGTTCTTCCCGGCAGTCGCCCCTCCGAGATCCGCTTGATGATGCCGGTCTACGAACAGACCGTCGCAATCCTGCGTCAACAGCATCCTGACCTGGCGGTTGCCGCCGCCTTGGCGGGGACTGTTGCGGACGACGTGCGGGCGCGGCTGGCCACCTGGCCCTGCCAAGTCATCCAAGTCGATGAGGACGAGAAATACGCGGCCATGAAGGCGGCGACGGTGGCGCTGGCCACGTCTGGCACCGTCTCAACGGAGTTGGCGCTGGCCGGTGCGCCTATGGTCATCGGCTATCGGTTCCAGCCGCTCAGCTATGCGATCATGAAGCCGTTCTTCACCGGCAAATACGCGACCCTGTTCAACCATGCTGCCAATGAAGAGATTGCCCGTGAGCTGATCCAGGACGAGGCGACCTCGCACAACTTCGTGCGTGAGATCACGCGCTTACTGGACGACCCGGCGGCCCGCGCCGACCAGGTGGCCGCTCAGACCGCCGCTCTGGACCGGATGGGCCGCGAGGGCCGCAATCCGTCGGAGATTGCGGCGGATACTCTGATGCGCCTAGTGACAGCGCGGGGCGAAATGACAGAATGAACCACGGTTTGGCAATAGATCAGCGGCATACATATGCACTCTGGCATTCGGCATAACGGTGTTGCGCACGGCGTGGTTTGGGGTAGCTTAGAAATTCAACTTGAAGCGGCGAATTGAATGGGTGGCATACATGGTTTGGTTGGGTCTTCTCGCGATTGGATGGTTGGCTGCAGTCATAATTGGATTGTGATCGTATTCAGGATTTGGGGAGTAGGGGGCGGGATTGGGTCGGGCAATCCGGCACCGGGTGGGGCTGTAGCGGGTGTGAGAAGCTGAAATCGTGGTGGAGCTCATTAAATAAAAAAGAGCAAGCCTTGAGGTGGGCCAATTATCAATATTGGAGATGGGATTGCCACAATAGATGCAATATTGATCTTTAACGAATTGTCGTTCGGTTGAATCGAGAGAGGCTCGTAGCCTTGAATTATTGCAACTGGGTGGGATCTGTTTTTCGAGTTGTTTATTCCCGTTTGGCCATGGGCACGTAGTCGCGTTCGGTCGGGCCCGTATACAGTTGGCGCGGCCGTCCGATCTNTTGCGTCGGATCCGCCATCATCTCCCGCCACTGGGCGATCCAGCCGACGGTGCGGGCCAGGGCAAACAGCACGGTGAACATAGAGGTCGGGAAGCCCATCGCCGACAGGGTGATGCCTGAGTAGAAGTCGACGTTCGGGAACAGCTTGCGCTCGATGAAATACTCGTCGTTCAGCGCGACCTTTTCCAACTCCTTGGCCACCTGGAATAGCGGATCGTTCTCACGACCGGTGGCAGCCAGCACTTCATACGCGGACTGTTGCATCACCTTGGCGCGTGGATCGTAGTNTCTGTACACGCGGTGGCCGAAGCCCATCAGCTTGTATTNTTTGTCCTTCACGCCCTGAATGAACTCCGGGATGCGTTCGGGCGTGCCGATTTCCTTGAGCATGTTCAGGGCTTCTTCGTTGGNCCNCCCGTGCGACGGGCCCCAGAGGCAGGCAATGCCCGCAGCGATACAGGCGAACGGATTGGCCCCCGAAGAGCCCGCCAGCCGGACGGTCGATGTCGAGGCATTCTGTTCGTGGTCGGCATGCAGGATGAAGATGCGGTCCATCGCCTTGGCCAGGACCGGGTCGACCACATAATCCTCTGCGGGCACCGCGAAACACATGCGCAGGAAGTTCTCGGCGTAGCTGAGATCGTTGCGCGGCGATACGAACGGCTGGCCGATGTGGTATTTGTAAGCACGCGCGGCGATCGTCGGCATTTTGGCAATCAGGCGGATGGCCGAGATATCGCGCTGGACCGGATCATGGATGTCCAGGCTGTCGTGATAGAAGGCCGACAGGGCTCCGACCGTGCCCACCATGATGGCCATCGGGTGGGCATCGCGGCGGAAGCCCTCAAAGAAGCGGTCAAACTGCGAATGCAGCATGGTGTGCATGGTGATCGAGCGCTCGAACACCTCATACTGGGCAGGCGTAGGCAGTTCGCCGTGCAGCAACAGGTAGCAGACTTCGACGAAGTTCGATTTTGAAGCCAGCTGATCGATCGGATAGCCACGATGCAACAAGATGCCCGCATCACCGTCGATATATGTCAGGCCGGACTCGCAAGCCGCCGTCGAAGTGAACCCTGGATCGTATGTAAAGGCGTCGGTCGATCCATAAAGCTTGCGGATGTCGATGACCTCGGGGCCAACTGAGCCCGCCAGGACCGGCAGCTCGACAGTCTTGCCGGCATAATTGAGGGTCGCAGTTCCAGCGGATTTGGTGGGTTCGGTCATGTTGGCCCCTTACTTTATGGGCGACAGCGGGGAGGAGGGCTGCCGCCGTTATTCACTGACGGATCAAATACTCTGTTGCAACGCATCATTCAAACGCGCCAGCGCTTCATTTCGCCCAAGCGCCGCCAAGGTGCGAGCAATATCCGGTGCCGGATGCGGTCCGGCCAGCGCCGCACGCATGGCAGGACCGATCTTGCCGAAGCCAACCTGTTCTGATTCGGCAAAGTCCTTCAGCTCCGCCTCGAGCGCAAACACGTCCCAGCTTTCAAAAAGTGACAGTCGCTTGGTTAAGCGTCCGATCCGCTCACCGGTGTCCCCCGTCAGGAGCGCCATTGACTTGTCCGACTGAGGCAAGGGGCGTTCCGCCAGAACGAATCCGGTCTGGTCGGCCAGTTCCAGTGTCGTTTTAGCGCGATCCTTGACGAAGGGCATGGCCTGCGCCAACCGCCGCTCATCGTCGGGTTTGAGGGCGTGGCCGCGCACCAAGTGCACATCCAGCACGACCTTGGCCAACCGATCATCGTCGGCCAGCCGGATCCAGTGGGCGTTGACGTGCGCCAGCTTGTCGAAATCGAGGCGGGCTGGGGCCTTGTTGATCCCGTCCAGGCTGAACCACGCGATAGCCTGATCGTCTGAAAACAGCTCGTCATCGCCGTGAGACCATCCGAGACGGGCCAAGTAGTTGCGCATGGCTTCGGCCAGGTAGCCCTGGTCTTCGCACTCGCCGACGGCCGTTGCACCATGACGCTTCGACAGCTTTTNGCCGTCGGCTCCGTGGATCAATGGCATGTGGGCAAATATCGGGCGCGGCCAGCCCAGGGCGTCGTAGATTAACGACTGGCGGGCTGCATTGTTCAGGTGGTCATCGCCTCGTATGACATGGGTCACGCCCATGTCGTGGTCATCGACGACGACAGCCAGATTGTATGTCGGTAAACCGTCGGATCGGAGGATTACGAGATCGTCGAGGGTTGCGGCATCCCAGCGGACCTGACCNNTTACGGCATCGTCGATCGCCACCGCTCGATCCAGGGNGAATCGGATCGTGTGCGGGCGAGACAGGTCATCAACACCTGGCGTCCGATCGCGCCATGGCGACTCAAATGGAACATTCTTGGTTCGAGCCTCATCCTTGAGTTCGGCCGTCTCCTCTGGCGTAAGAAAGTCGCGGTAGGCATGGCCGTTTTCCAGCATTTGATAGGCCACCTCCCGATGGCGATCGGCGCGGGCGGCCTGGAATACAGGGGGCTCGTCTGAAAATAGGCCGAGCCAGTTCAGTCCCTCGAAAATGGCTTCGACAGCGGCATCGGTTGACCGCTCCCGATCTGTGTCTTCCACGCGGATCAGGAACTTGCCGCCCTGGTTGCGCGCAANAAGCCAGTTGAAAAGTGCGGCGCGGGCACCGCCTATGTGCAGATCGCCGGTTGGCGAAGGGGCGAAACGGGTGACGACGGCAGAGTCGGAAGGCGAGTCAGGCATGGGGGAAGGATCCGTTGGGTCCGCCCTTATAGCGCTCGTTGCGGCCAAGCCTACCCCAATGCAGGCCTTCGCAAGGTTTCTGGATGCCCAGTTCGCGGCCCAGTCCCTGCGCTGGCGGCTGTGGGCCCCGGTGGCGTTCGGAGCCGGCTGCGCAAGCTACTTTGCCTTCAAGATTGAGCCCCCGCTTTGGCCCCTCATGCTGCTGTCGATATTTGCAAGTGGCCTGTGGTGGGTTTTGCGCCGCGTTGGNCAGCCCCGCTGGATGAGCTGGCCCTGCATGATCCTGTGTGCCTTTGCCTTGGGCCTGAGCGCGGCCAAAATTCGATCGGACATGCGTGCGGCGCCGATTGCGCCAGCCATGAGCGAACCCACTGTCATCGAGGGCTGGGTGGTCGATCTGGACAGTCCTGGCGCGTCTGGNCCCCGCGTCTTGATCGCGCCTGTCCGCATCCGTGGCCTGGCACCAGAGGATACGCCGCTGCGCATACGCGCGACCTTGCGTGATGGTGTGTTGCCCGTACCGGGCACGCCCATACGCCTNTTTGCCATTCTCAATCCGCCTCCAGCGCCTGCGAGCCCCGGGGCCTATGACTTTGGGCGCGGAGCCTGGTTTCAGCGGTTGGGCGGCGTTGCCTTCTCGCTCGGGCCGACGCGCATGGCCGATCTCCCGCCACCGCAGTGGCGTTTGAGACAGGTCATGCGGATCAATGCCTTCCGCGCACAGCTGGCCGAAAAGATCATTTTGACAACAGGACAACGCGCAGGCGGCGTGGCCGCAGCGATGACAACCGGCGTTGAAGCCTGGCTGCAGCCCGACGAAATGGACACCATGCGCAACTCTGGCCTGGCGCACATCCTGTCGATTTCGGGTCTGCACATGGCGGTCGTCGGGGGCTTCGTTTTCTTTCTGGTCAGATTGGTGATTGCCGCCTGGCCTTGGCTGGCACTGCGGGTGTCTTCGAANAAGGTGGCGGCCTGGGCCGGGTTGCTTGCGCTTGGCGTGTATCTGGTGGTGTCCGGTGCGCCGCCGCCGGCGGAAAGGGCGGCGATCACGGCAGGCATTGCCTTCGTTGCCATCCTGTTGGACCGGCGCGCGATCACAATGCATGCCCTGGCTGTCGCTGCCCTGGTGGTCATGATCATGCAGCCTGAGGCCGTGGTCACGCCTGGTTTCCAAATGTCGTTTGCAGCCACGGCAGCCTTGGTGGCCCTGGCCGAGTCGGTTCGCCGGCCACCGCGGGAGATTTCGGCTCCATGGGCGATAGTTTGGGTGCAGCGGTCGGGTCGGTGGCTGCTCGCCGCTTTTCTGGCCAGTTTGGTCGCGGGGCTGGCGACGGGGCCATTCGCCATGCAGCATTTCAACCGCACGGCGGTCTATGGGCTGTTTGCCAATCTGGCGACCGCAGCCCTGGCGGATTTCCTGATCATGCCATCGCTGGCAGTTGGGGCATTGTTGGAGACGATTGGGCTGGGCAAGCCGTTCCTGTGGCTGGCAGGACGGGGCATCGGTATCATGCTGAGTGTCGGTGAATGGACGGCGGGTCTGCCAGGGGCGGTGCGTATCGTGGCCAGCGCGCCGTCTGTCGCCTTGCCAATCGCGTTCTTCGGTATCCTCATCATCTGCTTGTGGAAGGGACCGCTGCGCTGGTTGGGGCTGCCGCTGGCCTGCGCCGTGATGCTGTGGCCGCGGCAGGCACCGCCTGACATCTGGATCGGCGACGGTGGGACCCAAGCCGCTGTGCGCCAGGACCGGGATGCCTGGGTCGTTCGTCCGCGCGTTCGGGCCTTTGCCGCCGATATCTGGTCGCGGCGCCGAGGCTTGACCCTGGCCGAACCGCCGGAGCCGACCTGGAGCTGCCAACGCTTCAGCTGTGTCCCGATACGCAAGGAGGGCCACCCGTCGATCGCGATCTGGTGGGGCCGAAAGGCTCCATCAGCGGCGCAGCTGGCGGGCCTGTGCCTGGGGGCGGAGGTCGTCAGCGTTCGCGCCTCTGTGGCCGAGCTGCCAGGTGCGTGCCGGGATCGGCTGGTGCTAGACGGGACCGACTTCGCACGAGGCGGAGCTGTCGAACTGTGGCGGTCCGGGGATGGCTGGCGCGGGCTCTGGACATCGGAAGTGCGCGGAGAGCGGCCTTGGAGCCGTTACGGCACTGCCGATCCCGAAGGCCCCATCTGCCTCAGTGATAGCAGGATCAAACCCACCAGCTTGCCCTGAACTTCGACCTGATCGGCCCCAAATATCTTGGTCTCATAGGCGCGGTTGGCTGGCTCCAGCGCAATCGACGCGCCCTTCCTGCGCAGCCGCTTGAGGGTGGCTTCCTCCCCGTCAACCAGAGCGACGACGATCTCACCGGAATGGGCGGTATCGCCCTTCTTGATGACCACAAGGTCGCCATTGAGAATCCCAGCCTCGATCATCGAGTCGCCCTCGATTTCCAGCATGTAGTGTTCGCCCCCGCCTAGCATGCTGGCCGGGACAGGGATGCGTTCCTGTTCGTGCTCGATGGCCGCAANTGNGGTACCGGCGGCGATCTTGCCCAGCAACGGCAGTTCGCGCATGTCGTTGGCGGCTTCTGACATCGCAGTTGGCCGGGCGCCNNCGCCCTCGATGACGCCGGGCTTGAAGTTCGGTCGGCCGCGCGGTGNCCCGGCCGTGGCCTGTTCCGGCAGTTTGAGCACCTCCAGCGCCCGCGCCCGGTGCGCCAGGCGGCGGATAAAGCCCCGCTCCTCCAGCGCCGTGATCAGCCGGTGGATGCCGGACTTCGACGCCAGATCCAGCGCTTCCTTCATTTCATCGAACGAGGGGGACACGCCGGTCTCCTGAATCCGTTCGTGAATGAACATCAGCAGTTCGTGCTGTTTGCGCGTGAGCATCGCTGGCCCCTTAACGGCGAATCTGGTTCCTTGAACATAGCGGAACAAACCGCAAACGTCCATCAGATGTTCATGAGCCGTTCCGGTTAAGGACCAGTTAGCGGCCGCCAGCCCTCCTTATTCGCTCGGCGGATGCTGCCCCAGGGTTCCCGCAATCGGGCGGTGTGGTTCGATGCACATTTCGTTTCCAGAGACCGCAACAGGCGGGTTCAGCGCATCAAACTCGCTGAGATAGAGGCGATCACCGCCAATAAGTTCGACCAAGGCCGTGCAATGCGTCTGGCCTGTCCAACAACTGATTGAGGACACGCGGAGCGGTTTGGGTGCCGTGCCCGCATTCAAGCAGACATTGAGGGTCGAGGCCTCCGCAAGCGCGGGGTCGCGCACCAGAACGGGCAAGACGACCGCCCCGGACGCAGCAGGGGTGGTTCGGTCTGTGACTACTTGGCTCGTCGGGCTGTTTGGGTCTGAATAGCCAGTCAGAAGCAGAAAGAGCGCTGCGCCACCTGCTGATCGGATCAATGCGTACATCGGAGACATCTTCCCATTGGATGCAGGTCGAAGATCAATCTATCTCTGTGCCGGATGGGCCATGGCATAGCGCGAGGTCCTGCTCAGGGTAACAAGATCTGACCAAAAGCTGCTCGACGTTCGCGATCACGGCAACCTGTTGATCTTCTGTGGCGGGCCTATAGGGTGCGCACTCGACGCCCTAACAAACAAGAACGGGACCTACCCGCCATGTCGCAAGACAAACGCCAGAACCTGCAGGACACTTTCCTCAACACCGTGCGCAAGACAAAGACGCCGCTGACCATCTTTCTGGTCAATGGGGTCAAGCTTCAGGGCATTGTGACCTGGTTCGACAACTTCTGTGTCCTGCTGCGCCGCGATGGCCAGTCTCAGCTGGTCTATAAGCACGCGATCTCCACCATCATGCCGTCCGCACCGGTTCAGATGTATGAGCCGGACGCCGAAGAGGACTGATTGGCTTCCAAACTCGTTGATCACACCGTCCCGCTGATCCGGGCGGTTGTCATTCACCCGGACCGCCGCAGCGAGACCGATCGCGCGGCGCAGGAACGGCTGGAAGAGGCCGTCGGCCTGGCCCGCGCGCTGGATCTGGATGTGCGGGCCGAGGAGGTGGTGCCGGTGCGCAAGGTCACGCCCGCCACCCTGTTCGGCTCGGGCAAGGTCGAGGAGCTGGCGGCCCTGGTGCGAGCCGCCGAGGCTGAGGCGGTGGTGGTCGATGACCAGCTGACGCCGGTGCAGCAGCGCAATCTGGAGAAGGCCTGGGATGCCAAGGTCATCGACCGCACCGGTCTGATCCTGGAGATCTTTGGTCGCCGCGCACGGACCAAGGAGGGCCGCCTGCAGGTCGAACTGGCCCGGCTGGACTACGAGCGCTCACGCCTGGTGCGCACCTGGACCCACCTTGAGCGACAGCGCGGCGGTACCGGCTCGACCGGCGGCCCCGGTGAAACCCAGATCGAGCTGGACCGGCGCCTGATCGCCGACCGCATCGTCAAGCTGAAGGGCGAGCTGGAGGAGGTGCGGCGCACACGCGGCCTGCACCGCAAGCAGCGGCAGAAGGTGCCATATCCGACCATCGCCCTGGTCGGATACACCAATGCGGGCAAGTCGACGCTGTTCAACCGGCTGACGGGATCGGAGGTTCTGGCCAAGGACCTGCTGTTTGCGACCCTGGACACGACGCAGCGGACCATTCGCCTGCCGCAGGGGCGCCCGGCGATTGTGGCCGACACGGTGGGCTTCATCTCGGACCTGCCGCACGAACTGGTTGAGAGCTTCCGGGCGACGCTGGAGGAGGTGGGCGAAGCCGACCTGATCTTGCACGTGCGCGACATCGCCAGCCCCGACACCGACGCCCAGGCTAAGGACGTCGAGGCGGTGCTGAAACAGATCCCGGCGGCGGAGGACAAGCAGCGCCGGGTGCTGGAGGTCTGGAACAAGATTGACCTGCTGGACGAAGGGGCCCGCGAGCTGTTGCTGGCCCAAGCCGAACGCAAGACGGCGGATGGGGAGGCGGTGGCCGTCTCCGCCTGGACCGGGCAGGGGATCGAACGCTTGCGAGAGACCATCGCCCGCCTGATCGACGACGAGCCGGAGATCGAGGTGGTGCTGGAACCGCATCAGGGCGAGGCGCTGGCGTGGCTGTATGAAAACGGCCGGGTGACGGGGCGCGAGGTGGATGAGGCGGGCCGCACGACGGTGACGGTGCGCCTGCACCCGGCGGCGCTAGGCCGGTGGGAGCGGGGTTCTCGGTATAAGTAAGGAGGCTCGCGGCTCTCGCGTCTGTTTCACTCAAGAAACTCAGACCAGAACTCAANTTTACGAATGGTTTTGGGCCACGGAACGCAATCCCATCCGTTTTGCTCGCGGAGGAAGTAGTCGGAGAGATTTGCCCCATAAATTATTACGTCGGACTGATAGACCGAGAAGACGGGGTTGCCAGCCAGACTGGGTGTCTCGGGTAGGTATCGGTGGCTAAAGACCGGGATTAGTTTTGGTGCACGATTTAGCACAGCCCTGAGAACATCCGCTCGATCTTCCGCAGCTTCTGGCCGGTCTCCCCACTGCGACCACCAAAGCGCGTTCTCTTCTACGTCAAAGAGAAGTCCTTCAAACGGCCGAGCTAAATAGGAGCGAATCTCCCGCTCGTTGTTCCAGTCCGGCCCCTGGGCTGGTCTCCGGTCGCCAAGAAGGTCAACAAGGTCGGGTGGAAAATTCAGACCAAAGCGATTCTGCGCCCTCTCAATTTCGGCACTGCTGTAGCCCGCTTTCCACTCTATCTTTGACATTTTTCCATGCCGATGCCTTGTCAGCGATCCAGCGTCCACCGCACCAACGGCGTGTCGCCCTTGAGGTAGAGCGGGTGTTTGGGGCTGCCGTCGGCGTTGGTGCCGAAGCACCAGAGGTCGTGGCCGTCTTCGTGCAGGGTCTGGACCAGGGCCTGACCCGCGGGGACCAGCGCCTTGTTCAGCTTGCCATGGCAGACGATGACCCGGGCGGCGCCGGCGGNCGCCTGGCGGATGGCGGGCAGGTTGTCGGGCGATGAGGCGACGACGCCCGGCTCCAGCAGCATCTTCGGGTGGGTGGCGCGGTAGTCGCCAACGTTGGCCTTGACCATGGCGGCAAAGCCCTCGCGCTGGGTGAAGCTCCATTCGCGGGCGCAGGTCGGGTCATTGACGCTGGCGTCGGCGGTCGACGGGTTCATACCGATGAACAGCAGATAGCGGTCGGGGAAGGCATCCCCCAGCCAGCGGCGCATCAGCGGGCGATAGCGGCCATCGGCGCTGAACACCGCGTCGCCCTTGACGCCCTCCATCAGGGCCAGCCGCACCTTGCCGCCAGGATCATGCTGGGACGTGACAACAGAAACGACCATTCTCGCTCACTCCATCGGGGTGTCATGGCGCAGCAGGTCTGGCTCATTGGAGCTCTCCCGCTCGTCGTGGACCATCTGCTCCACAGCCGGCTCGGGTGACGTATCGTCGACCTCGTCTTTCGGAGGTGCTGGCGCGGGTCGCTTTCTTTGCGGTTTCGACGGCCGGCTTGTTGCGGGGCTGGCACCGGGTGCTGCCCNCGGCTCAAACCTCAGTCGATAGATGGGTTCGGGCAGGGAAAACCCGCTGGTTTCCAGCGCCGTTTTGACCGCCTGTATGGCCAGGCTGCGGCCCTTGTTGAAGTCGGTCTTACGTTGGTCCACCCAGCCAANAAAGCGCAATATAATATTGGAATCCCCGACATTCTCGATGGTGCCGCTCGGCTCGGGCGTGGCGAGAACGAAAGCCAGCCCTCGAAGCGATTCGACCCCTTGTCTGATCGCATTCATGGCATCGTCATCGGCATCGACCCCCAGGTCGAATTGGAAGCGACGCTGGGGATTGCGCGTGTAGTTGAGGATGACCGACTTGAAGACGGTGGAGTTGGGAATGCGCAGGTGGTTGCCATCCATGGTCATCAGGATGGTGGCCCGCGACGTCAGCCGGATCACCCGCCCTTCCTTGTCGTCGATGACCACATGGTCGTTGGCCCGAAACGGCTGGCGCAGGCTGAGCATGACACTGGACACATAGTTGTCGACGGTGTCGCGCATGGCAAAACCCAGGGCGATCCCGGCCACACCTGCGCCGCCCAGAATGGCACCGACCAGCGCCGATGCGTCGAGGATTTGCAAGGCGAACAAGGCCCCGCCGATCGAGAATACGATGCGGATTGAACTGGAGATCAGATCGGCCAGGAAGACATTGTCCGTGACCCGCTTCCACAACGCTGAGCGGTTGGCGAGCCAGAACCCGAACAGGGCAATCCCCAGGCCCCCGGCTANGGCCGTCAGCAGCAAGGGCACTGCATTGACCCAACTGCGCACGTCGGCGCGCAGCTTGTCCAGCACGGGAACGACGTTGGTTTCGACGGCAACATCGCGCACGATCTTGTTCTGGACTGTCACGACCCCGGCCACGCGCGACGCGATGGCCTCGGCGCGGTCTGCCTGAGCCTGCTGGGCGACCGAGCCTTCCAGGGTGACGACGCCTTCAGACACGCTGACCGACACCTGATCGAGCCNCTCGATCTGCTCAAAAATGCCGGTGATACGGTGGGCGATGTCGCTGTCGGCGGTTACCTCGGTCTTGCTGGCAATGGTCGGGGCCGGATCGGCCACGGCGGCTTCGGGGCCTGGGCCCAGACGGCGGAGGGGCTCAGGCAGAGCATCAGCACAGCCAGGACGACGGCGAGAAGCTGCGGACCCGCCGCGCGGGCCGATGCGACAGCGCGCGTGCCGTGTCGGACCGCCCGTCTTGCCTGGCATTGCGCTTCAACCATGTGTGACCTCCCCGGAAGCTCATTCGGTTTAGACCCAACCCGACACGTCGGCCAGTCGGCAGTCACCCCCGCCGCCAAAAGCCTGAGACCGCATCATTGCAAGACGTCAGCCATGGGGACAGGTCGATCTGCGCCGAGGCAACACCAGAGGTTGGATGGAAATGGCGGCTCTTACCCCGCTCCGCGACCTTGGCGGCGTCCCACAGGGCGTCCATTTCGGCCAGATCGGACGGGTCCGGGGTGCGGCCGTCCCTGGCCAGTCCGGCCTCGATGAAGGCAAAGCGGCGCACGAACTTGGCGTTGGCGGCGATTAGGGCCATTTCTTTTCCATGCAACCAGGCTGGGGAACGGTTCTCCCATGGCGTAGGCAACCAGAACATTGGCTGTCTCGGTTCGGGTAAATGTCGGCCCACGGGCGCTGGAGCNGGATTCTGCGCTGTCGGTTCGTGTGGCTTCGTAATGCCTGGAATGGCTGCCCTCGCGCCGCTCGATGATGAAGTCATCCCCCACGCGAGCCGTCTGGATGTAGTCCTCAGGCAGCTCTTCCAGAATCAGGAAGTCGTCGGATTTCAAATCATCCAGGGCGGAATCGATATCGGCAGTTGTACGGAGTTTGGTTCCGGGCTTTCCGTTTACAATCAGCTGCAGGGGCCGCGTGGTCGCGCGGGCTGGTCGGTTGGGTGGCGCAGAGTCTTGCGTTGGCCGCAGGGTCTTCTCAAGGAAACGAACCAAGGGATCGGCATCCTTTCTGAAAGCATGCCCCGACCAAAGCAGAAGTCCCCAGATACCTACGAAGAACATAGCCAAGGCGACGCCAACACCTGAGAGGTGATCGGAGGCCAAAATCCNCACCACCAGCACAAGCACCACTGGCCCAAGGATCATGACACCGATGATCAAGCCGCCGAGGTTGGATCCAGCCCGGCCCTTGATCTGGGTGCTTATGCCATCACCAGAAAAACGGGCCAGCAGGAAGGGGCCATATCGGTCAAAGGCGTTGAGCCATAAGCAAATCCAGGACCCAACGATCCATCCGCGTGCGCCGCTACGCATGTCAAACCAGTCCTTCAAGCTGGCACGTATTGCGGCTTTTGCGGCATCAGGTCGCTGGGGCGTTCNGATTTCAAACCGGTAACCGAAGGGCTGGAAAGGGTCCTTGCTCACACCCGCTCCGCCACCTTGGCTGCGTCCCACAGGGCGTCCATTTCGGCCAGGTCGGACTGGTCCGGGGTGCGGCCGTCCCTGGCCAGTTCGGCCTCGATGAAAGCGAAGCGGCGCACGAACTTGGCGTTGGCGGCGCGCAGGGCATCTTCGGGCTCGACCCCCAGCTTGCGGGCCAGATTGGCCATGACGAACAGCATGTCGCCCAGCTCCTCGGCGGCCTTGTCGGTGTCACCAGCGGTAATCTCGACCTTCAGCTCGGCGACTTCTTCGTCCAGCTTGTCCAGCACCTCGGCGGTGGAGGGCCAGTCAAAGCCGACGCGGGCGGCTCGCTTGGTCAGCTTGGCCGCGCGAGCCAGGGCGGGCAGGCCGACGGGCACATCGTCCAGCACGCCAGTCTGGGCTTNTGCCTTGCGTTCTTCGGCCTTGATGTCCTCCCAGCGGGCCTTCTGGGACCAGCCGTCGGGCTGCGCGGCTTCCTCACCAAACACATGAGGATGTCGCCGTTCCAGCTTGTCTGACATGGCATTGGCCACATCATCGAAGGCGAACAGGCCCTGTTCCTCGGCCATGCGGGCGTGGAAGACGACCTGGAACAACAGGTCGCCCAACTCGGACTTCAAATCGGCCATATCCTGACGCTGGATGGCGTCGGCGACCTCATAGGCTTCTTCGATGGTGTAGGGGGCGATGGTGGCAAAGGTCTGCTGAACATCCCACGGACAGCCGCCGACCGGCGCGCGGAGCTGGGCCATAATGGCATTCAGGCGGTCGATCGGGCTCATGCAGGTGGCGCGCCCTGGGCAGCGGCGTCGCGGGCATCCAGTTCCTGACGGATCTCGCGGTGGCGCTGAGCTGTCAGCGGATAGCCCTTCAGCACCCACGCCGACAACGCCATCAGCACGCCAGGCACCACGATAAACAGCAACTGCAGGGTGATCAGTGACGACGGGCTGTTGCCCTCTGGCCCCGGAATGGCGCGGAAGCCGACAGCCTGCAGCACCAGATAGGGCACCAGAGCCAGCACATGGCCAATCTTGGTCGTGGCCGACAGGATCGACAGCATCAGGCCGGTGCGATCGACCCCGGTCTCGAAACGCTCCTCATCACCCGCGTCGGCCATCATGGCCCGGGTCAGGAACAGGCCCGCCGCATAGGGCAGGCCGGCAATGAACATGACAATCGCGGTCAGGATGAAGTTGTGCCCCGGCACCAGGGTCGCCCCGACATAGAGAACCGCAGACGACAGCCCGGCGATGGCCAGACCCCGATCCTTGCCGACCCGCGTGGCCAGCCAGGCCCAGAAAGGTGCACCGCATAGGCCACCGATGAAATAGATCAGCATGAACAGCCCGGCCTGGGTGTGGTCATAGCCCTTGATCTGGCCAAAGAAGAAGAACAGCAGCGAGCCGGTGATCCCCGGCGCAATGCCCAAGAGCAGGTCCGCGAACAGCAGCTTGCGCACCACGGACTTCTTGAACAGGGCAACATAGGCCCCGAGGCTGCCGTGCGGCTGGGCCCCGCTGGTGACAGGCTCTGGCACCACCAGCAGGGCCAGGCCGACCGTGACGGGCAGGGCGATGACAATGGCCCAGCCCATGATCCGCACCCCGTCGGTATAGTCACCGATGCCAGCCTTCACGACGATGGTCGGCAGGATCAGGATCAGCACCACGCCAATGATGTTGAACACCTGCCACCAGCCATAGACGCGGCTGCGCTGATCATATTCAGGGGCCAGCACGGCGGCCCAGCCGAGTTGGCTAAGCGTGCCGATGGAGAAGCCGAGGTAGAGCACCAGCAGCCAGGCAAACAGGAACACGGGACCCGCCCCTGGCTGCACCGCCACGAACATCATATAGGCCGCCAGCATCAGGATCGGCGTCGCCAGCACCAGCCACGGCCGATAGCGCCCGAACCGCGACTTGGTGCGGTCCATGGCCCAGCCGATGAAGGGGTCAAAGGTGATGTCGATCAGGCGCACGATCATGAACACGGCCGCCACGACACCCAGCTCCAGCCCGACGAAGGTGGCGTAGAACTCAGGCAAGGTGACGGGCAGTGCCACCCCAAAGGCCGCCAGCGGCAGGCACACCGCCGAAAAGGCCGCCAGCACAGCATTGGAACGGCGGTGTGGGGCGGGCGGCGGTACCACTGCCGCCGGAGCCGTGTCGGTCATGAATCTGCCTCCGTTAAGGCTGCGCCAGGGCCTGCACCTGAATCAGCAAGGGCAGCATGGCAAAAACGGCGGCGGCGTCCCGTGACGGTTTCGGGGGACCAACCATGCCTTGCCAGCGCCATGAGTGGCCCGTCACAATGGGGCATGAGCCGTCGACTGATTTGCCATCTCGCCGCCCTGATGGGTCTGATGCTGTGGGGCTGGCACCGGCCACCGATGCCCTTGCCCAAGGGTCAGATCGACGCACGCCGGACGGAGCTTTGGCCTGCGACAGCCAGGATGCGGCCTGGACGGCGACGGTTGATGCCAATGCATACTCCTATCAGGCCATGGCCTGGGCNCCCTATGGGGCGGCGGAATACGGCTGGGACACCTATCTGCCTCTGATCCAGCAGGAGATCGGCACAGGTTGCGCACCCCAGTCGCTGGGATTCGCCCGGGCCCTGGCGGCGTTCCAGGCCCGTTACAACCTGGCGCCGACAGGCCTGTTTGATGAAGCCACCTTTCAGGTGTTTCGCGGCGTCTGGCAGGATCGCCGTCCGTTCATCATGGCGCGAGTGAGGAATGAGCCCTGTCCGGACCCACCGCCGCTGAACCAACTGGGCTATCTGGTGGGGGCTGAGGAGCATGCCGATCGTCTGACCCGCCTGCTGCGCAGAGACACCCTGGAAGCCTACCGTCAGATGGTTGCGGCCGCGCGGCGTGAGGTGCCGGAGATCGCCGCCAACCCGGAGCTGCTGCAGATCTTTTCTGGCTTTCGCGACCCGGAAGCTGACGCGGCCCGATGTGCCACCGAGGGCAACTGCGACGGTCAGCGCCGGGCGGTCTGTTCGGCCCACCGCACCGGCGCGGCGGTCGACCTGTATGTCGGTCATCTGGAGGGCCTGAGCGTTGACAGCACCCGCCCCGAGAGCCGAGCCTACATGGCCAGGTCGCCGACCTATATGTGGCTGGTGAAGAATGCGGGTCGCTTTGGCTTTGTGCCCTATGCCTATGAGCCCTGGCACTGGGAATATGTCCGGAGTCCGCAGTCGTGAGCGCGGTTCCGCCCGCCTGGGTCCAGCCATTCACGGCCCGTGGCCTGACCAAGGGCGAAAAGCGTTTGGCCCGCAAGACCTTCGGTCATGGCTTGCAGCTAGACCGCATCCGCATCGGGGCCACCCCAGGNCCCTTTGATCGCGCCTTTGTGCCGGGGCGCTGGTTCGGGCGCGATTGGGTGCTTTGGCCGGCCCGGCATCTTCCCGTAGATCTGTCTGAGGCCCCGCTGAACCAGCAAGCGGTGTTTGTGCATGAGTTGGTGCATGTCTGGCAGGCCCAGCAAGGAATCAATCTGCTGACCGGCAAGATCCGGGCGGGCGACAAGCCGTCCTCCTATCAATACCCGGTCGGAATGGATTGCACCTGGGGCCAGTTGAACATCGAACAACAGGCCATGGTGGTCGAGCATCGCTTCCGGCTNGTCGAAGGGGGCAAGGTGCCGGCTGACCAGGCGTTCTACGACCGGGTCTGCCCCCTGATTGGCATCATGGATGACGAGGATGGAGATGCGCAGGGGGTGGCACCCTTGCACACCCAAGCGCCCGATCTCCATCTGGAACCTGAGCTGTTTCAGAAAGACGAGGCGTCATGAGCACCCAACCGGCCGTCTTCTTTGGTCACGGCTCCCCGATGAATGCCCTGGGCGGTCCCTTTGCCGACACCTGGCGTGCCCTGGGGAGGGCTGGANNGCGACCGCGGGGCGTTGTCATGGTCTCGGCCCACTGGGAGACGCAAGGGCTGGGCGTGACCAGCCAGGTCCAGCCACCGACCATCCACGATTTCGGTGGTTTTCCGCCCGCCCTTTTCGCGATGCAGTATCCGGCACCAGGCTCACCGGAGCTGGCCCTCAGAGTGCATGAGCTGACCGGAGCCCAGCCGACCGAGCAGTGGGGGCTGGATCACGGCACCTGGGCGGTGCTGTGCCACGTGTGGCCCAGGGCGGACGTGCCGATCGTGCAGCTGTCGCTGGACCGGACCCGGTCGCCGCAGGAGCATTACGACCTGGCCAGGCGACTGACGGTGCTGCGCGACGAAGGGATCCTGATCGCCGGGTCCGGTGACATCGTGCACAATCTGCGAACCTGGAAGCGCGACGGCGGCGCGCCCTATGACTGGGCCAAGCGCTTCAACGCGGCGGTCAAATCGGCCCTGGCCCGCGGCGATGCGCAAGCCCTGATCGACTGGCACAGCCTGGATCCCGAGGCGGCGCTGAGCGTGCCCACAGACGAGCACTACCTGCCCTTGCTCTACGCCGCGGCCCAGCAGCGCGAGGGAGATGACGTCGGCGTCTTCAGCGACGTCATCGANGGNGGCTCAATCTCGATGACCGGGGTGCAAATCGGCTAGGTGTCAGGCGGCCTGAACCTCAGACGCGACCAGATTTTGCAGGGNCACATAGTCGGTCTTCCCGGTGCCCAGGACGGGCAGGGCGGGCACCTTGATGATCTTCTTGGGCACCACCAGCTCCGGGGCCCCATGTTCGCGGGCCCATTCCGTCAGGCGCGAGACCTCTGCGTCCTGACGGTCCGTCACCAGCACCAGCTTTTCGCCCTTGCGGCTATCCGGGATGGCGATGACGGCATTGCGGTTGTCGGGCCAGACGGCGTCGGCCAGACCCTCTACGGCAGTCAGGCTGACCATCTCGCCCGCGATCTTGGCAAAGCGCTTGATCCGACCCTGAATGGTGACATAGCCATCGCCGTCGATGACGACGATGTCGCCGGTGTCGTGCCAGCCGCCCTCCAGCACCTCTAGCCGCTCCGGATCATCTGCCGACAGATAGCCGCTCATCACATTGGGTCCGCGCAGGAACAGGCGACCGCCTTCGTCGATGCCCGGAATGGATTCCAGCCGCCACTCCATGCCGGGCAGCATCTGCCCAACCGTGCCGGGACGGTTGCGATCCGGATGATTGACAGCCACCACCGGGGCGGCCTCGGTGGCACCGTAGCCTTCCAGTAGCTTCAGGCCGTGGAAGTGGGTGTTGAACATGTGGTGGGTTTCATCGCGGACCTTTTCGGCCCCGGCGACCACGAACAGCAGGGAATCGAAGTCATCCGGCCCAGCCAGCCGCGCCCACTGGTTCAGAAAGGTGTCGGTGGCGAACAGGATCGACGGCTTGATCTCAGGCAACAGCTCGACAATCTGCTTGCCGTGCAGGGGNNGAGGGGGCTGGAACACTTTCAGCCCCGACAGCAGCGGCAGCAGCACCCCGCCGGTCAGCCCCAGGCAGTGAAAGGTCGGCATCGGGTTGAAGATCGACCATTCCGGCTTCAGGTCGATGTGTTGGGCGACCTGACGGCAGTTGGCGACCAGATTGTCATGGCTCAGCACTACGCCCTTGGGCACGCCGAAGCTGCCCGAGGTGAACAGGATTACGCCGGGCGAGGCGGGATCGGTCTTGACGCGGAACTGGCGGGNGAACATCCCGGCCAGCAGGCCATACGCCTTGTCCCCCAGCCCGATGGTCTTGCGGACATCGTCCAGCCAAATGACCCTTGCCACCGTCTCAATGTGGGCGACCAGATCCTCGAGCTTGGCCTGGCTGATGAACCGCTTGGCCGACAGCACCGTCTTGACGCCGGCCGCCTGGATCGCGGCCTTCACATTGCGCTCGCCTGAGGTGAAGTTCAGCATCACCGGCACCCGACCGTGGGCCAGAAGGCCGTAGTAGCAGATGGCCATGCCGGAACTGGTCGGCAGCAGCAGGGCCACCCGCTCGCCCGGCTCGGTGAACTCGGCGATCTTGCGCCCCAGGACCATGGCGGCCCGGATGACCCCGGTATAGGTCANGGGATTGCGGTCCTGGTCTTCCAGAATGGGTTTGTCGCCAAACCGCTCACGTGCCGAGATCAGGGCGTCGAAGATCGACTCTTCCCCCGCCTTGAATTTCAAGCGTTCACGCAAGCTGGACCTCCCGCGGGCGTTGGTTGCCCTGTCATTGGACCGCGCAAACTAGGCGTGAGAATCCGGATTGAAAAGATGTGTTACGCGCCGTGAGTTTGGCGACCACCTTGCCTTTGGCAGA
Source organism: Brevundimonas sp. (assembly GCA_013693835.1). Classification (GTDB taxonomy): domain Bacteria; phylum Pseudomonadota; class Alphaproteobacteria; order Caulobacterales; family Caulobacteraceae; genus Brevundimonas. The sequence continues at coordinate 1,532,264 of CP059260.1, forward strand.
GCAAAAGACGACATAGCGCCCGATGGTCACCCTGATCGATACGCTCAAGACGTCTCCGGCGGCGCTGCGCCACCCGGANAAGCAGAACCGCCCCGAGACGGTTGTGCTGAANAAGCCTGAGTGGTTGCGGGTCAAGGCTCCGGGATCGGGGCACAATGCTACCCGCGCCATCGTGAAGGAAAAGGGCCTGCACACCGTCTGTGAAGAGGCCGCATGCCCCAATATCGGTGAGTGCTGGAGCCAGAAGCACGCCACGCTGATGATCATGGGCGACACCTGCACGCGGGCCTGCGCCTTCTGCAACGTCAAGACGGGCCTGCCGCAGCCACTGGACCACGCGGAACCTGCCAAGGTCGGCCTGGCGGTGCAGCAGATGGGCCTGAACCACGTGGTGATCACTTCGGTCGACCGCGATGATGTCGATGACGGCGGTGCGGCCCACTTTGCCGAGGTGGTGCGCCAGGTCCGCTTGCAGGCCCCCAACACCACCATCGAAATCCTGACGCCGGACTTCCTGAGGAAGGACGGTGCGGCCGAGGTAATGATCGACGCTCGGCCGGACGTGTTTAATCACAATCTGGAAACAGTGCCGCGGCTGTATCTCAAGATTAGGCCGGGTGCGCGCTACTTCCATTCCCTGCGTCTGCTGCAGATGGTCAAGGAGCGCGACCCGAACCAGTTCACCAAGTCCGGCATCATGGTCGGGTTGGGCGAGACGAAGGAAGAGGTCATGCAGGTGATGGACGACATGCGCTCGGCCGGTGTCGACTTCATCACCATCGGCCAATATCTGCAGCCGACCCGCAAGCATGCCGCCATCGACCGCTTCGTCACCCCGGATGAGTTCAAGGCCTATGAGGCCATCGCCCGCGCCAAGGGCTTCCTGATGGTGTCGTCGTCACCCCTGACCCGGTCGTCGCACCATGCAGGCGAGGACTTCGCCCGACTGAAAGCGGCGCGACTGGCGCAATCGGGGCGCTGAGCCAGACTTGGCCGTCCACCGGGTCACGAAAATCCTGCCGTATCAGCCCGCTCAGCTGGCCGAGCTGGTGGCTGATGTTCGCACCTATCCGCAGTTCGTGCCGTGGGTCACGGCCATGCGGACCTGGAACGATCATGAGGAAGCGCCGGGCGTCACCCGCCTGGATGCGGAGGCGCAGGTGGGCTTTTCCTTCCTGAAAGAGCGCTTCTCCACCTGGGTGCGCCACGACTGTGACCTGAACCGGGTGCAGGTCGGCCTGATCCGCGGGCCATTTCAGCACCTGAAGAACCAGTGGGATTTCCACCCCGATCCGCAGGGGACGCGGGTCGAGTTCATGATCGATTTTGCCTTCAAGAACCGCCTGTTGGACGCGATGCTTCAAGCCAATTTCGATCATGCGGTCAGCCGCCTGATGGCCTGTTTCGAGGCCGAGGCGGCGCGGCGTTACGGGCGACCCGCCGCTTAACCTGGAGCCGGGGCCTGTTGTTGGCGGGGCAGGGCGTAGGCGACGATGTAATCGCCCCAGTCGTTGGGGTTGTAGCGGGCCCCGCCTGCCGTCACGACGACATACTGACGACCATCCTTGCCGACATAAGTCATGGGCGTGGACTGAGCACCGGTCGGTAGACGGCCCTTCCAGAGCAGGCGGCCCGTTTCGGTGTCATAGGCACGCAGATAGTAGTCCTGGGTGCCGCCATGGAAGGTCAGACCGCCACCCGTCGTGATGGGGCCTCCCAGAGCCGGCATGCCGACGTAGAAGCCAATGCCGGGCTGGATGCCAAGTCCAGGATAGGTCAAGTCCTGGGCCGTGCCCGCCGGCTGCTGCCAGACCATCTGGCCACTGTTCAGATCCACGGCGGTGACATTGCCCCAAGGCGGCTCCAGACACGGAATACCGAGCGGCGACATGAAGTTGGTCACGAAGTTCGCAAACGGCAATCCGAACTGTGGCGACAACTCTCCGTGGGGGTCGCCCTGATAGTTCGGGTGATCACGCTCGAACTCGGCACGCGGGATCAGGCGACTGATGACCGGCATGCGCATGTCGGCGGTCACGACGATATTGCGTCCCTGATCGACCGAGACGCTGCCCCAGTTGGGACCACCGTTGTTGCCCGGATAGATGATCGAACTGCGCACCGACTGGGTGGTGAAGTCGCCCTCATAGCGATATTTGCGGAACATAATGCGACACATCATCTGGTCCAGCGGCGTTGCGCCCCACATCTGGGCCTCGGTCAGGGGCTCAGCATCGACAGCGGCCATGGCGGGCGAATAGGGTTGGGTGGGGGCGTAGTATTCACCCTCGACCGTGCCATCGCCGCCCGGNNTAGGGCGGTCCTCAACCCTCTTCACCGGAGCACCCGTGCGGCGATCCAGCACAAATATCTGGCCCCGCTTGGTGGCCTGGATAACGACAGGAACTGTCCCGCCCTGACCGTCGGGGATATCTGCCAGGCTAGGCTGGGCTGGCACGTCGTAGTCCCAGATGTCGTGATTAACGGTATTGAAGTGCCAGACCTCACGCCCTGTATCGAGGTTCAGGGCTACAACGGATGCGTTGTAGTCGTCGTCGAAATCGCGCCGCGCCCCGCCATAGTAGTCCGGCGTCGCATTGCCCAGCGGCAGATAGATCATGTTCAGATCCAGATCGAAGGCCATGGCTGACCAGACATTCGNGGTGCCCTTGGTGTAGCTCTCGCCCTCCGGCGGCAGATTGGTTGTTTCCGGATTGCCCAGGTCCCAGGCCCAGACCTGACGGCCGGTCCGGGCGTCAANAGCGCGCACGGCTCCGGACGGCTCACCCTGGCTGACGTTGTCGGCGACCCAGGCACCCAGAACGATCTTGTCACCGGCCACGAACGGACCCGTTGTCTGGACCAGGAAGCCGGGCAGGGCCGGTATCGTCTGGTCACGGTTCAGGGGATCGCCGGGCGTCCATTGCCCCATGCCAATACCCAGGTCGACGGTGCCGTTGGTGCCAAAGGTCTCACAGAGCCGCCCGTCGGAAGCCCGCAGGGCGATCAGCCGACGATCGACCGTGGCCAACAGGATGCGGGCACCACAGGGGTCGTCGGGCCCCGGGTCGAAATAGCCGAGCGTTCGACAGCGTTTCCAGAAGGGCGAGTTTTTGGCCGCGTCCGGGTCAAACTGCCATCTGATCTGCCCGGTCACACCGTCCAGGGCCGTAACCTGGCTGCCGGAAGCGCACTGGTAAAGAGTGCCGTCCACATAGAGCGGCGTGTTCTGGTCCTGCAGGTGCTGGGACTGGTCGGCGACGAAGCCGGTCCGGGCCGTCCATGCGACTTCCANATCGCCGACATTGCCTCGGTTGATCTGGTCAAACGGGGCATAGCGGGTGCCTTCACCGGTCCGCCCGTAGGAAAACCAGTCATCCCCGGCCGCCGCCGTGGCAGCGCTGGTCTGGCCGCGCGTAAACTGGACCGGATTGCTGATCGCCCCATGGGGCATGAACATGGAAGCGAAGTAGGCGACAAAACCGGCCAGCAGGGCGATCCCGCCCCAGGTAAAGGGCCGTGTCTTGGCTGGACGCCGAGCCTCAGGCTGAATCAAGGGGACCGAGACAAGCGCCAGGCCCCCAGGAAAAATTGGGGCCACCAGACGCGGAACCAGCGGCCAGAACTGCAATCCCACTTCGAGCAGGGACCAGATCAGGGTCAGTCCCAACACAACCAGATAGATCCAGACCCCGGTCATCAGGCCTCGGAACAGGTAGAACCCGGCCAGTACCAGCCCAAGACCCGCGAAAAGATAGCACCAGGAGCCTCCCAGCGAGATCAGATAGATCCCGCCGATGAACAGCGGCAATCCGATCAGGGCCAGCAGTGCGCCCAGAATCTTGAGCCAAATGCTGACCGGGCGTCGGGTCAGAAAAAGTGGATTTCCGTGTCGAGGCGCTTGCCAAATCGCGACAGGGAATCGCCAAACCCGCTGGACTTGCCTTGGTCCGCCATCCTCACGCCCTCCGACGCGCCTGCCCCCAAGGAAGCTGCAGCAGGTTCGCAATCAGCCCAACAAAACTATTGGAAGAGCGGGGTTATGTCTTCATCACAATTACGTGTGCCTATGTCGTGTGCCACCGCGTGCTGGGCAGGATGAACTAGCGAACCTTGGGCTTGGGCTTTCCCTTGTCCTTGTTGGACCGGGTTTTGGCCTTGGCTTTTGCAGGGCGATCCTTCTTCGGCTTGGCCCGTCCGGGGTTTTCGCCATTGGTCGTTCGCTCGATCCTGGAGGTCGTCTTCTGATGGGCCGGTGCACGATCGGGCGCGCGATCAGGAGGAGGCAACTTGCCCCGTTTGGCCCAGACGCGGCTGGCTTCATCCGCTGACACGGGCGCCCGGAATCGATCGCAGGTGACCAGGGGGCGTCATGTCTGGGAGCCTTTGCCGGACGCGGCGTTTCGCTGTCGCGGCCTGACTTGTCGCGGTAGGGTTTTTCCTTGAAGGGTTTGTCGCCGCGCGGCTTGCGGTCTTCGAAGCGGGCCGAGCGGTCATCCCCATCCGGCCTGCCACGATAGGGCCGGTCATCGTCGCGGCGGGCGCGAGCCGGGCGTGCGTCCTCCCGGCGTGGCCCGCCCGGTTTGGGCCGAGGAGGGGCAGTGCGGTCCCGGGCTGCCGGAGCCGTGGTCGGCTCGATGGTCACGCCATCTTCCCCGGCGTCTTNGATCGCCTGCTCAAAGCGTTCCAGAGCCGAGCGGGTGATCTCGAACTTGGTCTCGCGGTCAAAGATCTTGATGGACCCGATGTCGCGCTTGGTGACGTGCCCGAGGCGACAGATCAGCGGCAGGATCCACTTCGGATCGGCATTCTTGTCCCGGCCCAGATTAAGGCGAAACCACTCGCAGTCGCCGTCGCGGGCAAAGTCGACGAACTCCGCTTTGGGCTGCGATTCTTGGGCCTTCTTCATTCGTTCATCGTCGAACACCTCCTCCGGTGTCGGCATGCCGGTTCGGGCCTGTCGGATAAGAGCGGCAGCCAGTTGTTCGGGGCTGCGTCGTGCCAAGAGTTGATGGGCCAGGACGAGTTCGTTGTCGGTGTATTCGTGATCGGTGCTCAACGCCTCCAACAGGCGATCGCGGTCTTTGGCGCGGATTTCCTCGGCTGACGGCGGGCCTGACCAGGTTGCCTCGATGTTGGCTGACGCTAGCATCTGCTCGATCTTGCGGCGGCGGGTATAGCTGACCAAAAGCACCGAGGTGCCCTTCTTGCCGGCCCGGCCGGTGCGGCCCGAGCGGTGCAGCAGCCCGGCCTTGTTGATCGGAAGTTGGGCATGGATGACCAGGCCCAGGTCCGGCAGGTCCAGACCGCGCGCGGCGGCGTCGGTGGCAACACAGACCCGGGCATGGCCATCACGCAGGGCTTGCAAAGCATCGGACCGCTCGCGCTGGCTCAGCTCACCCGACAGACCCACGACCGAGAAACCGCGCTCCTTCAACGAAGCCTGCAGGTGTTTGACCGCCTCGCGGGTGTTGCAGAACACGATGGCCCCGGNGGCTTCGAAATACCGCAACACATTGACCACGGCATGCTCCATGTCGGTCGGGGCAATGCGGATGGCGCGGTATTCGATGTCGCCGTGGGGCGTGTCCTTGCGCGTGGTGTCGATGCGGGCGGCGTCTCGCTGGTAGGTCTTGGCCAGTTGTGCGATGTCGCGGGCGATGGTGGCTGAGAAAAGCAGGGTGCGTCGACCCTCGGGCGTGGTCTGAAGGATGAACTCCAGATCCTCCTTGAAGCCCATGTCCAGCATCTCATCGGCTTCATCCAGCACGACGACGCGCACGGCGCTGAGATCCAGATTGCCGCGCTCGATATGGTCACGCAGGCGTCCCGGCGTCCCGACCACGATGTGGGTGCCGAAGGACAGGGCGCGGGCTTCACGACGGGCGTCGGTGCCGCCAACACAGGAGACAATGCGACCGCCAGCATTGGCATAGAGCCAGCTCAGCTCCGTATTGACCTGCATAGCCAGTTCCCGCGTCGGTGCGATGATCAGCGCCAGCGGGCTGCCGCTGTAACNGAACCGGTCGGCATCGCCCAGCAGGGTATCTGCGCTGGCCAGGCCAAAGGCTACCGTCTTGCCCGAGCCAGTTTGTGCCGAGACCAGCAGATCGCGACCCGCCAGTTCAGGGTTGAGGACGGCCTGCTGCACCTCAGTGGGCTGTTCATAGCCACGGGCGGCCAGGGCGGCATCGAGCGCGGGGTGGCTCGGCGGGAAGGACATCAGAAAGTTCCGGAAAACAAACACCCCCTGACCCAATGCGATCAGGGGTTGGCAAACAGGGTGTCGCAATCGACAGTCAGGCGGGGCGGGACCCATGCGCGTCGGCGATTCACGCCGCTGTTGATCGGTCTCAGGCCACCTATGCACCCATCTCAAGGTTTTTGTAGGCAGGGACGAGATTTAGATGCCGGACAGCGCCGAACCTGTAGCTTTTGACTTTGATGCCGTTGTGGTTGGGGCCGGGGCGGTCGGACTGGCGTGCGGGCGGGCCTTGGCAAAGCGCGGCAAGACGGTGCTGGTCCTGGAAAAGGAGCCGCATATTGGCCAGGGCGTCTCGTCCCGCAACAGCGAAGTGATCCACGGCGGGCTCTACTATCCGACAGGGTCTCTAAAGGCGAAGTTCTGCGTCGAGGGACGACGCGCCCTCTATACCTATCTGGAGACGCACAAGGTCGACTATCGCAAATGCGGTAAGCTGGTGGTGGCAACGCAAGCCGATGAGGTGCCGCGTATTGAGGCCATCTTTGATCAGGCGACCACAAATGGCGTCGAGGGACTGGAGCATCTGACAGGGGCCCAGGCCATGGCTCTGGAGCCGGCGCTCAACGCCCATGCGGCCCTCCTGTCGCCGGAGAGCGGCGTCTTCGACAGCCATGGCTACATGTCGGCGCTGGAGGGGGAGATTCAGGATGGGGGCGGCGCGGTTGTGGTCTCCACGCCGTTCGAGCGGGCTGAGCCNCTGTCGGGCGGCGGATTCCGCATCACGGCGGGCGGGCAGGGCGGGGCGGTGCTGACTTGTCGCTGGCTGGTCACGGCCCCCGGTCTGTCAGCTCAGGAAGTGGCCCGGGAGATTGAGGGCTTCCCTCAGGACACCATTCCGGCGCGGCACCTGGGCAANGGGGTCTACTTCCGTTTTCACGGCAAGGCCCCGTTCGACCGGCTGGTTTATCCGCCGCCTATCGCTGGTGCCTTGGGTACCCACTATCGCAAAGATCTGGGTGGTCAGNNGGTCTTTGGCCCGGACCTGGAGTATGTCGACACTGAGGATTATTCGGTCGATCCGGAGAAGGAATGGGCGTTCCAGACGTATATCCGCCGGTTCTGGCCGGGGCTGCCGGACGGAGCGCTGGAGCCGGACTATGCCGGTATCCGACCGAAGCTTCATGGGCAGGGTGAGCTGCAGCCGGACTTTCAGCTTCGAGGGCGGTCNTCGCACGGGATCGAAGGGCTGGTGGCCCTGTTCGGGATCGAAAGCCCAGGCCTGACCAGCTCCCTGGCGATCGGTGAGGCTGTGGCCGGGATGCTGGCCGATGGTTGAGGTGAGGGCGGCGACGGCCGACGACATTCCTGCCGTCCACACCCTGGTGGAAAGCGCCTATCGCGGGGAGGCGTCCCGGGCGGGCTGGACAACGGAGGCCGACCTTTTGGCCGGGCAGCGCATTGATCCAGAGATGCTGGCCGAGGTTCTGGCCGACCCGACACAGGCGATCCTGTTGGCCGAGCAGGAAGGTCAGATCGTCGGTGCATCGCCATTGCCGACCACGGGCAGAAGACCGGCTATTTCGGCATGTTGTCGGTCAGCCCCGACTGCAAGCCAGCGGGCTAGGGCGCCAACTGATCGAGGCGGTTCATCGTGAAATGCAGCAACGTTATGCAGCCCTTCGTTCGCGCATATCGGTATTTCCGCAGCGGGAAAGCCTAATCGCCTGGTATGAAAGACTGGGCTATCGGGCGACGGGTGAGACCCTGCCGTTTCAATGGGGACGAGCGGTTCGGGAAGCCTTTGAGGGATGATCTGAGCTTCATCGTCATGGAACGCCCCTGCCGTGACTGTGCTGACGACTGGACGGCTGACGCTGCGACCGGCCCGAGCCGATGATTTGATCGCCATGCACGCCGTGCTGTCGCACCCGACTGCGATGAGGTGGTGGTCGACAACGCCGCACGAAACCCTCGAGCAAACTGAGACCTGGCTAAACGGGATGATCGCGGCGGACAATCGGTTGGATCTGATCGTCGAGCGGGACGGTCAGTGCATCGGCAAGGCCGGATTTTGGGCCCCGCCCGAGATCGGCTACATCCTGCATCCCGACCATTGGCACCAGGGCCTGGCGACCGAGGCGCTGACGGCGGTGATTGATACCCTTTTGAGACGACCGATCATGCCCAGGTCCTGGCCGACGTCGACCCGGACAACGCCGCGTCGCTGGGCCTGCTGACGAAGCTGGGCTTTCGACGCACGGGATATCGAACCCATAGCTGGAACGTCGGCGGGGTGATGAAAGACAGTGTGGACCTGACACTGGCCCGATCAGACTGGCGCATCAGCCTGTCTTGAAATCGCCCCACGATTCATGCATAAGCCCGCGCTCCCGTGACGGCCCCTGTTTCGACAGGTCAGGTCGCCCCTCCTGTATTCGCGCCCCGACGGGGTGCACATCAAGAAGAACTGAGACGGACATGGCCGTTCCCAAGCGCAAAGTATCGCCTTCCCGCCGCAACATGCGTCGTGCTCACGACGCCCTGGGTGCCAACTCCTACGTCGAGGACAAAGACACCGGCGAGCTGAAGCGTCCGCACCACATCGACCTGAAGACCGGCACCTATCGTGGCCGCCAGGTCCTGACGCCTAAGGAAGACTAGGTCTTCCAAAGGACTAGCAGTTGATTACGGCGCACGATCAACCGTGCGCCGTTTTCGTGCGTTATGGCAGCTGAACTTGTTTCAGGAGCCAACCATGCGTTTTGTGTCCGCCGCCGCCCTATCCGCTCTGGGTCTACTGGCCTCAGCCTGTCAGCAACCCACTGAAGCACCGCCTTCACCCGGTGCGACGCAACCCCATCCACCAGCCAACCAGATATAGCGCCGTTAACGGCCGAGGGCTGGGGACTGCTGCGTGTTGGCATGACGGTCGATCAGATCACTGAAGCCATGGGTCCTGACGCCGAGCCTGATGATGTGGGCAGTCCTGATCCCAGCGCCTGTGACATCTATCGTCCGGAGCGCGCGCCAGATGGGCTGTTGGTGATGGTGCTGGATGGAAAGCTAAGCCGCGTCTCCATCATCCCGCCATCGACGCTCCGAACAGATGGTGGTTTTGGACTGGCGTCGAGCCCCAACGAGATCAAGGCAGCTTATGGTGATGCTGCAGTCGTTACACCGCATAAGTATATGGGCCCGGTTGGCGAAGACATCATCGTCTGGAATGGCGGCCCGCCCAATGTCGAATCGTTCAGGATCCGGCGGCGCGCGGCGTTCGCTATGAGACTGATGATCAGGGACGTGTGACCCAGATCCACGGCGGCGACGCCTCGATCCAGATGGTCGAAGGCTGTTCCTGAACCGAAGTTTGCCTTGAGGTGGCGTCCGGGCGGGGCTGCGCTACACCCCGCCAAATCCCAGCTTGAGGCCCTCCCATGACCGACATCGCCGACATCCTTGCCCGCCAGATCCTCGACTCGCGCGGAAATCCGACTGTGGAGGTTGATGTGGTGCTGGAGGACGGAAGTTTTGGCCGGGCGGCGGTGCCGTCAGGGGCCTCGACTGGCGCTCACGAAGCCGTCGAACTGCGCGACGGTGACAAGGACCGTTGGGGCGGCAAGGGCGTGCAGAAGGCTGTTGATGCCGTCAACGGTGAGATCTTTGATGCGCTGAGCGGCATGGACGCTGAGGATCAGGGTCGCATCGACGCCACCCTCATCAAGCTGGACGGCACCGAGAACAAGAGCCGATTGGGAGCCAATGCTATCCTGGGCGTGTCGATGGCCGTAGCAAAGGCCAGTGCCATTAGCTCCAACCTGCCGCTCTATCGCTATCTCGGTGGGTTCAGCGCCCACGTGCTGCCGACACCGATGATGAACATCATCAATGGCGGTGCTCATGCCGATAACCCCATCGACATCCAGGAGTTCATGATCCTGCCGACCGGCGCGGACAGTTTCTCGGAAGCCTTGCGCATGGGAACCGAGATCTTCCACGCGCTCAGGAAGGCGCTCAAGGATGCGGGCCATAACACCAATGTCGGGGACGANGGGGGCTTTGCACCCAATCTGGCTTCGGCCGAGGAAGCGCTGGCCTTCATCACCCGAGCCGGGCAGGCGGCTGGCTATCTGGCCGGTGAAGACTTCCATCTGGGTCTGGACGTGGCCTCCACCGAGTTCTTCAAGAACGGCAGCTACGAGCTGACCGGCGAGAAGAAGTCCTTCGATGCCGGGGGCATGGTCGACTATCTGGCCGACCTGGTGGAACGCTTCCCGATCGTGTCGATCGAGGATGGCTGTGCTGAGGATGACCTGGAAGGCTGGAAGCTGCTGACCGAACGGTTGGGCGATCAGGTTCAGTTGGTCGGCGACGATCTGTTTGTCACCAACCCGGGCCGCTTGGCCGCCGGGATCGGCGAGGGTCTGGCCAACTCAATCCTGGTAAAGGTCAATCAGATCGGCACATTGAGCGAGACTTTCGAGGCTGTAGATATGGCCCATCGCGCCGGATATACTGCGGTCATGAGCCATCGTTCGGGCGAAACGGAGGACGCCACCATCGCCGACCTGGCCGTGGCCACCAACTGTGGTCAGATCAAGACGGGATCGCTCGCCCGATCGGATCGCACGGCCAAATACAACCAGCTGCTGCGCATCGAAGAGGCCTTGGGAGATCAGGCGGTCTATTACGGCGATAGGATGCTGTTGAAATAGATCCCTCAAGCTACGGTTTGTTAGGGCTTTTCGCTTAGGTTTCGGCAATCAGATTATGCGCTCAGAAGGAGCGATGCGGTCCGATGCCTGAGTCCATGAAGCCCTATTCGACCTTTGCCTGCTTTTCCTCGGAATTCTCTATTTCAGCATCCAGGCCCTGACCGGGGACCGAGGGCTGTTGAACGGCAGTGATCGCACGGCGCGGCTGGAGCGGGCTGAGCAGCGGCTGGCCAGTCTGGACGTCGAGCGCAAGGATCTGGAGGTTCGGGCACGCTACCTTCGCACCGACAATCTCTCGCGCGACTTACTGGAAGAGCGCGCACGGGTCGTGCTGGGTTACAGCGATCCGCGAGACTACGTGATCCGCACCCTGACCCCGGCCCAACGTGCTGCTGCAGGGCATTCCGCAGCACGACGGTCCTGAACTTTGGTTACGTCCGACATCCGGGCTTTGCCTTTGCTTGCCAGGGCTGCTAAAGCCCGCTTCCGTAAGGACAAGAGACCCGCCCATGGGTCCCGTCGGGAGACACACTCGGATGGCCAAGGCCCCTGCCAAATCCGCCCCCAAAAAGGCGGCGGCAAAGACCATTCCCAATGCGCCGCAGGCCTCGAAGGAGGATCTGCTGAGATTTTATCGCGAGATGGTGCTGATCCGCCGTTTCGAAGAGCGCGCCGGGCAGCTGTATGGCATGGGTCTGATTGGCGGCTTCTGCCACCTCTATATCGGCCAGGAAGCGGTCGCGGTGGGCGTGCAGGAAAGTGTCCGCCAGGGCTTTGACAAGATCATCACTGGCTATCGGGATCACGGCCATATGCTGGCTGCAGGCATGGACCCGAAGGCGGTGATGGCCGAACTGACCGGGCGCATTGGCGGCTCGTCCAAGGGCAAGGGCGGCTCGATGCACATGTTCGACGTGCCGACTGGCTTCTATGGCGGGCACGGTATCGTGGGCGCACAGGTGGCGCTGGGCACCGGCCTGGGTTTTGCGGGCTGGTATCGCGGCGACGATTCGGTGTCGTTCGTCTATTTCGGCGACGGCGCGGCCAACCAGGGCCAGGTCTATGAGAGCTTCAACATGGCCGAGCTGTGGAAGCTGCCGATCATCTACATCATTGAGAACAACCAGTACGCCATGGGCACCTCGATCGAGCGCTCGTCGGCGACGACCGAGCTTTACATGCGCGGGGCCAGCTTCGGCATNCCCGGGGAGCAGGTCGATGGCATGGATGTGCTGGCGGTGCGCGATGCCACCGCCAAGGCCGTGGCGCGAGCTCGTGCGGGCGAAGGGCCCTATATCCTTGAGGTGAAGACCTACCGCTATCGCGGCCACTCGATGTCTGATCCGGCCAAATACAGGACCAAGGAAGAGGTCGATGAGGTCAANAAGACCCGCGATCCGATCGACCACATCAAGATGCTGCTCGACCAGGCCGGAGCCAGCGAGGATGACCTCAAGGCCATTGACGCCGAGATCAAGGGCATCGTGGCCGAGGCGGTGCTGTTTGCGCAGGAAAGCCCCGAGCCGGCCCCGTCTGAGCTCTATACTGACGTCTACGTGGAGGCCTGAACGTGACCGACATTCTGATGCCGGCCCTGTCGCCCACGATGGAAGAGGGCACGCTGACCAAATGGCACATCAAGGCCGGAGACACCGTCTCTGCTGGCGACGTCATTGCCGAGATCGAAACCGACAAGGCAACCATGGAGGTTGAGGCCGTCGATGAGGGCGAGGTGCTGGAAATCCTCGTCCCCGAAGGCACCGAAAACGTCAAGGTCAACGCGGTGATCGCTCGACTGGCGGGGGAGAGTGGCACCGCTGCCCCAGCGCCCAAGCCCGTCGAAACGCCGGTCGATGGCGTAGCAGCTCCGGCAGACAACGAAGGCGGCGGGCCGGAAAAGACCGACGACACGGCCATGGGGCCGGACGTCGAGCTGGTCGATCCGGAAATCCCGGCGGGCACCCCGATGGTCAAGACCACCATCCGCGACGCCTTGCGCGATGCCATGGCCGAAGAAATGCGGGCCGATGACCGGGTGTTCCTGATGGGCGAGGAAGTGGCCCAGTATCAGGGGGCCTATAAGGTCTCGCGCGAGTTGCTGCAGGAGTTTGGTCCCAAGCGGGTCATCGACACGCCGATCACCGAATATGGCTTTGCCGGCGTCGGTGTCGGCGCGGCCATGGCCGGCCTGAAGCCGATCATCGAGTTCATGACCTTTAACTTTGCCATGCAGGCCATCGACCACATCATCAACTCGGCGGCCAAGACGCTGTATATGTCGGGCGGTCAGATCCGGGCACCGATCGTGTTTCGCGGACCAAACGGTGCCGCCAGCCGTGTGGCCGCTCAGCACAGCCAGGACTATTCGGCCTGGTATGCCCAGGTGCCGGGTCTGAAGGTGGTTGCCCCTTATGATGCCGCCGATGCCAAGGGCCTGCTGAAGGCTGCTATCCGCGATCCGAACCCGGTCGTCTTCCTCGAACACGAGATGATGTACGGCTTGGAGTTCGATGTTCCCGACGTCGAGGATTGGGTCGTGCCCATCGGCAAGGCCAAGATCCGCCGCGAANNGGGTACCGACGTGACCATCACGGCCCACAGCCGCATGGTCGGCTTTGCCCTGGAAGCGGCTGAGGTGCTGGCCGGGCAGGGGATCAGTTGCGAGGTCGTTGACCTGCGCACCCTGCGCCCGTTGGATAGCGATACCATCATCGCCAGCGTCAAGAAGACCAGCCGCCTGGTCTCGGCCGAAGAGGGCTGGGGCCCGATGGGCGTCGGGGCCGAGGTGGTGGCCCGCGTCGTCGATCAGGCGTTTGACTATCTGGATGCGCCACCGTTGCGCGTGCATCAGGAGGACGTGCCTTTGCCCTATGCTGCCAATCTCGAGGCCCTGTCGTTGCCGGGCGCAGACAAGATCGTCGCTGCGGTCAAGGCGGTGATGGCATGACCCACCCCCGTGCATTGCCTGAGCCCAACCAGGTCAAGGGCTCGCCTGAGGACGGCACCGTCCTGGAAGTTGCCCGTGTCTGATCAACCAGGGGCAGCCGGCCATCACCGTCTCCCCGGCCTACAACGATCCGCGCATGATGGGCATGATGCTGGCCGAGCTGTGCTGGAACTTCGCCTGGGCTTATTCACAGAAGGACGGCATTTCCGAGGAAGCCGCCCGGGACGCCTTGAAAGAGGGCTGGGTGCAGGGCATCTCAATGGCGAAGCCAACCGCGCCAAGACCAGCTGAGCGATGACATTTCTGAACAAGGCAGCGACCGCATGAAACTCCAGGACCGAGCCCTGTCCATCCCGGTGGAACTGACCGATGCCCAGGCTGAGCAGGCCTTTGAACTGGCTCGCATCTGGTGGGCCGATGCCGCATCGCACATGACCATCCGTCCGGCGCTGACCAACCCGGGCCACATGGGCGCGGTTTTGGCGGAATGCGCCTGGCACTTTTCTAATGCCTATGCCGCGCAGCACGGGATGGATCAGAAGAAGGCCTTTGAGGCCATCCTCGATGGCTGGACCCGGGCGCACGAACAGGCCGCCGCTCAGTCGGAAGGAGCGGCGCAATGACGGACATCTTGATGCCGGCCTTGTCCCCGACCATGGAGGAGGGGGCCCTGACCAAGTGGCACGTCAAGGTGGGCGATACCGTGTCCGCCGGCGACGTGATTGCCGAGATCGAGACCGACAAGGCGACCATGGAGGTCGAGGCCGTCGATGAGGGCGAAGTGCTGGAAATCCTCGTCCCCGAGGGCACAGAAGGCGTCAAGGTCAACGCCGTAATCGCCCGTCTGGCCGGGGAGGGGGCCGCGCCAGCACCCGCCCCTAAGGCTACCGCGCCTGCCGCCGAACCACCCCAGGCGACAGCGCCTGCAGCCGCTGCGCCCGCACCAACGACACCCACATCAGTCGCTGCAAAGGCTACCGATGGCGCACGCATCTTTGCCTCGCCCCTGGCTCGGCGCATTGCCGCCCAGAACGGCTTGGATCTGAAAGCCATCAAGGGCACCGGCCCGCATGGCCGCATCGTCAAACGCGACGTTGAGGGTGTGAAGGGTGGGGCAGTTGCTTCCGCCTCGATTGGCGCACCGGCCAAGGCCGAACCGCGTCAGGTGCTGTCGCTGGAGCAGCAGGGCATCAAGCCCGGCAGCTATGACCTGGTGCCGTTGGACGGCATGCGGAAGGCCATTGCGCGCCGTCTGACCGACAGCTTCCGCGACGTGCCGCACTTCCCGCTGACCATCGACTGCGAGATCGACGGGCTGCTGGCCGCGCGGGCCAAGGTCAACGCCATGCTGGAAAGCCAGGGCGTGAAGGTGTCGGTCAATGACTTCGTGATGAAGGCCAGCGCGATGGCGCTGAAGGCCGTGCCCGAAGCCAACGCCAGCTACACGCCCGAAGGCATCGCCATGCACCACCATGCCGACCTGGCCATGGCGGTGGCGATCGACGGCGGCCTGATCACCCCGATCATCTTCGCCGCCGAGACCAAATCCTTGAGCCAGATCTCGGCTGAATCGAAGGACCTGGCCAAGCGGGCGCGCGAGCGCAAGCTGAAGCCGGAGGAGTTCCAGGGCGGCACGTTCAGCGTCTCGAACCTGGGGATGTTCGGCATCAAGACCTTTGCCTCGATCATCAATGAACCGCAGGGCGCGATCATGAGCGTNGGGGCAGGGGAGCAACGCCCGGTCGTCAAGGACGGCCAGCTGGCGGTGGCGACGGTCATGAGCGTGACCCTGACCTGCGATCACCGTGTGGTCGACGGGGCCATCGGGGCNAAAATCCTGCAGGTCTTCAAGCAGATGATCGAAGACCCTGTGACGATGCTGGCCTAAGGCACCGCCATGACCTCGGCATATGACTTCACGGCAACGCGCATTGATGGGACCGAGGTTGCCCTCGACTGCTTTCGTGGCCAGGCCCTACTGATCGTCAATACCGCCTCGCGCTGTGGCTTCACCAACCAGTATGCCGGGCTCGAAGTCCTGCATGAGGATTTTGCTGACAAGCCATTCGAGGTTTTGGGTTTTCCCTGTAACCAGTTTGGTGCCCAGGAACCGGGCAAGGCCTCCGAGATTGCCGAGTTCTGCACCACGACCTTCGGCGTGAAGTTCCCGATGTTTGACAAGATCGAAGTCAATGGACCGCATCGGCACCCGCTCTATGCCTGGCTGAGCGAGGAGAAGCGGGGAATTTTCGGCAGCCGCGACATCAAATGGAACTTCACCAAGTTCCTGATCGACCGAAACGGGCAAGTGGTCGGTCGGTATGCGCCCGACGTGATGCCAGAGGCCATCCGGCCAGACATTGAGAAGCTGATTGCATGACAGGTCGTAGCTCGCCAGGGCGCGACACCGGACGGCTCCACTTCCCCTTGAGCGGTCTGAACAGACAAAGACGGAGCGCCATCCATGGCTGACACATTCGACCTCATCGTCATCGGCTCCGGGCCGGGCGGATACGTCGCGGCGATCCGTGCGTCGCAGCTGGGCCTCAAGGTCGCCATTGTCGAGCGCGAAAATCTGGGCGGCATCTGTCTGAACTGGGGCTGCATCCCGACCAAGGCGCTGCTGAAGTCCGGCGAGAAGTGCGAATCCCTGAGCCATCTGAAGGACTACGGCCTGTCGGCATCCGGCGCGTCGTTCGATTTTGATGCCATCATCCAGCGCTCGCGGGGCGTGGCCGCCACGATGAACAAGGGCGTCACTTTCTTGATGAAGAAGAACAAGATCGAGGTGATGGAGGGTTCAGCCAAGCTGGAAAAAGGNGCGGGGGCCCCCAAGGTGGTCATCGCCCTTAACGCTGGCGGCTCCCGCACAGTCGAAGCCAAGGCGGTGATGCTGGCGGTCGGCGCGCGCGCGCGNGCCTTGCCGCAGATCGGGCTGGAGGCCGACGGCGACAAGATCTGGGCTTACCGCGACGCCCTGGCCCCCAAGAAGCTGCCGAAGTCGTTCGTGGTGATCGGATCGGGCGCGATCGGGCTGGAGTTCGCCAGCTTCTACCGCGCCCTGGGGGCGGAGGTGACGGTCGTCGAGGCCGTCGATCGCATCATGCCGGTCGAAGACGAAGAGGTGTCCAAGGCAGCCCAGAAGTCGTTCGAGAAGCGCGGCATTAAGTTCAAGGTCGGCGCGAAGGTGACGAAGGTCTCCAAGACCAAGACCGGAGTGAAGGTCGACATCGAGGTCGGCGGCAAACAGGAAAGCCTGGAAGCCGAGGTCTGTATCTCGGCGGTCGGGATCACGGCCAATACCGACGGCATCGGGCTGGAGGCGCTGGGCGTCACCCTGGACCGGGGCCACATCGTTATCGACAGTCACTGTCAGACCAATGTGAAAGGGCTGTACGCCATCGGCGACTGCGCCGGCGCGCCCTGGCTGGCGCACAAGGCCTCGCACGAAGGCATCCATGCGGCCGAACATATCGCTGGCTACGAGAGCCCGAACGTGCATTCGCCGATCGCCGGCTGCACCTACACCACGCCTCAGGTGGCGTCGGTGGGCGTGACCGAACAGGCGGCCAAGGCCGACAAGCGCGAGATAAAGGTCGGCCGCTTNCCGTTCCGCGTAAACGGCAAGGCCGTGGCGGCGGGCGAGACCGACGGCTTCGTCAAAGTCATCTTCGACGCCAAGACCGGGGCTCTGATCGGGGCCCACATGATCGGCCACGAGGTCACCGAGATGATNCAGGGCTTCGTCACCGCCATCACCCTGGAAGCGACCGAGGAAGACATCCACGGCATCGTCTATCCGCACCCGACGATGTCCGAGGCCATGCACGAGGCCTCGCTGGATGCCTATGGACGGGTGATCCACCTTTAGTGCCCGATTGGCTAGCAAGAGCGGGATTTCCATGATGCGACACAGTGAGGGGCACCGGATCACCCGCATCGGCTGGCTGCGGGCCGCCGTTCTGGGGGCCAATGACGGCATCGTCTCAACCGCCAGCCTGATAGTCGGTGTCGCCGCGGCAGGCTCGTCCAAGACCGCCATCCTGGTNGGCGGGAACGGCGGGCTTGGTGGCTGGGGCTTTGTCGATGGCGGCGGGGAGTACGTCTCGGTCAGCTCCCAGTCCGATACGGAAGCCGCCGATCTGGCGCGCGAGGCGGCCGAACTTGAGGCGTTTCCTGAGGANGAGCTGCAGGAATTGACCGAAATCTACGTCGGCCGCGGGTTAACGCGCGATCTGGCGCATCAGGTGGCCCAGCAACTGACAGCCAAAGACGCGCTGGCAGCCCATGCGCGTGATGAGCTTGGCATCCAGGATTTGACAACCGCTCGGCCACTCCAGGCGGCGTTAACGTCTGCGGCGACCTTTGCCGCTGGGGCGCTGGCACCGCTGATGGTAGCCATGGCGGTTCCGATAGGCAGCACGGGCTGGGCCGTCGCGGCGATGTCTCTGGTCTTCCTGGCCGTGCTGGGGTTCCTGGGCGCACGTGCGGGGGCGGCGTCACCTTGGAGACCAACGCTGCGCGTGGTGTTCTGGGGTGCTGTGGCGTTGGCGGTCACGGCGGCAATAGGGCGGATATTTGGCGTGTCAGCGTAGGTCAAAGGCCCACGTGTGCCGTCTATCCATTTATCGCCTAAGATATATTATGCGAAATATAGGGTCTGGAATTCAAGTCCGGCGCTTTGCCTTCCAGCCCTTGTAGTCCCGCGCCAAACGCACCCACAGCAACACAAACCCACTTAAAACAATGATCAAAGTCAAAAATGTCACAATCACGATGAGCGGATGATTGAAGTGCTCGCCATCGTTCCAGTCCATCACGTGCAGCCGCCAGAAGAAGTCGTAGAAGCGCCAAACGCCCGACCGGCGCGTGACCACTTCGCCGGTCTCCGGCGACAGATAGAAGTCCGTCTTTTCCGGGTCATCGAACGAGACCCGCCAGATCGGACCCTCGCGCCCAGTTTCCTTCGGAGCCGGATCCAGGAGCCTGACGGCCACCGGCTGGCCCGGGCCCTTGTAGGCAGCCACCGCCGCCGTGCGGGCCTCGTTCGGTGTCATCGCTGGCAACGGCTCGCCCGTGGCCGCAGAGACGGTGCGCGGCTCACCTTCCACGGGCGTCAGCACCCAGACCGGCCCTCGTGAGGTCGACTTCAGTTCTGCCTTGGCCAACGGAGCCTGAGCCACCAAAAACGGAAGTTGAGCCGTGGCGGCTGGATCCAGGGGCGCAAGCGTCAACGGCTGCAACCGGTTCTCGCTACGGACTCGCTCAATCGGAATGGCGGTCATGACCAAGCCACCGGCGACCCAGAAGAGCACCTGCAGGCCGACAACCAGTGCAAGCCACTTATGGAACTGCGTCGATAGCCGTAAAGTTCACGCCTTAAGCCTCCACTTCAAGTCAGCCCAACGGTCCCGTTCAGGCCGTCAAAACCGACTTCCACGCCATCTGGCAGTTGCTGTTGCAAGGTCCGATAGTCCAGGTCGATATGCAGATTGGTCAAGATGGCGCGTGGCACCCCGACGTCAGCAATCCAGCCCAGCGCCTTGTCGAGGTGGGCGTGGGTCGGATGCGGCGTGTAGCGCAAGGCGTCGACAATCCAGACTTGGCATCCGCGAATGGCATCCAGAGCCGTCTCATCAAGGTCGGAGACATCACTTGAATAGGCCANGGCCCCGAGACGATAGCCCACCGATCGTATCGGTCCGTGAGCCTGCTCGAAGGTGACGACGGGGATCGTTCCCCCTGCCCCGTNGATCCCCCAAGCCTGCCCGAATGGAGGCAAGGTTTTAGCTTCAAGAATAGCGGGATATCCTTGAATAGACGTAAAAATATAGTCAAATCGTCGCGTCAAGGCTCGTTTGGTCTGGGCGTCCATCCAGGCCGGAATACGCTGCCGCTGGCGCATCGCAAAGACCCGCAGATCATCGATTCCATGGGTCTGGTCGGCGTGATCGTGAGTGTAAAGCACAGCATCGACCCGCTTGACCTCGGCGGCCAGCATCTGGCTGCGCAGATCCGGCGAGGTGTCGATGACGATAACGGTTTCGCCCTGCGGACCGCGATGACGCACCAGGGCCGAGCAGCGGGTGCGGCGGTTGCGGGGCTCCTGTGGATCGCAGGCACCCCAGTCTCCGTCGCCGCGCGGCACCCCACCTGAAGATCCGCTGCCCAGGAGCGTGAAGGCCAGCTCTGTCATTTGGCCGCGTCCGGTCGCTCGATGCGATTGAACAGAGCGAAGAAGGCTTCGGTCGTGCGCTGCTCGGCCTCGTCCAGGGACCAGCCACGAATGTCGGCCAGAGTCTGCAGCACCAATCCGACATAGGCGGGTTCATTGCGCCGCCCCCGATGTGGGACGGGTGCCAGATAGGGGCAGTCGGTCTCGACAATGATCCGGTCAGCAGGCATGGCCCGAATGACCTCACGAACATCCTCAGCCGCCTTAAAGGTGGCGATACCAGAAACAGAGAACCAGGCCCCCATTTCGGCGGCACGCGCGGCCAACTGCGGTCCGGAGGTGTAGCAGTGCATCAGGAAGCGAAATGGGGCGTGGGCCATCTCGGTTTCGAGGATATCAGCCATGACCTCGTCAGCCTGCCGGGTATGAATGACGACCGGAAGGTCTGTGCGGCGGGCCGCTTCGATATGCTGTCGGAAGACGTCGGCCTGCGTCTCACGAGGGCCGAGGTCATAGTGGAAGTCCAGACCGCACTNCCCTATTCCAACGANCCTTTTTAGCGCGGCAAGGTCGACCAGAACGCTGGCTGTCAGCTCAGCATAGTCCTTGGCCTCATGTGGATGAACACCGACGGTGCACCAGATATCGTCATGGGCCATGGCCAGGCCATGGGTGGCCTCAAACGTCGACAGCTTGTCAGAAATCTCGACCATCAGGCCAACGCCGGCCTGTCGGGCCCGCTCAATCACTGCGGCGCGGTCCTCATCGAATTGCGGCGCGTGCAGGTTTACATGGCTGTCGATCAGCATCAGGCCGCCATCCCGCCCTTGTGCCCCGTCGCAGCCTTGGTCCGCGCCAGGTCGACCAAGATTCCCTGCACAACGTCGGCCTTGTCCATGTTGACGGCCTGGGCCCGGTCGATGAGCTCGACAATGCGGCTCCAAAGTTCGGCCCAGCGGGCGGAAGCAGCCCCTTCGGTCGTCATGGCCTGCAATTGCACAGCCGCGGCCAAGCGCTCGACCAGCGCCGCATACCGATCCTGACCGCCCGCACCCCGAAAGCCGTCGATAACCGCAAGGATGTCAATGGGAGGCACCGCTGCGGCATCGACCCAGCTTCGTGCTGTCTGGTCCGCTTTCATCATCGGCCCCGACGCCAGCGACATGGCCTGGCCGGGTGACCCTCCGGCCATGTCGGCGATCTGATCGGCCTCTGCTGGAGTCACTCCCGTGCGGTCTCGCACCAGTTCCGACAAGGCGTGGGTCGGCCAGACCGGGAAGGCCAGGCGGCGGCAGCGGGAGCGGATCGTTGGCAGCAGGCGGCCCGGTGCGTGGCTGATCAAAAACAACACGCCGCGTTCAGGTGGTTCCTCAAGAATCTTCAGTAACGCATTGGCTGCATTGTTATTCAGGTGATCCGCGGCATCAACGATGGCGACGCGATAGCGGGCCTGAGATGGGCTCTTGGAGAAGAATTCCGGCAGGGCCCTCGCCTGGCCAACCGAGATTGTCTTCTTCAGCTTACCGCCTTCCTCCTGCCGTTCCAGAACCAGCAGGTCGGGGTGAGATTGGGCCGCGATCTGCCGGCTGACCGCATCGTCTGGGAAGGATCCGANGGGCCNCCGGCGCGGGTCAGAGGCAGCTCCCAGAAGTCGGCGGGCGGCGCGATAGGCAAAGGTCGCCTTGCCGGTCCCCTCGATCCCGCTCAGCAGCCAGGCATGGTGCAGCCGCCCCGTTCCAGNAGCGTCCANAAATGCCAGCTCGGCCGCAGCATCCGGCACCAGGTCAAAGCGCTCGCGGGGCGTGTCGTGCATCATGCATCGGCCCCTGAGGCAGATTGCAGGGTCGCATCCAACTCCGGAAAACGGGCGACGACGGCAGACCACACCCTGGCGAACACCTCATCCTCGTCGCCATCGGCATCGATGATGGCACAACGGTCTGGATGCTCCTGGGCAATCTGCAAGAACCGCTGACGCAGGCGATGATGGAAGGCTAGCCCCTTCGATTCAAAACGGGTTTCGAACAGGCCGCGACCAAAGGCACGATCAAGTCCAACCTCCACCGGCAAGTCGAACACCAGCGTGAGGTCTGGCTGCGTGTCACCGACGACGCCCTGATCAAGCGCTTCAATAAAGCTGTCGGGCACCCCGCCGCCGGCACCCTGGTAAGCACGGCTGGAATCAGCAAAGCGGTCACAGACAACCCAGTCGCCCCGATCCAGCGCAGGCCGGATCGTATGCTCCAGGTGATCATTGCGCGCAGCGAACATCAACATGGCCTCGGTCAGCGGCGACCACCGCTCCGCTTCGCCCGATACGACAATGGCGCGAATGGCTTCGGCCCCGGCAGAACCTCCGGGCTCTCGGGTTTGCACGACACCCAGGCCACGCGCGCGCAGGCGTTCAACCAGGCGTCTGGCTTGGGTCGACTTTCCCACGCCTTCGCCGCCTTCCAGTGTAATGAAGCGCCCACGAGTCATGGCCCCACAATGGCAAGCCGACCGGCCTGGGCCAAGCCTCAGTCTGCGGTCATCAACAGGGCATCGGGCAGGCCACGGGCGACAACTGCAAGACGGGCCTGCTCTGCGGCATTGGCGTCGGGCCAGGGCCCGACGCGTACGCGAAACAGGGTTTGCCCACGCACTTCAGTCCGTTCGACCTGGGCCCGCTCGCCGAGACGATCCGCAAGGCGGGCCGCCATCACCGGATCTGACAGGGCCGCCGCCTGGACCCAGTAAGGGCCCTGACCTGCCGGAGACGCGTGCACGGGTGCCGAGGGAGTGGTCGTTGCGGGCACCGAACCGGATCTCTCGGCGCGGCGTGCGAGGGCACAGCCCCCAATGCTGGNGGCGCGGCCAACATAACGCACCCTCACCTCTCCGATCCCCGCCGCCCGCAACCCCAGTTCTTCGGCGGCCCCACGTGACAGGTCGATGATGCGCCCTTCTGCGAAAGGTCCGCGATCATTGACCCGTAGGATCACCTGACGCCCATTGGCCAGATTGGTCACTTCCACCAGGGCCGGCAGTGGAAGCGTCTTGTGCGCGGNCGTCAGGGCGTTCTGATCAAACCGCTCCCCGCTGGCCGTGGGGCGACCGTCGAAACCGGGCCCATACCAGCTGGCGATCCCGGTCTCGTCGTAGTCGGCCTGCTCGCGCGGTTCATACCAATGCCCGCGCACCTGATACCGACGCAGCGTCCCAGAAACATATGGGGCAGGGTCGCTCCGGCCCTGGGCAATCACTTCGGACCCGACGATGCCGCCTGCTGAACTGCCCTCGGTCACCCTGCCGATCGACGTGGCCGTCCACACGCGTGGCGAGCCTCCGGTTGCACCTCCACCGGCACAGGCCGCCGTCGTCAGGGCCATCAGGCAACTCAGGCCGATCCCAGCTAGACGTCTATACATCTCGGTCCTCCGGCCGCGTTCACAGACCGATTATGCTCGGACACGATTTCCGCTTTGGTTAATGGCGCAAGTGCTGCTATCTGCGCCCGCTATCACTCGCAGGCATCAGGACAGGTGGCCGAGTGGTTTAAGGCAGCGGTCTTGAAAACCGCCGTAGGTGGAAGCCTACCGTGGGTTCGAATCCCACCCTGTCCGCCACGATCGACCGTTGCTCCCGAAGATCCCAAAGTGGACCGCGACCATACGGCACCTTGACGGCTGCCACCAAAGCTCGGACCAATGATGCGGATTCGTCATCATTCGGGGCAGGTTCGGCATGGAATTGAAATGGGTCGAGGATCTGGTCGTGCTGGTCCGGACGGGCCATTTCGCGCGCGCAGCGGAGCTGCGGTCGATCACCCAATCCGCTCTCAGTCGGCGAATCCAATCTCTGGAGCAGTGGGTCGGGGCCCAGTTGGTAGATCGGTCGCGCCACCCGATTGCTCTGACGCCGTCGGGGCGGGACTTCCTGGGGCCGGCCCAGGCCATCGTGAAGCAGGCCTACGACGCACAGGCTGCAGCCAGCAACAGCCTGTACACTTCCAACAGCGAGGTGCGCATCAACACCTTGCATACTCTGGCCGTGCTTCAAGTGCCCCAACTGGTCGCAGAGATGCAGGAGCANGTGGGCACGTTTGATGTCTCCATCGACAGTTCGGCCCGTTCGATGGAGGAAGACGTGCAAAGCCTCAGCAACGAGCTGTGCGACTTTTTCATCGGCATCAACAACCCCGCCTACGAGTTCGGCGTCGATCCGAACAAGTTTACGTCCATCTGCCTGGCTAAGGATCGCATGCGCCCCTATGCGCGGGACAGGGAAATGTTCGAGCGGTTCAGTCCCGACAGCACGGAGGTCGTGCCTCTCTTGAGCCTGTTTCGCAGTTCCACAAGTGCGCGCACGCTGCAATCGATGCTCGCGGTGGCCCCTTTCCAGTCGCGACTGCGGACAGTCTATCGCGCCAGCCTGACCGAATCGCTGCTGGAGGCGGCTCGACTCGGTCTCGGGATCGCCTGGCTACCGGACAGCCTGGTGTCGGCACGCAACGGCGACGGGCAACTGCAGGTGTTTGAGGACGGCTATCATCTGGACCTTGAAGTCCGGATCACGCGCGGATCNAGCAATGATCGCCCCATCGTCCAGCGGATGTGGAACTATCTGCTGGAGCGGTCCGAATGTGACGGGTAGGTCACCGCATCTTGGAAGTTGACCCCGAATCCAATCCCTGGTGCCAAAAGCAAGCAGGGCGGACCGCTGTGCGCAGTCCGCCCTGAGGCCGTCGGATCAGAACTGGGCGCGAAGGCCGAAGTAGATCTCCCGACCTACAACATCATTCAGAGGACCATTGATGTTGTAGGAACTGCCTCCCAATGTTCCGGTGGGATAAATCGGCCCGATATTATCGAACACATTGTTCATTCCGGCATAGAAGGTGTAATTTTCGTCAGGGCCGAAGTCATAGGCGAAGTAAACCCGGTGGAACCATTGGCCGTCGAGAGCGAAATAGGCCAGGTCTCCTGGATTGGGCGAGTTGACGGGATCGTCCACGCCGCCGTCCTCATAGGTGGCGGTCCAGGTGACCCTAACATCATCCAACCGATAGCCCACCTTGGCACGCAACTCGTTCGTCGGCCTGCCGATGTAGGGCAGATAGTCATTGGTCAGCAGCTCACCGGTGAGGTCGAAGAACGACTCTTCATCGCGGAAGTAGTGCGAGAAGCGAACGTCGAGATCAAATCGACCCGGCACACCCAGCTCGATGCGCCGCCAGTTAAGCGAGGCGTCGATGCCTTCAACAACCTGTTCGTTCAGGTTTTCCACCCGGTTGACGACCGATACGACCTGGCCGTTAGACGGGTTGCGGGTGATCACGTCGCAGAAGCGGTTGTTCGGGAAATCCGTCGACGCATAGCAAAGATCGACGGTGTTCTGGGTCGACACCTGCGAGATAACGTCCGAAATGCTGATCTCATAGTAGTCGACGATGAGTGACAGGTTCCTATTCAGCCACGACGGCTGGTAGACGAAGCCCACAGTGAAGGTGTCGGCGGTCTCTTCCGTCAGGTCCTGGTTGCCGGAGTTCGGACCATAGGCAGAGGTGCCCGCATCGAACCGGGTGCCTGCCACATAGCCGGGATCGCGGAAGAAGGCCTGGATGCCGGGCGACGCCAGGCAGTTCGCGGCGACCACGGCCAGATCGACGCTGGACCCGCCGACGCTNNGCGCGGCGGAGACAGGCGAACCGTCGGGCAACAGCCCTTCGCACGGATCGATCAGGTCGTCGTAGTCGGGACGCAGTTCTGAGTAGAACTCCGTCAGATTCGGAGCCCTCTGCGACCTGGAATACTGCGCCCGAATGCCAAGATCCTCGAACACGTTCCAGCGGAAGCCGGCGTTGTAGCTGAGGATTGTGCCCACGGTGGAGTAGTCGGCGGCGCGGGCCGCGAACTGCAGGTTCAGCTGTTCCGGAATGAGCTCGAAATCCACTTCCGCGAAGGCCTCGGTTACATCGGCCGAAGCCTGGAGCGAGTTGAACACCGTGGCCGATGTCACCAGCACGTCATTGGTGGTTGGATCGCCGTCGATGCCGCCCACCAGGTCGCCGTCGGGATCCCCATGGACGTCCTGCTCGTCGCGGCGGGATTCGAGGCCCGTGGCCCAACGCATGCCAACCCCGAAGAGGTGGACCAGGTCGCTGCGCAGCAGGGCTCCGGCGGAATACTGGGTCCGCGACTGATCTCCATGCGCATTATAGCGGATGTAGTTGGCCGCTTCCGGCGTGATGCTCCCTTCGCCGAAGATGTTCAGCGGCACACATCCGTCGGCCCGCGCTGCGGCGCGGCATTGATAGCCGCCGGCCCCATTGGATACGACATCCAAGGCCAGCTTGGTTTTGGCGAAATTGATCTCGTTGGGATTCCACTGTTCCTGGTAGAAGTTGCCGTAGGTCGCGTAGACGCTCCACTCCAGGGTGTCGCTGAGCCATCCGTTCAGATCTGCCGAGATCCGGGTCGTTTCCCGGCTGTTGATCCGTGCGTTGTTGCCAACTTCAACCATGCGTCGATCGAATGACAGGTCACCCGACCGCGTCTCTTCAACCGCCGCAGGAATCAGCGGGTTGGTGCGAAGGATCTCGCCGATCTCATAGTAGTCCAGAAGCCCGCCAGGTCCGACACCATAGGTTTCATCGTCAGCAATGGTTTCAGGGGCCGTGATGTAACTTGTGTCGACGTCCGAATACATTGCCGTAAAGCGAGCCGTCACGCGGTCGGTGAAATCAAAGGTCGAATGGACGCCGACCGTCAGGATGTCACGGTCCGGGGCGAGGCTGTTACCCGGGCGGAAGTTCCAGCCATCATAGTCGGAGTTGAAGTCCTCGTTCAGGCCGCGATCATAGGTGCCAGTTGTCGGGTCAATAGGACGCAGAGATTTGTCATTGTACCAGCGACCATCCTTGAACCACGCATCGCCGTCGAAGACACCGCCAGGGGTCGCCCCGCTGCGGTCCGGCAGCAAGCAACGCTGGCCCGGTCGAGCCGATGGGCCGCAGGATTCGCGCGCGAAGGCATCCGAGGACGGAATGCCAAACTCGACGGGCTCGATCGATTCCGGACGTGAGGCGTCGGCCACGATCCCGGCCTCTTCGCGATAACTCGTCCCGATCATGAGGTAGCCACGGTCATCGTTGAAACGTGTGCCCCAGGTGGCTTCAAGGCGCAGTTCATCGCCCCCACTGGCAAACGGGGTCGAAACCCGGCTGTCGATGGCGAGCCCCTCAACGTCGTCCTTCAGAATGATGTTGACCACGCCTGCGATGGCGTCGGTGCCATACANCGCCGAGGAGCCGCCGGTTGTGACCTCAAGACGTTCGACAAAACCCGCCGGGATCGTGTCCACACTCACGCTGTCGGAGCTCATGGAGTTCGAGATAGCTCGGCGCCCATCGACCAGCGTCAAGGTGCGGTTGCTGCCCAGCCGACGCAGGTTCACCGTGGAAAGACCAGAGGCATGCACGGCAGAGAGGCTGTTGGTGGGTGAGGTCCCCGCGCTCACGCCTGGCAGCGTCTCGAGCGATTCCAGCAGGTCGGTCGTGCCCGATTCGGTAATCTCTTCAGAGGTTAGGACCTGCAATGGCACCGCCGATTCATTGGCCGGGCGACGCAGACGAGTCCCGGTAACAATGATGTCATCGACAGCGACCTGCTCAGTGGGCTGCTGCGGCGACTGGGAGATCGATGCGGGATCTTGGGCAAACGCACCATTCACGCCCACGGCCAAGGCCAGTAGAGATGAACCACAGATCAAGCGGCCAACAAATATAGACATTAAATTCCCCGAAAGGTTCCACAGAACACGGGGAAGGCTATCGGCTCGTCAGATGGCGACCAAGTTCGGAATTCGCCAGACTTGATGCGAACTACGCATCACTACGATTCAAGCGTGCCGCCAGACTGGACGTGTCCCAGCGGTGGCCGCCCATGGCCTGAACCTCGGCATAGAACTGATCCACCAGAGCCGTCAGCGCCAACTGAGCGCCATTAATCCGCGCCTCCTCCAGCACCAGGCCCAGGTCCTTGCGCATCCAGTCGACGGCAAAGCCGAAGTCGAACTGGCCTTCCGAGGCGGTTTTCCAGCGGTTGTCCATTTGCCAGGATTGGGCTGCGCCCTTTGAAANTGCGTCATAGACCCGATCAGCGTCCAGGCCGGCCCTGCGCGTGAAATGAACCGCCTCAGCCAGCCCNNTTACCACGCCGGCAATGGCGATCTGATTGGCCATCTTCGTCAGTTGCCCGGATCCGGATGGGCCCATGTGCTGGATGGCCTTGGCATAGGCTTTCAGGGCGGGTTCGGCCCGCTGTAGGGCGGTTCTATCTCNCCCGGCCATGACACTGAGTTGTCCCGCCTCGGCCCCCGCCTGCCCGCCTGATACCGGCGCGTCGATGAAGGCGCAGCCACTTGCAATGGCCTGCTCGTCCATCGCGCGAGCCAGTTGGGCCGAGGTGGTGGTGTGGTCGACCACGACCGCACCGGTCGCCAGATACGGAAGGGCTTCGGTGACGACGGACTGCACGTCGGCATCGTTACCCACGCACAGAATGAATAGCTCTGCGTCCCGCGCCGCCGTGGCCACGTCCAGAGCCACTTCACCGCCAGACGTCTTTGCCCATTCGGTAGTCTTTGCCTGGGTACGGTTGTAGCCCACCACGGTGTGTCCCGCCTTGACCAGATGGCGGGCCATTGGCCCGCCCATGACGCCCAGGCCTGCGAAACCGATCTTCATTCTGAACCACCTTCCAAGCTGCCATACTTTCCCCGATGGAAGGTCAGGGCCGATCCGGGCCGGTCCTGAAATGACTGGACGTCCCCGATTATGATCATGTGATCACCGGTCTGCACCTGCTGGTGCACGCGACACTCGAAAACCGCCAGAGATCTGTCCGCCAGAAACGCCTGGTCCCCGTCGACCAGTCTCGCCGCACCGCGCGCATAGCGATGGGCCAGGGCCTGTTCGCCTGCAGCCAGGACATGGACCCGGAAATGTGTTGCCGCCACAAACACCGGCCAGCGGCCCGACCGCTCGTCCAGGCACCACAGCACCAAGGGCGGAGCCAGGGAGACGGATGTGAAGGAATTTATGGTGATGCCGACGGGCCCGTCCTCACCCTCAGTGGTGACGACGCAGACTCCGCTCGGAAAGGTCCCCAGCGCCTTGCGCAAGGCCAGGTGCCGGGCGTTTGGATATTCGGGAGGAGGTTCCAGGGTCACGTCCCTTCCCTAGCCACCTTTGGCGCTGTGAGAAACCCTGCCTTAACCTTGATCAGCAACCCTGCGTGTCGGTTTCATCCCCCGCAGGTCGCATGTCGAGTTCCGATCGTCCGATCCTGATCAAGAAGATCAAGAAAGCCGGTGGCCATGGCCATCATGGCGGAGCTTGGAAGGTCGCCTACGCCGACTTCGTGACGGCCATGATGGCCTTCTTCCTGCTTATGTGGCTGATCAATGCCACTGATCCTGAGCAGAAGAANGGGATCGCAGAGTATTTCGCACCCGCCAGCGTCAGCGCCAGCACCTCCGGCTCCGGTGGCATCCTGGGCGGGACATCGCTGGGCGAAGACGGGGCCAAGGGCTCCGGCTCGATGTCCATTGTCGATCAGATGGCACCGGAGGCTCCGCCAGATGCTCCNCAGGAAGCCGGGCAAAGCAGCAATCTGGCCGCCGCATCCGAAGAGGCTCTGCGCCAGGAGATCGCACGTCGCGAAGCGGCTGAGTTTGCCTCGGCGGCCGAATCTCTGCGTCAGGCCATGCAATCGATGCCGGAGCTCGCTGAGCTGTCCAAACAGCTGATTATCGACCAGACGCCCGAGGGCCTGCGCATCCAGCTGGTCGACCAGGAGGGCCGGTCGATGTTTGAAGAGAACTCGGCGCGGCCAAACCCGCGCGCCCAGACCCTCCTGCGCGCTATCGCACGGGTCATCAATCAGCTGCCAAACCGCATTTCTATCAGCGGCCACACATCGGCAACGGTGGGATCAAGTCGGGCCAGTGCGCCNGGGGACTGGACCCTGTCGGCGGAGCGTGCCAACGCCGCCCGGACCATTCTTCAAGCGGCGCGGGTCGATGCCGATCGGATCTACGCCGTTTCGGGCAAGGCCGGTTCGGACCCGCTTTATCCCGACGATCCGTCCCTGGCTGGCAACCGGCGGATTGCCATCGTCCTGCTCCGAGAGGCACCGGTGCTCCCGCGTGATACCAGCCTGTGACGCGCCGTCCCTCCTCTCCCAGGAGGAATGCGCCCTGCAGCATCACGGCTTTATGGTCCTATACCCGGTATGGGAATTGCACGGCAGCAGGCTGAGTCCGTGACGGAAGGAGGCTTCCGATGACCCGCTTCGTGCCGGAGAAGCACCTCCGGTTCTACATCACGAAGACTGCCCCCTGCCCCTATTTGCCTGGGCGTGAGGAGCGCAAGGTTTTTGCCAGCCTTCCTTTTCGTGACGGAGCTGCTGTCAACGATGAGCTGACCCAGGCCGGGTTTCGTCGCAGCCAGCAGATCGCCTACCGTCCCGCCTGTGAAAGCTGTGATGCTTGTGTCTCGGTGCGGTTGCCAGTCGTCGATCAGCGTATGAGCAAGTCGCGCCGCCGCATTCTGGCGCGTAACGACGACCTGACTCGCGACATCGTAGAGGCTGAGGCCACCTGCGAACAGTTCGACCTGTTGAAGCGTTATCTCGCTCACCGCCATCCGGCCGGCGGCATNGGTGGAAATGACTTGAGCGATTATGTCGCCATGGTCGAAGACACGGCTGTGCACACCCACTTGATGGAGTATCGTCTGCCCTCAGTGGATCAAGGTCCTGGGCCTTTGGTCGGAGTGTGCCTGACCGACATGCTCTCCGACGGGCTATCGATGGTTTACAGNTTNTTCGACCCCACACTGGATCGTCGCAGCCTCGGGGCCTTCGCCATTTTGGATCACATTCGCCAGGCCCAAGCTCTGAACTTGCCCCACGTCTATCTGGGCTATTGGGTGCGTGGGTCCCAGAAGATGGACTACAAGGCCCGCTTCCGTCCCTTGCAACAGCTGACCCGGCGCGGTTGGGAAGCCCTGCCCTGACGCGTCAGGTCGGTGGCACCGACATCCGGCCGAACTCTGCGCGGCCAGGCAGTTCCAGGTTCACCAGCTTGCCAGGATCGCGGCCCCCTGCGAAGCGGACCAAGGCCTCGACACGCTGATCGATCGACGGGTGGGTGGCGAACAACCNCTCAAGACCGGAGCCGTCCGGCTGATTATCCAGGAACATCTGTTGAACCTCATCTGGGGAGGNCAATTCGCTGCGGCCCTCGATCTTGCGAAGGGCTCCGATCATGGCATCCGGGTTCTTGGTCAACTCTACAGCCCCGGCATCGGCCACATACTCTCGGCTTCGGGACAGCATCATGCGGATGAGGATAGCCAGCCCGAAACCCACCGCTGCCAAGAGCATGCCAATCAGTATCAGCACACCTCCATTCTCGTTGCGCGAACGGCTTCCGCGCACATAAACCAGGCTGCGGAACACCATTTCGGCCAGCACACTCAGGATGCCCGCAAAAATTGAGGCAATGACCATAGTACGCACATCCTTGTTGATGATGTGCGTCATCTCGTGCGCCAGCACGGCCTNCAGTTCCGCCCGATCCAAAGCATCAATCAGCCCGCGCGTCACCGTCACGCTATAGCGCCCCCTGTGCAGGCCCGACGCGTAGGCATTCAGGCTGTGGGTCTCGATGATCCGCAAGGAAGGCGTTTGCAGGCCACGTGAAATGGAGAGGTTTTCCAGCAGATTGTAGATGGCGGGCTCAGACTTTCGATCGACCTTTCGTGCGCCCGTAAAGGCATCGATCATGGCCTGATTGCCGAAATAGGCGATCAGGAACCAGATGCCAGCGACTCCCAGGCCCATGGGCACGGTCTGGGCCAGCCAAGTGCCGGCCAGAACGATGTCGCCGCCGATCCCTTGGCCGGAACCCGGAAGCAATCCTAGCCCCATCATCACCAGTTGGATGCCGTAGAGGACCATCACCAGCAGCACCGGAAAGGCTGCCAGCAGCAAGATCGAACGGAAATTGTTGGCCCAGATGTGGGTGGCCAGTCCGACCGCCTTCATGGCTCAGGCCCTGCTTCTATGGTTCAGAAAGACACCTTTGGGGGCCGCGTTCAAGGTTTCACGCTCGCCGGACCCGACGTCAAAGAAGGCGCGATCAGATCCAAAGCCCACAAGGCCAGCGAACAACACCGTCGGAAACTGGCGCCGTGCGGCATTGAACTCCTGAACGGCGTTGTTGAAGAAGCGGCGGGCCGCCGCCAGCTTGTTCTCGATATCCGTCAGTTCCGCCTGAAGCTGTTGGAAGTTGCTGTTGGCCTTCAGATCGGGATAGGCCTCGGCGACGGCAAAAAGGCGACCGAGAGCCCCCGTCAGCGCGTTTTCCGCAGCGACACGACCGTCCACACCAGTAGCACCGGCCGCCGCAGCCCGCGCTTGAGTGACCATGTCCAGAGTGCCCTGCTCATGGGCCGCATAGCCTTTGACGGTCTCAACCAAGTTGGGGATGAGGTCCTGTCGCTGTTTGAGCTGCACATCGATATCGGCGAAGGACTGATCCGCCCGCTGTGACAGCGCCACGAGTCGATTGTAGCCCCCGGCCACAACGAACAGCAGGCCAAGGATGATGATGCCAAGGACAATCCAGGTGATCATGTGCAACTCCCAGGCAGCAGGTCGTGAGGAGGGTGCCCGCCGCTGGGTCCCTATCATGGCCCTGTTGGGTCATCTGTCCAGTCCAGTCCGAAACATGACCTTGATGTTGGGCCGTTCATCCAAAGGTTTCAGCGA
Source organism: Brevundimonas sp. (assembly GCA_013693835.1). Lineage (GTDB taxonomy): Bacteria > Pseudomonadota > Alphaproteobacteria > Caulobacterales > Caulobacteraceae > Brevundimonas. The sequence continues at coordinate 1,565,124 of CP059260.1, forward strand.
AAACGGCGCATACCCCTTGGGCCTTGACGCCCGGCCTGGGCTCGTTTGCCCAGCCAGTCGCGCCAGTCCGGCCAGCTGCGACGGCGCCCGCCACCATCGGCCCATTCTGGCCCGGTCTCGGCATTAAAGGTGGTCACGTCCACCAACCCACCCTGCTTGTAGGACTGCAGCTTGACGCCCTTGCCGCGGCCCATTTCAGGTAACTCTGCGACAGGGAAAATCAACGCCTTGATGTTCTCGCCAATGGTGGCGACGTGATCGCCAGTGACGCGGATCGCCGCCCGCATCTCGCCATTCAGCACCTGTTTGCCGCCGCGCTTCTGAGCCAGCAGATCATCTTCGGNGGCAATAAAGCCATAGCCCGCCGTTGATGCGATCAGAAGCTTGTTACCCGGTTCGTGTGCCAGGAGATTGATGATCTCCGCACCCTCATCCAGCTCAATCATCAAGCGCACGGGCTCGCCATGGCCGCGTCCCGACGCCAGCTTGTCCGCCCCGATGGTGAAAATCCGCCCGTCCGATGCGGCCAGCAGCAGCTTGTCTGTGGTATAGGCCGGCACCAGATAGGCTAGGCTGTCGCCCTCCTTGAACTTCAGCTCAGACGGGTCGTCGACCTTACCCTTGGCCGCCCGGATCCAGCCGCGCTCGGACAGGATGACCGTGATGGCCTCCCGCGGAATGAAGGCCTCGACGGGAGCCATAGCCGAGACATCAACGGCTTCGGCGATGAGGGTCCGGCGCGGTGAGATCATCGCCTTGCGGATGTCCTCCAGCCCAACCTTCAACAGCCGCGTTTGCTTGGCACGTGAGCCAATCAGTTCCTTCAAACCCGCAAGTTCTTCCGCCAACTCCTTGTGTTCATTTTCAATAGCCAGCTCCTCGATCCGCGCTAGCTGACGCAATCGAGTGTCCAGCACATAGTCCGCCTGCATTTCGGTCAGGCCAAAACGGGCGATCAATACGGCCTTGGGCTGCTCCTCTTCACGGACGATCCGAATGATTTCGTCCAGATTCAGGAAGACGATCCGCAGGCCTTCCAACAGGTGCAGTCGCTTCTCGACCCGTTCGATCCGCCAGTTGGCGCGCCGGATCAATACCTCGCGTCGGTGATCCAGGAACGCCTGCAAACAGTCTTTCAACCCCATGACCCGGGGTGTGCCCGTGGCATCGAGCACATTCATGTTGATGGGGAAGCGGACTTCCAGATCCGAGAGCTTGAACAGGGTCTCCATCAGAACTTCCGGTTCGACCGTGCGGCTCTTGGGCTCAAGCACGAGGCGTATGTCTTCGGCACTCTCGTCGCGNNCGTCGGCCAGAAGCGGGGCCTTCTTGTTCTCGATCAGGTCGGCCAGGGCCTCGATCAGCTTGGATTTCTGGACCTGATAGGGAATCTCGGTGACGACGATGCGCCATTGTCCTCGGCCCAGATCCTCGGCCTCCCATTTGGCCCTGAGACGCACCCCACCCCGGCCGGTTTCATAGGCATCCAGGATTGACGCATGGCCTTCGACCGCCACGCCTCCGGTCGGGAAATCCGGGCCCGGCACGATGTCCGCGAGTTCCGCCGTCGTGGCCTCAGGCCGCTCCAGCAGCAGCTGACAGGCCTCAATCAGTTCCCCCACATTGTGCGGCGGGATCGAGGTCGCCATGCCCACCGCAATGCCGGACGAGCCATTGGCCAGCAGATTGGGGAAACCGGCCGGCAGGACGATCGGCTCCTCGTCCTGGTCGTCATAGGTCGGCTTGAAGTCGACGGCATTCTGGTCGATGCCATCCAGCAGCAGGATCGCTGCCGGGGTCAGCTTGCACTCGGTGTAGCGCATGGCCGCGGCGCTATCGCCGTCGATGTTGCCGAAGTTCCCCTGCCCGTCGACCAGCGGATAGCGCTGGGCGAAGTCCTGAGCCAGGCGCACCAGGGCTTCGTAGATTGAGGCGTCGCCGTGGGNGTGAAAGCCGCCCATCACTTCGCCGACGACCTTGGCACACTTACGCGCCGCAGCCTGTGGGTTCAGGCGCATCTCGTGCATGGCATAGAGGATGCGGCGGTGGACAGGCTTGAAGCCATCGCGCACATCCGGAAGCGCCCGGTTGGTGATGGTCGACAGCGCATAGGCCAGGTAGCGGCGGCTCAGCGCCTGATCCAGCGGTTCATCGACAATGCGGCCACCCTCGGGCGGCGGAGTATGAAGGGACATGCGAAATCGAATCGGCGAACAGAAGCGACTAGTCTAGCGCCTAAAGTCTTCCCGCCTCACCCAGCTTGTCGATCATCCACACCCGCGCGGGTGGCAAGGGACGATTGTGCGGATAGAACACGCTCTGCTCCAGAAAATGGCCGGTCAGAGCCAGGCCATGCCCCACGCCGCCGCGGGTCAATCCGGCCTGCGCCCCAAGCAGGAAGGGCGGCAGGGGCAGAAGCTTGTCGGCATAGGGCTCTCCGCGCTGCGTGACACGGCGCGGCCCGTGCGCGGACTGACCCAGATCAGGTCATCAACCGACCCGGTAGACGCACAGCGCGACAGGTCTAGCCCGAAACCCAGATCCTCAAGCAACCCCGCCTCAAACCTGACGAATACCGCGGGCCATACCTCTGGCATTGCGAGGGCCGCCATAAGGGCCTCGAACGCCAGATAGTACCGGGATGCGGTTCTCGCTCCGGCAGCGCCCCGTGCGCGACGGCTGCTGCTGCACTCAGCCCGACCAGAGCCAGGGCATCGTCGAACAGGGCAGCGGGCCCTCCCCACCGGCTCCAGTCGCGCTGAGCCCAGTTGCTCTGCCGTGCGCGCCCGCACCTCTGCCACAACCCGGGTGCCGGGCTGCAGGAACGGCTTCATCTGACGCGAGGCCCCCCGCCACGTAGGCAGCACGGCGGCCGTGCCCTCGGTCAATAGCTCTACCACCGCGCCGGTATCTCCGTGCTGGCGGGCAGACAGAACGATGGCGTCGTCAGTGAAGTCCATTACTCGGCAGGGTCGGCCTTGATCACCTCGACGACTTCCCGGGCCTTGTCGTTCGGAACGGCGAAGCTCAACACATACTGCTCGATCTTCCAGCCGTCGGTGCCACGATGCAGGGCCCCAGAGCCGCGCATCACGCCATAGCTACTGTGGTCCAAGACTTCATCGAAGATCGCCCAGTCGCCGTAGAGCTGGATGGTGCGATCTGGCCGGGGGATGTAGGTCCAGCCCCGGCCTTGGTCGAAGTAAGGCTGCGCGTAGGCGCGGAACTGCACCATGTTCCAACGTTCGGTCGCATCGGTGCCAATAAAGGTCGCGGCCAGGGAATATTGACCGAAATAGGTGTCCCCATCGGCCCTCGAAGCCGCATCGTGCATGCGGTCCAGCACCGCGCCAATCTCAGCAATATCCACCTGGGCCTGGATTGATGCGCGGGCGACTTCATCCTGTGACGGCACCTGGGCATTCAGCAGCGGCGGCTGGGCGACTTCCTGCGGCGACAGGCTGAACATCAGGGCGGCAAGGATGGCAATCATGACCCGAAGTTAGGCCCAATGAACGATGAGAGCCAGCCAAGAAGTTGCTTGCGACCTGACCGCATTTCGCGCTCTCTAGCAGCCCGTTAGCCTGGGTCTAGAACCGCCATGTCCGACAAGCCTGCCCCCAATCCCTGCGATACCGATGGCGTGGCTCATCCCCATTCTCTGCAAATCCGCCGCACCCTCGATGCCCCGCCGGAAAAGGTCTGGGCCGCCTATACGCAGCCAGAGCTGTTGTCCCAGTGGTTCTGTCCCAAGCCCTGGTACATTACCGATGCCGTGATTGAGCCGCGCCCGGGCGGCCGCTTCAACTTCACCATGCATGGCCCTGATGGCGAGCTGGTGCCCAACTCTGGCATCTTTCTACACGTGGAGCCGGGCCGAAAGCTGATCACGACAGATGCTCTGACACCCGACTGGAAGCCAGCGGGACTGCCCTTCATGGTCGCAACGGTCGAGATGATCCCGACCGGCGACGGGCGCACCGAATATTCTGCCACCGCCCGCCATTGGTCTGAAGCGACTATGAAACAGCATGAGGCCATGGGCTTTTATGAAGGCTGNGGGGCCGCCATCGATCAACTGGTCGAGCTACTCAAGACGTTTTGAATAGGCCACAAGGAGATTTGCATGAAAATCGTACCGAGCCTGAGTTTTCAGGGCCAATGCAAAGAAGCGTTTGAGTTTTACGCCCAGGTTCTCGGCGGCAAGATCACCGCTGCCTTNCCCTATGGCGATGGCCCACCTGGCATGCCGGTGGGGCCAGAACACAAGGACTGGCTGATGCACTGTTGGCTGGATGTGGGCGATCAATCGATCATGGGGGCCGATATGGATAAGCAATGGGCCCCAAATATCGACAGGCCCAAGAACGGTTTTGACGTCACCTTGCACACTCAGGACCGGGCCCAGGCTGAGCGCTGGTTCAGCGGCCTGTCCGAGGGCGGTCGCATCCATATGCCCTTCGGCGAGACCTTCTGGTCGCCCGGATACGGCAATCTGGTGGACAAGTTCGGCGTGCCGTGGATGGTCAACACAATCCCGAGCGAAGGTTGGACGCCCAGCCAGGGATAGTCGGCTCGCCTATTCCTTCAGGCCCGTCGGAAACGGCTGGCCCAATACCTCGGCCATGGCCTGCTGGGTGATCAGGAATACCTGATCGCGCTGGTGATAGTTGTTGGTCAAGACGATTACCGTGATGTCCTGCTCCGGCTCATAGCTGACCATATTGCGGAACCCCGCCCAGCTGCCGGTGTGATAGATCTGATTGGCATGGAACGCTGGCACGGCTCCATCGCCAAGGTCAGAAGTGAAGAGGCCAAAACCCCAGCCGCGCGGGCGGGCACCCACCGGCAGACCCTGATCGGCCGGAGCATGGTCGGCGATCATCTGCTGGTAGGAACGCTCCGTCAGGACATGCCCGCCATGCAGGGCCCGTTGCCATTTCAGCAGGTCATCGACGGTTGAGTAGAGCGCCCCGGCCCCCGGAATGACCGAAACATTGGCCACCGGTCCCGGCACAGGCCCGGAGCTGCCTTGGTTGTAGCCCCGCACGATATCGTGGTCGCCAGCATCCGCGTCGGAACCCGTATCGACCATACCCAGTGGCCCAAAGAAGCGACTTTGCAGATAGTCGGCATAGTCCTGTCCGCTCGCTCTCTGAACGATCTCCGCCAACAGATTGTACGCGGCATTGTCATAATCTGCCTTGGTGCCGGGCAGGAAACGGGGCCGATAGGTCAGTGTATCGGACGTCAGTTGCGACAGGGTTGCAGGTGTCACCCGCTGATTGCCCCAGCCAGGTCGTTCCATCAGGTCAGGGATCCCCGAGGTGTGCGCCAGCAGGTGGCTGATGCGCATGGTTTCCCATCCGTCCGGGCAAGGTTGGAACCACTGGCAGACCGGGTCATCGACACTCAGAGCACCTTCGTCCTGGAGTTTCAGGATGGCGGCGGCGGTAANTTGCTTGCTGACGGAAGCCAGCCGGAATCGCGAATCGGGGCGATTTCTCTCGGCCAGGCCGCGATCGGCAAAGCCATAGGCCTGTCGCAGAAGGATCGCGTCGCCCTTGGCCACGAGGATCGCGCCGGTGAACTGGTCTGCCGAATCGAGAGCTTCTAGGCGGCCCTGCAAGAGCGGCAGGGCACGATCTTCAACTTGCGATGCAACGGCTTGGCCCGACATCGAGGGCAGCAGACTGGGCGCGGCCATCGCTGCGACCAGCGACATCGCTGTCGCCAGCGCCACGATTCCCGCCGGACGAATCCACGCCTTCATGCGTCGAAGTCTAACCCGAATTGGGTGTAGAGCGCACGGCTCTCCTGCCAGCGGGCATCGACCTTGACGGTCAGGAACAGGTGAACCGTCCGTCCCATCAACTCTGTCAGCTCCTCGCGGGCCCTCTGGCCGATCCATTTCAGCGTCTGACCGCTCTTGCCTAGAACGATGGGACGTTGGCTGTCGCGCTCGACATAGATGGTCTGCTCGATCCGCACCGACCCGTCATCCCGTTCAGTAAAGGCCGTGGTTTCTACCGCCGCCGAATAGGGCAACTCCTCATGGACCCGCAGATAAACCTTCTCACGGGNTATTTCGGAGGCCAACACCCGCATCGGGATGTCGGCGGACTGATCTTCAGGATAGAGCCAGGGTCCCGTCGGCATGGCTTCAGCCAGCCGAGCCTTGAGGTCGTCGACCCCATCGCCGGTCGCTGCCGAAATTAGGTAGACGCCGTTATAGACCCNCGTGTCGTCCAACCGCTTCATCAGACTCAGCAAGGTATCGCGCTTCATGCCATCGATCTTGTTGAGCGCCAGAATGGCCTTTGTGCCGCTCTGGGTCAGTTGCTCAATAATAGTCTCGGTGTCCTCGGCCGAGCGTCGATCCGCTGCCGTCCCCTCACGTCCTTCCGCGGCCAGCTCCGCTTGGGCGTCGACCACATNGGCGATAACATCGGCATCCTCGGCCCCAGCCCAGGCTGAGGCAACCATCGCTCGGTCCAGCCGCCGCCGCGGGCGAAATACGCCAGGCGTATCCACCAGCACGATCTGGGTGCCGCCTTCCATGGCTATGCCCCGCACGGNGAACCGCGTGGTCTGCACTTTCTGGGTCACGATCGACACCTTCGTGCCGGTCAGGCGATTGACCAAGGTGGACTTACCAGCGTTCGGTGCGCCCAAGATTGCGGCGAAACCGGCGCGCTGACCAAGACTGTCGGGGATTGGGTCACGAAACTCCTTCGCGTTTCAACAACTCGGTCGCAGCCGCCTTCTCGGCGTCCTGGCGGGATCGGCCCTTCGCCTGTGCCGGGGCATAGCCCTCAACCTCGGCTTCAATCGTAAACGTCGGGGCGTGATCGGATCCCGTTTGGCTGACAATGCGATAGCGTGGCAAGGGCTTGCCTTGCGCCATCGCCCACTCCTGAAGGGCGGACTTGGGGTTGAGGGCCACCCGACTGGGCGGCGTGTCTAGCTCATGAGCCCACGCCCGGTTAAACACCTCTCGGGCTGTATCCAGGCCGCCATCGTAATAAACGGCCGCTAGCACCGCCTCCATGGCATCGCCTAGAAGGCTCTCGCGGCGGCGACCGCCTTGCTTGGTCTCGCTCGGAGCAAGGCGCAAGGCGGGACCTACGCCCAAGGCCTCTGCCACCCGTGCACAGGCTGGCTTGTCGACAAGGCTGTGCAGGCGCGTTGACATCACGCCTTCATCTGCATCGGGAANATCGCGCATCAGGCGTTCTGCCACCAGCAGACCTAATACCCGGTCGCCCAGAAATCCCAGGCGCTGGTTGTCCTGAAAGGGTCGGCCACGGGCGTCCTGCGGCGCACCATGACCTACACTGGAATGTGTCAGGGCCAGCTCCAGTAGCGCCGGGTCATTGAAGCGGTGACCCAGGCGCGCCTGAAGTTGTGCGACGGCGGCCTTGCGACTGTCGGCCATCAATCCAGGTCGGTGAAGAACCGGCTTGGACGCAGCTTGGAGAACCAGCTTACCGGATTGTAGAGACTGGCCCCGGGCTNCCATGAGAACAGAATGATCTCTGCCTTGCCGATTAGGTTTTCAGCCGGAACAAACCCAACACCCGAGCCATCCTGAACACGACTGTCGACGGAGTTGTCGCGGTTGTCGCCCATCATAAAATAGTAGCCCTCAGGCACTTCGAAGACTTCTGTATTGTCCAAGACGCCGTCCGGTCCAAAGTCCTGGATGACGAAGCTAGCTCCATTATTGGGCAGAGTTTCGCGAAGACGCACAGCCGAGTGCGACCCGATCATGTCGGTGACTTCGGTCCGGCTCAGCGGGGTGTCACGCACCTGTTCTCCGTTGAGATACAAGTGATTGTTGATCATTTGGATGCGGTCGCCCGGCAAGCCGATCACACGCTTGATGTAGTCTGTCTTGTTATCGGCCGNCAGCTTGAACACAACAATGTCACCGCGGTGCGGCGCTTGCTCCATAATCCTGCCCTCGAAGATACGTGGGCTGAAAGGCATGGCGTGGCGCGAATAGCCGTAGTTCCACTTGGTCACGATGATGTAGTCGCCCTCATAGAGGTTGGGCTCCATTGAGGCTGACGGGATCGTAAACGGCTGGAACAGGAAAACCCGAAGCACAAATGCAATCAGAAGAGCAAAGAAGATCGTCCGTAGAATCTCGCCGAACTCGCTACTTCCGCCCTTCTCAGACGCTTTGCGTTCCTTGCGGCCATCGCCTTTGCGGGCATAAACCGGTCCCTTGTCCTCGTCGTCGGCGAATGGCGCATCGCCTGCATCGCTCCAGATGACGGGGCGATCGCTGGATGAAACGGCCGGACGTTGCCCTTCGGGGCTGCCGCGCCGCAGCGGCGGTGGCAGCCGCCGCTCCGGCGACAACGGCTCCGACGGCGGCCGCAGCGGCGTCGCCGACCGCATTCTCATCAGGTCCAACCAGGGTTTGTGCTGGCGATTCGCTCGCAACTCCATCGGGGCCGAACCCGCGTCGTTCGCTGGCGAATCCGGCGCGGCGGGTTCCGCTGCCGGCTCGATGAGGTCGTCCGGCTTGTTCTCGTCAGTCATGCGTGCAGTCCCCGCAAAGGCGCGGCAAAATCAGGCCATAGGGCCTATAACGCCTTCACCGGTTCGGCAAGGCTTCGATCACCACGAAGGCGAGCGCGTAGGGATGCTCATCGCTGAGTGTCAGGTGGATCACGGGTTCATGTCCGGGCGGAATCAGGCGCACCAGGCGCTCGGCCGCATGGCCGGTCAGGGCCAGGGTTGGTTGGCCACTGGGTTTGTTGACCACGCCCATATCACGCCAATAGACGTCCGCCCGCATGCCCGTGCCCAGCGNCCTGGCGCAGGCTTNCCTGGCCGCGAAGCGCTTGGCATAGCTCCAGGCTGGGTCGGGTTTGCGATCAGATCGCACCCGCTCCACTTCGGTGAAACACCGCTGCTTAAAGCGGTCGCCAAACCGGTCCAGCGACGTCTGGATGCGTCGGATATCGCAAAGGTCCGCGCCGACTCCGATAATCATGAGGCGGTCTCAGCGGTATCCATGGCCTCGCGCATGGTGCGGATCGCGTGACCCAATCCCACAAAGACGGCTTCCCCGATCAGGAAATGGCCAATATTCAGCTCGCGAACCTGCGGAATGGCGATCATGTCAGCGGCTGTCTGGTAGTCGAGGCCATGCCCGGCGTGAACCTCCAGGCCGCGGGCGTCGGCCCTTTCAGCGGCGACGACCAATCGGTCCCACTCGGCACCACGCATATCCGGATCGAGGTGGCAGTACCGGCCGGTGTGGANATCCACAACCTCGGCTCCGACTGAAGCCGCCGCCTCTACCTGATCCAGGCTTGGCTCGATGAACAGCGACACTCGGATGCCAACGCCTTTCAGCGCCTGAACGGCGGGGCCAATCCGCGCCTCATGACCAGCGACGGCCAGCCCACCTTCGGTCGTCAACTCCTCGCGCCGTTCCGGCACCAGACAGGCCGCGTGTGGGCGATGTTTCAGGGCAATAGCCAACATTTCGTCGGTGACTGCCATTTCAAGGTTCAGCGGCTTGCCTGCCTCGGCGCACAGGTCACTCAGGGCCGCGATGTCGGCATCGGTGATGTGTCGACGATCTTCACGCAGATGGGCGGTGATGCCGTCGGCCCCGGCAGCCAAGGCCTCACTGGCGGCTCGAATCGGGTCCGGATGGGTGCCGCCCCGTGCGTTCCGCACTGTTGCCACATGGTCGATATTGACCCCCAGACGGACCGGTCGGCTCATTTCTCCAGCCTCCGGCTCCCCGGATCTTCGACCGGCAGGGCGGCCAGTTCGGGCGGTAGTTGATCTGCGCGGTAAGCTGGCACATCCAGGGTCGCCAGGGCGATCAGCGGCACACCGACATCCGCGCNGCNCCCGGACCGGTCAACGATACAGGCGGCGGCAATCACCTCGCCCCNCGCCTTCTGGATTGCAGCAATGCACTCACGCGACGATAGCCCAGTGGTCACGATGTCCTCGACCATCACCACCTTTTGGCCCGGCTCAACCGCAAAGCCGCGCCGGAGTTTGAACTTCCCTCCTTCACGTTCGACATACATCGACGGCACCTGCAGCCAGCGAGCCGTCTCATAGCCAGGAATGATGCCACCGACGGCCGGTGAGATGGCCACGTCCGGCTGGCCCACCGACGTGACAATCTTCTCGGCCAACGCCTTGCACAGGCGACCGCAGCGGTCCGCATCCATGAACACCAGGTTCTTTTGCAGGAACACCGGGCTGTGCAGGCCGGAGGACAGGACGAAATGCCCCTCCCGCAGGGCTCCTGCGGCGCGGAACTCATCCATTACGGCTTCAGTTTTCATAGGCACCCTTGGTTCGCCGCCAACCCATGCGTTCATACTTGCGTCTCAGCAACCTGGGAATGAACCCACCATAGATTGCACCGAAGATCATGCTTGGAATGTTGGTCCAGATGTAATCTGGATCACCAGGTTGCAACCCCGTGATCCAATCGGTCACGAACCCTATCGCCATGGCCCCGCACAACGCCAACAGTGCATGAAGCCAAAGTCCGGCAAACAAAATTGCGATGGGGCCGAACAGAATTCCCCAGATCCGCCAACCGTCGCTAACCCGCCGGCGTTTGCCGTCTGCAGGACGAACGTAATAGGTCGTCGCCATTGCGTCAGTCCTTGGCTCGGTTCCGCTTAGCCACCAGCTTGGTGTGGGGCAAGACCGGCTTCTCGATACTGCAATGCGGCTTCAAGCCCCCGGCCAGCAAAGCATCCCAGACCGCCTCGGCACTGTCAGCATAGGCAAACAGGTTCAGGTCGCGCGGGTTGACCATGCCGTTTTCAACGAAGGCATCGAAGTTGAGCACCGACTTCCAGTAGGTCTCGTCGAACAGAACGATGGGGATGTCCGGGGCCTTGCCGGTCTGGCGCAGGGTCAGGATTTCGAACAGCTCGTCCAGGGTGCCGAACCCGCCCGGGAAGACCACCAGGGCATTAGCCCGCATGGCGAGGTGCATCTTACGCATGGCGAAATAGTGGAACTGGAACGTCAGCTCCGGCGTCGTCCACGGATTGGGAAACTGCTCATGCGGCAGGGTAACGTTGAAGCCGATGGTTGGGGCCCCGACATCGTGGGCACCCTGATTGGCCGCCTGCATGATGCCCGGGCCGCCGCCGGTGGCGATGACGTTGTCGCGTGGCTGGCCGGGCTTGCCTGCGATGGCCCCGCCACGCTGGGAGGCGATGCGGCCAAACAGGCGGGCCTGCTCATACCAATAGGCATGCCGCCCCTCCCCGTCCGGTGCCACACGGGCCGAGCCGAACACCACGATGGTCGAGCGGACGCCCCAAGCCTTTAGGGCTTCTTCGGTCTNTTCGTATTCCAGGAGAAAGCGCACGCCCCGCATCGGGTCGGACAGCAGGAAATCCTCGTCCAGCGCCGCCAATTTGTAGGAGGGAGAGGCCAGTTGGGCCTCATTTGCCAGTCTTTGCTCTTCAGGGGTCATTGGCGGGACACTGGCCCCGCCTTTGACCCGGCGCAAGCCCCTGCTCGCTCGCCGATCAGGGCTTTCTGAACCGCAGCATGAATTGGCTGGTTTGCCCTCGGATCGATGGGTCGAACACATTGGCGGTCCGAGGATCTTCGGCCCGTACCAGCACGGCGCTTTCACCATCCACTACAAATCCCGCCGCCTCGACCTCGCGGATCACCTGGGCTCGGTCAATCCGGTGCAAGCTGTTGGTGGCGGCAAGCCCCGATCCGTCGGCGGCGAAGTGGTCGATGATGACGTAGTAACCCCCGGAACGTAGCGCCCGGAAGGCTCGCTCATTGACCGCCGCCGCGGTGCCCTCACCAAACGGTCGCAGATGCAGGTCGTGATAGTTCTGGGCCGTGAAGATCAGGTCCAGTCCCGACGGAAAGTCCGGCGCAGCAATCGGACTACGGATGGCCGTAATGCCAGGCATAGATTCGGCCGCTTCGATAGCGGAGCGATAATCAGNGGAGAAGCCGATGAACTCCGCTGGCTGCCACGCGGTCACATGTCCGGTCGGCCCGACAGCGGCGGACAAGGTGCGGGTGAAGTATCCTCCGCCGATGATCATGTCGGCGACCTTCCAGCCAGGCTGAACGCCGGTGAATGCAAGCGTCTCCCGCGTCAGGCGCGCAGCATCGCGCTCGCGATCAGCATCTGTCCGGATCGGACTGGCCAGGACGGTGCCATAGTCAACCATGGTCAACGGTGGAACCGCCGTCGCCTGGCACGGCTTGATGAAACGATAGGCGAACCGGTCGCTGCGGCCCCGGATGCCGGGGTCGAAAACTGTCACCGAATGATCGTCGCCTGGCATGCGCACAGCATCGCTTTGGCCATCAAAGTCAAAGCCCGCCGCCTCAACCTGGCGACGCAGTTCTGCCGCCTCGATCCGGTGCAGGGTCCCGGCCACCGAAACGCCCGCGCCGTCCGCCGCCTGATGGTCCATGATCACATAGCGACCGCAGGGCTTCAGCACCTGGAATACCCGCCGGTTCAGGGCGGCTATGTCGACGTTGAAGCGCGGAATGACGAAGTCGTGGTACTCTTCGCCCATGAAAACGACATCCAGCGGGCGGTCGAAGGTCATCTCCTCCAACTTGCCGGTAACGCGCTCGACGTTGCCATAGGTGCCGGCCAGGGTGTCGCCAAAAGCATTCTCGCGCGCCGCGGTCTGGTTGGGCACAAAGGCATAGACCCGACCCGTGTCACCCACGACCGGCGCGAACAGGCGGGTGAAATACCCCTCCTCCGGTCGGATATCAGCGATGGCTTCGCCCGGAGCCAACTGGGTCAGGGCCAGCATGTCCGCTGGCTTGCGCAAGGNGTCGCGGGCGATTTCCTCCGGCAGGCGGCGACTGTCCGCGATGGCCGCATCGTGGACCGGGGCCAGGGATGANNTCCGTGTCGGGCCTGAAGGTCAGCTGCCCGAGTGGCGACTTCCACGGCCTCCTCGATGGCGTCTGCGTCTGCCTCCATCGTCGACGTCGCGCATCCAGCCAGCACGAGCAGTGACGCTCCGACCAATCCCGTCCACACCCAATGCCGCATGTCCGCCTCCCGCTTGGTTTGCCCCGTAACGCACGGGATGTCGGTTCGATGCAAGCTCAATCCGCCGACGTCCTGTTACCTTCGACCTTGAGACGCCGCACCTCCTCAGCCAGCTGCCGCGAGAAGGCCTTGCGCTTCCATGGCCTCCAGGCGTTGTTCAGCGCATTGGGATCGCCGAGCTGGTNACGGGCCGTGAGACGACCAATCCAGTCCGGACGATCGCTACTGATGGGGGCCATTCGACCCGCGCCATTGAGGCGACGAATGGTCTCGGCCACCGACCCGACCTCGGCTTCGGTTTTTGCAAAAGCTTGATCCGTCACCCNCAGGAAGTGCGCCAACAGATGATGGCGCACGCCGCAGACTTCGGCGCTGGGTTCATCGCGCTCGACTGTTACATCGCATTCGGTGTCATAGCCGCAGGAGCGATTGTTCAGATTGCTGGACCCGACACGCAGCAACCGGTCGTCGATGATCGTAACCTTCGAATGCACGATAATGTTGTCGCCGCTCACCGTTTTGGGGTGCCAGGCGGTCAGGCGGTCGTGCAGATCTGCCAGCTTCAGGTTCGACAGCACCTCCGAACGGGTCCCATCCATCGTCGCATGGTCGAACCAGCTGGGGCTCTCGCCGGTTGAAACAAGTACCACTTCCGGTCCGTCAGGTTCGGCCAGGCGGCGGGCGATGGCGGCAGCGATGACCGGTGACGTGAAATACTGGTTCTCCAGATAGATCAACTCTTTCGCCCCGGCGATCATGTCCAGGAACAGAGCTTCAACCTCACGCCGCAGCTGGGTGCCTGACCCACCTGACACGGTCTGACTGATGCCAACGCGGGCATGGGTCAGTGTGGGTGATATGTCTTCAGGCCAGGGATCATAGTCGACCGAGACTGGCGCAAGTGCCTCCTCAGTGACCCATTGCCAGGCTCCCCGCGCCATGTCGGCCAGGGCCATCGCCGCTGCGCCGTCCATCATCATGACAACCTCGTGCCGAGGCTTGCGCAACTCGCCCGAGGGCAGAACCCGGTGCGCCTCCTCATCCAGATGCAACGCCGTGTCCCAGCGATCCACTGAAATATCTCCACCCGCGCAGAAGGCCAATGCGTCGTCGATGACCAGGACTTTTTGGTGGTGCGCTGCCCCCAGTGACAGCGGTTTCACCAGGCGTAGGTCGACCGGATTTTGGTNGAACCAACGAACGGCACGTTGGGGAAACATGCCTTGTGACGCGGCAATCGGTAGGGGCGAGTTCCAGACCAGCAGCCGGATACGAAGATCTGGGCGCGTTCTGACCAGACGGCGCATCTGGTAGCCGATCTCGCCAGCAGCACCATGCGGTGGGTTCAGTGGGTCCAGCTGGGTGCGCGGATCAAACTGCCAGCCCAGCAACAACACAGATCGTTGCGCGCGCTCCAGGGCCTTCTCAACGACCTGAAAGTAGGCGTCGTTTTCAACCAGAATCGCAACACGGTCTGCCGTGGCGATGTGAGAACAGTTACGACCGACTTCCAGCATGGCATTCGCCATCCGTATGCCTCAGTCGCGAGGATGCGACCGCCCCTATGTGTGAGCGGGTCTTAGCCAGGGGTCAATGCGGACCGACACTGGCTCGAGGCTCAGGATAGGGCGTCCACTCCTGATCGTCCGGCAGCGGGGCAAACAGGGCGGCAATGTCCGCCTCCGACACGCCCGTTAGGGTGGCCGGGTTCCAGTTGGCCTGACCGTCCTTGTCGACGATGATAGAGCGCACGCCCTCCTGGAAATCATGGGTTCGCACCACTCGCCCGCCCAGGCGGTATTCCATGATCATGTCCTGGGCAAAGCTGGTCAGGTGGCGACCCGTCCGCAGCTGACGCAGGGTGACCTTCAACGACTGCGGCGACTTGGTCTTGAGGATGGCCAGTTGATCCAGAGCCCAGTCAGACCTGTCCGCCTGCAGAGCTGCAAATATTTCCTCGACCGAGTCGAAGGCGAACAGGCGGTCGATGGCTTCCAGATGAGCCTCCACGGGAGCCTCTCCGGGGTCAGCTTCCAGCCCGTCAGCCACATCCGCCGGATGGGCCGGATCGGCGACCAGGATCAGGCGGAACGCCTCCAGGGCATCAGAGGGCAGATAGTGGCTGTGAATGCCGAGAAATACCGTGTCTGCCGCCTTCAGCCGCGCACCGGTCAGGGCGATCCAGGTCCCCGCCTCGCCCGGCAGTCGTGGCAGGAACCAGCCGCCACCGACGTCGGGGAACAGGCCGATCCCCGTCTCCGGCATGGCATAAGTCGTGCGCTCGGTGGCGATCCGCACCTCGGCAGGCTCCGAAATGCCGACGCCCCCGCCCATGACGATGCCGTCGACCAGGGCCGTGATCGGCTTGGCATATTCGAACATCAGGTGGTTCAGCCGATATTCGGTCAGGAAGAAGGCCTTGGCCTCCAACGCGTCCCCTGCCCCGCTTTCGGCGATCATGCGGATGTCGCCGCCCGCGCAAAAGCCGCGCTCGTCGGCGTGGTCGATCAGCACCGATTTGACCGCCGGTTCGAACTGCCAGTCCAGCAGCGCCTGGGTCATCAGTTCGCACATCCNCCGGTTCAGGGCATGCAGGGCCTTCGGCCGGTTCAGGGTGATACGCCCGACGCCACTTTCGACGCGGGTGATGACTTCGGGCTCGGCACTCATGGCGTGGGCTCTAGGGTGTGCCGCACAGCCCGTAAACCCCTTTAGGGTCGGGGCGTGACCGTCATCTGGTAGGGAATATACAGGATCAGCGACAGCGGCCCGGACTGTTGCCAGGCCACCCGGTTCTCCAGCCCCTCAACATTGACGGCATAACCATCCCCAAACGCCGCAGACGTCGCACGCGCGTCCTCGGCAATCAGTCTCACGACGGGATCACGATACTGCGGCGGGTCCACGATCGACAGCTGCCAGCTGCCCGAAATTTCCGCCAACGAACGCCCGGTCATGTCTGCGCCCTCGACAAAAGTCTCGATCCGGTCCGAGGCTGTATCCAGCGTGTCCCCCTCCCGGATGGGTGTTTTAACGATCAGCGTCGCGACGCTGGTGTCGTCCCGCTCTTCATCCACGCCCAGGGTCAGGGTGCTGACCATCGACTCGGTAAACGGCACCAGAGCGCCATCCTTCAGGATCGACAGGTCGATGTCGCTGCGCCCCGCCGCCGCCCGCGCCATGCTGGTCAGGCTGCGGGTAATCTCACTCCGCCGCGCTGCCGCATCGCGCGTGTCATTGATGACCTGCACCGAGACAATCAGGTTGTCGGCCCGCCGTTCCAGTCGCACCACCGGCACAGCGACCGGGGCGATGGGGTAGCCAGAAGGTGCGTAGCTTGGACCCCCGATACGGGACCCGGTTACGACAATCTCCTCGACCGGGTCCTGGGCCGCCGCGCCCGTCGCGATCAGGGCCAGGCCAAGCGTCGCCGCCAGTGCAATCAGCTTCATTGTGGATCCTCCTGACACCACTCTGCCTCTGCTTCAGGCCTCCGCCAATCTATTGCCGCGCCATTTCTCGTGCGGTGATCACGCGCATGATTTCGTTGGTGCCTTCCAGGATGCGGTGCACCCGCAGGTCGCGTACGATCCGCTCCAGCGGGTAGTCCTTCAGATAGCCGTAGCCGCCGTGCAGTTGCAGGGCATCATCCGCCAGCTGGTGACAGGCATCGGTGGTCAGGCGCTTGGCCATGGCGCACCACTTGGTCTTTTCCGGGTGGGCCGTGTCGATGGCCCAGGCCCCGCGCAGCACCATCAGCCGACAGCTTTCCAGCGTTGTGGCCATGTCGGCCAGCTTGAACTGGGTGTTCTGGAAGTCACCGATGGGCTTGCCGAACTGCTTCCGGGTCTTGACGTAATCCTGGGCCGTTTCCAGGGCCAGCCGTGCCCCGCCGAGGGAACAGGCTGCGATATTCAGGCGTCCCCCGTCCAGCCCCATCATGGCATAGCGGAAGCCGTCACCTTCCTTGCCTAGTAGGTTCTCAACCGGCACGCGGCAGTCGTCGAACTGGACAATGGCGGTCGGCTGGTTGTTCCAGCCCATCTTCTTTTCCTGGCCGCCGAACGAAAGGCCAGGCGTGTNCCTGTCCACGACCAAGGTTGAGATGCCCTTGGGGCCCTCCTCGCCCGTGCGGACCATGACCACATAGACGTCGCTGGTGCCCGCGCCGGAAATGAAGGCTTTGGAGCCGTTCAGCACATAGTGGTCGCCATCCTTGCGCGCCGTGGTTCGCAGAGCCGCCGCATCCGACCCCGAACCGGGCTCCGTCAGGCAGTAGCTGGCGATCTTCTCCATCGTCACCAGTGACGGNNTATAGCGGCCGCGCAGATCTGCCGAGCCAAAGCTGTCAATCATCCAGGTGGCCATATTGTGGATGCTGATGAAGGCCGCCGTCGACACATCGCCGCGCGACAGCTCCTCGAAGATGATGGCGGCCTCGACCCGGCCCAGGCCCATGCCGCCGTGCTCTTCGCCGGTGTAAATGCCGCAGAAGCCCATCTCGGCGGCCAGACGCATCGTGTCGACCGGGAAATGCTTGTCCTCGTCCCAGTGCGCCGGATTGGGGGCCAGTTCAGCCTCAGCAAATTGGCGAGCCGCCTCCTGAATGGCGCGTTGGTCGTCGGTCAGGGCGAAATCCATGGCGGGTCCTTTAAGTCTCTGGTGCTTCTAGCGGCTACCCTCACGGAAGTGGAGGGGGTATGAGGCCTGCCATGTCCCTACCCTATCCACCCGCACAATTTCCCCTGGCCCGCCCGCGTCGCTTACGTAGCCAGCCCTGGGTGCGCAATCTGGTGGCTGAAATCACGCTGACGCCCGCTGATCTGGTGTGGCCGCTGATCATCCATGATGGGGCTGAGGCGCGGGTGCCTGTGCCCTCCATGCCCGGTATTGACCGCCTGTCACCGGCCGAAGCGGCCAAGGCCGCGGTGGAAGCCCGCGAGCTGGGCATTCCGGCGGTGGCGCTGTTTCCCAACATTGATCCAGCCAGCAAGGACGCCCTGGGTTCGGGCGCGACCGACCCGGATGGTCTGGTTCCTGAGACCATTCGGGCGATCAAGGCTGCCGCGCCAGAGATCGGGGTGATCACCGATGTGGCACTGGACTGCTACACGGACCATGGCCACGACGGTGTGCTGGAGGACGGCCGTATCCTCAACGACGCCTCGCTGGAGCGGCTGGCAGAGCAGGCCTTCATCCACGCCCATGCGGGCGCCGACGTGGTCGCCCCGTCGGACATGATGGACGGACGGGTGCAGGCTATTCGTGAGGCGCTGGAGGCCAACGGCTTCTCCGACACCATGATCCTGTCCTATGCAGCCAAATACGCATCGGCCTTTTATGGCCCCTATAGAGATGCCGTTGGCTCGGCCAAAGCCCTGACCGGGGACAAGAAGACCTACCAGATGGACCCGGCAAACAGCGACGAGGCCCTGCGCGAGGTGGCCATGGACATCGCTGANGGCGCCGATGCCGTTATGGTCAAGCCAGGCATGTTGTATTTAGATATAATTCAACGCGTTAGGGAAACATTCAAAGTCCCGACTTTCGCCTATCAGGTGTCAGGGGAATACGCGATGGTGAAGGCCGCCGCCGCCAATGGCTGGCTGGAG
Organism: Brevundimonas sp.; assembly: GCA_013693835.1. GTDB lineage: Bacteria > Pseudomonadota > Alphaproteobacteria > Caulobacterales > Caulobacteraceae > Brevundimonas. The sequence continues at coordinate 1,583,805 of CP059260.1, forward strand.
GAAGACCGTGCCATCGTGGAAACCCTGACCGCCTTCAAGCGCNNTGGCTGCTCCGGGATCCTGACCTACTTCGCGCCCAAGGCCGCACGCCTCCTCGCCGCCTGAGGAATAAGCCTACAAACATCCCCCGATATGCCAAGACGCGACTCAATAACGCCGTTATTCTTCCTGCGGGTGATCAAGGGGGTGGAATCGTGGCCAACTGGTTGAGGTGCCTGACACGGGGGCACCGGTGGATGGATAGTCACTCGCGGCGGACCAGCTGGTGTGTTTGCGCTGCGGCAAGCGTCAGTTGCGACCCTCTAAACGAGGCGGCTCTGCACCAAAGCCGCTGCAATGAAACTGGCAAACAGCGGATGCGGCGCGAAAGGTCGGCTCTTGAGTTCTGGGTGGTATTGTACGCCGATAAACCAGGGATGGTCTTCTCGCTCGACGGTCTCGGGTAGCACCCCGTCGGGAGACAGACCGGCAAAGATAAGGCCCGCGTCGCGCTCGACGGCTTCGCGATAGTTGATGTTGACCTCGAAACGGTGCCGGTGGCGCTCACTGATGTCCGTCGCCCCATAGATCTCAGCGATGCGCGACCCCGGCTTCAGGGTCAGATCGTAAGCTCCCAAACGCATCGTGCCGCCCAGATCGCCATCCGCCTGACGCTGGACCCGTTCGTTGCCCTGGGTCCATTCCGTCATCAGGCCCACGACCGGCTCATCGGTCGGCCCGAACTCCGTTGAGGACGCCTCTGGATACCCCGCCAGGTTCCGTGCGGCCTCAATCACCGCCATCTGCATGCCGAAGCAGATGCCGAAGTGCGGGATGTTGTTCTCACGTGCAAAGCGGGCCGCCTGGATCTTGCCCTCGGCCCCACGCGCACCAAACCCACCCGGCACCAGAATGGCATGCGCGCCTTGCAGGCGGGCGTTGCAGGCCTCGCGGTCGCCCTCAAAGGTTTCGGCCTCTACCCAATCGATGTTGACCTTGACCCGATTGGCGACGCCGCCGTGGTGCAGGGCTTCGATCAGCGACTTATACGCGTCCTTCAGTACAGTATATTTGCCAACCACGGCCACCGTGACCTCGCCATCGGGACGCAGGCGGCGATCGACAATCTCCTCCCAGCCCGAGAGATTCGGCTCCGGCGCATTGGTAATGCCGAAATGGGCCAAGACCTCGGTATNCAATCNCTCGCGGTGGTAGTCCAGCGGCACGGCATAGATGTCGGCACTGTCCATGGCCTGGATGACACCGCTCTCACGCACATTGCAGAACAGTCCGATCTTGCGCTTTTCGTCCGCCGGGATGGGTTGCTCACACCGGCACAGCAGGATGTCGGGCTGGATGCCGATAGAGCGCAGCTCCTTGACCGAATGTTGGGTCGGTTTGGTCTTCATCTCGCCGGCGGTCTTGATGAAGGGCAACAGGGTCAGATGCACAAAGCACGATTGGCCGCGCGGCAGGTCCTGGCCCAACTGGCGAATGGCCTCGAAGAAGGGCAAGCCCTCGATGTCTCCGACGGTTCCGCCGATCTCGACGAGGACGAAGTCGGCCGCTGAGCCGTCGTCGCTGAGAGCCTCGGACAGGCAGAATTGTTTGATCTGGTCCGTGACGTGCGGGATGACCTGAACTGTGGCACCCAGATAGTCGCCGCGCCGTTCCTTCTCCAGGATGGTCGAATAGATGCGCCCGGTCGTGATGTTGTCGGACTTGGCGGCTGACACGCCGGTGAACCGCTCATAGTGACCCAAATCCAGGTCCGTCTCGGCCCCGTCATCGGTGACGAAGACTTCGCCATGCTGATACGGGCTCATCGTCCCTGGATCGACGTTCAGATAAGGGTCGAGTTTACGCAGTCGCACGGAGTATCCCCGTGCCTGCAAAAGTGCGCCGAGCGCCGCCGAGGCGAGCCCTTTCCCGAGGGAAGAAACCACGCCACCCGTGATGAAGACATATCTAGCCACGGTGGCTCACCCTAGCCGTGATTCGGCTTGTTGAACTTCGGAGACTTCGAGGACGGAAGAAGAAGGCGGGGATAAACGCCCGCATCCTGTCACTTCGCCGGCACGGACTGACCGTTCGATGCGCCAGCCAAGCTGGTTTCCATGTCCTCAAGCGTCGGCTGGTTGGATTGGCCTTCGGTGGCAGCCGCAGGACCGCCAGCTGCGGGTGCCTGTTGCTGGGTCGGATCAATCGAGAGGTCCCGAACGGCCTGGCTGTCGACGATTGAGCCCGAACTACGCTCGAAGTTACCCGCGATGGTCAAGCCAACGGCGCAACAGAAGAACGCGCCGGCCAATATCCACGTTGTGCGTGTCAAAAGATTGCCGGCACCCCGCGCGGTCATGAAGCCCGACGGACCGCCGCCCATTCCCAGGGCACCCCTCGGAACGCTGCAACAAAACGACCGCGGCTAGCGCGATCGAGATGACGATCATGACGGCAAGTAGGATGTTCTGAAGCATGGCACTCAGCAATGTAGGGTGCGGCCGGGGCCGATCAAGGCGCGGCCTCTATCATCATTGCCGCCTAGCGGCAACGCGTCAGGTGGCCGTGATGATCCCCAGAAAATCCTGAGCCTTGAGCGATGCTCCGCCGACCAGGGCACCCCNCACTTCGGGGACTGCCAGAATCTCGCGGGCATTGTCTGCCTTGACCGAGCCTCCATAGAGGATCGGCACGCTGGCCGTTCCCATGCCGAAACCTTCAATCAGCGCTGCGCGTACGGCCCGGTGAACCTCTTCAATCTGATCCAGCGTAGGTGTCAGCCCAGTGCCAATGGCCCAGACCGGCTCATAGGCAATTGCGAAAGCCTTCCCGACGACCGATGCCGGAACGGATGCTCGAACTTGCTCGCGCACCACTTCCACGGCGTCGCCAGCTTCGCGTTGCGCCAGGGTCTCGCCGACGCAAATGATGGGTTCCAGGCCTGCCTGGGCGGCAGCATCCGCCTTGGCAGCCACCAACTGGCTGGTCTCGCCGAACTCCTGACGCCGCTCGGAATGCCCAAGGATCACCAGCGTTGCGCCCGCGTCAGCAAGCATCGAAGCGGAGATACTGCCCGTGAACGCTCCGGCCGGTTCTGCACGGCAGTCCTGACCCCCAACGAGCACTGTCGTCCCAGCCATGCGGTGCGACATGCGATCAACCAAGGTGGCCGGGGNGCACAGGGCAACCCTGCACCCAGCCGGCCTGTCCGCGAGCGCCGCGGCCAGGGCATCGGCTTCCGACAGGTCGGCCGCCGTGCCGTTCATTTTCCAGTTTCCGGCGATGAGTTTCTGATTTTCGATCATGCATCTTCCTAATCGGACAGCCATTCGATGCCAAGTCGAGGGGACTGCCGTATTGCGGTCAGCTTTGGTGCCCCCTATAGCCCGATCACGCCCCAGACTTGCAGGTTGCTCTTTCATGATCTCCGTGTTCCGCGAATTCGCCAAATCGAAGTTGGCGATGGCCTTATTGGTTCTGGTCGCCCTCAGCCTGCTGGTGACNGGGGGAATGAGCATGGATGTGCTGAGCCAGTTGGGCCCGCAGCACGTCATCTCTGCTGGCGACAGAAGCGTCGACAGCCAGGAATTCTCGCAAGATGTCGATCGCATGCGGCAGAACATGCAGGAGCAGACCGGCCAGGGCGTGACCAACGAACAACTGGCTGAGCGCGGAATCGTGGATCAGCTGCTCCAGGAGCGCACTCAGCTGCTCGGCTTCATGGCCTGGGCCTATAAGGCTGGCATACGCCCCGGACATGAACTGGTGGTCAAAGACATCCAGCAGATTCCGGCCTTCTTCAACTCGGTCACGGGCAAGTTTGACGAGGCCAACTACCGGCAGGTCCTGGCCCAAGCCAACATGACTCCTGAGCGGATGGAGCAGGATGTTCGCGACAACTACATGACCCAACACTACGCGAGCGCGATGCAAGCTGGCATGCGCCTGCCGCGCGTTTACGGAGCCTTGGTTGGAGCCCAAGCCCTGGAAACCCGGGAAGGCCGCTATTTCGAAGTCACGCAGGCCATAGCCGGCACTGCAGGTCGCCCGACCGACGCTCAGCTCACCAGCCTGTTGAACGACAATGCCGATGAGTTGCGTCGTCCGGAACTTCGCAAAGTCTCAGTGGTGCTTTTCAACGGGCCGGGCAACATTGCGCCCATCACCGAGCAACAGATTGAGCAGCGCTTCNNATTCCGTCGCGATGCGCTGTCCAACCCGGAGAAGCGGAGTTTCACGGTCATCACAGTTGCGGACCAGGCTGCAGCGAACCGAATTGCGGAGGCGTTGCGGGCTGGCCAGTCGCCCGACGCAGCCGCAGCCGTCGGTGGCGGTCAGGTGACGCCCTTTACCGATACGCCGCGTTCCGCGGTCAGTGATCCGGCTGTTGCCGAGGCAGTCTTTGGCCTGAACCCCGGCGGCGTGTCTAACCCCGTTCGGGCGCGTCTCGGTTTTGCCGTGGCCAAGGTGAGCGACATCACCGCAGGATCACCAGTGACCCTGAGCGATGTGCGCGAACAGATCGTCTCCGAGCTCCGCGCCGAGGGGCAGCGGCAACTCGTCTACAACCGAGTCGAAGCCTATGAGGCTGCCCGCAAGTCCGGAAAGTCGATGACAGAAGCTGCCGAAACGGCCGGTGCCCGTGTCTTGCAACTGGATCCGTTCACCCGCGAGGGGCGCTTGGAAAATGGTCAGGCAATGCCGGCCCCGCCGCAACTGCTGGAAACCGCATTCTCCCTGACCAAAGGCGGAGAAAGTGAAGTGATTGACGCCGGGCAAAGCCAGTATTTCGTCGTTCGCCTGGATGATGTCATGGCAGCGCACCTGCCAGCCCTCAACGACATTCGCGACATGCTCACCCGGGCCTGGGTGGGGCGTGAAAACCAACGTTTGCTGACTGAGAAGGCTGAATCCCTGGCCGGTCGCCTGCGTGCCGGTGAAGATATCGAGGTTGTTGCCCGTTCGGTCGGCGCAACGCTGCGGTCGACCGGCCCTGTTCAGCGCACCAATCAGGCACGACTCGAGCAATTGGGGCAAGGCGTGGTGTCGGGCCTGTTCGGAAACCGACGCGGTGCAGCGTTCGCCGCCCCGAACTCGCAGGCCAGCTTTGTCGTGGGAAAGTCNGAGGCTGTCAGGCCGGCTGTCCCGGCCACCGCAGCGCCCACCGCAATCCAGGCCCAATCCGGCATGGACCCTCAGTCGGCACAGATGCTGGTGCAGCAGGCGATCGTGGAGGCTGCGGCCAGGACCGGTTCCAGCTTTGATCGGGCTCGCGCATGGCAGGCGCTGGGTCTGACCGAACCTGCCGCTTCAGGGGCTCCTGCTGTGGGTGGTGCACCTGCGACACCCCCGGCGCAATGAGCCCCAAAAGACCCGAACCGGATAAGGATTGGCAGACCGGGTGGGAGAGCGGCCAGCCGCAGATCGTCGTTCGTGCGCTGATCGACGACCTGGAGACGCCGGTTTCGGCCTACCTCAAGGTTGGCTACGGGCGTCCCTACGCCTTCCTTCTGGAATCGGTTGAGGGTGGTGCGGTCAACGGCCGTTTCTCAATCCTGACCCGCGATCCAGACATTGTTTGGCGCTGTCGGGGTCGCCAGGCAGAAATNGCGCGCGGTGATGCCATTTCAGCGGGTCATTTTACGCCTGAACCCGATGACAGCGTTGCGTCTCTCCGAGCATTGATGGGCGCGTCTCGCTTTGACTTGCCCGAGAATCTGCCGCCTATGGCCGCAGGCCTGTTTGGCGTGTTCGGCTATGACATGGTGCGCTTGTTGGAGCCTCTGGGCCCAGCCAATGGCGANCCCCTGGACCTGCCCGATGCCGTTCTGACGCGCCCGCCGCTGGTTGCGATCTTCGATTCCGTGCAGCACGAAATCATCCTGGTGGCTGCCGCTTATCCCGACGGTCGGGTCTCGGCTCGGGACGCCTATGGCCTGGCGGTGCAGAAGCTGGACAGCTTTGAAGCGGATCTACGCCGACCCTTGGGCACGCTGGGGGATGCCGTCCAGACACCGGCCGCCGCCTTCGAATCNCCCGTCGATGCGACCGGCTTTAAGGCTCTTGTCACCCAAGCCAAGGAATATATCGCTGCCGGCGACATCTTTCAGGTCGTTTTAAGCCACCGGTTCAGTGCGCGCTGGTCCGGCGATCCGTTTGCGTTCTATCGTGCCCTGCGGCGGCGCAACCCTTCNCCCTACCTCTATTTTCTGAATTTTGATGATTTCCAGCTGGCCGGATCAAGTCCGGAGATTCTGGTTCGGCTGAAGGATGGCCGGGTCACGATNCGACCGCTGGCCGGCACCCGCCCGCGGGGAGAAACGCGGGAGCAAGATCTGGCTCTTGAAGCCGAGCTGCTGAGCGATCCGAAGGAATGCGCTGAGCATCTGATGTTGCTTGACCTGGGTCGCAATGACGTCGGTCGGGTCTCGCGCCCCGGTAGCGTCAAGGTCACGGAGAGCTTTGCGATCGAGCGATACAGTTCTGTCATGCACATTGTCTCAGACGTNAAGGGCGCGTGCGANCCCGATCTGGACGCCGTCGATGCCTTGCTGGCTGCCCTGCCCGCGGGGACCCTCTCGGGCGCTCCCAAGGTCCGTGCCATGGAGATCATCGACGAACTGGAAGGCGTAAAGCGGGGCGTCGGCTATGGTGGTGGTGTCGGCTACATAGCTAGCAACGGCGAGGCCGATATATGCATCGTTTTGCGCACGGCCCTGTTTGCTGAGGGCCAAATACACGTGCAGGCAGGCGCTGGCGTCGTCGCGGACAGCGACCCACTGGCCGAATACGAGGAGACCCGCGCCAAGGCCCGCGCGCCGATGTTGGCCGCCGAAGATGCCTGGCGCTATCCCGCACCGCCCGAATAGGCCAGCTGAGCACTCTGGGGCTGCGCGGCGTCGAACGAGACACCCGGACCAAGAATCATTACGCCTGCCATCAGGACTGCAGCCACGGCCGCCAAAGTCGCAGCTCCCAACAGCGGCCATGGGCTGAGGCGTTCGAGGGGGCCGCTCGCAACAACAATCTCGCCTCATCGATCTTCGCCTGGACCATGGGGTTTTCTCCGACATACTGAGCGGCGAGTGGACGCTTATTCGGTTAAGGCAACCTTTCTGCCAAGTCTCGCCGCCTGAACGATGGGGCGGCCCGCATCAGCGTTTCACTGGTTTCACCGACCCTATTCATGCACTAGAAGCGCCCCATGATCCTCGTCGTCGATAACTATGACAGCTTCACCTATAATCTCGTCCACTATCTCGCGGAGTTGGGTGCGCCGTCGACCGTCATCCGCAACGACGAGTTGACGACTGCAGCGGCCCTGGACCTCAAACCAGAGGCTATCTTGCTGTCACCGGGGCCATGCACACCCAACGAAGCGGGGATTTGCCTCGACCTTCTGGCTTCAGCCCCGCATGAGCTGCCGGTCCTGGGCGTCTGCCTTGGCCACCAGGCCATAGGTCAGGTGTTCGGCGGAGAAGTTGTCCGCGCAATGCAGCTCATGCATGGAAAAACCAGCTCGATCATCCATGGGGGCGGTCGGTTTTTAAGGGCCTGCCCTCCCGTTTGTCGCCACGCGCTATCACTCTCTGGCGGTGCGGCGTGAGACCCTGCCGGATGTCCTGGAGGTCACGGCCTGGACTGACGATGGCGAAATCATGGGACTGACGCATGTGTCTCGACCGATACATGGCGTGCAGTTCCATCCGGAATCGATCGCCACGGAGCACGGGCATGACATGCTTCTGAACTTTCTTGACGCGGCCAACATCCGCCGCACCACAACGGTCTGAGCCNGTGTCTGCTGCGTTCAAGCCCATTTTGTCGCGTCTGGCCGATGGCCACGCCCTGACCCGGGAAGAAGCCCGTGAGTTNCTGGCCGCATGCCTGCGCGGAGAGCCGACCTCGGCTCAGGTCGTTGCGGCGCTGACCGCCTTGCGGATGCGCGGTGAGACGGTCGAAGAGATATCTGCCTTTGCAGAGGCCATGCGCGAGGCGGCGACAACGCTGGACCACCCCTACGACGCTTTGGACACCTGTGGCACGGGCGGAGACGGTCAGCACACCTTCAACATCTCCACGGCGGTTGCGCTGGTACTGGCGGGCGCGGGCATCAAGATCGCCAAGCATGGGAACCGGGCGCTCAGTTCCAAGTCCGGCACCAGCGACGTACTGGCCGTTCTTGGCGTCAATCTCGCCGCCTCACCGGCCCAGCAGCGGCGGGCCCTCGATGAGGCCAACATCGCCTTCTTGTTTGCTCCGGCCCACCACACAGCCATGCGCCATGTCACCCCGATCCGAGCCGAGATGGGCTTTCGCACGGTGTTCAATCTGATCGGCCCCTTGTCCAATCCAGCCGGCGCCCGGCGCCAGGTGATGGGTGTCTACGATCCGCGCCTGGTCCAACCCCTGGCTGAGGCACTGGGTCGCCTTGGGGCCATCAAAGCCTGGGCCGTCCATGGTCAGGGCCTAGATGAATTGACGACCACGGGCGAAAGTCAGGTCGCTGCCTGGGATAATGGCGCGCTCCGCACGTTCACCGTCACCCCTGATGATGCCGGTCTGCCCCGTGCCCACATCGACGACCTGCGCGGCGGTGAACCGGAGGACAACGCCCGGGCATTGCGTGCGCTGCTGGACGGGGCCCACGGTCCTTACAGAGACATTGTGCTGTTGAACGCCGCGGCTGGGTTCATCGTCGCTGATCGGGCGGAGACCCTGAAGCAGGGAGCCGAACTGGCCGCAGCCGTGGTCGATAATGGCAAAGCTGCGCGAGCCCTGGCCGAACTGATACGCACGACAAATTCTCCCGCCGAGGAGGCAAGCCCGTGAGCGACATTCTAGATCGGATTGCCGCCTACAAGCGTGATGAGGTCGCGGCCCGCAAGGCCCGCGTCTCTCTGGGCGATCTGGAAGCCCGCGCGTCAACGGTCGATGCACCCCGTGGATTCGGAGCCGCGCTGGGCCGTGCNTTTCAGAACACAGGCCGCCCGGCCCTGATTGCGGAAATCAAGAAAGCCAGTCCTTCAAAGGGGCTGATCCGCGCCGANATCGATCCGCCCGAACTGGCCCGTGCATATCAACGAGGCGGGGCCACCTGCCTGTCAATCCTGACCGATGGCCCGAGCTTCCAAGGCGACGATGCCTATTTGGTTGCGGCCCGCAAGGCGACAGCCCTGCCCTGCTTACGCAAAGACTTTCTGGTCGATCCATGGCAGGTCGCCGAGAGCCGCGCACTGGGGGCAGATTGCATTCTGATTATCCTGGACATGATTGACGATGCCTTGGCTGCCGATCTGCTGGCGGAAGCTACCCGTTTCGGCATGGATGCGCTGATCGAGACGCACGATGCTGAGGAAATGGCGCGGGTGTGCCGCCTTGTCGAAGGCCGTGACGGCGCGTTGGTAGGGATCAACAACCGCTCCCTGCGCACATTCGACGTCGATCTGGCCACCACGCGGGAGTTGGCTATGCTCAGTCCCGTGGGTGCCCTGCTGGTCGCCGAAAGCGGCATTTTCACTCCTGGGGATGTCAATACGGTCGCTCAGGCGCACGCCCAGGCCATCCTGGTCGGCGAAAGCTTGATGCGTCAGGCCGACGTCGAGGCGGCAACACGGTTCCTGATGACCTAGACAGCCTCGTCCCGTGATTTCCGAAGGTACAGCTCTCATTTGATAGCCACCGGCCCAGGCTGGCCATCACCGATGCGGTGCCCGTCGATTGAGGTGACCGGGGTGGCGTAGGTTGTCGCTGAACTGATGAAGGCCTCACGCGCCGACTTCACGTCGTCGATGGTGAAAGCGCGCTCCTCCAGATCCAGCCCCTCGGACTGGGCAATCGCCTTCAGGCCCTCGCGGGTAATGCCGCGCAAGATATTGGCCTGAATATCGCGTGTGCGCAGTTTTCCATCCTTGTCGACGATCCACACATTCGCCGCCGCACCTTCGGTCACCAAGCCCATATCATCGACCATGAATGCTTCAGCAGCCCCGGACTCTTTGGCCGCCTGCTTGGCGAGGATATTGGGAAGCAGATTGACGGTCTTAATGTCGCAACGGCCCCAACGGATGTCTGGCTGACTGATCGCAGCTACGCCCGCGCGGGCGGTGGCCTCCAGCTTTGTCGGTGACAAGGAGCGGGCGAAGGCCACGACCGATGGCGNGGTCGAGGGATCGGGAAAAACATGGTCACGCCGCGCGCTGCCGCGTGTGATTTGAAGATAAAGCAAGCCGCTGCGGATACGGTTGCGGCGCACTGTTTCCCGCAAAACTGCGCCCAGAGCGGCACGGCTCATGGGTTGGCCGATCTTCAGTTCAGACAGGCTGCGCTCAAGTCGCGCCATATGGCCATCGAAGTCCATCAGACGCCCGGCATGGACGCCCCATACCTCATAGATCCCGTCACCGAACAAGAATCCGCGGTCTTCCACGTGCACCGCTGCCTGCGACAAAGGCTGGTAGGTACCGTTGACATAAGCGACCCGGCTCATGCGTCATCCCCGTCCGGCTCGCTCTCGACCGTTGCGGATCGGGGCGAAGCAACGCCCAGAGATTTCAACTTCCGGTGCAGTGCCGACCGCTCCATTCCGATGAAAGTTGCGGTTCGGCTGATATTGCCACCGAACCGCATGATCTGGGCCTCCAGATACTCACGCTCGAATACTTCGCGGGCTTCTCGCAGGGGCATGGCAATGATCCGATCCGTGCTCAAGGAGCCCGAACCGGAATCAGCAGACGCCTCCTGTGGCAGCATGTCGGCGCTGATCGGCTGATCCGTGTCGCCGGTGGCCAGGATCAGCAGGCGTTCGATGTTGTTGCGAAGCTGGCGCACATTGCCCGGCCAAGGATGGACCTGCATGACGGCGATGGCATCGGGACCCAGGCGCCGCTTCGGCAGGCCTTGCGCTGTCGCGATCGCCTCAACGAAATACTCTATCAGCTCCTCGATATCTTCCCGTCGTTCCGACAAGGGCGGCACATTGACCGGCACGACGTTGAGACGATGAAATAGGTCCTCACGGAACCGGCCCTCCTCGATTTCCTGCTTCAGATCGCGCGAAGTGGAGGTCACGACGCGAACGTCCACCTGCACGTCCTGCTCTCCACCGACCCGGCGGAACCGTTGCTCAACCAGGACACGCAGCACGCGGTTCTGGCTCTCACGCGGCATGTCGCCGACTTCATCCAGGTANNGAGTGCCATTGTGGGCGCGTTCGAACACGCCGATCTTGCTGGGTCGCCCGTCGCGGCCCTCCTCTCCAAACAGCTCAATGTCCAGCCGTTCTGGGGTCATACCCGCCGCCGCAATGGCGACAAAGTCGCCGCGTGAGCGCGTGCTGGCCTCATGGATCTGACGCGCCACCAACTCCTTGCCACTCCCGGCCGGGCCTGAGATCAACACTCGGCTGTTGGCCGGTGCGACGCGCGAAATTATGCTTCGCAGAGCTTGGGCTGCCGCCGAGCGACCAATCAGACCTGATGGAACGGCGGCTCGGGTGCGCAGGCTGCGATTTTCGCGCCGCAAAGCCAGCGCCTCAAGTGCGCGCTGAACAATGACAACCAGCCTATCTGATTTGAAAGGTTTTTCTATGAAATCATAAGNCCCTCGCTGTAGGGCTGATACGGCCGTCTCAATGTTTCCGTGACCCGAGATCATCACCACTGGCAGATCTGGATCGATCTCTTTGATCACGTCCAGCAGCTCGAGACCGTCGAGACCTCCCCNCTGCATCCAGATGTCCAACAGGGCCAGTGATGGCTTGCGGGCACGCAAGGCCGCCAAGGCCTCATCTGAATTGGCTGCCACGCGAACCGCATGGCCCTCATCCTCAAGCAGTCCAGACACCAGTTCGCGGATGTCCGCTTCATCATCGACGACCAGAATATCAGCACCAGTGGGTCGCATCACTTACTCCTGCACGTCAGTCGGCGCCGTGGCACCTGCAGATTCCGGGCCACGCTGAGCTCGGGGTTTCAACGGGAAAACAAGGCTAATGCGGGCACCGCCAAGGGTTTCGGCATCTGCGAGCAGCAACTCACCGCCATGGTCTTCGCAGATGCGCTTCACGATGGCCAATCCCAATCCGGTCCCCTTGTCACGGGTGGTGACGTAGGGTTCGGTCAGCCGGTCGCGATCCCGCTCAGGAAGACCAACACCGTCATCCTCAACGACAAACGAGATCAATGCTGTTCCGTCTGCGGACTGGCTTGTTTCCAGGCTAGCGCGAAGGCCCACGCCTCGCACGTCGTCAGAGCGTGGGGCCATGGCTCGGCGCGCTGCGACCGACTCGCCGGCATTCTTGAGAATATTGGTCAGGGCCTGCGCGACCATTTGTCGGTCCGCCTGGAATGCCACGCGCGGTAGAGGTTCCTTCAACTCGACTTCGATATCGTCAACCGCGACACGCTGGGCAAACACAGCCTCGCGCAAGAGTTCCGCCGGGCTGGCCTGCACGAAGCGTGGGGCCGGCATACGAGCAAAACTCGAGAACTCATCGACCATCCGGCCGATGTCTCCGACCTGGCGAATGATCGTTTCTGTGCAACGGTCGAACACGTCCACATCGTCAGCAACCTGGCTCCGATAGCGGCGGCGCAAGCGCTCCGCCGACAGCTGGATCGGTGTCAGGGGGTTCTTGATCTCGTGGGCGATACGGCGAGCGACGTCGCGCCAGGCGGCGTTCCGTTGCGCGGTGACCAGGCGGGTGATGTCGTCAAATGTAAGCACCATTTCGCCGCCCAGCCCGCCCTCAATGCGGACCCTAAGGCGGCGCGTTTCACCGTTTCGAGTGATGTCGATGTCCTCTTCCACATGAGCCTCCGAGCGGTTCACCAGAGCACTGAGCTCGGGAGAAACCTTGGCCAGCGAACGTCCAACGATTTCGCGCTGCGGAATACCCAATAGGTCGATAGCGCTTTCGTTCACGGCGGAGACCCGCCCTTTGCGGTCCAAGCCAATGACACCTGCTGAGACCCCCGAAAGGACCGTCTCGATGAAGCGACTACGGTTCACGGCGTCCTCGCTGGCGGTGCGCAGGTCTGCCTGTTGAGCCTCCAGATCGCTGGTCATGCGGTTGAATGCCTGCGACAGGAGGGAAATTTCATCGGGGCCCTCTGAAGTGTCGACGCGGGCGCTCAGGTCCCCTTCGGACACCCGGTTAGCCGCCTGGATCAGACGACCGATCGGGCCCGTAATGGCATTGGCCGCGCTCATTCCGGCCCAGATGGCCCCGACAAGCACGAGCAAGGCCGTTTCCAGATAGCTCAAGGCAAATGCAACCTGGATGCGCTGACGGCTCTCGGCCGCATCCCGGTAAGAGATGATGGATCCCTCCGCCTTCTCCAATTGGCCGATCAGGCCAGTCTGCAAAGGGCGCACGAGGTAGAGAAACCCGTCATCATAGGCCGGGAAGGCCATGACGCCGCGGATCGCGTCGGGATCGCGCGTCGGTTCCTGCACAGAGGGTGCATTGCCTGCCTCTGCCTCTTCGAGGACGACACGTGGCGGGGCAACATATGGAGGTGCACCAGGAAGTTCGCCCGCCGCGGCGACATTCCCATTCGCATCCAGGATATAGATGGCTGGATACCCGAACAGGTCTGCAATCTGTTTCAGTGCCTCGGAAAATTGAATGCGGTTCTCGAAAACAGGGCGAATGCCCTCAAGCTGACCGGCAATGACGATCAGGTCGCCATCAACCTGCCGTGCCACGTCCGCCGTGTAGGCGCGTCCGATGTCGGCACCGTTCTCGACCGTCGACTGCACATTGTCACTAAACCATTGGTCAACACCTCGATTGACCAGCACACCGAAGACCAGTGCCACCAGCACCGCTGGCACGACGGCAACGGCCGAAAACAGCGTTACAAATCTCAGGTGCAGCCGGGTGCCGGCTTCCTGCCGCCGACCGAACAGAAGCCAGGCACGGCGGATGACGGCGGCCATTAGCCCCAAAATCAGGATCAGGTTGACCATTAGGGCTTGCAGGACGAGGCGGCCGATGTCGGCTCGCACTCCGGATTGGCCGCTTTCGCCAGGCGTTATGGCCACGAGCCAGATAGCGGTCGCTGCGATCAGCGCTGATACGATGAAAACTGCGGTAAATGCGACAGGGCCACGCTGGGAGAGCCAGCGGTCCAGAGGGCTGGGCACCATAGGCGCAGGAACCACTGTGTCAGTCATGCCACGGCAGGATGACCCAACCGTGTCTCCTGATCAACAACAGAGTTGCTGAAATGATCCACGTTCAACCACTGGCGAGCTAGGCCATCGGATACAGCATCGGGATCGTCGAGACGGCACAGGTCGGCTTTAAGTTGCCGACGCTGAAGGCGATCTCGCGGCCAGGGCGCTTGCTCCACATACCAGCCCAGGTGCTTGCGAAACATCTTGAGGCCCAATGGAAATCCATAGAATGCGATGGATGCGCGCATATGCTGAACCACAATCTCAAATCGGGCCTGGCGATCCGGCTCTTCGCACGCGGGCTGACCGGACAGGGCCGCCTCCAGCTGCGCAGCCAACCAGGGGCGGCCATATACGCCCCGCCCCAGCATCAAGGCATCTGCCCCGCTCTTCGCCAAGGCCATGCGGGCGTCGTCGGCAGTAACGATATCGCCATTGACGATGACCGGAACGTTGACCGCCTGTTTGACCGCCGCAACAGCGCTCCAGTCCGCCTGCCCTTTGTAGAACTGCTGGCGGGGCGGGCCGTGCACGGTGATCGCCTTGACCCCGATTTCCTCAGCCGTGCGAGCCAGTTCGGGTGCTGTGATGGACCGATCGTCCCACCCAAGGCGCATTTTCACGGTCACGGGTCGATCCGCCGCATTTACCACGGCCGTCATGATCTCGGCGGCCAAGGCAGGNNCATGCATGAGGGCCGAACCGCACGCCGCGCCTGTCACTTCCTTGGCCGGGCATCCCAGATTCAGGTCGATGATGTCGGCCCCAGCGCGCTCGGCCATGGCCGCACCTTTAGCCATAGCCGCTGGATTACCTCCAACCAGTTGGATAACGGTCAGGGGCAGCCCCTCACCAACGGCGGCGCGACGCACGACATCAGGCCGACCGCGAGCCAATTCTGCTGATGCCACCATTTCGGTTGCCACATAGCGGGCCCCCAGCTGCGACGCGAGTTGGCGGAACGGAAGGTCGGTAATGCCAGTCATCGGGGCCATCAGCACCCGCCCGCCGATCTGAACATCTCCGATGACCAAGCCCTTTGACATAACCGCTTTAGCTCCCATGAACGGGGGCCTCGTCAAGGGGGCCAAGGGCAACTAGAAGGCCACAGATGCAATCATCTCTGCCCAACTTCGCTGCTATCGTAGTTGCCGCCGGCNNAGGATCTCGCGCCGGCGGAGCNAAACAGTGGCGGATGCTCGGCGCAAAACCGGTGGTCCGGTGGTCGGTCGAGACCTTGCTGGAAACGGGGGCCGCGCCGGTCATCGTGGTGGTCCCGCAGGGAACCGAGTCNTCGCTGGCGCAGGCCCTGTCCGGTCTTTCAGGCTGGGCCCCCGTCGTCGGNGGGATGACCCGCTCAGCCTCGGTGCAAGCAGGCCTGGCTGCGCTTGATGGCGCTCCAGAAATGCCTGTCCTCGTCCATGACGCGGCCCGCCCGTTCCTGCGTGTCGACATTGTGCAACGCCTGCTCGAGGCNCTTGATCGAGCGGACGCGGCAATCCCGGCCTTGCCCGTGGTTGATAGCCTGCGGCGCAGCGATGGCGAGGTTCTAGGCACGAGCGTGGACCGCGAGGGCCTATGGCAGGCCCAAACACCGCAAGCAGCCAGGCTGACCCAACTGCGGCACGCCTATGCGGCGTGGACGAGCGACAAGACATCAACCGATGAGGCCGAAGTCCTGACAGCAGCTGGCGTACGCGTTGCAATTGTTGAGGGCGACACACGATTGTTCAAGCTCACCCACACTGAGGATTTTGCAATGGCTGAAGCCTTGATTGCTCGCCAGGTTCGGACGGGGCTGGGTTTTGACGCCCACCGTTGGGGCCCAGGCGATCACGTTTGGCTTTGCGGGGTCAGTATTCCCCATTCTGCCAGCCTGATCGGCCACTCTGACGCCGACGCTGGTTTGCACGCGCTGACAGATGCTATCCTCGGTGCCATGGGCGACGGCGATATTGGCGATCACTTCCCGCCCACAGATCCACAGTGGAAGGGTGCCTCATCGGACAGGTTTCTGGCCCATGCCATCGAGCGCCTTCACGCGCGTGGCGGCCAGCTGATCAATGTCGATGTGACCCTGATTTGCGAGCAGCCCAAGGTGAAGCCGCACCGGCAGGCAATGCGTGAACGATTGGCCAAGCTGTTAAAGGTTTCCCTGGACGCAGTTAGCGTCAAGGCGACGACGACCGAAGCCATGGGCTTCACGGGACGTGGCGAAGGACTGGCAGCGCAGGCCCTCGCCACAATAAGCCTGCCGACTGCCTGACCGCATCCACGCCTCGTTGGCCGCCGGCTTAGCGTCCCTGCTTGTCCTGCGCGTTGCGCCACATGGCTCCGACAAGGTTCACGTAGTCATCCGTCCATGGCCGCACTCCTTGCGGATCGTAGGCCGCCCAGCGGCTGTCCTGACGGAAAGGGGCCAATCCAGCCTCAGTCGGCGACAGGATGAGCGCTTCCGTCGAGGCCAGGGCCATGTCAGGCTCGCCTTCCGGCTCCAGATAGACCTGGTGCAGGAAGGGCTTGCCAAGGTCGCGAGCCGCCGCCGCCGCCGGACGCAGGATGTCCAGGTTCCGATTCGACAGGTGCAGGACCACGACGCCGTCAGGCTTCACGAGGCTCAGATAGTCCTCGATCGCCTGTTCCGTCAGCAAGTGTGTCGGGACTGCATCTGACGAAAAGGCATCAACCAACAGCAGGTCGTAGGTTCCCTTTGGCTGGTGGGCCAGGGTCTGACGCGCATCGCCGATCACCGTTTCAATGGGACCACTTGCGCAAGCGGAGATGAAGCTGAACCACTCTGGATCACGCGACAAACGATCCACCATTGGATCGATCTCGAAGAAAGTGAGGCTGTCTTCGGCCCGCTTATAGGCCGCCATCGCACCCGAGCCTTGCCCGACCACACCAATCTTGGCGGCTGGAAGACGGCTGCGCACGCTCATGGCAGCTTGGCCGATAGGGGTCTGCGGGGCGTAGTAGAGTGTCGGCAGACACCGCTTGTCGCCATGCTGGGCCTGGGCACCATGCAATGTCGTGCCATGCATCAACACGTGAACATCTCCGCCCATGCGGGCGTCCGGCACATTGGCAACCCTCATCACACCAAAGAAACTGCGCTCAGAAAGGCTCCAGTCGTATCCGCGGGCAATGAACTGCGCCGACAACGTCATACAGGCCAGGATGATGACATAGAACGGTGCACGGTCACGGCTGAGGAAGGCACAGATCGCTGCACCCCNCAGGATCATGATCGTAACCCGATCCATCGTCAGGCTGTCACCAACCATCCGATAATAGGCCCACGCCGCATCGGTATTGCTTTGAAGCCAGGTGCTGAGCAGCGGGGGATCAGGCAGAANCACAACGCCCAGCACCACCAGCACGGCTTCAGACGACTTCACGGGCTCCATCAGTCGCCAGGGGCGCGCCAAGCCCACCAGGACCAGAACCAGCGGATATTCCCAGACCATGTTGAAAGCGACCGGCGCAATCAAGGCGTTGAAGACCCCGCCAACCACGCCACCGAGTGACAGAAGCAAGTAAAACTCTGTCAAGCGACCCGGCTGGGGCCGCCGAGCTGCGAGAAGTTGGTGGCACATCAGGGCCGTGAAGANAAATGCCAGTACATTCACGCCAAAGGCCATCGGCAGCTCGATCGTCCGGAACGCCGCGATGATTACACAAACGGCCCCAAGGGCAGCCTGGATCGGCAGGGTAATCGCCAAGGGAATGATCGGCTTGGCCTGGAACGCAATTACAAAGGTGAGCAGGTAGAGTGCCAGCGGCAAAACCCACAAGAACGGGGCAGACGCTACATCCGTCGCAAGGTGCGCGGTCAGGCCCAGCATCAAGCTTGACGGTGCCGCGGCCAGGGCGACGAGGATCAGCTTGTCCTTCCAGCTGATCGCCGGACCCTTCTCGATTTGCGCCACAGGCCCGAGTTCCCGGAACCGGCCGACGGTCCAGGCCAAGGCGGCAATCATGATAACGAATGCGGCATAGCCGCCGCTCCAAGCCAGGCGCTGGCCGGACAAGGACATCAGCGGTTCAATGATAATCGGGTAGGCGAGCAGCGCCAGGAAGCTGCCAAGGTTCGACGCTGCATACAGCACATAAGGATTTGCCCCATCTGGATCGTTGGCGCGAACCCGGGCAAACCACGCTTGCAGGAGCGGTGCCGTGGCCGACAGAATAGCGAACGGGGCCCCGACCGAAACGGCCAATGTACNCAGGAGCCAAAGGGCCGGCGTATTGTCCTGAGGCTCGCCCAAACGCCNCGAGATGTGCAACGGAAGGAACAGGGCCGCCACCAGCAACAGCGTGAGGTGGACAATCACCTGATTGCGCAGACTGCTGACCCGCTGCAGCAGGTGAGCGTAGCCGTAACCCGCCAGCAGTGCTGTCTGGANAAACACCATCGAAGTATTCCAGACCGACGGCGAGCCGCCCAACATCGGCAAAACCAGCTTGGTCACCATTGGTTGGACAACAAAGACAAGCGTTGCAGAGGTAAAAATGGCCAGCGCAAACAACAAAGGCGGACGGGCCTTACTGGAACGCTCAACGGAATCTGGGGTGGGCTCAGTGGCCTCGGTATCGGGCTCGATTGTTGTGTCCGTCATCAATTTTCCCCGCAGTAAACAGTCGACGCCCCGATTAGACAGCGTTAGGTCTAGACCGACTCGCAACTCCTGCGGATAGCCCGGTTGTGTTAACGACTCCTATTCTTGACTTGGCAGGCTCCGTTGTTTCGTCGGGCGCGAAACGCGGCTGGGTGATTGCGACCGCCGAAAGTTGTACAGGTGGATTGGTCGCTGCCGCATTGACCGAAATACCGGGCTCGTCGCAGGTTCTGGATCGGGGCCTAATCACCTACAGCAACGAAGCGAAGATCGAGCTTCTCGGTGTTCCCGCATCGCTGATCAGCGAGTTTGGTGCCGTGTCGCCGGAATGCGCCCGTGCTATGGCAATCGGTGCATTGTCCAACAGTCGGGCCGATGTTGTCGTGGCCATCACAGGANNTGCAGGGCCCGGTGGAGGCTCAGACACCAAGCCCGTCGGGATGGTCTGCTTCTGCCTCGCCAGCGGTCGGGACGTGATCGAGAAGGAGATCAGGTTCGGCGATCTGGGGCGCTCCGATGTGCGCCAGCAGGCCGTCGTGACAGCACTGGAGCTCTTGTTGGACTATTGCCGCTCGTGACCGTTGTTGATGCGCGCGGTCATCATTGCCCGTGCCCCTCGCTAAAACTACGTCGGGCCGTTGCAGAAGTGCGTCCTGGCACCATTGTCGAATTGCTGGCGACCGACCCCATGGCTCAGATCGACATTCCCCATCTCGTCCGGGAGATCGGCGGCGAGCTCCTTGGCACAGAGGAGACAGACGGCGTCTTTACTTTCCGCGTCGAGACACCCGCCGCGCGGCGAGACTAACGACGTCCCCGCTCGCCTCATTGAAATCCAGCTGCGGCATCCTGCGCGTGCGATTCTGGATTTCCATTTCTGTGGCAAAGGCACCGCCATAGAATATCGCGTTCACGTTCCAGGACAGCCAGATCAGCAACACAACCACGGCACCCACTGACCCATATGTGGCCCCAAGTGGTGCGATCGAGCTTACGTAGATCGCACACAGCCAGGACGAAATTACGGACAGGACAGTCGCAACCAGGCCACCGACGATCGCCGGGACCCAAGCCACCGGCGCACGATGTGACATGGCGTAGCGATACAGTGCTGTCGGTCCCAATGCCAAACCCATGGCAGGAAGCAAGCCATCGAACGGCAGTCCGCCTTGAGGCGGCGCAGCCGCCATCCCACTCGCCGTCGCGCCCGCATGTTCCAACAGACGGAAGGTCACAACTGCCCCCGACACAACGGTAAACAGGGCAAACGCCGCAGCAGCCACAATCAAGGCCAGTAGGTTGAACCGAAAGAATCCATGCGGCTCAGTTTCGTCGTGAATCAGGTTCAAACCCGCTAATAGCGCCTTGAATCCGCGATGAGCGGCATATCCACCCACGACCAAGGCAAAGGCGCTCTGGTAAGAAACGGTTCTCGCTGAAGCGTTGGAAAGGCGCTCAATCTCGGCCAGGAAAATCGCGCGGGCGGCGGTCGGAAGCATGTCTGCGAGGGCAGCGGCTTGCTCATTGACCTGACTGATGCTTAGGCCGGCCTTGTAAAAGCCGATGAGGATCGCAATCGCTGGGAATACGGCCAACAGCGCAANAAACGACACGCCACCGGTGTACGNCATGACGTCGCGCCCCCAACTGCGGGCAAAGGCGCGGCCAGCCAGACGCAACCATTTCATGGGGATCTGTCGCCAGTCGACGTCGTCCGAACGCTGAAACAATTTGGATAGCTGTCCCGACCAATGAGACAATCGACAATAGGGGATTCTGCGCTGGCGAAAGAGGCTTGTTCTTGACAACTGCGTCGTTGCCTGGGGTCCTCCCAATGGCTAAGGTCACAACAGGTGTCTGATCTGGTCGTCAGCACCGTGATTCTGGAGACGACGGATTTGGTTGCGGCCCCGCGCGTGCTTGTCATTGCTGCCGACGATGACCTTCTGGGCCCGCTCGTCCAAGGCCTGGATGCGCTGGGATGGCGGACTTTAACCGCCAGAACATCGGCCGCGNNGGTGCAGGCGCTGACCGACCTTCCTATGGACGCCGTGATTCTGGATGCGCGCAGTCGGACGCTGGCAGCCAGGCCGATACGCTTAAGGGCCGCGCAGCCCCGGCACCTTCCGATCTTGGCAATCGGCGACACATCGCATTGGCCGGACGGGCTGGCGGACATCGCCATGGCGATGCCTCCACATCCGGCGCAGGCAGCCGTGCGTCTCGAACAGCTGTCCCGAGCGGCCGTCGCCGAAGANGAGATGGCATTGCGCAAGCTGACCTTTGCCGCTCACGACGCGCCACTTGATGTGATGCCTGACAGGGACACGCCACCGGCAGTGTTGGCGGCTGGCCAACCGGACACCCGTTTTCTGGCGCTTTCAAATGCTTTAACCGCCCTGGGCTGCGAGGTCGTTGCGGCCCCGACACCTACGGCGTTCGATTATCTCCACGAGCGCGCGTTCGATGCAGCGGTATTGTGGGGTGCAGAGGACCACACCCCTGCCCTGTCGATCGCGGCCGGCATGAAACGCAACACGCGACTGNNTGCCCACATTCCGATGGTGCTCTATTTGCGCGGCACCAATGAGATCAATCTGTCTGAGCTCTACAATCGCGGCTTTTCCGACGTCGCATCCGCTGCCTCCCCGGAAGATGAGACCGCGCAACGGATCNNGACAGCAGCCAGGGCACATCGGCGGCACCTGGCCACTCGCAAAGCACTTGAATCGGTGAGAGGGTCCGGATTGACGGACCCGGCCACNGGGCTTTTCACGCCTGAGCTCTTCGCCAGCCACCTTGCCCGGCTTGCGGAAGGCGCAAGGCTGCGTCGGCGGGCCTTGTCGGTCGGCATCCTGNNCAGAATTGCCGACAGTGATGCCGTGCGGCACGCGCGCGCATCCGGCTGGCTGAATCGGGCCCTGCCCCAAATCGGATCGATGGTGTCGCGCCTGATCCGGACCGAAGATACCGCGGTGCGCTTGAAGTCGGACGTCTACGCCATGGCGCTTCCAGCGACGCAGGCGGGCGAAGCTCAGATTGCATTGGAACGGATTGCGGCGGTGATTGGCTGCACCGCCTTTGATGCCGGACCGGATCGGCCCCCGNNTTTTGTAGCGGATTTTGAAGTGGCGGTCGCCGAAATGCAGCCTGACGAGNNGTCGGCGGTCGCCGTTCTGGAACGATGCGAACGCGACCCTGGGAGCAGCAGGTCGAGGCCTAAGACGGCCCACCGCCCACTTCCCGAGACCGCGCTAACCGGTGACTGCAACCGGGCCAGATCCCGCGTGATACGTTCCGCTGCCACCAGGCGTGCTTCTACCGAAGGCCACTCGCCGCGCACGACGATTTTCTGGTCCGGGCGCAATTNCCAGGACATCTGGTTCTTCTGGATCAGGCCAACCAACCCAGCCGGGTTGGGGAAGCTGTTGCCACGCAGGGTCAGCACGGCTCCCATCGGCCCAACGTCAATGCGCTCCACATGCGATATCTTGCAGTTGGCCTTGACCCCGACAATCCTGAGGAGTTGGCGGGCCTCATCCGGAAGCGGACCGAACCGGTCAATGAGCTCCGCCGCTAGGGCTTCACGTTGCTGGTCGTCCTCGGCGTCAGACAGGCGGCGGTAGAGACTGAGACGGACGTTCAAGTCTGGCACATAGGTTTCCGGGATCAGGACGGCGGCGCCGGTATTGATCGTTGGGGACCAACNCCGGTCTATGGCGACATCAGGACTGCCTACCCCCGACTGCTTCAACTCGGCAATCGCATCCTCCAGCATCTGCTGGTACGNCTCGACGCCGACCTCGCGAATATGGCCGGACTGTTCGTCACCCAGCAGGTTCCCGCCACCCCTTTGGTCCAGGTCATGGCTGGCCAACTGGAAACCAAGCCCCAAGGTTGTCGAGGATTGCAGGACTTGCAGGCGGCGTTCGGCCGACAAACTCAATGGTCTGATGGGGTCTGTCGTCAGATAGGCAAAGGCGCGCGCCTTGGCGCGGCCAATGCGGCCACGGATCTGATGCAGTTGAGCCAAGCCAAACATATCGGCGCGATGGACGACCAGCGTATTTGCAGACGTGATATCCAGCCCGCTCTCGACAATGGTCGTCGATAACAGAACGTCGTATTTCCCGTCATAGAACGCACTCATGACGTCTTCGAGCTGCGATGGGCTCATCTGACCGTGGCCCACGACAANATTAACTTCGGGGACCTGAGCACGAAGAAAAGCCTCAACACCCGGCAGGTCCTTGAGCCGAGGCACGACGTAATAGGCCTGCCCACCGCGGTANNGCTTCTCCCGAAGCAAGGCTTCGCGGATCAGGACAGGATCCCAGGGCGTCACGTAAGTTCGAACCGCCAGGCGGTCGACCGGCGGCGTGGCAATGATGGACATTTCTCGAATGCCGGACAGTGCCATTTGCAACGTGCGTGGGATCGGTGTGGCCGTCAGGGTTAGCAAATGTGCGTCGGCCCTAAGGCTCTTCAGCTTCTCCTTGTGACGCACGCCAAAGTGTTGTTCCTCATCAACGATAACGAGCCCGAGATCCTTGAAGCCGACCTGCTCCGACAGAACAGCATGTGTGCCTACGACGATCTCAAACGCGCCTTCCTTCAGCCCGGCCCGTGTTTCAGCGGCCTCCTTGGCGGACACCATCCGGGACAGGTGCCGTACCTTCACCGGCCATCCGGCGAACCGCTCTGTAAAGGTCTGGAAATGCTGTCTCGCCAACAGGGTTGTAGGACAAACGATGGCCACCTGCTGGCCACTCATCGCAACCACGAAGGCCGCTCGCAAAGCTACCTCTGTCTTGCCAAACCCGACGTCACCGCAAATCAGGCGATCCATGGGAATGCCTTGGCCCAGGTCTTCAAGGACGTCGCCGATCGCATTCAGTTGGTCGTCAGTCTCCTCATACGGGAAACGCGCGCAGAACTCGTCGAACAGACCCTGCGGTGGGGTGATGGCATCAGACGTGCGCATGGCCCGCTTGGCCGCCAGAGCAATAAGGCCTTCGGCCATGTCACGCAGGCGCTGCTTGGCGCGTGCTTTGCGTGCGTGCCAGCCGGCTCCACCCAGACGGTCGAGCTGGACATCATCGGAATCGCCCGCGCCGTAGCGCGTCAACAGATCGATATTCTCGACCGGAAGGTAAAGTCGCGCGTCGCCAGCATAAAGCAGTTCCAGACAGTCATGTGGTGCCTGCTGGATATCCAGCGTCTTGAGCCCCTCGTAGCGCCCGATACCGTGGTCGAGGTGCACCACCAGATCACCGGTCGTCAGGGCTGATGCCTCCGCCAGGAAGTTTGCCGCGCGCCGCTTGCGCCGGGGTCGTGCCAGCCGGTCCCCCAGAATGTCTGTCTCGGAAATGACCGCAAGTTCGTCCGCCTCGAAACCGTGCTCAACAGGGAGTGTTCCTCGCAGAAACATGCCGATGGGTGCGACCAAGGCGTCGGCCCAATGATCCACTTTTCTCAAGTCGGTCAGGCCGTGATCCGCCAACATTTCGCCCAGGCGGTCTGATGACCCTTCCGTTCCAGAGGCGAACAGAACGCGCCGCCCGCCAGCCTGCAGACCTTGCGCGTGCGCGACAACAGCATCGAACAGATTGATGCTGTCCTGAGCGCGTTCGGCCGCAAAGGAACGCCCGAGACGCCCGCTCGCATTCGCACCACCGGTGTCCAGAGGACTCAGCTGTGTGATCGTTCGGCCCGCCAAGCTGCTGTTCCAGTCGTGGAGAGGCAGGTAAAGCCAATCGGGTGGCAGCGCCCGGGAGGATCCCGCTGTTCGGGCCATCGCCGGGTCGCGCCGGGCCTCGTAAGCATCCTCGACCAACCTCCACCGATCTGCCCGAGCAGTCTCAGCCTGATGATCAAGCCAGACCTCCGTGCCGGNGGGCAGGTAGTCGAAGAGTGTCTCAAGATCGGGATAAAGTAGCGGCAGCCAATGCTCCAGGCCCTGGCGGCGAGCGCCCTCGCTAATAGAGGCGTAGATGGGATCGTCACTGCCCGCGCCGAACTGCGCCAGATAGCCGGTCCGGAAACGGGATATGCTGTCGGAGGTCAGGAGCGCCTCGGACACCGGTGCCAAGTCTACGTCCTTACGCTGACCGGTGGACCGCTGCGTGGCAGGATCGAAGGTCCGGATCGNATCGAGTTCGGAGCCGAACATGTCCAGGCGCACCGGCTCTTCGAAGCCCGGCGGAAACACGTCCACGACGCCGCCCCGTATGGNCGTCTCGCCCCGTTCTGAGACGGTCGAAGCGCGCAGGTATCCGTTGGCGGAGAAGTACGCTTCGAGCGCCTGGGTATCGAGTTCGCGACCAATGTGAGTGGCAAATCCGGAGCTCCGGGTGACGGACTTCGGAGGCACCCGCTGCATCGCCGCCGCGACTGTGGTCGCGATCAGGAGCGGGCGCTCTCGTTCTGCTCGTGTCGCAAGTCGAGCCAGCACCGCCATGCGCTGCGCAGAAACGGAAGAGGTCGGACTGAGGCGATCATACGGCAAGCAGTCCCACGACGGAAATATCAGAACATCAATCTGTTGCGTAAAAAAAGCGATAGATTGAACAAAGTCCGTCAGGCGCGAAAAATCGCGCGCAACAAACAGCCCGACGCCACTCGGGCGAGCCAACTGGCGAGAGACCAACAGAGCATCCAGCCCGGCAGGCACGCCCTAGCACGGAAATCCCCGAGGCCATCATCCCGCTCCGTCTCGCAAGGCCTGAGCAACATGCTCACGAACAAACGCCTGCAGCTTGTCCATGAGGCTGCCGCGCATGTCATCTGGCGGGGCTCTGCTGCGATGGCCCAGGCGTAGGCCTGATGGTCGTCGGCATCCAACAGTCGCTCTAACTGGCTCATCTCCTCGTCTGACAGCGAGGGACCTATCCGTTCGGCAAACGGGCCCATCACGAGGTCAGCCTCTCGGAAACCGCGACGCCAAGCCCGGAAAATGGCCCGGCTCAAGCGGGAGTTCGTACGCGTCTTTGTCGGTCACAAGGTTTCCTTGCCCGTTGCCAGCAGAAATTCGCGCCCTTGCGTCAGCGCGATCGGACCAGATAGCGTTCCATGTCGGCTTTCGCCAGATAAGGTAGGCCAATGCGGCCCCAGATTCTGTTTTCACTGTTCGCCGATGTGGACGGCCTNAAGGGCGTCGGTCCTCGTATGCTGCCNCTGATCCAGAAGCTGGCCGGTCCACGCGTCAAGGACTTGCTATTTTTCCTGCCGACCGGACTGGTTGCCCGGCAACACATGACGGCTGCGGACGCAGTCGAAGGCCAGGTCGGCATCTTCGATGTGGTGGTTGATCGCGTTATCAAGCCCAGTCGGCCCGGCGTTCCCCTCAAAGTTCGGTCGCGTGATGACACTGGCTTCGTTCACCTCATCTGGTTCGGNGGGACGGCAGACTATGTCGCACGACAGCTTCCCGCCGGTGAGCGCCGCGTGGTTGCGGGCAAAGTTGAGCGCTTCAATGGGGAAGTCCAGGTCGTGCACCCCGACGTCTTCAAGCCCGATGAGGTCGCGAGCCTGGAGCTGGCCGAGCCGATCTATCCGGCGACACAGGGCTTGAGCTCCCGTCAAATCGGCAAACTGATCAAACAAATCCTCGAAGATGTTCCAGATCTTCCAGAGTGGCAGGACCCTTCCTGGATCCAGGCGCGCAGGTGGCCGGATTGGCGCTCGTCCCTGATCTCGGCCCANTCGCCGAGCACAGAACTCGAACTGGATTCGGAAGCACCATCCCGACGGCGCCTGGCCTATGACGAACTCCTGGCCCATCAACTGGCGCTGGCGCGGCGACGGCAGGCGAGGCAGGGACTGGCCGCTCCGGTCATCGCACCCGGCCTGGCTTCGCAGGCGCTGCAGAGGGCCCTGCCATTCGAACTCACCGGTGATCAAGCTGTGGCCGTGTTGGAGATTCGTCAGGATCTGGCGTCGGGCCAACAGATGGCCAGGCTCCTCCAGGGAGATGTCGGCTCGGGCAAGACGGCCGTCGCTGCGCTGGCCCTGGCGGATGTCGGCGGCGCGGGTTTCCAAGCCGCGTTCATGGCCCCGACTGAGATTCTGGCGCGGCAGCATTATGAACGCCTGACGCCCCTTCTGAATGCGGTCGGGCTATCAACGCTCCTTTTGACCGGTCGGGACAGCGCCGCTGTCCGGCGGGCGAACTTGCTGGCGTTGGCTTCGGGCGAAGTCCAGATTGCCATTGGCACCCACGCCCTGTTCCAGGATGCGGTCCAGTTTCGTCGGCTGGCCCTGGCTGTGATTGATGAGCAGCATAGNATCGGGGTCAATGAACGGCGGCGCCTTCAGTCAAAAGGCGATCCAGCCCTCGGCAGCATCCATCTTCTCAGCATGTCAGCCACCCCAATCCCGCGCACGCTGGAGCTCACCCAGTTCGGCGAGTTGGACGTCAGTCGCCTCCGCGAGAAGCCGCCCGGTCGGCAACCTGTCACCACGGCGCTTGTTCCGCTGGCCCGACTTTCGGAGGTGGCAACCCGCCTCAAGGTCGCGGTGTCGGCGGGAGCCCAGGCCTATTGGATTTGCCCGCTTGTCGAGGAGAATGAGGCCAGTGATCTCGCCGCTGCCACAGCGCGCGCCAAGGAGCTCCAATCCTTGCTGGGCATCGATGTCGGCCTCGTTCACGGGCAGATGCCCGGGGCAGAGCGAGAACTCTCCATGGCGGCATTCGCGCGCGGCGACCTTGCCGTGCTCGTTGCCACCACAGTGATTGAGGTCGGTGTTGACGTGCCAAACGCCACCATCATGGTTATCGAGCACGCCGAACGATTTGGCCTGGCCCAACTGCACCAACTGCGCGGCAGGGTTGGTCGGGGAGCCGACGCGAGTTCCTGCATACTGCTTTATGGGGCGGGGGAAACCGGAACTCTGGGAACAACGACTCGCGAGCGGTTGGAAACCTTGCGGCGGACCGAAGACGGATTTGAGATCGCAGAAACGGATTTTCGCCTTCGTGGAGGTGGCGATCCCGTGGGCCTTCGCCAGAGTGGCTTCCCGGCTTACCGGTTTGCCGACCCTATACGCCATCGTGATCTGATGTTGGCTGCCGCCGATGATGCCAGGCTGGTGTTGTTGCGCGATCCTGGTCTGGAGAGTTCGCGTGGGGCGGCCTTGAAGGTTCTCGAAGCCTTGTTCGATTGGAAGGCAGAGCGCACAGAAGCAGACTAGCTCGCGTTGGCCGCGTGCCAAGCTGTGACTCTTATCGCAATATCTGCTTGAATATCACCATAGAAGAGATTGTAAGGTCGCGCTAAACGCCGCTCGACCCAACTCCCGCCATCGCCATAGGCTTCTGATCTTGGTCGGGTGTGGTAGAGCATGCCATCGCGGCACTCAGCGGCCACGTCGCGTGTTTTCAACGCTGGTTGCAGTCCCCATTCTAGGCCGGTGGCATTGGTGGCCCCCTGGCTTTGACGTGCTTCGGTGATCGGCTCGTCGAAGCTGCCGCTGACGGGGTTGACGCATACAGCTTGTCGCTGACCTAAATCGACCAGCTGCCCCTTACTATCCCACACAAGCGCCCGCCGGAGCCGCCGCTGGGCCGCACCCTCAGTTCCTTCAACGANTGGCTGAGACGCAATCAAACACCCTGTGGAGGTGCGAGCTTGGCAAGGTGGCAGTGGCGGGGAATCCGCCGGAACCAATGCATCACTCAAGTAAGCTGCCACCACCCGATGGCGTCGCGCCGCTGTCGTACATCGNNGATCAGCCATCAACCGTACCAGCAGTTCAGCGCCCTGTTCCATACCGGCAAGAATGACCGGCCCGTCCGGGTGACGCTGCATCCAGACCTCGAACGCCCGGGCGACATCATCATAGGCAAAGGCCCTGGCTTCGCGCGCGTCATCTCGAAGGGTAAGGCGCGTGTAGANGGAGCCTTGCCGGTAGCGTGGCAAACTGACGGGGCCCGCCCGTTCGAACGGGCCCACATGGTTGGGAATGACGACCCTTTTCAGAAAAGCATCCGCCGCCGCGTCGTNCAGTGGTCCATTCCATTGCCCCTTGCCTGCAAAGCTGGTCGGTGCGACGAAAAAGACCGGCACATCACCAGACTGAGGCGCCTCTGCATCCAGCAAGGCCCACGCGGCCCCCTGACGGTAGTCTGGCGGAGGCGGCGGCCTGTAGGTCTGGAAGGGTTGTTGTGGGTCCAGGCCTGCGCGCAGGATGTCGCCGCTCCAGACCATCACGCCCAGCGTCAGAATGGAAATGATGCCAATNNCGGTCCATCCTATCCACTGGCGCAGCGTCAGTCGCCGCCTAGGCCGGCGTTCCCTTCTCATCGATAGGGATCCGCTGTGGCCAGGAACTGCTGCACATAGCGCCTGACACCCTCTTCGAGGGGCGTGGCCTGGCTCGAAAATCCCGCCATACGAAGTCGGTCCATCCGTGCCTCTGTGAAATACTGATACTTGTCGCGGATGCTCTNCGNGGTCTCGATGTGCTCAATGCGAGGCGCAATTCCCGCTGCTGCAAAGGTTGCCAGGGCGAGGTCCCGAAAACTCCGAGCCTGGCCAGTTCCGGCATTGTAGACGCCGGACAATGGCTCTGCATTCAAGAGCCAGGCGACCATGTCAACGACGTCATCGACCAGGACAAAATCTCGAAGTTGTCCTCCATCTTCGTAGTGAGGGTTATGGGATCGAAACAACTTGACCGGACCGCCAGCTGCGACCTGCGGCCAGATCTGAGCGACGACGGACTTCATTGACCCCTTGTGCCCCTCGTTCGGGCCGTAAACGTTGAAGAACTTGAGCCCGGCCCAGAAAGGTGGCGCGTTGCCTTGCGCAGCCTGGTCGACGGCNNAATGGTCGAACAAGTGCTTTGACCAGCCATAAGCATTCAATGGCCGAAGCCGGCTCAGGCTCCTCGGGTCGTCAGCATCGTCAAATCCTTCCTCACCACTGCCATAGGTGGCGGCCGACGACGCATAGACAAAGCTGCAGGCCTGCTTCGAACACCAGGCCCAAAGGTCCCGTGAAAGGCTGAAGTTGGTGCGAAGGATGAGATCCGCGTCCGGTTCCGTCGTTGCGGAAATGGCCCCCATATGAATGACGGCCCTTATCCGATCTGCCACACAATCGAGCTCCCGAAACAGTTCATCCGGAAACCAGAAATCCGCCACCCGGTGCTTGGCCAGATTCTTCCATTTGCCATCTGACGCGGGCCCCAACACATCACAAACCACGACGTCAACGCTGGTGTCGGCAGCCAAACGGGCAACGATGTTGGAGCCGATGAAGCCGGCGCCGCCGGTGACGACGATGATGGGCCGACTCATGATCCGTCCTTCATGCGCTCGATCGTAAGCGTGGTCGAGAATCCGTCCTCAAAAGTCGCCAGCCTGACCTCCCCGCCCCAGCTTTCGACCAGATCACCTCCGACAACAGCGTCTCGCGCGTAATCAGCCCCTTTGATCAGGACGTCGGGGCGGAGCGCCTCAATCAAGAGGATCGGTGTGTCCTCGGCAAAGGCTGTGACGCGATCCACGCTGCCGAGCCCACCTATAACCGCAGCCCGACTATCGAGGTCATTTATCGGACGCCCTTCACCCTTGAGTCGGGTCACTGATGCATCGGTGTTCAGCGCCACGATAAGGCGATCGCACCAGCCACGGGCTTGATTGAGATAGGCGACATGGCCCCGATGCAGAATGTCGAAACAGCCATTCGTAAAGCCGACCTTGAGTCCCCGCGCCTTCCAGCTGTCAACAACCGCGACCAGATCATCAACAGCCATCACCTTGGCCTGAGCCCCGGCGGCGTGCTGGCTCATCTCGGCGTCAATGAGCTCTGCCGGTATGACTACCGCCGTGCCGGATTTGCCCACCACAACGCCCGACGCCAGCAAGGCGAGTTGCACCGCCACCTCAAGTGATGCCCNCGCTGGCAAGCTCGGTCCCAGAGCGGCCAGGCAGGTGTCGCCTGCCCCGGACACATCAAACACTTCGCGGGCCCGACCGGCGAAGTGCTGGACCTCTTCACCCCGCCGCATCAGGCTCATGCCCTTACCCGCGCGCGTGACGACAACGGCTTTGGCAGCTGTGCAGTTCAGCAGGGCCGTCAGCGCCTTTTCGACTTCGAGGTCAGTGCCGGTCGGCAGACCTGTGGCCAGCGCCAGCTCGCCAGCGTTGGGTTTGATGACATCGACCGCACCATAGCGGGCAAAATCAGTGCCCTTGGGGTCTACAATGACGGGTATACCGGCCTGTGCACCGCGCGCGAGTGCCTGCTCGATCACGGCCGCACTGACACCGCCCTTTGCGTAATCAGACAAAAGCACGGCTGAACATTCTGCAAATTCAACCGTTTCCAGCTTTTGTCTACATTCGTGTTCTTCGTCCAACCGCAACAATTGTTGTCCCGCCGAGACGAAACGGGTTTTGACGATCGTGGAGGCCCCGTCGCGCCAATCGACATAATCATGGATGCCGACATCTTCTGCGATCGCTGCGGCCAGCTCGTCGCCCGCAGGATCGCGCCCGGCNNGAGCCCCCAGCAAAGCTTCGCCACCGAGCGCCGCGACGTTTCGGGCGACATTGCCCACACCACCCAGCATGGAAACGCGCCGACTGGCCTTCAGGACCGGTATCGGCGCCTCGGNGGAGANTCGACTGACGTCGCCATAAACATAGCGGTCCAGCATCAGATCACCGATGCACGCGATCGACAGTCCCTTGATGCGGCTCAACAGGGCCTGCAGTTGCCCGAGATCGAGGGTGAGGTCACTCATGCCTCTGAGCTAGAACGGCTTAAGGTTAGACACAACCGTCCAGCGCCCGCATACGTGCCTTGGTCAGGTCGTCATGCGCAATCAACTCCGCGGCCAAGTCCTCGAACTGGTTCAGCGGCACCATGTTCGGGCCGTCCGACGGCGCATGGTCAGGATCCTGATGGGTTTCCATGAAAACAGCATCGACGCCAACGGCGACCGCTGCTCGCGCCAGCGCGGGCACAAACTCGCGCTGACCGCCTGACGACGTGCCCTGCCCGCCCGGTTGCTGAACGCTGTGGGTCGCATCGAACACGACCGGACAGCCGATTTCGCGCATGATCGGCAGCGCACGCATGTCGCTGACCAGGGTGTTGTAGCCAAAGCTTACCCCGCGCTCGCAGGCCATCACGTTCGGATTACCCGCCCCAGTCACCTTGGCGATGACATTCTTCATGTCCCAGGGAGCCAGGAACTGCCNCTTCTTTATATTGATGGCCTTTTCGGTTGCAGCCGCAGCCAGCAAAAGGTCCGTCTGGCGGCTCAGGAAGGCCGGGATCTGCAGCACGTCGACCACTTCACCGGCGATGCGGCAATGCTCCTCTGTATGAACATCGGTCAGGACCGGAAGGCCCAGTGTCTCACGGATCTCCGCGAAGATGGGCAGCGATCCCTCTAGCCCAAAGCCGCGTGCAGCCGTGGCACTGGTTCGGTTCGCCTTGTCGAAGCTGGTTTTATAGATGATGCCGATATCAAGTCGCTTGCCAATCTCCATAAGGGCGCTCGCCATTTCCAAGGCATGCTGTCGGCTCTCCAACTGGCAAGGCCCCGCGATCAGGACGATGCGCTGCCCTCCGCCAATGGAAACAGGCCTGCTCAGGCCATCGGAGATATTGATCACGGCATTGGGTTGGGACACAAAGACAATTCCTGGCTGAGTTGTCCGCGGTGGCGGGCAAATATGACGAGGCACAGTTGGACCCGACCGCTTGGGAATTCAAGGCCGCTGACCCGCTGGACTCCTAGGCGCATTCTCAAATTTCACCATCGGTTCTTGATCCTGAACGGCCCCACAGGTGTTTCCATGTTGCCTCCCCTCATTGAAACGGACGCCCTTGAGGCAGCTCTGTCGGCACCGGACACACGGATTGTCGATGCGAGCTGGCACCTGAGCGGACACCCGGGCTGGCCAGACTACGTCCAACAGCGCATCCCCGGCGCGATCTGGTTTGACCTGGAAGAGCACTCAGATCCAGCAACCTGCCTGCCTCACATGGTGCCGCCGCTGGAGGATCTGGCAAAGGGCATGGGTACGCTGGGTTTGCAGCGCACGGACCACATCGTGGTCTATGATACCGTCGGCCTGCGCTCCGCACCGCGCCTGTGGTGGATGTTGCGGCTACTGGGTGCTGAAGACGTTCAGGTGTTGAATGGCGGTCTGCCCAAATGGGTGCGCGAGGGCCGACCGGTTGTCTCGGGCGATCCCCGNCCTGCAAAACCGGGAGCATTCAGATGGCACCCTCAAGCCCATTTGCTGGCCGGCCTGCGCGAGGTCGAGGCGGCCTTGGAAGGAACGACCCAGGTTGTGGACGCCCGATCGACCGCGCGCTTCCAAGGCCTTGAGCCAGAGCCTCGCGCAGGGTTACGCAGCGGGCACATGCCNGGGGCTATCAATGTGCCCTTCACCACTTTGCTGAGCGATGAAGGCACACTTCTACCCAAAGAACGCCTGAGGGCCATTCTGGCGGCGAATGGGATAGATCTGTCGCGACCGATCATCACCAGCTGCGGCTCCGGCGTAACGGCGGCCATCGTTTCCCTGGCGTTAGCCGACCTTGGCATCGAGTCACGGGTCTATGACGGCAGCTGGGCCGAATGGGGTTGCGCAGATGCGGGCACCCCAGTCACTGTGGACTAGGCACCTGGCACCTTGGGTTCCGGGCAGGCCCGCCGGGACGACGGCATCGCTCTCGCCCCGAGACACCACGGTCGCAGCCACCAGGTCGCCGGTGACGTTCAGGGTCGTTCGGCACATGTCCAGGAACCGGTCGACTCNCAGGATCAGGCCGATCCCCTCAGGCGGCACGCCAACCATCGCCAAGATCATGGCCACAACCGGTAGAGACCCAGCCGGAATACCGGCGGTGCCGACGCCTCCCATGATGCAGACCAGCATAACAACCACCTGCTGGGTTAGGCTCAACTCGACGCCAAAGAACTGGGCCAGGAACAGGACCGTGANCCNCTCAAAGAGGGCCGTTCCGTTCTGATTGGCCGTAGCTCCGACAGTCAGGACGAAGCGCGATATTTTGCGCGGGAGTTTCAGTTCCGTTTCCGCAACTCGCATCGCTACCGGAAGGGTCGCGTTGGATGATGCGGTCGAAAAGGCCATCACGATGGCCTCTCGAATCCCGANAAACTTCCAGGGATTCATGCCTCCACCCAGCCAGACCGCGAGCGGATAGACAACGAACATATGGATGGCCATGGCCCCGATGGCTACCGCACAATAGGCAGCCAACCGGGCAAGCAGTTCCCAACCGAACAGGGCGGCGAGATTGAACATCAGACAGGCAATGGCGATGGNGGCCAACTTGATCACGGCATTGATCAGTTGCATGACCACCTCAAGGACGCCCTGCAGAANCCTCTTAGGTCGGTCAGTCGCCTCGCTCTTGGCCATCACCAAACCAACACCAANAATCAAAGCAAACACCATCACGGGCAGAATCTGATTGTCCGCCGCAGCGGCGATCACATTCGTTGGCAGCAGATCGAGGAAAAAGGCCCCGAGATCGAGCGTCTTGGGGGCGCTCTCGACAATCTCTCCGGCGCGACCGCCTTGTTCAGCCANAAGGCTCTGCGCCAGCACCGGATCGACCCCGACGCCCGGNNCGAAGACATTGACCATGACCAAGCCAATGACGACGGCAATGCCGGAAACGATCAAGGTGAAGGCGAGCGTCTTCCAACCGACACGGCCAAGGGATTTCAGATCACCCATCTCGGCCACGCCGACCACGAGGGCCGAGAACAGCAACGGAAGCACGAGCATGAAAAGCAGGCGCAAAAATATCTGACCTGGGATCGCAACGGCCTTGGCAAAGGCTTCAATGCTGACGAGGCCTAGTGGGCCGAAATCCAGAGGGCGTGAAGGATCGATGCTGACATGAAAGATCAGGCCAGCCCCCAGGCCGATCAAGAATCCCACCAGCATCCAGACATAGAGCGNTACCTTGCCCGGCCTCGTCGCTTCCATGATCAGTTCCCCTCAAACTCTCTTGTGATTCAACGCAACGGCAAGCCGTAGATCAAGCCCGGCGCGGGCGCATTCCATTGCGCATTCAGACCGCGCTCCAGCTGCAGCGGCGTGCCCCGGCCNNCCAGATTTTGCGCAAAGATTTCACCGTAGTTGCCGGAGGCCTGGATCGCCTTCAAGGCCCAGTCGCTCCGCAGGCCGAGCTGGGCACCGTGGTTGCCTTCAACTCCCAGCAGTCGGCGGATCCGAGGATCGCGCGATGTGCGAGCGAGATCAGCAGCATTATCCTTCGTCACGCCCAGCTCTTCAGCCAAAATCAAGGCATTGAGCGTCCATCGAACNNATGTGGTCCAACTTTCGTCACCGCGCCTGACTGCAGGACCCAGGGGCTCCTTTGAGATCACATCGGGCAGGATGCTGTGCTGGTCGGGATTAGCCAGAGTGGTGCGCACAGCCGCGAGCGTCGAAATGTCAGCGCTCAACACATCACAGTCTTCATTGGCGTATGCTGCACGGGCTGCCTCTTCGTTGGGCAACACGACGGGTGTGTAGTTCAGGCTGCGGGCCCCGAAATAGTCCCTTACGTTGAGCTCTGATGTCGACGCCGCCTGAACGCAGATCCTCGCTCCGTTCAACTCGGTCGCGCTGGTTAAGTCCAGCGAGCGACGGACCAGGAAGCCCTGACCGTCGTAGTAGTCAATCCCGGCAAATCGAGCCCCCTCATCAGCCTCCCGCGACAACGTCCAGGACGTCGTGCGCCAAAGGACATCGACGCGTCGGTCGCGCAGGGCAGCGAAGCGCTGGCTGTTTGACAACGGCACGAAGCGCACGCGGTCGCCGCTCCCCAGCACTGCGGCTGCGAGTGCGCGACAGAAGCTGACATCAAACCCTCTCCATTCGCCGCGGTTGTCTGTGTAGGCGAAGCCGACAAGACNCTGATGAACGCCGCAGCTCAGGACGCCGCGTCGTTGAACAGCCTGCAATGTCGCGCTGGAAACGCGCATTTGACCCTGTGAATCGTCCGCCGATGTTTCGGTCGCAACGGTGGTCGAGTCGTCGCGCTTTGACCGGTCGCCGCACGCGCTCATCAAGAGGCTGGAGATCGCCAGGGCTCCAGCCAGACAATATCGCGCGCTTCCGTGGACCGTCATTCGCTCTCGACTAACCCCTGCGATCAGGACAACACAGGGGTTAGAGGCTTTCCTGACGACATCCGCAAGCCCGTGCAGGGCGAATGACGCTCGCAGATCAATCCCAAAGGATGCAATGAAACGACCCGAATCCTGACACGCCTCATTTCAGCGGCTACCAGCAAGGGCCGAGGCCGGCGAACGGTTTCGCCTGTTATTGAGCGAGCCTCGACCCTACTGAATGACTCAACCCTTCAGCTGTCAGATGCCAACCTTGGTCCCATCTACGGCATTGAAGACATGAGCGCCGCGCGCGAGCTGCGCACGATGATCGCCGACATGGAGGACGGCGTGAATACCTGGCTCGTTCCNTCGGGCCTCATGGCGGTCACTGTGCCCTTGATGGCCCTGCTGAAGGCTGGCGATGAGATCGTCACGACGGATGCCCTGTATGGCCCGACGCGTCGGTTTCTGACCCGATTCATGGCCGAGCGAGGGGTCAAGGTCAGGTTTCACCGCGCTGACGCCAGCTCACGCGAAGTGGCGGCTGCGCTGGGCCGCTCCACTCGGATGTTGCTGATTGAGTCTCCTGCTTCACTGACTTTTGAAATGCTCGATGTGCCGATGCTGGCTGACGTTTGCCGGGCGCGAGGCATTCTCACGGTGATGGACAACACCTGGGCCGCAGGCCTGGCCTTTCAGCCCCTTTCGCATGGCGTGGATGTCTCCGTGCAAGCTCTGACNAAATATGCCAACGGACACTCAGATCTTTTGATGGGCGCGATCACGACCCGAAGCGTAGATCTGGACACCCGGATCGGAGAGTGCATCGAAGATATTGGCAGCCGGGTCTCAAGCGATGAGGCCTGGCTTGCGTTACGTGGAATGAGAACGCTNCCCCTGCGCCTATCAGCCCAGGCCGATGCTGCATTGATGATTGGTCGTTGGCTGCTGGATCGCGCCGAAATTGCCGAAGTTCTCTATCCGCCCCTGCCGGAATCCCGGGGCCATGAAATATGGCGATCGACTTACACCGGCGCTGCGGCACTTGTGGGCTTGGTGCTGAACGGAGGCAGTGAGGACGATGCCGCAGCCTTTATTGATGCCTTGACCCTGTTTGGGATCGGCTATTCGTGGGGCGGCTTCGAAAGCCTGGTGACCCTGGAGACACAGCAACTGAAAAGACGTGCCTGGCCGCCCGAACTGGCCGGTCCCCTCATCCGGCTGCACATAGGGCTGGAAGCGTCGACCGATCTGATAGCTGACCTCGATGCGGCCCTTGCGGTCTGGCGCGCCCGGCAGGACTCGAACCTGCAACCGTCCGCTTAGAAGGCGGATGCTCTATCCGGTTGAGCTACGGGCGCGGCAATGAACGCTTGATCCTGCCCTTAGTGCGTCCAGGGCTGCTTTCTGTTCGGTGCAANATTGTCAGCGTAGGCCTTGATAATCAGCGGCGGCTTGTTCGGCTCATGCAGTCGGAAGGCAATGCCGTGCTTGCGGGCGTATGCAATCGCTTCTTCCTGACTGTCAANAATCAGTCGCACCTGACCGTTCATATCCGAACTGCTGGTCCAACCCATCAACGGATCAATCGTTCGCGCGGACGCCGGCTCGAACTCCAGCCGCCATTCCTGAGACTTGGCCTTCCCAGATTGCATGGCCGATTTTGCGGGACGATNGATTCGGGCCAATGCCATCGACAGCTCCTGCTCACTAAGCTGTGCTGGCCATAACGGGTCACCAGCCAGGTCCAGCCAGGGCCAGACCTATCGGGGCGATAGCGCCCCTGTCCAGATTGTTGGTCGGGGTGGAGAGATTCGAACTCCCGACCCTCTGCTCCCAAAGCAGATGCGCTACCAGACTGCGCTACACCCCGTCCAAGGGCGGCCCTCATGCCAGAAGCTGACGCCGCCTGCAATCAGTCCGCGTTGCCAAAGAACGGATGTTTCACCAGGTCGCCTGCTGTTGCACCCATTTCCGCTGCACGCCCTGCCCTGAGTTCGAGCACGCCGGAGGCCGGGCCGTTGGACGGGATGGTCGCATCAGAGTTGGCTGGCGCATTGGCCGCAATGCTGACGATGCGGCCGTCGGGCGCAATGTAAATGATATCCAGCGGATGCGGCGTATTGTGCATCCAGAAGGCGCGATCACGCACATCCTGAAACTGGAACAACATGCCACGGTCATCAGGCAGCACATCCCGGAACATCAGTCCTCTCTGACGTTCCGCGTCGTCATCCGCGATCTCAACGAGAAACTGGTGCTCGCCGGAGCGGGTAACAACCGAGAGACGCTCCANGGGCGTCCCGCCTCATCCTTGGGCGCACGCCCCCGCGCATGCCGCAAGCGCCAACGCCACAAAAGCCACCAACAGTCCGCGCCGAACCATCATTGTGTCACCCTTCAAAGGGCGATCCATCACTCGCCCGGTTGGATCTCGGCTACTACCAGTCCCTTGGGGCCCTCGGCAAATCTTACAGC
This sequence comes from Brevundimonas sp., assembly GCA_013693835.1. Classification (GTDB taxonomy): domain Bacteria; phylum Pseudomonadota; class Alphaproteobacteria; order Caulobacterales; family Caulobacteraceae; genus Brevundimonas. Next base: position 1,622,192 of record CP059260.1, read on the forward strand.
CACGTGATCTCCTGGAATCAGATCTTCGAGGCCGAAGCGACGAAGGGTCTCGACATGGACGAAGATGTCTCNCGGCGTGTCCGGGCGCACGACGAATCCGTAGCCCTTGGTTCGATTGAACCATTTGACCGTGACCGTCTCCAGCGGTCCGACTCCCGTAGGCGGTGCCAGATCCGAGCCGTCCAGCCGAACGACACGTGGCGCTTCGCGCAGCGGTCGCGTTGCCACCTGAGGAGGAGCTCCAAGATCGAAAATCTCCAGCACCTGCCAGCCCTTCGCCCGCTTCGCAGCGGAAAAGCTGATCGGAGCCCNCTCCTCAACAGCCTGCCGGCCCGTTTCACGAAGGCTCGAGATATGCAGCAGGACGTCACGAGCGTCCGTCATATCCGGCTGGCTGGGAACGATGAAGCCATACCCTTGACCGGNGTCAAACCACTTCACGTGGCCGTCCAGATTCACGACGGCTTCGTCCGTCCTACGCTCCTGTTCAAACAAGCCCACTAATCCCAAATGCGATCCACAACCCCTGCTTAACATGGGATAACCTTACCGGGAACGCCAAAAACCCGTGGTTTTCCAAACCACGAGTCAAGTCACAGGAATTTAATGGTAATTTTAGGCGCGTGGCACTCCCTAGGAATCGAACCCTCTTTCCAGGTTGAAAACCTGGCGTCCTAACCGATAGACGAAGGGAGCACTCGGTCGCGGAGCGGGCGATATAGCCGCCGATTCCAGCGCTTGCAAGGCCTTAAAGTCGTCGCGGGTCAGATACGTCTTCGATCTCGAATTGCACACCATGACGACCGTTCCNACCGTCTGCCTTCAACCGCCCAGCCACCCACAAGCCCCNCTGGCCCGACAGCAGTGATTTCCCCATAGGCAGGTCCCGGCACCGCCAGGCAATGGCACGGATCGCGCGACCATCGGGCCCGGTCAGTCGGCAACTTACGTGGTCCTGGCCGACCACACGCGCATCCATGGGTGCCACATTCTCAAGCGCAAACACGGGTTCTGGATTGCCGGGGCCGAACGGAGCCATCACCTGAAACTGGTCGAGAAGACTGCGCGATCCGGAACCGGGATCGAGAATGCCGTCAATTTCAAGCCAGTCGGCCTGTTCTGCCTCGGCCTGCGCCTGGGCCAACTCGGTGCCGATGAACTGTCTGAACTCCTCAATCCGGTCGGCCTTGAGGGTCAGGCCCGCGGCCATTGCATGGCCCCCTCCTGCAATCAAGATGCCCTGATCAAAAGCGGTCTGAACCGCCCGCCCCAGATTGACACCGGGTTGCGATCGTCCCGACCCCTTCCCGAGGCCTGACACAGGATCGATGCCAATCACTATCACAGGCTTGCGCCACCGCTCGCGAAGACGCCCTGCCACAATGCCGACGACCCCTGGATGCCAGTCCTCTCCGGCAACAACGACAACTGGGGTTTCGTCGGTGTGATGGGAAGCCGCTTCGACCTGTTGGATAGCCTGTTCCAGAATTTCGCGCTCAACCGCGCGTCGTTCCCNATTCAGGGCGTCCAGCTGACGGCTGATGTCGCCAACTGTCTCGGGATCATCGCTCGACAAAAGCCGGGCTCCCAGATCGGAGCGACCGATCCGTCCTCCCGCATTGATTCGAGGTCCCAGGACGAAACCCGCATGATAGGACGTCGCCGTCTCAAGGCTGGCACCGGCGACCAACATCAGCTTCTGCAGGCNCGGATTACGCCAGGACGACATCGNCTTCAAGCCCCGGAGCGCCAAGGCGCGGTTAAAACCTGTCAGGCTCGTGACATCGCAGATCGCACCCAGGGCCGCCAGATCAAGCCATCCCTTGAGATCCGGCTCCGAACGGTCAACAAACATTCCCCGGCGCCGAGCTTCGCGGTTCAGAGCCGCCAGCAGAACGAATACCACCCCCGCCGCCGCAAGATTTCCCTGACCCTTGCAGCCGGGTCGATTGGGGTTCACCACAGCCAGACACTGTGGGGGCTCATCGCGCATCAGGTGATGATCAATGACGACCACATCCACGCCGATGGCTGTGGCATGGGCAATGGCCTCCGTCGCAGCCGCGCCGCAATCAACCGTGATCACCAGGTCTGCGCCGGAAGATTTCAGCCGGTCAAACGCCAATGGCGGCGGGCCGTAGCCTTCGGTCAAACGGTCCGGGACATAGATGTTCAGCTCCCGCCCCATGTGGCGGAACCAGCGCACCAGCAGAGCGGCGCTGCTGGCCCCGTCAACGTCATAATCGGCGAGAATGTGGACGTTCGCCTGCCNCTCGACCGCATCCACGATCGCCGTGCTGGCCGCATCCATGTCCATAAAGCTCGACGGGTCAGGAAACAGCTTGCGCAAGGTCGGCTGCAAATAGTCCGCCGCAGTTTCTTCCGTGATGCCGCGGCCGGCAAGCGCGCGNNCCAGCAAATCCGAAACGCCGTGACGCTGGCCCAGGCGTCGCGCCGCAGACTCGCCCGTCAGCCGCATCTTCCAGCGTCGCCCAGACAGGGACGATCCGCCGAATAGCGGCGTACGCCCGCTCCCCGTTTCGTTAGCGTTGATCAACGTCGATCAACCGGTGGCGGGGCATGGCCTCGCTCTCGCGCTCTGGTCAGGAACTCGCTGATTGCCGCCTGCGAGCTCACCGCCTCAGGGGCTGTGCCTACCGCCCGAACATGAGCTTCGATTTCCTGCTGAAGCGTAGCCGCATCGACGGCCTGCCATTCGATGGCCGCAACATCGGCAGCCAATGCGTTTCGGTCCGAAGTCAGGCCGGAAACCTCACCGAAGATGACCGCGTCGTCCGGCACGGCCTCGGTGATTGCCGGAAAATCGCGAAAGGATGGATAGCTCAGCTGGGGTGACACAGATGCCGTTGTGTGCGCCGCTCCCGAAATCGTCGTCTGGACAGCCTCTCCTGTCGTGGTGCAAGCCGCCAGAGGATCAGATCATCGCACACAGCGACCGAACGCCCACTGTGCGCAGGCCCAACATTTTTGAGGCGGCACCCGGTTCATCATACGCCGGGACATATGCCATGATAGACCTCAGCGAAAGGGTCCGCTCCTTCGCAGAGCGTCCAAAGCAACCAGCACGAGACCATTATGGCCAAACGTGAAGAATCCAAGTCTGCCGCGGGCAACCAAGGCAAAGCCGGTCGAAAGCCCGGTCGGCCTTCATCGGCCGCACGGCGCCCATCCAAGGTTGCAAAAGAGGCAACGCCAGAGCCGACGAACACGGCCGATCAACCTACAGCGTCATCTCGCGATGCGGTGGTCGGGTTCGCCAACGACCAGCAATCCATGATCGAGACTCTTTCGCTCAATCTCGCCCGCGCGGCCATGACAGCCCAATCTGCGATCGCCGAAGCCGCATTGAGCCAGGCTGATCGTCCGACGGCCCTGTCTCCAGACCCCTTCAACATTGCTCCGGCGATGACCAGCGTGATGTCCAGCCTGGCGACCCGCCCGGACAAGCTGTTTGCAGCTCAAGCCGACCTGTTCAATCGCTACATGGACATCTGGTCGACCACAGCCCGCCGTGCCAGTGGCGAAGTGATGCCATCCCAAACGACGGACAAGCGTTTCAAAGACCCGGCCTGGGCCGAAAACCCGATGTTTGACGTCATGCGTCAGTCGTATCTGGCCACCTCGGACTGGATGAACAATCTGGTCGCCTCGGTCGACGACGTGGACCCGACCACCAAGCGCCGGGCCGAGTTCTTCACGAAGCTGCTGACCGATGCCTTCTCTCCGGCCAACTTCCTGGCCTCCAATCCGGTGGCCCTGAAGGCGATGGCCGAGACCAATGGCGGAAGTCTGGTCAAGGGCATGCANGATTTTGCCGCCGATCTGGAGCGGGGTCAGGGCAAGCTGAAGATCAGTCAGGCGGATTATGGCCAGTTTGAAGTGGGCAAGAATGTTGCGACCGCCCCCGGCCAGGTCGTCTGGCGTGACGAACTGTTCGAGCTGATCCAGTATGACGCGGCCACCGACAAACAGCGCGAGGTGCCGCTGCTGATTTTCCCGCCGTGGATCAACAAGTTCTACATCCTCGACCTGCAGCCAGAGAACTCGATGATCCGTTGGCTGTCGGCGCAGGGGTTCACCGTCTTCGTCTGCTCGTGGGTCAACNNGGATAAGGACAAGGCTGGCTTCGGCTTCGACGACTATCTTGAAAAGGGGATCTACCGCGCCGTCGACAAAGTGCTGGAACAGACCGGCTCGAAGCACGTCAATACCGTCGGCTATTGCATCGGNGGCACCCTGATGGGCGCGGCCCTCGGGCATATGGCGGCCAGGGGCGATAACCGCATCACCGCAAACACCTTCTTTGCCGCCCAGCACGACTTTGCCGAGGCAGGCGACCTGCTTCTGTTCACAGACGAGCATTGGCTGAATGAAGTGGAGCAGCAGATGGACGCTGCGGGTGGGGTCCTGCCCGGGGCCGCGATGGCCGACACCTTCAATGCCCTTCGTGCCAATGACCTGATCTGGTCATTCTTTGTGTCAAACTATCTGATGGGCAAGTCGCCGCCGGCGTTCGACCTCCTGTTCTGGAACTCAGACCAGACACGGATGCCCAAAACCCTGCACATGGACTATCTGCGGTCCATGTATGGGCAGAACAAGCTGTCGCGCGGCCAGTTTTCCATCGGTGGTGAGCAGATCGATCTGTCGAAGGTCAAGATCCCGCTCTACTTCCAGGCTTCCAGNGAAGATCACATCGCCCCAATGAACTCGGTCTATCGGTCGGCCCGAGCGTTCTCAAATGCCGCTGTGACGTTGACGTTGGCGGGGTCTGGACACATTGCCGGGGTGGTCAATGCACCGGTGGCCAACAAGTATCAGCACTGGATCAATGATGCCCTGCCNGAGACCCTGGATGAGTGGCGTGAGGGCGCTGTGGAGCATCCCGGCAGCTGGTGGCCACACTGGGCCGCCTGGTTGCATGCCAAGTCAGGAAAATGGATCCCGGCGCGTGATCCNGCCAAAGGCCCGCTGAAACCGATCGAACCCGCNCCCGGCAGCTATGTGAAGGTCAAATCGTGAAGTCTGTCGCCTTCGCCAACACCCTGTTGGCCGTATCGACCCTGCTGGCCACCGCCTTTGTCGTGCTGGCCGCCAGCGTCGGCGGGGATGGTCAGAGCCTGGTCCGTTATGGCCTGATCGCGATCGGCTGCACCGGAGCCTATGTGCTGCTCAACCCGCTGATGGATCGTTGGATGAAGCGGACTGCCACCCTGCCGCTGATCAGCCGCGAGGCCCCTCAGACCGCGATTTGGGCCATGGGTATCCCGGTGCTGGTTCTGTTGATCGCCTGTCTTCCGTTGTTTCGGCCCGGCTATGATTATGGACTCGCAGTGATAGTCGCCGCCGTCCTTTGNGGGCTGACCATCGTGTCCGCCTTGAAAGCCCGCAAAGCAGATCCGTCCGACTAAGCAGGCATGTTGTCGCGCGAAGTGAGGAAATCTACGATGGCTTTGGTCGCCTCTTGCGGCCGGGTGACAACCATCAGATGGCCAGCCCCTCNGATTTGCACCAGCGAGACTTTGTCATCGAACTGACGCTTGATCTCCCGGCCATTCTCAGGCGGAGCGATTTGGTCCCTGCTCCCCTGAATGATCAGCCAGGGCCAGCGATCGGGACCTCCCGCCCAGGTCAGATCGGGGTCCGCCATGGCATCACGCTGCATCTTTGAGGCCTCTGGACAGCGCGACCCCTTCACCGCTGCCCACCCCATTTCGACATCCTTGGGATCCCCGACCATAAATCTCATGGCCTGCATGATGTCGGCCAAAGGGGCGTTTGGGGCGAGAATGACCTGAAGCGCCGCGCTGGCCTCCGGCTTTGGTGCAATGGCTCCTCCCGCCGCAAACAGGATGACGCTTTTGACGTGATCAGGATGATAGTGAGCTGTGGCGCGTGCGATCCGGTTGCCGAAGGCATGGCCACCAATGTCCACTGGCCCCAATTCGAGGTGGTCAACAAGGATCCGCACGTCATCAGCATAGGTCTTCATGCTGATGGTCTCGCTAGGCCCGGAACTGCGGCCCGCCCCTCGGGGATTGACGCGAATGGCACAATATCCGGCGTCCGCTAGGGCATTGGCCAGGCCTTCCAGGTAGGCACAGTTCAGACTGGCACCTGGCAAAAGCAGGACAGGGGTTCCTGTCCCGTGCCGAAAATGCTCAACCGTCACATCTGCCTGACGGCAGATCTCGGATGTCGCTGTCATCGCTTAACTCCCCTCAGCCACTACAGGCGAAGCGAAGGCGCTCCCGATTGGTTCCGGTGCCTGAGCCGCGAAAGACTACCCCTGTCCCGGGCGGAAACGCAGGGCCGCGCCATTGTTGCAATAGCGTTTGCCGGTCGGGGCCGGACCGTCATTGAACACATGCCCCTGATGCCCAAGGCAACGAGCGCAGTGGTATTCCGTGCGCGCAACGCCGATCAGATGGTCGGTTTTGGTGCCGATGTTGTCGGCCATGACGCGGAAAAAGCTGGGCCAGCCGGTGCCGCTGTCATACTTCCAGCTCGATTGGAACAGGGGTAGGTCGCAACCCCGGCAAACGAAGGTGCCACGCCGGTGCTCGCGGTTCAGGGCGCTGGTATAAGGTCGTTCAGTCGCCTCGTGTCGGAGCACGTCATAGCTGAGGCGTGGCAACCGTTCCCGCCACTGAGCATCGGTCAAACGCCGGAAGGGAGAACCGGCATATTGCTGCTCAGAAGCACTGGGGGCTGGGCGCTCACNGGAAGGCGCACCACAACTCCCCAATGCCAGGGCCGAGCCTGCAAACAACACGTGGCGGCGTGAGCGGATCATGCTCCTAATACGCGCCCGCGCCTGAAAGGTTACAAGCCTTCGGCCTCATCCAGACCCAGCATCAGGTTCAGGTTCTGCACCGCCGCGCCAGACGCGCCCTTGCCAAGATTGTCGAGCAAGGCCGCGAGGCGAACTTGCGAGCCACTCCGGTCGCCAAACACATGCAGGCGCAGGCGGTTGGTGCCGTTCAGGGCCTCTGGCGTGATGCGGGTCATGGCTTCGGTCTGTTCCAACGGTGCGACCTCGACGAACCGGGCCCCGTCATAGGCTTCCACCAGGGCCCCGTGGATGACGTCGATCGAGGTCTGGGACGGCAGGGCATCCAGATGCAGCGGCACTTCCACCAGCATGCCCTGGCGGTAGTGGCCGACGGACGGCGCGAACAGCACCGGGCGGGTTAGCCCGGCGTGCTTCGTCATCTCCGGCACATGCTTGTGCTTCAGCGTCAGGCCATAGGCGAAAAAGGGATCACCGCTCCCCTGCCCGCCTTCAAACTCCGCGATCATTTGCTTGCCGCCGCCGGAATAGCCGCTGACGGCGTTGACGGTCATCGGCTGATCCGCCGGGATGATCCCGGCCCGCACCAACGGGGCCACAAGCCCCAGAAAACCGGTTGGATAGCAGCCGGGGTTGGACACGCGGGTGGAGGCGGCGATCCGCTCCCGCTGACCGGGGGCCATTTCGGCAAAGCCATAGGTCCAGGCCGGATCGACTCGATAGGCGGTGGAGGCATCGATGACCCGCACCGCCGGGGTCTCGACCATGGCCACCGCTTCCTTCGCCGCGTCATCAGGCAAGCACAGGATCACTGCATCGGCGGTGTTCAGCGCCTCGCGCCGCGCCTCCACATCCCGCCGCCGGTCGCCGAGCAGGAGCAGATTGAGATCGGAACGGGCCTCCAGGCGACGCAGCACGTCCAGCCCCGTCGTGCCCGCCTCGCCGTCGATGAAAATGGTGTGGGTCATGTTAGACTTCTGCGTCCAGGAGAGCAGCGCGTGAAAGAACCGAGTGGCCTTATCAGCCTTTGCCGCAACCTGCACCAGGACGTGGATCTGTTTGCAAACTCTATTGGCGAACTTGCTGCCTATTGCGTCGACGGTATCCCTAAGGACGACCGGGCCGATCTCAAAGCATGGCTGCTGTCGCTCGGAAAACTTACAAATGCAGAGCTCAAGGGTGTGATCAATCGTGCCGGGAAGAAGGCTGGCGCAGATATCTACTTCGATACAAAGCACGTCCGCCAGTTCGTCGACGCGGTCATCATGGATTAAGCCGGAGCTTATAGTCTTGCAGCGCGGAACCCCATGCCTCCTCGCACGCCGGAGATGGCTTGAGCACCCAAGAGCGAAGCGCTTGGCCCTGCGCAAGAGAGAAAATACACCCTGCGGCACAAGCCGTGGCGGAATCGGTTTTGTGGTCGGCACCAACTTCGGCACCCGTCCCTCATCCAGGCGCTTCGCATCCACCTCCTCCTCCCAAAGGACGAATAGTGAAAACAACGAAAAGGCGCTCCGGGTTGCCCCGAAGCGCCCTTTGTAATCCCACTCGCGGGAAAGCGAGTTAGCGCTTCGAGAACTGGAAGCTGCGGCGAGCCTTGGCGCGGCCGTACTTCTTGCGCTCGACGACGCGGCTGTCGCGGGTCAGGAAGCCGTGCGGCTTCAGAACCTTGCGCAGTTCCGGCTCGTAGTGCGTCAGGGCGTGCGACAGGCCGTGGCGGATCGCGCCGGCCTGGCCCGAAAGGCCCGAACCTTCGACGGTGCAGATCACGTCATATTGCGTGGTGCGGTCGGCGGCGGTCAGCGGCTGGGCGACCATCATCTGCAGCACGGGGCGAGCGAAGTAGGCGTTCAGCTCCTTGCCGTTGACGGTGATCTTGCCGGTGCCCCGCTTCACCCACACGCGGGCGATGGCGTTCTTGCGCTTGCCGGTCGAATAGGCGCGGCCCAGCGAGTCCAGCTTCTGGACATGCACCGGGGCCTCGGCCTCGGCGGTGCCCATGCCCTTCAGGGCGTCAAAGCCGGTGGCGGCTTCGGTGTTTTCAACAGTCACGTCGGTCATGCTCAGACGCTCCGGGTGTTCTTGGCGGACATCGACTTGAAGTCGATCGTCTGCGGGTTCTGGGCCTGATGGGTGTGCTCGCTGCCTGCGAACAGGCGCAGGTGCGTCATCTGCTTGCGGGCCAGGGGGCTTTCCTTGGGCAGCATGCGCTCAACCGCCTTCTCCAGCACGCGCTCCGGGAAACGACCGCCCAGCACCTTGGCCGGCGTGGTTTCCTTGATCCCGCCCGGGTGGCCGGTGTGACGGTAATAGATCTTGTCGGTGTTCTTCTTGCCGGTGAACACCACCTTGTCGACGTTGGTGACGATAACATAGTCACCGCAATCCACGTGCGGGGTGTAGTCGCCGCGGTGCTTGCCGCGCAGACGGTTGGCGATGAAGGTCGCAAGACGGCCCACCACGACGCCCTCGGCATCGATATGGATCCACTTCTTTTCGACCTCGGNCGGCTTCAGCGAAGCCGTAGTGCTCTTGAGCATGTCGAGTGTCCTGACAGACGGGCGAAAACGAAAGCCCGACACGAACGGTCGGGCGAAGGCCGGGTCAATAGATCAGTCGCATGCGCCGGTCAACCACTCAAAGTCACATCGCTTCAGGCTATGAGTCTGTTTTTATGAGGTTTTCAAAATACGGTATTAAAATACCCTATCGCAAATCGCCAGCGCTCCAGAAGCGACGACCCGGCGACGATCGCCGAACCACCCACAGATTGACCGTTGCCAGCAGCAAAACCACCACGGCCCCAGCCTGGTGAACTACGCCTAGACCTAGGGGAACCGCATGAATGAGGGTCACGATACCCAACAGGGCTTGCACGACGACCGCTCCCAGGAGGACACGCGACATCAGAAGCGGACCGCCCGTGAAGGCACTGCGCCAGGCCAGAACGGCATAGGCTAGGGTGCCCACAAACAGCACATAGCCGCCCAAGCGGTGATTGAACTGCGTCAAGGCCTGATCATGCAGTAGAGCCAGGACGCCCAGGGATCCATCGATCGGGGCCAGCACCTGCCCGTTCATCAGCGGCCAGTCCGTATATACAAACCCGGCCTTGCCTCCGGCGACCAACGCCCCGAGCAGGCACTGGGCAAAGACGCCGATCAGCAAAGCCAGGGCCGCACGGCTCCATCCCTGGCCTGAAGTTGGCTTTGTGCCGGCCCCGCNCCAGGCCTCCAGCCCAGTCCAGACCAGACCAATGAAAATCACCAGCGCCAGGCCCAGGTGAATCATGAGCCGCTCCGGAGCCACATCGACCCGCTCGCTCAAGCCAGACGCCACCATCCACCAGCCGATCAGCCCCTGAAGTGCGCCCAACGCCAGCAGGATGAGGCAGCGCACCACCAGCCGTTTCGGGATTCGGCGCAGCACCAACAAGACAACAAACGGAACCGCAAAAGCCAAACCGATGAGCCGCCCCAGCAACCGGTGCGCCCACTCCCACCAGAAGATTCNCTGGAACTCCGCCAGGGTCATGCCCGCGTTGACATGCTCGTATTGGGGAATGGCCTTGTATTTCTGGAACGCTTCGGCCCAGTCAGCGGCATTGAGCGGGGNGATGGCCCCCAGGATCGGCTTCCACTCGGTGATCGACAGCCCGGATCCGGTCAGGCGCGTCGCACCTCCGACCACGACCATGGCGAAAACCAGCGCCGCCACGATGAACAGCCAGATGGCCGTCGGCTTGTCCCGATCCCGCCGTTCCCTACGCAACATTCGACGTTCGCAGCCTTTACGCTAAACTGGACCTGTGCAGGCGGCCCGGACGGTGCGATATGCCCTCACTTGTGATCGAGAGCCAGCCTCATGTGATGGCGAGTCTTGGCAAAATCATGGAGAACACTGTGCAGTCTGCCGATATCATCATCGCGGTCTTTGGCACCGGCCTGGCTGCCTGGTTGTTTGATGCCATGACGGGTCGCCGGGGCCTGTTTGCGGCCCTGTTGGTTGCTGGCACCGGTGCCATAGCCGGGTGGTTCCTGGCCGTCAGGGTATTCGCGGTCGCATCGATGGATCAGTGGCTATGGGTGGCGTGGGCCTTGGGCGGAGCCGTCGTTTCCCTGGTTTGCTTCTTGCTCTTTCGGAGCAAACGGTGACGCCCGCCTGCGCCGCTTCATGGCAATGCTGGGAACCCTGGCGTTTCTGGCGTTTTGGATCTGGGGCTGCATCAAGCTGCGCTCACTGCTACCGGCCGGCATGATTTGGGACCTGCTGACCTTTGCGGTGGGTGGGACCCTGTGGGGCCTTCCGCTGATTCCGCTCTTTCGCTGGGCCGAGCGACCGCCCAAGGGCTGACGCCAATCCGTTGAGACGTCGACAGGGCCAAGGGAAATGGTCGGAGCGACAGGATTCGAACCTGCGACCCCTTGACCCCCAGTCAAGTGCGCTACCAGGCTGCGCCACGCTCCGAGAGGCGCTCCCTATAGACGGGGCCGCGCTCAGCGCAAACCCCAATTTCAGAGATAGTCCGCCCCGGTCAGATCCGGGTGTTTATGCGCGTCCCCTGACTGCGGATCAGCCCGATTTGCCCAGGACAGCCTCCAGGCGTCCGCGAGCCCCCTCGAGCTCCGCAAGCAGTTGCCGAAGTCGCACCGATGAACCGGAGCCGGTTGCCTGTGCGGCCTGGCCTTCGACGATGGCCACCGGCGCGATAGGCGCACTGAGAGCCAGCTCTTGGCCTAAAATGGCTTTCAGCCCCTGCTGGCGGTGGATCTTTTGCACGCCCTTGATGGTCAAGCCATCGTCATGGAGCAGTCGGCGAACGGCATGCAGGACCCGCAGGTCAGCGGGACGATAGAAGCGGCGCCCGCCCGTTCGTTTCAGAGGATCGATGAAGCTAAACTTGGTCTCCCAAAACCGCAGAACGTGTTGGGGGACGCCAACTTCATCAGCAGCTTCGGATATCGTGAANNAAGCGTCCGGCCCTTTTGCCAACGGACTAGTCCTCTGTCCCGTCAACGCGACCCTTCATGATCTGCGAGGCGCGGAAGCTGATCACCCGGCGCGGATGAATTGCGGCCGGCTCACCCGTCTTGGGATTGCGTCCCATGCGCGCCCGTTTTTCCCGGACCTGGAACACGCCAAATCCTGAAAGCTTGACCGTTTCGCCCCGTTCGAGCGACTCCACGATCAGTTCCAAGGTTCTCTCGACCAGGTGCGAACACTCCTGGCGCGAAAGGCCCACTTCTTCGTGGACCGCATCGCAAAGTTCGGCCCGCGTGACGGTTTGTTGTGTCAAAACACCCTCCCTTGCCGGGCGACATATGAAGCCAACTGCGTCGATTTGAAAGGCGCAAAAGCCAATCAAAGCCGGATGGCGCAGGCCCCCACGTCAATCCCCCACCCATGGCTTCCATTAAAACCAAGTCTCCACGTTGAANTCGCCCGTCTTTTATCGCTGAGTCCAGCGCTAGCGGGATTGAAGCCGCCGATGTATTAGCATGCACCGCGACGGTAGATATGACCTTTTTCTCGTCCAGGCCCAGGCGTTCGCCAACACCGGAGATAATTCTCTGGTTGGCCTGATGTGGGACGAACCAATCGACGTCTGATATCTCGATCCCGGCATTCGCAGCGCAGGCCGTAATGGCCTCGGAAATATTGATAACCGCGTGACGGAACACCTGATTACCCGCCATGCGCAGATGGCCAACTGTTCCGGTGGTGGTTGGACCGCCATCCACATACAGCAGATCTGTCTTGGTCCCGCCGCACCGCAAGGCATGCCCCAGCATCCCGCGATCTGCCTTGGNTGCCGGTCCCCTCCCCGCTTCCAGCACAATGGCACCAGCCCCGTCACCGAAAAGGACGCAGGTCGTTCGGTCGGTCCAGTCCATCAGTCGCGTCATCTCCTCTGCGCCGATAACGAGAGCACACTTGGCGGCTCCGGTGCGGATCAGACTGTCGGCGACCGTCATGGCATAAACGAAGCCCGAGCATACCGCCTGGACGTCGAAAGCGATGCCAACGCCCGCCCCCAATTTGCGCTGAACAATCGACGCTGTGGCAGGAAACGTCATGTCCGGCGTCGTCGTAGCCACGATGATCAGATCGACGTCTTGGGGGCTTCGACCCGCCTGGACCAGCGCATGGCTGGCTGCCTGCACCGCAAGGTCGCTGGTCGGTTGGTCTGGCCTGGCCCTGTGCCTCTGGCTGATGCCGGTTCGCTCCCGGATCCACTCGTCCGACGTATCAACCATGGTTGAGAGATCGGCATTGGTAAGAATGTCTTCGGGCAGATAACTGCCGACGCCGGTGACGATGCTGCGCAATACACTCATCCCTGCATTCCGCCNGGCGTCTGGTGTAGAACTCGGGGCTTCCAAAACAGTCGTCAGGCGGTCCAGCTGACGCCCGACTTTTCGAGGTANGTCACTGCGACCCAGTTCGGCTGCGATACGGATGGCCGCGCCGAAACCTTTCGCGTCAGCGCCGCCATGGCTTTTCACAACAATGCCATTCAGGCCCAGCAAAGGGCCACCATTGATGGCGTTGGGATCAACCTTGGACCGCATCTCNNCCGCAGCCCCCATGGCCAACATAGCGCCCGTTCGGGCGATAGGGCTGGACGTCAGTGCCTCTTTCATCAGTTGCATAATGAACCGCGCCACGCCCTCGGCCGTTTTCAGAGCGATGTTGCCGGTGAAACCGTCGGTCACCACCACATCCACAGTGCCTTTGGCGATATCGTCACCTTCGACAAAGCCGTAGTAGTTCAAGCCCAGTTCGCCATTGCGAAGTAGGGCTGCAGCTTGGCGCACTTCGTCGTGCCCCTTCATATCTTCGGACCCAACATTCAGCAGGCCGACGGTGGGCGTCTCTACCCCATGCACGGCGCTGACAAAGGCCTCGCCCATGATGGCAAACTCGACCAGCTGGCTGGCATCACTTTCGACGTTGGCTCCCACATCCAGCACCGCCGAGATGCCGCCCTTCATCGTGGGCCAGGAAGCAACAATAGCTGGTCGCTCCAGACCGGGCGCTGACATGCGCAGGATCAGTTTGGATATCGCCATCAGAGCGCCGGTATTCCCGGCCGAGACCACAGCCGCCGCCTCCCCCGTCTTGACCGCCTCAATCGCATTCCAGAGGCTGGACCCCTTACCGCGACGCATGGCCTGGGCCGGCTTTTCGTCCATTGCCACGAACTTTTCAGTGTGACGGATTTCGACCTCTTCATCGGTCACGTTGTACCGGTTCATCTCCTGACGGATGGCCGCCTCATCACCATGCAGCAGAAACCGCACCCCCTGTCCGCCGTGTCGGCGATAATAGTCGCGCACGCCTCCGACCACGACGGCGGGGCCTACATCTCCCCATGGCGTCCAGCGAAATTATGACGGGCTTGGCCAAGTGAAAAAGGCTCCAAAAACCTGAGGGAACGCCAAATCGGGTCAGAGGTGGGGATGCCCCTAAGCCGCCCCTGCGTCAACTGCCAGACGTCTGATCGTCGGTGCGCGCCCGCAAGATGGCAAACGGGGACACTTCGGCCGGTTCATCGGGCTGGACGAACTCAACCCCGGGTTTGCGCGGGAACGGATCCAGGTGCAGCGCCAACTGCTCCAAGGCATAGCNCCCCAGGTCCAACCGCCCGTCCTCGATGACATCGGGTTCGTCCCGGTCCAGGTCGATATCCAGTTCCCTGGGTTCGGGGGCCCCGTCTTCGACCAGATCGATTCGGAACGGCAAATCCAGACGGAACGGAAGTGGATCCAGGGTGACAACGCACGTTTGCGCACCCTCCGCCTTCACCTGACCCGTCAACGTCCACCCCGACACCGAGGGCACCAGCTGCGTTTCGGCTTCAAAGCGATCCAGCGATGCGAGGTCCAAGCCCTCGGCGATGGCGGACCGTTGCCCTGCATCAGCCACGAGTGGAACCTGCAATCCGGCCCCGATCTGATTCAATCTCACTATGTGGGTAAAGGGGCTTGAGTCATGGCTTCACCTCGGGCCAGGCGGGCCCTGACACAATGGACTGCCAAGGCTGTTCAGCCAACGACTTGCGACAGGCCACAGCATACCCACTTAGCGCTTGAGCGGTCGAGGCATCCTGGCTTTCATAGACATTGCGAGCGAGCGCACCGGCCAAGCCTTCCGCGTCCGCGTCCGCCAGGAGGGGCTCATACCGGCTCATTCGCCCGAACAGGGATTCTCCCAGCTTGCGCATCTTTTTGCCCACCGAAATGTCCCCGACGCCGAGTTCCCGCAACGTATGATCCAAGGCGGACACATAGGTGTTGAACAACGCCTGCGCATCCTCCGCTCCCTGCGCACCTTCGTCCTTCAGGCGCATGCACAGCAGCAGCACGTGCAGGGTGTAGAGTTCGAACCGTGCGTCAATACGGTCCGCTACACCCAGGTCGCGGTAGAACGCCGGCTGCCGCGCCTGGTTGACTGCGTGGGCGTAGAGACCGTCCATCAGACGCTGCCGCCCCGTGGCCTGAAGAGCCTGTCGAACATTCAATCGGCCCCTTTTCCGCCGCGACGTTGAACTAGGACGCCCTAACCGCTAGGTCAAAGACCGAATTTCAGCAGCGAGCTTTTCCTGATGTCCCGATCCACCTCTGTAGCCTTGGCGTTGTCGGTTGTCGCCGCATCGGCCCTTTTGACCAGCGCCTGCGCTCCGACCATTGGAACGCACGGCTTTCAGGTCATTGACGCCAATCCGGCTGATGTCGCGGTCGGGACCGACACGCGCGAAACGGTCATCGCCCGGCTTGGGTCNCCTTCGACCCGTTCGACCTTTGAGCCGAACGATGTCTGGTACTACATCAGCCAAACGACTGAGAAATACACCTATAATCTGCCTGAGGTGGCCCAGCGGCGCGTGACCGAGATCACGTTCAATGACGCCGGTCAGGTGGCTCAGGTCCGCACCCTCGGGCTCGCAGACGGGCAGGATGTCGGCATGGAGCGGCGCGAGACCCCGACCCGCGGACGGCAGTTGACCGTTATCGAACAACTGCTCGGCAATGTCGGACGTGGGCAGTTGCCCCGCGAGGACGATGCACCTGGCCAACGTCGCCCCGACTAGGTCAAAAGCCTTTTCAAGCAGGCTTCACAAAGAAAGCGCCCCGAGGCCATGGCTTCGGGGCGCTCCTTTGTTCGGTTCTGCGTGATGGCCAGGGGCTGCCTCAACGGGAGGCAGCCCCCAGGACCGATCAGACGATCTTGCCACTCGCCAGCACCGCCAGCAGCAGCAGCGCAACGATGTTGGTGATCTTGATCATCGGGTTCACGGCTGGGCCGGAGGTGTCCTTGTAAGGATCGCCAACGGTATCGCCGGTGACGGCAGCCTTGTGGGCTTCCGAACCCTTTCCATGGACCACGCCATTGCGGTCGGTGAAGCCTTCTTCGATCACCTTCTTGGCGTTGTCCCAGGCCCCGCCGCCCGAGGTCATCGAGATGGCGACGAACAGGCCGGTCACGATCACGCCCATCAGCATAGCCCCCAGGGCGGCAAAGGCATTGGCCTTGTCCGGCTGGATGAACAGCACCACGACGAACAGAATGATCGGCGACAGCACCGGCAGCAGCGACGGCACGATCATCTCCTTGATCGCTGCCGAGGTCAGGATGTCCACGGCACGACCGTACTCAGGCTTGACCTCGCCGGTCATGATTCCGGNGTTTTCACGGAACTGACGGCGCACCTCAGCCACAACCGATTCGGCAGCGCGTCCCACGGCCGTCATCGACAGGCCACCGAACAGGAAGGGCAGCAGCCCGCCGAACAGAAGCCCGACCACGACGTAGGNGTTGGCCAGATCGAAAGCGACATCGCTCAGGCCATAGAAGAACGACCCCGGCTGCGCTTCAGCAATGAAGTGCTTCAGATCTTCGGTGTAGGCCGCGAACAGCACCAGAGCACCCAGACCTGCTGAACCGATGGCATAACCCTTGGTCACAGCCTTGGTCGTGTTGCCCACGGCGTCCAGCGCGTCGGTCGAGGTGCGAACCTCGGCCGGCAGACCTGCCATCTCGGCGATGCCGCCTGCGTTGTCCGTCACCGGACCGAACGCATCCAGCGCCACGATCATGCCCGCCACGCCCAGCATGGTGGTGGTGGCGATGGCGATGCCGAACAGGCCCGCCAGCTGATAGGTGACGACGATACCGATGATGATGGTCAGCGCCGGCAGAGCCGTCGATTCCAGCGACATGGCCAGCCCCTGGATCACATTGGTGCCGTGACCAGAGACCGACGCGTTGGCGACCGACTTCACCGGACGGAACCCCGTGCCTGTGTAGTATTCGGTGATCACCACGATAGCCGCCGTCACCACCAGGCCGACAAAGCCCGACCAGAACAGGTTCATGGACGAGATCGTAAGGCCATTGGACGTGGTGACCGATCCCGGCGCCAGCTGATGGATGACCCACCAGACGGCGATCGCGGAAAGAATACCGGTCACGATCAGGCCTTGGTACAGAGCCCCCATGATGTTCTGGCTCTTGCCCAGGCGCACAAAGAAGGTGCCGATGATCGACGTCACGATACACACGGCGCAGATCGCCAGCGGCAGCAGCATCATCGCATCCACATAGGGCGTGCCGCGGAAGAAGATGGCGGCCAGCACCATGGTGGCAACCGTGGTCACCGCATAGGTTTCGAACAGGTCCGCCGCCATGCCTGCGCAGTCGCCGACGTTGTCGCCGACGTTATCCGCGATGGTCGCGGCGTTGCGGGGTCGTCTTCCGGGATCCCCGCCTCGACCTTGCCGACCATGTCGCCGCCNGACGTCCGCACCCTTGGTGAAGATGCCGCCGCCCAGACGGGCGAAGATCGAGATCAGCGAGGCCCCGAAGCCCAGGGCCACCAGGCCATCAACCACTTCGCGGCTGGTCGGCTCCAGGCCGACGCCCTGGGTCAGGAAGGCAAAATAGCCCGCCACGCCCAACAGCGCCCCACCGGCCACGAACAGGCCCGTGATCGCGCCCGACCGGAAGGCCAGGTCCAGACCCCGTGCCAGGCTCTCGGACGCGCCTTGGGCCGTGCGCACATTGGCCCGCACAGAGATCAGCATGCCGGCATAGCCCGCGGCCCCCGACAGAATGGCCCCGATAGCAAAACCGAGAGCGGCCCACTGGCCAATCAGGAAATAGGCGACAATCAGAATCACCACACCGACCATGCCAATGGTGGTGTACTGACGGCGAAGATAGGCAGAGGCCCCTTCTTGAATGGCCGCCGCGATCTCACGCATGCGGTCATTGCCGGTGGAGGCTTTCANAAGGGAAGCAGTCTGGATGGCCCCATACAGGACTCCCAGCCCGCCCGCGGCTATGGCTAGCCACAGAAAGTTGGTCATGACGTTTCAAACCCAGTCGATGTTGGGCGCCCGGACCCTTGGCGCGGCGGGTTTGAAGCCCATGTCCGCCTTCCGGTCCCCGTGCGCATTGGACGCACATCGCGCCCTTCGGGATTGCGGCAGGAAAGTGCCAAAACCCCCGGCTTACGCAACAGGGTTGATGGGATTGCGAATTCCCAATCTGATCAGGACAGGCCGGACCGTCGGCGCGGAACCTGACTGGCCACCTCGATGTGTTCGATGGGGCCATCTCCGACCAGGACATGGGCCGCCCGCTGCATAGCCCGCACCAACGCCGCTTCGTCCAGCGTGATCAGGCTTCCCGGCACAGCAAACGAGCGGCGATGTCCCGCGCGCACCATGGCATCTCGGAACCAAGCTTCTTTGGCCTTCACCGCATCGACATCGGCACTGGCAGAAAGATGCAGCCGGAAGGTCGTGAACACGTAGTTCTGGATGCGGTTATCTACGACAATGGGCAGGGCCACCGCCAGCAGATTGACCGTGGTCCCGCCGCTTGATTCTCCGCCCTCGCTGGCGAGAGCGGGCGTCGCCGCCACGGTTGCCAATGCGGCAGGCGCAGCTTTCAGGAGGTCACGTCGGTGCATGCTGAATGATCCCAGCCAAGGCTTGCCAAAGCGTTGCCGTGCCGTCACCGATGCACATAACCCGGATNTTCAACCTGGGTCGTGCGCCCACCATACATCACGCGCACCCCCTGCCCCGCCACAACCCGACCAATCGGCGTCAGCCTCAGGTGGCGGGATTCGGCTTCACGACGCAGTTGCGCCTCAAGTCGTGCCGGAGCGCAAAATGCGATCTCGTAGTCATCCCCCGCCGTAGCCAGTTGAACCAGGGCCGCCTGGGCATCGACGCGGCNCTCGAACCAGCTCGTTCCAGCCGCCGAAAGAGGAACCTTTTCCAGATCAAGCTCGATCCCGACCTGACTGGCCCTGGCTATATGCTCCAGGTCTGCGATGAGACCGTCAGAAACGTCGATGGAGGCATGCGCGTGGTCCAGGACCGGACCCGCAAACTCGACACGCGGCGCAGGCTTTTGGTAGGCGGCAATCACGGCGGCCTGGCGATCGGCCTGCAGGTTCAAGCGCCCATTGAGAGCCCTCAAGCCCAACCAGGCATCGCCGATGGTGCCGGTGACGAACACCAGATCTCCGTCCATCGCGCCCTTGCGAAGCACGCGACGCCCGCTGGGCAACCACCCCATGGCGGTCACGGACACCGAGAAAGGGCCCGGTGTCGACACCGTGTCGCCGCCCAGGAGGAACACACCGAAGGTCGTCTGGTCCTGCGCCAACCNCTGGGCGAAGGCCGTGCGTTCCGGCAAACCGCACCGCGCTGACCAGTGGCAAGCCAACAGGTAGCCGAACGGCTCAGCCCNCTTGGCGGCCAGATCCGACAGATTGGTCCTCAAAGCCTTTTGCGCCACGGTGTCGAGGGGATCGGTCGGGAGAAAATGGACTCNCTCGACAATGGCATCCTTGGTGATCACCAGGTCGAAGCCGGGCCGCGAAGGGAAGGATGCCACATCATCCTGCAACCCGAAGGCCCAGTCTGGGTGGCCCANGGGTCGCAGCAGGCGCTCGATCGTCTCAAACTCGCTGATTGCGTCAATGCTGGCCATCAGCCAGCTCGCACGCCGCGGGCTACCCCGTCCAAGGCCGCATTGACAAATCTCGCCTCGGCCTCGTCGAAGAAGGCCTTGGCCAGTTCGACATACTCATCGATCACAATCTCGCGTGGGACGTCGATTTGCTCGATCAGTTCCCAGGCTCCACAGCGCAGCAGGGCCCGCAGGGTGGCATCCAGCCGCTCGAGGCGCCATCCCGAAGCCAGGCGTGCCGCAATCACCTGATCCAGCTGTGCGCGGCTGTTCACCACCCNCCGCACGATGGCTGCGAAATAGTCTTCGTCAGCTTCCGCCAGCATTTCGCCTTCGATGTCGGCATCGAACCGATGGCGCGAAAACTCCTCGATGACGGTCTCGACGCCCTCTCCGCCCAAATCGAGCTGGCATANGGCCTNGACGGCCGCCAGTCGCGCCACAGCGGGCCCGCTTCTGCCGGCTGGACAACTGTCCGGCCTTGGCCTTTCGGCTTCGGCCAGTTGATCAAGGACGGATTGAAGGCTGTTTGGTTCGCTCACGCGCCCAGTCCTACTCTCAGGCGCTTCTTCAAGGCAATCAGATCGAGACAGGCGCGGGCTGCAAATCCTCCCTTATCCCCCTCTGATATGCGAGCGCGGGCCCAGGCCTGATCCTCGTCCTCTGTGGTCAGGATGCCATTGCCGACAGCCACGCCGCGCAGGCCCAGCTGGGTCAGACCTGCCGCTGACTGATCCGCGACAATCTCGAAATGATAGGTTTCGCCCCGAATGACCGTGCCCAGGGCGACGAAACCGTCATAGTGCGGGGCCGTGGGCAACCGCGCGGCATCCACGGCCATGGCGATTACCGTCGGGATCTCCAGGGCACCGGGCACACTGACGACATCCACGTTCACACCCCGCGCCTTCAGCGCTGACGTTGCCCNCTCCAGCAGAGCATCAGCCAGTTCATCGTAGAATCGCGCTTCAACGATCAGAATTCGAAGAGGATCTTTCACGACACCTCAGCTCCATCCATGTCCCGCCAGCCGACCATGCGCAATCCTTGGGCTCCAAACGCCGCCGGATTGGGACGTGTCGCGCCCAGCACAATCATATCTTGTACGCCGAGGTCTTTCAGGATCTGAGCACCGACGCCGACATTATTCCGCGACCGGTCTGCCAAGCGTGCCCGATCCGCGCCTGACATCCGTTCGGTCAGGCCCTGCAGGCTCGGATCGCGCAACAGCACAAGCACCGCCGGCCCAGGATGGTCCGAGAGTGCTCGCATGGCCCGCGTCACATCCGTCTGTCGCCCTTGTGCCTGGCCCAGGATGTCCGCCGTGAATCTGACCTGATGCATCCGGATCAGGGTGGGCTCTGACGGGGAAACGCCGCCCTTGATCAGCGCAACATGATCGACCCCATCGATGGTATCGCGGTACAGCATCATTCGAAACGGACCGTCGCGGGCTTCGTCATAGGNGGCCTCCAGCACCCGTTCGACGTAGGTTTCGGTGCGACGGCGATAGGCCACCAGGTCGGCGATGGTCCCGATCTTCAGGCCATGCAGCTGGGAAAACGCAATCAGCTCCGGCAAGCGGGCCATGGTGCCATCGTCATTCATGATCTCGCAGATCACCCCGGCCGGGATCAGGCCGGCCATCCGGCTGATGTCGACAGCTGCCTCGGTGTGGCCGGTTCGCGCCAGAACACNCCCTGGCTTGGCCACCAGCGGAAACACGTGGCCCGGGGACACGATATCTTCGACCCCGCAGGCCGGGTCGACCGCCACCTGAATCGTATGCGCGCGATCGGCTGCGCTGATGCCAGTCGTCACGCCTTCGCGCGCTTCGATTGAAACCGTGAAAGCGGTGCCCAGACTGGTGCGATTATCCTGGGCCATGGGCGGCAGCCGCAGGTCATGCGCCCGCTCAGCGGTGATGGCCAGGCAGATCAGGCCGCGGGCATGGCGGGCCATGAAATTGATCTGCTCAGGCGTCGCGAACTGGGCGGGAACGATGACATCGCCCTCGTTCTCGCGGTCCTCCGCGTCCACCAGGATGTAGGGGCGGCCGTTGCGGGCTTCCTCCAGGATATCCTCGATAGGACTGATCGGGTTGTCATTCACGTTGGCGGCGCTCTGGAGCATCAGCTGCCCGATCCCCCGGTTTCAAGATAGCGAGCCATGTAGCGCGCCAGCATGTCGATTTCGAGGTTTACCGCATCTCCGGCACGCAAGTCGCCCAGGGTCGTATGGCTCCAAGTATGCGGAATGATGTTGACGGCAAAGGCCTGCTCTTCGACCGCATTGACGGTCAGCGAGACGCCATCGACGGTGATTGAGCCCTTGGGGGCGATGAAGCGATGCAGCGGGTCTGGGGCCTCGATCACGATCCGGTGGGAACCTCCGTCTGGCATAATCGAGCGCACCTGACCCACCCCATCGACGTGACCCGACACGATGTGACCGCCCAGTTCATCACCCAACCGTGCCGCCCGCTCCAGATTGACGCGACGGCCTTCAGCCCAGTCGCCCAGCGTGGTCTTCGACAGGGTTTCGCCGGACACCTCGACGGCAAACCAGCCTGCGCCCGTTTCGGTTACCGTCAAACAACAGCCCGCATGGCTGATAGATGCGCCCAGCTCAATGGTCGCCACGTCAAAGGCCGTTTCAATCTCATAGCGTCGGTCGCGCACGGTCTGGTCGACGCGCCGCAATCGCCCGATGTCTGTGACGATGCCAGTGAACATCAGGCCCTGCCTCCCAAAGCGGACGGTTGAAAACACCGTCCGAAGCGTCCGATGCGTCCGATTCAAGTCGACCCATCACGGGCTCGACCGACACCCTAGAGGGTCGATGCGTCATTTTTGGCCGCAAGGCTAAAATCATCGGACGAATTCGTAGCGCTCCCAAAGGTCGTCGCCGACCGGTTCCACGGACAGACGCCGGAACGTGGGGGCTGAGGCCAGGTTTGCAAGCGCAAGGGTCGCTACGCCGGGCCGCCCCTCCCCGCCCAGGAGGACCGGCGCACGGAACCATTCGAGGCGGTCCACCAGCCCCGCTCGCAGGAACGACGCCGCAACCTGGCCACCGCCTTCGATCAAGACCGAGTGCGCTCCCGCCCGGCCGATCGCAGCCAGGGCGGCGATTGGGTTCGGGCGCCCTCGCGCCTCGACGGCCAGCACCCGGGCACCGCCGATGTCTGGGCCGTCCAGCATGGACAGGATCAAAGCTGGCGCTCNCTTGGTGACCTTGGCATGCGGCGGCGTCCTGAGGCGGCTGTCCAGCACAACACGCAATGGCTGATCGATCGGGCGACCGGGCAGCCGTGCCGTCAGCTCGGGGTCATCGGCCAGGACCGTCTCGATACCCACCAAGATGGCGTCATGGGCGGCGCGCAGACGATGCCNCTCCAGACGCGCCGCTTCTCCGGTGATCCACTTCGACTCCCNCGACGCCGTGGCAATGCGACCGTCCAGCGATGTCGCCAGTTTCAGCGTGACCGAAGGCCGCATCAGCCCTCGTCCAGGCCTTCGTCTCCCAAAAAGCGGGCGAAGTCGGAGGTGTGGCGGAAGTCCTTATAGACAGAGGCGTAGCGGACATAGGCCACTTCATCGACGGACTTCAGGGCCTTCATGATGAAGTCACCCACGACCGAGGACTGGATCTCGGTTTCGCCCAGGCTTTCCAACTGGCGGGTGATGCGGCTGACGAGTTGCTCGATCTGTTCGGGCTGGACCGGGCGCTTGCGCAGGGCAATCCGCAGGCTGCGTTCCAGCTTGTCGCGATCAAACGGATTGCGACGGCCGTTGCGCTTCAGGATGACCAACTCGCGCAGTTGCACCCGCTCAAAGGTCGTAAAACGCCCCTCGCACGCCGGACACAGCCGTCGGCGCTGGATGGCCGCGCCGTCGTCGGACGGGCGACTGTCCTTCACCTGGGTATCGGCATGACCGCAGAAGGGGCACTTCATCGTCAGTTATCCCCAGGCTTGCGAATAGATCGGGAAGCGGCCCGTCAGCTCGCGAACCTTGGCCGACACCTCGGCCACCACGGTCGGATCGGCCTCATCCCCGCCATTCATCGACGAGACGACATCGGCGATCCAGTGGCCGATTTGCTGGAACTCCGCCTCGCCAAAGCCGCGCGTGGTGCCCGCCGNGGTGCCGAGACGCACACCTGAGGTGATCGTGAAGGGCGCGCTGTCGAACGGTACGCCGTTCTTGTTGCAGGTCATCAGGGCGTGTTCGAGCTGAGCCTCCGCCGCCTTGCCGGTGACACCCTTGGGCCGCAGATCGACCAGCATCAGATGGCTGTCAGTGCCGCCCGACACGATGGCCAGACCCCGCTCCTGCAGAACCGCCGCCAGGGCCTGGGCGTTCTTGACCACCTGGGCCGCATAGGCCTTGAACTCGGGCTTCAGTGCCTCACCGAACGCCACGGCCTTGGCGGCGATGACATGCTCCAGCGGACCGCCTTGCAGGCCCGGGAACACCGCCGAGTTGATTTTCTTGCCCAGCTCGGTGTCGTTGGACAGGATCATGCCACCGCGCGGTCCGCGCAGGGTCTTGTGGGTCGTGGTCGTCACGACGTGTGCATGCGGCACCGGATCGGGATAGACGCCGCCCGCGATCAGACCGGCATAGTGGGCCATGTCGACCATCAGGAAGGCTCCGACGCTGTCGGCGATCTCGCGGAAGCGCTTGAAGTCGATATGGCGCGAATAGGCGGACGCCCCGGCCAGGATCAGCTTGGGCTTCTCCCGCTCGGCCATCTCGGCAACGTGGTCATAATCAATCAGATGGTCGTCTTCCTTGACCTTATAGGTCACAGGCCGGAACCACTTGCCCGACTGGTTGGCCGGGCTGCCGTGCGTCAGGTGGCCGCCGCAGGCCAGGTCCATGCCCAGGAAGGTATCGCCCGGCTGCAGCAGGGTCATGAACACCGCCTGGTTGGCCTGCGCCCCCGAGTGCGGCTGGACGTTGGCAAAGGCCGCCCCGAACAGTTCCTTGGCCCGGCTGCGAGCCAGATCCTCGGTCACATCCACAAACTCGCAGCCGCCGTAATAGCGACGCCCCGGATAGCCTTCGGCATATTTGTTGGTCAGGACCGAGCCTTGCGCCTCCAACACCGCACGCGAGACGATATTCTCCGACGCGATCAGCTCGATCTGTTCCTGCTGGCGCCCCAGCTCACCCCGGATGCCCGTCGAAATGTCCGGGTCGGCATCGGCCAGCGGCTTGGAAAAGAAGTCGGCGTGGGTAAAGGCGGTCACTCGGGTCCCCTACAAGAGCGATGGCAAAGACGCCCAACTCTCTACGCCCGACATCGACGCACCACAACATCTAGTATGTCAGCGGCTCGCCAGCGCCCGCTTCAGCTTGTTCAGGGCGATCCGCTCCAGCCCCGCCCGCTCGGTCACAGGGCCGATGGCGGACACCTCAATGCCCGTGGCGACATGCACGCCGAGCATTTCAGATAGGCGCCGTTGCGGGTGAACTCGAGGATGACCTCGCCGAGGTCGGGATGGCCCCGATGCTCAGGCAACCGCCGGACGGCGCACCGCGTTGCAGTGCGTCCAGAGCTTGTCCATGGCCACCACCAGCGCATCCATCATGGCGTCGGTGTGGTTCGGCGACGGCGTAAAGCGCAGCCGCTCGGTCCCCTTGGGCACGGTCGGATAGTTGATCGGCTGCACATAGATGCCGTGCTGATCCAGCAACATGTCCGAGATCAGCTTGGTATGCACCGGATCGCCCACGAACACGGGCACGATGTGNNGCTCGCTGTCCATCACCGGGATGCCCGCGTCGGCCAGGCGGCGCTTCAGGGTGGTCGCGCGCTCCTGATGGGCGACACGCAGTTCGGGGTGCGCCTTCAGGTGCTGAACCGAGGCCAGCGCTCCGGCCGACAGCGCAGGCGGCAGCGAGGTGGTGAAGATGAAGCCCGAGGCCCAGCTGCGGATGGCATCGACGATCACGGCATCGGCAGCAATGTAGCCCCNCATGACACCAATAGCCTTGCCCAGGGTGCATTCGATGATGTCGATGTCGGCGAGGACCCCGTCCCGCTCGGCCACACCGGCTCCCGTCTGGCCATAAAGGCCCACGGCGTGCACCTCATCCAGATAGGTCATCGCGCCATACTTTTTGGCCAGCGCGATGGTGCNCTTCAGGTCGGCGATGTCCCCGTCCATCGAATAGACACTCTCAAACGCGATCAGCTTGGGCGCATCGGCCGGTGCATCCTTCAGCAGGGCCTCCAGATGCGCCAGATCATTGTGCATGAACACGTGACGCTCACCGCCGCCGTGGCGGATGCCGGCAATCATGGAGGCGTGGTTCAGGGCATCCGAATAGATGATCAGGCCCGGCAGGACCTTCTGCAGCGTCGCCAGCGTCGCCTCATTGGCCACATAGCCGGAGGTGAAGAGCAGCGCCGCCTCCTTCTGGTGCCAGTCGGCCAGCTCCCGCTCCAGATCGACGTGATAGCGGGTGGTGCCACTGATGTTGCGGGTGCCCCCGGCCCCGGCCCCGGCCTCATCGACCGCGGCCTTCATGGCGTCCAGCACGACCGGATGCTGGCCCATGCCCAGATAGTCGTTGGAGCACCAGACGATCACGTCCTGCGAGCTGCCATCGTCTCGACGACGCACGGCACGCGGAAACTGGCCATTTACGCGCTTCAGGTCGGCGAAGACGCGATAGCGCCCCTCGCCCTTGACCTGCTCAACGGCAGACTGGAATGCGGCGGTGTAGTCGAACAACCCTGACGCTCGTATGGCCTCTACTTTCGCCGCGTATCTGCCCCCTGAAGCGGNCAAAAGTCCATTGGACAAACCGTCCAAGTGGACGCAACCCACGAATTGAGAGTCGTTCTCACGCGGTCAACAGTGTCAGCCCTGGGCAGGCTGCCCAGCTTGCCGCGTAGCATCTGGATCACCCCCGAAAAGTCGACCCGGCCAAAGCCTTGCTGTTCGAACAGTTGATACAGGGCCTCGGCCTGCGATCCCAATGGCGTCGACACCCCGACGTCTGCCGCCGCGTCCTGGGCCAGTTTCAGGTCCTTCAGCATCAAGGCCGTGGCGAATCCGCCTTCGTAGTTGCGGTTCGACGGTGCCGCCGGAACGGGGCCCGGCCAAGGGTAATAGCTGCTGACGCTCCAGCTCTGGCCCGAAGCCTTGGAAACGATGTCAAACAGGACGACCGGGTCCAGCCCCAGCTTCTCGGCCAGGGCAATGGCCTCGCAAGTGCCGATCATCGTGATGCCCAGGATCATGTTGTTGCAGATCTTGGCGGCGATGCCGGCCCCGCNGCCACCGGCCCGGAACGTGGCCCGGCTCATGGGGTCCAGCGCTGCCTCAACCCGCGCGAAATCCTTTTGCTCGCAGCCGACCATGAAGGCCAACGTACNCGCATCGGCCGCCATGATGCCGCCCGACACCGGCGCATCGACAAACACATAACCGGCCGCGCGCGCTTCGTCGGCCAACTCGCGGGCTGTCGCCACATCCCCAGTGGTGCAATCGATCAGCAGCGCAGACGTGGGGGCCTTGCCGAAAATCTGGTCGCCATAGACCTTGGAGGCATGGCTTGCGGTCGGCAGCATGGTGATGACGACATCAGCATCCGCTACAGCTTCAGCCACCGAAGTTGCTGCCAGGCAGCCATTCTCGACCGCCTTGGCCATGGCGTCCTTGGACAGATCAAAGGCCTTGACCGTATGTCCCGCCTTGACCTGGTTGGCAGCCATACCGCTGCCCATGTTGCCCAGACCGATAAAGCCGATGGTGGCCATGTTCATACTCCGCAGGTGACTCGTTGCGTCGGGCTTAGCACTCAGCCCGTGCAGGCGTCACCCGCTCACGCGCGTCACCCGGATGCGCGGTCCACCGTGTCGACGGACGGATTGGCCCTCAAGGCGGCCATGATGCTGGTCGCGTGGCGCGCATCGCGGACCTCCACATCAATGTCGATGTCGAAGTAGTCCTGCTGGCGCAGGCTCATCACCAGATTGATGATATTGCCGCCCGCCTCGCCGATCTGCGTCGTCACCTGCCCCAGGACGCCCGGTGCATTCTTCATGGTCGCCCGGATGCGCACAGCGGCCAGGGCCCCGCGCTCGGCCTGGGCCGTCCACTGGAGGTCCTGCCATTCGGCATCGTCCACCTCTGCCAGCCGATGACAGGTGATGGTGTGCACGGTCAGCCCCTGCTCCGGCTCCACGACACCCACGATCCGGTCGCCGGGAACGGGNNCACAGCAGTGTGCAAAGTGGATGCTGATGCCGGGTGTCAGCCNCCCACCCCGCACGAAAATGCCAGCCTCGACCTCGCCGATACGCTTGCGGTCAACGCCCCCGCTCAATTGGCCCTTCAGACCCGGGAACAGGCTTTCGCCGACGCGGGCCGCCGTGACCTGCCCCCGACCGATGGCCTCGAACAGCTCATCCTCTGAGGGGATGGCAAGCGTGTCCAAGGCTGGTCGCATCGACACACTGTCCAGCTCCTTGCCGGCCCGGCGCAGGACCTGCGACAGGGTCGCCCGCCCCAGGCGCTGAAACTCATCACGCTCCGTCGTGCGAATATGCCGACGAATCGCCCCGCGCGCGCCGGTCACCGTCAGCGAGCGCCAGTCCGCCGGGATGTNCCGCTTCTTGCCGCGCAGTATGTCAACCACATCGCCATTTTGGAGCTGGGNCCGCATGGGCTTGAGTTCGCCGTTGATCTTCACCCCGATAGCCGTATCGCCCACTTCGGAGTGGACAGCATAGGCAAAGTCGAGCGGCATGGCCCNCCGCGGCAGCGTGACGAGCTTGCCCTTCGGCGTAAACACGAACACCTGATCCTGGAACATTTCCAGCTTGGCATTCTCGACCCAGTCGTCGCCGCTTTCGCCGTTCTCGACCACCTGAACCAGGTGCCGCAGGTTCTGCAGCGGATCACGTCCGCCCGAGCCAGCCAGAGCATCCTTGTCCAGCGAGTGCGACTGGTTCTTGTAGGACCAGTGCGCCGCCACGCCGTCTTCGGCCACCCGCTCCATTTCCTCGGTGCGGATTTGCATTTCAATGCGCAGGCCACTGGGGCCCACGACTGTGGTGTGCAAGGAGCGGTAGTTGTTGGACTTGGGCGTCGAAATGAAGTCGCGGAACCGGTCCGGCACCATCGGCCACGCCCGATGGATCACCCCAANGGCGCGATAGCACTCTTCCTCGCTGTCGACGATGACCCGGAAACCGAACAGGTCAGAGACCGAGGAAAACCCGACCGACTGGCGCTGCAGCTTCTTCCAGATGGAAAAAGGCGACTTCTGGCGACCATAGACCTGGGCCTTGATACCGGCTTCCGACAGCACCCGCTCGATATCCAGCGTCAAGCTTCCGATATCGTCGCCGTGCTCAGCCTTGAGGGCCTCAAGGCGGCGCAAAATGGCATTCCGCGCCGTCGGGTTGAGGTGCAGGAACGCCAGTTCTTCAAGTTCGGAAGCGATCGAGCTGATGCCGATGGCACGGCCCAGCGGCGCATAGACCTCCATCGTCTCCTTGGAGATCCGCTCGCGCTTCTCGGGCTTGACGTATTCAAGCGTGCGCATGTTGTGCAGGCGGTCGGCAAGCTTGACCANAAGGACCCGCACGTCGCGTGAAATCGCCAGGATGAATTNGCGCAGGTTTTCCGCCTGCCGTGTGTAATCCGCCCCTTGCATCTCCAGACGGCTGAGCTTGGTCACGCCCTCGACCAGCCCGGCAACCTCTTCGCCAAAAAGGCCTGCAATGTCGTCCCGCGTGGCATCGGTATCTTCCACCACATCGTGCAGCAGCGCCGTGACGATGGTGGCTGTGTCCAGCTTGCTNNGGGTCAGGATCCCCGCGACCTGGATCGGGTGGGCAAAATAGGGGTCGCCCGAAGCGCGCTTCTGGGAGCCGTGCATCTTCACGGCATAGACGTAGGCCCGGTTCAGCTGGGCCTCATCGGCCGTGGGGTCATAGGCCTTGACGGCCTCAATCAGCTCGAACTGACGCAAGACCGGTGTGCGCCCTGCCGCCAGCTGAGGCACCGGGGAGTGGGCAACCGTCTCCGCAATTGCCACGGGCCGTTCGCTCGCGACGACCGGCCCGTTTTCATTGACAGCTTCAATCTTGGTCGCAGGGGCTTTTTCCGCGGCGACCTGGACTTGATCGGACTGAGCGGTTCCGTGGTCAGTAGCGATCCTCCTGGCCACCGTCACGGTCACTTTGCAGCGCCGGATCAACTCTTGCTCGGCCATGTTCATGTGCTGCGGCTCAGCCAGCAGAGCGGCGGTCTCGGCCTCATCCTCAGCCTCGGTGCGCTCATCGACGCGCTGCAAGGTGGTCACGATCATGTCCGTCAGTTCGTCCGGGCGAACGGTGTCCTCGGCCAGCTCACGCAGGGCCACAACCGGGTTCTTGTCGTTGTCGCGATCCAGCGTCAGCACGGCTCCGTTGGCGATGTTGCGGGCGCGGTGCCCGGCCAGCAGAACCAAACCAAAGCGGTTCGGCACCTTCTCGATGCAGTCTTCAACAGTGACGCGAGCCATGAAATTCCTCGGGCGTGGGGAGAACCAGTGAAAATAGCTCTTCACGGCCAATTGTGCAATGCCGCATAGTCGATCGGCGGGACGCCGTCGGCGTCATTGCCATCTGGACAGTCTGCGCTGATGCGCCGAGCAGTGGCTGACACATCGGCCTCGTCCGAGCCCAGCTCGAACGGCCTAGTCAGCAACGACTTGCCTGGCGTCCAGTCCCACCTGAGCGCGTTTAGCCAAGCATAGTGCCGTGCGTCGCGAGACAGGGTGAATCCAGCTCGGCGCAATCTCCGCCAACGGCCCCATCACGAACAGGCGCTCGGCAGCCCTCGGATGCGGCACGATGAGGTCCGGCTGCGTCATGACCCGGTTCCCATAGGCGATGAGGTCAAGGTCCAGGGTCCGCGGCGCGTTGCGCTCACTGCGCGCGCGACCGAACAGGGTTTCAATCTCCGACAGAGCCTTCATCAGGTCCTCGGGCTCCCGTTCCGCGTGCACCTGCACGACCGCATTGGTGAAGGGGGATCCTCGGGGTCCGGCCAGGCCTGCGACTGCCACCAGCCCGATCGGCGCAGGACCGTCATTCCGTATGCCGGGAACCGTGACAGGGCGGCTTCGAGCAGAGCGATGATCGAGGCAAATGCCCCCTTGTCATTCGACCCCAATGCGATGAAAATTGCTGTGTCCGACGTGATTGCGTCGGGGCCTGATTCATTTTTGGAGCGCTTTTCCATGGACCATTCACCCAACGACCGCATTGCCCTGTTTATCGATGGGGCCAACCTTTACGCTGCGGCCCGCGCCCTCAACACCGATCTCGACTTCCGAAAACTGCTGGATCTGTTCGCCAGTCAAGGGCGGCTGGTGCGCGCCTACTACTATACGGCAGTCGTCGAAGGCGAGGAGTTCTCGCCGATCAAGCCCCTCGTCGACTGGCTCGACTACAATGGCTTCACCGTGATCACCAAGCCGGTCAAGCGCTTCACCGATGCCCAGGGACATACCCGCACCAAGGGCAATATGGATGTCGAAATCGCCGTCGACATGCTGGAGATGGCNCCCCACCTGGACCGTGTGGTCCTGTTTTCCGGCGACGGCGACTTCCGCCGCCTGGTCCAGGCNGGTGCAGGCCAAGGAGTGCGGGTCTCGGTGGTCTCGACCGTCAAATCCCAACCGCCCCAGATCTCCGATGACCTGCGACGCCAGGCGGATGCTTTCGTGGAGCTGGAAACCCTCATCGATGCGGTCGGCCGCCCGCGTCACACCCGCGACGAGGACAGCCATAGCCCGGCTTTCATGAACGAGCGCAAGGCCTGATCAGGGCCGGACGCGACGCGGCGGTATGCCGGTTTCGATTCGCTGCCGCATCTCCTCGATCTGTTCGTAGTCCACCTCGTCGCAGGCGGCACGAACGACGGCCCATTCGGTTGGGGTGAGCGCGGATTTGCCGGGGCGCTGGATCGCGCGCGCGGCCACGGCGCGGCGATGGCTGTTGGGGTGGGTCGCCATAAACTCGGAGCTGCCCTCGGCCGATGGCTCACCGGTGACCTGATCGAGACGCTCGAAGAACGTGGCCATACCCAACGAGGACAGACCCTGGGCGTGCAACAGGGCCTGGCCTCGGGCATCGGCGATCTGCTCATCGTCGCGGCTGTAGCTCATTTCCGTCGCATTGCCCGCCAGGATGACGGCCTGCTGTCCGGCACCGGTCCCGCCGCCAACAACGGCGTCCAGAACCATGCCGATTCNGAGGCTGCGCAAGACCGCCTGCATGCTGTGACGCTGTTCGATATGAGCCACTTCATGAGCCACAACCGCGGCCAGCTCGTCCGGATTCTGAGCTTCGCGGATCAGGTCATCGGACACCCAGATGCGTCCGCCCGGTAAGGCGGCGGCATTGACGAACGGAGCTTGGACAGCTTGCACACGAATGTCGAACGGAGTGTCGGTCGACGACGCGAGCCGGTCACCCAGCGTATTGAGCACCACCTGTCCTTCGCGACCAGGGCACTGTCGCAGAACTCTTGAGACCTGCCGGTCCATATTGTCGCCAAGGCGCTCCTCAAAAGCCGGA
Organism: Brevundimonas sp.; assembly: GCA_013693835.1. GTDB lineage: Bacteria > Pseudomonadota > Alphaproteobacteria > Caulobacterales > Caulobacteraceae > Brevundimonas. The sequence continues at coordinate 1,654,599 of CP059260.1, forward strand.
GGTGTCGCCCGCGCCAGGGGCCCGGACATGCGCGGGACACCCACGAAGACAAACAGCAAGGTCGATGCTGCGAAAATCGCCAAGCTCCCGGCGATCCACCGTTCGCGCCGACGCTTGCGATCAGCAGAGACGCCGTACAGCCGCCCGGCCAACTCACGCCAGATGGGGGCGGCAAGGACCAGCCTTGCATCCCGCTCACCGCGCCAGGCCAGACGAGCTTCGCGCCGCGCGATGACGGCATCGACCTTGGCGATCGGCCACAGGTGTTCCTTACCATCGACGGCAAACCAGAGGCTCTCCCCTGCGCTCCACCGCCACGTCGCGGCGGATCAGGCTTTTCCATCAAAGAAGCGAGCGTTTGACATGGTTCAGAGCAGGGAAAAGCCAAAGGCATCGGCGAGGCCTTCGCCCGTGCGGGGGCCACGTTTGGCCTGTTCGATATCGTCCAGGTGCACGTCGCCGGCCACCTTTATCCGATCAACGATGTATTTGACCGAACGGGCCTGGAGCCATGGCATGAGGAACCCCAGCGAAACGACAAGGCAGAACAGATTGCTCACCGTCAGCCACCACAATCCCAGCGCCCTGATGTGCAGCTTGAAGCGAGCCTCGTCGAAACGGATACCCGCCACGATCGAACGCAGGATGGCGGCATTGTAGGGAGCCCACATCAGCAACCAGATCGGATAGGCAATCGCCATCGCCCCATAGCTGGCTAGCAGGAAGGCCATATCCGAAATCTGTGGGCCTGGCTCGGGGTCGACAGCCGGGTCTGGTGCTTCGACACCGACCGCGTTTGGCGGCGCATCCGCTTCGGCCCCTTCAGGCGGCAAATCCTCTGCCGGAGCGGTTGGCGCTGACGGCAANNACGGGGCGGTGAAATACCCCGCCTTCGACGAGGGTTCATAAGCGCCACCGCTTGGCTCTGTGGCGGCGGCCACCGCAAACAGGATGGCCCCGACCAGGATGCTGAAGACGATGTAGCCGACAATCTGGCCGACCCAGCCCAGCGCATAGAAGCCGTAGACGCCAATCTTGTAGGAGTCGGCCATACGGAACCGGATACGCCGGGTTCCCAGGAACAGGTTGTCCCAGGTCATTTCGGACAGCTTGCGATCCGCTTCCGGCCGGAACCAACCCAAGGTGATAATCGTCAAAAACAGGTAGAGAAGGAAGTGGTTGCCGTAGCGAACAGGTGAACCCGCCAATTGAAACCGGATTCCCCGCCAGGTGGTCCGACTGGCCATATATCGAAAGGCTGAGAAAACCCCGAACCCCCATAGCCAGAACATCACAAGGTAAAGCGGGATGATGATCGCCAGCGTCACGACTGGATTTAGCAACTGGGCACCGAAGACGATCAGCAGGAACGGCAGACCCAACAAGATCAGGGCCAGCAGGAAGCCCACAAACAGCTCGACGCCACGCCCGGTGTATTCCAGCGCATCATCATTGATCCGCACAGCCCGCCAGATCCGCTCGCGCACCTCGGTCCGCCCCCAGAAACGCCACAACGTCAGGGTGATGATGTTCAGCAGGCCGAGACGGAAACTCAGGCCCAGGAAAGACCGTGTCTGCAGATTGGTCTTGATCACCAACGGCTCGCGCGGCGCACCCGGGGCAGGCACCGCCGCGCCCTCTGGCCCTGGAGATGCGGCCTGTGGTCCGTCTGACATACGTCCCCGAAATCGGAAGGCAAGCTGTAGCGTCCTACGCAGGTTCGGTGCAATCACGCACTCGGTAGGGGCGAAGTGTGCCCTAGCCCCGCTCCTTCAACAACCGGGCCTTGTCGCGCTGCCAGTCGCGCTCGGCGGTGGCCTGGCGCTTGTCGTGCAGCTTCTTGCCCTTGGCCAGGGCGATCTCGATCTTCGCCTTGCCCGCTTCATTCAGATACAGCTTGACCGGCACGATGGTCTGGCCGTCCTTGTGCACCGCCGCAATCATGCGGTCGATCTGGCGTCGATGCAGCAGCAACTTGCGGTGCCGCCGCGGCTCATGATTGAAGCGATTGGCCTGCTTGTAGGGCGGAATGTCGGCGTTGATCAGCACCAGTTCACGCCCCTCTGGCGCGACATAGCTTTCGGCGATATTGGCCCGGCCATCGCGCAGAGCCTTGATCTCGGTGCCCAGAAGCTGGATCCCGGCCTCGGTGAAATCCTCCAGGAAGTAGTCAAATCGCGCCCGCCGGTTTTCGGCGATGACCTTCATCTTGGGCTTGTCAGTGGCCATCAGCCGACCCCGGCGTCGGCCATGGCCGCGCGGATGGCCGGCTGCACCGTGCCTGAGCACACCGACAGCGGCAGCCGCATCTCGTCGCTGCACAGCCCCAGCTGCGAAAGAGCCCATTTGGTCGGCGCCGGCGAGTTGTCCAGGAACAGCGCCTTGTGCAGGCCAATCAACCGATCCTGCCAGTCGCGGGCGATGGCATAGTTCCCGGCCTCGGCGGCATTGTGCAGGGCCACCATGGCGTCTGGCGCGGCGTTGGAGGTCACCGAGATCACCCCGACCCCGCCCTGGGCGTGGTAGCCAAGATAGGACAGATCGTCGCCTGAGATCAGACCGAACTGCTGGCCAACGATATTGGCCCTCATCCAGCTGACCCGGCCCAGGTCGCTGGTCGCATCCTTGATGCCGACGATATTGGGGTGGCTGGCCAGGGCGGCAACCGTCTCATTGGCCATATCGACCCCNNTGCGGCCAGGCACATTGTACAGCAGCATCGGAAGCTGCACCGCATCCGCAATGGCTTCAAAGTGGGCCTTCAGGCCCGCCTGACTGGGGCGGTTGTAGTAGGGGGTGACGCTCAGAACACCGTCAGCTCCAACGGTTTTGGCAAAGCGGGTCAACTCTATGGCCTTGTCGGTCGCAGACGCCCCCGCCCCGGCGATGACCCGCACGCGCCCGGCCGCTTTACNAACGCAAAGCTCCACCACCCGCTTGTGCTCATCCAGTGTCAGGGACGCGCNTTCGCCGGTCGTGCCCATGGGCACGACGCCGTGAACCCCAGCCGCGATCTGACGCTCCAAAAGCGCAACAAAAGCCGCCTCGTCCACCTTTCCGTCACGAAGTGGTGTGATCAGGGCGGTGATCACACCCTTGAACAGAGGGGCGGTCATGGCACGATGTCCTGTCTGGAGAATGGGCTTGGTGGCAAAGGCCGAAAGTTGGAGATTAGGGCGCGACCCACGCCGCCGCAACCGTAGCAAATGAGGATACGTAGCGGAATGATAGCAACGAGCCTGGCCGCGATTATTGCCGTCTCCATGCCGGCTGCCGAGACGCTCGTGCCGCAGGAGCGACCCTATTACTCGGCCGCACCAGCGGCACGCACAGGCTCCACGACCCTTTCCGCCCAGGATTTCGCCCTGTTCCAACAGGGGCTGGCCGCTGCCCGCNNGCGCGACGTTGCCCGCACCCGCCAGATTGAAAGCCAGATCTCCGATCCGACCGCTCGTCAGTTGGTGGGCTGGGCGCTTCTGGACACGTCTGCTGAGCAGCTTCCCTATTCAGACCTGATTGCTGCGGCTCAGACTTTCCGGGGCTGGCCCCGGGCAGAGTCGCGTCGCGCCGCCGCCGAACGCGCCATCGACCTGGCCAATCCTTCGGCCGATCAGGTGATCAGTTTCTTCCAGGGCCAGGTGCCGGAAACCGCTGCCGGGGCCTATGCCCTGGCCAATGCCCAGGAACAGCGTGGCCAAACCCAGCAGGCCCGGCAACTGGTCACCGAATGGTGGCGGACCCGGTCGTTCGATGCCGCCATGCAGAGCCGCTTCCTGCAACGGTGGGGCTCGTTGTTCAGTCAGGCGGACCATGAAGCGCGGCTCAACATGCTGCTGTTGGGGCCGCACGGCCCGGCCACCCAGGCGATGCTCAATCTGGTCGGACCTGAGCGCCGCAATATCGCCGAAACGGTGATGGCGCTGCGCACCGCCTACAGCGCCGATAGCGTCCTGGCGCGGCTCAGCCCGTCCCAGGCCCTGGACCCCAATGTGGTGTTCGAACGGGTGCGCATCTTGCGGGCCGCCAACCGCCAACCCGAAGCCTTCAGCCTGCTGCGCTACCTCCCGGCGGCTCCGGCCCACGAGGAAGGTCAGGACGCCCTGTGGACCGAACGGCGCAACTATTTCCAGGACGCTCTGCGTATGGGCTCGCCCCAGGCGGCCTATGACGCCATGGCGGGCCACGGCTTTGCCTCTGGCGAGCGGATGGTCGATGCCGAGTTCTTTGCCGGATGGGCCGCCCTGACCAAGCTGAACGACCCAAGCCGGGCTGGCCAGCATTTCGAAGCCCTGCGTCGCATGTCCTCAACCCCGATCACCCAGGGGCGAGCCAACTACTGGCTGGGCCGGGCCGCCGAAGCGCGGGGAGATCAGGCCGGGGCACAGACCTACTACCGCGATGGCAGCCGCTACATACAGGCGTTCTATGGTCAGCTGGCTGCCGAGAAGGCGGGCATGACCCAGATCACCCTGCCGCGCGACCCGCAGCCCAGCGCGGCAGATCAGCAGGCCTTTGAAGCCAATCGCCTGGTCCGGGCCCTGCGCATTCTGGGTGATGCNGGGGAAAGCAGCCTGTTCCGGGTCTTTGTCTATCAGCTGGACGACGACCTTCCCAACGCCGAACAGATGGCCCTCTTGATGGACCTATCACGCAGTTATGGCGAGGGCTTCACCGCCATGATGGCCGGACGTGCCGCCAGCCAGCGCGGCTGGCTGATGCCCGAGCGCCAATATCCCATTCGCATCCCGCCCGCCGTCGCAGGAGCCGCACCCCTGGAATTCACCCAGGCCATCACGCGTCAGGAATCCAGCTTTGACCCGCGCGCCCGCAGCCACGCCAATGCCCGCGGCATGATGCAGTTCATCCCCGCCACAGGCCGCACGGTCGCCCGCCAGCTGGGCATGCCCTATAGCGACGAAAGCCTCTACGATCCCGACTACAACATGACCCTGGGCAGCTATCACCTCGGTGACCTGACCAATGATTTTGGCGGCTCGATGCTCTTAGCGACGGTGGCCTATAATGCCGGGCCGGGCCGTCCGCCCCAGTGGGTGGATCGCTGCGGAGATCCGCGCGGACGCGGCGTCGATCCGGTCGACTTCATCGAGTGTGCGCCCTTCACCGAAACACGCAACTATATGATGCGAGTTATGGAAAACATGCAGATTTATCGCGCACGGCTGAATGGTGGGACCGGCGCCCTGACCCTGTCATCGGACCTGGCACGGGGATCGTCGCCGATGAGTGGCCCCCGCCCCTATCAGAGCTACTGACCGACCCGGGACTGAACCACCAGGCGCGGGTTCGGACCCGGCGACCATTCCGCCACAAGGCGAAAGATGGTTCGGAGTTGATCGCTGGTCAATGCGTGGTCCGCAGGGCCGTCTGCGGCGACGTGCCCCTGATCCAGAACGACCACGCGATCCGCCCATGCAGCCGCCAGGGGCAAGTCATGCAAGCTGGCCACCACGGCACCGCCTGCCTTCACCCGCGCACCCAGAATGTCCAGAACCAGCAGCTGGGCATCCGGATCCAGCCCAGCAATCGGTTCGTCAGCCAACAGCAGCGGCGCATCGCTCGAAAGGGCGCGGGCCAACAGGACCCTGGCCCGCTCACCGCCGGACATCTCTGCCACGCCCCGGTCCGCCAGGTGTCCGATCTCCAGTGCTTCCAGCCATATCCGTGCCCGTGCCAGGGCCTGCGGCAACGGCACAAACGGTGCCCNCAGTGCGGCCACCTGCACCGCAGCCATGTTCCAGACCAGCGTGCGGTCTTGTGGCAGATAGGCCCGGCGTCGGGCTCGTTCGGCGCTTGAAAGGCCGCGCACGTCGTCACCGCCCAAGCGAACGCCCCCGCGCGTCGTCGGCAGAAGCCCGGCAGCCGCTCTGATCAGGCTCGATTTACCCGCGCCGTTCGGTCCAACCAGAGCGACGCGCTCGCCCGCCCTGACGGCCAGATCGGCACCCTCCAGCACCCTTCGCCCGCCCAGGCCGACGTCAATGTCCCATATCTCGAGCAGGCTCACGTCCGCCACTCCCGCGCTGCGCGCCAGGCGGTCAGCGCGAACAGCGGGGCCCCGATCAGCGCGGTGAAGACCCCCAGCTTCAACTCCTGATCCGTTGGCACAGCTCGGGCCACGGCGTCGGCGAGACCGAGGATCACCGCTCCAGCCAAGGCACTGGGCCCCAAGACCCTGGCCGGGTCGGCCCCGACCCAGCGCCGCACCAGATGGGGCGCGACCAGGCCAACAAACCCGACGACCCCTGCCACGGCGACAGCTGCGCCCGTTGCAATGGCGGCGGCGAGAATGGCCAGCCAACGCATCCGCCCCATGTTGACGCCAGACGTCGCGGCCACCTCATCGCCCAGCACCAATTGCTGCAGTCCCGCCCGCGTCAGCATGGCCAGCCCCGCAGCGAGGGTCAGGGCCACGACCATCCAACCGGCATCGACCCAGCTCCGGTTTTCGACCGAACCCAGCATCCAGCTCATGACCTCGGTGGTGGCAATGGGCGATGGCGACAGGTTGAAAACCAGGGCGGTCAAGGCACCGGCGAAGCTGGACACCGCGACGCCAACCAGGATCAAGGTAGCCGGATCGCTTACCCTGGCCGCGACCAGGGCCAGCAAACCACCTGCCGCCAGGGNCCCCGACGAGCGCGGCACCTGCCACGGTGCCTGGCAGGACCGCTCCCCCAACACCAGGGCTAAAGCCGCCGCCGCCGCAGCGGTCGCCGACACGCCGAGCACACCCGGATCTGCCAACGGATTGCGCAGCAGGCCCTGCATCAGGGCCCCGGACAATCCCAGGGCCGCGCCAACCAGCATGGCGGTCGCGGTGCGTGGAGCACGAACCTGCCACAGAATGACGCCCGGCCCGGACGATGGGTGGACAAAAGCCTCTGTCACCTGTGCCGCCGTCAGGCCGACCTCCCCAGCCACAGGCCAACCAGGCCCGCCAGCAACAGCCCCAGGCCCAGCCACAGCCAACGCACCGAACCGCCGCTCACGGAGCTGACTTCAGGTCTACGACCGCTTCGGCCGCGAACCACGCCGGACACGTCAACACAGCGGCCGGCAAGGGGACATCCCGGTGCTCCAGACCTCTGCGCAAGACCGGATGCCGACCCGCGCCCCGCCGATCACTCCGCACCAGGTCAAAGAAGCCGAGGATCAGCCGCCGCGGTGGGTCCAGAACCAGGCGTTCCACGGACAGCGCCCGAAATCCTGGGCTCCGTTCGGCGTTGCGGAAACCAGATCGCGTCAGCATGGCATCGACAAACGTGCCCGGCCCTGCGGTAAAGCCGCCCGCTGTCAGATATAGCGCGGGCCCCTNCGGCGCGGGCGCGCTGGCCAGTTGCCCACGCATGAGCGCGGCAAGACGCGCCGCACGATGATCCTGCCCCAAGACCTGCCCGGCGAGACGCAGATTGGCCTCAGCACCCTCGAAATCACGGGCATCCGACAGGGTCACAACCCGCGCACCCTGGGCCTGGAGCCGGTCGATCAGACGCGGGTCCCCGCCCCAGGTCCGCAGCACCACATCGGGCCGGAACATCACGGCCTGCTCCAGGCTTGGGCGCACCTGCCGGTGCCTTTGGGCGGAGGTCCGCATCCAGGAATCCGGGTCATCCGCACGCTTGGACAGCCGCAGGTCCTGATCCGGGGCCAGGGCCAGGGCATATTGATCGGCACATTGGTCCACGCTCAGGATCCGCAGAGGCCGTGCGTGTGCCACGCTGCCCGGCCCGGCCACGCCCAGGCTCAGGGACAATGCGAAAGCCAAGGTCAAGGCTCGTGTCGTCACGACCGAAGTAATCCCCGCATCAGGGATTCCAGCGTAATCTTAGCCAGTTCGCGCGGCTCGACCCAATCAAAATAGGGCTTGGTGATGACCAGGGCGATGACCCCGTGTGCGCCNNCCCACAGGGCCTGGGTCGCGGTCCGTGCATCGGTGTTCAGCAGATCCTGTTGCGCGACCTCGGCCACGGCGCGCTCAAAGGCCTGATAGACGCTAATCCCCAGTTCCTGGGACAGTGTGCGCACCCCGCCTTCCTCGGCCTCCATCGGCCGGGTCATGTAGATCAGGCGATAGGCATTGGGGTTGTCGAGGCCGAACTCGACGTAGGAGGTCAGGTGCGCCCGCAGGCGCTCCATGGNGGGTCCTGGTTGGGCGGCGATCCTGGCCGTGACCTCAGCCATCGTGTTCAGGCGCCTGCAGATTTCCCGCAGGATTGCCCNCTTATCCGGGAAATGGAGGTAGAGCGCCGTCGAGGATAGCCCCACCGCTTCAGCAATCTTGCGGATGGTTGCGCCATCATAGCCCTGCTCGACAAAAATCCGTTCCGCTGCGTTGAGGATCTCATCGCGCCGTTCGTGCCCATCGCCGCGGGCCTTGCGTTTGATCGTGCGACAGGCTTCAACACGGGGCCCCTTCTGTCACGGCATAGGCCATGATCCCGGTTGCCACCGCAAGGTTCAGGCTGTCCGCGCGACCTCGCATGGGGATCTTGACGTTGACGTCACAGGCCCGTGCCAGGCGGTCAGTCAGCCTGGCCTGCTCATTCCCCATCAGGATCAGGCTGGGGAACTGATAGGGCGCATCGCGATAGCCATGCGTGGCATCAAGCCGGGTGCCGATCACCGACCCCGGCCAGGTCGCACGCCACCCCAGAAACGCATCCGACGTCGTGCGAGCGATCCTCACCGCAAAAATCGATCCCATGGTGGCGCGGACGGCCTCGGTCGAAAACGGGTCCACGCAGTCATCGATCAGGATCACGCCGCCACAGCCCGCTGAATCCGCGGTGCGGATGATGGTGCCNNGGAGGTTGCCGGGGTCGCGCACCTGCTCCAGAGCGATCCAGGCTGGGGCCGATGCCGGCACGATCTGATCCAGATCCGTGAAGACCTGATCGAAAATGGCCAGCACAGTTTGGGGATTCTCTTTGCGAGATATTTTCGTGAGAATTTCTTGAGTTACGGTTATAACCTCCCCGCCAGACTTAAGCGTCTCCTGTCGAGCCCGCTCCAGTAACGGGTGCGGGCGGGCCCCCTGTCCGACCAGCAGCTGACGCGGAATCTGGCCCTGGTCCAGCGCCTCTCCGACAAACTTCAGCCNCTCGGACAGGAAGCGTCCCGATGCGTCCCGTTCCTTCTTCATGTGCAGGGCCCGGATGGACTTGACCGTCTCGTTGGTCAGAGAGGTGATGGTGCGCTCGCCCATCAGACGGCCTCCTCGTCCCAGCGCGCGANAAAGCTCAGACCGATAGCCCGGCCATGAGGTCCCTCTTCCGCAAGGGCCAACTCGCCCCAATCGATGCGCCCACCACGCTCCGCCAGAGCCTCTGCCATCAGGTGGGCCAACGAGAGGCCAGAAATCCTTGCGGCATAGGCATTCAGCAGTAGGAAACCCGGGCCTGGTGCCAGAAGGGCGGCGCAGTCCTTCACAAGGCCTGGCAGATCCTCAAACAGGCGCCAGACCTCACCGGTGGGCCCGCGGCCGTATTTGGGCGGGTCAAGAATGATGCCCTGATAGTGCGATCCGCGCCGAACTTCACGCGCCGCATACTTGCGTGCGTCCTCCACGATCCACCGGATGGGATGCTTATCCAGGCCCGAAAGGGAAGCATTCTCCCGCGCATAGCCAACCGATTTCTTCGATGCGTCAACGTGGGTCACTTCGGCACCCGCGGCGGCACACACCAGACTGGCCACACCGGTGTAGCCGAACAGGTTCAACACCCGCGGCCGCTCCATCCGTCGAAGGCGCTGATCCAACCACTGCCAGTTCGCGGCCTGCTCCGGAAAGAAGGCCAGATGCCGAAATGGCGTAAACCGGGCCCGGAAGCGGACGTCATTCCAAGCCAGATCGAAGCCCTCAACCGGGGTCCTGGAGAAGCGCCAACGCCCTGCGTCATCGTCATCCTGAGGGTCAAAAATGGCATCGGCACGCGCCATGGCCTCGGCATTGCGCGGTTGCCACAGGCACTGAGGTTCCGGACGGTCGACCGAAAAGCGCCCATAGCGTTCCAGCTTGCGTCCGGCTCCGCTGTCAAGCAGGCCATAGTCGGCCCACGCATGGGTCGTCAGGGTTTCGGCGTCAGGAGAAATCACAGGCGGCATGCCCCGCTGATAGGCGTCAGGCCACCTGACGTCCAGTTCCTGCCCGTCGTCCCGGGGCACGTTCGCCGCCGGGCGGTTCCGTCTCCGGCTTATGCATCGTCTTGCCCCAGAAATGCGGGGCCCGGGCGAGTTGCCAAATGGCGCTGAGCATCGCCACGCTCAACATAGCCCAGTAGACCGGGGCCGCCGCCAGATCACTCAGCCGCCAGGGAATGCTNNGGCGCTGCGCGCCCACACAGCAACTGAGGCTCGCGATGGCCCATCCCGTGACCAGGACCAGCATCGGGCCAATGGGGAATTGGGGGACCAGACCCGACACGGCACAAATCAGGAGCACTCCAATCACCCACAGCAATGTCGGCCCGTGCATCAGCGCCGCAATCAGGGTCTGGCCCAAGGTCAAACACAGCGCCCAAAGCCCGCGCCAACCCAATCTGCCCGGCCGACGGGTATGCACCCCAAAGGTCTGCACAAAGCCCTTCAGCCAGCGGGTGCGCTGCGGCAGCCACTGGTCNNGGGTACCGCCCGGTGGAGTCTCCCAGGTCGGGCGGGTCAGGGTGCCCAGCTTTCCCCNCGCCTTCCAAAGGCGAAAGCCAAGGTCCGCGTCCTCGGTGACGTTGTGCGAATCCCACCCTCCGACCTCTCGCAACGCCGCCACCCGCAGGTGATTGCTCGTCCCGCCAAGCGGAAACGGCAAGCCGAGCCGGGCCAGACCGGGCACCACGACTTCGAACTGCGCTGCGTATTCCAACGCAAATTGCTGATCGACAAAGGCGGNTGCGGCGGGGTGGGCAGAGCGAATGCGCAAGGGTGCCTGAACACAAACCAGCGCCGGATCGCTCCGAAACCGATGGGCGGCTTCGCGCAGTTGGCGCGGGTCCGGGTCGTCCTCCGCATCATAGACGACCACGAAATCAGATCGAATTCGTTTGAGGGCGATATTGAGGGCCCTCGGCTTGGTTTGCGGGGCCCCAGGCAGGCACACATACACTTGCAGCCAGTCCGGCAGGGTCAGCGCCCGGGCCGCCGCAATGGTCTTTCGATCATGGGCTTCCAGCATTAGCCAGCCCTCGAGCCGGTCTGCCGGATAATCAATGCGTGACAGCCGACTGACCAGCTGCGGCAGCATCTCTGCCTCATCCAGCAGCGCGGCGACGATGGCATAGGTCGGGAGCTGATCATCGGGGTCGCATGGGGCCAAAGTCACGCCCGGTCGACTGGCCCACAGCAAGACCAGCCGCCACACCGCGACCACAACGTGCAGCGTGCACAGGACCGCGATCAGACCCAGCCAGCTTGCCTGCCAGCCCAGCCGCCAGAGCACCAAACCCACGGCCAGAACCCCGACAATACAGACGATGAGCTGAACCCGCGACAAGCCTCGGTAAGCCGCAGACTCGGTCAGCGGCAGGCACACCTCATCCGCCTCAATTCTCCGGCCAAACGCTCTGACGCCGCCTCCCCCATGGCGTTGTCGATATCGGCGTTAGCGATTAGGCGCAATCATCTGTATTTCAGGTTGTTTTCCACTCAACCAGACCGTGCTTTGGTGCGGTTTGTCGGGGCAGCCTGGGCCGGATCCTCCGGCCAGGGGTGCTTCGGATAACGGCCGCGCATCTCCGCGCGGACATCGGCCCAGCTCCCGGCCCAGAATCGCGGCAGGTCCTGGGTGATCTGGATCGGTCGCCGTGCCGGGGACAACAGGGCCAGCGTCAGCGGCACGCCCCGGCCAACGGTCGGGTGGATTGTGACGCCGAACAACTCCTGCACCCGAATGTCCACCCTCGGGCCGGCCTCAGCGGAATAATCGATCTTCGCCTCTCCCAGTGGGGTCTCCAGNNATATCGGGGCGAGCGCGTCCAACGCCCGATGCCGGTCCCAGGGGACAAGCCCGCGCAGCGCCTCCTCCAACCGGGAGTCTGTCAGGCTGCCCAGCCGGTCGAGCCCGTCCAACAGGGGCCACAGCCACGCCTCACGCGCCGCCCACAGACCCTCATCCGACACGTCGGGCCAGCCAGCCTCCTGCGTCGCCACAAAGGCCAGTCGAGCCCGCAGTTCGGCTGCTTTTGGCCCCCAGGGCAAGGCGGCAATGCCGACCCGCTCAACCTCCGCTCTGAGCCATTGCGCGACGGTGGCCCGATCCGNAGTTCCCACGACCTTTTCTTCCAGAACGATGGCCCCGATCCGGCGCGACCTGACCTGCTCCAGTCGCCCGCCGCCGCCCGCGCGAATATCCGTATGGACCTGTGCCAGCCGATCCAGATCTTCGATGGCAATGGGGGCCGCCAGGCGGATGCGGTCACTGGCGTCCCCTCCCCNCAGTTCGGCAACCGCCAGCCACCGGTGGCCCGCCAAGGGATCGGTCGAATCCAGAAAAGCACCGCGCCCGCTCGCCAGGCGATACTCCCCTGGCTTGCCCCGCGCCTGGGCCACCCGCTCGGGAAAGGCCGCCGCCAGCATCAGTCCCGGCGACAGCCCCCCGCCGCCTTGCGTGATCCGCCACCGGCTTCAGCCATGCGCCGCCAGCGCTGGGCCAGCTTGCGGGCATCCTGNAGCGCGAGGCGAGCGGTCACGGGCCAGGTCTTGCAACCGGTCCTCCAGCGACACGGCGCGTCCCCCAAGCCCAGGCTCGCTCAGCAGGGCGGCGATCAGGCTGGCGGCCTCCCGGCNTCCGGCGTCCGATGCGGTCGCCACCATGTGCGCCAGGCGTGGGGCCAGTGGCAGCGTCGAGAGCCGCCCGCCGTGCGCGGTCAGATCGCCCGTCGCGTCCAGGGCCCCCAGCAGGGCCAGCACCCGACGGGCCTCCGCAAAGGCCCCGGCAGGTGGCGGATCCAGCAGCGCCAGGCCGTCCGCCGTACGTCGTCCCCATCGCGCCAGATCCAGCGCCAGTCCTGTCAGGTCGGCCTGGAGGATTTCCGCCGGCTGGTTCGGGATCAGGCCCCGCGTCTCCGGCTCGGCCCACAGGCGGTAGCCGACACCGGGTGCCGTCCGTCCGGCACGGCCCCGCCGCTGCTCGGCGGATGATCGGCTAACCCGCACCGTGGCCAGCCGCGTCAGCCCACTGGCGACATCAAAGCGCGGCACGCGCGACAGGCCGCTGTCGATGACCACACGGATGCCATCGATCGTCAGGCTGGTCTCGGCGATGGAGGTCGCCAGAACCACCTTGCGGCNGCCGACGGGCGCGGGCAGCAACACCCGGTCCTGCTCGGCCTTGTCCATCGCACCGTAGAGCGGCAGCGCGTCAACGTCTGGCGGCAGCGCCCCTGCTGNCAACTCGCCCTGGAGGCGGTGGATTTCCGCCTGACCAGGCAGGAAAGCCAGCACCGAGCCCGACTGCTCAGCCAGGGCAAGACGCACGGCACGCGCCATGGCCTNTTCCAGCCGCTCGGCCGGATTGCGATCCAGATAGAGCGTGTCTACCGGAAAGGCCCTTCCCTCGCTCGCGATCACCGGGGCCTCGTCGAGCAGCTGCTGGATGCGCTGTATGTCCAGCGTGGCAGACATCACCAGCATCCGCAGATCGTCCCGGAGAATCGTCTGGCTCTCGCGGGCCAGCGCCAGGCCCAGATCGGCATCCAGACTGCGCTCGTGAAACTCGTCGAACAGTACGGCGCCCACGCCCTCCAGGCCGGGGTCCTCCATGATCATGCGTGTGAAGATACCTTCGGTGATGACCTCGATCCGCGTGGCCCCGGACACCTGGCTTTGCAGGCGGGTGCGATAGCCCACGGTCTGGCCGACCGGCTCAGCCAGGGTCTCCGCCATGCGCGTGGCCGCCGCCCGCGCCGCCAGCCGCCGCGGTTCCAGCAGCAGGATCTTCTGGTCGCCCAGCCACGGCTGATCCAACAGGGCCANGGGCACAACCGTCGTCTTGCCCGCCCNCGGCGGAGCCGCCAGCACAACCGTGTTCCCCGCCATCAAGGCAGCTTTCAGCGGCTCCAGAACCTCGTGGATCGGCAACATCGGCCTGCTCTAGCGGGTCGGAGCCGTGTCATGAAAGCGATAGATTGCCGTTACGAAAGCTAAACCGCGTTGCCACGGGCGATCCTGACCGCTAGCGTCCCGCCCAAATCCGCGAGAGGGCGGGTGTAATTTGTCGGAGGGAATATATGTGGCGCGTTAAGTCGCTCGACGCGATTCTGGCCACGGCCGAGAAGAAGTCGCTTCACCGGTCGCTGGGACCTGTTCAACTCACCCTGCTAGGGATCGGGGCCATTATCGGCACCGGGATCTTCGTTTTGACCGCCGCGGCGGCTCAGAAGGCCGGGCCGGGCATGATGTGGTCGTTCGTGATCGCCGGTGCGGTCTGCGCCGTNGGCAGCCCTCTGCTACCCGAACTGGCCTCGATGGCCCCGGTTTCGGGATCGGCCTACACCTATACCTATGCCGTGATGGGCGAGTTGCTCGCCTGGTGCGTCGGCTGGGCCCTGATCCTCGAGTATGCGGTCGCCGCATCGGCTGTGTCGGTCGGGTGGTCCGGCTATGTCCTGGGCCAGATCGAGAATGCCCTCGGATTCGACTGGCCCGATAAGTTCCAGGCCGGACCGGCGTGGAGCATCGTCAACGGCATGCCGTCGCCGGACTTCTCGGTCGGCCTGATCAATGTGCCGGCCATCATCGTGGCCCTGGCCGTGACCGTCCTGCTGATGATTGGCACGACCGAGTCAGCGCGGGTAAACGCCATCCTGGTGGCCATCAAGGTCGCCGCCCTGACCGCCTTCATCGTGCTGACCCTGCCGGTGATCAACGCGGCCAACTTCGAGCCCTTTGCNCCCAATGGCCTGTTCGGTCCGGCGGGCACCTCGGGCCTGGGCATCGTCGGGGCCGCGGCTTCGATCTTCTTTGCCTATGTCGGCTTTGACGCGGTTTCGACCGCCGCCGAGGAGACCAAGAACCCCCAGCGGAACGTGCCCATCGGCCTGATTGGCTCATTGGCGATCTGTACGGTCTTCTATCTGCTGGTCGCCGCCGGAGCGATCGGGGCCATCGGGGCCCAGCCGGTTCTGGGTGCCGCCGGTGAAGCGGTCCAGCCGGGCTCTCCGGCCTTCACCGCCGCCTGCCAGCTGGCTGCCAATGCCGAAAGCCTGGTCTGCTCCAACGAAGCTCTGGCGCACGTCCTGCGCGTGGTCGGGCATGAGTGGGTCGGCAACGCTGTCGGCACCGCGGCGGTCTTGGCCCTGCCGTCGGTGATCCTGATGATGATCTTCGGCCAGACCCGGATCTTCTTCGTGATGGCCCGCGACGGCCTGCTGCCGGAATCGTTCGCCAAGGTGCACCCCAAGTGGAAGACGCCCTACATCGTGACCCTGTTCACGGGTATCGCCGTGGCCATCGCCGGGGCCCTGTTCCCGGTCGGTCAGCTGGCAGACATCTCGAACTCAGGCACCTTGTTCGCCTTCTTCATGGTGTCGATTGCCGTGCTGATCCTGCGCGTGAAGGAGCCGGGTCGGCATCGGCCATTCAAGACGCCGATCGTCTGGATCATCGCGCCCTTGGCCGCCTTTGGCTGCCTGTTCCTGTTCTGGAACCTGCCGCACGATGCCAAGATGGTGCTGCCGATCTGGGGCGGCATCGGGCTGGTGTTCTACTTCCTGTATGGCTTCCGCAAGAGCCATGTGGGCCAGGGCATCATTGACGTCCATGAGGATGATCCCGACGCCCCGGCAACNCCGGTTCCGCCGGTTCCCAGCTTCAAGGACGACAACAAGGACTGATCCCGTCGATCATCCTGAAAAGAAAGGCCCGAGGTTCCGCCTCGGGCCTTTTGTTTTGCCACGGCCTCGCCTACAGCGCTTCCCTGAACCTATGCGGATGTGGCGGAACTGGTAGACGCACTGGATTTAGGTTCAGTCAAGGTGTCAGAACCTGCTGTTAAAACAGCATGTTATGGGCCTACAAAATCGGCGTGTGTCCAAACGCGTGTCCAAAACGCGCGTCCAGAGCCCTCCCGGAGAGGTGCCGAGACTGAGGCTGACAGGCGGATTAGGATTGGAGACCAGCGTGCTTGGCTTGGGAGAGCCGAAACAAACAGAAGCGCCGTTAAGCCCCAAGGTAAATGTGGGAGCTTGATATCGAATATTTCTGCTCTACCTAACCCCGATGTCCGAGGGGAAAAAGGAAAAGGACGAGCCCAACGCTAGCCGCACTTTAAAACGGCGGGCTCGGGCACCCGCGCTTACCGGGGTGAAGGCTTCAGCTACGAAGATGCCGTCGTCGCGCTTTTTGACCGCGCTTGTGCGCGAAGAAGCTGCTCTTGGGTCTTACGGCCACATCACTCGCGTTGCCGTCCAGCAGGACCGGGCCGGCGAGCCGATGGACGATGTTGTCGCCGACAGCGTCACGAACGGCGATACCTACCGTCTCAGCTTGCAGGTAAAGAGCAGTCTGAAGCTCAGCGCTGCAGACGAAGAGTTTGGGAAGGTCGTTCGGGAGGCTCTCGCGACGCGAGCGCGTGGAGACTTCGATCCGGCAAAGCATCGTTATGGGTTCGTCGTTCGCACAGTCGCTAATGCGACTTTCAACTCGTTCAAGAAAATCCTGGATTGGGCGCGGGCCAGCACCACAGGCAGTGAATTCTCCGGGCGTTTCGTCGCCGGAGGTGAAGCCAGCAAGCCAGATATCGCCCTCCGCAATGAACTCCTGTACTGCTGGGAAGTCCTCCCGCAGACGACGAGCGCATTCTACGCCAGCTTCGTAGCCCACCGGATTGAGGGGCTTGATGAGGGCGGCGACCGCTTCACCACAATGGCTAATCAACTCGGTGAGTTGGCGGCCGATGGCCCCTCCCAAGGGCTCTCCCTTGCGACAGGGATTTGTCGACTGGTTCGTGTCGGCGAAGGGCAAGCGAGAGTGTGGAACCGCGCGACACTCCTGCCCGACCTCAGCAGAATCGCCCGCCTAAGGGTCGCTCCGAGCTATGCTGAGGATTTGGCGAAACTAGTCGCCATGGCGAANAACGCCGTAAGCCAAATCCGCGCCGATATCGGCGGCGTGGAGATCGACAGGTCTGCGCTGGTCAAGCAGGCGGAAGAAGTCGCGCGCCAGCATCGATTCTCGGACATCCGTGGCCTGCCGGGCACTGGAAAATCTGTCCTTCTACGGCGCGTCGTGGAGCGTGCGCTTGAGCACGGCCCCGTTCTNTTCCTTAAGGCAGATAACCTTGAAGGTAACTCGTGGGCCAGCTTTGCAGGGTCGCTCGGGCTCCGACATCTGTTGCCAAACGATATTCTCGCCGAAATCGGTGCGGCAGGACGGCCNACGCTATTCATTGATGGGATCGATCGTATCCCAATGGGTCAGCGTCACATCGTCACTGACCTCGTCCAAGCAATAGAGAAAGATCCTTCCCTNCCGAATTGGACGATCCTCGCAACGTCTCGGGATCAGGGTCTTGAGGTGTTGCGCTCCTGGATCCCGCTCAGCCTTCACAAGGAGACCGGTGCCGGTAACGTCGAGGTTGGCATTTTGGGCGAGGACAGATCCGAGGCTCTCGCCGCCCAACTTCCTGCGCTGCGGCCCTTGCTGTTCGGTGCCCAGGCCGCTCGGGATATCGCCCGGAGGCCGTTCTTTGCCGCTGTGTTGGCCAAACGAGCGGTCGGGGGCGCTGCATTGCAAGCACCACAGACCGAATCCCAGCTTGTCTCGGGTTGGTGGGATGCCGGCGGATACAATGTGCCAGCTTCCGACGCGCCGAAGCGACAGCGCGCTTTGCTCGACCTTGCTGAAATCGGCGCGCCTTCACTTGGCAAGGTTATNTGGCGTTTTGGGCTACGGGAGGCGACCGTTGAGGAGTTGCCTGGCCTAATAGCCGACCGGGTGATCGAGGAAGTGGAGGCCGGAGCGAGCTACAAGTTCACCCACGATATTTATTTTGAGTGGGCGTTCTTCCGCCTTCTCATTGCCAAGGGTAGCCAGTGGGCCCAGGCCCTTGTGGCAGCAGGTCAGGCTCCTCTACTNGCGCGGGTCGTCGGCCTTTTGTCGCAGCACGTTTACGAACGGGATGGCGATTGGGCCGGGGCGTTCGACCGGCTCAACGGCGGCGGTCTTCGCCCCCAATGGCGACGCGCGTGGCTGGCAGGGCCTCCCGGTAGCGCGGTGTTCCAGAGCAAGCCTGAGAAGTTCAATTCACTCGTCGATGCAGATGAGTCCGCTCTTCTGTTGAAGTTTCTAACGTGGTTTCAGGCGGAACAAACGGTTNNCCCTAATACGACCATCCTGCAATCAAACGAGGCGGCGGTTTCGACCCACATCCGCCTGCGCGTAGCGGACATGATGGGATGGCCCTCAGGCATCGCTCTGTGGAAACGGGTGCTGATGTGGCTCTTCACGAAGCACGCGGATGTTCCTCCTCAAGCCGTACCAAGAATTGTTGATATCTTCGCGGTCTGGCAGAATATCGCGGCAAGCATCCCGAACGACTATTCCAAGCGGATCATTCAGATCGCCGAAGGCTGGATGGCCGAGCTTCAGGCCGATCAGCCGTCGCGCTTTGACGATCTCAGGTCGGGCAAAGGCACGCTGATCAATCACTTCAGACCTCATTCTCAGGTCGGCAATGCCTATCCCGACGCGGCACGACGCGAGATCGACCGGGTGATTGCACTGGACCGGCGCCGCAACGGCGAGGTTAAGGATGTCCTCGCGAACTCCCGGGTTCTGGCGCAAGCTTGCCCAGAAAAGCTGGCGGAACTCGTGTGTGCCGCCGTGATGGAAGAGCTGCCTAAGGAGAAGATCGAACGACAACGCCGCGAGCGAGAGGCCCGGCGGAAAGCCATTGAGGCTGTGCGAGCGAAGCCGGAAGCCGAACGCACTCCTGACGAGACGCGCTTTCTCGAACACCTTCCCTTCACGTCGTCTATTGGGTTCTCGTCGTCTGAGCGGGAGTTCAACGACTTCGCGCTGGAAAAGGGTACGGGCTTCCACCCCGCAGCGGCCGGCACTGAGCCGTTCGCGAGCCTATTCCGAGACGCGCCTGCTGTTGCTCGCCAGCTCGTCAGNGACCTNTCCAATCATGCTAACCGAGCGTGGCTGGAGGATGCGGAGATTCACCCGCATAAGTGGGGCACGCCTATTCCGCTGGACATCGATTTTCCATGGGGACGTCAGCGTTTCTGGGGCGTCGATCGGACCTACGCCTGGTGCTTNTGTGAAGGTGGACCGCCGCCTTTGGAGTGCGCTTGGCTAGGGCTGACCTACTGGGCTCACAAGGAGATCGACGGGGGCGTNGTTGTCGATGAGGTCATAAAGGACGTGGTCGAAGGTCATGACAGCTGGGCCGCACTGGGCCTCGCTGTCTCTCTCGCGCTTGAACAGTTCAGCGCTACGCCGGTCACGGTCGCACTAGGCACCAGTCAGCGACTTTGGAAGGCCGATATCCGGCGGCAAGTCGAGGAAGGCGCACGTGGCGTTGATCTGTTTGGGTGGGGCATCAACCCACGCGACCAGATGGACCAGAGCCAAAAGGCGGCCACAGACTATCTCGCTGGTCGCGCATATCGATCGAGAACCCTGAAACAGATGGCGATCGTATTCGCCCTTTCGAGCGACGAGGCGATCGGCACGAGGTTCCGTGAAAGCGTATCGAAATTCTCCNNGGACGACCTGCCATTTTCTGTCGAGGAAGAGCGTGGNTCACTACGCCGCGCCGATCTTCTAGAGACCGCGACGCTTTGGTCTGGCCTTGGCAATAAAGAACATTACGCGGTTCGCGCAGTCGGGGACCGTCCCGGTATGGTGATGGTGGAATACCAGCANCCCAGAGCCCCACCTGAGACGGTTGTTAAGAAGCTCGAGGCGAGCGAACAGGGACAACGCGAACTGCGGCAACTCGGATGGGCGAACACGAGCCTGCAAACTGGTGGTCGCCGCTGACTCTCACTCTGAGGACGCAGTCAATTTGCTCGGTCGCGCGATGACAATTCGCTTTTCACTAGCGTGTCTCCGGGCTCAGGCCTCACCCAGCCTTGCGGCCCACGACGGCTGGTGGCGCTTCAGCTCAGCAATGATCCCGAGACGCTGAAATGGGCCTGGTCGGTCATGGACCGCCTTGCCTCCACCCGCGATGAAGACCCACGTGCTCTATGGGAAAACAACTTCGATCCGCGGATCGCCTATATCGTAGCGCTTGCGCGAGACCTTCAAAANTCGACGCGCCGCGCGGATCCTGAGGAACGGCTTGTGCGGCTGGCTGCCAATCCATTTATCAGCGCCATAGCCCTTCGAGGCCTACTAGTTCAGACGACCCTGCCCGAAGCGGCTTGGAATGCTGCGGTAATGTCGTCAGAACTCTTCACCTTCCATCATTCTTTGACAGCTGACGGAGGCCGTGACGACAAGCCTCAGCGTGAGCATCGCAAGGCCGTGCTGCGGCGTGCCTTGGCGCGGGTCAAAAGNCCAAAGTTCGTTCCATTGGTTCCGCCTCCACCCGCATGGGTAAAGGAAGAAGCTCATCCTCGTGGTCGTCGAGGTCGTGTCGCTGAAGACGGGGAATCTTGGACGCGGCCAGACTTCGAGTTCGACCCGGATTCTGCGGGAAAGTCTCGCCGANNCTTTCCGTTCGAGGCGTGGTGCAACGACGAGGCGCGCCGCCCTGCTGCATTCAATTATCTGGATGCTTTGGTGAAATGGACGGTCGACCGCCTATACCCCCATGGGGAGACGGACCGCCACGACCGCTCTTCTGCGGACCTTTTCACTTGGCTTCATAAGCTGGCAAGCGTTGTCGCGCGGATATCACCCCATCTGCCGGCGGATGAATTCTATGCCCGCTTTGTAGATCCCATCGCCCGAAACGCGCGACGCGAGGACCTGCAATACCTCGCCGATGTAATCAACTCGATCACATGCAGAAGAATCTATGACGCGCCGCAGGTCGANTCCAGACGCGCTTCGGCTTCAGAATTGAGCGTGGATCGTTTGCTCGAAGAGCGGGTGTTCGACCCGACGGGTTGCCGGGCGGGCGAAATCAGCGACCGTGCGCACAGCGGGTTACTGGACAGTCTGCTGCTCATCTCCGTCAAGGATGCATCCGGTGCCGCGCGGTTCGCAAATGGCGAGTGGACGGACCTGCCCATTCTCCTCCCGGTCGTTCAGAGGCTAATGCGTGCAACGGGCTGGTCGGACGGCGTCATGGAGAAATTCCTCACGCTGGTAAGACGGGCGGGCGAGGCTATGCCGATCAACCTTTTCATCGAGCTAGTGCAGTCCAGCCTTGACGCTCCTGGCTTCCGCGAAGATCGCTGGATTTCAGAAGGTGTCCCAGCAACCCTTTCGACGGGCATCCAGCAGATCGCCGACCTGAATAGCCCGCTTACTCGCGACCAAGCGCAAGGACTTCTGACGATCCTCGACAGGCTGGTTGATATGGGGGACCGGCGAGCGGCAGCCCTGCAGCAGTCAGAGCACTTCCGCAGTGTCCAGCAGAGCGCCGCAACTTGATCTCATAACAGTGCAGAGCGGAGCCTCAAAATGACTCAGCTGCCGAGAGGCTTCGACGTAGATTTTCCAATCCGCAGACTGCGCCATCTCAAGCCAAGCCTGAACATAGGGCACCGGCCCGCCTAGTTCGTCGATCTCGTATGGATGGAGGAAGTGCGACTTATAGCCGGTCTCGGTGATGGGATGTAGCANCCGCTCGGGGGCGACCGTCCTGATTTCGAGATGAGCGTATGGTAGGTCGCAATCGGGATTGCTAACGTTCATCCAGTTGGGCTCATAGCTGATCTCCACGGTGATGCCCTGCCAGTCGAAGGTGGCGGCGATGATGGTGCGAGTGGAGCTCATTGCTGAGCTCCTTTCTCGGTGATGGCCCGCATGACGATGCGGCCTGGAGCGGAACGGCGTCGCAGCTGATGCTGAACCCATTGCCGTCCTTATTCGGCCAGGCGGCCCCGATGGGGTCCAGCTGGAGGCCTCGCCGTCGCCGACGACACGGTAGAGGCGGTGGGTCGGTTTGTTGCCGGCCGGTTGGGGTTGTTGTTTGGGCATGGTGGTCTCCTTCCAGTTCGGCGCGGACCATTCCGCGGCTTCATGGGGAGCCAGGGCGGCGGCCAATGAGCCGCCGGTCACACTGCGCGTCAGCGCGCCCGCGGGGCGGAGCTGCACGGAACCGAAGGTGGAGGAAGCGAGCCGGGTTGAACGGCGGCGGGACGGCGCCAGAACGCTCACCCTGCAGAAGCCGGGATTGTCCGAGGCTTGAGGCAGTCATGCGCAAAGCCCCAACGAACGTCACGCACAACGAGAAGTTTTCCACACCTGGCGAGAACGGCGACATTTCTAGAGCCTCGGGTCGCGCTGCTGCTAGATCAAAGGCATGGCATCACAAGGTTCCACACTACAAACTGCGACGCCGCTGAACGACCTAAGAACGGCGCTTCGGGAACTGAAGCCAGCAGGGGCCGAAGGTTTCGAGGGGCTCCTTGCCGTCATCTTCAGCAAGATCGCCCAAGTCGATTTCCGCCTCGCGAAGTCTGGCCTCCAAGGGGGCAAGGACGGCTCGACGTCGGGGTCGGATATTAGCTTCGAAGCCAAACGTTATGACGGCGATATCCCGAAGAATGAGGTCCTGTCGAAGATCACGCAGCTTATCGGTAGCTCCACCAGGCCTCGCCTTTGGGTGCTTGGAGCAACCGTCGAGGTTGGNGCACAGCTTGTCGATGCGATTGAGGCGGCCGTCACCCAAACCGGGCTTGGCTTGCTGATCCTCGATTGGCCAGACGCTTCGTTAGTGCCGCCATTGGCGGTTGCCTGCGCGATGGCTCCCCAAGAGGTCTCAAGCTTCTTCAATGCGCGCATCGAGGACGCGAACATTGTTAAGGCAGCCAACAAGGCACTGGCTCTGCTCGCATCGCTTGATGGGTTTGACGCACGAGCCGCTGCCTTGGAACGCCAGCTCAGGACTCCCACGCTCGGCGTGGCGAATGCACGGCAGGCCAACACCCGATGGCTTACATTGGCATTCACCGACCGAACCCGCGCTCGTTCGATATTCGGCCAGGCACTTGCCCCTGGCGCAACTCACGCCATGCCGACGCAGGATCGCCAAGCTTTGGTCGACGAGGTCACGGCGAAACTGTCCTCGGCCACGGCTCCAACCATCGTCGCGATCCTTGGCCGTGAAGGCCACGGAAAGTCGTGGCTGTTCGCCCAGACATGGTGCTCGGTAGCACAGCCGCCGCTGACCCTTCTGCTGCCGGCCAGCACGTTCAAATCGGTTACGGCCTATGGCGAATTGGCNGCTCTGCTCATTGGCAAGTTCATCGAGCAGACGGGGGCGAAATTTCCGATGACGAGNCGTCGCCGCTGGAAAGCACAACTNCGGGGCTGGGGCGCGCGTGGAGTCGATGAACCTCCACGCTTCATTGTTTGCGTCGACGGGCTGAACGAGCGTCCTGACATCGACTGGCCACGTTGGTTGGAAGGGGCCTCTAGCTGGATCGCTGAGCGTGGCGGGCTTCTCGTCGTCACGGCGCGGGAGGCATACTTCAATGACCGCGTCCGGCCGTCGCTACTCTCTCCTGTCGAGGCGATCAGTGTCTCGGAATGGACGGACGCCGAACTTAAGTCCATCCTCGCAAAGCGGGGCATCGATCCTGGAAAGCTCAGCCCCGAAGTCTTTCAGCGCCTGCGTAATCCGCGGTTGCTCGGGATTGCGTTCGAGCTTCTCAACAATTCCCAAGTCGAGACGTTCACCGAGTTGACGGTCGACCATCTATTGTTCGAGCATATTCGCGCCAGTGCCCGCGCTGGAAACGCGCCGGAGCCAGTCGACCAATTCGTGAAGCGGCTCGCTGACCACGCCCGTGAAATCATCGCCAGGGTCCAGCGTCAGAAGATCGAAGATAGGCTCGTTTTCGAGCAGGATACTGGTGGCGCTAGCCGGTATGAGCTCACACCGGACCTCATCGCGGTCACGGCGGAGCATTTCTTCAAACCGCTTGCCGAGGATCCGACGCTCTACACACTTTCAGATGATGGACTGGCCTTGGCCTTCGGGCTGGCGATCATCAAGGCATTGCAGGTGTCGGAACGTGCGCAGCGCGACATCGTCGAAACCTTGGACGCGTTGCTTGACCCCATCGAAGCACTCGACAAGACGGCGGAAGCGGTCTTCTCNGGCGTGTTGGTCGCAAGCGTCGATACGCGGTGTTCGATCGCCATCCAGCAGGCGCTGATTGGCCGTGTTCTCAAACTCCAGAATCTGGATCAGTCCCGCTACGCCGCGTTTGTGGCGGTCGTGCGGAACGTCCCTGATGCGACCATGGGCGCGCTCTACGATCTGGCCGGCACCGATGATCGCGTCGCCAGCCAAGATTGGTTGATTAGAGCGCTGCGAGAATGCCGGCACCGCCCGAGTTGTTGGGAGGCCATTTCAGCACATTTGCACCGCTGGCTACGCACCTATTCGCTCGATCCCAAACTTGGTGTTTGGGCCAGCCACAACTCCGAGCCCGAGAAGGTCGCTAAAGACGTGGAGGAGCGAACGGAACGCCTGCGTCAACGCGAGCAGGCTTTCTCAACGGCGGAAGCGGCCCTCATTGCCACCATGCACGAAGTGACGATTGATCCTGGTCAACTGCACGGCCCTGCTCTTGAGCTTCTGGCAGGGATGCCGCTNTCTGCCTTTGCGGACGATCTGGTGGCTTGTGCGTTCAGCATCAGTTTCACCTGCCCATCAGCAATGCCNTACGACGAGTTTGTGCAGCTCATTCGTTTTAACCGCCTCGACTGGGCCGAAGCCCGCGAAGCGCTTCTCAATGCCGCCGCGTTCTCGCGAGCGCCGGAGGGGTCCAAGACGGCCAAGTGGACCCTTGTCCAGCTTCTGCGNGCAACCTGCACTCCGGCAGACGCAGAGGAAGAACATGCGCTAATTGAAATCCTCACCGCTGATCGCCCGAAATATGGNGGGTGGCGACGGATTGAAACCTACTGCGCGACGGATCCTTGCGATCCTGACGCTGCACGTCCAGACAACATCGACGAGACCGCAGAGCGCTACGCACAGCTCAATATCGACGATCTCAATCGGGGCCTGTGGATGGGTGAGGCAGATCACTTCCTCGACGATGCACGCCCGGGACTGGCGCGGTTCGCACCTGACGCGGCCATCGGTGTGCACCAACGGCTCGCGCAATCCCTGAAGGGGCGAAGCGCTCTCAGCGCCCGCTTGGCACTTTCAGAGTTGAAACCACATGCGGCGATCATCGATGCAGACGGCTTGGCGTCGTTGCAGAATCTCGTGGTCGAGCACGCAAAGCCATGCGACGGCAAAGCGCGTGGCGACGACCGGGAAAGCTGGCTCGTTTCTCAGATCGCCTTACAGCTGGCATTGCCCCATCTCGACGGCGAGCAGCAGGCGGTGCTGGATCGTTTGCCAGACTTGGGTCCGTCGTTTCTCGATCTCCAGGATGTGTTTCGTCCATCATCGCCCGAAAGTGCGGAGCGTTTGCTCGTGAACGCAGTGCAATCTGGCGACAGGAACCGCATTCTGCTGGCGCTGAGCTACGTGCGCGGCTCGGGTGTTGAGCTAGGCCCCAACGTCCGACGGTCACTGGCCGGCCTGGTGCCCAATGAGGACGGCACCGTGCGNGGGTTTGCGATGGCCTTGGCTTTGAGCGTCAAGGATCGGGCAACGATCGAAGGTCTTGTCCAACGTGGATGGAGCGCGTCGGCACTCGATCCCAATGAGCACTTCTACGAAATTTGGTATGGCTCCCATCTGCTGATCCATGCGGTCGAACTGGGGCTGTTGGACAGAAATGAACTCCTTGGGCGCATTTCGCCGAAGCTGTTCGGAGCCGCGGCATCGGTGTTGCCGCCGAAGGCGTTGGCGAACGCTTTGCACCAAGCAATAGGGCGACTGGTGACGCATCCAATCATGCTGCGTCCTCCTGCCGTCGAGCAGGAAGTGCCCGCGTCCAGCGAAACGCCTGCCTACCTGAGCTTGGTGGACAAGAAAGAGGACGCGAGCGGTTTTGAGGCCTTCGCAAAACGTCTTTCCGAAACGACCGAAGATTTCGATTCGCGGCAGCGCGCTGGGTGGAAATCGTTCCACGAGTTTGAGCATCAGTTGACCAAGGATCAGGCGCGTCTTGCGATCGAGAATGTCGGTCTCAAAGCAATCGAGGGGTTCGTTAGTGCGGCGCCGGCTATGGCAACNGGAGCTAGGCCGCCCATCTTGCAGCAGCCGGCAGGTCAGATGCATTCAGTCGTGAATTTCGGCCTCATGCTCGCGCGCGCCCTGAGCTTCCAGAACCCACCACTCGCAGTGGAACTGTTCCGGCACCTGGCACCTGAAGAGCCGTTTGTGCGACTTGTCTTCGGCGCAGCAAAGGTATCGCTCGACGCGATCTGCCTCTGGGGTAGCGCGGATGGTCCTGAAGTGGAGCAACTCCGTCGGTCACGATTGGACAGTGCTGCCAACGACCAGGAGCTGGCGCAGGAGGTTCTCGCAGCGCTACAGGAGGGCAAGGCAGAACAGCTCCGGGAGTATGCCGAAGCGAAGCTGTCCAGCGAGGTCCCTGCGGAAGTGGCGCGGGGTCTCATGACATTCGGCCTCGGCGACGAAAGCGAAGCGGCGCAGAGTGCGATCCGACGCCATGAGCAGACGAAGGGGTTTATTGGCGAAGCCGCGAAAGCGGCCNNATTCGCCTACGACCGCAATCGTTGGGCCCGTCATTGGTTTGCGCAAATGAACGCTGCCGAGACCCCTAAAGATTTCTGGCGTGCGAGCGTTCAGTTCCTCAAAATCGTCGATGGCCGAGTGGCGTTGTGGGCCTCCGCGATCGAACGCAAGGAAATCGCGCAGCGGTTCGCGCCGCTGCTCAAGTCGGCGATGAAGCACCGCATTGAGAAATGGAAGCCCAAGAGGGAAAAGACGCTCCTGGGCGGAAAAACGCCGTCCGAGATTTATACCGTTTTGGCCTGACCAATACATCGCAATGTATGGCGCTCCGCCCGGGTCGTCAGGGTGCGGCGAGCGGCACTGACCTGGGTGCGGGACTTGGTCCTGCGGCGCGATCGGGAGCCTGCCTAGATCGCGCCTGCGCCGGGGTGACAACGGGGGTGGCGCGAACCCTCCAACCCCCACGGCCGTTGTTGCTGCATCGCACCGAGGGTCAGAAATCGGACGTCGACTACAACCGATAGGCGAGAAGGTGCTGGGGTGCACATCCGCCAGGATGTATAAGTGCACACATCCCACTTTCCTTAAATACCGTCGCTCGGCAAGCGCTGGTCTCAGGGGGTTGGCAATGGCGATCTACCACCTCCGTCTCAAGGTGGTTTCACGAGCACTCGGCCGGGCTCCGAAGCCCGGCGGGGCGACGCGCCATTCGGTGGTGGCTGCCGCCGCCTACCGATCCGGAGAACGTCTCTACGACGATCTGCAGGGCAAGTGGTTCCAGTTCAATAAGCCGGACGTGGTCCATACGGAGATCGTCGCTCCGCACCACGCGCCGGCCTGGGTCTACGATCGGCAGTCCCTCTGGAACATGGTCGAGCGGGCGGAGAAGCGGGTGGATGCCCAGCTCGCCCGCGAGATCGAAATCACGCTCCCGCGTGAGCTCCCGCGCGACGAACAGATCGACCTGGTTCGTCGGTTCGTGCGCGAGCAGTTCGTGCGCGAAGGCATGGTCGCCGATATCGGGATCCATGAGCCGCATGCCTCGGACGGAAAGGAGCAACCGCACGCGCATGTGCTGCTCACCATGCGCTATCTCGATGCGAGCACGCTCACCGGATTCTCGGCGACGAAGGAGCGGGAATGGAACGAGCGCCAGCACATTGCCGAGGCGGTCAACGAAGCTCGCAAGCGCTTCAACGACACCGGCCTCGATGTCGACCGCGAGGCGCTGGAAGCGCTGGAAGCGCAGCGCAACGTCAATGTCTGGCGCAAAGCCTGGGCGGACTACGCGAACCGTGCGCTCGAAGCGGCGGGCTCGACCGCGCGCATCGATCACCGCACGCTCGAGAAGCAGGGCATCTTCCGCACGGCCGAGCCTTATCTCGGCATCGCCCGGCATATCGAGAAGGCCTACGTCTACCTGAAGGACCGCGTCACCAACTGGGTCGCGGTCAAGAAGCGCACGGCGCTCTATCAGGAAGTCGAAGCCTACCGGCTGCGCGACCCGGTGAAGGTCGCCGACTTCCTCCTCCGCCTGAGCGACATGGCCGAGGATTTCGCGGCGCAGTTCCGCAAGCCGTCGGCAATTCCGGAGGTCGATCTTGAACGATGATTTCGATGCCGTGTTCGGCGCGCGGCCCGAAGCCGCAGACCGGCTTTGCCGATCGCGTGCGCGAACCGCCGTCGGCGTCGGCTTCGCCGCCGCCTCCGGTCCAGAAAGCGAGCGTCGGCAGCGGCCCGCAAGCCGTATGGCTACCTGCCGACGGGGATGGGCGAAGGCTGCGACGTCCAGCGCTGGATGGATGGAACGGAGGTCGCCGAAGGGATCGAGTTCCATGCCGGTTCCTGATGCAAGTCGGCTATGTCGGCGAAGAGCAGCTGAAGCTGTTCCTGCCGGACTGCATCGTCCTGATCGAGGGGCGGCATCTGCGCGACCTGCGCAAGAAGCTCGCCCGACGGATGGTCACCTTCATCCAGCAGTAACCCGCGCGTCTGGCCCGTACCGGCGGAAGGCGAGCCCGTGGTCGAGCGCATCCAGGTGGTTCGGCCGGAGCCACTGATCGCCCGCGGATGAATACACGCCTGAACCATTGACAGAACGGCAGTTTCGGACTGGATTAAACGCGACATCACTGGGGAAGCGACATGGTCGAAAGCACGATTTCCGGTTATTTGCGGTCGCTTGCCCCACATCATGTGTCCAACCTCAAGGCACATGCTGACGCAGCGCATCACGAAGACCACCCTTCGTTCAAAGAGATCCAGATGGGCGGCGGCCGTGCTTGGTGGGGCGATTACCGCCGGGACGGTGTGGAAGATAATCAAGACCATCCAGCACCACTGATGGCGAAGTGCAGTCGATGCAAAGGACAGCTGGAGCCGTTCGTCGACCATTTGGAGTCTTGGCGGGGGCACAGCCTGGCGGTCCCGGGGTCGCTTTGGCTCTCGCTTAAGGCTGCAACCGAGAGCATTCCGGTTGTCGATTTGCTCAAATGCGACGGCTGCGGCATGTGCGGTTATAGCTGTGGGAGCTGCCGCTCCATTGATCTGTCTAAATCCCGTATCTCGGACGGTCGGATTATGGTCTGCTCTTCGTGTAATCGCGAGAGTATGGTGAGGAATCCCTCGCGGCTCTTCTCCAGTAAGTAGGAGGCTTGGCCATGCTCGAAGGGATCAGTGCGTGGAGTGCGGTCGTTTCCGCTTTGGTGGCAACCGGCACGGCAGTAGCCGCCGCAATCTTCTGGCATCTCCGTCGCAAACGGTCAGCCGGTGCAGCCGGACGTCGGTCGGTAGCCTCCAATGATGATAATCAGAGGTCTAAAGCGGTGCCTGGGGTTGCGGCTAAGGCGGCAGCGGCAAGCCTGATTGCCGGGGAAGCTCTGCACCACGCTCCCGGCCCCGGTCCCGGTCCCGGTCCCGGCGAGGACGCGTCTGCCGAGGACTCGTCAACAGAAGACAACCACGATCTCGACGACGTCGATTGATTTAACGCAACTGTAATATTCTAGGTCACGAGATCATGTATATTCTTTGCAGGGAATATATATGAAGGTAACCGCATATCACGTCGCAGCAATCGGTTTGATTGTCGCAGAAACGGCAGCCATATTTTGGCTCGTTGATCGCGTAGGCGATCTTGGGCGTAGCGCTAAGCCTCCTTCGCGGTAGCGCGAGGGTTTCGTCTTAAGATTTGGCCGCAGTATGGCGGCAGTCGAGCGAGCATTTGCTCCATATTTGGAGATTGACGCGGCCTCTCAAGGCAGACGGATACGCTTCTGCTCTTGCCATGCGGTGCTAACCGCTCACCTTTCAGCACGGTAAGCACGCCGCGCACCGCGAGCATTCCAGAGCCGGCCCAGAACGACCAGACAGGTACGGCCATGCCAGGCTCGTCACTGAGGGAGATGGCGGCTAGCGCCAGCAGCCAGGCGATGCCGCCCGCGATCGTGCGCGGTTTCATCATCTGAACCTCCGGGGCACGAGCGAGTCCCACTCGGCCTTCCATTGCTTGTAGCTCCGGACCTTTTCACCTGCGCGGTAGGCGAAGTGCATTAGCACGAGAAAGGCCAGCGCCAGGATCGGGCCGACGTCTTGGGTGAACCCGGCGTAGCAGCTCCAGAAAGCCGACAAAGGCGGCGACCTGAACGATCCCATGGCCGATCAGCGCCGTCATGATGGTGGGCGGGTTCATTGGTCGAAGCTCACATGCAGGTAGTTGCGCTGGCTGTCGGCGAACCGTTTGCCCGCCTGAAACCAGACACCGGTCACGACGCCACCATTCGCCGCTCCGCCGGTCCGAAGCGCGCGTGCGAAATCGGCGGGCTCGATCTCGTAGTCCATCGTCTCGCTGTAGCCGCCACTCACGCTCTCACCAGAATTCGTGCCGCGATTGCGGCCCCAGTTGGTGCTGCCGCCCTTGCTGGTGCCGAAGTTGCTGCTGGCGCTGCCGCCATGTTGGCCGCTGGATGAGCCGGTGCCCGTGCTGGTGCCCCAGTTGGTGCCGCCGCCTTGGCTCATGCCATGCGAGTAGCCGTAGGACTCGCTTTCGCTGTAGGTGCCGCGCCGCTGCAAAGTCCGACCGATCGTATCGGCGGCCCAGCGGTTCGTTTCGGGATCGGCATTGTTGTGAAAGATCTTGGTGACGAAGTTCGCCAGCAGCATGTCGGCGCTGTGCTTGGCGTGCTCGCCGCCGATGCGCGCGTAGTAGGTTGGCAAGGACTGGGTCAGGTAGACCGTGCAGGCCCGCGCGGAGCGGCAGGTCGACTGATAGTCGGTGTCGAAGGCGTTGACGAAATACTGGCTCTCGTCGGCCCAGAGGAACACGGGCCGGTCCCGCTGGCTGGGGTCCAGGCCATTGCGGCTGAGCACGGCGCGTTGCCACATGAACTTGAAGAGGTGCTGGCCGATCACGCCGTCCTCGTTCCAGGTCATCGCGGACATGTCCATGATGATGATCGCGCCGTGGAAGGTGAGCTCGGGCACGAGCGTGGTCTGCGTGCAGAACGCCCGGTGTAGCCGGCCGCGATTGAACCGGTCGAGCGCGGTCGAGAGGCTGATGCTGATGTTGGTGCGTGTCTTGGGATCGAGCTGGCAGAACTCGTCGCGCCAGAAGGCGGCGGTCTTCTGGAAGTCGTCCCCGTCGATCTCGATCACGGGCTCGCGCCGGGCCGCTGCCAGCGCGTGGAACATGAAGGATTGCTGCTGCCACTCCGCACTTTGCAGCTGTTCCACGCTGCCCGGCGCGCTGGCGACGAAGCGGATGATGTCGGGAATGCGGACATCCCCGGTCGCGGCATAGAGGATCGGGATGGTGTTGCGCAGCACCTGACGCATCGCGTCTTCCCAGAAGGCCATGCTGGCGCGACCGGCATTGGGATTGGTGAGGCGGGCGGCATCGACGATGCGCATGAGGCACTCAACGACGCTGCCCAAGCCGTCGATGCCCTGTCGCGCGAGCTCGTAGGTGATGAAGTTGAACCCGCCGCCGCGCTCTCCGAAAAGGATGACGGAGTTCGCGCGGCCATTCTCCTGCGCGTAGCGCAACCACAGCTCGACCTCGTCGGGCTTGGCCGCAAGGACCAGACCGCCCATGCCCGCCCGGAGGTAGGCGGAAGCCAGCGCTTTGCCGGAGCCGGATGTCTTGCCGGAGCCGATGCCGCCGAAGATATGTACGCCCTGCACGGCGTCCCGCAGGGTGAAGCGATCCCCCTGTGAAAATGCCAGCAACGGCGTGTCGAGCTGGCTCACGTAGCTCATGCGGTTCGCCCCCTCGGCGATCGTCGTTTCCCAAACGGGATAATGCGCTCGCGGGGTGCGCCGGAAAGTGATTGCTACCTAAGCGAGTCTTTCGGGGTGGGAATTTCGGGCAATGCGCGAGGGGCGAGAAGAGGGGTGGCTGGACCGGCTGCTGAGTGCCTTCGGCGACGCGGTGGCCGACATGCGCGGCCAGCTCGTGGATGAAGCCTGGTTCGGGCGTGGACCAGTCGGCGGGGTGGCCAGGCCGCGCCCGCCCAGCTGCGCTGCTCCGATGACCTGATGCCGCGACGGTCCTTCGAGGAGGACTGGGCTCCCCGTTCGTCAGATCCCGCACACACCGAGCCGGATCGCGGGATCGATCTCTAACAAATAGCAAGGGGGCAGTCGGATGGGGTTTCAAGGCATTCCCATGCCGGTATGGGCGAAGTTCGCGATCTGCATCGTGTTCGACCTGATCGACATGACCGTCGGTCGTCTTATGTTGGGCGTCGCCATTTTTACCGACGTAGCCAACGCACTCATCATGTTCGCACTATGGGGCCCGATTGGCCTCTTTGCGGCATGGGAGGCCGTTGACGTGACCGAACAGCTCGACGGCTTCGTGCCGACAAACACCTTGCTCGCCTGGGCGGCTCACCGGCGCTCTACCGCGACGGCCTAACAAGAAAGGGGCC
Source organism: Brevundimonas sp. (assembly GCA_013693835.1). Classification (GTDB taxonomy): domain Bacteria; phylum Pseudomonadota; class Alphaproteobacteria; order Caulobacterales; family Caulobacteraceae; genus Brevundimonas. Next base: position 1,687,278 of record CP059260.1, read on the forward strand.
GCACGATGTGTGGCCCCTTTCAACTCTCCGAAGACGCTGCAGTCGTCATCGAAGCGCTACTTGAACAGCTTGCCGACCTCGCCAGTTGCGGCAGGACCGGCGAGTGCGCCGAGGGTCAAGACCCCGAGTGCCGCGACGACCGGCGCGCCGGGAACCGCAAACACAAGCGGTATCATCGCTTTGAAGGCGATCCCCGCCACTGGGGCGGTTGCGGCTGCACCAGTGACCGCGCTGACCGTTCGGCCCACTTTCCCAAGCATAGACATCATTCATCTCCTATCCAGCTTCACAGCGAAGCCGCATGGGAGGGTTAGTGTGAATCCTGAGTCTTGGTAGCGGCTTCCTCGAAGTGGGGAATTTAGAACGCGCTTTCTCACCTTATTGGCGTGAGACGGTCCCCGTGGAGCTGTCCGCCTGTTTGTTGCGGGCATGAGCGGCGGCGCGGAAGCGATCCGCTGCCTCCGCCATCACTGGTGGAGCCTCTTCGCCACTTTGGACGCGTTCAACCCAGCGATCGTTGAACTGCTTCCGCGTCGGCAGGTCGATGTCTTCAGGCATCGACTCCGTCACGAGCCGTTGGTTCATGGCTTGATACAGGGCTGGATCGAGCCGTTTTAGATCAGCGCGGCGCATGCCTTTGCCAAGGTAAGGCCCGTAGTGCTGGCGGATGAAGTCGAAAACGGACTGCTTCGGCTCTCGGTCTACGCGCCACAAAGCGGGGCACGATCAGGAACGACTGGCCCACCGGGTGTGGGTTCTGCGACGGGGCCGGTAGACAGGTCCGGGAAAAGGGACCTGATCAAATCAGAAACGGGCTGACCGGGATGATCGGCAACGAACCGATCAATCATGGCTAGCTTATCTGCGATCTGATCGTCGATATCCCCTCATCTTCAATAACCCGATTATGCCGAAATTTCCTTTCTGAGCAACGACTTTTGACGAAGGATCGCGTGAGGCCGAAGGCTTTCGAGCGGCCTGACCGGCCGCTGTGGAGCCAAGAATGGAATCGATGGTCATGGCTCGTACCGGCACAGTTCCTGGGATCTGTCCGATGAATGTGCAGGTTTAGGGCCGCCGTGCCGCCGCAACCGGCTAGCGGTTCGCTGCCGCTACGGAAACCGAACGAGCGTCATGACTGAAGCGGATTTCTGAACTTGCGCCAGACATGGCCGCATTTCCTGCACTTGTGGGCAGTCGACAGGTATTTCTTGGCCGCGAACGAACCGGCCTGCCATGCGAACGTCAGCAGGATGTCCTGCGGGGACTTCCCTCTATTCTTGGCTGGGTCCATGCCCGCCCATTCTCGATGGGTCCATTGCTCTGTAGGGCGGCCAGTGCCGTTGCATGTTGACGTAGGGCACTTCATCTTCGTTGCAACCTTCATCTAAATGTAACACTGGCCTGTGACTGATTTTGCTACATTCAATGCATGTGGCAAGAGGTAGCATCACAACTCAGTGTCGATTTCGGCTCGATGGTCGGAAGCCATCGCGGCCGTCTGCCGCTGCGTGCTTTTGCTGGATACGCCATCATCGTGGCCGCTACCGCTGGGGTGGCTTACGCCGTTTTCAGCCCGAGCAAGACCTGGCGGACGCGTGCTGCGGATTCACGAGCTGGAACTAGCGCACGGGGGCGGTGATGGGCGGTCGCAACGGAGGCAATTACCGGTTCGTCGAGGGATATTTTCCTTTCACCGACGTTCCTTGACGCGCGCTATTGGCGGGAAAGGATAACCTGCCTGAGCCGGAGCCCCTTGCTAAAGACGGGCAGCCTGACACTCAAATCGATGCCGGGAGCGCCAAGGCTGGCGAGCGACCGACCGAGCCGCGGAAACGCTAGCCGCTTACGTCCACATTCGCGCCGCCAAGCGGCGCTCCTCCGCCCCTACAACCTGCTGATAGATCGCTGTCGACTTGGCGTTGGCATGCCCCATCCAGCGCTGGGTGACGGTGGTGGGAATGTTCGCCTCAGCGGCTCTTATGCCAAACCGATGTCGGAGCCCCTTCGGTACAGCGTGCGGTCCAGCCACGCCTGCTTCATCCAGGACGATCTTGATACGCCGCCAGCCAGTCTGCCGGCACCAGGGAAAAGGCGGCCATCGGCNGCCGGGGGCTATCGCAAGAAGCTCCGAAAGCAGGAAGTCCGGCAGAGGAACGGCGCGATAGGTCAGGCGTCGACGTTTCAGGGTCCGGAGAATGACGCATCCTCGATCTGGATCGATGCGCGCTCGGACGAGTTCGAGGGCTTCGCTGATCCGACATCCGGCGTAGCTCAACAACAAGCAAAACGCTGCGGTCTGCCGGTCACGACGCCGCGCCGCGTCCTCGAAGCGACAGCCTTCGGCCTCGGTCAGGTATTTCCGCTGGCCTTGGACGTCAAGAGAGAAAGCTCACCAACATGTTCTGCACTCACGGACCCTCCGGTGCTCGGCAACCGTTTGGGCTAGAGTGTTGCAACCCCTCCCCGCCTGGCCCGGAGTTTTCCTCGACCTTCGGAAAGGCGCAACGCGACCCTTGTTCAGAACACCATAAACAAGAACTGCGCATTAGGGATCATCGCGCAACAAAATAGCCCATAGTGTTGAATCTCACCTGCTGTTTTCATTGCAGGTGATGCATGGCTACCCGCTTACGCGCCATTTCTCTTGCGGCCTTCCTTGCCGCGACTGTCAGCGCCGCTGCGCCTGCGACGGCGCAGCAATCCAATCTTCCCCGCAACTACGCTTTGGCCATCAAATGCTTTGTGGCCAATGGCTACGCCCGAAACCTTCGGCGACAGGCCGGCGATGCGGCCGGGGCTGATCGCTATGACAGGCAAGCGCGGCAATCGCTTGAAAGCACCTCCACCTTCGGTACGGCGCTTGGATACGATCGACGCCGGGTTGAGGCGGACATGAATGCGGCGATGGATCGGGAGTTGCCGCTGATGACCCGCGACGCCGCCTATATGCGCCAGGCCGTAGCGGACTGTCGCGCGGTTGGATTGATGTAGGCTAGACCCGGCCCTGAGCGGGGCCAGAGGGTGGTTGCCGTCACGCCGTGGCCGGTTTGGCTGGGGTCGGCAACGACCACGCCCGCCGCCTGAAAGGCGGCAATAACGGTGGGATCGGTGGGTGAGGCTTCGATGCTGTCGAACGGGTCCGGCGCTGGCAGCGGCGGGGCCTCAGCTCGCTGCCGATCTTGGGCGACCACCGGTTCGAGATTAGCGATCGTGCGGTCGAGCCGGTCCATCATGGGCTGGTACTCGGGGCTGGCGTCGGCACCATGGGCTCCGGCGTCAAGCAGCTGCTCTCGGGCAAGCTGCGCGGCGCGGAGGTCGCCTTCGGGCGTGCCCTCGGCGCGGGCCGCTTCGATCGCGATCCGCCGGTCTTCTTCGCGGCGGCGATAGGCGTCTTCTTCCTCGGACGAGGCAAAGCGAAGGTAGGGGTCGAAGATCCGACGGCCGTAATAGGCATCGGTGAAGTCTTCGACGGTGGCCTGGGCTTGGGCGCGGGCGGCATCCAAGCCCACGCGTTCGGCGCGGTCGCCCGATGCGGAGGCCTTGGCCTGTTGAATGGCCGTGGCGGACGCGCTGACGCTGGCGGCGATTTCGCTGCGCAGGGCGGCTGCGGGACAGTGCCGGTTGCCAAGCGNTTGTTGCACGCTGGCAAGGGCAGCGAGCTGGCCTTCCACGGCGGCGAGTCCTTCGCTGAAAGGCGCGCTGTTGCGCAATTCGGCTAACTCGGTCGCGAGTTGGGCTTGCGCGTTCATCAGCTGAACGAGCAGCTCGGCCCGGAGGCTAGCCTCCGGGTCAGCGCCAAGGCGCTGAGCGTTCGAATCTTCGACTGTTTGGGTCGGGCCGATACAAACTCCTACACGTCAGGGTAGAGTAATATTGCTAAGATTCCGTTAATCTTTTCAGAACAGGGAGCCTTGGCGGGACCGCTCGATGTGGTCGCGCCATTCCGGGGTCCGCGCCCTGTCGTCGAGCCAGGCGAGGANCATAGGGGCGGGACCGCCGAAGGCGTCGATCTCGGCCCGATCCAGGAAATGCGAGCGGTAGCCCGTCTCGGTGATGGGTAGTTGCGCCCACTCCGGCCGGAGGGACCGGATTTCCAGATGGGCGCACGAGAGAAAACGCCTCGGGTGGTAGGTGACTGACAGGGTGATGCCCTGCCAGTCGATGGTGAAGGTCTGGGTTTCCTGGGTCATGGCTGGCCTCAATATTCCGAGGCCAGCATGAGGGTGAGGACGCGAGCGCTAAGCGCCGCCACGGCGGNGTCTTCGGACCCGTAGCTCATGGTCGGATCGTAGTAGTCGATCTTCCAGAACAGGTGCTGCCCGCCGACATTGAGCGAGCCGAAGTCATGCTCGCCGTAGGGGTCGTTGTCGGGCCTGAAGGCGTTGAAGTCGCGCACGGCGCGGGTTGCCAACAGCATGAAGTCGGGGCCCAGGTCAGCTACGCCTCGGGTGACCACCCATTGGCCGGTGAGGCCGGGACCGCGTTGACGGAAGTCGTCGTTGAGGTCGCGGATGCGATGCCGGGTGGCGATGGACGGGCTCATTGGGCACCCCTTGCGCCGGGCGCTCGGTGATGGCGCGAAGGATCAGGCGGCCCTGAAGGGGCACGGCGTCACAGGAGAGCGAAAAGCCCATGCCGTCCTTGTTCGGCCAGGCGGCCCCAATCGGGGTCCAGCTGGCAGTATCGCCGTCGCCGATGACGCGGTAGAGCCGATGGGTCGGTTTGCGACCGGGCTGTTTGGGTTGNNGGGTTGTTTGGCCATGTTGGTTATCCTTCCATGTTGGCCGCGGACCATTCCGCGGCTTCATGGGGAGCCAGGGGCGGCAGCCTTCGAGGCGAGGGTCACACCCCGCGCGCCAGCGCGCCCGAAGGGAGGCGGAGCTGCACGGAACCGCAGGTGAAGGAAGCGAGCCGGGTTGAACGTCGGCGGGCTGACGCCAGAACGCTCACCCGAGAAGCCGTAATCGTCACGCAGGGACAGCGAAGGGAACCGGCCAACCCTCGCAACAAACGCGCCAACCTACAGGCTTACGCCGTGAAGTCGTTTCAGTGAGACAGTCCAGTGGCCTCGGGCCACGCCCGAACAGCGAACGGTGAGGGAAAGGTGCCAGGTGGCGACGGCCTGCAAGGCGGCTCGCTTCCGCGCCAGGGCTTGTGCAGCTCCGCCCCGCGATGCGGCGCAGGGCGGCCTGTTCCGGCCGTCATAGCCCACCCGGCGAAGGGTCCTCATCCGTTGCGCAGTTCCGCGCGCGGCAACCAAGGAGGCCTTATGAACTGGACCGAGACGATTTCATTGGTGGGAGCTGTGGCGGGGGTTATTGCTGCTCTAGCTCGTCTGTGGCTGGCGTTGCGGCTTTAGCCGTAGCGCTGACATCCTCCGCCTTGGGCAGTTTCCCGTACGCCTTGAGGATGCGGCATGTATCCGAGCCATCTAGGATGCAATAGCGACGAGTTCTGGCCGGATCGGTAGCCAAGGCCTCTGCAATCCTGACGACGGTGTTCTCGATCTTGTCGCAGTGTTGGATGACGATCACGTCCGCCGGCTCGTCAAAGGCGCGGGGCAACTGATCGCCGCGTTTGCCCATGTTTCCCGGATGCATCGGCCCCGCCACAGCCGGGCCTTTGANAATGAAGGCTGCGCTGACACGCTCACCGCCAATCCGCAGTTGACTGGTTTGAAGGTCGGATTTCTCTCCACCCCAGTCTTTGGGCACGAACGGTTCGCCGACGATGTCGGCGAAAGCTCGCTTCACGACATCCTCTGGGATCTGTCGAAGTGACCTAACCTCTGCCGCCTTGGGGAGTGGCGTACCTCNTACTTTGGAGAAGCTCTCGATCTGTTCCGGATAAAGCCGCGCGGCCGATCTCCAGGAGATCGGCAGGAACCCCATTTCCTCGACGAGATCGCCGATGACGAAGGGGAACACCTGAATGCTGCCATCCTCGACGGCAAACTGTCCGTAAATCAGCACCCGCCGCTTTCCACTCAGCAGGCCGATCGAGGTATCGGAGTAGAGATGGTCGTTCGACAACTCGCCGGAAAGTGCAAACTCCGTGTCGCCGATGGTGATCGTTCCGGAGAACGTAGCAGGTTTGAACGGCTTACCGGCTTCCTGGGCGCGTAGTGCAGCAGACACGCCCTTGAAAATGAACACACCCCACGTCGAAGCCGTAACTAGCTCACCTTCCTCAATGCCCCGGATCAGCTCACGAGTGAGGATCGGCACTTTGCCGGAAGTCAGAACGCTATCGGCGACCTGGCTTGCGAGCCGCATTGCCTGAGCGCGTTCGCCAGAGTTTGGACGAAGTGGCGCCTGAGCGGCGACGGGAATGTCGTAGCCTGAAACAGCGCTAAGGCGGCGGGTGTTCAGGTAATAGGGCGAAAGGCGGTGTTTGACATTTGCCATGGTGAAGCCTGCCTAAGTGCATTCGTAGCGCAGGTGCGATGGCGTCGCCCGTTCGGGCTCTGATTGCCACCGTCGCGACCCGTTCAGTTCGCGCCTTCGCAGCGCGTGGATCCGGCCGGTTCCGGCCTTAAGCTCCACGCGGAGAAGGTTTGGTGCGGCTAGAGGGACTCGAACCCCCACGGTCACCCGCTTGGACCTAAACCAAGTGCGTCTACCAATTCGCCATAGCCGCAGGCGAGGTTCGTCTATAGCTGGCCAGGCAATTTCGGCAAGGAAATCGTTGTTTAGATCGGAGCGGCTGCGTCGTCCTCGAAAGATCGCGGCGGTTTGCGCCCAGTATTCCTTCCACCCTTGCGGGCGGCTTTCGGCCGCTGAACGTTGATCGCGCTGGTGTCGAGCCGATCCTTGATGTGAGCCGCGTAGAACTGCTCGATCATCTGGACGCTGGTCCGGCAGTTGTTCGCGATCTGATAGACGTCCGCGCCCTCCATCAGGCGCATCGAAATGTAGGTGTGGCGGAGGCTGTAGGCCGTCCTGACCCGGCCGTCCCGATCGTACTCAANGCCTTCCTCCCGCAGGATGTTGTTGAAGGCATCACGCGGGAACTTGGGGAAGAGGCGGGTGGTCGGAAGCCGCTTCGCGATCTCGTCGGGGACAGGTCGAGCTTNTCGGAGCTCGGCCGTGCGGCGCTCAAGCAGGCGCTGGAACGGAAAGACCGCTCCCGGCATCGTCTTGCAGTAGCCGACGCCGACCTTCCCGCGCACATCGATCACGAGGATCGTCTGGCCGGTCGCATAATCGTCCTCGACGCTCACATCCCGGATTTCCAGACGAGCGGCTTCGTCGGGTCGCAGGCCACTGTTGCCCATGAACAGAACGTAGTCGTGCAAGTCTTGGTAGCGCTGGGTCCAGCCGCGCCGACCGCCTTGCTCCACCCGACGACGGGTCGCGGTGTAGACCTGCTTNNGCTCCTCCGGTGAGAACCAAGCGCGGCGCTCGCGCTTGCCTTGGGTCATGTAAGGCATGGTGAGGTTGGGCAGGTGCGACAGCCAGGCCATCCCTTCGGCGTGTTTCAGCACCTGCCGGATATGGACGATCTCTTGGTTCATCGTACTGCGCGAGGGTGGCCTGCCGGGCTGCTCCTCCGTCGCGGTCCGCGCGATCGTCTCCTCGGCCCGCGCCACGCGATAGGTCTGCACAAGGCCTCGATTGACCTCCGACAGGGGGTNCTTCCCGAAGAACGGCAGGATATGCCGGTTCATTCGGAGCTCCATCAGGCTGATGTACTTCGGGCTCCGCACGGACGCCGCCAGCACGCGGGCTTGGCGGAGGTAGTGCTCGGCGGCTTCGCCGAAGGTCTTCTCGCTTCGGGTGATCTCGCCGTTCCGGAGCTTGCCTCGCAAGCCGAGGTACCATTCCTCGGCGACGTCCTTCGCTCGGGCGAGATCCTCTTCTCCGGTGCTGTTGCGGAACCGTTCGCCGCCAACGCGCGCCGCGCATTGCCAGAACTNTCCGCTGCCGCGCCGGTAAATCTGCAACCGGCCATCGAACATGGTGTGCGTAGTCATGAGCCCCCTTGGCCGGGATGACCCGGCCAGTTGCGACTCCCACCGCTACGGACACTGTGTCCGCGATGTGTCCAGCCGATTCAACTGGAAAGCGATAGAATGTCGTTGTTTTGATAGAGAATTTTCTCTATTGGGGTGTTTTAGCAGTGGATTTAGGTTCCAGCGCCGCGAGGCGTGGAGGTTCGAGTCCTCTCATCCGCACCATTAGGCTGGCCCTATCCGTCACCGCGCGGTGGCTTCCTGAACGAGGGCGCCTCCCCTTCGCCTTACCACTCGGCTCATCAAACCTCACGAGTTGAGGGCGGGCCTGCCGCTCCACATCCGGCCCTGGCACGAACGCACGCCTTGTCGCGTTCGGTTGCGCATCAACATTTTTGTTCTTGCCTTGTTCCCTCTCGCGTCTATATTCCTATCCATGGCAGAGGCGGCGAAAGGTCGAGGGGCGCGAACAAATGCGACGGGTCGATATGAACGTCAGACCGAACACGCCTTCGACGACGGCTGGACCGGCGACGATGAGCCCGCCCCGCCACTACGCACCACACTGTCGCCCGAAGCGGCCCGGACCATCATCACCAGAAACACCAGCCCTGACGTGGGCTTCGACCGCTCCATCAACCCCTACAGAGGATGCGAACATGGCTGCATCTACTGCTACGCCCGCCCGGCCCATGCCTACATGGGCCTATCCCCGGGCCTGGATTTCGAGAGCCGCCTCTTCTTCAAGCCGGATGCCGCACGCCTGCTGGAACAACAGCTCTCGGCCCCACGCTACCGCTGCAAGCCGATCCACATAGGCGGCAATACCGACCCCTATCAGCCGGTTGAGCGTGAAACAGGCACGACCCGCGCGATCCTGGAGGTGCTGCAGCGGTTCCATCACCCGCTGACGATCATCACCAAATCGGTGTTGATCGCCCGTGATGCCGATATCCTGGGCGAGATGGGACGTCAGGGACTGGCCGGGGCCATGGTGTCCATCACCACTCTGGACCGGAAGCTGGCGCGGGATATGGAGCCAAGGGCCTCGACCCCGGCCAGGCGACTGGAAGCCATTTCGCGTCTGGCCGAGGCCGGATGTCCGGTCGGGGTCGGCTTTGCNCCCGCCATTCCCGGCCTGAATGATCATGAGATGGAGGCGGTGCTGGAGGCGGCGGCCAAGGCCGGGGCCACCTCGGCCATGTATGTCACCCTGCGCCTGCCGCTGGAGATCAAGGATCTGTTCCGTGAATGGCTGGCCGACGCCCGCCCGGATCGCGCAGGCCGGGTCATGTCCCTGATCCGTCAGACCCGAGGCGGGCGCGACTATGATCCCGACTGGTCCCAACGCATGAAAGGCACCGGAGCCGTATCGGACCTGATGGCCAGCCGCTTCAAGGCGGCGACGCGCCGTTATGGTCTGGCCACACCGCGTCCGGCGCTGGACACGACACGGTTCCGCGTTCCGCCCTGCACCCGTGCGCAGCTGGATTTGTTCGAGACGGATGGACCGAGGTGATTTGGCACCCTTTCCACCCTTTCCACCCTCGGCTTGGGTACCCCGAGGCCAGGATTTGGCACCGGCCACCCTCAGAAAATGCCTGTCGATTCAATCTTCAAATGGAAAATTGGCCCTTTTGGCACCTTTCCACCATCTTTTTCCGTGCGCCCCGCATGGGGTCAGCGGCGGAAGACCCCGACCAGCTCCACATGGCCCGACCACAGGAATTGATCGATCGGCGCGACCTGCTCCAGGGTAAAGCCGCCGTCGACCAGTGCGCGGGCATCGCGAGCGAAGGTTTGTGGGTTGCACGAGACATAGGCGATCACCTGGGCGTCCGAACCCGGAAGCTGTGCCACCTGCTCGGTCGCTCCAGCCCGCGGCGGATCCAGAACCACAGCGGTGATCCCCTTCAGGTCATGGGGCGACAGCGGTCGCCGGAACAGATCCCGGGCCATCGCCTCGATCGGCTTCAGGCCGTCTGCGGTGGCCCGCCCCGCCTTCAGCGCCTCGATCGCCGCCCCGGCTCCATCCGCCGCCAGAACCGTGGCCTGTTCCGCCAGGGGAAAGGTGAAGGTCCCGGCCCCGCAGAACAGATCGGCCACCCGCCCATGACCAAGAACGGCGGCCCGCACCCGATCAACCATGGCCGCCTCGGCCTCGGGCACGGCCTGGACAAACCCGCCCGGCGGCAGGGTGACGGTCGCACGGCCGAACTGCACCTGCGGCGGCCGTGCCGTGAACAGCACCTCCCCTGCCAGGCTGAGGCGGGCGACATCGCCCTCCATGGCAACGGTGATGGCCCGGCTCAGGCGGTCGCGGGCAAGGCCGCCAGACTTACGCTCCACCCCGGTGATATCGACATCCAGTCCCGTAAGGGTCCAGGTGACATGCAGCGTCGGGGCCGATTTTGNATGCTCCAGCACCGCATCGGCGATCTGGCGCAAAACCGGAAGGGCATCCACCAGTTTTGGATTGGCGACCGGACAGGCCTGGATCTCAACCAACTGCCAACTCCGGCGTGGCTTGAAGCCCAGCCGCACACGCCCGCTGGGGTCGCGACGTGCATGCAGCGCAAGGCGCCGGCGACTTTGCCACGGCACGGCGGTTGTCGGTGTGACGCGCGGGCTCAGGCCCTGACGTTGCAGAAGGTGACGAACCTGTTCGGCCTTCCAGTCCAGATAGGGGCGTTCGGCCCACTGCTGCAGGGCGCAGCCACCGCAGGTTCCGAAGTGCGGACAGGGTGCCTGAACGCGGTCCGGGCTGGGAGTCAGGATTCGCGGCGATCTGATTCGCCCATCTCGCACCTCGCCCTCGACCAANNTTCCTGGCAATGCGCCCGAAATGAACACGGGCCCGTCGTTCGTATCGGCGACCGCATCCCNCTGTCCGGCGATGCGTGAGATGGTCAAAATCGCTGTCATGACTGGCTTCTAGCCCAGGATGTCAGGTCCGGCGAGCGTGACGTTGGCTGACAAAGATGAACGAACATGAACAGCAACATCAACAGCCGTTCAGGTTCGCGCCATTAACGCTCTGGCTCAACGACATCGCTGACGCGCCACCGCGCTTGGGATGTCCGATAGGGAGGCTGACATGAGAACTTACGCTGCAGTCACCGCTGCTCTGGCCACGGCTCTGGTCGGGATGACCGCGCCGACGATGGCATCTGCCCAATCCTACTATGGCGGCGGCTATTACGACCGGGGTTACCAAGACAACTATCGCTATTCGGATCCGTGCCGTGATGGCCAGACAGCCGGTGCCGTGATCGGTGGTGGCCTCGGGGCCGTGGCTGGCTCTCAGATTGCCGCCAATGGTCGTCGCACTGAGGGCAGCATTCTCGGTGCCGTCGTCGGTGCCATGGTCGGGGCCGCGGCAGGGTCCGGCAGTAGCCGAGATCGCGCCTATTGCGATAACCGCTACGCTGGCGACAGCCGCTACGAATACGACAACCGCGCCTATCGCAACGACCAATATAGTGATCGTTATTACAATGATCGCTACAGCGATAACTATAACGGTCGATATTACAGCAATGACCGTTATAGCAACGGCTACAACTATGGATCGACTTACTACGGCAGCGGGAACTACTCCAGCAACGGTCGCGCATACAACGGCTCCAGCTATGGCTGCACCCGCGTCGAGTCGACCAGCCGGGATCGCTACGGACGGCTTGTCACCACCTATCGCGAGGTCTGCTGACCCCGCCATTCCCCATCGCGTCGTCGATTAAGTTTCAGCCCCCTGTCGATCGACGGCGTGACGAAGCCCCGGTGGAGACATCCGCCGGGGCTTCAACCTTTCAGACTTGTGGCGGGCTTTGAGCCCACACCAGAAACTCCCGGTTGCCAGCTCCGCCCTCGATCGGGCTCGCGGCCGCCGCCCTGACGTGCCAGCCTTGCTCAGCCAGCCATTTCACGCCCCGATCCAGGGCCGCCTGGCGGGCCTCGGCATCGCGCACCACGCCGCCGCGGCCCACATCCGTCCGGCTCTCCATTTCGAACTGAGGCTTGACCAGGCAGACCAGATCTGCCCNCGGCCCGGCCAGCGAAAGAGGCACCGGTAAGAGCTTGGCCAAGCCAATGAAGCTGGCATCGCAGACGATCAGTTCCGGCGGCGGAGTGATCAATGCTGCTGTCAGGTTGCGGGCATCGGTGGCCTGCAAATTGATCACTCGGGGATCAGCCGCGACTTGCTCATGCAGTTGGTCACGCCCCACATCAACGGCAAAGACGCGTTGCGCCCCTCTCTCAAGGCACACCTGGGTAAAGCCGCCGGTTGACGCCCCCAAGTCCAGCACCGTGCGCCCTTCAACCGCGATCGGCCAAAGGGACAGGGCATGGTCCAGCTTGAGGGCCGCACGGCTGACGAAGCGATGCGCGGCCACGGCCGTCAGAACCGAGTCCTCTGCCACCTTCTGCGAAGGCTGACGGGCAGGCTGGCCATCGACGTTGACGCCCCNCGCCTCAATCGCCGCCCGGGCCTGGGCCCGACTATCCAGCAGGCCACGCTGGACCAGCAGTTGATCCAGCCGAACCTTGCTCACCCCACCGCGTCCAGTCGCGCCAGCGCCGCCTGCAGCTTGGCCTTCCCAGCCTCGGCCGCCGCCAGCTTTTCGCGCTGCTCATCGACAACCTCCGCAGCAGCGCGTTCGACGAAGTTGGGATTGCCCAGTTTCTTGCCGAAGTGGCCTATATCGCTGTCAAAGGCCGCAATCTCCTTGCTCAGGCGCGCGCGCTCGGCATCCAGGTCGATGATACCAGCCAGCGATAGAGCCGCCGTGGCTCCACTGGAGACGAAGGTGACCGCGCCCGCCCCGGCAGCCTCCGCCGCCGCCACTTCGGACACTCGTGCCAGCGTCAGGATCAGGTCCCGGTGACGTTCCACCCGCGCCGCCGTGGTCGTGTCGGGGGCGATGAAGGCCAGCGCTGGCTTGGCCGACGGCGGCACATTCATCTCTGCCCGCAGGGCGCGGATCTCGCTGACCAGATCGACCAACCAGCCGATCTCGGCTTCGGCTTCAGCATCGACAANGGAGTCCGGGAGCAACGGCCACGACGCCCCCAGCAACATCGGCTCGGCACGCGTCGCGCCTTCGGTCGCCGTCTGGCCCCAAAGCTCCTCGGTGATGAAGGGCATGACCGGGTGCATCAGCTTGAGCGTCTGGTCCAGCGTCCAGGCGGTCATGGCGCGCGTCTCGGCCTTGGCCATCTCATCAGGGCCGTTGAACACCGGCTTAGCCAACTCCAGATACCAGTCGCAGAAGATGTTCCAGACAAAGCGATACAGCGCCGCAGCTGCATCATCGAAGCGACCGCCCTCGATGGCCTCAGATACCTGGCGTTCGGCCTTGGTCAGCTCGCCCCGGATCCAGCGGTTGATGGTCTGCTCAACGGTCGCCGGATCGAAACCCTCCACGCGCCGAGCCTCATTCATCTGGCCAAAGCGCGTGGCGTTCCACAGCTTAGTGCCGAAGTTGCGGTAGCCCTCAATCCGCTGCTTCGAGAGCTTGATGTCGCGCGTGCCCGACAGGATGGCCATGGTGAAGCGCAAGGGGTCCGCGCCCAGCTCGTCGATCAGCTCCAGCGGATCGATGACGTTGCNCCTGGACTTCGACATCTTCTGGCNCCTCTCGTCGCGGACCAGGCCATTGATGATGACGCGCTGGAACGGCACCTCATCCATGAAGTGAAGGCCCATCATCATCATCCGGGCCACCCAGAAGAAGATGATATCCGCCGCCGTGACCAGATCGCTGGTCGGATAGAAGCGCTTCAGATCGTCGGTCTCGTCCGGCCAGCCCATGGTCGAGAACGGCCAAAGGGCAGAGCTGAACCAAGTGTCGAGCACGTCCTCATCCTGACGCAGCACGACTTCATGGTCGTAGTCGCTCATCGCCTGTTCGCGGGCATCGTCTTCGGTCTCAGCGACATAGATCTCGCCGTTCGGCCCGAACCAGGCGGGGATGCGGTGGCCCCACCACAGCTGACGCGAGATGGTCCAAGGCTCGATGTTGCGCAACCACTCGAAATAGATCTTGGAATAGCTGGCGGGCTCAAAGGTGGTCGCCCNCTCCTCCACCGCCTTCAGTGCCGGCTGGGCCAGGGTGTAGGCATCGACGAACCACTGGTCCGTCAGCCATGGCTCGACCACGACGCCCGACCGGTCGCCGTGCGGGACCATGTGCTTGGTCCTTTCAATGCCTTTCAGCCAGCCGTCCGCTTCGGCCAGAGCGATGATAGCCTTGCGGGCTGCGAACCGGTCCAGGCCCAACAGCTCGGCTGGCAGGCTTTCGACCAGGGCGCGGACCTCTTCGTCCTCGATCGGATTGCCGTCGGCATCAGTGCCGCTGGTAATGGCAGCGTGGTCCAGGATGCGGGCGGATGCATCCAGCACATTGATCGCGGGCAGCCCCGCCCGCTTGCCGACCTGGAAGTCATTGAAGTCGTGCGCCGGGGTGATTTTCACCGCGCCCGACCCCTTGGTCGGATCGGCATAATCATCAGCAACGATGGGGATACGGCGGCCCGTGATGGGCAGGATGACCGCTTTGCCAATCAGGTCCGCGTAGCGCTCATNCCTTGNGTGGACGGCCACGCCGGTGTCACCCAGCATGGTTTCAGGGCGCGTGGTGGCCACGGTGATATAGTCGCGTGTCTCCCACTCGGTCGGCTTGCCCGCATCGTCAAAGGCAATCGGATGCTCGTAGGTGACGCCATCGGCCAGCGGGTAGCCGAAATGCCAATAGTGACCATCGACCTCCTTCTGTTCGACCTCCAGGTCGCTGATGGCCGTCTGGAAGTGCGGGTCCCNATTGACCAACCGCTTGTCGCGGTAGATCAGCCCTTCACGATACAGCTGGACAAACACCTTGCGGACGGCGGCATTCAGCCCCTCATCCAGCGTGAATCGCTCGCGGCTCCAGTCGCAGGACGATCCCAGACGGCGCAGCTGGCGCACGATGGTGCCGCCGCTTTCGGCTTTCCATTCCCACACCTTGTCGACAAAGGCGTCGCGGCCCATCGAGCGGCGGTCCTGGTTACCTTCGGCCTTCAGCTTGCGCTCAACGACCATCTGGGTCGCAATGCCCGCGTGGTCGGTTCCCGGCAGCCACAACACAGACTTGCCCTTCATACGGTGATAGCGGGCCAGGATGTCCTGCAGCGTGTTGTTCAGCGCATGGCCGATGTGCAGGCTGCCTGTCACATTCGGCGGCGGAATGACGATGGAATAGGCCTCACCCGTCTCTCCGCGGTCCGTGCGCGGTGCGAACAGGCCGCTTTGTTCCCACATCTCATAGAGACGGGGTTCGGCGGTCCGGGGATCGAAATTCTTGTCGAGCATAATGTTTCTCAAGGCTGCCCTGATAGCCGCAGTGCCGTTCTTCGCAGCCGGGAGGGCGAAAGTCAAAGGGCGGCTCCATCGGAGCCGCCCCATGGCGATCTCACGAACAGTTCGTGCTGGCTTAGCGGAATACTCGCTCGAGCCGCTCGCGCAGCATGTCGCGCAGAAGGCTATCCAGGTTCTGCTCCAGCCAGGCCTTGACCTGAGGCTCAACAATCGAGCGAACGAGCGCCTCCACCGTCACGCCACCGCCGACGGCCGCCACAACGACCGACGACATGTCGGCGGCCACCGGCGCAGGAGCCGGTGCGGGTTCAGGCGTATAGGCGGGGAAAGGCTCCGGTTCTGGTTCAGGCGTGGACACGTCTAAATCGCCGATTGATTCCGACGCCGGGGCATAGGTTTCGGTCAACTCCAGCACGTCCTCGGCTGGCTCCGGCTCGGCCACGATTTTGGTCTCTTCGGCCACAGCGACAACCGTTTCAGGTTCCGAAGCGGTGGGCTCAGGCTCCGGCACTGGATCCGCGGCGGCCACAGGTGCTTCAGCGGTTTCAGCGGGTTGGTCGTCCTCAGAGATTATCCGGCGGATCGACGCCAGGATTTCCTCCATTGTCGGTTCCTGGGCGTTCTGGTCAGTCATGATCTATCCGGCTGGCTGGCATTGAAGGGAGAGGTTGAAGCCAAGCGCACCAACCGTTGGTCCTTTTCGTCGCATCTACGCCGCCGCAAATCAACGGGCGTTTCACTTGTCGCGTGAATTCTGTGTGACCGTTCAGGTGCCAGGGCCGGCACGGATGACTTCCGACTTCAGCTGGGCATCGATCGGGGCGTCGGCTTGATCGGTTGCGGGCATAACCTGCGGTGAGGCCAGACGATCCAGCGATTCAATCAAACCATCCCAGGGCAAGGCCCCGCGGTTGCGGACGGCCTGGAAATTGGCATCGGGATCGTAGACGTCCAGGTCTGGGTCCATATGCTGCCCCTGCAGGCGCCCCATGGCAGCCAAGAGATTGGCCTGGGCGACGTATTCGTTGCGACGGGCGCTGGCCAGCGAAACCTCGGCGTTTCGCAGCTCAAGTTCCTGATTCAGCACATCCAGCGTCGTGCGCAGGCCAACCTGAGCCTCCTGACGCACCCCTTCAGCCGCCACAGATGCCGCCCGCACCGCCTCCTGGCCCGCCTCCAGCGTCGAACGCGCCGAGATGGACTGGGCGTAGGAAGACGAAATGGACTGCAGAACCTGACGCCGCTCCCNCTCCACCGCGATCTGGGCCGCGTTGGCACGCTCCGNCGCCTGGGCCACGCGTGAGGCATTCATCCCGCCCGAAANAAGCGGAACGGAGACCGACAGTCCGGTCTGGAACGTGCGTCGGTCGGCGATCTGATCCGGTTCTCCCAGGTTGAGCGTCGACCCACCATAGGAGCTGGTCAGTCGAGCAGACGGCAAATACTCCGCCCGGGCCTGGGCCACGCCAGCTTCGGCGGCTGCCAGATGGTAAGTGGCGGCTCGGATGCCAGGGTTTTCGTCCAATGCCGTGTCGAGAGCCACGTCAAAATCAGTGGGGACACCTGGCAGGACTGGCATGGCCTCCAGCGTTCCAGGGGCTTGGCCAACTACCGCCGCATAGGCGGCCCGAGACGTCGACAACTGCGCCTGTGCGATGGCCAGATCGGCCTCCGATTGGGCCAGGCGAGCTTCGGCCTGCGCCACATCGGTGCGGGTGATCTCGCCGACCTCAAAGCGTGCGCTGGCCTCTTCCTGCTGCCGTTGCAGGACGTTGAGGTTGTTTTGGCGAATTCGCAGAATATCGGTGTCGCGAACCACGTCAGCATAGGCCTGAATCACCAAGGCGATGACCTGCTGCTCGATTTCACGCAGGTTCTCACGGCCAGCCATTACGTTAGCTTCGGCCGCGCTGATGCCATGGCCAATGCGACCGCCCGTATACAGGGTCTGGCTCAGATCGATCGAAACGCCGCCGGTGTCGCTTTCCGAGGTCACGCCGTAGATGTCGTTGTGTTGGTAGTTGGCAGAAACACCGACGCCCAGGGTTGGTCGCAAGCCGGCGCGGGCCTGCACCACAGTCTCGTCCAGGGCCCTCTGATTGGCGCGCTGGGCAAGGAGCGTCGGATTGGTCTGGTAGGCCATGATGATGGCGTCGCGCAGCGTTTCGGCCCAGGACGGTGTAGCAGCCGCCATGAGAACTGCCACTGCAGCTGCCGATGCAAACAAGCGCGAACGATTCAACATCATAGTTCCCCGTGTGGGCCAGCCAATCGGTGGCTGCAGGCATTGGGCGGCGATGGACCACTCTACCCAACAGTGCCAGTTAAGTTTTTTCACAGACCGGAACTGCCGCCGATCCTCTAAAGTGCGAATGTGGGGACGGGGTCAGTTCTGCCAAGAGTGGCGGTGCCGCATTGAACATTTCGGCCCGCGAGAATCCGTCGCGGCCCCGGACATAAAGGACTGCGCGGCCAACAGGCCCCTGGCGTTCTACAACCGCCAGTCGCCCACCAGGTGCTAGGGCATCCAGCCAGCGCTCCATGCGTCCGGGCACCGCTGCCTCGCTGACAATCAGGTCATACCCGCTATCGGCGGGTGCATCGAGCGGAGCCTGGCGACAAACCACGCCGTCCGCGTCCAGGACCGAGTGAACCACAGCAAGGGCGTCGGCCGAACTGTCTTGCAAGGTGACGTTCAGTCCCATCGCCGACAAGACGCCTGCGGCATATCCGCCGGACATGACCAGAGCGGTTTCACCTGCCGTAGGCTCTGCGACCATCAGCAGTTTCGACAGGTCACGCGCCAGCATCAAGCTGCGATCGTTGGCGGCGGGCACCTCGATCTCGTTATAGGCAGAATAAGCCCTGTCCGGCTGGCAAAAGGATTCGCGCGGCACTTGCAGCATTGCAGCCAACAGGGCGCGATTGGTGACGTCGTTGACCCGAACCTGGGAATCCACCATGGCCTTGCGGGCCGCCTGCGTGTCCATTGTTTCCTGTCCCTGCGCAGATCCAGTAGGGCAAAACCCAAAAATCGGACCTGCTTCTAGGCCAGTGCGTTGCGGGGCACAATCTGATCTGGTAGCTCACCCGCCTCGCGATGGTCCCGACCGCCTAACAAGGCGTCGTCGGCCTGATGGCGGAATGGTTACGCAGCGGACTGCAAATCCGTGTATCCCGGTTCGATTCCGGGTCAGGCCTCCATCGCGAGCATTTGCCCCGAAATGACAAGGCCACCGATCTTTTGATCGATGGCCCTGTGGTCAGACTTAAGCAGTGTCGATCAGATCGGCGCTGTCGCCCAACCGATGCCCCAAGCAGTCATCATGGCACATAGAACGATAGCTGCGGCCGCCGTTGCCCGGCCGTGGCGATGAAATCGGTCATTACGGTCATGTCGCGAGCCCCCACTCATTAAGACAAATTAACAAGGCTCAGACCGCCCAGCGCCTCAACCCGACTCAACCAGCAGGGGTAAAATCGCTCAGGCTCTCTGGTGGCGGGTGAAATGTTCCAGAGCCAGAGCCGATGCGGTCGCGGCGTTGAGCGAGTCAAAGCCGCCCGCCATCGNGATTCGGGCAGTCTGGCATCGTGCCAGAATGTCTGATGGTAGCCCCGGCCCTTCGGGACCCACAACAATGGCTGCCCGCAGGGTGCCATCGGTCTCATGCAGCCGCGCCTGCCCGCCCGGCGACAACGCAACGGGATGGAATCCCGCATTACCAANGGCATCGAGTATCTCGTGGCCCGAACCTTCGAACGCGTAAGGCATGCGTAACGCGGCTCCGGCAGACACACGTATGGCTTTCCTGTAGAACGGGTCACAGCNAGTACTGTCCAGGGCCACCCCGCCTGCACCAAAAGCAGCGGCGTTGCGGAACAGGCCTCCGATATTATCGTGATTCCCAATCCCGACACCGATCACGATCGGCGCAGCTGACGCGCTCCAACTGGCAATCGTTTCTGGGGGCGGGCGTCGAGCCAAGGCCAGAACGCCGCGGTGAAGGGNGAAGCCAGCGATGGCGTCCAGAACGGACTGCGCGGCCACATACACTGGTGTGGCTCCACTCAGACCTTCCAAGAGGCCATTGGCCAGCCTCCCATGCTGCCGCTCCGACAACAGCAAGGCGACCGGGCCTGTCCTCGCTGCCGGCGACAGCAGCGTACGCAGCAGGACTTNCCCTTCGACCATGATCAGCCCTTGTCGACCGACCCGATCTCGATCGCGGATGTCCTGAAAATCCTCAATCCGAGGGTCGTCGGCATGCTCAATGTGAAAAATCATTCCGCACCCCGTTGCACATGTCCGAGGGCCACTGCTATAGCGCCGCCCTCCTGAGACGCTGTTCCGCGGTAGCTCAGTGGTAGAGCAGCCGACTGTTAATCGGCTGGTCGTAGGTTCGAATCCTACCCGCGGAGCCATCTCATCCTGCTTCTGGCCCATTGGCCAGGGTCAGGAACTCGATTCCCCCGAGCGAAAAAAGCCCGACGCGAGCGCCGGGCTGGAATGGAGTTTGGTGATGGTGGGTGTTTCCAAAGGCTGGAAACATGCCTTTGATCGACCGTTTCGGTTAACAGGGACTTAACTGGCTGTCGCATCCGGAAGCCAGGTCGACTGTCGCCCTCCGCCGGGCGTCCTCCAGATGATCCGCCAGCCCCGTCCAGCACGCTCAATGTCAGTTTGCTCGCCGGTCGATTCGCCCCGTCCCGGCCATTCATAAGTGTTGCCATCAACCTGGATGGCTTGAGGACCCGTCAGTTCCTCGGCGGCCGTCCATTTTCCATCGGGCCCAAGTCGATGCGCCCGCGTCCCGTGTTGGGTCGTGACACGAACAGATCCGTCGGCCGTTGGCAGTTGCCCCGACAGCAAGACCCGGCCGTCATCGGCGTCAACGGCCCCCAGTGGTAAGGCCCGATCAAGCCTGAGGCTGGGCCAGCCTGCCTGCAGCACCGCCAGAGGCCCGTTGCCACCGTCCAGAACCAACAACAGTTCGGGCGACACCACCGCCGTCTCTCCGTTCTGGACCTCTGCGTGGTACAGCACGTGACCAATGGGACGCGGCAAGCTCACGACAAAGGTCCCATTCTCGTCAGCCATTGCGGCATACGCTTCCCCGCGAGAGGNGCGCAGGACAATCCGCTGGTCGACGTCTGAGGCTCCNNTCAGAATCACCAGCCCGTCAGATGACACAGTGGCAGTGAGCGTCCGTGGTGGAGCGACCCACCCATCGTCATCCCGGCTGCGTCCGGACGTTGACCAGCGCGATCACAGGACGCGACCGTCAGGCCCAGAAGGGCGGACATAAAGTCCCGTCTACGCATGCCAAGTCCCCGTCCCGCACCCGATGCCGCATCCTGCCCGCACGGCTTGTGACGACGGCTCGGCTTAACCTCACAGTATCAGTCTGCACCCGGCAGCCAAAGTCTGATACCGGAGAAGCATGTCCTACACGCCACCTTCGATCCACCCCCACAACGGTCCCTCGGTCTGCCTGTTCTGCGGATCTGCTGACGGCGCGGATCCCGCCTACATTCAAGCCGCTCAAGANTTCGGCGCGACCGCTGCCAGGTTGGGCTGGCGGCTGGTCTATGGTGGTGGTGGCGTCGGGTTGATGGGGGCTGCCGCGCGAGCTTGTCATGAAACGGGTGGCAAGGTGCTGGGCATCATGCCGCAGTTCCTGCGTCACAATGAGCGACTCTATGACGTCGTCGAAACGGTCATCGTGACATCCATGCATGAACGCAAGACCTTGATGTATGAGCAGTCCGACGCCTTTGTCGTGGCACCTGGCGGCATCGGAACACTTGAAGAGGCAATCGAAGTTCTTTCTTGGAAGCGGCTGAATTTACACGCTAAGCCAGTCGTNTTTCTGAGCACAAATGGCTACTGGGATGGACTGGTCTCGGCGCTTGGGGAAGGTGTCGCACAAGGCCTAACCCCAACGTCTTTTCTCTCCGCATTCCAGGTTTGTCCTGACGTCGAGACGGCCTTCTCGCTGCTGCGGACCTCGCAAAGTACAGTTTGTGATCAGCGATAAGTGATCGTCGTTTAGTTTTCCCTGACGGATTCATCGGGAAGCGCAGAAAGCGGTATCCGGCCCAATTGGCCCTCGTGGAGATATCCCATGCGTCTCGCCCTGATTGCTCTCGCTTCACTCAGCATCGGCACTGGTGCCATGGCCGCTGACACTGCTGCCTCACGATTGACCCTGGTCGATTCCAGCCGCGCACCGAGCAGCAGCACCATCATCGACGGGGCCAGCTGGCGCTGTGATGGGGCCGAGTGCACGGCAACCGGTGGCTCCAACCAGCCCGCGACTCGCGCCTGCCGTCGTGTGGTGCAACGCCTGGGTCAGGTCACGGCCTTCACCTATCGCGGCACCACCTTGTCGGCCCAACAACTGGCCACTTGCAACGGCTAATCTTGCCGCTGGTGAGGCGGTTCAGGCCGTCTCACCTTTCAGGCGCGCAGCGATCCGCTCACGCCCGATCAACGGTGCNNCCATGTCCGCCATCTCCGGCCCGTGCGACTGGCCGGTCAAAGCCAGACGTAACGGCATAAACAAAGCTTTTCCCTTGGCCCCAGTGGCCTCCTTGATCGCCGTGGTCCACATCGACCAGGTCGAACCATCTATGGTCTGTGGCAAGAGGTCAGCCGCTGCCGCTGTAAAAGCAGTATCCTCGATCACCGGCGTTATCGGCCCTGNGACAATCCTGGCCAGTTCAACCACATCGCCAAACTTCTGCAGGTTCTGGCGAACGGTCATCANGAACCCCTCACCGAGATCCGCTTTCAAGGCCGACAGGCGCGGCTGAGCCGTTCTGTAATCCATGGCGTGCAGGGCCTGGGCATTCAGGCGCTCAAGATCCGCCACATCGTAACGAGCCGGCGAACGCCCCATCTTGGAGAAACTGAACGTCGCCCCCAGAGCTTCGACCGACGGGGCCACCTCAAGCGGATCCGAGGTGCCGATGCGACCCAGGTGGCTGGTGATGGCGATCGGCTCAAAGCCGTCATCTCGCATTTCGGAGATCGACAGCGAACCGAGCCGCTTGGACAGGGCTGCGCCATCGGCACCCACCAGCAATGGCATATGCGCAAACTGTGGCACCGGCCCTCCGAGCGCTTCAAAGATCTCGATCTGGGCCCCGGTGTTGGTCACGTGGTCCTCGCCCCGAATCACGTGAGTGATGGCCATCTCGATGTCATCGACCACCGACGGCAAAGTGTAGAGGAACAGCCCATCCTCACGGATCAGCACAGGATCGGACATGGAAGCGGTGTCGACTTCGGCATGTCCGCGCGCCAGGTCTTCCCAGGCCACCCGCTTGCCCTCAAGCTTGAAGCGCCAGTGCGGACGTCTGCCCTCAGCCTCATAGGCGGCCTTTTCGGCCTCGGTCAGACTGAGAGCGGCCCGGTCATAGATTGGCGGCTGACCGCGTGACAGTTGCACCTTGCGGCGGCGGTCCAGCTCTTCAGCCGTCTCATACGCCGCATAGAGGCGCCCCGATCNCTTCAGGCGCTGGGCCGCCGCCTCATAGCGGTCGAACCGCTGCGACTGGTTGTACCGCTCGTCCCAAGCCAGACCGAGCCAGCTGAGATCGTCTTCAATCCCTTNCTCAAACTCAGNGGTGGAGCGCGCCACGTCGGTGTCGTCGATTCGCAGGACAAACTTCCCCTCCTGGCCGACACTGCGGGCATTCTGGGCAAACAGCCAGTTGACCAGGGCCGTGCGGACATTGCCGACATGCAGCTTTCCGGTTGGGGACGGCGCAAAACGAACCTTGACGGTCATGGCAGAAGGGACCTGTTGAGGGAGGCGCGGTAGGTCGGCTCTCAGGCCCGCGAAGTCAAGGCTGGGGTGGCCGGAATAGCCAGTTCATGCCCGCGCGGTAACAGTCCGTGGCATTGGCGGCATGGGTTCCGCCCGGGATCGGAAACAGCCAGGTGTTGAAGGGCCGAGCGTCGACGTCGGTGGCGCGCCAGGTCTCAACCCACTGAACCGCCTCGGCACGCAGGTCCGGGCGGCCCCGCTCCCCGCTGGTGACGACCACCATCGACTCCAGCCGGAAGGCATCGCCGCGCAAGGCCGCAGGGGTGGCACTGTCCAGGTCTGGCTCGCCGGTTGGTCAGCGGATTGGGCCAGAGCTCCATGGCCCGCCAGCAGCAGGCCAGGGTCATCGCGGCGGCGGCAATGAAGCGCACGGCGCCACGGTCTCAATCGTCCCGGTGAACCCGCTCGCGCCGCTCGTGACGCTCCTGAGCCTCGACCGAAAGGGTCGCCGTAGGACGCGCCTCCAGTCGGCCCAGGCTGATAGGCTCGCCGGTCTCCTCGCAATAGCCGTAGGAGCCATCCTCAATCCGGCGCAAGGCGTCGTCGATCTTGGAGATCAGCTTGCGCTGCCGGTCGCGCGTGCGCAGCACCAGCGAGCGGTCGGATTCCGNGGTCGCCCGGTCTACCAGATCGGGATGGTTCTCGGTCTCTGACTTGAGGTTGACAACGGTATCCTTCGCCTCCGCCAGGATATCGTCTTTCCAGGCCAGCAACTTGGCTTTGAAATAGGCCAGCTGACGCTCATTCATGAACGGTTCGTCGGGACCAGGCTTGTAGCCGCCTGAGGTATCCGCCGCCGCTGCCACAGAACTCATGCCACACACGCTCTCATCATAACGCCCCCTATGGCGTTAAGGCCTCGCTATAGGTGCTCCGGCGAGTCCGGGCAACACGGTTGTTCCAGGGGAATAAATCCTCCCGACACCACACCAGAAACGTGACATTTCTCCCTCACCCGGTGGTTCCCCCTCCCGACCGCGACAAGGCCGCACGTCCCGCCATCTCGGCTTTGGCCAGTTCGACCTGGGCGCGCAAGTCGATCTGCTCCAGCACGGCATCCAGGCCCGGATCCGGGGCATCTTCACGCATTTGCGCCAAACCCCGCGTAAGCCCTTCCAGGGCTCCCTGCCCCGCTTCCCCGGCCAACAAGGCCAGCTTCAACTCGTCCAGACGATCCAGCAGTCCCCGTCCCCGACGAATGTTGCGGCGGCGGCGCTCCAGCGGGTCATCCACCCCTTGCAGGGCCATGAGGGCCGAGACCCCGGCCACGCCCGACGCGGCGCTGGTGGCAGCCGCCTTGGCCAGGGTGCCCCTCCGGAAGGACCCGAAATACTAAAGCCGGATGCGGCATTGGCGGCACCTCCACGACCAGGCTGGGCCGGGGCGGATCGGGATGGGCCAGAGACCTTCATCGGGGTTCACTCCACACAAGAACAGCAGGTTCACCTCGGAGCGTCACTGTTTGGTTAACCGCCCGGCAGAAACTGCCGTGGCGCCGGGGGCCTGACCGTATCATGCATTGATTTTTATGTGTTTTTGGCGGCACGAGTCTGGCAAGGCCTGCCTGACGCCTTGTCTGTCACGGAGCCCTGCCGATGAAGATGTCTCCACTTGCCCGGCTGATCCTGGCGCTGACAGCCCCGTTGGCCGCACTGGCGGTTGCCACGGGCCCGGCCCAGGCTCAGTCGCGGATCAAGGACATCGCTTCGGTCGAAGGCGTCCGGTCGAACCAGCTGGTTGGCTATGGCCTGGTGGTTGGCCTGGCCGGATCGGGCGACTCCTTGCGCAACTGCCCCTTCACCCGCCAGTCGCTGGAAGGCATGACCGAGCGGCTGGGGGTCAACATTCGTGGTTCCAACGCCAACTCCAAGAACATTGCCGCGGTCATGGTCACCGCCGAACTGCCGCCGTTTGCCACGCCGGGTTCGCGGATCGATGTGTCGGTCTCCTCCATGTGCGATGCCAAGAGCCTGCTGGGCGGGACCCTTTTGGTCACNAGCCTGATGGCCGCCGACGGATCGACCTATGCGGTGGCCCAGGGCTCGATCCAGACGGGGGCCGTGTCGGCCTCGGGCGGGTCGGGATCATCGGTGACGCGAGGTGTCCCGACCGCAGGCCGCATTGCCGCCGGTGCCAGCGTGGAGCGTGAAACCGGCTTTCATCTGGACAACATGAACGAAGTGCGGCTGACGCTGCGCAATCCGGACTTCACCACAGCCCAGCGTGTGGCCGCCGCCATCAACCAGAGCTTCCCCAATACTGCCCTGGCCGAGAACGGCACGGTCATTGCCTTGCGCCCACCCGCCCAACTGGGAGCCGCCGGCTTTATCAGCATGGTCGAGAACCTGCCGGTGCAGGTCGATATGCCGGCCAGGGTGATCATTGATGAGGTCAATGGCGTGATCGTCATGGGCGATGCGGTGCGCGTCTCCACGGTGGCCATCGCCCAGGGCAATCTGACGGTCTCGGTGCAGGAGACCCCCATGGTCAGCCAGCCGGAAGCCTTCAGCCGCGGGCAAACAGCTGTGGTGCCGCAATCCGATGTCTCGATTGAAGAAGAGCTGGGCCGCGAGATGCGCATCATTGGCGGCGGGGCCTCTCTGTCGGATTTGGTCAACGGCCTGAACGCTCTNGGGGTCAGTCCGCGCGACATGATTTCCATCCTCCAAGCGGTGAAATCCGCCGGTGCCCTGCAGGCCGACATCGAGGTGATGTGATGAGCGATCTGGCGATCTCCCCAACCTGCTGACCTCCTCCATGCCCCGGCCGCGCNATGGACCGGATGCGTGACACGGCCGAAGCCTTTGAGGCGTCGTTCCTGTCACAGATGCTCAAGCCCATGTTCGAGGGCCTGTCGACCGAGGCCCCCTTCGGNGGCGGCGAGGCCGAGGCGACCTGGNNCAGCTTCCTGATCGACGCCATGGCCAAGCAAACTGTCAAGGCTGGCGGCATCGGCATGGCCGACCAGGTTATGGCCCAGATGATCCGGATGCAGGAAGCCGACCAGAACCAGATGGAGACAGGCGCATGACCCCGATGGATGCTGGCGGTGCCGCCCATTGAACGCCACTGCGCGTGTGCGACAGTTGATCGACCTGACCCGCCGCCTGACGGAACAGCTCCAGATCGAAGCCGCTGCGTTCGAGGCCCGCAGGCCTCAGGACGCNCTTGCGACCCTGACGCAAACCCAGGACCTGGCCAACCATTACCGACGTGAATCGGCCCAGATCAAAGGCAACCCGCAAAGCATTTCGCCCGCTCCGCTGGCTGACCGCCAAGCCCTGATTGAGGCGACCAAGGCCTTCGATGCCGTCTTGGCCCGTCATGGACGGGCGGTCGAGGCGGCGCGCCGCATCTCCGANGGCCTGGTCCAGACCATCGCTGCCGAGGTGTCGTCCCAGCGCGGCAACCCATCCGCCTATGGGGCCAGTGGCCAAGCGTCTCAAGCCGACCCGCGTGCGGTGGCGCTGAACAAAACCGCCTGATTGATCAGCCCGAGCTGCCCCCTGACCGGGCCGGACGGGGCCGCCTGTTTTGGCACCCCAGAAAACAGGGTGGAAAGGTGCCAATCTTGCCCTGGTCACTGACCGTCGGCATTTGCGCCGCCCAGGCGGACAACGATCCGTGCCAATGAGGGTGGAAAGGGTGGAATGTCTGGTCCCTCCTATCGCACGCGCCGGGTTTGCAGGTGGTCGGATAGCGCCAGCTGCTCCAACCGCCGGATCTCCTGCAGCCAGGCCTCGGCCTCAGACACACGGCCCTGACGGATCGCCCGCACCGCCTGTGCCCTGGCTACACCGATCAGTTGCACAGTGGTCGAACCCCAGCGTCGATTGTAGGGCGCACGCCCGGGGCTGTCGTCCGGTTGGTCCTGGCGTCGCCAGCCTTCGGCCTTGGCCCGTTTGCGCAACGCCGACAGACCCAGATTGAACCGCTGGCACACCCTGCTGGCGGGCTCTCCGGCTAGATAGGCGGCGCGGGCCTGATCCCAGATTTGCGAACTGCGAACGGTATAGGGGCGTCTCATCCCGGCAAGGTGGCATGCCCATGCGTCATTATTGGCCGTATGGGCGGCGAAGGGTGCGATTTTCTTCCCCCTAGAACGTCATTCCCGACCTTGTGCCGGGAACCCATAAGCCGTGGCCCCAAGCCGCATGCCCTTGTGGTTGCGGATTACGGGTATGGATAGCCGGGACCGCAGGCCGGGCTATGACGCACGACACCCCTACGCCCTCGGCCAGGCCTTGACCTCATCAGGCCAGACCTCGCGATTGGGCGAGCCGGTGTAGGCCCAGTCCATGATCCGGGCCATGGCGCTGGCTCCGGTCTGGGTCAGGGACGTCACGAGCGGGCGCAGGGGCCGCCCATGCATCTGACGCGCCCACTGGGGTTGCAGGTCATAGCCAGCCTGCATGATGAAGCCCGCCGCCGTGTCCANTGAAGATCGCCTGACCCGCTGACGCATGACCAGCTCCGCCACCTCCTTGGTGCGGGCATCGACGCGCAGTTCAGGGCGATAGCTGTCGATCAGGGCCTGGATCCCCGCACGGGTCTCCGGCACCGGATCGGCCCNCAGAGCCCGCCCGATCTGGGCCATTTCGGCGAAATACTGGTCCTGGTCAGTTAGGCTCATGCCCGGCTCGGCATGGCGAACCCAGGCATCGAGAAAGCTGATCGTCTCGGTGGCATGGACCCAGGCCAGCAGATGCGGATCGGTGACGCGATAGGGCGTGCCATCCGGCAGGGTGCCCTTCAGCTTGGCATGGATGCGGTTGACCTTGTCGATGGCCGCCTGCCCCGCCGCATGATCATAGGTGGTCACGGCGATGAACTTGGCCGTCCGGCGCAGGCGGCCCAGCATGTCGGTGCGGAAATGCGAATGGTCCCACACCCCTGCCAGCANTGCCGCCGGGTGCAGCATCTGCAACAACAGGCCGGAAACCCCACCGATCATCATGGTGACCACGTCGCCATTGACCCGCCAGGCCACGCTGTCGGGCGCAAACAGAGCATCGGCCCGGCGCAGCGCCGGTCGCTCACCCGCCTCATAGTCATTGAACAGGGCGTTGATGCGGGCGCGGATCGACGAACGGACGGGTTCAAGCATGGATATGGCGGCCGCCTAGAGGCTCAGATGCAGAAACTGGTTGAAGTCGCTGGCCTGATAGCTGCCAAAGGCGGGCCCTTCGACAAAGCCGCGGCGGCGATAGAGGCGCAGGGCGGGCTCGAACGCCGGGCCGGTGCCGGTTTCCAGGCTGAGGGTGCGATAGCNCCTTCCCCTGGCCTCTTGAATGATGTGTTCCAACATGGCCGCGCCGAGACCCTGACCCAGGTGGTCAGGATGGGTCCGCATGGATTTGATCTCACNCTGATCGGCGCTGAGGTGGCGCAGCGCCCCGGTGCTGACCGCCGTATCGCCNNCCCAGAGAACCCAGGTGCTGATGTCGGGAGCCTGCAAGGCCGCCAGATCCAGCACATGCGCTTTGCCCAGCGGCGACGCCCCGATCAGGGCCTGGAAATGCAGCTCCAGCAGAGCCTGAACCGAGAGGTGGGCAAAGTCGGCAGGGCGGATTTCGGAGGACATCAACCAGAGGCTTTCCACGCCCGCATCGCCTCCATGGCCCGGATGCTCTGGAGCCGCTTCTTGGCCCGGCCGCGATCCTTGGGCGGGATACGCTGGCCCTGCTCGTCGACGCGCGGGGCCTCCAGCGGCGGTAAGAGGCCATAGTTGATGTTCATGGGCTGGGATTTGGAGCCATCCAGATGCCCGCCGGTGATGTGCTCAACCAGCGCCCCGATGGCGGTTTCCGGCGGTGGCGGGGCCAGTTCGCGACCCAGCGCCTGGGCGGCAGCGAGACGGCCGGTCAATAGACCCATGGCGGCGCTCTCGACATAGCCTTCCACGCCCGTGACCTGTCCGGCAAAGCGCAAGCGAGACTCAGCCTTCATGCGAAGTTGCCGGTCCAATAGCTTGGGACTGTTCAGGAAAGTGTTGCGGTGCAGGCCGCCCAGGCGGGCAAACTGGGCGTTCTGCAGGCCTGGGATCATGCGAAACACCTCCGCCTGTGCCCCATGCTTCAGCTTGGTCTGGAAGCCGACCATGTTGAACAGGGTGCCCAGGGCATTGTCCTGACGCAGCTGGACGATGGCGTGGGATTTGACCAACGGGTCGCGCGGATTGGTCAGGCCGACGGGCTTCATCGGGCCGTGGCGCAGGGTCTCCCGGCCCCGCTCGGCCATCACCTCGATGGGCAGACAGCCATCGAAATAGGGAACGTTTTCCCAGTCCTTGAACTCGGCCTTGGGCCCGTCCAGCAAGGCGTCGATGAAGGCCTCATACTGAGCCTTGTCCATCGGACAGTTCACATAGGCGGCGGCATCGCNCCCGGNGCCTTCCTTGTCATAGCGCGACTGACGCCAGGCGATGTCGAAGTCGATGCTGTCAGCATGCACGATCGGCGCGATGGCGTCGAAGAAGGACAGGCTTTCCTCGCCGGTCAGCTTCAGGATGGCCTCGGCCAGGGCGGGCGGCGTCAGCGGGCCAGTGGCGACAATGACATTGTCCCAATCCGCCGGTGGCAGCCCCGCGATCTCCTCGCCCACCACGCTCACCAGCGGATGGGCCAGTAAACGCGCCGTCACGGCATCGGAAAAGCCCTCACGATCGACAGCCANGGCCCCGCCCGCCGGGACCTGATGGGCGTCACCGCAGGCCATGATCACGCTGTCCAGCAGGCGCATCTCGGCATGCAGCAGGCCCACGGCATTGTATTCCCAGTCATCGGACCGGAAGGAGTTGGAGCAAACCAGTTCCGCCAGCCCGTCGGTGTGGTGGGCATCGGTCACAANCCCTGCCCGGCGCATTTCGTGCAGAACGACGGGCACGCCCGCCTGGGCGATCTGCCAAGCGGCTTCGGAACCGGCCAGGCCGCCACCGATAACATGGACAGGATTTAAGGGGACAGAGGCGGTCGAGGTCGTCATGTTGCGGCTTCTAGCGGGCCTGGTTAATCCCCGCTAGACTGCGACCGCATACGCATCAGGAGAAACCAGATGCCCAGATTTTCTATTGGNCAAGCCATAGGCGATGCCTTTGACCTTGCGATCAAACGACCGATCAGTGTTCTGGTCTGGGGCGCGGCGACCGTTGTGCCGGTTGTGGCGTCGTTCGCCCTGATTTTGCCAGCCATGGAAGCCATGCCGGCGAACGGGACCGAAGCGGAATCGCAGGCCGCCATGATGGAGGCCATGTCCCACATGCAGGCGCAGACGTCGCTCGTCAGCCTGGCCCAGTATCTGCTGATGGCGATGCTCTATACCGCCATTTTCCGGGCCATCATCCGTCCACAGCAGCGCAGCTTCTTNTCGATGCGCCTGGGCATGGATGAGTTGCGCGTGGCGGTGGCTGGCCTGGCCATCGGCATTGGCGTGTGGGTCGCGGTCGTTGTCGTGGCTGTGCTCCTGGGCCTGCTGATCTATGCCCTGTATGCATCGGTCGGACCCCAGACGGCCATTTGGACCGGAATTGGGCTGGGGCTGCTTGTCTTGCTGGCCCTGCTCNNTGGGCTGGCCCGCACCAGTCTGATCGCGCCGGCCAGTGTCCTGATGCGCGACTTTGCCTTTGGCCCAGGCTGGAACATGGCCAAGGGTCAAACCTGGGCCCTTGTGGGCCTGATGCTGCTGTCCTGGCTGATTGCAACGGCCATTCAACTGGTGATCTCGGGCGCGGTCATCTTCGGCATCATCACCTTTGCCGGGGTCGGCGGCATGAAATGCTGGGCGACCCGGCGNGCGTGGGAGGCCAACCCGGTGGCCATGATGTCGAGCCTGCTCCGGGCCAATTGGCCCTGGGTGATCGTCGGCAGCGTGGTTGCCTCCTGGATCGTCGGCCTGGTTTCTGTCCTCAGCATTGCGCCGTTTGCCTCGGCCTGTAAGCAACTGGCCCCAGGCAGTGCCCCGCCCGCGGCGGCACCGCCTGTGGAGCCGTCCGCACCCGCGCCTGAACAGGAGGTCGAACCCGCTCCCGCGGGGCATCACGAGACGACTGCGACCGTCGCAGCCACCCATGGAGACCACACCTGATGACTTTTCTGCGACCGAAGCCGTGTTTGANGGGTTCCGACTGGTGCGGCGCAAGCCTTCCGTTCTGATCTGGTGGACGCTGGCGTTCTTCGTGATCCTTGCCATCTGCGGAGCTGTCGTGGCCGCGCCGATGTCGGCGATTTTTCAGCAATTAAAGGCCCTTGAGGAGAGCAACCCGACCTCGATCGAGGAGTTCCAGCCCGTGTTCGCGGCNTATGCCGGTATGATGGCAGTGTTCTTGCCCCTGGGCTTGCTCTTCAACGCCGTCGCCTATTCCGCCGTCGCCCGCGGGGTGNNTTTGCAACCGACCAAGGGGGCATGGGGCTATCTGCGCCTGGGCGGAGATGAGCTGCGCGTGCTTTTGGTGAACCTGGTGCTGAGCCTGTTGCTCATGGCGGTCTATTTGGCCTTTGTGTTCGCCGGATTTGCGGCCTTCGGAGCCGGGCAGGCCATGAACGCGCCCTTCATGTATCTGTTGGGGGCCGTGGTCATGTTGCTGGGCCTGGGGGTCTTGATCTGGCTGGCCGTGCGGCTGAGCCTAGCCGTCCCTCTGGTCATCGACCGCAAGAAGATCAACTTCTTTGGATCCTTCCGCCTGACCAAGGGCAAGTTCTGGCCCCTGTTGGGAATGGGGATTCTGGCGTGGCTGATCTCCTTCGTCATCGCCATCCTGTTCAGCCTTGTGGCCCAACCTCTGATGCTGCTGGTCGGCTCCGACCTGCAAGCTGAGATGGCCCAGATTTCCGATCCCAGCGAACTGATCCCGCTCCTGCAACAGAACCTGCCTGAGCTCGCGGTGTTGCTGCTGACGAACGCGATTTCCACGGCTCTGACCCTGGCCATTATGACGGCNCCCTTCTCGGCGGCCTACAAGCAGCTGAAACCCTCAAGCGCGGTCTAGGCAGATCCCCGAGAATGTTGGCAGGGTGCCCTGCTCTTGATTGAAAAAGGACCGCCTGATGGCCGGGATTGAACTTTACNNGCCGCGCAAACCGAGCCACCGCCGAACCTGGAGCCTGGCGGCAATCGTGCTGGCCTTGCTGTTCGTAATTGTCGGACAGGTCGTGGCCGTCCTGATCGGCTTGCCGATGGGGTTCAACCTCATCGATGCCGAAAGCAACTGGCCGGAAATGGCCTTTACGCTGTTCGCTTCCTTCGGCCTGACGGCGCTGATGGTGTTTGCCTGGGTATGGTTTTTCGAGCGACGCGGATTGGCCACGATTGGCTTCAACAGCCAGGGCTTGACCCGCTTTTGGCGTGGCTATGGCTTTGGCCTGCTGACGTTGCTGGCCACGGTCGGGGTGATCTGGGCGCTGGGCGGTTACGGCATTGAAGCCGGCGGTGCGTTTCAGGCGGGCAATGTCGGCGCGGCCCTGATCCCTATCGGGATATTGCTNGTTCGATTCATCATCCAGGGATCGACCGAGGAGATCGTATTTCGTGGCTGGCTGATGCAGCTGCTGGCCTCGCGCCACGGCTTGTGGCTGGCCGTGATCCTGAACTCGGTCCTGTTCGCCCTGCTGCACGGCATGAACATCGCCCCGTCCAACGAGCTGTATCTCGGTCTGGCCAACATCGTGCTGTTTGGCCTGTTCATCAGTCTCTATGCCGCCCGCGAGAACTCGCTATGGGGCGTCTGCGGCTGGCATGCGGCGTGGAACTGGCTGCTGGGCCTGGGTTTTGGCCTGGAGGTATCGGGCCAAGTTATCGACGCTACGCCGCTGATCACAGATCTGTCGACCAACACCGATGTTGCCTGGTGGATAACCGGTGCAGCCTTTGGCCCAGAAGCCAGTGTGGTGACCAGCGTGATCCTGGGTCTGCAGATCGCCTGGCTGATCTTCCGTGGCAAGACGCGAGACTTTGGCGTCGAAGCGCCGGTTCAGGTGGCCGAGGTTGATGCGGTTGTGGCCGCCGATCGCGACAGTGTGGTGCGGCCGGCCCCGGCTGCCGCTGCGCCCGATCCGACACCGACCGAACAGACGCCGACCGAGCGTTGGGAAGGACCTTCTCATGACCTTTTCGCCCGCGGAAGCCGCTATGGAGGGTTTCGCGTCACGCGCCGCGCGCCTGATCATCCCACTGTGGGCACTGGCCTACCTTCTGGTTCTGGCCGCGGTATTCGCCTTGCTGCTGGGGCCAATGCTGAACTTCATCTCCGGCGTCCAGGCGATGGAGGCCCGGGGCGGGCCGTCGCCCGATGAGATCGGTGCCCTGATGGGCAGCTATTTCGCCGCCATGGGTTTGATCATGCCCGTCGCCCTGGTGGTCAGCGCCGTCCTGACCGCAGCGGCCGCGCGCGCGGTGCTGCGCCCANNGGACAAGGCATTCGCCTACCTCAGGCTTGGCGCGGACGAACTGCGGGTCGGCGTCGTGCTGCTGGCGCTGATGGTCATGTTCTTTGTCCTGACCATGGGCGTGTCGCTGCTGATGGGTGTGATCATCGGGATCGTGGCGGGCGCATCTGGCGGTGACTCCAGCTCCGTGGCTGCGGCGGCGGGCCTGATCCCCGTGGTCCTGTGGCTGGTCCTGCTGCCGCTGCTCGCCTGGCTTGGCGTCAAGTTCAGCCTGGCTGTGCCGATCACCATGGCCGAACGACGCATCGCCCTGTTTGACTCCTGGAACCTGACCAAGGGCCGGTTTTGGCCGCTGCTGGGAATGGCTCTGCTGGCCTGGGTGATGGCCATGGTCGTGGGCCTTCTGGGCCAGATGGTGCTGATGCCGATCTTCTTCGTAACGGGCGGCCCGGCGATGATCACAGATCGAGACCATGGANNGGCGACCGGCGTGTTCGACGCCTCTGCCCTGTTCTCCGCCATGGCTCCGACCATCGTCGTCGGCGGTGTTCTGATGTCGCTGATCTATGCACTTCAGCTGATCATTCTGCACACGCCGTTTTCGCGCGCCTATCTGCAGATCAGNGGCCAGGAACCGACGCCGCAAGCCTAGACCGAAATCGGTTTTGGGCCAGGTTATGGTGAAAGCCTGATTCACGGCATCGGCGGAATCGCGAAAGCGATTACACCTCAACCGATCAGGCTCCAGGACCGGTCAGGCCCTGGCTTTCGACTTCGCTGGCTTGCGCGCGGTCGCGGCACCCGCCGCCGACAGCGCCTTGACCCGCGCCTTGCGCCGCTCCTCGTGCCGATCCAAAACCTGCTTGAGGTATTTTCCGGTCCAGCTGGTCGGGTGGGCCGCGACCTGCTCCGGCGTGCCCGTGGCCACGATCTCGCCGCCGCCATCGCCGCCTTCGGGGCCGAAGTCGATCAGCCAGTCGGCGACCTTGATGACATCCAGATTGTGCTCAATCACCACGATGGTGTTGCCGTGCTCGACCAGTTCCTGCAGCACCTCGAGCAGCTTGCGNNTGTCCTCGAAATGCAGACCCGTGGTTGGCTCATCGAGGATGTAGANGGTCTTGCCGGTGGCCCGTTTTGACAGCTCCTTCGACAGCTTGACCCGCTGCGCCTCCCCGCCCGACAGGGTCGTGGCTGGCTGGCCGACCTTGATATAGCCCAGACCCACGCGCTCCAGCGTCAGCATCTTGTCACGGATGGACGGCACGGCATTGAAGAAGCGTGCTGCTTCTTCGACCGTCATATCCAGAACATCTGATATGCTCTTGCCCTTGAAGACAATTTCTAGTGTCTCGCGGTTGTATCGTTTGCCCTTGCAGACGCCGCAGGTGACATAGACATCAGGCAGGAAGTGCATCTCGATCTTGATGACGCCATCGCCCTGACAGGCCTCACAGCGCCCGCCCTTGACGTTGAAGCTGAACCNGGCGGGGCCATAGCCACGCGCCTTCGACCNTGGCAGGCCCGCATACCAGTCGCGGATCGGACCGAAAGCTCCGGTGTAGGTCGCCGGGTTGGACCGCGGCGTGCGGCCAATGGGCGACTGGTCGATGTCGATAACCTTGTCGAAATGCTGCAGGCCCTCAATGCGGTCGAACGGGGCCGGAGCGTCCGAGGCATTGTTCAGTCGCCGGGCCGCGGCCTTGTAGAGGGTCTCAATGGTGAAGGTGGACTTTCCGCCGCCGGACACGCCAGTGATGCAGGTAAAGACCCCGACCGGAATCTCGCCGGTGACATTCTTCAGATTGTTGCCGGTCGCACCTGAGACGGTCAGCATCCGCTTGCGGTCGATGGGGCGGCGGCCTTCAGGCGGCAGCTCGATCTCACGCTCGCCGGTCAGGTATTTGCCTGTCANGGAATTGGCGTTGGCCATGACNNTCTGCTGCGGCGTCCCTTCAGCGCAGATCTGGCCGCCATGAACACCGGCCGCCGGGCCCATATCGATCACGTAATCGGCGGTGGCGATGGCTTCCTCGTCGTGTTCGACGACCAGCACGGTGTTGCCCAGGTCGCGCAGGCCCATCAGGCTTTCCAAGAGGCGGGTGTTGTCGCGCTGGTGCAGGCCGATGGACGGCTCGTCCAGCACATAGAGCACACCGGTCAGGCCTGATCCGATCTGAGAGGCCAGGCGGATACGCTGGCTCTCCCCGCCGGAGAGCGTGCCCGACGACCGCGACAGGTTCAGATATTCCAGCCCGACATTATTCANGAAGCGCAGCCGGTCGTTGATCTCTTTGAGGATACGTCGAGCAATCTCGGCCTGCTTGTCCGTCAGGTGCGGCTCCAGCGTCGAGAACCACAGGAAAGCCTTGGAAATCGACAGGGCAGAGATGTCGGCGATGTCTTCGCCACCGACCTTGACCGCCAGGGNCTCCGGCCTCAGCCGCTTGCCGCCGCACGCCTCGCAGGNGGTTTCAGACTGATAGCGGCCCAGCTCCTCACGCACCCAGGCACTGTCGGTCTCGCGCCAGCGACGCTCCAGATTGGGCAGGANCCNCTCAAAGGTCTTGGATGTCTCATATTTGCGGGCGTTGTCGTCATAGACGAAGCGGATCTTGTCCCCGCCCGAGCCGTGCAGGATCACGCTTTGCGCCTTTTCCGGCAGGTCACGCCAGGGCTTGTCCATCGAGAAGCCATAGTGGGTCGCCAGCGATTGCAGCGTCTGGGTATAGAGCGGCGACGGCCCCCGTGCCCACGGGGCCACCGCCCCTTGCAAGGTCTTGTCCCGGTCCGGCACCACCAGATCGGCATCAAAGGCCAGTTTGACCCNCAGGCCGTCACAGGCCGGACAGGCTCCGAACGGATTGTTGAAGCTGAACAGGCGCGGCTCAATCTCCGAGATGGTGAAGCCGGACACCGNACAGGCAAACTTCTCCGAGAAAGTGATGCGGCGCGGCTCCTCACCCTCCGGCGCNNCCCCAGCTGCTGGAGTGGCCCACTCAGCCACGGCGATGCCGTCGGCCAGACCGAGCGCCGTCTGCAAGCTGTCGGCATAGCGGCCTTCGAGGCCCGCCTTGGTGACGATGCGGTCCACCACGATGTCGATGTCGTGCTTGAACTTCTTGTCCAGGGTCGGCGCGTCTTCGATGGCATAGAACTGGCCGTCGATCTTGAGCCGCTGGAAGCCCGCCCGCTGCCACTCGGCCATTTCCTTCTGCTCGCCCTTGCGACCCCGAACGACGGGTGCCAGCAGCATCAGCCGCTCGCCCTCGGGCAAGGCTGTCAGCTTGTCGACCATCATCGAAATGGTCTGGCTCTCGATCGGCAGGCCGGTCGCCGGCGAATNAGGCACACCGACCCGCGCCCACAGCAGGCGCATATAGTCGTGGATCTCAGTCACCGTGCCGACCGTCGAGCGCGGGTTCTTGGACGTGGTCTTCTGTTCGATGGAAATGGCGGGGCTCAACCCCTCGATCAGGTCCACGTCCGGCTTGCCCATCAGCTCCAGAAACTGACGCGCATAGGCCGACAGGCTCTCGACATAGCGGCGCTGGCCCTCGGCATAGATGGTGTCGAACGCCAGCGAAGATTTGCCCGAGCCCGACAGACCGGTCATGACCACCAGCTTCTCACGCGGGATATCGACATCCACGCCCTTGAGATTGTGCTCACGTGCTCCGCGCACGCGGATGAAGTTGTGCTTTTCAGTCATGCCAGACGAGATCGATACCGGAAGTGCGGACAAGCCAGGATGACCCCGGCGCGACCCTCCATATGGGCATTGATTTGCCCAGTGCAGCAAGAACATTGTGAGAACAAGACCTCTGATCGCTCAGCCAAACTTGCACCGGGGTCTAATCATGGCATCAATCGGTCCAGCCAAGGAGACCTGCCATGCGCATCGCAGCCCCCTGATCCTCGCCGCGGCGGCCCTGCTTGCGGGATGCCAGTTCAACGCCGTTACTTCGCAGGGCAACGCTGCCCTGGATGCTGAGGCGATAGCGAACTACCGAGATCTGGTCGAAGGGCGCAATGAGGCCGTCCTCGGCCGCATGTCCACAGCCAACAATCCGGCCCAGGTGCAGGCTCAGCTGCCGATGCTGAAGACCATGGCCGGAGACTGTTTGTCAGCGTCCCCGGCGGTCGCCGGTACCCGCAGCATGGTCAGCAATACGGGCAGGACCTACGGCGTCACCCACGTCTACACCTGTCCGGATCGAACCGTTCAGGTCACCTCTACGTTTATCAAGGAGGGGCCGAGCTGGAAGCTTCAAGGTTTCAATGTCAATGCGAACATGGCTGCGCCGCCCATGGAAGGCCCAACCGCCCAGCCTTCTGCACCGACCCGACAGGCAACCGAAGGCACAGCAACGTGACCCCGGTCTAGTCCCGAATGAACCCGCCCAGGTTCAGATTGAAGTGGCAAGCATAGGTGGCCCTCTCGTCGCCGTAGGTTATGGCATCGCGCCAGCAAAGATCGACGCCATACAGGTTGCGCGCCGCCCGCTCGGTCGAGCGATAGGTCACCGCGCCGGCCTGCCACTCGGAACCGATATTGGCGCTGCGGTCGGCCAAAGCACTGAACAGGGCTTCCGCCTCGCCGCCGCTACAGGTGAAGCGGATCAAGCGGCTGTCGCCATCATCGCCAACCATGTCGTAGGTGTTGGCCGCCAGCGCCTGACGCACGCATGCCAGCACCAGATGTCCCGCAGGCGTCACCGCCTGCCCGACGATCGGCGACAGATCCGGTCCCTCGGCGCGTGTGGTTGGGCGGTTCGTGGTGGCACAGCCGACGAGCAGCGCGGTGCCGAGACAGACCGACGTTAAAAAACTTAGGTTTCTGATAATCATGGTTAACGCACGTTTAGCCTCTTGATCCCATCGCCATTTGCCACCACCTTGCTCTCGTCGGGAACCCTCCCGCCCATTAATTGAGGCTTTGAGTCCCATGATCAGCGCCCTGGAAATCGGTTTCGCCCTTTCCTCCTCGCTGCTCGTGCTCGTCTATGTCCTCACCCAGCCTGTCCCCAAAGCCATTCGCGTCCGCATTCGCGACGCTCGACCGGGTCGCCGCCCAAACCCCTGATGGGCGGGCGCTTTTCCAGGATCTCAGCCTAACGATTGGGCGTGAACGCACCGGCATTGTCGGTCGTAATGGCATGGGCAAAACGACCTTGCTCCAGCTGGTAGCGGGTCGGGCCGAACCCATCAGTGGAAGCGTCGCCCGGCACGGTCGCATCGGCTGGCTGGAGCANGGTCGACGCCCCCTGCCAGGCCAGACCGTGGCTGAGCTGCTCGGCGTTGCTGAAGCGCTGGCGCGGCTGGACCGGATACTGGACGGTCAGGCCAACCCAACCGACCTGGCTGAGGCCGACTGGACCCTTGAAGAGCGCCTGCAACGCGTCCTGGCCTCGGTGTCGCTGCCTGCCTTGTCGCTCCAGCGTCCGGCAGACAGCCTGAGTGGCGGCGAACGCACGCGGGCACGTATCGCACGACTGTTGCTGTCGGAACCTGACCTGATCATCCTGGATGAGCCGACCAACCATCTGGATGCTGCGGGACAGGCCGCTGTCGGCCACCTGTTGCAGGGCTGGACGNNGGGCGCCCTGATCGTCAGCCACGACCGCGCCCTGCTGCAGCAGATGGACCGCATCGTCGAGATCGGCAGCCTGGGAACAACTGTACATGGAGGCAACTATGACCTCTTCGTGCAGCGCAAGGACGAGACTCTGGCCAGTGCGGCTCGTGCGCTGAGCCACGCCGAGCAGGCGCAAGCGCAGGCCGGTCGCGACCTTCAGCAGCGTATGGAATGCCAGGCCCGACGCGACCGGGCCGGCAAGGCTATTGCCCGCAAAGGGGCCGAGCCACGCATCCTGCTGGGTGCGCGTGCTGCCCAGGCCGAGGCGACCGGTGCCCGGTTGCTTAACCAGGGCCAACGCCAGGTCGAACAGGCCCAGCAAGAGCTTGAGGTCGCACAAAGCCGGGTCGAGCGGCTTCAGCCCCTGACCCTTACCTTACCGCCAACGGGCCTGGCGGCCGGTCGTAACGTGCTTCAATTGCGCAGCCTCGGCTGGCGCGCGCCGGACGGACGACAGGTGTTGCGCGACCTTGACCTGACAATGACCGGACCGGAACGACTGGCAGTGGTTGGCCCCAACGGATCGGGCAAATCGACCTTGCTCAAACTGATTGAGGGTCAACTGCCCCCAGCNGCAGGATCGGTCGTCTGTACCGTCCCCGCCGCCCGCCTGGACCAGGATACGGCCCAACTTGACGCCCGTGAGACCCTCCGGGATGCCTGGCTGAGGCACCATCCCAAGGGGACAGTCAATGAGGCTCAGGCCGCCCTGGCACGGTTCCTGTTCCGCAATGCAGCGGCTGACCGCATCGTTGGCACCCTGTCGGGTGGCGAGCGTCTGAGGGCCGCCCTGGCGGTGACCATGACCGGGCCTCAGGTGCCGCAGCTTTTGGTGCTGGACGAACCCACCAACCATCTGGACCTGGATGCTATCCAGGCCTTGGAAGCCGCCTTGAACGCCTATGACGGAGCCCTGGTGGTTGTCAGCCATGACAGCGCCTTCCTCGAGGCCCTGAAGCCGGATCGCAGGCTCATTCTCGGGGCCGACACCTCGGCCTCATGACAACCCGCGCCGGAAACAATGGACGGGCCGAACCGCTGAGTTAGGATCAGCGCCTCCGTCCCGCCGTGGCATGGCAGGTCGAGAGACGCTTTTAGGACACCACAGGAGGCGATGTGAGCGACCCCGAGATCTATCCCGTCCCGTCGACCTGGGCCGATCGCGCCCTGATGAACTGGGCCGACTATGAGGCGGCTCGCATCGCTGCTCGCGCCACGCCCGATACCTATTGGGCCGAGCAGGCGCGTCGCCTGGATTGGGATACCCCCTCCCGCATCAAGGACGTCAGCTTCAACCGCGAGGACTTTCGCATCCGCTGGTTCGAGGACGGGGTGCTGAATGTTTCGGTCAACTGCCTNGACCGGCATCTGGCCGATCGCGGCAACCAGACGGCCATCATCTGGGAGGGCGATGATCCGGTGGTCTCCGGACGTCTCACCTATCTGGAGCTGCACCGCGAGGTCTGCCGGATGGCAAATGTGCTGAAGGGGCACGGCGTCGCCAAGGGGGATCGGGTGACGATCTACCTGCCGATGATCCCGGCGGCCGCGGTCGCCATGCTGGCGTGTAGCCGGATTGGCGCCGCNCATTCGGTGGTGTTCGGNGGCTTCTCACCTGACAGCCTCGCCGGGCGCATCGAAGACTGCGGATCCACCTTTGTCATCACGGCAGATGANGGGTTGCGCGGCGGCAAGCGGGTGCCGTTGAAAGCCAATGTCGACGCGGCCCTGGAGAAGGTCAGCGGCGTCAAGACGGTGCTGATGGTCAGCCACACCAACGCCGACGTGCCGATGAGGCCGGGTCGCGATGTGCGCTATGGCGAGGCCAAGCATGGGGTTTCGGACGATTGTCCGCCCGAACCGATGAACGCCGAGGATCCGCTGTTCATCCTCTACACCTCGGGCTCAACCGGAAAGCCCAANGGGGTGCTGCACACCACCGGCGGCTACCTGTTCTGGGCCGCCTGGACCCATGAGCTGGTATTCGACTATCGCCCCGGTGAGGTGT
This sequence comes from Brevundimonas sp., assembly GCA_013693835.1. Taxonomy (GTDB): domain Bacteria; phylum Pseudomonadota; class Alphaproteobacteria; order Caulobacterales; family Caulobacteraceae; genus Brevundimonas. The sequence continues at coordinate 1,728,452 of CP059260.1, forward strand.
TCTGGTGCACCGCCGATGTCGGTTGGGTCACAGGTCACAGCTATTGCGTTTATGGCCCGCTGGCCAATGGCGGCACGACCTTGATGTTCGAAGGCGTGCCCAACTACCCCGACTTCAGCCGCTTCTGGCAGGTCGTGGACAAGCATCAGGTGGAGATTTTCTATACGGCCCCGACGGCGCTGCGGGCACTGATGCGAGAAGGCGACGGTCCGGTGAAGGCCACCAGCCGCAAGTCCCTGCGCCTGCTCGGCACAGTTGGAGAACCGATCAACCCCGAAGCCTGGCGCTGGTATTATGATGTGGTCGGCGAAGGTCGTTGTCCCATCGTCGACACCTGGTGGCAGACAGAGACGGGCGGGCATTTGATCACNCCCCTGCCCGGTGCCACGCCCCTGAAACCGGGGTCCGCGACCCTGCCCCTGCCCGGCGTGGAGCTGCAGATTGTCGATGGCGAAGGCCATGTCCTGGAGGGAGCCACCGAAGGCAACCTGTGTATTACCGACAGCTGGCCCGGCCAGATGCGAACCGTCTATGGCGATCACCAGCGCTTTTTCGATACCTATTTCAGCACCTATCCCGGCAAGTATTTCACTGGCGACGGCTGCCGCAGAGATGCCGATGGCTATTACTGGATTACCGGTCGGGTCGACGATGTGATCAATGTCTCTGGCCACCGCATGGGCACGGCGGAAATCGAAAGCGCCCTGGTCCTGCATGATGCCGTAGCCGAGGCTGCGGTGGTCGGTTTCCCGCATGATATCAAGGGCCAAGGTATTTATGCTTATGTAACCTTGAAAGCTGATCAGGCACCATCCGAAGCCTTGCGGACGGAACTGATCCAGCATGTTCGCACCGAGATCGGGCCGATCGCCGCGCCCGATGTCATTCAGTGGGCNCCCGGGCTGCCCAAGACCCGATCGGGCAAGATCATGCGACGCATCCTGCGCAAGATTGCCGAAAATGAACTGGGGGCCCTNGGGGACACCTCTACGCTGGCCGATCCGTCGGTGGTCGATGACCTGGTGAGGAACCGGCCGCGCTAGGCCCTAGCCACGCTCACCCGTGTAGCCCGAGCCGGGACGGTGCGGGTGGTGCGTTGATGAGCCCGTTCCCGGCCGATACGGGCGCGGCCCCGTCGGACGCGGATCCGACGGCGGTTGATAGGGGCGCGGTTCATAGGGTCGGGGTCCGGTGCCAGCATCGGGGATGGAGGGGCGCGGATAGTCAGACCCGGGATCAACCCCGTCGATGGCATACTCCGTCAGCGTCAGTGTGCACTCTAGTGACACCGCCTGGGCCGGCGGGCGGCGCAGGTCGGGCCTGAGGTCATCGGCATAGGACACCACCCGCAGCGGCTCGTTGCCAAAGCGCAGCAGCTCCATGGTTTCCTGGCCGAAGGTAAAGACGTGGCCGTAGGTGTCCTGGCCCATGTGCGCAGAATGATCGCCATCCTCGGCCGAGGGAATGTGCACAAATGTCGGCGACACCCCCAGCTCATTCTTCCTTCCGTTGGCCATGACATCCGTCACAATGGCCCGGTCGATCAGATTGGTGTCCTTGCGATAGAGCACGGTCCCTGGCCNCGACACCTCAACCCGGCGGTCGGTACGCTTCATGCGGGAGACGGCTTCGGGCGGGAATATGGCTGTGATACTGCGTTCGCCGGGTCTGGCGGTGGCATTGGCGCGGAACTCAACCCGATCCAACGGCGCGATGGCTTGAATCCCGGGCGCGGCCTCAGCACCATCTGCGCCGGGGGCCATGCGGAAGAACTGCGGCCCATATTCAACATCATATTGATAGCCGAGGCTGCGGGTATCAAGGATGCGCGAGACGGTCCAGCTACCGGTTTCATTGCCATCGGGTCCAATGAACCCACGCATGCTCAGATCCAGCCAGACCTGCGGAGACAGGCTCGCCCNCCGGCGGCGGTGCCAACTGTCCCACACCCGGTCGATATTGCAGTGATGGAACCAGAAGATCGGGTCCAGTGTCGCCGTCGCCACGCTGCCCATCAGCCCGCCAACCAGCATGTGAATGATGTTATGGCCATAGGCTTCAACCCGGCCAGCCGCATTGGACCGGCCCACGAAGGCCCGGAAATCATCCTCATAAACCCGGGCTACCAGGGCGCTGGAGGCATACCGGGCACGGTTGAAGTCCAGACTTTCGACCCCGCGATTGCGCTGCCGCTCATAGAAGGCCGATGACGGATCCACCATCCAGCGCGGCAGGGTGCGGTCCGTCTGCCAGTCCCAATAGGGCATGGCGAAGTTGGTCATGCCACTGAGCCGGGCGATGATCCGTTCAAAGTGTGACAGCTCCAGCCGGTGCCAGGGCAGGAACAGGCCATTACCGTGCTGGGCCTGGCGGGCATGGATGCGGGCCTGGGTCTGCCACGACAGATTGTCGCTGCGGGCCTTCATCTGCCGGATGCCCTCGGCCAGGGCCATCAGGGTGTCACTCGTCGGGCTGAGGCCAGAGGCGGCGCGTCGCACCCGGGTCGCGCCCGATTGCGCTGCGACCGGGCCTGCGGCGATCAGGGCGGCGCTGCCAACTGCGCCTCCAGCCAGTTGTCTACGGTTCATAGCCATGGCCTTCCCTCCCCGGATAACCACGTTTGTCAACTTAACCGGTCTGGCGAAGGCACAACACCCATACGCCTGACAGGCGAATGCCCTACCGCGCCAGCGTCGGCACCCGCCGGGCCTGGCTGCGCTGTTCATAGGCATAGCCCAGAGACAGGATGCGTGCGTCGTCCCAGGCTGTGCCAATGAAGCTCATCCCCACCGGCAAACGCCCGACAAATCCCATAGGCACGGTCAGATGCGGGTAGCCTGCGATGGCTGGCAGACTTGAGGCCGAGCCGGAATAGTCATNCCCCGCCCCCAGGTTCGTGCGCCAGGCTGGAGCCGTCGTCGGGGCCACCAGCGCCACGACCCGGTGCGTTTGCAACAGGCGATCAATCCCCTCAGCCCCCGCCAGACGAAGCGAAGTGGCCCGCGCCTCGACATAGGCTGGATCACTGGTGCCGCCCATGGCCTGGGCCCGCTCGAACAATTCCTGGCCGAAGGGGGCCAGCTCCGCGGGGGTTGCGCGATTGAAGGCGATCAGATCAGCCAGGGTGCGCGTCGGAACCTGATCGGCCCGGGTCGTGGCCAGATAGCTGTTCAGGTCGGTCTTCAGCTCGGCCAGCAGCACGGTCAGCTCCGCCGCCCCGATTGCCTCCATGTCCGGGCCATCCGTGATGTCAACCAGGTCAGCGCCAGCATCTCGCAAGACCTGCAACTGGGCCTCAAACACGGCATCGGTTTCAGGCGAATAACCGGTCAGGAACCGCGCCACGCCGATGCGCGTCCCCTGCAGACTGTCGGCTCGCAGGCCCGCGGCAAAATCCGTTCGCCGCCCATTGGCTGCACCCGTCGCGCTATCGGCCGGATCGCTGCCGGCAATGACGTTCATCACCAGCGCAGCGTCGCGCACGGAGCGGGTGATAGGACCGGGCGTGTCCTGGCTGTGACTGATGGGAACAACTTGGGTGCGACTGACCATGCCGACAGTCGGTTTGAAGCCGACGACGCCATTGACGGCGGCCGGGCAGGTGATCGAGCCGTCTGTCTCGGTGCCGATGGCAGCGGGGGCCAAGCCCGCCGCGGCGGCTGCGCCGGAGCCACTGGAAGAGCCGCACGGATTCATCGACAACTGGTGGGGATTGTTGGTCTGACCTCCCACCGCACTCCAGCCGGAGGTGGAGTTGGTCGAACGTATATTGGCCCATTCGGACAGATTGGCCTTTCCCAGAATGACCGCACCGGCCCGCCGCAATCGCGCCACCAGGGGCGCATCGCGGCCCGGCGCGTTGTTGGCCAGTGCCAGAGAACCTGCCGTCGTCGGCATGTCTGCGGTCTCGATATTGTCCTTGATCAGGATCGGCACGCCATAGAGCGGCAGATTGCTGTTCAGCCCTTCAAGCCCTGCGACGGCCTGCTCCGGGGTCTGCACGCGCAAGACACTGTTGATCGCTCCGGCCGAGCGAACGGCGTCAATCGGCGCGCGCGGCTGGCCGGGGGCGACGGCAGGACCGGCTCGGTCGATAGCTTCGATCCGCTGCACATGCGCAAGGGCGAGACGATAGGGCCCNNATCGGGTGAGCCCCGGGCCTCTTGCCGCATGGCTTCGATACCGCGATCGAACCACGGCGCTTCGGCGCGTCCGGCCTGGGCCAGCCAGCTCGACTGATCTCCGCCCGGAGCGAAGGCCCCGAAATCGCGCTCGGCCTCCGCCCGTGGCGGAATGGCATAATCGCCCGCGCCATAGTCCTGGCCGCCAGTGGTCGCACAGGAGGCCAGCACCAGGGCCGACAGGGTTGCCGCGACGGCCCCGACTGTCAGTCGCCCGGTGCTGATGCCCGGCTGCCGATCGTGCGGTCCAGGAAGTCGAGATAGGTCCGCCATAGCTGGAGCTGCCTTTCATTGCCCCGGACGCCGTGACGCTGGCCGGGATAGAGCATCATCTCGAACGGCTGGCTGTTGGCCTGCAGCGCGTTGATGACCCGCGTTGAGTTCTCAAAGATTACATTGTCGTCGGCCATGCCGTGAAGCAACAGCAATCGCCCGGTCATGTTCGGCAGGCGTGGAATGGCGTCGGAGGCCGCATAGCCAGCCACATTGGCCTCCGGCGTCGACATGTAGCGTTCCGTATAGGCCGTATCGTAAAGGCCCCACTCTGTCGGAGGCGCTCCAGCCAGGGCGCTGGCCAGACCCATCTGTGGTTCCGTGATGGCCATCAGGCTCATGAACCCGCCATAGGACCAGCCCATCATGGCGATGCGACTATCGTCAACATAAGGAAGCGATCTCAGATAGTTGGCGGCCAGAACCTGATCTTCAATCTCCGGCTGTCCCATGCGCAGATACAGGGCCTGCTTGAACCGCGCCGAGCGGTAGCCTTCGCCCCTGTTGTCCATCCGGAACACGATATAGCCTGCCTCGGTCAGCAGCTGGTTGGTCGCCGGCTGCCAGCCTCGACGCACACCGCCTCCGGACGGGCCGCCATAGACCTGCATCACCACCGGATAGGTGCGCGAGGGATCGAAATCGGNGGGCGTCGTCATCTGCCACACCAGGGTCTCGCCGTGACTTTGCAACGTGCCGAACGTCACGTCGCCGCGTCGCGAAACATAGGGCGCATAGGGATGGTCCCCGTCCAGCCGGTTCTCCTCGATCCAGCGAATGAAGGTGCCATCGGCTTGATACAGCCCCGACTGCATCGGCGTATTCAGATCGGTGTAGTTGCCGACAAAGGCTGTGCCGGTCCGGTTCATGGTGGCCCNCCACCAGCCGCCGGCGGACGTCACGGGCACGGGCGTCACCGTCGCGTTGAGGCTGGNCCGGAACAGCTGTTGCTCGATCGGCAGTTCCTGGCCATCGCGCATTGAGGCGGTGAAAAATACATCCCCGGTCTCAGCATTGACTCCCGTCAGTTCCTTGACTGGAAAGGCCCCCTGCGTGATCGGGCGGATCATCCGGCCTTCGGCGTTGTAGAGATACAGGTGTCGCCACCCGCTCTCCTCGCTCGACCAAATAAAATCGGTCGATTCCAGCGCCTTGAAGTCGTGGGTGANGGAAACCCAGGCATCCGAGGTCTGGCTAAGCAATACCCGGCTGGCTCCAGAGGCGGGATCGACCTCGAGCAAGTCCAACGTCTTCTGATCGCGGCTGAGGCGCTGGACATAGAGCACCTCGCCATTTGACGACCAGTTGACCCGCGCCAGGTAGATGTCCGGGTTGCTTCCCAGGTCAACCTTGACCCGCTGGCCGGTCTGCCGGTCGTGCACGTAGAGGTCGACCACAGCATTCGGGCGCCCCGCTCGAGGGTAGCGCTGCTCAATCACCGTCGCGCCAGAGCCGGTGATGTCCAGGCGCGGTATCACATCAACGCCGGTTTCATCGGTGTGCTGAAGGGCGATGTAGCGCTCGGTCGGGCTCCACCAGTAGCCGGTATCGCGATCCAGTTCTTCCTGGGCGATGAACTCGGCCGTGGCCCAGGTCATCAGCCCGTTACCGTCGGTGGTGATCTGCTGCTCCACACGAGCATTCAAATCATAGACGACAAGGTCCTGGTCGCGGACGTAGGACACGAAGTTGCCCTCGGGGCTGACCTTGGCATCAATCTCGTCTGCGGGCGTTTCCGTCAGGCGGCGCACCGCCCCACCGGCGCGTTCAGCCAGGAAGATATCGCCCTCAAGCGGGGCCAGGATATAGCGCCCCTGTTCGTCCCAGGAATACTCCACCACACCGCGCTGGCTGATCCGCATGCGCTCGCGCCGCGCCTTCTCAGCCTCCGACAGCTCACCGGCGTCGGGCACCAGAGCGCGGGCATCGATCAGCTTGAAGGGGTCTCCGTCCCCGGTCGGCGCGGCCCACAGGTCCAGCACGTCCACATCATCCGGTCGCGAGCGCAGAAAGGCCACCAACTGGCCGTCTGGCGACAGAGTCACGCNCCGGGCGATGGGCCCGTTCAGACTCGGATTGGCGAAAACCCGTTCGGGTGTCAGGACGGCCGGGTCGGCCACCTGAGCTTGAGCCGCGAAAGGGGAAAGGGCGGTAGCGAGGGCCGTCGCGGCCAGCAGGTTTCTGATCATGGCACGAAAGCTAGTGCGAGTTTTCGGCCTCGTCACCCTGCATTGGCCCCGTGCGGCAACGCCGCCCTTCCCCACGGCCCAACCCTGTCTATCTAGCCCGCCAGATGACTGCCGCTGCCCCTCTCCTGTTGTGCCCCGGCCAAGGCGCGCCCTTCCACGAACTGGAAGTGCTGTGGGTGCACCACTGGACCGACCAACTGTTCAGCTTCCGTGTGGCTCGTCCGGATGACTTCCGGTTTCGCTCTGGCGAGTTCGTCATGATCGGCCTGCCCGGTGAAGGTGGCGGCAAGCCGATCCTGCGGGCGTATTCCATCGCCAGCCCCCAATGGGATGAGGAACTGGAGTTCCTGTCGATCGCCGTGCCGGATGGACCGCTGACCTCGCGCCTGGTCAAGATCAAGCCGGGCGACACAGTCCTGATGGGCAGGAAGCCGACCGGCACCCTGGTGCTGGATGCCTTGACCGGTGGGGAGCGTCTGTGGCTGATCGGGACCGGAACCGGCCTAGCCCCGTGGTTGTCCGTGGCGCGTGACCCGGACACCTACCAGCGGTTCGGACAGGTGATCGTGTGCCACACGGTACGCAATGTCGCGGACCTGTCCTACCGGGAGTTCTTCACGCGCGGGATCCATGAGGANCCCCTTATCGGTGATGAAGCCCAGGCTCAGCTGACTTACTATCCCACCGTCACCCGGGAACGGTTCGAGACGCCCGGCCGCATCACCGACCGCATCAAGTCCGGCGACCTGTTTGCCGACCTCGGCCTGCCGATCGGGTTTTCGCCCAACACCGACCGGGTCATGCTGTGCGGCTCCATGGCCATGATCAAGGAAACGGGAGAGTTGCTCGAATCCTATGGCCTGAAGGAAGGCTCGAATGCCGAACCCGGCGACTATGTGCTGGAGCGTGCCTTTGTCGGATGATGTGAAGATCGACCCGCGCACGCCCCCGGAGGCTTGCCAGTCAATGGCCGAAGTCCGAGAGGGTGTCGACGCCCTGGACCGGGCGCTGGTAATCCTGTTGGCCGAGCGCCAGCGCTACATGGATGCCGCCGCCCGCATCAAGCCCAGCCGCAGTGTCGTGCATGACGAGGCACGCATTGAGGATGTGGTGGCCAAGGTCTTGGCCGCCGCAGGTCCTGTCGGCCTGTCACCTGCCATCGCCGAGCCGGTCTGGCGCACCCTGATCGACCGCTGCATTGCCCATGAGTTCGCCGTCTGGGACCAAACGCGGACCTGACGGGACCATTGACCTTTCTGACGGAGGCGGGGCACGCAGGCATCGGCCCCGCCTTTGCCAGCGATCCGTTCACGTGAGGACAAGATGACCCGCTATCCGCTCCGCTCCCTCCTGCTGTGCGTTGCCACGGCTGCCTTGCTGACGTCACCTGCGCTGGCCCAAGACGTCACNCCCTATCAGCAGCCCCCGGCCCCGATTTCTGAGATCCTCGACACCCAGCCAAGCCCCGGAGCCAGCCTGTCCCCGGATCGCACGACCCTTGCCTTGTTCGATCGGTCCAACTTGCCGCCGATCTCTGAACTGGCCGAACCCATGCTGCGTCTGGCCGGATATCGCATCAATCCCCGAAACAATGGGCCGGCGAACAGTCGTGTGTCCTGGTTGACCGGACTCAGCTTCCAGGCCGTCGACGACGGCACGGTGCGTCCGGTGCCGCTGCCGCCCGGAAGCCGCTACACCGCGACCTCCTGGTCGCCGGACGGGCGGTCGATGGCCTTCCTGCTCGACACACCGGCCGGGCTGGAGCTCTGGGTGGCCAATGTCGCCAGCGCCAGCGCACGCCGCCTGACCACGGCCTACGTCAACGCCGCGACCGGCGGCAGCTATGACTGGAGCCCGGACAGCCGCTCGCTGGTCGTTCGTCTGGTCCCCGCGAACCGAGGCGCAGCCCCCGATGTCACTCGCCCACCGCAGGGTCCGATCGTGGCGGAAAGCATGGGGCGCTCCGCGCCGGTGCGGACCTATCAGGATCTCCTTAGCGACGCCGGTGACGAGGCCCTGTTCGAGCATTATTTCACCTCCCAGCTTGCCCGCGTGGACCTAGACGGCCGTGTCGAACATCTGGGATCTCCCGCCATATACCTAGGGGCTTCGGTGGCACCAGATGGCGATCACGTGCTGACCACCACGGTGCAGCGACCCTACAGCTATGTCGTGCCCGCGTCCCTGTTCCCGACCCAGGTTCGGGTGCTGGACCGAGCCGGACAATCGATGTTTGCGGTGGCCGATCTGCCCCTGCGCGACAACATTCCGACGCCGTTTGATGCCGTCGCGCCCGGCCGTCGATCGGTTCAGTGGCGGTCTGACGCTCCGGCCACCCTGGCCTGGGTCGAGGCCCAGGACGGCGGCGATCCGCGTAGCGAGGCGGCTGTGCGTGATCGCGTTCTCATGTCCGCGGCACCGTTCAACACCCCGCCGACGACGCTTATAGACCTCCCAGAGCGCTTTTCAGGCATCACCTGGGGTGGCCAGGACACCGCCCTGGTCACCAGCCGCTGGTTCAATAGCCGGCATGAAACCCGCTATGTGATCGACCCGTCATCGCCGGGCCAAGGCCGCGTCTGGCTCGAGCGCAACTATCAGGATCGTTACAACAATCCCGGCTCACCAGTGACCGAGCCCAACGCCCACGGCTTTTCGGTGATCCGGTTTGACGCCAGCGGCCGGATGCTGATGAGCGGCCCCGGGGCCACACGCAACGGTGAGTATCCCTTCCTGGCCGCGGTGGATCTGGCCACGGGCCAGACGGAACGCCTGTGGACCTCTGCCGACGGCGAGTATGAGGCCATGGTCGGCATCCTCGATGACAACGCCCGTCATCTGGTGACACGTCGCGAAACGCGACAGGAGCCCGCCAACTACCAGGTCCGCGACCTGGATAGCGGTGCTGCCCGGCCACTGACACGATTTGCCGATCCCGCGCCCCAACTGGCAGGCGTGTCACGCGAACTGATCACCTATACGCGCGCCGATGGGGTTCAGCTGTCGGGCACCCTCTACCTGCCGGCGGGCTATGACCGCACGCGCGACGGTCCGTTGCCGCTGGTGATGTGGGCCTATCCGGCGGAGTTCACCGACGCGTCGGTAGCCGGCCAGGTGGTGGATACGGCCAACCGTTTCGTCCGCCCGTCGGGTTCCAGCCATCTGTTCCTGCTGACCCAGGGCTATGCGGTCCTGGACGACCCCTCCATGCCTATCATCGGTCAGGACGGTGCAGAGCCGAACGACACCTACATCGAACAGCTGCGTGCCAGCGCCGAGGCCGCCGTCAAGGCCGTCGTCGACCTCGGCGTAGCGGACCCGGACCGNATTGCCGTGGGCGGCCACAGCTATGGGGCCTTTATGACGGCGAACCTCCTGGCACACACCGATCTGTTCCGCACCGGTATTGCCCGTTCAGGAGCCTATAACCGGACCCTGACGCCGTTCGGGTTCCAGTCCGAGCAACGCACTTATTGGGAAGCGCTCGACACCTATACCGAGATGTCACCGTTCACCTTTGCCAACCGGATCAATGAGCCGATCCTGTTGATCCATGGGGAGGCGGACGACAACTCCGGCACCTTCCCGGTCCAGTCGGAGCGCTTTTATGCCGCGCTGAAGGGCAATGGGGGAACGGTGCGATATGTCGTTCTTCCTCTGGAAGCCCACGGATACCGTGCCCGCGAATCGGTCGGTCACACCCTGTGGGAAATGGTTCGCTGGCTGGACACCTATGTGAAGAACGCGCCACCCCGCTAGGCCTCGGCGCGTGCCCTAGCCCTTCAGGCCTCGCAGCATCAGCTCGTGACGCCAGGCAGCAACATCGGCAAGAGCACCGTCGAGCGCCGTGACAACCCGGTCGATGCGGGCGGCAGCGGTCATGTCGTCCGCCGCCTCTGCCAGCTCGCAAGCCCCGCCGAGGTCTCGCGCGCCGATGCCGAGCGCGGCCCCGCGCAAGGTGTGAACAGCGTCACGCCAACCTTCATTGTCCGAGCTCAGCAAAGGCCGCCACATCTGGGCCTGCTGCTGAAACAGGCCCAACACCTCGTCAGCAATTGCCTGATCGCCGGCCACCGTCTGGTCCAGCACTGAAAAGTCCACCGCTCCGGTGAGATCACGCCGTGACATATCCACCTTACCGTTTCGTCGATTCAGCGCAGTCGTGCTCACCGACCGGCACTGTGGTGCCCAGTTGTAACCGCCTATGCGGCAAATCGAAACGGCTCAGCTTTTGGGCTTGCACAGTTGGGATCCCTTGCCTATCTGGCCGTATTCCGTCCAAGTTTCCCAGGCGTTGGCGGCGTCGGGACATTCCCGCGCTGGCGATCGCGCTACCAGATGGTTCGGGTGATTAGCTCAGTTGGTAGAGCAGCTGACTCTTAATCAGCGGGTCGTAGGTTCGAACCCTACATCACCCACCATCGGCATGCCTATGACGGCGACAACCGCCGCACGCGCAAGACGGTCAATGGCACCACGACCCGCTATCTGTGGTCCGGGGCCGATGAGCTGGGGGACTATAATGCCTCGGTGGCCTGATCCGGCGGTTCGTCCCCACCGGCACGGGCACCATGGATGACCGGCTGGCCGTGGTCGACAGCGCCGGCACCGTGGCCTGGTTCCACACCGACCATCAGGGCAGCGTCATCGCCATGTCCCTGAACAATGGCCAGACGATCGGCACCGCCAACTACAGCCCCTATGGCGAGTTCGGTGANCGGCATCAGCGGCCCCCGGCTGGCAGCTATTTTGGCTATACCGGCCGCCTGTGGGACCCCGAAACCGGCCTCTACCAATACCGGGCCCGCTACTACCACCCGAGGCTCGGCGTGTTCCTGTCCACCGACCCCGTCGGCACCAAGGACGACCCGAACCTCTACCTCTACGTGGGGCTGGATCCGGTCAATGCGACGGACCCGACGGGGATGTGGCCAATAACCTGGATCGGTTCAAATCACGCTCAAATACTAGCATATTACGAAATGATCCGGTCACCCGCAAATAACGAGCCACTTGGTGCTCTCATTGGAGAAGGGACATTCGGATTCTCGAGTAGCGATCTCCAAGCTCGGGTCGTTGCGGATTACAACCACACTTACGATATATCAGGCGTGCAAATAAATTTCTCGGTTCTATTAGTCCCTTACGATCCCTCTATGGGAAACATTGAACGTCTGAGACCATGGCGTATCCACAGCTTGATAGTTGGGCCCCTGTCGAGAGGGCGCACGCAGACAGGATCGGAGGGCGTATAATTCTGCCTCGAACCGGAAGACCTTGCTGACGCGGGCTCTCATGAGATCGGTCACGGCTTGGGTGCGGGAGACCAGTATCGGACGGGTGTGGCGGCAGACGGCTCAGTTCTTACAGCCGACGTGCCCGGNACCTCAAATCTTATGAAAGATCTGCTTGGGCCTGCCAACTCTCAATCTATCGAAGAAATAATCAGATCTCCGCACAATCAAAATTTTTGTTTGTCCGGACGGTCAGCCTTAGGAGTATGTTGATGTTCAGTATGAGCTTGATCTTCTCATTGGGCATGCTTGCTCAACCGGGCACCCTAGCAGAAGCGCCTATGTCGGACATACCGATCCAATGCGAATTGCGAATGGAATCCTGGTGCGTAAGGAGAGCCCGTATTCTCGTCACAAATAGCGCAATCGGGGACATAGAATTCGAAGTCTGTGGACATTGCAGAATGAACTCGATCCAACACGATTCATATCTATCCGTGAGGGAGTCGAATGCCGTGGGAGTCCAGCCTCTGGTGCTAGATTTGCCTACGATGTGGACCCCGAGCTAGGGACGGTTTCTGGTGCAACGGTTAGAATTTTTCCTAGATAACGAAAATATTTGTATTTTACAATTAGAACCAACGGAGAAAATGAGGAAAATATAATATCAAATCTCAGATTTGGCATGTCATATTTAAGAGTGTGCTTGGATGAAGAATGCAAATCCCGGGCACTCACGAGTTATTCGAGATTATAGTTTGAACTTTATAAAAATTCCTATCTCTACTTTTCATAAGAAATTTGAATAAATGCCCTTGCACTGCGCAGCTATGGCGCGGTGAACAACCTCAACCAGGTCGCCTCAGAAACCCGTGGGGGCACGACGCGGACCAACAGCTGGAACCCCAATGGCAATCTGGCCGGCGACGGGGACCGGACCTACAGCTGGACCTTTGGCAACCGCATGAGCGGGGCCACGGGCGGTGGCCAGACGGCCTCCTATACCTATGACAGTGAGGATCGCCGCGCCGCCAAGACCGTCAACGGTGATGACCCGGACCTTGTGGTCCGGCAGCGAGGAGATCGCCCAGATGAACGCGGCGGGCACCCTCACCCGCTATATCATCCCCGATGGCAGCGGGGTCATGGATGCACGGCTGGCGATCCTTGAGGTGAGCGGGAGCCAGGTCACCTGGCTGCACACAGATCATCAAGGCAGCGTGGTGGCCACCACCAACAGCACCGGCGTGATGACCGGTCGCTATGTCTATAGCCCCTATGGAGAGCTGACCCGGCTGGTGATCCTGACTGAGATCGTGCGCTTCGAGAATCGCAGCGGCAGGAGTCGGACATGCAAACCCTTTGATGAGCCCGCTCGCAGCGCGCTCGCGTCTGCCGCAGGTTTATGCGACAACGCCCTGAAGGCGAGGCTTCTAGGAGAAACGCCGATGGACATGCATTCGCCGCTACCCTGGCTCGACACCGTCATCGTGGCCTGGTTCGCGCTTACCGCTGTTTCGGTCGCCTATGTGGCGTGGGACGCCTTCACGCGTAATCCCGAACTCAAGGTCATGAAGTGGGGCTGGGTGCTGGTGACACTGTATGGCGGGCCTGTCATGGCTTGTGCCTATGTGCTGACGTGCCAGGAGCCTCCTGACGAGCGCCACGAGACCTTCATTCGCCCGCTATGGAAGCAGGCGTTCGGATCAACAGTCCACTGCATGGCCGGTGATGCAACCGGTGTGATCGTGGCCGCGGCACTCACGACTGCACTGGGCCTGCCTATGTGGCTGGACGTTACGGCCGAGTATGTCCTTGGGTTCCTGTTCGGCCTGCTCATATTCCAGGCGCTTTTCATGCGCGATATGCTCGGCGGCTCCTTTTCCAGAGCCGTTCGCGTGTCATTCATTCCGGAATGGCTCTCCATGAATGCGGTCATGGCTGGAATGATCCCCGTTATGGTGATCCTGATGAGCAAGGACATGGCAGCGATGCACGCNCATTCGCTCCGGTTCTGGGCGGTGATGTCATTGGCCACACTGGTTGGCTTTGTCATCGCCTATCCCGTCAACGTCTGGCTCGTGGGCGTCGGGCTCAAACACGGTATGGGCACCGAGCGCGCCCTGGGACATGGCGGTCACGCCTCATCCGCCGAGCCGATGTCGATGACCCCCAAGGCGTCGACCGCGCAGATCGCAGCCATGACCGTCCTGACACTGCTGGCCTTGGCCGCAGCGATCGTCATTTCGTCCATCTGGGGCAGTTGGACCATGGAGGCGATGTAGCGGCCGGCTACGAGCCGCCTCGACCTGCGCCCATGCCAAACGTCAATCGTTGGCGCACGGGCCATGGGGGAGAGGATGTCGGAATGCGAGCTGGCAGGACCCACATCGACAGGCGACCCGTGACGAATGGCATCCTCCGCCCACCGGATCCCCTGCAACAAGCAGCGAGGACGGCACTTACCCAATACCAGATCGGGGCGGACATATTGATCTCGTGCGGCGCACCGATGTGCTTCGCGCGGTGGCTTGATGTAGCATGACAGGAGGGGGATCGAGGACCTGGACGAGAGCGTTGCATGAGCGGCGACCGCGAGGTCGCCGTGAAGGTGTCCGTGTTCGGACCGTGCCGGTTGGCAGGGCCTGCCGGGAGCGAGATCGACGTCACCAATCGCCGAGCGCGCGCGCTGTTGGGGATGCTTGCACTTGCCCCGGGAGCGCCGCTGGAGCGAGACCATATCAGCAGGCTGTTGTGGCCGGGCCGGTTCGAGCCCCAGGCGCGAGCCAGCCTGCGGCAATGCTTGCTGGAACTAGGCCGGATTCTGGACCCGGTAAGGCCTGGTATTCTGGAGTCGGACCGCCAACGAGTCGCCCTGAGGGCTGGCGGGGTGCAAACTGACCTGTCCGAGCTTGAGACTGCCTTGATGGCGGGGCGTATCGATAGGGCCTGTCGTCTGCTGTCCGAGATCGGGCGNCCCCTGCTGGACCAGATCGATCTGGGATCTCCNTTCGCGCGGTGGCTGGCTGATCAGCGCCACCATATCGAAGGGCGGTTACAGGTTGCTGTTGAACGGGCACTGGCGGAACTGAAGCGCGCGGGCACCGGGGAAAGCTATGCGCAGCTCGACGCCGCGTGGCGTGCTTGTCGGCGGTCGTCAGTTGCCACGACGCGAGGCAATATCCGCATCGCGGTCCTGTCATTCGAACAGCACGACGACGTCGGCCGCCCGCTGTTCCTTGCCGAGGGCGTTGCGGATGAGCTTCAGGCACGCCTCGAGGCNGTCGACGGCATCGCGGTCATCGGTCGGACATCCGTCACCACGATCGCCCAACCGGGATGACTTTGCCGGACATCGCCGGGGCTGAACGCCGACTATCTGGTCGAGGGCGTCGTCCGGGTCCAGGCAGACCAGGTCAACATCAGCCTGCGGCTGAGCGAGGGGCGGACGGGGACGGAAATCTGGTCAGACCGGTGCGGTGGCACGGTCGAAGACATCCTGGCCGCACGTAAGACCCTGGGCGGACAGGTCATTGCCGGAATTTGCCGGGCAATGCGGATTGAGGCGAAGCCAGCACCGGCGCGCGCCATGACGCCGAGCCGGGAGGCCTACGCCCTCTACCTGCAAGGGCGCGCCCTGACGCTCAAGGCGGTGGGAGACGGCGTCATCGCCAAGGGCATCGAGCTGCTCGAACAGGCGCTCGGGATCGACCCCGACTTTGCCGAATGCTGGACCGCCCTGGCCGAGGCGCACCTCTATCTCTGCATCTTCACGCCGGCGCTCGACCGGGTGGAGCGAGCCGTGATGATGGCGACCTGCGCCCGCCGGGCCATCGACCTCGACTCTGCCCAAGGCCATGCGCGCGCCATGCTGGCGCTGCACGCCTTCATCAATCGTCGCCCGTGCGAGGCGCTAGACCTGGCGTTCGAGGCGCACCGGCTGGCACCGGACAATATCGATGTCGCGGTGCGCCTGGGGTCTTTGCTGCTTTACATCGGCCGCGCCCGCGAAGCCCTGCCCTATATTGAGTTCGCCATCGAGCGGGATCCCGTTCACGGGCGGACCTATGTCGCCCTGTGCGCCGCGCACCTGTGCTTGGGCGACTATGACAAGGCCATCGCGGCCGGACAGCGCATGGAGGACCTGGGCATCCCCAGCTTCTGGCTGGCGGTGGCTCAGATGGCCGGCGGCGACCGCGAAGCCGCGTTTGACACCTACTACGGCCAGCGCGTCCACCTGGGGACTACGGTCCAGCGACCGCCGGGCATGCCGCCGATGGATGAGGCCGCCCGCGACGCCTATTTCGAGACAGCCGCACGCGCCGTGTGCAGCGGCGACGAGGCGGCGCGGGCCGGCTACTGCCGGATGCTGGACAGCCTGCACGGCATCATGCCCGATCCCTACGACCCGTCCATCTTCTTCCCGGCCATATGGACGGGCCACGCCGAGCTGGTGATGGCGATGTATGAGGGCCAGCTCACCCTGGCCAATATGTTCGGCCTGATGACCCTGTGGGTCGATGCCGATCCGGTTAACCGGACCTGGACGCATCCTGAATTNCTGGCGTTTGCCGAGCGGGTCGGACTGGTCGAGGCCTGGAACCGCTACGGCTGGCCGGACCGCCTGCCGAAGCCGGAAGCGGTCTGATTTCGTCTCCATCAGGAGCGTTTTTGACGCTTTATTGACGGTAGGGCCGGTTGCGGGGCCAGACGGATGACTACATCCTAGTCTCAGAAAATACACAGATAAATCGAGGCTTTGCGGAGCGGGAGGGAGTGTCCTCGCGCGCTATCGGATGCGCTTTGTCTGACCACTGGGGAGGGAACGGTGACTGAGGAAAAGTCCATGCAGAGGAAGATCATTGACCGCCGCGTCTTGCTGTCCGCACTCCCGTGGGCGCGCTCGCCGTTGCCGGGCCCGCTCTGGCCGCCGGGCAAACCGGACAGCCGTCCGCCAATCTGGCGATCATTCAGGGCCTCTACGCAAACTTCGCGCGTGGCGACATTCCGGCGGTGCTGGGTGCCATGGACGACGGCATCGTCTGGAACGAGGCCGAGGGCAATCCCTATGCCGACCTCAACCCCTATGTCGGGCCCCAGGCTGTTCTGGAGGGCTTGTTCGCCCGGGTGGGTGGCGAATGGGAGGGCTTCGCCGTCCACATAGACCAGCTGTTCGATGCAGGTGACACCATCAGCGCCGTCGGTCGTTATTCCGGCGTCTATCGCGCCACGGGCCGGGCCACGACCAATCAGGTCGCCCACGTCTGGACCCTCAACGGCGGCAAGATCGTGAGCTTNCAGCAATACGCCGACACCCGCGCCCTGGCCTGGGTCATGGGCGAAATCGACTGAGATGTCAGACGCCGACGGACAGGCGCCGCTCCCGTCACCTCGCGCGAGCGGGTGGGTGAGCTGGATGTCCTGCGCGGATTCGCGTTGCTGGGCGTGTTGCTGGTGCATTTCGCCACCTGGCCGGCGGCGCCGGTTCTGGCGGCGGATGCCGAGTGGGCGGCACTGACGGCCGCTTCCAGCCTCTTACCCCCACAGACCCCGCCGACCGGCGACCTGTCCAAGGAAACCACGCCATGAGGCTGTCCATTGAGATTCCACAGCGATCCGGCGCGTCGTTCGCCACCGCCCAAGCCTCTGCCATAGTCGGGATCGACTGAGATGGTCGCTATCACCGAGTCCGGCGGCGTCACCGACGGTGGCGACCGCGCCTTTCTGGGCCACCCGCGCGGGCTGGCCTATCTGGCCTTTACCGAGGCGTGGGAGCGGTTCTCCTTCTACGGCATGCAGTCGCTGCTCATGCTCTTCATGGTGCAGGAGCTTCTGCTGCCGGGCCATGTCGAGAATGTCGCCGGCATGGGCGCCTATCGGGGCCTGGTGGAGAGCGTCTATGGCCCCCTGTCGTCCCAGGCCCTCGCGGGTCTGACGTTCGGCTTCTACGCGGGGGCNGTCTACCTCACCCCGCTGATCGGCGGCTGGGTCGCCGACCGATGGCTGGGCGCGCGCAAGACCGTGGTGATCGGCGTCCTGCTGATGACCGCCGGGCACGCCGCCATGGTGTTGGAGCAGAGCTTCCTGCTGGCGCTGTTTCTGCTCGTGCTCGGGTCGGGCGCCCTGAAGGGCAATATCGCCGCCCAGGTCGGACAGCTCTANTCGACCGGGGACGCCCGCTCGACGCGCGGCTTCGTCATCTTCAGCACCAGCATAAACATCGGCGCCATCTTTGGTCCGCTTGTCTGCGGCCTGCTGGCCCAGATCTATGGCTGGCACGTCGGATTTGGCCTGGCGGGTCTGCTGATGCTGGCGGCGCTGGCGGTCTATCTGATCGGGTATCGACACTTGCCGGACCGTGACGCCCGGGCCGCGACCGCGACCATGACCGCTCGGGGCCGCGTCACCAGCGATGCCTGGCGCGCCATGGGTTTGATCGCCGTCCTCCTGATCCTCACCGTCCTGAGCTACCTGGGCTTCGACCAGATGTTCATCATGGGCATGGTCTGGATGAACCAGGAGGTCAATCTCGTCACCGCCTGGGGCACAATGCCCGCCGCCTGGGTCGTTTCGATCTCCTCGCTCGGCACGGTCTTCGCCTCGATCTCGCTGATCGCCCTGTGGCGCGCCCAGGCCAGGCGTGGACGCGAACCGAGCTTCAGCACCAAACTCGGCATCGGAACCCTGCACTACTTTGTCGCCGCCGGGCTGATGGCCCTGTCGTCGCTGTTCAGTGAGCCTGGCGAAATCTCGCTTCTGTGGCCCATCGCCGCCTACCTCATCAGAGGAATCGGTTTCGCCTGGCACTGGGCGCCCTTTCTGGCGGCGGTCGCCCGCT
Organism: Brevundimonas sp.; assembly: GCA_013693835.1. GTDB lineage: Bacteria > Pseudomonadota > Alphaproteobacteria > Caulobacterales > Caulobacteraceae > Brevundimonas. The sequence goes on from CP059260.1 coordinate 1,747,167, forward strand.
ACGCGCCCTGGCAATATGCGGCCCGGCTGATGGCCGCCGCCTATATGGTGAGCTTCTTCGCCGGCAATATCTCCGGCTACGTCTCGACCTTCTACGAGCGCATGGAGCCGGCCCGGTTCTGGGGTCTGAACGCCATTCCCGGTCTCGCCGCAGCCCTCTTGTTCTTCACGGTCGGGCCGGCGCTGTTCCGACGCCTGGAGGTCTATTCCGAGCGAAACGATCCGATCCAGGAGACCGCGGCATGAGCGGCTCAATCAGCTTCAGCGGCGGCTCGGCCTGCCGTTCGCCCTCGCCGTCACCTGCGGCATGGTGGTGGGCTCGGGCATCATGCGCACGCCGGGCGAGATCGCCGATCTGGCGCCGGTCATGTGGATCGCCATGGGCCTGTGGGTTCTGGGCGGTGTCTATGTCCTGCTCATGGCCAACGTGGCGGCGGAACTGACCGCGGCCCTGCCCAAGGCCGGCGGCTACTATGTGCCGGTGCAGGCGGCCTTCGGCAACAGGGCGGGCCTGCTGGCCGGGTGGGCGATATGGCTGGGCTATGCCAGTGGNGGGGCGGCGCTGTCGCTGGCCTGCGCCGACTTCCTCGGGACCGTTGTACCCCATCGTGGCGGCCAANNCAAGATGACGGTGGCGTTGGGGTTTCTGGCGGCGGTCACCGGGCTGAACTGCCTGGGGGTGCGCGAGGGTCGCTTCGTCCAGATTTTCGGCACGGTGCTCAAGATCGGCCTGCTGCTGGCCATCGTCGCGGCGGCCTTTGTGCTGGAACCTGCGGTCGCTGCGACAGCGCCGTCGCTGGGCGGGGTTGAGGCGATCGGCTGGCTGGCCGCGATCACGGCGTTTCAACTGGTGCTGGGGGCCTATGCGGGCTGGGATGGCTCGATCTTCTTTGCCGAAGAAGACACCAATCCCGGCCGCAACATNCCCCGCGCCCTGTTCCGCTCGGCCTTCGTCGTCATGGCCGTCTATCTGGCGGTCAATCTGGCCCTGTTCAGCGTGCTGGACATGGCGACTTTGCGCGCATCAGAGCTGCCCTTCGCTCTGGTGATCGAGGCCCTGTTCGGGCCGATGGGGAATCTGGTGGTGGCGCTGCTGGCCACCTTCATGGCGCTGATCACCCTGAACGCCCTGCTGATGACGGCGCCGCGCATTCTGTTCAGCATGGCGCGGGACGGTCTGTTCCTGAGGGCCGCCACGCGGGTCAACGCCGGCGGCACGCCCTGGGTGGCGCTGTTGATGGGAGGCCTGGTCGCCGCGCCGCTGATCATCTCGGGCGGCTATGTCTTTGTCTTCAAGATCCAGACGGCCTTCGCCATTCTCGCGGCGGTGCTGTACTGTGCCNNCGCCATCTTCCGCCTGCGCCGGATGCAACCGGACTTGCCGCGCCCCTTCCGGGCCATTGGCTATCCACTGTTGCCGGCCATCGTCCTGATCGTGAACACGGCCATGCTGGTCGCCGTGCTGATCGCCGATCCGGCGGGCGCGGTCTGGATCGTCGGCCTGTCCGCCATCGCCATCCCCGTCGGCATGATGCTGGGGCGGCGGCGGGCTCATTGAGCCAGCACGGGCTGACTGACCACCAGCAACGGCCATGATCCCCATAGCAACCGCACGCGGCTGAACTGGCTGGTTGGGAACCCGGCCACCTATACCAATGACAGCGAGGATCGCCGCACCTCAAAGACCGCCGACGGCACAGGTCGGCACTTTGCAGTCCGACCGTAACTCATTGATCTAAAGCAGGGCGATCTCGGGCCACTTCGAAGACTTCCCTGCCCCGCCAACGCCCCCGCAGCGTCTCCTAATCAGCGGGTCGTAGGTTCGAACCCTACATCACCCACCATCGGCAGGCCTATGACGCCGACAACCGGCGAACCAGGAGGACCGTCAATGGCACCACGACGCGCTATCTGTGGTCCGGGGCCGATGAGCTGGGGGACTATAATGCCTCGGGTGGCCTGATCCGGCGGTTCGTCCCCACCGGCACGGGCACCATGGATGACCGGCTGGCCGTGGTCGACAGCGCCGGCACCGTGGCCTGGTTCCACACCGACCATCAGGGCAGCGTCATCGCCATGTCCCTGAACAATGGCCAGACGATCGGCACCGCCAACTACAGCCCCTATGGCGAGTTCGGTGACGGCATCAGCGGCCCCCGGCTGGCAGCTATTTTGGCTATACCGGCCGCCTGTGGGACCCCGAAACCGGCCTCTACCAATACCGGGCCCGCTACTACCACCCGAGGCTCGGCGTGTTCCTGTCCACCGACCCCGTCGGCACCAAGGACGATCCTAACCTGTATCTCTACGTGGGGCTGGATCCGGTCAATGTGACCGATCCGACGGGGATGGAGGGCTCCAACCCCGGCTGGTCTTGGGAGTTGAATTACCGGCAGGGTGCCAGAGATGGGAGATGGATAAGAGCGCACCCACGCGAAACTGTCCAAGCGGCCGGAGACCTGTTGTCGCTCTATCCGCCAACGCGGCTATTGGGAGCGGGATTGCGGGTTAGCTCTAGGTTCATTCCAGAGCCAGCGCCGCCCGCGCCGCCCGCGCCGAGAAGCGAGTTGCCTCTCGGACAGTCTGTACCATTCACACAGCCTAGCCGCGCAGGTACAGTAGACGTGTATGTAATACCCGGCTCGGGAACGCCAACAGGTAGGCCGTATGTTGGCACCGCTGGTGGTGATCGAGGTCGAATGCGTGACACTCGGGATGGCCATGATCGTAGCCAGGCGGTGGTGGTGGAAACTGTGCCAGCTTCCCAGCGGCGGCCTGCAGAGCAGCGGAATATGAATGAACGAGGTGGTGTTGCCGAACTGGATAACCGCCGTAACGAGATTGCAGAGTGCCGTTGGAGTTCCTGCGGCGTTGATCCACCGCGAGGGCGACGAGAATGAAGGATTCCGCAATAATTGGCTTTTGGGATTGGTTTCGGCAAGAATCCGAGGCACTAAAAACCATTGCGACTGGAAAAGAAGAGATTGCCAAATCTCTGTCTTCTCAACTTAATAGCATTGTTATTTTAAACTGGGAAATCGGTCATCAAAGAGATAGTTTAGTATATTTTGCCCTATCTGCGGAGATTGATGAAGATCGATTAATTTTTAATCAATATGCTGCATCTCTCTGCGACCCAATCCCAGTTGGGTGGACCATATTATCATCAATACCGCCGAAGCAATGGGATGGAGTCATGATATGGGATGGACTTAATGTGAATACTAACGACTGGGAATTCGGGTATACAGATACCCAGACGGCAAACATGATATCGTTTTCTTCAGCAATTACGGGCTTAGTGATTTTCTAAATATTGCAACCACGTCCATTTTGTCTGAAATGGAGAAGAATGGTTCATAAAGTTTGTGTGCGATATTTCTGTCGATAAAAATCAAGACAGAGCAGGCGCTGTTCAAGGTTTGCACAACATTATCAAGCTTTTGGATATTAACTCTCGCTTGCGTTGATACGTTCAGGTTTCTGTGGATTCGGGTGCTCGCAACGCCCGGAGGTTGGGTCGCAAACCATTTCCCCCGCGACCTCAAATGACATCCTGACTTGCAGGTCGCCGAACGCCTTAAAGAAGGGCTAGATCCTTTCTTGCGGTCGGTGACTTTCTTCCTGTGTTTCTACCTGCCAACACAGCTCGGTCTTTGAGAACCCCATCCCCCGACGTCTCCGCTTCGGGAGCCGCTTCCGTGCCGCAGCCTGAAGCCGTGTCCTGACGGTCACGATAAATTCCGGTCATGCCTCCGTGCCTGCCTCATGCCAGAGTTCGGCATATCGTGCCGTCCGCAATGCTGCTCCGGGCACCGCTGCCGGACACAACTCCGGTGTGGGAGGCTGTTTCATCCCGAAAGCGTGACAGGCTCCGCTTCACCCTTCGCCGCCCTGCCCTCAGGCGCTACGTCCGCACCCATGGTTACGACGCGGCCGGGCGACTGTTGTCGACCAACCAGAGCCGCGCGGACCTGGAATGGGCCCCGACGGCGGACCCGCGCACCTTAAAGAACGTCAGTTGCGCAGATCTGCATTTTGCAGTCCGACCGCAACTCATTGATCTAAAACAGTGCGATCTCGGGCCATTTTGAAGAGTTCCCCTGCCCCGCCAACGCCCCCGCAGCGTCTCTTAATCAGCGGGTCGTAGGTTCGAACCCTACATCACCCACCATCGGCACCTGATTGATTTTACAGATCAAATGGGCGTTTTTCGCCGGAACAAAGCGCGACTAATCCGTGCCATTTTGCATTTCATTTTGAAGTTTTGTTCTCGTTTCGAGCTTTTTGATCGCCGAAACTGCCAGTTCGTGGTCGCGTCTCAGACCGTGAGGATCGCGGTTGCGCCGACATCACGCAAGCAATGACCCGTTGTTTCGTGGCCAGACCATCGCTGGCACGATGCCTATGCCGTCAGGGCTGGATTGCCAGCCTCAACTGTTGCCACAGCCCAACCACCTGCGGCAGCGATGCAGGCAACGTTGTGAGAGTACCATGAACGCGAGGACGGAGACGATGGATCTGAGCCACTGGATTGGCGGCGAACAGGTGTCGACCGACCGGCCCGGCGACTCGATCAATCCGTCCGACGTTTCTGACGTTGTGGCAAGGGCCCCCAAGGGCACCAAGGCCGATGTCGCGGCGGCGGTCACCGCCGCCCAGGCTGCGTTCGGTCCCTGGGCGGACGCATCCCCTGAGGTTCGCTCTGACGTGTTGGCCCGGGCCTCGGCCCTGCTCATGCAACGGCGCGAAGAGATCGGCACCCTGCTGGCACGCGAAGAGGGCAAGACCCGCAAGGAAGGCCTGGCCGAAACCACCCGCGCCGCCCGTGTGCTCAGCTATTTTGCCGGAGAAGCCCTGCGCCTTCATGGCCAGAACCTCGCCTCGCTCCGTCCCGGGGTGGAGATTCAGACCTACCGTGAGCCCATCGGCGTGTTCGGGCTGATTACGCCCTGGNNGAATTTCCCGATCGCGATCCCGGCCTGGAAAATCGCCCCAGCCCTGGCGTTCGGCAACACGGTGGTGATCAAACCCGCCAGTCAGACCCCGGCCACGGCCCATGCCCTGATCGCCGCACTGCATGAAGCTGGGCTGCCGCCGGGCGTGCTGAACATGGTCATCGGCGACGGCGATGTTGGCCAGGCGATCGTCGATCATCCCGACGTCGTCGGCATCAGCTTCACCGGGTCTCAGGGCATCGGCCGCCGCGTCGGCGAGGGTGCCATGCGTCGCCAGGCGCGCGTTCAGTTGGAGATGGGAGGCAAGAACCCGCTGGTGATCATGGATGACGCCGACCTGGATCGAGCCGTAGAGGTCGCTCTGGACGGATGTTTCGCCTCCACAGGTCAACGCTGCACCGCCTCGAGCCGCCTGGTTGTGCATCAGGACATTCACGACCGGTTCGTCTCGGCCCTGACCGAGCGCATGGGCCGTCTGCGCGTCGGTCATGCCCTGGACGACGACACCGACATCGGACCCGCCGTCAGCGAAAGCCAGCAAGAGACCTCCTATGGCTACATCGACGGCGGACTGGCGGACGGNGGGCGACTTGTGGCCGGCGGCCAGCGCATCCAGGGGCGTACGGTCGGCTGGTATGTCCAGCCAACACTGCTGACAGAAACCTCTCCGGACATGCAGATCAATCAGGAAGAAATCTTCGGGCCCGTGGCATCGGTCATCCGTGTCGCCAGCTATGAAGAGGCGCTGGACGTCGCAAATGGCACTGAGTTCGGCCTGTCTGCCGGCATTGTCACCACCAGCTTGAAGCACGCGCGCCATTTTCAACGGGCGGCTCGTGCGGGCATGGTCATGGTCAATCTGCCGACCGCCGGGGTCGACTACCATGTGCCTTTCGGCGGCTCAAAGCGGTCATCCTACGGCGCGCGCGAACAGGGGTTCGGGGCTCAGGAGTTCTATACCCAGACCAAGACGGCCTACTGCCTGAGCTGAAGCGAAGGCGGACCATCGTAACCGCGCTGTCTTGGCCAATGCCATTGCCGGACCGTGCCCTTGGCGGTTTGCTCTCTGACTGGAGGATCCGATGAATCTTGAGGCCGATCTCGTTGTCGTAGGCTTCGGTGCCGCTGGCGCGGCGGCGGCCTTGACCGCCGCAAGGGCCGGGGCCTCCGTGATCATTATCGAGAAACAGCCCGCCAACCGGCATCTTTCGAGCACGCGCCTGTCGGGCGGCCTGATCATGACGGCCAACGACGTGGGGGCCACCACCTACCTCGACGCCTGCTCCGGCGGGATGATCCCGACCGAGATCAACCAGATCTGGGCCGAGCGCGCCCTGAATCTGCAAGACTGGTTGGCCGGCTTCGATATCGGCTCGGTTGTGATGGCCGGCGGGTGGCACCCCAAGCTGCCGGGCTTTGAGGCTGTAGAGGTCGTGGCNCCCCTGCCCGAAGGGGTCGACGCCTCGACCCTGGACATCGAACTGCCTGCTCCGGGCGAACTGACCTTCAAGGGCAAGATCCCGTTCGGCAACGGGCAACTGTTGCATGACCTGCTGGTGGCCCGTGTCGCAAACCAGGCCAATATCCAGGTCTTCTATGACTGTGCTGCTGAACGATTGATTCAGACGGACGGTCGCGTGTCCGGTGTAGAGGCAAATGGGACGGACGGTGCCCTTCATCTTTCGGCGCGAAAGGGCGTAATCCTCACATGCGGCGGGTTCGAACAGGATCAGGAAATGATCCTGAACTACCTGAAGGCCTATCCGGTCTATTTCTATGGTTCCAAAGCCAACACGGGCGACGGCATCCGCATGGCCCAGGCAGTTGGGGCGGATCTCTGGCACATGAACCAAATGATCGGCCGTGCCGTCGCCCGGTTCCGCCACGAGGACGGGACCGAGACGACCTTCAGCGTGTCCTTGAATCCACCCGGCTACGTCATCGTGGATAAATACGGACAGCGCTTTGCAAACGAATACCTACAGGCTGTCTCCAAAGCCAATTTCTACTTCGAGCTGCTGACCTATGATGCGGATCGCCTGGAGTATCCGCGAATTCCGTCGTTCTGGATCTTTGACAGTCGGCGACTGCAGGCTCGNCCCCTCGCCCACGCTGGCTTGGGTTACTATCCTTGGAGCGCGGACAATCTGGCCGAAATTGACCTCGGTTGGATCAAGCAGGGCGCAACAGTAGAAGAGGCCGTCGCGGCTGCGGGGTGCTCGGACCCGGCCATGGCTGCACGGACGGTGGCGGAATACAACGCCGCCTGCGGGGCGGGCCAAGATCCGCTTGGGCGGCCAGCCTCATCCCTTGTTCCTATCGACCAGGGCCCCTTCTACTGCATCCCTGTCTATCCTGGGGGAGCCACGACAAATGGCGGTCCCCGGCGAGACGCACGGGCTCGGGTTCTGGATCCCTACAAGCAGCCTATCCCCGGACTATTTGCAGCAGGAGAGCTTGGCGGCCCGATCGGCCTGCTCTACCCATCACCCGGCTCGAATCTCAGCGAAGCGCTGGTATTCGGTGCCATTGCAGCCGAGACCGCACTGTCAGATTGAGGTCGTCGGCAAGCAATGATTTTGGACATTTGCAACTCAATTCTGTCGTGAATGCCAGAATCTTTGTGCGGCGTTGTGGCCTGAACACAGACACAGCATACCGCACATCGCAACGGCGATAGATCGGCTCAGGACGCGAACTTTGCTTTTCGATCCCCCGTCCGATGCCCAAGGTAGCGTGCTCCCAGATCGCAATCGGGGGCCAAAAAGCTCCGCGGTTGCGGGAGTCAACGTCGGGAGGGACACCTTAATGAATCGATACCCAGTTCACCGGATTGCCTTGCTGGCAACAACCATCCTCGGGGCCATGCCCACGGTCGCAATGGCACAGGAAGCCCGGAGTCAAACTCCGCCCGCTACCGGGCAGGAACAGACCACGGAGATTGACGACATCATTGTGACCGCGCGTCGTCGCGAGGAGCGCCTGCAAGATGTTCCCATCGCGGTGACGGCTCTTACGCCCGAACAACTGGCGCGCGATAACATCAACAACGTCGACGATCTCACGACCGAAGTGCCGGGTCTGATTTCAGTTCCGGGGACGGGCNNGGCGNNGGGGCGCGCGTTCCCCTCCTATGCGATTCGTGGCCAAAGCCAGCAAGAGACCACCATGTTGGTCGACGGCTCGGTCNNGGGGTACTTTAACGAGATACCGGTCGCGCGGCCTCAGGGCACAAATCAGGGCCTGGTCGACATTGAAACCGTGGAAGTCCTTAAGGGCCCTCAAGGCACCCTGTTTGGCCGCAACTCGACCGGCGGTGCCATAATTGTGCGTCCCAATCAGCCGGTCGATCACTTCGAAGCTTCAGTCGGCGCGACGGTCGGCAATCTCTCGACGCGCAATGTCGAAGGCATGATCAATATTCCGCTGTCAGACACGGTTGCGCTGCGGCTGGCGGGCGGTGTGTTTACCGACGACGGCTTCCTGTACGACGANATTCTGTCGCGGAATATCAACTACACCAACTATCACACCTACCGTGTGAGCCTGGCCTTCGAGCCTACCGACTACTTCCGTTCGACCTTCTACTACACGGTCTTTTCTGAGGATGATGGTGGCAGCGGCGGTTTCGTGAACGCCGTAAATCCGGCGGGCGTCTTCAACTCAACCGCGGCCCGAACTGCGCGCAACTATACCCAGACCCTTGAGCAGATGCTCGCGGCCCAGCAGGCACGCGGCATCTATCGCACGGCCAGCGGTGTGCCGATGTATACGATCGTCGACACTCAGGACATTTCAAACATCACGACGTTCGATGTGTCACCGTCGATCCAGTTCAAGAACATCATGGGCCACCGAACCGTCGACGACCACGTGTGGGAAGATGCCGACGGTCTGCCGATCCCCTTGCTGCCCATCGAGCGGATCGACAACTTCAAGCAGTTTTCCGAAGAGTTCCAGATTCTCGGCGAAACAGGCAATCTGGAATGGATCGCGGGCCTGTTCTACTTCAACGAAACGGGCGAAAATCAGGGCATCTCGGTGTCTGGTGCCATCGATCCGGGCCTGCTGGAGCCCACCAGCGCGACCCTCTATCCAGGTGCCACCTGGGTCAACAACAACCAGTTGGGCGATAACACCAGTTACGCTGTCTTTGCTCAGGGCACCTACAGCTTGGACAGCATGGTTCAAGGTCTGTCCCTCACCCTCGGCCTGCGCCAGACCTGGGACGAGAAGGAAGCCACCATCCGCAACCGGACGGCGACGACCTGCCGGTTCACGCGTGACATGGACAACAATCCATCCACGCCCGAGGTCAATCCTGGCCTGNNGGGGTGTAGCCTGACTTCGAACGCCAAGTTTGATGCCCTGACCTGGAACGCCTCTCTGGACTGGCATGTTGACCCGGACACCTTGCTCTATGGTGCTGTGCGTCGGGGCTACCGTTCGGGTGGTTTCTCGGCTCGCGCGACGTCGGAACTGGGTCTGCGCCGCNNCCGCGATCCGGAGTTCGTCACCGACATCGAGCTGGGTGTGAAGCGCGATTGGCACTTCAACAACGGCGCATTCCTGCGCACCAATCTAGCCGTCTATAACTCGGACTATACCAACATCCAGCGGTATGCGACCGACCTGACGGTGGTGCCGACGGTGTCCTTTATCGTCAACGCAGCCGAGGCCACGATTCGGGGCGCGGAGTTCGAATGGATCTATCGGCCCAGTCACAGCTTCGAGTTCTCGGGCTTCTACAGCTATGTCGACGCGACGTTTGACGAGTGGATCTATCAGGGTCGTGACAACTCCGGCTACCCGCTGGCTCGCACGCCGAAGAACACCTTCAGCGCGACGGCCCGCTATATTCTGCCGGTCAACGAGGCCTGGGCCGACGCAGACATCGCGCTGAGCTACTTCCGCACGGATGAATACAGCTCGGCAGATGACTACACCCCGCTGCAGGTGATCCCCGGCTATGAGCTGTGGAACCTGAATTCCCAGTGGAGCAACATCATGGGCTCCGACGTTGACGTCATCTTCTACGTCAACAACCTGCTCAAGGAAGAGTACGTCCGCCACTACACGAGCGTGTTCCCTTCACTTGGGTATGANCCCCTGACGCCTGGGGCCCCGCAAACGTTTGGGGTGCGGTTCAAGGTCGATTTCTAGGACGATCCTGACGTCCTGTATCAGTGGTGCCGTCGGTCCTTCCGGCGGCACCTTTTTTCGCCCAAGGCTTGTTCGCGTCGGTCGGCATCCACGCGCGCAGTTCCGGCCGAGCATGAAGCACCCAGGGTGTGCAGAACTAGAGCCGCCGTTCGCGCAACAGGCGCCGGATGCGGGGCGGCTCGGTGCCGTCATGCAGCGCCCACAGGGCCAACTGGATGTCCTGATCGGATTTGCTGCGCCGTCTTCGGTGCCGCAAGTGTTCCGTCCAGTCTTCACTTTCAAACTGCTCAGTCCAGAGTTGCAGATCGAAGCCATCTCGGTAGAGGCGCCAGCGGGTCGCCCCGGCACGGTGGCGAGCCTCCGCATTGCGATCCATCAGGGCGAGGAATCGTTCCGTGTCGGCCAGCCGGATGCGGTAGTCGATCGAGACGACCGTTGGGCTGCGCGCATCTAGGCTGGTGGCCAGCGACACGTGGCTTTGGGGCGGGGCCATCTCCAGGTCCGCGGGATCCAGAGGCATCAATGGCAACCTGAACCGCAAAACAAGCGTGAGCGCCATCAGCAAACCAGACGCGCCAAGAGCCATCGGCACGCCCAGGACATCGGCCATAAGACCGAATGCGAAGCTGCCCAGGGCCATGCCACCAAAGGCGCTCATCTGGAACATGGAGACCGTCCGTCCAACCACCCACCTGGGTGACGCGGTCTGCACATGCACGTTGAGGACGGCCATCGCGCTGACCCAGGCTGCGCCGGCAAAAACTGNCGCAATCAATGCCGGAACAAGGCTTGTCGCCAAACCTGCAAGCGAAACCGCCAGGGCGAAAGTCAGGGACGCCCCGGTCAGAATACCCTCATGGCCCAACCGTCGTCGGAGCAGTGCATTGAGGGTCGCTCCACAAACGGCCCCNNCTCCGAAGGCAGCCAAGAGGAAGCCATAGATTTGGGGGCCCTCGTCGAGCACATCGCGCGCCAAAACCGGCGTCAGGGCCCAGATCGAACTCGAGACCACGCCGAACACCAGGGCGCGCANAAGTCCATCGCGCACAGGGCGCGACAATGCGGCAAACCGGATCCCCGTCCCAATCGCCGCGATCAGCCGCTCTGGCGGAAGCGAGCGTGGATCGCGCACAGGCTTCCATCGCCACAGGGTCCAGATGATGCCCAGATAGCTCAGAGCATTGAAGACGAACGCGGCCGTGGCCCCCAATGTTGTCAGGATCAAGCCGCCAAGCGCTGGCCCCACACTGCGTGCTGTGTTGGCCCCCAGGCTGTTCAGCGTCACCGCATCCCCCAGTGCCTCTTTGGGCGTGATATCTCCCAGCGTGGCCTGCCACGCGGGCGAATGCAGCGCCAGGCCGGCACCCATAACGAACGTCAGCCCAAGCAAAGCCCAAGGCGTGATATGGCCGCTCGCGGTCGCCAGCGCGAGGCAGACGGCCGACGTGAGCATCATGACTTGAGCCGCAAGCAGCAACCGCCTGCGGTCATAGACATCTGCCAGTGCCCNCGACAACAAAGCCAGCAAAAGAATGGGCAGGCTACTCGCCGTCTGTACCAAGGCGACCGTCGACACTCTGGGCGTCAAAGACGCCATGACCCATCCAGCAGCGATCGCCTGTATGTGCCGAATCCCGAAAACAGCCCGGCAATCAGGAACCGCCGCAGCTGCGCATTACGCAGGATGCCTAGGCCGCTCCAGACCGAGGCAGTGGCCGCCATCGTGCCCGAGCGGTCAGGGGATCTGGCATCATCCAGAGGTGGCAGGTCGTTCGGCTGCGCCGTCATCAAGGTCCCGAACGATGTAGAAGCTCGCGGCCACAAAGAAGATGGCGGCCAAGAAATAAACGGTGGCGATCGAGATCAGCGCCCAGCGAAGGGGATCGGCCAGGCCCTGCGCCTCATACACATCGCTGAGAATGCCCGTTAGTTGCGGCCCCACGCCGTAACCGATGAGATTCAGCGCCACGATCAACAGCGCCCNCAGCAGCCCTCGGANTCGCGCCGGGGCGACACTCAGGTAGGCACTGAAGGTGGCCCCATAGTAGGCATGACCGACAACTGACGTGACAAAAATCAGCAGCAAGGTCCCGTAGGCGCTCGGCATCAGGAAGGCGCACATGGCGATCGGGGCAGTCAGGACCGCGCTCAGGGCCACAAACCGCGGGCCATTTGCGGCGGATGACTTTGCAAGCCGGTCGGCAAACACGCCACCGAGCGGCAGGCCAAACAGCCCTCCCCCGCCCCATGCGAGCGCGACGAGGCCACCGACCTGATCAAGCGGCATTTGGTGAATGCGAATGAGGAACGGCGCGATAAAAGCTCCATCNNCCGCCTGCGAGATGATCATGCAGACCGCCCCGAGGATCAGGAAAAGCATGGACTTGCGCTTCCAGGTCAGGCGCAGCAGATCGGGCAAGGAGGAGCTGACCAACGCGGCGCTGCCCGACTTGGCGTCCTGGTTGCCGCGAACAGGCTCCTTCATGGCCAGCAAGAGCAGCAGGCTGATCAGCAGTCCCGGAACCCNCGCAAACCAGAAGGCCGCTCGCCAGCCGAAATGCGCGGCAATGACCCCACCCAGACCGAACCCGATCGCCAGGCCAAGCGGCGTACTGGTGTAAAACAGGCCCAGAGCCGTCCCGCGCTTTTCCTTTGGAANAAGGTCCGTGATCAGCGACATCGATGCCGGTGATGCGCCTGACTCAGCTGCAGCGACCCCGATCCGCGCCAGCAGCAAGGTGACGCACGTCCGCGTAAAGCCGCTGGCGATCGTCAGAACACTCCAGACCGCCAGTAGCGAGGCCAGGAAGCGAACGCGGTTGGTCTTGTCAGCCAGCAGACCCAAGGGAATGCCGGCCAGGCTGAAAGAAATGGCAAAGACGGTGCCGGTCAGAAAGCCCAGCTGAGAATCGCTCAGCAAAAACTCGTCTTNTATGGGCTCCGCCAAGATCGAGACGACGTTCCTATCAACCGTGCTTAGCGTGTACAACGCCGTCAGCAGTGCCAGCCCGACCCACCTGGCTTTGGTGCTCACGGCATCGGTATCTGAAGTCGGAGGCGTCGTGACGGGTTGAGACATCTGGTTGAACTCCCTGCGCGCGCGGACGCCTGCCATGCTACGTTTGAGACGACGCTAGTCTGACAATTCTGTCGCGTCGCGATCTTCTGACATGACAGCGTCATGCATCGCAGGGGCGAAACCTCAGCCTTCGTCGTTTACCCAGCGGACGAAGCGTTGAAGCGGATAGAAGCCGTCGTGGGGCAATCCCATCTCAGGACTGGCCTCACCCAACGACACGACCCNTTGGGCCCCCGCTGCCGCAACAGCGTCACGCAGCCCGATCTTCCTTTCAGGCGGATAGACGCCAATCGTCTGGGTGGCGACATTGACGAAGGCGACGGCATCGTCCAGCGAGGCGACCGGCACTACGTTCACGACCTTGCCGTCCGGATGAAACTCGACTGGGTCCTCCGAACGGACCACGAGCCNCCTGCCCTCATAACCACCCCAGATGCGGTAGAAATCCGGCGCATCACGCAAAGCCTCGATCTCATCGCGCACATCAGCGGGAACCGGCCACGGTTCGGCCGAGGCCATGAGGTGAGGCTGACCCAGCTCGCGCTGCANGCNGGCACAGAACCGGTCGGCATCCGCCTCGGAGGCTTCAACAAACTGAAACCGGCTGGCAATGCAGGCCTGCTGGTTCAGGATCGTGGCGTCCGATGCCGCGAGGCGGGCCACGGCTTCGATCGATTCCTGCGAAGCAAAGGCCTCACGGCCAATCATCGAGATGGATGTCTTGGGATCAAAGCTGATCAGCTCAAAGCCGGGTCCGATGTGGCGCAGGGCACTGCGAATGGCACCCTCCCCACCCCAGGCGACCAGCTTGTCGAAATACTGCGGGCGAAACAGCACACGCTCGACCGCCTCGTCTCCACCCTTCCAATAGGCGGCAGAGAAGGAACGCGTCACCGGATGACCCGGTGCGATAGCGGCCAGCTCCTTCAGCAGGGCCGGCGCCGTGAACAGATCGTTGGATGGCAGCTTGAACAGATTGGCTGCCTTCACCAGGGCTCCGCGCAAGATCGATCCTGCCGAAANCCCTGGTCCGTTGCCCGCCAGCACGTGCACCAGGCGTGGTGGAAAGGCGCGCACCCNGGCCGGTCGGCCTGACAGCGTCTGAATTTCCCGCCATCCATCGACGACATCNNCGCCCCCGAGCTCCTCATCCAGAATGAACGTCATTCGGTCGCGGGCGAAGTTCTTGCCGACATTCGCATAGGCACGCTCCATCAGGTCGCGCGGCAGGGGTTGGTCCGNCAGGTTGCGCTNCAGGGCTTCGGCCAGCACACCGTCTGGGTCCCGCGAAAGGCGATCGCCCAGCGCCTCCAGCACGTCCAGAATTTCGGCGCTTGGGGTATCGGCCATCGGCGGTGCCTCGCGTCGGCTCCACACAANGGAATCGAGATCCAGCGTGGNGGTGGCAAAACGCGCGCCGGCACGACCGAACTCAAGTGCACCGCCTGTGACCACCTGACCCTTGACGATATGATCAACCGGCGTCGGGGTCGAAAGGCCGGGGGCGTTCATGCCGCCATCTCCCCGCGCACATAGGCATCAATAGTTCCGGCACAGCCGATATGATCGTCCTCGCCGGGCTGGCTATAGCGGGTGATGGTATCCAGCACCGTCGGCCCCGGCCGGCCACAGAGGCATCGCGGCGCGAAGTCGATCTGCACCTTGTCGCCAGTGATCAGCCCGCCCCAGCGTCCCTCATAGAGCAGGTCAAGAAAGGCAAAGCGTCCCTCAATGACACCTTCATGGGTGCCATCGGCGTTTTGCAGAACCTCACCCGGCTGATCCAGCAACAGCGGGATCAGACCCGGCGGGACGTGATACCTCTTCGCTTCGCACCGCGGCAGGCGCTGGGCCATCTCGGTCATGCCATAGCCACCGGGCCGCACAACCTGACCATAGAAGGTATCAACCCGCTCCTTGTAATCGGCGGGCAAGCTCACACCCTTGATGCCTCCTCCGGCCATGATCAGGCTGTCGGGGTGGAAGGCTCCGTCAGCCACGCCCAGGGCGCGGGCCTTGTCGATGATCATCATGTGCTGCGCCCAAAGAGCGCCCAGGACAATCGGCTCGTGACGATGAGCCAGGATCGTGTCCGCCATCCGGTCCAGCGCCGCACTCATCCGTGCGCCCTTTTCGGCTCCGGCCTGCTCGGCAGCCTGAAGCTCGCTGGNGGTGGCTACGCCTTCGGCCATGCGCTTGCGCAGAGCCGCATTAGCGCTGACCTCTCGGATCAGCAGCGGCTCATCGGTCAGGAAGTAAACCGCGTCCTGCCGCCCCCAGATCTCCGCCTGAATCTGCTGGGCCTCAATTGCGCTGTTAAAGCCCTGGCTCGGGCCGAGGGCAAAGAACGGGCGGTCGGCGTTTGGCTTTACGAACGGCCATCCCATGGTGCGACGGAAGTGCCGCTTTTTGCCTTCGCGATCACCGCGTGTCTGGGTGAGGAAGGAAACTTTGCCGCTCGACCCCGATGTGGCCAAAACCAAATGGCCAGCCTCGCGCAGGCGGTTCATCCAGTCGTCGACATCTGCAACGTCTGTCACATCGGTATTTGACAGGTCACTGACCGAGAGCGTTTGAAGCCATTGAAGCATGCGGTCCCAGCGCCCCTTTTCGACCAAGGCGGCCGGGTAAGACTTATAGACCGTGTGTGCGAAGAGCAGCGGCACGAGATCGCCAAAGGTTGTGATCTCTGTGGTCCCGGTTTCATCGGCTCGGCGCCTCAGAACCGCGATCTGCTCGCGCCGTTCGGCAAACAGCTCCCGGGCGGCCTCCAGTCTCATGGCGTTCAGATCCGTGGGCGGTGCATCAAACACGTCGTCCCGATCGATCAGGTCCAGCAACTCTTGGCGGGCTGACATGGCAAACTCCGGAGCTGAGCCACAGGTCGCGGCCAGGAACCTCGATCCTGCCTCACAGGACGATGACGAAGTCAGGGGTGAAACAGACAAAAAACTAGGCTAAAACGACGCCGTCCTGGAGGTGATCCCTGCGCCAGATCGGTATCTTGCTGCTCCCCAATTGCCGCTGGAGCGGGCTGGCGGTAGTCCGCGATTTGGCCCAGGTGGCGGAGGCCTATACCCGCTCCCTTTACAGCGACGTGGAGCCAGTAACGGCCATTGTGGAACGCGTCTTGACGCCCGATGGCGGGCAAGCTCATGGCGCTGACGGGCGAAAGTTGGCCGCAGACGGCCCACTGGGCCTCATCGATATTGACGCCCTCTACATCGCNCGATTTTACCCCGCCGACCTGACGGAACTCGATGCCTGGCTGGCCAACATGTCCGAAGTGATCAAGAAATTACGCCAGGTCAGTTCCGCAATCCCCGTGGCCGCGGTCGGCTCCGGCGTTTTTCTGGCGCTTGAGGCCGGACTTGGCTTGTCAGGGCCTGTCGCAGCGCCCCCACACTTGGCTAGCCTGGTGCGACACAAGCGAAGGCACCAGGCGATCGATCCCACGCAAACCGTCGTCGTCGCTCCGGACCTGCTGAGCACCTCCGGTCTNGGGGGCGAACCGGAGCTGGCCTTGGCTCTGTTGGACCGATGCGTTTCTTCCAACCTGACATCGGTTTTGGCTTCCCGCACTGCGATCCCCGACCGGACCGCCAAGGGCCCGGAGCTGGACGGGTTTGCAGTTCCGTTGCTGAAGCCCGACGACCTGGTGGCAAAAGCCTGCCTCTCACTGNNCGCGCAGTTCTCACACCCGATCGAGCTGCGCCAGTTAGCCAGTGAACTGGGTGTGACAGCCAGGACCTTGAACCGGCGGTTCCAGGCCAGCCTGGGCATGGGACCGAAGGCCTATCTACAGCATCTGCGGGTGGCGGCGGCCCGGTCCCAACTGGAGCGAACCACGCGCCCGGTGGCGCGCATCTCCGCCTTGGTAGGATATGCTGACACCGCCTTTTTCATCCGCATGTTTAGGTCGAGACTGGGGGTGACCCCGGCGCAGTATCGACAACAGGTGCGGTCGGGTTCGCATGCGTGATGAATCGGCTCCAAGCTCAAACGCCTATTCCCTTCCCTGATCCGGCGCGCCCATACCGGCGAGTGGACCAGTTGAGCATGGAAGCGAAGCCAATATGATTGTGGCAGGGCAGAGTGTAATCGTGACGGGTGCCGCCAGTGGAATCGGTCGGGCAACCGCCCTGCGATTTGCAACGGCCGGGGCATCCCGCATTGCCTGCCTGGACCTGCACGCAGCGGGCGCGGCCGAAACGGTTGAGATGATTGGCAGAGCAGGTGGCGCGGCGCAGGCCTATCGCGTTGACCTTGGCGATGTGTCGTCCATTAAATCCGCTTTCGCAGATGCTATCAGCTGGATGGGTCGGCTGGATGCCTCGGCCCATATAGGCGGCTATTCTTGGCGGGGAGAGACATTGGACCTGACGCCGGAGCAGTGGGACCAGGTCATCAATGTGAACCTGCGCGGAGCCTTCTTCTGTTCACAGGCAGCGTTGCGAGTCNNATACGAGCAGCGGTCAGGAGCCATCGTCAATATGTCTGCGGATGCTGCCTTCCATCCCATGCACGGCTTTGCAGTCCAGGCGGCGGCCAAGGGCGGGATCGCCCTGATGAGCAACACGCTTGCTCTNGGGTCGGCCCGCCGTGGCGTGCGCGTGAACACCGTCTCNCCCGGGATTGTAAAGGTCCAGCCGAGTGGGGTCAGCCGCCCAGGCAGTCCGGCCCTACGGCCCATNCGACGGAATGCCCCTGCCCCACCGGCGGACACCCTGCCCTCTCAGACCGCTTCAGGACGCTACAGCACAGCCGAAGAGATCGCCGATGCCATCGTCTATCTGAGTTCGGATATGGCTTCCGCAGTCAACGGGGTCGTCCTGCCTGTCAATGGCGGAGGATATTTCTCGCTTCAGCACGCAGCCCCCCATGACCCAGACACCGCTTGAAATCGATACGAGCCGGACAGCCCTGGTTCTGGTTGACCTGCAGAACTTTACCGTCGCCCTGCCGACCCGGCCGCACACCGGGGCCGAAGTGCTCGAACGTGCCGCGCGGTTGGCCGAAGCCTGCCGGGCCGTCGGTATATTGGTCATCCTGGTGCGCGTCGAAAGCGGGGCCGTGGGTCTGAAGCCGCTTCTGGACCAGCCGGCTCAGGTTTGGGATCTGCCGCCGGGCGCGCACGACTTTCCGGAAGTGCTGGGGCCTAAAGCCAGCGATGTGGTAGTCACCAAATACAATTGGGGTGGCTTCTTTGGTACTGACCTGGACATCCAGCTACGACGGCGCGGTATTGACACCCTGATCGTCGGCGGCCTGGTCACCGGNATCGGCGTGGATACGACGGTGCGACAGGCGCACGAACGGGGCTACAACCAGATCGTTTTATCCGACGGATGCGCAGGCTTCACAGCCGAAGAGCATGCCTACTGCCTGGCGACAATCTTCCCGCGCCTCGCGCGACTACGCACAACCGATGCCGCACTGTCCGAGTTGTCTGACCGATGACGTCTGAACTGCAGGCCCTCCAGGCCCGTCTCGCCCGCCTAGAGGATCAGGATCTCATCCGGGGCCTGGTTATCCGCATCGCCGCAGGCGTGGATCGCTACGACGAAGATGCGCTCCGGTCCGCCATCTGGCCCGATGCTGTCATCGACATGGGGACCGCCCATTTCGGGGCGGCTTTTGTCGCAGCACTTGCACCTCCGGCCACGCCCTCGCAAGGCCGTATGCACCTGACCGGCAACCATATGATCGTCGCCGATGGCGAACAGGCGCACTGCGAAAGCTATGTCATTTCCGTGCAGGAGATCGTTGCGGAAGGCGGCACAGAGACGCGGTGGCGGGCGGGTCGCTATCTCGACCGCTTTGAACGCCGCGACGGCAGATGGGGCCTGTCACGACGGGTGTTTGTCGATGAGTGGTCGCGACTCGATCCCGTTGGAGAGCGTCCCAATATTGGGGCGAGGCGCGGATTGCCCGCGCCTCACGACAGCCGCTATTCGGGTTCCTGAACGGGAGTGAATCGCGATGACGACGCCATGGCTCGCAACCAGCCTTGCCGGTCGATGCGTGATCGTCACGGGCGCTGCCACCAGCCCCGGGCGGGTGCCAAGCGTCGGAGAGGCCATCGCGCGGGCGGCTGCGGCCAGNGGGGCCACCGTTGTCATAGCTGACAAAGATCTTGGCGGTGCCGAGGCCACGTCAGGGCGCATCGCGTCTGAAGGNGGTCAAAGCGTGGTCGTCGAAGCGGACCTGACCTCAGAAGATGTCTGTCGCACGGTTGTGGCGACAGCCCTGGANACCTTTGGTCGACTGGATGGCCTGGTAAACAACATCGGCATCGGCAACGGCTCAACCGTCCACCAAACCCAGGAGACCGCCTGGGACATGGCGATGGCAGTCAATGTCAAAACGGCCCTGTTCATGACCAAGCACGCCGTTCCCGCCATGACNCGATGGGGATCGATTGTGATGCTGTCCACCACGGCCGTCACNAACCCCGCCGCGAGCGCCGCCTATTCGGCCACCAAGGCGGCCCTGGAAGGCCTGAGCCGGCAGGTCGCCATGCAATATGGTCCGGACGGAGTTCGCTGTAATGCGGTGCGCCCGGGCGAAGTCTGGACAGCTATGGTGGACCGTCATTGCGCCACCGAAGAGGCGGCCGAAGCCTTGCGCCATTCCAGGGCCGGACGCACCGCTTTGGCCCGCGAAGGCGACGCCTGGGTCATCGCCGGTCCGGTGATGTTCCTGCTGAGTGACGAAAGCCGTTGGGTGACAGGCCAGACCCTGACCGTCGATGGCGGAGCGTCCCTNTTGCGCCCCAGCGACACCTGGCGGGACCACCATTCCTATTGGAAGGCTGCCCGCTAGAGGCCACCGCGTCCGGCTTTAGCCGTCGAAGGCTGTGTCGGCACCAAACGGCAAGCTCGCGTCGTAGCCTTTCACGCGACTGTCCAAGGCGGTCCTGAGCCGATCGACAGCATCATAACCCAGGGCGAAACGCATGGGCGGGTTGTCCATACGCGCCAAACGAATGAGCGCCTCAGCACCCTTGGCTGGCGCGTTTCGCTGGTGCCCGTTTGATCGCTCAAATCCGTCTTCCAGCCGCCGATGCAGATCCTGATAGGCATCGGCGTTGCGACGTCCCCAACGCAGGCTGCGTCCAGCAAAACTGGTGCGAAACCCGCTGGGTTCCACCAAGGTCACATGGATTCCAAATGGTCGGACCTCGAGCGCCACACTGTCAGACAGTCCGGCCAAGGCAAANNTGGAGGCGCAATAAGCACCCAATCCAGCCATGCCCATGGCCCCAGACAGGGAGCCAATATTCAGGACCCTGCCGCGACCTGCCCGCCGCATGCCCGGCAATACTGCCTGCATGAGGTTGAAGCTGCCAACCACATTGGCCTCAAGTTGCGCCCGCAAATCCTCCACCTCCAAGGACTCGACCGCGCCTGCCAGACAGTAGCCGGCATTGTTGACCAGCACATCGATATCCAAAGCCTTGACTGTCTCGAGCACATGGCCCCGGTCGGTTACGTCCAGCAGCACAGGCCGGGCCANGGGAGATAATGCGGCAAAGTCGGCAGCGGCCTCAGCATTGCGCACTGTGCCTGAGACGGCGTCGCCACTGTCCAGGGCGGCGCGGGCCAGGGCCGCGCCCAGACCACTGGATGCGCCAGTTATCAACCAGTGTCGGGCTGTCTCGGTCATTCGTCCCAAGCGTCGAAGATTTCGCCCGCGACTTCCTCGATCATGGTGGCCGCTTCCATCTGGCCATAGACCAAGGCATTGCCGATGACGTCGAGGGTATCGGACTTGCTGATCCCCCAGGCCTTGCCCAGCAGGACGTTCTCACGGATCCCTTCGCGGCAGCGCGTCATGACATGGTAGTAGAGCATGTAGCTGGGCCACATCTGCTTGGGCAGATGATAGAGCATGTTTTCCATGCGTGCCCGGTGGGTCTTGAGCAGATATGGCCTGTGCTTGCCCAGGAACATCACGTGTCCCGGCACCTNCCCGATCAGATTGCGATACCAGGCCTGCACTTTCTCAAACTCGCCAGGCAGAAGCTCCGGTGTTGAAAAGTCCAGGCCGGACCGGAAGGCCTCGACATCGGGAGCCCAGCCATCTGGAAACTTTGCCGGTGGCGACGGATTGTCGATGAACTCCCAGCCCTGCAGCGCTCGGTCGATGCATTGCATGCCGCGCGGCCCGGCATGCACAAAGGCCAGACCAATGATCTCCAGCATCTGGGCCTTGCTGATCCCATCCTGCTGGAACGACTGGATGACGTAGCGCACGCCGCGCTCGTAGCCATTGAGGGCATAGAACCCCAGCGTTCCTCCGCCGGTAACCGCGGGCGTTACGCGGAGGGTCAAGCTGCAATAGAGCCGGTACCGCTTCAGGATCTCCGTGTTCTTGTCGAACCACCAGTCTAGCCCCTCAAGCGCCGATCCGAACTGGGCCGCATAGTGAGCCTTGAACGCCGCGATTTCTTCCGCCGTCGTGACGGTGGGCTGCGACAAGTCCAAACCTCGGTGGACCATCGACCCGTTGCGAGGATCGAACCCGCCGCTGAGGTTGCGCAACTCTTCTTCGGTTCGGTTGGCCATTCAAATACTTCCGAAATCTTCGGCTCTATGTCCGCCAGACGTCAGTCTTGCATGAGGCGTCTGGCCATGGCGAACGTGATCGCCGACATTGATCGACATATCGCCAGTCCGAACATTTGGGCAGGATGCTCGTCGTGTGCCTCGCATGCACGCTAGATGATCCTCGAAGCAATCAGGACGACGACCATGGCCAAAGGGGCAGCCATCATCACCGGATGCGGCAAGCGCGACGGCATCGGAGCGGCCATTGCTCGGGCTCTGGCTCAGGATGGCTGGCCCGTCGTGGTGGTCGATGTTGAACCGACTGGCGTCTCCGACCGGCATGAGCCGCAGAACGCCGTCGATGCAGACTGGCGTGGGGTCGATAGCCTGGTGGACGAGATTCAGAGCGCTGGAGGGCGAGCGACGGCAGCCTTTGGAGATGTCAGTGACCCTGACGCCGTGAAAAGCATTGTGACGGCCGCCTTGGCTGACCACGGGGGCGTCGAAGTGCTGGTGAACAACGCCGGTGCCCCGTTTAGTCTGGGCCATGGCGACATTGCCGACGTGCCTGTCGAAGAATGGGATCGCGTCATGGCCATCAATTTGCGTGGCCCTTTCCTGCTGGCCCAGGCGGTAGCACCGGATATGCGAAAGCTGGGTCGGGGACGCATCATCAATGTCGCATCCGTGGCCGGTCGCACAGGGTCCAAGGCCAACTCAGCCTATGCCGCCTCTAAAGCGGGCGTGATTGCCTTGGCACAAACACTGGCGTTGGACCTTGGCCCGGACGGTATCACCAGCAATGCAGTCCTGCCGGGCTTTATCCTGACCACGCGCTCCCTCAGTGGCATGAGCAAGAAGACAGGTGCCAAGGTGGTTGATGCCGCGCTGATCGCCAAGTCCATGCCCAACATTCCTGTCGGGCGAGCCGGCACGCCCGCCGATGTTGCCGCGACCGTGGCGTTTCTGGCGTCGGACGCGGCGGCCTATATCAACGGGCAGTCGATCGTGGTCGACGGCGGCGTATTGCGTCTGTGATTATGAGTGCTGGCTTGAGACCGGCGGCCGGACGACGCATTCTGCGCCCTGTGCAGGAGCCAGGTCAGATGTCGGACAATAGCGTCGCAGTCGCAGAGCCGGTGGTTGTCGACTTCCAGGAATGGGGCGGCTCCTGGTTGGCAAGATCGCCAATGAGATTTCGGGCCGCATCATTTCAGGGGATTTGGCACCAGGGGCAGATCTCAACTCGGTCGACCTTGCGGCACGCTTTGGCACCAGCCGCACACCGGTCCGAGAAGCCCTGATGTTGCTGGAAAAAGAAGGTCTGGTTGAGATCCCGCCGCGGCGTCGACCGCGCGTCGCCCGCATCACGATGCAGGAGATCGAGGAACTCTATCAGATCCGCGCTCTGCTGAATGGGCTCATGATGGAACTGTTTGTTGCCAATGCCGACGCAGATCAGCTGGCGGAGGCCCGCGGTGCCCTGGATGCTATGACCGAGTCGGCAGCGAACGGCCAGAACGAAACCTTCTTTGCCGAGCGCGTTCGCCTGCACGCAATATGGGCCGACGGATGCGGCAACCAAACCCTCAAGCGCACCCAGGCCGCCTGGCGCTCGCGGCTCAGTCTGACGCGTTTGGGATTGGCACGAGCCGAACAGATTGAACCATCCCTGCGCGACCACCAGCGGCTGGTCGTAGCCTGCGAAGAGCGTGACGCCGGGCTCGCAGCACAGCTGATCAGATCCATGACCCACGCGGGTTTGAAAGCGATTCAGGCTTCGCCCTGGGTGGCTCATTGGCACGATAGCCGTCGCATACGCGATGCCTTGGACTCAAAGTGTCGACACATTTGACGAGGCAGCCGCTCGCTTCCAGAGTCAGCGGGAGTTGCCGCACCTCATGATGGCAGCGCCAGGGAAGCCCATGCTCAAGCTATCGGTCTTTATGTCACCCACCGGCGGGCACGTCGCAGGCTGGCGCCTGCCAGGTGCGAGCCGTGATGCAGGTCTGTCCTTCGAGCCCTGGATCGATTTNGCCAAGACCGCAGAACGCGGCAAGATCGACATGCTTTTTCTGGCCGATGGCAACGGGGTGAACGGGATCACGACACCAGATCTGCTGGCCCAGAATCCGACCCTGAGGCCCTCCGTATTCGAGCCGGTCACCCTGCTGTCGGCGCTGGCCACCCACACCCACATCGGCCTGGTGGCGACTGCCACCACGACTTACGACGAGCCCTTCAGCATTGCCCGTCGTTACGCCTCGTTGGATCGCCTATCCAAGGGCCGCGCGGGTTGGAACGTGGTGACCAGCTCCAATCCAGAGGATGCCCTGAACTTCAGCCGCGACGCACACGCCCATTTTTCGGAACGCTATGAGCGCGCCGAGGANTTCGTCAATGTGACGAAAGACCTATGGGATTCTTGGGCTGATGATGCCTGGCTGCTGGATGCCGAGTCCGGCCAGTTCCTGGATGCCTCAAAGGTCAAGCTCTTGAACCACAAGGGCAAGAACTTTTCGATCCGGGGTCCGCTCAACATTGCCCGCCCGCCCCAGGGCCATCCCGTCGTCGTGCTCGCTGGCGGCTCTGAATCCGCCAAGGAACTGGCGGCCAAGGTCGCCGATGTGGTGTTCACCGTCGCCGAAACCAAGGAAGCCGCTCAGGCCTTCTATGCGGATGTGAAGGCGCGTCTGGCCAAGTTTGGCCGCTCGGAAGATTCNCTGATCGTGCTTCCCGGTGCTGCCGTATTCACAGGTCCAACCCAGGCCGACGGCGAGAAGCTTTATAAGGACTTGCAGGATCTCATCCCCGAGGAACTGGGTGTTGCCTTGCTGTCCAAACTGCTGTCATTCGATCTCTCGACCTACCCCGTCGACGACCCGTTGCCCAAGATCGAAGGGGAAGTTGAGGGCATCACCGCGTTCAGGAACTCCATCATGGAGTCCGCCCATCGCGAGGGACTGAGCATTCGCCAGACCTATCAGAAAGTCCTGCCCGCACGTGGCCATCTGGTCCTGATCGGCAACCCGACCCAGGTCGCTGACCAGATGCAGGACTGGTATGAGAGCAAGGCCTGCGACGGATTCAACATCGTGGCTCCGTATCTGCCGGGCGGACTGGAAGACTTCGTCGACCTCGTGATTCCCGAGCTGCAGAAACGCGGCATCTTCCGCAAGGAATACGAAGGTGAGACTCTGCGCGACTCGTTGGGGCTGCCCTATGTCCCAAATCGACGCTTCGAGGAGGCTAGCCAGGCTTCGTGACCCTGCCAGATACGATGCTCGCCGCCGTGCTCCATCGGGCTGGCGACGCGGATGCCTTTCAGTTGGAAGCTGTCCCGCGCCCGCCGCCGGGTCCAGGCGATGTGCTGGTTCGCGTCCGAGCCTGCGGCGTGTCCTATCGCGACGTTGTGGAACGCAAGGGTGTCTATCAGCGCGGCGTCACCTTTCCGCTGATCATGGGACTGGAAATCGCCGGCGAGGTCGTTGCGACGGGGTCAGGCGTATCCAGCGTGAAGAGCGGCGACCGCGTTTGCTCAAAGGCGTTCTCCTCCTGCGGTCGGTGCCGCTATTGCCGCAGCGGTCGTGAAACCACCTGCCGCCTGCGACAGCCCACCCGGGGTGGCTATGGCCAGTACNNCAGCCTTCCAGAAGACGTGTGGGTCAAAACCCCGAACGACATGCCCTTTGAAGTCAGCTGTTCTCTGGGTCCNGGGGCTGGCGTGGCCCTCAACGCGTTGAGAGATACGGCCCAGGTCGAGCTCTCAGACGTCGTCCTGATCACAGGTGCCACCGGAGGAGTCGGCCTACCAGCCGTGCAACTCGCGCGCGCCATGGGGGCTCGGGTCATCGCCCTGACGCGCAGCGAAGCCAAGCGATCGGCCCTAACCGCCGCCGGCGCACATGATGTCGTGGTGATGGACGCGACCGGTGCCTTCTCTCAGGCCATCAAGGACCTCACGAACGGCGATGGCGCTGATGTCATCATTGACACGGTTGGCAGCCGGGTCTGGGATGAGGCCTTCAAGTCCCTGGCTTTCCATGGCCGCTATGCCTTTGTCGGCCAATTGTTTGGCGAGGATATCTCCATCAATCCGGCTCGGATATTCTTCAAAAGGGCGCAGCTNTTGGGGGTCGGCAGCGTCAGCCGAGCCCAGTTGGCGGATGTCATTGACCTGGCATCACGNGGGGTCGTTCGACCCGAAATGGCNAAGGTCCTTCCACTGACCGAGATTGCCCAGGCTCATCGACTTGTAGAAGAGGCCGCGGTCATGGGCCGTGTGATCGTGACACCATGAGCAGCGCGAAGGTCCCGTCCTCCCTGACACCGGAAGCTCAGGAACGCCTGGTCGCCATCTATGGCCGGGTCGTTGANAAAATGAAGGAGGTGGTGCGGGAGTTTGCCGTCACCCAGGACGAGTTGCACCTGGCCGGTGACTACCTCAATCGCCTGGGACAATCTGGATTCTGTCGCAGCCTGATCGACGTCAACCTGGCCATGACGAGCGTCGACGCCACGGGCAAGGCCAACGGCGGCACACGACCCAACCTGGAAGGCCCCTTCTACAGGTCCTATCCCGAGCGTCCCGACGGTAATCTCATTGAAAGCGCAGCAGCCGTGGAGGGCCAACCTCGCCTTGAGGTGATGGGCACCGTTATGACAGTCGACGGCGAGCCAGTGGCGCAAGCTATCATTGACGTCTGGCAGGCCGACAATGAAGGCCACTATGATCTCGAGGGCTTCAACCTTGCAGGGCGCATTCGGACAGGCCCGGATGGCAGCTTCAGGTTCCTGACCGTCGTGCCGCGCGACTATTCCGACCATGACGACGACCCTATCGGGGAACTTTTCCGCGCTCTTGGGCGGCACAACCGTCGAGCCGCACACATCCATCTGAAGCTCTTTCGCGATGCTACAGAGGTCCTGACAACGCAGCTGTTCATCCCCGGCTCTGACTATCTGGATACCGACTATGTCGAGGGTGCTGTCAGTGATGATCTGCTGATCGACCTCAGGATCGGGGCNGATGACGGCTATCAAGCGACCTTTGACATCGTCCTGCCTGCCGGTGCGCCATAGCCATGGGACCGGCACTCAACTTCGCGGATCTTTCGAGTGAGCGGCAACTCATCGCGGCCCCAGGGGCCTATGATGCACTAAGCGCCAGGATCGCGGTCCTGAACGGTGCCCAAGCCATCTATCTGGGTGGCAATGCCGTTGGCCTGGGGCTTGGCAAGGCTCAACCATTTGTCACCTTGTCCGACACTTTAGATGTGGCCTCACGCGTCAAGCGCGCAGTGGACCAGCCGATCGTTGCGGACTTGGGAGCCGGTTTTGGTGATCGCTCTCATATTCGCGTCGCCGCACGTGAAGCCGAGGCGCTTGGGCTCGCGGCCATTCATATCGACGATCAGCCCTACCCCAAGCCGGTTGACTACCATCGGGGTNNCGGCCGGGTCGTCGAGGTCAGTGTAGCGGTCGACCGCATCGCCGCCGCTGTCCAGTCGAGGCGCAGTCGGGGCATGGCGGTCATCGCCCGGACCGACGCCCTGCGTGTCAGCGGCGATCTGGCGCAAACCATCGAACGCGGTGCCGCGCTGGCGCAGGCCGGGGCCGATGCCCTGATGATCCTGGACCTGTCCCCTAACGACGCCGTGATCGTCAGGAGCCGACTGCCGCAGACTCCGCTCGTCTGGATTGGCGGCGTGAGCGCCCCGATCCCATCGCTCGACGAGCTCAGAGCCGCAGGCTTCTGTCTTGCGCTATACCCGTTCAACGCCGTTGCAGCCGTCACCACGAGCCTCAATGATCTGTGGTCCGGGTTCTACGCAAACGGCAGGCCGGGTCAGGACGCTGACTTACTGGCAAAGGCNAGGGCCGAAACCGTTCAGGCCGCAGACTTGCCGGCAGCCTGGGCCCTGGAGGATGGCCAGTGAGCGGCGCGGCCTTGCCAGAGGCCCGGACCCTCGCCGGTGTCGTGCGGGAGAAGGCCCAGTTCGCNCCCCGCGCAGATGCCCTGTTCTATCGCGACCAACGTTGGACCTATGCCGAGCTGCTGCAGCGCTCCGAGGCCGCCNNGCGCGCGTTGTTGGCCCAGGGAATTCGTCCGGGAGATCGGGTTGGCGTGCTCTTGGGCAANCGACCCACATGGTTGACCATGGCGCTGGCGGCCTCGATGGTCGGCGCGGTCTTTGCGCCCCTGAACACTTGGNNGTACAAGTCCGCCGAGCTGGCCTGGACACTGCGCCACTGTGAATTGAAGTTGGTCGTTTCCGCGTCGCGATTCCTGAAAACAGACTATCGCGGCGTCCTGTGCGACCTATTGCCCTCATTNGCAGGAGGGCCGCCTGCCCGACGCGAGATTCCGGCCCTTCGCACCCTGGTCTTCATGGATGATGCNCCCAAGGGAACCCTGGATTGGAAGCGCTTCCTGAAGTCAGGGGACACCATATCGTCTGCGGACCTCAGGCCGTTTCTGGCNGGCGTCTCCTGTGATCGGCCGGCATTCGTTCTCTACACGTCCGGCAGCACTGCCGATCCAAAGGGTGTCCTGTTGAACCATCGNGGGGTTGTCGAGAATGGCTTCCAGCTCGGGCAGCGCCGGACGATCAACGCCTCTGACCGGGTCTGGCTGGGTTCGCCTCTTTTCTACGGCCTGGGGGCGACGAACGCCCTGCCCGCGACACTCACCGCCGGAGCAGCCCTGGTTCTGCAGGATTATTTCGAGGCAGGCAGCGCTCTGGAGGTCATACAGCGCACCCAGGCGACCGTCTTCTATGGCACCGGCAACATGACGCGCAGCATGCTGGACCATCCCGAATATGTGCCCACGCGTGTTGGAAGCCTGGAAAAGGGCAATGCGGGAACAGTGGCCGATNNACGCCTGACGCTGATTGAGATGGGAATATCCAAGGCCGTCCCCGCCTACGGTCTCACTGAGACCTATGGCAATGCGACGGTCGGCGAGGCCGATGACGACCTGGAAACCAAAATCGGCACCAGCGGTCGTCCGTTGCCGGATATGGAAATGATCATCGTCGACCCGAGGTCTGGNCGCGCGGCTGGCCCTGGCGAGACCGGCCTTGTGCTGATCCGCGGGCACACCACGCCGGGTTATCTCAACAATGCCGAGGAGACTGGCAAGGCACTGCGACCGGACGGCTTCTTTGACACCGGAGACCTCGGCTCCTTCGACAAGGATGGACGTTTCCTGTTTCATTCCCGACTGAAGGAAGTGCTCAAGAGCGGCGGGATCAACGTTTCNCCGGTCGAGGTCGAACAGCTGCTGGCCAGCCACCCAGATGTCCGGGACGCCTATGTCGTCGGTGTGGGAGATGCGGTCCAGGGAGAGCGTATCGTGGCCTTTGTCGATGCCTCGTCCCGCCTGAGCGAAGAGGCTTTGAAGGCCTACGTCAAGGAACGGGCCGCCGCCTTCAAGACACCCCATCACGTCCTGTTCCGCTCCGAGGCCCAGTTGCCGCGTCTGGCCAGCGGCAAGGTGGCCAAGTATCGGCTTGCCGAAGAAGCCAAGCAGGAGCTGGGACTCTAGATGACGGGAATTGCCGGCAAGGCGGCGATAGTGGGCGTGGGGGCCAGTTCATTTGAACGGCACCCCAGCCAGTCCGTGCTCAGCCTGGCTGCGACCGCCATGACAGCAGCGTTAGCAGATGCTGAGCTTGAAAGAGAGGCGATTGACGGGCTTATCGTCCAGATCGGATCGCCGCGCGGGGCCGACTATGACACGGTCGCCCAGGTCCTGGGGCTAACACCCCGTTTCTGCAGTCAAACCTGGGCACATGGACGCTTCGCCGCGACGGTTCTGACCCATGCCGCCATGGCCGTCGCCACGGGCATGGCGACGCGGGTTGCCTGCTTGCTGGCGATGAAGAACTCGGACCTCGGCCGGATCGGCGAGGACGACAATCCCTTCTTGCACGAGCAGTTTCGCGANAGGGGTGGTCCACACGGTGAGGAAGGCTCCATTGGGATGGCATCGCCGATAGCCGGTGCTGCCATGGCATTAGACCTCTACTGCCGCCGTTACGGTGTCGACCGCGAACTGCTGGCAGCGATCCCGATGACGTTCCGGCAACATGCCCAGTTAAACCCCGAGGCCGTGGCGCGATCGCCGATGTCGGCTGAGGACTATCGGGCCTCAAAAGCCATTATCGATCCGCTCCGCTTGCTGGACTGTTCACCCGTTGGAGATGGCGCGGTGTGCGTGATCGTTTCAGCAGCAGAAGCTGTAACATCCGGCCAACTTCCCGTCTGGATTACGGGTGCCCAGGGATTGGAAGCCGGTCGCGACACCTTCATCTTCGCGCCCCGCGGCCTCGGCATGGGCCAGCAGTCGGAAACGCGGCGCACGCTTGCCGATGCACGAGAATTGGCTGTGTGGAAGCAGTCGGGCCTGTCGCCGGAGACCGTCGATGTGTTGGGCCTCTACGACTCGTTTTCGCCCCTTCCGGTCTATGCTTATGAGGATTTCGGCTTCTGCCCTGCCGGCGAGGGCCTGCACTGGGTTCAGAATGGTCGGATCGGCCTGGGAGGCGAGATGCCGACCAACACATCTGGCGGCCAGCTTTCCCATGCCCAGGTCAATGGCTGGGCACAGATACGCGAACTGGTGATCCAACTCCGTGGTGCCGCTGGTGCCCGGCAAGTCCTCGAGGCCCGGCGGGCGTTGTGGGCTTCGGTCGGTGGTGACGCCCTGGCGCTGGAGCGCGGCTGATGTCCGGTTCCGCAGCGCCCATCGCCAACGACCTGTGGCAGCCGTGGTTCGAGGGTGCAGCCGATGATCGACTGGTGCTGCCGCATTGCCAAACCACGCAAAGAGCCTTTGGCCCCCGAGCCTGGTTAGCCCGTTCGTAACGGGCGGCGAGGTCCAGTGGCATGAGGTCCGCCCGATGGGGCTCCTCACAGCGCAAGTGACCTACCGGCGGGGTTTCTTGAATGCATTCAAGTCGCTGCTGCCGTATGGCTGCGGGCTGGTGCAGCTGGAGTGCGGGGTGAGGCTGCAGGCTCACATTGCCCAACCAGATGACGCCAATGCGCCCGCAACAGGCAGCCGTGTCGTCCTGCGCTTTCGCTCGCTTATAGCTGGAGATCCCCCGTCCCTTGCATTGAAAAGGCTCCGACATGAGCGATTGGGACAGCTGGATTGGTCGGTCCGAAGTCAGGCATGACACCCTAGAGCCGGCGCGAAGCCAGGCCCTGACTATCGCCCTTGGGTTCGGGAGCGGCAACGAAGATCACCTGCCAAGCCTCCATCACTGGCTGTATTTCTGGGATGTCCGGCCACCGGCCGGNCTTGGAGCGGATGGCCACCCGGCGAGGGGCGACTTCCTTCCTCCCATTCCCTTACCCCGACGCATGTGGGCCGGTGGCCGCCTGCGCTTTCTGGCNCCCCTGAAACTGGGAACGCCCGTCCACAAGACGTCCACCATCCTGTCGATCAGCCAAAAGTCCGGCCGGTCAGGCGAGCTGTGTTTCGTTACCGTCGGCCATCAACTTTTTGGCGCTGATGGCCTGGCGATCGAGGAAGAGCAGGACCTCGTCTATCGCCCAGCGGCCAGTGCGACCGTTTCGGTTTCCGGTGATGACAGCGAAGCCGCGCACGACTGGGACACCGGCATTCTGCCCGACCCAGTTCTGCTGTTCCGCTATTCTGCACTGACGATGAATGGCCATCGCATTCACTATGACGCGCCCTATGCGGCATCCGTAGAGCACTATCCGGGGCTTGTGGTGCAGGGGCCGTTGCAAGCCACGCTGCTGCTGACGGAAGCCGAGAGGCGCCGCGGGCTGGCAGCAACGACATTTGCCTTCAGAGGCAAAGCGCCCGCGATCGAAGGGCGGCCACTCCATCTGCGTGGCAAGCAGGCCGATGCACGAGCCGAGGTATGGGCGCAGCAGGCTGGACAAACCACCATGACCGCTGAAGTTGGCTGGGAGGTCTGCTCATGACGCCAAAAAGCTGGCTCTTCACCCCGGGCGGGCGACCAGATCGCGTCGCCAAGGCGCTCGCCAGCGATGCCGGCGCGGTCATCCTGGATCTCGAAGATTCCATTGCACATGCAGACAAGCCGCAGGCTCGAAACCATGTGATCGCTGCCCTCAAGAGCTGGTCGGGTGCTTCACCTAGCCTGGGAGTCCGGATCAACCCACAGTGCACCGAAGCCCATCAGGCCGACCTCGATGCCCTGCTTCCAATGACGCCCCGTCCGGCTTTCCTCCTGGTGCCAAAGGTCGAAGATGCTGCCGCGATCTCTTCTCTTGTGGATCAGGCAGCCGGATTGAGAATTATCGCCCTGATCGAGACTGCNAAAGGGGTCTTGAAAATTGGCGACATCGCCGCCGTCGCGGGGCTGGGCGGTTTGATGTTCGGGGCCGCTGACTATGCGGCCGACCTCGGAGGGCCGGGCGGCGATCACCCTCACGCCTATGCTCGAGCGGCTATCGGCAATGCCGTTGCGGCCTATGGAATGATCGCCATCGATTCACCCGCGTTTGCCGTTGATGACGAGAACGGCCTGATCCACGACTGCCAAACCGCCCGCGCCATGGGTTTTCATGCCAAGGCCGTGATCCATCCGCGGCAGATTGCGCCGGTGAATGCGGCGTTCGATTGGTCAGACGAGGATCGTGTTCAGGCCGCAAGGATCCTGGCCAGCCTCGACGGAGTCGGCATCCTTGATGGCCGTATGATCGACGAGGCGATGGCCCGCTGGGCCCGCCGCGTTCTGGCCTAGGTGCTGCGGATGATCCGCCGCCATTTTCGCTGCATCGCCCATGCGCTGAATGGCCGGTGCGGCGAACGGGGACGTGCCGCGAACGCGCTAGGTCCATTAGGTTTGGCAGCATGCGTGGTGTCCGGTTGAGGCACCAGACGTCCCAGGATTTCAGTCATGACCGCATCCCCTACTCCCGCCAGCACCCGCCCAATGAAGCTGGCCAATGAAGCGCTTGGAGATCCCGCTGCCCTTGACAAGATTTGGCAAGATCACGGCTACTGGTTTTTCAAGGGGGTCCTGGACAAGGCGGCCGTGGGACGCCTGAGCCANGCTTTCCTCGATGAGCTGGTCCGCATGGGCGTTGTCGACCCGGGCATGGACGATCCGATTTGGAACGGCGCAGACCTGAGCGATTTCCTCAAGATCGAGCCTTTGCATGACAAGCGCGTGTGGCAGAACTTTGTGGCTGAACCGACGATCAATGCCTTCTTTGAAGCCCTCCTCGGCGAAAAGGTGTTCTGGGTTCCCATTGTTGAGTATCGTATCACACCGCCGACGGCNAGTGCCTTGGCCAGACCCTGGATCGGTCGGCACCAAGATGGTTTTGCCAATGAGGGGATCGCCTTCCGAACCTGCTGGGTGCCGCTGATGACGATCGGTGCACGGGAGGGTGGATTGGCCATGGCCGACGGAGAGCACGAGCGTGGCTATCTCCATGATGCCAATGACGCCCCGCAATATCCGATCCCGCGCGAGGCTTTGGCCGACGACGTGTGGTGTCGGTCAGACTATGAGCCAGGCGACCTGGTGATGTTCAGCACCCAGATTCCCCACGCGGGAATNGCCGATTACTCCAACCGCTTCCGCCTATCTTTGGATATTCGCATCATGCCCGCTTCGGCGGATCTGCCGGTCGTCGGGACGGTCCGCGACATTGCTGTCGACCAGGTGACAATCGACAACCACGACGGACGCCTGGTCCGTCTGAGCCTGGATGCCGAGACCTACTGCCGCGGCACGTCCGGNGCNCGCATCCCGACCCATGATATGAAGGACCATCTGGCTCCGGGCGACTTGGCCATGGCCTCCCAATCGAATGGCCACGCTACTCTGCTGGCCTCAACGCTGATCGATCAGGCCCTCGCCGATATCGGCTAGGCGACGGCAGCCGCAAAGGGCCATCGTGCGTTCGAGGTCGGCCTTCAGCCAGGCGAGCAGATCGGCGACACCATCCGCACCGTTGACCGCGAGGCTGTGGGAAATGGGACGGCCGACCAGGACGGATGAAGCGCCCATGGCAAGGGCCCGGACGATGTCGGAGCCGTTTCGAATACCGCCATCCACAAGCACATCTATGTCGGGGCCCACGGCAGCCCTGACATCCGGCAAGGNCCGGGCCGTCGTCAGCGNCACCCGGAGCTGGGCATCTCCGTGATTAGAGACGACCAAAGCTTTAGCGCCAGCCTGAACACAGGCCCGGGCGTCGTCGCCTGTGAGAACGCCCTTGACCACGACCGGCAAAGGCGACCGCCGCACAAGGGCCTCCAGGTCATTCAGATCAGCAGAGGCATAAAGGGGTGAGTTGGTGGCTGCCTCGCCTTGTTCCCAGCTGGCCGGTGCCGGGGGCGGAGGCGCAACTGTCTCCTGTCCTGGGACCAGATCGACCGTCACAACGACCGCATGGCCGCCCGACCGGGCAATGGCATCGACGTGGGCGGCGGTGCGCCCTTCGTCTCGTCCCAAATAGACCTGGCCCCAGACCACGTTGGGCAGGTCCACGGCGGCGACCAAGGAATCCAGGGTATGGCCAACGCTGCTGGGAAGCACTGATCCAATGCCCGATCGGGCAGCCCCACAAAGCAACGCAGCCTCCCCATCAGGGTGATAGCGCGTGGCCCGCCCGTTGGGAGCCGTCATCACGGGGAAGGCCAGATGACGCCCCAGAACGGAGGCCGCCACATCGACGGCTTCAACTCCTTGAAAGATACGCGGCCGCAGCGACAGCTCAGCCCAGGCGGCTTCATTGCGATCGGTGAAATATCCGCCCGCACGGCGCTCCAGGTATCGCCAGACCTCCGGCGGCAGGCCTGATCTGGCGAGGCGCCGGGCCTCACGTGAAGTCAGCGGAGTAGATTCCATCACCGAACCAATCTGCGCCGAAATACCAAGCCCGTCTCTAGCCGCCCCGAGCTATCGCGTTTGCGAATATTCGCAGGCACCCCTCCGAACCCTGTGCCAAGCGTCTAGTGTAGACACCGAGTTTCCTGGAACCGCACATGAATCCGACTGTTGTGAACCCCATCGACACGCCCGAGCTTGCCGAGATCCGGCAGGCGGTGCGCGATCTGTGCGAGACCTTTCCGCCTGAATACTGGCGTCAGGTTGACCGCGACCGCATTTACCCGACCGAGTTTGTCCGCGCACTCACTGAGGCGGGCTTTCTGGGTGCGCTGATCCCGGAAGCTTTCGGTGGCAGCGGCCTCAGCCTCCGGGCGGCGGCGGTGATCATGGAAGAAATCCAGGCCGCAGGTGGCAATGGCTCGGCCTGTCACGCCCAGATGTACATCATGAACACCATCCTGCGGCATGGCAGCGACGAACAGAAGCAGCGCTACCTTCCGGCTATTGCTTCNGGAGAGTTACGGCTCCAGGCCTTTGGGGTGACCGAACCTACCTCCGGCACAGACACCCTCAGCCTACGCACGACCGCCGTGCGCGACGGCGACCTCTATATCGTCAATGGTCAGAAGATCTGGACGTCACGGGCCGAGCATTCGGACCTGATGCTGTTGCTGGCCCGGACGACGCCCCGGGATCAGGTGGCGAAAAAGACCGATGGGCTATCCATCTTTCTGGTCGACATGCGCGATGCCGTCGGCAAGGGCCTGACCATCCGGCCGATCCGCACGATGATGAATCACGCGACCACCGAGGTGTTCTTTGACCAGCTTGAGGTGCCTGCCAGCAACCTGATCGGTGAGGAGGGCAAGGGATTTCGCTACATCCTTTCGGGGATGAATGCCGAGCGCATCCTGATTGCAGCTGAGTGTGTTGGCGATGCCAAATGGTTCATTCAGAAAGCCTCTGACTATGCCGGCGAGCGGACGCTGTTCGGGCGGCCGATCGGCCAGAACCAGGGCGTCCAGTTCCCGATTGCAAAAACCTACGCGCAAATGCGGGCTGCCGAGTTGATGGTGCGCGAGGCCTGCGATGTCTATGAAGCTGGCGGCAACGCCGGGGCCGAGGCCAACATGGCCAAGCTGCTGGCGTCGGACGCCTCCTGGGCTTCCGCTGACACCTGCGTTCAGACGTTCGGCGGCTTCGGGTTTGCCGAAGAGTATGATGTCGAGCGAAAGTTCAGAGAGACCCGCCTGTATCAGGTGGCCCCGATCTCGACCAACATGATCCTGTCCTACATCGCTGAGCACGTTCTGGGCCTGCCCCGCTCCTACTGAGCGGGGCCGTAGAACGGCGACCGTCAGGCTCTTCCGGAGAACAGCGGCATCAGGTCTCGGATAGAGCCCAGCGATTCGAGCCGACAAATCTTGTCCAGAGCAGCCTCAGCCGTGCCGGTCGGCATCAATGGCCCTGCCGTGCGCAAAAAGCGGTCAATCAGCTCATCGCGCGACAACGGATCGGACGGATCGCCGCGAGCGGTCTCACAGACCCGCTCAATGACACGACCATCTTTGGCCGTGACGGTCAGGGTGTTGAACGCGCCCAGCTGCGCGCTCCCCCAGTTTTCGTGGACTGTCATCACCACCTTTTCGCGCTGCGCGATCAGACGCCTGTCGCGGACCTTCTGCTCTGTGAAGGTGTCGACCGACATCGATTCCCCGCACAAGACAGACGAAATGATGTGTGGGAGGCTGAACCGAGCCTCTTCAGCATTCCTGGGATCGGGGTATTTGAGAATCTGCGGGAAGGTGCGGTTTACACCCACCTCAACTCGCACCACATTTTCTGCAGACAAGCCGTTGTTTTGCATCACTTCGATCAGGCCATCGATGATGCGCTGGGTGAGGTAGCAGCATGGATATTTCTTCATGCCGATGGCCATGACCCGCATGTCTGGCCCAGAGCCGAACTCAAACTCGATATCGGGTTGTCCGGCGATCGCATCCCAGTAACCCGCCCGTCCTTCCATGATGGTCGGATTCCCGGTCAAGCCCAGCTCAGCCAGCTCTGAAGCCATCAGACCGTTTCTGGCAGCGAAGCCCGGTTCGATCACATGTGCCCCTGAGCCGGTTTGTCGATTGAGCCCAGCGCCGAACGAAGCCGCCACTGAAATGGCCTCGCCCAGGGCCTTACGATCATGCCCCTTGAGCTNTGATGCAGAGGCAGCGACCCCGACCGTGCCGAGAAGTGCGCCCGTCAGCCATCCGCGCGCCACACCACCAGCATCGGCCAGAGCCACGCCAGGACGCGAGGCCAGTTCAAATCCGACAGCGAGCGCCTCGATAAGCTGCTGCCCGGAGGCGTCATAGGCCTCTGCCATGCTGAAGGCAGCCGGGAACAGAAAGCAGCTGTAAGTCGCGTCGGGCCAGGCAACGTCTTCCAGTTCGGTGCAGTGCGAGGCCGTGTTGTTCAGCACGCAAGCCCACTCCAAAGGGCCGCGCCAGTCTGAACCAATGACCGTCGAGTTGCCATCCGCGCCCTTTTCCCGGGCGTAGCGCGTCATCATTTCGGTCACTGTCATCCGCGCGCCCAGCACAGCGGAGTTGAGCGCACTGATGCTGAGATCCTTGATGCGTTCCACGACCACCGGATCGAGATCGCCGTAACGCGTCTCGAATGCATAGTCGGCAAGGTCTTGGGTCGTCTTCATGTCATTCCTGATGGTTGGCCACCGCTGGTCTGACGGAGTTGCGCAAAGAGTCCACAGTAGAGCAAGATCGGGTGGGCCCCGCTGCCCTTGTCATGCGATCCAACGCCCATGCGATGGCTTCTGGCAAGCTCGGCGCGAGGTTGACCGACTGGCAGCCCATCCTCATTGTGTCGACAGTTTCGACCGCAGGCGGCGTTACGCCCCTGTGGCAACTTCGAGAATTTGCCGGTGGCCACCCGGGACAGCTTGGACCTCATTCACCTTCGCGCCGAACTGCGCGACTTCTACGACGACTATGCAGCATGCCTGGATGACATGCGGCTGGAGGACTGGGCGGCGTTCTTCACAGAGGACGCAACCTACAAGGTCATCGGGCGCGAAACGCACGACCAGGGCCTGTCCCACGCTACGATTTACTGCGACAGTGGAGCCATGATCCGCGATCGCGTTGCGGCGATCCGCGAAACGGCTGTGTTCGAACCGCGGTACCAGAGGCACCTCATCAGCGGCGTTCGTGTGATCGAGGGCGGGGACGACATCCGCGCTCGGGCCAATTTTTCTCGTTGTCGAGAGCATGTTCAACGCGGAAACCCGCATCTTGCTGGCAGGGGAATATCTGGACCAACTCATCCGCCAGGATGGACAGCTGCGCTTCAAGCAGCGGCTTGCGGTCTATGACAGCTACCGCATCCCCACCACGCTGATCCTTCCGGTCTAGGTCCAAGGAGCATCGCCATGACCGCGCACTCAAAACAGGAAGGGTTTGCCGCCTGGCCCGACGTCGGGCCGAGCCGCGTGCCTGCCTGGATCTATTCGGACCCGGCGTTGTTCCACAAGGAGTTGGAGGTTTTTCACCACGGTCCCCGTTGGAGCTATGTCGGACTGGCCTGTGAGGTTCCCGAGCCCGGAAGTTACCGGCGCAGCTTTGTCGGCCTCAAGCCGGTTCTGATTACCCGGGACATGGACGGCGACATCCATGTACTCGAGAATCGCTGTGCGCATCGNGGGGCACCGGTGTGCTGGAACCAGCGGGGCCAAGCCAAAGAGCTGGTTTGTCCATACCACCAGTGGGCCTACAACCTGAAAGGCGACTTGGAGGGCATCCCCTTCATGCGAGGAACGCCCCGTCCCAATCCCGGCATGCCGCGTGATTTCGACAAGACCCAGAACGGCCTCAGGAAACTGAAGACCGAAGTCCGGAATGGCGTAATCTGGGCCACCTATGCTGATGATGCCCCGTCGTTCGCTGACTATGTCGGCCCCGATNNGCTGCGCTTTCTGGACCGCACCTTTCCGGGGCGCGAGTTGCGCTTGCTCGGCTATAGTCGCCAGCTCATCNNCCCAAATTGGAAGCTCTACTTCGAGAACAGCCGTGATCCCTACCACGCCACGCTGCTGCATTCCTTCTTCACGACCTTTGGCATCTATCGGGCCGATGCCAAGTTCAAGGTAACGCCCTATCCCGGTGGCCATGAGGTCATATACTCCCACTTCGACGCCGAGGCCCGAAACGTCCGCTCGGATGTCACGGCTGAGATGAAGACACTGAAGGAAAACTTTGTTCTGGAAGACATGTCGGTGGTGTCGCCGATTGATGAGTTCGGAGACGGGTTGATCTCGTCCTTGCAGGTCTTCCCGAGTGTGTTCGTGCAGCAGCATGGCAACATCCTGGCCCTGCGCCACATCCTGCCCAAGGGGCCGCAGGAGACGGAATTGTCGTGGACCTACTTCGGCTATGCCGACGACGATGCCGCTATGCAGCGCCGCCGGCTGGCCCAGGGCAATCTCGTGGGCCCGTCCGGCTATGTGTCATTGGATGACAGTGAGGTCCTGGCCCAGATGCAGCCCGTCGTGGCCAACTACCCCGAGTCCGTTCAGGTCGTGGAAATGGGAGGTCGGGATCACATTGGTGCTTCTGAGACGGCCATAACCGAGAACCTGATCCGCGCCTTCTACGCCTTCTATCGCGAGGAGATGGGGCTTTGACTGGCGCGGAAAACTGGGTCGAGGCGGCCGCCTTTGCCGACATACCGGAGGACGAGGGCAAGCTGGTGCGCCTGAACGGTCGGGCGATTGCCCTGTTTCGGCAGGGCGAAGAGGTGTTTGCTCTGGATGATGTCTGCCCACATTCCAAGAGCGCCAGCCTGTCCCAGGGCTATGTCGAGGACGGTCAGGTCGAATGTCCCTTGCACCAGGCCTGTTTTGATCTGCGCAGTGGCAAGGTTCTTTCTCCACCCGCTGAAGAAGACGTGCAGACCTTCCCGGTCAGGATCGAGGGCGGCGTCGTCTTCGTGGGTCTCTAACCCCATATGCGGCATTTCGACGTTCTGATCGTTGGCGGNGGTCAGGCTGGTCGACGCGCGGCCGAAGGGGCAAGAAGTGTGTCCCCGGACATAAGCATCGCGATCATCGGAAACGAGAATCACNNCCCCTATGATCGCCCGCAGCTTTCGAAGGAAGCCCTCATTGCGGGCCCGTTGAGCCACGCCGCATCTTCGGCAGAAATCTACGCCGAACGGAACATTGATCTTATCCTGGGCCAATGGGTCAGTCACATCGAGCCTATGTCCCGGACGGTTACAACCGCGGTTGGACATGTGTTTGGCTATGGAAACCTTGTGCTGGCTACAGGGTCACGTCCCCGTCCCCTGCCCTTCGCGACCGACGCCGCCGATCGCGTCCTGACCCTCAGGACGCGCGAAGATGCCGAGCGCCTGCACGGGGTGCTGAAGCCTGGCACACGACTGGCGATCATCGGCGGAGGCTTCATCGGCCTAGAGGTCGCAACTGCGGCNTGTGGCTCAGGCGCGACGGTCACTGTGGCGGAGGCGGCCGACAGGATTCTAGCCAGGACCCTGCCAGAAGTCGTGGCGCAACGGATTGCCCAAGCTCACCAGTTGGCCGGCGTCGACCTTCGCACATCGACCCAGGTGAAGGGCATTAAACAGGACGGCTCCGATATTCGACTCGATCTGGGAAGCACCTCTCTTCTGGTCGACTGGGTTTTGGTCGGTATCGGCATCATCCCCAACACGGAGCTGGCTCACCAGGCCGGGCTGGTGGTCATGGACGGCATCGTCGTCGATGAAACCGGTGCAACATCGGAACCGCACATATTCGCCGCTGGCGAAGTCACCTGTCATCCCGTCCTTGGCGGTCAGGAACCGATGCGACTGGAGTGTTGGCAGGCTGCCGAGATTCAGGCCGAGACAGCAGGAAAGACGGCGGGAGGGTCGGTCAGTTCGAACCCGGTGTCGCCCTGGTTCTGGTCAGATCAAGCGGGGCTCAATATCCAGATGCTGGGACACGTTCTGGGCCGGGAATTGATCGAGCGCGACTATGGAGAGGGGGCCGTCAGCTACCTGGCCCTGGGGCCCCTGGGTGAGCTCGAAGGGGTGATCACCATCAACGCGGGCAAGGACATTTCCGCAGCCCGCCGCATGATTGGCAGCAANCACTCCCTCGACCGGGTCAAGGCGACCGACCCAACCGCCGCATTACGGCGGCTGGTGAGTTGACGGTCATGCCGTTACAAGTTGCGGTCATGTCCGAACGACTTTCCGCCTCCAGCCGCCGGGCCACAACCCCGCTGTATCAGTCGGTCGAAGCCGACCTTAGGGCGCGCATCCAGCGCGGCGAGTACCAGCCGGGCGCCACCTTGCCGACGGAAGAGGCGCTTTGCCGCACCTACGGGGTTAGCCGCATCACGGTTCGCAGGGCGCTCGATGTCCTCAGTCAGCAGGGACTGATTGTCAGACGACGGGGTGCAGGCTCCTTCGTGGCTGAAGCCCGCAAACCCGGCGTGCGCTCGGTGAGATTGACCGGCTCTTTGGATGAGTTTCTTTCAACCGCCGGAGCCCTCGACCTTGACGTTCGGTCCTATCGCCCGGTGATGGCTACCACCGATGTCGCCTCTGAGCTTGAGGTCAAGAAGGGCGAATCGATCACATGGCTCGAAGTGATCAGCTCGCTGGAAGACGGACCGGTGATCCATCTCGATATCTANTTTCCCCAACAGGTCGGCGACCTGATCGATCCGCAAGAAATATCAGTCGGGGAGCCCATCGTCCGCTTGGTAGAGCGAAAGACGGGGCGCCGTGTCGTCAGCGCCAGACAGGTTATTCGGCCGGCCCTGGCTGATGCGCGATCGGCTGAAGCCTTGGGCATCGAGCCCGGGACACCCGCATCTCGGTTGCGGCGGATCTACTACGCGACGGACGGTACTGCGCTTGAAGTCGCCGTTCTGACGCTGCACCCCAGNCGCTATGACTACGAGATCGAGTTTCGCGCCAATGGCGCACAGGTCTAAGGGCCAAATCCCTTTGCTCCGCTCACCAACCGATGGCCTCGGCGCGCTGAGAGCCGGGCATCACTCCAAGTGTCGACACTACTTGCGCGAACCAATTTGTTATGACAAGTTTCCCTCAAGGCTTCGTCAACGTGAGCCAAGGGAGATACGAATGGCCAGAGTGCTGGATCCGAAAGATCAAGTCCGCCCAGCGGGTCTTGGAGGTCCTGGAGTATTTCAACAGGGACCGCCAAGAAGGCACGGTTATGGACATCGCGCGTGAGTTTAATTACCCCCAGTCCAGCACATCCGAACTGCTCAGCTGCCTTGTGGCACTGGGCTATCTCTGCCGGGACCGCCAAGCACGGACCTACAAGCCGTCCGCCCGCGTGGCCGTGCTGGGGGCCTGGGTCCAGCCAGAGTTGTTCCGCCATGGTG
This sequence comes from Brevundimonas sp., assembly GCA_013693835.1. Taxonomy (GTDB): domain Bacteria; phylum Pseudomonadota; class Alphaproteobacteria; order Caulobacterales; family Caulobacteraceae; genus Brevundimonas. The sequence goes on from CP059260.1 coordinate 1,789,208, forward strand.
AACTCCTGCCGATGATGGACGCCTTGGCGGCTGATTCCGGGGTCGAAGTCTGCCTGGCGTCGCGTGTCGGCGTTGTGGTGCAGGTATTCCATGCGGTGCGAACCGACGGAGGCGACACCATGCGCCCAGGCGACTCNTCTGCGCCTTCTGTCGACAGCTCCGGGAAGGTATTGCTGACGCTGCTCGACCGCGAACAGGTTCGGAAGCTGGTTCACCGCATCAACGCGGAGTCTGCCGAGCATCTTCGGGTCAAGGCGGATGACTTGCTATGCGAGCTGGACCAGATCCGTTCTCGCGGCTACGCCCACCAATCTGATGACGGTCAGACCATGCTGTCCGTGGTTGTGCCGCAATCGAGCAGCGCCGATCCCCTCGCCCTCACGATGAAAGGACCTGCAGACGTCATCGAGGGCGATCTGGACGGTTATGTCAGCCGGCTGCGCGCGGCCGTTTCGCGGCACGTGGGGCTGGTTGAAGTGAACCGGCCAATGCCGACACGCCAAGCGCCCGTTCAGACCCCCTATCATCTGGCCAGCTAGTTTCCAGCGATACCCTAGCTCCAGCATGGGCCAGACTTGTCCCCTTTGTGGGCACTGACGCTGATGGATCCCAGAAAGCCGCTGCTGGGACACTGTGCCCGGCTCTAGTTGCCCTCGAAGGTCGGCTTGCGCTTTTCCTTGAACGCCGTTGTGCCCTCACTAAAGTCTGCTGACTCGACCATCAGGGGCTGAATGCTGGCCTCAAAGTCGAGCGCCTGATCGTAGGTCTGGCCCGGTGCAGCCTTGAACTGTCGCTTGGCCATAGCCAGAGCCAGAGTCGGTGCGGTCGCAAAGCTCCGAGCCAGCTCCAAAGCCCTGTCCGGGACCTCTTCGCTCGGTGGCTTCCAGCGCGAGCCCCAAGGATTGGGCTTCGGTGCCACTCACAAAACGGCCAGAGTAGATGATTTCTTTAGCGCTGCGGCGGCAAATACTGGTTGAGCAGCCAGGCCGCTCCCCATCGGGAGCCAGGCCGATATGTCGGAATGCAAACTGGAAGCGAGCATTCTCGGCCGCAATAACCACGTCGCAAGCCAGGGCCAAGGCCCACGACATGCCGATACAGACTCCCTGCACCGCCGCAATCACCGGCTTTTCCACGTTGGCAACCGATCGGGCCATGCGATGAAGGTGGCGCATGCGCAGCAGGGAGTTTCGCAAGCCACCACCGCCCATTTCCGAGACATCGGCACCCGCGCTAAAATCTGATCCGGCCCCGCGCAAGATGATCACCCGAACATCATGGTCGTCGGCCGCTGCCTGGAAGGCCCGTTCGATTTCAGTGCGCATGACCAGGGTGATGGCATTCTTGCGTTCGGGACGGTTGATCGAGATCACCGCCACACCCGCGTCAACACTATAATCAATGCTCATGATTGCTCCTGGGTCTGCCATGCCATCGGTTAGCATCCGTTCCGCCAAGACCCAGCCCCAATTGCTGCCTTATCGCGGCTGCGATAAGGGCCTTAGCCGCGTTGCAGTGGGGGATCAGTTGCCCGATTGCTCGTGGGGTGCAGACCTTTCACTTCAAAGAGTTTGAAGCGCCAGGCGATACGGCGTCGCTGAGGGCCGAAGTGCGGCAGTTCATCGCCTCGCATCGACCTCCGCAGTCAGACCCGGCTCTACGGGCNAATTGCTGGGCTGTAGGCGACAAAGCCTTCAGTCAGGCCTTGGGTCGTGCAGGCTATATCGGAATGATCTGGCCCAAGGCATACGGNGGACACGCGCGTCACCCACTTGAACGCTATATCGTGCTTGAGGAACTGTTGGCCGCAGGGGCCCCGGTTGGAATGCACTGGATTGCGGACCGACAGACCGGAGCCTTGCTGCTGCGCTACGGGACTGAGGAACAGCGTCGCCGGTTCCTGCCGTCCATGGCCGCCGGAGAGCTATATACCTGCATTGGGATGAGCGAGCCGAACTCCGGGTCTGACTTGGCATCGGTTTCCACGCGGGCCATGCGGGTTGATGGGGGCTGGAGGGTGACCGGTCAGAAGACCTGGACCACAAATGCTCACAATGCCCAGATCATGATCGCATTGGTCCGGTCCGATGCCGCATCTGAACGCCAGCAGGGGTTGAGCCAGGTCATCATCGAACTCGATCAGCCAGGCGTCACGGTGCGCCCGATCATCGACCTGACGGGCGGACATGATTTCAACGAGGTGTTTCTGGACGACGTCTTCGTCCCGGATGAGCGCCTAGTCGGCCAACCCGGAGACGGCTGGCACCAGGTCACCGCCGAGCTGTCGCTGGAGCGGTCCGGCCCGGAGCGCTACCTGTCCAGCTACGCCTTGCTGGTCGAGCTGATCCGCCACGCGCAAGCAAACCCAACTGAACCCCTGCTGCAGTTGATCGGGAANATCACCGCCCGCCTGTTTACGGTGCGCCAGATGTCGCGCTCGACCGCCGCCAAACTTGCTGCCGGAGAGGATCCTGCGCTGGAGGCCGCAGTCGTCAAGGACCTGGGCAACTCACTGGAGCAGTGGATGCCGCGCGCCGCCCAGACCGTGCTGGATATCGATCTGGATGGACAGGACGCCCTGTCCAGGATCCTTTCCGTCTTGCTGCTCGTCTCGCCGTCCTTTTCACTGCGTGGCGGAACCCGGGAAATCCTGAGGGGCATCGTCGCGCGAGGGCTGGGCCTGAGATGAGCGAAAGTCGCGCCCTGCTCTGTGATACGGCGAGCGGCTGTTTTCGGTGCCAGACCTTTCGGCAGAGTACTGGCCCAATCCGGGCTTCCGCTCCTTCTGGTTCCAGAAAGCCATGGCGGCTTCGGCGGCGATTGGGGTGACGCCTTCGAGATTTTTCGCCTCGCGGGCCGACACCTGGTCGGCATCCCGGTTGCAGAGACGGTGATCGCCGCATGGGCAGCTTCTGCTGCGGGCCTGTCACAACTGGAGACGTGCCAGGTGTTGGCAAAGGGCGACCGACTGGAAGTCTCAGCGGAACGGGCGGCGGGTCGTCTCTATGGGGTTCCGTGGGCCACGGGACTCAGCCACGTGGTTTGCCTCGTCGATGATCGGCTGGTCAGGATTTCTGTCGACGACGCCGTTGAAGTCGGCCATCGCATCGGCCTGGCCGGAACCGATATGGCGGACCTGACCTTTGCCGATGCTGAGATAGAGCTGGGCCAGACCGTCGCCTGCTCCGATGCACTTGGCTTTGCGCACTGCAGCATACTGGCGGGAATGATGGACGCCACCTTGGCCCTGACGATCACCTATGCCAATGAGCGCAGTCAATTCGGGCGGCCACTGGCCAAGTTCCAGGCGGTTCAGCAGGCCTTGGCTGTGTTCGCGGAAGAGGCGGCCGCAGTGACTGCAGCCGCGCAGGCCGCCGGCAGGGCGCTGGATCGATCGGATGGCGCGTTTGAAGTCACGGCGGCCCGCATCATGGCCTCGCGTGGACTGACATAGGCATCAAGACCGCTCACCAGATCCACGGCGCGATCGGTTTCACGCAAGAGCACATCCTGCAGCGATATACCCGTCGCATGATGGCCGCGCGCGCCACCATCGGCCCATCGGCCAGTTGGTCGCTGGCTCTGGGGCGCCAAGTTGTCGCGGTCGGCGCCGACCACGGCCCGAACTCACCCAAAGATCGGATCCCTCACCATGACCCGCGCCGTCATCGTAGCCACGGCTCGCACGCCCGTGGGCAAAGCCTTTCGGGGAGCCTTCAATGGTACCCACGGCGCACATCTGGCTGCCCACGCCCTGAATGCCGCCCTAGACCGGGCAGGATTGGAAGGTGACCAGCTGGAGGACGTCGTCCTGGGCTGTGCGACCCCCGAAGGTGCGACGGGCAACAATATCGCTCGCCAGGCCGTGATCCGTGCGGGGCTCTCTGAGGACATCCCAGGCATGACCCTCGATCGCAAATGCGCGTCTGGTCTTCAGGCCATTGCCCTGGCGGCGCAGCGCATTCTGTCAGGNGAATGCCAGGTGATCGCCGCCGGCGGCGTAGAATCCATTTCNCTGACCCAGCCAAGCATGAACACTCAGGGCGGTTCGACNACCTGGATCGAGGCGCACCGCGAAGGTCTTTACTGGTCGATGATCCAAACCGGCGACTACGTGGCGCGACTGTATGGGATCACCCGTGAGGCTCAAGACAGCTATGCCGTCCAGAGCCAGACACGTTTCGCCCAAGCACAACAGGCAGGCCGCTTCAATGACGAGATCGCGCCCATAGAAGTGGTCATGCATCTGAAAAATCGCGACGGATCGTTCGTCGGCGAAGAGGCCCTGACACTGACCGCCGACCAAGGGGCCAGACCTGGCACCACGTCAGAAGGCTTGGCGGCGCTGGCCCCTGTCCGCGAAGGGGGCACTGTCACGGCGGGTAACGCCAGCCAGCTGTCAGACGGCGCATCTGTGTGCGTGCTCATGAGCGAGACCGAAGCCCAGAAACAGGGACTGCAGCCCCTGGGTGCCTTCCGAGGCTTTGCTGTCGCTGGCTGCGACCCCAAAGAGATGGGCGTCGGCCCGATCAGGGCCGTGCCGAAGCTGCTTGACCGACACGGTTTAAGCGTGACCGATATCGACTTGTGGGAACTGAATGAGGCCTTCGCATCGCAGGTCGTCTATTGCCGGGATCATCTGGGTATCGACAACGAGCGCCTCAACGTGTCTGGCGGCGCGATCACGATCGGCCATCCCTATGGCATGTCCGGGGCCCGCATGACCGGCCATGCGCTGATCGAAGGTCGTCGTAGAGGCGCAAAGACCGCGGTCGTCACCATGTGCGTTGGTGGCGGCATGGGAGCCGCAGGTCTGTTTGATATCTATCCCGCTGGATAGTCAGGAAAGGCCTGCACATAGGCCGCTTGGTGATCCGACTGATCCGCCACCTCGTGCGCCTGGCCCGACATGATCTCAGCAAGATCTCTTGCCACCGCTTCGGGCGTCAACTGCCGATCCAGGTGGCCAGGGGTCTCGGCGAAGGTCAAACGGCTGACACGCCNCCCTGCAGTCAGGATTTCACCGCTCAGAGGACAAGCTCCCGACGCCAGAAAAACTGCAACTGCAGCCGCACGTTCGGGTGCGAAGTGACGCTTCATCCAGTCCCGGAAAGCCGGGTCCGGGTGGCGGTCCAGCAAGGATGTCCCCGCTGAGGGCATGACCGCATTCGCCTTGATGCCTCGCGAGGCCCCGGCAAGTGCCGCTTCTTTGGTCAGACCGATGATCCCGGCCTTTGATACGGCATAGGGACCACTGACGCCTGATCCCAGGGCCGCGCTGGAACACATACTGACGATACGGCCAGATCCACTTTCGGTCAGATGAGGCCAGGCTGCGCGGCAGAGACCATAGGGCCCTACCAAATTGACCTGCAGCACACGGTTTACCGCCGCATCATCACCGCTGTCGAAGGGCCCCGGCGCAGATATCCCGGCATTGTTGACAAGGACGTCGAGCCGTCCAAACGCCACCAGGCAATCCTGAACGATAGCGCGCGCCGTCTCATGACTTCCAACGGATCGGGCATTGGCGTGCCCTTGGATCTCCCGAGCGGCCTGTTCGGCCAGATCTGGGTTGGCATCGTTGACCAAAACACGCGCCCCGCGCTCGGCCAGCATGCGAGCGATGGAAAGGCCAATGCCGGACCCCGCTCCGGTCACAATCGCAACCCGGCGACTGAAGTCCAAAGCCATCAGCCCGAACCTGGTCCACTGCGCAGGACGGCGGCGGCTTCAGACCAGCCTTTGCCAGCCTCAACCAGCGCCTTCAGCAGNNGGGCCGGCGCCCAGCGCGGACCATTCTTTTCAGCCATGGCCTGTGCTCGCTCCAGGACCCGATCCAGCCCCTGAGCTTCACCCCAAAACATGGGACCGCCCCGATGGGCAGGAAAACCGTAGCCATTGACCCAAACCACGTCGATGTCGCTGGCTCGCAGTGCAATCCCCTCCCNCAGCTCGCGCGCACCTTCATTGACCAACGGCGTGAACAGACGGTCGCGTANCTCTTCATCTGACAAGTCTCGCGGCTTGGCTCCGACCGCTTCAGCTTGCAGGCGAATGATCGCAACCGCTTCGGCATCGGGCACGCGCGTTCGACCCTCATACCTGTAAAAGCCCAGGCCGTNTTTCTGGCCCAGTCGCCCCGCCTCGAGCAACCGTTCGACCATTTCAGGAATGCGTTCACCGGGGTCCAGCGTTGCCCGACGTGCGGCCCGCCCTTTGACGCTGAGTTCGAAACCGATCAGGTCCCGCATCGCCAGGGGGCCCATCGGCATGCCAAATTCTTCGGCAACGCGATCCACTTGCTCCGGTGTCGCCCCGTCTTCGAGCAGGAACTCCGCTTCCGTCGAATAGAAGTTGAGCATTCGGTTGCCGATGAAGCCGTCGCAGTTACCCGCCAGAACCGGGATCTTGCCCAGTTGCCGCCCCAGAGCCATGACCGTCCCCAAGGTTTCGGTCGAGCTGTGCTGACCTCGCACGACCTCAAGCAGCTTCATGACGTTCGCGGGACTGAAGAAGTGGGCACCGACCACCTTGTCGGGCCGGTCCGCCGCACCTGCGATCTCATCGATGTCCAGGGCTGACGTGTTGGTTGCCAGTATGGCATGCGCTGGCACGGCTTCGACCAACCGGCGCATGATCGTGGTCTTGACCCCCATGTCCTCAAATGCCGCCTCTATGGCCAGGTCGACATCCGCAAAGTCGGCATAGTCAGTGGTCGTCGCGATCAGCGACAAGGCCCGATCGCGGGCATCCGTCGACATGGAACCTCGCGCGACGCTGATGTCGTAGTTTGCGCGAATCTTGTCCATGCCCGAACTGATCGTCGCTTCATCTCGGTCAAGCAGTCGCACGGGTATGCCGGCATTGGCGAAGACCATGGCGATGCCGCCCCNCATTAGCCCGGCCCCAACAACACCCGCACGGGAAATGGACTTCGCGGTCTTGTCGGATTCCAAGCCTGGAATCTTTCGCGCCTCTCTTTCGGCAAAGAAATAGTATTTGAGCGCCCGATGCTGGTCGCTCGCCACAAGCTCAGCAAAGGCTTCGCTCTCGTGTTTCAGTGCGTCAGCGGCGGATTCCTTACAGGCGCGCTGAACGCAGTCGACAATCACCTCAGGGGCCCGCTGCCCCCGGGACTTGCGGCGCACCGCGGCCCGTTGGGCCTCGAACAGGCCGGGATCAACGTCGCGAATGAGTTCGGTGCGCTCCGTAAGTGGCTTCGGCAGCGGCCCTTTGGACAACGCCAGGGCTTCGGNCGTGGCCCTATCCAGCAGAGCATCGGCGGCGTCATCGACAATTCNGAGCGACAGCGCCTTGGCCGCAGAAACGGGTTTGCCCGTCGTCATGATGTCCAAGGCGGCCTCTGGGCCGATCAGCCGGGTCAACCGGACCGTGCCGCCGGCACCCGGCAACAGTCCCAGCTTCACCTCCGGCAAGCCCAGGCGCGACTTCGGTTCGGCAATACGGCCATGGCAAGCGAGGGCCAGCTCCAACCCGCCTCCGAGGGCATTTCCAGAAATCCCCGCAACAACAGGCTTGGGCATTGCTTCCAACTTGGCCTGCAAGTCGCGCAGGCTTGGCCCCTCCTTGTGCCGCGGCGTCCCGANTTCGGTGATGTCGGCCCCGGCGATGAACGTGCGAGCCCCGATCAGGACGACTGCGCGGACCACCGGATCGTGCCCTGCCACCTCAATGCNCTCGGCCAAGCCGATCCTTACATCTCGGCTCAGCGCATTGACCGGCGGGCTGTCGATGGTGATGACGGCGACGCCATCGCGAACATAGTATCCGATCGGGTTCAACCGCGACCTCCTTTGGGCTTACAGAGCCTGGCCTTCGTCGACCGAGAAAATTCCACCGGTGATCGATGCCGACGCATCGGAGGCGAGAAACAGAACCAGGCTATCCAGATCCTTGGGCTTCATCACCCGACGCCGGGGAAAGCTGCGCACCAGTTTCTGGCCAGGCTCGGACGCCAACCAGTCGCTGTTGAGTTCCGTCTCGATCCAGCCGGGGCAGATCGTGTTCACATTGATGCCCCAGCGAGCCCATTCTCGCGCCAGGCCCTTGCCCATCATGCCCACAGCCGCCTTGGACATACTGTAGGCGGTAAGTCCCGCGAGCGGCTTTAACGTCCCCACAGACCCGACCAGAATAACCCGGCCTCTCTCCGGGTTGGGGCCCTTTATCAGTCGTCGAGCCGCTTCCCGAGCGGTGAGATAGACGCCTTGGACATTGACCCTCAGAAGTTGACCCACGCNCTCGCCGTCGAGATCGACGGCTGCCCNCTGGGCGTTCAAGCCAGCGTTGGCCAGGACCACATCGACGGTACCGCACTGCTGTTCAGCAAGGTCATAGGCCGCCTGGATCGAGGTCTCGTCTTCAACGTCCAGCCTGACAGGAAGAAGTTGCCCACCCGCGGCGCGAACCTCCTCGGCCAAAGCCTCAAGCTGATCGACGCGACGCGCTCCGGCCACCACCCGAGCCCCGGCCTGAGCCATGCTGGCAGCAAGATGACGCCCCAGTCCCGAGGACGCGCCGGTGACGAGCGCGACCCGACCACGCAGTGCGCTGTTCGTCATACGCCCATGAACACCGGCTTGCGCTNTTCGGCGAAGGCCCGGATCCCTTCCTTGTAGTCAGCGGACGCATAGCAGATCTGGAACAGCCCTTCGCATCGCTCCAGATCCCGATCCGCGGGGTCTTTCAGGATGGTGGCCAGGGTGTATTTCACCTGACGCGCGGTCAGGGGAGCCCCAAGGGCAATGTTGGCTGCTGTCTTGGCAATGAAGGTGTCGAACTCCTCGCCTTCGGCCAAGACCCGCCCGACGAGCCCCTTGGCATAGGCTTCGTCGGCGGTGAACTGCAGCCCCCNCAGGAGCATATCTTTGGAAGCGGGAACGCCAATGATATCAACCAATCGGCGCAGACTCTTNNAGCGATAGCCGATGCCGTAGCGCATGGCTGGCTGCCCGANTTNTGACTTGGCCGAGCAATATCGCAGATCACATGAGACCGCGACGGAGATGCCGCCGCCAATGCACCAGCCGTCAATCGCTGCGATCGTCACCTTGTCGGTGTTGTAGAGGGCTGACAGGCCTCGCTCGCCGGTCTGGGCGTAGTGTTCCTGGGCGTTCTCGCCCATGCGCTCTTCTTCGTATTTGGAGACATCAGCCCCGGCGATGAACGACTGTCCGCCTGCGCCCGAGACAACGATGACACGAATCTCAGGATCGGCATCGAAGTCGGCCATGATCGTCGACATGCCTTCCCACATCTCCAGCGAGATGGCGTTCAGCTTGTCGGGATTGTTGAAGATCATGTGACCCACTGCACCGTCTTTGCGGCTGAGAATCTTGTCGGTCATTGGGACTCTTGGTGGTGTTTCAGATCACGCCGAGTTGGCGCAGCCTGTTCTGTTCGGCGGTGTCAAAACCCAGTCCCGTCAGGATCTCCTCGGTGTGCTGACCGAGGCTCGGCGGAGGCAAATAGGTCTCGATCGGTGATTGCGAGAAGACGATGGGGTTGGCCAGGATCGACAGCGGTCCAGTCGGCAGATCGACCTGACGCAGCATCTCGCGGTGCTTCACCTGGGGCTCGTCAAACGCCTCAGAAATCGTGTTCACCGGGGCCGCTGGCACATCCGCAGCTTCCAGAAGCGCCAGCCACTCGTTGGCATCGCGCTCGGCCATAATGGCCTCAAGGACCAGCGATAGAGCCTTGCGGTTCTGTATGCGGGCTGAGGTTGTCGCGAACCTCGGGTCGGTCAGCAGGTCAGCACGCCCGATCACACCGCACAGGGCACGAAACTGGTGGTCTCCGCCTGCCACAATGAAGATGGACCTGTCGCGGCACCTGAAGGATTGGGATGGCACGCCACCGAAGCCCCCATTCCCACGCCGTTCGGGGATGTCGCCGGAGACCAGGTAGTTCATGGCAAAGTGACTGAGGGAAGCGAGCGCGCAGTCCAGCAAGGACATGTCGATGTGCTGGCCCTGGCCGGTATCCATGTCCCGCTGGCGCAGAGCTGCCTGGATCGCATTGGCGGAGTACAGGCTGGTCAGAATATCGATGATGGAAATGCCGACCTTCATCGGCCCACCGCCCGGCACGCCATCGGGGTGCCCTGAAACGTTCATGAACCCGGACATGGCCTGGAACACGCCGTCGTAGCCCGGGCGCGACGCCAGAGGGCCGGTCTGGCCGTATCCGGTGACCGAACAATAGACGAGCCGGGGATTGAGCTTGGAAAGGCTGGCGTAGTCCAGCCCGTAGCGTGCCAGGCCGCCGGTCTTGAAGTTCTCGATCAGGACATCCGACTGGGCGGCCAACTGTCGGACGATGTCCTGTCCCTCGGGTCGGGAAATGTCGACGGTAATCGATCGCTTGTTGCGATTGCACGCCATGTAGAACGCGGAATCTGTCGTCGGTTCTCCATCGGCGTCCGCGACGAAGGGCGGGCCATAGCCGCGAGCTTCATCACCCCTGCCCGGTCGCTCGACCTTGATGACATCGGCACCTAGGTCGCCCAATAGCTGCGCCGCCAGCGGCGCGGCCAGCACGCGGCTGAGATCGAGAACCCGGATACCTGAGAGGACCGTTGAGGGCATGCCTTGGTCGAATGTCCTTCCGCTTCAGCCTCCGGGATCGCCCTGTCCGCTCGCCGTGACAAGGTGAAGCACGATTTGACCTGCCCGTTATCGTAAGGCCGATATGTCCGACCGCAGCGCCATGCGACTTCTGCTGAACCCCAGCTTGGTCCAGACTTTGTTGCCACAATCAGGAGCCTGCCGGTGAGCGAGACCTTTGTCCTATATGAACGCCGCGACAAGATCGCGATCGTCACCTTGAATCGGCCCGACACTCGCAACGCGATCCTGACCTTTGAGGACTGTGAGGCCTTGGTGTCTGCGCTGCGCCAGGCAGAAGCCGACCCCGACATTTCGGTAGTCATTCTGACNGGAGTCGGCAAAGCATTTTGCGCGGGCGGCGACCTGCGCGGCATGCGAGACCGCAACGGCATCGGCCCCCTTGCCACCCCGGCGGACACCCGCGCCAACTATCGGCGNGGGGTTCAGAAGATCCCTTTGGCGATCGCCGACCTGGAAGTGCCGATCATTGCAGCCGTCAATGGCCACGCAATCGGGCTGGGCTGTGATCTGGCCGCTCTTTGCGATCTGCGCGTTGCGTCGAACAAAGCNCAGTTTGCGGCCAGCTTCGTCAAGCTGGGCATCGTACCGGGCGATGGCGGGGCCTGGATCCTGCCACGCGTCGTCGGGGTCGCTGCCGCCGCTGAAATGATTCTGACCGGCGACACCTATACAGCCGAACAGGCCCTTCAGATGGGCCTGGTGAACCGTCTCGTCGAACCGGAACACGTTCTTAGCGCCGCCATCGCTTTAGCCGAACGCATTGCCGTCAATCCAAGGCGCACCGTGCGCCTGGCCAAGCGGCTTCTGCGCGAAGCCCAACACGCTCGCCTGGCGGACGTTCTGGAGCTGTCGGCGGCCTTCCAAGCCCTGGCGCACGAAACGGCGGATCATCGCGAGGCGCTGGACGCTTTCTTCGAAGAGCGGATGCCGGACTTCAGGGGCAATGATCATGTCAGACGGCAAAGCACTACGGCGCGCCGACTTCGGCTACGGCATCGACATCCCCACACGCTGGGCCGACGCCGATGCCTACGGACACGTCAATAACGTGATTTATTACAGCTGGTTCGACACAGCCGTTACGCGCATGCTTTATGAACGCGAGGTGCTGAACCTGCATGGTGATGGTCCCATTGGCCTGTGCGTGCGAAGCGCCTGCGACTATTTTGCGCCCGTCGAGTTCCCGCAGACCGTTCACGCCAGGGTGCGCCTGGGCCGCATCGGGTTCAAGAGCCTGACCTATGAAGTGGGCCTATTCCTGGAGGGCCGTGATGAGCCGGTCGCAGGTGGGCATTTCGTCCATGTGTTCGTGGATCGTCAGACCCGACAGCCCGTAGAGCTGCCCTCACTGGCCCGGCAGCGCCTGGCCGACCTGGCCGTCTAGCATCGCACCTGCGCTAAGCGCCGTTCAGGTCTTGAGGACTGTCGTCTGCGCTCCGAACCTGTCCCTTCATCGACCGCATATCGGACCACCATGGATCTGAGTTTTCCCTCGAAGATTTGGCCTTCCGCGACGAAGTTCGCAGCTTTCTGCGCGACCAGCTCCCGGCAGGACTGCGCCAGCGCATGAGCGAGGGCCGGGTCATCAGCAAATCCGATCTTGTGGAATGGCAGCAAACCCTGAACGCCAGAGGCTGGGCCACGCCGAGCTGGCCCAAGGCATGGGGTGGTCCCGGCTGGAGCCCAGTTCAACGCCACATGTTTCTGGACGAACTTCATAGCGCCCCGGCCCCGGAGCCGCTGTCGTTCAACGTCTCGATGCTTGGGCCGGTCCTGATCGAGCACGGCAGCGAGGAGCAGAAACAACGGTTCCTCCCTCGTGCCGCAAATCTTGATGACTGGTGGGCCCANGGGTTNTCCGAACCTGGGGCCGGATCGGACCTGGCGGCGTTGCGAACCTCTGCGGTGCGCAGCGGCGATGACTATGTCGTCAATGGCCAGAAGATTTGGCAGGGCATGGCACAGCATGCGGACTGGATGTTTACCCTCGTGCGAACCGATCCCACGGCNCCCAAACGCCAGATGGGCATTACCTTCCTGCTGATCGATCTCCGCTCGCCCGGCATTTCCATCCGCCCGATCATCACCATGGACGGTCGACATGAGGTCAATGAGGTCTTCCTGGACGATGTGCGTNNGCCTGTCGCCAATCGTGTGGGACTGGAGAACCAGGGTTGGACCTACGCCAAGTTCCTCTTGTCCAATGAGCGCACGGGGATAGCGCGCCTGGGTATGACCAAGCGCCTGATTGCGCGAGCCCGCGCCTGTGCCCTTCAGCTGGCGCCGGCCGCCCGCGACGACATCCTGCGGCATCTGGCACACATTGAGGCAGGCGTTCGCGTGCTCGAGATCACGCAGCTGCGCATCCTTGCCGCACAGCAGCCTGGCGTGCCCGATCCCCGGTCGTCCATCCTCAAGGTCAAAGGGGTTGAGTTGCGGCAGGCTGCGTCTGAGATTCTGCTGCAGGCCGCAGGGCCCCAGGCCTACGAGATGTCTTACGAGGGCCACGACGAAGCGCCGATGGAAGCCGCCGCAAACTTTCTGACGCTGCGAGCCGCCTCCATCTATGGCGGAGCGAGCGAGGTGCAAAAGACCATCCTGGCCAAATCGGTATTGGGTCTGTGATGCGTGCCGAGCTGACTGAAGAGCAAACTCTGCTGCGCGAGACGGTCGCGCGATTGTTGGCGGACACCTATCCGTTTGAAGCCCGCCGCGCTTTGCTCCACTCGCCCGACGGCTGGAGCCGGGACCTTTGGTCCGCCATGGCAGAGCTGGGCCTGCTGTCACTGGCTGTCCCTGAAGAGGCTGGCGGTCTCAACGCAGGCGGCATCGAGCTGGCCATCGTGGCTGAAGCCTTGGGGGCAGCCCTCAGTGCCGAGCCGGTCCTGCCGACGGCAGTCTCAGCTGTCCGGATGCTGGCGGCGACCGGCCGCATGGACACACTGGAGGCGTTGACCTCTGGCCAGTCCATCGTCTCGGTTGGGACCGAAACATGGCTAGAGGTCGCAGCGGACGGCCATCTGACCGCCGAGCTTGTGAGTGTGCCCTGGGCCAACACCGCAGAGCGGCTGCTCCTATTTGTTCAAGGGCCTGACGGAACGGCTTTGATTGCCGTCGATACGGATCGACCTGAAATCACCCGCCGCGCTCATCGGACCTTCGACGGGCTTGCGGCCGCTGATGTGAACATCCAGGCGCTGAACATGGGCACGACAGACGTCCTGGCGGACGGTGACGCGGCCCGGCAATATAGAGAGGCTCGCACGCTCCGAGAGCTGTGGCTCGCCGCCGAGGCCGTCGGACTGATGCAAGTGGCGCTTGACGCCACGGTCGAGCACCTCAAATCCAGGTACAGTTCGGCAAACCCCTGGGGGAATTTCAAGCCCTGCAGCATCGTTGTGCTGAGATGCTGATCGCCCTGGAGCAGGCACGCAGCGCCGCCATCCTGGCCGCATCGGTTCTGGATGATCCGAGCGCGGAGCGCGACCGCGCTGCGGCTAGTCTGGTGATAACCGGTCGGCCCGGATCGTCGGCCAGGCCGCCGTCCAGCTGCATGGCGGAATAGGCGTCACCGATGAGCACAAGGTCGGCTGGATCTTCCGGCGACTGACCATGATCGGCCTGTTGCTGGGTGATGCGGATGAGCAAGCCCGTCGGCTGGCCCAACTCGGCGGCATCGTGGACCTCGATTGATGGAACGGGTTGACGCCGTGGTCATCGGAGCCGGGGTCGTTGGCCTGGCGGTCGCCCGTGCCCTGGCCCAGTCCGGGCGCGAGGTCGTGATTCTGGAGCGGCACGGCCTACTTGGATCCGAAACCAGTTCGCGCAACAGCGAGGTGATCCACGCCGGAATCTATTACCCCAAGGGCTCGCTAAAGGCGCAGTTGTGCCTCGAGGGCCGCGATGCCCTGTATGAGTTTTGTCGGTCGCACCATGTGCCCTACCGGCGGTGTGGAAAGCTGATTGTCGCGCCGGAGCTTTCGGACCTCGCATCGTTGGAAGCGATTGCCGCGGCAGCCAAAGCCAACGGCGTCCATGATTTGCAGCAGATCGATGGTCACCAGGCCCGAAGCCTCGAACCCGCCCTGCGCTGCGAGGCGGCCCTGCTATCCCCGTCAGCAGGAATCATCGACAGCCATGCCTACATGCTAGCGCTNACTGGGGATGCTGAAGCCAACGGAGCCATGCTCGCGCTCGACAGCCCCGTGACCTCGATCCAGCCTGAGGCGGATGGCATTCGGTTGCGTGTCGGAGGGGCAGAAGAGATGGATCTTCTGGCTGCCGTGGTCGTCAATTCAGCGGGCTTGAGTGCCGTAGCTCTAGCGGAAGGCATTGGGACCCAGCCCTCCTATCATCTGCCTCAGGCCTATCTCGCNAAAGGNAGCTACTACAGCCTGGCGGGACGCTCACCTTTCTCGCGACTGGTCTATCCGACGCCGGAGCCCGGCGGGCTGGGTGTCCACCTCACTCTGGACTTGGCTGGCCAGGCCCGATTTGGCCCCGACGTCGAATGGATCGATGAGGTCGACTATCGGGTCGATCCGGCACGCGCAGACAGCTTTTACGCGGTGGTCAGGCGCTATTGGCCTGATCTGCCTGACGGTGCCCTGGTTCCAGCCTACTCCGGCATCCGTCCAAAGATTTCAGCCAAGGCCGCCCCTGCGGCCGATTTCCGCATTGATGGTTCAGACCAACATGGGGTCCGAAGCCTGGTGCACCTGTTCGGCATTGAATCGCCCGGCCTGACAGCCTCNCTCGCGATCGCCGAGCGCGTGCGGGAGTTGACCGAATGACGGCCCTGACCCCGTGCACCTTCGACTTCGTCATCGTTGGAGCCGGCTCAGCTGGATGCGTGCTGGCCAATCGGCTGAGCGCGAGCGGGCGATATCGTGTCCTGCTGCTCGAGGCAGGCGGGCGCGACCTCAATCCGTGGATTCATGTNCCCCTGGGTTACGGCAAGCTGTTTGCGGACCGGTCCGTCAACTGGCTCTACGAGACAACACCCCAGGCCCAGCTTAATCACCGTCGCATCGCCCAGCCCCGCGGCAAGGTCTTGGGCGGGTCCAGCTCGATCAACGGCCTGGTCTATATCCGAGGTCAGCACGAAGATTTCGACGGCTGGGCCGAGGCGGGGGCGGACGGCTGGGGCTATGAGGACGTGCTGCCCTACTTCCGCAGGTCAGAAGATCAGATGCGTGGCCAAGACGCTTGGCATGGCGAGGGCGGNCCCCTGCCCGTCTCCGATGTGCGCGAGCCCCATCCCCTCTGCGATGCCTTCATTTCCGCGGCGCAAGAAGCTGGTCATCCCGCCAATTCCGACTTTAACGGCGCCCTTCAGGAGGGGGCGGGTTACTATCAGTCGACAGCTCGTAANGGGCTGCGCGTCTCTGCGGCGGTGGGCTATCTCAATCCAGCCAAGAGCAGGCCAAACCTGCAGATTATCACCCACGCCCAGGTGACACGGCTTGCCGTTCAGGACGGGCGCGTGACAGGCGTGCACTGGATCGGCCCGGACGGAGCCCAAAGTGCGGCGGCCTGCTGTGAGGTCATCCTGTCGGCCGGNGCGATTGGGTCGCCCCAGATCTTGCAGCTGTCAGGGCTCGGGCCCGCTGACCAACTGCAAGGTCTTGGCATTGAGGTGGTCCGGGACATGCCCGGCGTGGGGCGTGGATTCCAGGATCACCTGCAGGTGCGCATGGTGTTTCAGGCGCAANNGGCCTGCACCCTCAACGACGCGATGCGCACGCCCTGGGGGCAGCTGGGGATCGGCCTGCGCTATGCGTTTGAGCGCAANGGGCCCCTGACCGTCAGCGCAGGCTATGCGGGAGGGTTCTTTCGCAACTCCACCGCGGCGACGCGGCCGGATATGCAGGTGCATTTCATTCTTTTCTCGACCAACAAGATGGGCGACCGTCTGCATCGCTTCTCGGGCTTCACCGCCTCAATATGCCAGTTGCGGCCCGAAAGCCGNGGAAGCGTCATGATCCAGTCACCGGATCCCCGGATCGCTCCCCTGATCGATCCCAATTACCTCGCGACCGAAACAGACCGGCGGGTCAACGTCGAAAGCCTCAAGACCTTGCGCAATATCATGCGGCAACCAGCCATTGGCCGCTTTGTGGCGGCGGAACTTGAGCCGGGTCCCGAGGTGGCCGACGACGCCGCCTTGCTGGCCTACTGCCGCGAACGCGGGGCCAGCATCTATCATCCCAGTTGCTCCGTGCGAATGGGCCGCGANCAAGGTGCGCCGCTGGATGCGCGAATGCGCATGCGNGGGATCGAAGGGTTGCGGGTGGTCGATGCTTCAGCCATGCCCACGCTGATCTCGGGCAACAGCCATGGCGTTGTGGTGATGATGGCCGAAAAAGCGGCAGACTTGATCCTGGAAGATGCGCGAACCTGACGGCCTATGCGTTTCCGCAATCGCCAGGCTGATATTGTCGCGACTCAACTAGGCGTCCAGCAAACCGCAGCCCAAGTTGCAGGGACACGCCTGTCTTATGCAAGGAAGCTCGCCTGTGACATCTGCCCAGAACCCTGCCATTGCCGAATGGCGCATGCTGATCGATGGCGAACTGGTCGGTGCGGCCAGCACAGCTATGTTCGACAACATTGACCCCTACACCGAGCAGGTCATAGGTCAGACCGCCGACGGCACCGCTGAGGATTTCGACCGGGCCGTCAAGGCCGCCCGGCGGGCCTTTGACGAAACGGATTGGGCCACCAACCACGCCTTTCGTGCNCAATGTCTGCGGCAGCTCAATGCGGCGCTCGAGCGTCACAAGGAGGAAATCCGCCCCTTGCTGGTCAGTGAAGCTGGCACTGCCGTCTGGCTGACGCGCGACACCCTGCTAGACGTGCCGATCCAACGCCTGCTCGACTTCGCTGACATGGCCGAGACCTACCCCTATGTCACCGATTTGCCCGAGCTGGATTTTCGCGGCGTGGTCAGCCGACGCCAGCAAGTGCGCGAACCCATGGGGGTGATTGCCGCCATCACGCCCTGGAACGGCCCCTGGGGATCGAACCTCGGCAAGGTCGGCGCGGGCCTGGCCGCTGGCAACACCATGGTGCTGAAGCCGTCGCCCGACAGCCCGTGGCCAGCCACCATCCTGGGGCGCCTCGTGGCTGAAGAGACCGACATGCCTGCCGGTGTTTTCAATGTCGTAACTTCATCTGACAACCTGATGGGTGAAGTTCTGACGCGACATGCCGACGTCGATTTCGTGGCCTTCACCGGATCCGCCCCCAATGGTCGCCGCGTGGCCGAGGCTTCGGCTGGTACGCTCAAGCGCATGCTGCTCGAGCTNGGGGGTAAGTCGCCCTATGTGGTGCTGGAAAGTGCAGATGTGGCCAAGGAAGCCGCTACAGCGGCCAAGCTGATTTGCACCAATGCCGGCCAGGGCTGCGTCGCCCGCAGTCGCCTGCTGGTTCCNGCCGCCCGCTATGAAGAGGCTGTGGCCGCCGCCGCTGCGGCGATGGATGCCGTCACCTATGGTGACCCATCCAANCCCAACAACTACATGAACCCGCTGTCGAGTGCCCACCATCGCCGCCGGGTGCTGGAGCACATTGATCGTGCGCGCAGNCGGGGCAATCGGATTGTACGCGGAGGCAAGGTGCCGGCGGATCAGCCGCATGGCTATTTTGTGGAACCGACCCTTATCGCGGATGTGCGACCGGACGACAGCATTGCCCAGGAAGAAGTCTTCGGTCCGGTTCTGGCCGTCATTGGCTATGCAGATCAAGCCGATGCCCTGCGCATCGCCAACAACTCGATCTATGGGCTATCCGCGTCGGTTGCGGCAGCGACAGATGANGAGGCCATCGCGTTTGCGCGCAAACTCAGAACTGGCACCGTCAGCGTGAATGGCGGCGTCTGGATGCACATGGATGTGCCCTTCGGTGGCTACAAGCAGTCGGGCATCGGACGTCAGTTCGGCCTGCCGGGCTTTGAACTGTATCTGGAGACCAAGGTCATGGGCATCCCCGCCCACCGTCCCTCGAGCACCCTGGCCTGGGGCGAAGTCGCCGATACCAAGAAGGCCAGCTAATGCCGAGGCTGGCATTCCTCACTTCAGTTTGTAGAAAATTCGCCCGTAACCCATTGACCGAGTGACGGGGACGCTAAGCCCATATTGCGGATTTCCCATGCCTTATCCGCGCCGTCGCGATGCCTCCTGATCCGCGGGTCGCAGGTTCGAGCCCTACATCACCCACCATCGGCTCTTGAATGATTTTACAGATCAGATGGGAGCTTTTTTTTGCTGGAACAAAGCGCGGCTAATCCGTGCCATTTTGCATTTCATTTTGAAGTTTTGTTCTCGTTTCGAGCTTTTTGATCGCCGAGACCGACACCGCCGGGGCCCGGGTCGGCAATGCCATAACCTACGACCCCTATGGCCAGCCCGCCAGCTGGACCGGCCCCGGTTTGGCTACACGGGCCAGATGCGCCTCACCGCCACCGTGCCCCTGTGGCACTACAAGGCGAGAGCCTACGACCGCATAGGCCGGTTCCTGCAGACCGACCCGATTGGCTACCAGGACAGCCTCAATCTCTATGCCTATGTGGGGAACGATCCGGTCAACCTGAGTGATCCGACGGGGATGGAGGTAAAAGTTGGGTCAACTGTGGAGAGGCTCGATGACGGCACGACCAAAACCATCATACACATTGATTTTACGGCTACCTTGTCGATCCAGGGCACCTCACTACCGGCAGGAGTGAGCCTCCAGCAGGTTGCGCGAAATATTGAACGAGGCATTGAAACGGACTTTTCAAGGTCCTTCACTGATGAGAACGGGAATGTGGTTGAATATCGCACAACAGCGACGATCCGCACTGGAATTGCCCAACCCAATGATCACCGGTTGAGAATTGTGCCGAGCGGGCACTCGGTTCTGGGAATATGCGGGCATTGCTCCCGGATTTGAAAATGGGAACACCGCTTACTTAAATGCCAATACAATTTCTAATGGCGCCTACTTGAGAACTGCGCCACATGAAGTGGGCCATTTGTTCGGGTTGCGACATCCCAATCCCGTATCGGAGAACCTCATGACGCAGTCAAATCAAAGCAGTTCGCACTTTGTGTCACGTAGACAGCTCCAGTCAATTTGGAACAATCCAGTATTTAGGTGAACCGTGTTTCGAATTCTGATCGTAAGTTTTTCTTTAGTTCTTGCGGGGTGTCGAGAAACGGGAGCGATACCCGTTATAGAATCTGACCAAAGCGTTGAAGCCATGCCAATGTCAAACTGCAGTTTTCAAATATCATTCGGACGATTTCATGGGAGATGGTTGAAGTGATGATTGATGGGGAGGTTGTGTTCAATGAACGCTTGAGTGTGCTTGAGGGATATGAATCGAATGAACGATCTGGAGAGGTGGACGTTTGTGTTGATGGTCTAACCGAGTTGAGGTCGCCATCGACGGGTCTAGATCCAAACGAGTCATAGATGGCGGGGCGTTAGGGGGCTTTTGATTACGCCGGACGGGGACATTTTCTATGAAATTGAGAAGGGAGGGGTTGTTCCTCTGGACTAGTCAGTCCTTAGGGATGCGCCTTCGGCCATCAGAAAGAACTAATGCTCACCCTTCGCGCACGGTCCTTCCGCCGCGGTCGCGGCCCTGGTCCGGCTGGCGGGGAATACACTCATGGCAGTGCCCTGACCGCCCTCTATCTGCACGGCACCGGGCCGGATGAACCGCTGGCCCAGATCGCGGGCACAAGGCGCTGGTTCCTCAGCGACACCCAGGGCTCAATCATCGCCGAGACCGACACCGCCGGGGCCCGGGTCGGCAATGCCATAACCTACGACCCTATGGCCAGCCGGGCAGCTGGACCGGCCCCCGCTTCGGCTACACCGGCCAGATGCGCCTGACCGCCACCGTGCCCCTGTGGCACGACAAGGCCAGGCCTATGACCCGAGGATAGGCAGGTTCCTGCAAACCGACTCGATTGGCTATGAGGACAGCCTGAACCTCTATGCCTACGTCGGGAATGATCCGGTGAACCTGACGGATCCGACGGGGATGGACCCATGCGAGACAGTCGGACCAGATGGAGAACCTGGGCCCAGGATTCCAAACTGCGTGGGTCCAGAGGATGGACCTCCCACGCCATCTGAAGAGGCTGCCACAATTATCGATGAAGTGGTCGTGACTGGCCAAAGGCTGCGTCAGCGCAGGACAGCTGCCTCGAGACTAGTTGTCTTGGGCTATCGCAGGGACGGCGAAGTGGGGTTCCGAACGGAAAACGGAGAACTGAGTGCGGTGCAGCTTGTTCCGCGTTGCCAAGGAGAGGGCTTTGACGCCTACGTCTATCAAGTGACTTCCTAACGGGCAACAGAATCTTCAATCGGCCACGTACATGGATCCGAACACGATACTGGCCTAGGCCCACACGATGCGTGTAGCGCACGAACACACCCGAGCGGAATCAGTATCCAAGCTGATAGATCCGGCGTACGCGCATTGGCGGCCACTTCAACAGGTAGTGCTTTCGCGATCTATGCATATGGAGGCTGGGGCGACTCCGGAAGGCGAGCAGCCTTGGCGGCAGCAACAGATTTGGCAAACTCGAATGGAATCCCAGGAGGAGTCGGTGCGGCCAGTAACCCTTGTGACTAATTTGCTCGCCGCTGTTCTCACGTTGCATGTGGCAGCGTGCGAGACAACAAATGGTCCGTCCGTTTCGGAATCTGACCGAACCATAATGGGCGTGCGAGATATCCCGTTTAGCGAGCTAAGTATGGCAAGCTTGGAACGCGTTCCCCTTACTATCGTCGGCACGGTAGATGCGACTGTCTATCGAACCCCTGCATATTTCCCGGGCGGCATGGTCGAAGGCGAAACGACCGCCGGGCGTTGTGTTGATTTGGTCGCCGACCGGGCAACGTCTCGTCGTATGGTGAGAGGGCTCCCATCGAACTGAGAGTTGATGGGTATTTCGTCATGCCACATCGCCTTCCAGCGTATGCATTTACATTGGACATTGACGGAAGGCGGCACACACCGACCTGTCAGATATTTTCCAACGCAGAATCCTATCCCTACTTTGTGGTGACACGTTCACGGGTGGTGATCCTTTGGTCAGTCGCGTAATCTGACCAGCGATGGCACACGCACCTTTACCTATGATCCGCTCAATCGCCTGACCGGCATCACCGGCGGCGGGGCCTCGGTCACCCTGGCCTATGACCCGCTGGGGCGGCTGAAGACCCTGACCGATGGCGGTACGGCCAGCGACTGGCTGTGGGACGGCGACCGGCTGGTGGGGGAATATAACAGTGGTGGCACCCTCACCGCCCGCTACCTGCACGGCACCGGCCCGGATGAGCCCCTGGCCCAGATGGCCGGCACCCGCCGCTGGTTCCTGGCCGATACGCAAGGCTCCATCATCGCCGAGACCTACAGCGCCGGGGCGCGGGTCGGCAGCGCCATCACCTATGACCCCTATGGCCAGCCCGGCAGCTGGACCGGCCCCCGCTTCGGCTACACCGGCCAGATGCGCCTCACCGCCACCGTGCCCCTCTGGCACTACAAGGCCCGCGCCTACGACCCCAGGATCGGCCGGTTCCTGCAGACCGACCCGATCGGGTATGAGGACAGTCTCAACCTCTATGCCTATGTCGGGAACGACCCGGTCAATCTGGCAGATCCGACGGGGACACTGGGTGAGAAGGATCCATACAAGCCGCAAACTGTGACCGAATGCGATTTGGACGGTAACAACTGCACACTCCCCGACGTCGTTGTCACTGCCCCCAGACGGGCGAGAGATTATCCAAGGGCTTTTGTAAACTTCCTTTATCGAACACCCGGTGACTTGATGCGCTGGGGCAGGCAGGGCGTGGATGAATTAGGTGGCTGTCTCCTGGATGCCGGGTGCGCCTACTCCATTGCGGGGCCATTTGGAGCAGTTACAGCCTCACCAAGCTTCATTGGGCAGAGCTTCGGTCGCCTCGGCGTTGCTGTCCAGCCTTTCTCGGGTAGGATCTCGGCTTCACAACGCATGGGGTCAACCAAGCAATAACTCGAGGTGTATCAACGCAGGTAATACGTGATACAGTCCGGAGCCGAGTGGCTGTTCTAGCTCAGAGTCGTGGTCGCCACTTGTTTATTAGTAGAGATGCGGCGGTGGTATTGGCCGATGATGGCCATGTCATAAGCGTTTACGGAAGATCTCAGTTCGATTCACAGATTTTGAACGTATTATCACGAGCTGGAGGATGAATTCTTTACGTAGGGATATTAGGAACATTCTCTTGTCGGAATGGGATCCAATTGGCGTCTTTGGCAACCCTCACCTCGCGGATGATACGACTCTTACATCAATGCATTTTTTGATTTGCGAAAAAGCCAACTAGATGCTGGAAATGTTGAGGACATTTTGCGACAATTGAACACGATCTTCATGTTGACACTGGTCACGAGATTCGAGCAAAGGTTGCTCAAAGCATTATTCGTACCTTGAGATTGCATGCATAGTTTATGAAATGGGAAGGCACAATCTTTTCAGTCTTCGATGTGTAAAGGATGATCCGGCATGTCCTGCCGCCTGCAACTGTTGTCCCAGTTGTTGTCGAGCCGATTGGGTCCGATTGCCGACATTTCCATTTCCACACGGTGCAACAGCCACCGCTACACGCTTCGTCGCGCCTCGGCACCTGGGGTGCGGAGTTACAATTGCGATCCGCTCAACCGGCTGACCCAGGCCACCGGCGGCGGTGTGACCACGAAGCTGGCCTATGACCCGCTGGGGCGGCTGAAGACCCTGACCGATGGCGGTACGGCCAGCGACTGGCTGTGGGACGGCGACCGGCTGGTGGGGAATACAACGCTGGCGGCACCCTCACCGCCCGCTACCTGCATGGCACCGGCCCGGATGAACCCTTGGTGCAAGTTTCCGTACCCGCCGCTGGTTCCTGGCCGATACGCAGGGGTCGATCATCGCCGAGACCGACACCGCCGGGGCCCTGGTCGGGTCAGCGATAACCTACGATCCCTACGGCCAGCCCGCCAGCTGGACCGGCCCCGCTTCGGCTACACGGGCCAGATGCGCCTCACCGCCAGCGTCCCCCTCTGGCACTACAAGGCCCGCGCCTATGACCCCCGCATAGGGCGGTTCCTGCAAACAGACCCGATTGGCTATGAGGACAGCCTCAATCTCTATGCCTACGTTGGGAATGACCCGGTCAACCTGACCGACCCGACGGGGATGGCCTTCATGGACGGATGGGCCGATCTCGAAATCGGCGGCGGCCACATCTTTGATGATACGGGGGCGGAAACCGCTGATCCAGCAACATTAGCAGAGACCGTCGGACGCCTCAGGGCCGCTGCGCCTGTCCTCGGCGGGCTTTCTGCAGCTGACGGCCCACTGCCGGTCGGAGAAATCATTGCGGTAGGCCTCGCTGTCTGTGTGGCAGCTGGTCCGGACGCATGCGGTCAGGGCGCTTTGAACGCGATCACGGGTGGTTCGGGTGCTGTGATTGTTGCGGCGATTGAGCAGATCCACGCAAATTCACACAGGTCGGAAAGACCTACTGAGTTGTATTTTCTAGTGGACAGAGATACGTCTGAAATCCAGAAGATAGGTATATACTCCCACGGGGCTCGTTCTCGTTACAGTCAAGCGTATTTGGAGCGAGAAAGTGTTTTCTATAGGCCACAGTATCAATTTGGCCCTCGTTATCCTGCTGCTGTAGCCGAGAATATTGCTCTCGTCGGATATTTTTCCGTAAATGGACGCCTTCCGCGTCTTAACTGTGTATTTTGTTGATCATGATATTTTGGGCTTCAGCGGAATGCTTTGAACCTGCGGCGGGTGGGATGGTTCGAACGTGGAAGCCAACGGAGGTGTTTTTGAATGATCAGTTCGGCCAAACAAATTTGAGTTGGTTGAATGTAAAATTAAGATATATTCCAATAATAATGCCCCCAGAAATGAAAAAAACTATCCGGAACGAAGCAAGGCTAGAATAAGGCAGGGATATGACTGCGCTCCCCAGCTAGATTACGAAACTTTCGTTTCCGGCGCGACGACAGCAGTTCGAAGAGTATTTTCGTGGCATAGCCACATCGACACCTCATCTCAAGAAATTCGGCGCGACAGCGGAGCAAGTGGCGGAATTCGAACGTATCCTTGCCGAAGGCCCCGGCCTTCTGTCAGATGAAGTCGAAACACAATGACGTTGCGCTCGCTCACACCTAAAGCTACCTGAGCCGGATTCGACCATGAACTTGGTTCATGCCAGTGCCCTCTGCAGCGCTAATTCTCCCGCTGCTTCACTCTCGCCGCAGTTCGGGCCCGGACCGGATCTCGCGCAACATCTACAATGCCGCCGATCAGGTGATTCAGATCGAGATGGGCGTGGGCGTGACGGGCGAAACCATCACCGAGCGCACCCAGGCCTATACCCCGAACGGCCAGATCGACTGGGTGGAGGACGCCAAGGGCAACCGCAACGACTATACCTATGACGGCTATGACCGGCTGGTGCAGATCAACTTCCCGGTCCAGACGTTCGGGGCGCATACAGCTAGCAGCACGGACTATGAGACCTATACGCTGGACGCCAACGGCAACCGCACGGGCTTAAGGCTGCGGGACGGCCAGAGCATCGCCTACACCTTCGACACTCTGAACCGGCAGACGGTGATGACGGTGCCGAGGTGGCGGCACGGCGGATGACGTGTTTACCACCTATGACAATCTGAACCGCCGCCTGTCGGCCCGCTACAGCAACGCCACCACGGGGCCGGGGGTCACCTGGACCTGGGATGCCCTGGGCCGTCAGCTGACCGAGACGTCTTACGGCGCACACTGACCTCCAGCTGGGATCTGGCGGGGCGCAGACGAGACCCTGCAATGGCCAGACGCTGTGACCGCAGAGTTCACCTGGGACCTGCTGAACCGCATGACCTCGGCGTCCGAGGGACAGCCGCCGCTGGGACCTTATGCAGGCTTTACCTATGACAACCTGGGCCGCCGCACCCAGCTGTCGCGCGCGGGCGCTGCCACGACCAGCTGGAGCTATGTCGCCAACAGCCGCGACTACAGCCTGACGCAGAACCTGTCGGGCACGGCCAATGACGTGACCTATGCGCTCAGCTTTAACCCGGCGGGGCAGGTGATTAGCCGCGATGTGTCCAACAGCGCCTATCAGTTCCCGATGGCGGCGGCCCCGAGCGTGGCCTATGTGCCCGATGGCCTGAACCAGTATGACAGTGTGGGCGGCACCGCCTTCACCCACGATCTGCGGGGCAATCTGACCAGTGATGGCACCCGCACCTATACCTATGATCCGTTCAATCGCCTGACCGGCATTACGGGTGGCGGGGCCTCGGTCACCCTGGCCTATGATCCGCTGGGGCGGCTGAAGACCCTGACCAGCGGTGGGGTGGCGACCGACTGGCTGTGGGACGGCGACCGGCTGGTGGGGAATATAACTCTGGCGGCACCCTCACCGCCCGCTATCTGCAAGGCACCGGGCCGGATGAACCGTTGGCCCAGATCGCCGGCACCCGCCGCTGGTTCCTGGATGATACGCAGGGCTCCATCATCGCCGAAACCGACACCGCCGGGGCCCTGGTCGGCAATGCCATCACCTATGACCCCTATGGCCAGCCCGCCAGCTGGACCGGGCCGAGGTTCGGCTACACCGGCCAGATGCGCCTGACCGCCACCGTGCCCCTGTGGCACTACAAGGCCCGCGCCTATGACCCCCGCATGGGCCGGTTCCTGCAGAACCGACCCGATTGGCTATGAGGATAGCCTGAACCTCTACGCCTACGTGGGCAATGATCCGGTCAATCTGACCGATCCGACGGGGATGGCGATGTTCCATCCCGACTTTGAACTCGGAGGATTGGTCAGTTGGTGATGGCCGTGTTCTAGGTGAATCGGGTGCGATCGGTCAGCAACAGTATCGCAACACTCCCCGTTCGCGTGAGTCTCATAGCTGAAGAAGCGGCTGGAGGTCACACCATTGCGAAACACGTTGGCAGGACCGATACACAACTGGTGGGTCGGGTGCGGGTTGGCCACGTTTTCGCCTCGGGCCCTGGATTCGGAATGCGGAGAGCCTCAACCTTTCGTAACATTCAATCGGCAGAGGCACTGGTCAATTCGGTGTTGGCGCAAAATTCGTGCGACGTTCAACTCGTTGCGATGGGGTGGCAAACGAAAGGGTGCTGACCGGCACCTTCACAAGACCGACCGGACGGGAGGCCATTCGTTGGGCGGCAGGCGTGGCTGGCAACGCCCTTCCGCCGCGGTTGTAGTGCGCGACACATATGCTGTGGTGGTTGTAATTCAAATGCACCAAGCCGGGAACAAGGATTCACAGTGATATCCTCATATGCAGGAAATTGGTAAACATGATCGTCGATGATATCATATTTTCTAGAATGTCTCAAGATTTCGATATACTATATAACGATATAGATGAGTTTGCCTCTATTATCTATCGATCTTACGATTTAAATACATTGAATGCTCTTATTGGTGAAATAGATTGCATCTTGTCGGAAAAAAGCGATCACGAATTTATCATATATGGATGTCATCCAGGGCCGATATTTTTCCAACTAAAAGACGGGCTGCTAGAGATATTCTCTGTGATATTAGAAACTCAATTGCAATATGATAGATTCTACTTATAATCAATAGCAAAAGTATAACAATTTTCCAGTGCTGATCTCATCAGGCCGGCAGCCACAAACGTTGCTACTTTGATTTGTGTAAGGTTGGCCGCCTAGGTATCCTGACCAGCGGCGGGGTGGCGACCGACTGGCTGTGGGACGGCGACCGGCTGGTGGCGGAATACAACGCTGGCGGCACCCTCACCGCCCGCTATCTGCAAGGCACCGGGCCGGATGAACCGTTGGCCCAGATCGCCGGCACCCGCCGCTGGCTCCTGGGTGATACGCAGGGCTCCATCATCGCCGAAACCGACACCGCCGGGGCCCTGGTCGGCAATGCCATCACCTACGACCCTATGGCCAGCCCGCCAGCTGGACCGGCCCCAGGTTCGGCTACACCGGCCAGATGCGCCTGACCTCAGCGGTGCCCCTGTGGCACTATAAGGCTCGCGCCTATGACCCCAGGATCGGCCGGTTCCTGCAGACCGACCCGATTGGCTATGAGGACAGCCTGAACCTGTATGCCTACGTGGGAATGATCCGGTCAATATGACCGATCCGACGAGGATGAAGTTCATGGACGGGTGGGGCGATTTCGAAATCGGCGGCGGCCACATCTTTGATGATACCGGGGCAGCAACGGCTGATCCGGCTGCATTGGCGGAGGCTTTTAGCCGGGCGAAGAGCGTCGCCCCTGTCGCTGGTGGGCTTGCGGCCGCAGACGGTCCGGTGCCAGCTGGAGACATCGTTGGGGTTGCTCTTATGGCCTGCTTAGCTGTTGGTGCCGACACATGCTTTGACGCTGTCATGAACGCAAATCCGGGTGTTAGAGGTGCGATTGTTCTCACAGCTATTACATTAGAAGTTCACGGAAATTCATACCGCTCAAATAGGCCAACGTGGCTGTATGAACTTCGAGGACTTCGTGATGGCCAGACGTTGAAATATGGGATATATCTCTACCTGTACCACAGGCTCGTTACCCAGGCTGGGTGTATTCAGTTGAAAATTGAAATGGTACCCGATTAGGCAATATGAAACCCGGGCCATAGCACGCGGAGCAGAAAGAGCCTACTGTGGACAACATGTGGCTCGCTATGGAGATCTTCCCGTTTTGAGTGTGTATTGCTGAAATGATTATCGCAATTCAGGATTTGGGGGCGAATTGACGATTGAAGATTCAAGAATGTTGAAATTAGTCGAGCAAGAACTTAATACACTTGAAGACTCCAACAGAATACTGCTGAATCCAGAAATAATTTTGGTTATAAATTTGATTATAATTCCACCTCATATTGGCAAAATTCCAAACGGAATAATTTTTAGAAAATCAAGCAAAGAATACTGGACTACATACAGCGGAATATGACCAGTATATAAAATTAGGTCGGGATGATAAGCTTGTTATGATGAAAAATTACATATTGGCTGCGATTAAGCAACTGCCTGAAGGCAAGATTAATCAAGATTCTTTGGAAAAGATAATCTCACAACTAAATTGAATGCATTCATCCGCGCGCATGAACCCGGCGGCCTATGGCAGTCTTCCCGCCAGCGCCTGCACGCAAGGCACCGCCGGATCGCATGGCCGGACCGGATCAGTCTGAACGGCTACGATGCCGCTGACCGTGTCACCACGATCCAGATGGGCGTGGGCACCGCCGATGTCATCACCGAACGCACCCAGGCCCATACCCCGAACGGCCAGATTGACTGGGTGGAGGACGCCAAGGGCAACCGCAACGACTATACCTATGACGGCTATGACCGGCTGGTGCAGATCAACTTCCCGGTGACCACGGTCGGGGCGCATACAGCCAGCAGCACGGACTATGAGACCTATACGCTGGACGCCAATGGCAACCGCACGGGCTTACGTCTGCGCGATGGCCAGAGCATCGCCTATACCTATGACGCCTTGAACCGGCAGACGGTGATGACGGTGCCGGACGGCACCAATCCGCCCACAACCGACAACGATGTGTTCACCAGCTATGACCTGCTGAA
Source organism: Brevundimonas sp. (assembly GCA_013693835.1). Taxonomy (GTDB): domain Bacteria; phylum Pseudomonadota; class Alphaproteobacteria; order Caulobacterales; family Caulobacteraceae; genus Brevundimonas. Next base: position 1,818,521 of record CP059260.1, read on the forward strand.
CCGCCGCCTCTCGGCCCGCTACAGCAACGCCACGACGGGGCCGGGGATCACCTGGACCTGGGATGCCCTGGGCCGTCAGCTGACGGAGACGTCTTACGGCGCACCCTGACCTCCAGCTGGGATCTGGCCGGGCGGCGGTTGTCGTTGCAGTGGCCCGATGCGGTCTCGGCGACCTTCGGCTGGGATCTGCTTGACCGGATGACCACGGCGGGCGATGGCACCAGCCAGGCGGGCTTTACCTATGACAACCTGGGCCGCCGGACCCAGCTCTCGCGCACGGGTGCGGCCACGACCAGCTGGAGCTATGTCGCCAACAGCCGCAACTACTCGCTGATGCAGGACCTGTCGGGCACGGCCAATGACGTGACCTATGCGCTCAGCTTTAAGCCGGCGGGTCAGGTGATTAGCCGGGATGTGTCCAACAGCGCCTATCAGTTCCCGATGGTGGCGGCCCCGAACACGGCCTATGTGCCCGATGGCCTGAACCAGTATGACAGTGTGGGCGGAACCGCCTTCACCCACGATGCGCGGGGCAATCTGACCAGTGATGGCACCCGCACCTATACCTATGATCCGCTCAATCGCCTGACCGGCATTACGGGTGGCGGGGCCTCGGTCACCCTGGCCTATGACCCGCTGGGGCGGCTGAAGACCCTGACCGATGGCGGTACGGCCAGCGACTGGCTGTGGGACGGCGACCGGCTGGTGGGGGAATACAACGCTGGCGGCACCTGACCGCCCGCCATCTGCACGGCACCGGGCCGGATGAACCCTTGGCCCAGATCGCCGGCACAAGGCGCCGGGTCCTGGGTGATACGCAAGGGTCGATCATCGCCGAGACCGACACCGGCGGGGCGCGGGTCGGCAGCGCCATCACCTACGACCCCTATGGCCAGCCGGGCAGCTGGACCGGCCCCGCTTCGGCTACACCGGCCAGATGCGCCTCACCGCCACCGTGCCCCTGTGGCACTACAAGGCCCGCGCCTATGACCCCTGCATAGGGCGGTTCCTGCAGACAGACCCGATTGGCTATGAGGACAGCCTGAACCTGTATGCCTATGTCGGGAATGATCCGGTCAATCTGGCAGATCCGACGGGGCGAGCCGCCTGCTGTGATCTCGGGCAGATTGTGCGCGATGCAAGGGAGACACTTTTGGCCCCTCAGCAGCAGAAGTAGCAGCGAGGGGCGGCACAGGGGAGGAGATTGCGCAAGCTACGTGGGACGATGGGGTTCGCGACCTTGCCGCGAGATCTGCAACCTTCGCCGTGCTAGTCCTTTCTGCAGTAGTAGCACTCCCATTGGCACTGCCCACCGCCCTGAAGCAAGTGCCCCCGCGACAGGCGCCTCCCTTGGTGCTCGCGAGGCAAATTCACTCCATGCTGGATCCGATTGCTCAAAGTAGACGAACCACTGCAGTAGTGGAAACGGCTCAAGGCGGTCGATATGTAGCTTCTAGTGAGCCCAGCCTTTCTGTTGCCCAGCGTGGCGCATTGAGGTCAGGAGAGACGGCTGCTAGTGGAAGCGGACATGCAGAGGTAACAGCGGTCCGTGCTGCCCGTGCTGCAGGAGAACGTCCAGTAGAAGTCGCTGCATCCCGACCTATCTGCCCTGCGTGTCAAGCTGTTCTTCGCTCTTGGGGCGTGAGGTTTTAGTATGATAGAGAATGTGGTGGGCGCCTACGAGCACACAAAGAAAATATCGAAATCATTTTCGACACCCAAGTCAATTACATTATGTCTTGGGTGTGGAACAGAGGTATTCAAGTCGGCATCCCAAGTATATCCCGATAAATACCTCAAAATGAAAGAAGTTGGAAGTCAGATCGAATCACACTTACTCGGACATTCATTGTCTGCAAAATATGTAGACGCTTTATCCAACATCGCCGTGAATTCAAATATTTTCGCCGAATCAGTATTATATAGCATTTCCGTTTATTTAGTATCAAACATATATGGAAGTGTTAACACCAGATTGTTATATTGTGCCGATCAATACTTAACATACATTTCCGAAATTGAGAATATTGATACGCGTATTGAAGTTCATTCATATATGAAAATATTGAATTCAGAAATAGATTATAATGACGCCGAAGTCGCAATATCAATCAATCTGATTGACCTATAACCTCAACGGCAACATGACCTCAGACGGGGTCAATACCTACAGCTGGACCTTCGGCAACCGCATGAGCGGGGCGAGCGGCAGCTTCGGCACCGCCACCTATGCCTATGACGCCGACAACCGCCGGACCCGAAAGACCGTCAATGGCACGGTGACGCGGTATCTGTGGTCCGGGGCCGATGAGCTGGGGACTATAATGCCAGTGGCGGTCTGATCCGGCGGTTTGTGCCCACGGGCACGGGCACGATGGATGACCGGCTGGCGGCGGTGGATGCGGCGGGCACCGTGCGCTGGTTCCACACTGACCACCAGGGCAGCGTCATCGCCATGTCCCTGAACAACGGCCAGACGATCGGCACCGCCAACTACAGCCCCTATGGCGAGTTCGGCGGCGGCATCAGCGGCCCCCGGCTGGCAGCTATTTTGGCTATACCGGCCGTCTGTGGGACCCCGAAACCGGCCTCTACCAATACCGGGCCCGCTACTACTCCCGGAGGCTCGGCGTGTTCCTGTCCACCGACCCCATTGGCACCAAGGACGACCCGAACCTCTACCTCTACGTCGGCCTGGACCCGGTCAATGCGACCGATCCGACGGGGAGGAAGCAGCATGTATGTATGGTCAGAGTCAGTGCGGGGCGAGAGCGATCACCGCAGAAGATCAGCGGGTGCAGCGGGGATAGTTCGCTTCTTGGGCAATCTTGCTGAAGCAGGATCAATGCTTGTTCCGGTCGAAGGTGCTACGATTCGAGCTGCGAATGCCGCGTTCGGGCTGTTCAATCTCCCCTTGCCAGAGCTGTTGCTGCGCGTGTCGGCGTAAGATTTGGAACACGCTTTCAACGAGTTGTGAATGAAATGGATCGCGTGCAGAACATCATTAGAAACAATGCTCGTCGCGATGATTTTCTAGGGGTTATGAGGAAAACAGAGGCCAGAGTACCGGTTTCGACCACATAACGGAGATGCGGAACAGCGTGCGTGGGCTTGAGAATGCTACCGCCCGGCTTGATGAAGCCATTGCTCGCGGCACTATGAACACTGAGCAAACTGCGGCGGCACAAGCGTCGCGTGATGCGGCTCAGCAGACTTTGAGAGAGATGCGCAGGGTATTACAATGAAAACAGACTATAAATTTGAATTAAGTTCTAAAGATAGAGAGCGCATTCTAGCAGCTTTATATCGACTATCCGGGACGATAGAGATATGCCACTTCCGTCCGAAGTGTATGATGAGGCCGTGCGTCTCGTAGCTGACGACGATGAAGAAATCGCATGGCGTGCTATTATCGCTTTCGGGCTGGTAAGGCCTACGCCATCAATTTTGAATGAATTGATCGCGGCCGCAATGCGTTGGCTACATGTCGAACAGTTCGTCGGTTTGGCGGCCCTGGATAGCATTGCTCGTTTGATCGGGACGAATTCTCTAAACCAAGTGGAGAAGAACCAAGCAATTGCGAAAGTGAACCAACTTGAAGGAGTTGACTCTCGCTGGCTCATTCAATTTAACCGTATGGCTAAGGGTCAGGTTCCCTATAGAGAATTTGTAGCATCGGTTGGAACCTGAAGTTGCCCTTGAGGAGGTCGTCCTCTTTCCCCTCTCCACTCTGTTTCCGTCCGTCTTCAGCCGCAGGCAAATAATCTCCGATTCCATAGCACACATGACGCACGGCCCGCACCTTTTAATGGATTGAAATATAAGGAACAATAATGGCTGACATGGGGGCGCGCACACTCTTTTAGGGCACCAGGCGCAGCTGCACCTATAACCCCAACGGCAGCATGACGTCGGACGGGACCAATACCTACACCTGGACCTTCGGCAACCGGATGAGCGGGGCGAGCGGCAGCTTCGGCACGGCCTCTTACGCCTATGACGCCGACAACCGCCGGACCCGCAAGACCGTCAATGGCACCACGACCCGCTATCTGTGGTCGGGGTCCGATGAGCTGGGGGACTATAACGCCAGTGGCGGCCTGATCCGCCGCTTCATCCCCACCGGCACCGGCACGATGGATGACCGGCTGGCGGTGGTCGATAGCGCCGGCACCGTCGCCTGGTTCCACACCGACCACCAGGGATCGGTCATCGCCATGTCCCTGAACAATGGCCAGACGATCGGCACCGCCAACTACAGCCCCTATGGCGAGTTCGGTGATGGCGTCAGTGGCCCCCGGCGGGCNAGCTATTTTGGCTACACCGGCCGCCTGTGGGACCCGGAAACGGGGCTCTATCAATACCGGGCCCGCTACTANCCACCCGGGCTCGGCGTGTTCCTGTCCACCGACCCCGTCGGCACCAAGGACGATCTNAACCTGTATCTCTACGTGGGGCTGGATCCGGTGAATATGACCGATCCGACGGGGATGGAGTTAGTCAGTTGCCGCGTTGTGATTTCCGAGGATGGCACCGCTCGCAGCGCGTGTGAGAGTCACGGCGGGAACCCGTTCGTCACCGCATTCATAACGAGGNNATATATGGTCCAGATGGCTACCGAGGCACTCAACGGAGCTTCTATCCTGGTCGACTAACAGCCGACGAAGCCTTTGCACGCCAGACCCGTGACATTACCAGAGCGCAGAACGTGCCCAAGAGACGGCTGAGAGACTGAGGAGAACCCTTTTCAGATTTTCTCTGGGGAGGACAAGGTCGCTCCTTCAGAATCCAGATTTTGGCAGTCACTTCGCCGCCACAATGCTACTACACGAACAAATGGACTTTCTGGTCGTCAAAGGCGGTACTACCAGTATGACCGACGGCATGGCGGCGAGGTCGAAGTTTATGATCGAAACGGTCGTCATCTCGGCGCTGCTGATCCACATACCGGTGAAATGATAAAGGGTCCAGTCAAAGGAAGGCGAATAAGACCATGATGAGTAGTATTTCAAAAGACATGAGGATTTGTTTTCCTCATTTCGGAAGGCAAAGTTCCAGTAATATATATTCCACAATTTAGAGAATTTGGATTTTAATAGACGGAGGGCCAACACTTCAGAAAATGAACTACGATCCGTTCAATGGGATCAAATTTCCGCCCGATCTTAGGGATGAATATTTTGATTGTTTAGAACAAATGGGATTAGAAGTTGAATCTGACAATATTCCACATGAGTATCTCACGGAAGAATGGTGGCTAAATAGAGGCCTTTGAATCGATATTTTCGCGCTTCTTCTATTTTGAATTGCGCGAAATTGCCCAATTGTCTCAGCGCTGCCAAACTTTCACCCGCTCCAACGGGGTCCATACGGCCTATAGTTTCGAACAGGACGATCAGCTGGCGCAGATGACGCACAGCTTTTGCGAGAACCGGCGAAATCTCCGTCCAGCGACACATGCCGAAGGAAGCGGCACGCCATACACCGTTGATCCCAAAACATGGAAATGGGATCAGCGGTCGGCACCGCCAACTACAGCCCCTATGGCGAGTTCGGCGGCGGCATCAGCGGCCCCCGCCACATACCGCGCCTCCAGCATCGGCCTGCCGAGCCAGTAGCTGAGTTCGGCGGGGCCGGTGATGTTCCAGACGGCCAGGTCGGCGGCCTTGCCGGGCTCCAGGGTTCCGATCTCGGCCTCAAGGCCAAGGGCCTTGGCCGCGTTGCAGGTCGCCCCGGCCAGGGCCTCTTCGGAGGTCAGGCGGAACTGCACGCAGGCCAGGTTCAGCGTCGCCGTCATGGAGGCCAGCGGCGAGGTGCCGGGGTTACAGTCGGTGGCCACCGCCATGGCCACGCCGTGCTGACGCAGGGCCTCAATCGGCGGCAGCTTGGTCTCGCGCAGCATCAGGAAGGCGCCTGGCANAAGCACAGCCACCGTGCCGTGCGTGGCCATGGCGGCGATTCCGGCTTCGGATGAATACTCGATATGGTCCGCCGACAGAGCGTTGTAGCGGGCGGCCAGGGCGGCTCCGTCGCTGTCGCTGAGTTGATCGGCATGCAGCTTGACCGGCAGGTTCAGGGCCTGGGCCTTGTCGAACAGGCGGGCGACCTCGGCGGGAGTGAAGGCAATGGGCTCGCAATAGGCGTCGACGGCATCGACCAATCCCTCGGCGGTGGCGGCGGGCGGGATGTCGTCGATGGCCAGATCCAGATAGGCGGCGCGGTCATGGCCCGGCTGATCTCCGCGATACTCCGGCGGCAGGGCGTGCAGGCCCAGATAGGACGTCGCCACGCGCACCCNCGCCTCGCGCCCGATGCGGCGGGCGACACGCAACATCTTCAGCTCGCTGTCGCGATCCAGGCCATAGCCGGACTTGATCTCCACCGTGGTCACGCCCGTGTCGATCAGGCCCTTCAGACGGGCGATGGCGGAAGAGTACAGATCGTCCTCCGACGCCGCCCGGGTGGCCGCAACCGAGCTGACGATGCCGCCCCCGGCGCGAGCGATGGCCTCATAGCTGACACCCTGCAGCCGTTGTTCGAACTCGCCAGAGCGGTCGCCGCCGAACACCAGATGCGTATGGCAATCGATCAGCCCCGGCGTCACCCAGCGCCCGTCCAGCCGATGGGTCTCCTTTGCCGAATGCTCCGGCAAGTCGGCCCGTGCCCCGACCCAGACGATCCGTCCATCGGCGATCAGAATCGCGCCGTCGGTGATCGCCCCATAGGGCTCACCGCCCAGGGCCATGGTGGCCAGATGGCAGTCGGTGATGAGGAGGTCCGCGTTCATCGCCCGTCAAACCCCGCCAACAGCTCACAGAACCAGCGCCCGGCTGTCAGGCTGCCCAGGTCGCCGATCTCCAGCGAGGGTCGTATTCAGTCAGGTCGACGGCCTTGACCTTCGGGTGGCCTCCGATCACGCGGGTGGCATCAAAGAAGTCCTGCACCGAGACGCCGCCGGGCCGGGCCCCGGGGCTGGCCGGCCACTGGCTGCGGTCGATGACGTCGATGTCGAAGTCGACATAGATCACCTCGCACAGGCCCGACAGGCGCTCCAGTTCCTCGACGACCACAAAGGCCAGGCCGAGATCGCGGCATTCGCGAGCGGTGCGAACGCTGATGCCCGCCGCCCTGGCCTTGTCATGGGCCTTCTTCGTATTGGCAAAGGAGCCAATCCGACCTGGCTGATGCGCGTCCCGTCCAGCCCGTCGTCCAGCAGGGCCTGGATCGGATTGCCGTTGGTCAGGCCCTGGTCGGTGTCGCGCAGGTCGAAATGGGCATCCAGGGTCAGCACCCCGACCCGCTCCAGCCCTAGGCCATGCACGCCCGGCCGGGTGATGGCGTTGTTGCCACCGATCAGCACCACCAGGCCGCTACCGGCATGGCGGGCGACCCGCTCCCGGATCGGATCAAAGGCGTCGGCGGGGCTCATGGCCTTGACCGGCACATCGCCACCGTCATGGACCCGGATGCTCAGCTCCTGACCGGTCTCGACGTCATAGGTGGAAAAGCGCGGCAGGACGGCGCGGAACGCCTTGGGGCCCAGATCGCACCGACCGGGCGTCAGCGATCGCTCATTGACCCCGGCCCCGATCAGCGTCACCCGCGCATCAGGGTGATCGCCCACCAGATCGGCGGCGGACTTCCAGCCCAGAGCTTCCGAACCTTCCGACATGCTCACCCTTTCATTGGAGAGAAACGCGCCACCAGATCATAGGCCGATCCGGGGAAAATCTGCGAGGCCCAGGTGACCGGTTTGGCGTCACGCCAGGTGTTCCGCTCCAGCCTCAGACAGGCCGCTCCGGCGTCCAGTGCCAGCAGACTGGCCGTGTCGCGGTCGGCACTGATGGCCGAGATCCGGTGCTCCGCCTCCGTCCATGGCGTGTGCGCCAACAGCCAGCCGCCCGGCGACTGCAAGGTGAAATCAACACCCTCTGCCTGCGGGGCGGTCGTCAGCGATATGCGTCGGTCTTCCAGGGCGAACGGCACCCCATCGGCCAGATGCAGGGTCTTGAGCAACAGCACCCGCCCGATCAGCCCCTGATCTTCACNCCCGGCGTCGCGCACCTGTCGGTGCAGCAGGCGGTGAGCATAGGCCCGTCCCCTACCCTCGATTTCGGCCTGAATGTCGGGAATGGCCACCAGGGCCGAGGAATGCGGCGGATGGGCCACCACGGTCCCGGCCCGCTTGCGGCATGNCACCAGCCCTCGCGCCGCCAGGTCGGACACGGCCCGTGAGACGGTCATGCGGGCGCAATCGCAGGCGACCATCAGCTCGCCTTCGGTCGGGATGCGATGGCCGGNGCGCCAGTCGCCCGAGGCAATGCGGCGCTCGATGTCGCTGGCAATGCGCCGATGCAGCGGCTCAGAACGCAGGCTTGGCTGTGGAGGATTGGCCATGGCGGCAAACTGCCTCTTGCCAGCATTAATGTCTAGACATAATACAGTCGCAACAGACGGAGGATCCCCTGATGACCACCACCGCCAACACCCGCGTCGTTCGCGCGCCTCGCGGCCCTGAGAAGACCGCCAAGACCTGGGCGGCCGAAGCGGCCCTGCGCATGATGATGAACAACCTCGATCCCGAAGTGGCCGAGCGCCCCGAGGATCTGGTCGTCTATGGCGGCATCGGCAAGGCGGCCCGTGACTGGCTGGCGTTTGACCGCATCGCTGAGCAGCTGGTCAAGCTGGAGCCGGATGAGACCCTGCTGGTGCAATCAGGCAAGCCGGTCGGTGTGTTCCGCACCCATGAGGATGCGCCGCGTGTGTTGATCGCCAACTCAAACCTCGTGCCCAAATGGGCGACCTGGGACCACTTCAACGAGCTCGATCGCAAGGGCCTGATGATGTGCGGCCAGATGACCGCCGGCTCGTGGATCTACATCGGCACGCAAGGCATCGTTCAGGGCACCTATGAGACCTTCATGGAGGCCGGACGCCAGCATTATGGCGGCGACTGGTCGGGCAAGTGGATCCTGACAGCGGGTCTGGGCGGCATGGGCGGNGCACAGCCGCTGGCCGCGGCCATGGCCGGGGCCTCCAGCATCAATATTGAGTGCCAGCGCAGCCGCATCGAGTTCCGCCTTCGCACCCGGTATTTGGACGTCATGGCTGAGACGTTGGATGAAGCGATGTCCCTGCTGCAGAAATCGTTTGATGAGGGCAAGCCCACGTCCATCGGCCTGCTGGGCAATGCGGCGGACATCCTGCCCGAAATGGTCAAGCGCGGCATCCGCCCCGACCTGGTGACCGACCAGACCAGCGCCCACGATCCGATCAATGGCTACCTCCCCAGTGGCTGGACCGTCGCTGAATGGGAAGACAAGCGGGTCAGCGATCCCGCCGCCGTAGAGGCCGCCGCTCGCAAGTCGATGGCCAAGCACGTCGAGGCCATGCTGGCCTTCCACAAGCAGGGCATTCCGACCACCGACTATGGCAACAACATCCGTCAGGTGGCCTTTGATGAAGGAGTCAAGGACGCCTTCGACTTCCCCGGCTTTGTGCCCGCCTACATCCGCCCGCTGTTCTGTCGCGGCATCGGCCCGTTCCGCTGGGCGGCACTGACNGGGGATCCAGAAGATATCAAGAAGACCGACGCGGCCATGAAGAAGCTATTCCCGGACAATGCCGGCCTGCACCGCTGGCTGGATATGGCGGGCGATCGCATCGCCTTTCAGGGACTGCCGGCCCGCATCTGCTGGATCGGCCTGGGCGATCGTCACCGCGCCGGTCTGATGTTTAACGAGATGGTGGCGTCCGGCGAACTCTCGGGCCCCATTGTCATCGGTCGTGACCATCTGGATTCAGGATCTGTGGCCAGCCCCAACCGCGAGACGGAAGCCATGATGGATGGCTCGGACGCCGTGTCCGACTGGCCGTTGCTGAATGCCCTGTTGAATACCGCAGGCGGCGCCTCGTGGGTGTCGCTGCACCATGGCGGCGGGGTCGGCATGGGCTATTCCCAGCACTCGGGCGTCGTCATCGTCGCCGACGGCACNCCGGAAGCCGCGAAACGTCTTGAGCGCGTCTTGTGGAACGACCCGGCCACCGGCGTCATGCGACATGCCGATGCTGGCTATGACATCGCCAAAGACGCCGCGTGTGAGCACGGCCTGAACCTGCCGAGCATGNNGAGGGCTGAACCATGACCCAGATCACCATCGGAGACGCACCGCTCACGCTCAGTCAGCTCGGGCGGTCCTCGACGGCCCTGTCACCGTCTCCTGACCGAGGCCGCCTGGGCCGATGTCGAGAAAGGGGCGGCGACCGTGGCGGCGATCCTGGCGGAGGGCCGCACCGTCTATGGCATCAACACGGGATTTGGCCTGCTGGCGAATACGTCGATTGCTGCGGACGATCTGGAGACGCTGCAGAAGAACCTGGTGCTGAGCCATGCGGCGGGCGTTGGCCCGCTTTTGAGTGAACCGATCACGCGCCTGTTGATGGTGCTGAAGATCGCCAGCCTATCGAAAGGAGCCTCCGGCATCCGTCGCAAGACGCTTGAGACGCTGATCGCCCTGGTTAACGCCGATGTGCTGCCCTGTATCCCGTCCAAGGGCTCGGTCGGGGCGTCGGGCGACTTGGCACCGCTGGCCCACATGTCCTGCGTCCTGATCGGCGTGGCCGAGGCCCGGCATCAGGGGCAGACCCTGTCGGCAGAGACGGCGCTGGCCAAGGTCGGGTTGAAGGCCATCGTGCTGGGTCCGAAGGAAGGTCTGGCCTTGTTGAATGGCACCCAGTGTTCCACAGCCCTGGCCCTGGCGGGTCTGTTCGCCGCTGAGGACTGTTTTGCCGCCGCTATCGCCGCCGGTGCCTTGTCAGTTGATGCCCTGAANGGCTCGGACGCCCCGTTTGACCCGCGCATCCACGCGCTGCGCGGCCAACCCGGCCAGATCGACGTGGCCATTACCCTGCGCGGCCTGCTGCAAGGTTCGGCCATTCGCGACAGCCATCTGGAAGATGACGGCAAGGTGCAGGACCCATACTCCCTGCGCTGCCAGCCGCAGGTGATGGGTGCCACGCTCGATGTGCTGCGCAATGCCGCCGCAATGCTGGAGCGCGAAGCGAATGCCGTCACCGACAACCCGCTGGTCTTCATCGAGGATGGCGGCGTTATCTCCGGCGGCAACTTCCACGCAGAGCCTGTTGCATATGCAGCAGACCAGATCGCCATGGCCCTGTGCGAGATCGGCAATATCTCCGAGCGCCGCACATCCATCTTGGTCGACCCGAAGATGAGCGAACTGCCAGCCTTCCTGGTCAAGGAGAGTGGGCTGAATTCCGGCTTTATGATTGCGCAGGTGACCGCCGCGGCCCTTGTGGCGGAGAACCGGATGGTGGCGCACCCTGTGTCNATCGACACGGTGCCCACCAGCGCCAACCAGGAAGACCATGTTTCCATGGCCACCCACGGCGCACGCCGCCTCCTGGACATGGCCGACAACACCGCGGCAGTCGTTGGTATCGAGCTGTTGGCCGCTGCCCAAGGCATTGAGTTCCATCGTCCGCTGCTGTCGTCACCGGATCTTGAAGCCGTCTATGGCCATGTACGGAAAGCCGCAGCTCCCTACACTGAGGACCACTACTTCGCGCCGGACATCGAACGGGCGACCCAGGGTGTCCGCGAGGGCCGCTATCGCCGCTTCGCCTCGGCCTGCTGCCTTCGGGCACCTAGCGGTTCAGTCCTTCCGGCTGACGATGAGGGCGTAGTTGCCCGACTGGTTGGGTGCAAGGATTGGGCCCGCACGACATAGGTCCCATCCTCCGGCACGGTCCATTCGAGGCGTGCGTGCACGTCCACGAGCCCATCGTCATCACTGGCCAGTGAGCGGAAGGAACCGTCGTCCGACAAGCGTCCCACGCTCAGCATGCTGTCCAGTTCATTGGACACCATGATCAGTTCCAACTCGTCGCCCTCCTTCGCCTGGAAGGTCCAGTCGTCATAGAGGGTGCCGCCTTCGTCCATCGAGTCCGCCTCGGTCAACCGGCCGCGAGCCGTCGCCCCTATCAGCAAGCTTCCGGGGTTGGGCTTGGGCCCCTTGTCGATCAGCTCCAGCGAATAAAGCCCTTACCATCGGACCCCAGCGGCATGGCCCGGATCACATACTCTCCGTCCTCCGGAAGAGTGAAATTAAGCCGTGAATCCACCCTTCGCGCAGGCCGTCGTCATCGGACGCCAAGGCTTCAAACGCGTCCCCGGCCTTCCCGATCTGAACGAAGCTGTCGAAGTCGCCGGAGCGCATGGTGACCTGAACGCGCTGGTTGGCAACGCCACGGAAGCTGTAGGCATCGAAGTGACGGCCGTCGTCGTCAACCGGATCATCCTCGGTGATTTCTGGCTCAATCGTGGCTCCATAGGTCAGCGGAGTGGGCGGCGGGGGCGGCGCTATCTCCTTTGCGGCAACGGAATAGTTGCCGAACGTGCCCTCCGAAAAGCCCGAACCTCAACGCGATATGCACCGGTTTCCGGGGCCACAAACACGAGGCGCGATTGGTGCCCTGGGTGCCGCCGTCGTCGTCTTCGCCGATCAGGTTTTCCGAGGCATCAAAGACGGCGATGTAGGTGTCGAAGTCCTCTGAGCCAGCGGTCACCTCAATGCGCTGTCCTGCGCTCGCCACAAACGAATAGGTGTCGATGGTTTGATCGGCGGCATTCTTGGCGTCCTGTTCGGTCAGGTCACCATCTGACTCAGCGCCACCCAGAACGAGGGTACGGACGGCACCGGCACCGGTCCCTGTTCCAGGGTCAGGTCGAAGGGCCCCTCACTTCCGGCGGACAACGGCATAGCGCGTATGACAAAGGGCCCAGCCTCAGGGGCCGTAAAGACCAGACGGAATCCAGCGTATCGCCCGTCGGGTCATCGTCATTGTTTGCCAGCTCTTCGAAGCCGGTATCAGTTTGCCGGCCCACCTGCACGTAGGAATCGATCGTTGCCGAGGTCATGCGGATCGTGAAACGATCACCGGCCTGCGCATCGAAGGCATAGGCCTCATAGGGTCGTTCTTCACCCTCGATCGGATCCTCAAGATCCAGCACGCCCGAGATGCTCTCGCCAACACGAATCCGGCGGGGCTCTGGTGCCGGCGGGGCTGGTGGCAGCTCGGTCAGGGACAGTTCGAAGGCTCCTGTCTCGTCCCCACCGAGGGCCTGGGCGCGCACGACATAGCGACCGCCCTTAGGCGCAGTGAACCGCAAGCGGGAATCGAGGCCCTCGTCGAACCCGTCGTCGTTGCTGGTGATCGCTTCCAGGGATCGGCGTCCAGAACCTGCACAAAGCTGTCGAAATCCTCCGAACGCAGTGTGATCTCCACCCTCTGATTCGCGGCCAGTTCGATCCAGAAGTCGCGATGCAGGCTGTCGTTACCGGCTGTCCTGTCCCCTGCTCTCAGCTCCGCATTGATGCTCTGGCCCGGCAGCAACTGCGTTGCGTCTTGCGCCCAGGCAGCATCGACCGCCAAGAGCAGGGCCAGGCTGCTGACAGCGGCGAGGATGGAATGACGGTGACGCATGGGCTCTCCCTGATTTGGTCCTGATCATAGACGCCGAACCGAGCGATCTGTAAATCGCCAGCACTGCACGATTCCTGACGAATGGAGAGCCCGATGTCGGCTGCGCCCCACTTTGCCCGTGTGATTGACGGCAAAGCCTATGCCACAGGGCTGGTTGAACGGATCGCCGCCGCAGCCGCCCGACTGCANGCAGGAGCAGGAATCCAGCCAGGATTGGCCGTCATCATTGTAGGCGAGGATCCGGCCAGCCAGGTCTATGTCCGCAACAAGGGCGAAACGACCCGATCCGCTGGCATGCGATCAGACACCCACCGCCTTGCGGACACCACCGGGCAATCTGAGTTGCTGTCACTCATCGCCCAGCTGAACGCCGACCCGGGCATTCATGGCATTCTCGTTCAGCTGCCCCTGCCCGGCCATATTGATGCCAATGCTGTGCTTGAAGCGATCGACCCGGACAAGGACGTCGATGGCTTTCATGTGGTCAACGCTGGTCGTCTGGCGATTGGCCTGCCAGGCCTGGTGCCCTGCACGCCCCTGGGATCCCTGATGCTCCTGAGGGACCAGCTGGGGGAACTGAACGGCCTGCATGCCGTCGTGGTCGGCCGCTCCAACATCGTGGGCAAGCCGATGGCCCAGTTGCTGCTGGCGCAGAGCTGCACAGTGACGATGGCCCACTCCCGCACGCGCGACCTTCCCAGTCTTTGCCGAACGGCTGATATTCTGGTGGCCGCAGTGGGACGGCCCGAAATGGTCCGCGGCGACTGGATCAAGCCTGGGGCCACCGTCATCGACGTGGGCATCAATCGCGTCCCGTCCAAGGACCCGGAACGGGCGGCAGCGGGCAAGACCCGGTTGGTCGGCGATGTCGCCTTTGATGAGGCCGTAAAGGTGGCCGGAGCCATCACCCCGGTCCCCGGGGGTGTCGGTCCCATGACCATCGCCTGCCTTCTGGCCAACACCTATCGGGCCGCCTGCCTGCAGCACGGCATTGAGCCGGATTCACTCGGCGCTTGAAGCCGAGCGGATTGGCGTCAATAGTCGCCTTGACCACAAGGAGGACGCCCATGATCCGCATCAAAGCTCGCATCGTCGCTCTGGCCGGAGCCTTGGTTTTGGCGTCATCCGTAGCGGGTTGCGGCTATAACACCATTCCGACCCAGGAAGAGGCCGCCCAAGCCCGCTGGGCGGACGTCCAGTCTCAGTATCAGCGCAGGGCCGATCTGGTCCCGAACCTCGTCAGCACTGTTCAGGCTGCGGCGATTGCCGAACGCACCACCTTGTCAGAAGTTGTGAATGCCCGTTCTCGTGCGACCGCCATCACGGTCACGCCAGAAACCCTTCGCGATCCCCAGGCTTTCCAACGCTATCAGGCCGCCCAGGGTGAGTTGACCCAGGCGCTGAGCCGACTGATCGCCCTGCAGGAAAGCTATCCGACCCTGCAGTCCAACCAGAACTTCCTGGTCCTTCAATCCCAGCTCGAAGGGACCGACAACCGCATCCAGATCGCCATCCGCGACTACAACAGTGCGGTTCAGACCTACAATACCACCTTGCGCACCTTCCCGAATGTGATCTGGGCCAAGACCTTCCATGCCGGATCGCAACCAATGCAACTGTTTACGGCTACCGAAGGTGCCCAGACGGCCCCGCGGGTGAACTTTGATGGCCTAAACCCGNNGGGACAACCGCCGGGTCTGCGCCGGGTTCGGCGCCCCTGCACCCCAGGTCGCCCCCGCCCAGTGATCCACGGACCCAACCCCAACCGCTGCTCAATGATGCGTGAATACCGTGCCGAAGATGCTCGCCCGGTGCGCGCCAAGGCCGGGATTGACAGACTGTGGCAGGGCTTGTTGTTGCTGCCGCTGCTTCTGGTTTGCCTGGCGTTCGGGCCTGGCGTGGCCTGGGCTGAGCCGAACTTTCCGACCCTGACGGGACGGGTCGTGGACGAGGCAAACTTGCTCGAGCCAGCGACCGAGGCAGCATTGCAAACCCGGCTGGCGACACTGGAGCAAGAAACCGGAGATCAACTCGTGGTGGTCACGGTCAATGACATGGGCGGACTGCCGATCGAGGACTACGGTTATCAACTGGGTCGCCATTGGGGCATCGGTCAGGCTCAGCAGAACAACGGCGTGCTTCTGATTGTGGCACCCAACGACCGTAAGGTGCGCATCGAGGTCGGCTATGGACTGGAAGGGATACTGACCGACGCCATGTCCACCCTGATCATTCAGAATCAGATCTTGCCCAAGTTCCGGACCGGCAGTTTCAATCAGGGCATCGTCGATGGCGTGACGGCGATCGAACAGCAGCTTCGTCTCGACCCGGTTGAGGCCCAGGCCCGAGCCGACGCCGCGGCCGCAGCCCGCGATGGCGCGACGACTGACACAGTGGCGGGTCCGGCTGGCTTTGTCATTCTGGGCATTGGTNNCCTGCTGTTCTTCATGGCGATCAGCTTCCGCTCGCGAGGGCGGCGCATGTCAGGAAGTGACGCGGCTGTCCTGATCTGGATGGCCAATGAGGCGGCCCGCAGTCGCCGCAATGACCGCAATGANTCGCTGGGGTGGCGGTTTCGGAGGCGGCGGTGGCGGCTTCAGCGGCGGCGGGGGCAGCTTTGGTGGCGGAGGAGCCTCAGGCGGATGGTAGTGCGGCTGGTCCCAGACCCTCACGATCGCGTTGCAGAGGCGATCCGGGAAGCGGAAGCGCGAACCTCGGGTGAGATCTTCTGCGTCCTGACGGGCGAAGTCTCGCGCTACCTGGATGTGGCATTGGCAGTGGCTGTTTCTTTGGCGCTTCTGTTGCCGCTTGCCCTGATCCCGCTTGGCTTTGAGGCGACCTGGCTGCCCGGCATGGGATCGAGTTGGCAGGCGGCGCATTTGGCAGCCCAGACCCTCAGTGCCGGTCAGGCTGTGCTGGCCTATGTCATGATCCAGGCCGTCATTCTGGCAGTTTCCTTCGTTTGCATCGCCTTCACGCCCCTGCGCCGCTGGGTCGTGCCGGCCCCGGTGCGGCGCGAGCGTGTCCGGCAGGCGGCGATGATGCAGTTCCTGGCGCATGGACTGCAGCAGACGGAAAACCGGACCGGCGTACTGATTTTTGCCGCCCTCTATGACCGTCGTGTCGAAATCATCGCCGACGAAGGTATACACGGACGTGTCGACCCGGAGGTTTGGGGGCGTATCGCTGCCGACATGGCTGACAACATGAAAAGNGGCCACGTCCTGGACGCTTTCCAGGCCGCCATCGCTGCCAGCGGCAAGATCTTGGCAGAGCATTTCCCCCGATCCGGATGACACCAACGAGCTTTCCGATCGTTTGGTCGTCTTCTGACGGCTTTCGGGCTCGCCAAGCCGGTCAATTGGGGTTAGCCCCTGACGGCCCATGACCCGGCTTGTGACCTACAATGTACATCGTTGCGTCGGCACCGACCGAAGGCTCGATCTGGGCCGCATTGTGGAAGTCCTGGCCGCCTGCGAGGCCGATGTTATCTGCCTGCAAGAACTCGATGTCGGCCGGGCTCGAACCGGCGGCACCGATCAGGCGCAGGCCATTGCTGACCGCCTGGCGATGGATATGCATTTCCACGCCGCCCTCACGGTCGAGACTGAACAATATGGCGATGCCATTCTGACCCGCCTTCCGGAACGGTTGGTGCGCAAGGCCCGTCTTCCGATACTGAAGGGCGTTCCCGGACTGGAGCCGCGCGGCGCNCTCTGGGTCACGGTCGAGGTCGAGGGGCATCCGGTCCATATCCTGAACACGCATCTGGGTCTGGTTCCGCGCGAACAACACCTTCAGGCAGAAGCGCTGATCGGCCCGCTGTGGCTGGGACACCCACAATGCACTGGCCCAACGATCCTTGCGGGCGATTTCAACGTGACATCAATCAGCCGCACCTACGGCATCCTGTGCAGCCGATTGACNGACGCCCAACGCCGCATCGGCCTGCAGCCAACGGTGAAGACATTCCCTTCCGGGTTTCCGACCTTGCGCATCGACCATGCCTTTGTCAGTGCCCAGGTGGACATCTTGGGCATTTCGGCACCGCTCGACGCCAGGGCTCGCAGTGCGTCCGATCACCTGCCCTTGGTGATGGATTTTCGAGTCAGCGCGGCGGATGGTGCGGCCTAGGTTGCGGACCATCGGCCTGCTCGTCCTCGCGCACCGGCGGCAGGAACAGGGCGTGCGCTTCGCGCTTCCAGGGTTGAAAGACGTCCTCCGTCGAGACCGGATCGCCAATCTGCCAACTGGCGATTGCCTTCTCCAGGCGGGTCGGCTTGTCATAGCCGAGCAGATCCATGCGCGTGTCGCCGAACGACAGGATCGCTTCACCGACTGAGCCGAGGCGTGCCTCGGCAGCGGCATAGGCAGCGGTATCGACGCCCATGAAGTGGGCTATGGATCTATGGCGGTAGGCGGCGATGGCCTGATGGCCGGCGGCATCACCGGGTTCTGCCGCCACATCGCACTCGGTGTCGCACCCCATGGAACGATTGTTCAGGTTGGTGGAGCCAATCCGGATCATTTCATCGTCAACGATGGTCATCTTGGCATGGACGATGATGCGCTTGCCCTCGGGCGTCANGGGCGCGAAGGCAAAGAACCGATTGCGGTGATCGGCGCTTTCCAAGGTGAACAGCACCTGCGCCCGGGCGGTATCCATCGTGGTGCGATCAAACCAGCTGGGGCTCGTGCGGGTCGTCACCAGCACCACCTCCGGGCCATCCGGTTCGGCCAGCCGGCGGGCCAGGGCTGCCGCAATCGCGGGCGAGGTGAAATACTGGTTCTCCATGTAGATCAGCTTACGGGCCCGGGCGATCGACTCCAGGTGCAGGTGTTCATTTTCGCGGACCTCACCACGCGCACCGACCCNCGGCTCCGTCCGGGCGATGCCGACCGCCGTATTTCGCAGCGCTGGAACCACCCCGTCAGGCCAAGGATCACTGTCGGCCTCGCCGGGATAAATCCGCTCCCAGGTGGCACGACGCCAGCGCTCGCGCGCCAGGTCGCCCANGGATCGGGCCGCATCTCCATCCATGACCGCCATCACCTCATGGCGAGGTGCACTGACCTCCCCATCGGGCATGCGGCGCCGCGGGTCGTTGTCCAGGTGCCTGGAGCTGTCCCAACGGTCCGTTGAAATGTCGCNCCCGCCACAGAAGGCAACCTTGTCGTCCAGCACGACCACCTTCTGGTGGTGGCAGGCACCAACGGACGGCGGATTATCGAGGCGAAATTCNNTGACAAACCGTCTCCGGAACCAGCGCTGGGCCCTGTGCGGGAAAAAGCCCTGGGAGGCGGCAATGAAGAGGGGCGAACGCCAGATCAGAAGCCGGATGTCCAACTCTGGCTTCTGTTTGACCAGCAGGCGCAGGCGATGGCCGATTTCGGCCTGCGGATCATCGTACGCCGTCGTCGCATCCAGGCGCGTGCGCGGATCAAACTGCCAGCCCAGAATCATGATGGATCGCTCGGCCTTCTCGATCGACGAGGCCAGCGCTTCAAAATAGGCCTGATTTTCCATCAGGATCGAGAACCGGTGCGCGGTTTCGATGCGCCAGCAGTTGCTGCTTGTGTTGAGCAACCGTGTTCTAGGTGCTGCTGATGGCTGTGCCACTGTTCCCCCAACGATGCCCATAGCTTCCGCCTGAACAGTCCCGCATCCTGTCGGCAGACTGCATCACCATTTGCCCCCGATGCGTCAAGTCGGCATAACAGGGTCATCGGGAGGTGACATGCAACTGTTTCTGGACCTCATCAGGCGGCTGTTGATGGCCATCCTGACGGTGCTTCTGGCGCAGTTGGGGATGTCCATCGAGGCGGAAATGCCCCGGCAGGGGCGCGAGGTGCAACGCACGCCCGAATGGCAATGGCACTGTCCGAGCCTCCTGCCCAGAAAGAGCCGGGCTGCTGAACATCCGGAACCGGTGCACCCGGAGCGCGCGCCGGGACCCCACATCTGTTGGCAAGGCGGTTCCGTCCGCACGGATGATGCTCTAAGGGTTTTACAAGGGTTCGACAGGAGGCGCGGACCTAGTCCCGGAGGACAGTTGTTTCCATGAAGTCGCGTAACCGGCCACCGCTGAATTTCACGGACCCGGAAGCTCCGGTCGACACTGTTGGATTTGACATTCCCGCCGATCAAGCAGCGGACACGACGGCGGAACCCGCAGAGGGGATCGAGCCTGACATCCAGGCGGAGCCGCGACCGCGGCGTCAGCCCGTCATGTCTGAACGCCGCAAGCGCAAGCTGGCCGAGGCGGCCTTGAAGGCGGAACAGGAAGCAGCCGCCGAGCAGGCCTTGGCTGCTGAAGCCACACCTATGACCCAGGCCACGGTCGACTTGGCCGACACCGCGCCGCACCAGCCACCTGCACCGGTATCCACCGATGTTCCGGTCGCCTCGGCTGGTTTACCCGCCGCACGCCGCCAGACCACAGCCAGCAACAGCAACCATGGTCTGGTCGCCGGCACGGCCGCCGCACTCTGGATTGCCGGGGTTGCAGCCTGGGCGGCCTATGAGATCGGCTCGGGAGCCGTCCAACCCGAGGCGTTGCGGATCGCCGTCTATGTGCTGATTGCCTTGGCCCCCGCCGGTCTGGCCCTTTTGCTGGCACAGGCGCTGAACCAGGGAGCCCGACTGACCCAGGAAACACGTCGGGCTCGAGAACTGGCCGACGCCCTGTTGGCACCGACGGCGCTGGCGGCACAGCAAACTGGGGAGATTTTGCAGACACTCAGGATCGATATCGACCATGCCACCCTGGCCGCCGAACGCGCCCGCAATGACATGGTGCTGCTCAAGGAGGTTCTGGCGGAAGAAACAGGTCGCCTGAATGCGGCGGCCGAAACTGCCAGCCGCTCGGCGCGCCAGCTGGTCGAACAGCTGGGCACAGAGCGCAATCTGCTGTCCGAACTGGGTACCGCTCTGGACACTCAAGCTGCAGAGGTCATGAACACGGTCGAACGGCAGTCGCGCATGGTGGTCGACGCTACGGACCTGGCCCAAGCCCAGATGCGCGAAGCGGAAACCGCGTTAACCGCCCGGGTGGCTGACCTAGCGGCTGCCGCAGGCGAAGCCCAGGACGCAGCGCGCGCCGCAGCCGACGATCTGTCTCGCCAGACGCTGCGCCTGGAGAATGCTGGATCGGGCGTGGCCGAGCAGATCCAGTCGGTGGAAGAAGGACTAGGCCAGCAGCGGGCTGCCCTGGTCACTGCCGCCTACTCNCTGCGAACCGAGCAGGAGGATTTTTCCGCCCAGGTGGAAAGCCAGCGGGCCCAGCTGACCGAGCAGCTGTCTGCGGCGCGCACCATTGCCAACGAGCTGGGCGAAACGACCCTGGGGGCCAGCCAGTCCCTGCAAGATCTGGTCGAAGCGGCCACGGACCAGTTCAGGGCCCTGACGGAGATGACCCAGAAGGAAGCCGATAGTTTCGATTCTGGTGCCAAGGAGGCGCTGGATCGCTTCGAGGCCATGGCTGCCCAAGCGCGCGTGTCCCTGGCCGAGCAAACCCGAATCGTCACCGAAGAACTACAGGCCCTTGCCCAGGACAGCCGCCTGGCCGCTGAAGAGGCCGCCGAGCAGGCCCAGGTCCGGGCTGACCGGCTGGGCGAGGCACTGTTTGACGCTGCCCGCAAGGCGGACGATGCCGCCGAAGCGCGCATCGCTGGGGCCCGGCGTGTGATTTCGGAATCCGCGCACATGGTCGATGAGGCGGGTGAGCGCGCCCTGGTGGCTATGGANAGCCACGGTGTCCCGCATGGCCGACGCCTTCGACCGTATCGACGAAGCCATGCGAGAGTTGGACGCCCGATCCCTGAATCTCCCGCAAGAAGCGCAGGCCCGGATGGACCAGTACGCGCCACCGTGGAACAGGGTCTGCAGGCGCTTACAGCTGCGTCGCAGAAGGCGGCAGACGACACGGAGGCGCTCGAACTTGGCTTCCACGAGCGGGTGCGCCGGAACTACGACATGTTGAGCGAAGCGGTGCGGCTGATGGGTTCAGTCTCGGGCGACACGGGCACGAGCCGCCGCCGCGAGCCGCCACTGACCGAAAGTGAGCCTGCGACGGCATCCCTGCCACCGTTGCGACCCGCCGCGGACGTTCGAAGCCGCCGNGTCGAGCCGATGGAAGGCGCTTTCTCGGCCCGCCACCGCCTGAGACTGGAGCCAACAAGCTCGAGCGACCGCTCCGCGGACCCCGGCCCCATGGGCTGGTCCGATCTGGTCGGGCAGCAAGCCGCGCCGACGACGCAGGACCTGGAGACCCCGGCCATGCCACCGCAGCAGGCGGCCGAACTGACCGAACGGGTCACCCAGGCTATCCGTCGGCTGGGCGTCGATCCCAACGCCCTGTTGCCACGCGCCCGGGTCGATGAAGCCGCCGACGCCATCGCCAGCCAGGCTCCGGACAAGGCCCGGCAGATCGTTCGCCGGGTCNNGCTCCCGCTGCGGTGCGCAGTGTATCGCGGCGCGTACTCGGAGCCGGCCATGCGCGCGGATGCGGAGCGNTATTTACGCGCTATGGCTCTGGAGTTGGCCGACCTCGCGGATCAGCGCGACGCCCCCGCCGTGCAGGCCCGGCTGGCTACCGATGGCGGGCGGGCCTTTCTGTTGCTGGATGCCGCCATCGGCGACCTGGCTTGACCTCGGCGGTGTGACGCGGCCTAGTCTCCCAGCGGGGGCATAACGATTCATGGCTGATTTTGCTCTGAGCGATAACAGGTCCGGCACGCGGGACACTCGCCCGGGAATGATCGTCTGTGCCTTCGACCAGGAGCGTCCCGATTGGGACCTGGTGGAGGACTTGTCTGGTCGTCTGTGGAATCCCCGGGGCGCGAACGGTCGTGGTTGGCTTTGATCAGCCAATCCCGCTGGCTCAGACGCTGCACGAGGCTGGCCACGCCCGGGGTGCGTGGGCTCCTCCTGATTGGCGTCGCAGAGGAAGGGAATACAGCTCTGATTCCCTTGAGGGCCTGGAACCGGTCCGCCGACGGCGACAGCCGGGCCTTGGCCGACGGACCGGGTGTCCTGCGCGCGACCGTGCCTGCCGCAGACATGATCCGGGCTCTGAGCCAGGTCGGGGTGACGGCGCGTGTTGATCCCGAAGGTGCCACCGGGACGGGCGGATATCTGCTCTACCATGTCCTGGCATCAGTGCCCGATCAGGTTCTGGCACCTTCGGTGGGATTGCTGTTGCTGCCACCAGGGATGGAGGGCCAGGCCATGCGCGAGGCCGTAAAGGCTGCGGCGGCAGCCATGGGCGCCAGTCTCGCGCCCCTGCCCCGCCAGTCATTCGGCTGATCGCCTAGCGGGTGACGCCGGCCCGATGCTCGGATGCACGGCGGGCAGCCAACGCCAGGGCCAAACCGACCAGGGCCAGCAGACTCATCGCACCGTAGGCCCCAGCCCNCCACCGTGCATAAAGGGGACCAGACACGGCCGTTGCCAGGCCAATCAGCACGCCGCCTGACAGCACCGAGCTGAGCGTTTGCGCGGCAGTCAGACTGTGAGCGGGGCTGAGCCGCTCGACCAATCCCACACCTGCCAGGTAGGTGGCCGCGAACGTCAGGGCATGCATCGCCTGGATCGGCCAGAGCCACAGCAGACCCGGACTGAGGGCCATCAGGCTCCAACGTAAGGCTGCCGACATCGCGCCAAGTCCGAGCAGGTGCCACGGGCCGATGCCTCGCCGCCGCCGCCAAGGATCAATGCCCCACAAGAAGGCGATTTCCACCACCACCGCAAACGCCCACAAGGCACCGATCATCAGCGATGAAATTCNCTGGCCTTCCCAGTTCAGGGCCGAAAAGGCGTAGTAGACCGCATGGGCAGCCTGGACGCAGCCGACCGCGGCAATGGTCAAAAGGAACGCCGGGTTGCGCAGCAGGCTGCCCAGCCCCGCAAAGCGATCCAGCTCAGCCGGTCCGCCATCCTCGCTGCGATGCACCGGCTCAGCCGGAACCACCAACCAGGCCGCCAGAGCCAACAGGCTCATGGCCGCTGCCAGCCAGATGATAATGACCTCCGGCGTTGCCCGAACCAGCCAGCCCCNCATCGTCAGATTGGCCACGACGAAGGCGGCTGATCCAAAACCGCGCGTGGTAGAAAACGCAAAGCCTGCCCGCTTCGAAAGCCTGAGGGCCAGCACATCGATGAGGGGTATGAGGGCAGCGGCCGCAGTCGCTCCGAAGAACCAGCCCAGACCGATCAGCCATGGCGACGCAGCCAACGCCGCCAGGGCGTAGCCGAAGCCTCCAGCGCCGCCAGCCANGGCAATGCCCGTCCTCCTCAGAACGAACCCGTCAGCCCAGACCGCAATGAGTGGTCCGGTCAAAATCCGCGCCAGCATCGGCACCGCCATCAGCAGGCCGATCTGGCCCGCGCTCAGCCCCCGCGAGGCCATCCACACTCCCGCAAACGGCAGGGCGACGCCTGTGGCGGCAAACAGCAGGATATATTGCAGCGCCGTGGCCCGAACCGGTCTCATNNATCCGCGCCATAGCAGACAATCGCGCCACGACACTCTACAGAGGAACTCCATGCGCAAGATTCTGTCGGCAGAACCGGATCGGCTGATGGCCTTTGCTGCCCTGAACGGTGCATTGGCCGTACTCCTGGGAGCGTTTGCGGCCCATGGTGCCGAGCCTGCCGCCCGCACCCTGCTGGCCACCGGAGGGCACTACCAGTTGATCCATGCCACATTGGCTCTGGCCATTTCACTGTGGGGACCTGTGGCGAGGCGGATCCGGTGGGCGGGATGGCTGGCAGCCACCGGTGGGATGGTCTTCAGCCTGGCCCTGGCCAGTCTGGCGCTGGCGGGCATAAGGGCAGCCGGGGCGATCGCACCGATCGGCGGAATTCTGATGATCGCGGGTTGGCTTTTGCTGCTGGTTGCCGCATTTCGGTCGTCCCGCCCCTAACGGTGACTAGAGGTAAAGCATGGCCTTTCCGCAGCCAGATCGTGTTCGTCGGGACCTGTATCCCGAGATCGCGGCTCGACAGACCGGCTGGATGAAAACCCAGGATGGCCTGCACGAGGTCTATTGGGAGGAAAGCGGCAACCCAGCGGGTGTGCCCGTGGTCGTTCTGCATGGCGGACCGGGCGGAGCCACCAATCCGGGCATGCGGCGCTACTTCGATCCGGCCCGCTACCGGATCATCATGTTTGACCAGCGCGGCTGTGGCCAAAGCCGCCCGCATGCGTCGCTGGAGGAAAACACGACCTGGGCCCTGATCGAGGATATCGAGCAGCTGCGTGAACATTTGGGGATTGACCGCTGGGTCGTGTTCGGGGGCAGTTGGGGTTCAACGCTGTCACTGGCCTATGGCATCACCCATCCGGAACGGACCCGGGCGCTGATCCTGCGCGGCATTTTCACCCTGCGTCGCAAGGAACTGGATTGGTTTTACCAGTACGGGGCCTCCGAAGTGTTTCCGGATGCCTGGGAGCGCTTCATTGCCCCTATCCCTGAGGATGAGCGGCACGATCTGATGGGGGCCTATTATCATCGCCTGATCGGCGATCAGGTGGCCGAGCGCGAGCGGTGTGCTGTGGCCTGGGCCAGTTGGGAAGGCGAGACCGTCACGATCCAGGGCCCTTCCGGAGCCGGGGCCAAGTTTGCCGAGCCCCATTTCGCCCTGGCCTTTGCCCGCATCGAGAATTGGTATTTCACCAATGACGGCTTCTTCCCAGAAGAAGACTGGATCCAGAACAACGTCCAACGCATCCGTCACATTCCCGGTTGGATCACCCAGGGTCGCTATGACATGTGCACGCCCATGAGCACGGCGTGGAGNTTGCACCGGGCCTGGCCCGAAGCGACGTTTGAGGTCATTCCCGATGCTGGTCATGCCTCGTCAGAGCCGGGCATCATCGATAGTCTGGTGCGCGGAACCGACTGGGCAGCGGGTCTGCCGGACGCCTAGCGCTTGCGGATGCCCGAGTTGGTCTTTCGCACCAGCTCGGACAACTGAAAACCGATGCGCCGGGCCTCAGGCTGGTCATCGGGCTTCCGGCGGGCCTCCAGCACCACATTGATCTGTCCGTAGTGCTGGATCAGACGCATCGGCTTGCCGTCGGCGTTCTTGCCCAGGAACAGGATCATATCCGGCCCCCAGAAGCCGATGTCCTCGATCTGCATGAGGCCATCGCCCGGCAGGCCGACCACCCGCGCGGCCACCTCCTCGTCCTGATTCAGGCCCTTCTCGAAGTCCTCGATCAACTTGGACAGGCGCACGAACGCCCACTCAGCGGGATTCTCGCGCATCCGCACGCCATCAGTCAGGGCTGCGGACTGTTCCGGGGAGGCATTGGGCAGGACCGGTTCGGGACACGGGGTGTCGCCACAGTCCGAGAACATGGCGGGATCGGCTTTGACGGCAGCATCTTTACTCATCCCGCCAGCCTAGCGCGGAAAATCCTGCATCAAAACAGGCTGTGACCCTTCGGCAGCTCGGCATAGCGGTGCACCCGCGCCGACATGACCAGGCCAAACCCGATCATGACCGTCAGCATCACCGCACCGCCATAGCTCATCAGCGGCATCGGCACCCCACGACGGGGGCCAAGCCCATCACCATGGCCCCATTGATCAGCACATACAGCGCAAAGGTCGCCGTCATGCCGGCCGCGGCCAGCCGTCCGAAGTGGCTGTGGGTGGTCGACGCGATCCGGAGGGCAATAAAGATGATGGCCATATAGCAGGCGATCAGACCGAACGACCCGACAAAGCCGAACTCCTCCCCAGCGCCGCGAAGATGAAGTCGGTCTGCTTCTCGGGCAGGAACTCCAGCTGGCTCTGGCTACCCAGGCCATAGCCGCGTCCGAACAGGCCACCTGAGCCAATGGCGATCTTGGACTGGACGATCTGATAGCCCTTGCCCGCCACGTCTGCCTCTGGGTTGAGGAAGGTCATGACCCGATGGCGCTGATAGTCGTGCATGCCGAACATGACGTAGAGGGGGACGGCGAAAACAGCCACGCCCCCGCAATACCGATGATCCACCAACTCAGGCCGGCGGCGAACATGATGGCTGCGCCGGTCAGTCCTATCAGCATGGCCGATCCGAGATCTGGCTGGTGCGCCACCAACAGGAACGGCAAGCCCACGATCAGGGCGGGCACAATCAACTTCCAGTGCAGACGGGCTTCCTGGGCGGTTGCCCCGTGATACCAGCGCGCCAGGGCCAGCACTACGCCGATCTTCATGAGTTCCGACGGCTGGAGGCGCGTGATGCCAAGATCCAGCCAGCGCGTAGCCCCCATGGCAGTATATCCCAGGCCTGGCACCTCGATCAGCGCCAGCATCAACAGAGCCACGCCATAAACGACCCAACTGAAGCGTACCACCATTTGATGTGCACCAGCGACAGCGCCAGCATGATGACCAGACAAATGGCAAATCGGATCAAGTGCTTGGCCGCCCACGGCTCCCAGCTGCCCTTGGCAACCGAATAGAGCATCAGGGCTCCGGTGCCCGCGACGATGCACAATAGCCCAACAAAACGCCAATCGATCTGGGCCAGCTTGGACGAGGTGCGGTCCTGTTCGCCGGGACGGCTGATGGCCGATGCGGTCATTGCGGCGGCTCCTCAAGATAGGGACGAGGTCCACTGGTCGCCGAAGGGCGTGCGCGGCGGGCCGAACGCCGGGGTGCCGCGCGAGGCTCAGGCGGCGGTGCGGCAGCCTCTGGGCGGCACCGACTTCGCCGAGTTGTTCGTCTGAAACCTGAGTATCGGGCTCTGGCGGCAGAGGCCGCGTAATACGGTCACGCATTTCCGGGTCCTTCAGCAGGACCGTGCGCATGACCTCGCGGGCGCACGGGGCCGCCGCCGTGCCGCCGCCGCGGCGCCATGTTCGATGATCACCGCCACTGCATAGCGAGGTTGATCAATCGGCGCGAACGCAATGAAAAGGTTGTGATCTTTCAATGCCCAAACGTTAGATTTCCGGGTCCCGGTGCCATAGTCGCGCGATTGCGCGGTTCCCGTTTTACCGGCCATCTGGATGTCGCCCAGGCCGAGTTGAGACTGGCGATAAGCCGTCCCCGAGCGATCGTTGGCCACGGCAATCATACCAGCACGCACGATGTCGAGGTGCTCCGTCGAAAACGGTAAGTTCGGGAAGGTGGACCGCGGCCGGTCAACTCCACCGATGGACTTGAACAGGCGCGGCTGGACCGACTTGCGCCCATTGGCCAGGCGCGAGGTGAAGACCGCCAGCTGCAAACAGTTGACCGACACCGCTCCCTGCCCGATGGCCACGGATGTCGTCTCCCCGGATGCCAGACCGGATCGTGCGGGAAGGTCTCACGCTTCCAGGCGGTCGACGGCAGCAGACCCCGTCGTTGGTTGCCGATGCCGATGTCGCATTCCTGATAGAAGCCGAGCTTCTCGGCCGCCGCCTTGATCAGATCGACCCCGGCGCGATTGCACATGGCGTAGAAGTAGACGCCGCAGGAGTTCTTGATGGCGTTGTGCATGTCCTGGGACCCGTGCACGCCCCAGCACCTCTGCACCTTGTTGCCCGTGCGCCAGGACCCGCGACACACCACCCGCTCAGCCGGATTGACCCCGGCCTCCAACAGCGCCAGCGCCGTGGCAGGCTTGAACGTCGAACCGGGCGGAAACGTGCCGTAGATCGCCTTATCCAAAAGCGGTTTGCGCTCGTAGTCAGCCAGGGCCCGATAGATGCGCGTCGGCACCCCAGAGACGAACAGGTTTGGGTCGAAGGACGGCGAGGACACCATGCACAGCACGTCGCCGTTGCGCACGTCCATGACCACGCAACTGCCGCTCTCGTCCCCGAACACCTCCAGCGCCCGGTTCTGGACATCGGCGTCCAGGGTCATGATCACTTCTTCGCCGGGCACGGGCTCCTTGGAGCCTTCGACGTCCTCGGCCACGACGCGCCCGCGGGCGTCAACCTCAACCCGCAGGCCACCCGCCTCGCCTCTCAGCTCCGCGTCCAGCGACTTCTCCACGCCCTGACGTCCAATGCGGTAGGCAGGGTTGTAGAGAATCCGGGCACCGGCTCGCCCTTGTCGCGCAAGGCCTGCACATCCCGATCCGAGACCTTGGCGACGTAACCGATGACATGGGCAAACGAGCCGCCAAACGGGTAGTAGCGCGTCTCGTGCATATCGGCCATGACGCCCGGCAGTTCCTGGGCGTAGGTTGACGCGCGCGAACTCGTCCCAGTCCAGATCGCTCTTGACCGGCACCGGAAAAAGCGCGGGGCAGCGTTCACGTCATTGATGATGCTGCGACGGCGGTCCAGCGTATCGGGCAGCAGCCGACCCAGCAGGTCCAGTGTCTGGTCCAGGTCCTGGGTTTCGTCGCGCACCACAAGCACGCGGAAACTGGGCCGGTTGCCGGCGATGACAACGCCATTGCGGTCCTTGATCAGGCCTCGCGGAGGCGGCCGCAGACGGAAGTTGAACTGGTTGGCTGTCGACAGGGTGGCGTAGCGCTGGGCCTGGATAATCTGCAGCTGTGCCAGGCGCCCGGTCAGGATCAATCCGCCCACCGCAGTCAGACCGCCCAGAACAAAGGTCCGGCGCAGGAACGAGCCCTGCCGTTCATTGACATCCGAGAAAAAGATCGACGGTTCCGAGCTCATCGAAACCTCACGCCGCCATCGTCAAACCGCTCCAGCATCCAGTGGGCGATTGGGAACAGCAGGATCGTCGGAATGAACTGAAACAGCATGCCGATCAGGCTGGGCATGTTGCCGACGCTCAAGGTCGTGATGCAAAGGCCAGCAGCATGGCCGCAAGGCAGGCCCCAGTACCAGCCGAACAGCGTCTGAGTGTCTTGCCCCGCCAGAATGGGTCGGGCCGCCAGGATCAGCACATAGGCCGAAACCAGGCTGATGACCCACAGGCCCACCGGTCCGCCCCAGAACTTGTCGAGAAACAGCCCCAAGAGGCCAAGCGCCAGCGGTGCCAGGAATGAGGGTCGATCTGGGGCCAGGCAAAGGCCAACACCAAGGGCCATACCGGCTCTGGCGGGTTCAGGCCGAATAACTTGGCCGGCGTGGCGAGGATGATGGTGCACAGGATTGCAATCAGGGAGGGAATGACGATCCATTGCCCTGGTCCGACAACCCGGACCGCCATGGGCCGACGCATCAGCGTCCTCCTGTTGCCGGCGACGGCGTGGCTGTCGCTGACGGGGCCGGTGCAGCCGCCGCCGGTGCAGGTCCGAGGCTCGCCAGCGGTGGCGCGTTCAGGTCATCGGCACCTATGCCATAGCCGAAGTCGCGGTAGAGCATGATCCGCACATAGTCGATGGCCCCGCGGTCCGAGAACAGCTTGACCCGCCAGGTGCCATCGATTCCGCGCGCAGCGACCCCTATGGGCAGTCCGCGGGGCAATCCTCCCCATCACCCGACGTCAGGATACGATCGCCGGACTGGATGGCCTGCTGCCCCCGCACGAATGCCAGTCTGGGGTTGCCCGAGCCGTCTCCGGTCAGAATGGCGCGGGCGTCGGTCCGATCGATCAGCACCGGGATCCGGCTGGACACATCAGAGACCAGCAGCATGCGGCTGACGCCACCGGACGTTCCGACGACGCGCCCGACCAGACCGTGCTCGTTGATCACCGGATTTCCGACCGTGACGCCCTGCCGCGTGCCGACATCCAGCAGGCGGGATCGGGCAAAGGGCCCTCGCGATCCGAAATCGAACGGGCGGTGCGAAGCTCAACCGGCGGCTCGGTACGCAACCCCAGCATTGCCTCATAGCGGGCGTTGACGTTCTTCAGGGCGATGGCCTGGTCGCGCCAGGGCTGCAGCTCTTCCAGTTGCTTCTTCAGCTTGCGATTTTCTGAGACGGCAAAGAAGTAGTCGCCGATATAGTCGCTGATGGAACCGGCCCAGCGCACGGGTGCGGCAAAGATGCCGTTGACGGGCCCGGCCACAGCATCAAAGCCTTGGCGGGTGTTTGCATAGGTTTCGCCTTCGGCATCGCCGCGGCGGTCGGCGACCAGCATGACAATGGCCACCGCAATGACACCCACAGCCACGATGCCCGCCAACCAAGTCAGCGGGGTCTTCAAACCATCAAACGGTCCGCCGCGAAAAGCCACGACGCGCCTTCCTCTGGAGCAATGAGAATCAGCGTCCCGAAAAACGCCGGTGAAATCCAGCCTATCGCAAGAACCAGGCCATTTTGGAATGGCCTGACCCGCGCTGAAAATTTGTAAGCCCGCGCGCCCGCCTAGAGGGCGGAGTCGAGCACGCCCTTCATCCAGCGTGGATGCTCCAGCACCCGGCCGCAGCCGATGGCAACGCAACTCAGCGGATCGTCTGCCACCGAAACCGGCAGGCCGGTATGGTCACGAATCTCGACGTCCAGCCCCCGCAACAGCGCACCGCCGCCCGTCAGCATGATGCCCTTGTCGGCGATGTCAGCCGCCAGCTCTGGCGGGGTCGCCTCAGGGCCACCTTGACCGCTTCCACGATCTGAACGACCGGTTCTGCTAGGGCCTCTGCGGCCTGACGCTCGGAAATCCGCACCTCGCGGGGAACGCCGGCCATCAGATCACGGCCCTTGACCTCGATCGACAGGCCTTCGCCATCGGCCGGAATGCGCGCGGTACCGATGTCCTTCTTGATCCGCTCGGCCGTGGTTTCGCCGATCAGCAGATTATGGTTGCGACGCATGGCGATGATCGCCTCGTCCATCTTGTCGCCGCCGACGCGGACCGAGCGCGAATAGACGATGCCCGACAACGACAACACCGCAACCTCGGTGGTGCCACCGCCGATGTCGACGACCATCGAGCCCTGTGCCTCATGAATTGGCAGCCCGGCCCCGATTGCTGCGGCCATCGGCTCATCGATCAGGCCCACGCGGCGCGCGCCCGCGTTCAGGCAGCTGTCGTTGATGGCACGACGCCCACGGCGCCGCGCCGGACGGCGCACAGACGATGACCTTGGGACTGACAAAGCCCTTGCGGTTGTGCACCTTGCGGATGAAGTGCTTGATCATCTCTTCGGCGACTTCGAAGTCGGCGATGACGCCATCACGCATCGGACGGATGGCCTGCATGTGCCCCGGCGTGCGGCCCAGCATCTGCTTGGCCTCGATACCGACGGCGTGCACGACGCGGCGGCCGCCAAAGTCACGCAAGGCCACCACCGAAGGCTCGTTCAGCACAATGCCCTTGCCCTTCTGGTAAACCAGAGTGTTGGCAGTGCCGAGATCAATGGCGATGTCGTTGGAGATCGCGCCGAAGAGGAAAACATGGATGCGGGGGCACTGTAAATGCGGGCCAGGACGGCGTTGTGGACTTTTGGCCCTCATTGGCGACGCCGTCGCACGCAACCCCCATGCGTACAGACTCATGATCGCCGTTTCGAGCCGAGGGGGCATTTGCCCTTATGTGGCGGGGATTACAAGCCCTTCCCCCGCTTACAGCCCAGTTATCGCCTCGATCACTGAAGCGTGACTTTGCGCTGGAAATGCCATCGGCCTCGAAAATGTGCCACCGATCGCCTATGTGGCCCCCATGAGCCTGACTGAGGACCTCTGCCCGATCCCCGACATCGCCCCGATGTCATCGCCTGCCGACCTGGATGCGGCAGTGGAATCCGCGCGCGCGGCGGTCGGTCTGCCGGTCGGATCTCGGGTGGCGGCAGCCATGTCCGGCGGGGTCGACAGCACGGTCGTAGCGGCCCTCTTGCACAAGGCCGGCTATGATGTCGTGGGCGTCACGCTTCAGCTCTACGACCACGGCGCGGCGCTGAAGAANAAAGGGGCCTGCTGCGCCGGTCAGGATATCCACGATGCCCGGATGGCGGCGGAGCTGCTGGGTATCCCCCACTATGTGCTGGACTATGAAAGCCGGTTCCGGGATGCGGTGATCGACCAGTTCGCCGACAGCTATCTGCAGGGGCGCACGCCCGTGCCGTGCATCCGCTGCAATCAGACGGTGAAGTTTCGGGACTTGCTGGATGTCGCCCGTGACCTGGGGGCCGAGGCGATGGCCACGGGCCACTATGTGCGCCGTGCGGTGGGCACCGATGGACGCAGCCAGATGCGCAAGGCCATCGATCCGGCCCGCGATCAATCCTATTTTCTGTTCGCCACCACCCGCGATCAGCTGGACTATCTGCGCTTNCCCCTGGCCGACCTCGAAAAACCCCAGGTGCGGGGCGTGGCAGCATCACTGGGCCTGCGCATCGCCGCAAAGCCGGACAGCCAGGACATCTGCTTCGTGCCCAGTGGCGACTATCGCACCCTGATCAACAAGCTGCGTCCGCACGGTGCGGAGGCGGGGGACATTGTGCATATGGATGGGCGCGTGCTGGGCCGTCATGACGGGATCACTGGCTATACCGTCGGTCAGCGGCGGGGCCTGAACGTTGCCGTGGGTGAACCGCTGTTTGTCGTGCGCCTTGATCCGGTTGTGCGGCAGGTCATCGTCGGCCCGCGCGAGGCTCTGCTGACTGCCAAGCTGACACTGGAAGAAACCAACTGGCTGGGCGACCAGGCGTCGATGGTCGCCGCCGCATCAGACGGATTGCCCGTGCTGGCGCGTGTCCGCTCAACCCGGGAGCCGTCCTCCGCCAATCTAGCCCTTGTCGAGGGTGCGGTCGGTGTTGTCTTCGCTGAGGGCGAAGAAGGCGTGGCACCCGGCCAAGCCTGTGCCCTCTATGAACCGAGCGATCCCGACCGCCTGTTGGGCGGCGGTTTCATCGCTTCTACCACGACCGTCTCATAGCTCCGGCCGCCCCGGGGCCGATGTCAGTTGGGATCGGACAATGACAGTTGCATGCCGGGGTCTGCCTCGATCAGGTCAGCTACCTGGCGATAAACTTCGGCATTGTCAGCCATCTGGTCCGCCAGTGTGGGGTTTTGCTGGCCGACATTCTCAAAAACACCGCNTGCGTCTCGCAGCAACTTGGCCGCCAAGTGGGTTACGGTTGGATCCCTTTCGGATGTCATCGGCCCCTCTGTCTATTTGCCCTCGGCGGCGTTCGCCTGGCTCAGCCGCCGGACCAGATCGGCCTGCGACTCCGCCTCGCCAGAAGACGTAGCCGCACCACGGGAATAAATCCGGGTGACCGGCTTGGGCATCCGCTCAACCGGGCGGTTAGGATCGTGGAACGGGTTGGCGTCAAACAGACCCGCGAAGGCCGGATCCGCGCGATAATCTGGCAGGCGCGCCAGCACTGGCATGTCTCCCGACAGCTGCAACAGCATCTCGTGGTCTTCCAGCTCCAGCAGCTGCTCGGGCGTGTGGTAGCCAACCAGATCGGCCATGGCTCGCGCCGCCAGCATCGTATTGGCCCCGAAACACTGAACGCTGCGGCAGTTGTTGACCATCGTTTGCCAGTCACGCGGATAGAGATTGTGCAGTTGGCTGGCGTCCTGCCAAAAGCTCCAAGTCTGAACGCCATAGCCGCGCAGCAGGGTCACTGCCCGACGCAGCCCATCGAAGGTGCCCAACTGAGCAGCCTCGTCCAGGATAAACAGGGTCGACCGGCTGGGCCGTCCATTGCGACTGGCAATCAGGGTAATCAGCGTATGCACCCACAGCCGCAGCAGCCGCCCGTGGCTGTCCAGCATATGCGGTGGCAGGACCAGGTAGATCGACAGCGGATCCCCGCGCGTGACAGCGCCTAGATCGAAGCTGGTCTCGCGCACCACCGAACTGATCGAACTGCCACGCACCACGTCGATCAGGCTCTGGGAAAACGACAGATTNNCGCCCAGAGTGGTCAGGGCACCTATCTTGAGCATGCGTCCGATCTGGCGGGCCTCGGCATTGCGTGAGGTCTCCAGCGCTGCCAGGACGGTGCCTGACAACTCAACACCCGACCGCTCAGCAGCTGCCGTATAGGTCGAGAGCTCGCCGACCGCCTGGTTGACCAACTCGCGCACGGTTTCCAGGTGCCGCCGTGCAGGCGGCAGATCGCTCATCACATGCAGCAGCACGCCCAGAACAAAGGTCGAGCCGCGCTCTTCCCAGTAACGCCCATCGGTGGTCGTGGCCCCCAGGTTCTCCTGACTCATGGCCGAAATCAGGGCCATGGCGTCATCGACGAAGGTGGCGGCGTTGGGATCCAGGATGTCCAGGGGATTGAGACTTGCCGACGCCAACCCGGTGATCCCCATCGGGTCTATGACTGCAACTTCCTGTCCCANATCCTTGCGGTGGCGTGCTGTTATGATGGCATTCTCGCCTTTTGGATCAATCACAATCACCGGCCCGAGGAAGCGCAAAAGGGCCGGGACAATGCAGCCAGTTCCCTTGCCCGCCCCCGTGGGCGCTATGGTCATGAGATGCCCCTCCTCCTCCATCAGAATGGGCTTGAGAGCATCGGGCGAGGCGGGGTCACGGCCCAGCTTGAAGCCAATCGGTTGTCGCGTCGGATGCTGCTCCAGCGACCAGGCGACCAGCAGACCTTCCTCGGCAATCTGCTCCGGCAGCTTGATCGCGCTTTCGAGGGGGACCATGGCCATCGGTCAGTTCCGCTTGTTTGAGGACGAATAGGGATTGAAGGTCGGGGGCGGCAGGGCGCGCAGTAGAGGGGGCCCTCCTGACGTTCCGGCCAAAGCGGCAATCCGCCCTCGACCGGCTCGTCATCGATCATCTCGATCAGTCCGGTATCGCCCAGGGCAAACCGCGCTTCAAACAGGGCGTCGCCATAGGCCACAAGACTGTCAAACAGCCACCGTCCCTCGCTGTCGCGCCCGGCCGGGCGGATGGGTCGGAACTGGAAGGCCATATCCGTCGGCGACCAGTCCGGGTCGCGACGCCGGTTCATCAGTTGCTCCGAGCGCTCGATCAGTTGAAAGCGCCCGTCATCCCCGCGGACCCAGTTGGCGAACAACTGCAAGTAATCCAGACGGGCCGCTTCGCTGTCCAGGGCCGCTCCGTACCGGTCACACAAATCGTGCAGAACGGACGNACTCCCATTGGCAATCGCCACGCCATCGCCGGTCATGACGGCGCAGATCAGACCCGGCTCAAGGCCGACGCTGGCATAGCCCTGCATCTCGATCAGCAGCGCCCCGCCAAAACAAGCCAGAGGCCGCGTCCGGACCCGGTCACAATGATAGGCCAGAGGCAGCGGCGTGTCCTTGTCTCCGACCCGCTCCAGCTCACCGATGTGCTGCAGCACGGCCACGGCATCATCGAGCGCCAAATCCTGCCACGGACCGGGCAGAAGCGGTCCCAGGACCCAGGGTTGGCGAGGGGTCTCGATCGCAAAGCGCAGCTCGTCGAGCTGAGCCTCTTTCAGCGCAAGCCGCCCCCGGCCGTGCTCGCTGACCCACAAGCCCGACAGTTTCGACGCCCAGACCTGCTGCGCCTGAAGCGGATAGGTCGCGAAATNCTCCCCGTGAACCAAGTCATACGCGCGCAGCACCGTGGCCCGAAACTCAGCATTGTCGTCATACATCGCGTCGCTGTCTGCGGTCGGCGGGATCTCGGGTTNTGCCCCTGCGCTCACCGCTGATGCCGTGTCGAGATAGGCATATAGCCGGCCAAACTCGGCGTCCAAATGACCACGGGGCGACATCCGCAGGTGACGGCCAGCCGTTCGCCAACGGCCAACGTCGTTCAGCATCGCCCAGACGTTGGGTCCGTTGCGGTCCTGATACGCCAGTGCGGCGTCCAGCAAGTCCACCGCAATGCCGGACATTGAAAAACGCTGAGCGGAATCGCGGGGCACCAGAACATCGACGAAACGGCGTTCGAGCACGCGCACCGGGTCCGCGCCAGGGTCAGCACGCAGCGCCTCTGCCACCGCCCGCAGCAGCTCCGGATCGGGAGGGGCTCCCTCTCNGGATTCCGCGTCGGAGACCGGGTAAGACTGCAGCCAATCGGCAACCTCGACCAGGGTGTCGGCAGCGCGATCTGCAATACGTGATCCGTCCAGATCCAGCTCAGTACCCGGATTTTGGTCGTCTTTGCCATCTGCGCCTCCCGCTACATCACAAGATCGGTCAGATGGGAAACCGAAAGTCATGGGCAAGACGACAGATTTGTCGCCGGGTCGAAACAGGAACAGCGTTCTCAAGCCCGCGCAAGCCCGGCCCCGACGACAACTTCAGATCCGCCCCAGAAGGGTCGCCCAGACCAGCCGGAGGCGGAGCCGCAAGGGCGAATCCGTGCCCACCCCCAAGGCTGCCGGAAGCAGGGCCGGAAAAGCAGCGACCGGGAACCGCCGCAGGCGCTCGTTGGTCTGATGGCGCAGGGTGGCCCACGCGTCGCAGTCCCCCGCCTGGGTGGCCCAATAGAGCCGCGCCGCTGGCTCGATCGCTGGCTCGTCCCCGTGCGCCCCAAGCACCCTCGCGGCCTGCCGCATCGGCCCCACAGCCAAGGCTTGCACATCGGCGGCTTCGCCATGCACCCGTTCGATCCGGCTCTCGATCACAGCCGCGAAGGCTTCGCGGTCGAGATCGTGCCGGTGCGCGGCGGCGGACAGGGCCTCAAGAATCGGGTGGCCCTTGCGTGGCTGGCCTGAAAATACGCCGTCCAGCTGATCGGACCACCACCGCAGCCGCATCTCGGCCAGCAGCGGCTGGCTGACCCGTGTGGGGATGGCCGCCAACTCGGCTTCAAAGGCGTAGATCGCCAACACATCCTCGCGCCGCACCGGATCGCGGACGAACCGACTGGTCAGCCAGCGCCCCGGATCAAGCTGCCGGACCTGCTGGTCCAACCAGGACACAGGAGGGGCCGACGTCTGCAGGTCGGGCGCGTTTGCCCCGGCCATGGTCGCCCTCCTCCGCTCGGTCGGCTCAGGGACGGCTGGCTCCACCCAGCTTGATCGGCTTGGCCTCGTCTGCCGCCTTGCCGCGACGCACACCCCATAACAGGATGATCGGGGCCCCGACGTAGATCGACGAATAGGTGCCCACGATAATCCCCAGCATCAGCGCGATAGAGAAGCCGAACAGGGCCGGCCCGCCAAAGATCGCCAGCGCCGCCAGCACCATCACCGCAGTCAGGCCCGTGATAATCGTCCGGCTCAGGGTTTCGTTGATCGACAGATCGATCACCTCGGCCAGGGGCATGGTCTTGCATTTGCGCAAGTTCTCTCGCAGGCGGTCGAACACCACGACGGTATCGTTCATCGAGTAACCGATGACGGTCAAAATGGCCGCCACCATATTCAGGTTGAACTCCAGCTTCATGACCACGATCAGTCCGAACGTCAGGATGACGTCGTGGACCAGGCCCGCCACGGCTCCGAGGCCGAACTGGGGTTCGAACCGGAACCAGATGTAGGCGAACATCAGGCCGATGGCCCAGGCCAGGGCCCAGAGGCCCTTGCTGAACAGCTCACTGGAGACCTTGGAGCCAACCACACTGGCGGGAGAGAAGCGCACGCCGCCCGCTACCGCCTTGACCTCATTCTGGACCCGCGCGACCACGGCGTCCTGCTCCTCGCCGTCCGGAATCTGGAAACGCACCATGGCCAGATCGGGCGACCCAGCCTGCTGCACACCGACCTCGCCCATGTTGAGGCCTTCCATCGCGTGCCGGATGGCTTCCAGGTCGAGGGGCCTTTGCTGGGTCTGGACCACCTCCATGCTGGCCCCGCCCCGGAAATCGATCCCCATCGTCAGGCCAGGATTGAACAGGCCATAGATCGACAGGGTGCACAGGACGGCGGAAATTATCCCGAACAGGCGCGCATAGCGCACAAAGCGGAAGTTGGTGGTCTGCGGCAGCAGCTTGATAAGGGGCCATCCACGCATCGGACTACTCCGTAACCGTATTGCTGGNNCACCCTTGGCGGGCACCGGATCATCCGCGATGGGCAGACGCTTGGGCTTGGCCACCTTCAGCCAGTAGGCCAGCAGAACCTGCGACACCAAGACCGCCGATAGCACCGATGTGAACACCCCGATCGACAGCGTCCAGGCAAAGCCGCGTACCGGCCCGGCCCCGAAGGCGAACATGATGGCCGCGGCCACCAGCGTCGTCAGGTTAGCGTCGATGATGGTGGTCATGGCCTTGGAGAAGCCCGCGTCCATACTGGCCACCACGCTGCGGCCAGACCGGGCCTCGTCACGCATCCGCTCATAGATGAGCACGTTTGCGTCCACGGCCACCGCAAAGGTGAGGATCAGACCGGCGATGCCGGGCAAGGTCAGGGCTGCCCCGGACAGGCTCATACAGGCCACGATAAGCAGGCCGTTCAGTACCAGGCCCACCACCGAAATCCCGCCAAACAGGAAGCCGTAGGCCAAGATCATGAAAATGATGATGATCACGGCCCCAATCATGGTCGACAGCTTGCCCTTGTCGATGGCGTCCTGGCCCAGCTCGGCCCCGACTGTGCGGCGCTCTTCCACATTCAGCGGTGCCGGAAGGGCCCCGCCGTTCAGCAGGCGCACCTGCTCGGCGGCTTCCTGGATCGAATAGTTGCCCTCGATGACGCCCGACCCGTTGAGAATGGGAACGCGAATGACCGGTGCCGAAATCACCTTGCCGTCAAGGATGATGGCAAAACGCTTGTTGACGTTCGTCCGGGTGGCGTCGGCGAAGCGTCGCGTCCCCTCCCCGTCGAAGCGGAAGCCAATCGCGGTCTGGCCGTTCTGGTCGGTGGTCACGTCCGCCCGCAGCAGATTTTCACCGGACAGGAGCACCCGCTTCTTGATCAGATAGGGCGTGCCCAGGTCATCCGTCAGCAACTCCGATCCCGGCGGGATGGAGCCGGCAATCGCGGCATTGATGTCATTGTCTTCGTCGACCATCTGGAAAGTCAAAAGGGCCGTCTGGCCGATCAGCCGTTCCATTCCCGCCGGATCGCTCTGCCCCGGAGCGGCCACCACGATACGGTCNNTGCCCTGACGCGTGATGGAGATTTCGCGGTTGCCATTGGGGTCGATCCGCCGCCGGACAACCCCGATGGACTGGTCAACAGCCGTCGACCCGAGGCTGCGCAGGGCCTGTTCGGTGAAGTCATAACGGATGCGCTGGGCCCCGTCGGCGGCGACCGCATGATCCGCCGCCTGACCTCCGCGCGGAAGCAGTTGACGCATGGCCTCCAACGCCGGGGCCTGCTGGGCCGGATCGGCCAGCTCAATGATCACGCCGTTGCCTTCGCGCGCAATGTTGTTGGGCGTGATGCCGACGTTTGCCAGGGTCGTGCGGGCATCCTCTGCCAGGTTCGTGATGCGCTTTTCGCGCATCGCATCAACGTCGACTTCCAACAGCAGATAGGACCCGCCGCGCAGGTCCAGACCCAGGGCCAGGGTCTTCTTGGGCATCCAGTCCGGCAGCGCATCGCGCTGAGCCTGGGTCAGCATGTTGGGATAGGCGAACAGCAGTCCGAAGACGACAGACGCGACCAGAAGAATAACCTTCCAGCGGGACAGGTGGATCATGCGGACGTCCCCGGCACTCTATTGGGCTTGTTGGTGGTCAATCAGGACTTGGTGAGTTTCTTGGTATCATTGGCCGCGATCGCGGTGCGCGCGCCCACGGCCTGGATCATCGATTTGACGACCCGCACGTTCACACCTTGGGCGATCTCGACCATGGCGATGTCGTTTTCAACCCGCGTGACCTTGCCGATGATGCCGTTGGACAGGGTCACTTCGTCACCGCGCTTGACGGCTTCGACCATCGCCTGATGACGCTTCATCTGCTGTGTCTGGGGGCGGATCATCAGGAAGTAGAACAGGCCGATAATGGCGATGAACGGAAACACGTTCATGATCATCGCCAAGGCACCGCCGTCAGTAGCTGCAGGCATAGGATAGTCCTGGATAAGGGCCCACAGGGGGCCCGTCAAAAGCAAGGCGCGGAACCTAGGGGCGACCGCCCGATTTGCAACGCGGGCGGTCAGAATTCGCGCCGTCCTGCCCTATCTGGGCAACACCGATACCGGATCGACCGCCGACGGCGTGTCCCNCTGCACCCGCCAGGTTTCGAAATGGATGGAGGGTCGGCCGTCCCCTGCCGTGGTGCCGACGGTGCCGATCACCTGTCCGGCATCAACGCGCTGGCCGTCGCGGACGCTGGCCCGACCCAAATGGCTGTATACCGTGCGCCAGCCGCCACGGTGGGAGATCAACACGGTCAGTCCCTGACCCCCGATGTCATCGCCAACATAGCCCACGGTGCCGGCAGCAGATGCCCGGACCTCACTGCCCTCTTCACCGGCAATGTTGATGCCGTTGTTGCGCTCGCCCAGACCGACCGGGCCAAAGCGGCGCAGGATGTCGCCGCGCACGGGCCAGGCCATACTAATGGCCCCGTTCGCCGTTGCAGCGGGACGCGCTGTGGCGGCCGGCTCACGCGAGGGCATGGCGCGGTTGCCCGAAGGCGGCGGCGGCGGCGGCGGAGCGTTACCATTCTCAGCCACCACCTCCCCGACCGGCGACGGTCCGCTGGCGTGGGCCTCCGAGCCTGTATCCACAGCATTGTCTGGCAGGCGGATTCGCTGGCCCGACGTGATCGCAGCGCGGGGTCCCAGATTGTTCAGGTCCACCAGCACCTGCACCGGCACCTGGAAGCGCCGACCGACGCCCGCGACGGTATCGCCGGGCTGGATTTCATAGGCAACGCGACCGGTGGCTGTCGCCGCCGGTGCCGCGGGCCGTGGCGAAGCGGAGGACGCGTCAGACTCGGTTGTGGCTGAGGCTGGCGAGTCTGAATCCAGCGCCGTTGAGGCCCCTTCGACAGGCGCGGTCGCATTGGCCGGGGCGTCCAGAGCTCCGCCCTGGATCGCTTCAGTGGGGGCCCGCACAGGTGTTGCCACCTCGACGGCGGCGGCCGTCGGCGGCACCACCGTGCCATCCTCATAAGTCGTCACCGGAGGCGCATAGGGGCCGGGGGCCGTGCTGACCGGCGGGCCATAGGTGCCCGGCGGCGGTGGTCCCGCGGGCGATGGCCTCTGATCGGCATAGATCGAATAGCGTGGCTCAGCCGGATAGCTGGAACAGGCTCCGAGCGCCGTGGCCAAAGCCAGCAAGGCCAATCCGATCCGTGTCCTGGTCATGGAGATCCTGACTCACCCAACGATTCCGTGTCGGAGCCTATCAAGCCTTGGAAAGGCACCAAAGTTTGGCAGTGGATAAAGATCAGCCCTCCTTGGCTGTCCCTTCCAGCAGAGGCACGAAGCGCACATCGGTCAGGGTCTCACGGCGGAAACTGCCATCCTCCTGCCCGACATAGCGGTGCAGCTGCTGCACGCTGGAGCGTCCGACCGGGGCCACCAGAATGCCGCCCGGCTTGAGCTGCTTGATCAGAGCCGTCGGCTCTCCCGGTGCGGCGGCCGTGACCATGATGCGATCAAACGGGGCCTGTTCGGGCCAGCCCAGGCTGCCGTCCCCGTGGCGGGTGATGACATTATCAATCGCCAGCATTTTCAGTCGGTTCTCGGCCTCAGCTAACAGACTGCGATACCGCTCAACCGAATAGACATAGCGCGCCAGGCGGCTCAGCACGGCGGCCTGATACCCGCTGCCCGTGCCGATCTCCAGCACCCGATGACGCGGCCCGACCTGCAGGGCCTGGGTCATCAGACCGACGATGAAGGGCTGACTGATGGTCTGGGCACAATCGATGGGCAGGGCCTGGTCTTCCCACGCCTGATCCTGAAACTTGGCATGGACAAAGACAGAGCGGTCGATGCTCTCCATGGCGTCCAGCACAGCGGTGTCCGTCANCCCTTGCTGGCGCAATCCCAGGATCAGCCGCCCCGCCGCATCATTGGCCAGGTTCATCGGGGCGGGGCTCCGCCCAGGATGCCCTTCAGATCATGCACACAGGCCCGGTGGGTCAGGTCGATATGCAGCGGTGTGACGGCAATCTTGCCATCATCAATGGCCCTGAGGTCGCTGCC
Source organism: Brevundimonas sp. (assembly GCA_013693835.1). Classification (GTDB taxonomy): domain Bacteria; phylum Pseudomonadota; class Alphaproteobacteria; order Caulobacterales; family Caulobacteraceae; genus Brevundimonas. The sequence continues at coordinate 1,860,858 of CP059260.1, forward strand.
CAGCGCATGCTCCTGCTTGCCGCTGCGAAAGCTCATCCAGTAGTAATCGCGCCCACGCAGGTCCTGACGCTTGACCGGGTGCAGCTCGCCCAGATCGCGGAAACCTTGCTCTGTCACCTCCACCTCCTTGACCGCCTCGGGCGGACAGGCCGGGAAGTTTAGGTTCATGATCACCCGCTCAGGCCAACGCTGGTCCAGCAGCCGGCGGATGATGGCCGGGGCATAGGTTTCGGACGTTTCCCAGTGGGCCGTGGCCTCGTCGTGAAAGCGCTCCAGGCTCTGGCTGAGGGCGATGGAGCGAATGCCGAAGGCCATGCCCTGCAAGGCCCCGGCGACCGTGCCGGAATAGCTGACGTCCTCGCCAACATTATGCCCGCGGTTGATCCCCGACAGCACCAGGTCCGGCTTCTCGGGCATCAGGTCATTGACCGCCAGCACCACACAGTCCGACGGCGTTCCTGTCACGGCAAAGCGCCGCTCGCCCAGGCGATTGACGCGCAAGGGCTCGGTCAGGGTGATGCNCCTGCCCTTGCCGGACTGTTCGATAGCCGGGGCCACCGTCCAGATCTCGTCGCCGAGCAGGGCCGCGACGCGTTCCAGAACGGCCAGGCCTTCGGCGTCGATCCCGTCATCGTTGGTCAGGAGAATTCTCAGCGCAGCACCTCTACGCGGTCAGCCAGGATGACAACATCCTTGTGGCAGCTGTTGATCAGGGTGGAGCCTTGCCAGTTGTGGGTCTGCGCCCCGCTGCGCTCGCTCCAGGCCAGGGTCCGGCCGCTATAGCGCACCTTCTGACCGTCAATGTCACCTGATGCCCGCTGCAGATTGCGCGGCATAGCTCCGGAGACGCAGACCTGACCGCCGGTCAGCATACGCTCGCGGGTGTCATACAAACGGAACTCCTCGCCCGAAATTCGCACCCAGCCCTCAAAGCTGCTGGCCGAGGCATCAAAGCCGCTGGGCACCGGGCCGGTCGGAGCCGAGGCGCAGGCGGCCAGGGTCAGCGTGGCAAAACAGGAAAAGATCAGTGGGGTCTTCATGGTCAGTCTCCGATCGTGGGCCGGTGGACATCAGCCCACATGGGTCATCCCTTTGGGCATATAGGGCACAAGGGCGTCGGGGATGGCGATGCGCCCAGCCTCATCCTGATAGTTTTCCATGATCGCGACCAGAGTGCGACCGACCGCCAGGCCGGACCCGTTCAGGGTGTGGACGAACTCGGTCTTCTTTTCGCCGTCTCGCTTGAACCGGGCGTCCATGCGCCGCGCCTGGAAGTCCCCGCAGTTGGAGCAGGAGCTGATCTCGCGATAGGTGCCCTGCGACGGCAACCACACCTCCAGGTCATAGGTTTTACGTGCGCCAAAGCCCATGTCGCCCTTGCACAGCAGCATCTTGCGATAGGGCAGTGCCAGCGCCTGTAACACCGCCTCGGCACAGGCGGTCATGCGTTCGTGCTCGGCGTCGGAATCCTCCGGCCGGGTGATGGAGACCAGCTCGACCTTGTGGAACTGGTGCTGACGGATCAGCCCGCGCGTATCGCGCCCCGCCGACCCGGCCTCGGCCCGGAAACACGGCGTCAGGGCCGTCAGGCGCATCGGTGTGGCCAGATCGGCCTCGGGCAAGATCTGCTCGCGCACGAGGTTGGTCAGGGACACTTCGGCAGTGGGGATGAGGAAGTAGCGATAAGGAGCCCACCCACGCTGCAGCGCCTCAATCTCCAGATCTACAGCTTCATCAAAGGTCGGACCAGCCAGTGCATTGGCGTTCCCTTCTGTCGCTCGCCATGCATTCCTCACAATATCGGCTACCAACTCCTTGCTTGCAGTTGGGACGCGGAAAAGGTCCTCCTCAAACTTCGGCAGTTGCCCCGTCCCGAACATCGCCTCATCGCGCACCAGATAGGGCGGGTTGATCTCGGTGTAGCCGTGCAGGTNCCGCCCCTCAGGTGCCGAGGTCTGCATGTCCAGCATGAACTGGCCCAGGGCTCGTTCCAGTCGGGCCAGGCCGCCTTTCAGCACCGCGAACCGGGCCCCCGACATGCGAGCCGCGGCCTCAAAGTCCAGCAGGCCCATCGCCTCGCCCAGGTCGGCGTGATCCTTGGCCGGGCCGTCGCGGCNGGGCTCGCCCCAGCGGCTGACCTCGACATTGCCCGCTTCGTCGTCGCCATCGGGCACGCTGGGGTCGGCCAGGTTCTTCTGTGCCGCCAGCAGGTCACGCAGTTGCTTGCCCACGTCGGCCTCAACCGCTTCGGCGGCGGCGATGTCGTGTTTCAGCGCCTCGACCTCGGCCTTCAGGCGATCCGCCTCGGCCATATCCTTCTTGCCCATGGCCGCGCCAATGGCCTTGGACGCGGCGTTGCGCTTGGCCAGCGCCTCCTGCCCCGTCGTCTGGGCGGTGCGCAGTTCCTTGTCGAGCCGCAGGATGTCGGCCACCAGCCCGTCCGCCTCCGCCACCCCGCGCGACGCCCACCCGGCCACATAAAGCGCGGGGTTTTCTCGAATGGCCTTGATGTCGTGCATGGGGATCTGGGGGTCGGTCGCGGGCGCAGGGCGCAGAAGCCGTTGCTCTAGGCCGAATCCCTGCCCGGCTCAACCATATTGCCGAGATGATGGGCAGCACGCCCACCTCCGGCAATGAAAACGCCCCGGAGGCGGACCTCCGGGGCGTCATTTCAGTCGCTCAGACAGGCTTAGTTATACATGCCCGAGATCACAGCCATGATTACGCCGGTGGCGATCACGGTCAGGACCACATCGTTGCCCGAGCGGACGTATTCGCAGCCGTGCGGCGGGCGGGCCAGGCCGTAACGGCCGTAGTCGCTGACCACATAGGAGCGGGTCCGGTAGTAGGACGGCATGCGCTGACCGTAGGACCAGTCGCGCACATAATAGCCGCGCGGGGCGACATAGCGCGGGGCGCGGTACTGACGCTGGGCACGCTGCCAGCGGGCATAACCGTCGCCTTCCAGCGGTAGCCGTAGCGGTCGACCCGAGCGCGGTGGCCATAGCCGCCACCGCGGCGATCATCACGATCATAGCCACCGCCACGGCGGTCATCCCGGTCGTAGCCGCCGCGGTCGCCATCGCGATCATGGCCATAGCCATTGCCGCGGCGGTCGTCACGGTCGTGGCCGTAGCCGTTGCCAGGGCGATCCTGGCTATGGCCATAGTTCGTGCTGCCGCGATGGTTGTCAGCATAGCCGCGCGATTGGGCCGAGGCGGTGGTGGCCACACCCAGGGTGGTGGCGGCCAGGGAAGCGGCGGCGGCCGCGATAACGATCTTCTTCATGGCGAAGTCTCTCAAGGGGTCACCGAACAGCTCGGTGTGTTAACCCTTGTTTGGACCTGGCCCCCTGAGTTGATCCTGAACGCGCGGCGTTACCTGCGGTTCATGCGGCCGCAGCCGAGGACGGCTCTGGCGAATGGGTCGATTCGCTATAGATCTGCAGGGCATCGCGCCCATGGCGAGAGACCGACAAAACCTCAGCCAGAATGCCAAAGTCGATGGGCTTGTTCACATAGGCATCCGCCCCCGCCTTGAACCCGGCCTCATGATCTTCCGAACGGGCCGAGGCGGACAGGACCACGATCGGCGTCTGCTCATTGGGGCCTGCCTGGGNCCGCAGGGCGCGCGTGGCGCTCAAGCCATCCATCACAGGCATGTTCACATCCATGATGATGACGTCAAAAGGCTGGACCATGGCAACCTCGACCGCCACCTTGCCATTCTCGGCGGCGGCGGTCTGGTGGCCGACGGTACCCATCCAGGCTTCCAGCACCATGCGATTGACGGGATGATCCTCGACAATCAGCACCTTCATGGGCCGCCCGTCCTCGGCTGGCAGGGCCGTCGCCGGCTGGCCCGCCGCCGCCTGCCAGGCGGCCACATTGGCTGTGACCGTGAAGGTGAAGACCGATCCCTTGCCTGGTTCGGACTGCACGGAAATGTCGCCGCCCATGATGTTCGCCATGCGCCGGGCGATGGTCAGGCCCAGGCCCGTCCCGCCGAAACGACGGGTAGATGAGGCATCAAGCTGGCTGAACGGCTGGAACAGACGCTGCAGATCCTCTGGCGCAATGCCCGACCCACTGTCCTGCACACGGAAGGCAAACTTGACCCGATCCTCCTCCAGCCGTTCGGATATCACCGTATAGGTCACTGTGCCCGCTTCGGTGAACTTCACCGCATTAGACAGCAGGTTCTGGATCACCTGGCAGACCCGCAAGGGGTCCCCAGNGACGACCGCTGGCATGTCACCTTCGTAGCGGACATCCAGCACCAGCCCCTTGGCCTCGGCCTGGGCCGAGAATGGCCCGATCACGCGCCGCTGCAGCTCTTCCATATCGACTTCGACAACCTCAAAGGTCATCTTGCCCGCCTCAATCTTGGTCATGTCGAGGATGTCATTAAGCAGGCCCAGAAGACTGTCACCCGAGTTGCGGATGATGCCCACATACTCTTTCTGGATTGGGGTCAGCGGCGAGGCATTCAGCAACTGCGCCGCGCCCAGCACGCCATTCATCGGCGTGCGAAGCTCATGGGAAATCACGCCCAGGAAGTTGGACTTGGCTTCAGAGGCCGCATTGGCCCGGTCACGGGCGGCTTCCAGTTCCTCGATGAGATTGGTCTGCCGCTCGCGGAAGGCCCGGATGTGCTCGTCCCGCACCATGGTCATGGTCACAAGCACGAACAGGCAGGCAGCCATGAACGGGAACATGGCCACGACGGGCCAGAACANGGGCGGTCCCCACANATTGGTCAGGATCACCACGGCCGCAGCGCCATAGGGCGATGAAATCANAAGGGCCTGCCGTGGCGTCGTGCGAAGCTGGGCGAACACCAGCACATACCCCGCCACGATCAGCACCAGCGCCAAGCTGTGGCCGACCAACCCGCCCGAGAACCAGGCCATGAGCGGCGCAATGGCCCAGACCGCGGTCGTCACGGTCGCGACGACCGGGAAAACCAGGCCAAAACCACCATCGGTGCGCCTTTTCAGACGACGTTCGAAAACTCCGCGGGCCAGACCCGCAGAACAGGTGAGGATGAACCAGACAAGCGCCGGAATAATTCCGACAGTCGGGGCCAGACCCAGGGCCCAGGAGGCAATGATCAAATACCGCAGATACTGGGTCTGCAAGATCGCCTGGACCGACTGAACGACTTCAGTGCCCATCTCGACCTGCGACCGACTGACCGCCTCGGATTCGACCATAACAGACCCCACTCCACCCCTACTGTCGGGCAGGCTAACGCGCCGACCGCTAAGGCGAGGTGAACAAATGGCCGTGCTGATCAGGCGTCCGTTGGGGTCAGCGCCCGCACGGACAGCGCATGAATCCGGTCGCGCATCAACTCGCCCAGCACCTGCATCACGCGGCGTTGACGCAGAAGCCGGCTCATGCCCTCGAAATCGGGCGAGACGATCACCAGATTGAAATGGCTCTCGCCACCCGCACGCCCGTCGACCCCGCCTTCATGGTGATGGCCGGCGTGGCGAGCACTGTCATCTTCGATCTCGAGCCGCTCGATAGAGAGGCTTTCGGTCAACAGCCGCCGAATTTCTTGCGCCACTGGGCCTTCTGTCACCGTCAAGTCCTTGTTGGTAATCATTTCCACCCTATCCTAGCATCAGATGTCGACCGCATTCGAATATAAGCCGCGCTTCAAAGACATGCGCATCCGCCCGCCCGAGGAGCAGGACACGCATGAGGATGTGCTGGGCCTCAAGCCCGGCGAGAAGCGCTGTGACTGGCCCGACTGCCACAAGGCGGCCACCGCCAAGGCCCCCAAGTCGCGTGAACGCATCAATGATTTCTACGATTTCTGCCAACCGCATGCTGGTCAGTACAACAAGGGCTGGAACTTTTATGCCGGCATGAGCGAGGGCGAAATCCGCGCCGCCCAGGAATCAGAAGCCATGACCGGCGGTCGCCCGACCTGGGAAATGAAAGCTGGCAAATACACCCGCGAAGCGGCCGCCTTNTCCGCCAAGTTCGGCACCGCCAACACCTCTGGCACTGGCAGCTGGAAGGACAGCTTCGGCCTGTTCGGCCGTNNCCGCACACGCGAACCGGCACCTGGCGAGGAAGAGGGCCTGAAGCTGGGTCGCCTGGAGCGCAATGCCCTGGCGGATCTGGACCTGGACGCCACCGCCGATAAAGCCAAGGTCAAAGCGCGGTATCACGAGATGCTGAAGCGCTTCCACCCGGACACAAACGGCGGCGACCGCACCGCCGAAGCCAAGCTGCAGAACGTTATCAAGGCCTACAAAACCCTGAAAAAGGCTGGCCTGGCAGCTTGGGGTACACCTGCCCGTTGAGCCTGCGCCCGCATCCCTCTAAAGCAGCGCCATGACCTCCCCTGCCGACACCGTGAACGATCCCCTGCTGCTGTTGACGCCAGAGCGCCATGCCCCCGTGCGGGAGCTGTTCGGCATCGACAGTGATATGACGGTGCCGGTGTTCCCAGCGGGCGACCCGCATGTGCCCGAGATTGATGAGGGCTATCAGTTCGACCCGCAGACCACCCTGGCCATCTGTGCCGGCTTTGCCTTTGATCGCCGCGTCATGGTTCAGGGCTACCATGGGACGGGCAAGTCGACCCACATCGAGCAGGTCGCTGCGCGCCTGAACTGGCCAACGGTTCGGGTCAATCTGGATGCCCACGTCAGTCGCATCGATCTGGTCGGCAAGGACGCCATTGTCCTGAAAGACGGGCAACAGGTGACAGAGTTTCGCGAAGGCATCCTGCCCTGGGCCCTGCAACGGCCCGTAGCCCTGGTGTTCGACGAATATGACGCCGGGCGCCCGGACGTGATGTTCGTCATCCAGCGCGTGCTGGAGGCGTCGGGTCGCCTGACCCTGCTGGACCAGAACCGGGTCATCCGGCCGCATCCGCATTTCCGCCTGTTCGCCACGTCCAACACCGTCGGCCTGGGCGACACCACGGGCCTGTATCACGGCGCACAGCAGATCAATCAGGCCCAGCTGGACCGCTGGAACATCGTCACGACCCTGAACTATCTGGATCACGACGTGGAGGCCGAAATCGTCCTGTCCAAGGTGCCCGGCTGGAACACCGAAAAGGGTCGCCAGGACATCGCCGCCATGGTCCGCGTCGCCGACATGACCCGCAACGCCTTCATGAACGGCGACATCTCCACCGTCATGAGCCCGCGCACCGTCATCACCTGGGCGCAGAATGCCGATATCTTCAGCGGGGACTTAGGCTTGGCCTTCCGCCTGACCTTCCTCAACAAGTCCGACGAGCTGGAGAGGCCCACCATCGCCGAGTTCTATCAGCGGGCGTTCGGGGAAGACCTGCCCGAAGCGGCGACGCGGGTGAAGGTGGGTTAGGCGACCATGGCTAGGCCTTCCTATGAGCTACATGGAGACCTTGAACAGTATGCTACGTCCCATACGCAGACCAAGCTAAGTGATGTCGATGAATTTGCCGCCCTGCTGTCTTCTGGCGCGAAGGAATTGGACTGCCAGAGGTTCATCGAAAAGCACCCCGCACTTATTGCGGCCCATGGTCGAAGCGGCCATGGTGAGTGGGTCATCCCCAGAAGCGATTGGGTTCTCAGTTTATTCCCGATTTCGTCCACGGCCATGCCCACTCGGGTGGCTATCATTGGACGTTGTTCGAGTTAGAATGCCCATCCGATACTCCGTTCAATAGGGATGGCACTTTCTCAAGATCGCTTCGCGAGGCAATCGATCAAATGAGCGTTGGCGCAGCTGGCTGGAATCAAACATCGACTACGCCCGCCGCCCTCGTAAAGAAAACGGCTTGGCTCTTTTTGGCATTTCCCCGCGCGCTTCTGCCTGCATTGTGATCGGTCGTCGAACTGATTTCCCAGCTCACTACAATCGGCTCCGTGAGCAACTTTCGTTCGACAAACATATCAACGTCATGAGCTACGACCGCTTCCTTGAGACACCAAAGAAACAGGCCGAGTTCTGGGATCGAGACGGTGGCGTAGCAATATTCCGCGCAGACGGATCGGTCTTGGCCTCCTTCGGTCTCGATGAAGAAGACCCTAAGCCGCCCTCGGCGTGATCCGGTCCAGGGCGTCGCCCATCTTCCGTCGCTGTTCCAGCAGGTCGAAGTCGACTTGCAGACCCAGGAAGAACCCTGGCGTCAGGCCCCAGTAGCGGGTCAGGCGCAGATCGGTGTCGGCGGTGACCGACCGCTTGCCCAGCACAATCTCATTGATCCGGCGCGGCGGCACCCCGATGGCCACGGCCAGGGCGGTCTGGCTCATGCCGATGGGCTTGAGGAAGTCCTCCAGCAGAATATCCCCGGTGTCGGATTGCGCAGCCATGCGTCGGGTGCGCCGGCATCCGCCAGACGGTCAGTGGTAATCGCAGATTTCGACATCGTCGCACCCTCCATCGCTGCAGCGGAAGCAAATCCGCCACTGTTGATTGATCCGTATCGAATGCTGGCCCTTGCGGTCACCGGACGGGGCTTCCAGCCGCTTGCCCGGCGGGACACGCAGATCGTCCAGCGAACCGCTACGGTTCAGCAAACGAAGCTTTCGCAAAGCCGCTTCCTGGATATCTGGCGGCAAGCGGCGCGACCGCTGGCCATGCCAGATCTTCTCCGTTTCACGATCACGAAAGCTGCGGATCATGGGTGCCGAACATAACGCATAACGTTATGCGGTGCAAACTCCCTCACCCATGCAGTTCTGCCGGCTCCTCAGTCGGAATGGTCTTCTGATCACCGACTTGATGGTGCTGCCCTGCACCAGGACCGAGAACAGCACCACCATATAGGTGGCCGCGACCAAGACGTCCTTGACCGGGCTGGGCGGCAGGGACAGGGCCAGGGCGATGGAGATCCNCCNCCTCAACCCTCCCCACACCATGACCGGAAAAGTCAGGCGGAACGGCATCAGCCTGCGCCAGGCCAGCAATGGCACACCCACCGAAATCGCGCGCGCCAACAGGACGAGCGGGATGGTCATAATCCCCAACCCGATCAGGCCNNGGAATTTCTGGGCCACCACCACCGCTTCCAGCCCGATCAGCAGAAACAGGACGGCGTTCAGGATCTCGTCGACCAACGTCCAGAACTTCAGCAGGTAGTCCTTGGTCAGATCGCTCATCGCCTCGGCCACGCCGCGATTGCCGATCAACAGGCCCGCCACCGCCATCGCCACCGGCCCGGAAATGTGCAGGGCAGACGCCAATGAATATCCGCCCATCACCACAGCCAGAGAGATCATAACCTCGACGGAGTAGTCATCGATGGCCTTCATGGCGCGATAGCCGATCCATCCAGCGACGAATCCCAGGACCGCTCCCCCTCCCGCCTCGACCAGGAACATCTCCCNCGCGTGCAGCAGAGAGAACGGCTCGCCGCTGACGGCCACGGCCAGTAGGATCGAAAAGATCACCACACCGACGCCGTCGTTGAACAAGCTCTCACCGGCAATCGTCGCCTTCAGGCTGGNGGGTACCTTGACCGTGTTCATCACCCCCATGACTGCGACCGGATCCGTGGGACTGATCAGAGCCCCGAACACCAGACACCAGATCAGCGGCACGGCCATTCCCAGCAAACTCGTCAGCCAGTGAAAACCGAATCCGACCAGCACGGTCGAGGCAATCACCCNCAGCGTGGCCAGAATGGCGATCTGCCAGCGCCCCTTACGTAGATAGTTGATGTCGACGTGCAGAGCCCCTGCAAACAGCAGGAACGACAACATGCCGTTCATCAGCGTCTCGTGGAAATCGACCCCGTTCAGAAAGCTGCTGACGGCCCCTGACAGGTCGCTGGACGGCAGGACGTAGTCGGCCACAACCACCAGGATCGAGGCCACCGCCCCCATCATGGTCAGGGCCACCGTGCCCGGTAACTTCANAAAGCGCTGATTAATCCAACCCAGGGCGGCCGACAGGACGATCAGCACCGCCGCCGCGTCAAAGGCGTTGATGGTACCGTGCATGTTGTCTCCCCCTGTGGCCTGGTTGACCTTAGCCGCGCCCACCATACTTGGCATACTCCAGTCGGGCGATGGTGCGATTGTGCACTTCATCGGGGCCGTCCGCGATACGCAAGGTTCGCACCGTGGCGTAGAGCTCCGCTAGCGGGAAATCGCCGGAAACCCCTGCCCCGCCGAAGGCCTGAATGGCGTCATCGAGCACCTTCAGCGCCATTTTGGGGGCCGCGACTTTGATCTGGGCGATCTCGGACTTGGCGTTCTTGGCCCCGGCCTGATCGATCATCCAGGCCGCCTTCAGCACCGATAGACGGCACATTTCGATCTCGGTGCGGGCCTGAGCCACCCGCTGTTCCCACACCGAGTGCTCGGCAATGGTCTTGCGAAAGGCCGTGCGGCTGAGCAGGCGCGTGACCATCAGCTCCAGCGCCTTTTCGGCACAGCCGATCACCCGCATACAGTGATGGATACGACCCGGTCCTAGGCGCCCTTGCGCGATCTCGAACCNCCGGCCCTCGCCGGCGATCAGGTTCTCGGCCGGAACGCGGACATCCTTCAGCAGAACCTCGGCATGGCCATAAGGTTTCTCATCATAGCCAAACACCGTCAGCATCCGCTTGACCTCAAAGCCCGGCGTGTCCACCGGCACCAGGATCTGGCTCTGCTGGGCGTGGGTTGCGGCCGACGGGTCGGTCTTGCCCATGACGATGGTGATGGCGACGTTGGGGTGGCCCATGTTGGTCGACCACCACTTGCGGCCATTGATGACATAGTGGTCGCCGCCGCGCTCAATCCGGGTCTCGATATTGGTCGCGTCTGACGAGGCCACCTCCGGCTCGGTCATCAGGAAGGCGGAGCGGATGTCGCCGTCCATCAGCGGCCGCAGCCAGCGCGCCTNTTGCGCCGCATCGCCATACATGTGCAGCACTTCCATATTGCCGGTATCGGGTGCGTTGCAGTTGAACACCTCCGGGCACCACAGGCCGACCGTCGCCATCATCTCGGCCAGGGNGGCATATTCCAGATTGGTCAGCCCGGCTCCGGCGTAACCATCATGTGCCCCTCCAGGCAGAAACAGGTTCCAGAGCCCGGCGGCGCGCGCCTCGGCCTTCATGGCCTCCATGACCGGCGGCTGGACGGTGGCATCAGCGTGGACCTGAGCATGGTATTCGGCGGTGCGCGGAATGACCCTGTCATCCAGGAAGCGACGCAACCGGGCCTGATAGTCCAGGGCGCGGTCGGTAGGGCGGAAGTCCATAGCGGGTCTCCAGAAACACAAGCGGCGCACTCCGCAGGAGCGCGCCGCCAGACTGTCAGAGTGCGTGCACGATCAACGCTTGAGGATCGGGGCCAGCTTTGGGCCACCATGATGTCGTCCACCTTAAGCTTGCCAGACATGTAGGCCATGACCGGGTCCAGCGAGCCATCGCCGATGGCCAGCAGGTTCTCGAGACTGACGCCGATGTTGGCATCCGCCGGTTTGTCGTCGTTCGTCACCGTATTGGGCGAGGACACGCCATCGATGTAAATGATGCCATCGTCGCCCAGATCGATCTTGACGGTCTTGCCCAGGCCGGAGTTGTCGCCGACGGCGCTGCGGATGTGCTCGGTAACGGTTGCCAGGTCAGCCATGATCAGAAGTCTCCGCAAGGGGATGAGGGAAGCAGATCAGGTAGCGCGCCACAGGCCCGGTGCCAAGGTTCACGTCAGGGAAGCTCGCAACCATTTTCGGGGCGGCCTAGCCTGCCAAACCGTGATGATCCGGTCACGGATGGCAACGAAGGCGCAAAAGGGCTTGCGTTATGTTGCAATGCAATGTCCCTTTAGCGTCCAAGCGTGAGCCGTAACCCCGCTTTGGACCCGCCATGAAAAAGATCGAAGCCGTCATCAAGCCGTTCAAGCTGGATGAAGTCAAAGAAGCGCTGCAGGATGCAGGCGTCCAGGGATGACCGTGCTCGAGGCCAAGGGCTATGGTCGCCAAAAGGGCCATTCAGAGCTCTACCGCGGGGCGGAATACGTCATCGACTTCCTGCCCAAGATCAAGATCGAGGTGGTGGTGGCCGACGATCTGGCTCCGGCGGTGATTGAGGCCATCCAGCTTGCAGCTCGCACCGGCAAGATCGGTGACGGAAAGATCTTCGTATCCGACGTGCTTGACGTCATCCGCATCCGCACCGGCGAAACCGGAGCCCAAGCCGTCTGAATCCCACTACGGGTCCCTCGGATTAAGGGGCCCGTTTTCGTTTGAACCTCCCCAACCCACGGACCATCTCATGAGCGCCAAAAAGATCCTCGCCGATATCAAGGAGCAGGACGTCAAATACGTCGACCTTCGGTTCACCGATACGCGCGGTCGGATGCAGCACGTCACCTTCGACATCGATATGGTCGACGAAGAGTTCCTAGAAGACGGCACCATGTTTGACGGCTCGTCCATCGCGGGCTGGAAGGCCATCAACGAAAGCGACATGCTTTTGAAGCCGGACCTGTCGACCGCCTGGATCGACCCCTTCTACCAGCAGACAACCATGTTCCTGTTCTGCGACGTCCTGAACCCGGACACGGGCGAGCCCTACAACCGCGACAGCCGCTCCATGGCCAAGAAGGCGCTGGCCTATGCCCAATCATCCGGCATCGGCGATACGGTGTATTTCGGACCGGAAGCCGAGTTCTTCATCTTTGACGATGTGCGCTGGTCAACCCAGCCTCACGACACTGGCTACAGCTACGACTCGACCGAACTGCCCGCCAACACCGGGGCAGAGTATGCCGAAGGCAACATGGGCCACCGTCCCGGNCCACAAGGGGGGTATTTCCCGGTCAACCCGGTCGACAGCGGTCAGGACCTGCGCGGCGAGATGCTGTCGGTCATGAAGGACCTGGGGCTGGACCCGGAGAAGCATCACCACGAGGTCGCCCCGGCCCAACACGAACTGGGGCTGAAGTTCTCGGACCTGCTGACCATGGCTGACCGTCTGCAGCTTTATAAATACGTGATCCACAATGTGGCCGCCGCCTACGGCAAGTCTGCGACTTTCATGGCTAAACCGATGTTTGCTGACAACGGCTCGGGCATGCATGTGCACCAGTCGATCTGGAAGGACGGCAAACCGCTGTTCGCCGGTGACAAATACGCTGGCCTGTCCGAAATGTGCCTGTGGTACATCGGCGGTATCATCAAACACGCCAAGGCCATCAATGCCTTCGCCAACTCCACCACCAACTCCTACAAACGCCTGGTTCCGGGCTATGAAGCGCCGGTGAAGCTGGCCTATTCGGCCCGCAACCGTTCGGCATCGATCCGTATTCCGTGGGTCAACTCGCCCAAGGCCAAGCGCATCGAAGCCCGCTTCCCTGACCCGATGGGTAACCCCTATCTGACGTTCGTGGCCCTGTTAATGGCGGGCCTGGACGGCATTGAGAACCGGATTGATCCGGGCGCNGCCGCCGACAAGAACCTGTATGACCTGCCGCCGGAAGAGCGCGGTAATATCCCAGAGGTTTGCGGCTCCCTGCGCGAGGCGCTCGATGCCTTGGACAAGGACCGGGCCTTCCTCAAGAAGGGCGGCGTCATGGATGATGACTTCATCGACAGCTACATCGATCTGAAGATGGAAGAGGTGATGCGCCTGCAACTGCACCCGCACCCGGTCGAGTTCGACATGTATTACAGCTGCTGATCGGCGGCCAAACGACTGGATTGCAAGGCCGGATGGGGAACCGTCCGGCCTTGTTTCGCACCGAAACGCACCGCTCGCTTGCCCGATCCTCGCCAAGGTCGAGCTATGCCCGATAGAAGGCTGGCATGAGCCCTCAGGAACTCGATGTCATAGTCCGTATCGCCAGCATCACCCTGCTGCTGGCCGCCGCCTATCTCTGGCTCCGGCAGGAGCCGCGCATCGGCGCTTATCTTGTCCCATTGGCCTTATGCCTGAGCGGATTNCTGGCCGGCAACACACCCGAAGCCATACTCCGCCCCTCAGGCGTGCTGGGCCACATCTGCTACCTCCTGGCCGGGTTCGCGGCGGTCGCGCTGTGGTGGTTCTGCCTGGCGGTCTTTGACAGAAGCTTCCGGCCCCGTGGGATCGTGCTCGGCATCGGCCTTCTTTGGATCCTCGTCGCCGCGGCAGATCGCGGCCTGATGGGCCCGACCGCCGCCGATCTGGGCTTGTCTCGCCTGCTGGTCGTAATCGGGCTGTTGATGGTTGGGCATCTTGGCTGGCGACTGATCAGCGACCGACCGGACGACATGGTGCCGGAGCGACGCGGTGCCCGCGTCTGGGTGGTAATCGCCTTGGCTGCGCTGCTATTTGCCGACCTCGCCGTCGATGTGATCATGGGCTTCGACTGGCAGCCCCGCACCTTCAGCGTCCTTCAGAATGCCGCCGTTCTCGTGTGCACAGGCTGGCTCCTGCACCTCAGCCTGCAAGGTCAGACAGCACCGCACCCGAGCCCCCTCCCCGTCCAGCATCATCAGACGGCCCCGCGCGCCCANGACGATCCTCTACTGGTGCGCCTCAAACACCTGATCGAGATGGATCGAATCTATCTCCGACCGGACCTCTCTTTCGACCAGCTTGTGCAGATGATTGGCGCTCCGGATCGCACCGTGCGCCGACTGATCAACCAACAGCTCGGCTTTGATCACTTCCGCACGTTCCTGAACCACTACCGCGTGGCAGAGGCCAAGCGTCTACTGGCCGATCCTGCGCGAGCAAATGACAAACTGATCGCCATAGCCCTGGACAGCGGCTTTGCCTCGCTGGCCACCTTCAACCGGGTATTCAGGGAGTTGGAGAACTGTGCACCCAGCGACTATCGTCGGCTACGCTTCCGACTGACCGAAGCCCGGGCGTGAGCGCCATTTCGGATCGCATTTCTCGCTTTTGAGGAACGATTGGCCACCTTCTGATGAGCCCGTGATCGGTGGCTCTTCTACTTTCAACCGGCTCACCGCGTCGGGAGAAAGACAATGGACGGCATCATCAGCACCCTCGCTTCAACTGCCATACTTTTGGGTATGGGCGGTCTCATTGGCCTGGCCCGGTGGAAATCCTTCTCNCCCAGGTGGCTTGGAATCGCAGGCTTGCTCATCGTCCTCAATGACCTGGCTCTGACGCGCCTCTATGGCTATCTGCCCGACCTGTTCACATCCAGTTCCTGGAACTGGCAGGGCAAGCTCCTGGCGCTGGCCGTAACGCTATTGGTGGCGTCCACTCCGGCTTTTGGCTGGACGCGAACCGGCCTGACCCTCAAGCAAGCCCCCGGTAGCATAAGGGCCTGCCTCCCGGTGATGCTGATCTACATGGCCTTCTTCACGGGCATCGCCCTGGCTTTTCCCTCGGGTCCTGTTTCAGTCGATACGATCGCCTTTCAGCTGACAATGCCGGGGCTTGAAGAGGAGGCTTTCTATCGCGGCATCCTTCTCTACGCGCTCGGACGTGCCTTCCTGGGCCGCTGGGAATGGTTGGGTGTGCGCTGGCATTGNGGGGCGATCATCTCGTGCCTCGCCTTCGGTCTGGCCCACGCCTTCGGTTATTCCGATGGCCAGTTTTCCTTCGACCTGGTCACCATGGCCTTGACCGCCGTTCCGTCCGTNCTTGGGGTCTGGCTGGTACTTCGGACCCAGAGCATCCTGACAGCCGTGATCCTGCACAACTTCGGCAACGCCATAACGCTGTTGATCTAGGCGGCCTCGGCGGCCTCATCTCTTGCACGGCGCATCTCGATCAGCTTCACACACCAGATCGAAANTTCGTAGAGCAGCACCAGCGGCACAGCGAGCATCAGCTGGCTGATGGGATCCGGCGGTGTCACCACTGCGGCCAAAACAACGACACCGACGATGGCATAGCGCCGCGCAGAGGCCATGGTCTGGGACGAGATCAGCCCGGCCAGTCCTAACAGCGTGATTACCACAGGCAGCTGGAACGACAGGCCAAAGGCCAGGATCAGGGCCTGCACCAGGCTGAGATACTCCGAAACCTTTGGCAGAAGCGCCGCCGTGACATCACCGGCCGTAATCTGCTGGCTGAGCGAGAACCACATCACGAACGGCAGCATGACGTAATAGACCAGCGCCGCGCCGACCAGGAACAGGATCGGTGAGGCAATCAGGAAGGGCAGAAACGCCCCGCGTTCATTGCGGTAAAGGCCCGGTGCGACAAAGCGGTAGAGCTGCCAGGCCAGCACCGGAAAGGCCACGATGATCGCCCCGAAACCGGCCAGCTTCATCTTGGTGAACAGGATTTCCAGCGGTGCCGTGTAGATCAGATTGACCGTCGCCCCATCCACATGTGGCAACGGCTTCACGCCCGCGGTGCCCAGGATCAGATCCAGCGGCGACACATGCGCTCCAGGGGCCAATGCCTGGTGGAACGCTGTCGCCGCCGCAAACGGCTTTACGAGAAACAGATACAGCGGCTCCGAAAACGCGAAGCACAGAATGAAGCCCGCGATGAACGCCAGGACACAGATCAGCAGCCGCTTCCGCAACTCGACCAGGTGATCCATCAGGGGCGCACGCGACGCTTCGATGTCGGCCTCGTCGGCCTCTGAACGGGTCACAGGTCAGCCGCCTTCTTGCGCGTGGCCTTGGGCTTGGACGCTTTGGTGTTGGCGGTTGTGGCTGACTTTGACCGGCCTGCCGGCTTGGCCGCAGACTTGGCAGCTTTGGGCGCGACCCGCTTGGCTCTGGGTTTCGGTGCCGACCGCACCGACCCGTCTGCTGGGTCTGGCTGAGGTGGCTCGACGGGCACCGCCTGACCCAGAGACGGCGGAGTGCTCGGTGTGCCTGCGCCGGTCAGATTGCTGTTGATGTCGCGAAACGTCTGCTCCGCTTCAGGCCCCAGCGGCAACATCCCCTGCCCGCGGCGGAGGGCCTCGACCTCCTTGCGCAGGTCATCAAGCTCCGACTGGCGGGCCATGTCTTCGAAGCTGGTGCGGAACTCATCGGCCATGCGTCGGGCCTTGCCGACCCACTGACCAATCTTGCGCATCATGACAGGCAGCCGCTCAGGCCCCAGCACCAACAAGGCGACCAGGCCAATGACGATATATTCCAGCCCCCGATTCCGGGACCGAGACCGCCCATGCGTCAGATTCCCGTGTGCGAGATGCGCCGCCTTAGCGCGACTGCTCTTCTTTTTCCGCTTCGGTCTTGGGCAAGGCCGCGCCCGAGGCGGTCGAACCGGAGGTATCGTCGTCCTTCAGTCCGTCCTTGAACGCCTTGATGCCCTTGGCGGCGTCGCCCATCAGGCCGGACAGCTTGCCCCGCCCGCCAAACAGCAGCGCAATCACAGCGATCACAATAACCCAGTGCCAGATGCTCATTGCGCCCACGGCGACATCTCCTTCTGCGAGCCAGAACTGCCCGACAACAAACTATGTGCGTGCATATAGGCGGTTCGATGGCTCCGCGCCAAGCGCGGGTTCAATTTCCGCACGATTTGCGCGTGATGGGCTCCGTCATGGCGGTGTCCGACCGTCATCCCTATACAGTCAGCTACCCCTAAAGTTCTGAGTCGCCCGCTACCGTGTCCAACCTCTCCCACGTCATCATCCACACGGATGGAGCCTGCAAAGGCAATCCTGGCCCGGGCGGCTGGGGCGCGATCCTGCAGGCGGGCAAGGGGCGCGAGAAGGAGCTGTGGGGCGGGGAGCCGCTGACCACCAACAACCGCATGGAGCTGACGGCGGCCATCATGGCGCTGGAGGCCCTGAACCGCCCCTGCCGCGTCGATCTGCACACCGACAGCAAATACGTCATGCAAGGCGTGACCGAATGGATTCGCGGCTGGAAGGCCCGCGACTGGAAGACGGCGGACAAGAAGCCGGTCAAGAACGTCGACCTGTGGCAACGCCTCGACGAGGCTCGCGCCCGGCACGAGGTCAAATGGCACTGGGTCAAGGGCCATGCCGGTCACGAACTGAACGAACGCGCTGATGGTCTGGCCAACCGGGGCGTCAACGAGATGGTCGGTCACGGGCCCGGCAGCTGACCCTTCAGGCACGCCTGGCGCTGACGTCGCTCGACACCTCCCGGGCGATGACGTGTCGAAACTGGGTCAGCGCTGCGGGCCAGTTGTCCAGCAGTTCCTGGGCTCGGGGAGAATGGGTATGGTCCCAATGTGCCTGCACCAGCCGGTGCAGCCGCTCAGCTGCGGCCCCGACGACGGCGCTGCAGCCCACCGATGCGGAGTTCAGGCACCGCGCAACATCCTCGCCTTGATCCAGAACGAAGGCCTCGCCTCCGCTCATGCCCGCTCCGAAGTTCCATCCGACAGACCCCAGCACAACGACCGTGCCGCCGGTCATGTATTCACAGCCGTGGGCCCCGATACCTTCGACAACCGCCAAGGCACCTGAGTTGCGCACGGCGAACCGCTNCCCGGCCTGACCGGCCGCGAAAAGGTCGCCCGATGTGGCCCCATACAGGCAGGTGTTGCCGATGATCGCCTCGCCAGGACGCCAGCGCTTGGGGCGCACCACCAGCTCGGCCCCGGAAAGCCCCTTGCCGACATAATCGTTGGCCTCGCCATCCAGCTCGATCCGCAGGCCCCGCACGGCCCAGGCTCCCAGCGACTGTCCGGCAGCTCCGCGCAGACTGACTGTCAGCTGGCCAGCCAGCACATCCTGACCAAGCCGCCGCACAATCTCTGACGATATCCGCGTACCGATCGAGCGCTGCGTATTGGCGACCGAATAGGTCAGATGCATCTTCTCGCCACGGTCCAGAAAGGGCGCGGCATCGCGGATCATCTGGGCATCCAGCGTGTCAGGAACGGCATTGCGCCCGGCCCCCACCGGCTTCAGGTCCTGCCNCTCCCCCACGCGGATCAGCAAGGGATTCAGGTCCAGATCGTCTACCTGACTGGTCCCGCGTGATACCTGATGCAGCAGATCGGTTCGGCCGACGGCCTCTTCGAGCGAGCGCAGGCCCAGCGAGGCCAGAACCTCGCGCGTGTCCTCCGCAATGAAGGTGAACAGGTTCACCACCTTGTCAGCGGTGCCCGTGAACATGGCCCGAAGGCGTTCATCCTGCACGCAAACCCCGACCGGGCAGGTGTTGGAATGGCACTGGCGCACCATCAGACAGCCGACCGCAATCAGGCTGGCCGTACCGATCCCGAACTCTTCGGCTCCCAGCATGGCGGCCATCACCACGTCACGTCCGGTGCGGATGCCGCCATCGGTCCTCAGTCGGACATGACTGCGCAGGCCGTTCAGGCTCAACACCTGATGTGCTTCGGCCAAACCCAGTTCCCAGGGCATGCCTGCGTGCTTGATCGAGCCCATGGCTGAGGCACCGGTGCCGCCGTTGTGGCCGCTGACCAGGATGGTGTCGGCCTTGGCCTTGGCCACGCCCGCAACCACCGCCCCGATCCCGCTGGACGCCACCAGCTTGACCGTCACCGAAGCGATCGGGTTGATCTGCTTCAGGTCGTAGATCAGTTGGGCCAGGTCTTCGATGGAATAGATGTCGTGATGCGGCGGCGGGGAGATCAGGCCGATGCCCGGCGTCGCGTGGCGCATTCGGGCGATGAACTCGGTCACCTTGAAGCCTGGCAACTGTCCGCCCTCGCCCGGCTTGGCCCCTTGGGCCACCTTGATCTCGATCTCGCGGCACTGGTTCAGATACTCAGCCGTCACGCCGAACCGGCCCGAGGCCACCTGCTTGATGGCCGAGTTAGGATTGTCGCCATTGGGACGGGGTTGATACCGCTCCGGGTCCTCACCGCCCTCGCCCGAGACAGACCGCGCCCCGATCCGGTTCATGGCGATGTTCAGCGTCTCGTGCGCCTCAGGGCTCAAGGCCCCCAAGCTCATGCCGGGCGTGACAAAGCGCTGGCGGATTTCGTTGACGCTGACCACCTCGTCCACGGCAATGGGCGTCGCCTGGCGGAAATCCAGCAGATCGCGCAACGCCACCGGCGGCAGCGTACGNNCGCGCCGGGCATAGGCCTTGTAGCGGCTGTAGTCGTTGCGGGTCGTGGCATCCTGCAATCGATGGATCATCTCGGCATCCCAGGCGTGGGTTTCCTCGCCCGCCCGGATACGGTGAGCCCNCCCGGTGCGCAGTTGCACTGAGCGGTCCGCAAAGGCTCGGGTCGTGCGATCCATCGCTTGCTGCTCCAGCCCGGCCAGGCCGATACCGGATATGCGGCTGGTCATGCCCGGGAAGTATTCGGCCACCAGGGCGCGGCTCAGGCCCAAGGCCTCGAATTCACAGGCCCCGCGATAGGCCGAAATGACCGAGATGCCTTTCTTGGCCAGGATCTTCATCAGCCCGGCTTCAACCGCCGCCTTATGGTTCAGGCAGGCGTCGCGCAGGGTCAGGCCTGGATAGCGGCCGGCTTTGAGGCGATCCAGAAATGTCTCCTGGGCCAGCCAGGCATTGACTGCGGTGGCCCCCACCCCAACCAGGACGGCGAAGCTGTGGGCATCGATGGTCTCGGCGCTGCGCACCACCAAAGAACAGAAGGTCCGCAGGCCCTCGCGCACCAGGCGTTCGTGCACGGCCCNCGTGGCCAGGATCATGGGCAGGATGGCGCGGTCCGCACTGGCCTGCTCATCGGTCAGAACGATCAGAGCCGCCCCTTCGCGGGCCGCCGTCACCGCCTCAGCGCAAATGTGGTCGAGCGCGCGCCTCAGGTGCGTCCCGCTCGGGGCCTCGGTCGCCGCCATTGGCAAGGTGCAATCGATGATGGTCGTTGCCCCGGCCCCCACGACATCCAGCATGCGATCATACATGCCCGTCGTCAGCACCGGGCTTTCCAGAACAAATACCTGCGTCTGGGTTTCGTCCTGTGCCAGGATGTTACCGAGGTTCTTGAACCGGGTCCGCAGGCTCATGGACCCGGCTTCACGCAAACTGTCGATCGGTGGATTGGTCACCTGGGCGAACGCCTGGCGGAAGTAGTCGGCGAAGCTGCGCGCCTGGGTCGACAAAACGGCTGGCGCGGCGTCATCACCCATTGAGCCAACCGCTTCCTTGCCCTCCTGGGCCATCGGATCGAGCAGCGTCTCGATAGCCTCGTGGGTCCAACCGGCGGCGGCCTGGAACCGGGTCAGCGCCTCGCCCTGCAACGTGCGGCGCTCTTCACCGGGGCCAATCAGAGGCTCCAGTTCGACCATATTGCTCAGCCACGCCCGATACGGGTGCTGCTCAGCCAGGCGGTCGATAGTCTGGCCCTCATCGTAAAGTTTGCCCGATTCCAGATCGACCGAGATCATCCGTCCGCCACGGATATGCAGCCGACGCTTGATCCGGCTGTCGGGCACCCNCGCCATACCACNTTCAGAGCCACAGACCAGCAGACCATCGGTGGTCTCGGCGGCCCTGAGCGGACGCAAGCCATTGCGATCCTTGCCCGCGACCACCCATCGGCCATCGGTGGCACAGATGGCTGCGGGACCGTCCCAGGGCTCCATAACGGCATTGCAATAGGCGTAGAGCGCCCGGTGATCATCCGAGATCACCCCTTCGATCGGCGCTTCAGGCATCAACAGGGCCTTGACCATCGGCGCCGGGCGCCCGGCCCGCACCAGCACCTCGAACACATTGTCCAGCGATGCGGNGTCCGAGCCGCCCTNCTGGATCACCGGCTTGACCGTCGCGTCGTCGGTCCCGAAGGCTTCGGCCGTCATGCGGATTTCATGGCTGCGCATCCAGTTGGCGTTGCCGCGAAGCGTATTGATCTCGCCATTGTGGGCCAGCATGCGGAATGGCTGGGCCAACCGCCATTCGGGGAAGGTATTGGTCGAATAGCGCTGATGGAACAGAGCCACATTGGCCTCCANCCGCGCATCGGCCAGGTCGGGATAAAAGTCGGCCAGCGCCTCGGCCAGCATCATGCCCTTGTAGATCACCGAGCGTGCCGACAGGGAACAGACGTAAAAGTGCTGCAGGCCTGCTTGAGCCGCCCTAGCCTCTATGCGTCTCCGCATCAGGTAGAGGGCGCGTTCCAGATCTTCGCCCGCCAGGCCATCGGGGGNCGACAGCATGATTTGCTCGATCTCTGGCCGCGTGGACGCCGCCCGTTCGCCGAGGATTTCCACCCGTGTCGGGACTTGGCGCCAGCCATAGAGCCAGAAGCCTGCCGCCAGGGCCTCACGTTCCACCAGGGTCCGCGCCAGTTCCTGCGCCGCCATATCCCGGCGCGGCAGGAACACCATGCCGACAGCGATCGGGCCAGGGCGCACCGAGTGGCCCGCATCACGCACCTGGGCTTCAAAGAAGGCATGCGGCAATCCGATCAGGAGCCCGGCCCCGTCGCCGGACTTGCCATCGGCGTCGACCGCCCNCCGGTGCCAGATAGCCGACAAGGACTTCAGGGCCAGGTCCACCACCTCGCGGCGCGGCTGACCATCGATGGCGGCGATCAGGCCCACGCCGCAGGCATCATGCTCGCTGGCGGGATCGTAGGCCCCTGCATCGATCAGGCGCTGGCGGGTGGCCAGATAGGCATCCGGGTCAAAGGTCATGCGACCGCCCTCTGCTGGCTCGCCAGCCAGGCGCATATCTCCGCAGCGGCATCCTGGCCTTGTCGGACCGCCCAGACCACCAGCGAGGCTCCGCGCACGATATCACCGGCGGCGAACACACCCGGCAGGGTCGTGGCCAGGGTCCCCTTGGCCGTGCGCACGGTGCGCCAATCGGTCAGGGCCAAGTCCAGGGTCGCAAAGCCCGCCACAAGGTCCTCCGGCTCGAAGCCGAGGGCCTCGATCACCAGGTCGGCAGCCAGGTCGAACTCGCTGTCGGGGACGACCTCAACCGCCCGGCGGCCATCTTCGGTGGNGGCCGACAGCGCCATGCGGACTGCGCGGACACCCTGGACCCGATCTGCGTCCCCCAGAACCGCGCGCGGAGCCGCCAGCCACTCGAACCGGACGCCCTCTTCCTCCGCATGGGCCGTCTCGCGGGCCGACCCCGGCATGTTGTCGCGGTCTCTGCGATAGAGGCAGGTCACTGTGGTCGCCCCCTGCCGCATGGCCGTGCGAACACAGTCCATGGCCGTATCACCGCCGCCAATCACCACCACACGCCGCCCCTGGGCATTCAGGGTCCCGTCGTCGAACGCGGAGACCGCGTCACCAAAGCCCTTTCGATTGGAGGTCGTCAGATAGTCCAGTGCGGCCACCACCCCGTTCGAGCCGCAGCCCGGCGTGGTCAGCCGCCGCGCCTGATAGACACCTGTGGCGATCAACACGGCATCATGGGCCGCCCGCAATGGTCGAAANNGACATGCCCCCGGCTCGGTACCGCCGACCTCGACCCCCAGGCGAAACTCAACGCCTCCGTCCGCCAGGCGATCCAGGCGGCGCTGGACCACCGGCTTCTCCAGCTTGAAGCCCGGTATGCCATAGGTCAGCAGGCNCCCGGCCCGATCCTGGCGCTCATAGATTGTCACCGCATGGCCCGCTTGGCGAAGTCGGTCCGCCGCTGCCAAACCCGCCGGTCCGGAGCCAATAATACCGACCGACTGGCCCGTCTCGGTCAACGGCCGGATCGGGCGAACCCAACCCTCGGCAAAAGCCATGTCGCCCAACCAGCGTTCGACCGAGCCGATGGTCACCGTCTCCCATCCCGCCTGTTCCAGGGTGCAGCTTGCCTCGCACAGACGATCCTGCGGGCAGATTCGGCCACAGATTTCGGGCAGGGCCGAGGTCGCCTCAAGCCGCTCCCAGGCCTCCTCATACCACCCTTCAGCGGCCAACTTCATCCAATCGGGGATGGCATTGTGCACCGGACAGGCTGACTGACAGAACGGCACACCGCACTGGGCGCAGCGGCTGGCCTGCTGCGTCCCGGTTCGAGGCACGTAGTCAGCCTGGATCTCGGCAANATCCCGCACGCGCTCTGCTGCCGCCGCCTTGGACGGAGGCTGGCGAGGTGTCACCACAAAGGTCTGGTTGCTGGACCCCATGGATCTCCCGCCGGGCTGCACCTGGTTGCAAGTGCGAAGGACCTATCGGACCGACGTTAATCTGGCAACTTTCATCCGCATTTTGCACAACATAGGGATCGAAAGGGCGCGAACCGCCTCAAATCGCGACGCCAGCGCAATTCTATACCTGTTGCAACGCAACACGTCAGGCAGGCGAACTCGCAGGTCGGGCCATCGATAGCTTCAACGACAACGCTTTCGCCAGCCGCGGGCCCGGTGCCATCGATCAGCGCCGCCCATTCTGCCCCGGACACGAAGACGCGCCCCGACCCTCGACAAAGGGTTCGATGACCCGTGCCTTCTGGCCGACAAGGCGTTGGTCGCGAGCATTGATATCTGGCACTTCGTCCGGGTTGACCCGCTTGACCAGCTTGCGCGAAGCCGCCAGCAGGCCGACCGATAGTGCCCCAAACAACAGCAGATCGACGCCAACCCATAACGCAGACCCAGCGCGGACAAGACGGCAACGATGCCCGCCGCCACGGCTGGCCACAGCAGCCATTCGGATGACAGCGCCAGCTCGATGCCCAGCAAGATCACCCCGACCGCCAGCCAGATCCAGAATGGCTGGTTGGCATAGAGATCGACCAGAAACTGCATGGCTTAGCTCCTTATTCCGCAGGGGGCACGCTGCCGCCGCGACNGCGGCGCACGCGGCGGGTCGGGGCCTGACGTGATGACCCCTGCTGTTCCTTGGCCAGGCCGACCAGTTCGCCAACCCCCGCCAGGGTGCCGACCAGGGCCCCCATTTCNNCGGACGGCACGATGACCGTCTTCTGCTGCGGGCTGCGGGCCAGTTCGGCAAAGGCTTCCACATACTTCTGGGCCACGAAATAGTTGATGGCGTTCACGTCACCGCGGGCAATAGCCTCGGACACCATGGCGGTAGCGCGGGCTTCGGCCTCGGCTTCGCGCTCGCGGGCCTCAGCGTCACGGAAGGCGGCTTCGCGGCGGCCTTCCGCTTCCAGAATGGCCGACTGCTTGGCCCCTCGGCGCGAGCGATGGCGGCTTGTTTTTCGCCATCGGCTTCNGGTGATGACGGCCCGGCGTTCCCGCTCAGCCTTCATCTGGCGGGCCATGGCGTTGGTGATGTCGGTCGGCGGGGTCAGATCCTTGATCTCGATCCGGTTGACCTTCACGCCCCACGGCTCAGTGGCCGCATCGATCACGTGCAACAGGCGGGTATTGATGCTGTCGCGCTGGCTCAACACCTCGTCCAGCTCCATGGAGCCAACCACGGTCCGGAGGTTGGTCATACACAGCTGAGAAATCGCGTAGGGCAGATCATCGACCCGATAGGCCGCCTTGGCCGCATCCATCACCTGGATAAAGACGATGCCGTCGACCTTCACCATGGCGTTATCCTTGGTGATGACCTCTTGCGTCGGCACGTCCAGCACCTGCTCCATCATGTTCATCCGGCGACCGATACGCTCCACGAACGGGGTCAACAGGCTGATGCCCGGGGTCAGGGTGCGCGTGTATTTGCCGAAGCGTTCAACTGTGAACTCGCGCCCTTGCGGCACGATCTTGACCACGCTGAACAGCAGGATGATCGCGAAGACAGCGAACAGGACGAAGAAGACAGTGGCGATCCATGGGGGCTCCTTTTCGGAAAGCAGCTTAACCACCCCCGCCCGCCGCGCCATAAAAACCGGACCGACGGTACGTTAAATCGGACTCATCATTCTCGCCGCCGCAAGAATGACGCGTCGTGTTTCTTCCCATGACACGGCCGCCAAGGCATCATCCAGAGGCATGAAGCGGGCATCGGTCGCATCGTCTCCGGGCACCGGATCCCCGACATCCAGCGGGCGGCGTAGTCGATCAGGACGTAGTGATGCCCCGGCCCGGCACCGTCCGACGGGAAAAGTCCATCCACCACATCCACCAGGCCGGTGATGTCAGCCATCACCCCTGTTTCTTCCCACAGTTCTCGCAGTGCCGCATCGACAGCGCGCTCTCCGGGCTCGATACGACCACCCGGCAGGCTCCATTGTCCCGCGCGCGGCGGCTTGCCCCGGCGGATCAGCAGCACCTGCCCCTCTCGCAGACAGACGACGCCGACGGCGGGCATCGGGGCGGTAAAGGTCGTGCTGGCAGCGGAATTCATGGATGCAGCCTAACCTGCCTCTTTCGCTGCGCCCATGACCTTGGCACAAACGGGCATGGCCTCCCCTCCCCGACGACCTGATTGCGCTGAAGGATGCCGCCGGTGACGGAGGCTGGAGTCAGGATTCGGACCAGATCGCACCNCTGCTAACAGAGTGGCGCGGTCGCTGGGCGGGTCACACCCCGCTGCTTCTGACGCCAAGATCTACGGAAGATGTCGCCCGGATCATGCGCCTGTGCGCCGCGCGTCGCGTCCCCTCACCCCCAGGGGGCGGTACCGGTCTGGTCGGCGGCCAGATCCCGATGGGCGANATGCTGCTGTCGCTGGGAAAGATGCGAGCCGTGCGCGATGTCACGCCGCTGGACGATGCCATGACGGTCGAAGCCGGCGTGACACTGCTCGAGGCCCAAGAGGCGGCCTTGGCGGCAGGGCGACGCTTTCCNCTGTCATTGGCGGCAGAGGGCACGGCCACCGTTGGCGGCGTCATTTCAACCAATGCCGGCGGAACCCAGGTGCTGCGCTATGGCATGATGCGCGATCTGGTGTTGGGGCTAGAGGCTGTCCTGCCCAGTGGCGAGGTCTTCAACGGCCTGAAGCGCCTGAGGAAAGACAATACCGGCTATGATCTCAAACAGTTGCTGATCGGGGCCGAAGGAA
This sequence comes from Brevundimonas sp., assembly GCA_013693835.1. GTDB lineage: Bacteria > Pseudomonadota > Alphaproteobacteria > Caulobacterales > Caulobacteraceae > Brevundimonas. The sequence continues at coordinate 1,887,532 of CP059260.1, forward strand.
CGCTGGGTGTGGTGACGGCAGCAACGCTGAAGCTGTTTCCGGTGCCACGCAGCCGGGCGGTGGCCCTGGTCGGGCTGGAGACACCTGGGGCGGCCATCGATATGCTGGCGCTGGCCAAAGACGAAACCGGCGGCGGGGTCGAGGCCTTCGAGATCATGAAGCGTCTGGGCCTTGACCTGGTGCTGCGCCATATCCCCGACACCCGCGCGCCCTTTGGCGACGCCTACCCCTGGACGGTTCTGATCGAGATCACGGCAGGCCAGGCCGGGGCCGCCGAAGCGCAACTGCAATCAGTGCTGGAGGTCGCCTTCGAACGGGACCTGATCCGCGATGCCGTGGTGGCCCAATCCGACAGCCAGCGGGCCCAGTTCTGGCGCTTGCGCGAGGAGCAATCGGCAGGGCTGAAGCCGGAAGGCGGCGGCTGGAAGCACGACGTCTCGGTCCCCGTCAGCCGGATCGCCAGATTCATTGACGACGCCACTGCCGCCGTCGAAACCTTCCACCCCGGTGCCCGGGTGTCGGTCTTTGGCCATGTCGGCGATGGCAATCTGCATTTCGATGTCCTGGCCGCCCCCGATGAGGATCGCGCGGCCTTCATCGCCCGCTGGGTCGACGGCTCCCGCGTGGTTCACGATGTGGTCGCCCGCTATGATGGCTCAATCTCGGCTGAGCACGGCCTGGGCCGCCTGAAATCCGATGAGGCCCGCCGCTACAAGTCGCCGGTCGAAATCCAAACCATGCAGGCGATCCGCCGGGCATTGGATCCCCACAGAATCCTCAATCCGGGCGTGTTGTTCTAGGCCACCAGCGGTTCCAATCGTCATCAAACCGGCCTAACACCCCGCATGCTGATCGTCCTTTCACCGGCCAAGCGGCTCGACTTTTCCGAGCCGGACCCCGCCCTGCCCTCGTCTGAGCGCCGCTTCCGGGAGGACACCTCATCCCTGTCGAAGACGGCCCGCAACCAGACCCAGGCCGAACTGCGGCGGCTCATGGGCATTTCCACTGACCTGGCCAAGCTGAACTCTGAGCGGTTCAAGGCCTTCAACCCCGACTCGCTGGAGGGCGTGCAGGCGGCGCTGGCCTTTGCCGGGGACGTCTATCAAGGCCTGCAGGCCCGCGACCTGGACGCCCCGGCCCTGACCTGGGCCCAGGACCATGTGCGCATCCTCTCTGGCTTCTACGGCCTGCTGCGGCCACTGGATCGCATCCAGCCCTATCGTCTGGAGATGGGCACACGGCTGAAAACCCGGCGCGGGACCAACCTCTATGATTTCTGGGGCAACCGCATCGCCAAGCAGCTGAATGAGGATGTGCAAGGCCAGGCCGATCCGACGCTGGTGAACCTGGCCAGCCAGGAATACTTCGGTGCCGTCGATGCCAAGGCGCTTAAACTGCCGGTGATCACCTGCCACTTCTATGAGGGTCCGGTGGAGGACCGCCGCATCATTTCCTTCTTCGCCAAGAAGGCTCGCGGCACCATGGCCCGCTTTGCCATAGACCAGCGGCTGGAACGCGCTTCAGACCTCAAGCATTTCGATCGCGACGGCTACAGTTATGTGCCTCAGGCCTCGACGGAAAATGATTGGATATTCACCAGGCCGGGAAATACTTGAGCCATTCGCCCGGCGTGGCATAAGACGAGGCAACGGCGATCAAGCCACCAAATCACTTGGCCGGACCTGGCCAGAATGACGGATAAGTGAATGTTCAACTGGGGCAAGAGCGACGGAGCCCAATCGACGTCGGATCAACCTTTCCGGGGATGGGTGACCTGAAGGGTCAGGTCGCCGTCATCACCGGATCAACCTCTGGCATCGGCCTGGCTCTGGCCCGGTCGGTCGTGGCCGCCGGGGGCGATGTCGTCCTCAACGGGCTCGGCGACCCGTCCGAGATTGAGCGTATCCGTGCCGAGCTGGAAGCCGGATCCGGCAGCCGCGTGCGCTATCATGCCGCCAATATGCTGCGTGGAGACGAAGTTGCCGACATGGTGGCCTTCGCCAAGCATCAGCTGGGCCGCCTCGATATTCTGGTCAACAATGCTGGCATCCAGCACGTCGAGGCTATCGAGAAGTTCCCGACCGACAAGTGGGAACAGATCATCGCCATCAATCTGTCGTCGGCCTTCTATTCCATTCGTGCGGCGGTGCCGATCATGAAGGCGCAAGGGCGCGGACGCATCGTCAACATTGCCTCGGCCCACGGGCTGCGGGCCAGCGAATACAAGTCTGCCTATGTCGCGGCCAAACATGGCGTCGTCGGCCTGACCAAGGCCGTGGCCCTCGAGCTGGCGCGGGACAATATCACCTGCAACGCCATCTGCCCCGGCTTCGTCGAGACACCCATCGTCGAAAAGCAGATTGCCGACCAAGCTCGCACCCACGGTATCTCCAAGGATCGGGTCGTGGAGGAAGTCATCCTCAAGAAACAGCCCACCAAGCGGTTCGTGACTTCAGAGGAACTGGCCGGCCTGTTCCTTTATCTGGTCTCCGACCTGGGCGCCTCAGCCACCGGCGTGGCCTATCCGGTCGATGGGGGCTGGACCGCGCAGTAGCGGTCCGATCATGGCGACATCATCCGGCCCTAAGGCCCCAAAGCGCCCGACTGTCAGCCTGGCCCTGCAGGGCGGNGGCTCTCACGGTGCGTTTCAGTGNGGGGTGCTGGACCGCTTGCTGGAACACGATGGCTTGGACATTCGTGTCATCACCGCCGCGTCGGCNGGGGCCCTGAACGGAGCTGCCCTGATCACGGGCTGGGCCCAGGGCGGCGCGGTCGCGGCACGTCAGGCCCTGGACACCCTGTGGCGTGAGATCAACCAGCAGGGCGGACGCAATGTATTTGGCGATTTCGGCAGTCTGGGTGCGGCACTGACGCCGGACTGGCTGAAGGATACCCACCTGTGGCGAGCGGGCGAAGCCATGGCCTCGTCCTTCAGCCCCTATCAGTTCAATCCGCTCAACCTGAACCCGCTGCAAAGGGCGATTGAGACGGCGGTGGATTTTGATGCCGTGAGGGGATCGGACGTCCGCTTCATTGTCGCGGCAACCCGTGTCCGCCAGGGGCGCGTGCGGCTGTTCGAAACGCCGGACATCACGCTGGACAGCCTGCTGGCCTCGGCCTGCCTGCCGCACCTGTTCCAAGCTGTCGAAATTGATGGTGAGCCCTATTGGGACGGNGGCTACCTGGCCAATCCCGCGCTGTGGCCGCTGATCCAGGAGGGCATGCCGGACGACATCCTGATCTTGCCGCTCAATCCGTTCACGCGCGACGACACCCCTCGGACGGCGGGAGAGATCATGGATCGGCTGAACGAGATCAACTTCAACGCCCCGCTGATTGCCGAGCTCCGGGCGCTGGCCCTGATGCAGGAGCTGATCGCCGACAAGCGCCTGAAGCCGACAGCCGGAGGGCACCTGCAGGACCTGAGGGTTCATGCCATCGCCAGCGATCCTTGGCTGGGTGACATGCCACTGAGCAGCAAGGTCGAGACCGAGTGGAGTTACTTGATCAAGCTCAGGGACCGGGGCCGCCACGCCGCCGAAGACTGGCTGGCCCAGTGTGCCGATGCCGTCGGGGTGCGGTCCAGTGTAGACCTGCGTGATCGCTTTCTCTGACCTGAGGCTGCCTCCAAACCGCTTGCAAGCCGGTCGCTGGCGGGGCAATCAAAGACCATGACCTACCGCCTGGCCCTGCTCCTGTTGTGTCTTCCGCTGGCCGCGTGTGGCGGCGTATCCATCACGCGCGACGGGGTGGTCCAGGGTACGGAGCGGTTCCAGGGCGGGTTTTCCGAAGCAGCGACGACGCCGTTGGAGGATCTCAACATACGCCGCGACGAGATNCCGCCGATCCTGCTGGCGGCGCGGGCGCGCCCCTATGACCTGACCGGGCTTGGCCGCTGTCCGGCCCTGATCGCCGAGATTGATCGGTTGGACAATGTTCTGGGTCCCGATGTGGATCAGCCCGCGCAGCGCCAGCAGTTGGAGGCCCAGGCCGCCGATGCGGCCCTGTCTGCCGTGTCCGACGCGGCGGGCGACCTGATCCCCATGCGCGGCTGGGTCCGTCGTCTCAGCGGGGCCCACGCCCATGCCCGCGAGGTGCGGGAGGCGATCGAGGCGGGCACGGCGCGGCGGTCCTATCTCAAGGGCGTTGCCCACACCCGGCGCTGCCGCCGCTAGCGCCCGCTCGGATCAACCCACAAACCCGGCCGCCCGCTTCAGCCTGTCGTTGATGGCTTCGCCCAGGCNCCGCATCCGTACCGGCGCAACGGCGATCCCCGTCGGCCCTTGTCGATCCGCATCCCGCAACAGCCGGAACAGGTTGGCCGCCGCCTCTGCCAGGTCGCCCGTTGGGCTCAGGCTCCAGCGCGGATCCCCGACCCCGGGACCAAATCCCAACAGGATCTNCCCGGCCCGCGCCGCGCCTGCCGCCATCCGCACCGGCGCGTCCGNGGCGTAGTGCAGGGCCAGCCGACCCGGTGATCGATGGCCCTCGCCGTCTGCCTCCAGCGGACCCACAACAGCTTCGATCTCGGCCCGGGTGACAAACCCCGGGCGGAGCAGCTGCGCCCGGTCACCCAGCAGCGAAACCACCGTCGATTCCAGCCCGACCTCGCAGTCCCCGCCGTCAAGGGCCACTGCGGCCGCCACACCTGTCTCCTCTCTTGCATCGGCAAAGCGTGTCGGACTGGGGCGACCAGAGCGGTTGGCCGAGGGGGCGACTACCGGACCCGCAAACTGGCGGATGACCTCCTGCGAGAGGGCGTGTCCCGGCACCCGGATCGCCACGCTGTCCAGCCCTGCCCGCGCCAGGTCGCAGATCCGATCCCGGTCGGCGACGGGCAAAACCAGGGTCAAAGGCCCCGGCCAGAAGGCGGCCGCCAGACGATCAGCACGGTCGTTCCAGGTCGCGACCTTGCGGGCCATTTCCACGTCGGCGACATGGGCAATCANGGGATTGAAGCGCGGACGACCCTTGGCCTCAAATATAGCGGCAACGGCCAGCGGATTGGCGGCATCAGCCGCCAGTCCATACACGGTCTCCGTCGGCAGAATGACCAGGTGCCCCTGCCTGAGGGCGGCGGTGGCCTGATCGACGGTTGCCGGTCCTGTCGCGCTCACTTTCGCGGGATCGGGACGATCGGCAGCATTCGATGCAGCACATTGTCCTTGTCGATGAACTGGTGCTTCAGCGCGCCGCCGATGTGCAGGACCAGCAGCACCCACAGGGCCTTCACCGCCAGTTCGTGCACGTCCATAAACTGGCCGGCGACCTCGCGCCCGCCTCCGACCGGCAGCAGCGGCCAGTCGAAGAGGCCAAAGTAGGAAATATCGCGGCCTGCCGCCGACGACGCCAGCCAACCGGTCAGGGGCAGACCGATCATCAGCACATACAGACCCACCTGGGTCGCCCGGGCCACGAACTTCTCCCAACTGGCCATCGCCGCTGGCAGGGCTGGCGCAGGATTGCTGATCCGCCACCCGAGCCGCACCAGAGTCAGCACCAGGATGGTGATGCCCACGGCCTTGTGCCAGCCGATGAAGGGGTCCGGGCCCTCTTCGGCCTCATGCATATTGACCAGGATGACCTGCGCCAGGACCAGCGCGGCAATCAGCCAGTGCAGGGTCAGCGAGACAGCAGAATAACGATTTGGACTTTCAGCCATGACGGACCCTTCCCCGGAATCGGCGACAGATTGGCCCAGCTTGAGATTTTCTCCAAGCGACTTGCTTCACCGGACGGCATGGCGGCATGAAGTGGTTATCCCTTCGTACGCCCTGGAGCCGACATGACCTATCGTGCGCCCCTTCGTGATCTGGCCTTTACCCTGCAGGCGGTGGCCGGTGTCGATCGCCTGACGGCAACCGGAGCCTTTCCTGACTTTGATGCCGATGTCATNGGGGCTGTGCTTGAGGCCGCTGGCCAGTTTTCCGAAGAAGTCCTCGCGCCCCTGAACCGGCCCGGCGACCTGAACGGGGCCAAATATGCCAATGGGTCCGTGACCGCCGCGCCAGGCTTTGCCGAGGCGTATCAGCAGTTTGCGGCCGGAGGCTGGACCGGCGTGTCCGCCTCTGCCGACCACGGCGGTCAGCAGATGCCCAAGGCGCTGGAGCTGGCGGCCTACGAGACCGTGCACGCGGCCAATATGGCGTTCGGCCTGTGCCCCATGCTGTCGCTGGCCGCCATCGAGGCCCTGGAGCAGCACGGCACCGACGGACAGAAGGCCATGTATCTGGACAAGCTGATCTCCGGTGAGTGGACCGGGGCCATGGTCCTGACCGAGCCACAGGCCGGAACCGACCTGGGTTCCCTGACCGCGACGGCCACGCCCAACGGTGACGGAACCTATGCCCTGAATGGCCAGAAGATCTTCATCACCTGGGGCGATCACGACGCCGCGCCCAACATCGTGCACATGGTTCTGGCCCGCCTGCCCGACGCGCCGCCTGGGCCCAAGGGCATCAGCCTGTTTGTGACACCCAAGTTTGCCGTCAACGCCGATGGATCGCTGGGCCAGCGCAATGCCTTCCGCCCCGTCGGCATCGAGCACAAGCTGGGCATCCATGCCTCNCCGACCTGCGTGATGAGCTACGAGGGCGCGNNCGCTGAACTGGTGGGCAAGCCCAATGAGGGACTGGCGGCCATGTTCGTGATGATGAACGCCGCCCGGTTGGCCGTCGGGGTTGAGGGCGTCGGCGTCGCCGAACGGGCCTATCAGCACGCCTTGGCTTATGCCCAGGAACGCCGCCAGGGCCGCAGCGTCTGGACCGGCGAAGCCTCGGCTCCGATCATCGACCACCCGCACATCCGCTCCATGCTGTCGCAGATGAAGGCGCGCATTGCCGCCGCACGGGCCATATGCCTGTCCTGCGGGGTCGCCGCCGACATGGCCAAACACGCTGCGACGCCGGAAGATCGCCATCGCTGGAAGGGACGCGAGGATCTGTTGACCCCGCTGGCCAAGGCCTGGTCGACCGACATGGCCGTCGATGTCACCTCCATGGGCCTGCAGGTTCACGGCGGCATGGGCTTCATCGAGGAGACCGGCGCGGCCCAGTTCTATCGCGATGCCCGCATCACCCCGATCTACGAAGGCACCAATGGCGTGCAGGCCATGGATCTGGTCGGGCGCAAGCTGAGCCAGGACGGTGGCCAGGCGGCGCTGGATCTGATTGCCGACATGAAGGCGACGGTGCCGCAGTTNGGCCGATCTTTCACCGGCAAGCCGTTCGAACGGTTCCGGGCCGCCGTAGAGGCCGTGCAGGACGCCACCGCCTGGATCCTCGACGCCNNAAAGGACCCGGCGCGAGCCGCTGATGTGTTGGCCGCCGCCGATGCCTATCTGAAGCTGATGGGCGACGTAACCGGCGGCTGGATGCTGGCGCGCGCGGCCCTGGCCGCCCGCGATGCCCTGGCAACCGACGGCGGCGACACGGAGTGGCTGAACGGCAAGATCGCCCTGTATGAGGTCTACGCCGCCAACGTCCTGGGCCACGCCTCCAGCCGCCTGGCCGCCGTGGGTCAGGGCGGGGCGCTGCTGGAACGGATGAGCGTGAGCGTGCTGCAAGGTTAGTCGCCTGCGCCCCGTCCCCGATCGCCCCACTCCGGAGAGGTAAAGTTTTTGGGGCCTACGTCCAAAAATGACGCATGGGGTGTCATCCTGTTGGCTGAGGTCTTTGACATCGCCAATACCGACGCTTCCACCGCCAGGAGCCGCCGCTTCCCAACCGCCGACGGGGCCGGGCTGGGGTTAGACTCTTCAGACTGTTCGGACTCACGCCGGATTTGTCCCCAAACGAGGACATTTCACCCGGTGAGATCGGGCCTAGGGCAAGAGCGCAATGGCTTCGCGCACATAGACGGCGTGGGCCACGACGCCGAGGTCCAGACCTTCGCCCCCACCCTGGACCTCCTGCACCAGAACCCCAGCGATATAGGGGTGGTCCGGCTGGGGCGCGTTGGGCCTGCGATGCGCACTGGGCGTCCAGAACACCGGTCCGCCCGAGTTGCCGGGCGAAACCGCGAAATCCAGCAAGAAGGTCGGGAAGGCCGTGATCGGCGTCAGCGGCCAGGACCCGATCCGTCCCATGCGCAAGATCGGGAACCCGGCCCGATTGGACGAAAGCCCGTGCGGATACCCCAGGGCCAACAGCTCGTCGCCCGGTCGCACCTGCCAGTGCTCAAAGGTGTCCCCATCGCCCAGCCAGCNTATGGGAATGGCCGCTGTTGCAAACGGCTCAGGGGCGCTGATCTCCATGACCGCGATGTCGCGCTCCGGGTGACGCGTCCACAGCGGATTGCCCGCCTCATCGCGAATGCGAAGGGGCTCGGGATCAAAGCGCCAACTTCCGTCGGCCTGGGCCTCGCGCCAGCCGATCCTCGCCTCGGGATCGTCCATCTGGGCCAAGACATGCTGCGCCGTAACCAGGATCACCCGCGGGCTTCCGTCGGCGCGAGGTGCCGCGATNNCAAAGCCGGTGCCGACGGTCCGCCGCCCGCTCGCACGCGGCTGATCCAACTGGATCGTGGCATTGATCAAACCCAGGGTCAGATCCCAGTCCTGAACGGCAGGGCTGACGGCAGCGGTGGGTCCTGCATGTGAGGTATGGCCTGTGGCGGTTGCATATCCATATTCCCATTTGACCTTGCCAGGCCTCGCGCACAAGGTCCGACGGCTTTCAAGGGAGACGCCTATGAATCGTCGCGATCTGCTCGCTGGTGTTGGTGCAACCGCCGCTGCCCTGGCGTCTCCCGCCTCTGCCGTCGAATCTTCCCCTTCCGTCAGCCCCTTGCGTCCTTCCATGCCCATCCCCGCCGCCAAGAAGATCCCCGTCACCATCGAACAGCTGGGCCGCACCCGCGTGGACGACTATCGGTGGATGAAGGACGACAACTGGCAGGCGGTGCTGCGCGACCCCTCGGTCCTCAAGGCCGATGTGCGCGAGCATCTAGAGGCTGAGAATGCCTATCGCGTCGCCATGATGGCCTCGACCGAGCCCCTGCAGGCCCAGCTGTTCGAGGAGATGAAGGGGCGCATCAAGGAGGTCGACAGCTCTGTCCCCTCGCCCGATGGCCCCTGGGAGTATTTCATCGAGTACCGNCCAGGAGATCAGCANCCCCGCTATATGCGGGTGGCCCGCAGCGGCACCTTCAAGGTCGATGGCGAGGTCGTGACCGTCAACTTCGTGCGGGCCCCGGACCCCGAGCTNTTGCTGGATGCCAATGCCTTGGCGGAGGGCAAGGCCTATTCCAAAATCAGCCAAACCCAGATCAGCCCGGATCACAGCCTGTTTGGCTATTCCGAAGACGCCCAAGGGTCCGAGGTCCACCGCATTTTCATCAAGGACCTGACCACCGGAGAGGTCCTGCCTGATCCGATCGAGTCAGCCACCGGCGACTTTACCTTTTCGCCGGACAGCCAGTGGATTTTCTGGACCAACCGCGACGACAACGGCCGGCCTGACAAGATCTTCCGACGACGCGTGCGCGGCGGACCCATTGCTCTGGTCTATGAAGAGACCGACGAGGGTATGTTCCAGAACGTAGGCCGCACGGCCGATGATGCCTTCATCGTCATCTCTATCGCCAACCAGGAAACCTCCGAGACGCGCTACATACCTGCGGCCACGCCTGAGGCCGAACCCCGCGTTCTGGAGCCGCGTCAGGTGGCACGGCTCTATGAGCCCGACCATTGGGGCGACCGCTGGGTGATCCGCACCAACGCCGACGACAGTGTAGACTTCAAGGTGGTGGAGGCCCCGACCGATGCTCCTGGCAAGGTCAACTGGGTTGACCTGATTCCNTATGCGCCGGGCCGCTATATCGAGGGCATCGCCCTGGTGAAGGATTACATCGCCCGCCAGGAGCGCGCCGACGCCAACACCCGAATCGTCATCCGTGATCGCGCCGGAACCGAGCATGAAATCGCCGTGGACGAACCGGCCTATTCGCTGGGCCTGAGCGGGGCGTCCGAGTTCGACACCCCCATTATGCGCTACAGCTACAACTCACCGTCCACGCCGACGTCGACCTATGACTACGATCTGGCCACCCGCGAGCGCACCCTGCGCAAGGTCCAGGAGGTGCCGTCCGGCCATAACCCAGATGACTATGTCGTGGAGCGTCTGAACGCCCCGGCTTCGGATGGCGAGCTGGTGCCGGTCACGGTGCTGCGTCGCAAGTCCACGCCAGTGGATGGCTCTGCGCCCCTGCTGCTCTATGGCTATGGCTCCTATGGCATTCCGATGCCGGCCAGCTTCTCGACCAGCCGCCTGTCGCTGGTGGATCGCGGCTTTATCTATGCCATCGCCCATATTCGGGGCGGTTCGGACAAGGGCTGGAACTGGTTCCTTAGCGCCCGCAGGTTTACCAAGAAGAACACCTTCACCGACTTCATCGCGGCGGCAGAGCATATGATCGACCGCAACTATGCGCGGGCCGGTAACATCGTGGCTCATGGCGGCTCCGCCGGAGGCCTGTTGATGGGAGCCGTCAACAACATGCGCCCAGACCTGTGGGCCGGAGTGATCGGCGATGTGCCCTTCGTCGATGTCATCAACACCATGAGCGACACCTCGCTGCCGCTGACGCCTCCAGAGTGGCCGGAATGGGGCAATCCCATCGAGGATCCAGAGGCTTACGACTATATGCTCAGCTACAGTCCCTATGATCAGGTCGAACCGAAAGCCTATCCGGCGGTGCTGGCCACCGGNGGCCTGTCCGACCCGCGCGTGACCTATTGGGAGCCGCAGAAATGGGTGGCCNNGCTGCGACCGGCCTCCACCTCTGGCAAGCCCGTGCTGCTGAAGATCAACATGGAGGCCGGGCATGGCGGTGCGTCCGGGCGGTTCGATTATCTGAAGGAGCTGGCGGTCAACTACGCCTTCGCGATCTGGGCCATCGAGCGGGGCTGGGAAGCGGTTTAGGAACTCTGATCAAGTCCATGACACCATTCTGCGCGAAGCCACGGTCGGCGACCTGCCGTGCATTACGGCCATCTATTCCCAGGCTGTCCTGGAAGGCACGGCCACATTCGAGACCGACCCACCCGACGAAGCCGAGATGGGCCGAAGGTTGGAGAGCGTGCANGCACACGCTCTGCCCTGGCTGGTCGCCGTTCAGGACGGTCAGGTGCTCGGCCATGCCTATCTGTCCCCGTTTCGGTTGCGGTCGGCCTATCGATACTGCGTTGAGCTGTCGATCTATATTGACCCCGCCCACCAGGGACGTGGGCTTGGCCATCAACTTATGCGCACCCTTGTGGAGCACGCGCGTGAACGGGGTCTGAGGCACATCATTGGGGCGGTGGGCGACAGTGCCAACGCCGCGTCCCTGGCCTTGCATCGGGCTCACGGCTTCCACCAGGCGGGCTGCTACGAAGCGGTCGGTTTGAAGTTTGGTCGCTGGATCGACGTGGTGCTGATGCAACTGGACCTGGACCCAAGCGGGCAAATGCCGACCCGGCCAGGCCTGGCCCTTTGACGCAAGCGGAAGGTCAGGCCGTGCTGGTCCCGCCCTGGGCCTTCAACCCGTAGCCAGGTTCATGCGAACCGGCGAAGCCGTGGGCCGCAGCCCTGACCCAGGCATATGCCACCGCAGCCCGAACCGTGCCTGCGTCCACCGGCTTTGTCAGGCTGCCCAGCGCTCCGGCGATGCCAGGGGGAATCAGATCGGGGTTCGCGGTCAGGAAATGGCCGCCCGCCCCGATCGGCAGCAGAAATCGCGCGCGATGTCTGGGCCAGTCAGGCCGTCACGCAATTGAGATCAATCAGCGCCAGCTCCGGATCAACCCCTTCTATCAGGCTGCGGGCCTCGTCTCGGTCATGCGCCGGTCCCACAACTTCGAATCCCGCCTCTTCCAGCACCATGCGAAGTTCCAGCGCCAACAGGGGCTGGTCTTCCACGACCAGGACCCTCGCTCGCTCATCTGATTGGATGGCCCTGTCCATTGCGCCTTTCACGATCCCGTTAGGTCTTGGCAACGCAGATCATGCGATTGGGTTCTGGCCAAGCTGTCAATTTTTTCGATTTTTGTCCGGGCCCGAGTGGCCGTCCCCGCCACCAGCCCTCGCGACGGACAGACGAAGCGCAGGTCTGTGTCAGGCAAAGGGATGGCTGGGGAACTAGGACCGAACCTAGAATGACGGGTACCAAAACCGTAGTGTTACCATTACACCATTCCCCAGCAGGTCCGGTGCCGCGACGGGCGGGCCGTCGAGAGGCGGTCGGATACGCCAAGCCTGCGTCGGACGCAAGGGGCCGGTTTCAGACTATTTTCACGTGGGCCGTTTAGATGCTTGCGGGGTGCCGGGCCGTGGTTATAAGCCCGCCCTCAGACCGATATCGGTTTTTGGCCTCGCGCCAGCAAACCCCGAGAGCGGCCTGGTTGAAAGTCGGAGTGTGGCTCAGTCTGGTAGAGCACTGCGTTCGGGACGCAGGGGTCGCAGGTTCGAATCCTGCCACTCCGACCATTTCACCCAAATCCAGCAAGACGCGACGCGGGCCGGAGCCGTGTGCCGTCAGCCCTGAATCCGGTCCGGCCAGAAAGGCCAGTTCCTCAGGCGTAGAGGTGCGGCCCAGGCAGGCGTTGCGGTGCGGAAAGCGGCCGAAGACGACGATGATATCGCGGTGGATGTGGGCGTATTTCAGTGTCTCGGGCATATCGGCACAAAGCGGCAACAGGGCATCCTGATCAGCCAGGTTTTCCGAATGCATCAGCGGCATGACCAGGAACTGGCGCAGCTCCGGCTCGAACGCCGACAGATAGCCGCGCGCGATCGCGTCTTTGGCCAGGGCCAGGGCCTTGCCGTCGGTGGCGAACTGATGGCCGGTGCCGCGAAAGCTGTTCCTGGGGTATTGGTCCAGCAGGATCATCAGCGCCAGTGCCCTCGGGCGTTTCCATCCAGGCATCCAGCTCGCCACGGGCCGCCGCAACATGGGCATCGGCGAACTTGGTGCGGAACTGGTGATCGAAGGCGTCGTCCTTGGCATACCATTTGGCGGGACCGGCCTCTTTCCAGAAGGCAATCACGCGCGAAGGCATTATGTCATTGGTCATGGCTGATCAGATAAGACCTACCCTGCCCGTTTTCAAAGACCGCGATTGCGACCTGTCGATCATCCAGGGCAGGCGCGTGGCCGTGATCGGCTATGGCAGCCAGGGCCGCACCCACGCCCTGAACCTGCGCGATAGCGGCGTGGCGGACATCATCGTGGGCCTGAAGGAGACCTCGCCCACCCGGACCAGGGCCATGGCCGACGGCTTTGAAGTTGCCACTGCCGCCGAGGCCGCCGCCGGGGCCGACGTCGTGGCCATCATGGTCTCCGATGAGGCGCACCGCGATCTGTGGCGGGACGAGCTGGCTCCCAGTCTCAAGCCCGGCGCGGCGGTCGTCTTCGCCCATGGCCTGTCGGTGCGGTTCGGCCTGCTGGCCCCCTGGCGCGACGACATCGACGTCATCCTGGCCTGTCCCAAGGGCATCGGGCCGCGCATCCGCGACCTTTATGTCGAGGGCGAAGGCGTCTTTGCCCTGTTCGGCGTGCATCAGGATGCGACGGGCACCGCCCATGCCCTGGGCCTGTCCTATGCGGCGGGGCTNGGGCAGGGGCGCAAGGGCATTCTGGAGACCACCTTTGCCGATGAATGTGAAAGCGACCTGTTCGGGGANCAGGTGGTTCTGTGCGGCGGCACCGCCGAGCTGGTCGATGCGGCCTTCATGAAGCTGGTTCAGGCCGGATACCCGCCCGAGGTCGCCTGGTTCGAGACCTTCTATGAGCTGAAGCTGGTGGTCGATCTGATGCATCAGATGGGCATTGCCGGTGCCTTTGGCCGCATCTCCAACACCGCCGAATACGGCGCCTATCAGACCGGCCCCCGCGTCATCGGCGACGCCAGCCGCACCGCCATGGATCAGGTGCTGGCCGAGGTTCGGTCGGGGGCGTTCGTGCAAAAGCTGATGGCTGACTACGATGCGGGGTCGCCGGAGTTGCTGGCCCGTCGACAGGCGCTGGGCGAGCGGGAGATCGAGCGGACGACTGCCCACCTGGCGGTGGCCAATGACAATGGGGCGTAACGCCGTTTCCCGCCGTCATCGTCGGACTTGATCCGAGGATCGGATTGTCTGGTGCCGTGCGTGGGGAGGTTAGGACCGGCATCCTGACCGCACGCCCCAACATCTGAACTACCGCCACCTCCGGACCCCGGGTCAAGCCCGAGGGTGACGGATTGGAGTGGGCACAACCGCCCGCTTCCTGTGGACCCCTGCCCTGCTTGCCCTCCCGCATTCACCGAATCAGTCGCACACTGGCGACATGAACGCCCATGCCCAGATTGCTGACCTTCAGGCCCAGACCGGCGCGGTGCCCGCCGACCATCCGGAATGGCAGTATCTGAACCTGCTGCGCGACATTCTGGACAACGGCAGCCGCCGCGATGACCGCACCGGCACGGGCACNTTGGGCGTGTTTGGCCGTCAGATGCGCTTTGACCTGGCCAAGGGCTTTCCTCTGACGACCAAGAAGCTGCACACCCGCTCGATCATCGTCGAGCTTCTGTGGTTCCTGCGCGGCGAGACCAACATCCGCTATCTGAAGGACCACAACGTCTCCATCTGGGATGAGTGGGCCGATGCCGAGGGGGAGCTGGGGCCGGTCTATGGCAAGCAGTGGCGCAGCTGGGCCGCACCCGACGGCCGGGTCATCGACCAGATCGAGAAGCTGGTCGTCAGCCTGAAGAGCAACCCCAATAGCCGCCGCCATATCGTCAGCGCCTGGAACCCGGCCGATGTCGACGACATGGCCCTGCCGCCTTGCCACTGCCTGTTTCAGTTCTTTGTCGCGGATGGCAAGCTCTCGTGCCAGCTGTATCAGCGCAGCGCCGATGTCTTCCTGGGTGTGCCCTTCAACATCGCCTCCTATGCCTTGCTGACCCACATGATTGCCCAGGCGACGGGCTATCAACCGGGCGAGTTCATCCACACATTCGGCGATGCACACCTGTATCTGAACCACATTGAGCAGGCCGAACTGCAGCTGAGCCGCAGCCCCCGCCCCCTGCCCAAGCTGACCCTGACGCCGCGCGACGACCTGTTCGCCTATCAACCCGGCGATGTGCAGATCGACGCCTATGANCCCTGGCCCCACATCAAGGCGGCGGTGGCGGTTTGAGCCTGGATCTGAAGGGGCTGCAGGCCGACGTCCTGCGCATCTCTGACCGCTATGCGGCGGAGCATAATATCGACCGCGACCGCGACTGGGCCCTGCTGAAACTGCAGGAAGAGCTNGGGGAGCTGACCGCCGAGCATTTGCGCCTGTCATCACGTGCCCGCGGTGCACCGGATGCCGACAAGCTGGGCGATGAGGCGGCGGATGTCCTGGGCATGCTGCTGATCTACTGCGACAGCGCCGGGATCGACATTGAGCAGGCCATGCGGCGCAAGTGGTTGCACTGGCTGAAGAAATAGCCGCTGCTGCCCATCATCCTCCGACGCGATCCGGGGATCGGACTGTCCGGTGCTGTGCGGTTGGAAAGCAGGGTTATGGGCCGGTGCCAGGCCCCTCATGTCTGAACCGCTCAAACCTCCGGCTCCACTCCTCGATTCTGGGGTCAAGCCCGAGGGCGGCGGTCCTCACGCTCGCACCTTGTTTTGCCATTCGTTTGAATCATAGGATGGTGCTGTGGGGTGACCTGCCACATCGGCAGGGTCTTGGAGGGTATCTGAAATGATGAAGAATTTGTGGCCGAGCTTATCGGCACCGCGGTGCTGGTGCTGTTCGGCTGTGGCGCTATTGGTATTGGGGCCAATGTCGGCCAGCTGGACATCGCCTTTGCCTTTGGCTTTGCCATCATCGCCATGGCTTATTCGATCGGTCCGATATCGGGGTGCCACGTCAATCCGGCGGTCAGCCTGGGGGCCTTCGTTGCCGGGCGCATGTCGGCCAAGGATATGGCGATCTATTGGGTGGCCCAGTTCCTGGGGGCCGTGATCGGTGCGGTCATTCTGGCCTCCATCGCTAAGGGTGATCCGAGCGGTGCCATCAACCTGGGTCAGAACGGCTGGGGCCCCGGCTATCTGGGCGAATATCCCATGCAGGCGGCGTTGATCTTTGAGGTGCTGATGACGGCCATCTTTGTCGTCGCCATCCTGGGCGTCACCGGCGAGAAGGCTCACGGGCCGTTTGCGGGTCTGGCCATCGGCCTTACCCTGGTCGTCATCCATATCGTCGGCATCCAGGTCACGGGCGTGTCGGTCAATCCGGCCCGCAGNCTTGGCCCGGCCCTGCTGGCCGGTGGTCAGGCCATGAGCCAGCTGTGGCTGTTCATCGTCGCCCCGGCGGTTGGTGCGGTGCTGGGGGCCCTGCTGTTCCGTATCAAGCTGCTGGAGCCTGAGTTCGAAGGCTGATCCAGCCTTTCTGCACTGATCGGGGCCGTGTCTGTCGCCAGATGCGGCCCCGTTTCAATGCGGGTTTGCCAATTGCGGGCTTGCCCTGGGGCCCTCGCGTCTGCCATCGCTCAGGGGTCGTCTGTCGCTGTGAGTCTGCCCCTTGGCCATCCCCGTATCGTTCTGGTCGTGGCCCGGTCGCGCAATGGCGTCATTGGCCGCGCGGGCGGCCTGCCCTGGCACTTGCGCAGCGACCTGCAACGCTTCAAGGCCATCACTGTGGGTAAGCCCTGCCTGATGGGCCGCAAGACCTGGGACAGCCTGCCGCTCNNGCCGCTGCCGGGCCGCCTCAATATCGTCCTGACCCGCGACGAGGGCTGGGGCGAAGATGGCGAGGCCAAAACCGCTCTGGGGCAGGCCCTGATCTGCCGCACGCTGGACGAAGCCATCGAGATTGCCCGCGAACAGGCCGAGGAGGATGGCGTGGACGAAGTCTGCATCATCGGCGGCGCGGGCCTGTTCGAGGCCACCCTGGCGCGCGCCAAACGGCTCTACATCACCGAAGTTCAGGCTGACATCGAAGGTGACACCCACTTCCCCGACNNCTTTGACGAGAGCCAGTGGGTGGAAACCGCCGCCGAAGCCGTTCCGGCGGGTGACAAGGACGACCACGCCATGGTCTTTCGCATTCTGGACCGCAAATAGAGGACCTCCATGCTGATCGTCACCACCAACGACATCCCCGGCCACCGCGTGGTTCGCACCCTGGGCCTGGTGCGCGGCATTACGGTGCGCAGCCGCAATATCGTGTCCGATGCCATTGGCGGGCTGCAATCGATGCTGGGCGGCCGTGTCGGGGCTTATGTCAAACTGGCCGAGGTGTCGCGCCAGGAGGCCTATGACCATCTGGTCGAGCATGCTCAGGAAATGGGTGCCAACGCCGTCATCGCCATGCGCTACGAAGCCAATGAGATCATGGAAGGCGTCACCGAAGTGCTGGCCTATGGCACCGCCGTGGTGGTGGAGCCGGTGTAGGAAAGGCGATCACCAGAGACTGGAAGACAAGCTTCTCAGTTTTCAGGGCCGCTTGAGCCGATGGGACTGGTGGGTTCTCGGGATCGTCTCCAGCCTAATCCTGTTTGTCGTGCAATATGGAGTTGCTGCTGTTCTGGCGGGGGCGCTAAGCCCGGGGTGGTTCATGACAACGACCTTCGCCTCACCGATCCGTCAGATTGGCCTTCATCTGGCGATTCTTTCACCGTCCTACTGGATAGCGCTGGCCCTCACAGCAAAGCGTGCGCATGACAGGAACAAGTCCGCTTGGCCCTACTGCATCTTGCTGCTTCTGACATCAATGATGGGTTACATTCCGCAAGATGGGGAGATTGCAACGACGGTCCCCTGGCTTTCGACAGCCCTGACAATTGCAAATGTCGGCATTACCGGGTTCTTGATTATCACCTTGGGAATCATGGAGGGCACTTCGGGCTCGAACCGATTTGGCGTATCTCCTCTGCTCGGCCCGAGCAGGCTGGCAGTGAGCCTGTCTGAGACTAGTCTGGCAATCCGACAGCTCGCGAGACCAGCACCGCCAGTGCCGAGAACGCCTCAGATGAAGCGTCGGCGGGATGCTCAACACGGAGTGGCACGCCCGCATCCCCCGCCTCGCGCACCGCAGCCGTCAACGGGATCTCGGCCAGCAGGGGGATGCCCAGGCGGGCTGCCTCTGCCGCGCCGCCGCCGCGCCCGAACACGCCGCCGGCCATGTTCTCGACCAGGCCCAGCACCGGCACGTCGACCTTCTGGAACAGGGCATGGGCGCGGCGGGCGTCGGCCAGCGACACCTCCTGCGGCGTGGTGACGATGATGGCTCCGTCCAGCGGCGTCTTCTGGATCAGCGTCAACTGCACATCGCCCGTGCCCGGCGGCAGGTCGACGACCAGCACATCCAGCGNGGCATCCGCCGTGCCCCAGCGCACCTGTGTCAGCATCTGGGTCAGGGCCTGGCTGGCCATCGGCCCGCGCCAGATCATGGCATCGCTGGCCTCGGTCAGCAGGCCGACGGACATCGCCTTCAGCCCATGCACCACCGGCGGCCGGATGGCTCCGTCGGCATATTCCGGTTTGCCGCTGATGCCCAGCATGGTCGGGATCGACGGGCCATAGACATCGGCATCCAGAAGGCCGACCGACAACCCCTGCCGGGCCAGGGCCGCCGCCAGATTGACCGCCACGGTCGACTTGCCAACCCCGCCCTTGCCAGACCCGACGGCGATGACGCGCTTCACATGGGCCGGACGATCGACCGAGCGCGGGGCCTTGGGCCGTCCCTGATCCACCGCCTCACGCGACAGGGAAGCGGTGCGTGGGCGCGGCGCGGCTGCCGGCGGGGCCTCACTGGTCAGGATCACCGACACCTTCTGCATCCCCGGCAGAGACTTCAGCGCATGCTCGGCCGTATCGCGCACGGGGGCGTAGAGGGCGGCGTCGGTCGCGGCGACCTCCATGACAAAGCCCGCCCGGTCGTCGGCCACCACCAGCCCCTGGACCAGCCCCGCCGTCACCAGCCCCTGCCCCGACTTGGGGTCGAGAATGGCGTCCAGAGTCTGCAATACGGTTTCGCGATCAGTCATGGGGGCCTCTTAGCCCATATCCATCGTAGGACGCGACAGGCGGCACGGTCGCAGCTATCAGATTGGCATGACCACCCCCGGATCACCCTGCTGGCAGGCCCCACGGCCTCGGGCAAATCAGCCCTGGCTTTGCGTTGGGCCCGGGAGACGGGGGCGGTCATCCTGAATGCCGACAGCCAGCAGCTTTATGCCGACCTGCGCATCCTGAGCGCCCGACCCTCGCCCGAGGATGAGGCTCTGGCCGAACACCGACTCTATGGCATCGCCGACGGGGCCGAAGCCTGGTCCGTGGGCCGCTGGAGCCGGGCGGTCATGGCGGAACTGGACACGCTCAAGGACCGACCCGTCATCATCGTGGGCGGCACGGGGCTCTATTTCACCGCCCTGACGCANGGGTTGGCCAACATTCCCGATGTTCCTTCGTCGGTGCGCGAGGCCCTGGCAGATGATTTCGACCGCAGTGGCGAGACCGCCTTTCGCCGCCGCCTGGCAGAACAGGATCCCCAGGCCGAGGCGAGGATCGCCNNGGGCGACCGTCAGCGCCTGCTGCGCGCCCTGTCGGTGGCCCGCCACACCGGGCGATCCTTGAGCGACTGGACCGCCGACACCGCNCCCCTGCTGTCGGCCGGGTCGTGGGCGGGCCATGTGCTGGAGCCGGACCGCGCGACCCTCTACGCGCGATGTGACCGGCGCGTGGACGTGATGATCGACCAGGGTGCGCTGCACGAGGTCGAATTGCTCATGGCGCGACACCTCGATCCCAATCTCCCCGTCATGAAGGCCGTCGGCGTGCGCGAGCTGGTCAACCACTTGGCGGGCAACCGGACCTTGGCGGACGCCGTGGAGGCCACCCGTCAGGCCACCCGCAACTACGCCAAGCGCCAGCTGACCTGGTTCCGCAACCAGACGCCGGACTGGCCGAGGGGTTGACCCCATCGAACGCCGACGCCTCAACAACCAGGGACTGTATGTCGGGCTCCATTTCCGGCTGAGTCCTGCTATGCTTCAGCGATGCTGTATGAAGTTGTGAAAGGATCTGCCTCATGATCGCTTCAACTGCCCTCATTTACCTGATGAGTTTATCGGCGCTACCGGCGCATATGATCTGGGCGCCTCAGGATCCGCCGCAGTCAACCGCCACCATGTTACCCAGCGTGGAGGTCATTGGCGCAACGCCTAACGGCCCCCGGATGTCCGCGTGCATTCGACCAATGAGAACCCCAACGCGCCCGATCAGCGGGCGACCTGTCGGCGTGAACGCGTCACCGGTTCCAATCGCTGGCAGCGGCTTTGCACCACCCCTCGCCAGCGGCAGGAATTGCGCGATGGCGGCGAGCGGGCAATGAGTCGCCTGCGCGACAATCTCGCAACGCCAGAATGCGAGACGTCGGGAGGATGCCGCCCTTAGCTTCGTCGATCCCCGCCTCGCGGTGGGGATCGGAAGCATCATGCGTGGCCCTGCTGGCAAGAGCGGCCGATTGGCGCGATGCCTGCGGGGATGGCTTGATCTCGCCACCGGATCTCCGGGGATGATGTGCGTCATTTTGGCTGAGCTTCGCTGCGGACGACCAACCGCAATGGTTGGTTGACCTCGCCCGGGAACATTCGGGTTAAATCTCTGTAATGAAGCAATGACCGCTTGCTGCCACTACTCGCCGTGGTATCTGCGATTCTTCTTTATTGTTTGGATATCGCGCAATGTTGCTGGTGACTGTTCTTGCCCTTTTGACGATGGTTCAAGATCCCGCCACGGCCAGTGCTGCACAGGCACCGGACCAGATTCAGGCATCCGCGACGCATGGTCAGCAGGCCACAACCCTGCCGGAAGTCGCGGTCGCGGCGCAGCAGCCAGAAGCTCGCCAGGTCTGCCGACGCGAACAGGTTACCGGCTCCAACCGCTATCGCCGCGTCTGCACCACAGAACAGCAGCGCGATCTGCGCCGCGATACGGCTCAGCGGAACCTGGATCGAATTCGGGACAACAACGCAACACCCGAATCCGAGACCAATCCGAGCGGCAACTGAGTCGGTTCGGGGCTTTGCGCGGCCACAGTCCGCGCTGACGCATCTACACCTTTGCGAAACGCCTCTGGGGCTCTATATTGCCCCTGTTCGGGCTTGCCCGGACTATGGCGATAAACGCGCCTGTAATAAGCGGACCGGACCCGGGTGCGATTCCGGCGGCTCCACCAATCTCTTCCGCGTTATCGGCGGGACTGTGCGGGGCCGACTAGCATCGACGGACGTGTAAAGAGGATTGCTTTCGCTCGTGGCCCACCGTATCGGGCCATTAAACTACCTGCGAACGATAACTTCGCTGAGGGTTACGCCGTCGCCGCGTAATGCGGTTCCGGTAAATCCAACCTAAGTCCTGGGGGTTCAGATCCCCAGGCGGGGCCTGTCGGGAGCCTGGCAACAGAATCCCGGCGCTTTCCCTCATTTTTTCAGTTGGTAACGTCGTGCTTTCGAAGTAGCCCTTGGGCGGGTGTGCGCACGTCGCACGATGCCCTCAGTAGTTGCGAGCGACCCTTATGTGGTGTCTGACACGGGCTTGTGCCCTGGTTTTGGGTCTGGTCAGCGGCCTTGCGGGCACGGCCCACGCCCAAACGTCCGGATCGCTGACCAACAGCCATGAAACCCGTGTCAGCGTCTGGAGCCTGTCGGGAAGCGGACGCAACGATCTGCTGCGCCGCGCCCGACCCGCGGGCGACATGGCCACCTGGCTGCCCGCCACCGATCCGTTGGTGCGTCATGCCCTGGCCAGCTTCCCCCAGAATGACAGCGTGACCCTTCTGTTCGACATCGGGGCCGATGGCCGGGCCACAGATTGCACGATCCCGACTTCTCGCCTGCCTGCGGAGATCACCGATGGCCTGTGTGAGCGCCTGATGCCCCAGGTGCGCTATCTCCCCGCCCTCACCGCCGAGGGCGAGCGGGTGGCCGACAAGGCCCGATTCCACGTCCGCTATGGGGCCTTTCCGCGTGATCATGTTCGCAACACCCCGCTGATCGTGGCTGAGCCCCTACCGCCTTCACCGCCCGTGCCCATGGCGGGACCAGGCTGGCCCCCGCTGGTGTCGCTCAAGCCGGCCCGCCTGACCGGCGGCCTGCCTCTGCTGGAAGGCGGCGGTGATGCACCTGAGGCCACTGGCACCCCTTGACCGGCGTAGAGATCCAGCTGGATGAGGCCGGGCGCGTGGGTGGCTGCAATGTCGTGCGGTCGTCAGACGATGCCCGCTTCAACAATCAGGCCTGCACCGCCGCCCGCCACGCCACCTATGCCCTCAATGGGGCGGATACGCCCTATCAACGCCGCGTCTATCTGCTGATCACCCGCCAGAATGGCGAGCTGCGGCCCTGCCCCAGAGCCGCTCTGGCCAAGGCCGCCCGGTGCTGACCGAAGACGCGCGTGCGACCTGCGGGTGCAATGGGGCGACCGGCCATGGCCGAGGGTATTTGTCAGCACCGATGCCCAAGGACAGGTCAGCGACTGCCGCATCAATGAGACGACGGGCCAGGACGACCTGGATATCGGGGCCTGCCGTCTGGTTCGCCAGGCAGGTGTGTTCGCACCTGCCCGGGACAGCCTGGACCGCCCCACGATCGGCAGCGTCATGCTTGAGAG
Organism: Brevundimonas sp.; assembly: GCA_013693835.1. Classification (GTDB taxonomy): domain Bacteria; phylum Pseudomonadota; class Alphaproteobacteria; order Caulobacterales; family Caulobacteraceae; genus Brevundimonas. Next base: position 1,910,166 of record CP059260.1, read on the forward strand.
TCTGGCTCCTGGCTCATAATCGAAACATCGCACCTTTAACTCGCCCCGGATGACCGCTACACCCAAGGCTCAAGTTCAAGGATCGCCATGTCGGAAGAGTCGCCNCCCGTCGACGAAATGAACTATGACCTCCTGGCGCAGGAGGCTCTGCGTGGCGTCATTCGTGCCGCGCTGGAACGGGCCGCTTCGCCGGAGGGCATTCCGGGCGAACACCACTTTTATATCTCTTTCCTCACCAGAGCNCCCGGGGTCAGCCTTCCCGACGATATCCGGGCCAAATATCCCACCGACATGACGGTGGTCCTGCAACACCAGTATTGGGATCTCGTGGTGGAGGCGCGACAGTTTTCGGTCAAGCTCAAGTTTGGCGGCATTCCCCGCGTTCTGACCGTGCCCTACGAAGCGATCATCCGTTTCTACGATCCTTCGGTGAACTTCCTGCTGCAGTTCGACCCGATGGTGGTCGTGGAGGACGAGGAACCTGCCGAGCCCATCGTGCTGGAAACAGCCAAGGTTGCTGGCGACACCGCAGCAAAGGACAAGGCTGTAGCCGAGCCAACAGACGACGGTGACGACGATGGCCCCAAGGTCGTGTCCCTGGATCAGTTCCGCAAGAAGTAGAATGATCCGGGCCCTGAGCACACTTGTTTGGGTGCTTTGAGCTTGACCGGTAGCCCGGCCTCGGCCCAGGACGCCTCCCGCTTCCAGGGTTGGGCCTCAGCCGTTGTGGCGGCGGATTGGCGCGACGGCNNCAGGGGCACGATCCCCGCCTTTGACAATGCACAGCGAGACCTGACGCAAGCCTTTCAGGCTGCCGGACTGCCGGCCACTGGCATGGTGTCGGCCACGCTGAACCCCGCCGCCGAGTCGGCGACCACGCCCACGGCCCTGCTGCGACGCATCCAGCAAGCCGCCGCTGACAACACCCAAGGCTGTTTCCTGTATTTCACCAGTCACGGCAGTCCCCAGGCCATGGTGTTCGGCAGCCAACAGATCGCNCCCGTGGACCTGGCCCCGATGGTCAATCGCTGGTGTGGTGAGCGCCCCACCATCATCGTCATCTCGGCCTGTTTCTCTGGTATATTTGTCGAGAGCCTGAAGGGGCCCAATCGCGTCATCCTGACAGCTGCCAGCCGTGATCGCAGTTCCTTCGGCTGTGGAGCCGGCGAGCAGTATCCGTGGTTTGATGCCTGTGTGCTGGAAAGCTTGCCCAACGCTCAGCACATCCTGGCCCTGGCCAGTGCCACCCGCGCCTGCGTGGAGCGACGCGAGCTGGAAGTTGGCGTTCCCCTGCCCTCCCAGCCCCAGCTGTTTGTCGGCGCGATGATGCAGCTGCGGGCCCCGACCCTGCGTTTCAGGCGTGCCACCGAGTGACACTTGTCACGCCGATCAAACTAGAACAAAATGGCAACATATTAGGAGGCGCGAGATGATCAAAGGCCGATGCCATTGTGGGGCTGTACACTTTGAAATGCCGTCGAACGTACGTCACGCCCTGTGCCATTGCAGCGATTGCCGACGCTCGGCCGGGGCTCCTGCGGTCGGCTGGGCCCTGGCCCCGGCGGACCAGGTGACGATCAAGGGAGAGACCCGTGAATACGTATCATCCGAGCATGGGCGGCGGCATTTCTGTCCCAGTTGCGGCACGGGTCTGTTCTACACCAACGACGACATTTTCCCCGGCCTGATCGACGTTCAAACCGCAACCCTGGATGATCCCGATGCCCTGCCCCTTCAGGCCCAGATCCAGACGGCAGAGCGGATTGGCTGGATGACCCACCTGGATCAGGTGCCCCAGTTCGAACGCTGGCCGCCTATTGAGGGAGAAGCCACCGGATCGGAATAAGGCGTCAGGCCGGACGCGGCGCGACCCGGATCAGAATACGTTCGCGCTCGCCTTCCTGCCGCTCGACCAGCAGCCGGGCCACCTGGCTGTCGTCGTGGAACAGATAGCCCTTGATGGCGTCCAGCAGGGCCTTGGCCAGATTGTCCAGGTCCATGCGCGGCGGATCCCCGACATGCTCCATGCGGATCTCGACGGCATAGTCGCCCCAGGCAGGCCGGGACGACCACTCCTTGCGCATAAACTCATAGACCAGGGGCTTGTAGTATTTGGCCTGGGTCGTCAGGCCGTCGATGGTGATCTCAATCACCTCACCCATCTCGCGCGCCCGCACCTTGCCGGTTCCGATCCAGCCCTGACTCGACGCCGACGTCACTTGCACCTCACCACGGATTGCGGCGGCAACGGACCGGCAGGGGATAGGCCATGCGAGCCTCGGTGATAGTCACTGGCGGCGTTAGCTGTTCCTCCGCATCGGCGGGCAGCAGCTGGATGCGGCGGGCGGCGTCCAGCCCCTCGGTGACCCGCCCGAACACGGCAAAGCCCTGGCCATCGGGATTGCGCCCGCCGCCAAAGTCCAGGCTGGGCGTGTCGCGCGTGACGATAAAGAAGCTGGAGGTAGCCGTGTCCGGGCCGTTTCGCGCCATGGAGATCGCTCCGGCGGTATGGCGAAGGCCCGTATCGCGGGTCCGCTCCAGTGGGATCGGCGCATGGGCCTCATCGTCAGAGCCACGCGGCGTCGCGGCCTGGATCACATCGATGGGGTTGGGGTTCTGGTTCGTCTCGGACACGACGGTGCGAAAGAAACTGCCACCGTTATAGTCCCCTGCGTTGGCATACCTCAGGAAGTTGCAGGCCGAGATTGGCGCATCGCGCACATTGACCGCCACCCTGATGGTGCCCTGGTCAGTGATCAGATCGACCGGCTGATGGGTCATGTTCAGCTGGGGTGCGCAGGCCCCCAATCCGCTCGCCAGCAGAGCGAAACCCGCGATCACCGTCAAAACCCGCATCATCCCGCTCCCGACAGGGCCTGCGGCACCTTGCCCCCTGCCCGCCCGTGCTACACCCCGCGCAGTGATCCGCCACGCCCGAAAGCCTTTCTAATGACCGCCACCCGCACCGAAACCGATACCTTTGGCCCGATCGAGGTGGATGCCACCCGCTATTGGGGCGCACAGGCGCAGCGCAGCCTGGGCAACTTCAAAATCGGCTGGGAGAAGCAACCGATCCCCGTCGTGCGGGCCCTNGGAATCGTCAAGCGGGCGGCGGCAGAGACCAACATGGCCCTGGGCAAGCTGGATCCGGCGCTGGGCAAGACCATCGTCGCCGCTGCCAATGAGGTGATCGAGGGCAAGCTGGACGACCACTTTCCGCTGGTGGTCTGGCAGACCGGTTCGGGCACCCAGTCGAACATGAACGCCAATGAGGTGATCAGTAACCGCGCCATCGAGATGCTGGGCGGGGAAATGGGCTCCAAGACGCCGGTTCACCCCAACGACCATGTGAACATGAGCCAGTCGTCCAACGACACCTATCCCACGGCCATGCACGTCGCCTGTGCCGAGGAAATCGTCCACCGCCTGCTCCCGGCCCTTCAGCAGTTGCACAATGCCCTGAACGACAAGGCCCAGGCCTGGAAGGACATCATCAAGATCGGCCGCACCCACACCCAGGACGCCACGCCCATCACCCTGGGTCAGGAGTTCAGCGGCTATACCCAACAGGTCGCCAAGGGCATCGAGCGGATCCAGAGCACCCTGCCCGATCTGATGCAGCTGGCCCAGGGCGGCACCGCCGTCGGCACCGGCCTGTCAGCCCCCATCGGCTTTGCGGAAGGCGTCGCCGACAAGATCGCCCAGATCACCGGCCTGCCCTTCACCACCGCGCCGAACAAGTTTGAGGCCCTGGCCGCCCACGACGCCATGGTCATGTCGCACGGGGCCATCAACACGGTCGCCGCCAGCCTGTTCAAGATCGCCAACGACATACGCTTNTTGGGCTCCGGCCCGCGTTCGGGTCTGGGCGAGTTGGCCCTGCCGGAGAATGAGCCAGGCAGTTCCATTATGCCGGGCAAGGTCAATCCGACCCAGTGCGAGGCGCTCACCCAGGTTTGCGTGCAGGTGTTCGGCAACAACGCAGCCATCACCTTTGCCGACAGCCAGGGCCACTTCGAGCTGAACGTCTATAACCCGGTGATGGCCTACAACTTCCTGCAATCGGTGCGTCTGATGGCCGATGCGGCGGTCAGCTTTACCGAGAACTGTGTCGTCGGCATCGAACCGCGCCTGGACAACATCGAGCGCGGCCTGAAGAGCTCGCTGATGCTGGTCACGCCGCTGAAGGAAAAATACGGCTACGACCTGGCCGCCAAGGTGGCCAAGACCGCGCACAAGAACGGCACCACCCTGCGTGAGGAAGCCATTGCGCTGGGCATCTCCGGTGAAGACTTCGACGCCATCGTGCGGCCAGAGAGNATGATCTCGCCGGGGTGAGCGACCCGCTCGACTTCGAACGCGGCGGGGCCGCCCGGTTCGACGGACAGCTGTCCTTGGCCGAAGTCGAGCGCCTGCGCGAGCTTGCCGAGCCTGTTCTGGCCGCCCGGCCCGGGGCCCGCCTGAGCGGCGATGAATGGCTAGCAGACTACCTGAGCGAAGGCGCTCCGTTCCAGACCGCGTCCGGGCTGACCTCTNNGGTGACGCGTCCCGTTCGGGCCGTCATGTTCGATAAGTCGCCGACCTCCAACTGGGTCGTCGCCTGGCATCAGGACCGCACCATCCCGGTGCTTCGCCACGTCGATGTCCCCGGCTTCGGGCCCTGGTCCACAAAGGCCGGCATCCCCCACGTCGCGCCGCCTTTCGAGTGCCTCAGTCGGATGGTCACCTTGCGCCTCCACCTCGACGATGTGGACGAGGTCAACGCGCCTCTGCGGATTGCCTTGGGATCTCATCGCCTCGGTCGCGTGGAAGCGGCGGAGGCTGCCGCTCAGGCCAACGCCCTGCCTCAAGCGCTCTGCCTTGCCGCTACCGGCGACATCTGGGCCTACAGCACGCCGATCCTCCACATGTCGACCCGCGCCATTGGCGACCGCAGGCGTCGTGTTCTTCAGGTCGACTACGTCGACTTCGATCTGCCCGGCGGACTCGAATGGCGAGGCCTCGCCTAACGAAAGACGCGCCGACGTCTCCACTGTGGCCTCTTTCAGTCTCGAACCTGAACCTTACTGCTTTTCGGTCCAGCGGTCCTTGGCCTGGTCTTCGGTCAGGTTCAGATGGACGTGCTCGTCCACATGGTCGACCCAGCTGACCGGGATCATGCGGTGCTTGAAGCCGGTTTCCAGGTCCATCTTGGCCAGCTCGATCTGCTCGCCCTTCACGTGGTCGACGCGGCCGATCCGGTTTCCGTCCGATGCGATGAGGTCCATATGTTCCTTGATGTTGACGATCATGGGAAAGTCTCCTCAGGTCAATGCGGCTCGTGGCCGCCCGCTGATGAAAACGGGCCGCACGGGGCCATCATTCCCGCGACATCAGTGCTCGCGCGGGCTATGGAACCGGCCATGACCGACGAAGTTTCAAACCCTTCGCCCGACGAAGACGCCGGCGACCGCCCCGCCCGCTTCACCGATCACAAGCGCGAGCTGATCGCCCAGGCCTACCGCCCTCTGGTCCATCACGAGGGCGTCCTGCACACCCGCGCCGGCCCGCTCGACTTCCGCCGCGACATCTACGAGATCGGCCGCGTCGCCGCGATCGTGCCCTACGATCCCGAGCGGGACCTGCTGGTGCTCCAGCGCCAGTTCCGCCTCGCCGCCCATCTCTCTGGCCCCGGCATTCTGGTCGAGCTCGCCGCTGGCATCATCGAAGAGGGCGAGAGCGCCGAGGACTGCGCCCGGCGCGAAATGGTCGAGGAACTGGGCGTGGCNCCCACCGACCTGATCCATGCCGTCGACTTCATGCCCTCCACCGGCTGGCTGGCCGAGGAAGCGCACCTGTTCATCGCCCGGGTCGATGCCTCGGCCCTGCCCGACCATGCCGGGGCTGCGAACGAGGCCGAGTTCACCGAACCCTTCGCCGTCTCGCCCGAGGTGGCGCTGAAGGCCGTCGACGAGGGCCGCATCCGCAACGGCTTCACCATCCTGGGTTTGCTCTGGTTCGCGCGGCACCGGGATGCGATCCGAGCACGTTGGGGGCTCTAGAGGCCGAACTTAGCCCTCAACCACCGTGTCGGGCCGGTCGTGGCCGTCGGACAGTTCGGTGTGCCATTCGCCGTTATCATCCTCCCAGGTGATGCCCCGGGTCTCGCCAGCGACATGTTGCTCTCCGGCAGCGCGGCGGGCGGCGGCCAGGGCAGCGTCACGGCTCGGGAATGTCTCTGAATAGGTGCCCGAGGCCTGATAGGCCCAGCCATCCTCATGCGGCACAATGCGGTAGGTGATCTGGCTCATGGCTGGCTCTCCGATTGCGGCCGCGCGCCGCGGTTCCACCAAATCATTCTGTGCCCATGTGGGCAATCCTTGGCCTGGTCGACATTTCATGTGACCCTGGGCCCATGGCTGAGATCATCAATCTGAACAAGGCCCGCAAGAGCCGCGACAAAGCCCAGGCCAAGCTTCAAGCTGAACAGAACCGCGCCGCCCATGGCCGCACCAAGTTGGAATCACAGCATGCCGAGGCCGAGAGGTCCCATCGCGATCAGGTTCTGGACGGGGCCAAACGCGAGCGGCCGGGTGCCACAGCTGACGATCCGGAGCCCGATGCGACGCCCGCTGACAACGACGCCTAGGGACGCTTCGAACGGATCAGCAGCGCTTGCCCCGACAGCACGATGAGCAGTCCCACCAAGGCCGTCCAGCCGAACTTCGCCCNCTCAAACAACAGCGATACCAGCATGGCAATGGGCGGCGTCAGGGCCGAAATATAGCTGGCCAGGGCATAGCCGATCTGCCGGGCAATGGTGAAGTAGATGCCAAAGGCGACCACGGACCCCACCAGCGACAAGTAGAGTAGCGAGCCCACATATCTCGCGGTCGGCTCAAAGGTGAAGGCCACGCCTGTCGCCAGACCATAGATCACCAACAGGCCGGTGCCATAGACCATGGCCCAGGCCAGGGCCGGTATCGCACCACTGCCCGCTTCCTGCCCGCGCCAGGCGAAATAATTGCCGATGGCCGAGGCCGTCGTGGCGGCAAAGGCCAGGCCAATGCCCAACACCACCTCATGATCAAAGCCGGACTTGATGATCTCGCCGCCCGACAACACCGCCACGCCGACAACACCCAGGATGGCGCCGCCCCAACTGCCCAGACCCGCCTTCTGGCCGGCTGCCAGCCGAAACAGCACGAGATTGAGAAAGGTCAGGCTGGCGAACACCACCGCGACAATAGCCGAAGCCACATGGTGTTCGGCTGCATAGGTGCCGCTGTAGCTGAGCGAAAAGGCGAAGGCCCCCTGCCCCAGGGCCGCCAGATGCTGCGCCCGGCTGAGCCCCAACGGCAACCGCAGCACCCGGCAGACGGCGAACAGAACCAGGGCCGCCAGGCCGAAGCGGTAGACGATCGAAGCCAGCGGCGCGACGGTCCCGAACTGCAGCGTGATGCCATACCAGGTGGTGCCCCAGATCAGGGCGCAGACAATCACGCCCGCCACGCCCCAGATGGGAGTGCGGATAGTCTCCGGCTTGTCAGGCACTTCCGGGGAGGAAGAGGTCGTGGTCATGGCTGCCTCATGAACCGCTCTGCGGACGGCGACAACAGCCCGCTCCCCGGCGCGGGATCAACATAGGCAACCATGCATCAGGCGCGGGTTTAGGGCCGGAGGAGCATGCAAATGCCGAGCGTTGACCCCCGACACCTGCCCTGATGGCTGCGGCTCTAGTGACCCTGGCCGCAACAGCCTGTGCGCCGGTTCAGCGCGGTCCGGGCGATGCGCCGACATTGGGACATGGCATGACCACAGTGCAGGTCACGGCCTCGTATCGGGAACGGATCCTGATGCTGCCCGGCTCGACCCTGACCGTCAGGCTCGAGGACGTCAGCCTGGCCGACGCGGCGGCCCGTGTGCTGGCCGAACAGACCGTCTCCGCCTCCGAGGGCGGACCGCCCTACACCGTAACCCTNGGGATTCCGTCCAGCCAGATCGACCCGCGTCACACCTATGCCGCCCGGGCCGAGATCCGAGATGCGGATGGCCGCCTGCGGTTCACCACCGATACCCGCCACACGGTCCTGACCTACGGGGCCCCGGCCACCGCCAACATCGTCATGGTCGGGGTGCGGTGATGGCCAGTCGTCCCACGGCGCTGCCTGCTCCAAACTGTCGCAGTGCCTTGTCAGGGCCGGATCGGGAACTAACTTATCAGTGATCAGTTAACGCGTCGTGAGTTTGCTTTCCACCCAATCGAAAGGGAGTTAACAGCATGAAGTCCTTTACTTATATCGCCGCCGCCATTGCCCTGTTCGCTGGCGCAGCTGTGACCGCGTGTGCCCCGACACCGACCTATCAGCAGCCCGTGCCTCCCATTGCCCAGGTCTCCGTCAGCCATGTGACCGGCACCGCCTCCTACCGCGAGCGCATCCTGATGCCAGCCGGGTCGACGCTGGTGGTCAAGGTGCTGGATGTCAGCCGCGCCGATGCACCGTCTGAAACCATCTCAGAGGCCACCTACACCCTGGACGGAAGCGGNCCCCCATACAACTTCGACCTGCGTGTATTCATGGACCGGGCTGACCCGCGCCACACCTATGCCGTTCGGGCCGAGTTGCGCGATCCGACGGGTCGTCTCCGGTTCACCACCGATCAGCGCCACCAGGTCCTGACACAGGGCGCGCCCAATACCGCAGACATCGTCATGGTCGGCGTGCGTTGAGTGAACTGAAGAAGCGGTCCGTAAATTTGTCCGGCCATGCCACCTCCGTGGCCCTGGAGCCGGAGTTCTGGGCCGTTCTTGATGAGATTTCCGCAACATTGGACTGTTCATTTGCAGCCCTGATGAAGCGGATAGACGAAGGTCGGGGGCGAACGCCCCTGGCCAGCGCCTGCCGACTCCTGGCTCTGAGATGGACTGGAGGCGACCGGCGGATCTGAACTGACCCGTGAGCAGCCTCGAACGCTCGTCCAGCGCAGGGCTAAAAACCATGCAAATTTGACATCACGGCCGATCCTCGCGATCCTGTGATTAATGAATGATCTTGCACTCGTCCTGGCCGCCATTGGNATTTTNGGGGTCGGTGCCCAGTGGATTGCCTGGCGGACAGGCTGGCCCGCCATCGCGCTGATGCTGATTGCAGGCATTATCGCCGGACCTGTCACGAGCCTCATTCAGCCAGAACATGACTTTGGCGCGTTGCTAGAGCCGATCATCTCGCTGGCCGTGGCCGTCATCCTGTTCGAGGGCGGCCTCAACCTGAACTTTCGCGAGTTGCGTCACGCCAATGGCGGCGTGCATCGTCTGGTCTTTCTTGGGGCCCCCATCGCCTGGGTTCTGGGGGCTCTGGCCTGTTACTATGTCGCGGGCCTGGTCTGGCCGGTGGCTATTTTGTTTGCCGGCATTCTGGTCGTCACCGGACCGACGGTGATCCTGCCGCTGTTGCGCCAGACCAACCTTTCCCAGCGCCCCAAAGCCATTCTGAAATGGGAAGCAATCGTCAACGATCCTCTNGGGGCGCTGTTTGCCGTCGTCACCTATGAGGTCCTGCACCGCGCTGGTGCCGGGGACTCCATCGTCGGCGTCGTCGTTTCGCTGGTTTTGGCTTCCGTCGTCGCCGGCCTGTTGGGATGGGGAGCGGCCCGTGTCATTGCCTGGGCATTTCCNCGCGGCTACGTGCCCGAGTTCCTGAAGTCGCCCGTGCTGCTGATTGCGGTCATTGGCGTCTTTGTGGCCGCCAACATGATCCAGAGCAGATCTGGCCTTTTGACCGTCACCGTTATGGGCATCGCCCTGGCCAACATGAAGCTGGCCAGCTTCCGCGACTTCATGCGCTTCAAGGAGAACATCACGGTCCTGCTGGTGTCCGGTGTGTTCGTGATGCTGTCTGCCTCACTCAATCTGGAGGTGCTGCGCCAGTTCGAATTGCGCTTCCTGGCCTTCCTGTTCGTGCTGCCGTTCCTCGTCCGACCGGCGACAGTGCTGCTCAGCCTGGCCTTNTCGACCATTCCCATGCGTGAGCGGCTGTTTATCGCCTGGATTGCCCCGCGCGGGATCGTGGCGGTGGCGGTGTCCGGCCTGTTCGCGCTCAAGCTCAGCAAGCTCGGCTATGGTGACGGCTCGACCCTGGTGTCGCTGTCTTTTGCCGTGGTCATCGCGACCATTCTGGCCCACGGCTTTACGGCCAAGTGGGTGGCCCAAAAGCTCGGCGTGACGGGGGCCACCAAGAAGGGTGTGCTGATCGTTGGCACGACGCCCTGGAGCATGGCCCTGGCCCGCTTACTGCGTGAACTGGATATCCCGGTTCTGATTTCGGATACCAGTTGGCAGCGGCTCAGCCGTGCCCGCCAGATGGACGTGCCCACCTTCCACGGCGAGATCCTGTCGGAGGCGACGGACGACCACCTCGACCTGTCCGACTACCAGGCCCTGGTCGCCACCACCGATAATGAGGCCTACAACGCCCTGGTCTGCAATGAGCTGGCTACCGAAGTCGGGCGTGATGCGGTCTACCAACTGGGCGATGCCACTGGCCATGAAGCCCATTCCCTGCCCGCGACCTTGCGAGGGCGCACCCTGTTTGCCTCGGGTCTTGGCGCCGAAGAGGCCAATCGGCGCCTGCAGGCGGGTTGGGTCTTCCGCCGCACCAAGTTGAGCGACAATTGGNNCCTGGAAGAAGCCAAGGCCGAGCTGCCGCCAGAGGCCGATCTGCTTCTGCTGGTCCGCAGCAGCGGCAAGGTTCATTTCTTCAGCCACGCCTCGCGGCCAAAGCCAGAGCCGGGCGATGTCGTGGTATCGTTTGCGCCGCCCCGAGATCCGGCGAAAGCCAAGGCCAAGTCCGCACGAGAGAAACAAGGAGGCGACGCCATGCGACCCACGGCCCCGACTGAAGACTCATGAGCCTGAACCGGCACAGCCCCATCCTGCGCGGGATGCTTCTGCTGGGTATGGTCGTCACCCTCGCCGGCTGCCAGCTGCGTGAGCGGACCGATCCCGAGAAAGAAGATGCCGTGGGAGATACCGCTGGCTCCGAAGCATCCGAGGCCTCGATCTCGATCATTCGCGAGGACGTGCGAGCGGAGGTCGCGCCCTGCCCTGCCCGATCCGCGGCAACAGGCGATCTATTTCGAGCTCGGCCAGACAGACGTCTCAGACACCGCAAGGGCCGAGCTTGCAGAGCTGGTTCGGCAGCTTGACCTTGCGTCTGTAGAGTGGAACCTGGCCCTGACCGGCCACACCGACGCATCGGGTAGCGCGGTCATCAACCAGCGCATTTCTGCGCAGCGGGCGCAGGCCGTTCGTGACGCCCTCGAACAGCTTGGGGTCCCCGCCGCGTCGATCTCCATGGCTCCGTCGGCGGCTGCGAATACCTCACCACCCCCGCTCCGGCAGACCCTGCCCAGGCGCGGCGGGTCGATATCCAGGCCACGGCCCTGCGCCATATCGAAGACCCTGACGCGGCGGCTGCGACCGGTCCATAGCTGCGGCCCAAAGGCTATGTCAGGTGATGGACGCTGACGGATCGCGGCCCGGCGCATTCAAACGCCGTTCATCCGCCCGGGCGCACCCCTTGGAGATTGGCATTCAGGGGCGCAATATCGCTGCCCGACAGGAGCCCGCCATGACCAAGTCCCCTCTCGTTCCTGCCGTCGTTTTCGGCGGCTTGTTGGCCACGGGTCTGATCGGAGGGGGAGCTATGGTCGGTCAGGGCGTCATCAACGCCCGCGTGGGTGATCGCACCGTCACGGTCAAAGGTCTGGCCGAACGCAACGTGGAAGCGGATCTGGCGGTTCTGCCGCTCAAATCCACGGCATCCGGTGAGGTGCTCAGCGAGGTGCAGGGAAGAATCGATGGCGATCTGGCCACCGTGCGCCAGTTCCTGACCCAGCAGGGCTATCCGGCCGAGGCCATCAATCTGGGCCAGTTGTCGGTGGCCGATACCCGCTCGCGCGAATGGGGCACGCAAGGCAATGGCCCACGCTTTATCGTCAGCCAGACCGTCGTGGTGCGCACAGGCGATGTCGCGCGGGTTCAGGGCACGACCCGGGCGCTGAATGAACTGGTCCGTCAGGGTGTCGTCCTGCAGGATTTCGCCGGACCAACCTACGTCTTCACAGGCCTGAACGAAGTGCGCCCGGCCATGATTGGCGAGGCCACCGCCGCCGCCAAATCGGGAGCCCAACGCTTTGCCCAGGACTCCGGCGCTCGCCTCGGTCCCATTCGTCAGGCCACGCAAGGCTCGTTCGAGATCCTGGCCAGAGATGAGGTCGATAGCGAGACCTCAACTCCGGACAAGAAGGTGCGGGTCGTGACCACCATCACCTACGGCCTGCGCTAGAAGGCTGGCTTAGCCGCCGCCGCCCGGGACTGCCGGGGCCGAAACCTCGGGCAGTTTCACTTCCACATTGACGTCCTGCGGGGCCGTCGGCGCACCGCCGCGGGCGAATACGAACCAGGCGACGATCGCCAGAACCACAACGACGGCGCCGAGGATGAAGGCCATACCGGCCCCGCCGCCACCGCCGCCCGATTGATTTTCTGCCATAAGAAACCTCCTGTACTCTGGTCAGGTCGGCAAAACGATTGCGGCCAGGAGCGGTTCCAGGCCGCCGCCAATATGGACGAAGCCCCACCGGTCAGCGGGATTGAACCACCCTTCAGGACTTCAGGCGGTCGCGGATTTCACCCATGCGGTCGTAAATCAGATAGGCCAGGATGTAGAGCTCGCAGATAAATCGCCAGAAAATCACACCGACCACGCCCCCGAAAAGACTGAGGATCAGCATCAGCATCCCCATCCCGAACGAATATTTCATGGCCCCGAAGCTCTGGAACATCGAGACCAACACCCCAATGCCAATCGCCACCAGTCCGATGTAATAGAGAATCTTGATCAGATTGTTGCCAATCAGATGATCGAAGTTACTGAATTTGCTGAAGGTTCCTTGAGCTCCTCCAGAAGCTGAGGCATTCGTGTTCCCGTCCGGCATGTCGCCCTCCCTTTTGCTGAGGCCAGAGGCATGAACCTCCGATCCAAAACTCTAGGCTCAATCGTCGGTCTGTAAAGAACGTCATTATTCCAGATGCAGACGCTGGCGTTTGCTCCCGCCCATCGTGCTCCTTATGTTCCGGGCAGCCCATGACCGATTCCGCCCCCGTATTTCCGATCTGGCCCGTGTGGATGCTCGGGCGACCGACTATCTGTCGGGCCTCAATGCTGAACAGCGTGAGGCGGTCGAGACGACCGAGGGGCCGGTGCTGGTATTGGCCGGCGCCGGCACGGGTAAGACGCGGGTTCTGACCACCCGGCTGGCGCACATCCTGGCCACAGGCCGGGCTCGCCCCTGGGAGCTGCTGGTCGTCACCTTCACCAACAAGGCCGCCCGCGAGATGCGTGAGCGCATCACCCATCTGATTGGCCCGTCGGCAGAGGGCCTGCGCTGGCTGGGCACCTTCCACTCGGTGGCAGCCCAGATCCTGCGTCGCCATGCGGAGCTGGTGGGGCTGCGCTCCAGCTTCACCATCCTGGACACCGACGATCAGGAGCGGCTGGCCAAGCAGGTGCTGGAAGCCGCCAATATCGACACCAAACGCTGGACGCCCAAGACCTTTGCCGGCCTGATCGACCACTGGAANAACCGCGGCTGGACGCCCGAAAAACTGCCGACGTCCGAGGATTTCGCCAACGGCAAGGGTCAGGCCCTGTATGCCGCATACCAGGCGCGGCTGGTCACGCTGAATGCCTGTGACTTCGGCGATCTGTTGCTGCACAACCTGACGATCCTGTCGCAACACGCAGATCTGGCAGAGGAATATCGCCGCCGCTTCCGATACATTCTGGTCGATGAGTATCAGGACACCAATGTGGCCCAGTATCTGTGGCTGCGCCTTCTGACCTCCTCCACCGGCAATGTCTGCTGCGTCGGCGATGACGATCAGTCGATCTATGGCTGGCGCGGGGCCGAGGTGGATAACATCCTGCGCTTCGAGCGGGACTTTCCGGGCGCGAAAGTGATCCGGCTGGAGCGCAACTATCGCTCGACCCAGCACATTCTGGGCGCCGCGTCCGGCCTGATTGCCGCCAACAAGGGCCGACTGGGCAAGACCCTGTGGACCGAGGACACCACCGGCGACAAGGTGCGGGTGCGCGGCGTCTGGGACGGCGAGGCCGAGGCCCGGCTGATCGCCGACGAGATCGAAACCGCCCGGCGCGGCGGCATGGCTTACAACGACATGGCCGTCCTGGTGCGCGCCTCGTTTCAGATGCGGGCGTTTGAAGAACGCTTCGTCATGCTGGCCATCCCCTATGTCGTCATCGGCGGGCCGCGCTTTTTCGAGCGGGCCGAGATCCGCGACGCCCATGCTTACTTGCGCCTAATCCAGTCCGAGGATGATGACCTGGCGTTCGAGCGGATCGTCAATGTGCCCAAGCGCGGCATCGGCGACACCTCGGTCCAGAAGATCCTGCACATCGCCCGCACGCGCGGCATCTCGGCCATGGCGGCGGTTCGCGAGATCATCACGTCAGATGAGTTGCAGGCCCGCACCCGCACGGCCCTGACGCTGTTTGTGCGCGACCTGGATCGCTGGCGGGCGCAAGCGCAGATCCTGCCGCACTGGGAGCTGACCGAGCAGGTGCTGGACGAGAGCGGCTATACCGACATGCAGAAGGCCGACCGCGCCACCGGCCCGGCCCGGCTGGATAACCTCAAGGAGCTGGTGCAGTCGATGCAACAGTTCGAGACCCTGCTGGCCTATCTGGAGCACGTCTCGCTGGTGATGGACCTGGACCGGGGCGAAAGCGCCGACAGCGTGCAGATCATGACCCTGCACGGGGCCAAGGGGCTGGAGTTTCCGCTGGTCTTCCTGCCCGGCTGGGAAGAAGGCGTCTTTCCCAGTCAGCGCTCCATCGACGAGAAGGGCGAAAAGGGCCTGGAGGAGGAACGCCGTCTGGCCTACGTCGGCGTCACCCGTGCCAAATCCGACGCCCGCATCTCCTTTGCCGCCAACCGGCTGGTGTGCGGGCGCTGGACCTCACAACTGCCCAGCCGCTTCGTCGACGAGCTGCCCCTGGCCCACGTCGAGGCGGAGGCCGAGACCGGCTATTACGGCGTCTCGGACGGCATGCGTCAGGCCAANAGCCGCTGGGATGAGGCNCCCAGCTTTGGCGCGGGCTATGCCTCNCCCGGCTGGAAACGCGGTCAGGCCTTTGCCGCCAGCCAGACCCCAACNGCCCAGCGTGCCAGCCAGGCCCTGCTGGACGGCGACGGCCGCCTGATCGCCACCGGCGACCCCAAGGCGGGCTCAGGCTGGAGCCGCGGCGACCGCGTCTTCCACCAGAAGTTCGGCTACGGTGCCGTGCGCCAGATCGACGGCAACAAGCTCATCGTCGCCTTCGACAAGGCCGGCGAGAAGAAGGTCATTGATACGTTCGTGGAGCGGGCTTGACCCATTAGGACAATTGACCTAGATGGCTGATTAGGACGGTTGACCTAATCAATATGACCACACGCACACAGATCATAGACGTCGCCGACACGCTNTTTTACGAGCGCGGTTTCGAGACCACGTCCTTCGCTGACATCGCCGACGGGGTCGGCATCTCGCGCGGCAATTTCTATCATCATTTCAAATCCAAAGATCAGATCCTGGACGCAGTGATCGACCAGCGGATCACNCGGACCCGCGCCATGCTGGAGGCTTGGCGTGGCGAGAACGCCGATCCTGCAGCCCGCATTCGGCTCTTCATCCGCATTCTGCTGACAAACCAGACAAAGATCATGGCCCATGGCTGTCCGGTTGGCGGGCTCTGCAATGAACTTGCCCGGCTGAACCACGTCGCCCACGCCCGTTCAGTGTCGTTGTTTTCACTGTTCCGCGATTGGCTGCGGGAGGAATTTATCGCGTTGGGTCGCAGCCGCGACGCAGATGATCTGGCCCTGCATCTGGTGGGCCGCAGTCAGGGTGTCGCCGCATTGGCCAATGCCTACCGTAGCGAGCTCATGGTTCAGCGCGAGGTCAAATCCATGGAAGCCTGGTTAGCCAAGCTGACCGATCCGACCTGAAGCCTTTGGGAGACCAGAATGTTCATCGTATTCTTGAAGCTCACGGATCGTCGCGATCAGGCGGCGGCCCTGATGGATGGGCACAACGCCTGGCTGCGACAGGGTTTTGAAGACGGTGTCTTTCGGCTCGCTGGCAGCCTGAGCCCCGGTCCCGGCGGAGCTGTCATTGCGTCTGGACTCTCGCGTCACCAGATCGAGGATCGCGTCAGCACTGACCCCTTCGTCATCCAGGGTGTGGCTATTCCCGAGATATTTGAGGTGACACCCAGCCGCCTGGATCCCAGGCTCGATTTTCTCCAAAACCCAGCATGAGCCAAGTCTCGGTTGGGCCAGATGGCCGTCCTCGCTGCCGATGGTGCATGTCAGCTCCTGAGTTTCTGTCCTATCACGACACAGAATGGGGCTTCCCGACATCAGATGATCACCGGCTTTTTGAGAAACTTTGTCTGGAGGGGTTCCAGTCGGGATTGAGCTGGCGGACCATTCTTTCGAAGCGTGAGAACTTCCGCATNGCGGCGTTTTATGATTTTGATTTCGATCGGATCGCGCTCTTCGGTCCAACTGACGTAGATCGGTTGATGGGTGATGCTGGGATTGTTCGACACCGTGGCAAGATCGAAGCCGTCATAAACAATGCCAAACGGGCGCAAACCATCGTCGATGCATTTGGATCCCTGGCCGCTTTCATCTGGCGCTATGAACCCCAGGACACCTGCCTAACCACACCCCAGACGGTCTCGACATCAGCGGCCTCGATCGCTCTGTCCAAGGACCTGAANAAGCTGGGTTGGCGCTTTGTCGGCCCCACAACGGTTTACGCCTTCATGCAGGCCATGGGCCTTATCAACGATCATGCCGAAGGATGCACGACCCGAGGCGAAGTCATAACTGCGCGTCAGGCTTTCGTGCGGCCAACCGGATAGGTGTGGCGGTCGCCAACGCTTCGCCTCCTCCACCGGGTCCCTAACCCCCGCGTCCAGCTGTAGGAAGGGGCCGATGGTGCCGTCAGATCATGCCTGACGCCCCGGTTCCCCCGGCCCTCTGCTGCGCTAGACCGGTGCCATGCCCCCTGTTGCCCTCCTGCTTCCGAAGATCGTGCCTGGCTGAATTGGGCCATGAAGCGGATTGAGGCGGACTATACCCGCTCGGCCGACACCCACCTGATCCCGGTGGAGATGCCCGCGCTTGCCGATATCGCCTTGTATTTCAAGGATGAATCCAGCCACCCGACCGGAAGCTTGAAGCACCGGCTGGCGCGGTCGCTGTTCCTGTATGCCCTGTCCAATGGCTGGATCCGCGAGGGCATGACCATCGTGGAGGCGTCCAGCGGCTCAACCGCCGTGTCTGAGGCCTACTTTGCCCGCATGCTGCGCCTGCCGTTCGTGGCGGTCATGCCGCGCCGCACGGCCCCGGAGAAGATTGCCGCCATCGAGTTCCAGGGCGGGCGCTGCCACCTGGTCGACCGGCCTGGCGAGGTCTATGGCGCGGCCCAGGCGTTGGCCGATGAGCTGGGCGGTCACTACATGGACCAGTTCACCTATGCCGAGCGGGCCACCGACTGGCGCGGCAACAACAATATTGCCGAGTCCATCTTCGCCCAGATGCAGCGTGAGCCCTGCCCTATCCCCAGCTGGATCGTCTGTGGCGCAGGGACCGGCGGCACCTCGGCCACCATCGGGCGGTTTGTGCGCTTCAACCGGCATGAGACCCGCATCTGTGTGCCGGACCCCGAGGCTTCAGTGTTCCATCGCCACTGGGCCGACGCCAGCGTGACAACCAGCGACGANTCCCCCAGCCGCATCGAGGGGATTGGCCGTCCGCGCGTAGAGCCGTCCTTCGTCCCATCGGTCGTGGATCGCATGATCGCGGTGTCGGACGTGGCCTCGATCGCCGCCGCTCGTNNACTCAGTCGCAGGCTCGGCCGACTGTGTGGCGGTTCGACCGGCACNCATCTGTGGGCCTGCGCGATCATCGCCGACGAGATGGCCCAGGCCGGAGAGTGCGGGTCCATCGTCTCGATCCTGTGCGATCACGGCGACCGCTATCGCTCCAGCTACTTTGACGACACCTGGCTGGCCGCTCACGACCTGGACACCGCCCCGCACGAAGCGCGGATGGAGGCCTTNTTTGAAACCGGGCGACTGGCTCAGGCCTGAACGTTTGCGGCCTCGCGTCGCTTGACCGTTTCCCACAGGCCAACGCCCAACAACACGGCCGTGGTGCCTGCGGCCAGTGTCAGCGGCGTCATCGTCGGCAGGACAAGCCACAGGCCTGCGAGCAGGAGGCACCCGCTTAGCCGTGCCCAGGCGATCTTGCCCCACAGGGCATAGACCGCGACCACTGTGCCCATCAGAAACAAGAAGGGCCCGCCGATAAGTGTCAGGCCAGCCTGAAGCGAGACGTGCCCTCCCGGATGGGCCAGCACCAGCTCGTCGGCCACCGCCGTGACAATGATCCCCGCTACGATCAGCAAAGGCGAGTAGGTGTAAGCCCGCCGCGCCAACTGCCCCGGGTCTTCGGCATTGGCAATGGTCTGGGAGGCCGCCTCGTGGGCCTGACTGAAGAACAACCACCACATGGCCACGGTGGAGATCACGGTCACGGTCAGGGCCATCCACACCTCTGGCGTCCAGTCGAGACCGGCGAAGGTGGCACCTGAGATCAGAAGCGTCTCACCCAGGCAGATGATGATAAACAGGCCGACCCTCTCGGCCATGTGGGCCCCTTCGATGTCCCATTCGCGGGTCGAACCGCGCCCAAGCCCAGGGACCCAAANATAGACAAGCGGCGCTGCGTATTCGACTGCAAGGGCTGCAAGCCACCATCCGACCCTCTGCTCCGGCGCGGCCAGGCCTCCACCGACCCACAAGACCGCTGACGCGCTTAACCAGACCAGGATGCGAACGAAGTTGCGCCGCAGCGGTGTGTTCACGCCGCATGCCAAAACCATGAACAGCGTCCGCCCCACCTGGATGAACGCAAAGGCGATGGCAAACGCCAGTCCGTGCTGCTCAAAGGCATGCGGCAGGGCCGCTGACATCACCAGACCGGCACCCATCAACACGAACAGGGCGATCTGAACCGGGGCCCGCTCCGGATCGAGCCAGTTGGTGATCCATGTCGTGTAGATCCACGCCCACCAGACGGCCGCCAGCAGCATCGCCGCCTTGCCCGCCCCCGCCCAGGTCAGGTCGGCCAGCAGCATGTGGCTGATCTGGGTGATGGCAAAGACGAAGACCAGATCGAAGAACAGTTCGACAAAGCCGACCCGGGCGTGATGGCCGCCGCGCACCCTCAGCAAGCTGCCAGCCATGTGATCCCCGCCCTCTGCATCATCAGCCTTCGCTTAAGGCAGAAACCGCACTGGTCAAAGCCCTGGTCCTGCGTCACAAACCGTACCCATGAAGCACAAGACTGCCATGCGGCACCCGATCATTCTGACGGTCTTGCTGGGCCTGTCAGCAGCGGCGCTGACGGCCTGCGAAACCACTCGTATTCCCGACGCTGACGCTGTGGACATGTTCCTGGCCCGCGCCCAGGCCTGCGCCCATTGGAACGGTGAAGAGGCCACCGATGAGACCCGGCGCGGTCAGATCACCGAGGCCCAGACCGAGCTGCGCTGTTCGACCGTGGTGCGCGATGGCGAGGCTCTGAAAGTCAGCCGCCGCGACCGGCCGGACGACCTCGTGCGGATCGAAGCTGCCCTGTACCTCTGCGCTGATGGCATTCAGCGGTCGGCATGAGGGCAACGAAGCCATGCGGCTCAACAAGTGGCTGGCCCATGCCGGGGTCTGCTCGCGCCGCGAGGCCGACGAACTGATCGCCGCGGGGCGGGTTCAGATCAATGGCGTTACGGTTACGGATGCCGGTCGCAAGGTGGAACCGGGGCAGACAGTCAACCTCGCTGATGACGCCATCGACAGCCTTGATGGCGTGACCCTCGTGATCAACAAGCCGGTCGGTTATGTTTCGGGCCAGCCGGAACCCGGCAAGATCCCGGCGGTACGCCTGCTGACCTTTGCCAACCAGATTGGTCCCGGTC
This sequence comes from Brevundimonas sp., assembly GCA_013693835.1. Lineage (GTDB taxonomy): Bacteria > Pseudomonadota > Alphaproteobacteria > Caulobacterales > Caulobacteraceae > Brevundimonas. Next base: position 1,930,261 of record CP059260.1, read on the forward strand.
CGGTCCCCGCCCGCGATGCGTCCCTGCCCCCGATTGGTCGGCTGGACGAAGATTCCCATGGCCTGTTGCTGCTCTCGTCGGATGGCGTCGTGGCCAGGGCCGTGATCAGTCCCCAGTCCACCCTGACCAAGGAATACGTGGTTTCGGTCACAGGGGCGGTCACGGAGCAGGCCCTCAGCCGACTGCGCCATGGGCTTGAGCTGGATGGGCGCAAACTGAAGCCCGCCCGCGTGACACAGATCCGGTCGCACGAACTGCGTTTCGTCCTCAACGAGGGCCGCAAGCGTCAGATCCGCCGCATGTGTGATCTGGTCGGCCTGCACGTCCATGACCTGCAGCGCATTCGCATCGGCCCGCTGGAACTTGGCGACCTGCCCGAAGGCCGCTGGCGCTATCTGACGGCCAGCGAACGGACGCAGTTGATCCAGGCCTGATCGGTTCAGTCGGTGGCGCCGCGCCCCGGTGCAGATTGCGCCGGGGGATCGCCATGGCCGACGAAATCACCCNCTGCATCCGGCCCGCCAGCGACAGCTCGGTCGCTGCGATATGGTCCAGCCGGCGGCGCACACGCCCCAGGAAGGGCGTGATCTCACGGCGATGGACCGTGCCCTTGGGCGTCGTCATTCCCATCAGGGTCTGACGCGTCACATTGGCGAATGGGCGCTTGTAGTGATCGTGGCCGGTCCCGAGGTCATAGGTCGTCAGGCCCAGCTCCGGCATGGCCAGAATGGCATAATGCAGAAAGGCCTGCCCCGGCGAGGACGCTGCCAGATCCGGATTGGAGGACGCGATCCAGGGGTGGAATATCGGACCTTCGCGCAGGCCGAAATGACCCGCGACCAAGGTGTCTCCCGCATGCAGCGTCAGCATCAGCCCTCGGACCGATCCCATTGNCTCACCGGCAAAGATGCCATCCATCAGCTGCTGGACCCAGAGCGGGCGCAAGACATCGTGCATGCCCGTGCGTCCAAACTGCTCCCGCTTCCAGCTCAGCAAGGTCTGGAAGTCGCCGCGTTGCCGACTGGCCTGCAAACGGATGGGACCCAGTTCCTCCAACCGGTTACGCAGTCGGCGGTAGTTCTTGAACCGTTTCGGACTGGCGGCGCGCAGGGCCTCGACATAGGCCTCGCCCGTCGTATCCAGATGGATGGCATAGCCNNTTTCAGCCTCGTCCACGCCGCCGAAGCGGGCAGTGGGATCAATCAACCCCTCATTGCGGAAGGCCCGCAGCCCCGCCCTGCCGACGATCTCGCCCCGCTGGCCGCCAGCGCCGGNCGCACCGACCAGCCCATGATAGTCGCTGAAGGGGGCCCCGATTGGTCGGCCAAGCCCGCCCGGACGCCGGTGATGGGCCATGAAGCCGACGGCCCGGCCTTGCAACCGATAGATGGCCACTGCGGCATCAGGGCGAACGGCACCGACCGCCAGGGCAAAGCCCGGCCCCATCAAAGATTTTGCCANAACGGGCTGAAGCTCGCGCAGCCTGTTCCAATCCGCGACGTCCGACGCTGCCAGCGCGGCAGGCCGGACAATGTCGACCTCAATTGCGTCCGTCATCTGTAACAAATCGGGCCTCTCTGGCTTTTGCGCCAATGGTCTCTCCGATTGTTGCAAGATTTATGCGCCGTGAGCGCCAGGCCGACCCAACCGTGCAGAGCCTACCACCAAACCTCGGGTCTGGCGGTGAATCCGGCTGATTTCTCCAGCACATCGGCCACCTGGAACACCGCCGCCTCATCCAGGGCCTTGCCGATCACCTGCAGCCCCAACGGCAGGCCATTGGCGTCCAGTCCGGCCGGCACCGAAATGCCCGGCAAACCCGCCAGATTGGCCGTCACGGTGAAGATGTCGTTCAGATACATCTGCAGCGGATCAATCTGCTTGTCGCCCAGGGCAAAGGCTGCCGACGGCGTCGAGGGTGTCAGGATGGCGTCCACACGGTCCCAAACATTGGCGAAGTCCTCCGCGATGCGGCGACGCACCTTCAACGCCTTGACGTAGTACGCGTCATAGAAGCCCGCCGACAGCACATAGGCCCCGATGGTCAGGCGGCGCTGGACCTCCTTGCCAAAGCCCTCGGCCCGGCTTTCCTCATACAGGTCATTCAGACTGCTGAACTGGTCCGCCCGGTGGCCGTAACGCATGCCGTCATAGCGGGCCAGGTTCGACGACGCCTNCGCCGGGGCCACAATGTAATAGGTCGGCAGGGCATATTTGGTGTGCGGCAGACTGATCTCGACGATCTCGGCCCCGGCCTCACGCATCCACTGCACGCCCTGGTCCCACAAGGCCTGGATCTCGGCGGGCATCCCGTCGACGACGTATTCCTTGGGCACCCCGATGCGCAGACCCTTCACACCCTTGCCCAGCGACTGGGTCCAGTCCGGCGTCTCAATGTCCAGGCTGGTCGAATCCTTCGCATCGAACGAGCACATCGACCGCAGTAGGATGGCCGCATCCTCGACGGTCTTGGTGATCGGCCCGGCCTGATCCAGCGATGAGGCAAAGGCCACCATGCCAAAGCGGCTGGCGCGGCCATAGGTCGGCTTGATGCCGACCGTGCCCGTGAACGCAGCGGGCTGACGGATCGACCCGCCCGTATCCGAGGCCGCCGCGGCCAGGCACAGGTCCCNCGCCACCGCCGACGCTGAACCACCCGAGCTGCCACCCGGCGTCAGGTTTGCGTTGGACGTCTTGGATTTCCATGGGTTTACCACAGGTCCGTAGGCCGAAGTCTCGTTCGACGAGCCCATGGCGAACTCGTCCATGTTCAGCTTGCCCAGCATCACCGCGCCGTCGGCCCACAGATTGGCCGTGACGGTCGATTCATAGGGCGGCACGAAGCCGCGCAGCATGTTGGAGCCCGCCGTCGTCTGCACACCGTCCGTGCAGAACAGATNCCTGATGCCCAACGGAGCGCCTTCCAGCGCCCCGCCCTCGCCCTTGGCCAGCTTCGCATCCGACGCCCGAGCCATATCCAGCGCCTTGTCCGACGTCTGCACGACATAGGCGTTCAGGGTCGGATTGGCCGCGTCGATGTTGGCGATGAAGGCGCGGGTGATCTCTTCGGACGAGAAGTCGCGAGCCTTGAGGCCGTCGATGGCCCCTTTGAGGGTCAGTTTGGTCAGGTCGGTCATGGGCTTACTCGACGACCTTGGGCACAACGAAGAACCCGTCGGCGGACTTGGGCGCATTGGACAGACCTGGGCCACCTTGTCACCATCAGTCACCACGTCATCGCGCAGGCGCAGGGGCTGACTGACGTTGGACGTCATCGGCTCCACGCCCTCGATGTCGACCTCGTCCAGCTGCTCGATCCATTTCAGGATGCCGTTCAGCTCCTGGGCCAGCGGCTCCAGGCGATCTTCGGGGGTCTTGATGCGAGCCAGGTGCGCCACCTTGCGCACCGTCGCGGCGTCGATGGCCATGCGGCCCTCCAGCGCTAGATAAGTGAAGAGGGCGGGATTAGCTGCCCGATGGCCAAATCACAAGGCGGTCAAGCATCAGTCCGCAGGGGCAACACTCACCGAGGCCGGGGCCGTGTCGCCTTCTCCGGGGGTCCAGGTCACGATCACCTTGCGCTTGCGATCCCCGATCTCACCGGTCGCGTCGTTCATGGTGCTTTCATGCAGTTCCAGGTCCACGCGTCCTGGAGCCTCTGCCAGGATCGTGTAGTCCAGAACATCCCCAGCATGAACAGCCGCCAGCCGTCCGGCACACTGTCGAAGAAGGCGATGTAGGTATAGAGGCCGTTCATGGCCGGATCACCGCCCGCGGTTCCAAACAGCTTGGCCGTCAGATCGCCCTGCTGATTCAGCTCATCAAGCTTGATGACCGAAGCGGCCATCTGCAGCTCGGTATTTGAGTCCGGGGTCAACGCCTGGGCCATGCCGGACGGGCGCAAGCTGGGGCTGGCCGGCGTGGAGCTCTCGGGCACCGCCATTGTCGCCGTGTCAGGATCGGCCTTTGCCGCAGGCTCTCCAGCTGGGCGCTCGCACGCCGCCAGCATGGCCAGCCCGGCCATGGCCAGGCCTCCCAGGCGCAATAATGTCGTCATCTTCATAAGCCACCTCGCTGTCAGCAGTGTCATTGCCGACGTTCGACCGCGCCGGTGCATGAGGCGCTCAATCGCATATCACTGTTGCTTCATGACCGATATAGGCTAGCTATCGTCAGGCGGTGAACGCCGCCGTCCGTACATCGTTGCGGTAAAACCTCAAGGAGTTACCCATGCGACGTAAACTTCTGATCCTGTTGAGCCTCGGTGCCGGTCTGGCCATCGGCACACCAGCGCTGGCCCAACAGACCGCTGAAAGCCTGATCCGGGAAGCCATGGCCCAAAGGGGCTTCCATAGTGGCATCAACTACGACAGCCGAGAAGCCGAAGTCTTTCAACCCGATCCCGGCAACAGGGGATTGGTCGTATCGGAGACCCTCGCAACTGGCGGAGGCCAGGGCACCTATCTTGCCGTGCTGAGGAACACAACGCCAACGGCCTACTGCATTCGCATGAACGCCGAAATCTCCCCGCAAGCGCTGTCACCGGCAGGATGCAAGGGAACTATCTGGTGGAACCAGGCCAGCATCAGGTCATGGTTGCTGCCAACACCACATATCTGGATCGCACCGCCTATGCCATGGCGTTCTGGCCACCAGACCGGAGCCGCGCGCGTCCCTGCAGCGATGTTGCTCCCGAGGGGCTTGAAGCCTGGGCTTCCAGCCCTCCCACACAGCACTTCCGCGGCAGCATTCGCGACTGATCCTTTGGAATTCAGACCTTTGGCTTTGACGTTTCGTTCGGTCAGGCCTAGCCAGCAGGCGTGATCAACCTGTCCCTGACTGAACTGTCCGAACAGACCCCCGGGCACCCCTGGCTAGGGCTGGATCTGGGTGAGAAGACCATTGGCGTGGCCGTGTCGGACACCAGCCGGATGATTGCCAGCCCGCTGGAGCTGATCCGCAAGACCAAGTTTACCCAGGACGCCGAGCGGGTGCTGAAGCTGATGGATGGCCGCCAGGCCTCGGGCCTGATCATTGGGTTGCCGCTCAACATGGATGGTTCCGAAGGACCCCGCGCCCAGTCGTGCCGCGCCTTTGCCCGCAACCTGCAGCGGCTGCGTGCCGTGCCGGTGGCTTTCCAGGACGAGCGGCTGTCGACCACGGCGGTCGAACGTTTCCTGATCCATGAGCTGGACCTGACGCGCAAGCGCCGCGCCGACGTGGTGGATCGCACCGCAGCCGCCTGGATTCTGCANGGGGCTTTGGACCGGTTGCGCGGATGAGCGGCCTGCTATCCGGTGTCCTGCCGGTCTTTCTGCTGATCGCGCTGGGCTACATCCTTCGCAAGAGCAATTTCCTGCCGGACGAGACCTGGCGACCCATCGAAAAGCTGTCGATCAATATTCTCTATCCCGGCTTTCTGGTGCCGGCGATCTGGGCGGCGGATATCTCGGGCGGCGGGGCGACGGCAGCGGGCGCGGCGGCCATCACCTCGGTGCTGATCATCGCCACCCTGACGCTGCTGGCCCGTCCCCTGATCCGCGTCGATGGCCCGGCCTATACCAGCGTGTTTCANGGGGTCATCCGCTGGAACAGCTTTGTCTTTCTGCCCGTGATCCTCTCGATCTATGGTACCGCAGGCATCGCCCTGGCCGCCGTGGTGATCGCGGCCATGATCCCGGTCACGAACATCCTGTGCGTCATCGTGCTGGTGAAGTGGGGCGCGGGGCAAAGCGGCGTGTCCGCCTGGTCGCTGATCCGGGCCATGCTGACCAATCCGGTGCTGGTGGCCTGTCTGGTCGGGCTGGCGCTGAACTTTGCCCACGTCCCGCCGATCCCGGGCATTTCGCAGACGCTGGAACTGCTGGGGGCCGCCGCCCTGCCCATGGGGCTGATCGTGGCCGGGGCGGGCCTCAGCTTTGCCCAGGTGGCCCGGCGCAAGGTGACCATCGGCGTGGTCAGCTTCATAAAGCTGGTCATCACCCCGCCCCTGATGTGGTGGCTCTGCATCCAGTATGGCGGCGATCAGACGGCCCAGGCCATTGCCCTGCTATGCGGGGCCTCNCCCGGAGCCGCCGCCAGCTACATGCTGGCGCGTCAGATGGGCGGCGACGCNCCGCTGATGGCCGGGATCGTGGCCCTGACCACCGTGGGCAGCGCCATCAGCATCCCGATCCTCTTGATGGTGTTCCATTTGGCGTGATGGAGGCCTATAGCGGCGTCTCGATGAGCCAGACCCACCGACTCACCGAAATCATTGACGAGCGGCTCCAGCCGTTCCCGCGATCCCATTTCCTGTCCGTTGGCGATCTGAACGCTGCCACTGTCGGGCCGCTGCTCGATCTGGCGGATGCCTTTGTCGATCTGAACCGCCAGCAGACCAAGGCGCTGGACCTGATGCACGCNCGCACCGTGGTCAATCTGTTCTTCGAGAACTCGACCCGCACCGCCGCCTCATTTGAAATCGCCGCCAGGCGCCTGGGGGCCGATGTCACCAGCCTGTCGCCGCGCACGTCGTCGGTGGCCAAGGGCGAGACCCTGATCGATACCGCGGCCACCCTGAATGCCATGAAGCCCGACATCCTGGTGGTGCGCCATTCGGCCTCGGGCGCGGCGGACCTGCTGAGCCAGAAGGTCGGCTGTGCGGTCATCAACGCTGGCGATGGCCGCCATGAGCACCCCACCCAGGCCCTGCTGGACCTGCTGACGCTACGCCGGGCGTTTGGCGAGGTGTCGAACCTGACCGTGGCCATCTGTGGCGACATCGGCCACAGCCGCGTGGCCCGCTCCAACATCGGCCTGTTGCAGATGATGGGGGCCCAGGTGCGCCTGATCGGCCCGCCGACCCTGATCCCGGGCGATGCCGACCGCTGGGGCTGTGAGGTGTTTACCGACATGCGCGAAGGCCTGGCCGGGGTCGATGTGGTCATGATGCTGCGCCTGCAGCTGGAGCGGATGGANGGGGCCCTGGTGCCCTCGACCCGCGAATATTACCGCTTCTGGGGCCTGGACCGCGAGAAACTGTCCTGGGCCGCGCCGGGGGCCAAGGTCATGCATCCCGGGCCGATGAACCGGGGCGTGGAGATCGATTCCGAGGTTGCCGACGACCCGGAGGTCAGCCTGATCCAGGACCAGGTCGAAATGGGCGTCGCCGCCCGCATGGCGGCACTGGCCGCCCTGGCGGCGCGGCAGGGGGATCTGTGATGAGCGCCTCCCCTCGGCCCTGGCCATCCTCAATGCCCGCTTGATCGATCCGGCCAGCGACTATGACGGCCCCGGTGCTGTGCTGGTCGAGGATGGCCGCATCACCGAGGTCGTTCACGGCACCCAAGCCAAGGCCCCGGCTGGGATTGAGGTCGTCGATGCCCAGGGCCTGTGCATCGCCCCCGGCCTGATCGACATCCGCGTGCGAACTGGCGAGCCGGGCGATGAGCCCAAGGAAACGCTGAAGTCTGCCGGCCTGGCTGCCGCTGCCGGGGGCGTGACCACAATGGTCATCCAGCCGGACACAAACCCGGCGATTGATGGACCCGGCATGGTCGACTTCATCCGCCGCCGGGGCCAACCAGTCCGNCTNGTGCGGGTCTGCGTCGCCGGAGCCGCCACCCAGGGCTGCCAGGGTGAGCGCATGGCCGAAATCGGCCTGATGCATGAGGCAGGCGCCGTCTATTTCACCGATGTCGACCATATCCTGACCAACAGCCAGGCGCTTTTGCGGGTCATGACCTATGCCACCGCCTTCAATGCCCTGATCGCCTGCCGACCGTCCGATCCCTGGCTGGCCGCCGGAGCGGTTGCNAGCGGGGGTGAGCTGGCCACGCGCCTGGGCCTGCCGTCGGTGCCTGCCGTGTCCGAGCGCATTGGGCTGGAGCGCGATCTGGCCCTGGTCGAGCAGACGGGCGTGCGTTTCCTGGTCGACCAGCTTTCGACCGCAGGCGCGCTGGAGACCCTGGCCCGTGCCCGCGCCCGAGGNGTGGAGGTCGCAGCCTCCGTCTCGATCAACCACCTGTGCTTCAATGAGGTGGACATCGGCGACTACCGCACCTTCTACCGCCTGGACCCGCCCCTGCGGCCCGAGGCGGACCGCCTGGCCCTGGTGGAGGCGGTGCGGGACGGTCTGATCGACGTCATCACCTCCGCCCACGCCCCGGCTCCGGCCGAGGACAAGCGCCGCCCCTTCTCCGAAGCGGTGCCCGGCGCCGTGGGTCTGGAGACCCTGCTGCCCGCCGCCCTGAAGCTGCATCACGAAGAGGGGCTGGAGCTGATCGACGTGCTGCGNCCCCTGACCCAGGGACCGGCAGAGCTGCTGGGCCTCGACGGCGGTGCCCTGAAGGCCGGCGCACCCGCCGACCTGGTGCTGTTCGATCCCGACACCCCGGTGATGATCGACGCCGCCAACCTGCTGTCCAAGTCCAAGAACTCNCCGTTTGATGGGCGGCTGCTACAGGGCAAGGTGGTCCGCACACTGGTGGGCGGGCGAACGGTGTTTGGAGTGGGTGGGACACCCACCCTCTAACCGGGCCAAGCTCTTCTCAGAGCAAGAGCATGCGGTCGAAGCGTGTGTCGGCCTTTCCGGGCAGTTTCACGTCGACCCCGAAGTGCGGCCGTAGGCCTTCGCGATCTGGTGCCCCCAAAAATCCCCCTGCCCCCATACGTCCAATAATGACGTATGGGGGTTCAGACTGTCGGCTTCATTGCGACAGGACCCTACCCGTGACCAATCTCATCCAGCTCCCTGATCCCCCGCCCAGCGGTCGGGATGTCCATTCCGAGGCCGTTTGGGACTATGCGCGGCGCGACTATCTGGACGGGGAATCCGCCGCCCAGATCTGTGCCCGCTATGGCATTGCGCGCTCGACGTTCTGGGATCACGCGGCGGCGGGCGGATGGCGGCGGCGTGACCAGCCCCGCCCGATCTGCCGCCGCTAACAATCAATGTCGGCGAAGACAACGATGGCAGCACGCTCGAATACTGGGACATGGTCGATGTCGTGGGCGCGCGCCTGGCCAAGGCCGTCGCCAACGGCCGCGCCGGTGAGGTCTCGGCCTGGCTGAGGGTGCTGGAACAGTTCGACGCGCCCACGCGGGAGCTGATCGAGATGGCCCGCGAGGAGCGGCGGTATCAGCTACAGCGTCGGACAGACGGCCCGCATCATCCGGACTCACCGGACACCCCACCGCCCTGAAACCCAGTCCTGGCGCGGGTGCTCCGGACTCTTCGGACACACCGGACATGCTATCTGTGGTCCGAACCATCCGAAACCGGCTCCGTGTGCGGGTGGAAGCAGGGGTCGAATGAGACCCTCATCCCCCTGTTTGTTCCGCCCTCGCCTGTGCTAGATCAGGTCCACCGGACGGGGACGCCTTGCAAGATTTCGGAATGAACACCTCGGTGACTCTCGCCCTGTGCGCCCTGGGTGGATACCTGCTGGGCGCCATTCCGTTGGGGTGATCCTGACCCGGCTGGGCGGGGCGGGCGATGTGCGCAACATCGGCTCGGGCAACATCGGGGCGACCAATGTGCTGCGCACCGGGCGCAAGGATCTGGCCATTGCCACCCTGTTGCTGGATGCCGGAAAGGGCGCGGCGGCCTTTCTGATCGCACGGCACCTGGTCAGCAGTTCGCCCGAAGCGGCGCTGCAGGCCGCAACCGTCGCCGGGGTGCCGCTTTTCTGGGCCACCTCTATCCAATCTGGCTTGGTTTCAAGGGCGGCAAGGGCGTGGCCACCTTCTTTGGTCTGTTGTTCGCCGCCGCCTGGCCGCTGGGCCTGTTATGCGGGGCCATCTGGATCGCCACGGCGGCGATCACGCGCATCTCGTCCCTATCGGCCCTGGTGGCCTCGGCGGCGGCGCCCATCCTGGCCTCCCTGCCCCTGGCGGCATTGGGCCTGCCTGCCCCCTGGCCGGTCCGGGTTCTGGCCCTGTTTTCCGCCGCCCTGATCTGGGTCAGGCACTGGCAGAATATCGAACGCCTGATCCGGGGGACCGAGCCGCGCATCGGAGCCAAGGCCGCGTGACGTCCCCGGGCGAGCTGTCGCCGGACGAACGCTTCGCCCGCCTGCGCCTGGCCCGCACCGACCGCATCGGCCCGGTCACCTTTCAGCAGCTGCTGCAGCGGTTCGGCAGCGCCCAGGCGGCGCTGGACGACCTGCCCCGGCTCGGCACCAGGGCCCCAACACTGGCCGATCCCACCGCAATTGCGACAGAGCTTCGGGCCGGCGAGGCGCTGGGAGCCAGGTTGCTATTGNNTGGGGACCCGGACTACCCGGCCAGCCTGGCGCAGCTGGATGTGCCGCCGCCCGTGCTNGTGGGTCAGGGGGACATGGCCCTGCTGCACGGCCGCGGCCTCGCCATCGTAGGGGCCCGCATCGCGTCCGCCGGTGGCCAGCGCATTGCGCGAGGTCTCGCGTCACAGGCCGGTCAGGCGGGCTATGCCATCATCTCCGGCATGGCGCGGGGGATCGACGCGGCGGCCCATGAGGGGGCATTGCCGACGGGCACCATCGCCGTCCTGGGCGGGGGTCGANNTGATATCTACCCGCCTCAGAACACCGACCTTTACCACCAGCTGATCGCCCAGGGCTGCATCGTTTCCGAAAGCCCCATGGGTAGCCGGGCCCAGGCCCGCGACTTNCCGCGTCGCAACCGCATCATCTCGGGACTGTCCTGCGGCGTGGTGGTGGTAGAGGCCGAACTGCGCTCCGGCTCTTTGATCACGGCCCGGCTGGCCGCTGAACAGGGGCGCGAGGTTCTGGCCGTGCCGGGCTCGCCGCTCGATCCGCGTTCCAGAGGCCCAAATCAGCTGATCCGCCAGGGTGCCACTCTGTGTGAAGGGATCGAGGACATCGAACAGGCGCTGGCCCCGCTGTCGTCGCGACTGCGTGAACCGGTGCCGTCCCATCCATTCGAGGCGACCATCGGAGACGTCAGCGGCGATACCCTGGAGCGGGTCGCGGGCCTGCTGTCCGCCGTCCCTACACCGCGCGACGAGTTGGCCCGCGCGGCCGGTCTGCCCATCAGCATTTGCGCCGCCGCACTGCTCGAGCTGTCCCTGACCGGGCGCGCCACGCTTTTACCCGGTGGCCTGGTCAGTGTTTAGTGCCTTGCCTCAAACACCCGTCATGCGTTCGGCCTGGGCAGATGCAGCTTCCAGCGTCAGGGCCAGACCCAGGTCACCGCATGCGGGCCATCATGCTGAGTTGTTCCGACATGGCTGCGATGTATTCGAAGATGGCGGTGCCATCCTCTGGCTCCATGACCACCTCAATCGAGGCCGGTCGAGGATAAGGCTTGATACTGCTTGCTCGCATGGCACTGCATCCCCCTTTAAGCTCCGCGGTGACGATGCAACAACCTTAACCTGCTTCGCAAGCGTTTAAGTTGTGTTTTTGATTGGCGGGATTCGGGCGATTGACACAGGGGCTTTGCCTGACCACGTTCCCCGCCCCATCTCAGACGCCCGGTAGCCATGAATCTCGTCATTGTCGAAAGCCCCGCAAAGGCCAAGACCATCAATAAGTATCTGGGTTCGGACTACACCGTTCTGGCGTCCTATGGTCACGTGCGTGATCTGCCGTCCAAGGATGGATCGGTTCTGCCCGACGAAGATTTCGCCATGTCCTGGGAGGTTGATCCCAAGGCTTCCAAACGTCTGAATGAGATTGCCGAGGTCGCCAAACGCTCCGACCGCGTCATTCTAGCCACCGACCCCGACCGCGANGGAGAGGCCATCAGCTGGCACGTGCTGGAGGTCCTGAAGAAGAAGAAGGCCCTCAAGGAAGCCCAGGTCGAGCGCGTCACTTTCAATGCCATCACCAAGGCCTCGGTGCTGGAAGCCATGGCCAATCCACGCCAGCTGGATATGGAACTGGTCGACGCCTATCTGGCCCGCCGGGCGCTGGACTATCTGGTCGGCTTCACCCTGTCGCCGGTGCTGTGGCGCAAGCTGCCGGGGGCTCGCTCCGCCGGACGGGTGCAGTCGGTGGCCCTGCGCATCGTGGTCGACCGCGAGATGGAGATCGAGCGGTTCAAGCCGCAGGAATACTGGTCCATCGAAGCCGACGTCACCGCTGACAGCCCGCCCTTCCTGGCCCGTCTGGTCAAACATGCCGGCAAGCGGGTCCAGCGCCTGGACATCCAGGATGAGGCCACCGCCAACGCCGCCCGTGATGCCATCCAGGCCGGAAACTTCTCTATCCGATCGATCGAGAAGAAGCCGATCAAGCGCAGCCCCTCGCCGCCCTTCACCACCTCGACCTTGCAACAGGAAGCGGCCCGCAAGCTCGGCTTCACCGCCCAGCGCACCATGCAGGCGGCGCAAAAGCTGTATGAGGGTGTCGACGATCAGGGCGGTCTGATCACTTATATGCGGACCGACGGCCTGTTCGTTTCGCCGGAGGGCATTGCCCAGGCCCGTGACGTGATCAAGGACCGCTTTGGGCCTGCCTACGTCCCGGCAGAGCCCAAATACTACAAAACCAAAGCCAAAAATGCTCAAGAAGCGCACGAAGCGATCCGGCCGACCAATATCGCCCGGCATCCCGATAGCCTGCGCATCGATAGCGACCTGCAACGCCTCTATGAGCTGATCTGGAAGCGCATGGTCGCCAGCCAGATGGAGAGCGCCCGGCTGGACCGCACCACCGTCGAAATCGAAGAGCCGACCGGCCAGACCGGCCTGCGCGCCACGGGCCAGGTCGTGACCTTTGACGGCTTCATCGCTGCCTATGAAGAGGGCCGCGACGACAAGCCCCGCACGGGGGACGATGAAGATGATGACGGCACCCGCCTACCCGCGCTGAAGGAAGGGGCCGGTGCCAAGATGGAGGCTGTCCGCACCGAGCAGCACTTCACCGAACCGCCCCCGCGCTATTCGGAAGCGACCCTGGTCAAGAAGCTGGAAGAGCTGGGCATCGGCCGTCCGTCGACCTATGCCTCCATCCTGACGACCCTGCGTGACCGCGAATACGTCCGCATGGACAAGAACCGCTTCTATCCAGAAGACAAAGGCCGGCTGGTCACGGCCTTCCTGGAGCAGTTCTTCCGCCGCTGGGTCGAATATGATTTCACCGCGGCCCTGGAAGGTCAGCTGGACGAGGTTTCGGCCGGCGATCTGGACTGGAAGGTCCTGCTGCGCAACTTCTGGACGGACTTCCATGCCGCGACCGAGGCGGCAGGTGAGCTGCGCACCACGGCCATTCTGGATGCCCTGAACGAGTCGCTCGGCCCGCACATTTTCCCGGACAAGGGCGATGGCTCCGATCCCCGCGAATGCCCCCTGTGCCACGAGGGCCAGCTGAGCCTGAAGACCAGCCGTTTCGGTGCCTTCATCGGCTGCTCGCGCTATCCCGAATGCCGCTATACCCGCCCGGTCGCCTCGCCCGAGGGAGGCGAGGATGACGCCGCCAATGGCGACCGTGAGCTGGGCCTCGATCCGGCCACCGGCCAGCCCGTCAGCCTCAAGATCGGTCGCTTTGGCCCCTATGTGGAAACCGCCGGCGGCGGCGACAAACCCAAACGCTCGTCCCTTCCCAAGGGTTGGAGCCCGGCGGGAATGGATCTTGAACGGGCTCTGCGCCTGCTGGCCCTGCCGCGCGAGGTTGGGCCGCACCCCGAGGATGGCAAGCCGATCACCGCGGGCCTGGGCCGCTATGGCCCCTTCATCCAGCACGCGGGTACNTATGCCAATGTCGCCGACATCGATGAGGTGTTCGATATCGGCCTGAACCGCGCCGTGACCCTGCTGGCCGAAAAGCGCGCCGGTCGTGCCGGACGTGGGGCAGCCACAGCACCGCTCAAGGAGCTGGGCAACCACCCCGAGGATGGAGCACCGGTCCAGGTCATGGCTGGACGCTTTGGCCCCTATGTAAAGTGGGGCAAGGTCAACGCCACCCTGCCGCGCGGCACCGAGCCGGAGGCCATGACCCTGGAAGCTGCCCTACCCCTGCTGGCCGCCAAGGCTGCCTCCGGTGGAGCAAAAGGTAAGGCCAAACCCAAGCCCAAGGCAGCGGCAAAGGCCAAAGCCAAAACTACCGCCAAGCCAAAGGCCAAGCCCAAGCCAAAGGCCACCACCCGCAGATAAGGCGGTGGCCGACAATCAGGCAGGCCAGGTGCATAACTGTCGCCTATTGTGAGGGAAGCATCCCAACGACGCGTAGAGTCACCGTGGGCCGATGTGCCCAATCTGTGGAGATCGAGCATGCCTAACTTCAACCTGGCCCCATTTGTCGCCGTCAGCGCAGCCGTGGTGCTGGCCGCCGGGCCTGCCGCGGCCCACGCCCGCCTGGTTTCGGCCACGCCGGCCCCCAACTCGACCGTGGCTGCCACGCGGACCTTGAGCCTGACATTTAGCGAGCGGACCGTCGCAGCCTTCTCCGGATTTGATGTCGTCAATGCTGCCGGTGAGAAGCTGGCCATCGAAACCTCGGTCGGGCAGGACGGCAAGACCCTGACCGGCACCCTGGCCCGCCCGCTGGCCGCCGGAACCTATCGTGTCGACTGGCGCATTGCCTCGGGCGGCGGCCACCGCATGACGGGATCGTATTCCTTCACCGTGCGCTGACGCCGTGCTTGATCTTGCGGTCATTGTCCTGCGTTGGCTGCAGTACAGCGGCGCTGTCGTCCTCCTCGGCGCGCCGCTGTTTCTGCTCCTGAGTTTCCGGCCGGGAGACGATCCGGGCCTGCGCTGGGGCCGCCCCTGNCTGATAGTTGCTGCCTTGGTGGTTGCCGTGGCGTCGCTGGTTGGGCTTGTCGCACAGACGGCCATCATGGCGGGATCGCTGAGCGAGGCGATCAAGCCTGAGTCCCTCCAATTCATGGTCAGCGGCACAGCCCTGGGTAAGGCGCTGGTCGTGAGGGCCGCTGCTGCCGTTATGGCACTCGGACTGATTGCCCTTCTCAAACCCGGACGACTGATGTGGACGCTGGCGACCCTGGCCGGGCTGGTCGTGGCGGGCAGCCTGGCCTGGACCGGCCACGCCGGCGCGACTGAGGGCCCGGGCGGGCCGGTGCACATCGCCGCAGACATAGTGCACGCCGTCGCCGCGGCCCTGTGGCTGGGTTCGCTGGTGGCCTTTACCAAGCTGCTTGCGCGCCCGGCGGAGTCAGACAATCCAGCCATATACAGGGCCCTGCACGGGTTCTCGGGCATCGGGACCCTAGCGGTCGCCCTGCTGGTGTTGACCGGCCTGGTCAACAGCTGGTTCCTGGTCGGGCCGTCCAAGGTATGGGATCTGGGCTCCAGCCCCTACGGACAGCTCCTGATCGTCAAACTGGTCCTGTTCGCCCTGATGCTGGTCCTGGCGGCAGTGAACCGGTTTCGCCTGACCCCGCAGTTGGGAACCGCGCTGGACAACGCCGAAGATCCGCAGCCCGCGTTGGAGGACCTGCGCCGCAGTGTGAAAATCGAAGCCCTGGTCGGCGCTGCCCTGCTGGCCGTCGTCGCCGTCCTGGGGACACTCGCCCCGCCATCAGCTCTCTGACGGCGGGGCACAAGCCCTAGCTGGCCCCGCGGGACGACCAGTGGATGTGATGGATCATCCAGTGATCTCCGTGGCGACGCAGCACCATGGTTTCGGTCGTCAGCCTGTCGATCTGGCGACCGTTCGACTCGCCGGTCATGCGACCTTCACTGGTGATCCAGGCCACATCACCCTCGGCCCAGCCAGCCCGACGCGTGACAGTGGTTTCGGCGCGAGAGATGAAGGCGGCATCCGAAATCAGGTGATGCGACGCATATTCTTCGCGAGAGCGTTCGGCCCGACCGCCTTCGAAGATCAGCACGTCCTCCGCCAACAGGGCCGCAGCAGCAGCGGTATCGCCGGCCTTCAGCGCCGCCTGGAAGGCGTCAACCGTTGCCGCAGCACTGGCAGCCTCCGGGGACAGCATCTCCATGGCCATGTCTTGAGCATGGGCCTGATGGTGAGCGTGATCCTGGGCCACGGTCGGGGTCGACGCCAGAAGGACGGCGGCGGCCGCCAAGGCGAGAGAAGTGCGAAACATGGGAAACTCCGGTTTGCGATTGATTGGGAGAAGGGTCGGCGGAAGGCATCAGGCCGGGGCCGGGTAGTTGGCAAATACGCGCGCCGCGCCCGATGGCAGCACCAGAAAGACATCGAGCGGCTCTGTGGTGCCATGGGGCGTCTCCATCCCGGGCGATCCCAGAGGCATGCCCGGAACCGCAAGTCCAAGAGCGGCGGGCCGTTCGGCAAGCAGGCGCACGACCTCGCGGGCGGGGACATGCCCCTCGACCAGATAGTTTCCGATCAATCCGGTATGGCAGGACGCGAAAGTATCGGGCATTCCGCGATCGCGTCGAATGGCCTGGATGTCCGGCAGCAGCGTAACAGAGACTGTAAAACCGGCCTCCCGCATATGGTCGATCCGGGCGTCGCAGCAGACACAGGTCGGTGTTTTGAACACCGCCAGATCCCGGGGCACCGAGACTCGACCACAGCCGACAGCTCCCAGTCCGAGACGAATTGCTGAGCTGAGAAGTCGTCGGCGATCGTGTTGGTGTAGGCTCAAAACGGTTCTCCCTGGTCGCTCAGCACAGAGCGCGCAGCAACGCCCGGATCTACGCGTCGGCTGCCGAGACGCGCTCGCAGCCAAATTCGTCCCGGCCGCTCAACATACACATGGATCGCAGCAGCAGCGGCCAATGTCAGGACCAGCAGAATGAAAAGTTCTCCCAAGCCCATCTGATAATCGCCCGGCAGTCCAAGCAGGGTTTGAGCGGCATTGCGCCAGATCATCAGCAGGGGAATGTGAACCAGATAGAGGGCATAGGAGGCCTCGCCTGCAAAAAGGCTCAGCGGGTTTGACATCCAGGTCCCGACCTTTGCCTTGCTGAGCATGGCAAGCGACAAAATGAAGGGACCCGCCATCGCCACGATGGTCCAGTCGTCCGTTCCAATCTGCATCAGGGCCAGCAAAGCCGCCGTTGTTGCCAGGGCTCCAAATGTCGCCTGGCGGGCCGATGGAGCCCAACGTTGCCCCAGATAATAGAGGCCGATGCCATAGAGGAACTCTGGAACGATGCGCAGAATACCCAGATTGTCCTCGGCTCGCGGGAGGACAATCCCGAACGTCCAACGATAAAAGGCATCAAGGACGACAAATAGCGCGACGGCCAGACCAATCAGGACCCATGGCCGATCCCGCAGACGCAAGCCGACGGCGGCGTAAATCGGGAACACCAGATAGGCAAACCACTCTGCCGACAGGGACCAGGCCGGGCCATTCCACAGCGCCATACTCTCACGCGGGAACCACGCCTGAACCAGCAGAAGGGTGCCTAGAAAGTCGAGGCCATTGAAGCGCCCCTGCTCAAGCGCTACCCCGAACAACGGGGCCGCCAGAACCAGCGCCAGCATACCCATCAGGATGAACAGGTGGGCCGGATAAATGCGGGCAAACCTGGCCGCGAGGAACTGGCGGTAGTCCGGCGGCTTGTCGCCTTGCAGGTAGACGTGGGTCAGGATGAAACCCGACAGAATAAAGAACGCATCCACACCCAGACGAGCGCGATTCAAAACACCAATGCTGGCCTCCGGCAGCGTCCAGACAAGCTGGAAATGGAACAGCACCACCCCGAGTGCCAGAAAGAATCTGACGCTCGTAAGCGGATCCAGGACATCTGGAAAAGGCACCCGCACCGGCCCGGACCTGCCGTTCATATTTCCCCCTGGGTCGACGACACCTCCATGTCGTTGCTAGTACTACGCACGACCCGGCGTCTCCCTCATGAGGGGAAAGCAAATGCGATGCGTAATGATGATGGGGCCAAGAGCAGGTGCACAATGACCGACGACATGGACACTCTGATCGCCAATATTCCCGCGGCCGACAGTGCTCGTCTGACCGAGCTGGAACAGGCGGTCTGGCGCCGGATCGATGCGCGCCAGGACCAGGCTCGCGCCGCAAAGCTGCGGCTCACTGTGGTCGCCTGTGCCCTGGTGGTCGGCCTCGCAAACGGTGGCCTGCTGCTTTTGGCCCCTCAATCCGAGCCGTCTGAGATGCGGGTGTTTGCGGTCTCTGCGGCCCTGACCCCGATGGCCGGTCTGGACCTTCAACCGTGAGCGCCAGCTGGAAGTCCATTGCCCTGACCGCCGTCCTGGCAGCCGTGGCAAGTGCTGGCGCAACCTGGGCAAGCGCCAGCTGGGTTCTGCGGGATCAAAATCCNCCCAACCTTCACAATGTGGTCCATGAGGAACTGGATCTGAGCCCGGAGCAGGATCGGGAACTCGACATCATCGAGACCCGCTTTGCCGCCCAGCGTCAGATACTGGAGACCGAAGTTCGAGCCGCCAACCACGAACTGGCAGCGGCCATTTCCGCCAGCAACGGAAACACACCCGAAGTCCGGGCCGCCGTTGACCATTTCCATGCTGCCATGGGCGATCTCCAGAAGGCGACGATTACGCACATATTTGAGATGCGATCCGTCCTGACGCCGGCTCAGGCCCAGGTGTTTGACGATGCGGTCGTCGAAGCCCTGGGTTCCGACACCGAATAGACGCGTGGCAGGGGCCACCACCCTCGAAAGCAGGGCGACCGGCGGTGACCGGGCCGCCTTTACCGCCTTGATGGCCACGACCAAGGCTGATCTCTATCGTTTCGTTCGCCGCTATGTCGGAGACGAGGCCGAAGCTCACGACGTCCTTCAGGAGGCCTACGCTGCCGCCTGGCTAAACATCCATCGATATGACCCGGGGCGGCCCTTCGATGTCTGGCTGCGAGCCATCGCCCTGAACAAATGCCGCGACTGGAGCCGCAGACGCGCCGTGCGACGCGTCGTGCGCGGGATCATGGGCCTGGACGCGTCCGAAGCGATGGCCATTGGCGATGCGGACCCTTCTGCGGAAACGCGGCTGGATGACAAAGACCGCGCTCGCGCCCTGCAGGTCGCCCTGGCCAATCTTCCCGACGGCTTGAAAGCGCCGCTGCTGCTGGCCACGCTCGATGGCCGTCCGCATGCCGAAATCGCGGCCATACTTGGCATCACACCCAAGGCCGTGGAGACCCGCATCGCCCGGGCTCGCAGCAAGCTGACGGAGGCTCTGGCGCGACATGATGATAATGGGGTTCGCTAGCGCGCCAGTCACAGCCCCTCGCGCACAGACTGCAGCAACTCAATGGGGGCGAACTGGCGGAGACGGAGGGATTCGAACCCTCGGTACCCTTACAGGGGCGACGATTTAGCAAACCGTTGCCTTCAGCCACTCGGCCACGTCTCCGGCAGGCGGCGGGGATAGCCGAGGCCGCCGTGGGACGCAAGCCACCGATCCGCTTCGCTCTCACTTTGGCTGGGTTGGGCCCGCTCCCCGTCGTCGGGTGCCGTTGCAATCCCCTGAATCGACCTGGGATACCGCCGTTAACGCGGCCTTGAGGCGGGGTGATCTAGTCTGTGCCAACTCCCTCCTGACCGCCATTCCATGACCGAAGCCGCTCTGCCCGCACCCAAGAAGCCGAAGAAGCCCAAGAGCGGCAGCGTGGCCTCCTTGCAGGCCCTGGCCGCGCAGGCGTTCGACAATGCCGAGTTCGAGGAAAGTGCGGCCCGACGGGGTCCCTTCCGCCCCGAGATTTGGCTCAATGCCCGGGAGCGCGGGGCCGCGCGCCTGGCCATCCACTACTTCCGGGCCTTTGATGTATTAGCCGTCATCGGCTTGACGCTGCTGTGTGCCTGGGCCGCGACGCCCGCCAACTTGCCCCAGGCCACTGTGGCCCATGTTGCGCCATTCGCCGCCGGNGGTCTGGTCGTTTTGGGTCTCATGCGATCGATGGGGCTTTATCGCTTCGAGACCAGCATTCCGACCTCTCTGCACCTGGGCCACGTCGCCGGAGTGTGCGCGACCGGCACCATGGTCGCTATGGCCGTCGGTCTGGTGAACGGCATCCATGCCAACTGGCCCGCCTACCTGATCTGGGGCGGCCTGGTGCTGATCACGCTAAACGCCCTGCATATGGGGTGGACCGACCTGGTTGGCCGGTGGCGTCGGGCCGGCGTCCTGACGCCCAACGTGGTGCTGGTCGGTGCCACTCGCCACGCCGAGAAGCTGATCCGGGAGGCGCTAAGGCGGCGGGACATCAACGTGCTGGGAATCTTCGACGATCGCCTGGCCCGTGCGCCACAGGCCGTTGAGGGGGTTCCGGTCCTTGGGACGGCCGATGATCTGCTAACGCATCGTATGACNCCCTATGTCGACCGCATCGTTCTGGCCATCGACCCCGGTGCCCAGGCCCGAGTGCGCGAGTTGAATAGCCGCCTGCGTGTCCTGCCTAACGAAGTGACCCTGCTGGTGGAACCGGAAGGCGAAGCGGAGACCAATCTGGCGCTGGATCGTGTTGCCGCAACCCCTTTGGCGTCGCTGGACGGACCACTCAATGACGACCGCCGTGCTTTCCACAAGCGGATACAGGATTTGATCGTCGGCGCGCTGGCGCTCCTGCTGCTGCTTCCGGTGATGGCCTTGATTGCCGTGGCCATCAAGCTGGACAGCCCCGGCCCGATCTTCTTCCGCCAGCGCCGCCATGGCTTCAATCATGAAGAGATTGTGGTGTGGAAGTTCCGATCCATGCGCCAGGAAACCGCCGACGCCACAGCCAGCCGTCAAGTCACCGCCGATGATGATCGCGTAACCCGCGTGGGACGCTTCATCCGCAATACGAGCCTGGACGAGCTTCCCCAACTCCTGAATGTGCTGGCGGGCGAAATGAGCCTGGTCGGACCCCGGCCGCACGCCATTGGTATGAAGACCGGCCACACCGAGTCGGCCCGTCTGGTGGCCGAATACGCCCACCGCCATCGCATCAAGCCTGGCATGACCGGCTGGGCCGCAATCCATGGCTCGCGTGGNCCCCTGCACACGGCCCAGGACGTTCGGCGCCGCGTCCAGCTGGACGTCGAATATATCGAACGCCAGTCCCTTTGGCTCGACCTGTGGATCATGGCGGTCACGGTGCCGGTGCTGGTCGGCGACCGCGCCGCTGTCCGCTGACGGAGGCCCGCATGTTCTGGCGCGGGGTCTGGGGTTATCTTCCAGCCAACATCATTCAGGGCATCGTCGGCTTTCTGACGATCGTTCTGTTCACCCGGTTGCTGACGCCAGATGATTTTGGCCGCTATGCCCTGGCCTACTCCGTNCTTCTCCTGACCCATGTGGCCACCTTCACCTGGCTGGAGGCGGCCATGGCGCGTTTCTGGGCCGCCCAGGCGACACCCCAGGACATGGCCGACCACTTCGCCAGCATCTATCGCGGCATCGGGGTCATGACGCTGGTGTTCATTCCCCTGGCGGCCCTGGTGATCTGGGCCTGGCCGGGACAGCCGCCGCTGAAGTGGGCGCTGTTCACCGGCCTGGCGGGCGTGCCGATCCGCTGTGTCGCCCAGACCGTTCAGGAGCACTGGCGCGCCGCCGGAGANCGGCGTAAGGCTGCGGCCCTGAGCATCTGGACTGCCGTGGCTGGGCTCATCATCGGCGTGGCCTTCGCCCTGTGGGGAGCGGGCGGCTCGTCGCCGCTGGCGGGATTGGCGCTGGCCCCGCTGGCGGCTCTGCCCTTCATCCTGCCAGGCGACCTGCGCCAGGCCCGCGGCGGGCATGTCCAGGTCGACCGCCTGCGCCGCTACGCCCAGTATGGATATCCCATCGCCGCGTCCCTGGCCCTGTCGGTAATCATCGCTTCTACGGACCGTGTGCTGTTGGCGCTGTTGATGAACGAAGCAGCGGTGGGCACCTACCATGCCGCCTATTCCATCGCCAACCGAACGCTGGACGTGATGTTCGTCTGGCTCGGAGCCGCTGGTGGCCCGGCCCTGGTCATGGCCCTGGAGCGCGGCGGTCAGGATCAGCTGAAGGCAGCCGCGCAGGAGCAGGCCTCAACCTTTGTCCTGCTCGGCCTTCCTGCGGCGGTCGGGGTCGCCCTGGTCGCGACACCGTTGTCGGAGGTGCTGATCGGTCAGGATCTGCGCGGTGCCGTCTCGCAGGTGACGCCGCTGGTCGCCCTGTCAGCCCTGCTGTCGGGCATGACGACCTACTATTTCCACCAAGCCTACACGCTCGGCCAACGCACCCGTCGGCTGCTCTATGCCATGAGCATCCCAGCCCTCAGCAATGCAGCCCTTAACATGTGGCTCATCCCCTCAATGGGTGTGCATGGGGCGGCGCTGGCCACAGCCATCAGCATGGCCATCGGCCTGCTGGCCTCAATCCTGGTGGCCCGGCCGGTGCTGCGCATGCCGATCCCTTGGGAGACGCTCATAAGGTGTTTGATTGCCGCAGGTGCTATGGCCCTGGTTGTGCGTATGCTTCCGCACTTCGGTGGCGTCGTCGAACTCGCGCTTGATGCCACGGTCGGGGCCCTGACCTATGCTGCGGTGGCCCTGTTCCTCAATGCNGGGGACGTGCGCGACACGGCCTTGCGCCTGTATGCCCAGTATCGCCAGCGCGGAGCCACCGCATGACCGTCCAGGCGACCGTGACCGACTCTGCGGCCTGGGCCAGCGCCGCCTCCCGACTGTCCGTGCTAATGCCTTTCCTGCGGGACGANCCCCAGGACCTGCTGCAGCGCCTGGACAAGGAGGCAATGTCCCTGTCCGGGAAGGTCGAACTGGTGGTTCTGGATGACGGCACCGGCGACGCGGCCCTGACCCGGCGCCTGCAAGACTGGCTAGGCGGTGCAGTCCTACCCGTGCGCTTGATCACCCTACAGACCAACGAGGGTCGATCGATCGGACGCAACCGCCTGTCTTCGACGGCGCGTTCCGGCCATATGCTGTTCCTGGACAGCGACATGCGGCCGGACCGGCCCGACTTCCTGCAAGCCTGGCTTCGACTGATCGAAACGGCAAATCCAGCGGTAGCCTTTGGCGGCTTTTCNCTGGATCAGGCCCCGACCGACGCCCGGTTCGCGGTCCATCGCGCTCTGGCCCTGCGTGGCGAGTGCATCGATGCCGCCAGCCGTGCCCAGACGCCCGAGAAATACGTCTTTACCTCAAACCTGCTGGTTCGGCGTGATGTGTTCGATACCGAGGCCTTCGATCCGGCCTTTACCGGCTGGGGCTGGGAGGATGTGGAATGGGCCATGCGCGTGGCCCACCGCTTCCCGGTTCTGCACCCGGATATCCCGGCCACCCACATGGGGCTGGATACGGTGGCGCAACTGGTCGGCAAGTATGAGCAGTCGACTGACAACTTTGCTCGCGTGGTGGCCCGCCACCACGAGACGGTCTCGACCTATCCCAGCTACAAAGTCGCCCAGGCCCTGCGTCGACTGCCTGCTCGGCGTCTTCTGCGCGGACAGCTTAAGGCCATGGCTCTGAGCGAGGCCTTACCGGTTCCGATGCGGGTCTATGCGCTGAAGCTCTATCGCGCCGCTCTCTATGCCGAGGTGGTGCGATGACCCCTATGCTGCCGATGCCAGCCTGGCGGGTAAGCTGCGCCGCCGCTATGCCCGGCTGACCCACCGACGCCCCCTGGCACGGACCCTTGATCAGCCCACCGTCACCTTCACCTTCGATGACGCCCGCCAGCGCCATGGCCGGTGGCCANNGAAGCTGACCGAGCGGGGTGTGCGTGGCACCTACTATCTTTGCGCGGGTCTGTTCGACCGGGATGGCCACATGGGCCGCTTTGCCAATGCCGAGGAAGCCGCCAGCCTGATCGCCGACGGCCATGAGGTCGGCTGCCACACCCTCGATCACGTCGATTGCCACCGCACGTCCGATACCGATCTGCGAACCCAGAGCCAGGCCAATGTGGCGGCGTTGCAGGCGATTGGGGCCACCGCTCGCCACTTCGCCTTCCCTTATGGCGAGGTATCGCCGCGTGTGAAGCAGGTTCTGGCACAGCATTATGGCTCCCTGCGCGGGGTCTCGGCAGGGCTGGTTCAGAACGGGTCTGACCTCAACCAATTGCCGTCGGTCGGCTTTCAGGGCCCCGACGGAGAGGCCTTTGCCCGCCACTGGATTGATCGCGCCGCCGCTGAGCGGGCCTGGGTCATCCTGTTCACCCACGACGTCCGCGAGCAGCCCTCGCCCTGGGGCTGCACTCCCGATGCCGTGGCCCGCATGGCCGATCATGCCCTGGCATCAGGATGCCGGGTCGCCACCATGGCTGAGGTGCTGGACTGATGCCGACCCGGACCGACGCGCCTGTCGCCATTCTGATGCCCACCCTGCGACGCCCCGACGATCTGGAGCGGGCGCTGCGTTCCCTGTTTGCCCAGGCAGGCGTTGACCGGCAGGTGCGCGAGATCGTCGTCATCGACAATGATCCGCGCGGAACCGCCCAGGCCAAGGTTATGGCCCTGCAGGAGGCATCNCCCTGGCCCCTGATCTATGTGCAAGAGCCGATGCCTGGCGTGGCCAACGCCTGCAATCGCGGCCTGACGGCCACCACAGCTTCCCTCATCGCCTTCCTCGATGACGATGAAAAGGCCAGCCCCACCTGGCTGCAAAGCCTGCTAACGGCGCAGACGACTACCGGGGCCGATGTGGTGTTTGGTCCGATCCAGGGCCAGGCACCGTTTGCCCCAGCTTGGCTGCGATCCTACCTCGAGCACTTCTTTGGTCGCGAAGGGCCAACCCAGACCCGGCTCATCGACAAGGCCTACGGTTGCGGCAACTCCCTTATGGTTCGTGCGACGGCCCTGCCCGGCCCGGCTCCCTTTTCGACCACGGCCAATGAGATAGGCGGAGAGGATGACGTCCTGTTCGCCGAGTTGCGCGAACGCCAGGGCCGGTTCGGCTGGGCCCACGAGGCCTGGGTGGACGAGTATGTGCCCGTGCATCGCTCGACCCTGCGCTATGCCCTGACGCGAGCTTTCGCCTATGGCCAGAGCCCCTGCCAGGACGCGGCGCGGGCGGGCAACTGGTCGGCCATTCCTTTGTGGATGTGCGTCGGGCTTGGCCAGGCCGTCGTATATGGCAGCCTGTCAGGACTGATGACCTTGATACAACATCCCCGCCGGGCCTTCATGCTTAGCCGCACCGCGGCGGGGCTGGGCAAGATCTTCTGGGGCAAGTCTTTTGAGCCGCACTTCTATGGGCAGGCAGAGCTCAATCGCCTGAATGCGGCCGGGACCTAACCCGTCAACCCACGCAGGAACTTCGGCGGCGCATAACGCGAGCGGTTGACCACCAGCCCCGCGATATGGCCCCCGANTGCTTCGATCTCGTCGCGCAGGATCATGGGCGCAGCGGCTTCCGTCGTTTCAGCCGCAACGACCAGCACCGTAGCATCGACAAACGGGGCCAGCATGACAGCAGCATCACTGCGATCCGCGGCGGGCGCATCGACGATCACCGTCTCTGCGTGGCCGCGCAGGGCGTCCCAATAGGCTGGCTCGGGCACGACATCGACCCGATGGCCGCTGCGCAGATGCTCACTGGAGAAGCGTGTAACCCACAAACGCCNCCNCAGGCAGGGCCGCGCGGTCAAAAGGGCTGATGGCCGGGCCAGACGTCCGTCCCGCATCATCACGGGCGGCACTACCGAATAGAAGCTGGATCCATCTGGCGAGGCCCGCACGGCCCTGCCGAGGCGTCCGAACCGATCCGGCATACTGGCAACGGAGTCCAGCTGTGTCTGGTTGAACAGGTCGGCATCAACCAGCCAGACCGGTCGGCGNNCGCGCACGGCAGCTAGTCGGGCCAACTNCCTGGCCACCGTCGAGGTTCCTTCTCCAGAGTTGGCGCAAACAATCTGGATGACGCGCCCTCGCGCACCCCGGGACGGACCCAGGGCGGACCACAGCCCCGCCATTTCAGCCGTCAGATCGACCATCGAATCGACGTCACGCCCTCCGTAAAGGTGAAGCCTAATGCACGAAGGCCGGGGACGAAACCGATTAGGATACCAAGCCGCAGCGCGCGAGCTTGCGTCAGGCGGGCTTCACGGGGGCAACGGCCAGGACGGGCATGTCCAGGGTTCGCCCGGCCGACGCCGGCGTCACAAACCCGCGTCGGCTGAAGATCATCAACAGCCCGGCACACAGGGCGGTAAACCCGGCAAACAGGATGACAGCGGCCAGCATCGGCAGCTTCAGGCTCTTGCCCTGGGTCGGAGGTGCCGCGTGCTCCAGCACATTGACGTTATCAGCCCCGGCGGCGACCAGGCCGGCATCGGCCCGGGCCTGACTTTCGCGCAGTTGGAACTCACGGATCTGGGCCGTCAGGACTTCGCGGTTGCCCGCCAGATTGGCATTTGTCGATTCCAGGGCCGTCAGCCGCGCCAGCCGTTCGCGCAGCTCACCCAGCTGCCGGTCAACCACTGCCAGGCGCGCCGCCAGCGAGTCCCGCTCCGCAGAGGCATTGATGCGATCGCTCTCCACCTGGGTCCAGATGGTGTTGGGTCCGGTGCGTACCTCCTTTACGCCCACCGTGTCTTCGCCATCGACGTAATCCTGGAGTTGGATAATCCGCTCTTCGATCTCCCGCACGGGCTGGCTGTCCGGTTGATAGCGGCTCAGCAGCTGTTCGCGTTCAGTGCGCAGCTGCAGGATCTGGTCCTGGGCCGACACATTCAGATCCTGCTGCAAAACGATCTCAGACGGTGTGTTGGCCTGTTGCTGGCGCAAGGTCGCTAGCCGCTGGGTCGCCTGATTGAGTTGCGCCTGAAGGTTCAGACGCTCCGTATACGCCGACTGGAAAGCCGCCGCCGCCGCCGCCTTGGCGGTTACGAAGTCACCGATGTTGTTGGATTGCAGGAAGGCTTCATAGCCGCCATCGGCCCGATTAAGGTCCGCCTCAAAGGCTTCGCGCTGGCTGGCAATCGCCGGTGACGCCCGATCCTGGAACAGTTCGCGGCGATAGATCAGATACTGGTCAATCAGCGCGTTCAAAACCCGCGCGGAGACCAGCGGATCGTGGCTCTCATAGCTGAGCGAAATCACCGGGCTCCCGGCCGTCACCCAGACATCGAGCGACTGGTTCATCAGTTTCAGCGCTGCCACTTCCTGTTCCGTCGCCGACAGCTCACTGGCGTGCGGTCCCAGAACAACGTCGGCTCCCAACACCCGAAGGGCGCGGCGTTTGACCTCCTGGCTGCGCAGAATCGCGCTTTCCGATTGAGCCACCTGGTCGGGATTGGGGGCCTGGACCTGATCGGCGCGGCCCACGCGGGGCTGATACACGCNATCTTGGCTGACGCGCGCCAGCACCGTGGCGCTTGCCGTGTAGGTCTTCTTCATGGTCAGGACCAGGGCCGTGCCCAGGGCGACAATCACAAGGAAAATCACGATCATCAGCGGCAACTGCCGGATCAGCAGGCCGATGATATCTCCCAATCCGTAATGGGGCGGGCATTGAAGGTCGCAGTGCGCATGGCGTGCAGCTGATTCCAGCGTATGAAGAGACACCTCGCAGGTTTGGGTAAGCTTCGTTAACCATCCGTTACCTTTAAATGCACACCTTTGGTTCATCCCCATCGAACTGGACAGTTCCCATGCAGATCGACCGCCGCAACCTTCTGATCAGCCTGAGCCTGGCGGTGCCGGCGGCCGGGCTTGTAAGCGGCTGTGGTGGCGTGCCGATGCGTCTGTCCAATCCTGGCGATGGCCCCGATGGGCCCCGCATCCAGCGGACGGACGCCGCTAGCTTCCCTGTGGTGGGATTCGCCGACTGGACCGACGCAGAGCCGGAGTATGTGCTGTTTCCCGGTGACGAGATCGAGGTGGCGACACCCACCGCTTCCGAGCTGACCCATGCGGTACGCATTGGCCCGGATGGCCGCATCCAGCTGCCGCTGATCGGTCAGTTGATGGCGGCCGACCGCACCATCCAGCAGCTGGAGACCGACGCCTCAACAGCCTATGCCCGAGAACTGCGCCGGCCGGCGGTCGAGGTGACGTTGAAGGCTGCAGGGCCGCTAAAGGTCTGGGTGGCCGGCGAGGTCCGGACNCCCGGGGTCTATGACATGATTGCCGATACCGACGCGCTGCAGGCTGTGATTTCAGCGGGAGGATTCACGCCGACGGCCCGCCGGTCTGAAGTCGGTTTGATCCGCAGGGGCCCCGGCGGNGTGCGCATGCTGCGTCGGATCGATCTTCACCCCACCCGGGGCGAGACCGTGGCCGTGCGGCGGGGCGACATCATCTATGTTCCCACGACAACCCTGGGAGAGGTGGCAAACTTCTTCACCCAGGTCCGCAACGCCATACCGATTGGCTTTACCTACTCGATCAACGGGCAGTACCAGTCGTTTTAGGCGCTCGCGCTCAGGCAGCGATTTCGGCGTTTCCCGCGTCGATCCAGCGGCGGGCGGCGCGCTGGGCTTCGGCGATCTCTTCGCGGTCCATTTCCTGGCTCATCTCCCGGCGATAGATACGGGCTTCTTCAGAGCCCTTCATCATGGCCAGGTTGAAGATCATATGAGCCGACACCCGGTCCACCGGGCAACCGCCCTGGCCGGTTGAATACATCAGGCCCAGCCGGAACAGGGCGTCGCCGTCCATGTCCGGGGTCGGCAGGGNGATGCCGGCCTCTTGAATGTCCTGCGCGGGGTTCTGCGCGATCATCGTCGTTCTCCTGAACGTGTTCGACGTCTTTCTGACGCCATCTTGAGTTGATGAAACGACGTTCCTCTTGAATGTAGAGTTAACAGAAACGGGTCCGAAAACGGGTTTTGTGTAAAGCAGGATTGAATGCCGGGCGTGCGATTCACGGTTACTCAACAGGCTGGCAACTCCTGATTCACAAACCCGTGAATTCGTTTCGGAAAGCGTTAACCCTGTCATCTGTGTTCAGGCTGGGTTCATGCGGGTACGCCGATGCTTGGTATCTCTTTGAGGGTAGCTGACCGGTGGTCGCGCGTCCCCGCATTGCGTGCACCCGGCAGGCCTCACGACCCCAGCTATGGAGGCACCTGTGAAAACTCTGACCCAGGCCACATTGATGGCCGCCGCCCTGGCCACTGCGGCCGTTCCCCTGGCCGCCGAAGCGCAGAGTCGCGACCGATATGAGCGAGACTATCGCTATGACCGCCGTGACCGTGACGATCATTCCGACCGTCACGACAGGCGCGACCGGCGCGATTGGAACCGCGGCAACCACAACGGTTGGGACAACGACCACCGCTGGAATCGCAACGATCGCAACTGGTGGCGCGGGCGCAGCGACTTCCGCGACTATCGTGGCGCACGCTCGGGCTACTGGTATGCCCCGTCCTATGGCTATTACCGGGTGGAGCCGCGCTACTACAGCCAGCACTGGACGCGCGGCAGTTACCTGCCCAACGCCTACCGCAACTATTATGTCCGCGACCCCTACGTCTATGGCTTGCGGCCCGCGCCGCGCGGCTACCGCTATGTCCACGCCAACAACGACATCGTGATGATCGCCATTGCCACTGGCCTGATCGCCAGTGTGCTGACCAACGTCTACTAGGCACGCGCTTGTTTGACAGGAAGCCTCGTCGCGCCTGCGGCGGGGCTTCTTGCGGTCATCGGGCACGTCCGTCGGATGCAAGGCTGCGGCAAAGCTGCTAACCCTATTCAGGCCGCATTCAGCCGGTTCTCTAGAAAACAACCCTCAACACGCCGAATTGTCGGCGAACCGGGAATGAGGAACATGAAACGCAATCTGTTGGTTTTCACGGCCATCGCCGCTCTCGCAGCGCCGATGATCGTGCCTGCGGCAGCCATCGCCCAGGACCGCCCGTCGCGGGAACGCTCCCACAGCGACGACGACGACAGCGGCAATCGCGACAACGCCCGCTCTGAGCGGCGCAGCGAACGCAGCAATAACGGTGGGGGCGAGCGCAGCCGCGAGCGGCCGGCTCCGTCCAATCCCAGCTCGGGTGGATCGAACTCCAGTGGCTCCGGTCAGGACCGCTCGGGACGCGACTGGAACCGTGGCAACAACGGTGAAAATCGTGGCGAAAGCCGCGGTGACCGCGGCGATCGCGGTAATCCGGGCCAGGAGTGGAATCGCGGCAACGGCGGTGAGAACCGCGGCGATCGCGGCGTGCGTGGCAATCCAGGCCGGGAATGGAACCGTGGTAATGGCGACAACAACCCGGGCCAGGATCGCCCGCGTCCCGGCACGGAAAACCGGGGCGGCCAGGGCCGCGACTGGAACCAGGACGATCGGCCGGGCCGGGATCGTGGCGAGGGTGGCGAGTGGAACCGGGGCAATCCGGGCACACCGGGTCGCGACTGGAACCAGGGTGGTGACAACCGTGGCGGCCAGGACTGGAACCGCGGCGGACATCAGCACGACCGCAGCCGCACCGGCCGCGAGCGTCAGCGTCGCGAATGGTCCCAGCGCTTCAACAGCTCCAGCTGGCAGCGCGACTGGAACCGGCACCGCGGTTCCAACTGGTGGCACAATGACCGGCGCTTCCGGGGCTGGAACGGCGTGCGGATCGGCTTCTACTTCGCGCCGGGCTACGGCTACTACAGCGTNCCCCGCTCGTACTACAACCAGCGATGGTACCCGGGCCAGTTCCTGCCGTCGATCTTCTGGCGCTTCCGCATGGACGACTGGAGGACCTACGGACTTGGCTATCCGCCTCCGGGCACCCGCTGGGTCTATGTCGACAACTCGATCTATCTGATCGACGAGTATGACGGTTACATTCTGGACGTCGTGCGCGACGCCTGGCGCTGGTAAGTCGCTAACATATCAGCCTTGAAGTGACTGAGGGCCGCATCCCGCCGGGGTGCGGCCCTTTCACGTCTGGCGGGAACCTTATGGTTAACAAGAGGTGAAGACGATATCTGCTTGACCGATCTCCCGACCGGCCAGCAGCGGCCTTTGGGATCTCGAGTCATTCAGGTTTGACGTCAGGAGGCCGACCGTGAAGACATCCCTCATTCTTGTGGCCGCCGTTGCCGCAACGGCCCTGGCCGTTCCGGCCACTGCCCAGTCCTATAACGCCCACAGCAGCCGAACTTCGGCCCATTCAGGCGGTCAGGGTCACGGCACCGGCCACAGCGGGTCCGGTCAAGGCAATCGCTACAGCAGCACCTATCAGGGTGGCAGCAGCGGCGGTCATGGCGGGGGCACAGCTCTGGCGGCGGCCACAGCGGTGGCGGCTACGGCGGCGGCCACAACGGCGGCGGCTATGGCGGCGGCTATGGCGGAGGTCACAGTTCCGGTGGCAGCCATAGCGGCGGCGGATACGGGGGCGGCCACAGCGGCGGTGGCTATATCGGCGGTGGCTATATCGGCGGTGGCTATATCGGTGGCCATAGCGGCGGCAGCTATGGCGGCGGTTATAGCTATGGCGGCGGCTATCGCGGCGGATCGGTCTATGTCGCCCCGCCCGTCAGCTATGGCTACAGCTATCCAGCCACGACCTATAGCTATTCGGGCCCAGCTATGGCTACAGCTACGGCGGGTCATCGTCGGACTGTGTGCCGTGTGATTCCGGTGGATCCGGCTACGGCTATGCTTCAGGCGGCTACAGCTATTCATCGGGCAGCTACGGCTATAGCCGCCAGCCCGTGCGCTGGACGCGCGGGGCCTATCTGCCCCAGGGGCACCGCAGCGACTGGTTCATCCGCGACTATGGCCGCTACGGCTATGATGCCCCGCCCGACGACTGTGGCTACTACCGCACCGATTCGGTCAGGTCGTGGTGGCCCGGCTGAGCACAGGCGAGATCGTCTATCTGATCACCGAATAGGGTAGCGCGGCTGCACCGTTCGCAGAGCCAGCCTCAGCGCCCACCCGGCGCGATCCGTGGAGTGTTATCGCACGGGCTGGACAATTCCTGCGTTGGGTGAGCACCTTCTGCCCTGATGGGGCCGACATCGGCAGCACAGCCGGTCAGATCGCCTCTCACCGCTTGGTGCCAGGGAGGGACGGCAAATGGCGGCGGCAAAAGACTCCAAGATTCAGATCGGTTCGACCGAGAGCGATCCATCCATCTATATCGAAGTGATCAAGGGTGGCCCTTATCGGGTTCATGGTGGCCCGCCNCTGCACCTGCAGACCATAGAGCCCAATGCCCAGGGGCACTCNTGGTCCTATCGCCAGGGTCAGGCGTTCGAGGTCAAGGACGGCACCACGCTGTGCCGCTGTGGCCACTCAAGAACNAAGCCTTACTGCGGCGGCTCACATCTGAAGGCTACCGATGTCGATCTGACCGAGACCGCCACCAAAGCCCCGATGCTGTCCCTGAAGGATACGACGGAAATGGACGGGCCCCAGTACGCNCTGACCGACAATGAGACCTACTGCGCCTTCGGACGGTTCTGCGACAACGGCGACCGCTTCTGGAACGAGGTCATGGANGGAGGNGAAGCCCACAACAAGCTGGCGGTGTTCATGGCCCATCAGTGCCCGTCGGGCCGGCTCCTGGTGTGGGACCAGCAAACGCGTCAGCCGATCGAANNAGCCCGGCCGGCCTCCCTCAACCTGATCGAGGACGCCGCCCTGAAGGTCAGCGGCCCGCTGATGCTGCGCGGCGGCATCCGCGTCCAGAGCGCTGATGGGGACAGCTANCGGGTCCGCAATCGCCAGACCCTCTGTCGCTGTGGCCAGTCATCCAACAAGCCCTTNTGCGGCGGCACCCATGCCTCGATGAAGTTCAAGGACGGGCTTGCTGATTGACCGCGTCTATTCGGAGCTCGCCATCAACGCCCGCATGCGTTTGAAATCGATGGGGCGAACAGGACAGTAGACCACCAGACTGAGATCACGCCGCCCCTCGACCGAAAAATNTGACCCTTGAAGCTCAATGAGGCCGAGACTGGAGTGATGCCGACAGACGGGCGGGAGTTGGCCAATGGCCAGTTCGTTCTCACGCCAGATTCGCGCGAAGTTGGCACTGCTCTCACACAGATCTTCCACCAGCTCGGCGACCTCGGAGGAGGGTCCAGTCCGGGCAAAGTCCGCTCGAAAGGCGGCGACGACGAACTGCGCAAGTTCTTCCCAATCCTCAAAGCGGGGAGCCCGCTCATGCGGGCCAAACAACAGCCGCAGTATGTTTCGTTCCCTGGGCTCGAGGACGCCGTAGTCCTCAAAAAGGACGGCAGCAGGACGGTTCCATGCAACGATGTCCCAGCTGGCTGTTTTGATGAGGCCCGGGCAATCCTGGAATGCGTTCAACAGATGCTGCAGCCGAGGATTGATGCAATNCACCGCTTTTTGCGGTTGCGCGTCCAGAGGTCGACCCAGGGCCAGTATGAACATGTGTTCTCGCTCCGCTGCGGTGAGCATCAGAGCGTTTGATATCCGGTTCAGCACATCTACCGATGGTCCGCCGCCGCGTCCCTGTTCCAGCCAAGTGTATGTCGTGCTGACATTGGCCCGTTGAGCCACTTCTTCACGTCGGAGACCCGGCGTGCGGCGGCGGCGTTGCTCAAACCCAAACGTAATCGGATCAAGTTTGGCCCTTCGGCTCTTGAGAAACTCGCCAGAGACTGCTCGGCACTCGGTGGCATGGGCCATCCTGTAACTGATTATACCAGTATAAAGTCACTACTTTTTCAGCCTCAGCAACGCGCCATATCACCGTTGGTTCAATACGGAAGGACCAACTCATGCGTGTTTTTCTGACCGGTGCCACAGGCTTTGTCGGGTCTCGAGTGCTGAACAAGCTTCTNGTTGGGGGGCACGAAGTGGTCGGCCTGGCCCGTTCAGATGCGGCGGCGGAGGCTTTAGTCCGAGGCGGAGCCCGGGTGCACCGCGGCAATCTGACGGATCTCGAAAGCCTTCACGTTGGGGCTGCCAATGCCGACGCCGTGATCCATACGGCGTTTGACCACAACTTCCGCGACTATCCGGCTTACTGCGAGCAGGACCGGCAAGCGATCATGGCCATGGGACAGTCCCTATCCAGGTTCAGCCCCCTGATCATTACTTCGGGCACCGCCATGGGCGAGTTTGCCACCGGTGCCGCCGCCAGCGAGGCCATGTTCAACCCCAACCAGGCCAATCCGCGAAAAGCATCAGAGCTGGCCGCCAATGTTCTGCTTGATGCCGGCNNCGGCGTGCGCATCATGCGCCTGCCT
Source organism: Brevundimonas sp. (assembly GCA_013693835.1). Taxonomy (GTDB): domain Bacteria; phylum Pseudomonadota; class Alphaproteobacteria; order Caulobacterales; family Caulobacteraceae; genus Brevundimonas. The sequence goes on from CP059260.1 coordinate 1,964,218, forward strand.
CAGATTCACAACACAGCAAGGCAGGGGCTTCTGAATCCATATATCGACTGGGCTCGTCGCATGGGCGTCGCAGCCTACGTTGGCGATGGCGACAACCGCTGGGCCGCTGCGCATGTGGATGACGTCGCCGAGCTCTATGTGCGGGTCCTGGAGCGCGGCACGATTGGNCGCTATAACGCCGTGGCCGAAGAAGGCGTTGTCGCGCGCGATGCCATTGAGGTCATTGCCAAGGGCCTTGGCCTGCCGATGAAATCCGTCACGCCGCGCGATGCGATTGAGGTTTTCGACTGGCTGACAATGTTTGTGGGCAGCGATCTGCCCGCCTCGTCGACCCTCACACGCCTTCGGGTGGACTGGCAGCCGAAGGGTCCCAGCCTGCTCGACGATCTCAGAGCGCGTGACTACAGCCGCAATCCACAGGCCGCGTGATATTCGAGCCGATCGGGCTTTCCCAACGTCAGGGGTTAAGTCGCGGCGCGGTTGACCTTCTTCGGCATGCAGATGCCGTTGCAAAGCCTTCCTCCCAGCCGTGAGTGGTGCCGCGAACGTCCGCTCCGGCACCGGTCCAGCGCTTAGCTTAACCGGTAATCCCCAGCTTGGCCTTCAGGATGTCGTTGACCGCTGCCGGATTGGCCTTGCCGCCGGTAGCCTTCATCACCTGGCCGACGAACCAGCCCAGCGCCTGGGGCTTGTCCTTGACGGCCTCGGCCTTGTCCGGGTTGGCGGCGATGANTTCGTCGATCGCCTTCTCGATGGCCCCGATGTCAGTGACCTGCTTCAGGCCCCGCGCCTCGACCACCGCTGACGGTGAGCCCTCGCCGCTCCAGACATAGTCGAACACCTCCTTGGCGATCTTGGAGGAGATGACATTAGTCTCAATCAACTCGACCAGCTCGGCCACATGCGCGGCCGGCGGNNGATTGGCCTCGAACTCCAGCCCATCGGCCGTCAGCCGCGCCGACACCTCGTTCGTGACCCAGTTGGACACCAGCTTGGCGTCACGACCTTNCGCCGCCGCCTCGAAATAGTCTGCCTTGGCCTGCTCGGAGATCAGCACCCCGGCGTCGTATTGCGACAGGCCATACTGGCTCATGAACCGGCGGCGCTTGTCGTCCGGCAGTTCGGGCAGGCTGGCGCGGATCTCCTCGATCCAGGCCTGCTCCAGCTCCAGCGGCAGCAAGTCCGGGTCCGGGAAGTAGCGATAGTCGTGCGCCTCTTCCTTGGAGCGCATGGAACGGGTTTCACCGGCGTTGGGATCATACAGGCGAGTTTCCTGATCGATCTTGCCGCCGTCCTCCAGGATCTCGATCTGGCGCCGCGCCTCATACTGGATGGCTTGAGAAATGAACCGGAACGAGTTGACGTTCTTGATCTCGCAACGGGTGCCCAGATGGCCAAAATCGCCCGTCTCCTGGAACTTCTACTGGCCGGGACGGCAGACCGAGACGTTCACATCGGCCCTGAGGTTGCCCTTCTCCATGTCCCCGTCACAGGTGCCCAGATACATCAGGATCATGCGTATCTTCTTGACGTAGGCCACCGCCTCTTCGGGCGAACGCACATGCGNGCGCGACACGATTTCCATTAGCGCCGTGCCCGCCCGGTTCAGGTCGACATAGCTTTCGGTCGGCGACAGGTCGTGGATCAGCTTGCCNNCATCCTGCTCCAGGTGCAGCCGCTCGATGCCGACGTTGAAGAACGAACCGTCGTCGCGCTCCACCTCGACCACGCCCTCCCCGACGATGGGGTGGTACGNCTGGCTGATCTGATAGCCGGTGGGCAGATCCGGGTAGAAGTAGTTCTTGCGGTCAAACTGGCTGAAGGCATTGATCTGCGCCCGCAGGCNCAGGCCCGACTTGACCGCCTGTTCCACACAGTGCCGGTTCAGCGTCGGCAGCATGCCGGGGAAGCCAGCATCCACCAGCGACACCTGCTCATTGGGGCCCGCGCCAAAGCCAACGGCGGNCCCGGAAAACAGCTTGGAGCGTGACGCCACCTGGGCATGGATCTCCAGACCCATGACGAGTTCCCAGGGGCCTGTGGGCCCTGNAATGGTGAAGCGGGAGCGTCAGTCATAAAGTTTCCAATGGATATGGCAGCGGAGCTGATGAAGGTGCCTACCCCAATGGATCTGATAGCCAAGCGGAATCCCAGGCCGCGTCATCGAGGCCGACATTTTCGGCCAGCCACACGGCGTAGGCTAGATCTCTGTAGATGTCAGCGAGATCATCGATAGCGTCAGCAAGGCCCGGAAGTTCCGGATCCTGCGTCGGAGGAAGCGGATCAGTGCACCAGTAGTATCCAAGCTCTGGATACTGTTCGCCAATGCCTTGTAGAGTGCGGCGTAATCCATCTCAGGAAGTTCTTTGTCGTCGTCTGGCTCGGTATCGGGATTGACCGATATAGCTTCGCTAGGTCATCGAGTATCGCTGCTAGCCGCTCCAAGCGCCCCGTTTCGGGCCCACTTGACAGCTGATCCTGGGATTGCCGATCACTCCTGAGGCTTCGGTCCACCAATCATCGGTCATGTGTGTTAGATGGCGCACCGATTTGACTGCGGTCAAGCCAGCATCGCCCTCCCCCTCGATGGGGGGTGGGCTCACTGGGTTAGATAGCTTCACGCGAGAGGCAAAATGTCGGCGTAAAGCCTCGCGCCATAGACGGAACACCCCTCCACCCCATCCCCTGCCCCTTCCCCATCGGGGGATGGTTCACTGGGTCACATCCGCCGTCACGGCCACGGTCACCTCGATCAGCTGGGACACCCACTGACCGGTGGCATCGGAGGCCATGCCCAGGTTCAGGGCCGTGCGGTCCAACTGCACCACCCCGTCGACCCACGCGTCGCGGGCCCGGCGATAGGTGAAGGGCATCACCACCGGCACCGCCTTGTCTTTCANCAGGGTCCCAGTCGCCTGATACCGCTCGCCGCCCAGGGCCGTGAATGNGGTGGCCACAAACCGGGCCGTGGNGAAGGTCTGGGCATCAAACCACTCCGGTGCGGCCAGGGTGCTGGTCTGGGTCGCATCGCCGGTCTTTGCGCTGGCGGTCTGGACGATCACCTCGGTNNGGGAGCCCGCCAGGTTGGCCGGGTCGAACCAGATGCGGGCGCTCCAGTCGTCGAACCGGCCCCGGAAGGCTGCGCCCGAGCTGGTTCCGGTGAAGCGGATGGAGCTGTTGCGCGGCTGGACGGTCCACGCCGTCGCGGTGCCAGCTGCCATCGGCGCATTGGCCGTCGCACGGGTCGGGGCGGCGGCAGCCTCAGGCACCGCCCGGTTGATCCTACCGGTGCCTCGCCTCTTCGGGGCCACAAAGCCGCCGGGGATCGCCGTGGTCAGCCAGGCCCCCAACGCGACCAGCAGGACCAGCAATAGCCCCAGCANCCAACGGCATGGTGCGGGCACCTGAGCCTCACGCAGTCCGCCCAGGCTGGAAAATCCAGGATGGAGGCCCGGCACCATGTGCGCCAACACTTCATCGTGGTCGACGAACTGGTGCTTCAGAGCCGCCCCGACGTGCAGGACGATCAGACCGGTCATCAGCCAGGCCAGGGTCTCATGCGTGCCCATGGCCTGAAAGGCGATGTCGCGCCGGGCCGCGGCGGCCTCGGGCACCGGCAGGTGCGGCACCGGGAACAAACCGAACCACGAGGTCGCCACCGACAGGGGCCTGTCGAACCCGACCGCCCAATCCGTCGACACATAGAGCCAGCCCGTCAGCGGGATCACGATCATCAGCGCATAGAAGGCCGCCTGGGTCGCCCGGGCCAGGAACCGCTCCCATGGCCGCATATGCGCCGGATAGGCCGGGGCCGGATGCCACAGTCGCCAGCCCAGCCGGAAAATCGCCAGTCCCAGAAGGGTCAGCCCGATGGACTTGTGCAGTTGGAACAGGCGATAGGCCGCCTCCTGCTGGGCCGGGTCCTTGACCGCCTCGCTCATCCACAGCCCCATCGGGATCATGGCGATAATCAGCACGGCCATCAGCCAATGCAGAATGATCGCCCCCAAGCCATAGGTGTTTGAGCGATGTCGGGACGTAGCCAGGCCCATTTTGAAGAATCCCACCAAACAGCCCCGCTTGCACGAAACGGGGAAGGCGGGGTCTGTAAACCCCATTCGCTCTAGATGGCGGAGTATTGCGACGCTTGAACCAGTTTGGGCCCAGTGCCCCCGGACAGGTCTAGTTGGCCGGGGTGGGCGGCGCGGATGCAGGCTGGGTGAACTCCCCGTCGAAGCGGATCGTGACCACGCCGCCCAGTGGGCCCGTCGGCATACCAAACTCCGACCGGCGGAACTGGCCCGTGGCCGAAAAAGGCGACCGCGGGCACCCAGNCATCGGGTGGCGACCAAAGCCACCGACAAAACTGGTGTCCAGCGTCACCGACTGGGTCTGGCCCAGGAAGGTCAGGTCGCCCGTCACCTTGGCCGTGGTTGGCCCGGTCGGCTCGACCTGGGTGGAGGTAAAGGTGATGGTCGGGAACTGGCCTGCGTTCAGCANTCTGCGGTCCTGGGCGATGGCCTCGTCAAAGCTGTTGTAGGGCGTGCCGATATGGGTGCCGCGGTAGTCGCCCGAATAGGTCGTATCGACCGAGCGCGGGTCGATGGTTGCGGTGACCTTGTTGGCCAGATTGGCCGGGTCCAGCGTCAGCTCGGCACTGATCTTGTTGAAGCGGGCGGTATAGTTCGACAGGCTCAGATGCTGGATCGACCAGTCCAGATTGGCGTGGTTGGGGTCCAGTTGATAGGTCCCGGCCACCAGATCCGTCGGCACACTGACCGCCGGGGCCGAGGCCGTCGCCGTTGGGGCTTTCTCCGTCTGGGCCTGGCCACAGGCGGCCAGCAGGGCAACAGTGGCGCTCATAGCCATCAGGTCTTGAAACTCATCGGATCTCTTTCCTTGCGGGTCTGAAAGGTCTGGCATCCAACCGCCCGTCCGGCAATCGGTTCCCATATCGCAACAGTAGGTGTTTCAGATCATCCTTTACAAGGGGCCGCCCCAAATCACCTCCTCATGGGAAGGTGGCGCGGCGCAAATCTGCGCCGTGATGGAGGGGGCGGCACCGCTGTTGATGATTTCACCCGACCGGATGCATCGCGCCCGCAATCAGCCTATCTATCCGACTGCCATGCCCATCCGCCGTCTCCCGCCCGAAACCGTCAACCGCATCGCCGCCGGTGAGGTGGTCGAGCGCCCGGCCAGTGCCATCAAGGAGCTGGTCGAGAACGCCCTGGACGCCGGGGCCAGCCGCATCGAGATTCAGGCGGACGGCGGCGGCTTGACCCGCATCCTGATTGCTGACGACGGCCACGGCATGGCCCCGGACCAGCTGGCCCTGGCCATCGAGCGGCACGCGGCGTCAAAGCTGGAGCCGGACGATGCCGGCGATGTCGACCTCTTGCGCATTCACACCCTGGGCTTCCGGGGCGAGGCCCTGCCCTCCATCGGCTCGGTCGCCCGGCTCAGCCTGACCAGTCGGCCAGTCGCAGGCGGCGATGCCCATCAGATCGCGGTCGAGGGCGGCGACACCCGCCCCATCGCCCCCGCCGCCTTCCCCGGCCCGCACGGCACCCGGGTTGAGGTGCGCGACCTGTTTTATGCCACCCCGGCGCGGTTGAAGTTCATGAAGTCCGAGCGGGCCGAGGCCATGGCCATTTCGGAAGAGATCAAGCGCCAGGCCATGGCCCATGAAGCCGTCGCCTTCACCCTCGACATCGATGGCAAGACCACCCTGCGCCTGCCCGCCGAACACCCGGGGCTCGAGGGGCGGCTGAAGCGCCTCGCCGCCCTGCTAGGCCGGGATTTCGAGGCCAATGCCCTCTTGATCGATCAGACGCGCGATGGCGTGCGCCTGTCGGGCTATGCCGGTCTGCCGACCTATTCNAGGGGCAATGCGGCGCATCAGTTCCTGTTCGTCAACGGCCGCCCGGTGAAGGATCGCCTGCTGGTCGGNGCTATCCGCGGGGCCTATGCCGACTTCCTGGCCCGCGACCGGCACCCGGCGGCGGTGCTGTTTCTGGATCTGGACCCGCTTTATGTCGATGTGAACGTCCACCCGGCCAAGGCCGAGGTGCGCTTCCGCGACCCGGCCCTGGTGCGCGGCCTGATTGTCGGCGCCCTGCGCCACGCCCTGGCCGGAGCCGGACACCGGGCCAGCACTACCACCGCCGCCGATGCGCTCAGCGGGTTCCGGCCCCACAGCGGCGTCGCACAGGGTGCAGGGTATGGGGGATGGAGTGTAGGGGGCAGNCGGCAACGCCCCGGCTATAGCGGCTGGACCGGCTGGGCCGAACCGGCCAGCGCCCACGCCCAACTCATCCCCGGCCTTAACGAACAGTCGGCCCGCGTCGAGGCCGACACCCCCTACCCCCACTACACCCTATCCCCCGGAAGCGCCCCGCGCCGACGGACATCGNNACCTCCCCTCGGGGCCGCCCGGGCCCAGCTGCACAGCACCTATATCGTGGCCCAGACGCGCGGCGGCCTGGTCGTGGTCGATCAGCACGCCGCNCACGAGCGCCTGGTCTATGAGCGGATGAAGGCCCAGATGNNGGGGTCCGTCACCCGTCAGGCCCTGCTAACGCCCGAGGTGGTCGAGTTGGACCCCGCCGAGGCCGAGCGCGTCGCCGCCCGCGCCGGGGACCTGGCCGAGCTGGGCCTGATCGTCGAGGCATTTGGCACTGGTGCCGTCCTGGTGCGCNNGACCCCCGCCCTGTTGGGTGACACCGACGTGCAGGGCCTGATCCGCGACATCGCCGACGACCTGTCCGAACACGGCGCGGCCCTGTCGCTCAAGGAACGCCTGGCCGACGTCTGCGGCACCCTGGCCTGCCACGGCAGCGTCCGCGCCGGGCGCGTCCTCTCCGCCCCCGAAATGAACGCCCTCCTGCGCCAAATGGAAGCCACCCCCACTCAGGCNCAATGCAACCACGGACGCCCGACCTATGTGGAGCTGAAACTGGCGGATCTGGAGAAGCTGTTTGGGCGGAGGTGAGTGATTACACACAAGTTCACCGAATGAACCACACTCGTCTAGACGAATCTTGGCGTTGACCCTAATAATGCTGGAGCTTTGGGGGCTGTGGAATGCACATCAAGCGCATCGAAATCATGAGNCTGTTCGGACGCTCTGGNTCAATTGTCCTAGATCTTCAACCCGACCTAAACATCATCACCGGTAAGAACGGTGCAGGCAAGACAAGCATCTTGAAGCTTGTATGGTATGTCATCAGCGGGAATATCTACCAAGCTTTGAAAGAAGTCGATTTCCGTCGCGTGACCGTATTTACGACGGAATATACCATTACGGTCGTTCGCGTGACTCAGCATACCTGCCGGGTAGAATATACTGACGGTTCTGCAACTTGGATGTTCGAGGACGAACGAGATGAAGATGGAGATATCAGCTCGAACGCCGAAGACGAGGCCAACTCCCGCGTCCGGCCGATAGGGTCCAGCGTCTTTCTTCCTACATTCAGAAGAATTGAGGGCGGCTTCACACTCGACGAGAAAGGAGCTCCACGTTTTCCCTATNNTGGGATCAGAACGAGAAAGAGCCCCATTGAAACGGAGCTTCAGGCGCTCTCAACGAAGCTTTCATGGCGGGACCACATTTTCGTGGCGGCCATTTCGACGGCAGATATCGCCACGCTTCTCCTGCGCCAGNNTGCCGACCTTTCTGAGAGCACCAACGCTCTCCAACAACACACCTCGCAGAAAATATTCGATATCATCTCCGAATACGAGGATGAGCCGACCCTTCTCGACACCACGACGTCAGCAAATGAGGTAATCAACACAATCAAGAAAATGATTGGAGAGGTAGCCCAACAACGCGCCGATATTATGACGCCGATTGAAGGAGTTCGANNGCTAGCACAAAAGTTACTTAGAAAGAAGGGCATCAAGTTCGGTCCGCGTATGAGCTTCGGCGACACGGCTAACGCCGTCAACTCCAACACCCTCTCCGCTGGCGAAAAGCAGATGCTCAGCTTTATTTGCTATAATACATTCTACCAAAATGCGGTCTTCTTCATCGACGAACCCGAACTGAGCTTGCATGTAGATTGGCAGCGCCAGTTGATGGCCATTCTCATGGATCAACAGGCATCAAATCAGTTCATAATCGCCACCCATTCACCGTTCATATACAACAAATATCCAGACAAAGAGATACTGGTCGATGACACCCGTGGAGATAGTCTCGACTGATGAGCAAATATCCAACGGTTGACGAAGTGATATCACTTCTGAGGCACAGCGACCTTCCCACTATTATTACAGAAGGTAGAGACGACTACGTGGTATTTAGGCGATTGGAAGATGACTTGGCTGATCATTCGGTTTCGGTCCTTCCCGTCGGGTGTCGGGACTCAGTTCTTGAGATTTTCGATCGGCGCGACGAGTGTGGCCGTGGNGGAGATCTAGCGTTCATTGCAGACAAAGATATGTGGGTGTTCGGGGCGATCCCCGAGCAATATGTGAACGATAGGATCGCGTTTAGCCACGGTTACTCCGTGGAGAACGATGTGTTCGTCGATGGTGATTTGCTTGGGTTGATGCGAGATTCGGAGCGCGCCGCATTTAAGGCTGAGCTCGAAACTTACTTGAGNTGGTTCGCGCTTGCTGCGAGAAGNGTACTCAATGGCGAACCGGAGCTTTTGGACGTCCANCCCAAACCGGTTGTTGGGGATGCNGGGTATCGCGCTGCCCTCTGCCAGCTGAATGAAGGAGAAGATTATCCCTCCGACGTCCTTGATCGGTGCAGAAGTGACTTTCAGGAGTTGCTCCGNGGGAAGGCGTTGATGGCGCTAGCCACGAGGCAGCTCTCGGTCGGANNCCGCAACCCAAAGCACTCGAAACACGCTTTAATGGAACTTGCATCGGTTCGCCGCGGTCCCCGCCTCGGGGCCACCAAGACTAAGGTTGCGATGGCTCTAGGCATCCCAGTGTAGTGTCCCCTACACAGCCTTTGGCCACCCCATGACCGCCCTCCTGTTCGTCTGTCTCGGCAATATCTGTCGCTCTCCGCTGGCGGANGGGGCTTTGCGCCATGCCGCCCGCCAGCAGAACCTGGATCTGACCATCGAATCCGCCGGCACCGGGTCGTGGCACATTGGCGATCCGCCGGACCCTCGGGCCATTGCGGCGGCGGCGCGGGGCGGGGTGGATATTTCGGGTCAGCGGGCGCGGCAGGTAACGGCGGCGGACTTCACCCGCTTTGACCACATCATTGCTTTGGACCGGTCTAACTTGCGCGACCTTCAGGCCCTGAAGCCAGCCCCTTCCACCGCCAGCCTGAGCCTGTTGCTCGACCATGTGCCGGGACGCGAGGGTCAGGGCGTAGCCGATCCCTATACCGGCACGGCAGAGGACTTCGACCTGACCTGGGCCGAGGTTTCCGCCGCCGTCCCGGCCCTGCTGCGGCGGGTGGGATAGCCCGCGTCAGGCTACCCTCAGGAACAACACCTGCGCCGCGCCATAGTCGCGGGCATCCAGACGCTCATAGCCGGGCGTGTCGATCTCCGGTTCGTCCGAGCCGCGCTCGAACACGACGATGGCGCCGGNGGCCAGCCAGTCGCCCTCCAGCAGCCGGGCCAGGGTCTGTTCCCCCAGGCCCTGACGATAGGGCGGATCCAGAAAGGCCAGGGTGAACGCCTCCCNCGCCGAGCCGGGCCGTGGCCCCAGGTCGGTGGCGCTGCGCCGATGCACGCGGCAGCGCCCAAACAGGCCATAGGCATCCATGTTCTCGCGGATCGNCCCTCTCGCGCCATCGTCGGTCTCGACGAACAGAGCAAAGCTGGCCCCGCGCGACAGGGCCTCGAACCCCAGGGCCCCGGACCCGGCATACAGGTCAATGACCCGCGCCTGATCCAGCCNCTCGGCCCAGCTGGCATGCTCCAGCACGTTGAAGATGGCCTGCCGCGCCCGGTCACTGGTCGGGCGGGTGCCCTGCCCCTCCGGCGTCTGAATGGCCCGCCCCTTCAGGCCTCCGGCAACGATCCTCATTCAGCGTACCGCCGCTCGGCCCAGACCCTGAAACCAATGACCAACGCCGCCAGCACGGCCAGCAGGATCGGCAGCCAGGCTGGAACACTCCCACCCAGAATGCCAAAGGCCATCAGCGATGCGCTTGATATCAACCCCGGCAGAAGCGCGGCTGCCAGAACCCCCGACACACGGCGCACGGGATGGATCGGCTGGGTCATGGCTCGACTGACGAAGGCAGCCCAACCCAAAGCAATCCTTGAAAAAGGCCCGTTGCGAAACCAACCCCAGATAGGCCAGATAGGCCTCGCTGGCACCGCGCTGGCTATAGAGCAGATTGGTGGCAAACGGCATCAGGGCGATGGCCCCCAACAGAAGCAGATTCAACAGGAATATGCCCTGCGTGAAACGATTGATCTGGATGAAAATGCGCCGGTGGGCATTCCAGAAAATGCCGATCACCAGGAAGCTCAATCCATAGGCGATAAAGCCTTGCCACCCACGGCCCCACAGGTCTGCGACGGTTCCATTCCAGCCGTGGGGCGGATGAAGTTCGATTGACAACAGCGTGATAGCAATGGCGAACACCCCGTCCGAAAAGAACAATAGCCGCTCCAGGCTGGGGTCTTCGCGTGTCTCGGGACTATGGCTGTGATCCGTCATTTGCGGCTCGCTCGTCGACAGGGCTGGCGTCAATGTTCGGCAGGAGATGGCGCTGGCGTCAACCGCGAGATTTGGACCGGGGACCGCCTTTGCCCGGCGGGCGCCCGCCCGGCTTGCCACTGCCACCACCCGGGCGCGGGCCGCCCTTGAAGCCGGGCCGATCACCGGAGGGCCGATCACCTGGGGCTTTGCCGCCATAGCTGCGGCCTCCTCCCGGCTTGCCACGGGGCTTGGGACCCCGGCCACCGGCGGGGCGGCGGTCGTCGATGAACTGGTCCGAGCGCGGCTCNNCGAGCGGCCCTTGTAGGGTGCGGGGACGCGCCTCTGCCCCCTCCTCGCGTCCTTCGGAACGGGGCGAGGTGCGTTCGCGCGGCTTGAAGGTCTTGGTGTGCTCGAACTTGGGCTTGGCCTTGGCCCAGCCGGCTTTCTTNNTCCGGCGCTTGGCGGCCTCTTCCTGGGCGGCCTCGGCGGCGCGGACCTTGCTCGGCTTGCGCGACGGGTCGGACATGGCCGAGCCGGACTTGCCCCGCACGATCGGCACCCGGGTGCGACGACCGGGGATCGGCACGGGCGTCTGGACCGTATTGCCGGTGGGCAGGTTCTCGGGCCGGATATGCTCGGCCAGCATCTCGCGGATCACGCGCGGACCCACCTCCTCGACCGACCCGACCGGCAAGGTGCCCAGCTGGAACGGACCATAGGCCAGGCGGATCAGGCGGTTCACCGTCAGGCCCAGATGCTCCAGCACCCTCCTGACCTCGCGGTTCTTGCCCTCGGTGATGGAGACGCTAATCCACAGATTGGCCGGGCCACGCTCGCCCTCGGGACTCTCCTTGGCCTTGTCCAAGGTGGCTTCGATGGGGCCATAGGTGACGTCATCGACGGTCACGCCGTTCTTCAGCGTGTCCAGCTTCTCCTGGGTGGTCTTGCCCCGGGCCCGGGCGCGGTAATGGCGCACCAGCTCCGTCGACGGCAACTCCAGCGCACGGCTCAGCTCCCCGTCGTTGGTCAAGAGCAGCAGGCCCTCGGTGTTCAGGTCCAGCCGCCCGACCGAGATCACGCGCGGCAGGCCACTGGGCAGCGCATCAANAACCGTGGGGCGGCCCATCGGGTCGTTGTGGCTGGTCACCAGCCCGGCAGGCTTGTGATAGCGCCACACGCGGGTCGCCTGAGCCGAGCCGATCGGCTTGCCATCGACCGTAATCACATCGTCGCGCGTCACCAGGGTGGCCGGCGTATNCAGGATCTTGCCGTTGACCGCCACCTTGCCCAGGCCGATCAGCCGCTCGACCTCCCGGCGCGAGGCGATGCCCGCACGGGCCATGGCCTTGGCAATGCGCTCGCTGCGCTTGGGGGCCTCGACGGCCTTGTCGTCGGCACCGGGTTTTCCGCCCTTACCCATCCCTTGCCGGGGCCTTTGCCAGGGCCTTTGGCACCACCTCGGGGCCCGTCCTTGCTGAAGGCNGGGTTTGCTGAAGCCGGGCTTGCCGAAGCGGCCCTCAGAGCCCTCCTGACCCTTGCGTTGAGGACGATCACCGTCCGGGCCTTGACGGCGGGGCGGCTTCTTGGCGTTGTCGTTGTTATGGCTGACCATGATGAGCGGTTCATGCGCATGGCACTCGATCTAGCGCAAGCCGCGTCTGACGCAGACGAGGCCCCGATTGGCTGTGTCATCGTCGACGAGACCACCGGCGCGGTGGTTGCAGAGGCTCGAATCGCCCGATTTCGACCCATGATCCGACAGCCCATGCAGAGATCGTGGCCCTCCGGGCTGCGGGGCAAGCGACGGGCAATTATCGGCTCACCGGGCTAACGCTCTATGTGACGCTGGAGCCCTGCGCCATGTGTGCCGGGGCCATCAGCCATGCCCGCATCGGTCGCGTCGTCTGGGCTGCTGACGATCCCAAGGGCGGAGCCATCATGCACGGCCCACGCCTGTTCGAGCAGCCGACCTGTCACTGGCGACCAACGACCGATAGCGGCCTGATGGCCGACCAGTCGGCGACGATGCTGCGCGGCTTTTTCCGAGACCGGCGTAAGCCAAGAAAGTAACGGAACGCGCCGACCAGGCCGGGCGTTTTCAGATCGTAGTTCTTGCCGTGTGGAGTGCGCATGCCAACCGTCCGTCCGATCATCTGCCTGATCCTGGGCACAGCCCTGACCCTGCCCTTGGTGGGTTGCGGACAGACTGTTCCGCCGCCCGGGTCAGACGGAGATGCCGTGGAGCAAAGGGCCATCGAGGCCCGCACAGCACGACGCCGCACCGGTGCCCAGGTCCAGGAACGGGCGCTGACCCGCACGATCCAAGCGGTCTATATCTGTGAGAACGCCCAGCAACTGACGGTGGACTTCGACAATCCGCGCCAGATGGCCACGGTTCGCACCTCCGAAGGCCTCGCCTTCGACCTTTACCAGCAGCGCGCCGCAGACGGGATCTGGTACCGGGCTGAGGGCCGTGATCTTCGCGGCCGCGGAAACGAAGCCACCTGGACCGTAGAAGGCCATCCGGCCACGCGCTGTCGCGCCGTGGACTGATCGGGCGCGAATCCAGCGTTCGGCGGCTTTCCCCGGATCAAACAACCCGTTAAGGCTGTTTGCCAATGACCGCGCCAGAAGGCGTGGCACAGGGATTAACAGGAGACGTCTATGACTCGCGTAGCTTTCGTCACNGGGGGAACCCGCGGCATCGGCAAGGCCATCGTTCAACGCCTGAAGGAAGACGGAATGCAGGTCGCGGCCGGCTATTCCGGCAACACCGAAGCCGCCGAGGCCACGGCGAAAGAGCTGGGCGTCATGGTGGTCAAGGGTAACGTCGGCTCTTTCGAGGACTGTCAGCGTGCGGTCGCGGAGGTCGAGGCGGCGCTGGGCCCCATCGACACTCTGGTCAATAATGCCGGCATCACCCGCGACGGCTTCTTCCACAAGATGACCCCGGACCAGTGGTCCGACGTGATCCGCGTCAATATGGACAGTGTGTTCAACATGACCCGTCAGGTGATCGGCGGCATGCGTGACCGCGGCTTTGGCCGGATCGTCAACATCTCCTCGATCAATGGCCAGAAGGGCCAGATCGGCCAGGCCAACTATTCTGCGGCCAAGGCCGGGATGATCGGCTTTACCAAGGCCCTGGCGCTGGAAAATGCCCGCAAGGGCGTCACCGTCAACTGTATCGCGCCGGGCTACATCGATACCGAAATGGTCGGAGCCATGGATCAGGCTGTGCTGGACAGCATCATCGCCCAGATTCCGGTCGGTCGTCTGGGTAAAGGCGAGGAAATCGCCGACATGGTGTCCTGGCTGGCNGGGGAACGTGCCGGTTATGTCACAGGCTGCACCCTGTCCCTGAACGGCGGTCAGTATCTGGTTGGCTAGACCAGTTTTGCCCAAAATCTGCCTCGGCTTGGGTTCACTGACTTAACTATGAACCGACTCTGGGACCGAACGGCGTCCGATTTCGGCCACGGTGGCATTTGCCATCGGGGCGTCCCTGTCTGTTTGGGCGGTCCCACAGGCGGCGAAAGCCCAGGCACGCGGCAATGTCCAGGCCGAACAGAACCGCAATCTGCCCGCGCCGCCTTCTCGGTCAGCCCCGGCATCGGGGCGCTATGAATCAGACGGNGGCGACGCCTTTATCCTGGACCAATCCGGTACGCGGCCTCTGCTGCGATTCGAAGGGCGTCCGGAAACCTGGGTGCTGCGACCAACCACAGCGCCGCGTGGCGACGTAATCTACCGTAATGATGCCGGGGACCAGGTGCTGCGTGTCAGCTCAGGTGGTGGCGTGACAATCTATTCGCCCCGCAATCCNGGGGGATCACCCGCATCCCTGACTGGCAGCGCGCCGGAGTTGACGCCGCCGACCCTGGGGCCGGTGCAACTGGGCATGCTGATCGTGCGAAGCAGTGCGCTGGTCAGCCAGTCCCTAGGGCGGCTGGTGGAAATCAATGTCGAAACCTCGACCGAGGCCGAGGCGGTGACCGTTGATGCCCTTATGGTTTCGACCGACGCTGTCGTGCGTATGGCGCGTTCCGCGACCGCGCGGCAACACCTGTCGCGCCTGCGGCGCATCTCGATCGAGGAAGGCAATCGCAACTCGGTCAGCTACGCCAACGGCGAGTTGCGCATTATGGTGACGCCCAACCCTGGGGCCTCCGGGAGGCCGTCTCCCGCCCGCGTCATCCGCGCCTTCATGCCCAGCGATTAATCCGTCGCTACCCCTTGAACTGATCCTTGGCCGCGCGTCGTGCCGCAAAGGTGGCGGCATCGCCTGCCGTAAGAAACGGATTGAGCCGTCGCTCAACGCCCAGTTGGGTGGGTATGGTCGGTTCGCCCCGTGCGCGCCGATCGTCGATACTCAGGGCAAGAGCCTGCATGGCCGGGCCGTCGTCCACCGTCAGGGCAAAGCGGGCATTGGACTGGGCGTATTCATGGGCCGCCCAGATCATCGTTTCGTCGGGCCAGTGAAGCAGTCGTGAGAGGCTGGACCACATCTGCTCCGGCGTCCCCTCAAANNGCCGCCCGCAGCCCAGCGGGAATAGCACATCCCCGACAAAGGCCAGCGACTGATCGGGCGCATGAAAGACCACGTGCCCCAAGGTGTGGCCGGGCATTGCGAGCACTTCGAAACGGGTGTCGCCCAGGTGCACCGTCTCGCCGTCGACCACGATCCTATCAATCGGCGCTTTTGCCTGGACCTCCGCCGGTCCCTGGTCNNGACAGCCTGTCGCAGCCTGAATGGCGGCGTTGCCCTGGGTGTGGTCTGGGTGCCAGTGAGTATTGAGAATCCAGTCCAGGCGTCCCCAACCTAACTCTTCCAGCTGCTGCAGGATGCGGTCTGCATCGGGGCTATCGACGGTCGCCACCTCCCCGCTGGCCTGATCGCGGATCAGAAAGCCGTAGTTGTCGCTGAGGCAGGCAAACATGTGGATGTCGAGGGGCATGTCTCATCCTAGCGGCTCGGCCTGGCTTCGCCTATCCTGTCGTCATGCGCTGTTCCGTAGACGAGCTTCGGACCTTTTACCGCAGCCCAACGGGCAAGGTGGCCCGGCGGCTGATTGCCAGCCGTCTGGACGAAGCGTGGGGCGAAGCCATCAACAGCGACGTCCTGGGCCTGGGCTATGCGACCCCGTTTCTGGATCGTTTCAGCGGTGCCCGGCGTACGGTTGCAGCCATGCCGAGCGGACAAGGCGTTGAAGCCTGGCCATCGGTCGGCAAGAACCGGACACTTCTGGCCGACGAAGAGTGCCTGCCGTTTGGCGCTGGCACGTTTGACCGGGTGTTGATGGTGCACATGCTCGAGGAAGCCGCTGATCCCGCCCGTCTGCTAACCGAGGCCGTGCGGGTTCTCACNCCCGCCGGGCGGATCATNTTGGTCGCGGCGGCCCGGGGCGGATTCTGGTCCCGATCGGATTCCACGCCCTTTGGCCACGGTCGCCCCTTCACGCTAGGCCAGCTCGAGCGTCTGACCCGTCAGACCGGACTGGAGCCGACCGCACGGGCCCACACNCTCTTTACGCCACCGTGNGGGCCGGCCCTGGGTATGGCCGAGACGGCGGACCGGNNCGGCCGCCGCCTGATGCCGGGTGCCGCTGGGGTCATTCTTCTGGAAGCCACCCGTCAGGCCTATGCGGTCATCCCAACCGGACGGGCACAATCGGTGACTATGAGTGCGCCCGGCCTGAAGCCACAGCCTGCTGCTCGCAGCCCACTGAATTAGCGCCTGCCGTCTGGCATCGCCGGGCGAACCTGCCTAAAGCCGAACCATGCGCCGACTGATCCTGATGCGACACGCCGAGGCGGAGGCAACGTCCCGTGACGGGGACCGAGGACGCCCCTTGAGTCCGCGCGGACAAGATGATGCGCGGCAGGCTGGCCTGACGCTGGCACGATTGGGGTTCAAACCGGATCATGCGGTGGTCTCACCGGCTCGGCGCACCCGGCAAACATGGGATCTGGCGGCCGAAGCACTGGGCGATGTCGAACTCTTGACGCCGGACGGTCTCTACAATGCCGAATCCGACATTCTTCGCAGCGAGATTGAGGCTCTGGAAGATCAGGCGGGCTGTTTGATGGTGGTGGCGCACAATCCCGGCATCCACGCCCTGGCCATTGAGCTGCTGGCCGATGCGGCAGCCTCGCCCGCCCTGCTCGAGCGCTTGGCCATGGGCTTTCCGCCCGGATCTGCCGCCATATTTGGCGTGGATGATTATGGTCGGATCTCATGGCAGGGCTACCTGCGGCCCGGGGCAACCGACCTGACATGACCCAAGCGCCCATTTTCAAACTTGTCAGCCGACAGCTTTGGCGCGAGGCCCAGGCCAAGGGCATCTTTGAGGGGGCCAGCATCGATCTGGTTGACGGCTACATCCACTTTTCGACGGCGGAGCAGCTGGCAGTAACCGCGCGAAAGCACTTCAGCGGTCAGGCGGACCTGCTCCTGCTGGAAGTCGATGCAAGCGATCTGGGAGACCTGCTGCGCTGGGAACCATCGCGAGGCGGCGACCTTTTCCCGCACTTGTATGCTCCGCTGGCGCTAGAGGCCGTTCGGGCCGAACGTGCGCTGGCGGTCCAAGATGACGGCCAGATGGTCTTTCAGGATTCGGTATGAACGGGCTGGACCTCGGCACAGCCCTATTGCGGCGGCTTGACGCGGAGACCGCACACAATCTGGCCGTTGCTGGCTTGACCTGCCTGCCNACCGGCATCAGCCCCGCAGATGATCCCATTCTGCAGACGCATCTGGCGGGGTTGGCGCTCACCAATCCTGTGGGGCTGGCGGCGGGCCTGGACAAGGACGCAAGAGCCATTGCGGGCCTGTCGCGCCTGGGGTTCGGCTTTATCGAATGCGGCTCAGTGACGCCCAAACCACAGCCGGGCAANTCGAAGCCACGCCTGTTCCGGCTCAGTGAGGACCGGGCCATCATCAATCGGATGGGCTTTAACAATCAGGGCCTGGATGTCTTCGTCCAAAGGCTCGCGGCCCGGCCGAACGGCATCATCGTCGGGGCCAATCTCGGAGCCAACAAGGATGTGGAAGACCGGGCCGCCGATTATGTAAACGGCCTCCAGCGGGTCAGCCCGCGCGCCGACTATGTGACCATCAATATCTCCAGCCCCAATACGCCGGGACTGCGGGCCTTGCAGGGGCGCGAGGCCCTGGATGATTTGCTGGGTCGTGTCACCGAGGCACGTTTGCCGGGTGGCGGTCCCGTCTTTCTGAAAATCGCGCCAGACCTGCTGTCCGCCGAGATCGCCATGGTCGTCGAGGCCGCACGGGCACATCGGCTCGATGCCCTGATCGTATCGAACACCACGCTGGAGCGCCCGGACCTGTCTTCGCCACTCGCGACAGAGACAGGTGGTCTTTCTGGGGCTCCGTTGAAGGGACTGGCCCGGCGAGCCCTGGCAGCAGCTGGNGAGGCGGCTGAAGGCAACCTGCCTCTGATCGCGGTCGGCGGCATCGACAGCGGGGCGGAGGCCTGNGCACGAATTCGGGCTGGTGCCAGCGCCATCCAACTTTACTCGGCCTTGATTTATCAGGGGCCCGGCCTGGTTCGTCGGCTAAAGGCCGANTTGGCTGCTCTTTTGCGCGCTGACGGGTATTCTTCCGTTTCCCAGGCGGTCGGCACGACAATTGACCAAGCGTTAGTCTGGCTTCGGCATAGTTGCCCAGCTCGCTGAAATAGCGACCGTAACGGGGTAATGAATGACCGCGGCCTCAAATGCCATCGCTTCCAGCTGGAAGCACGCAATCGGGTTGCGTCAGAACACGCTGGTTCAGCGCTTGGGCCTGGCGGCGGCGGCGGCAATTGTGCTCAGCCCCCTTCTGGGATGGTCCTACTGCGTCGGCTGGATCTTGGTCTATTTCGCCCTGCAGGGCCTTGACTACGTGCTGTTGCAGCCCTTCGCAGCCGACACGGACCGGCCTGTACCGGCCTGGCGAGCGACGGCCGGCAGCCTTAGCCTGGCCGCCAACGCGGCCTTCTATGGTGCCTTGTCNCTGCCCTTATGGCTGAAAGCCGGACTGGTTGGTGGCATAGGTGCCATCATGATGCTGTCGGCCGCCGCCCTGCATAACACTTTGAATGCATCGCGATCGGGCCGGATGCTGGTGCTCACTGTCTTCCCGCATCTTTTATGGCTGATGGCGACCCCCGCCTTCATGATCCGGCTCGGCGCGCTTCCCAATCTGGTGACGGCCACGGTCGCGGCCTTGGCCGTCTTTTCCTACTGCTGTTTTTCGATCTGGCAGCACCTGAACCGACTGGCTGTTGCGGCCGACCGCGCCGAGCAGGAAATTGCCGACCAGGATGCCAGGTTCCGCCAACTGCTGGAGTCACGCGACGATTTTGTTGCAACCGTCTGCCATGACCTACGCACNCCCCTGAGCGCGATCCTGTCGGGGGCTGCGCAACTGGACGCACCCAGCATGAGCAAGACCGGTCGCGACCATGCCCACATGATCAACGACGCCGGCTTCCTGATGAAGAAGCTGCTGGATGATCTGTTGGATCATGCCAAGATCGAAGCTGGCCACATGGATGTGGAGGCCTCGGACTTTGACCTGCGCGCCCTGCTCGCCAGCACCCTGCGCCTTTGGCAAGGCCCCGTGAAGGCTAAGGGGCTACGATTGCGTCTTGAGGGAGCGTTCCGCGTCCCGCGCATGGTTCGCACCGACCCAATCCGCCTGCGCCAGATCTTGAACAACCTGATCTCCAATGCCTTGAAGTTCACGGACAGCGGTTCGATCACCGTTCATGTGACCACCTGGGAAGATCAACCCGGTCGGCAGGCGCTGACGATTGAAATCCGAGACACCGGTGTGGGCATGTCGCCTGCCCAGAAGGCGCGCCTGTTCCGCCCCTTCGACCAAACTGCCGACGGCATCAGCGCGCGTTATGGCGGCACTGGACTGGGGCTTTCCATCAGCCGTCAGCTGGCCAGATTGATNGGGGGACACCTTACGGTCCGCAGCGCACCNGGGCAGGGCTCCAGCTTTACCCTGTCGTTGATTGTCGATCTTTCGGCCGACGACGCCGTCGCCACCGCTCTACCGGCTGAGCCCCAGCAGCTGCGTCAAGCGCCGCAAGAGCCGGGCGCGACGATGGCAAACCCGGATCCAGACCTGGCCTCCGATGAAGAGGCAGACGAACAGGCTCCGNNGCTATGCGTGCTGGTAGTCGACGACCATGAGATCAACCGCCGCGCCCTGCAGCTGATCCTGACGCCCCTGGGCTGCGAGGTCGCTATGGCGGTTGATGGCAAAGATGCCCTGGGCCGATGCGACAGCGACCGCTTCGACCTCATCTTCATGGATGTACGGATGCCCGAGCTGGACGGGCGCGAAACCACCCGGCGCTTGCGAGCCGGGGGATCTGTCAATGCCGCCGTACCGGTGATTGCCGTGACGGCCGACTCTTCACCCGAAGATGTCGACCGGTGCATGGCTGCAGGGATGAGCCACTTTGTGGCCAAGCCCATCACGCCGGCGGCGCTCATCGATGCGGTGAATGTCGTGCTGGCCGGGAGCCCCAGGCCGAGGCCGCAGCCTAGCACCCTGCCACCGCCGCAGCCGCGCCTAGAGCTGCGCCAGCAGGTGCTCAGCCGACGACACCCGGAACTCGCCGCCCTGTTCGACATTCAGCTGCGTCACCACACCGTCCTTGACCAGCATGGAATAGCGCTGCGAGCGCTGCCCCATACCGAATCCTGACGCGTCCAGAGCCAGTCCCAGGGCTTGGGTCAGTTCGCCATTTCCGTCCGCCAGCATAACAATTTCGTCGTTGCCGACGCCTTGGCTTTCGGCCCAGGCCCCCATGACGAAGGCATCATTGACGCTGAGGCAGGCGATAGTGTCGACGCCCTTGGCGGCCAGATCGGCGCGATGGTCCTTGAAGCCTGGCAGATGGCGCGCCGAACAGGTCGGCGTAAACGCACCCGGCACCGCAAACAGGGCAACTGTCTTGCCACCAAACACCTCATCGGTAGAGACCGGCTTGGGTCCATCGGCCGTGGCGGTGGTCAAGGTTGCGGCAGGGATTTTTTCGCCGATCTGGATGGACATGGGAGGCTCCTGAATGGGTCGACAGGGCGGTGTGCCTGCCTAGTGACGTAGATAGGGGCGATCCGGGAAACGCCAACTGCCAGATCGATCAAGACCGCTTGCCAACTTCTATCTCGCGCCTGATCATGGGCCCATGGACGACTTTCAATCTCTGGCTGGGCAGCTGCTGATTGCCATGCCCGGTATTGACGACACTCGCTTTGAACATGCCGTGATCCTGGTTTGTGCCCATGGGCCGGACCACGCCATGGGATTGCGTCTGGACAAGCCAGCCCCGGGAATAGACCTCAANGGGGTTCTGGAAAAACTTGGTACCCTGGCCCCTGGGGACGCCGAGTATCAGCCCGTGCTGATCGGTGGCCCTGTGGAACGCGAGCGTGGCTTTGTCTTGCACACTGATGACTGGATGATCGATGACGCCAGCCTGCCGTTCGGGGATGGCCTGGCCATGACTGGGACGCGAGAGGCCCTGGCGGCCATGGCCGATCGCGTCCATGGACCGCAAAAATCTCTGCTCATGCTCGGCTATGCGGGATGGGGTGCCGGTCAACTGGATGATGAACTGGCCGACAATGTTTGGCTGACGGCTGACGCCGAGCCGACATTGATTTTTGATCCAGACCACGACAGCAAATGGGCGCGTGCATTGGGATTGATCGGCGTGGACCCGGCCCGGCTGAGCGGCCAGGCAGGCACGGCCTGATCAGGCTGAGCGGCGCTTGATTGGAGCCACGCCGTCGGCCAGAGATTCGTTCAGATAGACCTCGGCTTCCTGGGACGCGAGCGCCGGAGCATAGCCAAAGCCCTGGCCATAGTGGCACTGGGCCGCAAGCAGCAGGTTCGCCAGTCCGCTGTTCTCAACCCNCTCGGCCACGACCTCCAACGACAGATCACGACCCAGGTTGACGACCGACCGCACGATCTTGGCGGAGCCCTCGTCCGTGTCCATGGTCAGGACGAAATAGCGATCAATCTTCAGCGTGTCGAAGGGCAACTTGGCCAAATAGCTGAGTGAACTGAAGCCGGTGCCAAAGTCATCCAGCGCCAGGGAAGCCCNCGCTTCCTTCAGACGGGCCAGCACGCTGGCCGCCTGATTGGTGTCCCGCATGATGTCGCTTTCAGTGACCTCGAGCTTCAAGGCCCCGCGCGGCAGGCCGGTCTGGGCTATGATCCGGGCAACGTCTTCAACCAGGCTGGGTCGCTCGATCTCTCCGACCGACAGATTGACGCTGCAGAACAGATCTCCCGCCTGCGGGAATTTCTCGAGCCATCGCGCCAGTTGACGGGTGGACTCGGACATCATCAGCAGCCCGAGTTGCCCCATCAGCCCCATCTCGTCAGCCAACCCGAGAAACTCATCGGGCGGCACCAGGCCACGCGTCGGATGCTGCCAGCGCGCCAGGGCTTCGAAGCCCGCCACCGCGCCTGTGTCCAGATTCACGATCGGCTGGAAGAAAGGCACGATCTCGCCACGCACGAAGGCGTTGCGCAGGTCTGATTCCAGCGCCAGGCGCGACAGGCTGTCCGTTTCCAGGGCACGGCCATAGGCGGCGGCACCGCCGCGTCCGACGCTCTTGGCCTGTTCCACTGCCAGTTCTGCCCGCCGCAGTTCGGAAGGATCGGCCGCATCCGGCCNCCCTTCGGCCACCACAGCACCGATCGCCATCGTCGGATAGATATCAAAGCCAGCTATCCGCAGCGGCTGCTCCAACGCCTCGCGCACGCGCTGTGGACCGTTGTTGCCGGTCTTGGGCAGCAGAACCGCAAACTCGTCTTCACCGATCCGGGCTGGCAGACAATCCGCAGGGATGGCAGCCGCCAAGCGCGACCCGAGTGCCGCCAAAACCATGTCCGTGCGTTCGGGGCCCAACGCCTCGTTCAGCCGTCGCAGGCGATCGACATCGGCAACGATCAGGTCGTACCTCTGCGACTGAGTTAGGGTCTCTCCCATGCGGGCGAGAAACGCACGTCGCTCCAACAAGCCGGTCAGGGGATCGCGATGCGAAGCGGAGAAACGGGTCTCGAGGGCCACGACGCCGGCGGCCCGCAATCCGTCCTCCAGCCAAACCCCTCGCCAGATACAGGTCTGGGACTCGCGCATGCGCAGCCGAATGGCGATTTCCGNCCCTTCTTCGCGCGGCTTGATAATCTGCTCAGCCTGCTGGCGGTCCTGCGGCATGGCCAGAGCAATGAACTCCGCACTGGAACAATCGGNGGCCAGAGGGCCCAGGCCCAGTGAATGGGCCGCCCCGAACATCGTCATGCGATCCTGGCCCGGGGCCCACTCCCACAGAACAGCGTCAGCCGCCGCCAAAGCCTCAATCGCCATGGCCGGATCCCAGCTTACCGCTCTGGTGCGTGTCGACACGTGGAACCGGGACCTCTTCGAGACGGCGAGCCGTCAGCCAGAATCGGGCAAATCGGAAATCCGCCCGTACANGAGATGATCTGCCCAAACGCCGTTAATTTTAAGATAAGCCCGGGCCCGCCCCTCCATTTCAAAGCCCGACCGTTCCAGGACTTTTTGCGATGCGAGGTTGGCGGGCACACAGGCCGCTTCGATCCGATGCAGTTTCAATTGCTCGAAGGCATAGTGACACAGGGCGCGGACTGCCTGAGTGGCATAGCCCTGACCAGCGTAGCGCTGTGCGATCCAGTAGCCCAAGGTGCCCATACTGGCGACACCCCGGCGGACATTCGAAAGCGTCACCGCCCCGCGCAGCCNCTGGTCCTCGCGGTCGAAAATGAACATCGGCCAGGCGTTGCCGAGCTCCATTTCGCGCGCATAGATTGACAATCGGCGGCGAAATGCGGCCCGCCCCAGATCATCGTCCGGCCAGGTCGGTTCCCAGGGCTGTAGATATTCCCGACTTTCCAGCCGCAACCGCGCCCAATCGGCATGGTCACTCAGACGGGGTGGGCGCAGGCGCACGGTCTCGCCCGTAATCACGGGGCCGGACACTTCGCCGATCCAATCCAGCAGCGCCATGGGCTTGTTCTAGGCTCGAAACGCCGTGTCGCCTAGCGTCACTTTATCCGGTTCCAAACAGGCCCCGGTGGAAGCTGCGGCCCGCCGCAGCCGCCGCCCGTGGCCCCAGAACTGCGGTGGCGGCCCGACCCGGTGCCAGTGCCGCCTCGGCGACCTGGCGCACCGCCTCGGCGTTCACCGACATCAAGCGGTCAACGCTGTCGTCAGTGTCCAGCACCCGGCCCCACACCAGGACCTGCGTCGCTTGACGCGATGCCCGGCTGGCCAGGCTTTCATCGGCCATCCAGAGCCCGGCACGCAGCACCGCCTTGGCCCGATCCANTTCCTCGGCACTCACCCCGGTCTCGGCCAGCGCACGGACCTGGGCGGCACAGATGCTGGCCAGGTCAGCCGCCTTGTCCGGCGCACAGCCAGCATAGATGCCGATGCGGCCCAGGTCGTCGTAGCCTTCGTGCCAGGCATCGATCGCATAGGCCAGGCCCAGGTCCTCGCGGGCCGTCTGAAACAGGCGTGAGGCCATGCCTCCGCCCAGGATCTCGGTCATCAGGCGCACCGCCGGAAAGGCGGCATCCCTCACTCCGACCGACGGAAGCTCCAGAACCAGATTTGCCTGCTCGATCCGACGTGTCAGCTGGGCGTGGCCCCCGACGAACTGAGCGCCATCTGGCTCCGCCTGGGGGCTGGNCGAAAGGTGCTCAAAGCGCGCCTCAACCTCGCGCAGAAGTTCGGCCGCATCGACCGCACCTGAGGCCACCACGACCAACCGGGCGGGGTCATNAAGGGCCTGTCGCCACAGCTCCATCTGCGCCGGGTCAATGGGGGCCAGGCTGGCGTTTGAGCCGAGGATCGGCCGCCCGAGCGACTGCCCCTCAAAGGCGCGGGCCTGGGCCATTTCGAACACATGGTCGTCGTGGGTATCAAAGGCCTCTGCGATCTCCTGGGCGACGACGTCCTTTTCCCGTTCGATCTCGTCGGCTAGCAGGGTCGGGTTGAACAGGAGATCAGACAGAACCTGCAGCGCCATGGGCAGGGTGCCCGCCACCGCGCGCACCTCGAAGGCGGNCCGTTCATAACCGGTCGCCGCGTTTATGGAGCCGCCTTCCCGCTCAATTCTCTCGACAATCTCTCGCGAGGACATGTCACCGGCCCCCTTGAACACCATGTGCTCCAGGAAATGGGACCAGCCGGATCGATCTGGCCCTTCCCAGCGGGCTCCGCCACGCACGGCCACGACCAGCGCGAACGTCCGGTGCCCCGGCACCGGGTCACAGACCAGCCGCAGCCCGTTGCTCAGAGTATGCACCGAGGTCGTCAGGACTTGCGGCCTTTCAGGATCATCGCCCACCACATCACCAGCAAGGCCAGCGCCAGGCCAAACCAGGTCAGGGCATAGCCGAGGTGATTGTTGGAAAAGGCGACCGGAGGCGGGCCGGGCAGAATTGCCTGCCACTGCGGCCAGGCTGAGCCTTCGGCATACAAGACATAGGGGCGAACCGGCCCTGTCTGCCCCAGTGCCTGCATCATCGCAGCGTTGTCGCGTGTATAGAAGGTTCGCCCTTCGGGCGGCGGCGCAAAGGGATTGGGAGAAGGGACGCGCCGCACCTGAGCCGTTATCCCGGGAATGGCCGCTTCCAGAAGGGCCGGACGGGCGCTGATCGTTTCGGCGACAAAGCCCAGGTCCACCAGCCAGCCCTCACAGTAAGAAACCAGGCGAACGCCAGGCTCCCCATCGTGGATGGAACGCAGCTCGACATAGGCCTGGTTCTGGAAATCGCAGGTCAGATAGGTTCGCCGGAACTCCGGATCCGGCAGGCCGGNCAGGTCCGGCAGCGGTACAGGCGGCTGGGTGCGCGCCGCCTCGGCCGCCGCGATCAGACCTTCCTTCCACGCCAGGCGCTGCACCTGCCAGAGACCCAGCGAAACCAGGGCCAAGAAACCCAGCAGGCAAAAGATTGAAAAGATCCAGGGAAAGCGTGGCTTGGCGTCAGTCACGGCGCACCCCGTTGCGAACCTGAAGGGCGATCATCAGCCCCTTGCCCGGTCGCATCAGACCCAGAGACAGGAACAGGGCGGCGGGCATCCCCAGGGCAAACATCATCAAAGCGGCAGGTGCCACTTGATCTGGACAAACAGCAGGCTGAACAGCACCAGCCCGCCGGAAATCTGCATGATGAAAACCGCCGGACCGTCGCCCGTGTTGACCCCGGCAAAATCAGATCCACAGACAGCACACAGCTCGACCGGCTTGAGAAAACCCTGAAACAAGGGTCCCTGCCCGCAGTTGGGACAGCGGCAACGCAAACCGGCGCGGATCGGATCGACCCGCGCCGGCGTTGTTGTCAAAGGCTCAGACGTAGGCTCAGCCAAGGTCACGTAGACAAAGGCAAACAGGAACAGCCACACCACGTCCACGAAGTGCCAGTACCAGGCTGCCGCCTCGAAGCCGAAATGCTTTTGCGGGGTGAACTGGCCGGCCATCAGACGCAGCAGGCAGACGATCAGGAACAAGGTCCCGACCAGCACGTGGAAGCCGTGGAAACCCGTCGCCATGAAGAAGATCGAACCATACAGACCCGAGTTGGCCGCCTCTTCATTGAAGAACAGGTGCTCGTGGATGATGTGGCTATACTCATAGGCTTGAACCGCCGTGAACAGCACGCCCAGCGCGATGGTAATGGCCAGACCGATCTTGGTCGCCTTGCGGTTGCCACTAGCCAGCGCATGGTGAGCCCAGGTCACGGTCGTTCCCGACAGCAACAGGATCAGGGTGTTCAGCAGCGGCAGTTGCCAGGCATCGAGGGTCTCAACACCCTTGGGCGGCCAGGTCGACCAGGCAGCAGCCGTATCGGCCCAGGCCCCGACCTCCGGAATATGCGTCCGAGCGTCGTGGAAAATGGCCATCTCGAAGAACATCCAGAAGAAGCCCGCGAAGAACATCACTTCCGATGCGATGAACAGAATCATTCCGTAGCGCAGGCCCAGCTGGACCACCGGCGTATGGTCACCCTGGCGGCTTTCCTTGACCACATCCGCCCACCAGCAGCCCGCAGACAGCAAGACGCCAACCAGGCCGGCGAAGAACAAAGCCTTGTCCCCCTTGGCCAACAGTGCCGCCGCAACCGGTCCGGCGTCTGCCGAAGCTAGACCCTTCATCCAGACCACAGCCCCGATCAGCATGATCGTCGCCGCCACCGACGCCACCAGTGGCCAGGGGCTGGGGTTGACCAGGTGGTAGTCGTGGTGCGGAGCAGCGTGCGCGTCGGCCATCGAGAGACTCATCAAAGGTCGAAAAAGGTATCAGAAGACCGGGCTATAGCGCCCACTATCCGGCGACGCCAGAGGCTTGCGCCACCTTCTTGCCATCCTCGCCTTCCTGGCTTGGGAAGAAGGTATAGCTGAGGGTGATTTCGCGCACCCCGTTCGCCTCTCGGTCGGTAGCGATCTCCGNAGCGACAAAGTATTGCACCGGGAACTGCACGGTGGCTCCCGGCGCGATCGTCTGCTCCTCGAAGCAGAAGCACTGCAGCTTCTGGAAGTAGGGTCCGGCCCGCTCTGGCACGACATTATAGCCGGCCCGCGCCTTGATCGGCTGGTCGGAGGTGTTGGTGACCTCAAAGAAGGCCAGGCCGGTGTCGCCGATGCGCACTCTCTGGGACACCTGCTCTGCGTGGAAGGTCATCGGCAGGTCGCGCACGTTGGTGTCGAAGCGGATCAGGACCGTATCGTCCAGAATCTGGGTCGGGGCCGCCTCGGCCCGACGCACGGTGCCATCAAACCNCGTCACCTGGCAGAACAGGCGGTACAGAGGCACGGCCGCAAACGAGGCACCGGCCATGAACATGACACCCAGAACGCAGGCAATCGCGATCCAATTCTGCCGGCTCATGGCTGCGGCATCACCGGCGCTGAACGGGACGGCACGATAACCTGTCCGGCCGGGGCCTGCGGGCCAAGCGAAGACGTCTGGGCTGCGGCAGCGTCAATCGCCTGCTGCGCATGCAAGTTGCGCTGCATCCGCAACAGGGTGGTAGCAAACACCAGCACCATGAACGCCACCAGTCCCAGGGCGATCCAGACATTGCGCCGCTTGCGTGCGGCCAGTTCTTCGGGGGTCATGGTCAGGGTCATGGCTTACAAACTCTTACCGGGCAGATGCTCGATCAGCAGGGCTGCGAACAGCAGCATCAGGTAAAGGATGGAATAGGCAAACAGGTTGCGGGCCGGTTTGGCCTCTGTGCGCACATCATACAATGCGGCCTCTCGCCCCACCGCCTCGGCCTTGTCCGGCAAGTCCCNCGCGCGTGAGCGCCATAGACGAAAGGCCAGGAACACAAAGCCCAGCCCGCCAAGCACCGACACGGCCAGATAAAGATGCCCGCCCAGTCCGGTCAGCCCCGGCAACACGCCGACGGGCACCAGCACCAGGCTGTAGAGAAGTATCTGCAGACGGGTGCTTTTGGCCCNCTTGGCCACGGGCATCATCGGAATGCCCGCCTTGGCGTAGTCGCCAGCGGAATAGAGGGCCAGGGCCCAGCTATGCGGGGGCGTCCATAGAAAGATGATCAGGAACAGAAGCCACGCCTGCCAGGNGGCATCCCCGGTCGCCGCAGCCCAACCGATCACCGGCGGGAAAGCTCCGGCGGCACCGCCAATCACTATGTTCTGCGGCGTACGGCGCTTCAGCAGCAGCGTATAGAAACCGGCGTAGTAGATGATCGTCAGGGCCAGCAGGCCGCCAGCCAGCCAATTGGTGTTCATCCCCAGCAGCATCACCGAAAATACGCTCAGCACCACGCCAAAGGCCATGGCGTCGCCGCGCCTGACCCGCCCGGCCGCGGGGCGTCCGCGTGTCCGCCGCATCAGAGCATCCGTATCGCCCTCCAGCGCCATGTTGAGCGCTCCCGCCGCCCCGGCTCCGACGGCGATGCAGAGGATGGCGATGGATGCCTGCAGCCAGCCTAAAGACCCCGGTGCCACCACCATCCCGGTCACCGCCGTGAACACCACCAGAGACATCACGCGCGGCTTCAGCAGCTGGAAAANATCTTCCGGCTGGGCGGTCGTCATGCGCGGAGCTTCGGCAGGTTGATCGGTCATGGTTGTATCTGAATGGGCAGAGGCCGCCTTCCGATCTGGAAGGCGGCCCCCATCCTAGCCTGTCTTTCGATCAGTGGTGATCGTCTTGTTTCACCACCGGCAGCTCGTTGAACTGGTGGAACGGCGGCGGTGAGCTGAGGGTCCACTCCAGGGTCGTCGCCCCTTCGCCCCACGGGTTGGCGTCCGCCTTGCGGCGACGGATGGCTGATTCCAGCAGCATCACCAGGAACACGCCCACGCCCACCAGGGTCACGACGCACCTGATCGAGGAGACCTGGTTCCAGTAGGTATAGGCATCCTGATAGTCGACGTAACGGCGCGGCATCCCCTGCAGTCCCAGGAAGTGCTGCGGGAAGAACACCAGGTTCACGCCAATGAACATGATCCAGAAGTGCGCCGCCCCGAGGAACTCGTTGTATTTCACCCCGAACATCTTTTCGTACCAGTAGTAGAAGCCGGCAAAGATGGCGAACACGGCCCNCAGCGACAGCACATAGTGGAAGTGCGCCACGACGTAATAGGTGTCGTGCAGGCTGTAATCGATCCCGGCGTTGGCCAGAACGACGCCCGTCACACCGCCGACGGTGAACAGGAAGATGAAGCCGATAGCCCACAGCATGGGCGTCTTGAAGTCGATCGAACCGCGCCACATGGTGGCGATCCAGCTAAAGATCTTCACGCCCGTCGGCACGGCGATGATCATCGTCGCGGCCACGAAATAGGCGCGCAGGTTGATCGTCATGCCAACCGTATACATGTGGTGCGCCCACACGATGAAGCCGATGAAACCGATGGCCACCATGGCGTAGGCCATGGCCAGGTATCCGAACACCGGCTTGCGGCTAAAGGTCGAGACAATGTGGCTGATGATGCCGAAGCCCGGCAGGATCAGGATGTACACTTCCGGGTGGCCGAAGAACCAGAACAGGTGCTGGAACATCACCGGATCACCGCNCCCGGCGGGATCAAAGAAGTGGGTGCCAAAGTTGCGGTCGGCCAGCAGCATTGTGATGGCCCCGGCCAGAACCGGCAGCGACAGCAGCAAGAGGAAGGCCGTGATCAGCACCGACCAGGCAAACAGCGGCATGCGGTGCAGGGTCATGCCCGGGGCCCGCATGTTGAAGATGGTGGTGATGAAGTTGATCGCGCCGAGGATCGACGAAGCACCGGCGACGTGCAGCGAGAAGATCGCCAGATCGAACGCTGGTCCCGTATGCCCCTTGGTCGACAACGGCGGATAGGCCGTCCAGCCACCGCCAAAGCCATGGCCCGGTCCGCCATCGACGAACATCGACGTCACCAGCAGCACCCAGGCCGCGACCAGCAGCCAGAACGAGATGTTGTTCATGCGCGGGAAGGCCATGTCCGGCGCCCCGATCATGATCGGCACGAACCAGTTGCCAAAGCCGCCGATCATGGCCGGCATGACCATGAAGAAGATCATGATCAGGGCGTGACCGGTAACGACGACGTTATAGGCATGCTTGGCCCGGGCCGGATCGGACAGATCAAACAGCCCCAACTGGGCCAGCGGGCTACCGGGGTNGAAGATCTGCAGACCCGGCTCATACAGTTCCCAACGGATCAGACCCGACAGCGCCCCGCCGACCAGGCCCGCCATGATGGCGAACAGCANGTACAGGGTGCCGATGTCCTTGTGGTTGGTCGAGAAGAACCAGCGGGTGAAGAATCCCGGCTTGTGGTCGTGATCGTCGTGACCGTGGTGGTCGCTGGCGAGGGATTGAGCGGCGTTGGCCATATCGGGAACTCTCTCGCAGGTCTTACTGAGCGTTGGTCGGGGTGGCCGCCGGAGCAGCCGGGGCGGTAGCGTCTGCAGCAGCCGGCACCGCACCCTCGGCAGCGGGGCCGCAGCTGCGGCCGCAGCTTCCGCCGCAGCAGCCTGGGCCGAGGCCTGGGCCTGGGCGGCCTGGGCGGCAGCCGCTTGGTCAGCCAGGTAGGTCATGGACCCACCCTTGTCCGCGACCCAGCGTTCAAACTCGGCCTGCGTGACGACATTGATCTGGATGGGCATGAAGGCGTGGTCGATGCCGCACAGTTCCGAACACTGCCCATAGAAGGTACCGGTGCGATCCGCGCGGAACCAGGTCTCGTTGAGGCGTCCTGGCACAGCATCGACCTTCAGGCCGAAGGCCGGCAGAGCAAAGGCGTGAATCACGTCCGCGGCCGTCACTTGGACCCGCACCGTCTTGCCCACGGGCACATAAATCGGGTTGCTGGCCGCCATCCGATAGACACTGTGCGGCAGGCCCTGCTCGGCCACCTGCTCTTCGGTCAGCATGTTCGAGACATATTCGGCAATGCCCTGGTCCGGGTACTCATAGGCCCAGTTCCATTGGTTTCCCGTGGCCTTAATCGTCAGGTCGGGCTCCGGCATGTTGTTGTAAGCAAACAGCAGCCGGAACGACACCAGTGAGATCCCCAGCAGGATCAGCACCGGCACCACGGTCCATACGATTTCGATGGTCGTGTTGTGGCTCCACTTGGCCGGGACCGGATTGGACTTCTTGTTGAAGCGGATCACCACGATGACCAGCAGCGCCAACACGAACAGGCAGATGCCGACAATGATCGGCAACAGGATCATGTCGTGAAAATGGTGGGCCTCCACCTTGAGCGGCGACGTTGCGGGCTGGAGCGCGATGCCCCNCGGCGTCGGCTGCCCCATCAGATCCTCGGCCACAGCCGTTCCTGCCACCGAAAGCCATGCGGCTGCTGAGGCGATTGTGCCGCCGATCAGCGCCGAAGCTCGCTTGCCCATCCCCATCCGAGAGGTCCTCGTAAAAATCGTCCTCAATCCATCGTTTGCGATTGAATCGCAAACGGACGCGGGCAGCCGTGCAGCTACCGCGAATGGCCGGTCCCTATCGGATTGGTTCGCCATTGCCAAGCGGTTGCTGGCCACCTTCGGCGAAAGGTCTGCGGTTAAATCGTCGTAATGTTACGCAAGGTATCTTGTCATGCCAGATACCTTGCGTTACTCCATCGACAACCAAGGAGGTCTGCCCCGTGCCCGAGGCCATAGAAATTCAGTTGAANAAAGGGGTGCTGAGCCTGTGCGTGCTGGCCCTGCTCGCCCGCGCCGACAGCTACGCCTACGAGATCGCCAGTCAGTTGTCTGACGCGATCGATATGGGCGAAGGCACCATCTATCCCTTGATGCGCCGTATGCAGTCCGACGGTCAGGTTGAGACCTATCTGGTCGAATCATCGTCGGGCCCGTCACGCAAATACTATCGCCTGACGGACGAGGGCCGTCGGGCCCTGGAAAGCCAAAGCCGGGAATGGCGCACCTTCGTCGACGCGGTCGACCGGGTGCTGGACGGCAAGGCGCTGACACATGCTGCTGGAGGAACCCAATGACCCGCAATGAATTCCTGGATCGCCTGCGAAAGGGGCTGGACGGCATGTCCAGTTCTGCCGCCAACGATATCATGGCGGACTACGAGCGCCATTTCGAAGACGGAGCCGCGGCGGGACGCACCGAGGCCGAGATCGCCGGGGCCCTGGGCGACCCCACCCGTCTGGCTCGCGAACTGAGGGCCGAATCGAGTGCCCAGCGCTGGAGTCAGGAGAAGAGNCCCTCCTCCGCCGCAGCCGCCGTCTTTGCGGTGCTGGGCCTGGGTGCCATCGATATCTTGATCCTGCTGCCCGTCATGATGGGCGTCATCGGAGCCCTTTTCGGCATTCTGATCGCCGTCATCGGTGTGTTCGTTGCCGGCGGCGCCGTCATGGTAGCAGGGCCAGTCGCCGGCGCGCCCGGTGGCCCCTTGGCTGCCATCCTCGCGGGCCTGGGCATGATGGCGGGGGCGACCTCTGCCGGAGCCCTGCTGGCCATCGTCACCATCGGGCTGGTCAATGCGACGGTCTGGCACGCCCGCCTGCACTACCGGTTGCTGAAGCCCGCCCTTGAACCCCAATCGAACGCCTGAACCTGAGGGAGAGACAGGTCATGATCCGCACACTTTTGATTATCGCCGGGGCCGCGCTGGTGCTGTGCCTGGCATCCCCGGCTGGCGCTGCCGCCCTGGGAAGNCAAGAATTTGCCGACCGCGGCTATAGCTGGACCTTCACCGACAGCGACGGCGATCGTGTTCGAGTCGAGCGGGGCGAAGCCGAGAGCCCGACCATCAGCCGCACCCTCGACTGGGCCGGTGGCGACAGCCTGAACGTCGATATGCCGGGTAAGGTCATCTTCACCCAGGGACGCGAGGTCAAGGTGGAGATCACCGGCCCCCAGTCCGTGGCGGAACGGGTCCGGTTCGACGGTAACCGCCTGTTCCTGGCCGATGGAGATGAAACCGTCACCTTCACCATGCGCAACGGTATCCAAGCCTGGAGCGACGCTGACCGGTTGACCGTCCGCGTGACGGCCCCGTCGGTCAAGTCGTTCGAACTGAATGGGTCGGGAGATCTGGACATCGTCGACTTCGATCAGAACCAGATAACTGTCAATGTGAACGGTTCCGGCGATGTCGATGTGGCCGGTCGCACCNNCAGCGTAAATCTGTCGATCAACGGGTCTGGTGAAGCCGACCTGTCCAACGTCACCACCACCGATGCGACGGTCAGCGTGTCAGGTTCCGGCGAAGCCTGGGTCGGCCCGACCGGTCGTGCGACGGTCAGCATCTCCGGGTCTGGCGATGTCAATCTGACGGAACGCCCGGCCAATCTGCAGAGCAACATCAACGGTTCGGGTGAAGTTCATCAGGACTAGACGGCCCTTGGTGCATGCCTATGGTCGCGGGCATGCCTCGGCGCGTCCTCATCGCTGTCACCAATGATCGCTGTCACCAATGTAGGACACTATGCAGACCCGCCGCACCTGACGGGTCTGTGGCTGACCGAGCTGACCCACGCTCTGGAGGTCTTCCAGGCCCCGGGCTCGTCCAAGGTCACCGCCGAGCGCGTGGTGGCGCTGCTTCAGGACCCAGCCTGAGCTTTCCCACGCCGGACACCTAAGCGCGCGACCTCTGGGCCAGCATCGCCTTCAACTCCTCTTTTCGTTCCTGTGTCAGTACCGCCAATCGATGCCGGACAGGGCGGCATCCATGGCCCAAAGTGCATTCAGGGTGATGCCGCGGCCAATTGGAACTTGAGTCGGGCGTAGGCTTCAACCGCACCCATGGCGCGCAAGTCGTCCGCGGTCTCCACGTCGATTTCGGTGAGGCACCTGGCTGTGTAGCGCCGAGGTTCGGCAGACTCTCGACCGGATCAGGCATGCGGTTTTGTGTCCTCCATACGAGCCAGAAAATCCGCGAACCGCTTTCCGGGCTCATCGCGGAATCCGTCGCTCAGCACGCCGCAGACCGCAATGCGGTCGCAGCGGAACACCCGAAAATCATCCTTCTGTTCGCACCAGGCCGTCAGGGTCCAGACCTGGCCCCAGAACTCCAGATTGAGCGGACGGATGACGCGCTCGGACTCCTGCCNCCCAAGGTCGCGATAGGCGATCGCAAGCCTACGCCGCCCGTGCAGGGCCGCCCGCACCTTCGTCAGAATGCCGCGCGCAGCTCGCGCTCTGTGCGAGGCAAAGGCAGCCATACCCGAGGAGGCACGGCGGCGATCCTCGGGGGAGACGTCTGCGATCTTGATCTGAAGTTCGCGTGCCGCTTTCGCCAACGCCTCGTCTCCAAATGTCTCGACCAGGCGCGTACCCCAGATCAGCGCTTCCATTTCATCCTGGGTCAAAGCCAGGGGCGGGAGAAAATAGCTTTGATGCAGAATATAGCCGATGCCGCGCTCACCGCTGATCGGAACCCCCTGGGTCTGCAGATCTGTGATGTCGCGCCAGATGGTGCGTGTCGAAACCTCCAGCTCTTCACCCAGACTCCGCGCCGTCCGCAGCCGACCGCCCCGCAAGAGCTGCAAAATCTCAAACAGACGGTCGGCCCGGCGCATAGATCAGGAAACGAGCACGAAATGCCGCATGGTGATCGACGCCGGATCGATCGTGTTCATAAACGCTTGTGTCTGCGGCGCGGTCAAAAGCTCGCACCTGCGGCTTCCGCCGCTGCCAAGCTCTCCCATTCAACGTAGTCCAGATGCTCATCTTCGTGGGTCCCGTGGCGGCGCAGGATAAAGCCCGGCTGTCCCGCCAGCCAGAGATCGGTTTTCGCCAGCGCCGCAGAAAACACATCCTCCGATGTGTCAGGCTTCAGTTTGAACATGGCAATCTCAATCGCAGTCACGTGTCGTGCTTCTCTGAAAACATCAGGACGAGGATCAGCCTACCCTAGGCCAACTGACAGCATTCCGTCAGTTGTGTGCGCTGGGGGCCACCGACAAGGGCCCAGTCTCGATGCTAGGCGGGTTGGTCCTGCCGGCCCGGCACTGCCACTCCCCGCCTCCCCAAGCACCGGGAGCTGCACGTGATGGCCCGATTTCGGCATCCGGCCTCAATCCTTGGCCTGAGCCTTTCGCATCTGGACGATCTGGAACAGCGGATTGGGTTTCGGCTCGGCCACCTTGAACAGGGTGTTGCGGTCGCGATGCCGGAACGGCCCCTGCCCCCGCACATCCAGCATGGTATCGGAGATGTAGCTGAACGACCCGTCGGCATTGAATGTGACCTCCAGCCGGAAATCATCCGTGCGGAAGGCCCACTCCAGAAACGCGGTCGAGCAGATGCCGTATTCGGTTTCTCCCCGCTTGGCCGAGATGATCAGCTTGTCATCGTCCGGCTTGGCATGGCCCGAAGACAAGGCCACCTGGCCACGCGGAATAGCCAGGGTCTGCAGGATCAAGCCCGCCGCCGGCTCCCACAGCCAGTAGCCGACCTGATCGTGAAAGGTGATGTCCTCTTCCACGGTCGTGATGTGCGTATGGTAGCGGAGGCCATAGAACAGCTGGGGCCCGTTCAACTGACCGTCGATCGGGTCAAACACCATGCGCTCGATGAAGTTGCGCCGTTCCGGTCCATCGGCCTTGGGGTTGATGTCGACACCNNAGCGTTCGACCCAGGTCCCCGCCAGCCGTCTCAGGGGCCCCAGATTGGCCAGGGTATCCGGATCGACCTCGGCCTCGGTGAAGATGTCGTCAGGGAACTGTGCCATGGCATGACTTGGCTCCCCCAGTTGTGGCGGTCAAGAGTACCGAGACCGCCGCCGAAGGATCAGTCCCGTCGATATCCTAGCTGGCTGGACCTCAATCCCCTCGCCGACAGGCCGCGCGATAGGCCCGGGGTGTGGTGCNTAGCTGGTCGCGGAAGGCGCGATTGAAGGGCCCGAGCGAGCCGAATCCACAGTCATAGGCAATCTGTAGAATGGCCCGTGCGTCGGTCGGGTCGGCCAGGATCTGTTGCGCCCGACCGATGCGAAGCTGGTTGATCCAGCGATTGAAGTTGGCATGGCCGATGGCCCCGATGGCCTGGGATACACGGTATTCTGCTTCCCNCAGACGCGACGCCACATCGCCGACCTTGAGATCGGGGCGGGTGTAAAGTTGCTCTGTCGCCATCAACCGTTCCAACCGCTCGGCCAGGCGCAGGTTATCGGCGGTCGGCTGACGCCGCGGAGCCGGTGTTGTGACCAAAGGGTGGCGCAGACGATATGCAAAGGCCGCCACGGCTCCGCCAAGTCCTACAGCGGCACAGGCCGCCCTCACATGGGGGATGAGGCTTGCGGCCCCAGTTCCATCACCCACAGCACGCAGCCCCAGAACGGCGATAGCGACCAAGCCGGCATAGAGCCCCACGAAGATAAACCGGAACCGCCTTTCCTGGCCCGACAGTCCCCGATGCCATCCCTGAAACGGCTCCACGAACGTCAGCAACAGGGCCGCTGAGCCGGTGATGGAATAGGCACTTTCGGCGACGCGCTGGACCCCGCCACCCGGCGGCAGGGCCACCATCAGGGCCCCCGCGATCATGACCGCCAAAACCACCAGACCGGGCCAAGCTCGGTCCTGCTTAGCCGGGACAAACAGGCCACGCGCCAACAGCCAGGCCCAGCCGCAGGCGCTGACGCCGAAGGCGAGAAAGGCCGTCGACACGGGGCCATCTGCAAGCTGGCCGATGATGTAGCTGATGAACGAGGCGACCGCGATCGCGCCAGGACCCCACATGCGGTTCCTGGGCGAGCTGACCCGTCCCGAGCCCGTTACCGCCATGACCATCAAGGTTGGTCTCAAATCCTGCACCTGCACTGAGTCTGAGGGTCGGCATCGGCGGTGTCCAGTCGCAGATCAACTGGATGCATATCCTGCCGAAAATCTCTCGCCGATTTCCAAATCGGCGAGATTTCTCTGCCGCCGGACCAGACTGTGCCGCCCATCCCCAGCCATGGCATTGCCAGGAGTCGCCCGTGTCCTCACCACCGTCGCCAGCTCGCGCCTCGCCAACAGTCCTCTCCGCAACGATTCTGCGCGGATCCACCCGGCTGTGGTTTACGATTGCCGCCATTGGCCAGCTGGCCTTCATCGGCTTCATCCTGGCCTTCTATGGGGTCAGGACCGCGACCGGAAACTTCGCGGGCTGGAACGACAAGCCCCTAATCGACGGCTACATCGTGGGCGACAACATCGGCAATGCCGTATTCGCCATCCATGTGCTGTTGGGCTCGGTCGTCACACTGTGCGGCCTGATACAGTTGCTGCCGGTGCTGCGCCAACGCGCCCCGCGCGTGCACCGATGGTCAGGGCGGATCTTCATGGTCATCGCAGGCTTCGAGGCTATCAATGGGGCTTGGCTGACACTCGTGCGAGGCACTCAGCTATCGACGGTCTCCGCCATAGCCATTCTCGGCGATGGCATTCTGATTCTGATCTGCGTGACCCTCGCTTGGCGCTTTGCGCGACTGAAGCAGTTCGATCAGCACCGGAAATGGGCCCTGCGCGCCTTTATGGTGGTCAGCGGCGTATGGTTCCTGCGCGTCAGCCTGATGGGTTGGATCGTCGTCAACCAGGGCCCCGTCGGGATGAACCAGACTCTGTCCGGTCCCGCCGATACGGTGATCGTCTTTGCCTGCTATCTGGTCCCGCTAGCTGTGCTCCAGCTCTATTTTCTCGCCGAACGCCAGAGGTCTGTGGCGCTCAAGTTAGCGACCGCCGCCGTCGTAGTGGGAGCCAGNCTTTTCACCGCTGCCGGTGTGTTCGGCACCATCGCATTCATGTGGTGGCCAAACCTCTAGCGCGACGAGGTCGGCTCAGCCGATTTCGCTGCAGCGGCCTTGAGGTTCAGTCCGGATCGCCGTTGTCGATGGGGCCGTCCATCAGGGTGAACCTCTCGCCCTGGGCATTGACGCGGAACCAGCGGCCCTGGTCGCGCAAGGCACCCTCCAGGATCGGCTGGCCGGTCCGGGCATCGCGCCGGGGATAGACCTGCACGGCGATCACCTTGCCATCATACAGCGGCGTGACCCGGGGCATGATGGTGTGTCCAACAAGAATGCGGCTGACACCATAGAACTCCAGCGACCGCTGAACCTCGGAAATGGGCATGTAGGGGCGCTCGACCGTGGCGCTGTCGGCGAAATACCNCCGGAACCAGGTCGGACCGAAACTGCCAGCGATCAGCCCGGTCACCTCATCCAGCTCCCGGCGGCGGGCCACAGGCGTTTGCAGGGCCCGGATCAGGCCGGTGTTGATGTCCGACAGGCTCAGACCGGCATCCACCACCTGCGGAGAAATACCGCCATGGGTAAACAGCATGTCGCCCAGCTTGAGCACCGCCAGCTTGGTCCGCAGCCAGTCGCCCAAGAGGGTCTCAGGCGTGAACAGCTGCGAGTGCGNCTCGACCCCCAGAATGCGGGCCACCTCAGGATAGCGGGCGTGCAGGTAACGCAGGTCATCGCGCATCACCATCGCCTCGTGGTTGCCCAATAGCACATGCAGACGCCCGCCTGCCGCCTGGGCTTCTGCCTCCAGCTTGTAGAACAGCCACAGGATTTCCAGCTGGTGCGGCCCCCGGTCGAACATGTCGCCGGTCACCACCATCTGCCCGTTGCCAAAGGTCCAGTTCAGGTCGGCGTCGATCACGCCCTGACGCCGCAGGAACTCCACCACGACGTCGTATTCGCCATGGGTATCAGCCAGCACGAGCAACCGGGTGTCGGGGGCCAGGGGCTGGATGTCCGCTTCTCGCGCACCGCCTGCGGGCCTGANGGGCACGACAAAGGCCGGGATGTCGCCCCGGCGGCNGACCGTGATCTGGCCCAGCGGCGGCACATGGCGATCCACTGGCGTCAGCTCGACCGACACCGACCGCGCCCGCCAACCGGGCCGCCCGTCCGGCAGCAGATAGGGGCCATCGCCAGCGGNCGTGATCGGTGCGGGCATTTCGGGCTCCTGGGCCGAGGCCGGGGCCACGACCGCCAGACCAGCCAACAACAGCCCCAGTCCGACTGTCCGCATCACTCCCACTCTATTATCAATTGACATCCTAAATCATTGAAATAACACGATTAAAAATATTTTTTACGGCGATATACCGTCAACCGTCCCGCCAAAACGGCCGGCTTTTGAAATCATTGGGTTTTTCGGGAAAACCCCAAAAACGTACTTTCGGGGACTATCGTCAAGCGAGGGATGCAGGAAACAATCCGTCTCGATCCGTGCATTCCACCGATTTCACGGGCTCACCCTATCACCAACATGTCCGATTGTCACGTATGCCGCCCGTATTCGGTGACAGGCTCGCCCACTGCGGCGCCTCCCATCGACGGCCGTGGCTTAATAGCGAGCAGTGCTAAAGCGAGATTAGCTCGACCGAGCCGCCCATTCCCGCCATCAAGCCCTGCAAGCGTGGAGCTTGCGTCTTCGGTAGCGCGATAGCCAGCAACCGCTGTGCCCTCGACGCGCCAACGTAGATCTTCCGAGCTTCCTCGTTGTCGCCGTGAGCGGCTCCGGCCAGGAAATCGATGATGCTCTTCGCTGTCCTGGGCGACATCACCACGCNAATTGCCGGAAACTCCATCCCCTTGACGCTGTGGATTGTGCGGGCCGGATGGCCGCCGCAGGCGACCGAAAGCGCCTTGTCCAAGTCTCCATTTCGGCGAAGTCGCTGATTGATCGATAGGCCACCTGCCGGAAGCAGTGGGGCAAGCAATCGGCGGGCCTCGTCATGCCATGCTTCCGCCGTCGCAAACCGATCCGGTGTGAAGCGGAGGGCTTGAACCAACGCAAGCGCTTCAGGCCGCCACGACCNCGGACCGATTTCACTATCGACTATGTGCTGGTGATAGGTCTGCCCGTCCAACTGCCCACCCAACTCAAGCATAATCCGATGAACGTCGACTAGCGCCTCCTTCCTGCCGCCGACTTCGAAGGAAAAGTGGAAATCACTTACCGCGACCGCCAGCCTGTAGCTCAAATCGCGCANCCCTGAATCTTGAGGGTGTCCGAGCGCGTTTGCCCNCGTCCGCCGCGTCGCGGAAACAACTGGACAGTCTCGCGCGTCGAGTCCCATCGCGGCTGTCAGTTCCTGAAACCTAGCGCCAATCGATGACGGAACGCCCTTGCCGGAGTAGGACAAGATTTGAACAGCCGTTGGTTCCTCACGATGTTCTCCCAGTGCCTCATCGACCACCGCGCGCTTGTCCGGCGCACGCAACGCCACCACGCCCTTCGCGATGTGCTTGCTGGAACGGAAATTTCCGCTCATGGNGAGACGCTCGGCTGCGCTGAAAGTCTCTGCGAACTGACCAAGTTCCTGCGTCACACCGCCCCGGAATCCGTAGATCGCCTGGTTCGGGTCGGAGATGACCTTGACGGGAACGCCGACCGCACGAAACCAGGCGATGATCTCAAGGTCCGCCGGATTGCAATCTTGCGCCTCGTCAACGATTAGCTNCAGGAAGCGCGCCGCAAATGCTGGCCCGAGGATCGCGCCGCATGCCAGATCACGCAACCGGGCCAATGCCAAGGAACGCGCATCGGCAAAGTCGAGTTCGCCGCGCTCCAGAAAGCGCGCGCGCATGTTTCGTGCCGTCGTCTCATGCGCTTTGATTTTTCCGCGAAAGCCGTGGCGCTGAATCATGGCCGGGATTGCGTTGCCCGTCACCCGGTCGAAGCACTCCAGCGGCAGAGCCTGCGCGGCCGCAAACGGCTGTATGGTGCGATCGTCCTTGTCGGGGATCAGTCTCGGCTTGGCATCGCAGCCGTCGACGCCGAATGGCGCGATGAGGATNNGCCATAGGAAAGCATCGAACGTCCCGATGAAGTGTGGGAACGCTGGGGTCTCTACGAGCCCCTCTCGACGCAACCTGTCCTCCAATTCGGAGACGGCGGCGATGGTAAACGACAGAAAGGCGATACCGCGACCCGTTGGCCTGCCGCCAAGAAGCTTCCGCGCTCGCTCGACCATGACGCGGGTCTTCCNCGCGCCGGGGCAGGCAGCGATGAACGCTGAGCCCGTGTGCTCGATCACCCGGCGCTGCTCCTCGGTCGGTTCGAACACCTTGGTGATCATTTCACCAAGGCCTCAATCGCCGTCTTCAGATAGGCCGGCACCGTGAAGGCCGTGCCTTTATTGATCTCCTCCGCGACAAGTTGAGCAAAGTCGCCTTTGCGCGTCGTCTCGAAGAGCTTCTGGATGGCAATCGCTTGGGCAACCCCAGCTTGCGCGATCGCTGCGTCCCACTTGTCACCCGAACGCGTGTGAAGCTTGAGATAGACCTCCTTGAGAACCGCGGCGTTGCCGGCGCGGACTAACTCTGTTTCGAGCGAATAGTCGTTGATCACGACCTCGAGCAGGTCGCCCGCACCGAGTTCCACGGCAAGCGCCTCCAGATCGCGCTTGCGCGCGCCAGGTATCATCTCCCCTTCCGCCACTTCTCCACCATCGCCATCCGTCAAAACGACGAGCTGATCCGCGATCCGGACTTCGTTGAACGGCGAAANGAGCAGCTTGGTGTAGGGCCGGAAATCGACCCCGTCGATCGGCACAAAGACGGCCGAACGGAATAGGCGAAGCTTATCGGCATCGTCCTTCAGGACGATCTTCTTCGCCATGACAGGAAGCAGTAGCGCTTCGGCGATGCCTTCCACCAGGAGGACGCGACCGCCAAACAGGAACGCCGATTTGGTCACATCCAGATAGCGATCGACCTTGCGGCGCTCCACCGGGTCGAGTGCCAGCGCCGCTAGCGGGATGCAGCGCGTTAAACGGCGCGCGCTGCCAACCGGCATGATTGNATTCGGCTCGATCTCCGGCATCATCGCCGCGGGGACACCGGCGANGGGTTGCGGCTCTTCCTCTGCTCCNNAGCCGGCGCCACCTGCAGGAGCGGGAAGGAATGAGCGGANAAAGACGAGTTTCTTGCTCTCCACCCACGCCGACAGATTCGGCGAGTGGGTCGCCACGATGACCTGCAATTCGCCCGCAGGTCCGTGGTGGCCTTCCCGCGGTTTGCGGGATTTCTCGGCCTGCTCGTCCAGGAAACTCAGAACCGCAGCCTGAAGCTGTGGATGCAGATGCGCCTCGGGTTCCTCAACAAGGAAGAGCGTTAGATCAGCGTCGTTTACCTTTTCCAGTTCGACGGCGATCGTCGCCATGTAAAGAAGGTTCGCATAACCATGTCCCGAGTAACGGAGATCTTCAGGTTCGATGCCGTGATCTGCAAGTTTAAAGCGCAAATCACGCGCGATATCGATCAACTTCTCGTCGCTTGCAAAACCGAGTGACGCTGCCTGTCGCCTGACGCCGGCCGTCAGCGCACTGAGCCCAATCTCGACGGCTCCACCGACCTTGCCGAGGATATCAGCTTCCGCCCCGCGCCGGAGCGTCTTGGCCAGCGCCTCCGGGTCACCTCNCTCCAGGAAGTGATTTAGGAGAGCATAGATGCGCGNTGGATTGCCCGAGGCAAGCGCCCGCTTCGCGTCACGCAGAGGCGGCAGATAGACGTGGCGGATCATCTCGTGGCATCCCGGCTCGGGATTGCCCTGTTGATGCCCTGCCCAAAGCGCAGGCCGAACCGGAAAGCGCCCGGTCGTCTCATCATACTTCAGACCGAAGATACACCCGCTAATAGCCGCATCGGTTGCGGCCGATATCATCCGACCTTGTTGAGCAGGGCTCAACTCCGTGANATTCGCGCTGACCTCGAATTTCCGCTCCGTGCTTCCAAATCGGATATCAGTCGTTTCACAATAAAGCTCCCGGCGCCCGCCCAACGGCGCGGTCAGGAGGCGGATCGCATCAATAGCGTTGCTTTTGCCGCCGTTATTCTCGCCAANCAAAAGTGTCAGGTCTTTGCAGAGCGGAANTTCAGATTGCTCGAAGGAGCGAAAATTGCTGAGAATAACTTTTTCAAGATACATAGCCCTCCGCGTCGTCACACCGTTTAACGGCGTGGCCACTCTTTGTTAGCTTGCTCGATTAGCCCGGGCTGCGATGTCAGCGCATCGCGCCATAAGCGCCTCGAAGGGTTCGGCGTCGTCGAAGAGCAGCCCATCCTTGACCATGTGGGCATAGTCCTCCTCCAGCGCCTTCGCACCTTCGCCGACCGGCACGAGCTGCAAGCCGCCGCTGACGGCCGCTGCGTAGTCAATCGGCGTGCGATCGGCGGCCTNTTCCGCGAAGAACATCGACTTGTGCCGGGCGACAGCGTTGGCCAGATCGCGATCGGCGAAAGCAGCTTCTGCGAAGCCGGCTTCATCCAGCCGGACAACATCGTGCCAATGCCGTGCGAAGCGGTCGCCGCGCAGCCGCTCCTGGAGGCAGAAGACATGGATGGCGGTCGCCTTCTCCCNAAAGGTTCGCTCCGCGTGCATGACCCGTGGCCGGGCCGTCGGGAATACCAGCCCGTCGATCAGGCCAGCCGCATCGCAGACGACTTCGCGGAGGCTCGCCGGCTCACCCGTCGATCGAGCGCCNNGATCCAGCATGACGCTCGGAGCCACGTAACCGGACCCG
The DNA here is from genome assembly GCA_013693835.1 of Brevundimonas sp. Taxonomy (GTDB): domain Bacteria; phylum Pseudomonadota; class Alphaproteobacteria; order Caulobacterales; family Caulobacteraceae; genus Brevundimonas. The sequence goes on from CP059260.1 coordinate 2,007,886, forward strand.
GCCGCGGTCGCCTCATAGTCGATGAAGAGCTTGTCATCCTCGACGCGGATGGCCGCCGCCAGACCTTCGGCGACCAGAGCTTTTGCGATCACGGGCTGCACGGTTTCCGCGACCCAGGCCGGCAACCGCCGACGGACCTCGCTCGACCAGCGTTTCTCTTCGCTCCGCGTTTTCGGCAGACCCTCGCCATTGTCCCCGACAAGATCGGGCGCGATCGCTCGAATGTCGTAGGTCAGATCCACGTCTTCCGAAAACCGGCGAATGACGTGATAGGCTTTCGACAGCGACGTACCGCCCTTGAACACCAGATGTTCGCCGAGCGGCGCGGCGTAGAGGGTCGCCAACGCCCACACCACCCACACATCCTTTTCGAGCAGATGGGTCGGACGGCCCGAACGATCGGCCGCGACACCCAGCGCGTCGCGCCGGTCCTCGGTCGAAAGCTGGAGAAAGACGTCAGCCATACGCCGCCTTTCCGACGCTCTGCGCGAGCCATGTCGGAAGCTGCGGCGCGGCGGCGACCAGTTCGCCGAACACGCCGGGCGGCATCTTCCTCTTCAACGTCTTGAGCGCCGTTTCTGCTTTTCCGGGCCGAGCCAGGCCAGCGCCCGCACGGCCTCTCCTGCCGGTTAGCCAAGGCCAATTGCCAGCGCGGCGCGTGCCGCAATTCCACGACCTGCTTGCCGAGGTGCATCTTTCGGCTGCGCCCGGAGGTCAGATAAACCGAGCGGACGGGCACCTGCGTCGTCAAGCCAAGGGCGTTCGCCGCGGCGGCGCCGTTCGAGACGATGATCTCTCCCTTTGGGCTGCAAGGGCTTCGACAGCCTGCTCGACCGAAGGCGTGCGTGTGCCGAACCGGCTGGCGATGGGGCGCAGATAGACGCCACGACCGGCGCGGATGAGCTGCCCGCGCTCCGTCAGGCGCGACAACGCCTGATCCACGGCCGCCCGGTTTCCGAGGTGCAGCAGACTCTGGCGGACACAGGAGCGCCTTCGGGCAAGCCGGTCGCATGCGACAAAATCTGTTCGGTCAGCCGAGTCATGATCTTTCTCCTGTTAGAAACATACCCGGTTTTCTGACATTTTTCAAGGAACCCTTCTGAAGGGACGGGACCGGATAAGGGGAAAGCCTTCCCCTGCGGCCGAGCCAGGGTCTCGGCCCACCCCTGCGGGGAGCCCCGCAACGCCCCCAGTAGAGTGAAAGTGCAGACGGGATTTCCGTGACGGGTTGAGGACTGGAGAAGGGTCTCGGCGCCCGCCGCGGAGAACCGCGATGTTCAGGAAAGACGCCAGCGCAACCCCCGCTCGGATCGGGCGAGCCTACGACGACATCACCAGCAAGATCATCGCCGAGCTGGAGGCAGGCCGCTTNCCCTGGGTCCAGCCCTGGGGATCGGCCTCGGTCAAGGCGCCNCTCGCCATGCCGAGGAACGCCGCGACCGGGCGGTATTATTCGGGGATCAATGTGCTGATCCTCTGGGGTGCGGTGATCCAGCACGGCTTTCCCGGCCAAAGCTGGCTTACCTTCCGCCAGGCCCTGTCACTCGGCGGCAATGTCCGCCGGGGCGAACGCGGCACAACCGTCGTCTATGCCGACCGTTTCACGCCGGAGGACGAGAAGCGACGCGCCCGCGAGGCCGGCGAGGAAGCTGCCGCGATCCCGTTCCTCAAACGATTCACGGTGTTCAACGCGGCGCAATGCGATGGCCTGCCGGAGGATGTCGCCATCGTGGCTCCCCCACCTCCGCCCGGCCTCATCGAGCCGCAGGTCGAGGCCCTGATCCGGGCCACCAGCATCGACTTCCGCATCGGCGGAGACCGCGCCTTNTATGTCCCAGCGCTCGATTATGTGCAGGTGCCGCCGCCCCAGGCGTATTTCGAGCCGATCAACTGGCACAGGACGGCCCTGCACGAACTGGGGCACGCCACAGGCCACCCCTCGCGCCTGAACCGTGATTTCTCGGGTTCCTTCGGCTCGAAGACATACGCCTTCGAGGAGCTGGTCGCTGAGATCAACGCGGCTTTCTGCTGCGCCTCGCTCGGCATCACACCCACCGTCCGCCATGCCGACTATATCGGCTCCTGGCTCGAGGTGCTGCGCGAGGACAATCGCGCCATCGTGCGCGCCGCCTCCCAGGCCAGCAGGGCGGCCGACTGGCTCCTGGGGTTCCAGCCAGGCGCCGACGTCGATGCGGCCGACGACGAACGGCAAGCGGCGTGACGAGCCTGAAAACCGGAAAGGCGGAGAAGCGGGCTTCCGGCTCTACGCCTTTCCGCCCGCCTGGCGCTGCCCTCCGAGAGTGAGAGGGCGGCGCTTCGCTTCGTGACGGGTTGGAGGTCGAGAGAGAGGCTCCCGGCCGCCCGTCGCGGAGTAACGAACATGGCGACTGCCATTCAGAAGATCACCCTGTCGTCGGCGCGCGACATCCCCTTCAACAAGCTGGTGTTGAGCCAGTCCNNACGCCGGCGCGTCAAGGCCGGCGTCTCAATCGAGGAGCTGGCCGAGTCCATCGCCCGTCGCGGTCTCATCCAGAGCCTCCATGTCCGTCCGGTCCTCGACGCCGATGGCGCCGAGAGCGGCATGTTCGAGGTGCCCGCCGGCGGCCGCCGCTATCGCGCGCTCGAACTGCTCGCGAAGCAGAAGCGCCTGGCCAAGACCGCACCGGTGCCCTGCGTCGTCGGCGACGCCAACAGCGACATACTGGTCGACGAAGTCTCGCTGGTCGAGAATATGGAGCGCGCGCCGCTGCATCCACTCGACCAGTTCCGCGCCTTCCAGTCCATGCGCGACAAGGGCATGACCGAGGAAGCCATCGCCGCCGCCTTCTTCGTCGGCGTCAATGTCGTGAAGCAGCGCCTGCGCCTCGCATCCGTCTCGCACACTTTGCTCGAGATCTATGCCGACGACGGCATGACGCTCGAACAGCTCATGGCCTTCACCGTCAGCTCCGACCATGCCCGTCAAGAGCAGGTCTGGGAGGCAGTCAAGGATAGCTGGCAGAAGGAGCCCTATCAGATCCGTCGGATGCTGACCGATACCTCGGTACGCGCCTCCGACAAAAGAGCCGTCTTCATCGGCGTCGAGGCTTATGAGGCGGCCGGCGGCATCGTGCTGCGCGACCTGTTCCAGTCGGACGATGGCGGATGGCTGCAAGATCCGGCCCTGCTCGACCGCATGGTGGCCGACAAGCTGAAGACCACCGCCGACGAGATCGCGCGCGAAGGCTGGAAATGGGTCGAGGCCGCCTTGAGCTTTCCCTACGGCCACCAGCATGGGCTTCGCGAACTGGCTGGCGTCACGGTCGACCTGACCGAGGAGGAGCGCGCCACCCGCGAAGCGCTGCGCGACGAATACGACCGGCTCGAAGCCCAATATGCCGAAGCCGACGAGCTGCCGGACGAGATCGACGCACGTCTCTCCGAAATCGAACAGGCCCTCGACGCCTTCGAGCAGCGCCCGACGATCTACGATCCNGCCGACATCGCCGCCGCCGGCGTCTTCATCAGCCTCGACGCCGACGGCTCGCTGTCAGTGGATCGCGGCTATGTCCGCCCCGAGGATGAACGTCCCGTCGAGACCGAAGGCAGCGATGCGCCGGAGGTTGACGGTGAGGCTGGCCAGCAGGCGGCGCCCGCCGTTCAACGTACCGTCATCACCATCAGCGGCCAGCCCGCGGAACCGGAGGACGATGAGGAGGACGGCATCNNGCCGTTGCCCGAGCGCCTCGTCATTGAGCTGACCGCGCATCGCACNCTCGCTCTGCGCAACGCCGTTGCGGAACATCCCGACGCCGCCATGACCATGCTGCTGCACAAGCTGGTCAGCGACACCTTCCGGCGCACCGCACCGGCCGGCTGCCTCGAGGCCCGCGTCAATCATGTCTTCTTCCCGGCACAGTCCGAGGAGTTGAAGGACAGCACGCCCGCGCGCGAGGTCGCCGAGCGACATCAGCGCTGGGGCGATCACGTTCCCGACGACGACCAGGCCCTGTGGGACTGGCTCTCCCTCCTCGACCCCGGCACGCGCCTCGATCTGCTCGCCCATTGCGTCAGCTACGGCGTGAACGCCCTGTTCGAGCGGCCCAATCCCTACGGCGGATCGGGCGTCAGCCAGCATGGGCTGGACGTGCGCCTCTCGCAGGCCGACCGGCTGGCGCGAGCCACCGGCCTCGACATGGTGGCGGCGGGCTGGAGGCCGACGGTCGGCAACTATCTCGGCCGCGTCACCAAGCCCCGCATCCTCGAAGCCGTGCGCGAAGGCGCGGGCGAGCGGGCCGCCCAACTCATCGACCATCTGAAGAAGGGTGACATGGCCAAGGAGGCCGAGCGCCTGCTGGCCGACACCGGCTGGCTGCCGGAGCCGCTGCGCATGGTCGACCTCGATGATGGGCAGACCATCGAACCGGGCACGGAGGCAGACGCCGGAGACGATGCCGCCTTGCCGGACTTCCTCAGCAAGGATCGCGACGACGAGGAAGCCGACGAGATCGAGGACGAAGACGCCCTCACGATCCCGGCCGAATGAACCCACGGCGGGGAAGCGGCTTGAGTCGCTTCCCGCATCGTCGCAAGGAGACCTTCCATGATCGAACCCGCCCCGTCCGCCACGCGCCGCGTCGTCTTCCAGTATCTCGCACCCGTTCACGTCGAAGTCGAAGACGGCCTCGTCGTTTGCGTCACCATCATCGACGAGACGCCGGTGCGCGATCCGTCCCTGGTCGAAGGCGATGACGGCTACCTGCCGGAAGCCGCCGCCGCCGCCGACGACGGCCAGCCCTGGCCGTCCTGGCGGTTCGGCTACTGACCGTCTTCGATCATCCTCAGCCCAACTCAGCCCGGCCATCGCGCCGGGCTTTCTCGTTTCAGGAGCCTGTCATGGCCGACTATTTCACCCATTTCTCGTGCCTGCTCGACGTCGGCACGCCCGAGAACGCCGCCCGAGCGCTCGATCTTTACAATCGCCTATCCGAGGACGGCGCATCGGAGGAACCACCCTCCGAAGGCTTCCTCCTCTCGATCCAACCGGAGCATGGCGGCAGCCAACTCTGGATGCGCGACGACGTGACCGGCGACCCTGAACGCCTCATCCACTTCGTGAACCGCTGCGCCGCCGAGTTCGACCTCAAAGGCAGATGGGGATTCCAGTATGCCAACACCTGCTCGAAACCCCGGCTCGACGGGTTCGGCGGCGGCGCGCATGTCCTCGACCTCGCTACCGGCGAGACCGTGGACTGGATCTACACCGATGGCTGGCTCGACCAGACCATCTCCAGCGTGGGAGGAGCGCTATGAGCATCCCCTCCTACGCCCGGAGCAACTTCCAGACCCTGTTGCGCGCAGCGGGCGACGGCAATCTCGCTCTCATGGAATGCCTCGACGCGGTGACGGGCAGCCCGCGCTACGTCATCTGCGCCGTGGGGAGGGACGATGGCGATTACGTCTTCACGCCCTTCGGTCATCTCGCCGACGGCAATCCCTATGACGCCTATCTGCCGCCCGATCCCGGCGATCCGGAAGGCTTCGTGCGTTCCGACGCGGGAGAGGCGCCATGACCGACATCGACGCCATCTTCGCGGCGGATCGCCAGCATCCGCCGCGCGAACGGTCTCTGCCCTGGCCGGAAACCAGGGACGGCATCACCGTCGTCATCGAGCCCAAGCCGCACTGGGCCAACGACATGCGGGCCTTCCGATCAGAGGCTCGCGAATACTGCGCCTATGCCGATTGGGCCGCGAACGGCGCCCGCGCCAGGTTTTCGGCCACATCGACACCTGCGGCGATGACCTCATCCGCAAGGCCCGCGCGCTCGTCGCCGGCGAGATCGCGGACGGACACTGGAGCTGATCCGTGGAAAAGCGCCCCACCTCACGGTCGGGCGCTTTTTCCATGCCGGCGTCCCGAAAGTGCGAGGGCGGCCGGGACGGGTTTGAGCCGGTGCGGTCGAGAGAGCGCGCGCGGCTCGCCCGTTCCCGCTCTCCTTAAGGCTCACATCATGACCCTGATTTCCGCATCCGCGACGGCGTCCGCCGCCGCGCAGCTTCCGCTCGGCCCCAATCGCGAACCCGCCGCTGCCATCTTCACGGCCGCTGGTCTGCTGCTGCCCCATCTCGAATGCGGCAAGCGCGTCGACGCTGCTGCCCTGCGCGCAGCGATGGAGACCGCCTTCGGCGCATCCGATTCCACCGGCGCCTGGGACTGGAAGACCGCCTATGACGCCTGCGAAGCCACGATCGTCCTGTTCCTGCGCAAATACGGAAAGGCGCTTTTCAGCAAAGCCGGGTCGCGGGCCGCCCGCCTTTCCGCCCTGACGAAGATCGCCAACCTTCTGCCGACGCATACGCGGAGGTCCACGGAGAGCCAGACCTTCCAGCAATTCTCGACGCCGATCCCGCTCGGCCTGGTCGCCGCCCACGCCGCGGCCATCACGCCGGCCGACCGGGTGCTGGAGCCTTCGGCCGGCACCGGCCTGTTCGCCATCTTCGCCGAGATCGCGGGCGGCGCGCTCGTCCTCAACGAGCTGGCCGACACCCGCGCCAGCCTGCTGTCGCTTCTCTTCCCGGCCATTCCCGTCACCCGCTTCGACGCGGCTCAGATCGACGATCATCTGGATCCCGCCGTCATGCCCAGCATCGTGCTGATGAATCCGCCGTTCTCCGCAATGGCCAATGTCGAAGGCCGCATCGCCGACACCACATATCGCCATGTCGCCTCGGCGCTGGCGCGTCTCGCTCCCGGCGGACGCCTGGTTACGATCACCGGCGCCAGCTTCGCGCCCGACAATCTGGCCTGGCGGGACGCCTTCATTCGCCTGCAGGAGCGCGGGCGCATCGTCTTNTCCGCCGCCATCGACGGCGCGGTCTATGCCAAACACGGCACGACGTTTCCGACGCGGCTGACCGTCATCGACAAGCGGCCCGCCGACGATCCGGCCGTGTTCCCGGCCGCGCCCGGCGTTGCCTCGGACGCCGCCACACTGCTGGGCTGGCTCGACGATCATCTGCCGACACGGCTCGCCATCGATCCCTCCCTCACGGTCCCGACTGTCGCGGCTTCCGTCCCTCGCAGCGTGCGCGGCTTTATCAACCGCACCGCCAAGGCCGTCCCTGCTGCCGTGCCGATGGCCGAGCCGGAGGGCCTGCCACTCTCCTACGAGACCCAGGACGGCCTAGCGGGCGAAGGCGGCCGCTTGTCCGACGGCATCTATGAAGAATACGGATTGCAGGCGATCCGTATTGCCGGTTCTCAGGCGCACCCCACCAGGCTGGTGCAATCGGCGGCGATGGCTTCGGTCGCCCCGCCCAGACCGAGCTATCGGCCGCACCTCCCGGTCAATATCCACGAGCTGCTGTCCGACGCGCAGCTCGAGACCGTCATNTATGCCGGCGAGGCTCACTCCGATCATCTTGCCGGATCGTGGACGGTGGACGCCACCTTCGATGTCGTCACCGCCGCGCGCCAGGATGCGACGAACGCCGCGCGCTTCCGGCGCGGCTTCATGATCGGTGACGGCACCGGCGTCGGCAAAGGCCGCCAGTCCGCCGCCATCATTCTCGACAACTGGCTCCAGGGCCGCCGCAAGGCGGTGTGGATCTCGAAGTCCGACAAGCTGATCGAGGACGCGCAGCGCGACTGGTCGGCGCTCGGCATGGAGCGGCTGCTGGTTACGCCGCTGTCGCGCTTCCCGCAGGGGCGGCCGATCACGCTGCCGGAAGGCGTCCTGTTTACGACCTATGCCACGCTACGCTCCGACGACCGTGGCGAGAAGGTTTCGCGCGTCCGGCAGATCGTCGAATGGTTGGGCTCCGACTTCGATGGAGTCCTCATTTTCGACGAGGCGCACGCGATGCAGAACGCCGGTGGCGGCAAGGGAGAGCGCGGCGACGTTGCCGCATCCCAGCAGGGCCGCGCGGGTCTGCGGCTCCAGCACGCGCTGCCGAACGCCCGCGTCGTCTATGTCTCGGCGACCGGCGCTACCACGGTCCACAACCTCGCTTACGCCCAGCGGCTCGGCCTGTGGGGCGGTGAGGATTTTCCGTTCAGCACCCGCGCCGAGTTCGTCGAGGCGATCGAGGCCGGCGGCGTCGCGGCGATGGAGGTGCTGGCCCGCGATCTGCGCGCGCTCGGCCTCTACACCGCCCGCTCGCTCTCCTTCGACGGCGTGGAATATGAACTGGTCGAGCACACGCTGACCCTCGAGCAGACCCGCATCTACGATGCCTATGCCGGCGCTTTCGCCATCATCCATAATCACCTCGACGCGGCGATGGAGGCGGCCAATATCACCGGCGCCACCGGCACGCTGAACCGGCAGGCAAAGTCCGCCGCGCGCTCGGCATTCGAGAGCGCCAAGCAGCGCTTCTTCGGCCATCTGCTCACCAGCATGAAGACGCCGACGCTGATCAGGTCGATCACCAGCGATCTGGAAGCCGGCCATGCCGCTGTCATCCAGATCGTCTCTACGGGCGAGGCGCTGATGGAACGCCGGCTGGCCGACCTGCCTACCGAGGAATGGAACGACGTTCGCGTCGACATCACGCCGAGGGAATATGTTCTCGACTACCTCGCCCATTCCTTCCCGGTGCAGCTCTACGAGCCGTTCACCGACAGCGAGGGCAATCTTTCGTCGCGGCCGGTCTATCGCGATGGCCAGCCCGTCGAAAGCCGCGAGGCCGTCGCCCGCCGCGACGAGCTGATCGCGCAGCTTGCCTCCCTGCCGCCGGTGCCCGGCGCGCTCGACCAGATCGTCCAGCATTTCGGCACCGAGCTGGTGGCGGAGGTGACGGGCCGCTCGCGGCGCATCGTCCGCAAGCGCGCGTCTTCTGGCGGCGACCGTCTCGTCGTCGAGAACCGCGCCGCCGCCGCCAACCTCGCCGAAACCCAGGCGTTCATGGATGACAGCAAGCGCATCCTGATCTTCTCGGACGCCGGCGGCACCGGCCGTAGCTATCACGCCGAGCTTTCGGTGCGGAACACGCGGCTGCGCGTCCACTATCTGCTCGAACCCGGCTGGAAAGCAGACGCCGCCATCCAGGGCCTCGGCCGGACGCATCGGACCAACCAGGCGCAGCCGCCGCTGTTCCGTCCCATCGCGACGGACGTCAAGGCGGAGAAGCGCTTCCTCTCCACCATCGCTCGCCGCCTCGACACCCTGGGTGCGATCACCCGCGGCCAGCGCCAAACCGGCGGCCAGGGCCTGTTCCGCCCCGAGGACAATCTGGAAAGCGCCTATGCCCGCGATGCGCTGCGCCAGCTCTATCTCCTGCTGGTGCGCGGCAAGGTCGAAGGCTGCTCGCTCGAGCGCTTTGAGTCCGCCACCGGCCTGAAGCTGATGGATGCGAACGGCATCAAGGACGAACTGCCGCCGATCACCACCTTCCTCAACCGGCTGCTGGCGCTGACCATCGAGCTTCAGGGCGTGCTGTTCACCGCCTTCGAGCAGCTTCTCACCGCCAAGATCGAGGGCGCCATCTCCTCCGGCATCTACGATGTCGGACTGGAGACGCTGACAGCGGAAGGCTTCACCGTCACCGGCCGCCAGACGATCTACACCCATCCGGGCACGGGCGCGGAGACCCGGCTGCTCACCATCGCGCAGCGCACNCGCAACCGCCCGGTCACGCTGGACGACGCGCTCGCCTATCTCGGCGAACCCGGCGCCAGGCTGCTGATCAACGAACGCTCGGGCCGCGCCGCCGTCCAAATCCCCGCCACCTCGATCATGCTCGACGATGGCGAGATCGAACGCCGCGTCCGGCTGATCCGGCCGATGGAATCGCACACCGTTCCGGTGAAGATGATGGGCGAGACCCATTGGACCGAGGCAGAGCGAAACGACTTCGCCACGGCCTGGAGCGCCGAGGTCGCAAACGTGCCGGCGTATTCCGACAGCACGATCCACATCGTCGCTGGTCTGTTGCTGCCGATCTGGAAGCGGCTGCCCAACGAGTCCACCCGTGTCTATCGGCTCCAGACCGACGAGGGTGAGCGGATCATCGGCCGCAAGGTCTCGCCTGCCTGGGCGGCCAACGCCGCCACGACCGGCGCAGCTACGCTCACGCCTGCCGATGCCTTCATGGCGCTGATGGATGGCCGCACCATCCTCGACCTCGCCGANGGGCTTCAGCTTCGCCGGGTCCGCATCATGGGCGCCGAGCGCATCGAGCTGTCCGGCTTCACCGACACGATGCGCGAGCGGCTCACCGCCTACGGCCTTTTCCACGAGATCATCTCCTGGAAGCTCAGGATGTTCGTGCCGACCGATACCGCCGGCCCCGTGGTGCTGGAGCGCGTGCTGGGCCGCTATCCGGTCCAGCGCATCGGCGAACGCGAGGCGGCGTGATGACCCGTCTCGACGCTTCCGATCTGGCGAACCGTCTCGGCCGGGAGGCCGAGGCGGTGTGCCGCCATTATCTCGGCGCCGGCCATCGCCAGGGCAATTACTGGCAGGTCGGCGATGCCCGCAACGCGCCCGGCCGCTCGATGTTCGTCCGACTCAAGGCGACGGCGAAGGGACCGGCGGGCAAATGGACCGACGCCGCCACCGGCGAGCATGGCGATCTGCTCGACGTGATCCGGGAAAGCTGCGGCCTCATCGACTTCGCCGATGTCGTCGCAGAAGCCCGCACCTTCCTCAGCCTGCCGCGTCCCGAACCCGCGCCGGCAACGAAGAAGCGACAAAGCACTCCAGCCCCGTCAGACTCGACCGAAGCGGCAAGGCGATTGTTCGCCATGTCACAGCCGATCGGCGGCCCCCGTAGAGGCGTATCTCCGTCATCGCGGCATTGCGGCTTTGCACGGAACCGGAAACCTCCGTTTCCATCCACGCTGCTACTACCGGCCCGACGATCATGGCCCGACCGAAACCTGGCCGGCGATGATCGCTGCCGTCACCGATCTTAGGGGCGATCACCGGCGCGCATCGGACCTGGATCGCTCCTGACGGCTCCGACAAGGCGCCGATCGACACGCAGCGTAAAGCAATGGGCGACCTGCTCGGTCACGCCGTCCGCTTCGGGATCGCCGGCGAGGTGATGGCGGCGGGCGAAGGCATCGAAAGCGTCCTGTCAGCACGTCAGGCGATACCGCACATGGCGATGGCGGCGGCGCTCTCCGCTGCCCATCTGGCAGCTATCCTGTTCCCGAGACTCTGCGGCGGCTTTACATCGTCCGCGACAATGACCCGGCGGGCGACAGCGCGCAGGATAGCCTGGTCGAACGGGCGAACACGGCCGGGATCGAGGCCATCGTGCTCTCGCCGGTGCTGGAGGACTTCAACGAGGATCTCCGGCGCCTCGGCATCGGCGCGCTCCGCGCCAATCTGCGGGTGCAGCTCGCACCGCCGGACGTCGCCCGTTTCTGGCTCGAAACGGGATAGTCGACGGCAAGGAGTGTCAGGGCGCAATCATCATGCCCGCCCGGATGCGTTCAACCCTCGGAGAGGACTACGCCTCGGCCTTCGAGAGGGCGATCGGCCGTCAGCCGAGCCGGATCGGCAATGGCTGCGGCCAACGATTNTCCGGCGCGGCCCCCAAAGAAGAGAAAGGGGCCGCTTTCCATCGCGAAACAAAATCGCCGGCCTTCGCCATCCTTCGCTGCGCTTCGGCCCTCGCTTCGCTCGGGTGCAGGTCCGTCCCGCCCGACGGCTTCGTCGCCATGAAGGCCGCGACGGTCGCGGTCCAACCGACGGAGCATCCCATGAGCGAGCACGACGACTACGAACCCGAACACGCTGCATCGCCGACTGACCAGATCGCGCAGGAGCTTCAGCTCTACGGCTACCGACCTTCGGAAGACGAGGCCGATCCCAGGCCCGTGCCGGAGGACCGCATCATCGAAGGCGCCGTCGCCGACATCTTCGACGCCTTGATCTCCACCGTGGCCGATACGAGCCTCGATCCTGACCTCGACGACCTCCTCTGGTCGACCGTCAATATGTTCCACCGCGCCGTCGAACGGGCAGACCGCAAGCTCGACGACAACGAGCAGGCGCAGAAACGGCTCCAGCGCGAACAGGACGGCTCGGAGGTCAAATCCGTCCAGCTCGAACGTCTCATCGAACTCGGGCAATCATTGATCGAACGGCGCGACAGCCTGGAAGTCTTCCGCGACAGCGCCGCAGACCACTACCACCGCGCCACCGGTTCACCCTGGTCCCAGCGCACAGGATCGAGGGTCAACCATCGCCACCTCACCGCTGCGATGATCGACAGCCGTGACTTCATCGCCGCCAAACGCCGCACGGAAACCGAGGTGCTCGTGCCCGCTGGCCCGAAGATCGCCTTCTCCGGCGGCGACACTGTCGACCACAAGCTGATCTGGGCCAAGCTCGACCAGGTTCACGCCAAGCACCCCGACATGGTGCTGATGCACGGCGGATCCCCGAAAGGGGAAAAGATCGCCGCTAAATGGGCTGAGACCCGCAAGGTGCCGCAGGTCGCCTTCAAGCCCGACTGGACCAAGCACGCCAAGGCGGCCCCGTTCAAGCGCAATGACGCCATGCTAGCGATCATGCCGATCGGCGTCCTGATCTTCCCGGGCACAGGTATCCAGGAAAATCTCGCCGACAAGGCTCGGAGGTTCGGTATTCCGGTTTATCGGTTCGGAACGGGCGGCGCATAAGCGCCGTCCGCATTTCCACAGGCCAGCCAATATGGCGGCAAGACGCATCGGGATGCGCGCCATCGAACAACCACCGCTCCCGTCGCAGATCTCCACCCTTCAAATGCGCTGATCCTTGGTCCCGCCGAGGGCCTGACGCCATCAACCCGTAAAGGGTCGGACTACGCATGTGCGTGCCGCCGCTCCGGCTTCCCTGCGCGGTGATTGCGGCCCTCGGCCGAACACATCGGGCGCCTGTCAGCGGGGGTGGACCTCCGCTCGAAACAGGAGCCGGATCGATGTCCTTCCACGACGCACACGCCTTCGCCTTCAGCCTCGCCACCACCCTGATGGCCGTCATCGTCATCTTCCGCGCCGGTGACGGCACGCTCTCGGTCATGCCCGCCAGCGAATATGACGGCGACAGCGCGGCCATCGTCGATGAAATCGACNNCCTTTCGCCCCATGACCGGCAGAAAATCACCGCGCGCGATGCCGAAACCCTGCTGGTTTCCGCTCCCGCCGACNNGGCGATGTTCTGCTATGGTTCCTGTCGCGCTGCGGTGGTGGTGGANGGCGCGACCTTCAGACCTTTTTGTCTCGGAGACACCACCATGATCATTTTNGGCATCATCTTGTCCATCGCAGCCATCGGCTTCTTCTGCTGGCTGCTGTTTACGCTCGCCGTCTTCGCGCTGCCTTTCTTCGCAGCTGTCACCGCTGGCGGCTGGGCCTATCACACTGGCGCAGGCTGGCTGGGCGCGATCCTCATCGGCATCGTCGCGGCCGGGCTGACGCTCGGCTTCGGCCAGGTCTTGCTTGCGACCGTCCGTCCGCTCTGGGCCAAGGTTGCGATCGCCGCGATCTTCGTCGCGCCCGCCGTCATCGCGGGTTATCACGCCGTCCACGGNATCGTGAAACACACCATGCCTTCGGAGACTTGGCAGATCGTCTTCTCGGTCCTCGGCTCGATTGCGGTGGGCATCACGGCGTTTCTGCGCGTTGCGGACATGGCGGCGCCCGTCCCTGCGAACCAGGGGCTGGCGCGGGCTTAGACGACCTCGGCACCGTGGGCGGCAACGCCCGAACAGCGGGGAAAGACGCTATCCCTGTCGTCAGAGATCGCGTGGGTGTTGCGCAGGAGCGACGGATCGGAGCCGCGCCCCAAGGCTCGCACACTCAAGGGAGCTACGATCAGCGGCGAGCACGAACGGCAGCAGTACCCGAATATCGGTTACGGGTTCGTTCTGTGGTGGGCCGGGCACGGGAGGGAGCACAACCTGCCTGTCCGGCAAGATGCAACAATGCCGGCGAACGACCGGTCCTGTTCCCTTGCTGGTCGCGAGATGTCGCCGGGCGTCTCCTTCATCTGTCCCGTTGAACGAGCGCACCTCACGGCCTCTCCAATGGCTTGATCTGGCCGAAGGCCGGCTTCGCCTCGACCGCCTATGCCGCAACGGCGCGTCACAACTTTCTTCCCCTGGGTTTCACNCCATTCCTCGCGAGACAAGAAAGCCGCGCCTGCGCCGTCCTCCGCTCCGCTTCGGTCGCAAGCGATGCGGCGTCGGTCACCTCCGGCCCACCGATCGCCATCGAGGCCGCNATGGTGCGGGCTCGAAAANNCGGAAAACGGAGACCTACCATGGCGACCATCGGCACTTTCAAGAAGACCGGCTCGAACGAATTCACTGGCGAAATCGTCACCCTCAGCGTCCAGGCCAAGGGCGTGCGCATCGTTCCCGACCTGCGGGCCACCGGCGAAAACGCCCCCAGCCACCGCGTTCTGGTCGGCCGCGCCGAGATCGGCGCCGCCTGGTCCAAGCGTTCCAACGAAGGCCGCGACTATCTGGGCCTCAAGCTCGACGATCCGAGCTTCAACGCCCCAATCTACGCCAACCTCTTCGACGACGAGGACGGCGAGAGCTACTCGCTGATCTGGTCCCGCCCCAACGGGCGCCGGGGCGACTGATCTCCCGAGCAAGGCCCCGGCCGAAAGGCCGGGGCCGCCTGCCTGCCAAAACCGAATCAGTTCGGCGCGGGAGGCCGAGTATGGTTAGAAGATAAGCGTCGCGAACGCTGAATTCTAGTGGCGCTCGCGACAAGAGCGACTAAAATAGCCGTAGTTCTGGCAAGTGCGTTTTGGCCGGTGGGAGGTGATCATGCATGATCACCGCCCGACAATCACGGGCCGCACGCGCGTTGCTGGGTTGGACACAGGAGACGCTCGCTGACAAGGCCCGAGTATCGCTAACCGCTCTCAAGCGCCTCGAATCCGAAAGCGGGCTCGATGTGTATGAGACAACGCGCGATCAAGTCAGGCGGGCACTGGAAGCCGCTGGCGTCGTCCTTCTGTCCACTGACAAAGGCGAAGGAGTGCTGCGGCTTCATGATGAACACCAGCGACGATCCCCATCGTAGCCGTCGCGCCGACGCGGTGGCGACCCGCCCTGTTTTTCCACCATATGCATGTCCTGCGTCAAAGACAGCAGCGGATTTGGTTAACAGGATCGCATCAGGCGAATAGGATGGCCCGGTGACACGATCAGCCCCGCAGTTTCTTGACGAACCACCTCCCGGCCAGGGTCTGACGCCCTATGACCGAGAGCACATGACTTTGTATCTCCGCTTGCTCGACGCCGCTCGCGATGGTGCCGACTGGCGCGAGGCTGTACAGATTCTGTTCGGTCTCGATCCCGAACTCGATCCAAGACGTTGTCGCCTGATCCACGACTCGCATCTAGCCCGTGCGCGCTGGATGTCCGACCGCGGCTATCGAAATCTGGTCCGCGAAAGTCAAAGGCACTGACAGAGTGATGCCGCCCCGGCATCGCTCTCTGCCGTCAAGACCTCTTCCCTCAATCAACCTTTCCGGGAAATCATATCTCTCCCGTTGGTCAATCGATGGGAGGAACGCGATGACGCCGGACGCATCCCTGTGGCGCTCGCCCGCGCACTACGATCACATCGATGATCTCACCGCATCCGACCTCGCCTGGGAGTGGCTGCGCCGAAACGATGCTTATGACCATGACTACGAAGCGTTCGATGACGCGCATGTCGATCGACAAGAGCTGACAGGTAAGATCCGTCAGCAATGNGGGTTACGATTTCCCTGTCGATCCTCTGCGCGCCCCACCAGACGCCCCCGTCTTTTGGCTACCGCAGCATGACACCAGCATCCTGGTGCTCGGAGCTGCGCCAGCCGAGTTGGGCCCAGTCGAACCGCCACCGGTTATCGATGCAGCGGTCTCAGTGACCGAAAACAACACTGCTTATTTGCTGTTTGACGTCGGCAGCGGCCAACAACTTCAACTCATTCACGAGGGTCTTGCAGCTACAGCAGCAATCATCCCGCTCGGTGTGGATGGGTTCGATCGCCTCGAAGCCGTTTATCGGCTTCTGGCTGCTCTGCATGGCCGTGTGGTTCCTCCCGACACACGTTTGACTGCCCAGCAACGGGCACGGATGCGCCGAATGCTGCAAGCTTTCGACGGTCATCGGGCCGGTGCGACCGGGCGCGAGATCGCGCAGGTCATGTTCAGAACCGGCGCACCAGACCGCAGCGAATGGCAAACTTCTTCAGTGCGGCATGCTGTCAAGGCGCTGATCCGCGATGCCCGAACCATGATCGCGGGTGGTTATCGCAAACTGCTTCGGCATCGCCGCGTTTCTTAGGCCCAGATGGCTCGCCCGGCGGGCGATTTCGATACCCCAACTTCGCCCTACATCCCGACACTCGCGCTTCGCCATCGTGACCTTCTTCCGCCGCCGATCATCGGTGGCCCCACCGAAGATCACGAAAGGCCGATCCATGCGACCCGACCTCGCCGTTTTGCCGCCGCGCTTTCTGCGCACCAAGGAAGCAGCTGAATTCCTCAGCCTTTCAGCCCGCACGCTGGAGAAACATCGCACCTACGGGACTGGCCCGGCCTATCGCAAGCTCGGCGGGCGCGTCGTCTATTCGGTAGACGATCTCGAAGCTTGGGCCGCGCGTGGCGCGGTGACCTCGACCTCCGATCCGCGGGGCAACGTGCTGCCTGCCAAGCGTCAGGTGCAGCCGCTTGTGGCGCAGCCTGGCCGCTTCGCACGCTGATCGCGGTTTCCGAATGGCGGCGCGGCATCAGTCCCTTTCGGAGCGCGGACAGCTCGACCTGTTCCGGGCGCTCCCCGGCGATTTCGCGCCACGAGACGCGCAGGATCTCATGGCCTATCCGTTCTTCTCCCTCTCCAAATCTCATCGCGTCGCGCCGATCGACTTNTGCGCCGGCAAGATCGCGATCCGGGTCGAGGCCGTGCCGGATCACGGCATGGCGACCATCTGGGACGCTGACATCCTGATCTGGGCGG
Source organism: Brevundimonas sp. (assembly GCA_013693835.1). Classification (GTDB taxonomy): domain Bacteria; phylum Pseudomonadota; class Alphaproteobacteria; order Caulobacterales; family Caulobacteraceae; genus Brevundimonas. Next base: position 2,024,830 of record CP059260.1, read on the forward strand.
CGAGTCAGATCGTCGAAGCCCGCGACGCNGGGCTTCGCACCTCACGGCTGATGGCCGCCACNCCCTATGAAATCCTCCGGTTCATCGGTCGCGGCACGAGCCTGCGCGATTATCAGCGCCTGAAGGCGGCGCTCGATCGGCTCCAGTCCACCACGATTTCAACTACGATCCGCCAGCCTCTCGAAGGCCGTCGGCATCGTTTCTCGTGGATCAACGAGTGGAAGGAGCGCACCGACCGGAATGGGCGACCTGACGGGATCGAGCTGATCGTGCCCGACTGGTTCTACCAAGCCGTGCTCGACGACGCGCTCGTGCTGACCATCGACCGTGCCTATTTCGATCTCACCGGCGGGCTCGATCGCTGGCTCTACCGCATCGTGCGCAAGCATGGCGGCCGGCAGCGCAATGGTTGGCGTTTCGACTTCCGCCACCTCCACCAGAAGTCCGGCGCATTATCGCCCTTCAAACGCTTTGCCTTCGAGCTGCGCGACATCATTCGCCGCCAGCCTCTGCCCGGCTACACGCTGTTTCTCGAAGCCGAAATCGGCGGGCGGATGCTGCTCGCCTTCGAGCCGATNCCGGCCTGTGGACAGACTGTGGATAGCGTCGTGCCATCGGGAACCGGCAGGCGCGTGCTATCGGGAACCACCCCCTCGTGCCATCGGGAACCTAAACAGGACCTAACCCTCCGCACGAAAAGCGGAATTTGCTCNCCTAACTTAGAGTTCAACAGAGAATCTAACTCTGAAGAGCGCACGCGTGAGGTGGAAAACCTCATCCGCGGCGCCGCNAAAGCCCTTCGCGGTGCTCGCAAGCGGCCGACAGCGCCAACCGCCGGAACCTTCGCGCCGTTGCTTTCCCTAACGTCACCGGGGAAGAAGCCATGATCGTCGCGCTCCTCAACCAGAAGGGCGGCGTCGGCAAGACGACCCTGGCGCTGAATCTCGCCGGCGAATGGGCACGGCAAGGCAAGCGCGTCACTGATCGACGCCGACCCGCAGGGATCGGCGCTGGACTGGTCGCAGCAGCGGCGCGAAAGGACTGCCGCGTCTGTTCGGCGTCGTCGGCCTGGCGCGCGACACGTTACACCGGGAGGCGCCGGAACTGGGGCGCACCGCCGACGTGATCGTGATCGATGGTCCGCCGCGTGTCGCAGCGCTGATGCGCTCGGCGCTCTCGCCGCCGACCTGGTGCTGATCCCGGTGCAGCCGTCGCCACTCGATGGCTGGGCTTCCGCCGAGATGCTGACGCTTCTTGCGGAAGCGCGCATCTACCGACCGGATCTCACCGCCCGCTTCGTGCTGAACCGCTGCGGCGCGCGCACCGTGCTCGCCCGCGAAACGGCCGAGACGCTGGCCGATCACGATCCGCCGGTGCTCACCGCCACCATCGGTCAGCGCGTCGCCTTCGCGGTCGCCGCGCAATCGGGACGGCTGGTGTCCGAACTGGACGACGAAACGCCCGCCGCGCGCGAGATCGCGGTGCTCGCAGCGGCGATCGATGCAGTCGCATCAGGAAGGACGACGCCATGAGCGAACGTCCGACCCGTCGCGGATCTGCCTCACGCCCAGCCGATCCGGAGCACTGGATCAAGGCGGCAGATAGTGCGCGCGACGATACGCCGGCAGTTTTAACGCGCGGCTCACCATCGACGTGACGCCAGATCTGCGCGGCCGGATCAAGATCGCCGCCTTCCGGCGCGGCGTCACGGTCGCCGACATGCTGCGCGAACTGCTCGCGCGTGAATTTCCCCAACCCCGATGGAGACCTTCCATGACCGGCAACGCGGCTCCTCGCGTGCTCGGCGGCTCCGTGCCGATCGCACACGCATCCGACAACCTCACCCATGTCGAACTGACCTGGGTGGAAAAAGATCGAGAACTGGATCAGGTTCGGCCGCGAGGCGCGAGAAACCATCCTCGACCGCCGCCGCCGCGTGCTGTCGTTCCGGCCCGGCAGCACCTTCGCCTTCGTCCGTTGGGCGTCCAATGACTTCGGCACGATCATCTCGCGCATCGACATCGTGTGCGCCGTCAGGCCCGGCGATGCCTATCAGACGCTGCCCTTCGCGCGACCTGGCGGCGACATCCTGCTCAAGATCGAAGGCTGGCCGAAGGTCCAGCAGGTGCTCCGCCATATCGATGCGGTGGAAGCGCCGGGATCGACCCTTGCGAGGTCGGCGCCGATCACTGGCGCCATGTCGCCAACCGTCTGAGCGCCGGACATGAGCCGCGTCCCTACACGCTCGAGCGCCATCAGGCGTGGCTCAAGCGGCGGGAGATCGAGCGATGACCCGCTTCGGCTACGTCATGGTGACGTATTTCTCGATCATGGGCGTCGCCATCGCGTCCTTCGTCCCGACGCCGCTGCGCCTCGTCTGGAACGCCTCGGCCAGCGTGCCGATCGGCCTCTACGACCTCGATCCGCCCGGCCATCTGGCCGTCGGCGATCTCGTCGCCGTCATGCCGGACAAGCCGCTCGCCGACTTCATGGTCGAGCGTGGCTATATCGGGCGCGGCGTGCCGCTGATGAAGCATGTCGCCGCACTTCCCGGTCAGATCGTCTGCCGCACCGGCAATGCCGTCACGGTCGATACCGTGCCGTTCGGCGACGCGCTCGACCGCGACCGGCGTGGCCGTCCGCTGCCCGTCTGGCAGGGCTGCCGCCGCATCGCGGTCGGCGACATCTTTCTGATGAATCCGTCNGTGCCGGACAGCCTNGACGGCCGCTATTTCGGCCCGATCGCGGCGCGCACCGTCATCGGCAAGGCGACGCCGATCTACACCGACGAGGCCGGCGATGGCCGTTTCGTTTGGCGCGCCCAAACATCAACGACCACGCACTGACCCGCTTTCCATCGGCGGGAGCGGTGCTCGCCGATGGGTCCTCCAACACCACCGCCAAGGAAACCACCATGCCACAGATCGGGACATTCACGCACAACGACGACGGCGTCGGCTTCATCGGACATCTGACGACGCTGATGCTGGCTCAGGACATTCTCATCGCCTCGGCCGAGCCATCAGACGCCGAGAACGCACCCCAGTTTCGCGTCCATATCGTCGATGGCGAGACCGGAGAAGCGGGCGCGGAGATCGGCGCCGGCTGGAAGCGCACCGGCGAACGCGCGGGCGAATACATTGCTGTGGTGATCGACGATCCGACACTGCCGCAGCCGGTCCGCGCCAACCTGTTCCGCAACGACGATGCCGGCAAAGACTGGTCATTGCACTGGAGCCGTCCCGCCAAGCGCGACGCGAAGGACTGACGCCATGCGCCGCACCGTCCTCCTCCTCCTTTCCGGCCTCGCGCTCGCTTGCGTTCAATCCGTGCCGTCGCTCGCCGATCCCGTCGCGACCGCCCGGCCAACGCCGCGCGATCCTTACGCCGATCACGTCGCCGAAGCGGCACAGCGCTTCGAGCTTCCAGCTGCATGGATCAGGGCGGTGCTGCGCGCGGAAAGCAATGGCGATCCGCGCGCCGTCTCGCCGAANGGGGCGATCGGCCTGATGCAGATCATGCCACAGACCTGGGCGGGCCTGCGCGTCCGTCACCGTCTCGGCGCGGACCCATACGACCCGCACGACAACATCATCGCGGGCGCGGCCTATATCCGCGAGCTGTTCGACCGCTACGGCTCGCCTGGCTGGATCGCCGCCTACAATGCCGGTCCCGGTCGCTATGAGGCATCGCTGAGCGGCCGTCCGCTGCCATCCGAAACCCGCGCCTATCTCGCCAATGTAGCACCGGCGCTGGACGGCAACAGCGCGATCAGACCTACCGTCGTGGCGGCNGTCGATCCGCTGGCATGGACCCGCGCGCCGCTGTTCATCGGACAGCCGGATCGCCGCCCTGCCGTCGATCCTGTGCAGGCCGATCGCGCCTCGATCGATGCGGGACAGACGCCGGCAGTGCGCGACGCTTACGCCATCNNAGTGCCGCAATCCGGCGGGCTGTTCGTCGCCCGCGCTGATACGGGGATGATGCGATGAGCGCCGCGGTTCCCGATCGAACGATAGCGGGCGCTGGCGTATTCCAGAGAGCGCAGAGGTGGAACACAGGCAACACGACCGAAGGATGGCAGGATAAAAGGCCGCGAGGTGCGGCTTGTGGCGGTCGTGTTGTTTCAAGGGTTATGGCGCATTTTCGCGATGTGCGGGTTTCCCGCACCTCGCGGCCATGCCGATTTCCATGATTTCGCGCTTGGCGCGATGTGCGGGGTCTCGGCTATGACCGACGACACCGAGTTTCGCATCCGGCCCGGCCGCGTTCGCTCCTCCGGCGCACAGCGCGCGCGACCCTTCATCGCGCAGGCGCTCGCCGCCGCGAAGAAGGCCGGCGCCGGCGTTTCACGCTCGGGCCGGATCGTNGCCGGCCACCGCTCACGCTTCGGNCGCGGCCAGCGCGCCAGCATCCAGGCCAACCGTTTCATCACCGCGCGCACGCGNGCGCCGTCATCAAGGCGCGTCCTGCGTCAAAGCGCCCGTTCCGCGCCACTTGCCACCCATCTCAGCTACCTGCGCCGCGAAGGCGTGACCCGAGACGGAGAAAAGNNGCGGCTGTTTGGTCCCGGCGGGAACGACGCCGATCCGAAAGCCTTCGCAGAGCGATGCGAAGGCGACCGCCACCACTTCCGGTTCATCGTCTCGCCCGACGACGCGACGGAGATGGCTGACCTCAAGTCCTTCACACGCGACCTGGTCGACCAGATGGAAAAGGATCTGGAGACACGTCTGGACTGGGTGGCCGTCGATCATTGGAACACCGAGCACCCTCATGTCCACCTGATCGTTCGNGGTGTCCGTGACGACGAGCAGGATCTCGTCATCTCCCGCGACTACATCAAAGACGGAATGCGCGACCGCGCGCGCGATCTCATCACCCAGGAACTCGGCCCCCGCACCGATCTCGACATCCGCCGCACACTGGACCGCCAGGTCGATGCCGAACGCTGGACCCAACTCGATCGCCAGCTTGTCCGCGATGCGCGCGACACCGGCGTTATCGACCTCGCGCCACGGCCGGGCGAACAACCGGACCTCTATCACGCCCAAAAGGTCGGTCGCCTTCGCAAGCTGGAATCNCTCGGCCTCTCCGACCAGATCAGTCCCGGCCAATGGGTGATCGACGCAAGCGCCGAAGCAACCTTGCGCGAAATCGGCGAGCGCGGCGACATCATCAAGCGCATGCACCGCGCATTGACCGAGCGCGGCATCGAGCGCGGATCGGCGAGCTACGTGCTGGCCGCCGAGGGTCTCGATACACCGATCGTCGGCCGCCTTGTCGATCGTGGCCTCGACGACGAGCTGAAGGGCACCGCCTATGCCGTGGTGGATGGCGTTGACGGCCGCACGCATCACATCAAGCTTACCGACCTCGACGCCGCCGGTGACAGCGCGCCCGGCTCTATCGTCGAGCTGCGCAGGTTCGACGATGCGAAGGGTGAACGCCGCGTGGCCATCGCAGTCCGCTCCGATCTCGACATCGACCGGCAGGTCACAGCGTCGGGCGCCACCTGGCTCGATCGGCAGAGTATCGCGCGCGAACCGGTCGCGCTGTCGGATGGGGGCTTCGGCGCGGAGGTTCACGCGCTCGACCGCCGCGCCGAGCATCTCATCGAACANGGGCTTGCCGACCGCAGCGGCCAGCGCGTCACCTTCGCGCGCAATCTGATCGACACGCTGCGCGCTCGCGAGCTGGAGACGCTGGGCGAGAAGCTCGCCGCCGAGACCGGCCAGCCCTTCAATCGCGCAGACTCNGGCGAATATGTCGCCGGTTCCTACCGCCAGCGCTTCACGCTCGCCTCCGGTCGCTTTGCCATGATCGATGACGGCATCGGCTTCCAGCTCGTGCCCTGGACGCCCTCCCTCGAAAAGCAACTCGGCCGTCACGTCTCCGGCGTCGCCCGCGACGATGGCGGCATCGACTGGAGCTTTGGCCGCAAACGCGGCCTCGGCCTCTGACCATCATTGCCCAAAAGGAATTGCACATGCCCGCCACCAAGATTTTGTGGGGCCAGATCATCACCGTCCTCTCCATCGTCCTCACTGCATCNTGGGGCGCGACCGAATGGGTGGCCTGGCGGCTCGCGTTTCAGCCTGAATTGGGCGCGCCATGGTTCCGGCTGTTCGGCTTCCCGTTCTACCTGCCGCCCTCCTTCTTCTGGTGGTGGTATGGCTATGACGCCTATGCGCCACAGGTCTTCGTTGAAGGCGCCTATATCGCGGCGTCCGGCGGCTTCATCGCCGTGGCCGTCGCTATCGGCATGTCGGTGGGNCGCGCGCGGGAGGCGAAGAAGGTCGAGACCTACGGTTCGGCCCGCTGGGCCGAAACGGAGGAAGTGAAGTCGGCCGGTTTGCTCGGNCCCGATGGCGTGGTGCTAGGCCGCTACGACAGCCACTATCTTCGTCACGACGGCCCGGAGCATGTTTTGTGTTTCGCGCCGACGCGCTCCGGCAAGGGCGTCGGCCTGGTCGTGCCGNNCTCGCTGCTGACCTGGCCGGGATCGGCGATCGTCCATGACATCAAAGGCGAGAACTGGCAGCTCACCGCGGGCTTTCGCGCCCAGCATNNGGGTGTGCTGCTGTTCGATCCGACCAACGCCAAATCCTCAGCCTATAATCCGTTGCTTGANGTGCGCCGCGGCGAATGGGAAGTTCGCGACGTCCAGAACATCGCCGACATCCTGGTCGATCCCGAAGGCAGCCTCGAGAAGCGGAACCATTGGGAGAAAACCAGCCATGCGCTGCTGGTCGGCGCGATCCTCCACGTCCTCTATGCGGAAGCGGACAAGACGCTCGCCGGCGTCGCGGCATTCCTCTCCGATCCGAAGCGACCGATCGAATCCACACTCGCGGCGATGATGACGACGGCGCATCTCGGCGAAGCCGGGCCGCATCCGGTGATCGCATCGGCGGCGCGCGAACTGCTCAACAAATCGGACAACGAACGGTCGGGCGTGCTGTCGACCGCCATGTCGTTCCTCGGCCTCTATCGCGATCCCGTTGTCGCCCAGGTGACGCGCCGCTGCGACTGGCGGATTGGCGACGTCNNGGGTGGAAGGCACCCGACGACGCTCTATCTTGTCGTGCCGCCGTCCGACATCAACCGCACCAAGCCGCTGATCCGCCTGATCCTCAACCAGGTCGGCCGCCGCCTGACCGAGGATCTCCAGGCGAAAGCCGGCCGTCATAGGCTTCTCCTGATGCTCGACGAGTTTCCCGCGCTCGGGCGGCTCGATTTCTTCGAGAGCGCGCTCGCCTTCATGGCGGGCTATGGCCTCAAGAGCTTCCTGATCGCGCAGTCGCTGAACCAGATCGAGAAGGCGTATGGAGCAAACAACTCGATCCTCGACAACTGCCACGTCCGCGTCAGCTTCGCGACCAACGACGAGCGAACGGCCAAGCGCGTGTCGGATGCCCTAGGAACCGCCACCGAGATGAAGGCAATGAAGAACTATGCCGGGCATCGGCTTTCGCCCTGGCTCGGCCATCTGATGGTTTCGCGATCGGAGACCGCCCGGCCGCTGCTCACGCCTGGCGAGGTGATGCAGCTTCCGCCCTCCGACGAAATCGTCATGGTCGCTGGCACCCCGCCGATCCGCGCGAAGAAGGCGCGCTATTACGAGGACGCACGTTTCAAGGAACGCATCCTGCCACCGCCTTCGCTCGCCATTTCGAAGCAGGTACGGCCAGATGACTGGACCATGCTGCCATTACCGCAGCGGCCTCAGATCGTCGAACCCAGCCAGGCGGCGCCAACCGCCGATGACGATCCGACCGAATCCGAACGCCGTCAGCAGCCAGAACTCAACCGGGTGAAGCCGGTCGAGAAGCCGATGCCGATCGATAACCCGTTCGAGATCGACGCAGACCGCGACGAGGCCGAGGATGAAGCCGCGCGCAACAGTCGGATAAACCGCCTCATGCAGGGTGTGGCGCGCCAGGTCTCGCTCGATCCTGGCGACGGCATGGACCTGTGAGACACCCATGACGAAATCATCCCGCAAGCAGCGCCTGTCCGTCTATCTCGATCCAGCGGTCATGAACCGACTGGCCGAGCACGCCGCGCGGCGTGATCATTCGCGATCGCTGGTCGCGGAAGCGGCGATCGAATCCTTCCTCTCGCCCGATGCCGCCGAAAGACAGNNGGAAGCGGCGATCACCAAACGGCTCGACCAGCTCGACCGCCGCATGACGAGGCTGGAGCGCGATGTCGGCATCGCCGTGGAAAGCCTTGCAGTGTTCATCAAATACTGGGTCTCGACCACACCGACACTGCCGGAGCCAGCTGCGCAAGCTGCCCGCTCGAAGGCGGGCGAGCGCTATGACCAGTTTGTCACTGCGCTCGGCCGCCGCCTGGCCAAGGGGCCGAAGCTGCGACAGGAAATTTCCGAAGACATGAACGACTCGGAGCATCACGACAATCGCCCGCGCGGCGAATAGTCATGCCGGACTCGTCTTCAAGATAAGAGTGTCACCGCCATTCTCCTGTATTTGCACGCTACGCTACTACGCCGCTGAATCCTTGTTGAAACCGCCCAAAATCTGGCTCTTCTAATCAACCCCGCNAAGGGAAGGTCTATCGATCCCCGCTGAGTTCGGGGCGACATGAAAGCTTCTCAACACAACCAGGAAGGTTTGGCGCGGGGCGCGCGAATGCTGCGCACGGCGCTGGGACCGGCCATCGCCCGGTTCCTGGAAGACGCCGCCGTCGTCGAGGTGATGCTGAACCCGGACGGGCGGATCTGGATCGACCGGCTCTCCGAGGGGCTGTCCGACACGGGCAAGCGGCTGTCGCCCGCCGATGGCGAACGCATCGTGCGCCTGGTCGCCCACCATGTCGGCGCCGAGGTCCACGCCGGAGCNCCGCGTGTCTCGGCCGAACTGCCCGAAACGGGAGAGCGATTCGAGGGTCTGTTGCCGCCTGTGGTCGCGGCCCCGGCCTTCGCCATCCGCAAACCCGCCGTCGCGGTGTTCACGCTCGACGATTACGTCGCGGCCGGGATCATGTCAGCCGATCAGGCCGACGCGCTACGCGAAGGCGTCGCATCNCGCGCCAACATCCTCGTCGCCGGCGGCACATCGACCGGCAAGACCACGCTGACCAACGCGCTGCTCGCCGAGGTGGCGAAGACCGCCGATCGCGTCGTCATCATCGAGGACACGCGCGAGCTGCAATGCGCCGCGCCCAACCTCGTCGCCATGCGCACCAAGGATGGCGTCGCCTCGCTTTCCGATCTCGTCCGCTCCTCGCTGCGCCTGCGCCCCGACCGCATCCCGATCGGCGAGGTGCGCGGCGCGGAAGCCCTCGATCTCCTGAAAGCCTGGGGCACCGGCCATCCCGGCGGCGTCGGCACCATCCACGCCGGATCGGCCATCGGGGCGCTGCGCCGGATGGAGCAGCTCATTCAGGAAGCCGTCGTCACCGTGCCGCGCGCGCTGATCGCCGAGACGATCGACCTCGTCGCCGTGCTCTCCGGCCGCGGTTCAGCGCGNCGCCTGTCCGAACTCGCCCGCGTCGANGGGCTCGGTCCTGACGGCGACTACCGCATCCTGTCCGCCACCATTCACCCCCAGCCCGAAGAAGGAGCCTCCCAATGATGCCTGTTGTCCACCGCCTGCGCATGATCCGCCACCGCATCGCCATGACACTATCGGTCGCCACGCTAAGCGTGGTGATGGCCGCGCCCGCCCATGCTTCCGGCTCGTCGATGCCGTGGGAACAGCCGCTTCAGCAGATCCTGCAGTCGATCGAAGGCCCGGTCGCCAAGATCATCGCGGTCATCATCATTATCACCACCGGCCTGACGCTGGCCTTCGGCGACACCTCGGGCGGCTTCCGCCGCCTGATCCAGATCGTGTTCGGCCTGTCGATCGCCTTCGCCGCAGCTCGTTCTTCCTGTCGTTCTTCTCCTTCGGCGGCGGGGCGCTGGTCTGATGGCGGGCGTCGTCGATCAGGGTGGTGAGGTGCCGGGCTACACCGTCCCGCTGCACCGGGCGCTCAGCGAACCGATCCTGCTCGGCGGCGCGCCGCGTGCCATCGCCATCATGAACGGCACGCTGGCCGGCGCGGTGGGCCTCGGCTTGCGCCTCTGGCTGGTCGGCATCGCGATCTGGGCCATCGGCCATTTCGCGGCGGTGTGGGCGGCGAAGCGCGATCCGCTCTTCGTCGAGGTCGGCCGCCGCCATCTGCGCATCCCCGCGCATCTTTCGGTCTGAGGGGCGCGGCCATGATGAACCTCGCCGAATATCGCAACAAGAACGCNCGGCTCGCCGACTTCCTGCCCTGGGTGGCGCTGGTCGGNTCAGGGATCGTCCTCAACAAGGACGGCAGCTTCCAGCGCACCGCGCGGTTTCGCGGTCCCGATCTCGACAGCGCCGTGCCGGCGGAGCTGGTCGCCGTCGCCGGGCGGTTGAACAACGCCTTCCGCCGTCTCGGCTCGGGCTGGGCGATTTTCGTCGAGGCGCAGCGCCATGCCGCCGCGACCTATCCGAACAGCCTCTTCCCGGATCCGGCATCCGCGCTCGTCGATGCCGAGCGCAAGGCCGACTTCGAGGAAGCCGGCGCGCATTTCGAGTCGAGCTACTTCCTGACCTTCCTCTATCTGCCGCCGGCCGAGGACGCCGCCCGCGCCGAGACCTGGCTGTACGAGGGCCGCGAAAAGAACGGCATCGATNNCGCGCATGAGGTGATGGCCGGCTTCGCCGACCGCACCGACCGGCTGCTGCGACTGGTCGAGGCCTTCATGCCGGAATGCCGCTGGCTCGATGATGGCGAGACGCTGACCTATCTGCACGGCTGCGTCTCGACGCACCGCCATCGCGTCCGCGTGCCCGAGACGCCGATCTATCTCGACGCGCTGCTGGCCGATCAGCCGCTGACCGGCGGGCTGGAGCCGCGCCTGGGATCGGCGCATCTGCGCGTCCTGACCATCACCGGCTTTCCGACCGCGACCACGCCCGGCCTGCTCGACGAACTGAACCGGCTGGCCTTTCCCTATCGCTGGTCCACGCGCGCGATCCTGCTCGACAAGACCGACGCGACCAAGCTGCTGACCAAGATCCGCCGGCAATGGTTCGCCAAGCGCAAGTCGATCGCCGCGATCCTCAAGGAGGTGATGACCAACGAGCAATCCGTGCTGGTCGATACCGATGCGTCGAACAAGGCGGCGGACGCCGATCTGGCGCTTCAGGAACTCGGCGCCGACTATGCCGGCATCGCCTATGTCACCGCGACCGTGACGGTGTGGGATGCCGATCCGCGCATCGCCGACGAGAAGCTGCGCCTCGTCGAGAAGGTCGTCCAGGGCCGCGACTTCACGGCGATGGCCGAGACCATCAACGCGGTGGATGCCTGGCTCGGATCGTTGCCGGGGCACGTCTACGCCAATGTCCGGCAGCCGCCGATNTCCACGCTCAATCTCGCCCACATGATCCCGCTCTCGGCGGTGTGGGCGGGGCCGGAACTGNNGGACGAGCATTTCGCAGCGCCNCCGCTGCTCTTCGGCAAGACCGAAGGCTCGACCCCGTTCCGGTTTTCCNNCCATGTCGGCGATGTCGGCCATACGCTGATCGTCGGCCCGACCGGCGCTGGCAAGTCCGTCCTGCTGGCGCTGNNATGGCGCTTGCAGTTCCGGCGCTACCAAGGCTCCCAGGTCTTCGCCTTCGATTTCGGCGGCTCGATCCGCGCCGCGGCGCTCGCCATGCGCGGCGACTGGCACGATCTCGGCGGCGGGCTGACGGACGGCTCGGACGCATCCGTCGCGCTGCAACCGCTCGCCCGCGTCGATGACGCCGCCGAACGGGCATGGGCGGCCGACTGGATCGGCGCGATCCTCGCGCGTGAGNNCGTCGCCATCACGCCGGAGGTGAAGGAGCATCTCTGGACGGCGCTGACCTCGCTGGCCTCCGCGCCGGTCGAGGAACGCACCATCACCGGCCTGTGCGTCCTGTTGCAGTCCAACGACCTCAAGCAGGCGCTGCGCCCCTATTGCGTCGGCGGGGCCTGGGGTCGGCTGCTCGACGCCGAGGCCGAACATCTCGGCACGGCAACGGTGCAGGCGTTCGAGACCGANGGGCTGATCGGCACCGAGGCTGCGCCCGCCGTGCTCGCCTATCTGTTCCACCGCATCGAGGACCGGCTCGACGGCTCGCCGACTNNCATCATCGTCGATGAAGGCTGGCTCGCGCTCGACGACGAGGGCTTCGCCGGCCAGCTCCGCGAATGGCTGAAGACGCTGCGCAAGAAGAACGCCAGCGTCATCTTCGCCACGCAGTCGCTCAGCGACATCGACGGCAGCCCCATCGCGCCCGCCATCATCGAGAGCTGCCAGACCCGGCTGCTGCTCCCCAACGAGCGCGCGATCGAGCCGCAGATCACCGCCATCTATCGCCGCTTCGGCCTCAACGACCGGCAGATCGAGATCATCGCGCGNGCGATGCCCAAGCGCGACTATTACTGCCAGTCGCGGCGCGGCAACCGGCTGTTCGAGCTGGGCCTGTCGGACGTGGCGCTGGCGCTCTGCGCCACATCCTCGAAGACCGATCAGACCGCCATCGCGCGCGTCGTCGCCGAGCATGGCGCGCCNGGNTTCCTCGACGCCTGGCTGCGCCATCGCGGCGTCGGCTGGGCCGCCGATCTCATTCCCAACCTCACCAACAAGGAGAAGTCCCATGAAACTGTGCCGCACCCGTGCGGCGCGGCTCGCCGCTGCGCTGCTGATCGCCCTGTCGCCGTTGCGCCGATGCTGGCCGCACCCGCCCACGCCCAATGGGTCGTGTTCGATCCGTCCAACTATGCGCAGAACGTGCTGACCGCGGCGCGCTCCAGCAGATCACCAACCAGATCACCTCGCTCCAGAACGAAGCGCAGTCGCTTATCAATCAGGCCCGCAATCTCGCGAGCCNNTGCCGTATCCCTCGCTGCAACAGCTTCAGCAGTCGGTGCAGCGCACCCAGCAGCTTCTCGCCCAAGCGCAGAACATCGCCTACGACGTCCAGCAGATCGACCAGGTCTTCAGCCAAAATACGGNACCGCCTCGATGTCGGCGTCGGACGCACAGCTCGTCGCCGATGCGAAGTCGCGCTGGCAGAACACGGTCGGCGGCTTGCAGGACGCGATGCGTGTGCAGGCCACCGTCGTCGGCAATATCGACACCAACCGCACGCAGATGTCGGCGCTGGTCGGATCGAGCCAGTCGGCGACAGGCGCGCTTCAGGCGACGCAGGCCGGCAACCAGCTCCTCGCGCTCCAGGCCCAGCAGCTCGCCGACCTCACCGCGCTCGTCGCCGCCAATGGTCGGGCGCAGGCGCTGTCGGATGCCGAGNNCGCGCCGCCGCCGCCGCACAGGGCAGGAACAGCGCCGCCGCTTCCTGACGCCGGGATCGGGCTACCAGCCGGGCAACGCGCAGATGTTCCACGGCAACAACTGAGCGAGGGCGTGATGGACGGCAAGACCCTCGCGCGTATCGGCGCCATCATCTTCGTCGCGCTGGCGATCACCGCCACAGCGATCGAGATGAACCGGCCCGCCGAGCAGCCTGACGATCCGGTCACGCTGGCGCAACCCGTTACCGTGCGAGATCCGCTGCGCGCGGAACTTGTCCGGTGTTCAGAGCTGGGCGAGGCCGGCGGGCGCGATGCGTCCTGCCTTCACGCCTGGGCCGAAAACCGCCGCCACTTCCTGGGCCAGCCCGCGCCGGTCGCGTCCCCAGTGCCGACTGCACCGGCCACGCTGTTCCCGAGCGCGCCGCCGTCCGCCGGTGAGACCGCACCAAAGCCGTCCACACATGACCAGAACGGGAGCCGCTAAGATGCAGGGCGCCGGCGTCATCGACCATTTCCTCGATGTCTTCACCCGCTACATCGACAGCGGCTTCGGTCTGCTGCGNCCCGAAGTCGCGTTCATCGCCACCACGCTGATCGTCATCGACGTGACCCTGGCAGCGCTCTTCTGGTCGTGGGGCGCCGACGAGAACATCATCGCGCGGCTGGTCAAGAAGACGCTGTTCGTCGGCGTGTTCGCCTACATCATCGGCAACTGGAACAACCTCGCCCGCATTGTCTTCGAGAGCTTCGCTGGCCTCGGCCTGAAGGCGTCGGGCACGGGGTTCACTACGGCCGATTTCCTGCGCCCCGGCAAGGTCGCGCAGACCGGCCTCGACGCCGCCCGGCCGCTGCTTGATTCCATCTCCGACCTGATGGGCTGGGTCTCGTTCTTCGANGATTTCATCCAGATCGCCTGCCTGATGTTCGCCTGGGCGCTAATCCTGCTCGCCTTCTTCATCCTTGCCGTCCAGCTCTTCGTCACNCTAATCGAGTTCAAGCTAACTACGCTCGCCGGCTTCGTGCTGATCCCGTTCGGTTTGTTTGGCAAATCCGCCTTCATGGCCGAGCGCGTCCTCGGCAACGTCATCTCGTCGGGCATCAAGGTGTTGGTGCTCGCTGTCATCATTGGCATCGGCTCAACCCTGTTCTCCGAGTTCACCGCCGGCTTCAACGGCGCGGCGCCCACGATCGACGACGCCATGACGATCGTGCTCGCGGCCCTGGCGCTGCTGGGCTTGGGCATCTTCGGCCCCGGCATCGCGAACGGTCTCGTCGGCGGCCCGNNGCTCGGCGCGGGCCGCGATCGGCACAGGTCTCGCCGCCGGCGGCATGGCCGCGGCAGGCGCGGCGGCGGTCGGCGCCGTGGCATCTGGCGGCGCTGCCCTTGCCGGAGGCGCTGCCGCCGCAGCCCGTGGCGGGGCGGCACTCGCGGGTGGCGCGTCCACCGCCTACAGCCTTGGCGCGGCCGGTCAGTCCGGCGCATCCGGCGTTGCCTCCGGTCTTGGCAATGTTGCCTCGACCGGCGCGTCGAAGCCGGCTCGGCCATCGCCAGCCCGTTCCGGCGTGCCGCAGCCTCGATGCGCGAGAGCTTCGATGCGGGAGGCCGTGCCGTTTCAGGCGAAGCCGCATCCGCAGACAGATCCGGCTCTGCCGCAACGTCTGCCGCTGCACCGTCCGCCGGCAATCCGCCCGCCTGGGCCAGGCGCATGAAGCGCGGCCAGCAGATGACGCATGGCGTTCAGGCCGCTGCCCACGCCGTCAAGTCCGGCGATGCCCATGGCGGCGGAGCCTCTGTCAACCTCTCCGAAAGCGACTGACCATGTTCAAGCGAACCTCCACCCATTACGGCAAGTCCCCGAGCCCGAGACGCCCTACCAGCGTGCCGCGCAGGTCTGGGACGACCGCATCGGCTCCGCCCGCGTGCAGGCGAAGAACTGGCGGCTGATGGCCTTCGGCTCGCTGACGCTCTCCGCTGCTCTCTCGGCCGGGTTGTTCTGGCAGTCGATGAACGGCTCGATCGTGCCGTGGGTGGTGCAGGTCGATCGGCTGGGTCAGGCGCAGGCGATTGCGCCCGCGACCGCCGACTATCAGCCGAACGATGCGCAGATCGCATTCTATCTGGCGCGGTTCATCGAACAGGTCAGGGGCATTCCAGCCGACGCCATCATTGTGCGGCAGAATTGGCTGCGCGCCTATGATTTCACTACACAGGCTGGCGCGCTGGCGCTCAACGACTATGCGCGCTCGAACGATCCGTTCGCCAAGGTCGGCAAGAGCCAGGTCGCCATCGAGGTGTCGAGCGTGATCCGCGCCTCGCCGTCGAGCTTCCGCATCGCCTGGATCGAGCGCCGTTATCAGGACGGTTCGCTCGCCAGCACCGAACGCTGGTCCGCCATCCTCACCGTCGCCGTGCAGCCGCCCCGCGATGCCGACACGCTGCGGAAGAACCCGCTCGGATCTACATCAACGCTATCAACTGGTCGAAGGAGCTTGGACAATGACACCGACCTTCCGCAAAGCTGGGAGGCCGGCTTTCCGCAATGCCTCTTTCACGGCTTTACTGCTTAGCGCTTCCGCCCTTGCGGGCTGCGCGGGGCACACACCACCGCCGGAGATTTCCTATGATGATGCGGCGCCCGCCGTCATCGCCGCCGATCCGCCCAAGCCCGTGCAGGTCGTGGAACTGCCAAAACCGCTGCCGCTTCCCGGCCAGCTGAAGCCGGTCGGCAAGGACGGCAAGCCCGAGCCGGAAGCCGCCGACCCGACCGTGCGCGTCAATCAGGCCAATGCCGCCGCGCGGATGCAGCCGGTCAGGAACGGCTTCATCAATCGATGCAGGTCTATCCCTTTGTCGATGGCGCGCTGTATCAGGTTTATGCCTCGCCGGGGCAGATCACCGACATTTCGCTCCAGCCCGGAGAACAACTCGTCGGCTCCGGCCCGGTCGCCGCTGGCGACACGGTGCGCTGGATAATCGGCGATACCGAGAGCGGCACCGGCGCGGCGAAGGTCGTGCATATCCTGGTGAAGCCCACGCGCCGAGCTGATGACCAACCTGATCATCAACACCGATCGGCGCACCTACCATATGGAACTGCGCTCGACGCCTTCGACCTATATGGCGTCAGTGTCCTGGCAATATCCGCAGGACCAACTCATCGCGCTGCGTCGCCAGAACCAGCAGGCAGAGGCCCAGCAACCGGTCGCGAACGGCATCGATCTCTCCCGTGTCAATTTCCGTTACGAGGTGTCGGGCGACCGCGCGCCGTGGCGGCCGCTCCGCGCATTCGATGACGGCCGGCAGGTGTTCATCGAGTTTCCGCGCGGCATCGGCCAGGGCGAGATGCCGCCGCTGTTCGTCGTCGGGCCGGAGGGCTCGACATCCGAACTCGTGAACTACCGCGTGCGCGGCAACTACATGATCGTCGATCGGCTGTTCGCCGCCGCCGAGCTTCGCTTCGGAGCCGACAAAAATCAGAAGCGCGTGCGCATCTCCCGCACCGATGGGAGGCCAGCGTCGTGAGTCAGGATGATCCCGACAAGAAGAATGGNCGCGAGCCAGAGGTTGGGCGTCCTGTCGAGCCCACTGAAGATGATGCACGCCCGCTGACCGGCGAGCCGGTCGCGCCGATGCGGCTGCGGCCCGAGCCGCCGCGCGTCACCCGCCTGTCGCGCAAGGTGCTGGCAGGTCTCGGTCTTGCCGCCAGCGTCGGCGTCGGCGGCGCGCTGATCTATGCGCTCCAGACCCGTCATGGCGGCGAACAGGGCCAGGAACTGATCTCAACCGATAACCGCACCACGCCGGATGGCCTCGCCGGACTACCCAAGGACTATAGCGGCGTNCCCAAACTCGGCCCGCCGCTGCCCGGCGATCTCGGCCGTCCGATCCTCAACGCACAGAATGCCGGTCAGCCCGCACCGACGCCAGGGATTGCCACCCCTTCGGGGCCTGTCGGACCAACACCGGANGGAACAACGCCGGGCGCAGGAACTGGAATCGGCGCGGACCGCACGGCTGTTCGCCACCACCGAAACGAGGCCGGGGAACACCGCCACGACGCCGACTACCGCGACCGTACGCAACCCGATCTCGCCAGTCTCGGCCTCGCGCCGCAGCCAGCCACACCCTCGGCGCAGGATCGGCAACTCGCCTTCCTCAACCAGACGCCGGACAAGCGCACCGTCTCNCCGGATCGCGTTGCAGCGCCCGCGTCGAAGAATGTGCTTCAGGCTGGCGCGGTGATCGCCGCCGCGCTCATCACCGGCATCCGCTCCGATCTGCCAGGCCAGATCACGGCGCAGGTGACGGAGAATGTCTATGATAGCCCAACGGGTAAGATCCTACTCGTGCCGCAGGGCACCCGCGTCATCGGCCAGTATGACAGCGGCGTCGGATTCGGACAGCGCCGCATCCTGCTCGTCTGGAGCCGGCTGATCTTCCCGAATGGCCGCTCCATCGTGCTGGAACGCCAGCCCGGCGCCGACGCCGAGGGCTATGCCGGGCTGGAGGATGGCGTCGATTACCATTGGGGCGAACTGTTCAAGGCCGCGGCCTTGTCCACGCTGCTCAGCGTCGGCGCAGAATCTGGTTCGTCGAGCGGCGAAAGCGACATCGTGCGGGCCCTGCGTAACGGCGCATCGAACAGCATCAGCCAGACCGGCCAGCAGATCGTCCAGCGCCAGCTCAATATCGCACCAACGCTCACCATCCGGCCGGGCTTCCCCGTCCGCGTGATCGTCACGCGCGATCTGGTNCTCGAACCCTACGGAGGCTGACATGGCGAAGCTGAAACTCGGCCCATCGCCGACGACAAGCCGGTCAAGGTCACGCTGGAACTGCCGGCCAGCCTGCACCGCGACCTTGTTGCCTATGCAGACATCCTCGCCAGCGACGCCGGGCAGGCTGTTGGCGATCCCGTTCGCCTGATCGTGCCAATGCTGGAGCGCTTCATCGCGACGGATCGGGAGTTTGTGAAGGCCCGGCGTGCAATGCTGCCGACTTCGCGGAACCGTTGATCCCGGAAGTCTGATCCACTCGCGCCATTGAACGCGCGAGATCGAGCAGTCGCAGGAATGCCGGATTGTCATTGCGCGACGCCCAGACGGCGCGAAATGGCAATATCTCGCCGACGATCGGGCGAAACACCACGCCGGGAAACTGCGTGCCCGTCGTNNCGGCCTCGCTGGTCACGGTGAGTCCGCGTCCGAGCGCCACAAGCTGCATCAGATTATCTCGTCCTACCGCCTGCTGCTGGATCTCGGGATGGTGTCCGAGGTCGGCGAGACGCTGGACGAGATAGTCGTGGATTTCTTCGCCAGGCGCGCTCTCGCTGACTATGAAGGGCTCGCCAGCCAGATCGCCGAAGGTGACTTCCATGTCGTCTGCATGAGGGTGATGCAAAGGCAACACAGCGAAGATGCGTTCCGTCCAAAGATGCTGGCTCTGGCAATCCGGCCAGCTCGTGAGCCCGGTCAAGAACGCAACGTCGAGTTGACGCTGCCGCACGGCAGCGACGTGTTCAGCGGGATTACCATCGGCAAAGCTCAGCTTCACCGCCTTGTGGCGCTGCCCGAANNAGGCTTGGAAGAGGTCAGCCAGAAAGCCAGAGGCCAGCGACGNAAAGATACCGATACGAACNNTCTCACCATCTTCCCCGCGGCCGATCGCAGACACTTCCGCTCGCGCCATCCCGATTTGCGACAGTGCCTTTCGACCGCGTTGAACGAATTGCCTGCCTGCTTGGGTGAGTTGGACGCCACCTGCCGATCGCGTGAACAAGGGGGCGCCAAGCCGATCTTCCAGATCACGAATTCGGCGGCTGATAGCTGATTCCTGTATGCCCAGTGCGGCAGCTGCTCGGCGAAAGCTACCGTGATCTGCTGCGGCAATCACATAACGAATGTGCCGAATTTCAAAGGGCAACGCAGCAACTCCGCCTCTTCTCCGATTCGGGCCAATCGCCGTCTGCAGTTTGAGGAATTGGGTAACTCTACTTTCATTCGACTGACTTCTCGATGAACCCGAGGGTGTTCGCGTTCTCAATCAACGTTCTCACTTTTGCTCGATCTAGGCCTGATGGAACATCAGCGTCGATTTNCAAACGAAGTTTCACGGCGCTATTCGGAAGCGTTGTGAGCTGCTCAACGATCGCCTCGACAATCTGATGGATGTCCCGCGCTGGCCGCTCCGGTGAGATCATCACCGCGCCAATAAATCGCGTCGGCTTCTNTTCTGTCGCCGACGTGGTAGGTCCGCCACCGATGACTGGTTCGCCCGGCGTCGGCAGAGTACCGCCAGCGCCCCNCAGCGTGCCGCCAGCATCGGTNNTTACTGGCGCCGGACGGTGTGCGTCGGCGACATCCGGTTTAATGATGACACTGTCGCTGTCGATGACCACCGGCGTATTGCCCGCCCGCTCGATAGCAAGCCCCGCATAGGTGTCCGTCTTCTCGTCCCACCGCTCGGCATAGGCGAAAGGACCGGGCAGCATGCCGCTGATCGCCGCATGCACCGCCTTGACCAGCACATCCTGCCCTTTCAGGCGCGGCAAATAGATATAGCGGTTCAGATATTCCCGCAGATCCTTGAGCGACAGTCGCGGCTTATCGTTCCAGATGTATTTCTGGAGATCGCGGTCGAGGCGCGACGGCCCCAACTCCGTCAGCAAGCCCTCTTCAGCCACCAGCTTGCTAGCCCGAGCCAGCAGCCCGTCCTGCGCCGGAATCTTGCCCGACACCCACTCCCAATCGGCCTGGGCACTCTCCTGGGCAGGATAGTGCAGATAGCACCACGCCTCTTTGAGGCGGGTCTTCATCGTTTCTCTCGCTTCGGCTAGCTTCGCCTCTGCGAGCTTCTGGTCGCTCGGTCGGAGTTCAAGGCGCTCCTTGTCGCGGACGATTTCGCCNNCCCAAGCCAGGGACGCGCGAACGGCATCCCGCAGATGGTCGAGTTGCCGGGCTTCCGCTGCGATGAACACGAGCATGTTGCGATAGACGCGCGGCGCATTGCCCCGCTGAGTGAGGATGTCCTTCGCTTCGACCAGTGCATCCGAGCCATCGCGCCCGTTGTGGGGATATTTGACGCCGAGCACGACAGCGCGCACGCCGCCCGCCTCGTCGGGAACTTCAGCTGATGACGCGGGTGCCACCTGCACAGCATCGAAATGCCCGCGGTCGGCGAGGCCGTTCACATATTTTCCGAGTTCGGCGTCGATCGTCACGTCGACAAGCGCCGCCTCGATCTGCGCCGCCTTGTCCGCGGCGATGCGATTGAGGCTCGCCGCCATCGAATACCAGTACCGACCAAGATCGGCGTGCATGAACTTAGCCTGGTTCGTCAACCTGCGTAGCGCATCGCCGAAGATCGCAGGGCGCTCGCCCGGCTGCACGACGCCGAGATTGATCTGCTTATCGTCGAGGCCGGTGTTCTGTTGCTGGGCAGTAGGCGCCGTTCCCATGAAAATCGCGCGAGCAACGCGGCGGGTCGCCGAGTACAGGTTCGGCGCCGACTGATCGACTTTATAGGGAGTAGACGCAGTACCATCGACATCGCCGGCGATGATCGACTGCCAGCTCACGTCGAGATAGTGGAGCAATTNCGGCTCCACACGCGGCGAACTCACCGCCACGCTGCCGGGCATAATCATCACCGACGGATCGGCATTCATCCAAAGCTCGTGAATGGCCTGCGCCATCAGGCGCAGCACGCCGCGCGTGCGCTGGAATTTTTCGAGCGAACCCCAACTCGTATAGAGCTGGTCGAACAGCTCGGGATGGATCGGATAAGCCTTTTCCAGCTTGCGCCGGTAGTCCTCGTNCGCGCAGCCCTGCGGGAAATCGTTGGCGTTCTCGCGGTAGAGCTTGGCGAACTGTTTCAGCGTGTTGTCACGGTGATGGAACTTGTCGCCGGGGATGTCCTTGAACAGCCGCCGCCGGACGATCTCATAGCTCTCCTCCTGGCTCGCCGGCCGCCACGAGGATTCCACCCGGCTGAAGGTCTGCTTGAGGCGCGCCAGCGCTTCCTGCCCGCCTTCACCACCCACCTCGATCTGCGAGGCCGGCAAGGAAGCGACCAGCAGCGTGCCGGGGCTGGCCTTGACCGCCTCGGTCAGCGACTGGACGAAGGACAGGTTCGCATCGAACGACCCGGAGGGCAGCCCCTCGACCTTGTAGATCTGCCGCAGATAGGCGACCCATTCGTCGATCAGGATCAAGCACGGCGCATACTTCTTGAAAAGCGCTTCCAGGAGGTTCGAGCCCGGCGCGATGCCGCTGGCGTCATTCTCCGCCACCATCGCGTAAGCGTCAGCGCCGCCGAGCTGCCAGGCGAGTTCACCCCAGGTCGTGCGGATTTTCCGGTCGCCCTCGGCGTGAAGCACATCCTGCGGCCCCCGCGATGTGCCGACGAGCACGGCGCGGTTGATGGCCTTCGGCACGCTCAGCCCCTGCTTTTCGAGCAACTGGTCGAGGCCGGAGAGGTCCTGCACCGGCGTCGGCCCTGCCATATGATAGAGCGCCAGCATCGNGTGCGTCTTGCCGCCCCCAANATTGGTTTGCAGTTCGACGACGGGATCGCCGCCGGTGCCGGACAGCCGCTTCGCGGCCCCGATCAGCAGCGCGCTCAAGCCTTCAGTCAGATAGGTGCGGCTGAAGAACTGGCGCGGGTCGCGATATTCCGGTGGCGCGCTGCCCGAATGCACCTTGGCGAGGTCGGNCGCGAACTCGGCCTGCTGGAACTCGCCGGTGGCGACATCCTGGTGCGGCTCGACCACCTCGCGCCACGGCAGAAGCCCCGCCACCGTCTCGACCGAGATTTCGAGGCGCTGGGTTTTCCGCCGCTCCTCATTGCGCTGAAGCTCGGTGAACTTCGTGCGCAGGATGGTGTCGCGCATCTTGCCGAGCTGCTCGGCCGTCTCGCCGGCGCTGATCGCCTCCATAAGGCGACGCATGGAATCGAGCGCGCGCTCGGCGTCGTCGTAGGTGAAGGTCTCGTTGTGCGAGAGCTTGTTGCGGACATCGCCCAGTTCATTGACCAGCGAGCGTTCGGCACGGCCGAGAACCGCCTTGAACGCCTCGCTCCAGAAGCGATCCATCGCGTTGAACAGCGCGGCCTGGTCCCAACCGACCTCGCCGTTGCTGTTGGGGCGCAGGCTCGGCAGCTTCTCCAGAACCTGGACTTGCCAGTGCCCCTTGAGCGAGGTTTCGAGCCGCTTTTCGACGAATGGGATCAGCGCCGAAGGCAGCAGCTCCATCCCTTCAAACACATATTGGCGGGTGCTTTTTGCCACGTTCCGTTCCCCCTCAAATATCCAGCCGGATCTGACGATCGCCGCTCGTGTCGTGGATGGCTGCCGCTGCCTTCGTCAGCTCGGTCCAGTCGGCGATCAGGGCGTTGTAGGCCGTGGCCTCCTTCGCATCTTTCCGCTTGTTGGCGCTGATGTCGTAGAGGCAGTAGGCGAGATCCTTCACGGCCTCGGCCTGAATGTTGATCTTCTTCAGCAGGACGGCAGTGTCATGGGAGATGCCGTCCTTCTCATGCTGCCGGACCAGGTGCTGGAGGCACTCCCACACCGTCAGGTGGCGATCCTCTTCAGGATCCCAATCGTCGTCCAGTTCATCGCGCGCGAGGATACGAACTTTGCCAGCCGCGCTTTCGACGATACCGGCATGTTTGACGCTCTCGACCGAGATACCACGCGCACGAGCAAGGTTGTCGGCTACACCGTAGTCCCCCTTACCGGTCCCATTCTGCTCGAACCAGGTGATGGCGAACCGCGTGTCCGCGTCGAACTCACCCTGGATGCCACCGAGATATTCGTCGAGTTCCCGGTTGATGAGCTGAAGCGCGGTCTTCACACTCATCGGACTGTCATCGGCTTCGAGAACGGCCTTGTAGCGCGAGAACACGCCCATGCCGGGTCCGATAGCCGATTGCGGCATATCAGCCGGGGCAATGTTGGCTGCCTGAAGCTCAGCTATAGCCGGTGGCAGCTCACGCTTGAGGGCACGGATGAACTCCGCGCGAGTGATAATCTCAGCAGTCGGCGCCTTCTTTCGGCAAACAAGAACAACCAGATTAGCAAGGGCGTTCATTCCCTNTTTCAGGGCATTCGTTGCTTCCGTGCGAACTGGCCAAGTGCCAACAATAGTGAAGCCCGACGCAATAACGGCTTCGAGAAATGAACTCCATCCGGTGGACGAAATGCCATCTTTCTCGATCTCGGATTGCTTAAAGGCGTAGTAAATCGCCGCTGGATATTCGTTTGATGACCCTCGCGACAGCACGTTCATTGCATGCGTCATGCCCCCNNCAAAATGGGCTTCGGCAGCTTCCGAACTCCCGTAGCGCGTAGTGCTGGCGACTAATTCCTCCCGCTTCGGGACCGAAATAACGCCCATGATGTCGGGAAAATCGGTCTGCAAACTACGCCGTAGCCATCCGTAGAAGAAGTCCGAAAGTTCTGCGTATTCAATATTATCGTAATAGGGCGGATCAGTTGAAAGCACGAAGCCTGTGACAAACGGATTCTGTTCCGAAGCGTTGTGCTGAACGACGGCCCCCTGAGACGTGCAGGTCAGGCAATCGAGGACTTCTGAGACAGACAGTGCAGTTCCCGCAATGTCCCCTCCCGCACCCGCGAAGGGATTCGTCTCTGCGAACGTCCACTGCATCGGAAGAGCTTGTCTGCCCAAAGCTCCAGCCAACCGGCCCATCCCGGTTTCCCATATGGCCAACGAACAATTGCGGGTTAGGGCCTTGCTGATGGAAAACGATAAATAAACACGCAATGCACGGATATAGCTGTCTATATTACGAACCCCGACATTGTCCGTCAGGCTAGATTCAACTTCGTCCTTCAAAGACTTCAGCGTGTCGACAAATGCGCCCAATGCAACAAGCTGGCGATCCGTGAAAACGTCGCCAAATCTCGTCATTCCATAGAGCGGCGTTTGGAAGTTTCGGTGTTTTAGAGGAATCAGAGTTTCCGGCCGCCAAACCGGATCAGTATCTAGTGCGATTTTCTCAATTTCCGGCGTTGGCGAAATGTAGTTTCGCCCAGCCGACGTCTCGACGACAACCGCCATAAGACGTTGCCCCATTTTGCCAGACTGGGCGGCTTGTCGAATGTAGGATAGAGGAATTGCCTCTCCTGTGACGACGCAGTTTGCACCAGAGCGCCCGATGTTTGGCGGACGTGCGGGACCATCTCCGTGGCGCACCTCAAACCGGTAATCCGTCTTGCTTTCGTTAGCTACGGGCTCAACCCAAACCTTCCGATCTTCTTTGTCGAGCAGATAGAAGTTCCTCACCAACGGAGTCTTGAGAGTTGTCAAAGCAGGGTTAGGGCTTGGCACGGTTCGCGCCCAAATCCAGGCGATCACCGTCGCCTTGCCCCCGCCCAGATCTTGAGGCAGGTCCACCTGCGGGTAGAGATGCCCAACGCGCTCCCACGCCTTCTCCCGCATCCATTCGCCATAATATTTCACATCTTCCGCCAATCCCTCCGCATTGCGGTAGAATTGCCGGTCCTTCGCTCCTGGATGGATTGGAGGCTGGTCCTTGAACTCCGGCGGAATCTCGATCATCGCCTTGCCGATCATCACCGCGACCGGGTTCAGGTCTGATCCATAAGCCGGCAGGCCGAGGCGCTGCGCCTCCAACGGGATCGACCCGCCGCCTGAGAATGGGTCATAGACTGGAGGCAGTTCGCCGCCACAGCTCTTGCGGATTTCGGCGCGTGCGCGTTCCAGCACCTCCTCGTTGGTCGAGTTCTCCCACTTCACCAATTCTTCGATGATGCCGAACAGGCGCTTACGCTCGGCCTCTTGCGCTTCATGCGTGGGGAACTTTTCAAGATCACTCGATGGATCATCAACAAGCTGGGCGAACAATACTGCGCGACACGCCGCCAGCGGTCGCCGAGCCCACCACAGATGCAGCGTGGACGGATGCCCGTGCCGGATCGATTNTTCTTTCACGGAAGCCGCGTTGATCGCCGCCAGAGGAATGGCGACCTCGATCAGCTTCTTCTTGGTGTTATTCGTCGAGGTCATAAACAAGCCTGTAGGTTGCAGGGTGGATGGTCAGTTCGCCACCGTCACGCAATGCGCGCAGGTGGGCGCCCGTCATCTCGACGGCATCACCCTCGGGGTTGATGAGAATGAACGAATAGAGGTCCGGCTTCTGGTCGAGCAGACCCCAGACGTCCGCTTCAAGCTGGAGCGGTTCGTGCTCCAGGCAGTGGTCCTTTGGATAATAGTGGCGAAGAATCTCACCACCCGCCGAGCGACGCTCCCATGGAAAGCGCGTGCCGTTGCCGCGGCCGATCCAGCTCCCATCCGCATGGAAGAAGCGATCCTCGCCGTCGACCTTGTAGCCCTGGGCCAGCGCAAAGCGCGCCATTACGCTCGGGCGTGGAGGCTTCGGCGCGGCGCGCGGCCTGGTCGCAACCTCCGTTTCGATCAGCTCGCGATCTGGCTCTCCCGTCGGAGGCGCGGGTTCGGGGAGCGTGGCGGGCTCGTCCTCCTCCGCCAGGTGGAGATCGTCAGCATCGACTGGCTCGGCGTCATCGCCCGCGCCTTCAGCGGTCTCGTCGCTCTCATCCTCATCGCCGGGAGCGGCGTCCGGTTGGACTTCGCTGATCGGCGCGGCGACCATTTGCTCGGGGCCGAGCGTGAAGTTTTCCTCGAGATATTCCCGGATATCCTCGGGCGAGCGCTCGAACGCATAGGCCAGCGCCGCGCGAATATCCGCGCTCAGGCTCCTGCCGATCTCTTCCGGGACCCGCTTCGCCAGCTTGGCCTTCGATAGCGGGCTGACGAAGAGCTTGCAGTCGAGCCACAGGATGTCGGTGAGCCGCGCCGTCCCAGCGGGCACGCCTTCGAGATAGGGAATGACCTCCAGCTTGGNGGTCTGGACCCAACTCGTGGCCGCGATCGCGTCCGCCAGCGCCCACACGCGCTCGGTCTCGGCGGCATCGGCAAGCTCGATCCGCCCGAGCTGGGTTCCGAACGCCGTCAGCCAGGCTCGGCGATCTTCGATGCCGGCCAGCAGAGACGGTTGGTTGAACCGCTCCTCGACCAGGTCTGACAAGGCCGGCAAAGCGGAGAAAGGCGGCGCCTGCACGACCTCCCNCGACAACCGCTGAAAATCCGCGGTCTTGCGCTTGACCCATTCATGCAGGTGACTCCACCGGAACAGGCTCTGCATGCTGAGGCCATAGGCCAGAGTCCCGACCGGTGCCCATTCGCCGATGAGATTGAGCCAGTGCCCGCGCTCCTCCCAGATGCGGGTCGGGTAGCGTACCAGCAGGGTGCGAACCCGCCGAAGATCGTCGGGCGACAACGCCTTCCCGGAAGCGAGGGTTTCCAGCCATTGCAGCGCCAGGTCGGCCGATGGACGGTCGGCGACACCGATACGATGCCACAGGCTGAGATCGAGCACGGAAGCACGCACGACCGCGGCGCCGGGAACATCCTCCTCATCCCCCGCCAGGAAGACGCCGCTCGCCGTCGTCCATGTCCCGTCCTGGGCGAGGATCAGCTTTTCGGTCTTGAAGGCGTTCCTGATGATTTGCGCATCAGCAGTCGAACAGCCGTCGAGCATCTGGTCGAGGCGACGATACCATTTCTCGACCTCATGCGCGGGCGCCCGGTCAGATTTCGCCAGGGCGCGTAGCCGGTCAAGCAAGCGGCCCGGTCCGCTGGGTGTTTTGCGGACACCAAGAAGGTCAAGCAACGGCCGCGTCGTTTCCCGATCGAGCAGGCCATGCACGAAGGGCTCGACGTCGATCAGGGCTTCGGTTTCGGGCGTCCGACGCACCAGGTCGGCCGGAAGCTGGATCATGTTGCGCGTATCGGGCAGACAGGGCTTTGCGCGCAGCTTCATGAGCCAATCCGCCAATAACGGCTCCGAGCTGACTGATCGCGTCGATCCGGTGGTCGCCACCTGCGACAGCCGCATCGTCGAAGACCGGGACCAATAGGCGTCGCGCTGTTCAAGAATCTTCCCGATGATCTTGGCCCAGATACCTGGATCGGTCTTCGACAACGCCTCCCAATGCCGCCAGTAGTCGGCCGGGAAGTCCCAATCATCGACGACGAAACTCTCCGTGACATAGGCATAGTAGAGCGCGTGGCGCTGCCCGCGCGCCTGCGCTTCCGCCACCGCCCGCTGGCGCCCATAGAGGCTGGTGCGCTTCGAGGCCAGCGGCGCCATCGTCAGCAGTCCTGAACGGCCCGACGAGACCCAGCGTAGCCAATCCTCCCGCGTACAGGATTTGAAGCTCGCGACATAATCGCCGTGGAGGAGTTGCGTCTTGCGGAAGGAGTCCGGCAACAGCTCATTGAGCGTACCGTTCTCGTCGAACAGCACCCCCTTGTCGGTCGCCCGAAGCTTGAGGTCGGCGCAAGCATATCGGAAGGCGTCGCCAACAGTGACACCCAGCTTGGCCGCGATCTGGGCAATCTGAACGCACTCGGCGAGTTTGGCCTGACCGGCGCCGAAATAGTCGGCGGCGACACGGTCGATGACGGCGTTGACATCGCTCGTGCCGTCGAGGCCGATCTCCTCCAGCACCGCGAAAGCGGCCTCTACCGGTTCGTTGTGGCTTTCACCCTCGGCCTTGTCCCGGCGCTGTTCCGCGAGGAACCGCGTCCAGTTTTGGTTGAGGACAACAAGGTGGCTGGCCAGAAATTCCCAATCCTCGTCCGACTGGAGCAACTTCTTCTCGCCGAGCCGAACGATCTCCGAGGCCGCATAGAGCACCTCCTTGCCCTGCACCGGGACGATGCGCAGCGCGTCGGCGTCGTGACACTGCCAGCCCGTCACCTCAGGCGCGATATAGGCCCAAAGGTTCAACAAATGCCGCCACGTCGCAGGTCGCGGCAGGTGATGGCTGCGCAGGCGGTCGAGCAGATCCGACTTTGAGAACTCCTCGATCAGGCCCCAATGAACGAGCTTGGTCCGGTTCCTGGCCGAGACATGCTGGCACAGCGCCGGCCGTGACTTGGCATCGAGCAAGGCCATCGCCTGGTCCGCCGGCCAGATGTCAAAGACCGGCCGCGGAACCGTGATCGCTGCCTTGGCCTCGACCAGCTGCCCTTCCTCGGTCAGCAGCATCGACCGGCCGTCGATCACCGCGTCGAAGGCCAGCTCAACGATCGCGCCACACGCTCCTTCGAGCGTGGTCGCCTCACGGTCGACATCCGGCAACAGGCCGTAGGCGTCCGCCCGATCCCGCGCGCCGGTGTTCGTCTGCTCCAGCCACTCCATCATCGCGCCGGCGGCCAGTTCCCCGGCGCGGTTCAGGAGCCAGCGGTTGGTCGGCGAGGTTTCCGGGTCCTTGATCTTGAGGCGCGCCGGGTCCTGGATGAAGGGGGCATTGCAGGCGAAAGGTAGTGTCGTTTCAACGCCGGTCGGCAGCACGACATAGAGCCGGCCCTTGGCGCCAAGCACGATCTCGACGCGACAAGGCGGGAAATCGCCGCTGTCCTCGGCCCCCAGCATCCGCTCCTTGCGGATCTCGTCGAGCGCTTCGTCCGGGAAGGCTTCCTCGGCGGACCGCACAAGGAGGAAGGGATCGTTCGCTTTCTCATCCAAAGCCATCCATTCGCTCTCGGCGATGGGGCCAGGCCCGGNACTCTGCCAATGCACCTCGCTGTCGCCGATACGAAGACGGCGGATTTTCTTGAAGAACAGCAACGACACCGGGCTCTTCAGCCACTCGTCGAGATTCTTCTCGACCTCGCGGCGCAGCAGCGGATTGGCGATCGCCACCTCGACGCGCGTGGTTTCCGACGTCAGGGAACGGCCGTCGATCCAATGCGGCTGGGTGAACCGCGCGCGTTCGAAGGCTACGGCCAGGGTCGGCGTGAACAACTCGACCCGATCGCCCAGGCTGAACGTGCTCTTGAATCCGATCCNCCGGAAGCCGATCGTATGCAGCGCACGCTTGTTGGAATAGCCGAAGCGGCAGATCGAGGCGAAGTGGGCCTCGATGAAGTCCTCGCCATTATGCTCGAATACAAAACGGTCGTTCTCGATCGACACCCGCGCTTCGCTGGCGCCGGCGTCGTCGGCGTTCTGGAGGAGCTCGGACAGGATATGGCGCGGACTCTGCACCTGCTTAAAGAGCTGCTGCCAAGGTCCGGCAAGCTCCGGGTCCGCCTCAAGCTGATCCCAGCGCCTGGTCGCGCGCTCCTGGATCGGGGNGAAGTAGTCAGGCCAAGCTGCCGAGTTTGCCGCCAACTGCGTGTTCGCTGTCACAGCGGAGCCTCCGCGCTCCAGAAGGCGACGAAGGTCGAACTGGATCGCGGTTTCGAGGAAGGACGGTTCCCGTTCCACGAGCGGGCCGCGCACATAGCGAGGCGCATGGGCGAAACCGGCGGCAACAGGCACAATAGCAAGGATGAACTTCTCCGGCTCGTGCAGGGAGGTGATGACCTCCTGCCGCGTGACCATCACGCTGTCGGCTCCGTCGATGCGCCCCTTGACCTCGATGAAGCGCA
Organism: Brevundimonas sp.; assembly: GCA_013693835.1. GTDB lineage: Bacteria > Pseudomonadota > Alphaproteobacteria > Caulobacterales > Caulobacteraceae > Brevundimonas. The sequence continues at coordinate 2,054,668 of CP059260.1, forward strand.
GATGTCCCGACTTCGGATCGTGCGAGGCGATGTCATAGCCGATCTTCTGAGCGGAGACGTCGGCCGGCTCATTGCCCAGCGCCCGCTCGGCCGCCATGACGGCTTCCATCGCAGCAAGCTCGATCACCCGGCGCGCAACGGNGTCTTCCGCGAAATGGTTCGGGACGCTTGGTGCCTGACGCTCTTCCAGTAGCCCACGCGGGATGACAACCATGCCGCCCCGCACGCGCGGCGGCTGCGAGGAGATGAACCGCTCCCGTTCAAGCTGGTCCATGCGGCGCTTTTGCCGATCCGCCAGATCCTCGGCCCGGCGCTGCGCATTCTGCCAGTTCACCCGAGTCTTCTTGCCGGCCCGCTCCTCTTCCTTCAGCTCGAAGGCGCGGGAATCCCAGTAATTGATCTCCTTCTTGAGCCGGGCGCGAACTTCCTGCTCGACCTTTTCGATCTCGGGCAAGCGCCGCGCCTTAACCTCGGCGACATGGCCCTGCGCCAGCTCGACCGTCGCGAACCGGATCGCGGCCTTTTCCAGATCGGTGGTCAGCCAGCTCTCCTCCAGAAGATCACGCACGCTGGCGACCTCTTCCGGCTTGGCTGGCCGCAGGTTCAAATGCGGCGCTATGCCGGCGTTGACGGTGTTTCCGGCCTTGTCGATTGCGGCGAACTGGAGCCGCTGCGAAATCACATGCGGCTTGCCGGCGCTGGTGACGCGACCGTCCTGGACGGTGTGTTCCAGCAGGAAAATCGCCGACAGCGCGTCTCCAGCATCGGTGTCGTCTACCAGGATCGCGCCCTGCCGCATGATCTGCTCATACTGCTCGCGGATCAGGCTGATGACAGCTTCGAGCAGCGGATGGCCCGGGCACACGAAAGCTGCGACCGGCTGCTGGTTGATTTTGTCCTTTTCGAAGCAGATCCGCTCATATTGCGTCTGGAGCGGTGCGCCATTACCGATCTGACGATCCCGCTCGCGGATACGCACCGGCACATGGGCAATCTCCCAGCGCCCTTCCTCGCGGCGCTTGATCCGGCCGCCCAGATGCTGGAACGCCTCAACGAAGAAGCTCTGGATGTGATGCGGCTGCAGGCGCAACGCGTCGGCGCGCTCCATTTCGAGCCGCAGTTCCTCGACCTTGGCCTCCGGCATCGTGTCATTGGTCAGGGCGCGGCGGCGCAGAAGCTCAAGCAGGTTCGCCTGATCGACGGCGCCATCGACCTGCTGGAACAGGCGGGCCTTGACCTCTTCCCGCTCGCCATACTGGATCGCCTCGAACAGCAGATCCTTGAGCGCCACGCCGTCGAACAATTCCCCGAGCACGTCATAGACGCGGCCGCCCAGCGCCTCGCGCGCAGCTTCCAGCTNTTCGAGCAGCCGAGCGTAGACCTCGCCCTCGCGCGTATCGGCCGCGACGAGATTCCAGAGGTGACAAACCTCTGTCTGGCCGATGCGGTGGATGCGGCCGAACCGCTGCTCGATCTTGTTCGGGTTCCACGGCAGGTCGTAATTGACCATGAGGTGGCCGCGCTGAAGGTTCACGCCTTCACCGGCCGCGTCGTTAGCGATCAGGACCAGCATATCCTTGTCCTGCATGAAGCGCTCGACGACTTTGCGCCGCTCTTCGCGCGAGACGCCGCCGTGGATCACCTCGACCGCCTCGGGATTGCCGAGCCGCGCCCTGACCTTGTCGAGCAGGTAGTGCAGTGTGTCCTTGGGCTCGGTGAAGATGATCAGCTTGCGACGATTGCCGGNCGCGTCGACCATCAGATCATCGTCGAGGATGCGATTGAGCTGGCTCCACTTCGTATCCACGCCCGAGCGCAGCACGCCAAGCGCCATGGTCTCCAGCCCCTTCAGCGTCTCGACTTCCAAGGCGAGCTGCTCGACAGTCTCGGCCGTCGTTGCGCCCGTCGAGATCAGGTCCTCAAGCTCGTCGATCTCCTCCTGGCCATATTCCTCGATGTTGCCGAGCATGTCGGCATTGATCGTCGGCTCGCTCGTACCCGCTCGACGGCCCTTGGCGGCAAGACGAGCTTCGCCCAGTTCGTTTTCCAGCCGCTCGCGGCGACGCTTAAGTGACTGGTNAATTGCGGCCGGTGACGAAGCGAGCCGGCGCTGGAGGATCTGCAATGCGAAACCGACATTGTTACGCTTCTTTCCGTCGCCCTCCGCGAAGCGCTGCACGCGGTTCATCTCCGTGCGCACATATTCCGTGACGGCGGTGTAGAGCGCGGCCTCCCNCTCCGAGAGCTGATATTTGACCGTGCGCGCCCGCCGCTCGGGGAAGAGCGGCCGACCGTCGAGGTNGAGCAGTTCCTCCTTGGTCAGCCGCCGCATCATGTCTTCGGTGTCGGCGTAGTGGACACCATCGCGGAACCGGCCCTCGAACCGATCGCCGTCGAGCAAAGCCATGAAGAGTTGGAAATCCTCTTCTTTGCCGTTGTGCGGCGTCGCCGACATCAACAGCAGGTGCCGGCAGACCTGACCGAGCTTCTGGCCGACCTGATATCGCCGCGTGTATTTGACCTCCCCGCCAAAATAAGTGGCAGACATGCGATGGGCTTCATCACAGATGATGAGGTCCCATTCGCGCGCACTCGTGAGCTTCTCCTGAAGCTCCTCGTTGCGCGCCAGCACATCGAGACGGACGATCAGCCGGTCCCGGTCGCTGAACGGATTGCCCGACCGCGNATTCTCGATCATGTCGCGGGAAAGGATGTCGAACTCGAGATTGAATTTCTGGCCGAGTTCGTCCTGCCATTGTTCGACCAGGCTTCCGGGCGCGACCACGAGGCAGCGCTCTAGGTCGCTACGGGCGATCAGTTCCTTCATCAGCAGCCCGGCCATAATCGTCTTGCCGGCGCCGGGATCGTCGGCGAGCAGGAAGCGCAGCGGCTGTCGCGGCAGCATTTCGCCATAGACTGCCGAAATCTGGTGCGGCAGCGGATCGACCAGACTCGTGTGGATCGCCAGATAGGGGTCGAAATAGTGCGCCAGCTTGATGCGGTTGGCTTCCGTCACCAGCCGCAACAACGCGCCGTCAGCGTCGAACGACCAGGCCCGCCCGCTCTGCTCGACCTCAAGCCGGTGCTCGTCATCCCGATAAAGAACGGCCTCGGCTACCGAGCCGTTGTGGTCGCGGTAAACGACGCTGATCGCCTGATCGCCGATCCAGTCCACCGAGATCACATGCACAGCCTGAGCCGAGGCCACGCCCCGCACCGATGCGCCGTTCTTTATGTCCTCAAGCCGTACCGCCATCAACCGGCGCTCCCCAAGTCTTTCATAGCTGAAGCTCCGCTCGCTCAAGTGCAGCTTCAGTTTCTTTGCGGTTTATTGTTACGATATGCTGCGTATGGGCGCTCTGCTTCGTGGCGTCACCCAGCAAACCCAGACGCTTCAAAACATAAAAGAGCATCGCATAGCGGACTGCGAGCACGCCATTACCCTGATCGAGCCCATAATCCTTGGCGACAACCTTCTTCTGGCTTGCCGTCAGCGCCGGGTGCGGCCCGATGACGACATCGAAATAGTTGTTCCAGAGCCAGTCCCGGTCGCCTGATTCCCNCGGCTCGCCTTTCGCGCCGACATCGAGGATGCGCGGCAGCAGGAAGTCCTTGAACTTATGCTCCAGGTGGCAATAAGCCCGCGCGTGCCAGCGAAAGCCATCATAGCCGAAGGCATGAGGCGTGATGCGCCGCCAGATCGGGTCCGGCCGCACCTTGTTCATCGACTGATAGCAGATGTCGACGGAAACGCCCTCGCGGGTGGCGTCGAGGATTTTACGCAGAACCTTGATGTCGATGTCCCGCCTGGNGGTCAGCGCCACATCGGCGCTGGGCAGAGCCGCAATCCACGAATCATGGGCGGGAAGAGCGCCCTCGGCGACCGAGCGAAGCTGCGCGAGATAGACATAGGGGTCCGGCTCAAGAAAGCGCAGGACGAAGTGCTCAGCGGCGACATAGCGCTTGGCGCGGGTGTCGTACTCCATGTTGCCGGGCGCCCGCTCCTGATAGAGCGTCAGGTCCTTCGACGCCTGCGGAACCGACACGCCAAATACCTCCACGAGGTCGGCGCGGTTGATCGACCCCTCCCAAANAAGCCGGAACTCAATGAACTCGAGCCGGCGCCCCACCCCCATTTCAACGCCGTCGCGGCCTCTGCCATTGCCTCAGCCTCGTGTAGATGAGCATAAAAACTAGATGGACAATCCGATCTGGTCCGTGTAATTATTATTCACACTAGGGGTTCGTCAATGGATAATCAGATGCACTCGGAGGGGCAGGATGCGCAATCGCGCCGGCCGGAACCTCAAATCACCGGCACGCGCACGGCGGTCACCGCCGCTGGCGCGGCGAAAGCCTAAGCAGCGCCCGGAAGGAGAGCGGCCATGACCATCGCACATCGATCCACCCTGGTCGTTCATGGCCGCCTCGCCATGCGGGAGGCCCGTCTGGCGGCTGGACGGGAGAAGCGCCAAGGCCTTCAGATCATGTCCTTCGAGCAAGCCGCCGTGCGACTGGCCGGCGGCTTCGTCCGTCCCATCGACGACGAAAGCTTGCGCACGGCGATCCAGGCGGCCCTGCCGGCGACGCCGATGGGCGAACTGGAGAGCATCAAGGATCTTCCTGGCATGATCGACGCAGCCGCCGACACGCTGCACAAAGCCTGGCGCGCGGGTATCGATCTGGCCATGCGCGCGGCCGACCATCCGCGCCTTGCCGCCATCGCGCGCCTGGAAGCGGCGGTCATCGAGCGGCTTCCGGCTGGCATGATGCGTCCTATCGACATCGTCGCGGCCGCGACCGCCCGCATCAATCATGCCACCGCCGTCCTTGGCCCCATGGAGATCGCCGGCCTTACCGAGCTTTCGCCGTGCTGGCGGCCGCTGCTCCATGCCCTCACGGTCCACATCCCCGTGCGGTGGACCGCCGGCCCGAGGAGTGTTCCCGCGTGGCTCGACGGCACAGGCGTCGCGATCGTGCGCACGCCGGGGCAAGCGCCGGAGGTCGGCGCAGTCAGCGCGGCGACGGCCTATCACGAGGCTATCGAGGCGATGCGCTGGGCGCGACACCTGCTCGCCTCGGGCGTCTCGGCCTCAGAGATCGCTATCGCGACCGCCTCGCCCGCCGACTATGACGATCATTTCCTGGCCCTGCGCGCCGACGCCAATATCGACCTGCACTTCGTCCACGGCGTCCGCACCGTCACCACTCGCGAGGGACAGGCGGCCGCCGCGCTGGCCGACATCGTCGTGCGCGGCCTGTCGCAATCGCGTCTGCGGCGCCTGGCGGCGCTCTGCCGCGACGGTGGGGCATTCCAGGCTCTGCCTGAAGGCTGGCTGCGGGTTTTGCCGACCGATGCGCCCCTTTCGACGCTGGCCGCCTGGAACCGCCTGTTTGCCCGGCTGGCGCCGGAAGACTGGCCCGATGCCGCCGATCACACCCCGGCGCTACGCGCGGCGATCGAGATGCTAGCAAGAGGCCCCGAAGCCGCCAGCGAGATCGGCGACACCTTCCTCAAGGGCCGCGCGCTTGCGATCTGGCGCAAGGCGCTGCTCGCCGGCCCCGCCGCCTCGGTCGACGCGACGCTGGAGACCCTGAAACAGGATGACGGCCTCGAGGCGTGCGCCTGTGTCGCCTGGATGCCGGCGAGCGCGCTCGCGGCCTCGCCCCGCCGCTTCGTGCGCCTCCTCGGGCTCAACTCCTCGCGTTGGCCGCGCGGCATCGCCGAGGACCGGCTGATCCCGGACCACATCATTCCGACACCGATTCTCGATCCCCTGCCGGTGAACCTCGCCGACCGCCGTGACTTCGAGACCATCCTCGCCACCACAGGCGATGCCGTCGTTCTCTCGCGCGCCCGGCGCGACAGCGATGGCCGTCTCCTCGGACGCAGTCCTNNCCTCGCCGGGCACGGCGACGAAACCTATCTGCGCCGCAACGCGACNCCGGCCCACGCCTTCAGCGAGACCGACCGGCTGATGGCGCGGCCCCAGGAGTTCGCCGCCGATCCACAGGCGACCAGCGCGATCGGCTGCTGGCGCGACTGGCGGCAGGCGGAGATTACCGCCCATGACGGGCTGGTGCGGGCGGATCATCCGCTCATGCTCGCCATTCTTGGCCGCACCCAGTCGGCCAGCTCACTGCGCCGCCTGCTACGCAACCCGCTCAGTTTCGTGTGGGTCTACGGGTTCGGGTGGCGCGAGCCGCAGAGCAGCGCCGAACCCCTCGTGCTCGATGCGCTGGGAATCGGCGATCTTGTCCACATGGTACTCGACCGAGCCCTGCGCGATCTCGAAGCCGCAGGCGGGCTGGCCAGCGCCGCCACTGAAGCCATCGAGGCGGCTGTGGGCCGGGCGGCCCAAGCCGTCGCCACCGACTGGGAAAGCGAACGTCCGGTTCCACCGGCCGTCATCTGGGGGCGCACCCTCGATGACGCCCGCGTGCTGGCAGGCCGCGCCCTCACCTATGGCGACGATGCACTGCCCGGCNNGCGCGCTTATGGCGAGGTGCCCTTCGGCGGCTCGGAGCCGAAGACCAACGCTGACGTCCCCTGGGATGTGAGCCTGCCGGTCACGATTCCTGACACCGGCTTCAACATCGCCGGCTATATCGACCGACTCGACATCTCGGGCGACGGCAAGCGCGCCCTCGTCCGTGATTACAAGACGGGCCGGCCGCCGCGCGGCGACATCCGCCTGAACGGCGGACGCGAGCTTCAGCGCTGCCTCTACGCGTTCGCGGTGAAGGCGCTCCTCGGCGACGACGTCGCCATCAGCGCCTCTCTGCTCTATCCGCGCGAGCCGGTCGATCTCCAGCTCGACGACCCCGAGGCCGTGCTCACCGAGATCACCGGCTATCTGCGCGCCGCGAGAACCAGTCTCGCCGGCGGCGCAGCNCTGCCTGGTCCCGATACGGGCGGCGACTACGACGATCTCGCCTTCGCCCTGCCGGCCAATGCCGGCGCCACCTATTGCAAACGCAAGATGCTGGCCGCGGCGGGTGGNCTGGGCGAAGTCGCTCAGGTCTGGGAGGCGGAATGATGAGCAGCGTATCCAAGATGCTGAAGGATGACGGTGCCCGCCGCGATGCGATCAGCCTGCACGACCGCTCGATCCTGGTCGAGGCCGGCGCCGGTTCGGGCAAAACCGCTGTCATGGCCGGCCGCATCGCCGCCATGCTGGCGCAAGGCGTCGCGCCGCGTTCCATCGCCGCCGTCACCTTCACCGAGCTTGCCGCGAGCGAGCTGTTGTCCCGTGTCCGCGAGTTCGTCGCCGACCTCTCGGCCGGCAAGATCGCGACCGAACTGCGGGTGGCGCTGCCCGATGGGCTGTCGGAGACCCATTTGACCAATCTCGCCGCCGCCAGCGCCGCGATTGACGAAATCACCTGCTCGACCATCCACGGCTTTTGCCAGCGCCTGATCAAGCCCTATCCGGCGGAGGCCGACATCGACCCCGGCGCGGGCGTCATGGATCGCAACCAGGCCGACCTCACCTTCCTCGAGATCGTCGATGGCTGGCTGCGCGAGCGCCTGTCCGGCGGCCAGGGCGGCCTCCTGGCCGAAATGGTGCTGCACAGCCCCGTCGAGACCGTGGCGCTCATCCACAAGATCGCCGAGAATCTGCGCCGCCGCCGCACGCTCCAAGCCCCGCCAATCTCTCCCCTTGACGGCCACATGACAGCGTTCCGGCAAGCCACGGCCGATTTTGCGGACTTCATGAACGGCACGGCGGCGGCTGAACCGGAAACGGTGACGATCGTAGAGCGTCTGGCCGAAATGGCGACGGCCCTTGCGAATGCGCCTGATTCCGCGACGCCCGCCGGCCTCGTCCGGCTCCTGACCTCGCGGCCCCATCCTGACCTTTGCACCAAGGCTGGCGCGTTCGCTTCCTACCGCAAGAAGGGCAAATGGGCGGCAGCAGCCAAACAGGCGGGCCTCTCCAAGGCCGACGGCGATCGGCTGAACGACGCGGCCGAAGCGCATTACACCACCTGCTGTAATGCCTGNGGGGCGCTCATGCAGGCCACCGCCGGCCACGCTCTGGCGGCGTTGATCGANGAAGTCCGCCCGATCCTGCAACGCTACCGCGATCACAAACGGGCCAGCGCTCAACTCGACTTCGACGACCTCATCTTTGCCGCCCGCGATCTGTTGCGGGACCATGATGCTGTTCGTCGCGCACTCGGGCAGCGCTTCGCCCATGTCCTCGTCGACGAGTTCCAGGACACCGATCCCCTGCAGACCGAGATCTTCTGGCGTCTGTGCGGTGAGCCCGCCGATGACGCCAATGACTGGACGGGCTTCCGCATCCGGCCGGGCGCGCTCTTCCTGGTCGGCGATCCCAAGCAGGCGATCTATCGTTTTCGCGGCGCCGACGTCGGCGCCTATGTCCAGGCGCGCGACGCCTTCCGCGCCCAGAATCCGGACAGCTTGTTGTCGATCTCGACCAATTTCCGCTCTTGTGCCTCGATCCTGACCTTCGTCAACGAGCGCTTCGAGGCTGTGCTCTCAGCCGATGGACAGCCGGGTTTCACCGCACTGGACCCGTTCCATGACAATCGCGGTGGCGTCTGCGTGGCGGCCCTCGACATCGCCGTGGCCGATGAAAACGGCAAAGCCAGCGCCGAGCAGCAGCGTGATGCCGAGGCAGAAGCCATCGCCGAGCTATGCGCCCGGCTGATCGAAAGCCATCCGATCGTTGACCGTCGCAGCGGCGCCGAGCGGCCTTGCCTGCCGGGCGACATCGCCCTGCTGGCGCCGACCGGCGCGGAACTGTGGCGCTACGAGGAAGCCCTGGAGCGCCGCGGCATNCCCGTGGCGACCCAGGCCGGCAAGGGTCTGTTCCGCCGCCAGGAAATCCAGGACCTGATCGCGTTGACCCGCGCCCTGGCCGATCGCCGCGACACCCTGGCGCTCGGCGCGTTGCTGCGCGGACCTCTGGTCGGCCTGACCGAAGAAGAGTTGCTGGACATCATCTGGAGCCTGCCGCGCTCGGAAGAACAGCCCGATCGGATTCCGCGTCTGGATCTCAGCATCGACCCCGCCGTAATCGCTCATCCGCTCGCCCGCGAGGTCATCGAGCGGCTGCAATCGCTCTCCCGGCGTGGCAACAGCACGACGCCGCACGAACTGCTGTCGCAGGCAGTGGATGCCATGCGCGTCCGCCCGCTTCTCTTTGAGCGCCATCGCGGCCAGGCCGAGCGGGCGCTCGCCAATGTCGATCTCTATCTCAGCCTGTCGACCGGCTATGCCGTGCGCGGCCTCCGCGCCTTCGCCGAAGCTATGTCGGCCGCCTGGGCGGACGAGNNGCGCGCCGTCGAGGGCCGACCGGACGCGCAGGAGGAGGCAGTCGCACTTTTCACCATGCACGCGGCCAAAGGACTCGAATGGCCGATCGTCATTCCAGTCAACACAATGACCGGGGTTATGGCACCCGAAAGCGCAGTCATCGACCGTCAGACCGAGACCTTCTATTGCCCGGTCCTCGGCGTGCAACCCGATGGTTACGAAGCCGCACGCGAGGCCGANAAGAACGAGCTGGACCGCGAGCGCGTCCGGCTCTGGTATGTTGCGGCCACCCGCGCGCGTGAACTGCTGGTATTGCCCCGACTCGACACCACGCCCTCCAAATCCGCATGGATCGGTCTCGTCGATCTGTCGCTTGCCGATCTGCCGGGCATCGACCTCTCCCATCTGCCGGCCGACCTCACGCCGAGCAGCGCCGGCGCGGGCAACAGCCAGACGCGGGCGAGCTTCGCCGCCGAAGCCGAAAGCATCGCCGCCGCACAGACCCGGCTGACCTGGCTCGCCCCCAGCCGCGACGAGGACGCCACCGGGACCGTGCTGCGAGAGGAGGAAGTCGCGCTCTGGACGGGGGCGGCCGACGACGAGCTGCCCGAGCTCGAAGCCGCCGCCCTCGTGCAAGGCGGCGAGCGCGGGCTTATCCTGCATAAACTGATGGAAGAGGTGCTGACCGGCGAAACCCCGGAAGCGGAAGCTGCCCTGGCCGAACGGGCTGGCCACCTCATCCGCGCCCTCGGCCAATCCCCGGTCGCCGATCCGGCAACGGGACTGTCGGCGCAGGAGCTGGCGACCTGTGTGGCCCGGACCCTGGCGCTGCCCGAGATCGCAGCTCTGCGGCCCGATCTTCTGGCCGAGCTTCCTGTCTATGCCGCAGAAGCGGCCGACGGCGTGGAGACCGTGACGGCCGGGATCGCCGACGCCCTGACCGTCGAGGTCGACGGCCGGCCGGTCGTGGTGGTGGACTGGAAAAGCGATGTGAACCCTGACGACAAGGCGCTCGAACACTATCGGGCTCAGGTACGGGCCTATCTCGACATGACCGGCGCCGAGCGCGGACTCATCGTCCTGATGACGAAGGGAACGGTCATCGTCGTCTCGCCCTCGCCACCGACCGTGGCAGCCTGACGGAGGGAGAAACGATGGCCTCCCGCAAGCGCCCCACCGGCTCCAACCAGGACGATCTCTTCAACCCCGAGATCGCACTCCTGCTGCCGGCTCAGCTTGCCGTTGACGGCAAGGTGCTGGGAAGCCCTGTGCGTCAGTTGGCTGTTCCGGCGCAGCGTGTGCGGTGCCGACTGCGCCCTTTCGCCATCCGCCGCGTCAATGGTCACGAGACGACCCTGGAATCCGGCGAGATTCTGAAGATCATCAGCGCGAAGACGACCACGCCATTGGAAGCCGATCTCATTCTCCTTGTGCCCGGCGCAACAGAGCCGGAACGGATCGCTGCGGCGCTCGAACTGGGTGAAGGCCGGTGGATGAATGTGCCGCCCACCAGCATCGACACGCTGGATCGTTCCGCGCGCAGCGAGCGCCTGAAGGCTGTCTCCGCTTCCTGGATCGACGCGATTCATCTGCGCGAGNNGGGGAGAGCCGCAACGGACGGCCAGCCGGCGCAGCCCGGNCTGCGGCGTCCACAGGTCGGCGCGCTTCATGCCGCGCTTGCCCACGCGACGCGATCGACCGATCCGGCCACCATCGTCATGCCGACGGGCACGGGCAAGACNGAGACAATGCTGGCGCTCAATGCCAACCAGCGGTTCGAACGCCTGCTGGTGGTGGTGCCGACCGACGCGCTACGCGAGCAGATCGCGAGCAAATTCGAGACCTTCGGCGTCCTGAAGCAGCAGAAATGCCTCGATGAGACCGCAGCCTTCCCTCTGGTCATGCGGCTCTCGCATATTCCGACCAGCGAGGCCGAAGTCGACGAAATCTTCGACAGCGCCAATGTCATTGTCACCACGATGCAGATCGCTGGCCGCGCCGAGGCACCGGTGCAGGAGCGGATGGCGGCCCGCGCCTCAGCGCTCTTTATCGACGAGGCGCATCATATCGGGGCACGGACGTGGAAGTCCTTCCGCGGGCTCTTCGTCGAGCACGAGCCACCAATCCCAGTGATCCAGTTCACCGCTACGCCGTTTCGCGAGGACGGAGGCCGCGTCGATGGCGAGTTCATTTACACCTACCCGCTNAAAAAGGCGCAGCAGGAGGGCTATTTCAAGCCGATCCGCTTCGAAGCAGTCTTCGGTCTGGACCAGCCTGACGCGGACCAGGCCATCATCGACAAGCTCGGCGAAGTGCTCGCCACCGACCTGGATGCCGGCCTCAATCATCTTGCGATGGCCCGTTGCAACACGATCGAACGCGCCAAGCACCTGCACAGACTCTATGCAGCGATCTATCCAGAATTTCGGCCAGTCATAGTCCACAGCCAGCAATCGCTGAAAGAACGGCGCGAAAATCTGGCCGCGCTACGCCGTTTTGAGAGCCGGATCATCGTTTGCGTCGATATGCTCGGCGAGGGCTTCGACCTGCCCGAGCTGAAGATCGCTGCATTGCACGATCATCACAAGAGCGTCGCGGTGACGATCCAGTTCGTCGGCCGCTTCACCCGCCAGGACCCGAGGCTGGGTGATGCCACGGTGATCGCCAATACCGGCATCGACGATGTCGATCGCGCGCTGGCCAAGCTCTACGCCGAAGACGCCGACTGGAATGCGTTGGTGGAGGCGCTCAGTTCCGCAAAGATCGAACGCCAGGTTCGCCGCGCGGAGATGTTCAAGGGCTTTTCGGGAGATCTGAGCGACATTCCGCTCCAGACCCTGGAACCGAAAATGAACGCGGTCCTGTACCGGACCTCTTGCGACGCTTGGGATCCCTTTCGCGCAGAAGAACTCTACGACCCCGGCGTCTATCTCGGCATGAAGCTCAACCCGCATCAACGGGTCGCGATCTTCGTGACGCGGGCGGAGGAGCAGGCACGCTGGACCTCTGCGCAGCAGGCGGTGAACGTCACCTGGGACCTGCACATGCTTCACTGGGATCAGGCAAGCGGCGTGCTCTTTATCAGCAGTTCTGCAAAGGGGCCGTTTGACCGGCTCGCAAAGGCGGTTTGTGGCGATACGACGCGCCGCGTGGAAGGCGAGGAAGTGTTCCGCAGCCTCCACGGGTTCAAGCGGCTCATCCTGCGCAATCTCGGCCTCACCCACCATCAGGGACGAGGCGTCCGCTATTCGATGTATATGGGCGTGGATGTCGCCGATGGCCTCGACAGCGCGAAGTCCCAGTCGAGGATCAAGAACAACATCTTCGCCACCGGCTTCCTCGAAGGCCTTCCTGCTTCACGGGGATGCTCGGCCAAGGGCAAGTTCTGGTCCAGCGCCAAAGTCCATGACCTGACCGACTGGGTGGACTGGTGCCAGGATGTCGGCCGCACCGTGAACGATCCCAGCATCACGACGGACAGCGTCTTCAAGAGCGCGATGCGCCCACACCAGATCAGCCAACGACCGGCTGTTCCACCCGTGGCGATCCATTGGCCTGAATCTCTGATCACACAGTTCGAGGAGCGGATTGAGATCTCGTTTGGCGATGTGCCGGTAACCTTCGCCGAATGCGATATCGAGTTGCTCGATAACGCGCGCACCGGGCCACTGCGCTTCGCCGTGCGAAGCGACGACCACGCNGCCGAGTTCGAGATCGTCTTCAGCGACGGCCACGCCCGTTANCCCCAACGCACCGGCCCCAAGGCGACGATCAAGATCGGCGGCAAGGTCCAGACGCTCTCGGAATCCTTCGGCGAAGACTCGCCTCAGATCGACTTCGGTGATGGCTCGCTTCTCATCTACAGCCATCTCTACACCCTGCCCGAGGGCGAAACGATCGAGCCTTACCCGTCAGACAAGATCCAGGCATGGGATTGGTCGAAGGCCAATATTCGCGCCGAATCGCAGGGCACAGACAAGCGCGCCGACTCTGTCCAGCGTCTTGTCATCGACGCCCTCTTAGCCGACCCAGACCCCTATGACGTGATCTTCGACGATGATGGCAAAGGCGAAATCGCCGATGTCGTGGCACTGCGCATAACCGACAGCGTCGTTTCCGTGACCCTGTACCACTGCAAATATTCAGGGGCGGATACGCCAGGTGCGCGCCTCGGAGACCTTTATGAGGTTTGCGGACAGGCTCAGAAATCCGCTCGGTGGCGCGACCGACCAAACCGCATGCTTCAACACATGCTGCGACGCGANAAGATGCGCCGCGACCGCGGTCTCAGCTCGCGAATCGAGCAGGGCTCAGCCGCCGCGATTAAAAAGCTCAAGGTCGGTTGGCAAGATCACCGCTTCGATTTCGACGTCCGCATTGTGCAGCCTGGGCTATCGCGACAAGCCATCAGTGAAGAAGGCTTACATCTGCTTGCCGGCGTCGAGACCTATTTGCTCGAAACCCGTGCCATGAGGTTGNNAAAAATTATTGGTAGTGAATGATGCCGTCAGGCATCGGCAACCTTCCTAAGACAGAAATTTTACCACGCCGTGGGGGCAGGCTTCGTGTCAACTTTTGGGTTTACTTTCTTATCGCGCAAAGCGCTTGGCCAGGCCGAACAGATGATGTTCGGCGGCGCGGCGGGCGTGCGCGATGAGGTTGGTTTCCTCATCGTCCACCAGCGCTACGCAGATCGCTTCTTCCCCGGCACATCGGTTCTGCACACACGGCTGCGCTACGCGCTTCTCATCCCGTGGCTTTATCAAAGCCTGCGGACGAAACGCCCTGTTCCCAAGGACTTCGGCCAAGCCTTTTCTGATCTCGAACATGAGCTGACCGGCCGGCTCAAATATATCGAGGGTGTTGGCGGCGAGAAGGATGGCGTGATCGGAGGAGAGGTCTTCCCCCGCACGATCAGTCAGCCGCCGGCCTATGTCTATTGGACGGCGCTCACCAAATGGGGACTGATCGGCGCCCGCCCCGATGGCCGGCCGTGGAGCCGCTCGGACATGGCGAAGCTCCTGGCAGCGTCCAGCAAGCGCGCGCACCATGACGATGACGGAAAGCCCCTAGAAACAGTCACCTGGCCCATCGCGGGGCTGATCGATGCACCTAAAGGCTGGGATACTTGGGGTGACTGGAATGACCGGTATTCGAAGGATGACCAAGGAAAACTAGCGCTCGACCTTTTACCCCAAGAGCAGATCTACCTCGCGACCAAACTCCGCGCCGTTCGCTCGCCGACCGATCCAAGTGAGCCGTCGCTCTTGTCGAANATGGTTGGAAAATCACTAGGCGAGGCAGATCACTGCTGGGACAACGAAATNCTAGCCCTCGCCGGCAGGGAAGCAGCCATGCTGAAGCGGGCCGGCCAGGCCGCCGCGCTTTCGGCCATAGGCAGGGCGATCTATGCGGCTCAGGTCGAGACGCTCAAGGAAACCCGCGACAAGCGACCACAACCCAANTTGCACCGCGCCGCACTGAACGACGCGATCGAGCAATGGGGCAAACAGGCCGCTCGGCTGGATATGGACCTGTTTCTCGCCGAAATCGGCCACCTCCCGCCTGCGGTGGAGGGTGTGTTGAAAGAAACTTCGACCTGGATCAGGGCGAATGGCAAGGACCCCATGCAGCTTCTCGAAGTGTGCGCACGGGCGGAAGTCAGCAGGAAAGACAATCGCGCGCGTCTTGCCAGCAATCAGTTCGGCGTCGACCGGCGTATGGAATGGCAAGGCGAGCACCATGGCCGCGCCGAGCCGCTCCACTATCGCTGGGGGAATGTGAAGCGGCTCCTGCGCGATCTGGAGGACGTCGCATGAGCGATCCTCAGGCATGGTCCGGGCAACCCTACCTCGACGAGATGCGGCCAGGGCGACTGGAGACGGTCAAGCTCGCATTGTTTGCGACCTACTCAGTCGATCTGTCGGCGGTCGCAGCGGCGTTGCTCGCACTGATTGGTCGCAACAATGACAAGGGCAGCGGCACGGCGGTCGATTTTGCCGACGCGATCGACAAGCTGCGCGATCGCGTCAAGATCATAATCCAGCGCGGTCGGATTGCGCGGCCAATAGCGCTTCCCGTATCGCGGGCATCCTCGATCAGTTCATCGTCGAGCAGCCTTACGATGAACGAGAGCGCAGCTGGCATCCAAAGATTGCTTTGGTCGCCTACACCGGTCCCAAGGGAAACCCGCTGGAAGCTCTGGATTGGCAGCCGAAACCTCACCCGATCGCAGGATCTCGACGCGGGCGTTTTGCTGGACGGCAGCGAAAAGCGCGCGAAAGGACGAGTTCGGCTCCCAGGCATCGGAGCACTCGGGGCCATCCTCGCGCGCTCTGCGTCGCGCGAGGATGCCGATGGCATCGCGGAGCAACTGGAGGCGGTCTGGTGGGACGCCCCAGACGGGTTTCAGTTGCGCAGCCTGCTCAATGGACTGGATGAAGGCGTTGCCCTGCCATCGGAACCACCAGCCGGCGCGGTCGATGGCATAACCATCATCAGTCCGTTCTTGTCGCCCGATTTTGTGAAGAAGGCAGGTGACTGGGGCACGGCTGGATCCAGAACGCTGATTTCGTCGATGCCGGCCCTCACGGACATGGCGAGGCGGCCCGGCAAGCCGCTGGACGGATTCTCCAGAATCCTCGCCTATACTGCGCCAGACGTGCTCGCTGACGAAGCTCCGCTCGCGCTGCCAGGCGTCGAGCCCGCGTCCGAGGATGATGCGGAGCCGGCCCCCTTGCTCTGCATGCCAAGATTTTTGCTTCCACTCGGGCGAGAAGACCATCTTGAGGGTGGGGAGCGCCAATGCGACCGAGAGGGCCTGGTCGGGGCGCAACGCGGAAATCATGGTCGAACTCGAAGCCGGCGAAGCGTTCGCCTCCGGCCTGGCATTCCTGATCGGTAAAGCGACGCCGGTCACCATCGAGGAACTCGCCGTCGCCGATCCGCCCAGCACGAGCGCGGCCGATGCCATGGAAGAGTCGCGCAAAGTGCTCATGGCATCCTGGAACCCGGTCCTGCGTCGCGTCGGGGAACGCTTCTCGATCGATGCGGGGGCAGTTCCCTTGCTTGCCTATCCCGAGCACGTGCTGCACGCCGGACCTGCAAATGGCGACCTACTGGCTTGGCAGACCGACGCCGTCCGCCTCGATCTTGGCACGATCCCCTTGTCACTCCAGTCCGCCTTCATTCAGGCTCGGATCAGCGGACCGGACGGCGCTTTGCGATGGATGCAGCGTGTCACCGTCGATCCGCCGCTCGAAGAACAGCGTGATCTGGCTGCGCTGGCCAGCCACATGGGGCTTCGTGCATTTCATGACTGGATGCGCGCTATTCTCAGCGGCGACACACTGCCCGTCGGCGGTGGCGCATGGGATGAAGACGCCGGGGTGCAGAGCAACCGCCCCCAGAGCCTGGGATACGACCGCCTCACGCTCGAGGATATCCTCACGGCTTGGGCACGCGACCGCAAAGCGTTCAGTCGGGCCGATCGTCATTTTGCGCCCTATGTCGACGCCCTTCTCGCCCACGGTGAGAATCTGAGCGAAAGGAAAAGGCTGACTTGAACGAACTTGCGCAGATCTGGGCCATCGCGCGGACGCGGCTTGCCTCATGAGCGCCAGATCGAAACCCTTCCAGGCCGCAACGGTCAGGGCTGCAACCGCTGCGCTGTCAGGAGGCAACCCGCTACGCCGGTTCCTGGTCGCGGACGAGGTCGGCCTCGGCAAAACCGTCGTTGCCCGTGACACGCTGGCAGCCCTGGCAAGCAAAGCGCGCAAGTTCACGGTCTATTATATTACGAGCGGGCTCAAGGTCGCGGACCAGAACAAGGTCGAGCTGCTCCGCTTCCTCGACAAGAACGAAGCCAAGGACGCACTATCCACCATCGACCGCGTCGGCCTCATTCCGTTTGAGGAACGGCGCAAGGGAAAGATACGGCTCTACGCCTTTACGCCCACCACATCATTTTCCAGTTCGCAGCGCCTCTACGGCGGAAAGGCTGTCGAGCGTGCGTTCATCAAGCTGCTGTTGGATGAGCTGTACCCCGGCCTGACCGATGCCTTTCCTGAAGGCTATATCGAATATGGCGCGACCTCCGGCTGGCCATGGGCGTGCGAGGAGGCTCAGGGCAANGTCGACAACGTCTCCGCCCTCTTCAAGACGGCCTATGGCCGAGCGCTACATGCGGANTTTGGCAAGCCGGCCCGCGAGAACATTCTGCGTGCGATCGAGACGAGCAAATATGGTCAGAGCCTGGGCCGGATGCGAAAGGCGCTCGCTCAAGCCGCTTTGGATTCCGCCCCGCCCGACCTCGTGATTTTCGACGAGTTCCAATGCTATCGCGAGTTGCTCGACGCAGGCACGGATAACCCTTTAGCGCGCCAACTGCTGGCGGGTAACGATGGAACGGCGCCGCCGCCGATCCTCCTCCTGTCAGCCACGCCCTACCGCTTCTATGCGGAGCGCTGGGAAAACGGCGTCGGAGCCGCTCCCCATGTCGAATTTTTCAAGATTATCGAGTTTCTGGGCGGGCCGGCTGCACGCGCTGAGGCCGAAACCCAATTCCGTCGGTTTGGTGATCTATTGCATTTGATCGGTCATCTGCCGCCCGACAGTCGGCAGGCGGCGATCGAAGAGGCCCAAGCCCTCAAGCATCATCTGGAGAGGCTCCTCACACCGCTCATGTCGCGGACCGAGCGCCCGGTTTCCGACCATGCCGGAGAGCCTGCGCCGCCCTCCGTAAGGATCGAGCCCCACGATCTCGACGTCTATCGCCATTTTACTGACCACGTATCGCCCAAGCTTGCGGGCAGCGCGGTCAGCTATTGGCTTTCAGTGCCGCTCCCTGCGCAGGCGCTGGGGGACCGTTATCAGATTTCTCGCGATATAGATTTTCCCGCCACACGCAGCGTTCCCCGCCTCGGGGTCACTAATTGCTTCAAGCCGCCAAAGGATGGCTGGGGAAGCGCCAAGCTCCGAGCCCTCAATAGCCTTGTACCGACAGAGGTGCTTGCGCTCCCTTGGGTGTTGCCATCGCTGACCTGGTGGACGCCTTCAGGCCCATGGGCGAAGATGACGCAATCGCCCAAGATGCTGATCTTCAGTAGGTTCAGGGCAACACCACAAAGTCTGGCAGCCCTCGTCAGCCTCGAGGTCGAGCGCAAATACGTTGGAAAGAGCAATCTTCCCTACACCGCCGCGTGGAAGAAGCGGCACCTTAACCCGAAGCCTAACCAAGGCCCCACGCTCGCCCTGTTTCACCCGAGCCCTTTCCTAATTCGAGCTGTCGATCCCCTCGATGTGAAGGGGAAGGCGACCGTGAAGCAGATCAGGGCCCGGACGCGGCAGCAGATTATTAGGGCGCTGCCCGCGACAATCACGCACGAGGCACCGAATGCGCGCAGCAACCGGCGCCGCAAACCGGCCTGGGCGATCCTCGCGGCCATAGAACGCGCACAGAAGGCGCCGCTGGCTCGGGAGTTCGCAGCGGTCCAGAAGAGCTGGGGCCGGGTCGCGCCGAAGGACGCAACGCTTCAAACCTTGCTCAAACAGCGCCAAGAGGCCGACCCGATTACCTGGCTGAGCCGATGGGAACTCGACGCCTTGGTCGATATGGCTCTCGGGGCTCCNCAGGTCGTGACGGGCCGAGCACTATATCGCCACCTTCCAGAGCTTTTCGATTTCCAAGAGCAGCATTTCGCGCGGCTTGTGAACTTCTGCTGGACGCGGCTGCGCACCTATCTGGACCGCCCTGTTTTCTGGTCTGTTTTGCCCGGCGAAGACGCGACGCAGAAATATCAGAATGCGTGCGTTGATGGCTGCTTGGAAGCCGTTCTGGATGAACATTTCTGGCTACGCAAATCCAAAGTCAACCCCGATGGACTGATTGAGGACTTGTCGGCNGCGCTCGCAGCAAACGTCGGCACCTTCGGGTTCAAGGGCGCGAAGAANAAGGACAAGATCCGTATTCGCTGTCACGCCGCGGTGCCGTTTGGCGGCACCGAGACGGAGACGCATCGACAGGACCATGATGTCGATGAACCGCCACCAGCGCGCTCTGAGGAAATCCGCAGCGCGTTCAATACACCGTTCTGGCCCCATGTCCTGGCGACGACCTCGGTCGGACAGGAAGGTCTCGACTTTCATAGCTGGTGCGACAGGCTCGGCCACTGGGATCTTTGTTCCAGCCCCGTTGACCTGGAGCAACGAGAAGGCCGCGTTCAGCGCTTTGGAGGGCTGACTGTGCGCAAACCACTCGCCCGAAAGCTAGGCGAACAAGCCTTGGCACGGGCACGAGGCCAAGCATCGTCCCCATGGGACATCATCGCACGCGACGCCGACAAGGTGTTCGAGGATGACAAAACCGGCCTCAGCCCGTGGTGGACGATGGAAGGCGCGGACCTAAAGCGGCATTTGTTCGCGCTTCCCCAAAGTCGGGACATTGATCGGTTCGCGAAGTTGCGGACGCAAAGGCTGCTCTATCGCCTTGCTTTGGGACAGCCGGACCAGGAGGACCTGGTCGAGCTGTTGACTCATCACGATGTGGAAACGACGCGGTCGCTGCAGGCGTTGACGCTCGATCTGTCCGCATTCTCAAGAGAAACGCCTCGATGAATAGCGTGCGTGCCGGCCGGCGCTCCCGGCACGTCCGTCTTGTTCATGCGGAGCAAGCAGCCCCTGACGCGGCCGGATCATATGACGACCGGCCTAGGGGCTTCATGCGGGTTCGCCGCCATTCAGGGACGGTTGCTGGACGACTGCCAGGAAGAGATGCCGTCGCCGTGCTCCTCGGAGCTTGTCCGATTTGCACGCCACAGCACGACGCGCTGCTACGCCCGAATATTCGAGCTTCCATTCAGCATCATCTATCGCCTTCTATCCGCTTAGAGAGGCGACCGAAGGAATTTGGCATGAGGCAGCAAGTCGAGCCCATCATGAAGCGCACCATCCGGCGGCATCAACTCCGGGAAATGGTCCCTCTCGCCGACACCACGATCTATGACATGGAACAGCGCGGTGAATTTCCCCAGCGCTTCTATCTCACGTCCCGCTGCGTGGTCTGGGATCTAGCCGAGGTCGAAGCCTGGTTGGAAGAACGGCGTCGAGCGTCACGCGCCAAGGCGGTGAAGCGTGCACCGATCCCGGACGTCCAGCTCCGCAAGACCCGCCCCATCAAACATCCGGCTCGGGCGTAAGCAGATCCATCGTCGGCGGATAGAGTGTCGGCGTGTATTTTTGGCCGGCAACCCAGGCGTCCACCAAGTTGGACCATTCCTGCATCATATGCCGACGCTGATGCTCGTATTCCGCCTTGTTGTAGATACCCCGTGACGATCGCCCGTCCTCATGCGCCAGACACTTCTCGATCCAGTCGCTGTTGAAGCCCAACTCGTTCAGTAGGGTTGAGCCGGTGCGCCGGAGATCGTGAACCGTGAAGGACTNCAGCGGCAGTCCTTCCTTCTTGGCTCGCTCCACCACCGCCGTCGTGATCCGGTTGAACGTCGCACGCGACATGGGCGCGTCGGCGTCGTAGCGCGACGGCAGGACGTATTTGGAATTGCCGGCGCAGGTCTTTAGGGCGATGAAGATGTCGAGCATCTGCTGAGACAGATAGACGTTGTGCGCCTTCGAGCGCTTCATCCGCTCTTTGGGGATCGACCAGACGGCGTTCTCGAAATCGACCTCATCCCAAACCGCGTCCTGCAATTCGCTCTTTCGTACCATCGACAGCAGGATCAGCTTTATCCCGAGCCGGATCGTCGGCAGCGTCGCTACATGCTCAATCTGACTGAGCATGATGCGGATTTCCGCCGGGGACAGGGATCGGTCCTTTGGCACGAAGGTCGCGATCGACGCCGGGCCAACTTCGTCTGCCGGGTTGGCGACCTTCTCGCCATGCAGGATGGCGAAGGCGAAGACCAGCTTCACGATGTCCCGGACATGAACCGCCGTTGCCGGCGNCCCGCGCTCCTTCACCTTTGCGCAAAGTGCGCGCAAATCCTCCGGCAGAATTTCCGGCAGTAGCCGGTTGCGGAACGCCGGCAGGATGTCTCGCTCGAAGATCGAACGGCGCATGGCGCGCGTGCTGTCCGCCATTCGGGCTTCCTGAAGCCAGCGCTCACCGAACTGGCCGAAGCTCTTCGCCTCCTGGAGGCGACGCTTCTCGCGCTGCTTTTCCTGCGCGGGCGAGCGCCCCTCCGAAATAGCGCGGCGGGCATCGACCACCTTCTCACGCGCCCGAGCCAGGGAAAGCCCAGCAGGGCCGTAGCGCCCCAGCGTCAACGTCTCCCGGCGACCGTTCAGCCGATAGTCCAGGCGGAACACGATTGCGCCCGAAGGCTGGACCACGACATACATACCGTCACGGTCCACGATCT
Source organism: Brevundimonas sp. (assembly GCA_013693835.1). Lineage (GTDB taxonomy): Bacteria > Pseudomonadota > Alphaproteobacteria > Caulobacterales > Caulobacteraceae > Brevundimonas. The sequence continues at coordinate 2,076,334 of CP059260.1, forward strand.
TGTACANATTATCTTTCGGTTTCAGCGCTTTAATGGCGGCGTCGGTCAACATCTACACCCTCCAGATTGGTCAAAATAAGCCGGAGAGCGCCCAATTATACCGTCAGGCCAAAATGGCCCTCCTGATTGGATATTTTCCCTTTTTTCACATAGCGTTATGCGAAAAATATACCGTCAGAAGCTCTCTTGGCCCTGACGGTATATGCGATTTTCGACTGAGACAAGGTCCACCATACCGTCAGCCATACCGTCATTCCGGAGGCTAGCCCAGCAATAGATGCCGAAAGATTTCGAGAACTTTATTTATATATTTCAGATGTTTATGGCGAACTATAGCGTATTTTGGATACGCCCGGATGGGCAAAAATCATTCCCACTCAATCGTCCCCGGCGGCTTGGACGTCACGTCATAGACCACGCGGTTGACGCCCCGCACCTCATTGATGATGCGGGTCGCGGTCTTGGCCAGCACCTCCCACGGGAAGGGGAAGAAGTCGGCCGTCATACCATCGGTGGAGGTCACGGCCCGCAGCGCCAGCACCTTTTCATAGGTCCGGGCATCGCCCATGACGCCGACGGTCTTGACCGGCAGCAGCACCGCAAATGCCTGCCAGATCTGGTCATAGAGGCCGGCCTTGCGGATCTCGTCGAGATAGATGGCATCGGCATCCTGAAGCGTGGCGACGGCATCCGGCGTGATCTCACCTGGGATGCGGATGGCCAGGCCCGGTCCGGGGAACGGGTGACGACCGACAAAGGCATCGGTCAGGCCCAGCTCGCGCCCCAGCGCCCGCACCTCGTCCTTGAACAGCTCGCGCAGCGGCTCGACCAGCTTCAGCTTCATATAGTCCGGCAGGCCGCCGACATTGTGGTGGCTCTTGATCACATGGGCCTTACCGCTGGAGGCCGAGACGCTCTCGATCACGTCGGGATAGAGCGTGCCTTGCGCCANAAATTCCGCCCCGTCGATCTTGTTGGCCTCCCGGTCGAAGACGTCGATGAACACCTTGCCGATGGTCTTGCGCTTGGTTTCCGGGTCCGACTGCCCGGCCAGCGCTCCGAGGAATTCCTCTGACGCATCAACATGGATCAGTGGAATGTTGTAGTGATCTCGGAACAGGGTCGTGACCTGCTTGGCCTCATCCTTGCGCAACAGGCCGGTGTCGACGAACACACAGGTCAGTTGCTCACCGATGGCTTCATGGATCAGCACCGCGGCCACCGACGAATCCACTCCGCCGGACAGGCCACAGATGACCTTGGCGTCGCCGACCTGGGCTCGGATCTGGGCGATCTTCTCGTCGCGATAGGCGGCCATGGTCCAGTCACCCTTCAACCCCGCGATCCGGTGGGTGAAGTTCTTCAGTATCTGCGCCCCATGCACCGTGTGCATGACTTCGGGGTGGAACTGGATGCCGTAGAGCCTGCGCGTCTCGTCGCCGATCACCGCATAGGGGGAACCGGGCGAGGTGGCGATGACGTCGAAGCCGTCCGGGATGGCGACGATCTTGTCGCCGTGGCTCATCCAGACGGTTTCTTCCTCGCCGACGCCCGCAAGACCTTCCAGCAGGGGCGAGTCTTTCTGGATGGTGATCTCGGCGCGGCCGAACTCGCGACTGTGGCCGCCCTCGACCTTGCCGCCCAGCTGTTCGCACATGGTCATCTCGCCGTAGCAGATACCCAGCACCGGCACGCCAGCCTCAAAAACACCCTGGGGAGCCCNGGGACTGCCCTCCTCGTGCACGCTTTCGGGGCCACCGGACAGGATGATCGCCGCCGGCGTCATGGCTGCCAGCGCGGCCTCGGCCTTCTGGAACGGATGGATCTCGCAATAGACATTGGCCTCGCGCAGGCGCCGGGCGATCAGCTGCGTCACCTGGCTGCCAAAGTCGACGATCAGAACTTTCTGGTGGTCAGTCATGCGGTCCGTTCAAACAGGGCAAAGAAGAAGCCATCCGTGCCGGTCGAGGCCGGAGACATACGGTGGCGCGGGGCAAGCTCGCCATCGGTCGGTGACGTTGTGGCGATGGGCGCGAACTGTGGATGCACGGCCTCAAAGGCGTTCAGGCTGGCTTCATTCTCACGGCTCAGCATCGAACAGGTGACATAGGCCAGCCGCCCGCCCGGCTTCACCAGCTTGGCTGCCTGACCGAGAATCCGCACCTGCAGGGCATGCAGCCGCTCAACCTCGTCCGCCGTCAGCCGCCAGGCATCCTCAGGCCGACGTCGCCAGGTGCCCGAGCCGCTGCATGGTGCGTCGACAAACACCAGATCAGCCTGTTCATTCAGAGCCTCGGCCCCGCCACCATTTGGGCCCAGTTGGATCAGCTCGGCCTCGACCCNCGCCCGGTCCAGCCGTGGCTGGATGTTGTGCAGGCGCTTGGCTACCACGCCGCAGGCAACCAGCCTGCCTTGCCCCTGCATCGCCTGGGCCAGCGCCAGGGTCTTGCCGCCGCCGCCCGCACAATAGTCGACCACCGTCATGCCCGGCTCGGCCCCCGCCAGCCAGGAGACCACCTGACTGCCTTCGTCCTGGATCTCGAAATGCCCGGCCTTGAAGCCCTCCAGCGCCTGGATATTCGGCGGCGGCTCACTGGCCAGCCGCAAGCCCCAGGGCGACAGCGACGTGCGCTGCGGTTCCAATCCCGTTTCGCGCAGTTCCGCCTCGACCTCATCCAGCGTGGCCCGCGCCCCGTTGACCCGCAGGTCGATCGGCGCGCGCGGGGCCATCAGTTCGCGAGCTTCCTCGGTCCAATGATCACCGTAAGTCCGCTTGAAGTCCTCAACCACAAACTCCGGCAGGCCTGCCTGCACCCAGCCGGGCAGTTCACCCTCCCCGGCCGTCAGGCGCGAGCGTTCCTGTTTCGACAGCGGGCGCGGACCATAGCCCTCGCCGGAGTGCAGGGCCTCGATCTCGTCTAGCGGCAGACCGTCGATCAGGCTGAGGCTACCGATCACCAGGGCCCGGCCATCCTCGCGCCCGCCCATGGCCCAGCTGAGCCGACCGCGGGCTCGCAGCACCTTGTAGACCCGGTCGGCAATGGCCCGCCGGTCCTTGGACCCGGCATAGCGGTTCTGCTGGCCCCAGGCCTTCAGCACGGCCTCCGCAGGCTGCCGCCCCTGGGCGATGGAATCCAGGATCGAGGCGGCGGCAGCGAGGCGGGCAGATGGGGTCACGAAAACTCAGATCAGATGAACAGGGCGACGAGGATCAGGATCAGGCCAACCAGGCTGACCATCCAGGCCAGGGTGCGCAGGCCCGTCACACCCCAGTAATAGAGCGGCAGATAGGCGACGCGGCCAAAGAAATACAGGTGTGTGCCCCACATCGTCAGATGCCCGGCCTTGTCACCCAACTGCGCCACCAGCACCGCGCCGATGAACAGCGGCAGGGTCTCAAACAGATTGGCCTGGGCCCGCATCAGGCGGCCGGTCTTGACGCCAACCGGAACCTCCGAAGCCGTATCGCGCGGCCCGGCGTTCCACTTCATGCCCGTCTCTGCAGTGCGGGCTGCGGTGGCCAGAAAGATCTGGGCCAAAGCCAGAATGATGGTGAAGGCCACCATGATCAGGTCAGGATGCATAGTCATAGGTGTGGCCCTCCCCGGCCCTTAACCCTGTCGATAGTTGGGGGCTTCGCGCGTGATCATCACGTCATGGACGTGACTTTCGCGCAGACCCGCGCCGGTGATGCGGACGAACTTCGCCCGCGACTGGAACTGTTCAATGTCCGGGGCTCCGACATAGCCCATCGAGGCACGAAGCCCGCCCACCAACTGGTGCAGAACCGGCGCGATTGGCCCCTTGTAGGNGGTCTGGCCCTCAATGCCTTCGGGCACCAGCTTCATCGAATCCGACACCTCCTTCTGGAAGTAGCGATCCGCTGAACCCGAAGCCATGGCCCCGACCGAGCCCATGCCGCGATAGGATTTGTAGGACCGGCCCTGATACAGGAACACCTCACCGGGGCTCTCATCCGTGCCAGCGAACATGGAGCCCATCATGGCCACATTGGCCCCGGCGGCGATCGCCTTGGCCAGGTCGCCGGAATACTTGATCCCGCCATCGGCGATGACCGAGGCCCCGCTGTCCTTGGCCGCCCGCACCGATTCCATGATGGCGGTCAGTTGCGGCACGCCGACACCGGCGACGATGCGGGTGGTGCAGATGCTGCCCGGCCCGATCCCCACCTTGACCGCATCGGCCCCGGCGTCGATCAGGGCCCGCGTGGCATCATAGGTGGCGACATTGCCCGCGATGATCTGGATGCGGTTNNGATCCTTCTTGATCCGCTCCACCACCCTGGCCACCTGGGCGGAGTGGCCATGGGCGGTGTCGATCACCACCACGTCCGCCCCGGCCTCGGCCAGGGCCATGGCCCGCTCATAGCCCGCATCGCCGACGGTCGAGGCGGCCCCGACCAGCAGGCGGCCCTGATCGTCCTTGGCCGCATTGGNGAAGGCCTGGGCCTTCTCGATATCCTTCATGGTCACCAGGCCGACGGCCCGGTAGTCGTCATCAACGACGATGACGCGCTCGATCTTGCGGGTCTTGAGCAGGTTCAGCGCGGCGTCACGTCCGGCACCTTCGGCCATGGTCACCAGATCGTCGCGGGTCATCAGTTCCGCCGCCGTCACCCCAGCATCGTTTTCAAACCGCATGTCGCGATTGGTCAGCATACCGACCAGTCGACCCGTCTCACGGTCCACCACTGGAAAGCCCGAGATCTTCCGCGCCGCCACGATCTGGCGCACCTCGCCCAGGGTCGTGTTTGGGAAGATGGTCACCGGATTGACCACCATCCCGCTTTCATAGCGCTTCACCTGGCGGACCTGCTCGGCCTGTTCCTCGACCGTGAGATTGCGGTGCAGGACCCCAAGCCNCCCAGCCTGGGCCATGGCAATGGCCAGCCGTGCCTCGGTCACCGTGTCCATGGCTGAGGACATCAGCGGGATGTTCAGCCGGATGTCGCGCGTCAGCCGGGTCGAGACATCCGCATCGGCGGGCATGATCTCGGACGGGCCGGGTTCGAGCAAAACATCGTCGAAGGTCAGCCCTTCGCGTATCTCCATGGGGAGTCTCCGTTTTGCGGGCCGCGTATAACGTCAGGGGCCTTACCCGCAAGGGGCAGGTCCAGCTTATATTCAGCATCAGAACAATTGCCTTGCGCCGCGTCGCGTTCGCCACGACCTTGAAAGCCCATGGTGCGCCAGCTTCTCATCACCGCCCGCCAACTGGCGCTGAAGATCGCCAGCTATGGCGTGATGCACCTGGTGGTGGCCATGCTGGTGGCCTGGGCCATTACCCGCGACTGGCGCATGGCCCTGGCCATCGGCGTCGTCGAGCCGGTCTTTCAGACCCTTGCCTATTCGATTCATGACCGCATCTGGCACCGCATCGAAAGGCGCGGTCGATTGGGAGGTGTTGAGGAGGCATCAGAGGCTTTCACCGCGCGCCTCGGCATGATGGATGCCGGCGAGCAGTGCCGCGCCCACGGTCATCATGGGCACTCCCACGCCCTGCCCCGTTCGTTCCGCGAGATCGCGCTGAAGACCGTCACCTATGGTCTGATGCATTTCACCGTGGCGGTCGCGGTCGCCTATGCCCTGACCCGCGACTGGCGTATCGCCCTGGCCATCGGCACCATCGAGCCCCTGGTCCAGACGGTGTTCTTTACCGTGCATGATCAGGTCTGGTCCCGTATCGAGGCGCGACGGGCCAGGCGGGCTGCGGACCTGGCCGGGGCCTGACCGTTCGGGTCGGCTAGAGGGTCGCCCGCATCTCGATCAGGCCACCGTGAGGGTGGCCTCGCGCCAGGACTTGCGTTTGCCCGCCGGGCCAGGTGGTCAGGCTCAGTTCCGCCCAGCGCCGCCCGTCTGCGCCAACAGGCTTGCCACCCTCATACGTCAGCCAGGCCAGGCGAGCCTCGGCGGTGGCCCGCGCTCCGACCCGATCCAGTTGCGCCCGCACCCGTGCCTGACTGTCGGCGGAGAAATACTGATAGGCGATGGTGTGCATCACCACCCGGCAAATCCCAGCTGCGGGATTCGGATCAAGCACCCGCTCTAGCCACGCAGCCGCGTCGCTGCGGGCCACCGACGGCGGTGCGGCCTGCGCAATCATCAGGGCCGCCTGCAGCCTTTGCACGCGGTCGCGCTGGTCAGCCCAGACATAGGCCATCAGCCGCTCGCCTGTGGTGGAGTCAGAGGTCGGTAGCGGGTCGACGTCCACCCCCTGGCGGCCTGCGATACGCACCGCCGCGCCGGGAGGAGGTGTCCCGATCCACTCTGGCACCAGCTTCACGGGCGAGGCCGAATCACCCGCAGCCACCCCGCCCAAGTTGAAGGCATAGCGATCCAGATTCAGATTCAGCCCGGCACTGGATCCCAGCTCATAAAGCTCGAACGGTAGGCCGTAGCGATCCGCCAGCACGAGCAGCCCCGTCATCAGGGCGGCCGACCGGCCCACCTCATTGGTCTGGGGCGGACCCTTGATCCAGTCCAGCACGAAGGGAGCCTCATGTCTGAAGGCCAGCTGAATGGCGGTCCAGAGCCGATCATCGTCAGGCTGAGGACTCGGCGGCCAGGCCGCAGTCACGGCCTCGACCCGGCCCTGTCGCGCCAAGGCATGCAGGGCCCCGCACAGTCGGAGCGGAAGGGCGTCACCATGGGCGTCAGGTTGGCCTGGCCAGTCCAGCACCCGCTGTCCCACCAGGTATGATCGGTCCAGCCGCGCCGCCATCAGCTCACAGATCCGGGCCGTGAAAGGCGAGCCCAATCCGGCGCAGACCCTGGCCTGATCATCGAAGGCACGGCGGACAGCCGCTTCACTCATCGCTTGCCGGTGGCCACCAGATAGACCTCGGACGAGCCCTTGCGGCTGGCCTCCGGCTTGATCGGGCGCACGTCCTCAAACTCGGCCCTGAGGCGGGTCAGCACGCCCCGGCATCCCCGCCCTGGAAGTTCTTGGCCACAAATGATCCACCGGGCTTCAGGGTGCGAATGGCAAAGTCGGCGGCAATCTCGATCAGGGCGATGATCTTCAGGTGATCGGTTTGCCGATGCCCAACCGTGTTGTGCGCCATGTCCGACAACACCAGATCCGGCGGTCCACCCAGGGCATCCAGCACCACCTGGTCCATGCCATCCTCGGTGAAATCCCCCTGGATCAGGGTCGCGCCCGGAATCGGCTCCACCATCAGAAGGTCGATACCCACCACCTCGGCCGCCCCACGATCCAGCGCCACCTGCACCCAGCCGCCGGGCGCCGCGCCCAGGTCGACCACACGGCTGCCGCGCTTGATCAGGTGCATGCGGTCGTCGATTTCGATCAGCTTGAAGGCGGCCCGGCTACGCCAGCCCTCGGCCCGGGCCCGCTCGGACCAGGGATCGGCCAGTTGCCGCTTTATCCACTGCTGGCTGGACATCGACTTCTTGTCCGCCGTCTTGATCTTTCCGCCCAGCTTGCGCCCTGCCGCCGTGCCGCCCGACGGCAGCCGCACCATGCGTCGGCGGCCGTCGTTTGGCGGTGGGGGTGGACTCGTCGTCGGACATGAGAGGCCTTATGTCACCCCTACCCCTGCCAAGCCAAGCGGATGACGCCGATGTGCAGCCAGTATCAGCTCAAACTGCCGCTCTCGGTCATGGAGGAGCGCTTCAGCCAGACCGGACTGGAACTGGTATTTCCGGACGGTCGGCCCAACCTGGAGCCGCAGGAGCTGATCACCATCAGCAACCGGGCCCCGGTTATCGGTCTGGACGGGGAAAAGGCCTGGCTCGGNGCTCTCACCTTCGCCTGGAAAGGACCCGCTNNGGGCCCCGTGTTCAACTTTCGCAGCGAAGGCCGTCAGTTTTCACCCGCACAACGCCTGCTGGTGCCCGCCACCGCCTTCTTTGAGTTCACCGANCCCCAGCCCGGCCACAAGCGCAAGACCCGGTGGCAGTTCGAGATAGACGGTGATGACTGGTTCTGGATGGCCGCTAACCGACGCGGTGACAGCTTTGCGCTGCTGACGATGGACGCCGGACCCGATGTGCTGCCCTACCACAGCCGACAGGTGGCACTGTTCCGCCCTGACGTAGCTATCCCCTGGCTGTTGGGTGCGGATGCAGGCGAAGCCTTCGCTCCGACAGGTTCGCCAGCCCTTCGAGTCCAGCGTGACTTCCCGCCACTTTGACATCGACCACCCTTTCGCCGGGCAAATCGTCCCTATATGAGGGCGCACCCCCATTTGCAGGAGCCAAACATGGCCGAAACCCTCACCTTTACCCTGGACACCGGCGACGGCACCGAGCGCGACGTGGTCATCAAGCTGCGGCCCGACCTGGCCCCCGGCCATGTCGAGCGCATCACCGAGCTGGCCTCCGAAGGCTTCTATGACGGCGTGGTGTTCCACCGCGTGATCCCGGGCTTCATGGCCCANGGGGGCGACCCGACCGGCACCGGCACCTCAGGCTCCAAGAAGCCGAACCTGAAGCAGGAGTTTTCGGCCGAGCCGCACGTGCGCGGCGTCTGCTCCATGGCCCGCACCGCCGATCCGAACAGTGCCAACAGCCAGTTCTTCATCTGCTTCGACGACGCGACCTTCCTGGACAAGCAATACACCGTCTGGGGCCAGGTCATTGAAGGCATGGAACACGTGGACGCCCTGCCCAAGGGTGAACCGCCCCGCAACCCGGGCAAGATCGTCAAGGCCACGGTGGCCTGATGTGGAAAGGGCCGCTCGAATGAGCGGCCCATTTGCTTTCTACCGATCCAGCGCCTGATCCAGGGCCCGGAAGGCTTCAATCGACAGGGTCGTGGCGCTCAGGAACGCCGCAGGGTNGACGCGCTCAAAATCGTCGGTCGGCTGGTGATAGTCGGGGTGATAGTCGACCCNCAGATACAGGAACCGAACCCCCGCCTGGTGGAAGGCCCCGTGATCGGACGCCATGACCCAGTTGTTCTCCCCCTCGTCCTGCGGCGTGTCCTTGCCAAAGGCAAAGCTGATCGCGCNCATCGGGGAGATACCCTCCAGAATCGGCTTCAGTTCCGGATGCTGATAGGTTCCGGTGATCCAAAGATGGCCATCGGTGTCTGCCCGGGCGGTCATGTCAAAGTTCAGATTCAGGGTCATCGAAGCCAGCGGCACCGCCGGGGCCTCGACGAACTGGCGGGCCCNCAACAGACCGGTCTCTTCCCCGTCCAGAGCCACAAACAGCACGCTGTGCTCCGGGGCCTGGCGTTTCAGCTCTGCGGCCAGGGCCAGCATGGTGGCCACGCCTGAAGCATTGTCGTCAGCCCCGTTGAAAATGTCGCCATTGTGGACGCCCAGATGGTCATAGTGGGCGGTCACGACGATATAGCGGTCGCTGACCCGCGTGCCAGGGATCATCCCCAGCACATTGGTGCCGGACAGGGTCATCGCCGGACGGGCGGGACGATCCCCATGGCNCTCGCGCGCCGGACGGGTCACGGACCACGGCTGCAGCCGCCCCATCGGGGCCGCCTCAACGCCCAGAGCCTCCAGCCGCGACACGATATAGGCCCGCGCCCGCTCGCTACCCGGCGTGCCAATGCCCCGGCCTTCCATGTCATCTGCCGACAGAATGCGCAGATCGTCAACCGCTTGAGCCTGCCAGGCCGGCGGGATCGCCAGGACGGTCGGAATCTCCGCCGGAATGGGAACTTCCATCGCCGGTGAGGCACCATTGCCGCTCCAGCTGCCCAGCGCCGAACAGCCCGCCAGGGCGGTGGACACGGCCAGGACCGCCAGGACGCCGGCTGCGGAACGGGAAGGACGGAGGGACAGGCGCATGTGCGAATCCAATGGTGAGTCGGGTGCATGCCTTAGCAGCGCAACCTGGCGTCGTCAGCTTAACGTCCTGTCATGCTCTGGCTGCATCCTTATCGGCTGGCCAGCCGCGCTCGCGGTGCTAAACAGCCAACCATGGATCTGAAACCCATCGACATCCTGACACCGGCTGAGGCCGAGGCTGAGTTGGCCCGCCTGTCAGCCGAACTGGCGCACCACGACGCGCTCTATCACACCCAGGATGCGCCGGAGATTTCGGACGCCGACTATGACGCCCTGAAGACCCGCGCCCTGGCGATTGAGGCGCGGTTTCCGGATCTGACCGCAACCGACAGCCCGTCGCAGCGTGTCGGGGCCGCCGTCTCCAGTCAGTTCGCGCCGGTCCAGCACGGCGTGCCCATGCTGTCGCTCGACAATGCCTTCAGCGCGGAAGAGGTCGCCGACTTCGAAGCCCGCATCCGCCGCTTTCTGAAGCTGCCAGCCGAAGAGGTGGTCGCCTTCGTCGCCGAGCCCAAGATCGACGGCCTCTCAGCCTCGCTGCGCTATGAGCACGGCGCGTTTGTTCGCGGAGCCACGCGCGGCGATGGCAAGACGGGCGAGGATGTCACCGCTAACCTCAGAACCATCGCCGATATCCCCGAGCGCCTCTCAGGCTCCAACTGGCCCGAGGTGATCGAGGTGCGCGGTGAGGTCTATGCCCCCAATGACCAGTTTGATGCCTTCAACGCCGCCGCCGAGGCCGCCGGGCAGCGCACCTATGCCAATCCGCGCAACTTTGCCGCTGGCTCCCTGCGCCAGAAGGACCCGTCCGTCACGGCCACCCGGCCCTTGCGCTTTTTCGCCTATGCCTGGGGCGAGACCTCGGCCCCGGTGGCAGACACCCAGTATGAGGCCCTGCAACGGCTCAAGTCCTGGGGATTCCAGGTCAATCCTCGCTCAAAGCGGGTCGAGGACGCGGCGGGCCTGCTGGACATCTATGGGCGGCTTGGCGCCGACCGGGCGGGCCTGGGCTATGACATCGACGGCGTGGTCTACAAGGTCGATCGCCTGGACTGGCAACAGCGCCTCGGCTTCATCGCCCGCACCCCGCGCTGGTCCACCGCGCACAAGTTCCCGGCCCAGCAGGCCCAGACCGTGCTGGAGGCCATCGACATCCAGGTGGGCCGCACCGGCTCCCTGACNCCCGTAGCTCGGCTGCACCCTGTCACGGTGGGCGGCGTGGTGGTCAGGAATGCCACCCTGCACAACGAAGATGAGATCGCCCGCAAAGACGTGCGCATCGGCGACACGGTCATCCTGCAACGGGCCGGAGACGTCATCCCGCAGATCGTCGGAATTGTTCCCGACAAGCGCCCTGCCGACGCCGTGCCGTACGTGTTCCCGACCCACTGCCCCGTCTGTGGCTCCGAAGCGGTGCGCGAAGAGGGTGAAGCTCGCCGTCGCTGCACCGGCGGCCTGATCTGCGATGCCCAGCTGGTCGAGCGCCTCAGACACTTTGTCAGCCGCCGCGCCTTTGACATTGAAGGCCTTGGCGAAAAGCAGATCGTCGCCTTCCACGAGCGCGGCTGGTTCAAGGAGCCAGCCGACATCTTCCGCCTGGCGCGCGACACGGCAAAGCTGGACGAACTCAGGGCCGAGGATGGCTATGGCGAGACCAGCGTCCGAAATCTGGTCGCCGGGATCGACGCCCGCCGCACCATCGCCCTGGACCGGCTGATTTTCGGCTTGGGTATCCGTGAGATCGGCGAGCAGACCTCGCTTTTGCTGGCCCGCCATTTCGGCAGCTGGTCGGCATTCGAGGCCGCCGGTCGGGCCGCAGCCGAGGGCATCCCTTCAGATGCCTGGACGGCCCTGGCCGAAGGACATGGTGTCTCGCCGCGCACCCTGGCGGTCATGGCTGCCGCCGAGCTATCGCCCGCCGACCCGTGGCCCGAGGCTCCGCTGGATCAGAAGCTGTCGCTGGCTTTCCCGGGCGTCGCCGCCCCGGCCCGCCGCGCCCTGGCCGAGCTGGCCCACGATTGGCCCGCCATCGTCCGTCTGGCCGAAGTCGCGCGCGATGAGGGCCCGTCCCTGACGCTGGGCGAGATCGCCGGTATCAGCGGCGTCGGCCCCGTCGCCGCCCGTGCCATCGCCGACTTCTTTCACGAGCCGCACAACCGCACCGTTATCTCCAATCTTGTAGCCCAACTGGAGACCATCGAAGACGCCGAACGGCCTCAAGCCGACAGCCCCGTCAGCGGCAAGACCGTGGTCTTCACCGGCGCCCTGGAACGCTTCACCCGCGACGAGGCCAAGGCCCGCGCCGAAAGCCTGGGGGCCAAGGTGTCCGGCTCCGTCTCCAAGAAGACCGACTACGTCGTCGCCGGTCCCGGTGCGGGCTCAAAACTCGCCGACGCCCAGAAGCACGGCGTCACTGTCCTGACCGAAGATGAGTGGCTGGGGCTGATTGCGGGATGATTGAGATACGCACCCGAGCCGAGGTCGACCGCTACCTGAGCTTGATCGACGCGTCTGCAAACCGCACCCTCGAACAGGTGATGCGGCATACGGGTTCTGGTCTGGAGCTACTCAAGGCACTGAAATTCGATCAGGCCGGGTTTCATCCGGTCGAAGATCGCCCACTCAACGCCATCGAACAGATCAACCAGACCTGGACCTATGTCGCAGCTCTAGTAGCGACCTCAAAGCTGCTCGAACTTCATCCGGACGCAGAGGGTTTCCGCATCGCACCCGGAGCCCACATGTCCTTGCCGCTGGACATCATGAGCATCCGTCCAGGGCTGGTCGGCGCGGAGACTTTCGCCGCTACGCATCCTCGAAGCAACAACAAGCTCAACAAGGACCTGATCAAGCTTGAAGCTGCTTGCGAAGCCCACCGCTACGTCTTCATGATGTGCCCCGGCCTTGCGCCAGGGCGTCATGAGCGCTTCGAGCGGGGCGGCGTTCAGGTCTGGGCGGTCGAACCGCCGACCTAACGGTTCAACGCGGCCCGCGCCGCTTCGGCATAGCGATGGCCGGACGCGGCCCCTTTGGGGAATACCGCCTCGATCCGGGCCAGATCCTCGGCCGTCAGCACGATCTCGGTGGCGGCGATGTTGTCTTCCAGCGTCGGGATGCGGCGGGTGCCGGGGATGGGCACCAGGTCGTCGCCTTGCGCCAGCACCCAGGCCAGAGCCAGCTGCGCCGCCGTCACGCCCTTGGCGGCAGCGATGGCGGTGACGGCCGCGACCAAATCCATATTCTTCTGGAAGTTCTCGCCCTGGAAGCGCGGGTTGTGACGGCGATAGTCGTCCGCCGCCAGATCGTCGATGGATTTGATCTCGCCGGACAGGAAGCCCCGGCCCAGCGGGCTGTAGGGCACAAAGCCGATGCCCAGCTCGCGCGTCACATCGAACAGGCCGTCCTCCGGCTCGCGGCTCCACAGGGAGTATTCGGTCTGCAGCGCTGTGATCGGATGGGTCGCATGAGCCCGGCGCAGGGTCTCGGGCGCGGCCTCAGACAGGCCCAGGAACCGCACCTTGCCCTCAGTCACCAGCTCGGCCATCGCCCCCACCGTCTCCTCGATCGGCGTATTGGGATCGACCCGGTGGAGGTAATACAGATCGACATGATCCATCCCCAGGCGCGACAGGCTGCCCTCAATGGCGCGGCGCACATTGGCGGGCGAGCCATCGACCGCCAGGGCCGTGCGGTCAGCATTGTAGCCAATGCCGAACTTGGTCGCGACGAAGGCCTGATCGCGCCGCCCCTTCAGGGCTTTGCCCACCTGCACCTCATTGGTGTGCGGGCCATACATCTCGGCGGTATCAAAGAAGGTGAGCCCCAGGTCGAGTGCCCGGTGGATCACCGCCGTCGCCTGATCCTCGCTGGACGCCTGACCATAGAAGGCCGCCATGCCCATACAGCCCAGACCAATGGCCGAAACCTCAGGCCCCGACGGGCCCAGTGTGCGCATTTTCATCGGCGCATTCTCCTGCAATGGGTGGAAGCCGAAATTCTAGCCAAGCGGCGCGCACTGCGCCTGCAGCCACGCCCGCACCTCGCCATCGAGAAGCGGCCCGACCTTCTCCAGCGTCTCGGCGTGATAGGCATCGACATAGGCCCGCTCGTCGGNGGTCAGCAGGTCGACATCGATCAGCTTGCGGTCGAGCGGCGCGAACGTCAGCTGCTCGAACCCGTGCATGGGCCGCTCGCCGCCGGGGATCATTTCGGGCGGGGTCACGACCTGTAGCGTCTCGATGCGAATGCCCCAGCCGCCCTCGCGGTAATAGCCCGGCTCGTTCGACAGGATCATGCCGGTGCGCAACGGCTGGCTGTTCGGGGCCTTGGAAATGCGCTGTGGCCCCTCGTGGACGCCCAGATAGCTGCCCACGCCGTGACCCGTCCCATGATCATAGTCAAAGCCCTGCATCCAAAGCGGCAGGCGTGCCATGGCATCCAGAGCCGGGCCGGTCGTGCCTTCGGNGAAGCGCACCACCGCCATGGCGATATGGCCCTTCAGAACCAGGGTGAACATGCGCCGCTGGTCCGCGCTGGGCTCGCCGATAGCCATTGTCCGCGTCACGTCAGTGGTCCCGTCCAGATACTGACCGCCGCCATCGACCAGCAGCAGGGACCCCTTCTCCATCTTGCGGATGGTGCGCGCGACCGGCTTGTAGTGCGGCAGGGCCCCGTTCGGACCGACCCCGGCGATGGTGTCGAACGACAGGTCCTTCAGCGCCCCGGTCGCCTCGCGGAAGCCTTCCAGCGCCTCGGCCACGGCCCGTTCGTCCGGCAGGGTTTCCTGCGCCACCGTGTCGACCCAGTGCAGGAACCGCGTCAGGGCCGCGCCATCGCGGATGTGAGCCTGGCGGCTGCCCTCGATCTCGACCGGGTTCTTCATGGCCCGCGGCAGGGTCGTGGGATCTTGGCCCCGCACGACGGTGGCTCCAGCCCCGTCCAGCTGATCGAAATACCAGGCCGAGGACTGGCCGGGGTCGACCAGCACCCGCTGTCCCGCCAGACTGGCCAGGGCCCCCGTCAGGGCTTCGGGCGCTTCCAGCGACACCTCATTGCCCAGCCAGGCCGCAAGCCCGTCTGTCACCTTGACCGGATCCAGGAACAGCCGCGCCGTGCCGTCGGCCCGCACCACGGCCTGACCCAGCGGCAGGGGTGTGCGGATCACGTCGCCGCCCCGGATGTTGAACAACCACGCAATCGAGGCCGGGGCCGTCAGGACGGCGGCATCAGCTCCACGGTCAGCGATGGCCGCCCCGATGCGGGCACGCTTGGCCGCGTGCGCCTCACCGGTATAGCGATCCTCATGCGGCACCACTGGCGCGGTCGGCTGTGGCGGACGATCCTCGCCCCAGGCCAGGTCGACCGGATTGCTCTGAACCGGCTTCAGGTCACCGCCCGCCTTGTGAACGGCCTTTTGCAGATGCCAAAGGGCATCGGGACTGTGCAGGCGCGGATCATAGCCGATCACTGCTCCCTTTGGGGTTTTTGCCAGCCAGTCATGCAGATCGGCCAGGTCAACGCGCTCGAACAGATCACCGTCGGTCTGCGCCTTGACCTGAACGGTATAGCGGCCATCGACAAACACAGCCGCCCTGTCGGCCATGACCACGCCCGCCCCTGCCGAGCCCGTGAAGCCGGACACCCAGGCCAGCCGGTCGTTGGCCGCGGGTAGATACTCGTTCTGATGCTCGTCCTCGTGCGGGACCAGGATGCCATCCAGGCCCTGTTTCTTCAGCTCGGCCCGCACCCGTGGCAGGTGCTTGGCCCCAAAGGACGGATCGGTGGTTTCTTCAAATGACTGACGCATGGGGCACCATCTAGGCCCCTTGGCTCGCGACCGCTACCCCGCCCGCTTCAGGAGCAGAGCCGACCAGGCATCATGGTGGATGGTCTGCTCGGCCTCGAACCCCTGCGCCTGATAGGCGGCCAGAACGTCGGCCTCCTGGGTCCGCANAAGTCCCGACAGGATGATCCGGCCATCCGCCGCTGTCCGTTCAACGATGGCCGGGGCGAGGTCGATCAGCGGCCGGGCCAGAATGTTTGCGAACACCAGGTCATAGGGCGCCGGGCCGACCACCGACGGATGGCTCAGATCGCCATCCTCGACGAACAGGGCTTCGGCCCCGTTGAGTTCCGCATTTTCTCCGGCGATGCGAACGGAGGGCGCGTCTATGTCGGTTCCAACCACCAGGGCCGAGCCGGTCCGATTGGCGGCAATGCCCAGCACCCNCGTGCCGGTGCCGACATCGAGCACCTTGGCCGGAGAGCCTACCGTCGTCAGCACCGTCTCGAAGGCTTCCAGGCAGCCTACGGTCGTGCCGTGGTGGCCCGTGCCAAAGGCCGCTCCGGCCTCAATCGCCAGATTGACGGTATCTTCGGGCACCTTGCCCTTGTCATGGGCCCCGTAGACGANAAACCGCCCCGCCCTAACCGGCGGCAGGCCCGACAGCGACATGGCCAGCCAGTCTTCGTCGGCCAGGTCCTCGACCACCACATCCAGTCCGCCTGTATCGCGCAGGGTTCTGGCAATGCCGTCAGCTTCTTCGTCCGATGTCGGAAAGGCATCAATGCGCCAAATGCCCTTGTCTTCATCCTCTTCCAGAATGGAGTAGGTCGCACCCTCCAGCAGGGGATCGGCGTCCAAGCGGTCGGCGCCGGCTTCCGCCGCAGCACGCGTGCCGTGCGCAATAATCTGCTTTGCTGTATGAGGCATTGGGATCGCCGATACTATTCGATTTCAAGACTGTCTCTGGCCGGATCATCCGCGCCAGCATCCGCAACTACCTGAGGGGTCGGGAACAATCTATGGCCAACAAACCTTCCAAGCCGGGAACCGTCAAACCATCCGTGATGCCAGCACCGGCCAAGCCCAAGGCAGCGGCGAAACCGGCCGCCAAGGCCGCCGCCGCCAAACCGCCAAGGCCGCGGCCCCCAAGCCCGCCGCCAAGCCCGCCGCCAAGCCCGCCGCCAAGCCCAAGGCAGCAGCTCCGAAGGCTGCGCCAAAGCCTGCCGCAAAGCCCGCAGCCAAGGCAGCGGCTCCGAAGAAGGCCGCTCCGGCCAAGCCGCGCCGGCCAAGGCGGCCCCGGCAGCCAAGGCGGCCCCGAAGAAGGCACCTGCAGCCAAGGCGGCTCCGAAAGCTGCCGCTGCCAAGACGCCGACGGCTGCGCCCAAGGCCGCCAGCGCCAAGACACCTGCTGCACCCAAGGCTCCGGCCAAGGCTGCCAAGCCGAAGACCGCCAAGCCTGCCGCCAAACCTGCACCCGCACCGGTCGCCGCTGCGTCCCCAGCTCCAGCAGCGGCCCCGGCTCCAGCTCCGGCTCCGGCTCCGGCACCTGCCGCGCCAGCAGCGGCCCCGCAGAAGGGTTTCTTCGAGAAACTGTTCGACGCGATTACCGGTCGCAAATAGGCCGGACTGCAGCATTCAAAACAAAACGCCGGGCGCGAAAGCTCCCGGCGTTTCTGTTTTCAGCTCTGGCGCCTGAACTCAGGCGGGCAGGTCTTCGGCAAGGATGGCCATCTCGAACATGAAGCTGCCCGCTTCATCTTCGTCCTCGAACACCACGCCGATGAACTCGTCGCCGACATAGACTTCCGCCGAGTCGGCCGGGCGACCGCGCGGCTTGACGATGATGCCGCCGGTGTTGAACGTGCGCTTCAGGTGCGTCTCGACGCGCTTCATGTCTTCGGCAGTCATGGCCATGGGGAGGTTCCTTCTCTTTGGCGGCGGAACCTAGAGAAGCCCGCGCGGCATGGAAAGCCCTTCAGATCACGAAGTCATAGACCACATCGGCCAGGGTGTGATCCATGGTCCGCGAGGGCGCACAGTCTGACGACGGGCAGTTGACCAGCCGCGCCGGAACCCCGGCCACGGTGCAGCCGGACGGCACATCTTTCAGCACCACCGACCCGGAGGCGACCTTGGCGTGGTCGCCGATGGTGATGTTGCCCAGGACCTTGGCCCCCGCGCCCAGCAACACGCCCTTGCCGATCTTGGGGTGACGGTCGCCACGCTCGGCCCCGGTTCCGCCCAGGGTCACGGCATGCAGCATGGAAACATCGTCGCCGACCACCGCTGTCTCGCCGATCACGATGCCGGTGCCATGATCCAGGAACAGGCCCGAACCCATCCGGGCCGCCGGGTGGATGTCGACCTGGAACAGCTCCGAAATCCGGCTTTGCAGGTGAAAGGCCAGGGTCTGGCGGCCCTTTCCCCACAGCCAGTGGGCCACGCGCCACGCCTGCAGCGCCTGATAGCCCTTGAAATAGAGGAACGGCTGCAGCAGCGACTGGATCGCCGGGTCCCGTTCGGCCACCGCAGCCAGATCCGCCTCGGCCGCCCGCACGATGGCCGGATCCGCCTGGAAGGCCTCGAGCGCGACCTCACGCACCGACATGGCCCCGANTTCATCGTCGCCCAGCTTGCGGCCGATCTGAAAGCTCAGGGCCCCCGCCAGCTCCGCGTGCGACAGGATCACGGCATTCATCTGCGACGCCAGCACCGGCTCTGCCCGGGCCGCCTCGGTCGCAGAGGTTCGCAGCTGTTGCCAGGTGTCCGGCTCACTGGTCCGGATGTTTACGACTTCTGCCTGGGTCATGGCTCGCAGTCCCTTTCGCCGTCAGGCCAGCAGTCCAAGCCACCGGCCCGACCAACAGCGCCTTCGCAACCATATGGTAGGCCGCAGCGCCTGTCGCCATCGTAAACGACCCCATTGGCCTGCCGGTCCGATCTGGCAATCCGGGGACGCCGCCACTAGCTAGGGACCATGACCGAACTGACCAGCCGATCCCCTGCCGACACCGGCGCCTGACATGCTGGAGGGCTGGCGACCCGTCGCTCTGCCCCGGCGCAGGATCTGATCGGCCCCGGCCCAACGCCAGAGCAGGTCGAGACCCTGCTCTGCATCGGCCTGCGCNNGCCCGATCATGGCAAGCTGTTCCCCTGGCGACTGGTGGTGCTGTCACCGGCGGCGCGTGAGCGGATCGCNAGGGCAACTGGCCCCTTGACCGCCCTCCAGCCGGATCCCGGCAAGGCCAATGCCGTTCTGGCCAAGCTGACCCGCCCGCCGCTGACCGTTCTGGTCATTTCCCGTCCNGTTGACGGCCACAAGGTGCCGGTCTGGGAACAGCAGCTGTCCGCCGGGGCCGTCTGCATGAACCTGGAACACGCAGCCAATGCCCTGGGGTTCAGCGCCAGCTGGATCACCGACTGGTATGCCTATGACCGCGATGCCATGGCCCTGTTCGACCTGGCCGATGGTGAGACCATCGCCGGCTTCATCCACATCGGCCACCTCCAGAACGCGCCGCTGGAACGCCCCCGCCCGACCCTGCCGGATAAGGTGACGTGGCTGGATTAGATTCGTTACGCGGCCCTGCGCCGCGGCGGCACGCTTGACGCCTCCTCCTCGTGGTCCTGCACCAGACCCATGTGCTCGGCGACCGTCCGGCCATCGCTGACGCGCCGGTCACGGAACAGGAAGCTGATGATCTCGTGAAACCAGACTCGCCGACCCATGCGGTAGTCNNAGCGGGTCGCATGGCGGATCTTGGCATCGCGCCGCCAGATCAATCTGCGGACCGCCCGTGGCCGCGCCTGACAGACGATCTCCATGAACTTGACCCACATCAGCACGCGCCAGGGCGGCATCTGTTTCATGCCCAGGATCTGGTGCTTGTAGTCCCAGCGGGTCAGGTCCGGCTGGATGACGTCGCGATCCTGTGCCAGTCGATAGTAGGGCGTCCATCGATGCGGCGTGACATACAGCAGCTGCACCTGATCAGGGTCATAGGCCAGCAACTGTCGCAGGCCCTGCCAGAAGTCGCGGTCGGTCTGGTCATCGAAACCGGCCACCCAGGTCGCCATCGACAGGATGTTGTGCTGGCGCAGCAACCGGATCGCCTCCCGGTCGTGTGAGACGGTGCCACCTTNTCTGATCATCTTCAGCGTCGGCTCGTCGGTGGCCTCCATCCCCATCAGGAAGCGCTCGAAGCCGGCCTGTTTGTAGANGTGCAGCTCGGCCCGGTCCCGCACGATGTCATCGGCGCGGGTCGAGCCGACCAGCGTCACATCCAGCTTGCGCGCGATGATGGCCCGCAGGAAGGCCAGCCAGGGCTTGCGTCCGGCACTGGGGTTCTCATCGGCAAAGTTGAACACCTCAACCCCGTGCTCGCGGTGCAGCCACTCGATCTCATCGGCCAGCTTGTCCGGGTCGCGATGGCGCCAGCGTGTCCAGAAACCCCTCTGGCCACAGTAGTTGCACAGGTGCGGACAGCCCCGCGAAAACTGGATCACCACCGCCCGCTTGCCGCCCCAGTAGCTGTAGCGACGATGGTCAATCAGCTCCCAACCGACGCGATAGTCATCCAGCACCTGAATGACCGGCGCAGGCGGCGTGGCCAGAGCGGCCCCCTCTTCACCGCGAAAGGCCAATCCGGGAATGTTGCCGAGGTCCTCCCCTGCTCCAAGGCCCGNCATCAGTCGCCGGGCCGTCTCCTCGCCCTCGCCGCGCACGATGGCATCGACCCACGGCTCCCGGGCGAGGATCTCGCGCCAGAAATAGGTAGGATGCANCCCGCCATATACGATGTGAACATCGGGAAGTCGCGCGCGCGCCTGCTGCGCCACTCGGGCAATGATCGGATGGCCGGACGAGGACCCCGAATGACCAAACAGCACCGCATCGGGCTTGCGCCTCGCCGCCGCCGCCACAATGTCATCCAGCCGCATCGGCCCCAGTTCGCCATCGATCAGCTCGACCTCATGGCCGTCATCGATCAGCGGCCCGCCGGCCGCCAGCAGCCCCAACGGCGGAAGTTGCTCCTTGGGAATGCGGCTGCCGATGGCCGGGTGGGGAATATTGATCAGCAGGATGCGCATCGCCGTTGGGTCCATTTGGCAAGTGATGGAAATACCTATGGCTTTCCCCGCCGTGAGCGGCATGAGCCGGACCTGAGCAATGACTGATCTTGGTGTGAGCCGGACTGGCGTTGTCACTTGACCCGAACCAGCCAAGACTGAGGCCATACTCCCCGCCCCCGCAAGACGGCCGCCGCATCATCATCACCGGCTCCAATTCCGGCACCGGGAAGGAGGCCGCCCGTCGGCTGGCGGAGGCCGGGGCCGAGGTGGTCATGGCCGTCCGCTCGCTTGAACGGGGCGAGGGCGCCCGCGCTGACATCCTGGCCCAGTGCCCACGGGCGAAGATCGAGGTGCGCCGCATCGACCTGGCGGACCTCGAGACCGTGCATGCCTTTGCCGCCGACATCCTGGCGGACGGTCGCCCGATCCATGCCCTCGTCAACAATGCTGGGGTCATGGCCCCGCCGACGCGCCAGCAGACCCGCGGCGGGTTCGAGCTACAGTTCGGGGCCAACTTCCTGGGGCCGTTTGCCCTGACCAACCTGCTCTTGCCGCGCCTGCTGGAAACGCCGGGCGCACGCGTGGCCACCATGACCAGCATGGTCGCCCATGCTGCCCGCATCCGCTGGCACGACCTGCAATGGCAGAGCGATTACAGTCCCTGGCCCGCCTATGGTCAGTCCAAGCTGGCCGACATGCTGATGGGGATGCACCTGGCCGACATCGCCAGACAGCGCGGCTGGACCCTGCTCAGCACCCTGGCCCACCCCGGCTACACCGCCACGAATCTGCAGAAGAGCGGGCCGACCCTGGGCACCGGGCGAACCGAAACCCCGCTGGCGTTCCGGCTGGTGCCCGGCATGCATGTGACCCAGGGCACCGAGGGCCTGCTGCGGGCCATCGCTGATCCGCAGGCGGGCCAAGGCATTTACTACGGCCCGCGCTGGATCGCCTTCGGTCGGTCAAAGGTCACCGCCCTGCCCGCCACCGCCCACCGGGACGAGGCCGCCCGCCTGTGGGCCGTAGCCGAGGAGCTGGCGGGGTCAGACTACCTGCATAAGCTAGCGGCCTGCTATCCTAGGGCGTTGAGCGGGATCTTCAGGAACTGCCGTCCGTCAGCCTCGGCGGGCGGCAGGACCCCGGCCCGGATGTTCACCTGCAAAGACGGCAACAACAGCTGTGGCACCGCCAGGGTCGCGTCGCGGGCCTGTCGCATGGTCACAAAGTCACGCTCGCTGCGGCCCGCGCCAACATGGATGTTACCCGCCCTCTGGGCTGCGGCGGTCGTTTCCCAGGCAAACTCGGTCCGCCCCTTCGGGAGATAGTCGTGGCCGACAAACACCCGCGTCTCGCCGGGCAGGGCCAGCAGTCGCTGGATCGAGCGATAGAGGGTCGCTGCGTCGCCGCCGGGAANATCACACCGCGCCGTGCCGAAGTCCGGCATGAAAAGGGTGTCGCCGACGAATACCGCATCCCCGATCCGGTAGCTGACACAGGCAGGGGTATGGCCGGGCGTGTGCATCACCTCGATCGTCAGCTGGCCCAGGTTGAACCGGTCGCCATCGGCATAGGTTTCATCGAACACCGCGGCGTCTGCGGTCACGTCCGCGGCATTGAACAGCACGCCAAAGACCTTTTGCACCTCTGTAATGCGATGCCCGATGCCAACGGGCACGCCCGTGCGCACCTTGATCTCGTGGGCACCGGTCAGGTGGTCAGCGTGGGCATGAGTTTNCAGCACCCGCTCCAGCCGCAGGCCCCGCTTGGCCACCTCAGCCAGGAAGTGATCGATCGATGCGGTTCTGATGGATCCGGACGCTGCCTCATAATCCAGCACCGGATCGATGATGGCCGCTGCACNCGTTGCCGGATCAACCACCAGATAGCTGACGGTATGTGTCGCCGGATCAAACAGGCCCGTCACATCTGGTCGACTCGCTGGCGATAATTCCGTGGCCGTCATGTCTTCCCCATGCCCGTGTTCGAGCGTCTATATATTAGGTCTTGCTAATTTAGCAAGTTTGCATATTCTGACCCCATGATCACGGCAGATGCCCCAACCCTGGATGCCCTGGAACAGAGCGCCGCCCACGCCGCAGCCCTGCTCAAGAGTCTGGCCAACGAGCACCGGCTGATGATCCTTTGCCAACTCGGCACGGGCGAGATGCAGGTGGCCCAGATTCTGTCCGGCGTAAAGCTGTCGCAATCGGCCCTGTCGCAACATCTGGCGCGCCTGCGTGAGGACGGGCTGGTCGCCACCCGCCGCGAGGGTGTGGCCATATTCTATCGCATTGACGACCCCGCCGTCCTCAAGGTGATCGCCACCCTGGCCGAGATCTACTGTCCCTCCGAGAAAGCCTGAGCCACCATGACCTCCCCCTCGCCTCCNCTGTCCGCCCGAGACGTTGCTGCCCGACTGGGATCAGGCTCGGCGCGTCTNTTCGACATCCGCGAAGTCGATGAGTTCGCGCGCGAGCACATTGCGGGAGCCGAGTCCATGCCCCTGAGTGGCAGCATCGGCCAGGCCGTCACCTTGTCCTCGGGCCAGTCGGCCATCTTCATGTGCCGGTCCGGCAACCGCACCCAGATCAACTGCGACCGGCTGGCTGCCCAGGTGACGGATCAGGCCTATGTGCTGGAAGGCGGGTTGGAGGCCTGGAAGGCGGCGGGGCTGCCAACCCTGCTGGATCGCGGCCAACCCTTGGAACTTATGCGTCAGGTGCAGATCGCGGCGGGCGGACTGATCCTTTCGGGAGCCATACTTGGCACCTGGGTCCATCCGGCCTTCTGGGGGCTCAGTGCCTTTGTCGGGGCCGGACTGATGTTTGCCGGACTGACGGGCTTCTGCGGGATGGCGCGGCTGCTCGCCATGGCCCCCTGGAACCGCCGTTCAAACGCCTGATATGGCGCACGACCTGACCACCCTTTTCCTGGCAGCCCTCAGCGGCGGCATCGTGGCTGGTTTCCTGACCGTGTTTGGGGGCGGCGGGTCGGTGCTGGCGGTGCCCCTGTTGCTTTATGTCGTGGGGGTGAAAGAGCCGCATTTGGCCATCGGCGTGTCGGCGGCNGGGGTCGCGCTGAACGCGCTGACCGCCCTGGCGGCCCAGGCGCGCGCGGGTCGGGTCCAGTGGTCCAGCGCTCTGATCTTTGCCGCCTTTGGCACCGCCGGAGCGTGGCTGGGATCGACCCTGGCCAAGCAGATCGATGGTCATCAGCTGTTGCTGTTCTTTGCCCTGGCCATGGCCGCCGTTGGTCTTTCCATGTTGCGTCCGATGCGCCCGGCACGCCCGAGGCCGCGGCACCGCTGCGTCAGNCCCGTTTTACGCCTCGCGGCTACCGGCACCGGGGTCGGCACCGCCGCCGGTTTCTTTGGTATTGGTGGNGGGTTCCTGATCGTGCCCGGTTTGATGGCGGCCACAGGCATGAGCCTGGCCGCCGCCCAGGCCTCCTCTCTCGTCAGCGTCGCCGCCTTCGGGGCCTCCACAGCCGCCAACTACAGCCTGTCGGGCCTGATCGACTGGACGCTGGTGGCCGCCATGACCGCAGGCGGCGCGGCGGGCACGATCCTCGGCCTGCCCATCTCCAACCGACTGGGGGCCAACGCCGGGCTGGGACGCCGCCTGTTTGCAGGTCTGATCCTGATCGTGGCGGTCTATGTGGCCGTGCGCGCGCTCAATGGCCTTTGAAGCGGTGCGAGGCGGTCAAAGCGGCCCCGTCCCACCCCGCCTCATCCGGGATGCCGTTCCAGCCGGATGTCGCGCACCGCTGTCCAGCCGGTTCGGGCATCGCCCACCAGCCGAACGATCCCGGACCCACCGCGCAGCTCCTGCCGCGCGCGATAGGCATCGTCCACGCCAAACGCGCCGTCAAACACCACATCGTCGATGTAATAGGGTCGCCGCCCCAGTTCCTGCACGAACAGGTGGATGTGGGCCGGCATGGTCATGGACGGATAGGGCGCAGGCTTGATCGTCTCGAACACATAGTCGCCGTCGATATTGGTCCGCACCCAGCCGCGCAGCCGCCCGTGGCGTCGGCTCCATTCGGTTTCGTTGGAGCCATTCGCGTATAGACCTCCAGCATTGGTCTGATGGGCATAGATGATCACGCTGGGGGCCGGGGTCACGCCATCGGTCTGATACACCCGCCCGGTCAGACGCAGCCGCTCGCCCGGTTCTTCCGGCCCGGCCAGCACAGCCGTCCAGCTGATCCCCTGCGGGTCACGCTCCGCCGTCGCCTCGCAGCCTTCGCAGGCATAGAGGTTCGCTCTCGGCCCGCGATCCTGTCCCTCGGCCCGCGCCGGTTCGATTTGGGAACACCCCGCCAGGGCACCGACCATCCCGGCCATACCGCCCAGGCAAACACTCCGTCGATCCGGTCGCATGTCGGAACCTCCTAGGCTGCGATCACGCTGGGCCAGTGAACGGGCAGCGACCAGCGACCCCGGCGGGTCACAGGGTCGCAGGTCGCGAGGATCGCGCCCTAGCCCCGCCCGCGATAGGTCGGCACGCCCTGGTCGGGCAGCCAAAGGCCCTCGGGCACCGGGCCGGTCTGCCAGAAGACGTCGATGGGGATGCCGCCGCGCGGATACCAGTAGCCGCCGATCCTCAGCCAGGTCGGCTGCAACAGATCGGCCAGCTTCTTGCCGATGGCCACCGTGCAGTCCTCATGGAAGGCCCCGTGATTGCGGAAACTGGTCAGATACAGCTTCAAACTCTTGCTCTCGACCAGCCAGTCGCCCGGCACATAGTCGATGACGATGTGGGCAAAGTCTGGCTGACCCGTCACGGGGCACAGGCTGGTGAACTCCGGGGCCGTGAACCGGGCGGCGTACGNCGTCCCCGGATGCGGATTGGGCACACGCTCCAGCACCGCCTGTTCCGGCGGCGTCGGCGCATCGATCATACGGCCCAGCTGCGAGAGGCCCGAGGTATCTGTGGTCATGGCGGCGATTTAAACGCTTCCGGTGGAAACGTCATCCTTGTGAACTTTGGCTGTCCCTGTTTCGTCGCCTTCTGTCCCCGTTCTGTCGCCGCGACAGGGATAACTCCGGCGGGGACAAACTTGCCTTCCGCCCCGTCAGCCCGCTATCCGTAGTCAAAGACAACCCAGGAACCTCCCATGGCTATTCCCGCCTCCCTGAAAGCCGGTCTGAAGCTACCGGTCATTGCTGCGCCAATGTTCCTCGTGTCCGGCCCGGATCTGGTGGTGGAATGCTGCAACGCCGGGGTGATCGGCACCTTCCCGTCACTGAACCAGCGCACGACCGAGGGCTATCGGGAGTGGGTCCAGGACATCAAGGCCCGCAGCAAACCCGATGCCGCGGCCTTTGGCGTCAACCACATCGTGCATCCGACCAACACTCGGCTGATGGCCGACCTTCAGGTCACGGTTGAGGAGAAGGTGCCACTGGTCATCACCTCGCTGGGTGCCGTGCGCGACCTGATCGACGCCGTGCATGGGTACGGCGGCGTGGTCTTCCACGACATCGCCAATGTCCGCCATGCCCGAAAGGCGGCCGAGGCCGGGGTCGATGGTCTGATCCTGGTGGCCAATGGCGCCGGCGGCCACGCAGGCGTGGTCAATCCCTTTGCCCTGATCGAGGAGGTGCGCAGCTTCTTTGACGGCACCCTGATCCTGTCGGGCTGCCTGTCGACCGGTCGGGACGTGGCGGGCGCGACCATGCTGGGGGCTGACTTTGCCTATATGGGCACCCGCTTCATCGCCACGACCGAAAGCCAGGCCCAGGGCGAATACAAGCAGATGATCGTCGATGCCGGGGCGACCGACATCACCTACACCCCCGCCGTGTCCGGCATCCCCGCCAACTTCCTGACGCCCTCGCTGATCGAGAATGGCATCGACCCCAAGTCCCTGCCCGAGCACAAGCTCGACATGGGCGAGGAAGCCAAGGCCTGGAAGACCGTCTGGTCCGCCGGGCAAGGTTCGGGCGGCGTGCACGACGTGATCCCCACCGCCGATCTGGTGGCCCGCCTCGGCCGCGAATACCAGCAGGCCGCCCAGAGGTTCACAGCCCTGCCCTGGGCCGCTGGGATTTAATCGGTGCCCCGGACGAAATGTTGCGCAATCACCATCGACCCGACGTCAATCTGTCACAGGATTGCTCTAGCCGGGCCGCGTTCCCGATTGCCCGGAGTTTGCCGATGTCCGCCCGCTTGCTTGGCTTGGCCATTGCCACGACCGCCACATTTCTGCTCGCCGCNCCCGCGCTCGCTCAGTCTCAGGGCCAGGAGGAGATTCTGGCCAATGTTCCGGGTGCGGGCCACTGGAGCTTTGCCGTCGGGGCCGCCACCGACAACCGCTCCAAGGATGCTTCCAAAACCAATGGCGATGCCTTCGTCTGGGGCGAGGCCGAGTGGGAAAGCGCCGACGGCTTCTTCTATGCCTCGCCGTCGTTCGAAACCATCGACAGCTCGGGCGGTTCGGATCTGGAGATCAAAGCCGCCGTGGGCATCCGTCCGCAATGGGCCGGTTTTGACTGGAACTTCGAAGCCGCCCACAAGTGGCAGGTCGATTCCAACCCCGGCTATGACGCCGACGCCTGGGAGTTCACAGGCGACGTCAAACGCTCCATCGGCCCCGTCGACGCCCGCCTGCGCGTGCAGTATTCACCCGACAGCACCGGCTCAACCGAAGCCTGGACCTGGGTGGCCCTGCGGGGTGGGTTTGACCTCACCAATAACCTGAAGTTCACCGCCGAAGTCGGCCGTCGTGAACAGGAAAACAGCGTTGATTACACTGGCTGGAACGCGGGCTTCACCTACGACCTGACGCGTGACCTGGAGCTGGAGCTGCGCTACCACGACACCGACGCCGGGGTGAACCCTGACCAGTACGGCAGCGCCGTGGTCGCCGGGATCAGCTACGCTTTCTGACATCTGACATCGCAGCCGGAGCCTGCCCCATGAGCCTGACCGCCCTTCTGTTCGCCGCCCTGGCGCTGAGCCAGTCCGATCCTCTGGCTCCGGCCCGCGAGGATCAGGTTCAGTGCTACATGCCCAATGTCGCTGCCAAGACCTGCCGCGCCATCGGGGCTTACCGCTGGGCCGCCGATGGCAGCATCACCAACGATGCGTCTGTGGCGCTGAATGCNGGCCCCCTGGTGATCCTGAACTCAGCCACACCAGTTTATGTGCGCGATGGCGGCGTCTGTACGCGCACCGTACCGGCGGCCACCCAGACGACGTCCATCCTCGTCAATGGCACAGCGCTGACCGGCTCTGCCTTTGAGGCCGCCAATGCCCAGGTTGGGGCGGCCGTCGACGGTCTCTACGGCGTCGGCACCGAAGTCTGCACCACCTACCCGACCCAGGCCGACGGCACCTTGCAGGCCTTGGTGACAGTCAACGGGACCGCCAGGCCTGAACTCACCTCGCCGGTGATCTGGGTGCGTCCCTCTGACGGCTGGCGCGTCGCGCCCTAGGCCAGCGCCTGATCCAGGTCGGCAATCAGGTCATCCAGATCTTCGATCCCGACCGACAGGCGGATCAGGTTGTCGGTCACGCCGCCCGCCTCACGCACGTCTTTGGGCACGCTGGCGTGGGTCATGATGGCCGGGTGGTTGACCAGGCTCTCTACGCCCCNCAGCGATTCCGCCAGGGTGAAGACCTGCACCCGCTCCAGCACCTGCTTGGTTCGGGCCAGATCGCCGTCGATGAACACCGTGACCATACCGCCGTAGCGACCGTTCATCTGGCGACTGGCCAGCGCATGCTGAGGGTGGCTGATCAGGCCCGGATAGACCACACGGGCGATCCCCGCCCGGCCCTCCAGCCAGCGGGCGATGGCCAGGGCATTCTCATTGTGGGCCTTCATCCGCACGCCAAGCGTCTTCAGTCCGCGGTTGGCCAGGAAGGCATCGAAGGGGCCCATAACGCCGCCGACCGAGTTCTGAAGAAACTTGATCTGGGTCGCCAGCTCCGGGTTGGACGTCACCAGGGCCCCGCCGATCACATCCGAATGGCCATTCAGGTATTTGGTCACCGAGTGCATGACGACATCAGCCCCCAGGCTCAGCGGCTGCTGGCTCCAGGGCGTGGCGAAGGTGTTGTCGACCACCAGCAGAAGGCCGTGGTTCTTGGCGATCGCCGACAGACCGGCAATGTCGGCCAGCTTCATCAGCGGATTGGTCGGGGTCTCAGCCCAGATCATCCGGGTCTTGGGCGTGATCGCCGCATCGACCGCCGCCAGATCGGTCAGATCGACATGGGCAAAGTCCAGGCCCATGGACCGGCGCCGCACGCGCTCGAACAGCCGCCAGGACCCGCCATACAGATCATCGCCGGTGACGATGTGCGAGCCCGCATCCAGCAGCTCCAGCGCCGTCGACGNCGCCGCCATGCCGGAGCCGAAGCCAAAGCCGTGCGTGCCGCCTTCCAGGTCCGCCAGACAGGCCTCAAAGGCCTCACGGGTCGGATTCTTGCCCCGGGCGTATTCATAGCCCTTGTTCACGCCCGGGCTTTCCTGGGCATAGGTCGACGTGGCGTAGATCGGCGTCATCACCGCCCCCGTTGTCGGGTCCGGCCGCTGACCGGCGTGAATGGCGCGGGTCGAGAAGCCCTGAGAGTTCTTGCGGTCGGCCATGGACTTACCGGTTCAGGCTCAGGTGATTGATCAGATCGGTCCGCGTAATCAGACCGACAAACCTGTCCCCGTCCAGGATGATGGCCACCCGGTCACGGTCAAACAGTGGGATCAGGGCATCCAGACCCTCATTGGCCTGAACGGTGTCCAGGTCGCGCGCCATGGCCGTGTGAACGGCCTTGGCGAAGCGCTCCTTGCGGGTGATCTCATCGGTGTTGAGGATATGGACAATATCGCTCTCATCCAGAATGCCGACCAGCCGCCCGTCCTGCAGCACCGGCAACTGGGACACATCGGCCCCGCGCATGCGCTTGAAGGCGGTATCCAGCGTATCGTCCGGCCCGACCGAAACAACCGCCCCATCCTCATACTTGCGGGTGATCAGGTCCGACAGGTCGCCGTGCAGCTCGCGCTCGCCAATGCCCTGATCGGCCAGCCAGGCGTCGTTATAGACTTTGGATAGATACTTGGCCCCGGTGTCACACACGAAAGTCACGCAGGTCTTCGGCTCTGTCTGTTCGCGGCACCAGCGGATCGCCGCCGCCGCCAGGGTGCCCGAAGACGAGCCCGCCAGTATCCCTTCTTTCAGCAACAGCTCGCGCACCGTGGCAATGGCCTCAGAATCCGGGATCGAGTAGGCCTTGTCGATCAAGTCCATCTTGGCGGTATCGGGCACGAAGTTCTGGCCGATCCCCTCGACCGTATAGCTGCCCTCCGGCCCCGGAACGCCTTCATTGATGATCCCGGCCAAGGTCGAGCCGACCGGGTCGGCCAGGATCACCTCGGCCTGCGACCCCTNTGATTTAAGATACTGGGCGATGCCCGTGATGGTCCCGCCCGAACCGATCCCGGCGACAAAGGCATCGACCTGGCCGTCCAGCTGCTCCCAGATTTCTGGCCCGGTCGACTGGAAATGGGCCAGAGAGTTGGCATCATTGGCAAACTGATTGACGTAGTAGCCACCTGGAATCTGCTGAGACAGGCGCTCGGCCATGTCCGTGTAATACTCCGGGTGGCCATGCGGCACGTCCGAACGGGTCAGGCGAACATCCGCACCCATCGCCCGCAAATGCTGAATTTTTTCCTTGGACATCTTGTCCGGGATGACCAGTAACACCTTATATCCCTTGGCTTGGCCCACCAAGGCGAGGGCCAGACCGGTATTGCCCGCCGTCGCTTCCACGATGGTGCCGCCCGGTTTCAACCAGCCCTCTTTCTCCGCTGCCTCGATCATTGACAGGGCAATACGGTCCTTGATCGACCCACCCGGATTTTGGCTTTCCAGCTTCAGGAAGAGACGGCACGGCCCCGTATCGATGCGCGTCACCTCAACCATCGGCGTCTTGCCGATCAGGTCCAGCAGCGAGCCGGTGGGACGGGTGAGGACCGGGGCGGGGGCAACAGACATAGGCGACTCCAGATTGAACCGGGCGGAAGCTAGGCCCGCCCCCGATTTCTCAACCCGCGCAGAATTCGCGCCGAATTGGCTGCAATCCGCGCTATCAAAGGACTCACATGAGCAAACCACCCCGTCGGCCACCTGCCGGCCTGCCTGATAAAGACACCCTTCTGGCCTTCCTGCGCGACGCAGGCTCGGCCGAGAAGGCCGACATTGCCCGCCATTTCGGCCTCAAGGGCAATGACCGCCGCGCCCTGCGCGAAATGATCCGCGAGCTGGAGACGGAGGGCAAACTCGGCAGGCGCGGTCGAAAAGGCCTTGCCGAAGCCGGGGCCCTGCCNCCTGTCGGCGTGGTCGACGTCATCGAGCGCGATGCTGATGGCGACCTGTTCGTGCGCCTGGTCGAGGCGTCTGAGGATGCGCCCCGCGCCCTGCTGATGCCCGACAAGTCCGGCAAGACCGGAGCCGCCGCAGGTCTGGGTGACCGCCTGCTGGTCCGGTTCGCCCGCAATGGCGACGACTGGGAAGCCCGCACGATCAAAAAGCTGGACAGCGAGCGCACCCGCGTCCTGGGCGTCATCCGCAAATCCAGGCGCGAAGTCCGGGTCGAGCCCGTCGACCGCCGCTCCAAGGATACCCTGATCGTCCCGGAGGCCCAGGCCGCCGATCTGAAGGACGGTGATCTGGTGCTGGCCGCCATCGAAAAGGGCACCCAGCGCTACGGCCCCAAGCGCGGCAAGATCCTGGAGAAGATCGGTCGAGAGGACGACGCCCGTGCCGCCTCNCTGATCGCCATCCACGCCCACGGCGTCCCGACCGGCTTCTCCGAGCGCGTCGAACAGGAGGCCGAGGATCAGGAACTGCCCTCGCTCAAGGGCCGCGAGGACCTGCGCGAACTGCCGCTGATCACCATCGACCCCGCCGACGCCCGCGACCATGACGATGCCGTCTATGCCCACCGCGATGAGGATCCCAAGAATGCCGACGGCTGGGTGGTCTGGGTCGCTATCGCCGATGTCGCCGCCTATGTCCGGCCAGGTTCCGCCCTGGACCGGGAGGCTTTNGACAAGGGCAACTCCACCTACTTCCCCGACCGGGTTGAGCCGATGCTGCCCGAGACCCTGTCCAATGGCCTGTGCAGCCTGAAGCAGGGCGAGAACCGCGCCACCATGGCCGTGCGCATGGTGTTTGACAGAACCGGCAAGAAGATCGGCCACCGCTTCACCCGTGGCCTGATGCGGTCTCAGGCCAAGCTCAGTTACGAACAGGCGCAAGCCGCCATCGACGGCCAACCGGATGATCAGACGGGACCGCTGCTGGAGCCGATCCTTTATCCGCTGTGGAACGCCTATCGCTGCATGCTCAAGGGGCGTCTGAAGCGCAGCCCGCTTCAGATCGAAAGCGCCGAGCGCCGCATCCGCATGAATGCCGAAGGTGAGATCACCTCCATCGAGCCGCGCCAGAGCCTTGAGGCGCACCGGCTGATCGAGGAAATGATGGTCCAGGCCAACGTCTGCGCCGCCGAAACCCTGGAGCAGAAGCGCAGCCCCCTGATCTACCGCATCCACGATGCCCCCAGTCAGGAAAAGCTGTTCAACCTCGGCGACTTCCTGGGCACCTTGGGCAAGTCCTGGAACAAGGGCGAGCCGGCCACCACCAAACGCTTCAACAAGCTGCTGGAGGAGACCCGCGAGGGCGAACACGCCGAGGTCGTCAACGAGATGGTGCTGCGCTCGCAGATGCAGGCCATCTACAGCTCCGACAATGTCGGCCACTTCGGTCTGAATCTGGACCGCTACGCCCACTTCACCTCGCCGATCCGGCGCTATTCGGACCTGATCGTGCATCGGGGCCTGATCCGCGCGCTGGGCCTTGGCAAGGATGGCCTGACCGATCGTGAGATCGCCGAGCTTCCGGCCATCGCTGAGCATGTGACCATGACCGAGCGCCGCTCCATGGCCGCCGAGCGTGATGCCATGGACCGCTACATCGCTGCCTTCCTGGAGGAGCGGGTCGGGGCGGTGTTCAAGGGCCGCATCACCGGCGTCACCCGCTTTGGCCTGTTCGTCCGGCTGGAGGAAACCGGGGCCGATGGCCTGGTGCCCGTCTCATCGCTTGGCGGCGAATACTTCCACCACGATGAGCGCAGCCAGTCGCTGGTTGGCGAACGCACTGGCCAGCGCTGGACGCTCGGCCGACAGGTCGAAGTGCGTCTGGTGGAGGCCACGCCCGTCACCGGNGGTCTGCTGTTCGAAATGCTGTCCGATCCGGCCCCGCGCGATCCCAAAGCCCCACCGCCCCGATCTGGNACAGCGCAGCGGCCCCGCTCCGGCCCAGGTGGNCCCCTCAGGCCGGTCCCAGCGCAGGGAGGCAAGCCCTCAGGGGGCCTGAAGGGGGTGCGAAAGGGCAAGCGGAGGTGACACAACCCTTCGACAGCGATCAGGACCTCAAGGATGCGCCGCGGGCCAGAGGCCCGTCCCAGCGGCCCAAGGATGCCGCCACCCTGATCCTGACCCGCCAGGGCCCGTCAGGGCCCGAGGTGCTGATGGGGCGTCGGGCNCCCGGCCACGTCTTCATGGCCTCCAAATGGGTGTTTCCCGGCGGGCGGATCGACCGGTCGGACTTCAGTGCCGCATCGGCCAGCGATTTACCTGCTGCCGACCTGGGCCGTCTGAGCCGTGAGGTGCCCACCCGTCGTGCGCGCGCCTTGGCCCTGACCGCCGTGCGCGAGACGTTTGAAGAGACCGGCCTGCTGCTGGCCGAACCGGCCCCGAAGACCTCCGTGGTCGGCCCCTGGCGCGAATTCCGAGCCGAAGGGGCCCTGCCCGATCTGGCGGCCCTGACCTATATCGCCCGCGCCATCACCCCGCCGGGCCGGACGCGCCGTTTCGATGCCCGCTTCTTCATGGCTGACGCCAGCTCCCTGCTGCACCCGGAACCCACCGCCGGATCAGGAGAACTGGACGAGATCGCCTGGCTGCCCCTGCCGGAGGCCCGACAGCAGGATCTGCCGGCCATCACCCGTTTCATCCTGGGCGAGGTCGCTGAGCGCCTGGACGGAACCGCACGACGCCCCCTGCCCTTTGTGCGCATGATCCATGGTCGCCATGTGATCGAGCATCAGGACTAGCCCAGCGCCGTTCATATACCGTTGGGTTGCGTGCGAGTAGCGATTGCGGTGTAGTCCGATCAGGAGGCACTTCAGATGCGTCATCTCGCCGTCGTCCTGGGCCTACTGGCCCTGCCTGCCGCCACGCCCGCCCTGGCCCAATCCGAGCCGCGAGACGCCGGCGATTCCATCGAGGTCGTCTCCGTTCCGGGCCGGATGTACTATGTCATCCAGAACGGCGGCGTGGGCCGCTATCGCGAAGGCGGAACCCGTGAGGTCCAGTTCCCCGTCTCGCGGTCTGAATTCGCCCGCATCCGTGGCTTACTGCGAAACTATCGTGCCGCTGGCCTGCCCTGTGATGCCGCTTCGCCCAATCTGACGCCCTATGGCGGCTACCTGGTCTGGCGCGAGGGCGGTCAGGAACTTCGCCGCGAAGATGCCAGCCCCTGCTATACCCCTGCCCATAGGGAGTTGCGCCGCTCCTATGACCGCGCCTGGAACCTGGTCAGCGACTGGGCCGAACAGCGGGAATTCCGCCGCCCGCGCTACCAGATCCTCAGAGCATCACCTTCGGCTGGAACTCCTGGGGTCGGCCGATTTCGCGCTGGACGCTCAATCAGGACGGCACGGGAATCGGCACCAACCCGAACGGCCAGCCTGAAACGATCACCGCCACACCGCAGGATTTTCAGCGCCTGCGCGAGCTGTTCCGCNNCCATGAGGGCCGCATCTTCCGGTGTCAGGTCACGGTCACAGATGGAGCCTATGGTGCCATTGTCTGGTCGCAGCCGGGCCATGAAGATCAGTCGGTGGGCTATAATGCGGGCTGTATGTCGGGCGACGCCAACGACATCATGGAGCGTCTGGACCGGGCTGAAACCCTGATGCATCGCTTGCAGGGCTATCTCTAGGGGTGGCGGATATCCAGATCACCCTGCGCCTGACCATTGCCGATCCGGTGCCGGGCGTCCGCTACAGCCTGCAGAAGGACGATGCCCCGCATGAGCCTGTGACGGCGGGCGACGGCCCGCTCAGCTTTGACGTGCCGATCCAGCTGAAGCCCGACAACCGCTTTGGAGGTCCCTTTGTGCGGCGCGAGGGCAAGGAGCGACGCTTCGTCTATATCCGTATCGGTGCCATGGCCGGGGATCATGCTGTCGATTGGCAGCGCCGGGCCAAGATCGACATCCATGACATTCCCGGCTCCCTGCTGGATCAGGCGCGCCAGGGCTGGGTGCTGGAGATCATCCTGCCGGGCCGCGGCAAGGACGGCACCCCGTCCTGCGCCACCGTGCGTCCGACCACCGGGTGGCACGCCGCCACATAGGTCTAGGCTTTTTGCCTCGGGCGGCTCAGGCCATTGGCGAAAACGGCGATCATCTCGCGTCCTGCGGCATCGAGATCCTCCGACAGGCACTGACCGCCGGACAGCACGTCGATGCGCCCCGTCCGTGCCCAGGTCANGGTGATGGCACCAGACAGCATCTGGTAGAACCAATAGACCTCGGCCTCTGCNNGATCCGGGGCCGCTTTGCGCAGCATGGAGATGAAAACCTGGACCACCGGGTCGAACGGCGAGACCTCCAGTCCCGGTGTCAGCCCGACCGGGGTGCTGTTCAACTGGGCGATGATCGACAAATAGTTGCGAAACTGGTCCCCGCCCTGCCGCACATAGTCAAAGGTCGGCTTAAGATAGGCGTGCAGCCCCTCGACGGTCAGATGGCCTCCGACCGAGGCCGCATAGGCCTTGAGCGAGTCCAGACGAAAGCCGTTCACCACCTCGGCCCGACGATGGATCACCGCCCGGAACAGCCCCTCCTTGTTCTCAAAATAGTAGTGCATCAGGCTGGTATCGACCCCGCAGGCGAGGGCGATCTGCTTCATGCTGGCACCGTTATAGCCGCCGTTGGCAAAGACGCTTTCGGCCGCATCGAGGATGCGCTCACGCGNATCCTCGCGCCGCTCGGGATTGGTTCGTTTGGCTGATCTTGGCATCCGGCCCCCTGCTCGCCGTTTCATAGCGGGTGTGTCCGCCGCGCTATGGTTCGTGCATTTTTTATTGATTGATCAGTAAAGTTCTTGACGCCCTCTCTGCCCCCTGACAGCTTGGCGACAAGGGGCGCATTGAAGGCCCAGGGAGGATCAAGATGCTGAACGGACAATCACCACTGAAACTATGGCTGGCCGTGGGGCCTCGAGCGCCGCGCTCGGCGTGGCCATGCCCAGTCAGGCCCAGGAAGCCCTCAGTCCCAGGAGGCCGCAACCNCGAATCGATGACATCGTGGTCTCCGCAAGGCGTCGCGACGAAACCCTGCAGGACGTGCCCATTGCCGTCACGGTTCAGACCGGCGAACAACTCGAGGAGCGCGGTGCGCCCGACATCACGGCCCTGCAGCGGGTCACGCCCAACCTGACGATGCAGGTGTCGCGCGGTACCAATTCGACCCTGACCGCCTTTATCCGCGGCATCGGCCAACAGGATCCCCTGTGGGGCTTTGAGCCTGGCGTCGGGCTCTACGTCGACGATGTGTATATCGCTCGTCCTCAAGGTGCGGTGCTGGACATCTTTGAAGTCGATCGCATTGAGGTGCTGCGCGGGCCTCAAGGCACCCTNTACGGCCGCAATACCATCGGTGGCGCCGTCAAATATGTGACACGCGGCCTGGATTTCGATCAGTCCCACGCCCGGCTGCGTGGCGTTGTCGGGTCCGACAACCAACGCGATATCGTGATCAGCGGCTCGGTTCCGCTGGGCGAGCAGATGGCCATCGGCGGAGCCCTGGCGGTCTATAACCGTGACGGCTTTGGCCGCAATCAGTTCACCGGTGCCGATACCTACAACAAGGATGTCGTCGCGGGTCGCCTCACGCTGGAAATGCGCCCGACTGACAGCTTCTTGGTCCGGCTGAGCGGTGACTACACTCAGGACAACTCCAATGCCAATCACGGGCACCGCCTGCGCCCAGTGCCGGGCCCGTTGCAGCCGCTGGTCAATCCGCCTGCCTGTCGCGTTGTCCTGGCCAATGTCTATGACACCTGTGCCGGTCTCGGCGACCGCAATCAGGTGACCACCGGCGGGGCCTCNCTGATGGCCCAGTGGGACATCAGCGACAGCGTGACCCTGAAGTCCATCACGGCCTATCGCGAAGGCCGCACAGACAGCCGGGGAATCGATTTCGACAACACGCCTGCGGCGATCCTGGACATTGCGACCTCCGGCTCGGTCTATGACGACAGCCAGTTGTCGCAGGAGTTCCAGCTGCTCTATTCCGGTGAGCGTCTGCAAGGCGTTGCTGGCATTTACCTGCTCGATGCCACAGCCAGCGGCCAGTTCGACACCATCCTGCAGGCGGGCGGCTTCACCCAGGGCACTTCGGGAGCCGTGGACACCGAGAGCTTTGCCATTTTCGGCGATGCGTCCTACGACCTGACCGAGCGCCTGGCCCTGTCGGTCGGCGGCCGATGGACACGGGACAAGCGCGATGCCGTCGTGTTCAAGGCCAACTACCTGGGCCTTGGCAGCCCGATTACCGGTCGCATGGTGGCTCCGTTCCAGACCCTGACCAACTACTCGGCCTCGGCCACGTTTGAAGAGTTCACCCCGCGGGTCAGCCTGGCTTACGAGGTCAGCGATGACATGAACCTGTATGCCGCCTATGGCCGGGGCTTCAAGTCGGGCGGCTTCGACATGCGGGGTGATGCGACCGCCACGCCGGCGACCCGGAACGGTTATGAGCCCGAGATCGTCGATTCCTACGAAATCGGCCTGAAAGGTGCCATGCTCGATCGACGTGTGCGGATGGCCACAGCCCTGTTCTATACGGACTATACGGGCCAGCAGATCACCACCCAGCAGGTCAATCCGGCCGGCACCGGAGTGGTCAGCTTTGTCGACAATGTGGGCTCTTCGACCATTTGGGGCTGGGAGTTTGAAGGTCAGGCCTTCCTGACCAGCCGCCTGTCGGCCAGCCTGGCACTGGGCTATGTCAACGCCGAGTTCAACGAGTTCCTGGCCTACGTCCCCAACGGTTCGCCGCCGCCCACGTTTGTGCAGACAGACGTGTCCGGCTCGCGCCAGTTCCAGAACACGCCGGAATGGACCGGCAACTTCAGCCTGACCTACGACCAGCCCATGGGGACCTGGGCAATNCTCAGGGCCATTGCCGGCGTGTCCTATCGGGCCGACACCTCCATGTTCGAGACGCCTTTCCCTGAACTCGACCAGTCCGCGTATCAGTTGTTTGACCTCAGCCTGATCTTCACGCCCATGAGCGAGCGGTGGCGGCTGGGCCTGCATGGGCGCAACCTGACGGACGAGCGCTATCGGACCGGTGGCTACAACTTCGCCTACAGTTCGGCAGCCCCATCGACGCTGGTGTTCGGTGACTCGGTCATCGGCTTCTATGGCCCGCCGCGCACCGTGTCGCTGTCGCTGGATATCAGCTTCTGATGGCGGCTGGGTCCGCGATGGCCGATGGCACGCAGGAGAACGGGTCGCTTTTCACCTACCGCTCCAGCGACGGTTTGATGCTTGCGGCCCGCGACTATGCAGGGCCGACGGCACCGGCGGGCACAGTGCTGTGCCTGCATGGCCTGACCCGTAACGGCCTCGACTTCGATGGGGTGGCCCAGCGGCTCGTCCGGGGCTGGCGGGTGCTGGCACCCGACCAGCGCGGGCGGGGGCGTTCTGCCTATGATCCGAACCCGGCCAACTATAATCCTCTGGTCCAGACGGCAGACATGTGGACCCTGCTGGACGCGCTTGGGCTTGAGCGGGTGATTGTCGTCGGCACCTCTATGGGGGCCCTGATGGCCATTCTGATGGCCAACCAGCAACCGCATCGCATCGCTGGCCTGGTGCTCAATGATGCCGGACCCGAGGTCGATCCCAGGGGCCTGGCCCGCATCCAGGGCTATGTCGGCAAGTCGGTCCGGTTTGCCGACTGGCGATCTGCCACCGAGGCCTTGGCGGAGCTGCATGCAGCGGCTTATCCCACCTACAAACTGGCCGATTGGCAAAGGCTGGCGCGGGCCACGTTCCGGGCCAGCGGNGGCGGGCTGGTTCCCGACTATGACCCTGCGATCTCCGGCTCGGTCGCCCCCGGTTCCCTGCCCCCATCGCTCTGGCCCGTCTTCGATGTTGTGCGGGCTATCCCCACGCTCGTCATGAGAGGTGCGTTGTCCGACCTCCTGTCGGAGGCAACCGTGGAACAGATGGTCGCCCGCTTGGGCGTCAGTCGCATCACCGTGCCCGACCGCGGCCACGCGCCAGACCTGAGCGAGCCCGTCGCAGTCGAGGCCCTGGACCGGTTCCTGGGTCGCGAAGACGTGCGCCAGCGGCTGCTGCCCGGCTGAAGGGCGCGCAAACTAGCCCTTCAATCGCCAGGTCGCACCCGTCGGCCCATCCATCACGACGACGTTCAGGTCGTTCAGTCGATCACGGATACGGTCTGCCTCGGACCAGTCCTTGGCGGCCCGCGCCGCGGCCCGCTGTTCCAGCAAGGCTTCCACCTCGGTGCGCAGGTCGTCGTCGATCCCGCCTTCCAGCCAGTCGGACGGGTCAGACTGCAGGACACCCAGCACGTCGGNCGCGGCCAGAAGCTGGCCCTTCGCCCGGCCCGCCACCGCGGCATCCCCGGCTGTCATGGCACGCTCGATCTCGCTGGACAGGCTGAACAGGCTGGCCATGGCTCCCGGTGTGTTCAGGTCATCCTCGATGGCTTTCTGGAACTCAGTTGGCGGGATGTCGGTCGTAGCTTTCACCGCTGACGCCCGGTGCAGAGCCCCATATAGCCGGTCCAGCGACTTGCGGCTCTGCTCCAGCAGGGCTTCGGTCCAGTCCAGCGGCTGGCGATAGTGGGCACTCAGCAGGGCCCAACGGATCACCTCTCCCGGCACCTTCTCAAGCAAGGCATGCGGCAGCAGAATATTGCCCAGTGACTTGGACATCTTCTCGCCGTCCATCGTCAGAAAGCCGTTGTGCATCCAGTAGCGGGCGTAGTGTTCCTGGGCCTGCGGATCGCTGGCATGGCCATGGGCGCAGACCCCTTGCGCGATCTCGTTCTCATGGTGCGGAAACACCAGGTCGATGCCGCCGCCGTGGATGTCGATGGGCAGACCCAGGGTCTCCTCGATCATGGCCGAGCACTCGATGTGCCAGCCGGGTCGCCCTTCGCCCCAGGGTGACGGCCAGGCGGGCTCCCCCTGCTTGGACGGCTTCCACAGCACGAAGTCGTGGGCGTTCTTCTTGTAGGGCGCGACCTCGACCCGGGCCCCGGCGATCATGTCGTCCAGGTTGCGCCCCGACAGCCGCCCGTAGTTCTCATAGGACGATACATCGAACAGCACATGGCCCTCAGCGGCATAGGCGCAGCCA
The DNA here is from genome assembly GCA_013693835.1 of Brevundimonas sp. GTDB lineage: Bacteria > Pseudomonadota > Alphaproteobacteria > Caulobacterales > Caulobacteraceae > Brevundimonas. Next base: position 2,116,473 of record CP059260.1, read on the forward strand.
GCGTCGATGATGGCGGCAATCTGGGTCACGATGGCCTGCATGTGATCGGTCACATGCGGCGCGATGTCCGGTGCCATGACATTTAGCCGCCCCATGTCCTCCAGATAGGCCGCCTCGAACTTGGCGGTGATCTCGCCGATCGGCACACCTTCCTTGATAGCCTTGGCGTTGATCTTGTCGTCCACGTCCGTGACGTTGCGAGCATAGATCACCGCTTTGGNCCCGTAGATGCGCCGCAGAAGCCGGTTCAGCACATCGAACACGACCGGCGGTCGGGCGTTGCCGATATGGGCATAGTCGTAGACCGTCGGCCCGCAAACATAGAGCGTCACCCGGCCCGGATCGCGGGGCACGAAAACGCGCTTCTCGCGCTGCAGGGTGTCATAGAGGCTGAGAGGCATNNAAGGTCGCGGACCCTTGGGCTTTCTTAAGCGTTTTCTTGCGGGACGCTGGCTCGGTCCCATATACGCTGCCTGATATACAGTCTCCCGGAATGTAAAACCTGATGAGTGCATCGCCCACCAAGCCCGTCCTGGTTGCCAACCAGAGCACCGAGCGACCCAGCCGCGAGCAGGCGCTGGAGGCCGTGCGCACCCTGATCGCCTGGGCTGGTGATGATCCCGACCGCCCCGGCGTGCGCGACACNCCCAAGCGCGTGGTCGATGCCTATGGCGAATGGTTTGAAGGCTATGACGCCGACGTGGCCAAGGAGTTGAGTCGCACCTTTGAGGACGTTCAGGGCTATGACGACATGGTTCTGCTACGCGACATCGAGGTCGAAAGCCATTGCGAGCATCACATGGCCCCGTTCCTGGGCAAGGCCGTAGTCGCCTATATNCCCGATGAGAAAGTGGTGGGGATCTCGAAACTGGCCCGGGTGGTGGAGATTTTCNNACGCCGCCTGCAGACCCAGGAAGTGCTGACCAACCAGATCGCTGCCGCCATTGAGGAACACCTCCAGCCTAAGGGCGTGGCTATCCTGATCGATGCCGAGCATCAGTGCATGACCACCCGCGGCGTCCATCACCGCAATGTCTCGACCCTGACCACCCGCTTCACCGGGGCATTCAACGAGAATGAGGCCCTGAAGGATCGTTTCCTGAAGCTGGCGAAGCCCTAGGCAGCCTGACGCCTGTCTGCCCCGATATTGCCTCAAGGCAGGTCCAGGCTGGCGAGGTCGACACCTAGAATCTGACGCTCACAGCCGTTTCTCGCACCTCCTCGTGCACGAGGGCGCTTTACAAGTGCGAAAGGTGACGCCAAGAGAACGGCAACGATCTTAATCGACGCCCTTGCGGGCGCAGCGGATATTTCCCAATGGGTGCGAAACTTTCGGGTCCCGGAGGCCAGGGCGGCCAAACGATCGAGCAGAACTCGGACATCAACGTGACGCCGTTCGTCGACGTCATGCTGGTGCTGCTGATCATCTTCATGGTGGCCGCGCCGCTGGCGACCGTGTCGATCCGCCTGGACCTGCCGCCGCCGACCCCGAACGCGACCCCGGACCCCAAAGAGCCGCTCTACATCACGATCCAGGAAACCGGCTCGATCTTCATCCGTGGCCAGCAAAGCCGCATTGAAACGCTGGCGGCTGACACCTGTGCCGCGCTGGACGTGACCACCCGCTGTCAGGAAGAGCGCGTGTTCGTCCGCGCCCAGCCGGAAGTCCGCTACAACGCCTTCATGGAAGTCATGAACGAGCTGCAGAAGAACGGCTACAAGGTCGGCCTGCTGAACGAAGACATCGAATAGTCGGCAACGGCATTCGCAATCGCGATCAGGCCGCATCCTTCGGGTGCGGCCTTTTTCGTGGCCGGAGTTTCCCTTGACCGAGCGCGGCGTCAGGTGTCCTTTCGGGGCAGGAGACGAAGATGATCCAGCTTGCTTTCGCCTTGGTCCTGAGCCAGTCGCCCGCACAAGTGCCGCTGCAGCAGCCTCCGCCCGTTGACTGTGCCGACAGCGCCCATCGCGCTTTCGATTTCTGGGTCGGTGACTGGCACGTGACCCCGACCGGGTCCGCAACCGTCATCGCCCACAGCCAGATCACGGTCACGGCCAATGGCTGCGCCATCGAGGAAGACTTCCGACAGACGGTAGGACCCGGCGGGGCCCCGACCGACTATCGTGGGCGCAGCTTCACAGTGTACGATCCGGCCACGGCGGGTTGGCAACAATTCTATATCGACAGCACCGGCCAGCTCACCCATTTCCACGGCACAGTCGTCGATGGAGCCATGGTTCTGGACGCCCCCGGCCTGGTCGCAGGCGTCACCCGGCGCATGACGATTGCGGCCCTGACCGATGGTTCGGTCCGCCAATGGGGCCAACGGTCGACCGACGGCGGTATCACCTGGTCCGAGCCGACCTATGATTTCACCTACCGCCGCAACGAATAGATTCGGCGGGATCTGACCCTGCGGCCACCGCTCAGATAGGGCGGGAGCCGTGACAGTTGTTGCCATGTCCACATCTCCCACCCTCTCCGTTGATGGCCTTGCCATTCCCCTGCTCGGCTTCGGCACGTGGGATCTCAAAGCGGACGATGCCCGCCGCATGGTGGCCGAGGCCCTGCGTATCGGCTATCGCCACATCGACACGGCCTGGATCTATCGCAATGAGGTCGCCGTCGGTGAAGGGCTGCGGGCATCGGGCGTGCCCCGCGAAGATGTCTGGCTGACGACCAAGATCTGGGTCGAGCACTTCGACCGCGATGGCCTGCTGCGGCAGGCTGAGGANTCGGCCAACAGCCTGCAAACCACGCCGGACCTGCTGTTGCTTCACTGGCCCAAGGCCACGCCTGCCCTGCAAGAGACCATCGCCGCCCTCAATGAGGCCAGGGATCGCGGCCTGACCCGGACCATCGGCCTGAGCAACTTCCCCTCCGACGAGTGGCGGCGCGCGCAGGCGCTATCTCCGGCCCGGCTGGTCACCAATCAGGTCGAATACCATCCCTATTTGAAAGTGACGAAGCTGCTGGCCACGGCCAAGGAGCTGGGATCGTCGATCACCGCCTGGTCGCCGCTGGCCCAGGGCAAGATTGCCGACGATCCGACCCTGATCGAGATTGGACAGGCCCACGAAAAGTCNCCCGGCCAGGTCACTCTTCGCTGGCTCATCCAGCAAGGCGTCATCGCCATNCCCCGCACCACCAAGGTCAGCCGCGCCGCCGAGAGCTTCGACATCTTCGACTTTGAGCTCAGCCCCGAGGAGATGGATCGCATCCACGCCCTGGCCCGCCCCGACGGCCGCCTGGGAGACTGGCTGGACCCCGCGTTTCAGTGGGATGAGGTGGTGGGCCGCTGATGGGTGACAGCCGCCACGCTTCGGCCTAATCCCCTGCCATGGCCTACAAGTCCCTGCGCGATTTCATTTCCCTGCTCGAAGCCGAGGGCGAGCTGGTGCGGGTGCATGAGCCCGTCTCGACCCACCTGGAGATGACCGAGATCCAGACCCGGCTGCTCAGAAACGGTGGGCCGGCGGTGATCTTTGAAAAGCCGGTCATGCCCGATGGCTCCATCAGCCCCATCCCCTGCCTGGCCAATCTTTTCGGCACGGTGAAGCGCGTGGCCATGGGCGTCACCCTGGGCAAAAAGGCCCGCACCACGGCCGAACAGATGCGCGAGGTCGGCCATATCCTGGCCGACCTTCGATCTCCAACACCGCCGCGCGATATGGCCGGGGCGGTCGAAATGCTGCCCATGGTCTCCACCGCCATGACCATGCGGCCCAAGGTCCAGAAATCCGCCCCGGTGCATGAGATGGTGCTGAAGGGCGATCAGATCAACCTGACGAAGCTGCCGATCCAGGGCTGCTGGCCGGGCGAACCGGCCCCACTGATCACCTGGGGCCTGGTCGTCACCAAGGGGCCGTCCGATGCGCGCGAGGATGACTTCAACCTCGGCATCTACCGCATGCAGGTGCTGGGCAAGGACAAGGCCATCATGCGCTGGCTGGCACACCGCGGCGGGGCCCAGCACTATGCCCGGCACAAGCAGGCCGGAAAGCGTGAGCCCCTGCCCTGTGCCGTCGTCCTGGGGGCCGATCCGGGCACCATCCTGGCCGCCGTCACGCCCGTGCCCGACACCTTGAGCGAATACCAGTTCGCCGGCCTGCTGCGCGGGGCCAAGGCCGAACTGGTGGCCTGCAAGACCGTGCCGCTGATGGTCCCGGCCCAGGCCGAGATCGTCATCGAGGGCCATGTCCTCTTGGACGAACACGCCCCCGAAGGCCCCTACGGTGACCACACCGGCTATTACAACTCGGTCGAGACCTTTCCGGTGTTCGTGGCCACCGCCATCACCATGCGGCGCGATCCGATCTATCTGACCACCTTCACCGGTCGCCCGCCGGATGAGCCCAGCGTGCTGGGCGAGGCCCTGAACGAGGTCTTCATCCCCCTGCTCCAGCAGCAGTTCCCCGAGATCACCGACTTCTGGTTGCCGCCCGAGGGGTGCAGCTATCGCATTGCTGTCGTCTCGATGAAGAAGGCCTACCCCGGCCACGCCAAGCGGGTGATGATGGGCTGCTGGAGCTATCTGCGCCAGTTTATGTACNNCAAATGGATCATCGTCGTGGACCACACGGTCAACGCCCGCGACTGGAAGGATGTCATGTGGGCCATCTCCACCAAGATGGACCCCGCCCGCGATATCACCGTGATCGAAAACACCCCGATCGACTACCTCGATTTCGCCTCGCCTGAGAGCGGCCTCGGCTCCAAGATCGGCCTGGACGCCACCGACAAATGGCCNCCCGAAACCAAGCGCGAATGGGGCGAGGAGATCAGGATGGATGAGGCGGTGGTGGAGAAGGTCTCAGAAATGTGGAACCGCCTCGGCCTGCCCGGTGACGGAACGCCGATCTGGAAGTAGGGTCACAACCCTGACCTGAACCGGTCAGAGCTGACAGAGACCGCCCATGGCCCAACCGCCGAAGCCAGCCGCCGCCAAACCCGCCAAGGCCGCGACCGCTGCAAAGGCCAAACCGGCGGCGGCCAAGGGGGCGGCGCGGACGACCGCAACTGCCCCGGACCCCTACAAACCGGTCACGGCGGCGGAACGGGGCCTGCTGGAGGCGGTCAGGGGTGACGGCGTCTTTGATGCCCGCAAGCTGAAGACCACCGAGCGGGTGGTGCGTTCGGCTTTCCTGCGGGCCCTGCTGCTCGGCAAGATCAACGGTGCCGATGTCCCCGAAACCGGCCTGCGGACCCTGGGCCTGGTGTTTGAGGAGATCCTCAACCTCGACTACGCTGCACGCGACGGCGTGCCGCTGCCGCCGCTCTGGCTTCGCGAAGCGCATTTCAAGACAGGGGCCAGTTTTGACAGCGCCAACCTGAATCGGCTGGATCTGGCGGGCAGCCGTTCGGACGCCGCCATCACCCTCGATCGCGCCCAGGTCCTGGGTAACGTCTGGCTCGACCGTCTGCAGCTCACCGGCGGCCTGTCGCTGATGGCCGCCCAGATCGGGGGCAGTTGAGCCTGGAAGGCGCAAGCCTGAAGGGCGCGACGGACAATCAGGGCCGAGTCACCGGAGACGCCCTGTCCGCCGACGGGGCCGTGATCAAGGGCGGCGTCTTCTGCGGCCTCGTCGACGGCCATCGCTTCGAGGCTGAGGGCAGGTGCGCCTGTTGGGCACCGAGATCGGCGGGCAGTTAAGCCTGGAAGGGGCAAGCCTGAAGGGCGCGACTGACAATCAGGGCCGCGTCATCGGAAACGCCCTGTCCGCCGACCGGGCCGTGATCAAGGGCGGCGTCTTCTGCCGCCCCGCCGACGGCCATCGCTTCGAGGCTGAGGGAGGTGCGCATGTTGGGCACCGAGATCGGCGGGCAGTTAAGCCTGGAAGGGGCAAGCCTGAAGGGCGCGACGGACGATCAGGGCCGCGTGACCGGAAACGCCCTGTCCGCCGACGGGGCCGTGATCAAGGGCGGCGTCTTCTGCGGCATCGCCGACGGCCGTCGCTTCGAGGCTGAGGGGCGGTGCGCCTGATGGGCACCGAGATCGGCGGGGTGTTGACCCTGGAAGGCGCGAGCCTGAAGGGCGCGACCGACATTCAGGGCCGAGTCACCGGGTACGCCCTGTCCGCCGATAGAGCCGTGATCGGCGGCAGCGTCTTCTGCAGCCCCGCCGACGGCCACCGCTTCGAGGCCGAGGGAACCGTCAGGCTTATGGGGGCCACCATCGGCGGGCAACTCGCTCTGGATGACGCCTGGCTGAATGCCCCAAAGGGACTAGCCTTGGCCGCGGAACGCATAAGCGTTTCTGATGCGACCATTCTGGCCGGGGGAACCGCAATCGTCGGCATGGTCAATCTGATGGGCGCGACCCTGAGCGATCTGTTCGTTCAGGGCGAGATCAAGGCTACCACGGCCGATGCGAATGCCCTGCACCTTGGCGACGCCTCTCTACGCCGTCTTTGGATTGATGGCCTCTCCGGCCTTGGCAAGGTCAATCTGGAGGGCGCGACTGCCGACACCTTTGACGGCTTCTACCCCGAACTTTGGGGCGACGCCCCAACCGCCACCACGGGGCTGGAGCTGGATCTGGATGGCTTCACCTACCGCCGGGCCGATTCAGCCGGAAGATGCCTGAACGCCATCGCACCTGGGCCAGATTCGCACCCTGGGACACCCACGCCATCGCCGAGAATGTGCTGGAGCTGCTGGACCGCGAGTTTCGCGACAAGTCGCCGGGCCGGGTCCACTATATGCCGCAACCGTTCGAGGCGGCGGCCAGGCGCTGCGCGAAGCGGGCTATGACCGGGAAGCCAATGCGGTCGCCGTCGCCAAGCGCGAGTTCAAGCGGCGATGCCGCGCAGACGGGAAGCTGGCCGCCTTTGTCAGCTGGCTGTCCTGCCTGTTCTTCCGCCACGGCTATGGCCCGGCGCGGGCGACGCTGTGGATGATCGCCTTCGTTGCCATCGGAGGGTTTGCCGTCTGGGGGCACAGGCGCTTGATCTGCTGGTCACGGTGCCGAGTACGGTCAGGCCGCCACGCGCTGCGCCGAGGTTCCCGTGGCCTTCGCCCTCGATGCCCTCCTGCCTCTCGTCGATCTGGGCGTCGACAAACAATGCCAGATCAACCGTACACCCTCGCTCTGGCCGGTGCTGGAGGGGCTGCGCGTCACCTACGCCATCCTCGGCTGGCTGTTCTTGCCCATGGTCGCCCTGACCTATGCCGGGGTGTTGCGCAAGGACTGACGCCCTGCCCCCGTGACGCCCGACCCGACTTGCCCTAGCCTGACCGCTTGAATCGCTGCCGGGGGACGTCTTGAGCGCGTTTGAGTTCTTCTTTTCGTTTTATGGCCTTCTTCTGGGATTGTCGGTCGCGGTGATCGCCACGGGTGCGGCACGCGCCTTCAAGCACCGGAAGACAGTCCGCGTCGGTTGGTTGACGACCTTGCTGGCGACCTTTGTCGCCCTGGATATCGCCACCTTCTGGGATTCGGCCTGGAACAACTTTCGCCACCTGTCCTTCAGCTATGGCCTCATGGTGGCTGGCTTGGTCATCGCCATGGTCTATTTCATCGCCGCCAGCCTGCTGTTCCCCGACCCCGAGGACGATGTGGACAGCCTTGATGAGCACTTTTGGGCCAACAAGCGGGCCGTGCTCTCGCTGTTGATCGCAGCGAACCTGCTGAACACAGCGGCCCTGGTTCTGGTCAACCTCGCACGTGAACACGGCTCGGAGCTTGTCTGGCAGTATGCGATAACCGCAGGGCTCTATGTCGTGCTGACGGCCATAGCGGCATCGACCAAACGGCGATGGTTGTTTGCAACGACCATTGGGTTACAGGTCGTCCTATACCTTTTGCTTGCCGTTCTCAGTGTGGTCTGGCCGGAAGCTGCCACGACAGGAAATGTTGCGGCTCCGTACGCGCCTTGGCCAACCCCTAGGCCACACAAACCGCGCCATGACCGCTTTCGAGTTCCTGTTCAGCCTCTACGGACTGGCTCTAGGTCTGTCCCTGACCGTGATCGCGGGCATTGGGCGCGCCGTCAAACATCGGCGGACGGTGCCAACGGGCTGGATGACCCCCTTGCTGGCCCTCTTCGTCGCCCTCGACGTTTCAACCTTNTGGGGCGCGGCCTGGTCCGAGTATCGCGACCTTCCGTACGCNTACGGCATGCTGGTTAGCAGCCTGGCGATTGCGATGGTCTATTTCACGGCGGCTTCCCTGGTGTTTCCCGGGCCGGAGGATCGGGTCAAAAGCCTGGACGACCACTTCTGGGCCAACAAGCGCGCGGTTCTGTTGCTGGTTTTGGCCTCCAACATCATGGGATGGGTCGCCTCTGCCGTGGTCGCCTGGCCGACCGATGAGCGCGCCGCCTCGATCTTTGGCCTGGTGTTGAACGGAGTTTTCTTCCTCGCCCTGACCTTGCCGGCAGCCCTCACCCGGAGGCGATGGCTGTTTGGTGCCCTGATCGGATTTCAGGTCGTATTCTATGTTGCTTCGGCAGCGGCGCTTGCTTACCAACCGGATTGGGGTGCAATCGACCCGGATGGGGATGGCATCAGCCAGAGCGAAGCCCGCGCGGCAGCCGCCAGACGACAAAGCGACTTGCCTGGTGCGCCGAAAGGCCAAGAATGACCGCCAGACAACCCCTTCAGATCGCCGCTCTCATTTGTGCTGTCCTTATTGCGAGTCCCGCCATGTCTCAGGAATCTGTCCCGAACACTGCCCCGTGGGATCAGGAGTTTCTGCCGCCGCCGCCCGCCTGGGATGGGGCCAGCCGGGCGTTGTTGCGCGATGCCTCTGACTCGTGGGTCACCGCCTTCGAGGCCGACCCGGCGCACGATTTCAGCCCCAGCTATGCCGATACCCGCGCCTGGTTCGACCGGCTCGACCGGGCCAGCGATCTGATCCGCATCGAACAGTTCGGCACTTCGCCAGAAGGTCGGCCCATCTATGCCGTCATTGCCTCCAAGGACGGGGCGACATTCGATCCCTCCAAGCCCGTCCTCCTGGCCCAGGCGGGCATTCACCCCGGCGAGATCGACGGCAAGGACGCCGGCATGATGCTGCTGCGCGACATCGCCTTCTACGGCAAGGATGACCTGCTGAACCGGGTCAATCTGATTCTCATTCCGATCCTCAGCGTCGACGGGCATGAGCGGGCCAGCGCCTATTCCCGGCCCAATCAGCGCGGGCCGCGCATCCAGGGCTGGCGCAACACGGCAACAAACCAGAACCTCAACCGCGATTATCTCAAGCTGGACCAGGTCGAGATGCGCGCCGTGCGTGGTCTGATCCTGAAATACCGGCCGGATCTGTATGTCGACATCCATGTCACCGATGGCCTCGACTATCAGTATGACGTGACCTTTGGCTTCAATGGTGAGAACGGCGGCTTTACCCGCTCGCCGAACGCCTCGCGCTGGCTCGAAGACGTCCTGAAGCCCCACATCTATGGCGACCTGGAGGCGCACGGGCATATCCCGGGCGAGCTGGTCTTCGGCGTCGACGACAACAATCCTCGTGCGGGCCTGTCCGATGGCGGCCTNGGGGAGCGGTTCTCCAACGGCTGGGGCGCGGCGGCGCACGTTCCAACCATCCTGATCGAGAACCATAGCCTGAAGCCGCACGAGCAGCGGGTGCTGGGCACCTATGTGTTCCTGGAAAGCGCGATGCGCCTGCTGGCTGACCAGGGCCGCAACCTGCGGGCCGCCACCGATCAGGATCGTGCCCTGCGCCCGACCCAGATCCCGGCCAACTTCGAGGCCAATGCCACGCCGGACCGCGTTGTGCCCTTCAAGGGCATCCGGTTCGAAATGTATGACAGCCCGGTCTCGGGCCGCCCCGAGGTGCGCTGGTTGGGTCAGCCGGACCCCGAGCTGTGGCAGATGCCCTTCTATGCCTCGCACCCGACCCTGACCCTGACCCGGCCCCGGGCCTATTGGGTTCCGGCCACCCGCCAGGATGTCATCGAGCGCCTCAGGGCCCACGGCGTNGGGATGCAGGCCGTCGATGCGCCGACCACCGTCGCGGTGGACATGCTGCGCCTGGTCCAGCCCAAGCTGGCCAGCCGCGCCAACGAAGGCCACGTCCAGGCTTCGGTCGAGGAGGTTCGGGTCGAGCGCCACGACTGGACCTTCCCGCCCGGCTCGGTGCGCGTGTCGACCGATCAGCCCCTGGGCGATCTGGTCGTGCTGATGCTGGAGCCGCAGTCGTCTGAGAGCCTGTTCGCCTGGGGCTTCTTCCCGGAGATCTTCAGCCGGGTGGAATATATCGAAGGCTATGCCATTGCGCCGATGGCGGAGCAGATGCTGGCCGCAGACCCGGCTCTGAAGGCAGAGTTCGAGGCCAAGCTGGCCGCAGATCCCGCCTTTGCCGAAAACCCCGATGCGCGGCTGTCTTGGTTCTATGAGCGCACGCCCTTCTACGATGACCGCTACCTGCTCTATCCAATCGCGAGGAAAACTGATGAGCCCGGCCCTGCTGAACGCCGCCCTGTGGAGCGGCCTGCTGATTTTCGTGATGATCGTGCTGTCGCTACGGGTCATCCTGGGCCGCTGGCAGCACCGGGTATCATTGGGCGAAGGCCTCGAGGGCCAGTTGTCGGTGGCAGCCCGCAGTTTTGGCAACTGCGCCGAATATGTGCCGGGTATCGCCGCCATGACCCTGGTGGCGCTGGTGGGGGCNTCGACCGTCGAGGTCAATGTGATCGGCGGCACCCTGTTGCTGGGCCGCGTCCTGCATCCGCTAGGGTTGATGATGAAGGCCCCCAACTGGGCCCGCCTGATCGGCATGGTCCTGACCCTATTTGCCCTGGGCTTTGCGGCCGTGCTGTTGATCATGGCAACGATGGTGGCCTGAGCCTCAGAGAGGTGGAACTTTATTTTTCATGCGACCAAAATGACGCATGGGCATGCCAGGCTGGGATCACGGTCTTTGACATCGCCATGTCCGGTGCCACCGCCCAGGTGCTGCCCGGCCCCACAGTGAGAGCAAACCGGACGGTTCGGACTGTTCGGACACTTCGGACTGCTTTTTGGGAGTCCGATGACCCGCGCCTGGACCTCGTGTGCTCGCGCAAAGTTACGCCCGTGCCTGCATCGTAAGAGCAAACCGGACGGTTCGGACTGTTCGGACGGTTCGGACTGTTTATTGAAGTCCGATTAGCCCCACGTCGTGCCCCCAAAGCGTTCGCGCAAGGTTGCGCCGGTCCCTGCATCCGGCCATACCCACGCCATGTCGACGCCCCCTGCCTCCATCCCGTCCGATCTCCTGCCGCGCCTGGTTGATCGGGCACTCNNAACCGGGGCGGATGCCGCTGAAGCGGTCTCGTCGGAATCCGCCTCCCTGTCTGTTGGGGTTCGCAACGGGACGCTGGAAGACGTGGAGCGGTCCGAGAGCCGCGACCTGGGCCTGCGCGTCTTTGTCGGCCAGCAACAGGCCAGCGTGGCCGCCTCCAGCCTCGACGCCGACACCCTGGACCGGCTGGTCGAGCGGGCCGTGGCCATGGCCCGTCTGGCCCCGGAAGACCCCTATGCCAGTCTGGCCGACCCGACCGATCTGGCCACCGGCCCCTGGGCCGACCTGCAATCGCTGGACCCAGAGACTGTGACGCCGGAGGCCATGGAGGGCCTGGCCCGCGAGGCCGAAGCCGTGGCCCTGTCCGTGCCCGGTGTCGCCAAATCCGAGGGTGGCCATGCGGGCCTGGGGGCCAGCCGCTGGCGGCTGGTCACATCCACCGGCTTCGACGGTCGCTATGATGGTTCCAGCTTCTCCATCGGCGTCGGCGTCATCGCCGAAAAGGACGGCAGCATGGAGCGCGGCGGTGAAAGCCGCACTACCCGCTGGCTGTCAGACTTGCCCAGTCCCGACTGGATCGGACGGGAGGCNGGGGAACGTGCCGTGGCCCGCACCGGGCCGCGCAAGATCGCGTCGACCACCGCGCCCATCATCTTTGACAACCGGGTTGCCACCCAGGTGCTGTCGCCGCTGGTCAATGCCATCGCCGGACCGGCCATCGCCCGNGGTCAGTCGTTCCTGATCGACCAGATGGGCCAGCGCCTGATGCCCGCCGGGATCGATCTGATCGACGATCCGTTCCGGCTGCGCGGTCTGGGTTCGGTGCCGTTCGATGATGAGGGGTTGCCGGTCTCCCGCCGGGCACTTCTGGAAGACGGGGTTCTGACCACCTGGCTGCTGAACACCGCCTCGGCCCAGCAACTGGGTCTGACGTCAACCGGGCACGCCTCGCGCGGGCTGGCTGGCCCATCGGGCGTGCGGGCACACAATCTGCATCTNGACCCCGGAGAGCGCAGCCGCGACCAGTTGATGGCCGATGCTGGCACGGGACTGATGATCACCTCCATGTTCGGCCCGTCCCTCAATGCCAATACCGGGGACTGGTCCGCNGGGGTGTCCGGCTTCTGGTTTGAAGGCGGACAGCTCGTCTATCCGGTCAGCGAGATCACCGTGGCTGGCAACCTCAAGGACCTCTATGCCCGCATCCAGCCGGGGGCCGATCTGGAGTTCCGGTCTTCCTTCAACAGCCCCAGCCTGCTGTTCGATGCGGTGGCCATCGCGGGCAAATGAGCGATTGGCTGGACGATCTGGAGCTGATCCGTGACGCCGCCGTGGCGGCCGCGTCACTGGCGGTGATCGAGCGGGCNCAGGGGCTGGACGTCATGACCAAGCCGGGTGGCTCGCCGGTGACATCCGCCGACCTGGCCGCGGACCAGATGCTGAAGGCACGGTTGATGATGGCCCGCCCCGACTATGGCTGGCTGTCAGAGGAGACGCCCGATACGTCCGACCGGTTGGGCACCAGGCGTCAGTTCGTGGTTGATCCCATCGACGGTACTCGCGCCTTCGTCAAGGAACAGCCGCTGTGGTGCGTGCCCATCGCCGTGGTCGAAGATGGCCAGCCGGTTGCCGCCGTGGTCCATGTGCCCAGCTCGGGCGAAACCTATTCTGCGGTCCGCGGCACCGGGGCGAGTTGCAATGGCCAACTCATCGGGGCCTCCGGGGCCCGCCGGCTCGCGGGCGCACGGATGCTGGCGGACCATCGCCTGTTCACCCGACCGATCTGGCCCGAGCCATGGCCACCGATGGATATCGAAACCCGCAGCGCCATGGCCTACCGCCTGTGCCTGGTGGCTGCCGGAGCCTTTGATGCCGCCCTGGCACTCCGGCCCCAGTGGGACTGGGATGTCTGTGCCGGTGCCCTGATCGCGGCCGAATCAGGGGCCATTGTGTCAGATCACCTGGGTCGGCCTTGGAGCTTCAATCGGGCCGATCCGCGCCAATCCAGTCTGGTGTGCGCCGCGCCAGAGCTCTATCCGTTGATCATCCAGCGCACAGCCGCTATCGCCCTTCCCGCCTGACCTCCTGCCCAACCTGCCTACGGAAGCCCCCATGACCACCGAAGCTCACGAAGTCGATCCCCGCAACTGCTGCACATCGTGATCGGCGGAGAGCTGCGCCATTTGGACCAGCCGGTGTTCCGCGACCTGTCGAAGATGGAGTTCGTCGGGGCTTTCCCGAACTACGAAGAGGCCCGCAAGGCGTGGAAGGCCCGGGCTCAGGCCACCGTCGACAATGCTCACATGCGCTATTTCATCCTGCACGCCCACCGACTGATTGACCCGCGCGGCGACGCCGATCACGCGCACTGACCTCACTGACGTTGTGGTTGGGGGCACCGCAGCGTACACAACCTGGCCATTGGGAGATTGCTTTGGCGAGTATCCTGATCGTGATTGCCCTCCTCTTGCTCGCCGCTGCCATTGTCTGGCTGTCGGTGCGCTGGCACGAGATTTGGCAGGCACAGGTCTTGCCTGGGCCAGTGGCTGGGCCGGTGACTGGCCCACCGAACCGGCCTGCGGACGCCGAGGCCGCCGCTCCGGCGTCTGGTGTCGTCGAAGACCCCTTCGCCCACGCACCTCCCGCAACCCCAGTCGAGAAGGGTCCCTGAACCTGTCGCGAAGAAAGAGGAAGGCCCCGAGCGCCTCTGGACTGATCATTCCCGGCGCAGGATGGTGTCCGTCAACATCTTGCCCCAGCGCCCGGCTTTGAACTCAGCCCGGATCGCCTGGGGGTCGTAGGCATCGCTCTGGACCCACTCCAGAAAGCCGATCCCCTTTGGCTCTGCCTCACCCAGGTATTTGTCCAGAGTATAATCGAGCACCCCGGTCGCGCCCTCGCGGTGGTGCAGATACTTCTTGTCCAGTTCACGCTTGGCCTCGCTGATCGGTTCTCCCAGGCGGAAATGCCGATAGAGCACGGCCATCAAACCCGCCCGATCCGCGCCCGACTTGCAGTGAATAAGGGCCGGATATTCAATCGTTTCGAAGACCTCCTTAGCCCGACGCACCCGCTCAGGCGACGGGGCATCACGGCTGTCCAGCGGCGCATCCACCAGCGTCAGGCCTAGCCGGTCGCAGGCATCCCGTTCCAGCGCATAATAGACCTCGTGCGGGCGTCCACGCAGGTTGACGACGGTGCGGATGCCTTGCGCCTTCCAGTCGGCCAACTGGCGCGGAGNAGGTTGGTTGGAGCGGGCCAGCTCCGGGCTCACCCAATGAGCATTCTGGAACCAGCGCCGAAGGAACCCATGGTCCTTCCAGGCATAGTCCCAGCGGGCCTTGAACCGGCCGCCACGCGTCGTCAGGTCATAGCTCGACATGCGATGCCAGATAGGATGTTTGGATGCCGCCGTCATCCCCACCACATTCGGTGCGGTCCGCCACTGGTGCAGCCGACGGCTTGCCCCTACGCTAGGTGATCATGTCAGGCCCTTCAGCCCCACCAACCTAGACCTGCCGACCGATGCGATTGAGCAGATCGACAAGGCCCCCTTGTTTGAGCTGGGCGGCACGATCGTAACTGTCGGTGGGCTCGTCACCGCGGGCGTGATCCTGCTGTTCACTTTCGTAATGGCCCGGCTGGTCAGTCGGGGCATTGGTCGGGTGCGGGAAAAATCAGGCCAGAAGTCGACCGCGGCCATCTACCTGCTGCANAAACTGCTCAGCTACGGCATCGTCCTGGTTGGCGTGGTCATGGCACTGTCGGCAGCGGGGCTCAATCTGTCGTCGCTGGCAATCTTTGCCGGGGCCATTGGCATCGGCGTGGGTCTGGGCCTGCAAGGCGTGGTCAAGGAGTTCGTCTCAGGCATTTTCCTGATTTTCGATCGCATGGTTTCCGTCGGCGACTACGTCGAGATCGACGGCGGAGTCCGCGGCATGATCGTCGAGATAGGCCCACGTGCCACGCGCATCCGCACGAATGACAATATCAATGTGCTGGTCCCGAACTCGCAGTTGATCGAGCAACCGGTGACCAACTGGACCCTGAAGGGGGACACGCGGCGCATCCATATTCCGTTCTCGGTCGCCTATGGGGTGGATCGGGGCCAGGTGCGCGACGCGGTGCTGGAGGCAGCTCGGGCCAGCCCCTTTACCCTGCCGGAGACGGAACAGCGCAAGAGTCAGGTGTGGCTTGTTGGGTTCGGCGATTCTGCCTTGAACTTCGAGCTGCTGGTCTGGCCGACCAAGGAGGCCGTCAAGCGCCCGGCCGCCATGCATGCCGCCTACACCTGGCTGATCGCGGATGCCCTGGATCAAGCGCAGATTGAAATCCCCTTTCCGCAGACCGACCTGCGCATCCGGTCCGTCCTGGGTCGCGAAGGCGACGACGCGCTGAAGGCCCTCGGGTTGACGCCCATCCCGACCCGCAAAGCGAAAGCCAAGACGGGGGCCGCAGTGGATACGGGGGTCGGTCGGAATGACGCTGCGGAGGACCTGCTCCTTGACCCCGACGAGATAGCGACCGACGACACCGCCCAAGCCGGGACGCAAGGGTTAGGGCCCAGTGTCTAACGGCAGAAGGGGCGTCCGCCGACCTCCAGATGCAAATGGTCGCGATGGACGGCGTTGTAATCCGGGCTGAGAACCGTGCCATAGATCTGGCAACCCTCATCGCGAATGCGCCGCAGGAACCGGGCCTCGGGGCTCTCCCNCGCCCAGTTGGCAGTTACGGAGATGCGTCGCCCATCGCGCAGGCGCACGCCGCCAACGTCCAGGGCATCGCCCCGCGCATGTCCGCTGCGCCGCCCGGTTGAGGCCCCGTTCACGTTGCGGCAGCTGTAAGCGCCCATCAGGTCAATCTGCACCACATCCTGGCCGAATATGTCACGGGCCGCTGGTTCGACCACCTGACGGCGCCAGACGCTCAACGCCAGGGCGGACGGGCAGCTGAGCAAGGGACCTGCCGGGCTGAGCCGCGCCACCGTGCCCAGATCCACATCCACGGTCCCGGCCCCGGTGTAGGCACAGCCGGTGCCGTCATCCCGATCCGGCACCGGGGTGATCTGCACCCGCGCCGCCGCCAGTTCAGCGCGGCACCAGGCCAGGTCAGCCCCGATCTCGTCGACCCGATCGCGTGTCCCCTCGCTGACACCCCCATCAATGAGGGCCGCCGACGTAGCCCCAGGCGACCGCCGCACAGGCGGACGCGNGCGTGGGGGCTGATATGGACGCGGGCCGGTCGATACGGTCGCGCTGGGACCTCCATGGATATAGGGCGTCGGCACCGGGCGTGGGGTGCATCCCACCATGACCACCAAGCCGCACAGCCCCGCCGTCCGCAACCAGCGGAGCTTTGTCACGGCAGGGACCGAGCGAAATGGCAACATGACTGGACCCTAGCGGGATTCGCCCACCTTAGAGCAGCAAGGCCCCTCGTGCCGCAGTAGCCAGGTCTTGCGCTCCATGCCGCCACCAAATCCGACCATGGCCCCATCTGCGCCGACCACGCGGTGGCATGGCAGGACCAGGGCGATCGGATTGCGGTTCAAGGCCACACCCGCAGCCTGGGCCGCGCCAGGCTNCCCGGCCCGCCTTGCCATCTCGCCATAGGTCAGGGTCTCGCCCGGCTGGGTCCGCGCCAACTCCCGCCAAACCCGGGCCTGAAACCNCTCCCCCGCTGNCGCCCCCTCCAGCGACCAGGCAATGCGCTCCAGCGCCGCCAGTTCGCCCGCGAAATAGCCGTCCACGAGCTGGATCAGCGTATCGGGTGCAGCGCCCCCTGACCTNNGTTCCGCCTGCGGATACTCGCGCCGCAGGGTCCGGCCGACCGTGGCCATCGCCTCCGCCGACTGGTCGCCAAATGACACGCCGCGCAGATGCCNCTCGGCATCCACGCCGAGCCCCAGCGGTCCTATCGGCGTGGGATGTGCGTCGATGTGCAGCTTCATTGTGGAATCACCCCCAAACGTGGCCTCCAGGGCCGCATAACATGTCGCCACGCCTCGTCTGGCGACCATCGGACCTGTTCGGGCCCGCTCATTGAGGATTTGCACCGGATCGAAAGCCCCGGTGTCGGCTTCCATGGCCCAGCCCATGCGGCCCCAGGCAGGGCGTCCGATCTGCTGTTTTGATCCGATGTGAAACCGGACGGCTGCCTGGCCGTTTGTTGCAAAGTTCAGTCTTGCAACCAGGAACGACAGGATCCCGACATGAACCGTACCGCCCTCTCTGCCTTGCTAGCCTGCGCCGCTGTGACCCTCGGCGCGCCCGCCCAGGCCCAGGACCAGGCTCCGGCCCAAGCCCAATCCGCTGCTCAAACGGCCCCCAGCCAGGAACAGGATGCCATCCGCGCCATTCTGGGGGCCCTGTTCGGCGATCAGTTCGGCACCTCCAGCTCGCTCGAAACGGAATGGAGCCGCGGGCGGCGCCCCTTGGCCAACCAGCGGACCCAGTTCGAAAGCCGCATCAATGCCGATGTCCGCTCTGGCCGTCTGAGCCGTTACGAAGGCGACCGCCTGCGCGAAGAGTATCAGAGCCTGGTCGACCTGGAAGCGCGTTACACGAGCGGCGGACGCGTGACCCTGGCCGAACGCACCGAGCTGCTGGATCGCTATCGTGCCTTCTCCCAGCGGCTTCAGGGCGGAAGCTCTAACGGCGGCACTGGGGTGGTTGGNGGCGGTGGCACCGGCAACGGCTGGGTTCCGTTGTCCCAGGGACAGCAGGAGTTTGGCCGGCGGGTCGATGCCCAGGTCAGTGCCCGTCGCCTGTCGCGCACTGAGGGCACCCGCCTCAAGAACGAGTATCAAGGCCTCATCCAGAGCGAACTCGTCTACACACGCGATGGCCTCTCCGCGTCCGAGCGGCAGGACCTGCAAACCCGGCTGGATGATTTGAACCGCCGCGTTGGCGACAACGTGTCGAACGGTGGCACCGGCAGTGGTTGGGGCGGTGGGCTCGACAACCATCAGCGACTGGACGCATTGGACAGCGACATTTCGCGCGCCGAACGCGCCGGCACCATCAGCCGCTCCGAGGCGGCGGAGCTGCGCATCCAGCAGGGCGACCTCTATCGCCTGGACGCGGCCTACGCCCGCCTGAACCCCAGTCAGGATGAGCGGGATTACCTGACCCGCCGGATCGGNGAACTGGAACAGCGGCTGGGTATCCGCCGCTGAGCCTGAACCCCTGGGCCGGGTCGCCTGGCTCGTCGGGGTTCGACCAACCGTCAAACCGGACCGCCGGGGATTCCACCCCGGCGGGCACGGGCACGGCCCCTGAAAATCGGGGTGCCAATAGTGCCAATAGTGCCAATTTCTGTCTTCAGACGAGGACAAATCGGAAAAAACAGAGTCTGAACAGTCTGAAGAGTCTGACCTCTGGCAAGGTCGGCCCGACCCCTGCGCTGCAGGTCCGTGCAGGGGCAAAGGCGGCTCCTTCGGCGGAGACGTCGGCGATGCACATGTCAAAGACCCGGTGGCCCGATCCGCAAGCGGCGGCGGCGTGCAGATTATAGGAATAAATTCTCGAAACGCAAGAGGCCTCTGCCCCGAAGGCCGATCGGGGAGGGTCGGACGGCTGGCTCGCGACATGCCCTGGCTGGCCCCTGGCTCGGTCGCGTCGGGGGCGCACCCAACGGTGATTGGGCCGCCTGCCCTCTAGCCAATCTGCGGTCGTCGACCTACATTCTGTTCATGGCTCGTTCTCCCCGGAAACCGACCTCGCCCGGTGTGGCAGAGGCCCCTGCGACCTTCCTGCCGGCGACCGCCGATCCGATGGCGAAGATGCCGATGTTTGCGCCCATGCCGGACGGTCCGCGCCTGACGCCGGAAGAAGCTCCTGGAGCTCCGGAGGGCTGGGTGCCGCACCGCCCGGACCGGTCCGCTGCCACCCGCCACAAGCCGTTCCGCATGGTCTCGCCATTCGAGCCGTCCGGCGACCAGCCCGCCGCCATCGCCGAACTGGTCCAGCAGGCCAATGAGGGCGACCGCGATCAGGTGCTGCTGGGTGTCACCGGCTCGGGCAAGACCTTCACCATGGCCAAGGTGATTGAGGCGACCCAGCGCCCGGCCCTGATCCTGGCCCACAACAAGACCCTGGCCGCGCAGCTCTATTCCGAGTTCAAGGCCTTCTTCCCCGACAACGCGGTCGAGTATTTCGTCAGCTACTACGACTATTACCAGCCCGAGGCCTACGTTCCCCGGACCGACACCTACATCGAAAAGGACAGCTCGATAAACGAGCAGATCGATCGGATGCGCCACTCGGCGACGCGGGCGATCCTGGAGCGGGACGATGTGATCGTTGTGGCGTCGGTGTCGTGTATCTACGGCATCGGCTCGGTCGAGACCTATACGGCCATGACCTTCAATCTAAAGGTCGGCGATACCATCGATGAGGCCAAGCTGCGGGCCGATCTGATTGCCTTGCAATACAAGCGCAACGACGCGGCGTTCGAGCGGGGCATGTTCCGCAAGCGCGGCGATGTCATCGAGATCTTCCCCGTCCACCTGGAGGACCGCGCCTGGCGCATTAGCCTGTTCGGCGATGAGGTCGAGGCCATTCAGGAGTTCGACCCCCTAACCGGCAAGAAGACCGCCGATCTGACCGACATCACCGTCTATGCCGCCAGCCACTATGTCACCCCGCGCCCGACGCTGAACCAGGCCGTCAACGGCATCAAGGCCGAGCTAAAGGAGACGCTCGACTGGATGGTCGAGAACGGCAAGCTCCTGGAAGCCCAGCGGCTGGAGCAGCGCACCCGCTTTGATCTGGAGATGATGGAGGCGACCGGCTCCTGTGCCGGCATCGAGAACTATTCCCGCTGGCTGACCGGCCGCAGCCCCGGTGAGCCGCCGCCGACCTTCTTTGAATACATCCCCGACAACGCCCTGCTGTTCGTCGATGAGAGCCACGTCACCATCGGCCAGATCGGGGCCATGTATCGCGGCGACTATCGGCGCAAGTCGACCCTGGCCGAGTATGGCTTCCGCCTGCCCTCCTGCATCGACAACCGCCCGCTGAAGTTCGACGAGTGGAACGCCATGCGGCCCCAGACCGTGCACGTCAGCGCCACNCCCGGCCAGTGGGAGCTGAACCAGACCGGCGGCATCTTCACCGAACAAGTCATCCGCCCCACCGGCCTGATCGACCCGCCGGTCGAGGTGCGNCCCGTCACCGGCGAGACCCGCAACCAGGTCGATGATGTCATTGATGAGGTCCGCGCCACCACGGCCCGCGGCTATCGCAGCCTGGTCACCACCCTGACCAAACGCATGGCCGAAGATCTGACCGAATATATGCATGAGCAGGGCATCCGCGTCCGCTACATGCACAGTGACGTCGACACCCTGGAGCGGATCGAGATCCTGCGCGACCTGCGCCTGGGCACCTTTGACTGCCTGATCGGCATCAACCTGCTGCGTGANGGGCTGGACATCCCCGAATGCGGCCTGGTTGCCATCCTCGATGCCGACAAGGAGGGTTTCCTGCGCTCCGAAACCTCCCTGATCCAGACCATCGGTCGCGCTGCCCGCAACGTCGACGGCCGCGTCATCCTCTACGCCGACCGCATCACCGGCTCGATGGAGCGGGCCATGGCCGAGACCGACCGCCGCCGCGAAAAGCAGCAGGCCTACAACCTCGAACACGGCATCACNCCCGAGAGCGTCCGCCGCGACATTCAGGACATCCTGGCCTCTCCCTACGAGAGCCGCGAGATGGACCGCCTGACCCGCCCCGGCGTCGCCGAAGACGCCAAACCCTTCATCGGTTCCAACTTCCAGGCCGCCCTGAAGGACCTGGAAACGAGAATGCGCGACGCCGCCGCCAACCTGGAGTTCGAGGAAGCCGCCCGGCTAAGAGACGAAATCAAGAAGATGAAGCTCCTCGACCTGGAGTTCGCCAACGAAGCCCTGACGGGGGCCGGGGAAGAGGTGGATCAGTCAGCGCCGAAACGCTGGCGGAAAGAGGCGCAGGCGGAGAAGGCGGAGCGGATCAGGCGGGGGCGGGGGTAGGCGGGGGCGGGGGTAGGAGGAGCTAGATGCTTGTCAGCCTAGAGACCATCTCCACATTTACCATTTGGAATATCCGAGCAGTGGCTTTGCGAAATGTTGCAAAATCGGACGTAACGCGGTCGCGGCTGTCCAAACACAGCGCGATATGAGACTTCCCCATCTCACCGGGCAACACATTAAAATGCATGTGAGGCCCTGATTTGTATAGAAATGCATTTTCGTCTTTCGCAGCAGTTGGATCACAGTGAACTGCTATAAGCTCCAAGCTTGATGCACCCTGATTGATTGACTGGTCGACGTGAAAATATGCTTTCTCCAGAGAGAATTTCTTGTTCCCGCCCTCGTTCCTCCATATCTCGAAATAGTTCAAGAAAAAGCCATCGACTCTAGAAGGATGGCGGATTTCCCTCAGAACGCCGGAGCTTGTGCCGAGGAACAAGTTGGTTTGAGTCGGTAGGGGTTGAATGACGATTTCTGCTCGCCCCTCTGCAAAGAGGATTAAGAGCTTTCAGTAGGTCGGCACGCCGACCTGTTAGTCCCTTTGCATCGACCTCAATCAACGTCAGCCATCCGACCCCAAAGGAGAGCCACCTCGGTTTCGTCTAGTTGATAGAAGCTTTCGACTAGTGCGCTAATCTCACGATCCACACTAGGTTCTGCTCCATTACTGGCCTGTTTGACCAACTCCATGAGGCGGTTCCAATCACCGGGCGGGATCCTTGTGGGGTTAGGCACAGGAAAGGCGCGCAGGAACCCTACTTCCAATCTCGTATATCCCCGTCCGTGCTTCGGAGCGAACGATCGCATATACCATTGGAAGACTGATGAGTTCAGAACCGCCGCAAAGTATGCCAATCGTCCTTCTTCGTGGTGCGCTCGCTTGGGAGCAACGAACGGACCGTGACTGACGGCGTATTTGCCATCCTTATCGATCCCGAACTTGGGCGTCAGCACAAGGTGAGNGGCAACATTCGGCCGCAGGAGGGCTTCAGGCTTTCTAGAGCGAGTTGGTTGCCACCAGACACTCACACGCCGGGCGGAAAGCGCCTCTTGATTGGAAAGTAGGTATGCCCACGTTTTCGGAAATTTCTGCTGCAGTTCTTGTTCGTCTANGCGGGCGCCCGTCGAGAAAGGGANAAACACGACCTTCTCAACGGATCGGGGAACTGAGTAGCGCTCCATTTCTCTGTCTTGGAGGTAGTCAGCCCAAACACTCCGCTCCTCCTTCGGAACATCGTTCTTTGATCGGACAAACACCTTATCAGAACCTGTAGCAAAGCCCTGATTTACGTCCATATAATGAGAGATGGGAGAAAATTTAGACAGCTTGATTTCTATACTCGCGTCCTGTGGGCTCAAGACCACCCACTTGTCCCGCGAGAAATACGATTGATCCACTTCGAACACTTGGTAGAAGGGCGTGGATGCCATGCGGCGATCCAGGCAGGCTTGAAGCGCCGGTCCAACACCGTCCTGGATGCGCGCGATCTGAGNCTGCCCCTTCCCAATGCGGCACCTCGNTCGCTTCTCCAAGATTAGGAGTATGGTGTATGCGCCGACTCCCTCGAAGACATCGATTTCGCTGAGGTCCACGAGGCAGCGAACTTCGTAATCTCGCCGGATGATGTCGCGAAGCGGTTTAGCGTTCGCATTCGCCAAGAAAGTCTGAGGCAACACCAAGCAGACAAAACCGCCTGACTTCGCAGCATCAAGCGCGAGCTTCACGAATGCGAGATAAGCATCGACCCGACCTTTAAGGCTCGGTCCCATATAGTTAGTATAAAGGGCACGCTCCGCCGCCGTGAGATGGTCGAGTTTCACGTATGGTGGATTAGCTACGATTGCGTCATAGGCGCTCAAATCGACATTATTTGCGTCGGCCCGCTCGATCAGATCTCCGGTGAGGATGTTCAGCGCTTGAGGAAGGCGAGAAGTTGAAACGAGGTGAAGTAAGGCCAGCGACAACTTCGCTGCCGCACAAGCATTAGGGTTCCGATCAACCTCCATTCCCTCGAATGATGCAGCGATGGATTGCGGCGTGGTTGCCCCATTGAGCGGGTTCGCCTGCAATTCGAGAAGATTNNCCAAAAATATCCCGGATCCGCAAGCAGGATCCAATACTCGCATAGTTTTGAAAACGCGAGGCGGGAGATTGGCTTCCAAATACCGCGCAANAAAGCTTGCTATATGCTGCGGAGTATAGACCGATCCGGACTTTGAGGTGCTTTGTTCTTTGGGCAGAGATCGGAATAAGCTGACTTGATTATCTTGAGATCGTCGAACTCNGAGGAGCGCGGTATATTTTTCATAGACGCGACTAAGTGCGTGCTTCGAAATGAGGGCGANATTGTATTCATACGGGATCTGATCGGATCGATAGAAATCCCGGATTAAATTATTTGTCGTGACGCGATCAANGGCATCAAATTAGCNTAGCCGGTCTACGTCGACGAATGTCCTCAAATCTCCTTGGGTCCCGGTCGCATCGAGTATAACTTTGGAAGAATGCCGCGGGATCGAAGGTCCCTCGCGCAGGCTAGTAAGCAACAGGCGATCTGAACGGCGGTGATTTTGTCGGGCTTGGTCTTCGCAGCCACGAACTAAAATGATGGCATTGAAGAGCGCTGAGATGTCATCGACTGCTACATCTTCGCCAAGATCTGCAGTCAACATCCGCTTCCAGCGCGACAACGTCCCGATCAAGGCGTCATCGCACGCCATCATTGAGCGTCGTTGAACCTGAGATCGCGTTAGACGCTCAACGCCCGCTCCAGACAGCAGCGACTCAATGCTTCCCGCACTTATCTGTTGGACGATCTCAGACTCTGGATACGAACGGTTATTGAATATTCGGACGTCTGACTCAGAAACAAACAAGTGCCAGTCGATCAGATTGTTGTAAGAGATGGCAAGCAGAGAGCGCAGAGCCGAAGGAGCCAGATCTGAGGCGCGCTTCGGAGACCGAACGAAAGAAAACGCCGCTGCGTTCTCCAGGCCATGCTCAACGATGAGATGGTCGCTTACATCATCATCGCCGTAGAAGCCTGACACCTCATAACTTGGTCGCCATTCCAGCGTCTCAGCAAAACCTCGGATTGCGAATTGCCGCTCGCGCGTGCTCAGCGGGTCGACAATCTGACGGAGTGTTTCGAGCCAGCATATCCGTCACATAACTGATTCAGCGAATGGCTGGGAAGAAATACACATATGCGCTCCGGCGCTACGTCCGATTTTGACGCCTTGCGCGGCTGATACTCGGCAGCGCCTTCGCATCGGCTTAAGGCTAACCCTGACTCGCCACCCGCTACGCTGGGTAGAAGGGGTAGGATGAAAATCACTTGTTCTCGCTCGGCTTCGCTGAAGAGCAGGCCGTTTACGCCAGCGGTCCGCAGAACATCCGCGCTCTGTCTGAGGGCTGGGTCGCCGCACACATGTTTTGTCCGGCCTGCGGGGCCGAGCGGTTGCGGCAGTTGCCCAACAACTCTCCGGTCGCCGATTTCGTCTGTGACGCCTGTGCCGAAGAATTTGAGCTGAAGGCCAAGGGCGGGCGGCTNGGGCCCTCGATCCCGGACGGGGCCTTTGGCACCATGACCGCCCGGCTGGCTGCGCGGAACAATCCCAGCCTGTTTGCCATGAGCTATGACCGCGCGGCGGCGGCGGTGACCGATCTGATCATCGTGCCCCGGCACTTCTTCACCCAGGAGATCATTCAGGCCCGCAAGCCCCTGTCGCCCACGGCCCGGCGGGCGGGCTGGCAGGGGTGCAATATCCTCATTGGGAAGGTGCCGACTTCCGGCCGCATNCCCCTGATTACAGGCGGAGCCCATGTGCCCAANGGGGAGGTGCTGGATCGCTGGCGCGCCACGCTGTTCCTGCAGGACACCAGTCTGAACGCGAGGGGATGGCTGCTGGCGGTTATGTCGGCGGTCGAGGCCATCGGGCGGGCCGAGTTCACTCTGGAGGAGGTCTATTCCCATGAGGCGCGGCTGGCCGCCCTCTATCCCGACAACCACAATATCCGCCCCAAAATCCGCCAGCAGCTACAGGTTCTGCGCGACCGGCGCTGGCTGACCTTCAAGGATCGCGGGACGTATCGGCGGGTTTCGTGACAGGGTTGCCCCCTCAACCGACATTCCTTTTGCCCTAACGCCCGCGATGCGGTCGCTTGCTCCCCCTCCACCGCTTCGCGGTCCCCCTCCCCACGCGTGGGAGGAGACGTGAAAGCCGCCCCCTAGCATTCTGGTTGCCCCACCGCCCACAACACACTCGCCCCCATCCTCACGCATACGTCCAAAAATGACGTATGGGCGGTTTACGTTGCGGCTTATGAACTGGATTGACGAAAACGACGATGAGCCGCGCACCAGAAGCTGCGCTCGGCTGAGACCTGGGCGATGGTTCGGCGGGAGTGGGAGGCTGGCGAGACCGGGGCTTCGCTGGCCAAGCGTTACGATGTCGGGCTGGCCAATCTGTGGCGGCGGCGGGCGGCGGAGGGNTGGACGCGCAAGAAGAACCCCGATCCGGTGCCGGAGCCTGCGGAGGGCTGGGCCAAGCATATCGACGACAAGCTGACGGTGTTCATGGTGCGGTGCCAGGAGGCGCGGGAGGTGGCCCAGCAGCTGATCCTGGCCATGCAGGGCGAGGCGCTGGAGGCGGCGGGCGTGCCGCTGTGGCACCTGGCGTTCCTGTTGCACTGGCGGGCCGAGCACCTGACGGCGGAGACGGCGGCGCGGGACCGGGCGTGGTTGGCCAGCAAGGGCGGCTGGACCCAACAGCTGTGGGACCATGAGGGCTGGCTGCCNCTGGCCCGCATGGACGAGATCATCGTGCGCAACCGGCGGCAAGACTGGCGCGAGGATCACGGCATCCCGCCAAGCGTGGTGCCCTGGTTGCCCTAGCGGTCAGGTCGCGGCCTGAAGGCGTGCCCACCTTGCCCCCGCCCGCTTTTCCCCTATAGGCCGCGCCTTTCCAGGGCTTCGGTCCCGGATGCGGAGTTTCAAAGGGTTGGGGAAGTCGTCTCTGACCGCCGCTTCGGGAACCATCGCGGATAAGGCTACCCGGCCTTGCCGTGCCGACGCCCCCAAGGGAGAATGACGCATGGCTCTTTACGAGCACACGGTCATGTCGCGCCAGGATATCTCCTCGCAACAGGCCGAAGCGCTGAATGACACCATCAAGGGCTTGATCGAACAGGGCGGCGGTTCCGTTGCCAAGATCGAGTGCTGGGGTCTGCGCAACCTGACCTATCGGGTCAAAAAGAACCGCAAGGCACACTATTCGCTGCTGGCCATCGACTGCCCGCCCGCCGCCATGGCCGAGGTCGAGCGTCAGCTGGCCATCAACGAAGACGTGCTGCGCTGGCTGACGGTCCGCGTTGAGACGCTGGATCTGGAGCTGTCGCCGCTGCTGGCCCGTCGTGAGCGCGAACGCGAACGTGAGCGCGAGCGTAACGATGACGTCGAAACCGAAGCTGCGGAATAAGGAGAGCCCCTATGAGCGATACCACCGCCCCCGTCCCGGGTAGNCCCGGCTCCGGCCCGGCCCGCCGTCCCTTCTTCCGTCGCCGCAAGTCCTGCCCGTTCTCCGGCCCGGAAGCGCCGAAGATCGACTACAAGGACGTCAAGCTGCTGCAGCGTTACATCTCCGAACGTGGCAAGATCGTCCCGTCGCGGATCACCGCTGTCAGCCAGAAGAAGCAGCGCGAGCTGGCCAAGGCCATCAAACGCGCCCGCTACCTGGCCCTCCTGCCGTATGTGGTGAAGTAAGATGAAGGTCGTTCTGCTTGAACGCGTCGAGAACCTCAGCGCCATCGGCGATGTCGTTTCTGTTAAGGACGGTTTCGCCCGTAACTTCCTTCTGCCGCGCGACAAGGCCCGCCGGGCCACTGCCGCCAATCTGAAGGCCTTCGAAATCGAGCGTGCCGCGATTGAGGCCCGCAACGACAAGAACAAGGCTGAAGCGCANAAGATCGCCGACAAGATCGACGGTCAGACCTACGTCATGATCCGCCAGGCGGGCGAAACCGGCCAGCTCTACGGTTCGGTCGCCGGTCGCGATGTGGCTGAAGCGGTCAACGCCGAAGGTGGCAAGGTCGAGCGCTCGCAAGTCGTGCTCAACACCGCCATCAAGACCCTGGGCGTTCACGAAGTGCCGGTTCGCCTGCACCCGGAAGTCACCGCCAAGGTCAAGATCAACATCGCCCGCTCTGCGGACGAAGCTGAGCGTCAGGCCAAGGGCGAGGACGTCATCAAGTCGCAGTTCGACGACGAACGTGCGGCCGCTGACGAAGCTGCCAAGGACCTGATCGAAGGCGGCGCTGGCCAACAGGAAGGTCTCGGCACCGAGGCCTGATCCTGACCGGTCAATCCAGATGAAGGGCGCGTCGGCGAAGGTCGGTGCGCCCTTTTCTTTGGCAACCCGCCGTGATGCGGCCAAAAATGACGCATGGTTCTGTCAAGCCTCGGCCATGCTCGCGAATTCGTTATCGATCAGTCGCTTGTTGAGGCTTGACCACCGGCAGGGTGACAAGGGAGACCTCCACCATGAGCCAGCTCCGTTTGCGCCTTGTGGCCGCCCTTTTGCGCTTGTCGTCCTGCCCCTGCTGGCACCGCCCGCCTGGGCTCAGGCGTCGGCCAATCTGGATGCCTTTGTCACCACGGCCAATCGGATTCCCCAAAACCCAACCGCCATGCTGAGGTCCGATACGCGGCGGCTGATGCGCGAGGCCGAGGCCGCGATCGGCGCGGTCAAGGGCGAGATCACCGCCGCACGCACGGCCGGTCGCACGCCGCCCGCCTGCCCGCCGGATCGCATCTCGGTCAATCCGCAACAACTTCTGGGCTATCTCAACGCCATCCCTGCCGAGCGTCGGCGCCGCATGTCCGTAACCGACGGTTTTCGCGCCTGGATGGCCAGCCGTTATCCCTGCTGATTGCCCCACTGGCACCGGCGGTCCACGACCGACCCGCGCCTGTGGAAAGTCATGGGTGCTCGTCCACAGCCCTATCCCCGTTCATCTCCGGGCGGTGCCAGTGGGCGGATGACGCTGGCCGACCAAAATCGTTAAGCAGACTTTAATGACCGTGTTCGCCCCCTGCCCTTTCCGTCGCCCGATAGCTCTGGCCCGGTCGCAACATTGCCGCACAATCTGGAGGCCGAGCAGGCCCTTCTGGGTGCGTTGATGTTCGACAACGCGGTGTTTGAGCGGCTCAGCGACCGCCTGCGCGGCGACCACTTCTATGAGCCGTTTCACCAGCGCCTGTATTCCGCCATCGAGGATCATATCCGCCAGGGTATGCTGGCCGACCCGACCATCCTCGCCGACCGCTTCCGTCAGGACCCCGCCTTTGAAGAGTTCGGCGGCCTTCGCTACTTCGCCGATCTGGTGGACCGGGCNCCGCCGGCAGCCAATGCGCCGGACTATGCCCGCACGGTCTATGACCTGGCCCTGCGCCGCAATCTGATCCGCATCGGCGGCGAGATCGCCAAGCAGGCACCGGATCCCGAAACCGACGCCCTGGACCAGATCGAACAGGCCGAACAGCAGTTGTATACCCTGGCCGAAACCGGCCAACCGTCGTCCGGCTTTGTC
This sequence comes from Brevundimonas sp., assembly GCA_013693835.1. Lineage (GTDB taxonomy): Bacteria > Pseudomonadota > Alphaproteobacteria > Caulobacterales > Caulobacteraceae > Brevundimonas. The sequence goes on from CP059260.1 coordinate 2,145,328, forward strand.
AGCTTCTCGCATGCCCTGGACGGCGCCGTCAGTATGACCGCCGAGGCCTATGAGCGGGACGGCAAGCTGGCCGGCCTGGCCACCCATCTGACCGACCTGGATCAGAAGCTNGGGGGACTGCATCCCTCGGACCTCCTGATCCTCGCGGGTCGTCCGTCGATGGGTAAGACGTCGCTGGCAACCAACGTCGCCTTCAATATCGCCCGCAACTACCGCTGGCGGCCGACGCCAGAGGGCGGACGCAAGACCGACGAGGGCGGCGTGGTCGCCTTCTTCTCGCTGGAAATGAGCGCCGAGCAGCTGGCCATGCGTATCCTGGCCGATGCCTCGGGCGTGTCATCGGACAAGCTGCGCAAGGGTGAGATCGACGCCACCGACTTCGGGCGGGTGCGCGACGCGGCTATCGAGATCGGTCATGCGCCGCTTTACATCGACGCCACGGGCGGCATCACCATCTCNAAGCTGGCAGCCCGGGCCCGGCGCCTTAAACGGGCGGAACAGGGGCTGGACGTCATCATCGTCGACTACCTGCAGCTGATCACGACCGGAGACACGGGCAGCCAGAAAAACCGGGTGCAGGAGGTCAGTGAGATCACCGGCGGACTGAAGGCCCTCGCCAAGGAGCTGAACGTCCCGATCATCGCCCTGTCGCAGCTCAGCCGTCAGGTCGAGAGCCGCGATGACAAGCGNCCCCAGCTTTCGGACCTGCGCGAATCCGGCTCGATCGAGCAGGACGCCGATGTGGTGATGTTCGTCTACCGCGAGNNCTACTACCTCAGCCGCGCCGAACCNCGCAGAGGGTCTCCGGAGCACCTCAAGTGGCAAGAGGACATGGATCGGCTGGAGCATCAGGCCGAGGTCATCATCGGCAAGCAGCGTCACGGCCCCATCGGCACCGTCCGGCTCAGCTTCGATGCCAATACCACCCGGTTTGGAAATCTGGCCCANGCAGGGCGCTACGACAGCTATGACTGATCGTACTGTGCAAGTGACAGCCAGGGTTCGGTGGCGCTAGGCTGACCTCATGTCCATGTCCCCCATCCTCCTGGTGCTGACCCTCGGCCTGGTCGGCGTTCTGTTTCTGGCGGGCTGGATCGTCCCAGCGGGCCGACGGCGGCTTACGCTTTGGGTTATCGCGGCTTTCGTCGGTGTCGTCGGCGGAGGTCTGTATCTGAACGCCCTGAAGGGTGACGACCAGCATGGCTGCTATGACAGCGGTGGGACCTGGAGCGATGGCCAATGCGTCGAAGCTCCGCTAGTGACAGACCCGTAGACGCTAGCCCCCGCCCGCCCTCACATGCCGACTTCGCCCCATGCCCGCGCCTGCCACCCTGTTCGTTGATCTGTCTGCCCTGGCTGCGAACCTGGCGACGCTGGAGCGCGTCTCGGGTGTGCCGGTNCCCCCAGTTGTGAAAGCCGACAGCTACGGCCTGGGAGCCGCAACCTGCGCCCGTCGGCTGATGGATGAAGGGGCTCGCACCTTTTTCGTCGCCCGAACGCGCGAAGGTGAAGCCCTGCGATCTGCGCTGGGATTGGGACCTGTCATCTATGTGCTCGACGGGTGCCTGGCCGGACGCGCCNNCCGCCTGAAAGCCGCGAGCCTGCGCCCGGTGCTGAACAGTCCTGCANNACAACTGCAGGATTGGCAGGCGGCCGGGGGCGGTCCCTGTGCGCTACAGATCGACACTGGCATGAACCGTCTCGGGTTTCGCCCAGAGGACGCTCCGGATGCGCCAGCGGGCCTNGATCTGGTCCTCAGCCATCTGGCCTTTGCCGATGAGCCCGACGCCGCCATGAACCAGCGGCAGCGCGGCGTATTTGCCGCCGTCGCCCGACGATATCCGGGCACGACACGATCCTTTGCCAATTCGGGAGGTTGCTTCCTGGGCGAAGGGTTTGCCTTTGACGCCGTGCGCCCGGGTATCTGCCTGTATGGCGGAGGGCCAGANGGCCGCCCCGATCCGCGCATCCAGGCAGTCGCCACGCTCAGAGCCGAGGTCCTCCAGGTCCGAAACGTGCCTGCTGGAGAGAGCGTCGGATATTCGNNGCGGGATTACGGCGAGCGTCCGACCCGTATCGCCACGGTGGCCGCTGGCTATGCCGACGGGGTGCTGAGGGCCTACACCCGCAAGGGCCAGGGGCAGGTCTTCATCGGCGATCGCCTGTGCCCCATGGTTGGCCGGGTTTCGATGGATGTCTGTGCGGTGGATGTGACCGACGCTGATGTCAGGGTTGGCGATCTGGCGGAGGTGTTTGGCACTCACCGCAATCTCGACGATGCCGCAGCGGCCGCAGGGACCATTGCTTATGAGTTGCTAACGTCAATCACCGCCCGCGTGCCCCGCGCCTACACCTGACCGGATCAGATCGCCCGACTGCCGATCAGGTAGAGCGCCACAGCAATGATGCCGACCACCAGGGCATAGGCCCCGGTCTTGTCCCTGGGCGAACCCATCAGCCGCGGGAGCCCGGTGTATATAAGGAACAGTCCGTACAGGCTCAGGATTGGCGCTAGCGAAAAGCCCAGGCGGGGATCAGAAACAACACTCCCAGCACCCAGGGCGCGGTGGCCGAATAGACCGCAACCTTCATGGCGGCGACCCGGCTGTCCACCCCATCAAACGACCGCGCCAGTACCTCGATCATCAGGCCCAGTGCCAGAACACCGGCCACAGACACCACCCACATTACCAGGGCATCCACCAGCGTCGGAAACAGATTGTCCAGGTCGTGAAACGCCATCCGCCCAATCAGCAGACAGGCCGGTCCGATCGCCGCCAATGGAAGGCGTAGCCGGTGAACAGCCGCTCCAGGCTGTCGCCTTCTTCTCGGATGGCGTCCCACTCCTGCTCGGGCCTGAGCAGGATGCCCTGGGCGCGGGCGACCAGAGAGGGACGAAGAGAACCAGTTTCCAGCGACATGGCAGCTCCAAACACAGGCTCTGCAACTATGCGCATATCGTTCAAAGGACACCAGTTAAGCCTGCGTCATTATTGGACGCATGCCGGAACCCGGACCCTGCCCATCGTCGCCGAACTGGGCTAGACCCGCCCATGGCCAAGGATGGTTCGATCTACGTTTGTCAGTCCTGCGGGGCGGTCCACGGCAAGTGGTCCGGTCAGTGCGGGGCCTGTGGCCAGTGGAATTCCATTGTCGAGGAGGCGCGTGCAGCTCCGCCCGGTGCCCTCAAGCCCGCCAGCACCGCCCGCTCGCGCGGCATCCAGTTCGAAGGCCTGCAATCCGAAACGCCCGAGCCGCCGCGCATCCAGACGGGCGTGGCGGAGTTCGACCGGGTTTGTGGTGGAGGCGTGGTGCCGGGTTCAGCCATCCTGCTGGGCGGCGATCCGGGTGTCGGCAAGTCTACCCTGCTGCTCCAGGTCACGGCCAATGCAGCAGCAGGCGGGGCCCGCGTCGCCTACATCTCCGGCGAGGAGGCGGTGGAGCAGATCCGCGCGCGGGCCAAGCGCATGGGCCTGGCCACCGCCCCGGTCGAGCTGGCCGCCGCGGCGGCGCTTCGCGACATCATTGGCACGCTAAAGCGCGAGCGGTTTGACATCGTTATCATCGATTCCATCCAGACCCTGTGGTCGGACGTGCATGAGGCTGGCCCCGGCTCCGTCACCCAGGTGCGCGCCTGTGCCGGAGAGCTGGTGCGGCTAGCCAGAGCNCAGGGCACGGCGGTGGTTCTGGTCGGACATGTCACCAAGGATGGCCAGATTGCAGGCCCACGCGTGGTCGAGCATATGGTCGATGCCGTTCTCAGCTTCGAGGGGGAGCGCGGCTATCCCTTCCGTATCCTGCGGGCAGGCAAGAACCGCTTTGGCGCGGCGGACGAGATCGGCGTGTTCGAAATGGGCGATGCCGGGCTGAACGAAGTCGCCAATCCGTCGGCCCTGTTTCTGGGCGAAGGCAAGGCACGGGCTCCNGGGGCGGCCGTCTTTGCCGGGATCGAAGGCTCCCGCCCTGTGCTGGTCGAGATCCAGGCNCTGGTCGCGCCGTCGGCCTACGGCACCCCGCGCCGGGCGGTGGTCGGGTGGGACAGCGGGCGACTGGCCATGGTTCTGGCGGTGCTGGAGGCGCGCTGCGGCCTCGGCTTCGGCGACCGCGATGTCTATCTGAATGTGGCNGGGGGGCTGCGGGTCAACGAGCCTGCGGCCGACCTGGCCGCCGCCGCCGCCCTGATTTCTTCAGCCACCGATACGCCCCTGCCGCAAGGCTGCGTGGTCTTCGGCGAGGTCAGCCTGTCCGGCGAAGTGAGAGCGGTTGGACGGGCCGAGGCTCGCCTGCGCGAAGCGGCCAAGCTGGGCTTCGATCAGGCCCTGGGACCAGCGCTCAATGTCAAGCAGAGGGGTGTGCGCCTCACGTCCGTATCGCTGTTGGCTGAGGCGGTCGAACAGATCTCCCAAAGCCGCTATGACTAGCTCCATCAACAGACGCAGGACCCTCGCTTGACCGGCTACGACATTTTTATCGTGATTGTCGTGCTGGGTTCAGCCGCCGCCGGATGGGTGCGGGGCGGGACGCGCGAGTTGATCACCCTGTTCAGCTTTGTCCTGGCGGCGTTCATCGCCTTGGTGGCGCTGCCCATCACCGCGCCGATCGGCCGAGGCCTGATCAACCCGGATTGGGCCGGATCCATCCTGGCCGCAGTGGTCAGCTTCTTTCTTGTTTACTTCGGCATCCGCATCTTCGGCTCAACCCTGTCCAGACAGGCCCAGGCCCATCCGACCCTCGGCGGCATCGACAGTTTTATCGGGGTCGGCATCGGGGCGATCCGCGGCCTGGTGCTGATTGGCGCAATCCATCTTGTTGTGGCCGCTGCCTTGCCAGGGGAGCGGACGCCGCGCTGGCTGTCGGATGCGGCGTTGCGTCCCCTCTCGGCTGAATCCGCCCGGTTTATTCAGGCTGTGTTGCCGGGGATTGGCCGCGGCGTCGATGCCCTGGCACCGGTGGTCACATCTCGCGTGGAAGAGGGGTTTAACGACGATCAGGCCTTGCCCCCGCCGCAAACAGACAATACGTCCCCGCACGCCGCCCCATCCGAGTAACCGCCCATCGGAGCCCCGACGATGGATCACCGCATTGCTGAACCCGTCGTCCACCGCCAGCCTTGGCGTGATGCCGATGATGATCGCCCGCGTCTGGAATGCGGCGTCTTTGGCATCTGGGGTGCGGATGAAGATGAGGCCTCATCGGTTGTTGCGCTCGGCCTGCACGCCTTGCAGCACCGGGGCCAGGAAGCCTGTGGCATTGCCAGCGTGTCCAAGCAGAGGTTCCATACCGAGCGCCATCAGGGTCTGGTCGGCGAGGCCTTTGGCGGGGCCAATCTGGCGCTGCGCCTGCCCGGCACGGCCGCGGTCGGGCACACGCGCTATTCCACAGCCGGCGGCGGCACGACGCGCAACATCCAGCCCATGTTCGCCGACCTGGATCAGGGCGGCATCGCCATCGCCCACAACGGCAACCTGACCAACTTCCACTATCTGNNAAAGCAGCTGGTCTCTGACGGCTCGATCTTTCAGTCGACCTCGGATTCCGAAGCCATCCTCCATTTGATCGCCCGCAGCCGTAAGGCCGGGGTCGTGGATCGTTTCATTGATGCCCTCAGCCGGATTGAGGGTGGCTATGCCCTGGTCTGCCTGACCCGCACCAAGATGATCGGCGCCCGCGATCCGTTGGGCATCCGTCCGCTGGTGCTGGGCAAGCTGGGCGAGGCCTGGGTGCTGGCGTCCGAGACCTGTGCCCTGGACACCATCGGGGCCGAGTTCGTGCGCGGCGTCGAGAATGGCGAGGTCGTTGTCATCGACAAGGGTGGCGTTCAATCGTTGAAGCCCTTCACCGCCGTGCCCGCGCGCCCCTGTCTTTTCGAGTATGTGTATTTTTCCCGCCCCGACAGCTTGGTGAATGGCCGATCCGTCTATGGGGTGCGCAAGCGCATNGGGGCCCAACTGGCCAGNGAGTACCCCATCGACGCGGATGTGGTCGTGCCGGTGCCCGATTCCGGCGTCCCGGCCGCATTGGGCTATGCCCAGGCCAGCGGCATCCCCTATGAAATGGGCATCATCCGCAACCACTATCTGGGCCGCACCTTCATCCAGCCCAGCCAGGGGGCCCGGCAGAAGGGGGTGCGCATGAAGCACAGCCCCAACAAGGCGGTTCTGGAGGGCAAGCGGGTGGTTCTGATCGACGATTCCATCGTGCGCGGCACCACCTCGGTGAAGCTGGTGCGGGCCGTCCGCGCCGCCGGGGCCGCCGAGGTGCATCTGCGCTCGGCCAGCCCGCCGATCCTGTATCCTGACTTCTACGGCATCGACATGCCGGAGCGGGACCAGCTGATCGCCGCCAACAAGACCCTGGAAGAGATGCGCCAGTATCTGGAGGTCGACAGCCTGGGCTTCCTGTCAGTCGATGGCCTTTATCAGGCCCTGGAAGCGGGTCCGCGCGATGCCGCCCACCCGCAGTTCACAGACCACTATTTCACCGGCGACTATCCCACCCGCCTGCTCGACCGCGAAATCGCCGAGGGCGGCCGGGAAGACAATGCCAAACAGCTGTCCCTGCTGGTGAGTGCCTGACGTTACGCATGACTGACCAGCCGCTGAAAGATCGCATCGCCCTCGTCGTCGGGGCCTCCCGGGGCATCGGGGCCGAAAGCGCCATCGCCCTGGCCCGCGCCGGGGCTCACGTCGTGGCCACGGCCCGCACCCAGGGTGGCCTGGAAGAGCTGGACGACATCATCTTTGCCGAGACGGGCAAGCACGCCAGCCTGATCCCGATGGACCTGGTCGACGGTGGCGGCATCGATCGCATGGGCGGGGCCCTGTATGAGCGGTTCGGCAGGCTGGACATCTGGGTCCAGGCGGCGGCGACCATGGGGGCCGAGGGCCTGACGCCCGTGTCCAACGCCGACCCGCGNGGTTTTGCCAAGGTCGAGCGCACCAACTTCACCGCCGTCTATCGCCTGATCCGCTCGCTGGAGCCGCTGTTGAAACAGTCGGACGCCGCCCGCGTGATCCATTTCACCACCTCGGTCGCCAGGACCCCGCGCGCCTTCTGNGGNGCCTATGCCGCCACCAAGGCGGGGGCCGAGGCGCTGATGAAGTGTTGGGCCGATGAGACCGAATCCATGCCCATCCGCATCTCCATCCTGGATCCCGGCGGCATGCGCACAGCCCTGAGAGCCCAAGCCTTCCCCGGCGAGGATCCCGAGACCCTGCCCCACCCATCCGAAATCGGCCCCCTGGTCGTCGACCTGGCCCGCCCGGACCAGGAGCCGCCGCTGGAAATCCGGTTCCGAGACTGGAAGGCCATGCAGGCCAAAGCGGCGCAAGCCTAATCAGCCGTCGCGCTATTTTGCTCCGCCGCCACCGAGCGCACCGGCTCGGGCAGGATCGGCTCGGTGCTGTCCGGGAACGACAAATATTCCGACCACAGGTGATGCGTCCGCTGCCGGGTCAGCTCGATCTGGCAATCCAGGGCCATGGCCACGCGGATCGTGCCGGACTGCCAGCGGGTATAGACAGCGGCGCAAGCCTTGTCGGCATAGGCTTGCCACAGGGTCTGCCCGGCCTCGATCTCGGCGATCAGCGCATTGGCCTCATCCAGACCTTCACCCGCCCCCGCAGCTTCCTCCCGAAGCACAGCGAATGCCGTATCCTGGTAGAGGTTCATCCGCTCACGTTCGAGGTCGAGGTCGCGCCCGATGCACGCATTGACCTCAAGGGTGGTCATGGCTTGGCTGCAATCCACAGCCGCGAGATCAGGGTCCTGAATGACGAGCGAAGCCAGCAAGGCGAGGATCATGGCGCGTCTCCGTGCGACCCGAAGACACTAGACCTTTGTTGCGGGCCGTCGAGTCCTACCTCCGGCTGCCGCCCTTCTGGCCGGTTCTGACGCGGCCTGAGCGGGATACCTGACGGGNCGCCCCGCGGACGCCCTTGCCGACGATCACCCCGGTTCCGGCCTTTTTCGAGGCACTGGCCTTCAACCCGCCCAGCGGTTTGACCTTGGGTTTGGCTCCGGCCTTGACCTTGGCTTCCAGCGCCTTGCCGGGCAGNNGCCGGACTCGGCGGCCTTGGCGGCCTTCTGGATCTTGCGCGGCGCGGTCTTGGCCGCGCCCTTGNNAACCGTTCCGGCCCTGACTTGGCCCCGCCATCGGCATAGGGTTGGCGCTGCCGGCCTTGACCGTCAGCCGGATCGGCGTGCCGTAAAGGTCAAAGCTCTCGCGGATCGAGTTGACCAGATAGCGTTTGTAGTGGTCCGGCATGGCCGAGGCGCGGCTGGCGAACAGCACGAATGTCGGCGGGCGGGCCTTGGTCTGGGCGACATACTTGGGCTTGACCCGCTTGCCGTCGACGGCGGGCGGCGGGTGCCGCTGGGTCGCCAGGGCCAGCCAGTCGTTCAGGTCGCGGGTCTTCACCTTCACCGACCATGTTTCATAGGCCTGGATAATGGCCGGCATCAGCCGCTCCATCCCCCGCCCCGAATGGGCCGACAGGGCCACGAACGGCGTGCCCTTCAGTTGCGGGAGTTTGTCTTCGGCCAGTCGCTTCAGCTCCGCCATGCGGGCCTGGGGCTCCTCCTCCAGATCCCACTTGGACGCGACATAGACCAGCGCCCGCCCTTCCCGCTCGACCAGATCGGCCAGCTGCAGGTCCTGGATGTCGAAGGCATTGTCCTTGTCCATCACCAGAACCACCACCTCGGCAAAGGTGATGGCGCGGATGGTGTCGGCGACGGACAGCTTCTCCAGCTTCTCCTGAACGCGGGCCTTTTTGCGCATGCCGGCGGTGTCGACAAAGCGGATGGGGCGGCCTTCCCATTCCCAGTCGACCGAGATGCTATCGCGGGTGATCCCGGCCTCGGGCCCGGTCAGCAGGCGATCCTCGCCCAACAGGCGGTTCACCAGCGTCGACTTGCCCGCATTGGGACGGCCGATGACGGCAATGCGGATCGGCTTTTCGGCCTCTTCGGCCTCGGCAATCTCGATGTCGTGGCTGGCGGCCAGGATGGCCTGATAGAGGTCAGCCATGCCCTCGCCGTGCTCGGCCGACAGGGCCACCGGCTCACCGAAGCCCAGAGAATGGGCCTCACCCACCCCACCGCCGGACGCCTGGCTCTCGGACTTGTTGGCCAGCAGGACGACCGGCTTGTCCACCTTCCTCAGGCGGTCGGCAAAGATGCGGTCCAGCGAGGTCACGCCCTCGCGGGCATCCATCATGAACAGGATCAGCTCGGCATCGTCGATGGCCGCCTCGGTCTGTTCGCGCATGCGCGCTTCCAGGCTCTCGTCGGTGACGTCCTCATAGCCCGCCGTGTCGATCAGCGTCAGGTCCATGTCGCCGATATTGCCGTCGGCATAGCGGCGGTCCCGGGTCACGCCCGGTCGGTCATCGACCAGCGCCAGGCGCTTTCCCACCAGCCTGTTGAACAGGGTGGACTTGCCCACATTGGGCCGACCGACGATGGCAACCTTCAAAGCCATGTCGGCCTTCTACAGGATTAGGACTGAAACGTCAGCGATCTGGCGTCAGCGGATGCAGATCAACTGGCCGTTGTCGGTGACGACGCNTANGGCCCCATTGTAGGCGATCGGCGCAATATAGGCCGGATTGCCCAGTCGCAGGGTCGCTTCCTGAAGACCCGTTTTGGGATTGAAAGCGACCGCATCCCCGTCTGAGTTGACCAGGATCAGCCGGTTGGTCGCCAGGATCGGGCCAGCCCAGGACGGACGAACCGTCCGGTCCCAATAGCCCAGGAAACCACCTTCCTGACGCACGCGCCCCTCATTGAGGTCGCGGGTCCAATAGACCTGACCAGAATCGCGGTTGATCACCGTCAACTCGCCAGCCTTGGACACCACATATACCACATCACCGACGGGCAGCGGTGCGTTGACACCGGCCACGGGCACGGACCACTTCGGCTGGCCGGTTCGCATGTCGATCGCGGCCAGGACGCCGGAATGGCTGACGGCATAGACCATGCTGCGATGGATGACCGGGCGTCCGGCCACGTCCCGCANTTCAGACAGGGCATTGGTGCGGCTGGTGCGCGACAGCACCTGCTGCCAGACGGCCTGGCCGGTCGAGGCCCGCAGCGCAACAACCTCGCCCGAGGAGAAGGGTGCCACCACCGTGTCACCGGTAACGGCCGGGCTGGAGGCGCGCATGATCCGAGCCGGTTCACCGATGCCGCGATAGGACCAGTCCTGCTGGCCCGTGTTGACGTCGAAGGCGATGAGCTGGTTCTCGAGGTCCACGACATAGACGCGCGAGCCCGACACCGTGGGGGCTCCGTGCAGCGGAACATCAACCCGCGTGGTCCAGACGACGGCACCGGTGGCCGCGTCCAGGGCGGTCATGGATCGGTAGCCGGAGGAAACAAAGACCTTGCCGCCAGCTGTGGCCACGCCGCCACCAAAGCCACCGCCCCCGGGCGGATGCCACCCGTGAANCGGCAGGCCGAAATACCCGCCGCTGCGTTCCGTTTCGTCCGGCTTCAGATTGGCCCGCCACACCTGATCACCCGTGCCGGAATCCATGGCCGTGACCATGGCTTCGCCATCCAGAACATAGATGCGACCATTGTCGGCCACCGGTGGGGCCATGATCTGGCTCCGGAGGCTGGACCCTTCGCCGATATTCCGACGCCAGGCGATCGTGAAGGCCGGAGCTGCAGACACATGCTCAACCGAGTTTTCCGCATTTCCNNCCGGCTGGGACCAGCTGTTGATGGCGCTGGGACCCGGCAGGAAGAAGTCACGCCCCGCCAGGCCAGCCGATGGAGCCAACTGCTGGTCGAACTGCAAGATCGAAATCCGCTCGCCCTGGCTGGCAGTCGCCTGTGGGGCTTCGCTTCCGCCCAGCTTGAAGGGCACGACCCGCTGCACCGTGCTGCAGGCTGATAGCCCCAGCACCAGCCCGCACGTCAGGGCAATTGTCAGCGGTCGGGTCATGATCATCGTCTTTCGAGACATAAGATTTACTTCGCCGGCACCGCAGTGGCGGGACCGGACGTTGCGCCCTGGGGCGCGCGCTGAGCCTGCGCCTGGGCTTGGGCGCGGGCCTGGGCCTGCGCCTGAGCCTGGGCTTGGGCTTCCGAACTGCGCATGGCCGTCACGATCTGGGGCAGGTTGGCCGCGCCGCCGTTGTCGATCAGCTCGACGGCCGCCTCAGCCCGCTGGGTCACATCCTGCGGAGCATCCAGGGCCCGCTGCAGGGCCACCAGCGTCTCACGCGCCGGCTGGACTTGTCCGTGTTGCAGGCGGGCCAGCGCCAGCGCTTCGCGGGCCTGATAACGCAGAGGACGCTTGTCGCCCGTCAGAGGCTCGAGGCGTGCCTCGATATCGGCCAGCGTGGCATCCGTATCCATCGTCAACATGGCAGCCTTGAGGGCCGGCGCATCGCGCAGCAGCGGGTCACGGCTCGCGCCAGCCGCCTCATCCAGAAATGCAATGGCTTCGGGCACCTTGTTCTGTTGCAGGGCAACCTCAGCCCGCATCTGCAGGGCCAGCACCTTGTAGGCACCGCCCCGCTTGGCCGCCTCGACAAACTGGGAATCGGCCCCGATCGGGTTGCCGCCCTGCAGGGTTTCCAGACCGCGCTGGAAGGCTGCGGAGGCCGCATCGGCCTGCTTGGTTTGCCAGGACTGCCAGCCCCACCACCCCAGTGCGACAATCAGGGCCACGCCCAGAACACCACCGATGACCGGCAGCCAACGCTGCGCCAGCCGCTTGTAGCGCTCTGAACGAAGCTCTTCCTCGACCTCTTCGAAGACATCAACCACGGTGCGGTGCCTCAGGACTGCTCAAGTTAAACCGGCGCGGACCCCAGAGGGTCGCCCCTGCCCCGCAACGCGCTTGGCGACAGTTATTCCGGCTTTTTCGTCAGGTAGGTCTCATTTTCGGCAGGAAAACGGCGGGCACGCACATCTTCGGCATATCTGGCGACCGCCCGGTCGATCTCGCCGCGCAGATCGGCATAGCGACGCACAAACCGTGGCGTCCACTCAAACAGGCCCAGCATGTCGGATACGACCAGGATCTGACCGCCGCATTGGGCTGAGGCCCCGATGCCGATGACGGGAATGTCCAGCGCCCGGGTGATCTCCGCCGCCAGGGGTTCGGCAANCCCTTCGACGACGCAGCAGAAAGCTCCGGCTTCCTGCATGGCGATGGCTTCGGCCAGGATGCGTTCGCGTTCGGCCTCGCTGCGCCCCTTGGTCTTGAAGCCACCATCGGCCAGCACCGCCTGGGGCCGCAGACCAACGTGGGCCATCACGGGAATGCCGCGCTCGACCAGAAAGGCCACCGTCGGGGCCATAGCCATGCCGGTTTCCAGCTTGACCGCGCCAGCGCCGGTTTCCTTCATCANCTGCGCACAGGCCAGATAGGCCTCCTCCGGGCAAGTCTCATAGCTGCCGAACGGCATATCCACGATCACCAGGGCCTGCCGACTGCCCCGCATGACGGCCTGTCCGTGCAGGATCATCATATCCAGGGTCACCGCCACCGTGTTGGGCAGACCATGCACCACCATGCCAACGCTATCGCCTACCAGGAGCAGGTCACAGTGCGCGTCGAGCAGCCCAGCGGTCGGTGCGTCGTAGGCCGTCAGGCACACGATGGGGGAGCCGCCTTTCATGGCCCGGATGTCCGGGGCGGTCCGACGCTTGATCGGGGCCTGCTGGGTGCCCTGGGGCTGGGGGCGGGCGGACATGGCGTCTCCTGGCTGAACCGTGCCGGTGTGGCGTCGACATCCAACTAGATAGGGACGACACCTCCCCACGTCGATGGCTTGGAAGCGATCAGACTTGTTCGGACAGGCGCATGACGGCCAGCGCTGCCAGCGCGACCAAGGCGGCCGCGCCCATCCAGAACATCGAGGGGCTGGACGTGAAGCCCAGACCCAGATCTGCCAGCGGCAACTGGCCCAGGCGCATGTCACCGAGTGCTAGCCCCTGCTGCACGCGCGATCCGACGCCGCTGCCGGTGGCCTGGATCTGCTCGCCCAACTGCCATGGCAGGAAGGAGCCAAGCGGGGCCGACAAGGACTCTTTCAGGGCCACACCTGCACCCAACAACGCCGCCGCCGCCAGGGCAACCACACGGACGCGATTGCCGGATTCCAGCCGCTGCTCGACCGAGCTGGCGAACGCCTCGCTATCCGCCAGCTGCGGCGACTGGGCGAACAGGCGTTCAATGCGCGGATCAAACTCATCAGCCGACATCGGCCAATCCTTCCGTCCTTTGGGTCTGCGCGGATCCGTCAAGCCGGGTGCGCAGCCTATCCAAACCACGTTTGACATGTGATTTCACCGTTCCAAGCGGCATTTTCAGGGCCGCAGCGATTTCTGAATGGCTGAAACCTGCCCCGTGACACAGGGAGACGCACAGCCGTTCCTCTTCACTCAGGGACTTCAACGCCTCATCCAGATCAACGCGATGGCCGATGGCGGCCATGACCTCGACCGGCTGATCCGCCTCGACTTCTTCGACATAACGGGCCTCGGCGGTGCGGCGTTTCAGATAAAGCCGTGCGGCGATCCGCTTGACCCAGGCGGCAAAGGTCCCGTCACCGCGAAACTCGGCACACCGCTCGAACGCCACCAGAAAGGCGTCCTGGGCGATGTCGTCCGCCAGGGCGGGCTGAGCCCCCATCCGACGCAGCAGACCGCGAACCGCCGAGCCGTGTCGGCGCACCAGCTCTCCGAACTCACGACGACCGCCGACCGCCGCTTGGGCGGCCAGCTCTACGTCATGTCGGTCGATCAGACTTCGGGTCATGATCCTGCCCCTGCCCGACCGCTCCCTAGTCCTTGTTCTTGTTGAAGAAGCTCAGGACGATGAAGGCCAGGCCGATGAAGCCCGGATCGCCGCCCAGGCACCGAAGCCGTAGATGTCGGGATCGACGTAATAGCCCAGCGCCCAGAAGGTGGCTCCGATGCCCATCGCCGTCGCCAGCAGGATCACGCCCCAGCGCAGGTCACGGGTCGCGGTCGGCTTGGGTCTGATGTTCTCGCGGCTCAGGGCCTCAATGACGTCTGCAGGCAGGGGCTGCCCTTTTCGACCGAGGCGCGCAGGGTGGCCTGCATCTCTCGGCGCTCGCGGCTTTTCAGCCATTGCGGCACCAGCGTTACAGCGATGATCATCGCAATGCCGGCGAACGGAATCAGGTCTTCCATGTGTATCCCTCGGTGTTTGAGGGCCGGCCTGATGCCCGCCCGTCTGATGACAAGAGGCACCCAGTGGAGCCTATGGATGCAGGCGCTCGCATGAAACTTTCGTAATGCCGCTCCCGGCTCAGGTCAGAGCCGTGGCCCAATCCTCCGCCTTGAACCCGACCAGGGTGCGGCCATCGCCCATGTCCAGTACCGGGCGCTTGATCATCGACGGGTTGGCCAGCATCAGCCCGATAGCCTTATCCGCATTCAGGTCAGACTTGTCCGCATCCGGCAGCGCTCGGAACGCCGCGCCCTTGCGGTTCAGCACCACCTCCCAGCCATGATCCGCCACCCAGGCAGACAGATGGGCCCGGTCGATCCCGGCCTTCTTGTAATCGTGAAAGGTGTAGGCGTGCCCGTTCTCATCCAGCCACGTCCGGGCCTTCTTGACGGTGTCGCAGTTGGGAATGCCGTATAGGGTGATCATGAGGGTGTCCCTGCCCGGCCCGGCGCCCGCTGGCAAGCCTCGGGCGATGCCCTCACCTGTGGAGCCCGCAATGCACCTCTTCGCCCATCCGTTCTCATCCTTCTGCCAGAAGGTGCTGATTGCCCTGTATGAGAACCGCACGCCGTTTGAGGGGCGCATGCTGGACCCGGACCACCCCGACAACCTGGCAGAATGGTCCAGCCTCTGGCCGATGAAGAAGATGCCGGTGCTGGTCGATGGCGACCGTGTGGTGGTCGAAACCTCGGCCATCATTGAGTATCTGGCCGTGGCGCACCCCGGCCTGGTCAAGCTGATCCCTGACGATCCCCTCTTGGCTGCCGAGGCGCGCATGATGGACCGGATCTTCGATCTGCATGTCTCGGTGCCGCAGCAGAAGTTCGTCTTTGACGCGCTGCGCCCCGAATCGGGCCGCGATCCTTATGGCGTGCAGCAGGCAGGCGAGCAGCTGGATACCATTTATGCCTGGCTGGATCAGCGGATGGCCGGGCGCCGCTGGGCGGTGGGCGACACCTTCACAATGGCGGACTGCGCGGCGGCCCCGGCCCTGTTCTACGCCGACTGGACCCATGCCATCCCTGAGCGATCTGCCGCGCTAAAAGCCTACCGCGCCTGCCTGCTGGCCCGGCCCAGCGTGGCCCGATGCGTCGATGACGCCCGCCCCTACCGGGCCTTCTTCCCGTTGGGGGCCCCGGATCGGGACTGAATCCCCACAGGATTTGCGGTATTCTCGCGCCTGCGAAGGGGCGCGGCATTGCGCCTCAGGTCCCTGCGGAAAATAAGTTCGTAAAATCAGGTGATTATCTATCGCCACGGTCGCCTTGACCTTCCGGGCCGCCGCCTATAGGTTCCGCGCCGAATTCAGACCCCTCTGGCACCCGTGTCGGAGTGCTGAGGCCGCTCATGTCCAAGACCACAGAATCGCGCGAAGAGGCGATCGCTCGCCTTCAGAAGCGCGCCTCTGACCTTGAGGCGACAACTGAGTCCAAAATGGCTCAGGAACTCGCCGGGCAAAGGGCAGCCGGTGAAGCCTGGAAGATCATCGCTGACCTGTTCGGGGGTGTTCTGGTGGGTCTGGCGATCGGGTTCGGCGTGGATTACTTCGCCGGGACCAAGCCGGTCGGAACAATCAGCGGGGTCCTTCTGGGCTTCGCCGTTTCGGTATGGATGGCGTGGCGCACAGCCAAACGCATTCAGGCCGAAGCCGANAAAGCCGGGGTGCAGCCGCAGGCGGTGCCCTTTGATGATGACGAAGACGACGCTTAGGGTTTCTAGTGGCTGATCCGCTTCACCAGTTTCAGATCCAGAAGATCTTTGATCTTCCCGATGTCACCCTGCCCGGAATTGGGCCGGTCGATCTGGCCTTCACCACCNNGCACCTGGCCATGACCATCGGCTTTGTGGCCGTGGTTCTGTTCCTGCAGCTGGTCACCTCGGGGGCCAAGGTGGTGCCGGGTCGTCTGCAATCGACCGGTGAGACCCTGTTTGGCATGATCGACAACATGACGGACTCGATGATCGGTCATGACGGCAAGAAGTATTTCCCGTTCGTCTTCACCATCTTCCTGTTCATCCTGGCCATGAACCTGCTGGGCATGTTCCTGTCGTTCACGGCGACGTCCCAGTTGGCGGTCACTGCGACCTTTGCCCTGCTGACCTTTGGTCTGGTGCTGGTGGTGGGGTTTGCCAAGAATGGCCTGGGCTTTTTCAAGATGTTCGTCCCCTCGGGCGTGCCGTGGCCGATGTTGATTTTTATCGTGCCCATCGAGTTTGTGTCCTTCCTGCTACGTCCCATCACCCTGATGCTGCGTCTGTTTGGCAATATGATGGGTGGGCACATCGCCTTGAAGGTCTTCGCCGGCTTCGTCGCGACGGCGGTGATCGGAACGGCGGGTCTTTGGGGCTTTCTGATTTTCCCGCTGTCGATGGGGATGACCGTCGGTCTGACCGCGCTGGAGTTCCTCGTGGCCTTCCTTCAGGCCTTCGTTTTCGCTGTTTTGACCACGATCTACCTGAACGACGTGGTCAACCTGGGCCACGGGCACTGAGCCCCTCCCAGTTCACCTTTCAACCCTAACCATCAGGAATAGAACCATGGATCCTCAAGCCGCCAAGCTCATCGGTGCTGGTATCGCCATGTGCGGCATGATCGGTGCCGGTATCGGCGTCGGTAACATCTTCGGCAATTTCNNCGTCGCCGGTGCCCTGCGCAACCCGTCGGCCGCTGCCTCGCAAGTCGGCAACCTGTTCGTGGGCGCGGCTCTGGCCGAAGCCCTGGGCATCCTGGCCTTCGTCATGGGCATTCTGATCTGGCTTTCGTAATCGCCAGGCAGGCGGCGGGGCCTACCCTCGCCGCCTGCTGACGTTTCGATTTCCTCAGCTTCAGGCGACCGATGACCGTTCACGCCCAACCCGTCATGCCCGCAGACGCAGCCACTCCGGTGGCCGTTGAGGACACGCATGCCACGACCGAACATGCAGCCGACGCCGAGCATGGCTCTGGCGGCCTGCCGCAGTTCGAGTTCCAGCACTGGTTTGGCCAGATCGTCTATCTGGTCTTCCTGTTTGCCCTGCTCTACCTGCTGATCGCCAAGGTCTTTGCGCCGCGTATGCGCAGGGTCTTCGACGAGCGCCAGCAGACTATCTCCGGGGCCATCGAATCGGCCCGTCAGGTCCAGGCGGAAGCTCAGGGTCAGGCCGATGCGGCCAAGAAGGAAGTCGAAGACGCCCGTGCCTCCTCGCGCGGCACCGCTGCGGCGGCCAAGGCTCGCATCACCGAAAGTGCCAATGCCCGCGCTGTGGCCCAGGAAGCCGAGGTTTCGGCCCAGATTGCTGCCGCTGAGGCCGCCATCGCCAAAACCCGCGACGCGGCCATGAAGTCGGTCTCGGACATCGCCTCGGAGACGGCCTCGGCCATCGTCGAGCACCTGACCGGCAAGAAGCCGACTGCCTCTGAAATGAAGGGCTCCGCCTGATGGAATTTTTCAANCCCCACCTCTACGATCTGGCCAACCCGGAACTCTGGGTTGCAGTCGGCCTGGTCCTGTTCTTTGCCATTCTGGCGGGCACCGGGGCCCTGAAAATGGTCGGCGCGGCTCTGGACGGGAAAGCTGCCAAGATCCAGGGCGACCTGGATGAGGCCCAGCGCCTGCGCGAGGAAGCCGAAGCCATGTTGGCCCAGATCCGCAAGGAAAAGGTCGAAGCCGAAGCCCAGGCCGCCGACATGCTAAAAGCCGCCGAAGAGGACGCCCGCCGCCTCGAGGAAGAAGCCAAGGTCAAGCTGGAAGAGACCCTGGCCCGCCGCAAGGCTCTGGCCGAGCGTCGCATCGCCCAGGCCGAGGCCCAGGCCACGGCCGAGGTCAAGGCGGCCGCAGCCGATCTGGCCGCCCAGCACGCCGAGACCATCCTGGCCGCCCGCGCTGCGGCTTCGGGCGCGGATCCTCTGGTCGACAAGGCCATCGGTGAGATCGGGCGTCGCCTGACCTGATACCCGATCAGGTCCAAAGGAACGAACGCCCCGTCAGATGACTGACGGGGCGTTTTGCATCCCGTCCAGCCTGCACCTTGCCGCGTCGCCGTAACGACAGAACGGCAAAGGCCTGCCGCCAGACAGGTGCGGACAAGACAGTACTGTAAGGCGTGAGCCGGTCGCTGTGACTAATGGGCGACCGCGGCACCTTGTGTTTCACGCGCCGCGCGGCGCTNCTTCTCAAGCATCCGCCCGAACACATTGCCCAGGACGATGCCGAAGACGGCATGGGTAATCAGCAGCCAGGCCAGGGTGCCAAAGCCGGTTTGGCCGGTGAAGACGCTGGGGCCCCCGATCATCATGATCCCCAGCAGCATGACCACAAAGGCCCCGACCGCGAAGACGATACCCTTGGTTTCCGGCGTATCGGTCGGAATCCGGCTGTAAACCTTGGCAAACAGAGGCCCCAGAATCAGGGTGCCAGCCAGCAGGTGGATGGCCCACCCGAAGGCGACATTCTCCAGCCCCAGAGTGCGGGCGATGACGTTCGGGAAGGGATCAAACCAACCCAGAAACATGTTGGGGATTTCCAGCAGTGAAGTCACTGCTGTGGCCACCAGACCGGCGACCAAACCTTGTTGAACGCGTGACGTCATGAATCTCAGCGCCTCCCAACGCCGCTAATCAATACACGCCAGACACCATACGCCCGTTTGGAGGGAGTTCAGGAAAACCCGTGTTCACATTCCCGTGTTTCGCGGGTGCAACAGAGCTGAATCCTACCCGCCGCGATATTGGATCCGTCAGCCGGCTTCCAGCGCAGGACCGGAGAGCGGGCGGCGCGGGTCTCATCCAGCCNGCGCATCGGCGCATGGAACGGGGCCCCCTTGAAGCGGTCAACGCCGCCCGCCTTGGCCGCAGTGGCCAAGGCCCGCATGGCTTCGATGAAGCGATCCAGCTCGGCCTTGGACTCCGTCTCGGTCGGCTCGATCAGCATGGCACCATGCACGACCAGCGGGAAATACATGGTCATCGGGTGGAAGCCCTCGTCGATCATCGCCTTGGCAAAGTCGAGCGTGGTGATGTCGGTGCCCTTCAGCCATTCGTCATCGAACAGGGCCTCGTGCATGCAGGGGCCGTCGGGGAAGGCGGCGCTCATCAGGTCCGACAGGCGGGCCTTGATGTAGTTGGCGTTCAGCACCGCATCCTCGGCCACCTGACGCAGGCCGTCCGAGCCGTGGCTCATCATGTAGCTGAGGGCGCGGACATACATGCCCATCTGTCCCTGGAAGGCGCACAGACGGCCAAAGGCCTGGGCCGCCTCGCCCGCGGGGCGCTCGATCAGCTCAAAGCCGTCGTCGCCATGCACCACCCACGGCACTGGCGCGAACGGGGCCAGCGCCTCAGATAGCACCACCGGACCGGCTCNCGGCCCACCCCCGCCGTGCGGGGTGGAGAAGGTCTTGTGCAGATTGATATGCATGGCATCGACGCCCAGGTCGCCCGGACGCACCCGCCCGACGATGGCGTTGAAGTTGGCCCCGTCACAATGAANATAGGCCCCGGCCTCGTGGGTCAGGCGGCTGATCTCCAGAATGTCGCGCTCGAACAGGCCGCAGGTGTTGGGGTTGGTGACCATGATGGCCGCCACATCCGGCCCCAGCTTAGCGGCCAGATCGGCAATATCGACGCGCCCGTCGTCCGTCTGGGCGATCTCAACCACCTGGTAGCCGACAAAGGCGGCCGTGGCCGGGTTGGTGCCGTGGGCGCTGGTGGGCACCAGCACCTTGTTGCGCGGTGTGTCAGAGGTCAGGCCATTGCCGGCGGCCCGGTGGGCGGCACGAATGGCCATCAGGCCGCACAGCTCGCCGTGAGCGCCCGCCTTGGGCGACATGGCCACGGCGGGCATGCCGGTCAGGGTCTTCAACCAGTGGGCCAGGGTGTCCATCAGCTCCAGCGCCCCCTGCACCGTCGACTGCGGCTGCAGGGNGTGGATGTCGGCAAAGCCGGGCAGACGCGCCATCTTCTCGTTCAGGCGCGGGTTGTGCTTCATGGTGCACGAGCCCAGCGGATAGATGGCCAGGTCGATAGCGTGGTTCTTCTGGCTCAGCCGCACATAGTGGCGCATGGCCTCGGGCTNCGACAGGCCCGGCAGGCCGATGGGGTCCTTGCGAACCAGATCGCCCAGATCGGAGCCGGTGCCCGCCGGCTCCGGCAGGTCAACGCCGGTCTTGCCCCAGCCATCGCCTTCAAAGATCAGGATCTCGTCCTGCAACAGGCCGCGAGCCCCGGTCAGGGTGGCGGGCTTGGTTTCAACAGCGTTCGGAGTGGTCGGACGGCCGACGGTGTTCATGGTGCTCATGTCGTGTCTCCCGATCAGCCTTCGATCACCTTGGCGAGGAACTTCGCCAGGAACTTGATGTCGTGGTCCAGGGTGGTTTCGGTGGCGGCGACCAGCAGCACGTCATCCATGCCCGCATCGGGGTTCAGGCGGCTGTAGGGCACACCGGCCAGGACATTGTGATCAGCCAGGGTCTGCACCGCCTGTTCGGCATTGCAGGGCAGCTTCACCGCAAATTCGTTGAAGAAGCGCGGGGTCAGGATCTCGACCCCCGGGATCTCCGCCAGGGCATCGCGGGTGGCCAGTGCCTTCTCATGGTTCAACAGGGCCAGGCGACGCAGGCCCGTCTCGCCCAGCAGGCTCATGTGAATGCTGAAGGCCAGGGTGCAGAGCCCTGAGTTGGTGCAGATATTCGAGGTCGCCTTGTCACGACGGATGTGCTGCTCGCGGGTCGACAGGGTCAGGACGAAGCCGCGCCGTCCGTCGGCGTCCACCGTCTCACCGCAATAACGGCCCGNAGTCTGGCGCAGCAGCTTCTCACGCGTGGCGAACAGGCCGACGTAGGGCCCGCCGAAGTTCAGGGCATTGCCGATCGACTGGCCCTCGGNCGCGACAATGTCGGCACCCATCTCGCCCGGCGACTTCAGCAGGCCCATCGACACGGCCTCCGTCACCACCACGATCAACAGGGCCCCGGCGGCGTGGGCAGCCTCGGCGATGCGGGTCACATCGGTGGCTGTGCCAAACACGTTCGGGGTCTGCACGACCACACA
Organism: Brevundimonas sp.; assembly: GCA_013693835.1. Classification (GTDB taxonomy): domain Bacteria; phylum Pseudomonadota; class Alphaproteobacteria; order Caulobacterales; family Caulobacteraceae; genus Brevundimonas. Next base: position 2,166,579 of record CP059260.1, read on the forward strand.
GGCCGTGTCCGGCCCGATCGCCGCGATGACCGCATCTTCAGCATCGACGGCGGGGGCCAGGGCCTCGGTCTCAACGCCGACGGCATGCACCACCGTTTCCGCCGCTGCGACATAGTGGGGGTGCACACCGCCCGAGATCACCGCCTTATTGCGACGCGTGACGCGGGTGGCCATCAGCACGCCCTCGGCCATGGCGGTCGAGCCGTCATAGAGCGAGGCATTGGCCACATCCATGCCGGTCAGGTTGGCCACCTGGGTCTGGAACTCATACAGATATTGCAGGGTGCCCTGCGCGATCTCCGGTTGGTAGGGCGTGTAGCTGGTCAGGAACTCCGACCGCTGGATGATGTGATCCACCGTGGCCGGCACATGGTGGCGATAGGCCCCTGCCCCGCAGAAGAAGGGCACCGATCCCGCCGCCTTGTTCTTGGCAGCCATGGCCGACAGGGCCCGCTCGACCTCCAACTCCCNCGCCACACGCGGCAAGTCGACAAACCCCTCTCGGCGGGCGGCCTNCGGCACATCGACGAACAGGTCGTCGATAGACTTGGCACCGATCGCCGACAGCATGGCTGTGCGATCATCGGNGGTCAGGGGCAGGTAACGCATAGGGAGGTCTCAGGCTTTCGGCAGAGAAATCAGCGGGGTTCGATGCGGACGTCGCCGCGAATGGAGTGGGCGATGTAGCATTCGTCGTGGGCCAGCGCGTGGCACTCGGCAATGACGGCAGGATCAGCCTCGCCGTCCGTCGTCAGGCGGGGGCGCAGGGTGAAGATCGACAGGAACAGCTTGCCGTTCTCGTCCGGGCTCATCACCCCTTCGGCCTCGTCTTCATAGGCAGTGACGGTGAGGCCCTTCTTCCGGGCGAAGGCCAGGAAGAACATCATGTGGCAAGCGGACAGGGCCGCCACAAGGGCCTCCTCCGGGTCCACCGCCGCCGGGTCAGACCCCGGCACCGGCGGGGCCGATGAGCCCGCACCACCGCCCCGCCGTCAAAGCGCCACTCATGGGCGCGGCTGTAGCGGCCCGAGCGGTGATCCTCGGCCTCGGCGGCCCAGGAGACGGTGGCGGTGTAGGTCGCGGACATCAGAGCGTCTTCAGATACTCATCGTAGGCAGCCCGATCCATCAGGCCGTCCAGCTGGGCGGTATCGGCCACCTTGATCTTGGCGAACCAGCCCGCGGCTTCCGGGTCCTGGTTGACGGTTTCCGGGCGTCGGCCAGGGCGGCGTTGCCCTCGACCACTTCGCCGGTCACCGGGGCATACACATCCGACGCCGCCTTGACGCTTTCGACGACAGCAAAGCTGTCACCGGCGACCACGGCGCGGCCCGCATCCGGGACCTCGACAAAACCACATCACCCAGAGCCTCGGCGGCGTGACTGGTGATGCCGACGGTGACGATGTCGCCGTCCAGGCTGACCCACTCGTGATCCTTGGTGAACTTCATGGTTGCCCTCTCAGGCTTTCGGTTTGCGATAATAGCGTTGCGCCACGAACGGCATGGCGACGACTTCAGCGGCGGCGGGCTTGCCGCGCACGATCACTTGCAGGTCCGTGCCCAGCTCAGCAAAGGCGGGCGGCACATAGCCCATGGCGATGTTGTGGCCCAGGGTCGGCGACGGTCCGCCCGAGGTGACGTTGCCGATGACATTGCCGTTCGTGTCCGCAATCTCGGCCCCTTCGCGAGCGGNGGCCCCTTCCTTGACATGCAGGCCGATGCGCACGCGCTCCGGCCCGTCGACCAGTTCCGCCAGGATGCGGCCCGCGCCAGGGAAGTCCGCGCGCTCCTTGCGTGACTTGGATAGGGCAANGGTCAGCGCGCCCTCGACTGGCGAGGTCGATGGATCGATGTCGTGGCCATGCAGCGGCAGACCCGCTTCGAGGCGAAGGCTGTCCCGTGCGCCCAAACCGATCGGCTTGACCCGGGCATCTTCCAGAATGGTGTCCCAGATGCGGTCGGCCTGGTCGGCGGGCACCGAAATCTCATAGCCATCCTCGCCGGTATAGCCCGAACGCGAGACGTAGCAGTCAGCTCCGAACAGCATCAGCCGGGCGCTGTCCATAAAGCCCATCTCGGCCAGGATCGGCTCGTGCGCGGCCATAACTTCAGCGGCTTCTGGTCCCTGGATGGCAATCAGCGCGCGGTCCTCCAGGATCTGCAGCTCGGCCTCGCCGGTGATCAGAGCCTGCCAATAGGCAAAGTCCTCATCCTTGTTACCTGCATTGACCACCACGAAAAGGCCATCGTGGTCCGGCTTGCCCGCCATCAAGTCGTCGATGATGCCGCCATCTTCGTTCAGCAGCAGGGAGTATTTCTGGCGACCCTCTTTCAGCGCCTGGTAGTCGCCCGGCACAAAGCGTTCGAACTGCTCTACCGCATCGGGACCGACGAATTTGCACTGGCCCATGTGGCTGACATCGAACAGCCCGGCATGTTCGCGGGTCCAGCGATGTTCCGCCAGCACGCCTTCNNGCTGAACCGGCATGTCATAGCCGCCAAAGCCGACCATCCGGGCCCCGCGCTTGCGGTGATTGGCGTTGAGCGGCGTGGTTTTCAGTTCAGTCATGGCCGTCGGCTCCTCATTCGGGTGGGCTGCACCCGTCCAGAGCCCCGCTGTCTCTTGCGCCTGAGAGATTCCGGTCCCTGACACAGGGCCTTGCTCCGTCGGCGAGCCCGGCCGGGCTCTTTCCAGCGTCTGTTGTGCCTCGCGGTCCTTTTGCCTGAGCGTTTCCGGGCGGTTGCGCCTTCGGCTCCGGGGTAAATGACGCCACCCGATCTCTCCCGCGAGAGCGCCCAAAACCCTGACTCCAGGCGGAAGTCAAGCGGTCCCTCTTGTCGATGCAGCATGGCTGCGCATAGACAGTCGCAAATCTCCCCTTGCCCAGGATGCCGCCATGACCCCGAACCCGATTTCGCTGCCGGAATGGCTGGCCACGACGTCTGCTCCGGTCGGGGTTATCGAGGTCCTGCAGACCCTGGGCCAGACCTGCTCGCTGATCTCTAGCGTGGTCGCCGGGGGAGCCTTGAACGGCGTGCTGGGAACCTCCGGGTCGGTTAATGTGCAGGACGAGGATCAGAAGAAGCTCGACGTCATCACCAATGACCTGCTGACCGATGCCCTGGTCGCCTCCCCCTCGTGGCCGGGGTCGCGTCCGAGGAGATGGAACACAGCCAGGCTTCAAACCAGCCTGCCGGCGACTATCTGGTGCTGTTCGACCCCCTGGATGGCTCGTCCAACATCGACATCAATGCGCCGGTCGGCACGATCTTTCGATCCTCAAGGCCCCGACACCCACCCCGTCCGATACTGATTTCCTGCAGCCGGGCCGCGATCAGCTGGCCAGCGGCTATGTCCTCTACGGGGCCCAGACCATGCTGGTTCTGACGGTGGGTGCGGGCGTGGTCGGTTTCACCCTGGATCATCAGGGCCTGTGGCGTCTGACGCACCCGGACATCCGCATTCCTGCCGATACCAAAGAGTTCGCCATCAACATGTCGAACCGCCGCCACTGGGCCGAGGGGGTGCAACGCTACATCGACGGCTGTCTGTCAGGCGTTGAAGGGGCGCAGGGCAAGAACTTCAACATGCGCTGGGTCGCGGCCATGGTCGCCGATGTCCATCGCGTGCTGATGCGCGGTGGTGTGTTCCTCTATCCCTGGGACAAGCGCGAGCCGAACAAGCCCGGTAAACTCAGGCTCATGTATGAGGGCAACCCCATGGCCCTGCTGGTCGAACAGGCGGGCGGTAAGGCCACCACCGACGGCGTGCAGCGTATTCTGGACGTTGAGCCGACGGACCTGCACCAGCGCATCCCCATCGCGCTGGGCTCGGCGAACGAAATCGATCAGGTGGCAGCGGCGTAAGTGTCGATCTCCCCGATCCTGGCGGCCTTGTCCGCCTCGGACAGGAAGCTGCCTTCGAAGCTGTTGCGGGCCAACTGTGTGACCTGCTCGCGGGTCAGACCCACAGCCTCTGCAAGCTGGCTGTAGTTCTGGTTCACATAGCCGCCGAAATAGGCCGGATCGTCTGAGTTCAGGGTGACGTGCAGGCCTCGCCTNNGCAGCATCTCCGGCACCGGGTGATCCTTCAGATCATGGACCACGCAGAGCTTGAGGTTCGACAGCGGGCAGACCGTCAGGGTCATCTGCTCGGCGGCCAGCCGTTCGATCAGCGCCTCGTCCTCCATGGAGCGGTTTCCGTGATCCATGCGATCGATGTGCAGCAGGTCCAGCGCCTCATGCACATAGGCGGGCGGTCCCTCCTCCCCGGCATGGGCGACCCGCTTCAGGCCCATCTCTCCGGCCCGGGCAAANNCACGCTGGAACTTGGACGGCGGATGGCCGACTTCGGACGAATNCAGTCCCACACCGATGATCCGGTCCAGCCACGGCTCGGCGGCCTTCAGGGTCGCAAATGCGGCGTCCTCGTCCAGATGGCGCAGGAAGCACAGGATCAGGCTGGAGCTGACACCCAGGTCTGCCTCCGCTGCCCTCATCCCTGACAGCAAGCCGTCCGCAACGACCGCGAAAGCCAGCCCACGATCCGTATGGGTCTGGGGGTCAAAGAAGATCTCCGCATGGCGCACATTGTCCGCCGCCGCCCGCTGGAAATAGGCATAGGCCAGGTCGTGAAAATCCTGCTCGGTCTGCAACACATTGGCCCCGGCGTAATAGATATCCAGGAAGTCCTGCAGGTTGGAAAAATCATAGGCGGCGCGCACCGCCTCAACACTGTCGAACGGGATCGATACGCGGTTGCGCCGGGCCAGCTCGAACATCAGCTCCGGCTCCAGCGAGCCTTCGATATGCAGGTGCAGCTCCGCCTTGGGCAGGTCAGCGATATAATCGGCCATCGCGGGATGGGTCATGTCGGGCGGCTCGGGCTGGCGGAACAATGTTCGGGGATTGGCGTTGAAGTCCCGTTCAAAGGGAGCATCGACATGGCAGACGAAAAAGACAAGGACATCATCATCAACACCACGCCGGGCGTGATGGGCGATGGCACCGAGGAACAAAACCTGGGCCAGCCGGGCGATCCCTCCAGCGGATCACCAAGGAAGAGGTCGAAGAGGCCTTCGGCGAAAGGACTGACCCTCACCGCTCGTCTCCACCTGCCGTTCGTCAGAAACGGCAGCGCTTGAACAAAGATCATTTCGGGTGTTCATAGGCACGGATCACGGCTTCGTGATGAGGTGACCCATGCGCATTCTCATCCTGCTATTGCCCCTGCTGCTGGGGCCTGCTCCAATCTGGTGCGTTCCGGAAACGCCCTGGTTTGTTTCGGATGCAGCTGCCAACATGCCGCCGTTGCGTGAGGTGTCTGGGTCGCGGCGAAACCCGATTGTTCCTTCGATGCGGATCTCCTGCTGGAGCACTGGCCCGACTGTGCCGAGGGATGGGTTGTCGAGACGGCGAAATACTGACACTGCTTTCATTCACAGGTGAACCCGGATCGGATAGGGGCCACCGTGCGGACTATGATTGGTCACACACGGCCTATGCGCTGGCCGATGGCACACCGCGAATTTTCAAATGCATTGCGGCGCACCGACAAGTCTGCCTGTACTGCAGACGTGCCACCGCCCCCACGAACATCTCTCGACGAGACCGTCAGCCGGTTGGTCTACTGCTATTGGGGACTACATTCGAAAAGGCTCGACGATGAAGGTCGCATCGTCGCCTTCTCAACCTGGCCGATCTGGTGTGGGCCCCTGCCTGATCGACCGGAAGCTGAGGGCAGTCCATCCGGCACAGATGCCCCCTTCGCCGGCATCACCATCGTGGGTGATCACTGTATCGCCGATGATGTCGAAGCCCTGCGCAATGCAGCCGTGGCCAGCAGATCCCTGGGGCCGTCGAGCCAATTGCGCTGGGTCCGCGGCGGCTGGCGTTAGGGCCAGAGCCTACATCCGATCCGGCGTGTCGATTCCCAGCAGCTTCAACGCCAATTCCAGTTGCGTCAGCGTCGCCTTTGACAGGGCCAGGCGTGAGCCGCGCGTGGCGGTATCGGGGGCGGTCATTACCGGGCAGGCGGCATNAAATTTCGAGAAACTCTGCGCCAGACGGAAGGCATGTTCGGCGATCAGGTGCGGCATCTTCTTGTCATAGGCATCGCTGACGGCCACGGCGAAGGCATCCAGTGTCAGGGCCAGATCACGCTCCGCCGGTTCGATGATCTGGATCGGTCCCGGCGTCGCCCCTTCGGCCCCGGCCCGCCGCAGCAGGGATTTGATCCGCACCGCCTGATACAGCAGATACGGCCCGGTCTTGCCCTCGAACGACATGAACCGGTCGATATCGAAGACATAGCTGGTGGTCCGCGCATTGGACAGGTCGGCGAACTTCAGAGCCGCCACGGCCACCTTGGCGGCAATATCCTCAAACTCCGCCTCGGGCAGGTCAGCGCCCAANNCAGCCTCACGCAGGCGCTCGCGAGCCTTGTCAGTGGCCATGGAGATCAGGTCATGCAGCTTCAGCACCCCGCCCTCGCGGGTCTTGAACGGCTTGCCATCGGGCCCGTTCATGGTGCCAAAGCCGAGGTGCTCCAACTGCCCTTCGGCGGCATAGCCGACCAGCATCGCACCGCGGAACACCTGTTGGAAATGCTCCGCCTGACGTTCATCCACCACATAAAGAACCAGGTCGAAGTCCTGATCCTGACGGCGTTGCTTGATCGTGGCCAGGTCGGTCGTGCCATACATGGCCGAGCCTTCNNCAGATGAGACGACCAGCAACGGCGGCGGGCTGGGCACCTCGACCACCGATCCATCGTCCAGCTTCTTCTTGCGGGTCTCGCCGGGGCGGGCGACATGCACCACCTGGGCTCCTGNATCCTCGACCAGCAGGCCCTTGGTCTTCAGATCCTCGATCATGCCGGGGATCAGGGGATCGGCGTCCGATTCCCCGTTCCAAAGGTCAAACGTCACGCCCAGCGANNAGAACTCCCGCTGCAACGCGGCCATCGACACGTCGTGCATGTGCTTCCACAGGGCGCGGTAGCCAGAGCGCCCGCCCTGCAGGTCCGCCGTCGCCTTGCGGGCGCGATCACGGAAGGCGGTGTCGGTCTTGGCCTTGGCCGCGGCCTCCGGATAGAGCCGCTCAAGGTCCTCCAGAGTCACCGGGCTCTGGGTCGGAAAGGGACCGTCGCCCTCTGCCATAAAGGCCGCTGCCCGGCCCTCATCGCNCANGGCCACGATCAGCAGGCCCATCTGGAAGCCCCAGTCGCCGAAGTGGGCATCGCCCCANNCCTGATCGCCCGCAAAGCGATAGATGCGCTTGATNNACTCGCCGATGATCGAGGACCGCAGGTGCCCCACGTGCATGGGCTTGGCCACGTTCAGGCCGGCATAGTCGATGATCACCCGGCGGGGCGCAGACACGGAAGCGGCGCCGGCCATGGCACCGTCGGCCGCCACCTCGGCGGCACGCTTGGCGANGGCGACATCGGAAACCTTGAGGTTGATAAAGCCGGGGCCCGCCACCTCGACCGAGGCCAGGCGTGGATCGTCGGCAAGACGTGCGGCAACAGCCTGGGCCAGTTCCCGCGGATTGCGCCCGGCCGCCTTGGCGGCGGCCANGGCTCCATTGGATTGAAAGTCGGCCAGATCGGGCCGATCTGAGGCCGTCACCCGCGCCGCACTCGCGTCCACGCCTTCGGCGGCGAAGGCGGCCCCGACCGCTTCGCCCAGCTCCGTTCTGAGATCGGTCATTACTGAGCCTGCGGCTGAGCCTGGGCCGGGGTGCCCGCCTGAATGCGGAAGCGGCTGCCGGTGCGGTTGAACTCGGCCATCTCGGGCGTGACATCAAACCCGACCAGGACCTCGGAAATGTCACCACTGATCGATGGCGATGCGCGCGGGATGACAATGACGTGCTGGGCCACGGNCGTGGTTCGGTCCGCCCCATCAAATGCCACCGGAAGTTCGAAATATTCCTTCGAGAGCACAGCCCGGTTCCGCTCGGTTACCGCGATCCAATAGCGATAGCTGCGCAGATCGGCGGTCGCCTGGGGACCTCGGCCCAGGTTGAACAGCACATTGACGTCGACGGTAATCGGCTCATCGGAACGGTAGCGGCAGTCCGCGCTCAGGCCCTCGATCTCACCGGTGAAGCCGACATTCGCAACCGAGGCCCGATTGTCGACCAGCTCAACGTAGCGGGCTCCATCGTAGAGGATCTTCACATAGGGGCACGGCCCGGCATTGGCGCGCCGCCGCAGGGNGGCCAGTCGATCCTCACGCTGGCGATCGTTGACCTGGGATCCGTCGGCATTCTGTCCGCCGGTGCGCTCGCGCTGCTGATCGCGCTGACCGCGCTGCGTCACCTGGGCATCCGCAACGCTGGGAATGGCGACCAGTCCGGCAAGAACAAAGGCCATGGCTGTGAGAAGGCGACGCATCGGCAGGGAATTCTGAATCTGGAGGCAAACGACAGCCTGGCTGCCATCTGCAGGCATCGCGCCTGATAGCGGCTAAAGCTGGGCGCGGCAAACGGCGCAATGCAGAATAAGGGCGGACAGTTGCAACATCATCGTCGTGGCAATGCTGGCGGCACCTGCACACGACCGCTACATAGGCCACATGGACATGATCGCCCCAATGCACCAGCGCCAACGCCCAAGGCGATGCGGAGCCTCACAGTGCGCCTGGCGACGCCAAGNGGGTTNTGTGCCGGGGTCGACCGTGCCATCCAGATCGTCGAGCGTGCACTGGAGAAATACGGCGCTCCNGTCTTTGTCCGGCACGAGATCGTCCACAACCGCCACGTGGTTGATCGCCTGAAGGCCATGGGTGCCGTCTTTGTCGACGAACTGGAACAATGCCCCGATGACCGCCCGGTGGTCTTTTCCGCCCACGGGGTGCCCAAGTCCGTTCCGGCNGAAGCCCGCCAGCGTGAGATGCTGTTTCTGGATGCCACCTGCCCGCTGGTGTCCAAGGTCCATGTGGAGGCGGAGCGCCACTACGCGGCGGGTCGGCATCTGATCCTGATTGGACATGCTGGCCATCCGGAAGTCGAAGGCACGATGGGCCAACTCCCACAAGGTTCCATGACNCTGGTGGAAACGGTGGCAGATGCCGAAGCCTTCCAGCGGCCTGGCGAGGCACCCCTGGCCTATGCCACCCAAACAACCCTTTCGGTCGACGACACGGCCGACATTCTGGCGGTGCTGAAACGCCGGTTCCCGGAGCTGCCGGATCCGCACAAGGAGGACATCTGCTATGCCACCACCAACCGCCAGGAAGCCGTGAAGAAACTTGGGCAGGCCTGTGACCTTGTTCTGGTGGTCGGCTCTCCGACATCCTCCAACTCGGTGCGTCTGGTAGAGGTGGCCAAGCGGGCCGGTGCGGACGACGCGCGCCTGCTGGACGACGCCAGCCAGATCGACTGGACCTGGTTCGACGGGGTTGAGGCGGTCGGCATTACAGCGGGGGCATCGGCACCCGAGCCTTTGGTTCAGGGCTTGATCGAAGCCATCGGCGGCCGGTTCGCCGTCACCCTTGTTGANGACGACGGAGCCCGCGAGAACGTGACCTTCAAGCTTCCGCGGCTCTTGCTCGCCGACTAGAGCCTGATCTGTTGAGGTGGAATCGCTTGGCCGCTCCGCGCCGCCCTTCAGGTCGCGATTGCGCCGATGCCGTGAACCAGGCTCACGATAACCTGACCGACATCTGAGTTTCGTTGGACTGCGGCCAACTCGACCGATTTCGGTCTAGGTGCGCTCGTCCTCACTTACGAAATCCTGAGCGAACTCGGGGTTATCCGTATCGTCCAAATCAAGATCCTCGTCCGCGCTTTCGGCCAGGCGAGACGGATCGGNGATTTCGAAGCCAGCCGGGATCGACATGTCCAGCAGGCCGGCGGCGCGCATGTCTTGCAAGCCCGGCAGGTCGTGGATGCTGCCCAGGCTGAAATGCTCCAGGAAGCGGTCGGCGGTGCCATAAGTGACGGGCCGTCCCGGTGTTCGGCGTCGGCCCTTCAGCCGCACGAACCCCATCTCTAGCAGCAGATCCAGCGTTCCTTTCGACAGGCTCACACCCCGGACACTTTCAATCTCTGCTCGCGTGCACGGCTGGTGGTAAGCGATGATAGCCAGGGTCTCAAGCGCAGCTTTGGAGAGCCGACGCGGCTCCTCCCGCTCTTCGGTCAGGAAGCCGAGATCGGGCGCGGTGCGGAACCNCCAGCGCTCAGCCACGCGTTCCAGCTCTACACCGCGCCCGCGATAGTGCTGCTGGAGGGCGGTAATAGCTCCGCCGACATCGGCCCTTCCGGGCAGTCGGCGGGCAATCTCAGCGGCCGTCAAAGGCCCCGTGGCGGCAAACAGGATGGCCTCGACACGGCGGGCGATTTCATCATTGTCTGGCGCAAAGCGCAGGTCACTCATGGTGTCAGTTCCAGCGGTTGGCCGACCTTGCGCCGCTTGAGATACAGGTCTTGAANAGCGCCATCCTGGCGGACGTTGGCGCCCTNCCTGACCAGCCNCAGGCTCGCCGACAAGGTTGAGGCGGTATAGCTGGCCTGAGACGGACCTGCACCCCAGCCAACTGCCGCGGGCCACCTGGTCAAGGNGGTCCATTCGGCCAGCGTTGGCAACCGGTCCCTCAGCCAGTCGCGTGCCGCCTCCAGAGCAAAGGCCTCGACCCGCTGACCTGGATTGTAGGTCCGCTGCGCTTCACGCCGACGCTGGGTGACGTAGGCACTCATCAACTCATACAGGCTGGCTTCGATGCGATCCGAGGGCACGATCACCGTTTGCTCCGGATCGCCACGCTGGAACACGTCACGCTTCAGTTGCGGCAAGGCCATGATCTCGTCCACGGCTTTGCGCATGGCCTCCAGCTTTTGCAGTCGGAACGCGAGAGCCGCAGCCAGTTCTTCAGCGGGCGGCCTCCCCTTGCCCGCTGCGTTGCGCGGCAGCAGCANGCGTGACTTCAGGTAGGCCAGCCAGGACGCCATCACCAGATAGTCCGCCGCCAGCGCGAAACGCCTCCGCGCCTCATGCACAAAAGCCAGATACTGCTCCGCCAGCCGCGTGATCGACAGCTTAAGCAGGTCGACCTTCTGNNTTCGCGCCAACGCCAGGAGCACATGCAATGGCCCTTCATAGCCCTCCAGATCGACATGGAAGGCATCCGCAGCGTCCACCTGATCAGCGGCGGCAAAATCCAGATTTGGCTGAAAAGCGTCAGTCATGACTTGGGTTGCTGCACGTCCGCTGGCAGGTTCAGGCCTGCGCCTCCCCAACATCGGGGCCCTTGGCTGCATTCAGCCGCCCAGCCAGCATGGCGTCAAACCGTTCGCGGGCTTTNNGCAGGTTCAGCGGCTCTGGACTGTGGACAATCCGTTGCAGAGCCATTTCCGCCCGGCGGGCGGGTGCGCCCTTAGCTCNTCCGGCTCCCTGTGCGACCTTGATCATTCCGGTCATGTCGCCGTCCCAGTGGATCACCAGGTCGCAACCAGCCTCACGCGCCTTGGCTGCCCGCCGCGCGAGGGAGCCGCTCAGCGCATTCATGACCAGATCGTCCGACAGCAGTAGCCTTCAGCCCAGTGACTGGCGGATCATGCTGATAGCCGCACGGGACTGCGTGGCAGGGCGATCCTTGTCGATGGCCGTAAAGACGATGTGGGCGGTCATGGCAATCGGCATGTCCGACAACGCCCGGAACGGNNCAAAATCCCAGGCCTCAAGCTCTTCAAGACAGGTATCGACAGTCGGCAAGGCCTTGTGCGTGTCGGCAGCGGCGCGGCCATGACCCGGCAAATGCTTGATAACGCGCACGCCACCAGCCAGCAGCCCTTCGGCAACCGCACGTCCCAGGACCGACANCCGTGCGGGATCCCGGCCCAGCGCCCGGTCGCCGATGATATCGTGCGCGCCTGGAATCGGAACATCCAGCACGGGCGCACAGTCGATGCTGATACCGACGTCNNGCAGCAGGTCATGCGCCATAAGGCGGCCAGACAGCCGCGCCAATTCGCGCGCTGCCGACAGGTCCCTGGCTGCTTTCAGGAAGGCATCAGCGGGCGGATACTTGGGCCAGTGCGGGGGTCCCAGGCGCTGCACCCTGCCNNCTTCCTGATCAACCAGGATGGGGCAATGCCAACCCACCGCCTGACGCATTTCGGCGATCANGGCCCGCANTTGGTCAGGGCTTTCGACATTCCGCCGGAAGACGATGAAGCCCCACGGCCGCACATCGGCGAAAAAGGCCTTCTCGTCAGCCGTCAACCGGAGTCCGGCGCAGCCAAAATCGCAGCGGTTTGCAGCCGATTACTCCTTAGCGAACGATACAGTCGCCGCCCGAGGCCTTGATGGCGTTGCACAGTCCCGTGGCCTGTTCCCGGCTCAGCCCACCCACGCTGGTTCGGTNGAGGGTGTTGCCATCCGACGTATTGACCTCCTGAACCCGGCGGGTTGCGCCGCTGGTGAAGCGCCCATGGCGCCCAACCANCGCGGCGTACTCGGACTCGGCCTNGACCGGGGTCGAGAAGGCCCCGATCTGAACCGAAGATGCNNCCCTCCAACGGCATGGGGCCGGCTCAGTTTTCGCGGGCGGCGGTGTAATCGGGGCCGGCGGTGTTTCGGAACGCGGGGCTGGCTGGGCCTCGGCGCGAGGTTCGGGGCGCGGCTGAGCAGTCTCGGGTGNGGGCGTAAAGGTCGGCGCGGCCACGGACGGCGCATTGTTTGCGTCGTAAACGGTGATGCTGGCCTCCGGATCGATCGGCTGGGCGTTGATCGGGGCCTCGACCCGCATCTGCTCGACCGGGGCTCCCAAGTCACCCGGCGCATCCTCCGACGCGCGAAGTCCACCGCTGTAGAAGGCAATCACGGCGATAACGATACCGACCAGCACTAGCCCGGCGATGATCAGCGCCCATGGCGGATTGTTGCCGGCCGGAGCAAAGCCCGCCCCCTGACGCATCGGCCTCTGTTGGTAGGGCGCAGAATCAAACGGCAGGTCGTCCTCGGTCGGNNGCGGCGTAGGCACCCCGGTCCTGGTTTCCCGTCCCACGTGGCGGGGTATCGTAGGGTCGTCGTGAGACATGGTCGGCTCCAGGCGTCGGTCGCGATTCGCGTTTGGTTATCTTATTTAAGCGAACAGGGTTTGAATATCGCCTAGAGGTCCAGGACCAAATCCAGGCTGAACAGTTTTCGGTGTTCCTCGATAGCATAGCGGTCGGTCATTCCCGCAATATAGTCGCAGGCCACACGCGCGCNGCGGGCCGCGTCGCTGGCTGCCAACTGAGCGGACCATTCCGNGGGCATGACGTCCGGCTCAGCCAAGAACAACTCAAACATTTGGGCAATGATGCGCCGAGCCTGGTTNNGGGTACGGTTGACGCGATAGTGGCGGCACATCCGCTCAAACANGAATTTCCGCAAGACGGAGAGATCCGTCATCATTGTGGTGGAAAACGCCACCAGGGTCTGCGGCGCAAGTCGGACGGCCTCGGGGCTTGAAATGCGGTTCAGGGCCAGCCGTCGAGCGGTTTNCGACAGCACATCGTCGATCATCAGGCCGATCATGCGTCTTACCGCCTCGATCCGGATCATGCGGTCATCCAGATCTGGCCAGTCCTGGCGCACCTGCGCCAGGATCGGACCGATCAGAGGCACCCCGGCAAGATCCTCAAGCGAGAACAGACCGGCCTGCACCCCGTCATCCACGTCATGATTGTTATAGGCGATGTCGTCCGCGATAGCGGCACACTGGGCCTCCAGCGAAGCAAAGCTATCCAGCCGCAAGTCCCAGCCCGGCGCATAGTCGGCGATGGCCCGCCAGGCGGGCTCATCCAGTCGATGGTCGACGGGGCCATTGTGTTTGACCACGCCCTCCAGTGTCTCCCAGCTCAGGTTGAGACCTTCGAACTGCGGATAGCGGTGCTCCAGCCGCGTCACGACCCGGAAGGTCTGGACGTTGTGGTCAAATCCGCCCCACGGCTGCATGCAGGCCTGCAACTCGTCCTCACCTGCATGGCCGAACGGCGGATGCCCCAGATCGTGGGCCAGGGCCACAGCCTCAGCCAGGTCCGTATCTAGTCCCAGGGCATGGGCCAGGGAGCGGGCGATCTGGGCCACTTCGAGCGAATGGGTCAGTCGGGTGCGATAGTGGTCGCCCTCATGGGCCACAAAGACCTGAGTCTTNNCCTTCAGTCGGCGGAACGCGGTGCAGTGGATAATCCGGTCCCGGTCGCGGGCAAAGGCGGTTCGGGTGCGACTGACCGGCTCCGGAAACAGCCGACCGCGCGAGCCCTGAGGGGGCTCGGCGAAGGGCGCGCGGATGGCCAGATCGATCAAGTCAGGTCTTTCACTTTGGTCTCGAGCGCCTCATATACCCGCCGTGAGCAACGTCCAAAACCCTCCTGACTACGCGATCGCCGTCGAGCGGCGGGTCCGTTGTGACCTTGGCTGCCAGCGCGGCCAGGCGGCTGGCTGATCTTTCCAGCTCGGATGGCCATCCGGTCCTCCTGCGCGTGGCCGTGGATGGAGGCGGTTGTTCGGGATTTCAGCACCGCTTCGAGCTCGTGCAAGCCCCGGAGGCCGATGATCTGCGNATCCGGGCCGACGGCCAGGCGGCCCTAGTCGACCCGGTTTCCCTGCCCTTGCTGGCAGGGTCGGAAATCGCTTTCGTCGACGAGCTGTCGGGGGCGCAATTCACGGTCCGGAATCCCAACGCCGCAACCAGCTGTGGTTGCGGCGTCAGTTTCTCGATCTAGGCAAGCCAGCTGTTCAATAACGGTAGGTCAGGCTGACCCGGGCGTTGCGCGNGGCCCCGGGCGACAGATTGTTGTTGTTGTGGGCGTCGGCCCAGTAGTCCTCGTCCAGCAGGTTCTCGACGTTCAGCTGCACATCAACGCGATCTGTCAGCTCATAGAACAGGGTTGCATCCAGCCGGGTGAACCCGGACAGGCGCGTCGTTGCCGCCGTGGTGCGGTTGGCCGCCCACTGGTCCGACTGGTGCGTGACCCNCACGCCCAGGCCCAGCCGTTCGGTCAGCGCGTGCCGGCTCCACAGGGACAGGCTGTGTTCTGGCACCTGGGCCAGTTCGACCGCGTCATTGCCATCCAGATGGGCGTCCTGCCAGGCATAGCCGCCCGCCAGGGTCCAGCCGTCGGTGACCTGACCGACGACGCCCAACTCAACCCCGGTCGTTTGCGTGGCCCCGACATTGATGCTGAGCGTCGGATTGGCCGGATCGGNGGTCGTGGCGTTGGTCCGGCGCAACTGGAACAGCGCGGCGGTCAGGCTGAGCCCCGACAAGGGGTCCCACTTGGCCCCGATCTCGCGATTCTCGTATTCTTCCGGCTCCAGGTTCTGGCTGGTCGCCGACAGGGAGGCGAACTGCTCCCNCGAGCGCGGTAGGAAGGACCGGCTGTAGCTGGCGTAGAACGAGGCGGTCTCGGACGGTTCCCACACCAGGCCGAGGCGCGNGGAGATCACCCNGTCCACCCGCCCAAAGGCCCGGTTCGGGCCGGGCACGAACTCGGTGCCAGAAATATCGAACCGGTCCCAGCGCAGCCCTACGATCACATCAAAGAACTGCCCCAGGCCGATCTGGTCCTGAGCATAGATGGAGGTCGTGGCGACCCGGCTNNCGGTCTGGCGCGATACGGTGTTGAACGCGACTGTCGAATAGACCGGATGGGTCAGGCTCAGGGTCGTGCTGGACAGGGTGCCGTTCAGGCGATGACCATTGCTGGTCTGGTGGCCATATTCGATGCCGCCCAGAACAATATGNNCCTCGATCGGGCCGCCCAGCACCTCCCAGATCAGGTTGGACTGGAACAGCCAGTTGGTACGACCTGAGATATCTGAATAGGCCCCCAGCGGCACCGTTCCGGTTGGCGAGGTGGTCGCGCCGCTGGCATAGACGTTGGTATAGACCTTGTCATAGTCGGCCCCGACCAGGGTGGCATTCAGCGATAGGCCCGGCGCGATCCGACCCTCGGCACGAACCTTGGCAATGTGCGCCTGCAAGGTCGTCTGGTTGACGCCCGGGACCCCGATGAACAGCTCATCGTAGCCCTCCAACGGACGACCCTGATAGGACGGCAGGCCGCGATCCGCGACCCGGTCGTCATCGACATATTCATAGCTCAGTCCCAGGCCCCAGCCATTGGCCAGGCGTGTGGCGACATAGGGATTGATGGCGAAGCGTCGGCCATCGACATGGTCGCGGAAGCTTTCGGACTGCTCAGCCATGGCATTGAGGCGGAACGCGGCCTGGTCCGCCAGCGGCAGGTTCCAGTCCACCCAGGCACCATAGCCGCCAAAAGTGTCGCCAAAGGCCCGTGCTTCCGTGAAGCGCGAGTCCTCGACCGGGGCCTTCTGCACGCGGTTGATGATGCCGCCACCGCCGCCCCGGCCGAAGCTCAGGGCATAGGGGCCCTTCAGGACCTCGACCCGCTCCAGATTATAGAGCGGGCGGAAATACTGAACATCGTCGCGCATGCCATCGATGAAGAAGTCCGCCGTGGTGTTCTGACNCCTCAGGGTGATCTGGTCGCGATTGCCCTCGCCCTGCCCCACATTGACGCCGGGCACATAGCGCATCACGCCGCCCAGACTGTCCATGGCCTGATCGCGGATCTGTCGGGCCGTTACCACCGTCACGGACTGGGGAATATCGATCAGCGGCGTATCGGTCTTGGTCGCCGTCACGGTGTCCGTGGCGCGATAGGCGCGCGCTTGTCCCACCACAATGATCGGGGTCAACTGGGTCGTTGGCTCCTCGTCCGCCGCACCCATGACCGGGCCGGACGCGTGATGAGCGGTCGCCTGTTGCGCCCAGACGGGGCCCGCCGCGACGAGGGACGCCAAGCTGACGCAGGCAAGGATGGTGGCACGCATGGGCAGCACTCGAGCGGAAACTGACAGGACCGCTCTCTTATTGCGACGCATTCTCAATTGCAAACATAAAGGGCACCCCTGCCCCCGTGGCCAGGCGCGCAAAGCTGGGCTTGCCCCTCCCCCAACCAGACCGAACCCAGAAAAGGTGACCCTGTTTGCATCCGCCAGCCGGTTCCGCCGCCTCTAACTGGCAGAGCCACTTCTGGAGCCCCTGATGATCCGACACCTTCCGGCCGTCTGTGCCGCCGTCATTGCCCTGACCTTCACACCCGTTGCCGCCATGGCCCAGCCGGGCCCGCCGCCCGATCCGGCCACCGTCACCCTGACCGCCGATCAGAACCGCGCCGTGGTCCTGTCGCTGGCCCAGGTGCTGCGCGAGCGGTTCGCCTTCCGCGACCGCGGGGCCGCCGCCGCCCGCCAGATCGAGGCCATGGAACGCCGGGGCGAGTTCCGCGATGCCCACACCGCTGCCGAGCTTCTGGCCCTGATCGAAAGCCGGGTCGTGCCCGTGGTCAACGACCGCCATTTCCGCATCCGCTATATGGGCCCCGAAATCCTGGCCACCTTCAGCGAGGGCCCGCCCGCCGCCGAAGAGCTCGCGGCCTTCCACGAAGAGATGCGCCTGCGCGGGTCCGAGATTCCCGAAATCCGCTCCCTACCCGGCAATGTCGGCTATCTGCGGATCAACCGGTTCCTGGACGCCCCGCCCTTTGCCGAAAAGCTGTCTGCCGCCATGGGGATGCTGTCGGACAGCGGGGCCCTGATCATCGATGTGCGCGGCGCACCGGGCGGGGAGCCCGCCGGGGTCGCCAATGCCATCGGCCATCTGGTCGACCGCCGCACGGCCACGGTCCACACCCTGGTCCCCGGTGATGCCCAGGCCACCCGCACCTATTATGCCGAGCCTCGGATGCCCGCCTTTACCGGTCGCCCGGTCTATGTGCTGATCGACCATGATACCGGCTCCGGAGCCGAGGAGTTCGCCTATGACCTCCAGGCCATGCGTCGCGCCACCCTGGTCGGCCAGACCACCTGGGGCGGAGCCACTCCCGGCGGCTATCGGCCCCTGGTCGAGGGCTTTGCCGCCTTCATCCCCATGCAGGTCGTCACCAACACCCGCACCGGCACCAACTGGGAAGGCGTCGGCGTGCGTCCCGACATCGAGGCTCCCGCCGACCAGGCCCTGACCGCCGCCCACCGCCTGGCGCTGGAGACGATCCTCCGAGACGCCCTGGGCGTCCGCCGCGAGCTGGCCGAAGACGCGTTGGCGGAGCTGTCAGGGGATTGAGGGGGCAATGCCCTCCTGCCCTGCTGTGCGGCAAAGGCCCTTCTCCCCTTGTGGGAGAAGGTAGCCCGCTAGGCGGGTCGGATGAGGGGTAGCGACCCACCTGTCGTAACAGCCGCGCCCCTCACCCTTCATCCTGCGGCCGGGACCAATCTCAAAGATGCGGTCGAACCCGCTTTTCCAGCAGGGCCACCAGTTCCGGCTGCATGAAGCCATAGTTGTCGGGGATATCCAGACAGATCACCCGTGCCCGCTTCAAATGCGCCTTGAACCGCCGCTGCAGCTTGGCCTGCTGCGCCCTCTCCATCACAAAAATGATGTTGGCCCATTCCACCAGCTCGGCCGAACATGCCTCCTCCGTATCCGGTGCCAGCCCGGCGGACGCCGTCTCGACACCGGGCCATGAGGCGAACACTTGCTCCGCCGTCGGCGAGCGGAGACGATTGCGGGAGCAGAGGAACAGGAGGTTGGTCAAAATCTGAAGAATTCGTCGTCGAGCTTCTTCACATAGAGAGTATCTTCCACGCGACAGCCGACCCCGTGATCAATCATGAGCCGCGTCAGGAGAGATCCATCGATCAAGACAATCCGCTTGCTAAGTCCATCCACAGTCTTGACAGCAGCGGGGGTGAATTTGGATGTGGTAACGAACAAACCCTTGCTTGCTTTGAACTGGTCCAACGCTCCGAAAAAGTCGCGGATTGCGCCCGGTCCTACTGGATTGTCGTCCGCGTAGCACTTCGCCTGGACGTAAATTCGGTCAAGTCCCAATGCGTCTTCGTCGATAACGCCATCTACGCCACCATCTCCGCTACGTCCAAGCGCCCTTCCGGCCCGCGCGAGCGAGCCGCCATAGCCCATAGCAATAAGCAACTGCACCACGACGCGCTCGAAGAAAGCAGGTGGCGCAGCCTGAATTCGCGACAAGAGTTCGACCCCGAGATCCGCGTCAAGGCGGTCACGGGCCTGCCTCATAATCTCATCAGGTGTCAGAGCACTCGAAGTTGAGGCTTCTTCGCTCGTCGTCGCCGGATCTTCATTTGGGAAACGGAAAGCTTCGAAAATCGGGAAACGGCGCAGATAAGCAATATCAATGCGGTCGGGAGGCGAGGCCAGCACCGAACGCCCTGCATCGGTGATAGCGAAGTGGCTGCGACGAGTCAGTTCAATCAAGCCAGCTTTTCCAAGGTAGCTCTTTGCCCAGTGAGCACGATTGGCAAACGTCGTCTGTCTCCCAGATGGAAGAAGCTCGGTGCGTTCATCTTCCGAGAGACCAAACTCTCCCGCCAGTTCGTCTATGACCTGCTGAATGCTGACTTCGCCGTCTGCGGATTTCCGAAGCAGAGGCAACATCAGGGACTGGAAATCTGGAATAGCCAAGGGAATCCCCTACAACGGAATATTATCGTGCTTCTTCCACGGGTTCTGCATCGTCTTCCNCTTCAGCGTCCGTAGCGCCTTGATCAGGCGCCGCCGCGTGCCATGCGGCATGATCACGTCGTCGATGTAGCCCAGTCTTGCGGCCACGAAAGGGTTGGCAAAGCGGTCCTTGTATTCGGCTTCGCGGGCGGCCAGGGCTTCGGGGTCCCNCGCCTCTTTCCTGAAAATGATCTCCACCGCGCCCTTGGCCCCCATCACCGCGATCTCGGCGCTGGGCCAGGCGTAGTTGACGCCGCCGCGCAGGTGTTTGGAGCTCATCACGTCATAGGCCCCGCCATAGGCCTTGCGGGTGATGACGGTCAGCTTGGGCACCGCCGCCTCGGCATAGGCAAACAGCAGCTTGGCCCCGTGTTTGATCAGGCCGCCGTATTCCTGTTTCGTGCCCGGCATGAAGCCCGGCACATCCACCAGGGTGACGATCGGGATGTTGAAGGCATCACAGAAGCGCACGAACCGCGCAGCCTTGCGGCTCGAGTCAATGTCCAGAACCCNCGCCAGGGTCTGCGGCTGGTTGGCCACCACGCCCACCGACTGCCCGTCAAGACGGCCAAAGCCGGTGACGATGTTCTTGGCGTAGTCGGCTCCGATCTCGAAGAACTCGGCCTCATCGACCGTCTTCAGGATCAGCTCTTTCATATCATAGGGTTGGTTCGGATTGGCTGGGACCAGGGTGTCCAGGCTGGCCTCGTCGCGGTCCGGGTCGTCATAGCTGTCGCGCACCGGCGGCTTTTCGCGGTTCGACAGAGGCAGGAAGCCAATCAGGCGGCGCACCTCTGACAGGGCCTCCAGATCGTTGTCGAACGCCCCGTCGGCGACGCCGGACTTTTTGGTATGAACCGAGGCCCCGCCCAGATCCTCATGGCTGACCACTTCATTGGTGACGGTTTTCACCACGTCCGGGCCGGTCATTTACATGTAGCTGGTGTCGCGGACCATGAAGATGAAGTCGGTGATGGCGGGCGAATAGACATCTCCGCCCGCGCACGGCCCCATGATCACGCTGATCTGGGGTATGACGCCGCTGGCCAGGGTGTTCTGCAAGAAGATGTCAGCATAGCCCGCCAGGCTCTCCACCCNCTCCTGAATGCGCGCGCCGCCGGCATCGAAAATGCCAATGATCGGGGCCCCATTGGTCAGGGCCATGGTCTGGATCTTGACGATCTTGGCCGCATGCGCCCCGCTAAGAGAGCCACCAAACACCGTGAAATCCTTGGAGAACACATAGACCAGACGCCCACCGATGGTGCCGCGTCCCGTCACCACCCCGCCGCCGGGGATGCGCTGTTTCTCCATGCCGAACTCGTGGCTGCGATGCTCCACGAACATGTCGGTTTCTTCAAAGCTGCCTTCATCCAGCAGCACCTCGATCCTCTCGCGCGCCGTCAGCTTGCCCTTGGCATGCTGGCTCTCGATGCGCTTCTCGCCCCCGCCCAGTTTGGCGGCCTTGCGGCGCTTTTCGAGCTCTTCGAGGATGTGCTGCATGGGGCGAGTCTCGTTGGAAACTCGATTTAACCGGTCTGCCTAGCCCGGGGAACCCGTGACCTGCGACGGTGCGGTCAACGCTGCCAGGCGATTGAGCTCGGCCACATGGGCGGCAAAGGCCTTGCGCCCCTGGGGGTCAGGGCGATCCAGGTGCGCTGACGCCCATTCTCGGCGGCCTTGGTCAGTTTGACGTAGCCCGCCTCTTCCAGCTGCTTCAGGTGTTTGGACATCACGGAGTCCGACACCTTGATGGCATCTCGGATCAGGGCGAACTCTGCATCATCAACGCTGGAGAGAATGGCGCAGATCTGCAGTCGACCCGGCGCATGGATCACAGGATCGAAGGCGGGGTCACTGTCCTCCCTCCTGCAACTCCTTGCGATAGACGCGCATCCACAGCCGCCCCCGATGATCCCCGCCAGCCCGGCCACACCGCTGGCCACCAGCGGCACCCACCAGGCCCCCTGACCGAAGCGCGTGCTCAGCGATGCGATCAGACAAGCCACCAAGACAGCCGACATGCCGATCGCGACCCAGCGGGCCTTGGGCGGATGAAAGCCACTGACCCACCAGCCGACATGCTCGCGCCACCAGCGGACCATCAGCGCTAGACCCGCCATCGACAATCCCAGCAACATCAGGCTCCACGGTTGCGGCAACGCCGCACCACCGACCATCAGCGCAATGATCGCCCCATAGCCCAGGTCCCAGATGAAGGGATAGTTGGCAGATTTCCCCACCTCCGCCCGCGCGGCGCGGATGGCGTCCAAGGCTTCCTGGGGATTGGGTTCGTTCGACATGGTGTCCTCACTTTCCATACTGGAAAGCTAGTTGATACTTTCCGCATTGGCAAGTGATAATTTTCCAGTTTGGAAAATCAGTGGCTCAGGGCCTGAAACCACACACCCAGCAACTCCGCCTCGGCGCGGCGGCTGGCCGTGCGGACGGCGGCTTCTTCGTCCACGCCCCACTGTTGCTCCTGCCAGGCTTCATCGAGACGCGACAGCTCGAACGCCGCATCACCTGTCAGAGCGCCGCGCTGCACCGCCAGACCCAGAATGGCGCTGCCCAGCAGCGNTACAGCCGCCGCCAAGCCCGTCAGGCTGAAATCATCCAGCGCCAGGGCCAGCTCGCGTACGCNGCCGATGGCCTCCGGCGACTGCTCGCGGTGAATGATGCCCTCGGTCGGCTCCAGCCGCACACCCAGCTCTGACGCAGCCCAGTCTCGCCAGGGCGTCCACTGCCGGGCCTGCGCCTCCATCAGCCCGGTCGGCGCATCGGCGAGGTAACACAGGGCATCGGACCCGGCATAGGCCGCGATCTCATTGGCCACGGGCTCCCGCGCCTGGCTGACCCGGTCGATGGCCGTAGCGGCCAGCCGGGTCGCAGGCATGGTGGCCGGATCAATGAACTNCCNCTGAGCCGCCCATTCGTCGGCCACCAGCTGGGCCGATGCCTGAGTCGGCAGCACCAGCGAGGCCCCCGCCGGGGTCTTCGGCGAACGGCCATCCAGTAGCACGCGCCAGCCTGCATCAGCCGCTTCGACCGTGACGGCCTTCCAGAACCGTTTCAGCCGCTCTTCGGACTCGCGAAACCCCTTTCGGGCCGCGACATTGGGATCAAGCGACGGGATGGAACCGCCAGAGCTCATCGGGGCCTCCGGATACCGGCGAAGGGATCAACCTCGGCTTCGTCCTCGGAGAAACCGAAGTGGGCGAACCCGGCCTTCATTTCCGGACTGAGTGGGGCCTCAACGATCAGCTTGCCGCCGCTGGGGTGATCCAGCTCGATGCGCCGCGCGTGCAGCTGCAGCTTCAAGGCCCCCGACAGTTCGCCGGATTCGGCACTGCTATACTTGGGATCGCCCAGGATCGGGTGGCCGATGGCCGCCATGTGCGCCCGCAGCTGATGCGTGCGACCGGTGAAGGGTCTCAGCGCCATCCAGGCGGCCCGGTGGGCGGCGCGCGAGATCATGGAATAGGCCGTCTCGGCGGTTTCGGCACCGTTTTCCTTGATATCGGCCGGACGCATGATCTCAAAATCATTGATGCCGGACTTCTTCAACGGCTGGTCGATATAGCCGCTGGCCGGCTTGGGGTTGCCATAGACGATGGCCCAGTAGGTCTTCTTGGCCTGACGCCGCGCAAACGCTCCCGCCAGCCTTTTGGCCGCCTCCGGTCCCTTGCCGAGCAACAGGACGCCACTGGTGTCGCGGTCCAGCCGGTGAACCAGCCGCGGCCGCTCTATCCCCTCGCCCCAGGCTGACAACAGCCGGTCAACGTGCTTGGTGGTCTTGGTGCCGCCCTGCACCGCCAGCCCGGCGGGCTTGTTCAGAGCGATAACCATGTCGTCTTCATACAGCACCAGCGACTTGGCATAGGCGGCATCGCGGTCGCTGATCTTGGGCTTGTCCCNCGCCGGGCGCTCGGTCGGCTCCGGGATCGGCGGCACGCGCACGGCGGCCCCGGCGGTCAGGCGGCTGTCGCCCTTGACCCGCCCGCCATCGACCCGGATCTGGCCAGACCGCGCCAGTTTCTGCACCTGGATGTTCGACACATGCGGCCAGCGCCGCCGGAACCAGCGGTCCAGGCGGATGCCATCCTCCGCCTCGGCGACATACAGGGTCTGGACCTCACGGCTCATGCGAACAGTCTCCGGGCGATCATCAGCCCCAGCATCAGGGCGGCCACCGAAACGACCACCGATCCGGCCACATAACCCATCGCCAGGGTCCAGTCGCGTCGCTCGATCATCTGCACCGTCTCCAGCGAAAAGGCGGAAAAGGTGGTGAAGCCGCCCAGCAAGCCCACGCCCAGCAACAGCCGTAGGCTCTCGCCACCTTCATTGGCCCGCGAGGCCAGCCAGCCGACCAGCAACCCCATCAGCAGGCCGCCGAGGCTATTGGCCAAAAAGGTCGGCCACGGAAAGCCGCCCGCCGGGATCATCCGGCCCAGGCCATAGCGGGCCATGGCCCCACGGCCCCGCCGAGGCCAACCAACAAGAGACGTTCCATCATCGGCGGCTTATACCTGACCGGAAACAGAAGCGAAGGTCCCGATAATACACACCGCCATCCATACCCTTTCGCTGGCCATCCTTCATCACCTGCTGGTTTTCGGGCTTGTGGCGATGATGTTCATGCAACGCACCCTGCTGAGCGTCAGCCCGATCAACATCCGCCGCGTCGCCCGGCTGGACATGGGCATCGGCATCACCGCTCTGCTGGTTCTGGTGGTCGGGATCGGACGCGTGATGGGGTCGGGCAAGGGCTGGGCCTTCTATCAGGCCAACCCCTTCTTCTGGGCCAAGATGGCCTGCTTTGCCCTGATCGGCCTGCTGTCCATTGGCCCGACGGTGGCGATCCTGAAATGGTCAAAGGCGGTGAAGGCCGACCCAGCCTTTCAGCCCGCGCCGATGCAGGTGCGGCAACTTCGGATGATCACCGGTCTGATGGCGCTGTTGCTGATCCCGCTGTTGGCCTCAGCCGCCGCCATGGCGCGATACCCTTTTGAGGGCGGAAGGCTCGCCCCGAAAGGGAAGCCTGATCGAATGCAGTTCTGCTTGCGTCATAGTGACCTGTTGATGAAAACTGCATCCTGACCATGAGCAACGAGCACGATCCGCATCATCACGACCCGTTCCCGGCAGAGCCCGCGCCGCCGCCGGAACCTGCGCACGCGTCAGAGCTTCCGCCTTCGACGAATGCGCCGCCGCCAGGNGCCGCGGATTCACCAAACCGGGAGGCCCCGCCGCGGACGCCACCGCGCCGGTCCGCGCCCGCCGTATCGGATGATGGCATCCTGCGTCCGATTGCCGACAGCGAGATTTTCTCCCGCGATCCGGCGGTTCAGGCCACGGTCTCAGCGCACATCGACGAATATTTCAACCAGCCGCTCGACCTGTTTCCGTTCTGGGAGAAGGGCAAGAAGCCGGACCGTTTTCACGTCCTGTTCGCCCGTCAGATCGAAGAACGCTTCCCCATTGATCAAGACATGCGGTCGCGCATTCACGAATATGGTCGCGCGGTGTTCAAGGCATTGTTGGTCCACGTCAGTGTCAAGCGGCTGATGCAGGGGCTGACCCTGTTCGGCCTGACCATGACGGCCCTGTGGGGACCGAACTTCATTAGCCCCTATGTCACCACTGAAGCGATGGCCGTAGGCCTGACCATTGCCTGCATGCTGGTGATCGGCGGGCTTTGGTGNGCCATTACGGCGATCCTGTTTACCCAGTGCCGGTTCCAGTTGGAGAATGATTCCTACGAANNCTCGCGAGAGATGGTCCAGCGTACGCGTGAGCTGCAAAACCTGTTCACCACCAGCCGGGCGATGCCTGATCAACTGGAAACCGAGTATCAGAATGACGGCAAGGCCTGGGGGCAACGCTCGACCTTCCTGGTACGTCTGACCATGTGGCTGGCGGCGCGGATGGAGTATCTAGAAAAATACATCCAGATGGAGCTGTGGCGCGTGCGCCGCGAACGTTACTGGACGCGCTGGTCCCAGCGTCTGGCAACACCGCTGGTGTTCGGCATCTGGCTTTGGTGGGTATGGACGTTCGTCGGCATACCTCAGAATCCGACCAATCAGATCCTTGTCGGGGCCTCGGTTGTGGCCGGCATCGTCATCAGCATTCTGGGACACATGTTCTGGCGCACGCCGATGGACGCGATCCAATCCAAGCTGGGAACCGACAGCTGGGTTCGCTACTCGTCGCTGGATGTCGACAATGCCGTGGCCGATCAGGTCCGACGCGACAAGGAACGGCTGGTCGAATACCGCGCCCTGACACGTGGTCGCTGAGACCGTCGCTCAGTAACCCAGGCGCAGCCGCGGCCCTATGGAATCCAAAACGCCCTGGGCATCATAGGCATCGGGCCGCTCTGGCCGTGCGCCTTGTCCCATCACGATCTCCAGGCTGGTTGATGTCGCCGACGGACCACTGAGATTGACCCCGATACCGACGCCAACGCCCGAGTTCGAATAGTGGTATCCGTGACGGCCCCGATAGCTGCCACTTCCGTAGCCGATGTCGACGGAGGGGCGAATGCTGCCGGCGGAATCCGGGCGACCATCGGTCCAGCGCTGGGTAACTTCGAACCAATCATAGCCGCGTTGGCGCGTGAGATCGGCAGCCCGATAAAGCGCCATATCTGCCACCGGGCCAGGAGCCCCGATGCCATGGTAGGCTACGCGATAGCGATTGGCCTCGATCCGCGCATCAGTGAAACCCTGACCGCCCGCTCCCATTTGCTGGCCATAAGGNNCCAGGGTCGCGCACCCAACCAGAGCCAAAGTCGAGGCCGCGATTAACGCCATCGCCAGACGGGTTTGGGTTCTCATTGCGGCCACCTCCAAATACGCCCGATCAATTGGCGAGCAGCGGATCAGATTCCCAAACATCGATCAATCCTGCGGCCTGAATAAGGCCCCGCATGTCCTCGGGTAGCGGCGCTGTCAGGGTCATTTGCCNCCCTGNCGGATGCGGAAACGTCAGCCGGGATGCATGCAGCATCAGCCGCCCGGCCCCCTGTCCGGCAAAGGTCAGCGCCCCGCCATAGCGCACGCCGCCCACCAGCGGCCGCCCAACGGACGCCATGTGAACGCGCAGCTGGTGCATTCGGCCCGTGTGCGGTTCCAGTTCAACCAGAGCCCCGCCGTCCGACGTCGATACCGCATGATAGTGGCTGAGCGACGCCTGAGCGCCCGCCGTGCCAGGCTCAACCACCCGCATATAGGTTTCGCGGCCAACTTCCTGTCGCAACAGGGGTTTGTCGATGGTGCCGTCACGCGGCTCCGGGGCTTGGGCGACCAGCGCCAGATAGGTCTTGGTCAGCTTGCGGGCCTGGATGGCCTTGCCCAGAAAGCCTGCAGCAGGCTTGGTCTTGGCCGCAAGGACGATGCCCGNAGTGCCGCGGTCCAACCGGTGCACCAGCTCCGGTCGCTTGCCGTTGGAGCGCGCAAAGGCCCACAGGAGGTCGTCCAGCGTGTGGGCTTGAATGCGTCNCCCTTGGCTGGACAGGCCCGACGGTTTGTTGAAGGCGATAACATGGGCATCCTCATGCACGACCCAGGACCGGACACGGGCGATATCATCGGGCGAAAGCTGGACAGGGATGCGGCGGTTCTTCACCCCTGGCCTTAGCGCCATTTGGACATCACGTCAGCCGCTCAGCGCAATACGCNCCGCTTGCGCATCACCCAGGCATACCAGACGAAGAACACCGCCCCTGCCGTGATGATGGCATACATGATCATGCCATCGCGCCCCATGGAGGCCCCCGCGTCGGACAGGCCGTAGCTGTAGATCAGGCTGATCACCAACCCGGCCAGGGACGCGCCAAACAGGGGCAAGGCCCAGCGCGACCGCACCAGCAGCGCCACGGNCCCTAACAGTCCGCCCCAGGTCCCAGCAAACCAGGCGGCATAGGTCCAGGCGGGCATGGCCTCCATCAGCGCCACCTGATCGGCTGAGACCTTCATCATCTCGAACCAGGCGTCGCGGTTGACCAGGGTCATGATAAAGTCAGTGGCCCCGAAGGCGTTCCACAAAACCCCGATGATGCCGACGGCCCAGAGGTGCCAGGGTCGCTTCACCGCAGGACGCCCTGCTTACGCATCGTCCAGGCATACCAGGCCAGGAAGGCGGCAATCGCCACGATACCGTAGGGCATGTATTTCATGATGGCCATCTGCGGCGGCAGCTCCGGCATCGGATGCATCCAGCCATAGACCACATTGCCAATCGTCCCCAGCAACGACAGGGCAAAGGCCGGAACCGCCAGCCGGTTCCGCAGCAAAAGGAACAGCGAGCCGATCACCGCGCCCCAGACCCCCAGGCTCCAGGGCACATACATCCACAGCGGCATGGCGTGGAAATAGTCGATCATCGCCTGGCTCATGCCCGAGGCCCGCCAGTAGGTTTCCCCNNGCGTCGTCGACATCACGTAGTCATAGCCGCCGCACGCATTCCACGCCAAAGACACCACGCCCACCACCCACAGGTGCCAAGGCGTGCGCACAGTCATTGAGTTATCGGCCATTCTTCCCTCCCAGAAATACGGCGAACGAGACAGTGATACAGCCGCGCTTTCACGGCAAGGCTTCTACGGCTTGCGGGTCAAACGCATAGCGATGCTGCAACCGGTCCCTCATGCCGGGTCAACCCGCCTAGCCCGACCAACCCGCCACGGCGGATCGACCCGGTTCTGCCCGGCGAAATACAAACACAGGGGGTTGCCGTCAGGATCTCTCAAACGCGCCTCGCGCCAGAGCCAGGGCTGGTCTGTCGGGTCTTGAGTGAAGACGAGGCCAGCGGCCTTCAGATGCGCGACCCGGGCGTCTAGATCCTCGCATTCGAAATAGATCACCGTGCCGCCCTGCTCGGTCACCGGCCCGAGGTGGATCGAAAACGTGGTCCCGCCGGGACACAAGAACCGGGCGTAGTGATCGCTGGACACAATCAGCTCCAGACCCAGGGTCTGGTAGAAGGCCCGGGCGCGCGGGATGTCACGCACCGTAACTGTGACCTGGTTTAGCTTCATTGATCTCTTTCCCTCCGCGCCCTCAGGGCCGCCCACCGTTGCAGCCGCTCCTTGATCTTGGCCTCATGGCCTTCGCCGGGCGGGTCATAGAAGGTCTGACGCTCGACCCCGTCGGGGAAATAGTTGGCCCCGGAGAAGCCGTCTTCGGTTTCGGGATCGTACTGATAACCCGCGCCATAGCCGAGATCCTTCATCAGCTTGGTCGGGGCGTTGCGGATGTTGGCCGGCGGCATCAGGGAGCCGGTCGCCTTGGCCGCCCGCATGGCCGCCTTATAGGCCTTGTAGACCGCCACGGATTTGGGCGCGGTGGCCAGATGCACCACCGTCTGGGCCAGAGCCAGTTCGCCCTCGGGGCTGCCCAGGAAGTCATAGGTATCCTTGGCCGCATTGGCGACCAGCAGCGACAGGGNGTCCGCCTCGCCGATGTCTTCGACCGCCATCCGCACCAGCCGCCGGGCAATGAACAGGGGATCTTCCCCGCCATCCAGCATCCGCGCCAGCCAATACAGCGCCGCATCCGGGTCCGAACCGCGCACCGACTTGTGCAGGGCCGAAATCAGATTGTAGTGCTCCTCCCGGCTCTTGTCGTAGGCGGNGGCGCGCTNTTGCAGGGTCTGGGCCAGGCCTGCCGTGTCCATCGGCTCGGCCATCTCTAGGGCAAACAGGGTCTCGGCCAGCGTCAAGAGGTAGCGCCCATCGCCGTCGGCCATGGCCAGCAGCGCCTGTCGCGCCTCAGGCAACACCGGCAGAGGGCGCCCCTCATGCGTCTCGGCCCGGATCAGAAGGGCTTCCAGCGCCGCATCATCCAGCCGCTTCAGCACAAACACCTGGGACCGGCTCAGCAAGGCTCCGTTCAGCTCGAACGATGGGTTTTCGGTGGTGGCTCCGACCAGGGTGACGACCCNCTCCTCCACAAACGGCAGAAAGCCGTCCTGCTGGGCGCGGTTGAAGCGGTGGATCTCGTCGACGAACAGCAAGGTAGACTGACCGGCGGCACGGCGACCACGCGCCGTCTCAAAGGCCTTCTTCAGGTCGGCAACGCCCGAGAAGACCGCGCTGATCTGCTGGAACTGATAGCCCGCCGCCTGGGCCAGCAGCCGCGCAATGGTGGTCTTGCCCGTGCCCGGCGGCCNCCACAGGATCATGGAGCCCAGCCGCCCGGCCTCGACCATGCGCCGGATCGGCCCGCCCGGCCCCAACAGGTGATCCTGACCCACCACCTCCTCTAGGCTGCGCGGNNCCAGCTGGTCCGCCAGTGGCGCACCCGGCGGATGGATTCCAGAGGCTTCAAACAGGTCCGTCATAGGCTCCTAGATGGGGCTAAGGCTGACGAAAGGCCATGGCAAATGCGCGGCCCACTGCGGCCGGCCTTTTGAGAGCTGATCGCCTTGGTCGCGCCCCTGCGGTTGCCCCATCTCCACCGCTGGCACGACATCGCGACGGACTGCCTGGCCGACTATGACGCTGGCCTGACCACGGCGATCCGGTCGATCCGGGCCATCCAGGTGCGCTTGGGTCGGACAGCACGCAAGGTTGCAGATTGACAGAACACGGTTCACGATCAGCCTTTCCTCAGGAGGTTCCCATGCGTACGCCCTGCCCATCCTGGCCATCACGGCAATCTCGTCGCGTGTCAGCAGCCAGGCTCGCCTTCCGCTCCCCGCCAAGGGCCCGGAGCCAGCGCCGTCCGCCGCAGCCCCGCCTGTTGACCTGGTGCCCGTCACCGACGTTGCCGAGGGTGAGCCCCGCTGGATGCTCAGTGAGGATGGGGAGAATCACTTCCTGGCCTTCGCGGTGCCCGAAACGGATGATGTTCGCCTCAGTTTCGAATGCGGGCCTGGAGAGCGGTTCGCACGGCTGTGGCGCGAGACCAGTGAAGACGACTTCCACGATTTCCGCCTGACATCGGGGGCCAGCAGCTTTACCTTCCCGGCCGAGTATGAGCCCGAAGGAATGGCCCCGCAGCTGAGGGTGTGGCACCGGGCCGGGCCCAGGTGTTCCTTAACTTCCGCGAGACAGGCCAGCTGAGCCTGACCACCCGCGACGCGACGCATGACCTGTCCGCCTCGGCCATGGCACGTCCCCTGATCGAGAGTTTCTTCAGCTACTGCACCTCCACTGTCCCCGCCAGCTGACGGCGTTCAAGCCGTTCAGGCACGAACGGCGCGGCTGTCTTCGACCCNCAGAGCCTGCACGGCGGCCAGGGCGATGTGTTCGGCATTCAGGCCCGCCTGATCGTATTGCCTGGCGGGCGCGTCCTGGTCCTGGAAGATATCGGGCAGGTGCAGGGTGCGGATCTTCAGGCCGGCATCCAGTGCCCNCTGCTCGGCCAGCATTTGCAGGACGAAGGCTCCGAAGCCGCCCATGGCCCCCTCTTCGACCGTGATCAGGGCCTCATGCTCACGTGCCAGCCGCAGGATCAGATCGGTGTCCAGCGGTTTGGCAAAGCGGGCATCGGCGACCGTGGCAGACANCCCGCGCGCGGCCAGCAGATCCGCGGCCTTCAGCGTCTCTTGCAGGCGGGTGCCCAGCGACAGCAGGGCGACCGACGTTCCCTCGCGCACAATCCGGCCCTTGCCGATTTCCAGCGGGGCGGCCAGTTCGGGAATGTCCACACCCACCCCGCCGCCGCGCGGATAGCGGAAGGCGCTGGGGCGGTCGTCGATCTCCAGGCTGGTGGCGATCATGGCGGCCAGCTCTGCCTCATCGGAGGCGGCCATCAGCACCATCCCCGGCAGGGCCCNCATATAGCCGATGTCAAAAGAGCCTGCGTGGGTCGAGCCATCGGCCCCAACCAGTCCCGCCCGGTCCATGGCAAAGCGCACCGGCAGCGACTGGATGGCCACATCGTGCACCACCTGGTCATAGCCGCGTTGCAGGAACGTCGAATAGATGGCGCAGACCGGCTTCATCCCATCCGCGGCCATCCCGGCACAGAAGGTCACGGCGTGTTGTTCGGCAATGCCGACGTCATAGGTGCGCTCCGGGAACGCCTGACCGAACAGATCCAGGCCTGTGCCTGACGGCATGGCCGCCGTCACCGCCACAATGGTGGGATCGCGCTCGGCCCGCTTGATCAGCTCGGTGCCGAACACCTTGGTATAGCTGGNGGCGTTGGAGACCGGCTTGGACTGCTTGCCCGACACCACATCAAACTTGACCACCGCATGCAACTTGTCGGCGCTGGATTCCGCCGGGGCGTAGCCCTTGCCCTTTTGCGTCACGACATGGACCAGCACCGGCTTGTCGGTGATGGCCGCGGCCTTCTTCAGGATCGGCACCAGATTGTCCATGTCGTGGCCGTCGATCGGCCCGACGTAGTAGAAGCCCAGCTCCTCAAAGAACGTCCCGCCGGTAACCATGCCCCGGGCATATTCTTCGGCCTTCTTGGCGGCATTGCGAAACGGGCGCGGCAGGTGCTCGGCGAACTTCTTGCCGATCTTGCGAACGCCCTGATACGGGGCCCCGCTGACCAGCCCGGCCAGATAGGCGCTCATGCCACCGACCGGAGGGGCGATCGACATGTCGTTGTCGTTCAGCACCACCATCAGCTGGCCGTTGGTAGCCTCCACCGCATTGTTCATCGCCTCATAGGCCATGCCCGCGCTCATGGAGCCGCCGCCGATGACGGCCACCACGCGGTTGTTCTCGCCCTTCTGGTCCCGCGCTGCCGCAAAGCCCAGCGCTGCGGAGATGGAGGTCGAGGCATGGGCCGCGCCGAACGGGTCGTATTCGCTCTCGGACCGCTTGGTGAAACCCGACAGCCNCCCACCCATCCGCAGGGTCCGGATGCGGTCGCGTCGTCCGGTCAGGATCTTGTGCGGATAGCACTGATGCCCGACGTCCCAGATCAGGATGTCCTTGGGCGTCTCGAACACATGGTGCAAAGCCACCGTCAGCTCCACCACGCCCAAGCCAGCACCCAGGTGCCCGCCGGTCGTGGACACCGCATCGATGGTCTCGGNCCTGACCTCATCTGCCAACTGCTTCAGTTGGGCAATATCGAAGTCCCGCGTGTCGGCGGGGAACTGGACCTGATCAAGAAGCGGTGTGTCGGGCATTCGGTCGGCTCATTTTCGGACGAAAGCGCGTCCTTGTGTCCTCTCTACATGATTGCTCGGCAGACGAAACACCAGTGAGCATTTCCTGAGCATTGTCTGATGTCGCGCGGCCCGATTGACCGCAGCGGGCCGTGGACCTTACGCGCGCGCCCAGGACGGGGACAAAAACCAAAAACAGAGTCTGAAGAGTCTGAAGAGTCTGACCTCAAGCGTCTACCGAGCCCGCGCCGAGGCTCGCAGCAAGGTCGATCCTGATCGCTCCAATTTAGGCATTATTTCCTAGATGTCAAGGTGCCGTGGCCCTAGCGTCGCCGGTTCAGCACAAAGTCGACGCTGGCCTGCAGGATCTCGGCGTCTTCGCCGAACATCTCCAGATAGCTGCGGGCCTGATCGGACAGGTCTTGGACCCGGGCCTTGGCCGCGTCGATGCCCAACAGGGTGACGAAGTTGGTCTTGCCCCGGGCCGCATCCTTGCCTGCCGCCTTGCCCAGCTCGTCGGCATGACCCTCGGCATCCAGAATGTCGTCCACGATCTGGTAGGCCAGCCCGATGTCGTGGGCGAAGCTGGTCAGCGCCACGCGGGCCGCCGAGTCGGCATGGGCAATCACCAGCGGGATCTCGAAGGCATAGGTGAACAGGGCCCCGGTCTTGAGCCGCTGCATCCGGGCCACCCCCGCCAGATCGTCGCGTACGCCCAGAAGGTCGATCATCTGGCCCCCGGCCATGCCACCGACCCCGGACGCCCGCGACAACCGCGCCGCCAGATCACAGCGCACCTGGGGATCCGGATGGGTGTCGGGATGTAGCAGGATGTCGAAGGCGGCCGTCTGCAACGCATCGCCCGCCAGCACGGCCGCCGCCTCGTCATAGGCCCGGTGCAAGGTCGGGCGCCNCCGGCGCATGTCGTCATCGTCCATGCATGGCAGGTCATCATGGACCAGCGAATAGGCATGCACGCATTCCAGGGCACAGGCCGCCCGCAGCACCGCCTGCTCATCGATGTCAAACAGGGTGGCCGCTTCCAGCGCAAAGAACGGTCGCAACCGTTTGCCCGGCCCCAAGGCGGCATAGCGCATGGCCTCGGTCAGTCGCGACTCCGGACCATCGGCCCGCGGCAAAGGCTGATCCAGGGCCACGGTCACCAGGTCCGCCACCTCGGCTACCCGATCGATCACCGCCTGCTCGGGCGAGTTGGCGGCAATCATGCTCATTAAAACAACCGCCCGCCGATCACGGCATCGCGATCCACGCCGACCAGCACCACTTCGCCCTCGGCATCGGGAAAGCCCAGGGTCAGGACCTCACTCATCAGCGGGCCGATCTGGCGCGGCGGAAAGTTGACCACGGCGGCGACCTTGCGGCCCTGCAGTTCATCCAGCGTGTAGTGGCGCGTGATCTGGGCCGACGATTTCTTGACGCCAATGTCCGGCCAAAGTCGATCGTGAGCTTGTAGGCAGGCTTGCGAGCCTCTGGAAACGTCTCTGCTTTCAACACCTTGCCGATGCGGATATCGACCTTCAGGAAATCATCAAAGGTGATCTGAGGGGCCTGCGTCATTGGCCAAAGTCCGCTGGCTCGGCCCCTTGGCCTGGCCATCAGCACCGACGACGATTTTTTCGACCCGCAGTTGGGCAGCCTTCAAGCGGTCCTCGCAGTGCGCCTTCAGACGGGCTCCCTCTTCACAGGGCAATGGATTCCTCCAGCGGTGCCTGGCCGGACTCCAGCTTGGAGACGATCTGCTCCAGCCGGTTCAGGGCGTCTTCAAAGCTCAGCTGGGAAATGTCGGGGTGGTTTCGCTCATGGGGCGAGACCCTAGAAGGTGCAGCGCAGCGGTTCAACGGCCTCAATGGGCATGGGCCGCACTGTCCCCAGATGCGGCCACGATCGCAGGCAGAACCGTGGCCCGGCTGATGGCAATGGGCTCCAGCATTTGGCCGCGCATGATCCCCTCGCCGGCCGTCGGAGACTTGGGGGCATTCAGGATCGTGCGGACAAGATCCATGCCCTCGACCACCCGGCCGAACACGGCAAAGCCATCCGNATCGCCACCGCGCCCCGCATCCAGTCCCGACACATCACCGACGATGATAAAGAAATCTCCGGTCGCCGTGCCCGGCGTGAACCGGGCCATGGAGACGGCTCCATCGGTGTGGCTAAGGCCCGTCTGACTTGTCGGTTCATGGGCGATAGGGGCCAGCACGCGGCTCTGAGCCCNCCGCGCACCGCCCTGGATCAGGCCCGTGTCATTGGGAAGCACCATTCNCCGATAAAAGGCGGTTCCGTCGAAGCGATGCTCACGCGCATAGCGGATGAAGTTGGCGCTGGTGATCGGGGCGCGGGTGTCGGTTTCGATCACAATGTTGCCCTGGGGTGTTTCCAGAACCACGCGCTCCCCCGCAAAGGATGGCGGCGGGGCCANCGACGGGGCGGGCATGGCATCCTGGGCCCAGACCGGACCGGCGACAAGCAGGGCGGCCGTCACCACACCCAAAAATGCGCGTCGGTACATGGTCAGTCTCCTATGCCCGCTCGTAGCGCCGCTGGCTCCAGTATTTGAAGCCCTGATTGTGAACCAGCTTCCAGCCACGGGCCTTCAGCCGCTTGCCGACCATATGGTTGAAGTAGCCGTGGGCCAGAACCAGCACATCGTCCCCNNCCTCAGCACGGTCAATAAGGGCCTCCGCAGCCCGCTCCGCCCGCGCTTCAGCTTCGCGGCGAGTCTCCTGACCCTCATGATGGTTGAAGGCATGCCACCAGAAGCGCGACACTCCGCCCCAGTATTTGGNGGGCATTTTGAACCAGGCGGGGAAACGCGGGGGCAGCGGCGCTTCGATGAACAGGGCATCGGCCATGACCTTCTTGCCAGCAGCCACGGCGGCGGCGGTCTCCTGAGCCCGGGGGCGGGTCGACGAATAGATGGCTCCGGCCCCGGCAGCGGTGGCCATCAGCTCGGGCGGCGGCGTCTGCCCGGCCCGCAATCCCAGCACTTCATAGCGGCCCCACCAGTCACGATACTGGTCACTGGACAGCCAGCACTTGCGTGACAGCATCGGCTCGCCATGGCGGGCCAGCGTAATCGATCCCGGGCGCTCCGACGCGTCGCCTGTCACGACCTCGCGAATCCCGCTGGACGGGTCCTGAACTTGCTGGACAAGGAATCACTGGCGAGGTGGGGCATAACGACGGTGGGCAAAAACCTTGTGATCCGGGCCCTTAGCTCTCCCCTAAAGCCTGCACGTGAGCAACGGCCGATCGACCCAGCCNCTCTAGGTCGTAGCCGCCCTCCAACGACGAAACAACCATGCCATTGCAACAGCCTCGTGCCACTTCCACAATAGCGCGGGTGGCCCAGGCAAAGTCCTCCTCCTGCAACGACTGATGCGCCAGCGGATCGCGCCGGTGAGCGTCAAAACCGGCCGAAACCAGGATCAGATCCGGCTCGAAGGCGTCCAGGGNGGCGATCACCCCGCCGCTGAAGGTCTGCCGCCATTGTTCGCGCGGCGCATGGGGTTCGACCGGCGCATTGGCGATATTGCCGACGCCGGTTTCTGCACGCGCGCCGGTGCCGGGATAGAGCGGCATCTGGTGGATCGATCCCAGGAACAGGCTGGCATCCGTTTCGAACGCCGCCTGGGTGCCATTGCCGTGGTGGACGTCAAAATCGATCACTGCCACGCGGTCGAACCCCTCGGCCTGGGCCACCCTGGCCGCCACCGCGACGTTGGAAAACAGGCAGAAGCCCATGGATTGGTCCGGTTCCGCATGGTGGCCCGGCGGTCGCACGGCGCAGAAGGCCCGGCGCGTCTCGCCGCGCGCCACCGCCCGCACGGCATCGATCACCGCACCGGCCGCCAGACGCGCCGCCCGCACACTTCCCGGGCTGATCAGGGTGTCGGCGTCCAGCTGCACCACGCCGCGTTCGGGCACCGCCGCGAGCAGGCGCTGCACATAGGCCGCAGGATGCAGCCGCTCCAGATCCTCGATCGAGGCTTCGGTGGCGGCCTGTCGATTGCGGTCGAGCCCGGCATCGCCCAGAGCCTCCAGCACCGCGGACAGGCGGGCCGAGCGCTCCGGATGACCGGCACCGGTATCATGAGCCAACATGTCGCAATGGGTATGCAGAGCCACATCCATATGCCTTTGGTAAGCCTTCACCTGCGACTTGTCGCCAGATCTGTTTCCTTTGTCGCCTTCGGCAGTTTGAGTTTCATGCCCGATCCTGTGATTCGNCCGCGCCCTCCCTCGGACGCAAAGGCCTTGGCCGAGCTGGCCTGGCGGACATTCATGGATACGTTTGTCGACGGCTTTGGCATCCCCTATCCGGCGTCGGATCTGGCCACCTTTCGCGAACGCAAGTTTACCCCGGCTGCTATCGGACAGGCCCTGGCCGAACGCGGGGCGGCGTGGTGNGTGGCGGAGTCCGCGGACGGCACCCTCATGGCTTTTGCCAATGCAGGGCCCAATGGCCTGCCGCACCCGGACGCCCGACCCACGCACATGGAGCTGCGCCGACTCTACGTCGATCAGACGGCCCAGGGGCTCGGCCTTGGCACCCGCCTTCTGGACACGGCCCTGGCCTGGATGGAGGCCCAGGGCGAGGGCCCGCTTTGGCTTGGCGTATGGAGCGAGAACTTCAAGGCCCAGAAGCTCTATGCCGCCTATGGCTTCGAAAAAGTCGGCGAATACGAGTTTCCGGTCGGCACCTGGCGCGACCACGAGTTCATCTTTCGCCGGGGATAGGAGGCCCAAGCATGCGAGACCATCCGGCGGTGGCCCTGTCNCCCTTGCCAGACCACGACGATGCCAAGCGCATCGAGCGGGCCGAGGCCTTTCGCCAGCATATGTCGGCGCGGCGAACCGTGCGCGAGTATTGCGACCGGCCCGTGCCGCGCGCGGTGGTCGAGCAGGCCATTTTGACAGCCGGCAGCGCACCTTCCGGAGCCAATCACCAGCCCTGGTTCTTTGCCGTCATCGAAAGCCCTGAGGCCCGCCGCCGCGTACGCGAAGCCGCCGAGGCCGAAGAACGCGAGTTCTATGAGACCAAGGCGCCGCAGGAATGGCTGGACGCCCTGGCCCCGCTGGGCACCGACCCGGACAAAAGCTTTCTGGAAACGGCGCCGATCCTGATTGCTGTGTTCGCCCAGCGTCGCGGTGGCCCCCGGCCTGGCGATCAGAAGAAGAACTACTACGTCACCGAAAGCGTCGGCATAGCCACGGGTCTGCTGATCGCGGCCCTGCACGATGCGGGGCTGGCCACCCTGACCCACACGCCCGCGCCGATGAGCTTCCTGTCCGACATTTGTGGCCGCCCCGCCGACGAAAAGCCCTTCCTGCTGCTGGTCGCCGGGCACCCGGCCGAAGGNGCCACCGTGCCTGTCGCCGCCCTGGACAAGAAGCCGCTGGACCAGATCGCGGCCTGGGTATGATCAAAAGCTGCCAAGGCCCGAAGCCTGAGCTAGACTGACATCATGCTCCTGCCCTTTTTCACCTCCCTGCGCGACGCCAAGGTGCCGGTGTCGATGAAGGAATGGCCGCATTTCGCTCTGAGGCCGAGCGCGTCTATACTCTGCCGATGACCCGCGCCGAACTGTTGGCAAAGCTGCGTGAACTGAAGCCCTGGCTCGCTGAGCAGGGCATCGTCAATGTGCGCCTTTTCGGCAGCTACGCCCGCGATGAAGCCGGCCCGGACAGCGACGTGGATCTGCTGGTCGATGCGACCCGCCCTCGCGTCGACTTGGGGCACCTTCGCCGTTCAGGATGCGCTCAGTGATCGGCTGGGTATTCGGGTCGAGCTGCTTTTCGATCAGACTCTGGCCAACCCCTATATTCGCTATACGGCGGAGCGCGACGCGCTTGTGGTCTGAACCCAAAGACGCCGCTCATGTCTTCGAGATGCGCAGACTGCTCGTCGACATCGCCAGATTGGTCGAAGATCAGGATCGCGATACCTTTTGACCGACCCGGCCAAGCCCCACGCCCTGGCCATGTATTTTCTCAGGCTCGAGAGGCCGCAAACCGGGTCAGCCGCGCCATGTGGGCCGAGACCCCGAGATTGCCTGGCAAAAGATCGCCAATCTGCGTCATCTCATAGCCCACGAATATCGCCGGGTTGATCATCTGGAACTGTGGAATATTGCCATTCGGGATGCACCAGATCTGGCGCGCCAACTGCCCACACCACCGCCACCAGCCGAAATCCTCTGAATGCTCCTGCCCTTCTTCACCTCCCTGCGCGACGCCAAGGTGCCGGTGTCGATGAAGGAATGGCTTCACCTGATGGAGGCCATGGATCGGGGCGTGATCGGTCGCCAGGTTGACGATTTCTATCACCTGTCCCGGGCCGTGCTGGTCAAGGACGAGAAGCACTATGACCGCTTCGATCAGGTATTCGCCAAGGTGTTCAAGGGGCTGGAGACCGTCGGCCCCGATGAGGTCGCCGTCACCGACATTCCCGAGGACTGGCTGCGGTTGCTGAACGAAAAATACCTGACCGACGAGGAGAAGGCCCAGATCGAGGCCATGGGCGGCTTCGAGGAGCTGATGGAAACCCTCAAGAAGCGGCTGGAGGAGCAGGAAAGCCGTCACGAGGGCGGCAATCGCTGGATCGGCACCGGTGGCACCAGTCCGTTCGGCAACGGCGGCTATAACCCCGAGGGCGTGCGCATCGGCGGCCAGTCGCGCCAGGGCCGGGCGGTCAAGGTCTGGGAGAAGCGCGAGTATCGCAATCTGGATGACAGCGTTGAGCTGGGCACACGCAATATCAAGGTGGCCCTCAGACGTCTGCGCCGCTTCGCCCGCCAGTGCGCACCCGACGAACTGGACATGGATGCCACCATCGACGGCACGGCCCGTCAGGGCTGGCTGGACATCCACATGCGGCCCGAGCGGCGCAATACGATCAAGGTGCTGATGCTGCTGGACATCGGCGGGTCCATGGATGGCCACATCAAGCTGTGCGAGGAGCTGTTCTCGGCCGCCCGCACCGAGTTCAAACACCTCGAGTTCTTCTACTTCCATAACTGCCTGTACGAGGGTGTTTGGAAGGACAACCGCCGCCGCCATACCGAGCGCACCGCGACCTGGGACCTGATCCACAAATACCCGGCGGACTGGCGCGTGATCTTTGTCGGCGACGCGACCATGAGCCCCTATGAAATCACCATGCCCGGCGGTTCCGTCGAGCACTGGAACGAGGAGGCCGGGGCCATCTGGATGCGCCGTGCGGTCGAGCATTGGGACAAGGTCGCCTGGCTCAACCCCTCACCGGAACGCTACTGGTCCTATTCGGCCTCGGTCGGACTGATGCGTGAGCTGGTCGATCAGCGAATGTATCCGCTGACCCTTGGCGGGCTGGAACAGGCGATGCGGAGCCTGGCGAAATAGGTTAGGCTCCGGAGCGATAGCAGGGTGTGGGGAGGTCGCAGATTGCTGGCCTGGCTGGCTTTGACGCTGATGCAGACGGCTCCGGTGGCGGCTGATCCGCAACTGCCGGCCCGCGCCCATCTCAATCCCTATGGCTATGAACGCGAGCAGTGTAGTCCGCTGGCGCGGCCTGAGGGTGAGACCTTGCGGGCATGTCAGAACCGCATCCGCACCGCTTGGCCGCGGAGCTGGGGATGCCCTTCCGCCGGGGCTAGCTCCCTTTGCCGAACCTGTAATTGTGCCGCCCCTGGCCGCGCGTCAGCAACCGTCACTGTCGCCTCGCCGCGATCCGCCCCAATCTCCCGTCCTGGAGGCCCGGCCATGATGTTGACGTTGATGCTGATGTCGCTGACCCTGCAAGACCCACCGCCGGTCATGACCGCCCGCGCGCCCAGTCAGACGGAGATTGACTGGGGCTTTCGGCTGCCGGCGCCTGAGCCCGTGCCGCCAGTGGCGCCCTCCGCTGGCAGCGTGCAGGCCTGCCTGGCCACCCGGTTTAGCGATGGCTCCGTCACGTCGGACTGCCGCCCCGTGCTGGAGGTTGAGCGGGCCCTGGTGCCAGCCGAAGCCCTGACGGCTCCGTCGGCCTGGGTTGGTCAGACCTGCGCCCGCGAAACCTGCGTCCGGGCCAGACCACACTCGACTGTCGATCGACGGCCCAGTCACGCGTCGGGCGGGCGATCACCGCAAACGACGCGCTGGAGGGGCGGCTGCCGCCGCCGGTAGCTCGCGCAGCCCAGGCACAGGTGATGACCGACCTCAGCAGGATCCGGCGGATCCGGACCCGCCCGAGAGCGGCTTTCGACGCCAATGCACACAGGAAAGCCGCCGCGACCCTGACGGTCGCGACAGCTCCGTTTCTTCATCCTGCTCCGTGCGCTGGACGTCGACGACGCGACGCTGAGATCAGTCGTCCTTGAGCTCTTGGTTTAGCTCGTCCTTAAGCTCGCCCAGGGCCTGCTGGGCCTTGCCCACGCCCTGCTGCAGCACACCTTCGACCTGCAGTTTCGGATCGCCTGTGACCTTGCCGGCCACTTCCTTGGCCTTGCCAGCCACTTCCTTGCCGAAACCTTCGATCTTGTCCTTGTTGACCATGGTGGTGCCCTCCTGGCGCCAAGGGATTTGGCGCGTCTGTGTCCTACCAACGCTGACAATAATGAACGGTTCCCCTCGTTCGGGCTCCGCGCTTCCATGCCGCTGAAGCCGTCCTGGCCAAAGCCCGGTTTCAGTTTCCGCCGCTTTGCGCTCCGGCTTCACGCATCGCCTGACCCAGTGGCGTCCCGTCAATGACGCAACGCGCGACAATCCGGTCATGGGAGGTATGCAAGGCCCGACACCGAGCGGGCTTTCCCAGGGCGATCCGGCGCAGGGCCGCGCGGGCTTCGTTGCCGCCGGGCTGGCTCAGCTCCGNGGCGTCGAAATCGGCCAGCCGCACCTCAATCAGACCCTCGTCGCCGCTCACGCACAGGCTGTCGCCGTCGGCGACCCATTCCACCGGCCCCTCAAACGCCGTGCCCGGAAACGGCAGCGGAGCCTGGCAACGGTCGTCGTTCTGGTCCGCAGGGAAGGCCCAGCGCACCAGCAGAACCAGGCCGAACAGCACGACCAGGGTGATCAGCTTGCCGGCCAATCGGCCCTGGCCAGGCGTCATGAACGGCAAGGGCATCCTTAGTGCTTGATACGAACGTAGGAGCCGGNGGCCGCTTCCAGCGCCTTCAGCTTGCCCTCACCCGGCTGACGGGCCGCGACCTTGTCGTCCCCGGCCGCCTGATCCAGCCAGCCCTGCCATTCCGGCCACCAGGAGCCGGGCTTGTTCTCTGCCCCGGCCAGCCAGTCCTCAGCCCGCTCCGGCGCAGCGTCATGGGTCCAGTAGCCAT
Organism: Brevundimonas sp.; assembly: GCA_013693835.1. Classification (GTDB taxonomy): domain Bacteria; phylum Pseudomonadota; class Alphaproteobacteria; order Caulobacterales; family Caulobacteraceae; genus Brevundimonas. The sequence goes on from CP059260.1 coordinate 2,208,542, forward strand.
GCTTGTTGGCCGCCGGCGGGTTGATCANTCCGGCATTGTGGCCCGAGCCGCCCAGAATGAAGCGCACCGGCCCGCCAAAGTGACGGCGCTGCTCATAGGTCGGCTTCCAGGCCGAAACGTGATCGTCCTTCAGAGCCACGATCATCATCGGGGTCTCAATCTTCGACAGATCCAGTGCCACGCCGTCGATGGTCACGCCGCCCGCATCTTTCAGCCGGTTCTGCTGCAGCACCTGACGGCCGTATTCCTTTAGCGTCCGAGCCGGAATGCGGGCCCCGTCGTCGAACCACCACAGCAGATCAGACGCCCGCGCCTCGTCGCCCAGCAGATAGTGGTTCACCACCGACGACCAGATCAGGTCATTGGCCCGCACCGTCGAGAACAGCTTGGCCAGATCGTGAGCCTCGACATAGCCCTTCTCATCCAGATAGCGGTCGAACGCCGCCAGATCGCCCTCACCTGTGAAGACCGACCATTCGCCCATGTCCGAGAAGTCGACCAGCGAAGCAATGAGGGTGGCCGAAGCCACGCGGTCCGCCTTGCCGGTCTGGGCCAGATAGGCCAGGGCCATGGCCGTCAGCGTCCCGCCCAGGCAATAGGCCACGACATCCGCATCCTTCTCGCCCGCCGCCTGTTTGACCGCCTTCAGGGCCTGGATGACGCCATCCTTAACGTAGTCCCCGAGTCCGATTTCCGCATGGCGCTCATCGGGGTTGTTCCAGGAGATGACAAAGGTGGTGTGCCCCTGATCCACCAGCCATTTCAGATAGCTGGACTTGGGCGTCAGATCGAAAAGGTAATACTTGTTCACCAGCGGCGGCACGAACAGCAGCGGGCGACGATAGACCTGCTCAGTCGTCGGAGCGTACTGGATCAGTTCGAACAACTCATTGCGGAACACCACCGCGCCGGGCGTAGCGGCAACCGTCTTGCCAAGCTCAAAGTCGTGGTCCTCGGTGCGGCGGGTGATCAGGCCCTGGCCCTTGGCGACATCCTCCAGCAGGTTCGACAAGCCGGTCAGCAGATTCAGCCCCCTCTTCACCGTGCGGCGGGCGACTTCCGGATTGGTGTGGGCAAAGTTGGTCGGTGACAGGGCGTTGATCAGTTGGCGACTGACGAAATCGACCTGGGTGCGGGTGGTGTCGTCGACCGGGGCCANGGCCACCAGCTCCTGCAACTGCCTGGCCCCCAGCAGATAGGATTGCTTGAGCCAGTCATAGATCGGCTCATCAGTCCAGGCGGCATCCTTGAAACGGCGGTCGCCCTTGGCCGGGGCAATGACCGGCTCGGTCGGCTGACCCATCACGCGCTCACCCATGGCCTGCCACAGCGCGGTCCAGTCGGCCCAGTTCTTGGCCTGAGCCTGCATCAGGGCCTGCGGGTTCATCATCAGGGCGGTGTTGAACTCGGCCACCGCCTTGAAGAAGGTCGTCGGGTCATACGGCANGGGTCTGGGGGTCAGAGCCTGGGCCCAGGTCGCGCGCACGGCTTCGCCAGCGGCCTGGGTCAGCCGCGTCAAGCCCTCGGCCACGGCGGCCGGATCCGCAGCCATGATCGGCCAGGCTTCGGGGAAGGACGGTGAACGGGGCGGCGGCGTCTGGGTCATGCGCGGGTCCATACAGCGAAAAGGCCCCAGGTCGAAACCGAGGCCATACCGGTCAAATGAAAAGGGGGACCGGCTGGGAGGAAGCCGGTCCCCATTGGCCGAAGCCTCAGTGAGCCGTCAACACATCCACGGCATCGCAGTCGTTGGGGGCAACGAAAAGCAAAGCCAGGGCCCGGTTGGGGTTCCGGGCGGTCCATTCGGGGCACGGAGCCGTCGCCGCGTCGATCAGGTCCACCACAGACAGGGGCGAAGGCCGCGTGGGGCGCGGCAGGTGTCGGAGTGGATAGCGCGTCGAAAGCCATGGGGTGTGTCCCTGCGGAGGTCTGAACTCACTGTGGAATGCGAATAACATGGCTATTTTGCAAGTTGAATGGCATTATATGCGCTTTCATTGTGCATTTTGCACATCAATGGCGGCCGGACCCCTTTCCTATGGCAGAGTTCAATTGGAATGACCTGAGGCCCTTTCTGGCCGTCGTGCGCCACGGTCGGCTAACCGTGGCAGCCGCGCGGCTGGGGCTGGATCACACCACCGTCGGACGGCGGCTGACGGCGCTAGAAGAGCAGTTGGGCGCGCGCCTGTTTGATCGCAGTCCCCAAGGCTACACCCTGACGGTCCAAGGCGAGCGTCTACTGTCCCATGCCGAAGCCATTGAGAGCCGCGCTCTGCGGGCCATGGCCGACCTGGGCGATGCCGACCAGACCCTGGTGGGAGCCGTCCGCATCGGGGCCCCCGAGGGGTTTGGCAGCTACGTCATCGCGCCCCTTCTGGGCCACCTTGCCGATCAGCACCCGCAGCTGGAGATCCAGCTGATTGCGATNTCCGGCGTGCTCAGCCTGTCCAAGCGTGAGGCTGACATTGCCGTAACGCTGTCCGCCCCGCGCGAAGGCCGCCTTTTGACGCGAAAGCTGACCGACTATCGCCTGTCCCTGCACGCCACACCGGACTATCTGGACCCCAGACCTCCGATCAAGCAGCGCACCGACCTTCAGGCCCATCGCTTCGTCGGCTACATCGGCGATCTGCTGTATGCGCCGGAGCTGGACTACATGCAGGCTCCCGACGTGGACATTAGNGTCCGGCTGCAAAGCTCAAATCTGATTGCTCAGTTGCAGGCGACCCTGGCGGGGGCNGGGCTTTGCGTCCTGCCCGATTTTATCGCCAGCCAGTATCCGACCCTGCGTCGGGTCCTGCCAGAGGCCGTCGGGCTCACGCGCAGCCTCTATCTCGTCACCCATGCCGACCTTAAGAACCTGGCCCGCATCCGTGCCGTGCGCGATGCCATCATTGGGGCCGCACGCCGCAGTCGGGAACGCTTCATGCCGGTCTGATCCGCTTCGGAGTATACCGGCGTGACATGAAAAAGGTTGCGCGAAGCAGCGCGGGTCGTGACAAGGGTATCTGTTTGCATTGAAGGGTCTTTCCCACCGCCAATGGCCATCTTTCCCGTCATTCTCTGCGGCGGTGCCGGAACNCGGCTTTGCCCCGCGTCGCGGCCAGCGCGGCCCAAGCAGTTCCTGTCTTTGACATCGGACCTGTCGCCCTATCAGCAGGCGTTGCTGCGGATCGCGCCNCTGGCCGACGACGTGTCGGACATTCTGGTCGTGGCCGGAGCGCACCACGCCCAGGCGGCCAGCGCACAGATGGAAGCTGTCGGCCTGAACGCAACCCTGATGCTGGAGCCGGTGCCGCGCAATTCTGGCCCGGCGCTGGCGGCGGCGGCGCACTGGGTCGCCCAGCGCGATCCGAGCGGCATTGTTGTAGCTGTAGCATCAGACCATCACATCCCCGATGCAGAGGCCTTTCGCTTCGCGATAGGGCAGGCCGTCGAAGCGGCAAAATCAGGCCAGATCGTCACCCTTGGCATTACCCCCACCCAGCCGGCCACGGCCTATGGCTACATCCAGCCGCGCGAGACCGGCCTGTCCAAGGTCGCAGCCTTCGTCGAAAAGCCGGATGAGGATACAGCCCAGGCNTTTGTCGATGCGGGATATCTGTGGAACAGCGGCAACTTCATCGTCCGTGCCGATGTCCTGATCGCAGAGCTTCACGACCACGCCCCGGCCATGGCCGACGCCACCCGCGTTGCTCTGGATGAAGCGCGACCGGGCCGCAACGTTCGGCTGGGGGACAGCTTTGGTCTGGCCCCGGCCCTGTCCATCGACCATGCGGTCATGGAAAAGACCGACCGCATCTCAGTCCTTCCGGTGAGGTTTGCCTGGTCCGATCTGGGGGCCTGGGATGCAGTCGCCCAGGCTGCCCTGGCGACCGATGGCGCGGCTGTGGGCGGCGGGCTGGTGGTCGCGCAGGACACATCGGACACCCTGATCCGGGCGGCACCGGGCATGGTCGTGACGNNGCTCGGGACCCGCAATCTGGCCATTGTGGCCGAGCGCGACGCTGTTCTGGTGTGTGATCTGGATCGGTCCCAGCAAGTGCGTGATATCGTCAGCCGGGTCGGCGACATGTCGCCAAAGCACCTGGACTTCCCTGACATGCCGACGCTGGACCTGGCGACCCTTACCGCTGATTTCAGAACCTGGATGATGTCCAGCGCCCTCCCACTCTGGGCGACTGTCGGCGTTCGCGAAGACGGCACTTTCCGCGAGGCGATTATGGCCGACGGGAGCCCCGTCTCTTCGCCGATGCGGGCGCGAGTCCAGGCCCGCCAGACCTGGGTTTATGCACGGGCGCGGGCGCACGGCTGGTCCGGTCCCTGGGCGACCCTGACCAGTCGCGGGATGGAGATGTTCGCCCACTATTTCCGCCGCCCCGACGGCCTGTTCCGGACGCGCGTTGCCGAAGGCGGCGACCCGATGGATGACACGCCGTACCTCTACGACCAGGCCTTTGTCCTGTTGATGACCGCAGAAGCCTGGCGTCAGGACATTCAACCGCAAGATGCCCGGGACATCGCTTCCGGGGTTCGGACCGGGCTGCAACAACTCGGCCATTCGGCAGGCGGATGGCGCGAAGGCGGCAATCATCCGTTTCAGGCCAATGCTCACATGCATCTGCTGGAGGCCGCGCTGGCCTGGACTGAAGCGGACCCTGCCGCAAGCTCGGACTGGCTGGCGCTGGCGGATGCGGTCGTGGATCTGGCACTGACTTCGTTCATCGAGCCGCAAAGTGGCCGCCTGCGCGAGTANTTTTCGGCCGACTGGCTCCCGGCCGAAGGGCCAGACGGGCGCCTGATTGAACCGGGTCACCAGTTCGAGTGGGCAACGTTGCTGAAGCGGTACGCAGTTCTGCGGCCCGGCCTGGACCTGGATCTCACGATTGAGCGGCTTTTCCAGAGCGGCTGCGACGGCATCGATCCGGCGCGTAACGCCGTGATGGATGGCCTCGATATCGACGGCAAGGTGCGGGACCGCCAGGCACGGCTGTGGCCGCAGACCGAATGGGTCAAGGCCGCCGGAATGTTTGGGGCCGCCGCCGATCAGTCCCGAGCCGTGCAGGGCCTGATGGCNTATCTGCGTCCCAACGGAACCTGGTGGGACAAGATGCGGCCCGATGCCACGTTTGAACCCGAGCCAGCCCCAGCGTCGTCACTGTACCACATCATGGGAGCCCTGGATCAGCTGGTGTCTGCCACCTGACCGGGAGGAAGCACGCGACCATCCGTTGAACAGCAGCGGCTCTGCCCGGACGCGATTTTCATATAGCCACCGCCAAACGGGTGGCGGCTGTGCAATCACTGATGCTAGAAGGTCGCGCAACATTTGGCCCCAGCGGCGCCACAGGAAAAGTTCGTATGAAAACGGGATTGCTGTCTCTTATCCAGATTTGCCTTATCAGCTGCCTGCTGGTCGCCTGCGGAGGCCGCCAGATGGACGCTTCCCAGGTCACGGCGGCCACGCTGACAGATCTGACGACTGTCAACCTGGATACCATCGTCGGCGAAGACTATCGCATCGGGGCACAAGACAAGCTGAATGTGCGGGTGTTCCAGGTTGAGGACCTCTCGTTCGACGAAATCGTCGTGGATTCTTCCGGTTCGCTGCAAATGCCACTGATCGGCGCGGTCCGGGCGGCGGGTCTCACCCCGGCGGAACTGTCGCGTGAGTTGGCAGCGCGCCTGGGTGAACGCTATTTGCGCAACCCGCAGGTCACCGTCTCGGTGATCGAGGCCGCCAGCCAGAAGGTGACGGTCGACGGGGCTGTGACCAAGCCGGGAGTCTATGTCATGCGGGGGCGCACGTCCCTGCTGCAGGCAGTCGCCATGGCCGAGGGACCGACCCAGATCGCCGATCTGACCAAGGTGGCTGTGTTCAGGACCATCAATGGCGAACGCAACGTCGCCCTGTTCGATCTGGAAGCTATTCGCCAGGGACGCGCCCAGGATCCCGAGGTGTTCGGCGATGATATCGTGGTGGTCGACACCTCGCGGCTGAACTCAACGGTGCGTAATCTTGTCACAGCGCTGCCGGCCCTGGCGATCTTCCAGGTCCTGCGATGACCCGATCCAATCCGAATCTGTCGGCCCCGGGCGAAGATCGTTTCGGCGGCTGGCAAGTCAGGGTTGACCAGGCCCACTGGTCAAACGGGTGTGCCACATTGCGGCGGCTCCATCCGAGCCGCATCGGAGCACGGGATCTGACATGCAACCCGGATTGCCAAAATTGCTCAGGCGAAAGCCCTCAAAGGACGGGTCTGAATTCAGTGTCCTGGGGGCCGGTCTCTACTCGGAGGTTCGGGTGGCTAATCTGGCGCAACTCCAGTCCGTGCGACCCCAAGCCACTTTTTCCGCCCCACCCACCTAGCCAGAACCTCAGCACCCCTTGCGAAACCTGCCGGGCTGAGCGAAGGGCTTTCTCTAACTTTCCTGCCTAACCTTGGCTATTGCGCACGGGTGGGCAAACTGAACACCGGATAATCACCTTGGCCGAGTTCCAGCACGCGTCCCACCGACCCCAATCGGACCTTGAGTCGGTCATTTATCAGGAGCGCACAGACGCTCCGAGCAACGAAGATGGTAACTCCTTCAACCTCTCGACCTACTGGAACCTGGTCCGCAAGCATCGCTTTCTGATCCTCGGAATCGTTCTGTCGACGCTGGCGCTCGGGATCGCTCTAACCCTGTTGATGCGGCCGATCTATTCCGCTTCGGCGGCGGTGCAGATCGATCGCGAAGCGGCGCGCGTTNNTGCCAGCGAAACCGGCAACGCGCCTCAGGAATCGCTTGTTGCTGGCGAAGAGTTTTTCCAGACCCAATACGGCCTGCTTCGCAGCCGCAGCCTCTCCGAGCGGGTGATCGACAGCCTCGGCCTTGCCTCCAGCAATGAGGCCCTGGAAGCCCTGGGTGCCGCCGCACCGGTGGACACAAGCTCAACCGAGGCCGACCGCGCCAAGCAACGCCGCGAGCTCGCGGTGGAAACCCTTCAGGAAAACCTCGGTGTTTCGCCGGTTCGGGGATCGCGGCTGGTCAACATTGGCTATTCGAGCCCGAGCCCGGAAGTGTCAGCCCGCGTCGCCAATGCGTTCGCTGAAAACTATATNCAGTCAAACCTCGACCGGAAGTTTGAATCCTCGGCCTATGCTCGCGAGTTCCTCGAGGACCGGATCAATGAGACGCGCACGCGCCTGGAAGAGGCCGAACGCCAGCTGGTGACCTATGCATCAAACCAGCAGATCATCAATCTTGGCGGCCAGAACGAAGCTGGAGAGCAGACGGGCGGATCGCTGGCATCGCAAAGTCTGGAATCGTTCAATACGGCCCTCGCCGCAGCGGCGCGCGTTGCCGCCGAAGCCAAGTGGAACGCCGCGCGCGGTAACAACGTGATGACGCTGCCGGAAGTTCTGCAGAATCCAGCGATTCAGCGCCTCACCGAAGAGCGTGCCCGCCTCGACGGCGAATACCAACAGATGTTGCGGATCTACCAGCCGGACTATCCGACCATGGTGCCGCTGAAGGCCCGCATCGACGAGATCGACAGCCAGATCGCCTCGATCGCGGCCGATATCCGGCGCTCGATCCAGAATGAATACAATATCTCGCTGACGCAGGAGCGGGCGCTGCGCGCNCGCGTTGCCGGCTCGACTGCAGAGGTCCTGGATCTGGCGGATCGCTCGGTCCAATACAACATCCTGCGCCGCGAGGTGGACACCACCCGCAGCCTCTACGAAAACCTGCTGCAGCAGTGCCGCGATGCTGGCGTGACGGGCGATCTGACCAACAACAACATCTCGATTGTCGACTTGGCCATTCCGCCCGAGGAGCCGTCCAAGCCTAATATGCTGGTCAATCTGGTGCTGGCCTTGGTTCTGGGCTGCGGCCTGGCCGCCGTCGCTATCCTGGTGCTGGAAGCTCTGGATGAATCCCTGGCGACGCCTGAGGATGTCGAGCAGAAGCTGCACATCCCGGTTTTGGGCCTGATTCCGCTGATGGAAACGGGACAGACTGTGCCCGAGGCCCTGGCCGACGTCCGATCCCCCTTGTCAGAGGCCTACTATTCCCTGCGAACAGCCCTGCAGTTTTCGACCCCTGCCGGCGCACCGTCGACCTTGCTGGTGACCAGTGCGCGTCCCGGCGAGGGCAAGTCGACGACCGCATTTGCCACCGCCATGAACCTGGCGCGCACCGGTCGGCGGGTTCTGTTGATCGACGGCGACCTGCGCAATCCGTCCATGCACCGAAACGTCGGCGTCGAGAATGATCGCGGCATGAGCAATCTGCTGTCAGGTTCGGCGACCATCGATGACGTGATCCAACGGACAAAGACCGACAATCTGTTCTTCATCCCCTGTGGCCCGCTTCCGCCCAGCCCGGCAGAACTGTGGGGCAGTGACAGCTTCACACAGTTCCTGACCCAGGCGCTGCAAGAGTTCGACCACATCGTCATTGATGGCCCGCCAGTTCTTGGCTTTGCCGATGCGCCCCTGCTGGCGGCAACGGCCAGCGGAACGCTGTTCGTGCTTGAATCGCGCAGCACGCGCCGCGGTCAGGCCCGCGGGGCCCTTCAGCGCCTGCGCATGAGCCGGGCGCGGGTCCTGGGTGCCGCCATGACCAAGTTCAACGTCAAGAAAGCCAGCCAGGGCGGCTATGGCTACGATTACGTCTATGACTATTCTTACGGCTCCAAAGCCAACGACAATCGCACCGCATGATCGAGGGCGTCGAAGCCTCTGCCCGTGATGTTCAGCCCGGACCGGATCCGAGCGGGGCGAAGCCGCCGGCTTTGAACCCGCAGCGGCTGGCGCAGTGGGTTCCTCTGGCCCTGATCGTTCTGGCTGTCTGGCTGGCGGCTCAGATCATTCTGGTCCCGCTGACGCAACGAAGCCCGCCCGGCATGGCCGTGCGTATCAATCCGGGATCCCCCGTCGCACTCAGCCGGGCAGCCGAAGCGGAGTTCGTGGACGGCCGCTACGACAATGCCTTGGCCCTGTCCCGCGAGGCGTTACGCAAGTCCCCGTTCTCGGTTCAGGCGCTCCGCGTGGCGGGCATGGCCACAGACAAGCTGGGGCGGCCAGCTGACGCCAACGAGATGCTGACCCTGGCCGGCAACTGGAGTCTTCGCGACGACCCATCCCATGCCTGGCTGGTGATCTATCGCTTGCGCCAGGGCGACCTTCCAGGTGCCTTTGCCCACGCCGACACCTTGATGCGCCGAGGCCGTCAGCAGCCCGTCTTCTTCAGCCTGCTGTCAACGGCGGCGCGTGAGGAGCCGCGCTCGATAGGATTGATCGCGGAGCTCCTTGCCGCGCAGCCCCCGTGGCAGAGTGGATTCTTCAACAGCTTGTATGAGACNCCCGGAGGAGCCCACCTCGCCGCAGATCTGGTGATTCAGCTTGAGGCTCGCGGCAAGCCGGTCGACGATCAAGAACTGTCCCGCCTCTATTCCTGGATCGCACAGCACACCGAACTGTCGAATCTGGAACGGGTTCGCCGCGCGATTGGGCGCCCCAAGCGACTGGGCACCGGACTTTTGGACGACGGGCAGTTCGATCAGACCGACCTGATTGCGCCTTTGGGCTGGAACCTCGAGCGTGCGGCNGGCTTGCAAGTCGAGATTACCGGGGCGTCGTCCACCGATCCCAATCGGGCCCTCCGTGTCAGCTACAGCGGCTTGGGCCAAAAAGTCATCGCCTATCAGTATGTCGTTGTGCCACCAGGCCGACTGAAACTGACGGGCCGCGTGCGACAGGAACAACCCAGCGCGGCCGGTGCCTTTGTCTGGCAGGCTGTCTGCCTCTACGGTGGTAACAGCCCTGCCGCTGGCCAGATGACGGTGCATGAAGCCGATTCGCGCGACTGGCAGCGATTCGAGGCCTTGGTTGATATTCCGGCGTCCGGCTGTTCGGGAATCGTGCTGCGACTGATGACACAGCCGACTACCAACCGTCTGACTGCGACAATNTGGCTGGATGATCTCGACCTAGCCCCTGCGGGCTGAGACAGACTCTCCTGCGGCGCGAGTTGAGACATATTCGACACGCTATCGTTCGCTTTCCGCTATTGATTTTGCAACTTTTGGCCTCTAGGTTCGCTCTCATTGGCGCGGGTGCCTTTGCCCGCAATCTGACCATCTGATGGAGATGAACATGCGCAAGATGATCGCCGGTGTGGCGGCGGGTCTCCTGCTGGTGGCCGGTCAAGCGGCTGCAGCGGGTTCGGGTGATGCTGCGGCTCGCGTGGGTGACCGCGTTGCGGCTGAGCTGGGCTCGTCCAGCAACTGGAGCTGGAACTACGGCGACGAAGGCGGCTTCCGCCCTTCGTGCCGATGCTGATTGGCATCGTCGGCCTGGGCCTTCTGATCAGTCAGTCCGGCGACGACGCTGCGGACAGCAACTGATTTGTCTTGACCGCCGCTGAGTTCGGGGCGGTCAGCTGAACGATTTGGGGCTGCGGTGGCCGAGTGCTACCGCAGCCCTTTCCTTTCAACGGCGGCTTTTTGCCGACACAACCCAATCCAGAGACGGGCATGAACAAGACTATTGCGGGTATTTCGCTGGGCGTATTGCTGATCGCTGGCCAAGCTTGGGCCTCGGCCAGTCAGCCGGTTTCAGCTCGAATCGCCGACCGCGTCGGGGCGGGATTGGGCCATAGCTCTAACTGGGGCTTGACTCCGCGCCGCCCTGCCCCCACTGCCGGTCGCCATTATCGGCAGCGCCGTGATCATTGCCGCCGTCTATGCGGCCATCGAAGATTCCTCAGACAGCGCCTGATGCAGATCTGACACAGCTCACACCGGGACCACCCAAGGGTTGTTGTTGGACGGAAACCCGGGTTGCTTTCCTGACCGCTTGAGTGTTTAAAGCCCCTTCGAGCATCTTTGCTTTTCCAGAGGGAGTGTTGTCATGAAAAAATTGATTGCTGCTACGGCTGCAGGATTGATGCTGGTGGCTGGCCGCCGCCGCCGTTGACAACGGCGCGACCGCTGGCGTTGTGGACCGCGTGGCTATGGCTGGTGCCCAGGGCAGCGGTGAGGAAGCTGGCCTGCCGATGTGGGGCGTCGTCGCCCTGAGCCTTGGCGTCATCGTCCTCGGTGTCTCCCTGCTGGACGATCCGACAGCCAGTAAACTCCGTTTCGATCCCTCGATGCGGCTCGAGTACCGGGCTATCCAGGTTCTCGAAGGTATCGTGTGATTTCCGACGTTTTCAAAAGCCAGCAAGGCCGTGTGGCAATAGCCGCATATGTCTTGCTGGTTTTTGCTTTNGCGTTTGGTGGCGCCAGCCAGTTGAACGCCTTGCGCCTGGCGCTCGTAGAACTGGCGGCCCTGCCTCTGCTGATTCTGGCGGGAAGTGCGCTGGCCGAGCGCCCCGGCCTGGTTCCCCAGCACAAGTTTTCTTTGAGCTTGCTCGGATTGGCGCTGGCCCTTCCGCTGGTGCAACTCATTCCGCTGCCACCCGCAATCTGGACCCGGCTCCCGGGGCATGAGGACATGGCCTTGGCCCAACGGCTGGTGAATGTGTCCGACAGTTGGGTTCCGATCAGTGTGACCCCGGATGCCACCTGGAATGCAGCGCTGGCCCTGCTGCCGCCGGTCGCGATGTTTTTGGCCGTAATCGTATCGGGACCGAAGCTGGTCCGGAATCTGGTCTGGATCTGTCTGTTTGCCGTTGTCGCTAACCTGATCGCGGGAGGATTGCAGGCCATCAGCGGGACCACGGCATTCCATCCGTGGCCCAACACATCCGCCAGGACGATCAGTGGCTTGTTCGCCAACCGAAATCATCTGGCCACCTTGATCCTGTGCAGCATGCCCCTGGCGACCTGGCTGGCCGGCGAGAGTATTCGCCAGGATCGCAGCCTCAACAGCGGCGGGACCCTGATNGATCGGGGCGTACTGGCCCTGTGCCTGGTGGGGTTGGCCGTTGGGCAGTCCCGTTTCGGCCTGGTCATGGCGTTCCCAGTCCTGGCTCTGAGCCTCGTCGTCGGTTGGCGTTCATCCAATNNTGAGCGCCCTCGCCTGGCGCTGTTGGGCGTCATCTCAACGGGTGTTGTCGCCCTGACGGCTCTGGTGGTGTTGGCCCTGCCCCGCACTGCAGCGGTTTCAAGGCCCGGTGAAACCGGTCGACTGGACCGATGGCCGTTCGTCATTGAGGCGGGCAATCCCTTCCAGCCGGTCGGATCCGGCCTTGANTCGTTCGATCCGGTTTACCGCGCGATTGAGCCTCTGGCCCAGTTGGACAGCACCTATTTCAACCAGGCCCATAACGAATATCTGCAGATCTGGCTCGAAGCGGGCGTAATCGGTGTCGTCGGACTGGTCGCCTTCTTCGTCTGGCACGGGCGTCGCACCTGGTCCGCATGGCGGCCCGCTCAAGCCGCAGGCGATGGCCAGCGCCGCGCCGCCAGTGTGGCCATTCTGGTGGTGTTGATGCACTCGGTGGTCGACTACCCCTTGCGCACCGAAACCATCCTCGTCCTGTTTGCCCTGCTGTGCGCCATCCTGGAGGGCGCTGGCAATGCCCAGGCCGTGGTCACGCCCCGGTCGTCCGCCGACCAAGGCGCAGATGAGCGGCGCAGCGCAGATCCCCGCGAGACGTCCCAGCGCGTGCGAAAACGGGTGCGGGTGCGGCGCTAGCCGACAGCCAGGCCTGGCGCGGTCAGGCCAGTTCGTCCGGATTGGGATCAAACGGCTCAGCGTCGACCTGGGCTAACAGCGCAGCCTGCGCGGACTGGGCCTCGGCCTCCGTCGGCAGTCGCAATCGAATCACGCCCTTCACGGACGCCGGATCGACCGGCTTGCCCTTCTTGGTGATCGTCAGCCGGCCCTGCCGCATCAGACCGATCGCCACGGNTTTCACGCGCCCCAGTTGCCGCTGCCACCGGTCGGGCTGCAACACCTTGGCCACATCGGCGGGTTCAATGCTCTTTCCGGGGCNCAGGGCCGCCAGTTGATTGAAAATCTCGGCTTCGATTGGATCGGTCATATGCCCTATATGCTGCATCGCAGTAGCGGAAAGAAGGCCGGACTTCCGGGTATCGTATATGGTCGCCACGATTGACGTCACTGAGGGCGAGTTTGCCGGCTGGCGAACCTATGACAGCCACGGCACCTTTGATCAGGTCGTCGGCCCGTTCTATTTCCGCATCGAGCCGGACGGTCGACGCCGCTGCGCCTTTCGCGCCGAAGCCAAGCATATGAACATGGGCCATCGGATGCACGGCGGCTGTCTGATGACCTTCGCCGACATCGCCCTGTTCCAGATGGCCTACCAGGAGATGGAAGGTGCGTCTGGCGTGACGGTTCAACTGGACTCCACCTTCGTTGATGCCGTTTATGAAGGGGATCTGGTGGAAGCGACCGGCGAAGTGGTGCGGGCAGGCAAGAGTCTGATCTTCTCGCGAGGCCAGATCCATGTCGGAGATCGGGTTGTGATGACCTTCTCCGGCGTCATCCGCAAGTTCCAACCACGCCATCGGCCTTGACAGGCAGCAGGTCGGACGGCCCCATGGCGACATGAGCCGCACCCTGCCAAGTCCAGCAAGCGCGCCAAACCGCCCCGAAAGGCGGTGATCTCACGTCCCGAAGCCCCACCCCGTCCGCAGGCCGTCGCGACGGAAGGGGCGGAACGCCGCCGGCCACGGTCGGTTGGCGCTATCGCAATCTGCTGCCCGGTGATCCGGCACCGCGATTCCGCCAGAAGTCCAGCGACAACCCCAGCTATGTGTTCGACAGCGCCGCCGGGCGCTATCTGGTGCTCGGCTTCATCGGTAGCAGCAACGATGAGCCGGGCCGTGCGGCCCTGTCGATCCTGCAAAGCCATCGCCGCCTGTTTGACGATGCCAGGATCGCCTTCTTCGGCGTCACGATCGACCCGGCGGATGAAGGCCGGCTGGAGATAAGCCTGCCAGGCATCCGGTGGTTCTTCGACAGTGACCAGACGGTCAGTCGCCTTTATGGCTCTGCCCCGCTGGAGGCTGGCGGGCCGGGCCGGCGCATCTGGGTCGTGGTCGATCCGATGCTTCGGATTGCGGCGGTTATTCCCATGCGCCCCGACGGCAGTGACCGCGATGAGTTGATCCGCCTGCTCCAGGCCCTNCCGGTGGGCACCTATGGCGGGGTCCAGGTCATGGCCCCCGTGCTGCATTTGCCCGGCGTGTTCGAGCCGGACCTATGTGAGCGGTTGATCGCGGCTTATCGCGCCGATGGGGGCGAACTGTCGGGCTTCATGTCCGAACGCGACGGCAAGACGGTCTTGCTGACCGATCCCAATCACAAGCGCCGCCGCGATGTATTGCTGGAGGATCCCGACCTGATCCGCGCGGCCCAGGAACGCATCCACCGGCGCATCGTGCCCGAAATCCAGAGGGTGCATCAGTTCGCCGCCACGCGCATGGAACGCCATCTGGTCGCCTTATATAACGCGGAAGACGCGGGCCACTTCCGCGCCCACCGCGACAATACCACCAAGGGCNNAACGGCCCACCGGCGGTTCGCGGTCTCGATCAATCTGAGTTCGGATTTTGACGGCGGGGAAATCGTTTTTCCAGAATACGGCCCGCGCAGTTACAAGCCTGAGCCNGGGGCGGCCGTCGTCTTCTCCTGCTCGCTGCTGCACGCCGTGACGCCTGTCACGCGGGGCGAGCGGTTCGCCTTCCTGCCGTTCTTGTATGACGACGCGGCGGCCAAGGTGCGCGAGGCCAACAATGCGTTCCTTGAGGAAGGGCTGGGCGAGTATCGGGCCTAAACGCCGGTCTTGAACGGTGTGAAATCCGTATCCCGGTCATAGACGTCAATGCCCTCGGCGCGTTTCAGGCTGTTGATCGCCCAATAGGTCACGGGCGTGAGCAGCGCCTCCCAGGCGGTCTTCAGTGCCCATTGGGTCACGACGACCTTGGCCACCAGGCCCGGCGTCCAGCCCGTCGCCCCCAGAAACGCCAGCGGATAGAAGATCAGGCTGTCGACCCCCTGGCCGAACACCGTGGAGCCGATGGTCCGCGCCCACAGATAGCGGCCTTTCGTCCAGACCTTCATGCGGGCCAGCACGAAGGCATTGACCAGCTCTCCGGCCCAGAAGGCGACGATGGAGGCAAAGACGATGCGCGGCACCTGGCCAAACACCTGTTCATAGGCGGCCTGACCGCCCCAGTCGGCGGCGGGCGGCAGGGCGACCACCACCCAGGCCATGAAGGCCATGAAGATCAGCGCCGCGAACCCGACCCAGATGGCCCGCCGGGCTCGGGCAAAGCCATACACCTCGGTCAGGATGTCGCCGATGACATACCCCAGGGGAAAGAACAAAAGCCCTGCGCCAAAGGGCCAGTCGCCGATGACCGGCAGAGGCACGCTGGCGACCTTGCCGGCCCCCAGCACATTGGACAGCAACAGGATGGCCACAAAGGCCGCCATCACCAGATCATAGTATTTCAGGGGTCGCGCCTGGATCTGACTGGCATCGACCGCAACGGGCACCGAGGACAAGGCTGTGTCCGGGGCGCTCATCAGAATACAGCCGGGGCAGGATGCCAACCACCGCCGCGGCCATGACTGTGGCCAGGAACCCCGCGAACAGTGCCTTCCACACCAGGCCCAGCACTTCTTCTCGGCGTTCGGGCACCAGAACCGACAGGCCTGTGACCGTAATGCCCACCGAGCCGATGTTGGCAAAGCCGCAGATGGCATAGGTCAGAAGCATCCGCGTGCGTTCACTCATGGCGTCGGCGGGCGCTCCGCCCAGGCGCATGAAGGCGATGAACTCAGTCAGGGTCAGCTTCACCCCCAACAGGCGCCCCGCAATGTTGGTGTCGGCCAGCTCGACCCCCATCAGCCAGGCCAGGGGTGCAAAGATCCAGCCCAGGATGCGCTCCAGTGTCAGCTTGGCTCCATTGACCCAGGTCCAGCCCAGGCTGGCATCGACCAACGCCACCAGGGCCACAAATACGATCAGCACGGCTGAGATGTTCAGCACCACCATCAGGCCGTCGGAGGTGCCCTTCACGATGGCGTCGATGGAGGNATCGTATTTCAGCGTGGAGTCATAGTCGGCGTCCTCAGCCTTGGTGTCCTGGGCCTCCGGCACCATGATCCGCGCCAGCAGCACGCCCGCCGGGGCCGAGATGATCGACGCGACCAGCACATGGCCGGCGGCATCGGGCAGCACCGGAGCCAGCATGGCTGCATAGGCCACCATGGTTGATCCCGCGACGGTGGCCAGGCCCACCACCATCATCAAGAACAGTTCCGAGCGCGTCAGCTTGTCGAGATAGGCGCGGATGACGATCGGGCTTTCGATCATGCCCAGAAAGATGTTGGCCGCCACCGCCAGGGCCGAGGCCCCGCCCAGTCCCATGGTCCGCTCAAACAGAATGCCAAAGCCGCGCGTGATCCATTTCAGGATCTTCCAGTGCCAAAGCAGCGCCGACAGAGCCGAGATCACCAGGATCATGGGCAGGACGTTGAAGGCAAAGGTGAACAGGTTCTGGGGCGCGTCGACGACATAGGGCTGATCGCCCCCGGCCAGATAGCCGAACACGAACTGGGCCCCCTGGGCGGCCGCGGCACTGAGCACCGCCACGGCATTGGACACTCCGTCCCGCAGAGCAATGGAGCCGGGCACGGCAAACAGCACCAGCACCAAGGCCGCCTGCACCGCCAGCGCCCCCGCCGTCAGCTTCCAGGGAAAGGCCTTGCGGTTCTCCGACAGAGCCCAGCAGGCGGCGATGATCACCACCAGGCCAAACAGGCTCTGAAGATTGAGCAGCGTAAACATCAGTGGCGGTCCCCTTCGCCAGTCCCTCTCTCGGCCCCCCTTGAACGCTGGAAAATGGTTCATGGCAAGCCGCGCTTTGGTGCCTTTGCTGCCCCAGATCCGACGCGATTGAAGCGCGTGATCACGAAATCGTGATCACAGGCCGAACCCGCGGTCTGGACCGGAAAAGGGAGAGACGACGATGACCAAAGGTGCCTCCGTATCCATCCTGACCCTCGCCGCCATTGGCGCCCTGGGCCTGGCCGCCTGCCAGCCGTCCGCCGAATACGCCGACAGTCCCGATGTCCGCCAAGGCACCGCGGCCGAGGTCGCCGAGCTGTCCCAGTCCGAAGCGGCGACGGCCGATGCAGCGGCAGAGACGGTCGCGCATGCCGAAACCGCCCGCGCCACCACCGTCGGCGGGGCGACCAGCCGGGCCACGCCGCCCGGGCCCCTACCCGTCCAGCCGCCGCAACCCCCGCGCCGATTGCCCGCATTGCCTATGCCTATCGCTACGTCATGAGCGTGCCGCGCAATCGCGGGGCCGAGCTGATGAGTCGTCACGAGCTGGCCTGCGCCAGCGCTGGGCCCGGCTATTGCCAGGTGGTGTCCGCCCAGGCCGATTGGGCGGGAAGCCGCCCGTCCGGCACCCTGGAACTGCGCGGTCAACCGCAATGGATCGACCGATTCCGGGCCGGGCTGGCCACGGATGTACAGAACGTCGGCGGCAGCCTGGATGAGGCACGAACCGAGGGCGAGGATGTGACCGCCGGCATCGACCGTTCTACGGCNGGGGTGAAGACCACCGAGACCCTGACCCAGCGGATCGAGGCCCTGCAGGCCCGGCGCGGCGGAACTATGGAACAACGACTGGAGGTCGAACGCCAACTGGCCCAACTCATGCAGCAGCGCGACGAACAGGCCGCCCAGTTGCGCGAGCTGGAAACCCGCGTGCAAACCGCCCGTCTGACCCTGAGCTATGAGCAGGGCGGAGCCTTCGGCGCCAACAATCCGACCAGCCCGGTCGCCCATGCCCTGCAAAATGCCTTTGGCCTGTCGATGGGCATGCTGGCAGCCTTGATCACCATCGGCTCAGTGCTCCTGCCCATTGCCGTCATCGGCGGCGTGGTCTGGTGGGCCATCGTGCGGCGGCGCAAGCCGTGACGGGCTGACGGCCCAGGCGTGAACCTCGGGGTCGGCCCAGATCTGGCGAGTCGACCCTGCGGCACGGCCGCTCCCGCACGAAAATTTACGCCACGGTAGGCCGGGAAATCGGTAACCTTCGACGACTCTGCATCGAAATTGGGATTGCGTGACTGATACCGAGGCCATGCTGAAAGACCTCATGGTGCGTGGCCTGGACGACGGCGGCATGCTGGCTTGGCGCGCCTTGCTCAAACATCTGCAGGGCAGCCTGACGGTCTATTTCCGGTCCCGGCTGGGCGGGCGCGAGGCGGATGCGGAGGATCTGGTGCAGGAGTGTCTGATCGCTATTCATGCCAAGCGCGCGACCTACGATCCCAGCCTGCCGTTCAGCGCCTGGGCCTATGCCATCGCCCGCTACAAGCTGATCGACCATTTCCGCCGCCTGGGCCGCCGCCCCACGCTCCCGCTGGAGGATGCCGATCTGGTGCTGGCCCCGCACACAGTCGAGGACGGTGCCATCCGCCGCGACCTGCACAAGGTGCTGGCCATCCTTCCCAAACGCCAGCGCCAACTGATCGAAGATGTGCGCATCGGCGGCCTGAGCCTGGCCGAGGCCGCCGCGCGCCATGGCTTCACCGAAGGGGCTGCCAAGGTCAGTGTCCACCGATCCATGAAGACGCTGGCTGCCCGTGTGAGTGCCGATGAGAACTGACGATCTGATTGATGCCCTGAGCGTGGGTCTGGAACCCACCCGCCCGGCACGACTGATGCCAGGATTGCTGGTGGCCGCGGGTGTGACGGCCGTGGCGGCGGTGGTGCTGATCCTGGGTGTGCGCCCGGATCTCAGCCAGGGCCTGGCGACCGCAGCCCCGTGGCTGAAGTTGCTTTACACCCTGTCGCTGGCTGCGGCGGCCTGAACCTGGCGACGCGCCTTGGCCGCCCGGGTTCGTCCTGGGCCCGGCGCTGGTGGCGCTTGTTGCGATCATCTCCGTGGCCATGATCTGGGGTGTGATCGAGCTGCTGATGACCCCGCTGGCGAGCGTTTGAGCGACTGGCTGGGCCGGACCTGGACCGTCTGTGGCCGCAATATCCTGATCGTCTCCGCCTGTGCCGCCAGCTTTGTCTTCCTGTCGGCCCGACGCCTCGCCCCCACCCGTCCCATGTTGGCAGGCGGAGCCTTGGGGCTGGCCACTGGCGGGATCGCAGCCGCCGCCTACGGCGTGCTGCATTGCCCCGAAGCCACCGCCGCCTTCGTCGGCACCTGGTACACTCGGCATGCTGGCCGCCGGCGTCATCGGCACCGTGATTGGGCGCTGGGCCTTGAGGTGGTGACGGAGTGGCTATGCCTCGCGGCGCACCAGTTTGGCGTAGTCGTCCATCAGGCCCAGAGTCAGATCGCCGGGCGTGAAGGTGTAGTCCCCGATCAACTGCACCGGCGTCACTTCCGCCGCAGAGCCGGTCAGGAAGCACTCGCTGAAGTCCGCCAACTCTTCGGGCAGGATGTTGCGCACCACCACCTCGATCCCCTTGGCGCGGGCGATGTCGATGACGGTCTGGCGAGTGATGCCGTTCAGGATGTTGGACACATCCGGGGTATGGATCACGCCATCCTTGATGAAGAACACATTGGCTCCGGTCGCCTCAGCCACATAGCCGCGCCAGTCCAGCATCATGGCGTCCGAGAAGCCGCGCCGCTCGGNCGCGTTCTTGGACATGGTGCAGATNNCATACAGGCCCGCCGCCTTGGCGGTGGACGGCGCCGTCATCGGGTCGGGCCTGCGCCACTTGGCCCACTCCAGGCGTATGCCCTTCTTCTTGACCTCCGGATCGAAATAACTGGGCCATTCCCACGCCGCGATAGCCAGGTGCACCTTGTTGTTCAGCGCCGAGACGGAGGTCTGCTCCGGGCCCAGATAGGCGACCGGACGGATGTAGCAGTCGGTGAAGCCCATCTTGTCGCAGACCGCCACGCAGGCAGCGTTGATCTCTTCGACCGAATAGGGGATCTCGAAGTCTAGAAGGTTGGCGGATCGCTTCAGACGCTCAGAATGTTCTGTCAGCTTGAAGATTTCGCCGCCATACATACGCTGGCCCTCGAACACGGACGAACCATAGTGCAGGGCGTGGGTCAGAACGTGCGTCTTTGCGTNCCTTCAGGGCACGAAATGCCCGTCCATCCAGATCCAGCCGTCGCGTTCGTCGAAGGGAACGAGTGTCATTGATGATTGTCTCCTCAAGACCAGGCTGTGTTAGAGCGGTCCGGAGCCGTCAGGTCAACGTGCGCCGCTCAAGGGGGATGCATGAGTGTGAGTGAAAACCGTCCCCAGGGCCGCTCTGGACCGGTCGCCAGTCCGGGCACCGGGCGCCACCTGCTGATCGTCGATGACGACGACCGCATCCGCGAACTGATCAAGGAGTATCTGGCCAGAGAAGGCTACCGCACCACCGGAGCCGCCCACGCGGCGGCGGCCAAACGGCTTATGGAGCTGATAGAGTTCGACCTCGTGGTGCTGGACGTGATGATGCCGGGCGAGAGCGGATTTGACCTGACCAGTTGGGTGCGCTCCAAGGCCGAGACTTCCGCCACGCCCGTGCTGCTGCTGACGGCCAAGGGTGACCCGGACGACCGCATAGAAGGCCTGTCGCGCGGGGCCGATGACTATATGTCCAAGCCGTTCGATCCGCGTGAGCTGGGGCTGCGCATCGATGCCATCCTGCGCCGCACCGGCGGCAAGCCNCTGACCCCGCGCGAGATCCATATGGGCGATGCGGTGTTCGACATGGAGCGGCTGGAGCTGACCCGCGATGGCAAGCTGCAACGCCTGACCGAGGCCGAAGCCCAGCTCCTCAAGACCCTGGCCATCCATTCCCACGCCCCGGTGGAACGCATGACCCTGTCGCCCGACACGGCCGACATCACCGGCCGCGCCGTGGACGTGCAGGTGACCCGGCTGCGTCGCAAGCTGGAGGCCGATCCCAGNAACCCTCGCTACCTGCAGACCGTGCGGGGCATCGGCTACATGCTGGCACCGGACTGAAATGCGGCTGTTACCCGCGACCCTGTGGCCACGATTCCTGAAGCGCCGCCTGCCGACGACACTTTGGGGCCGATCGCTTCTGATCATCGTCATCCCTGTGCTGGTCATGCAAACCGTGGTGACGTGGATCTTNTTCGATGCCCACTGGCAAACGGTGAACGCCCGTCTGGCCGACGGTCTGGCCGGAGATATTGCCTGGGCTGCCCAGAGCTACGCGGAGGCCCCGACACCGGAAAACCTGGCCCACATCAGCGAGCAGGCGCAGGAGAATATGTCTCTGTCGATCGCACTCTATCCCGGCGCGGCCCTGCCCACCGAGACCCGACGGGGACCCATCGGGGTTGTCGACCGGGCGATGGACCGGGCGCTGCAGGCCAAGCTGGACCAGCTGTGCTGGTTCGACACGACCCGTTACCCGGCCCACGTCGACATTCGCGTGCAGCAAGCCGATGGCGTCTTGAGGATCATTGCGCCGCGTGATCGGGCGGTCGCGACCCAGGCTCATATCTTTGTATTGTGGTTGGCCATTGCGGCGGTTCTGCTGTTGGGAGTGGCCATGCTGTTCATCCGCAATCANGCACGGGCCATCGAGCGCTTGGCAGAGGCCGCCGAGGCCTTCGGTCGTGGCGAGGCGGTGGAGGCGTTCAAGCCCTATGGTGCGCGTGAGGTGAGGTCTGCGGCCCAGGCCTTTCTGGCCATGCGCGACCGGATCCAGCGCCACATTGATCAGCGCACCGCGCTGTTGGCCTCGGTCAGCCATGACCTGCGCACGCCCCTGACCCGCCTGCGTCTGGATTGGCCCTCGCCCCCGTTCAAGCGGCAGGAGGCCATGAAGGCCGACCTGGACGAAATGGAGCACATGATCGACGAATACCTGGCCTTCGCGCGCGGCGAAGCCGGNGAGGCGCGCCAGGACGTCAACCTGGCAGATCTGCTGCACGCAGCCGCCGACACGGCGCGGCGCGGGGGCACCGAGCTGCAGGTCGATGTCGCCCCGGACCTGATGGCAAACGTCCGGCCGATGGCGTTCAAGCGGGCCATTGTCAATCTGGTCGGCAATGCCGCCGCCCACGGCGAGCATGTCCACCTGTCAGCCCGGTATCTGCCGTCCGGCGGCCTGGAAGTGACCATCGAGGATGACGGACCCGGCATTGACCCCGCCCATCACGAAGAAGCGTTTCGCCCCTTTTTGCGTCTGGATGAAGCCCGCAACCAGAACCACAAAGGGGTCGGTCTGGGCCTAGCAATCGCCCGGGACGTGGTGCGCGGCCATGGCGGAGACATCACCCTGGACCGCGGCGACCTGGGCGGACTGTTGGCCCGAATNCGCCTGCCGGGATGATGCACCGGCGACACACCTAGGTGCAATGGGCCCCGAAATGTCCTATGTTGGCAACAACGCCACTCGAGACAGGAGATCCACGCATGCCGATGAATGTGAAATCCGCCGCGACGGCCCTTGCCGCCGCAACACTGGCCGTAGCCGGTGTTACCGCTGGTCCGGCGCTGGCTTCCGAAGTGCCGGCGGTCGCGCAACCGACGTCATCCATGGTCAATGTGGTCATCCACGAAAAGCTGATGGACAAGATCGAGGAGCAGCATCTGGGTATGCGTGACGTCGAGCGTCAGGTTGCCCGGCTGACTGCAGAGATTGAGCAGGCCATGGCCCAGAATCCTGCCCTGGCCGGGGCTCGCGCCAACCTGGTGTTGACCGACCTGGCCCCTAACCGCCCGACGTTTGAGCAGCTGTCCTACTCGGTCGGTCTGGACCCGATCCGCNNAGTGTCCATCGGCGGTGCCTCTATTGAGGGCGAGATCGTCACCGCCAGCGGCCAGGCCCTGCCGGTCGACTACGACTGGTACAGCCCCAGCATCGAAGATGCCCGTTACGCTTCGGTTTGGCAGGACGCTGAGCGCACCTATGAGCGTCTGGCCCGTCGTATTTCTCGCGGGCAAAGCCTGAACTGATCCCTAGCTACGTGACAGGTCGCGCGCCCGCGCGACCGCCGCAGACACCGCCGCATGGACCAAAGTGTCGAGCTGGCCTGCCGACAAGGCATCCAGCCCGGCACGGGTCGTGCCACCCGGTGACGCGATGCGAGCGATCAATGCGTCCAGGTCCCATGGACTCGCCGCGCCGGACGCCGCAGAGCGCAAGGCTCCGCAGGCCAACCGATGCGCGGCGTCCTCCGGCAGGCCCTGCGCAGNCCCTGCCTCGGCCAAGGCTTGAACGAAGGCATAGATGAAAGCCGGTGCTGACCCTGCCACGGCGGTGGCCGGATCCAGTTGCCCCTCAGCATCCAGCTGGACCACATCGGCCATGGGCGCAAACAGCTGCGTGGCGATGTCCCGGGCCAAATCGTCGGCTGACCAGATGGCCGCCACACCCTGCCGTTCAGCCACAGCCGTGGTGGGCATGACCCGGGCGANTGGTGCCCCTATGGTCGTGCGCAGATCGGCCGCCAGAACACCGGCCATGACCGAGACGGAGACCGTTGGCGGCTGATTCAGGTGCGGTAACAGCGCCGCTACGGCCTCGCGCCATTGGGCCGGCTTGGTGGCGAGCCNCAGGGTCACGGGGCCATCGGGCAGCGCGTCCGGGCCTGTCCGAACCCNCTGGCCGCCAAAACCGCGCACAGCCTCATTCTCTGAGCGCGAGATAAGGGTCATGTCACCGGGCGCCAGGGTGCCTGAGGCCAGCCAGCCCTCAACCAGGGCCGATCCGAGGCGCCCGCAGCCCAGCAGGACGACGGGACCCAAAGCCCCCATGATGTCAGGCGTTTCCGGCCGTTTCGAACAGGCAGGCATCCAGCGCCGCCTGGGCCTTGATGGCACCGCGTGCCAGGAAGTCGAAGGCCGGATAGTAGCGGTCACAGGCATCAATGGCTGCATCGATCATCGAGGCGGCCTGGGCCAGGGTCGGACGCTCACCCATCGGCAGGGCCAGTGAATGGCGGAACACGATCTCGCCTTCGTCCGACCAGAGCTCGAAATGGCCCATCCAGGTGCGTTGATTGATCAGGCCGACCAACTCATGCGCGGCCCCGTGGCGCGACTTGGGCAGGCGCAGGTCGATGGCACAGCACAGCTGCAGGCAATCCCNCTCGGGCCGCCAGCCGAACCACAGCTCATAATCCTTCCAGTCGCCCGCCAGAGCGAAGGCCAAATCCCCGCCGCCGGTGCGGTCAAAGGGCAGGTTTTCGGCGTTCAGAACGTGCTCGACAACGTCGAGGGGATCGAGCGGCAAGTCGATCTCTTCTGGTGTGGCGACGTCCATCAAGCGTACTCCTGGCGCGACTCGCACCTTGCAGCATCAACGTAGGCGGGATCGCAGATTCGGCTCAACCGCCTGCGTCCCCTGCGGGATTTGAACCTGTGGACGTTCGCCCGGCAGGCTTTTAGCCTTGGATTGGTTGGCTTATCGCCTTTCAAGGCCGCCAGTTCGGCCCGCAGGGCTTGCAGCTCATCCTGAGGGCGTCGAACTCGTCGCGGCGCACCAGGTCCATGTCGGCCACAAACCGGTCGGCCTGGGCACGCATGGCGGTCTTGGCTTCTTCGCTCGCCGCCTGGGCCAGGCCCATGGCCCCGGTGCCCAGTTTGGCCAGTTCATCAAGCAACGGATTGCGGGTCTGCATTCGGGACCTCCTGCCGGTTCTGTCCGGCGGCCAATCAAAGGGTGGCCTGACATGGTTAACGAACCCTTGCCCGCCCCCTGCGCCTATGGGCGAGACTTGCGGCTATCTGGGGTCAAAAGTTCGCCGGATTGATGCTCGAAAGCTCCGCCCTGCCCTGCTAGAGACGCGGGGTCCAACCGCCACGCGAGGTCGCCACCTGTGACATTCCCTGACATCGATCCGGTTATCTTTCAGATCGGGCCCTTTGCTCTGCGCTGGTATGCCTTGGCCTATGTCGCCGGGATCGCGGTTGGATGGTGGTATGCGGCGCGGCTGGCCCGGACGGAGCGGCTGTGGGCCCCGGGGCGNGCCCCTATCAACGCACGGCAACTGGACGACCTGGTGTTGTGGATCACCCTCGGCATCATCCTGGGTGGGCGCTTTGGCTACGCCCTGTTCTATGAGCCGCAGATGTATGCCCAGCTGTTCAACGGGGCCAACTGGACCGAGCGCATGGCCCTGTTCCGCATCTGGGATGGGGGCATGAGCTTCCATGGCGGGCTGATCGGGGTCAGCTTGGCCATCATCGGCTACGCTCTGAAACAGAAGATCCCGCTGCTCAGCCTGGGCGATCTGGTGGCCCCGGTGGCTCCCATCGGCCTGTTCTTCGGGCGTATTGCCAACTTCATCAATGGCGAGCTGTGGGGCCGCCCCACCGATGCGCCCTGGGGCATGGTGTTCTGCAATCGCACCATCATGGATGCCTATGGCTATTGCCCTGCTGGCATGGTGCCGCGCCACCCAAGCCAGTTGTATGAGGCCGCGCTGGAGGGGCTGGTCCTGTTTGTGATCCTCAGCCTGATGGTGTGGAAACGTCATGCCTATGCCCGACCTGGCCTGGCCACCGGCACCTTCCTGCTGGGCTACGGCGTCATCCGCGCCCTGCTGGAGAATGTGCGTCAGCCCGACGCCGGGCTGGAGAACCTGCCGCTGGGTCTGACCATGGGGATGTATCTGTCGATCCCGATGATGCTGATCGGGGGCTGGTTGATCTGGCGCGCGTATCAGCAACCGGTGGTGGCCGCCGCGCCCATGGCGGCAGAGCCAGATGCCGCCTCCGACGATACCCCATCGTGACGAGGAGGCTGGCCCCGGCTCGCCCCCATGCCCATGGCTGAGACGGGCCTCAAAAGCCGGATGGTGCGGCAGATCGCCCTGACCGGACCTATGCGGATTGCCGACTATGTCAGCCAGTGCCTGCATGATCCGCAGGGCGGTTACTACGCCACGCGCCCGGCTCTGGGAGCCACCGGCGACTTCATCACCGCGCCGATGGTGTCGCAGATGTTCGGCGAGTTGATCGGGCTGTGGGCGGCAGAGGTCTGGTCCCGGTTGGGCGCACCCGAGCGGTTCCGGCTGGTCGAGGTTGGCCCCGGCGATGGCACCCTGATGGCCGATGCTGTTCGAGCTGCACGGCTGGTGCCCGGATTTCTGGAGGCGGCAGACTTGATCCTGATCGAGCCCAGCGGCCCCTTGCGGCAGGTGCAGGCCCGNATGCTGAACCAGAGCGATCTGGCCCCACGCTGGGTACGAGGTCTGGATCAGATCGACACCGACGCACCAGTGATCGTGATCGCCAATGAGCTGCTGGACTGCCTGCCGGCCAATCAGTTCGTGCGCACCGAGACGGGCTGGGCCGAGCGGCGCGTGNNGGGCGCCGAGGCGGGCGAGCTGGAATTCGGGCTGGTGCGGATCAACCTGCCCTCCCGGCAGCCAGAGTTCGACATCCAGCCAGGCGAACTGTTTGAGGTGTCCGAGGCCCAGATCGCCTTTGGCCGGGATCTGGGTCAGTTGGTCCGGGCCAGCGGTGGTGCGGCCCTGCTGATCGACTATGGCCGCGATCGACCGGGACCGGGCGACACCCTGCAGGCCCTCAAGCGGCACCAGAAGGTCGATCCNCTGGCCACCCCCGGTCAGGCCGACCTGACCCAATGGGCCGACTTTCCCGCCGTGATGGAGGCCGCCCTGCATGGCGGAGCTGATGTCACCGGCTGCCTGGGCCAGGGGGCGTTCCTGAACCGGCTGGGCCTGCAGGCACGGGCGGCGGTCCTGAAAACGGCTCGGCCCGACGCGGCGGCGGTGATCGACCGGCAGGTCACGCGACTGTCCGCCCCGGACCAGATGGGCGAGCTGTTCAAGGCCTGCGCAATCTTNTCGCCGTCCAGCCTGGCGGTGCCGGGCTTTGACGCCTGACCGGTTGCGGTGGCGGATTGGCACCTGAAGTTTTTGGGTGCCAAAAGTGCCAATTGTTTCCCAATCGCTTGAATTTATAGCCTTCCGAGCCATTGCGAGGGTGCCATGGCACCACCTGTGGGGGCGAAGGACAGATCCGGTCATGTTCAGCAGTCTCGCACGCCCATGCGTCATTATTGGCCGCACGGCGAAACGCTGTCCCAAACGGATCGGGCGGGGTATCAAGGCCCATGGCTGGACCCGAACCCATCACCCATCCCCTGTTGACCGAGGCCGGGGTTCGCCATGGCTTNTTCACGCGCCAGGGCGGGGTCTCGACCGGCATCTATCAAGGGCTGAACACCGGCATTGGCTCTGACGACGATCCCGCGGCTGTGGCCGAGAACCGGCGGCGCGTGGCCGATTGGATNGGGGGCACCCCAGATGACTTTGCCTGCTGCTATCAGGTCCATTCAGCCATCGCGCGCGTGGCCGAGACGGGCTGGAAGGGTGAGCGACCAGAAGGAGATGCCACCGTCACCTCGGCACCCGGCGTCCTCTGTGGGGTTCTGACGGCGGACTGTGCCCCGATCCTGTTGGCCGATCCGACGGTCGGCGTGATCGCGGCGGCCCATGCCGGATGGAAGGGGGCCCTGCATGGCATCGTCCACTCCACCGTCCAGGCCATGATCGCATCAGGGGCCACACTGGACCGCATCGTCGCCGTGGTCGGCCCCTGCATCAGCCAGGCCAGCTATGAGGTCGACCTCGCCTTCATGGAGAGGTTCGAGCACCATGAGCCGGACAGCGACCGCTTCTTTNNGCCATGGAGTACAGCCGCCGACAAGCGCCAGTTCGATCTGCCGGGCTTTGTCTTGCTGCAGTTGGANAAGGCCGGGGTCGTCACCGCCGCCTGGACCGGTCACGACACGCGCATGGATGCCCAGCGCTTCTATTCCAACCGCCGCGCCCATCTGGCCGCAGAGCCCGACTTTGGACGGCAGATGAGCGTGATCGGCCTTTAGAACCTGATCGGTCGAAGTGGCAAGGCCGGTTCGACCTTAAGCCGACATCGCCAGTTGCGGGGCCTTGGTCACGACGCGCCAGGCCTGGGGATTGGCCAGCAGCTCACGCACCAGCAGGTTGTTCATGGCGTGACCGGCCTTGACGCCCTCATAGCGGCCCAGGATCGGGGCCCCCAGCACATAGAGGTCGCCGATGGCATCCAGGGCCTTATGGCGCACGAACTCACGTTCCATGCGCAGGCCGCCGGGGTTCAGGATCTGGTCGCCGTCGATGACCACGGCGTTTTCCAGGCTGCCGCCCCGGGCCAGGCCCATCTGGCGCAGGGCCTCCACCTCATGGGCAAAGCCAAAGGTCCGCGCAGCCATGATCTCGTTGCGGAAGGTCTCTTCATCGACCACGAAATCAACGACCTGATTGCCGATGACCGGCGTGTCAAAATCGATCTCAAAGCGCATTTCGTAGCGGTCGCAGGGCAGAAGGACGGCGGACTTGTCCCCCTCCTCGACCCGGATCGGCTCCAGGATCTCAATATATTGCACCGGCGCTTCCTGACGGCGGAACCCGGCGCGGTCCAGCAGCTGGACGAACGGCAGGGCCGAACCATCCATGATCGGAACCTCGGGCCCATCGACCTCGACCACGGCATTGGAGATCCCCAGCGCCGCGAAGGCAGCCATCAGGTGCTCAATCGTCGACACCTCAACGCCTTCGGCATTGGCAATGCGGGTGTTCAGGCGCGCGTCGACCACCGCCTCACCCGAGACCGGAACAACATTGCTGCGGTCGGTGATGTCGGTTCGAACAAAGACGATGCCGGTGCCNNCGGTCGGGGCCGGACGCACGACCAGCCGGACCCGCTCGCCCGAGTGCACGCCCACGCCCGCCATGATGGCAGGGGCAATGGTCGTCCTCTGTTGCTGCTTTGGCGCCTGGGGCACGAACGCAATCCTTGAAACACATCCACTCAGCCCTGCAACACCGGGTGCGCAGATGGGCCACCTTTTCCCCTACCCACCCGTTCGCAAGCGCGAAAGGAAAGCATGGTTTCGGATTGTTTCGTTATGGGACCGGAACGCAAAAGAGCGGCCCGAGAGCCGCCCTTTTCTCAGTCTTATCTGACCCTTAGTGCTTTAGTTGGCGAGCCGCCGCAGGAACGAAGGGATCTCCAGATCCTCTTCCGGAGCCGGGTCAATCGCCTCCGCCGTGTTACCACGCTGACTGGCGACCGGGATGCGGTTGGTCGGGATCTGGGCCTGGGGGCCGGTTCCGGGGCGGCNCGCAGCCTTGCGTCCCCCACCGAACAGGGACCAACCCCGCTTGGGCTGTTCCTGGGCTTCTGCTTCGGATGAGCGCCCCTGCGGACCGCGACCCATGTAAAGGTCACCCTGGGCCGTCAGGGTCGGAGACGCTGCCTCCGGGTGCGTTTCCTCATATTCCTCGACCCAGGGATCAACGATCGGATCCAGGGTGCGGGTCTCGGCCACATGAATGATCGGCTCGCGCTCGGGCATCGAGGCCTGNNCGGCGGCGGGGCCACGGTCTCGGTCGCACGAGTCTCCGGCATCGGAGCTGGCGTCGAGATCGGGGCCGGATTGCGCCAGCTGGACGCAGACGTTGCGCTGGCCGTCGCTGCGGCGGGTTGCGGCGCAAAGGTCGGGGTTACAGGAGCCCGCTCGGCGGTTGCCGCGATCGGTTCGCGACTTGGCGACCGGGTGGTTTCCAGCGTCGGGGTCGCCGGTGTCGGCTGACGNCAGCGGATTGGCCGGGCGGCGGTCCATCAGGCTGCCACGCGTCGGCTCGATCTGGGCCTTGACCGCCTCATCCATGCCGGTCGCGACGACCGAGACGCGGATCTTGCCCTCCAGCTCCGGATCAAAGGCCGCGCCGAAGATGATGTTGGCGTCGTCATCGACCTCATTGGCAATAGCATTGGCCGCCTCATCGACCTCCAGCAGGGTCATGTCCATGCCGCCGGTGATATTGACCAGAACAGCCTTGGCCCCCTGCAGGCTGGTTTCATCCAGCAGCGGGTTGGCGATGGCGTTCTGGGCGGCCTGCAGGGCACGGTCCTCGCCCGAGGCTTCGCCCGTCCCCATCATCGCCTTGCCCATCTCGCTCATCACGGCGCGAACGTCGGCAAAGTCGAGGTTGATCAGGCCCGGGAGGATCATCAGGTCGGTGATCGAGCGCACGCCGGAGTGCAGCACCTGATCCGCCATACCAAAAGCGTCCGAGAAGGTGGTCCGCTCATTGGCCACGCGGAACAGATTCTGGTTCGGAATGACAATCAGGGTGTCGACGTAGCGCTGTAGCTCGGCAATGCCGGCGTCAGCCAGGCGCATCCGATGACGGCCCTCAAAGGTAAAGGGCTTGGTGACCACACCAACGGTCAGGATGCCACGGTCGCGGGCGCACTTGGCGATGACCGGTGCGGCACCGGTGCCCGTGCCTCCGCCCATACCGGCGGTGATGAAGACCATGTGGGCCCCATCCAGGTGGGAGTGGATGTCGTCGGNCGACTCCTCGGCGGCGTTCATGCCAACCTCGGNGGCAGCACNCGCGCCGAGCCCCTCGGTGATGGTTTCACCCAGCTGGATCCGGCGGTCCGTCTTGGCGAAGGACAGATGCTGGGCGTCCGTATTGGCGACGACAAATTCGACGCCCTCGAGACCCGCATCGATCATGTTGTTGACGGCGTTTCCACCGGCCCCACCGACCCCAAAGACCACGATCCGCGGCTTCATTTCCGTGGCGTCCGGACGCAACAATGACAGCGACATATGTATGACCTTCCGACCCTGCTCTCTGTCCCGATGGCCACGCCGATCCACCGATTCGGACGTGGTTACTGACGAGTTAAGGCTGCGCCTTATGCGTTAAGAGTGCGTTACCGATTAGGGTGAGTCGCGATTCGAGGGTCGGAAAACCTTAACCGTGGTCGGATTTTTGCGGCTTTTTGAGCCGGGTTTCAAAAGGTCGTGGCTCGCGCCCGGCCCAGGCCCGTGCGGTGGCCGTTCAGCCATGCGAAAAGGGCCGGCGGACACTTGGTCCACCGGCCCCCTTCAAGGCGTTTTGCTGAACGCTCGACCTTAGAAGGTCTTGCTGATGCTCAGCGAGGCACGACGACCGCGCATGTCATAGCCGTTCAGCGCGGCGTTACCCAGACGGAACAGGCCCGTGCCGGCCATCGGCGGAGCTTCGTCCCAGATGTTCTGGATGCCGACGCGTGCCGTCCAGCCGCTGTCGGTGCGGTAAGCCACCGAAGCCGAGTGCGTCATGTAGAACGGGGTCTCCAGTTCATACAGGGCGCAGTAGTTGTTCGGGGCATTACAGTCCGAAGAGCTGATGCCCGTCAGCAGGTTGGCATAACGCGCGTTCGCGAAGATCTCGCCGCCATTCGGCTCAATGTCCGAACCCCGACCGATCATGTCGATGCCGTAGAAGTAGGTCCAGTTGTTGCGCTGCAGGGTGGCATAGAAGTTACCCGAATAGGCCGGGCCGTTGTAGTTGTAGGTGCGGCCCAGGTAGTCCGAGGTCGAACCCAGAGCGGTCACCGTGTCCTGGACCTTCAGGTTGTGGCCCGAGGTCAGGGTCAGACGACCGAAGTCATACTCTTCCGACCACTGGATCTGCAGGTCGACACCACGGTTTTCCCGCGACGACACGTTGACGTAGGCGTTGTTGACCGAACCCAGCTTGCCCTGATCCGGACCCGCGGTGCGGATACGCTGGAACAGCGAGCAGTAGCCGGTGTCGCCGCGATAGCAAC
Source organism: Brevundimonas sp. (assembly GCA_013693835.1). Lineage (GTDB taxonomy): Bacteria > Pseudomonadota > Alphaproteobacteria > Caulobacterales > Caulobacteraceae > Brevundimonas. The sequence continues at coordinate 2,240,113 of CP059260.1, forward strand.
GGCTGATGATTTCGAAGGCACCCAGCTGGCTGACGGCATCCTTGATTTCGAACTCATAGTAGTCGAACGCGACGCTGATCGGCATGTAGGTCGGGGTGAAGACCATACCGATGGTCCAGCTGTCAGCCGTTTCCGGGTTCAGCAGGCCACGACCACCGACCGACGAGACGGCGACGCTCGAACCACCGGTGGTGGTCGAAGCGTTGTCGGACACGCAGCCAGCGCGGATGACCGGATCGATCGCACCGTTGTTGGTGTAATCGTAGCAGGGGTCGCTGGCAGCCTGCGAGCTATAGCCAACCTGAGCGCCCAGGAACTGCTCATACAGCGCCGGGGCGCGGAACGAGGTGCCGTAGCTGGTGCGGAAGCGGACTTCCGGCGAGAAGGCCCAGTTCAGACCCGCCTTGTAGGTGGTGGTTTCGCCGTAGGACTCGTAGTCCGAATAGCGACCCGAGATGTTCAGGCTGACGTCGTCGGCCCAGCGCATGTTGGCCAGCAGCGGCAGCTGGAACTCGGCGAACACTTCCTTGATGGTGTCCGAACCGCGCGTCGGACCAGCCGAGGACAGCAGGGCCTGGTTGCGGCGAGACGCCTCGAAGCCCGGGGTGTCGTCGATTTCTTCCTTGCGGACCTGGAAGCCGAAGGCGGCACCGACGTCACCGGCGGGCAGGGAGAACAGCTGGTTGGTGCTGATCACGCCTTCCACATACATGTGGTCGTAGACCGTGGTGCCTTCTTCTTCGAAGAACAGGAAGGTGCGCTCGGCGTCGGTGAAGTTACCGGCCAGGACGCGGGCGTCGGTCCACGGAATACCGCCCGGCAGAGCCGAACAGTTGAAGCCCGAGACGTTGCCGCCCAGCGGGTGTTGNNGTAAGGCCGTGCCCGCGCTGTTCAGGGCCACGAAGCGGTCCAGATAGAGGCGAGGACCGAAGCTGTAGGTCGCGTCCGAACGGGTCATCTGGCCGTAGACATCCCAATCCCAGTTGCCCATGGTGCCGCGCAGGCCGATCACGCCACGCAGGTAGTCGATCTCTTGATACGACGACGAGCGGTAGGGGATGACCGACAGCAGCGAGTAGCCGAACGGGTTGTTCGGGTTCGAAGCCGGCAGGTTGTTCGGCTGGCCATACAGGATGTTGATCTGGGCGAAGTTCTGGAAGATCTGCGCGACGCCGTTCTGTTCCGACTTACGGCGATTGAACAGGAATTCGCCATACAGTTCAACGTTGTCCGACAGATCGACACCCGCGTTCAGGCTGACCGACAGACGCTTGGACGGGCTGATGACCGTCGAGTCTTGCCACAGGTTGTCAGCGTTCTGATACGGAGCGTAGAGCCAGGTCGCCGGGTAGCCGTTACGGCCCCAACGCGCCCAGCCAGCAACCGGTGAGTTGTTGCCGGTGGCGGCATTGCCGTAGGTGTAGACGCTGCCGTTCAGGCTTTCACGAACCAGGTTCATGGTGCCGCCCAGAGCGGTCGGGAAGGCCACCTGCACATAGTTGGTGTTGAGGTTGTAGCACTTGTACTCGCCCGTCGCCGGGTCAACGTGGTCGATGCGTGCGCCGGTTGCCGGGTCACGCAGATAGTCGCTGGCGCAGCTGGTGTAGTCACGGTCGCCACGGCGCTGGGCCTTGGTTTCCGAATACTCGACACCGAAGTTGGCATAGCCACCATCCCAGGCGCGACCGAAGGCACCGTCGATGCGGTGCTCACCACCGCTTTCGAACGGCTGGCTGTAGAAGGCGCCCATGCGGCCGCCATCCCAGTCGTTGCGGGTGATGATGTTCAGAACGCCGGCCACGGCGTCCGAGCCGTAGATCGACGATGCGCCGTCGTTCAGGATTTCCATGCGCTCGACCAGCGAGGACGGGAAGGTTCCCAGGTCGAAGGCCTGAACCTGGCCACGCGTGCCGGCCGGGCCAGCGCGACGGCCGTTGATCAGGGTCAGCGTACGCTGGGCACCGGCACCGCGCAGGGCGACCGACTGGGTGCCGCCACCACCTGCAGTGACGTAACCGGTCAGCTGGTCATTCCACTGGAACGAACCGGCCGCCGACGGCGGCGTCAGAACCGCCTGGGCCACATCCGGAATACCGCGCGCTTCGCTGGTTTCCTGGGTGATCGTGGTGATCGGCGGCGGCGAGGAATAGGTGCGGTTGCGAATGCGCGAACCGGTGATCACAACTTNCCCAACCTGGGTCGCTTCCTGATCGTTCTGGTTGCTCTGGCTGCTGCTGCTGCTCTGAGCCAGCGCCGGAGTCGACAGGGCCATCAGGCCCGCCAGGATCGTCGTTCCGAACAGATAGGATTGTTTAGTCAACATGAAGTGCGCCCCGCGGCTTGAAATAGATGCAAAGCCCGGAAAATTGCCCGGAGATTGCTTATCATCTGCCATACGGTTCGATTCCGGCGAGGGCAAGCAATGTGACCAGATGTGGGCGATTGTGCCGCAAGGTTGTTACAATCGGGTCACAGTCTGGCGACACGGCTGAAGGCCCCGGTTTGCCTTCAGAAACTGCCGTTGGCGGTAATTCAGAGATTCTCTTTGAGCCAGTGCAGGCTGCGGGACACCACGCCGCCCTTGTGGGCCTTCGGCGCATCGGCGGCAGAAATGGGGCGCGCACCCATCAGCTTTCGTGACGACACCGATTCGCGCGGTCCGAAGGCGGCGCGTTGCGNTACGCCCGCAGCAGCACAGTAGGCCGGCCCAGAAGCCGCATCTGCGAGGTGGGNGGCCCGGATCGGACGGCCGAGCCGGACCGGTCGATCGAACACCCGCTCCGCCAGTTCGCGCACCCCGTTCAGCTGACTGGCCCCGCCGGTCAGCACCAGACCCGTGCCCGGCTCCAGCCCGACGCCAGCGGCCCGAAGTCGGTCGCGAATAATCTCGAGGGTTTCCTCGACCCGCGGCGCAATGATGGTCTTCAGCATGGCCCGGGGCACGACCACCGGGGCGGCCGACGGGTCATCGCCGCGCGCCGGGGCTTCCAGTTCTTCGCGATCCTCATTGGCGGCCATAGCAGATCCGTGCAGGGTCTTGAGCCGCTCGGCCCCGACGCTGGACGTCAGCAGGCCGCGGGCAATGTCCGACGTGACATGATCGCCTCCGATGCTGATGCTCTCGACATGCAGCAAGGCCCGCCCGCCCCAGACCGCTGCCGAGGTGACGCCGGCACCCATGTCGATGCAGGTGCAGCCCAGCTCCATCTCGTCGTCTTCCAGGGCCGCCAGCGATGACACGACGGGCGCCGCCACCACGCCCTGCAGGTCCAGAAATGCCCGCTCGACGCTGTGACTGAGGGCATGGAAGGCCGACTCGGCCATGGACACCACCAGCAGGTNCAGGCCCAGGGCATTGCCCTTCAGTCCGCGCGGATCCTGAACACCGCGCTGGCCGTCGATCGACCACTGGACCGGCAGCACATGGATCGGGCGGCGGTCCGGCAAGCGCAACTCCGCCAGGGCCAGGCCGATGGCCCGCGCCAGCTCGGCGTCCCCGACCGGATGCGCGCCCAGGGAGACCCGTGTGCGCAGGCGGTGACTGCGCATCTGTCCGATGGCTGTTGCCACGATGACGCCCGAAACCTGGGCCTTGGCAGCCCGCTCGGCCCGCTCGACAGCCTGGCCAATCGCCTGGGCGGCATCCTCGGGATTGACGATGCCCCCGGCGCGGACGCCCCGCGACTGCACGTGACCGGCACCGGCCACGCGGATCGAACGGTCGGCATGTCGCACGCCCTCACGCTTCATCAGGAAGCAGGCAACCTTGGACTGGCCCAGGTCGACCGCCGCCGTAACACCCGCCCGGGCCCCGGCGTCCAATCCTGCCGCAGTGGTTTCAGCACGTTGAGGCGCCATAGGTCAGTTCGCTCCAAGGTTGGTGCTGGCCGGGCGCACAGCCACAGCCTCGGGGTTCGCAGGTCGACGCGCGAAAAGCCCAGATCGAGCAGGCGCTCACGGTGATCCATTTCGTCCAGCTGGATCAGCGCAGCCTCCTGGTGCAGGGCCGGAAGCTGGATCAGACTTCCGTCCTTGAGCCGCAGGTCCCAGCGCCGGTCGTCCACACGCACAAGGGCCTCGATGCGACCCGCCAGACGGCGACGCTCGGCAATCAGCGGCAGGATTTCGGCCGCCGCCTGATCTGCCCCGACCCCGACCACCAGCGGCAGGCGCGGATAGCGGCCCGGGTCGGCATTGGGAATGACCTGGCCAGAGGCATCGATGACATGGACCTCGCCCTGCGACTGCCAGATGGCCAACCGGTCATGCTCCTGCACCTGGATCAGCAGGGAGTTGGGGAACAGGCGCGAGACGCGGGCCGACTTGACCCAGCCCACGGCCTCGACCCGCTGGCGCACCGCCTCCAGATCGATCGACGTCAGGGCCTGGCCGGCCGGCACCTGCACCGCGCGCTGGATGTCGCGGGTGGCCTCCGGGCTTTCGCCTTCGATATAGACGCGATCAAGTTTCATGCCTGTCGCGGCAATGGCGGCGTTCATGCCGCCGGAAAGACTGTTGCCGATGCGCTCACCCCGCGATCCCGTGGCCAGGACGATGCCCAATGCGCCCACGCTTAGGGCCATCAGCAGCGCGACAATGCGAGGCGACAAGTCCAGCTTGCCGAGCGCCGCGCCATTGCCGTGAACTTGCGGTGCCGCGGACCTTCCGCCCCGCCCGCCCCGCGCCTGGGGCGCACGACGCGGGGCCGCTGACGCACCCTGTCTGCGACCACCACGCACTACCGCAGGCATGAGGCGTCCTCCACCATCCAGGTCACCAGCTCTTCAAACGACAGGCCGACGTGCGCCGCCTGCTCAGGCACCAGCGGCGTGGNGGTCATGCCAGGTTGGGTATTGACCTCCAGAAGGACGAGGACGTCCTTAAGATTGTCATAACGGAAGTCGCTGCGGCTTACGCCCCGACAGCCCAGGGCCGCATGGGCCCGCTCGGCCAGCCGCAGGCATCGTTCGAAAACGGCTGGTGGCAGATCGGCCGGAATCTGGTGTGTCGACCCGCCCGGGGCATACTTGGCTTCGTAGTCATAGAAGCCCTTCTTGGGCGTGATGTCCGTGACGGTCAGGGCCCGGGGACCGGCGGCCTCGCCCAGGACGGTTGTGCACAGTTCCCGCCCGGCCACGTAGGGCTCGACCATGACCTGCTCGCCATGGCTCCAGTCTGGGGCCCCCACCTCGGCCTGAGGTCCATCAGCCCCGTCGCGAACCAGAAACACGCCGACCGACGAGCCTTCGGCATTGGGCTTGATCACATAGGGCGGGTCGATGACGTGGCGGCGGGCCACCTCATGCCGATCGAACAGGCCACCGCCTGGCACCGAGACGCCCGCGGCTTTCAGCACGGCCTTCGATTTGTCCTTGTCCATGGTCAGGGCCGAGGCCAGGACACCGGAGTGGGTATAGGGGATCGCCAGGGTTTCAAGCACACCCTGGACCGACCCGTCCTCGCCCCAAACGCCGTGCAGGGCATTGAAGGCAACATCGGGTTTCAACTCGCTGAGCACCTGAGCCAGGTCGCGCCCGGCATCGACCTCTGTGACCTGGAAGCCGGCCCGCCGCAGGGNCCGCGCGCACTCGCGCCCCGACACGAGCGAAACCTCGCGCTCGGACGACAGGCCGCCCAACAGGACGGCAACGCGGGTATGGGCAGGATTGGGGGACATGAACCGGACAGGAACGACAAAACAGGCAGGCGAACCTCTGTGATGGCCACAGCTTGTTTACGTCCGGTTTACCAGAGACAGAAACCGGTGATTTATCGTGTAGGGGGTGACCGCGACGGAGGACGGCTAAGGATGGCCATGACCCTGGACGACGTATTTGCCCATGCCCTCAGCTTGCCGGGCACGGAAGATTCGACCCAGCATGGCAAGCGCTGCGTGCGTCTGCGTGGCCAGTGGATTGTCAATGACAACCGCGAGCATGAGGCCGTCGCCATTGCCCTGGGCCTGCCGACGGTCGAGTTCCTGATGGAAACCGATCCCGACACCTATTTCCAGACGCCGCACTTCCACGGCTGGCCCGCCGTTCTGGTGCGATACCAGGTGGCCGACCCTGAGCGACTGAAGGCGCAGATCGACAAGGCTTGGGCCCGCCGCGCCACCCGCGCCCAGCGCAAGGCCTTTGGCCTGGACGGTTGATAACCTCCCCGCCCCGTTGGACAGCCAGCCATGACCGTCTAGGCTCGCCTCCGGATTCTGACTGGAGGGCGACCCCATGCTGCACACCCTGACCCGCGCCCTGTTGATGACCAGCGCCCTGGCCCTGGTGCCGCTGGCGGCTCAGGCGCAGGAGGGGTCCCCGGCCCGCACCTCCACCGCCTTCACCCTNGAAACCGACAATCCCCGCGCCCCGGAACAGATCGCCGTGCGCATCGACCTGCTGGATGTGGCGATTACGGTCTTCCCCGATGCCAAGAGCATCGCAGGCGTCGGCACTCTGGATTTCACCACCCTGGCCCCGGTGGACCGCCTGTCGGTTGAGCTGGACACCGTTTATGACATCTCCGAGGTTCGGGTGGACAATCAGGTCATCCCCTCTGACCGCTGGTCANNGAATCCTGAGGGCCGCCTGACGGTTCTGCTGCCGTCGACAATCGGGGAAGGTCAGACGGTGCAGCTGCGCGTCGCCTATGCCGGTCAGCCNCGCACCGCACCGCGTGCGCCGTGGAGTGGCGGCTATGTCTGGTCCACCGCGCCGTCCGGAGAGCCCTGGATCGCCACAGCCATGCAGCTGAACGGCTGCGACCTGATCTTCCCCTGCATCGACAACTCCAATGCTGAGCCGACCCGCGCCAATCTGCACATCACTGCCCCGTCCAATCTGGTGGCACCCGGCAATGGCATCTTCCAGGGCAAGACCGACAATGGCGATGGCACCACCACCTGGAACTGGTCGATCCGCAATCCGAACATCTATGCGCTGAACATCAATGTCGGCCCGTTCGAAGAGGTGACGGCCAACTATGAAAGCCGCTTTGGCAACACCATCCCCATGCACTTCTGGCATCTGAAGTCCGACGATCCAGCCAAGGTTCAGACCCTGTTTGCCGAGTTCCCTCAGATGCTGGACTTCTTCGAACAGACCATCGGCCCCTACCCCTTCGGCGATGAGAAGATGGGGGTGGTGGAGACGCCGCACCTGGGGATGGAGCACCAGACACTGAATGCCTATGGCAACGAATACCGCTTTGACGAGCGCGGTTACGACTGGCTGTTGCAGCACGAGTTCTCGCACGAGTGGTTTGCCAATCAGCTGACCAACGCAAACGCCGATGACATGTGGCTGCACGAGGGTCTGGGCAGCTATATGCAGCCGCTCTATGCCCGCTGGCTGCGCGGCGAACGCTTCATGCAGCGCGAGCTGGCCGGTCAGCGCGAGGGCCTGCTGAACCGCGCACCGGTGGTGTCGCGCCAGCCGCACACGGTCAACGAGGTCTATAATTCAAGCTCGGGGCCCGGCGGCGACATCTATTCCAAGGGCTCGGTGATCGCCCACAGCCTGCGCATGGTTTTAGGCGACCACGCCTTCTTCCGGGCCCTGCGTATCCTGGTCTATGGCCGCGACGACCCCCGTCCGGGGAACTTCGCCCCGCAGACCCGCACGACGGCCGACTTCAACCAGATCGTCAACCAAGTGACCGGCCAGAACTATGACTGGTTCTTCAACGCCTACCTCTATGAGGCCAGCCTGCCGGTCCTGACCACAACCCGCGACGACCACGGCCTGGCCCTCAGCTGGGCGACACCCGCTGGCGACTTCCCCATGCCGGTCGAGGTCGAAGTCGATGGCCAGGTGCAGACGGTCGCCATGCCCGGCGGTCGGGGGCGATTGGACATGTCACCAGATGCCGTCGTCATCATCGACCCCATGAACAAGATTCTGCGCCAGGACGCTCTGGTGGATCGCCTGCGGGCCAGTCGTGCGGGCGGGCACTGAGACAAGTCATGAGCACTTCGATCCGCAAAGCCCTGCTGTCTGCCACCGCCCTGACCCTGCTGGCCAGCCCGGCCCTGGCCCAGAATGCCACGCCGGACGCGTCCGCAGGCATGACCATGCAGATCAGCCGCGCCTCGACCGACTTCACCCTGCAAACGGACCAGCCGCGCACGCCCGAGCAGGAGGCCATGCGGATCGACCTGGCCGATCTGTCGCTCAAGGTCATTCCCGATCAGAAGCGGATTGAGGGTGATGCCAGCCTGACGATCACCGCCTTGGCTCCGCTGGACCAACTGGTCGTCGAGCTGGATACCTTGTTCGACATTGAAACCATTCAGGTCGATGGCGTGACCCTGAACGCCGCCTCGTGGTCGAACCCAGAGGGTCGCCTGACAGTGCGTCTGCCGATGCCACTGGGCAACATGGACACCACGGTGCTGCGTATCGTCTATGCCGGGCCGCCACGCGAGGCCCCGCGCGCACCCTGGAGCGGCGGCTTTGTCTGGTCGACGGCCCCGTCCGGCGAACCCTGGATTGCCACGGCGGTCCAGGGTGAAGGCTGCGACCTGTTCTGGCCCTGCATCGACAGTCCCCTGGCCGAGCCGGGCCGGGTCAATCTGCACATCACGGTGCCGTCCAACCTCGCGGCTCCGTCCAACGGCCGACTGGTCAGCACCGAGGATCACGGCGGCGGCTGGACCACCTGGAACTGGACCGCCCGCAGCCCCAACACCTATGCCATCGCGCTGAACATCGGGCCGTATGACTCGGTCAGCGCCGACTACCAGAGCCGGTTCGGCAACGTCGTGCCCATGACCTACTGGCATCTGCGCTCGGATGACCCGGCCAAGGTCCAGGCCCTGTTTGCCGAGTTCCCGCTGATGCTGGAGTTCTATGAAACCCTCGTCGGCCCCTTCCCCTTTGGCGATGAGAAGATGGGCGTGGTGGAGACCCCGCACCTGGGTATGGAGCACCAGACCATCAACGCCTACGGCAACAACTATCGCCTGGATGGGACCGGCTATGACTGGCTGCTGCACCATGAGCTGGCACACGAGTGGTTCGGCAATCAGCTGACCAATGCCAATGCCGACGACATGTGGCTGCACGAAGGTCTGGGCAGCTANTATATGCAGCCGTTCTACCTCGGCTGGCTGCGTGGCGACCGCTACATGCAGGTGTCGCTGATGGACCAGGAGCGNGGGTTGATGAACCGTTTCCCGGTCGTGTCCGGTCGGCCGATGCGAGAGAGCGATGTCTATGATGGCGGCGTTGGCCCCGGCAATGACATCTATTCCAAGGGCTCGCTGATCGCCCATTCGCTGCGCATGCTGATCGGCGATGAGGCCTTCTTCCGCTCCGTGACCCGACTGGTCTACGGCCGCCCGGACCCGCGGCCCGGGAACTTCCAGCCGCGCTATGGCACCACGCGGGAGTTCCAGGCCATTGCCAGCCAGGAGAGCGGTCAGGATCTGGCCTGGTTCTTCAACGGCTATCTCTATCAGGCTGCGCTGCCCCGACTGGTCGAAACGCGCGAGGGCGACCGGCTGACCCTGCACTGGGTCACGGGCGGCGGGGCCCCCTTCCCCATGCCGGTCGAAGTCCGCTTCAACGGTGAGACCCGCCGCATCGCCATGACGGGCGGCCAGGGCTCGATCGCGGTGCCTGAGGGTGTCCACGTCCTGATCGACCCCATGAACAAGGTCCTGCGCCAACAGCCCCATATCGAAGCCTGGCGCGCGGCGGGGTCCCCGCCGGGCTATTGATCAGTCCACCCGCTCGGCCCGAACCGACTGGCGCACGAACTGGCAGGGACCTTGCGTGGACAGAAAGGCGATGTCGGCGGCGTCGCGCCCGCAGGCGATGCGCACCAGCCCCTCGACCGGAGCCAGCCGCGTCGGGTCGACCAGCCACCAGCCATTCGACAGCCACACCTCGAACACCGCATGGAAGTCCGGCGGCACCAGCTGATCGGCATAGGCACTGACCGCTCGCGCCGGAATGCCGGACGCCCGGCACAGGGTGATCCCCAGATGGGTAAAGTCGCGGCAAACGCCCGCCCGGTCGATGAAGGTCCGCGCCGCCGTCGTCTCGCTGTCGGACACGCCCGGCTCATAGTCGATGTTGGCCGATATCCAGTCGAGGATGGCCAGGACCCGCTCGCCGCCCGTTGTGCCGGCAAACGACCGCTCCACGAACCGCCCGAACTGATCCGAGGGGCAATAGCGGCTGGGGTTCAGATAGGTCAGCACCTCAGCCGGCAGGTCGTTCCAGTCGTGTTGGACCGTGACCGGGGGCAGGCCCTGCAGGATGCCGTTGTCCACCAGCGCCTCATAAACCACCCGCACCTCACCTTCGAGGTGAGCCCNTAAAGTGCGAGCCCCGAAGGTGGCGTCCTCATCCTCAATGAACTGGACCTCGGGCGTCGTCTCCAGGCGCTCCTCAAGGATGTTCTGGCCCGGCCAGTGGGCGACCTGGATTTGATAGATGCCGTCGGTCGGCGGATCGAAGCGATAGGTCAGGTCGGCACGGACGCGGATTTTCATCGCGCCCGCTTGGCGACAAAGGGGCGCTGCGTCAACGCCCGATCGGCACCCGGTCTGACGAACCCAACGCGGGGACCCCTAGGTGCGCACTGCGCGCCCGCGATACGACCCGTTCAGGGCTTGCCCAACAGGCCCTCCAGCCCGGGGCCCGCAGCGAGGATGTCGGCCAGGGTATAACGATCCAGCACATCGACAAAGGCCGCCGTGGCTTCGACCAGGGCCCCCGGCAGAGGGCAGGCCGGCAGGATGGGACACCCCACACAATCTATCAGCCGCATGTCCGGCTCCATGCAGCGCACAACCTTGCCCAGGAAAATCTGATCCGGCGGTTTGATCAGTTGCAGCCCGCCACCCCGTCCGCGCACGCTTCGGACATAGCCTGCACTGATCAGGTCGCGCACCACCCGCAACAGATGACTGCGCTTGAGCCCATAGGCCTCGGCAATGCGATCGATGGAGGCGGGCGCATCGGGCTGGGTCCCCANGAAGAAGAGCACCCGCATCGCATAGTCAGTGGTTCGTGTCAGTCGCATGGGCGCTCGTCAGCAAGAGGGTCTTATCGCCGCCGAAGGGCCTTGCCGTCCACCGATTTCCAAAATATGTATCATCCGATGTTATATATTTGAGCGTTGGATTCGATCACGCCACGCCGTGGCATGCGCCAACGCGAGGCCTGACGGGGATACGGGGAGCCAACATGTCGACGACCAAGAAACTGTGGATCGGTCTGGCCACCTTGCTGGTGGTCAGCTTTGCCACCTTGCTGTGGCTGGGGTCTGACCTCATGCACACCGCCCCACCCATACCCGAGCGGGTCGCGACTGAGAGCGGGCAGACCCTTTATACCCGCCAGGACATCCAGCGCGGCCAGCAGGTCTATCAGCGCATGGGCGGTCAGCAGTTGGGCTCGGTCTGGGGCCATGGGGCGCTGGTAGCCCCGGACTGGTCTGCAGACTGGCTGCACCGGGAGCTGACAGCCCAGCTCGACGCGCGGGCCAGAGCCCAGGGAGCGACCGCCTTCGAGGCCCTGGATGACGTCGGCCAGGCCACGCTTCAGGCCCAGATGCGGACGGGCTTTCGGGCCAACACCTACGACCCGGCGACCGGCACACTGACCGTCAGCGATGCACGGGCCGAGGCCATCCGAGAAGTGGCCGCCCACTACGACAGCGTCTTTTCCAACGATCCCGCCACCGCCGAACTGCGCGAAGCCTATGCCATGCGCAACAATACAGTGCCCGATGCAGCGGATCGACAGGACCTGTCGGCCTTCTTCTTCTGGACCGCCTGGGCCGCAGGGACCGAGCGTGGGCCTGAGCTGGCCACCTATACAAACAACTGGCCCCACGAGCCGCTGAATGGCAACACGCCGACGTCGGGAGCCTTCATGTGGACGGTGTTCAGCGTGCTGTTCATGCTGGCCGGCATCGGCCTGCTGACCTGGCACTACGCCGGCTGGCACGGGAAGGAAGAGCCTGCGCGGATCCCGGCAACCGACCCCTTGCGCGGACTGGTTCCGACCGCCTCGATGCGGGCGACCGCCAAATATTTCTGGGTGGTGATCGCCCTGTTCCTGGTGCAGATTCTGATGGGGGCCACCACCGCCCACTATCAGGTCGAGGGCCAGGAGCTGTATGGCCTGCACCTGGCCGAGATCCTGCCCTACAGCCTGACGCGAAGCTGGCATACGCAACTTGCCGTGCTGTGGATCGCCACCGCCTGGCTGGGAACGGGACTTTATATCGCCCCGGCCATTTCGGGCCATGAGCCGAAGTTCCAGGCCCTGGGCGTCAACCTGCTGTTCGTCTGCCTGCTGATTATCGTCGTCGGGGCCTTCGCCGGTCAGTGGGTGGCGGTCATGCGCTCCATGGGCCTGGAGACCAACTTCTGGTTCGGCCATCAGGGCTGGGAATATGTCGACATCGGCCGCTTCTGGCAGGCGTTCCTGTTTGTTGGCCTGCTGATCTGGCTGGCTCTCGTTGGACGCGCCCTGTGGCCGGCGCTGCGACGCAAGGACGAGATGTCGTCCATTGTCGGCCTGTTGTTCCTGTCCACCATCGCCATCGGCCTGTTCTACGGCGCGGGCCTGATGTGGGGTGAGAACAGCCACCTGTCGGTGGTCGAATACTGGCGCTGGTGGGTGGTCCACCTGTGGGTCGAGGGCTTCTTCGAGGTCTTTGCCGTGGCCGTCATCAGCTTCCTGTTCGTCAAGCTGGGCCTGATCCGCGGCAAATCGGCAACCATCAATGTGCTGTTCGCCACCATCGTCTACCTGGCGGGCGGGGTGCTGGGGATGTTCCACCACCTGTATTTCGCCGGCACGACCATGGCAGGAGTGGCCGTCGGCGCAAGCTTCTCGGCCCTGGAGGTCGTGCCGCTGGCCCTGATCGGGCTGGAGGCCATGGAGACCTGGCGTCACAGCCGCGCCGCGCCGTGGATGGACCGCTATCGCTGGCCGATCATGTTCTTCCTGGCCGTCAGCTTCTGGAACCTGGTCGGAGCCGGTCTGTTCGGCTTCCTGATCAACACGCCCCTGGCCCTCTACTACATGCAGGGGCTGAACCTGACTCCNCTGCATGGCCACACGGCGCTGTTCGGGGTCTATGGCATGCTGGGCATCGGCCTGATGCTGTTCTGCATCCGCGGGCTCAAGCCGAACCTCAACTGGAACCACGGCTGGCTTGCGGGTGCGTTCTGGTCGTTCAACATCGGCCTGGCACTGATGGCGCTGCTGACGCTGTTGCCGATNGGGGTGCTGCAGCTCGAGGCGGCGCTTGACACCGGCTACTGGTATGCCCGCTCGGCCGAGTTCACCAACCAGCCCCTGTTTGATGTGCTGGTGTGGATGCGGATGCCCGGCGATCTGGTCTTTGCCCTCGGAGCGCTGCTGCTGTCGTGGTTCGTCGCCAGTCTGTGGCTGTTCCCCGCAGGCAGGACGACGCGGCAGAATGACGGGCACTGCCCAGGCTGACGCGTGGACATGATCGAGCTCTATTCCGAAATCCGTGCCTTCCATATCGCCATGATCAGTCTCAGCGGGCTGGTCATGGCGGTGCGCGGAAGCAGCGTCCTGCTGGGGGCCAGATGGCCACAGCACATCGCCGTTCGCATCCTGGCCTGGACGGTGGACGCGACCGTCCTGACCACCGCCATCATGCTGGTGACCAGCCTGCCGCGCGACGTGTTTGCCAATGGCTGGCTGTGGATCAAGCTGGTCTGGGTCAGCCTCTATTTCGGAGCCGGATACGCTGGCCTGTCCGCGCGCCGACCCCGGCGGATGCAGGCCCTTTTGCTGGGGGTAGCTGCTGCGGCCTATGTCCTGGCGATCGGCACCGCCCGAGCCCACGATCCGATGGGCTGGCTGCGGCTGCTCGGCTGGGGCTAAGCCCAGGCGTTGCCGCTAGGGCTCCAGTTCGATGTCCCAGTAGAGGTAGTCCAGCCAGCTCTGATGCAGGAAGTTGGGCGGGAAGCGGCGGCCCATCTCCTGCAGCTGCCAGGCGTTGGGCCGATGCGGGGCGCGGCGGATCGGCATACCGGCCTGGGCCGGCGTGCGCCCGCCTTTTCTCAGATTGCAGGGCCCGCAGGCGGCGACAATGTTCTGCCAGGTGGTGGTGCCGCCCTGACTGCGCGGGATCACATGGTCAAAGGTCAGCTCGCGGTGCTCGCCGCAATACTGGCAGGTAAAGCCGTCGCGCAGAAAGACATTGAAGCGGGTGAAGGCCGGTTGGCGCTGCTGGTCGACGTAGCTGCGCAGCGCGATCACGCTGGGCAGTTGCATCTCCATCGACGGGCTGCGCACCACCTTGTCATAGACCGCCACCACATCCACCCGGTCCTGGTAGACGGCCTTGATCGCCTCCTCCCACGGCCAGATTGACAGCGGATGATAGGACAGCGGCCGGAAGTCGGCATTGAGCACAAGTGCAGGCCAGCCGGACGGTGGATCGGTCAGAACCCTCATGACGGCCCCCTCACATCGGCAAGGGCACCCGGGGTCAGGTTTTGCAAGGCGACAGGACTGAAGACACGTCTCCTTCCTTGTCAGGGCCCCAAAGGCGAGCTCAGGGGCCGATTGGCCATCGGCCGGTCAGGCGAGCCGTGTCGCCTGATGACCTAGGCTGACCACGATTCGTCGACCCGTCTATGACGTCACGATTATGGTTAGATGAACCTTAAGCAGCTGTGGCACCCGGGCCTCAACCGGCGCGGCCAAGACCCTTGAAGGCGGGCAGGCTCCAGCCCCAGACCAGGGCACCGGCCCTGAGGCCAAACCCGACCGGCACCGCGATCAGGGCCGCAGGCCAAGGCGACAGGCCCGCCAGCTGGGCCACGATATAGACGCTGGCCGCCACAATGGCCGCCGTCACGGTGATCTCTCGCCGCAGCAGGATGGACGGCTGGCCGGCCAGAAGGTCGCGCACCACCCCGCCGAAGCAGGCCGTCAGCGCCCCCATCACGATGCAGATCAGCGGGGCCAGGCCCACCGCCTGGGCCTTGGCCGCGCCCATGACGCCATAGGCCGCCAGACCAAAGGCATCGAGCCACAGCAGAGCCCGGAAACGCCACGAGCGCACCCCCGTCAGCCATACGAGCGTGGAGGTGATCAGGCACACGGCGATGTAGCGACCGTCATTGACCCAAANAACCGGCTGGTCGATCAGCAGGTCGCGCAGGGTGCCGCCGCCCACGCCGGTGATGGCCCCGAAAAAGGCACAGGTCACCGGATCGTGCTTCTCACGCGTGGCGGCCAGGGCCCCCGTTGCAGCGAACACGGCCACGCCCAGGAAGTCGAGCGCACCCAGCACCGTCTGCGGGTCGGCCAGCGTCGGATCGATAATGGGCGAATGCACAGCCGTAGGGTCTCTAGTCAGCAGGATCGGCGGAATCTCCCCCGCTTGACCCCGCCATACCATGCCCACAACAGATGTGCCGCCACCGATCGCCAAGGCTGCCAGATTTCGGCCCGTGCCCGGGCCTGGTCCGCCGTGGGGCGCACCGGAAGCTGGTCCAGCCAGCGCATCGCCTCCTGCAGGGCCACGTCGGCGGCCGGGAACAGGTCCATCCGGCCTTGGCAGAACATCAGATAGGTCTCCGCTGTCCACGGCCCGATCCCCGGCAGGGCCACCAGCGCCGCCATGGCAGCCTCATCGCCCAGGGCCTCCAGGTCGGCAAAGTCGATCCGCCCTTGCGTCTCGGCTTCTGCCAGGGCCCGCAGGTAGCGCACCTTGGGTGACGACAGGCCCAGCGCCTTCAGCGCCTCATCGGACCGGGCCAGCACGGCGCTGGCCCGCACCTGCCCGCCCAGGCCGACGTCCACCCGGCTCCAGATCGCCCGCGCCGAGGCGGTCGACACTTGCTGACCCACGATCATCCAGGACAGCCCGGCAAAGCCGCCCTCGCGCACCCGCCACTCAAACGAAGGCACCAGGGGCTCGATCCGGGCCAGCGCCGGGTCACGCCGCCAGTGCCCGGCGGGCCTGGGTCATGTCATCAAGAGTAGGGTATCGGCTCAACGGCACCTAGGTTCCAGACAATCTCAACAAGACGATTTCGTGCCTCCCCTCCCCCATCAAGGGGGGCTCAAGGTGTATCCATGCCCTCTCCCCCTGATGGCCACACGCGCTAAAGTCCAGCCATGCCGAACCTCGACGTCCCTTTCTCGCCAGTGAGTCTGGAGGCCGCCACCGGCTTTGTGACGCGGTTTGCCCCGTCCCCGACCGGGCGGCTGCACCTGGGTCATGCCTATTCAGCCCTGACGGCGTGGCGCACGGCGCGGGCGGCCCAAGGGCGGTTCCTCCTCAGGATCGAGGACATCGACCTGACCCGCTGCAAGCCGCAGTTCACCGATGACATCCTGACCGACCTCAGCTGGCTGGGGCTGGACTGGGATGGGCCGGTTCGCATCCAGTCCGAGCATCTGGCCGACTATGCCACCGTGGTCGATGTGCTGGACCGGCGCGGCCTGCTCTATCGTTGCTTCCGGTCGCGCAAGGACATCGAAGAGTTGGCCTCGGCGCCGCATGGCCGTTCNGATCCGGCCCGGCCCGGTCCGCATCCGGCGGACGAAGAGGCCGAGCGGCTGGGCAAGGGTGAGCCCTTTGCCTGGCGTCTGTCGCTGGATCGCGCCCGGCAGGCGATNGGGGGCCGCACCTGGGACAGCCTGGCCTTCTTCGAGGAGGGGCAAGGGCCGAACGGCCAGCGTGGCCGCATCCTGGTCCAGCCCGAGCTGACCGGCGACATTGTTGTGGCCCGCAAGGACGCTGGAACCGCCTATCACGTCGCCGTCACCCACGATGATGCCTTGCAGGGCGTCACCCACGTCATTCGCGGCGAGGACCTGTTCGACGCCACCCATGTGCAGGTGTTGCTTCAGGCCCTGATGGGCTGGCCCACGCCCGTCTATCGCCACCACCGGCTGATCACCGACGACCACGGCAAACGACTGGCCAAGCGCGATCTGGCCGAAACCCTGGCCGAACTGCGTGCCAGCGGTATAGACCCGGCGACCTTGCGGGCGAGGTTGGTGGATTAGCCCCTACTTGGCCAGCACCGCCCCGCGCGGGCGGCGGGCGATCTCAGAATCCGGTTCCTTGGCGTCCAGGCTTGGCGGATTCAGCTGGTGCAGGATGTGGCGCAGGATGTTGAGGCGGGCCTGCTTCTTCTTGTCGGTGGCCACGACGGTCCAGGGAGCCCAGTCGCTGTTGCTCTCTTTCAGCATCCGGTCGCGGGCCGCAGAATAGGCATCCCAGCGCTTCTGGGCCTCGGCATCCAGCGGGGAGATCTTGAACCGCTTCAGCGGGTCCTCCATCCGCGCCGCCAGTCGCGCCGCCTGCTCCTCCTTTGAAATATCCAGCCACAGCTTGACCAGACGGATGCCATCATTCGTCAGGGATTGCTCAAACCGCGGGGCCTCCTTCAGGAACAGGTCGGTCTGCTCCGGCTTGCAAAAGCCCATCACCGCCTCGACCCCGGCCCGGTTGTACCAGGAGCGATTGAACAGCACCGTCTCACCGGCAGCGGGCAGGTGCGCGACATAGCGTTGGAAATACCACTGGGTGGTTTCGCGCTCGGTCGGCTTGGGCAGGGCGACCACGCGGGTCATGCGCGGCGCGGCATATTCGGTGATGCGCTTGATCGCGCCGTCCTTGCCGGCGCTGTCGCGGCCCTCGAACACCACCAGCAGGCGCTGACCGGTTTCGATCATCCACGCCTGGGCCTGCACCCACTGGACCTGCAGGGATTCTAGCTCGCGCTCATAGTCTTCGGATTTCTTGCTCATGGCCGCACCTTGGCGTTCTGCGCGAACCGCTGCAAGCATCGCCGTGTGCAACCCCGCCTTAGCTTGGCCGTTTCTGACAAGCACCTGTCCCGGAGAGCTGATGCCCCTGACCCGCCGCCACGCCCTGACCGCCCTTGGCAGCCTGCCGATTCTGACCGCTGAACCGGTTCTGGCGCAAGAGGCGGTAGCGCCCGCTCCGACACCAGATCAGGCCCTGGACAGCGCCTTTACCCAACATCAGCCCCCGGCCTTGGCGGGCGGCATCGTAACGCGGGAGGACGGCCTGCTCTGGTCAGGTGTGCGCGGTGTACGCCGTCTGGGCGCAGACGCGGCGGCCACCGTCGAGGATCGCTGGCATATCGGCTCCAACACCAAGGCCATGACCGCAGCCGCCCACGCCCGGTTGGTCGAGATGGAGCGGGTTGGTTGGGATACGCCGTTCAAGGACTTGTTCCCCGAACTTCCGGCCAGTGCCGCCTGGGCCGACATCACGGTAGAGACGCTGACCAATCACCGCGCGGGCCTCAGTGACGATCAACGGCTCTCACGCGACATCCGCGTCGCGGCCCGCACAGACACCCGCGAGCTGATCACCCAACGGCTGGACATCGTTCGCGCGGCCCTGGCCAGTGATCCGACCGGCACGCCGGGCAGCTTTGCCTATGCCAATGTCAACTTCGTGCTGGTGGGAGCGGCCATCGAACGGCTGACGGGCCAGCCCTGGGAGACGGCCCTGGGTGCGCTGGTGTTCGCTCCACTGGGCATTGCCGACTATGGCTTTGGGGCCCCGACCGGCGACCAGCCCTGGGGACACCAGTTGCAGGGCGACACCCTGGTGCCGCTTGATCCTGCCCTGATGCCTGACAATCCACCGCTGATGGGACCGGCTGGCACCGTCAACATCACCATCGCTGATTACGCCAAATGGTTGAGACCATTTCTGGATGACGGGGGCGACCTGTTGCCTCCCTCGGTGTTCGAGCGGTTGCTGACNCCCCTGCCCGGCCCGGGCCGCCCCTATGCNCGGGGTTGGGCGTTTCTGGAGGGGCAGGCCGGGGCTGTCGGCACCCTGTTGGTTCATGAGGGGTCCAACACGCTGTGGCATACCACGACCCTGGTAGACCCGGACGGCGAGCGGGCCGTGTTCGCAGTCTCCAATGACGACAGCCGCGGCGGTGCGGCCACCCAGCGCCTGGCCGCCGCGCTTTTGGCCCTGCGCGCCTGAGGCATCGCCAGTATGAGCGTTCAAAGGGACTTTGCCGATTTCTGGAACCTGATGTGGGAGGCGAACCTGGGTCTCTGCGCCGGGTTTGCCCTGCTCAATGCCTATGCGCCCGACCAGGACCTGCCCTGGAAGCCGCTCGACCTCAGCCACCCGGTCGGTCAGGCCACCATGACCAAGGTGGCGGATTTCGAGATCGCGCCGGGCACTGTCGCCGAGGTCAGCGAGGCCCAGACCCTGGCCTGTATCCAGTTGCTGAACGATGCGGGCATCCAGGTCGAACGGGTGCCGGACAAGGACGACGGTGGCTTCTGCGTTGCCCGCGGTCTGGTGCGGTTCAAGAGCGGGGCCGTCACCCCGCCGTCGGATCGCTCCATCGTCATGCAGTGCCCGCTGGCGCTGCGCTATGTGATCTGGGACCGGCAGGTGCTACGCCCCAGCACCCGCGCCCTCTACGGCCAAGACCCGAAGCAGGTCGATACCATGGGCTCCTACGCCTGCCGCCGCATCTATGGCTCGACCGATCGCAACGCCCGGCCCAGCGAGCACGCCCAGGCCAATGCCGTGGACGCCGCCGGAGTGACCCTGCGCGATGGTCGCAAAGTGTCGGTGCTGGATGACTGGGATGGCTCCGGGCCCCAGGGGCGCACCGGTCGGGACTTGCTGAACCGCATTCGCGATGGCGGCTGCCGGGTTTTCTCAACGGTTCTCAGTCCCGAATACAATGAGGCGCACCGCAATCACTTGCACCTGGACGGGGCCGCGCGCGGCCTCTGCGCCTGAATTGCAGCCGATGCCGATTGCCCCGATCGCGACCAGATCACACCAATTCTTCTAATCTGTTGACCGCTCGCCCATTGCGAGAGAAAAGTTTGCTCGCAGTCCGGATTTCGCGCGGCTTCCACCCCCGTGCTTTGCTCCTTCTCCTGAACGAGGATGTCCAGATGGGCTGACGGGTTTCCCCGGGAGACCCGCCTGGAAATGCGTTTTAGGAGTCGCAGGACATGCCGACAGGCACCGTCAAATGGTTCAACCCGACCAAGGGCTATGGTTTCATCCAGCCTGAATCCGGNGGATCGGACGTTTTCGTCCACATCACCGCCGTGCAAAAGTCCGGCCTGGCTGGCCTCAATGAGGATGCCAAGGTCGAGNNCGAGCTGGAAACCCAGCGCGGCAAATCCTCGGCTGTGAACCTCAAGGTTCTCGGCTAAGAGTTACCGGACCCGAACATTCAGGGCGCGGCGGCTTCGGCTTCCGCGCCCTTTTGCGTGCCAGCCTGATGCTCGCCAGACGTCAGTCCGGACCGATCATCGAGATCCACGGGTCAATCGTGCCCGCTTCTACCTCCGTCACAGCGATGGGCGGCCAGCCGATCCGGGAGGACGCCGACTGGCGCCAGGCCAGGGTGATCAGGTCGCGCAGCTCCGACGCCCCGGCTCCCAGGCGCGCGTTCACAAAGGCCTGGGCGTCCGGGCTGATGCCCTCAGCCGCATAGGCCCCGGTCTTCTCCAGCTCATAGACCCGGCGCACCTGCCCCAGGCCGACGCGGATATAGGCCGGCACGCGGGCGCGCAGATCCGTCTGGTCCAGCGACGGTGCCGTCATACTGGCCTCGACGGCCTGCAGGCTGGCCACGCGGGCGGTGAACGTGTTCTCGAAAATGCTGTGGGTCTGGCGCGAGGTGGTGAACCCGTCAGGATTGGGGCTGTCCCGGTCCCAGCCATTGTAGTGGATGGTGGTGTGCAGCGGCTGCGAGCCGTCACCGACATAGTGACCCAGCACCCCGATGTCGCGCAGGATCAGCGCCTCACGCCGGTCCAGGTCCGCCTGATACCAGGCCCGCTTGCCCGGATCAGTCTCACGCGCCATCGCCGCCGTCAGCACCCGCCAATAGGCAAAGTCCCGCTCCAGATTCTGAAAGCCATCCCAGACGGCATAGGGCAGGTAGCCGGCATCGTTCACATCCAGCCCGGCTGCGATCAGCATGGCATCGTATTCAGACTTCAGGGTGGGCAGAGCCTCGACCATCGGCCCGGCACNACTCATGACCTGGCCGTCGTCATTCAGGTCGATGAAGTGGGCCGTATCCCGCTCCCGGTCGTGCGGCTGGCCCGCGCCCTTCCAGCGATCCGGCTCCCGCGCAAACTCACCCACCGCCGAGACGGAGCGCGGGTCGCGCAGAAACGCCGGCAGGTCATCCGGCAGGCCCCGCATGGCTGCCATGCCCACCAACCGGTGCCCGGTGTTGCCCCAGGCCTCCGCCTCTGGCGTGTAGCTGGTCAGACCCAACAGGGCCGTGGCGGCAACCGTGGCGGCAAGGATGATGCGTTTCATGCGTAGATACTCCGGGGCTAGCTACGACGCTCTAGCTGATCGCAAAGGCCTGCTCCACCCTGACGATCCAGTGTTGCACGGCTGGATAGGCGGACAAGTCGAAGTCACCCTCGTGCGCCACACGGGTGTAGGCCACCAGTGCCAGATCGGCCACGCTGGGCGCATCGCCCGCCAGCCAACGTGATTGCGTCAGGGTCGCCTCCATCCGAGCCAGCGCAGCGTGACCGCGCTCAACCAGCCGAGCCTCGATCTCTTCGCGGCCTTTGCCCCNCAGCAGGCGCTGGAATCGCACAACGGCGATGTAGGGTTCATGGCTGTATTGTTCCCNAAACAGCCACTCATACATGCGGGCCCGATCATAGGCATCTGAGGGCACCAGCGGCGTGCCCTCAGCAAAATGAAGAAGAATGGCATTGGACTGGGCCAGCGGTCGGCCATCCTCGAGCACGACCAAGGGCACCTGTCCCGACGGATTGAGCGCCAGGAAGTCCGGCGTCCGCGTCACGCCGGTCGTCACATCGGTTTCGCGCCAGTCATAGACCAGACCCAGATAGTCCAGGATCCATTTGACCTTCAGGCAGTTGCCTGAGCGTAGGTCGCCATAAATGGTCAGCATGCAGGCCTCCGAAACTGGCGCAAAAGCGTACTGCAAAGGGTCATCATGTCAGTTACCGCGCATCCGAGTTCGGGCCTCCAGACCGATATGGGCAATGCCCTTGCGTTCGGCCAGCTCCATCTGGCGCTGGCGCTCATGGGCGCTGGCGCGGCGGGCCTCGTCGCGGTCGTCGGCACAGGCGTCGCACTGCANCCNCTCCACATAGCGCGGTGAGGTCCGTCCTGCCTCGCTGACCGGGCGGCGGCAGGCCCGGCACAGGCTGTGGCTGCCGACCTCCAGGCCGTGCCCGACCGCGACCCGCTCATCGAAGACGAAGCATTCGCCCTGCCACAGGCTGTCCTTGGCCGGGATGTCCTCGAGATATTGCAGGATGCCGCCGTGCAAGTGGCGCACGTCCTGCACGCCCTCGGCCTTCAGCAAGGCCGCCGCCTTTTCGCAGCGGATGCCCCCGGTGCAATACATGGCCACCCGCTCGGGCTGGCGTTCGGCGATCAGCCGGCGGCCCTCAGTGGCAAACCACTCCGGGAAGTCGCGAAACGTGGCGGTGTTGGGCTGAACCGCCCCGGCAAAGGCCCCCACCTGGCCCTCATAGTCATTGCGGGTATCGATCACGAGGGTGCCGGGATCGGCAATCAGGGCGTTCCAGGCCTCAGGCTCTACATAGGTGCCCACCTGGCCGACCGGATCGACGTCGGGCCGCCCCAGGGTCACGATCTCGGCTTTGACCCGCACCTTCAGCCGATGAAAGGGCGCGGTCGCGGCACGGGCAAACTTGACCTCCAGTTCGGCAAAGCCCGGCTGGTTGCGGATGGCCGCCAGAACCTGCGCTATCCCGGCATCGCAGCCGGCGATGGTGCCATTGATCCCCTCGGTCGCGATCAGCAGGGTGCCGCGCACACCGCCTTGTCTGCNAACCGCCTCCAGCGCCGCCCGCAAGCCCTGAGGATCGTCTACGCGGGCAAACCGGTAGAGGGCCGCCACCAGATAGGGGGCCGCAGGTTCGTCGTTCCGGGCAGGCGTTGTCATGGCGTCTGTTTAGCCCATCCTGCTGCAAAAAGAGAGCCGCCGTCACTCTCCCGGCCCCGGTGCACCTGTGGACAGGTGGTCGCACCACGCCCCATTTGCCAGCTTGTCGCCACAATTCGCTCAGAAACAGGCGTCGCCGGACGCCTCGGGGCCGGTTTGCCTTGAGTCGGTTTCATGGTCAGCGCCCTCGCCTATGCGGTCGCCCTGTTCGTCATGCCTGCGACATCGCAGGGTGGTGATCCCGTCCCTTACGAGGCGGTATTGGCGACAGAAGCTGTGGCGACGGAGGCAGCGGCCTCGACCTCCACTACCATCGATGCCGCCAATGGCACCGTCACCCTGAGCGATGAGCTTCAGGCCCTGATGGGTGAAGACGCCGACTGGTCGGCCCGAGTGACCTTACCATGCCGGGGCGGTGGCGCGACGGGCAACGACAGCCTGGGCTGCCGACCGATCCCGATGCGCACGTTGGCGGTCGATCCGCGCCGGATCCCACGCCGCACNCGCCTGTTCATCCCCGAGACCGTAGGGATGCGGATGCCGGACGGCACCATCCATGACGGCTTCTGGTATGCCTCTGATACTGGCGGCGTCATTCGCGGCCTGAAGGTGGATTTCTATACCGGCCACGGTCGCGCCTCGATGCGCCCGGCCATGCGCTTCAACACGCGCAATGTCACCCTGATTGAGGCCGGAAGCTTTGACGGGTGCCCACCCAGCTGGGACGCCGTGCCCAGCCAGGCTCGCCTGGCCCCGCCTGTGGACCGCAGTTCCTTCGCGGCCCCCTGATTTTCGCACCCTGAGTTTCGCGCCCCAAGTTTCGCGGCGCGGGACACGCACCCTGCGACTGAAGGTCCGCAGGCTGCCCCCTGCCTCTGGACCCGAATTAGGCTAGCCTGCGACAGGACTGAGTCGGAGGGGCCGTGTCGCGACCCATCATGATCGCCGAAGATGATGCCGCCGTGCGAGAGTTTCTCGCCACCGGGCTGATTCAGGCTGGCCATCAGGTGGTCGAAGTCGTCGACGGCGGCGATGTGCTGGCGCGCCTGTCGGGGCCGGCGCCGGCGATGATCCTGCTGGATCTGCACATGCCGGTTCTGGATGGCCTAGAAATCTTGCGACGCCTGCGCAAGGCGGACGCCTGGCCGGANGTACCGGTCCTGTTCCTGACCGCATCCGGTGCCGTCGACAACATGGTTGAGGCCCGCCGCCTTGGCGCTCGGGGTTATCTCGTCAAGCCGATCCGTCTGTCCAAGCTGGTGGACCGGGTCAACAGCGTGCTGAACGACACCAGCCTGGTGTGGATGGATGACGTGACCGAATCCACAGCCGCAAGGCGGTCTAGAACTTCCGCTTGCCCGACACGGTTTCGAAGAACATCAGCCAGTCGCCCATCAGGCTCCACAGCGGATAGGTGAAGGTCGCCGGCTTGTTCTTTTCAANAAAGAAATGCCCCACCCAGGCGAAGCCGTATCCCACCAGTGGCATAGCCAGGAGCCACCAGCCGTTACGGGTCACGATCGCCATGCCCAACACGACCAGCACCAGGGCCGAGCCGACGATGTGAATGCGGCGACAGGTCTGATTGGAATGCTCGTGAATGTAATAGGGATAGAACTGCGCAAAGCTCTTGTAGCGCTCGCCGGGGGCCAGGGTCTTGCTCATGGCTCGAGCCTGCGACAGGCCCGCCCGCGTGGCAAGGCGCGATTGCGATCACGTCCGCGCGAATTGGGTTTTGCCACCTGACGCTGGCGCAAACCTCTGTTGCACAATGACAAGCCTGACCTAACATCACCGACTGAGGTTCATCGACCAGGGGGCCAGGGCAAATGTATTGGACGCAGGTATCGGGCGACCTGTTCGGCAACCCCTGGCAATCGGTCGAACTGACGGCCACGGCTGCCAAGTCGGACGAAGCCCTGCGGCGCCTGGCCTATCTGGCCCTGGCCAACTTCCGCGATGCCACGCCCGGTTATGCCCTTCCGCCCCGCCGTGGCAAGGCCACGCGCGTCCGACTGCGCTCGCTGGGTTTTCTGGCCAATCCGGCTCTGGTCCAGGTCGATGGTATCGACCCCTTCCTGATTGAAATCCCGGTCACGCCGGACAAGGCGCGCGAGGATCTGGAGCCGGTGATCTATCTGCTGGTGCATGGCGTGCGCCAGGCCATGGTCGCCACCCTGATCACGGGCCAGAGCGACCTGATCCACAATCTGGTGAATGGTGCCGAGGGGATCGCGCCGACGCCCCGCGCCGTGGCGGAGTTTGTCGACTTCTTCTGCAGCTTTGTCGCCGGGGCCCAGCCAAACGGAGAGTCCGTTCCGTTCTCCCCGGTGCTGAACGCGACTGAGCTGCGCTTTGATGCGCCGGCGGGCAAGCGTGGCACCGATGCCGAAACCAGCGTGCTGGCCCTGCTCAATGACTGGGAAGTCTCCGAAAGCGCCCAGGTGCTGGCGTGGCGTCTGGAGCGGCTGGATATTCCCGATACCGTCTGGTCCGCCTCTAGCGCCAAACGGGTCAAGCAGCTGCTGACAGCCGAAGCGGGTGAGTGGGGCCTGTTGAGCGTCTTTGGCCCCTCGACCTACGCATCTTCGCCCAAAACGGCACCCGCCGGACCCTGGCGCGCCTTCTGCCCGATTCACTATGTCGGCGCAGTCTTCGAGGCCAGCTTCCAGATCGACATCGGCGGACCGGGGCGGCTGATCTCGATCGGCATGGACAACGACATGCCGGTGTCCGCAGATTTTCCCTTCTACACGCGCTGGGTGCGCAACTACCGTCAGCGCACCGGACCGCAAATCTTCACCTGGCGGGCCCCGATCCAGGACAGTGACGCGCTGCATGACGGCGACATTCGCACCCTGCTGGAACGGGCCATGGTGCCCCCGCACCTGGAAGCGGCCACCAGCACCCTGGAACGCCAGGCCCCAGTGGTGATCCGCGACAGGCGTATCGACAAAGCGGACCTTGAGGGGCGCACTCTGTTCCTGCCCGTCGTGTTCGAAGGGTGTGAGTTCCTCGATGACATCGATCTCAGTGAGGCCCGGCTGGAATCCAGTTTCCGCCTGATCAACTGCTCCATGGCCGGGGTGATCAAGGCCCGCAACGCTCGGATCGCGGGGGATATCGAGATCCGCCATTGCGACGTCTGGGGCGTCTTGTCGGACCAGATCCGCCGAACCGCCCCGCGGATCGATCTGCAGGGGGCCGACATCGGCGGGAGCCTGAATCTGCAGTCGACGACGGTGCGCGGCCCGGTCCAGGCCCGCTCCATCAAGGTTGGCCGCGAGCTCAATCTCGTGGGTCTGGAGGTCCTGCCCCTGACCCCGCCCAGCCTGGCCTGGGCCAAGATCAGGAGCTGCCGGCAGACCGAAGCCAGGAGGTGGGGCTGGCTTGGGCTACATGCGTCCGAGCGGCCGGGCCTGGACCTGCGCGGAGCCCAGGTCGGCGGCGATGTCATGCTGGCGGCGACCGTGCGGCGCGATCCCTTTGCTGCCCCGTCCAGCCAGACGGCGGGCGATTATTCCAACTGCTGGGTTTCCGGCGAGGTGTTCATGTCGCGCATGCGCATTGGCGGAAGCCTGCACATCAGCGGCCTGATCGCCAGTTCGCTGCAGGCCGATCCTGTCAGGTCGCTGGGCATATCGCCAGTCACCTGCAAGCCCAGGAAGGCAGTCACTGGCAGGTGGCCCGCAATGTCATCCTGAACCAGGTCGACCTGAGCCATTCAGACATTGGCGGCTATGGCGATTTTCGGGCCTGGCTGGTCGGCGGTGACTTCAATCTGCAGCAGAGCCGTTTCCGCGCCTATGTCGCGTTCGGGCCGTATCGACAGGTCAGCAACCCCCAGTCACCTTACTGGCTGCAGCGGCCAACCCGACCCGAAGAAATGGACGGCGTTGCGGTGCCCGATCAGCTGACCGCCCTGTTCGATCCTGCGCTCGATGCTGCGACCAACTATGGCCAGACGCAGATCGGCGGGAGCCTGAACCTGTCGGGCTTGCAGAGCCAGAGCTGGGTTTCACTGAATGGCACGGCGATCACCGGCGATGTCGACCTGACGACCTGTCAACTGGGATCCTTTTATGCCCAGCCCGCCTGGATCTATCTGGCTGCGTCGGCCCCTGAGGACCCCAGACTGGCGTTGCTGGCGGCACGCCTTCGACGTCTTGAGTGTGCCGACGCCCACATCGCGGGGACGATGGACCTGAGCGGTCTGGTGCTGCTGCCCTCAGAGCTGGCCGACGGAGATCCGGCGGACCCGGCGGCAAACCCTCGCGAGCGCGCGCTGCACTTCAGCAATGTCGAGGTCATGGGGAACCTCACCCTGTCGGCCGCCGACGATCAAGACCGCTATCTGGCCCAGGCCATCCGGGACGCCAGCGTCGTTCCCTCCCCCACCGACGATCCCGCCTGTCTGGTGACACCAAAGAGCAGCAACGGGGCCGCCCCCTGGGTTTTTCTGGGAGTGGGGGATGTGCAACCGGCCCAGGTGCGCTACGGCCCGTCGCGCCTGCACAGTTGGATCGATGGCAATATCGAGCTGGAAAACTGCCTGATCGACGGTGCCCTGGAACTGACCGGGCTGAACGACTTTCGCGGGGCCAGGCCCGGAAGGATCGATCTGCTCGATATCAAGGTCATGGGCGATGTTCGGGCCCTGGCGGACCGCTTCGAAGTCTCGCGCGATCCCGATGAGCCCGGACGGATCCACAAGGGCGATGCCATCGACAGCCACGACGGGCGCACCGGTCTGAACCGGGCCCGCGTGACGGCGTTCAGCGCAGAGATGCTGGAATGCGATGCCGATGTGCATCTGACCGGCCTTTGTGCCAGCACCAGTGTCACCCTGTCGGCTGCGGATATCCGCGGGCGGCTGCAGTTTCATCACCGCAAGGGCAATCCCGAGCCCAGTTCCGAGGCAACCCACGTGCAGGTCCCGGCCTTTGCCAAGATCGCAGGCTCACTGGATCTGAATGGCAGCAAGGCCCGGCACCTGGTCCTGTCCGGTGATTGCATGGTCGGCCCCAACGCCCACGACCAGATCCGTTTGGAGCGGGCCGAATTCGAGCGGCTCGATTTCTGGGATCCGTACAGATTGCCATCAACTTTGGCGGGCTTCAGGTGCGGCGCCTGCATGTGCGCGACGACAGCATCGACGTGCTGAAGGACCTCCTGACGCACAACACGCCCTATTCGGCCGACATCTATGCCACCATTGCCCGGGCCTTCTCACAGCAGGGGAAGGCCGACGAGGCCCGGTCCCTGCTCAAGGCCATGAACCGCTATGAGTTCTGGGGTCCACCCAGCCGCTCGAGCCGGCGCGAGCAACCCTTGGCCAGCGTCAATTCGCGCCGTTCGAAGGGATCACCCAGACCCTGTCGCGCGTGATCAAGGGACTGATCGGCTTTATCGGACAGGGGGCCGGCTGGGGTTCGGCCTGCGTCGCTGGGTTTTATTGTGGTGGCGATGATGGTGGCGTCTGTCGGCCTGGCCTGGCCCAGTGACCAGGTGTGCATGACCAGTGCGCACTCGGACTATCGGCTGTGGCGCGAGGCGGTGCCGGACAAGACCTGCATTTCCCCGGCGCTGCTGGCCTACCGCAACATGGACCCGGGCCAGTTGTTGGTCAGGGCGCGCCGGATGCGGCACCCACGAAGATCCGCCTGCCCATCCCGGACTGGCATTGGACCGATCGGGTCAAGCTGGGACTGGGCTATTCCATCCCGGTTGTGCAGCTATTTGATTCTGCGGACTGGGAGATCGCCGACCAGATCGACCTGCATGCGCCCTATGCTGTGCATGGGCTGCGCGTCCTGAGGCCGTCGTTCTGGGCCGACCTGATCCGATTGCTGTCCTGGATTGCCTGGCCGCTGCTGTTCCTGGGCCTGAACAACCGGGCCCGACGCGAATAGTCAGCTCCCGCTGGCCTTGGGCGGCAGCTCGAACAGGCGCGCATAGGCTGTCAGGGCACGGGCGTCGCCGCTCACGGCACCCGCTGACAGGGGTGCTCCGCCGTAGAGGAACCCGGCCACCTGTTCCGGTCGGGCCGTCACCACAGCATCGGCGGCATCAACCTCGCCGCGCCCGACGGTCAATTGGCCGTGCTGGACCTGGGCCAGAAAGCTCTCGTCGCCCACGACGAAGCCGACCGACAGCTCGGCATCGCCAGCCCGGTGTGGCTGGAACATGGTGCGCATCGACAGCACCATGGACACCGCGCTCAGCGGCAAGGTCGGGTCATGATCCGGCGAGCGGGCAGCCCAACGACCCAGATCCTTGATCACCCGTTCGGACTCCATCCCCCAAGGCGTGAGGCCATAGACCTGCACCGAGGCCGNGGGCGGCAAGCGCTCGCGGCGGACCACGCCTGCCGCCTCCAACCGCTCCAGCCGCTGGGTCAGGACGTTTGAACTGATGCCAACCAATGAGGCCTTGAGATCGCTGAACCGCCGTGGGCCCAGCAGCATCTCGCGAACGATCAAAAGCGACCAGCGCTCACCGATCAGTTCCATCGCATGGGCGGTGCCACAGGCATCGTCATACCAGCGGGGTCGCGGCTCGATCTTGTTTGTTATGTTTTCTAACTGCATTGTTGACTAATGTAACCGACCTGTGCAGGACTATCAACCCGGAGGAGCCACCCATGACCCAGATGATTTTCGTCAATCTTCCCGTCACGGACCTGCAGAGATCCGTCGCCTTCTATGAGGCCGTCGGGGGTGTGAAGAACCCGCAGTTCTCCGATGACACCGCCGCCTGCATGGTGCTGTCAGACACCATCTTCATCATGCTGCTGACCCATGAGAAATGGGCTACCTTTGGCGACATCCCGATCCTGGATGCCCACGCCGGCGCACAGGTGTTCCTGTGCCTGTCGCGTGAAGATCGCCTGGCGGTCGACAGCTTTGTCGAGAAGGCCGCCCGCGCCGGGGGCACCGCCGATCCGACCCCGTCCCAGGACTATGGCTTCATGTATGGCCGCAGCTTCCGCGACCCGGACGGCCACATCTGGGAAAATGTCTGGATGGACCCCGCCGCCATCGCCGATGGCCCGCCGGATATGCAGGAGGCCGGAGAGTGACAAGCAAAATCACCCCCTGCATCTGGTATGATCTGGGTCAGGCCCGGGCGGCGGCAGAGTTCTATGTCTCGCTGGGCCTGCCCGACAGCCACATTGATCACGTCGCCAAGAGCCCGGCNGACAATCCGTCCAGTCCCGAAGGNGCCGAGCTGATGGTCAGCTTTACCCTGGCGGGGCAGTCGTTCCTGGGCCTGAACGGCGGGCCGATGTTCAAACCGTCTGAGGCCGTGTCCTTCATGATCCAGACCGAGGATCAGGCCGAGACCGATCGCCTGTGGGACGCCATCGTCGGCAATGGCGGTCAGGAAAGCATGTGCGGGTGGTGCAAGGATCGCTGGGGCGTTTCCTGGCAGATCACACCNCGCGCCCTGATGGACCTGCACAGCACCGCCAGCCCCGCAACGGCCAAGGCCGGCTTTCAGGCCATGATGACCATGAAGAAGATCGACATGGCCGCCATTCAGGACGCCGCCAATGCCGCAGGTTGAGACCTTGGCCCCGGCCTCGCGCCCGGCCCTGATCGTCGGCTGGGTGCTGTCGGGCCTGTTTGCCCTGTTTATGCTCGGTGCCTCGGTTGCGCCGAAGCTGATGCAGATGCCGGTTGCTGAGGCGACCATGACCGATCTCGGATGGCCGCCCGGACATACGCTGTGGATCGGTGGGCTGGAGTTGACCCTGACCGCGCTCTACTTGATCCCGCGCACGCGTGCTGGGGCGGTTCTGATGACCGGTCTGCTGGGCGGGGCCATCGCGACCCAGATTCGTGCCGACAGCCCCCTGTTCAGCCACATCCTGTTCGGCCTCTATCTCGGAGCATTGATGTGGGGCGGTCTGTGGTTGCGTGACCCGGCTGTCCGCGCCCTCCTTCCCTTTCGACGCTAACAACCAACCGCCCCCAAGTCGCGAGCCACCGCGTGGCGAGTGTCAGAGCCAACAAAAGGACCGCCCCACATGCCTTATCTCGATATCACCGTGATCCCCGTCCCTTCGGACAAGCAGGCCGCCTATCTGGAGCACTCAGCCTGGACCACGGCCCTGTTCAAGGAGTTCGGGGCCCAGTCTGTCACCGAGACCTGGGGCACGGACGTGCCGGACGGCAAGCAGACCGACTTCAAGCGCGCCGTGGCCCTGAAGGACGGGGAGACGGTCGCCGTCGGCTGGATCGTCTGGCCCGACAAGGCCACCCGCGACGCGGGCTGGGAAAAGCTGATGCAGGACGACCGCATGGCGGCCAGCGAGTTCCCGTTCGACGGCAAGCGCATGATCTTCGGCGGCTTCGAACAGATCGCCTGACCCGGCGGGTCGGGGCCACAGGTCCACACGTTTAGCGTTAGCGGGTCCTTAGCCATGACCCGCTAGGCACGGCGGATCTGGATGGGCACGCACCCATCTGCTCTGTTGTGTCTGCCCCGGACTGCCGATGACCCACCTGACCCGCCGCTGGCCCATTGTGCTGCTGATCGCCGTGCTGCTGGGGCTGGCGTCGGCTGGTGGATCTGGACCCATCCGTCCGATGGGCCGACCCTGCCGNCCGGATCAGATGGTCAGCTTCCCTGGCGAACGAGGCCCGGCTGGCCGCAACCGCGTCGTTGAGCCNCCCGCCACCCCGATCACGCAGTTCGAGATCGGGGCTCCCAACCGCCTGGCGATCCTTGTTACCGATCCGGAATCCGGCTGGCTGGGCCTGGTGCGNGGGTTCAAGGCCCTGGGGGTGCCGATCACCGTCACCCGGGATGTCGAACGGGCCCTGCGCCACAAGGTGGTGCTGGTCTATCCGATCATTTCGGGCAGCGTGCTGGAGGGCGACCAGCTCCGCGCCCTGGCTGAGCATGCCCGGGACGGCGGCACGGTCGTGGCGTTTCAGCTGGCGGGTGGCGGCCTGGATGAGCTGTTCGGCGTNCACCCCGGTGCCTCCAACACTACACGAACGCGCCTGAACTGGGTCAACCAGACCGGTGTGGCCGAGGCCGATCAGGTCGTCGTGTCCGGGCGCGGTGAAACCACCATCGGCTCGGTCGGCTATACCGCCACCAATGCCCGCATTGCGGCAACCTTTGATGACGGGTCCGTCGCGGCTGCCTGTCGCGGCGTCNNGGGCCGCCGCACCTGCGTGCTGGGCGTGGATCTCGGGGCCCTGGCCCAGCGCACNCAGAACGGACGGGCTGAGTCGATGTCCCGTCGCTACACCAACGGCTATGACCCGTCCGTCGACACCTATTTCCGCTGGCTGAGAGATATCTACGTCCAGGGCGAGCCGATGCCCTGGCTGATCGACACCGTGCCGGACGGCAAGGCCGTCTCCATCCTGTTCACCCACGACATCGATGCCCAGAGCGCCGCCGCCAACAGCCGCCTCTATGCCCAGGCCCTGAAAGAGGCTGGGGCCAGCGGCACCTTCTTCATNCAGACCAAGTATATGAAGGACTGGAACGACGTCCCCTTCTTCAATCCGCAGGCCGTGCGCGATGTCTCGACCCTGGTCGACATGGGCATGGACGTTGGCAGCCACACCGTCGCCCATAGCCGCATCCTCGACAAGCTGCCGATGGGAACGGGACGAGAGGCCTATCCCCGCTACCGCCCGTTCGTCACCGATGACTTCCACGTCCAGGGCGGCACCCTGCTGGGTGAGCTGCGGGTCTCGGAATTCCTGCTGGAAGACCTGACCGGGGCCAAGGTGATCAGTTTCCGGCCCGGTCGCCTGTCCTATCCCTTCGACCTGCCTCAGGCGCTGAATGCCACCGGCTACCGCTATTCGTCCTCGATCAGCGCCAATCTGACCATGAGCCACCTGCCGTTCCAGCTGACCACCGGGCGCTCGTCCGGCTCGCTGCAGCCGGTATTTGAGTTTCCGATCACCCTGGAAGATGAGCTGGACCCGCCCATGGGCGCGCGCCTGGANTCAGGCCTGGCCCTGATCGACCGCATCGCCCAGGACCGCGGCATGGTCGTCATNCTGACCCACCCGAACATCACCGATCACAAGCTGGCCTACACGCAAGGCGTGCTCAACCACTGGAAAGACCGGGCCTGGATCGGCTCCCTGGCCGACTTCGGAGCCTGGTGGAGTGCCCGCGATGCCCTGGACGCCGACCTGGTCCAGCGCAACGGCCGCTGGGAGCTGACCGCCCGATCCGCCGACGGTATCCGTGGCCTGGGAATCCTCCTGCCCAAACAGAATAACCGCCGCCTGGAACTGAACCTGCAACCGAACCGGGCGTCTGTGACGGCCTTGCAGGGGACTGCACCCACCAGTCCCCACCCGCCGCTTGCCACGCCCCCGCGAACCGGGCGAAGGTGACCGCAGGGAGGTCGCGCTTGGACATCGATCANGTCATCGACCGCTGGAAGGCGGCGCGCGGCGGGGCGGAACGCGCCAACTACCAGATCTTTCTGGCTGAGCTCTGCGACGCCCTGGGCCTGCCCCGGCCCGATCCGGCGTCCGATGATACGGCCAGCAACGACTATGTGTTCGAGCGCGGGGTCAAGCGGCGCGAGAGCGAGGGCATGGCCTCGACGCTGCGGATCGACCTCTACAAGCGCGGGGCCTTCATCCTGGAGGCCAAGCAGTCGCGGGCCAGGGACCGGGACGATCAGCCGCGCCTGTTCACCGAGGCAGAGGCCGCCTCCACCGCTGCGTCCCAGGGCAAGTGGGACACGATGATGCGCAACGCCCGCAAACAGGCCGAGGACTATGTGTTCCGCCTGCCTGCGGATCACCCGGCCCCGCCGTTCATTATCGTCTGTGACGTCGGCTATGTGTTCGAGATCTATGCGGATTTCAGCGGATCGGGCCGCAACTATACCCACTTCCCCGACCGCAAGTCCTTCCGCCTGCATCTGGACGATCTGAGGCGGCCAGAGGTTCAGGACCTGCGGGCCATCTGGACAGAGCCGCAATCGCTGGACCCGACCCGCAGNGCCGCCCAGGTCACGCGCCAGATCGCCGAGCGGCTGGCGGCGGTGTCGCGCCGGATGGAGCGNGACCATCCGCCGGAGGAGGTGGCGCATTTCCTGATGCGCTGCATCTTCACCATGTTCGCCGAGGACGTCGATCTGTTGCCCAAGGGCGAGTTCACCAGGCTGCTGACCGAGGCGATCGACGGGCCCGACAGCTTTGCCCCGCTGCTGACCGAGCTGTGGCGCAAGATGGACGCGCCGAATCGGGATGACCGGTTCTATTCGCTGTTCCGCACCCATGTGCGGCACTTCAACGGCAATCTGTTCAAGGATGCCCGCGCCTTCCCCATGACCAGGGAAGAAATCGGCGAGCTGCTGGCCGCGTCGCGGCACGACTGGCGCTATGTCGAGCCGGCCATCTTTGGCACCCTGGTCGAACAGGCGCTGGACCCCGATGAGCGGCGCAAGCTNGGGGCCCACTATACGCCGCGCTCCTATGTCGAGCGGCTGGTCAATGTCACGGTCATGGAGCCGCTCAGGGCCGACTGGGATGCGGCCCAGATCAAGGCCGAGGATGCGCGGTCACGCGGCGATGAACAGGCAGCGGTCGAGGCCGTGCGCGCCTTCCATCATCAGCTGTGCACCACGCGGGTGCTGGACCCGGCGTGCGGCACCGGCAACTTCCTGTATGTGGCGCTGGAGCTGATGAAGCGGCTGGAGGGCGATGTTCTGGAGACCCTGGCCGAGCTGGGTCAGACCGAAAGCATCGGGCTGGAAACCGTCGACCCGCATCAGTTCCTGGGGATCGAGCTGAACGTGCGCGCCGCCGCCATCGCTGAGCTGGTGCTGTGGATCGGCTATCTGCAACAGCATTACCGCAACCGCTCCGAACACCCGGCCGAACCGATCCTGAAGGCGTTCGGCAATATCCAGAACAAGGACGCGGTCCTGACCTGGGACGGATACCCCGAGCTGCAGTTCGAAATGCAGGACGGCGTGGCGGTGCAGGTCTATCCCAACGCCCGGCAACCGGACTGGCCCGAAGCCGAGTTCATCGTCGGCAACCCGCCGTTCATTGGCGGCAAGGATCTACGGTCACGCATGATGCCGGGCTATGCCGAGGCCCTTTGGGCGGCGCACAAGGCGATGAACGAGAGCGCCGATTTCGTCATGNNCTGGTGGGACCGGGCGGCGGAGCTGCTGACACGGAAGAAGACGCGCCTGCGCCGGTTCGGCCTGGTGACCACCAACTCCATCAGCCAGGTATTCCAGCGCCGGGTGATGGAGCGGCACCTGAACGCCAAGGCGCCCATCAGCCTGATCTTCGCCATCCCCGACCACCCCTGGACCAAGGCGACGAAAGACAGTGCGGCGGTGCGGATCGCCATGACCGTGGGACAGGCCGGGTCACGCGGCGGCGAGCTGTGGGACGTGGTGTCGGAAACGGGTCTGGACACCGATGCGCCGGAGCTGACGTTCGCGGTCAGTGACGGCAAGATCAACTCGGACCTGACGGTNGGGGTGGATGTCACCAAGGCCGGCGCCTTGATGGCTAACGACGGGCTGTGCTCGCCCGGCGTGAAGCTGCACGGGTCTGGCTTCATCGTCACGCCGGAAGAAGCTGAACATCTGGGCCTGGGCCGTCGCCCCGGTCTGGAGCGACACATCCGCCAGTATCGCAATGGCCGCGATCTGACCGCCCATCCGCGCGGGGTGATGGTGATCGACCTGTTCGGTCTGAGCGCCGAACAGGTGCGGCGGGATTATCCTGAGGTGTATCAGCACGTNGCCGAGACGGTGAAGCCGGAACGCGATGTCAACAACCGAGCCAGCTACCGCGATAGCTGGTGGATTTTCGGAGAGCCGCGACGCGAAATGCGCCCCGCTCTCCAAGGGCTCGCGCGCTATATCGCTACGATCGAGACGGCCAAACACCGCACCTTCCAGTTTCTTGATGAGGCCATTCTCCCCGACAACAAGCTGATCGCTGTGTGCGACGACCGTGCAGAGACCCTGGCCGTTCTCAGTTCGCGCGCGCACTTCCGTTGGNNTGCATGCCAATCTGGAATGCTCGGCGTCTACGATCAGGAAGCTGTTTGGGTGAAGTCCCGCTGCTTCGACCCCTTNCCNTTCCCCGACCCGGAGGAGGCCACCCGCGCCCGGCTGCGGGACCTCGGCGAAGAGCTGGATGCCACGCGCAAGACGGTGCAGGCCGAGCATCCCGATCTGACGCTGACGGGCCTGNNCCATATGCTGGAAAAGCTGCGCGCCGGNGAGGCCCTGTCGGACAAGGATCAGGACATCAAGGATCGCGGGCGGGTGCTGATCCTGAAGGACCTGCACGACCAGATCGACCGGGCGGCGTTCGACGCCTATGGCTGGCCCCACGACCTGACGGACGAACAGATCCTCGAACGCCTGGTCGCCCTGAACGCCGAGCGGGCGGCGGAAGAAGCCGCCGGCCACGTGCGCTGGCTGCGGCCCGACTATCAGATCCCGCGTTTTGCCAANGGGGCGGCGGTCAAGTCCGGCGAGCTGGACCTGGGCGAGACGGTGGTGGCCATCGACAAGGCCCTGCCGGTGTTCCCCAGNGACAAGGCCGAACAGCCGCTGGCCATTCTGGGCGTGCTGCAAGCCTCTGGGAAGCCCATGGACGCCGCCAGCGTCGCCCGCGCCTTCAAGGGCGGCGGCAAGAAGATCGAACAGCGGGTGGTGCAGGCGCTCGACACCCTGGTCCGCTATGGCTGGATCAGCGCCCTGCCCGGCGGGACGTTCGCAGCCCGGCGGGCCGCCTAAGCAAAAAAGCCCGGCGCGGGGCCGGGCTTTTCGGGGTTAGCTGTCCAGGAAGCTGCGCAGTTTGCGCGACCGGCTGGGGTGCTTGAGTTTCCTCAGCGCCTTGGCCTCGATCTGGCGGATACGTTCGCGGGTCACGCTGAACTGCTGCCCGACTTCCTCCAGGGTGTGGTCGGTGTTCATGCCGATGCCGAAGCGCATGCGCAGCANCCGCTCCTCGCGCGGCGTCAGGGACGCCAGCACGCGGGTGGTGGTCTCGCGCAGGTTCGACTGGATGGCGGCATCGATGGGCAGGATGGCGTTCTTGTCCTCAATGAAGTCGCCCAGGTGGCTGTCTTCCTCGTCGCCGATGGGCGTTTCGAGCGAGATCGGTTCCTTGGCGATTTTCAGGACCTTGCGGACCTNTTCCAGCGGCATAGCCAGCTTTTCGGCCAACTCTTCCGGCGTCGGCTCGCGGCCGATTTCGTGCAGCATCTGGCGGCTGGTGCGGACGATCTTGTTGATCGTCTCGATCATGTGCACCGGGATGCGGATGGTGCGGGCCTGGTCGGCGATGGAGCGGGTGATGGCCTGACGGATCCACCAGGTGGCATAGGTCGAGAACTTGTAGCCGCGGCGGTATTCGAACTTGTCGACCGCCTTCATCAGGCCGATGTTACCTTCTTGAATCAAATCAAGAAACTGCAGGCCACGGTTGGTGTATTTCTTGGCGATGGAGATGACCAGGCGCAGGTTGGCCTCGACCATTTCCTTCTTGGCCTGACGGGCCTCGCGCTCGCCCTTCTGCACCGTCTGGACGATGCGGCGATAGTCGTCGATCGGCAGGCCGGCCTCGGTGGCGATGGCCGCCACGTCGCCGCGCAGCCGGGCGATCTGGGNCCCTTCGACCTCGCTGAACTTGGTCCAGCGCACGCCCATGTCCTTGACCCGGTCGGCCCAGGTGGGGTCCAGCTCCGAGCCAAAATAGGCCTTCAGGAACTCCGGTCGGGAGATGCCATAGCTGTCGGCCAGGCGGAGCAGGCGACCTTCCAGACCCATCAGACGCTTGTTGATGGTGTAGAGCTGCTCCACCAGATCTTCGATCCGGTTGTTGTTCAATTNCAGGGTCTTGAGGCGGTCCGAGATGCCCGAGGTGAGGGCCTCNNAGGTCTTCTGGTCCTTGGCCGACAGAACCTCTCCGGCCAGGCGCTGCTCGACCAGCTTGTCTTGCAGGCGGCGGAAGGCGGCAAAATCGCTGGCGATGGCGTCCAGCACCTCCATGATGCCGGGGCGCAGTTCCGCCTCCATGGCCGAGATCGACAGGCCGCCGCCGTCGTCCCAGTCCTCCTCGTCGCTGTCGCCGTCGCCCTCGGCCTCGCTCTCGGACTTGGTCTCGTCGTCGCCTTCGGCCTCGGCAGCCTCGGCGGCCAGCTTGCCTTCTCGCGGTTCTCCNNGGCGTGTCCGCCGCCCCGGGATGGCTGACGGGTTCAGCACCGCATAGGTGGCTTCCAGGTCGATGACCTCGCGCAGCAGAATGCGGTTCGCCTCCAGCTCGTCGCGCCAGACCATGATGGCCTCGAAGGTCAACGCGCTCTCGCACAGCCCCGAGATCATCGCATCGCGCCCAGCCTCGATCCGCTTGGCGATGGCGATTTCGCCCTCGCGGCTAAGCAATCTGACTGTCCCCATCTCCCTTAAATACATGCGGACAGGGTCATCTGTGCGGTCGTAGGCGGCCTTTGCCGGCGTCTCAGCCACGGCCGTTTCGGCCGTCGTCGCGACCTCCCGCCNCTCGGCATCCTTTTCGGCTGCGTCCTCTTCATCGGACACAACGTTGACGCCCATCTCAGACAGCATCGCCATGGTGTCTTCGATGGCATCGCCGCTGACGTCTTCGGTGTTCATCACCTTGTTCAACTCGTCCATGGTGACGTAGCCGCGGGCCTTGGCCTGCTTGATGAACTTCTTGACGCCGGCGTCCGTGAGATCCAGCAGAGGGCCGTCGGTCGTGGTTTCGGCTTCCTGCGTCTCGGTCTGGGTGGTCATGCGATTTCAGTCTCCGGCACGGGCTTTCGTCCGCGGCAAAATTTACAACGCACGGAAGCGATCTTGGCTGCCGCGGGCCTTCAGGCCACGCCGACGTCCCAGATTGCACCCGTCTTGATCGATCGCCTCAACGCATCGCGCTCGGCCTTCAGCTGCGTGAAGACCGAGGCATCGAAGGCGATAGACGCCTTCGATTTAGCTTGCGCCAGCGCCTGCTCTAACGCCCCCAATCGGGCCAGAGCGTCGAACGCCTGCGACCAACGGATCCTTGCCTCGGCGAGGGGCATGTCTGCTGCCAGGAAGGGCGCACCGGACTTTGCCGCCGCCTTNNCGACCTCGCGCATCAAGGCATCGTAACCCGCTAGGGCGAGATGGCGTCGCAAGGCGGCAGAGTCAAGAGTTTCGCCTGACAAGGACAGACTCACCAGATCCTGCGCCANAGAATCCAGGGCCGGGTCGCCAAATCCGTGCGAGGAAATCGCTTCCAGATGATCCTCAGCACGTTCTGGATCATCGATTGCTCCGTGGGCCAGGGCAGCGGCTACCGATTNGATGGCCCGACCGAGGGACTGCATCGCTTCGGCACCCTCGGCGGTCTGGCCCATCAAGATGGGTTGCCACCGTCCTGCACGGCCACCCGCCCCNNCAGGCCGTATTTCGCGGTGCATTGCGGGGAAGGCCGCGTCGAAACTTCCGAAAAGGACTGTCCGGCATTGGTCCGCCAGATCCCGGTCCTGAATGGTCCCCGCCGCCTGCCGCAGCCGCGCTTTCAATCCGGCGCGACGTTCGGGGCTGTCAAGCGGCTCAGCCTCGGCCTCTTTNNGGAACAGAACCTCAGCAAACGGGCGCGTTGTGGCCAACATCTGGCGCAGGGCCGGTGCCCNCTTCTCGCGCAGCACATCATCGGGGTCCTGCCCTTCCAGCAGGCAGAAGCGGAACGAGCGGCCCGGCTTCAGGTGTGGCAACGCCCGATCAATCGCCCGATAGGCGGCACGACGTCCGGCCGCATCTCCATCGAAACACAGCACGGGCTNCGCCGACACGCGCCAGAGACGCTCCATCTGCTCCTCGGTCAGGGCGGCACNTATCGGGGCTACAGCGGGCAGGCCCGCCCGCTGGCAGGCGATGACATCCATATAGCCTTCGACGACGATGATGCCCTGCTCGCCCTTGCTCTCGGCTCCCAGAATGCGCCGCGCCTCAGGCAGGCCGTAGAGGGTCGAGCCCTTGTGAAATAGCGGGCTTTCCGGCCCATTCAGATATTTGGCCCGGTCGTCCGGGTTCATGGCCCGGCCACCGAANNGCACGATACGACCCCGGGCGTCCAGGATCGGGAACATCAACCGGTCGCGGAAGCGGTCGTAGGGCTGCCCGCCGCCTTCCGGCGCGATCAACAGGCCTGCTTCCACCAGATCCCNCGGCTTGGCTCCGCGCTGGATCAGGGCGTTCTTCAGGCCCTCGCGATCATTGGGGGCATACCCCAGGCCGAAGCGGTCCCACTGATCCTCCGGCAGGCCGCGCCGCTCCAGATATTCCCGCGTCGACTTGCCAACGGAGCGGCGCAGGTTGGCGGCGAACCACTTCTGGGCCAGGTCCATCCAGTCGGCCAGTCCCTGCCGTTTCTGCTCCCGCTCGGCAGCCTGCGGGTCTTCGGCAGNGGCCAAGCCCGCCTCCGCCGCCAGACGCGACACCGCCTCGACGAAACTCAGGCGTTCGGTTTCCTGCAGGAAGCTGATGATATCGCCATGCTTGCCCGAGCTGAAATCGTGGAAGAAGCCCTTGTCGTCATTGACGAAGAAGCTCGGCGATTTTTCCTTTGTGAAGGGCGAAAGGCCGACNNATTCGCGCCCCTGACGCTTGAGCTTCACCGACCGCCCGATGATGTCGGACGGGCGAAGGCGGGCCTTCAGCTCCTCAATGTAACGGTCGTCAAAGCGCACGCACCAGCCTTAGCCCGGGCCAACCCATGGCGGAAGCGGCTCTGGCCTCCGCGCGTCCGTTTACCTCTTGATAACCATTAAGGCCGGTTCGGAGGTAGAATGTCAGGGTTCAAACAACATTCGGGCGCGAAGCAGCTTTATCCACAGAGCCTGTGGAGAACCCACCTCCCCGGGCCGCACAATGCGCCGATGCCAGACCCGAGGCTGCCATGTTCATGGACCCAACCTTTGTGCCCCCGCCACTCAGGACCGGATGCCGCCGCCATTCCGGGCTCGCCGCGCATTGCCGAGCCGACGGCCCGGGCCCTGCATGCCCGCCTGCTGCAGAACGCCGCCCTGCGCCGCCAGCGCGGGCTCGAGCGCCAGCGTAGCGGTCGCCGGGACGATGCCGACTACTGGCTGCATGCTGCGCCGGTCGCCGTGAAGAAAGCCTGCGCCCTTCGCCGAGAGCTGGCGTTCGCTCCGCTGCCCTGATCCGTCCGGGTCCTGATTAGGCCATCGAGTCGGCGAACCGCTGGAACAGATACAGGCTGTCGGTCGGCCCCGGTGACGCCTCCGGGTGATGCTGGACGCTGAACACCGGCTGGCCTTTCAGGGCGATGCCACAGTTGGTGCCGTCGAACAGGCTGACGTGGGTTTCCTCAACCGCTTCGGGCAGGCTGTCCCGATCCACCGTGAAACCGTGGTTCATGGACACGATCTCAACCTTGCCGGTGGTCAGGTNCCTGACCGGATGGTTGGCCCCGTGGTGCCCCTGCTCCATCTTCACCGTGCGGGCCCCCAGGGCGATGGCCAGCATCTGATGGCCCAGGCAGATGCCAAAGATCGGCTTGCCGCTGGCCACCAGCTTGCGGATCTCCGGCACAGCGTATTGGCCGGTTGCAGCCGGGTCGCCCGGGCCATTGGACAGGACCACCCCATCGGGATTGCGGGCCAGGATGTCTTCGGCCGTCGTCGTAGCCGGGACCACCGTGATCTTCGCCCCCGTAGAGGCCAGGGCCCGCAGGATGTTGCGCTTGACCCCATAGTCGACCACGACCACCGACCTGCCGCTGGCATCCACGCGCGGATAGCCATGGGGCCAGTCCCACAAACCCTGGTCCCAATCGAAGGCCTGTAGCGTCGAGGCCGGCTTGGCCAGATCCAGCCCGACCAGACCCGTCCAGGCGCGGGCCTGTTCAACCAAAGCGTCCAGATCGAACTGACCGGAGCCGCTGTGCGCTACGACGCCGTGTGGGGCCCCGCCATCGCGGATCAGGGCGGTCAGGGCGCGGGTGTCGATCCCGGCCAGTCCCACAACGCCGCGCCGTTGCATCCACAGATCAAAGCCTTGCCGCGAACGCCAGTTGGCCGGACCGGTGGGCGCATCACGAAACACCGCCCCGACCGCCCNCGTAGCGGAACCGCCATCGCCGATCTGCTCCACATCTTCCAGATTGGTGCCCACATTGCCGACGTGCGGAAAGGTGAAGGCCAGGATCTGCCGCATGTAGCTGGGGTCGGTCAGGATCTCCTGATAACCAGTCATGGCGGTGTTGAAGACCACCTCGCCCAGGGCCGTGCCTCNGGCCCCGCAGCCGATGCCGGGCAGAATCGTTCCGTCAGCCAGCGCCAGCACGCCGGTGGTGCCAACCGG
Source organism: Brevundimonas sp. (assembly GCA_013693835.1). GTDB lineage: Bacteria > Pseudomonadota > Alphaproteobacteria > Caulobacterales > Caulobacteraceae > Brevundimonas. The sequence continues at coordinate 2,282,463 of CP059260.1, forward strand.
GAGAGTCTGTGTCCTAGCCTGTTCCATAAGCCGCGCTCCATAGAGCCTGTGGGCTGAAGGTGGAAGCGGTTTTGCGATTTGATGCCGAACTTTGCCGGATCAGGCTTCAGCCGAAACCTCCGCGCCCCGCCGCCGCTGGAAGATCAGCCACAACACCGTCACCAGCGCGAAAAAGCCGACCGTCGGCCACAGATAGCCCGGTGCTGCGGCGGCCACGGCTGCGATCGCAAAGATCAGGCCCAGGACAGCCACGGCCTTTTGCTTGAGTGTCAGGGCGCGACGCAAGAGCGCGATGCAGCACAGGGCATAGACCACCAGGGTCAGAAGCGAGACTACGCCGATCAGCACGCCGAACTGGCTGCCCAGGGTTGGCTGGCCCGAAATCACCGCCACAATCGACATGATAGCTGCACCCAGCAAGGGATTGGCGGGCGGGGTGCGTTCACCCTGGCCAAAGCCGGAGGGCATGAACCCTTGGCGCGCGGCCGACCGTGCAGTCTCTCCGCCCAGCATGACCCAGCCACTGAGCGTGCCGGTGGCCTTGATCACCGCGCAGGCCGCGGCGATGCCGGCGGCGGATGTCCCCAGCACGATGGCGATGAGGTCGGCATACGGGCTGCTGGACTGGGCCAGCGTGGTTGCGGGAATGACGCCGAAGACGGTCACGGTGGCTGCGATGTAGATCACCGCCGCCAGCAGGACCCCGGCCACCGAAGCGCGGCCGACATCCCGGCNCGGATCGCGCACGCGCGCGGACAGAACCGCGGCGCTCTCCAACCCCAGGAAAGCCCNAAAGATGATCGACAGGGATGCCGGCATAGTCTGGGTCCAGGATTGCCCTGATGGACNCCAGGAGGCGGCAAAGGTCTGCGGATCGAAAGCCGTGCTGCCCGCGATGATAGCCACCACGATCGGCANAAGACCGATGGTCAAAGACAGCGCCGCGAAACGGGCCGCTGTCTTCACACCCAGAATATACGCCCCGGTGGTCAGCCAGATCAGACCCAGATTACACAGCGTGGCGGGCACTGGCTCTTTCAGGATAGGGAAAAAGAAGGCCAGATAGCCCGCCGCCGCCACCGCGACCGCCACATTGCCGACCAGGCAAGCTGTCCAGAACGCCAGGGCCGTCTGAAATCCGAAGAAGCGGCCCAGACCACGCCGAGTGTAATCCGCCAAACCGTCCGCGCCGGGATAGACCTTGCCCAGCGACGCAAACACGAGCGCCAGGGTGGCCGCGCCGAACCCGGCGATGACCCAACCGATGACGCTGGAACTGCCAACCGAGGCCAGGGTCGCGGGCAACAGATACAGGCCCGAGCCAATCATGTTACCGGCCACGACCAGCGCCGCCAGCCNCCAGCCCAGTTTCTTGCCCGTCGTCATCTTCAGCCCCAAGTGCGCCGTTCGCGACGGCTTACTCCTTCATAGGCTAAGGCGCGGGGATCGCCGCCTTTCTGTTGCGCCGGGCCAGAACGCCTTTCCGGCCTGCTTCGTCTTTCGGCTTGCAGGTGATCGCCGCCTGCGCCAAGCACCGCCCATGACCATCACGACCGTTGGCCTCGATGCCGATGACACGCTCTGGCACAACGAGACCATCTTCCGCCTGACCCATGCCCGGTTCGTCGCCCTGCTGGCCGATCATGGGGATGAGGCGACGATCCAGGCCAAGCTCGCCGCGACCGAGAGCCGAAACCTTCGGCTTTATGGCTACGGCATCAAGGGTTTCACCCTGTCGATGATCGAGACGGCGATGGAACTGACGGGCGGCGACGCCCGGCGGATGCCATCCGCGAGATCCTGGCCGCCGGGCGCGAGATGCTGGCCCATCCGGTCGAGACCCTGCCGGGCGTTGATGAAGCCCTGGCACGACTGTCGGAACGCTACCGGCTGGTGCTTGTGACAAAAGGTGACCTGCTGGACCAGGAGCGCAAACTGGCCGCCTCTGGCCTGGGCGAGCTGTTCAGCGGCGTCGAGATCGTCTCGGAGAAAACACCAGACACCTATCGCACGGTCTTTACCCGCCACGGCACCGGACCAGGCGAGGCTGTCATGGCCGGCAACTCCATGAAGTCAGACGTCATCCCGGCCATCGAGGCAGGATCCTGGGGCGTGCACATCCCCTACCATATCACCTGGGCGCATGAGCTGGCCGACGCGCCCGAAGGGCACCCCGCTATGGCTCCTTGGCCTCGATCACCGATTGCCGGACTGGATCGCAGCAGTCGCGGAGGCCGGGTCCGGCGACGCTAGCTGGCGCCCGACAGCCGCGCGCCGATGCGGTTCATCTGGTCGATCTCCTGACGCTGGGCCGTGATGATGGCCTCGCACAGGGCCTTCAGCTCCGGATCGGACAGGTCCGCCTCACGGCACATCAGGATCGCGCCGGAGTGATGCGGGATCATGGAGTCAACGAACTGCCGGTCGTCGATGCCCGCCTGGGCCCGGGTGGCCATGAACGACCCCACCGTCAGCACAGCGAACAGGGCGCACAGGCCCAGGTTCAGTTTCTTGTTCGGGAACATGCCGGGCATGGTCAGCAGCATCAGGATTCCCATGGGTGCCCACATGGTCACTGCCATGTAGAACATGTTGAGATTGTTCTTAAAATCGACCCAGCCGTCGATCATGCTGAACATCACCACATACATGATGATCAAGCCAGGGATCATGTTCAGCCAGAACATCTGATACGGGCGTCCATGCATCATACCCGACCCCATCGGGGCCGCGTGCGCCATGGCGGCGTGCGGATTGCTGGATTCGGTGTGACCTTCGTGTGTCATTGCGAGCCTCCCTCTCGGCGGTGCCTTGCACGCTGCATTGGACCGCAGCCGGACTTTGCCACCACCGTTCGCGCAAGGGTCAAGCAAAACGATTCGCTTCGACGGCCCAGGACATGACCTTGCACCCCCAGAGCGCCCTAAATTGGTCCGGTATCCGATTGTAGGGATTGCCGGGTTGCGGCGAGGCACCACCCTCTCTAAACGGGCCGCTTAACCGACAACCGAACGCAGCGCCCCGGCCCGCCCGGACCCGTGCGCCTGCGCTCTGCCCCGAAGGACCTACCGCTTGCACGCCTCTGATCCCAGCCACGATGAGCGCGACGCCATGGTGCGGGCCGCCCTGGCCGAGCAGGGCGATAGTGGCCTGACGCCCCGGCATACGCTGTTCTATTTCTACGGTGATGACGCGGGGCTGGGTGATCTGAATGAAGTGGCCCGGCGCGCAGGCTATATCACCCGGGGACCGAAGACTCGCTGGTGCTGGAAACAACCATGCCCGTCGATGCGGCAAGCTTTGGAGCCGTGTCGGGAATGATGCAATCCTGGGCCGCGGCCTTCCAGGTCGATTACGACGGCTGGGAGTGCGCGGTGGTGACGAACTGACATGCCCAAAAGAACAGACATCCAATCCATCCTGATCATCGGCGCCGGACCCATCGTCATCGGTCAGGCTTGTGAGTTCGACTATTCGGGAGTTCAGGCCTGCAAGGCGCTGAAGGCCGAGGGCTATCGCGTCATCCTGGTCAACTCCAACCCGGCCACGATCATGACCGACCCGGAGGTGGCCGATGCCACCTATATCGAGCCGATCACGCCGGACATCGTCGAGAAGATCATCGCCAANGAACGGCCCGATGCCCTGCTGCCGACCATGGGCGGTCAGACGGCGCTGAACACCGCCCTGGCCCTGCATGAGGCGGGGACGCTGGGCAAATACGGCGTGGAGATGATCGGGGCCAAGGCCGAGGTCATCGACAAGGCCGAGGACCGCCAGAAGTTCCGCGACGCCATGGACAAGCTGGGCCTGGAGAGCCCTCGCTCCAAGGCCGCCCATTCAATGGAAGAGGCGCTGGAAGGCCTGGAGTATGTCGGCCTGCCCGCCGTCATCCGCCCGTCGTTCACCCTGGCCGGGACCGGCGGCGGCATCGCCTATAACCGCGAGGAGTTCGAGGAAATCGTCCTGCGCGGTCTGGACCTGTCGCCGACCACCGAGGTTCTGATCGAAGAGAGCGTCCTGGGCTGGAAGGAATATGAGATGGAGGTGGTCCGCGACACGGCGGACAACTGCATCATCATCTGCTCCATCGAGAACGTCGATCCGATGGGCGTGCATACGGGCGACAGCATCACCGTCGCCCCGGCCCTGACGCTGACCGACAAGGAATATCAGCGGATGCGGACCGGCTCGATCAACGTGCTGCGTGAGATCGGGGTCGAGACCGGCGGCTCGAACGTGCAGTGGGCCATCAACCCTGCCGATGGCCGCATGGTCGTCATTGAGATGAACCCGCGCGTGTCGCGCTCCTCGGCCCTGGCGTCCAAGGCCACCGGCTTCCCCATCGCCAAGGTCGCCGCACGGCTGGCCGTCGGCTACACGCTGGACGAGCTGCAGAACGACATCACCCAGGTGACCCCGGCCAGCTTTGAGCCGTCGATCGACTATGTCGTGACCAAGATCCCGCGCTTTGCCTTCGAGAAGTATCCGGGGTCGGAGCCGCTGCTGGGCACCTCGATGAAGTCGGTGGGCGAGGTCATGGCCATTGGCCGGACGTTCCAGGAATCGATGCAGAAGGCCCTGCGCGGGCTGGAAACCGGCCTAACCGGACTTGACGAGATCGAGATCGATGGCGTCGCCGACGTCGATGATGATGCCTCGGCCAAGGCGGCGGTGATCAGGGCGTTGGGCCAGCCCACGCCGGACCGCATTCGCGTCATCGCCCAAGCCTTCCGCCACGGCCTGACCGTCGATGAGGTGGCGGCCGCCTGTTCCTACGAGCCATGGTTCCTGCACCAGATCGCCGACATTGTGCGTGAGGAGGGGCACCTGAAGGTCAAGGGTCTGCCGACCAACACCGCCGCCTTCCGCCAGCTCAAGGCCAAGGGCTTCTCCGACGCCCGCATCGCCAGGCTGACCGGCACGACCGAAGCGGAGGTCCGCAAGGCCCGTCGCGCCCTGAACGTCCGGCCGGTGTTCAAGCGCATCGACACCTGCGCTGCCGAGTTCGCCTCGGCCACCGCCTATATGTATTCGACCTATGAGACCGGGGCTCTGGGTCAGGTGCCGCAATGCGAGGCCGACCCCTCGGATCGCAGGAAGGCCATTATCCTGGGTGGTGGGCCAAACCGGATCGGTCAGGGGATCGAGTTCGATTACTGCTGCTGTCACGCGGCGTTTGCGTTCGACGACATCGGCATCGAGTCGATCATGGTCAACTGCAACCCCGAGACGGTTTCGACCGACTATGACACCTCTGACCGGCTGTATTTCGAGCCGCTGACGGCCGAGGATGTGCTGGAGCTGATCGACGTCGAACGCTCCAACGGTGAGCTGGTCGGGGTCGTGGTGCAGTTCGGCGGGCAGACGCCGCTGAAGCTGGCCCATGCGCTGGAGGACGACGGCGTGCCGATCCTGGGCACATCCGTGGACTCCATCGACCTGGCCGAGGACCGCGAGCGGTTCCAGCAGATGCTGCACCAGATCGGCCTGATGCAGCCGCCCAACGGCCTGGCCCGCAGCGCCGAAGAGGCCGCCCAGAAGGCTGAAGAGGTCGGCTATCCGGTGGTCCTGCGNCCCTCCTACGTGCTGGGTGGCCGCGGGATGATGATCGTCCATGATCGTGAGCAACTGGACCGCTACGTCCATGAGGCCATGTCGGTCTCGGGCGACGATCCGGTGCTGATCGACCACTATCTGAACCGCGCCACCGAGGTCGACGTCGACGCCCTTTGCGATGACGAGATGGTGTTTGTCGCCGGCGTTCTGGAGCACATCGAAGAGGCCGGTGTGCATTCGGGCGACAGTGCCTGTTCGATGCCACCCTACTCCCTGTCGGCGGCCACCATTGCCGAGCTGAAGCGCCAGACCACCGAAATGGCTAAGGCCCTGAAGGTGCGCGGCCTGATGAATGTGCAGTTCGCCATCGAGGAACCGCACTCCGACGCGCCCCGCATCTTCGTGCTGGAGGTCAATCCGCGCGCCAGCCGCACCGTGCCTTTCGTGGCCAAGACGATTGGCCAGCCGGTCGCCGCCATCGCTGCCAAGGTCATGGCGGGCGAGAAGCTGGCCAGCTTCGGTCTGGAAGACCGCCCCTATGACCACATCGCGGTCAAGGAGGCGGTGTTCCCGTTCGCCCGCTTTGCCGGGGTCGACACCATCCTGGGGCCAGAAATGCGCTCCACCGGCGAAGTCATGGGTCTGGACTGGAAGCGTGAGGGTGAGGCCGACATGGCCCCAGCCTTTGCCCGCGCCTTTGCCAAGAGCCAGCTGGGCGGCGGCACCGTCCTGCCCACCTCCGGCTGTGCCTTCATCTCGGTCAAGGACGACGACAAGCCCTTCATCCTGGAGGCGGCCAAGGTCCTGTTGGCGCAAGGCTTTACCCTGATCGCCACCGGCGGCACCCACGCCTATCTGGTCGACCAGGGGCTGGAGGTATCCTTCGTCAAGAAGGTGCTGGAGGGCCGCCCGCACATCGTCGATGCCATGAAGAACGGCGAGGTGCAGATCCTGATCAACACCACCGAGGGCAAGCAGTCGCTGGCCGACAGCTTCTCGATCCGGCGCACGGCCCTGATGATGAAGATCCCCTACTTCACCACCACCCCCGCCGCCCAGGCCGCCGCCCACGCCATCGCGGCGATCAAGGCCGGTGAACTGGATGTGCGGGCGATCCAGGAATACGGGTGACGGGCTTTCAGTCGGCGGCGTTGTTCCTCACCGCCACCAACCTCCTGGCCTTTGTGACCTACGGCTATGGCAAGCAGCGGGCGCGNGGTCGGGGGCAGCGGGTGCCGGAAGCGACCCTGCTGTGGCTGGCCGTCGTCGGCGGGATCGGAGGCTGGACCGCCTGCAAGCTGTTCCGCCACAAGACCCGCAAGCAGCCGTTCCGAAGCTGGCTGATCGCCGCGGTGGTGTTGCATTTGGCGATCATGGCCGCGGTTACCCGGTGGATGCTGAAATAGCGTCGCGCTTGGCCTACCCGGCAGAGTCAGTAAGATGACGTTATGAGGCTTCGCTGCCACGGGTCTGATCGTTGCCTTTCTTCTGGCCTTCGTCACCGGATGGCTCATCGGGCATTTTGCGTCGTTAGATCCTCTACTGGAGGCCGAACGATATGAGCATCCGCAATTGGGCCGGATAGTTCCCGAAGGCGTCGCAACCGACCGCGATATCTGGCTGAGNGGTGAGACAGGCATGGCGGTTCGCTACGACCGCCAAACCGGTGGCCGCACAGTCGTTGGCGAGGACATTCGGGACTTTCTGGCCGATGGCCCTCACCTCTGGGCGCTGTCCGCAGCGCCGGGGGCGACGACGTTCCAGCTACGGGATATCCGCAACCCCGCGATCGCGCCCAACACCGGCACATTTTCCGATCCTGTCCTGGAGCTGTTCAAGACCTCCGAGGGTGTCGGGGTGCTGACAAACCAAGCGGTCTACCTCCTTGCCGGGAACCGCTGGCAACGCACGGACTTGCCGACAACGGTAGACCGATACGCGCGCCATGTGGCGGAGGGTGCGCCGGGCAGCATCTATTTCGGNCGAGAACCTGGGGAGTTCGGAGGAAGCCTCGAACGGATCGATCTCGCGAGCGGTCAGGTCTGGTCCTTTGGCGTTGAAGATCAGGACCCCTGCGAGGCGGACTTTGACCCGCAATGCGATCCCATAGTCGGGCTGACGCCCGATCCCCAGCGGCCCGGCTGTGTCACCGCAGCTAGCGGCGCGGTGCATATGGGAATGACCGAGGGGCGGATTTACCGCGCTTGCGGGAACACGCTGACACTCACCTATACCACCCCGAACCGCACGCCTATTCTCATGCGTCTGCTGGCACCCACGAAAATGTGGCAAGGCCTGACCGCGCCGCTGGAGAGCCTCACCCAAACACGCGATGGCTGGGTCGCCATGAGCTGGGGGCGGTATTTCCAGATGAAGGACGGTGAGGTGTCAGAGCACCGCTTGCCGGACTTCGAATATTGGCACGACCTGCGTATAAGCGCCGAAAAGGACGGGGTCATCATCCTGGTGGGTGGGGCCAGCAAAGGTCCCGCCACAGAGCGCCACTACTGGCCCATTGCTATCCCGGTGCTTGATTAGGCGACAATCGCGCCAGGGCATCGGCCAGCTGAGGTAATGTTGTCAATGTCGCGGCGAAGGATCGGTGGCCCCGCCCATAGGCCGGGTCGTAGTGCTCGATCAGCAGGGCACGGACGAAGCCTGCCATGTCCCCGGCCTGGGCCATCTGAAGCCACGCGTCACGCTGGACCTTGGAGATGTGGCGCGGCAGGCGGGCCAGGGCTGCCTCGATGGCCGCCATATCCTGGGTGAAGTTGGCATAGTCGGCCAGCGTCCGGGCTACGCGCTCGTCCAGGCTGGCGGTCAGCTCGATCACCGGGGCGGCCTGCATAGCTAGCCACAGGGACTTGGGCAGGGTGATGCGGCCGACGCGGCTGCTTTCGGCCTCCACCACCACGGGCCGGGCGGGATCCAAGGCCGACAGGGCAGACCACAGGCGACTGTCGAACAGCTTCTGGCTCGGCTGGCCGCCCGGCATGGCCCCGAACAGACTGCCGCGATGGTTGGCCAGGGCCTCCAGGTCCAGCACCTGCTCTCCTGTCTCGGCCAGCTGATGCAGCATGGCGGTCTTGCCCACGCCGGTCATGCCATCCAGCCGCACCAGCCGATGGGCCAGCGGCTGGTCATAAAGGCCTGCCACGACGGACCGCCGCCAGGTCTGATAGCCGCCGGTCAGCACCGTCACCGGCCAACCGACCTGATCCATGATCGTCGCCATGGCATGGGAGCGCGAACCGCCTCGCCAACAATAGACCAAGGGCTGAAAACCGGCGGGCGCATCCGCCAGCGGTCCCTCCAGATGGGCGGCAATGTTGCGGGCTACGTACCCGGCCCCGACGCGGCGGGCGATGAACTTGGATCCCCGCTTGTATTCGGTCCCGACCTCGGCCCGCTGGGCATCGTCCAGCACGGGCAGGTTAATGGCACCGGGCAGGTGATCCTCGGCAAACTCGGAAGGCGAGCGTACGTCGATAATGGCGCTAAAGCTCTCCAAGCCATGGAGCGAGACGTCGTTGGTGGTGCGGATCACGCGCCCAGCACCGTCACGCCAGGTTCCCCCAACAACCCCGCCAACCACGGATGCCTCAAAGCCCTCGGCCTGGGCCAAGGAGAGCAGGGCCTCAGCCTGATCACCGGTCGCGGCGATCAGCAGGCCACCGGAGGTCTGGGNGTCGGTCAGCAGGTCGCACAGCGGCCCCGGACCCACGCCCTCGACCTGATCGCCATAGCTGGCCCAGTTGCGGTTGGAGGCCCCGTGCGGACTNNCCGCAGCCAGCAGATCCTGAACGCCCGGCAGAACCGGCGGCTTGGCCGTCAGCTCAATCCGGGCACCTGCGCCCCTGGCCATTTNCAGCGCATGGCCCAGAAGGCCAAAGCCGGTGACATCGGTGACTGCATGCACCCCGGGCTGACCCGCCAATTNGGCCCCCAGGGTGTTGAGCCTGGTCGTGGAGGCGATCAGGGCCGCATAGCCCGCTGCATCCAGCCTCCNCTGCTTGAATGCCGCGCTGAGGATGCCGACGCCCAGCGGCTTGGTCAGCACCAGNNCATCACCTACCTGGGCCCCGCGATTGGTGAGCACCTGATCGGGGTGCACCAGCCCCAACGCCACCAGCCCATAGATCGGCTCGACGCTGTCGATGGAATGGCCGCCCGCCACGGGAATGCCTGCCGTCGCACAGACACTGGCTCCACCTTCCAGAATGCGGCCGATGGTGGCGGGCGACAGGACGTTGACCGGCATCCCGACCAACGCCAGGGCCAGGATCGGCGTCGCCCCCATGGCATAGACATCCGACAGCGCGTTGGTGGCGGCGATGCGGCCAAAGTCGAACGGGTCGTCAACCACGGGCATGAAGAAATCCGTGGTGGCCACCAGGGCCTGCTGGTCATTCAGCCGCCACACCGCCGCGTCATCGCTGCTTTCGGTGCCGACCAGCAGGTTGGCAAACGGCTGGGCCGGGGGCATGGCCGCCAGCATCTGGCTGAGGACCGCCGGGGCAATCTTGCAGCCACAGCCGCCGCCATGGGCAAGACTGGTCAGGCGGGGTTCCACACAGGGCTCGGCGTCGACCAAGACTCACGCCTCCTGAGCGGCTTGGGACACATCGTCAGCCGCTTCGCCTTCGACGATGCGGGCCACGGCCAGGTCGGCGGTGACATTGCCGATGGTGCGGAAGATGTCGGGGATGACCTCCACGGCCAGCAACAGGGGCAGGACCTGCACCGGCACACCCATGGCCAGGCAGATCGGCGCGATGGAAACGAAGAAGCTCACCTGACCGGGCAGACCGACCGACCCGACGGACACCGCCAGCGCCGTCACTCNCCNCGCCAGCCATGCCGCCGGTCCCAGCTGGATACCGAACAGATGGGCGCAGTAAATCACCACGGCCAGATTGGCGACCGGGCTGGTGATGCGGAACACCGCCACCGCCAGCGGCAGGACCAGCCCCGCTGTTGCGCTGGATACGCCCAGATAGTTCCTGGCCCGGTCGACCATGATCGGCAGGCTGGCCAGCGAGGATTGGGTCGAAAAGGCCACCACCTGGGCCGGAAAAGCGGCTTGCGCAAACCGGACCAGACCAATCCGGCCCCACAGCACAGCCACCGGATAGATGAGGATGATCAGACCGACCTGAGCCAGCACCACCAGGGCGACATAATGGCCCAGCACGCCCAGGGCTCCTAGCCCGGCGGTCAGCCCCACACCCATCGCCAGACAAAACACCCCGACCGGAGCCGCCAGCAGAACCCAGTGCACGATGGTGATCATCGTCTCGGCCACAGCCTGGAAGAACAGGGTCATCGGCACCCGGAGCGTGGGACTGAGCCGGGTCGCGGCAAACCCAAACGCGATGGCAAACACCACGATGCCCAGAATGGAGTTCTCAGCCGCAGCCTGGATCGGGTTGGCCGGGGCCAGATTGGCGATGAAACCGGCCAGACCCTCACCATGGGCGGACTGTATGACGGCCGTGGCGTCCGGCGCACTGGCCACCAGGATGCGCCCCCNCTCAGCACTGATCGGCCACAGCGCATGCAGGCCCTCGGACGCCAGAAAGGCATAGACCGTCGCCCCGATCAGCAGGATGGCAAACACCGTCAGCGCCTTGACCGCCATTCGCCCGGTGTGGGCCGCATCGGCGATGGACGCGATCCCAGTGACAAGCAGGCTGAACACCAGAGGGATGATCGTCATCTTCAAGGCATTGAGCCACAGGCTGCCGACCGCCGAAATAAGCTCAGCAGTGCCCGCCCCTCCCGGCAGACCCCAGGCTGCGGCAGCGGCCCCAGCAAGCAGGCCTGCTAACAGGGCGATCAGGACCCACAAACTCAGCGATCGAAACACGGAAACGAGGCGCGAGGAGGCTGTCATGCGGGCAAGCTAGGCGGCGGCGACAGCGGGGTCGAGAGCGAAAATGGACGCCACCACCGATGATCGTGAACACACCCGCCCGCCATGCGTTTGCATATCAGCCTGCACCCCTCAGCAGGCCTGCCTACTGGAGTTACTCGCGTCATGCCCCTGCCCCGCTTCGGTCCCCTCCTCACTGGCCTGATCACCTCAGCTGTGGCCAAACGCCTAGGGGCCAGACATGCCACCACCCTGGGGCTGGCCTGACCGCCTGGCAACTCTGGCAGCAGTATCAGGCGGCCCGTCGTCAGGCGACGCCTTATGCAGACGGTCCCGCTGAAGGCTGGACCCCTGGCGGACCGCAGACGCAAGGCCCCGGCCCGGCAGGGCGGCGAAAGCCCCGTGCCAGCAGCGGCAGCAGCCGGCGCTGGAGTGGCCGCCGCCCCTGAGCACCCCCGCCAGTGCAGACCGGTTATCGGCACCCTGGCGGTCCCAACTCCGTTGCCACAGCGCATGGCCAACGCAAAAGACAGTCCGAAGCGTCCGATCCGTCCGATCCGTCCGGTTTGATGGACCTGCACAGGGCCGAAAAGACCGAACATGGGACAGCGTACGGCGACGATGCGTCATTTTTGGTCGCATGGGCGAGGCGAACGTGAAAATTGTTTGGCTCGGCGGGCCGTGCCTAGGCAGGTCGGTGCGATTGCCCTAGCGTTTCATCCGCCACATTCGGTTTGCGGGGCACGCATGATCATCGTCCATCACCTGAACAACAGCCGCTCGCAGCGGGTGCTGTGGCTGCTGGAAGAGTTGGGCGCTCCCTATGAAATCCGCCCGTACCAACGCAACGCCGAAACCATGCTGGCCCCGCCAGAGCTTAAGGCCNNACACCCCTTGGGCAAATCTCCGGTGCTGGAGGATGGCCCGATCCGCATCGCCGAGACGGGAGCAATCGTCGAATATCTGATCGACACCCATGGCCAGGGCCGGATGCGGCCGCCATCGGGCACCGAGGAAGGTCGACGCTACACCTATTGGCTGCACCATGCCGAAGGGTCGGCCATGCCGCCGCTCTTGATGCGACTGGTCTTCTCGATCACTCCGGCCAAGGTTCCCGCGCTGATCCGGCCCATCGCCAAGGGCATCTTCAGCAAGCTGGATGCCCGTCTGGTGCAGCCGAACCTCTCTGCCCTGTCGCAGTTCTGGGAAGACGAGCTGGGACGCAGCACCTGGTTTGCCGGCGACGACCTGACCGGGGCCGACATCATGATGAGCTTCCCTGTCGAAGCCACCGCCATGCGCACGGGATACCTCAACGGCAAACCGCGGCTGGCAGCCTTTCTGGAGCGCGTCCATGCCCGTCCCGCCTGGCAACGGGCATTGCAGCGGGGTGGTGACTACGACTTCGGCTGATGAGACCTACACTGTGAATCCGTTTACGTGCGTAAGGTCTTGCTTTTGAACCGCACAACAACTAGTCTATTTGCCCGGTCGCGTGTGCCCCGCGATCGGCGGTAACGCTTATTACTCTCCTGTTTGGGCCAATCAGAAAAATTCACGACACAATGGAAAAAGTGCCGATGACGGCCGAGGGCTATCGTGCTCTCGACGACCAGTTGAAATTGCTGAAATCGGTCGAACGGCCGAGCGTGATCGCGGCGATTGCCGAAGCGCGTGCGCACGGCGATCTCTCTGAGAACGCTGAATATCATGCCGCCAAAGAACGCCAGGGCTGGATCGAAGGTCAGATCGCCGAGATCGAGGACCGGATCAGCCGCGCCCAGGTGATCGACGTCTCCAAGCTGAACGGCAACCAGGTCAAGTTCGGGGCCACCGTCACGGTGGTGGACGAGGACACCGAGGAAGAGGGTCGCTATCAGATTGTGGGCGAGCACGAAGCCGATGTGAAGGCGGGCCGTATCTCGGTCGCCAGCCCGATCGCCCGCGCGCTGATCTCCAAAGAGGTCGGCGATGTGGTCGAGGTCCAGACGCCTGGCGGCGTCAAGGCCTATGAAATCCTCAAGGTCGAGTGGAAGTAGCGGACACACCCACCTCGCTAAGGATCCAGGTCGTCTCGGACGGCCGCATCGGCATGGAAAATCAGGCGCTGGGGCTGGCAGAGGCCGTCCAGCGCCTTTTTCCGTCTGATATCAGGGTCAATCGCATACGCTGGAAGCCCGCTTTCGACAAATGGCCGTCAGCGCTCAAGACGCCCGCTATGCTGGCCCCGAATGCCGACAATCCGTTCCCTCCCAAGGGGGAGGCATGGCCAGACCTGTGGATCGCCACCGGTCGCGCGACCCTGCCCCTGTCCGCCCGGGTACGCGGCCTGTCCGGCGGCAAGACCTTTGTCGTCCAGACCCAGGATCCGCGCTGGAATCCTGGCGCCTTCGACCTGATTGTGGCCCCGCGGCACGATCAGCTTGAGGGGGCGAACGTCCTTTCGATTACCGGATCACCTCACCGGATTACCTCGGAGCGCATGTTCGAGGCGGCCACGCGGTTCCCGGACCTGGCCCGCCTGCCACAGCCCCGGGTCGCTGTCCTGATCGGNGGGCGGTCCCGCAGTCACGATCTGACCCCGATNCATGCCCGGCACCTGGCCCTGCAGGTCCGTCAGGCTATATTCGAGGCGGGCGGCGCTTTGATGCTGACCTTTTCGCGCCGCACACCCGAGGCCGCACGCATCGCCATGACTGAGGTATTGAGCGGTCTGCCCGGCCAGATATGGGACGGCACCGGCGACAATCCAATGCTCGCGTTTCTCCACTTCGCCGACCATATCCTGGTCACCGAAGATAGCGCCAACATGGCCACCGAGGCCGCCTCCACCAGCAAGCCGNNGCACATCCTGCCGATGGTCGCGCGCGGAAAGGCCGACAAGTTCAATCGGTTGCAGGCAGACCTTTTGAGNCGACGGGCCGCCCGACCGTTCAGCGGCAAGCTGGACGGCTGGGCCTACAGTCCCCTGGCCGAGACCGAACGGGCCGCTCAAGACATCCTGGTGCGCATGGCCGATCGCAGGGCGGCTCAGTCACGCTAGGCCAGACTGAGGCGCACCAGGTTGCGGTCGCCCCCACGACAGGCCGGGCCATCCTCGGCGGCGATGACCACACCTGCGGTAGCCAACTCGGCCAGGAAGCTCTCGCGTGAATCCTGCGCCGGACTTTCACCCTCGACTGGAGGCGTTACCGGGGTTGGAGCCGCCGCCGGGCGACAGAACCGCAGGTGCGGAGATGCCCGCCACCGGGCCAGGGCCCAGACCGCCTCAGCCCTGGCCTGCAGATTGCCGAGATCAACACTCCCCAGGGGAGCCAATGGCGGCGTAACCCAGACATCCAGCCCGTCAAACTTGCGCCGAAGCGCGACTTCGAGGGCATAGGCACTCGACAGGTCCAACCCGGCGTCGGGCCTCAACAAGACGATCGCCTTGTTGCCCTCAGGGTCGACCATGATGGCGTCCGTCGCAAAGGGCACAGAGTCACTCAGCCGCCCCGCCAAACCGGTCGCGGCATCTGATGTGCTACCAGAACTGGCCTGGACCGCCCGGGACGCCGACTCCGGATCGGCCACAACAATCTGGTCCAGCGTCGCTTCGACCGGCACGTGCAGCAGGGCCGTGAGACGCTGTTGAAGTTGCGCCTGGGCATCCGCAATCAGGGTTCGCGTGCTGATCAGGGTAGAGACAACCACCTTGCCGTCATGGGCCCGGGCATCCACAAGGGTGACGCGGGAATCTGCGCCGGAGAAGATGTCATTTACGGCCACCCGAGTTTCGGCCATGGCCCGACTTTCCAGGCTGATGGAACGCAGCGAAATGACCAGGGGAATGGACAGCACGATGAACACGGCCAGCACGGCCAGGCCGCGCCACTTGGTGGGTCGTTCCATCAGGCGTGGGCGAAATCCGTAGTAGCCAGCGGTCAGCGTCGCCGCCAGGGCGATGGCCACCAGGTTGGTCATGAACAGGTAGCTGGCACCGATAGCAATGCGCATGTCGCCGGTCGCCAGTCCAAAGGCGACGGTGGCGACCGGCGGCATCAAGGCGGTGGCGATCGCCACCCCAATGATGGTGTCGCCACGCTGCCGGATCACCGCATAGGCACCGGCGATGCCAGAAAAGACGGCCACCAGCAGATCGAAGAAATTGGGCCGGGTGCGCGCAAGGATCTCGCTGGTCGGCTCCTTCAACGGCGACATCCAGGTCAGGATCATGGCCACCGTCAGGGCAAGGCCGATGCCGATCAGGAGGGCCTTGGCCGCTCGCTTCATTTCATCCAGATCGAGCAGTGCCAGAGAAAATCCCAATGCCACGATTGGGCCCATCATGGGCGAAACGAGCATGGCCCCGATCACGACCGCCGGCGAGTTCAGCATCAGGCCGAGAATGGCGATTGCGGCCGAAATGAAGGTCATCACGAGGTAATAGCCGCTGACCCCGCCGTTTTCGTACACGGCATCGGCGACCTCTTCATGGTCGACCCCGCGCCGGGCCAGGGCGATGGCGCGGCGTACGAATTTGGGCTTGAACCTGAGGCGAGCCCTTGGGCGTGTCGATCGTGCTCATGACGTCTCTTTAATCGCTTCCGCCACCTTCGCCAGCCCCTGCATCACCAGCCTCATGATTGACATTGCTGCTCTCTGACCCTGCCTCTGTGTCCGCCCCCTGGAGTTCTCCCCTGATACTGCCGACAGCCCCATCATCGCTAGGCCGAGCCCCGTACCAATGGCGATCCCCAGGCCAATGCCCAAAGCCAATTATCAAGGGCTGTTCCCAGGGCGACCCCACGGCAACGCCCACGCCCGTCCCGATAGGAAGGAAGGCTGCTGACGACTTTTTCATGGGGGCACACTCCTCGGTTTCGCAATCCTGCATCGCATACGGCGGAATCAGAGACTAGATAAGGGTCATGAGCACCTCCGTACCGTCCGAGTCGCTATCATCGGGTCCGGCCCAGCTGGCTGGACCGCCGCCATCTATGCTGCCCGAGCTCTACTGGAGCCCGTCGTGATCGCCGGTCTTCAGCCTGGAGGCCAGCTGACGATTACGACCGATGTGGAAAACTATCCCGGCTTTGCCGATGTCATCCAGGGACCCTGGCTGATGGAGCAGATGCGCGCCCAGGCCGAGCATGTCGGCACCGAGGTGATCGAGGATATCGTGGCAAAGGTCGACCTTTCCCAGCGCCCGTTCCGTCTGACGCTCGATTCCGGCATCGAGATGCTGGCCGAGACCGTCATCATCTCCACCGGGGCTCAGGCCAAATGGTTGGGGCTAGAATCAGAGAGCAAATACAAAGGGTTCGGCGTCTCGGCCTGTGCGACGTGTGACGGCTTCTTCTATCGCGGCAAGTCGGTGATCGTGGTCGGNGGCGGCAATACGGCGGTCGAGGAGGCGCTGTTCCTGACCAACTTCGCCGAGAAGGTCACTGTCGTGCACCGCCGGGACGAGTTCCGGGCCGANAAAATCCTGCAAGAGCGCCTGCTCGCTAACCCCAAGGTCTCGGTGATCTGGGACCACGCCGTCGACGAGGTGCTGGGTGAGGCCAATGCCTTCGGCGGTGGAAGCGTCACCGGCGCGCGCCTGAAGAACGTCAAAACCGGCGCGACCCAGGATCTGGCCGCGGACGGCATCTTCATCGCCATAGGCCATGCGCCGTCGTCGGAGCTGTTCGCCGGGCAGCTGGAAACCAAGGCGGGCGGCTATCTGGTGGTCAAACCCGGCACGACCCAGACCAATATCGAGGGCGTCTGGGCCGCCGGAGACGTGACCGATGATGTCTATCGCCAGGCCGTCACCGCGGCCGGTATGGGCTGTATGGCCGCCTTGGAAGCGGCCCGCTTCCTGGCCGAGGAAGATCACGCCAGGATCGGTGAACCCATGCCCCATAGGGAAGCCGAAAAGATCGGAACCTGGTGAGCCCAGGGTCACGGGGCTCGATCCAGCGGGCCATGATTCATCAGGCCCGGTCAGTTGAGCAGTTTGAGTCCCGGCGGTGATGGCATCGTAGCTACGCCTCCGCGCCGGGCCAAGGCGTAGGCCACAGTCGAACTCACAACCGCCTCATCCGTTGGCTTGCCGAGCACACCTATCGCCGCCGGATTGCCGCCTTTGACCATGCCGGGGTTGGCGGTCAGATAGACGACGGTCACGCCGCACTCAGCCAGCTTCGACCCCAAGGCAGGCCCGGTCGGACCATCAGACAGATGCACGTCGACCAAAGCAAGATCCACGTCCGCCGTGCGCACATATCCCAAGGCGTCGGTCGTGTCGGCTGCAACCCCGGCAACTTCATAGCCCAGGTCCTCAAGCATGTAGCGAAGCTCAGCGGCGACAATCGCCTCGTCTTCAACGATCAGGATACGCGCAGTCATCTGTCTGAGTTAATGGAGAACAATTTGCGAAATCAAACGCCGACGGGGGCTTCTGGTTGCAGGTCGGCTGGCGGGGCAGTCCGACGGGGCGACAGGGCCGTATGCGGAAGGTCGGCGGTCAGGCGAAGTCCTTCAGGATGCCATTCCCGCGTCAGCCGTCCGGCCAGCTGCCCTTCAACCGACAGGGTCGCCAGGGATGTGCCAAATCCGCTTCGCTCGGGCGTTGTATGGACTGTTGGTCCACCCTGTTCTGTCCAGGTCAGGACGAACCTATCGCCTTGGGTGCCCGTGACAAGATTGACCCACCCGTCTTCGATGGACAGAGCGCCATACTTGGCAGCGTTGGTGGCGAGTTCATGGAAAAGCAGGGCCAGAGGCGTCGCCGCCTGGTCGTCAAAGACCGCATCCTCGCCGGTGATCCTGACACGGCTCTGACCGTCATGGTCTACGTAGGCCTTGAAGAGCTNCTCCCAAAAGGTGTGAAGGGTCATCCTCCCAACGCCAGGGGACGCAGATTCGGTGTGTGGGCGCGCAAACTCATGGGCCTGAGCCAGGGCTGCAATGCGTGCGCGAAACACCTGCGAAANAACCTTGGCCTCCGGGAACTGGCGGGCCGAAAGGGCGGCAAGGGCCGAAANTACCGCGAAAATATTCTTGATCCGGTGGCTGAGCTCCTGGCTGAGCAATTNCTTGGCCTGTTCGATGCGCTTGAGGTCATCAATGTCCGTACAGGTGCCGAACCAGCGGGTAATCTCACCTTCCGCATTCCGGATCGGCAAGGCCCGGCCGAGCGTCCAGCGGTAAACGCCGGAATGATGACGGAGGCGATACTCGATCTCATACGGCTCACCCGTCGTCAGGGAGTGACGCCAACGTCCCCAGGCTCGATCCTGATCCTCGGGGTGGAACATGCCGTTCCAGCCCTCGCCATCGGTTGAACCGGACGGCACGCCGGTGAACTCGTACCAACGGGCGTTATAGTAGTCGTGGAAGCCATCTGGCTGGGTTGACCACACCATCTGGGGCATGGAATCGGCAATGGCCCGGAACCTGGCCTCGCTGGCCGCCAAGGCCTGCGTCGTCATAGCCAACTCAACGCCACGGGCATCGTGCCGGGCGGCAGCCGCAGCACGCCGAGCTTTGTCGGCATTCAGCCCTCTTGAGGAGAGCGTGGATTCGGCGTCCTGGCCAATCACGCGCCGCAACTCGAGCTGGCTCATGACCTGACGGGCCAGTACGGTCAAGGCCTCGACCTGCAGCGGGGTCAGCCCTCTGAGCCGCGGCCTGTAGTCGATCACGCACAGTGATCCGAGCGGGTAGCCATCGCTCGAAACCAGCGGTGCACCCGCATAAAATCGAATGTAGGGAGGTCCGGTGACCAGGGCATTGTCGGCGAAACGTGCGTCCAGGGTCGCATCAGGAACGACCATCACATCAGAGCCGGTCATCGCCCGATCGCAAAACGAAGTGCTGCGTGGCGTTTCGAGCGCGTCCAGCCCGATGCGGGCCTTGAACCACTGACGATCCGCATCCACCAGACTAATCAGAGCCGTGGGCGTGTCGCATAACCGCGCCGCAAGGGCCGCGACATCATCGAAGTCGGTTTCAGGTGCCGTATCGAGAACGTCGTACGACCTCAGAGCTTGAAGTCGAAGAATTCATTGCCGCCGAACGCGGGGTGTCAGTCAACCCTGTCTCTCCAAGCCCGTGCGTGGCCCAGCCCAAGCCAGCACAACGATCCAGACATGATAAGGATGCACAATAATTTCGCCGCAAAGCGCGTCAGTTGGCCGGGCGACCAACTTCCTCAACCTCCATTGGGGTCACGCCTTCCGGCGCAGGCCGCACCGGGGCCGNGGGTGGTGTGTCACCGCGTTCAAAGCGAGCCAGGGACTCATTGATGGTAGCAATCTCGCTGGCTGTCGGCGTGCGCCGCCNCCCTAGCGAGGTAACGCCGACAATGCGCGTTTGCCCGTCGATCACGACGGTTCGGGTCGCCGTCTGGCCTTCTGCGGCAGCCTCTGCCAAGGCGGCATCGGCTTCATCGACGCTGACAATCCTGTCCAGCTGCGTCAGATCTATTCTGGGGCGCGAGAAGCGTGCCTCGTCGATTGCCGGTTCGGACCCGGCATAGGATTGGCGGAAGGCCGCGCTTTCTCCTGCCAGGCCGCGCCAACGGTAGAAGATGTGTGCGCCGATCTGGGTCAGCTTGCCCAATGTTGGTGACCACCACGGGTGAACATAGTCCGCGTGATAGTGCGTGGCTGTGCCCACCTCCGCCGCCACATGGCCCGCCAGCGCCTGTCGGGCCACCCCTTGCGCCCGCCGCCAGGCCCAATTGACCGGAGCATGGGCCAAGGATCCATCACAGGTGAAGCTGAACTGGCAGCCGGTCGTGCGCTCTGCACCCTGATAGACCACGCCGCAGATCGTGTTTGGATAATTTGGGTCGCGCACGCGGTTCAAAACCACCTGTGCCACAGCCGCTTGGCCCTGGGTCGGTTCGAGCGCCGCCTCATAGTAGATCGCCTGGGTCAGGCAACGTTCGGCGCGGCGGCGCATCTCGCCTGTCGTGGACAGCAAAACGGCTTNGGCCGGCCTCAGCAGTCCCACTGCGGTCGGCATGGCCGCGTTCAACCGGTGGGCTTCCAGACCACTGACACCGAGGTCCAGCGACGGCTTACCCCCTAAGGATATAGTCTCCCAACCGGGCATCAGCCCCAGATCCAGCGCCCGTTGCTGTTGCGGATCATATCGGTCGGCCAAAGCCAATTGGGCGGGGTCGAGGTTGCGCGAGACCGCCGACAGGCCTCGCTCGCCCCAGTGGCCCTGGGTTGCGCGCAGCACCGCATCCATTGACTGATCCATGTCCGGGCGTGCGTTCGAGCTGGCCGCCACTGCGACGCCAAGCGCTGCCAACACCGCCGGAATGGTGGCCAGGCCGTGGCGCAGCCGTGGCCATCCAGCCATTTGGGTCAACGATTTGAACCGGAAAGCCATCATGTCAGGACTGATCTAGTGTGCGACCCCGGCCCTTTTTAGGCCCCGCCGATCCCGCCACGCCGGTGGTCCGGTCTGGGCCGGTCCTAGCGACGCGCCTTGCGGGCGGCGTAGCGAGCGTCGCGACGCGCCTTCTGCTCTTCCTTGGTCAGTTGCTTGCGCGCCTTGCGTTCGGCACGACGTTCCGCATCAACGGCCTCCTGCGCGGCCTGCTGATCCGCCAGGCGGGCCGCTTCCTTTCTGCCCGTTCGCGACGCAGTTCCGCCTTGGCCAGGTCGTGCTGCTGCCGCAGGGCTTCTTTTCGGCTTCTCGCTTGGCCTGCAGCTTATCGAACTCGGGATCTGGCACAGCCGGCTTGGGCTTGAATTTTTCCAGCAGAGCCTTGCGAGCTGCCTGTTGAGCCGCGAGGCGGTCGGTGAAGCCGGTCTGTTTCAGGTCTTTCATGCGTTTCCATTGTCGATTTGAGGAGGGTGCGCGGAAGCGGGCCAATACGGTGCCACAGGGTCCACGGTCTCTATAGGCCGGGCTGCTACCCAATTGAGCCGGAAATCAAGGGTCGATGGTCGAATGTCGGCCCCAACACGACGGCTCAGTCGGCTTGAAGGCGAGCCGCGAGCCTCTCAAGACACGTTTTCCACAGCCCCGATTACCGTCCCAAACTTCACTTTGTGCACCTGCGAAGATGCGCAACTCAATCGACGTTATGATTTTTCTAGCGAATTTTCGATACAACACCCCGCGATAGGAGAATTTAGACCCTCGCAACCGTCCTCATCACGCATTGTTGCAACGCAGCAAAATCTTGCGAATCGACCATATTGAGGACATATTGCACTGGCTTAAGGCGCGTCCTTCGACGTTCTGCCTTGGGCTGAGCGTCGATTTTGTTGCTGCTGCCCCCACTGACTGACCTTGGGGCGGATGTGCGAGACGACCCTAAGGGGCGGCATTGCGCCCTGCAGTTCTGGATCAGTCCCTTGTCAAAGTCCCCACCCGCCGCGGTCGCGAGCGACCGCATTGCCCGAATTCGACCCGGAGCGGCTGCTGCCGTTGCTGGAATGGTCGTCGGGCTGACGGCGGGTTGCGCCTATCTGGGCGGCACGGTGGCACAGGCCAATTCAATCAAAACCCAGGCGGGCCGCCTCGACAGTGTGGCCGCAGCCGGTTTCACCGAAGAGGCGCTGGCCGCAGCGGCAGGCGGTATGGACGACAGTGCCCTGACCATCGCCAGACGCCATGATCCCTATACGGTGGCTGGCGGGGCCCAGCGGGACCGTCAGTCGGAACTTATGGCTGCACGTCTGGAGCAACTTCGGCAGTCCGGCGCAGATCGGCGCGCTCCGAATCTGCGGCAGGTGGCCCTGGGTGGGGCTGCGCGTCCCTTCCGCCTGGGCAGTGCCCTGGACCAGTCCCGTGACCTCGAATGCCTGACCCAGGCGGTCTATTACGAAGCGCGCGGCGAGGGCCGCGACGGTATGCAGGCGGTCGCCCAGGTGGTTCTGAACCGTGCCCGTCACGGGGCGTTCCCACGCACCGTCTGCGGCGTCGTGTTCCAGGGTGCGGGGCGTCGCACCGGCTGCCAGTTCAGCTTCACCTGTGACGGCTCCATGCGTGGCCGCGTCAACCGGGCGGCCTGGGAACGGGCCCGCAAGGTTGCCGAGCGCGCCCTTTCCGGATCAGTCTATGCACCGGTTGGCAATGCCACCTTCTTCCATACAACGTCGGTTGCCCCGGCCTGGCGCTCATCGATGGTTCGCGTGAACCAGGTCGGTTCGCACGTGTTCTATCGCTTTGGTGGGCGCAACGGGTCCCAGTCAGCCTTTGCCTATCAACCCGGGCCGTCCAGCCGGGCGTCTGCAGCTACGCTGCAGCAGGCAGATCTGAACGCTGACCGTGCGACGGCGAACGTGCCTCAGGGTCCAGTCAGCTATTCTGCCCTGGTGGGCGATGACCAACCGGCTCCGCCTGCCGCCCGCCCGGCCCAGGCTTCGGCCCCGGTCGCGTCGCCGACCCAGACCCAGCCCCAGCCCCAGGCGAACCTGACCCCGGTGCGTGCCCCGGTGCGCAGCGCCACGTCGGCTGCCGGATCTTCGCCTGAAGCCTGAACCGGGGCGTCCCGGATTCACCGCCGCAGAGAATGCAGTCGGTTGCACAAGAGACTCATCTAAAGGTTACGCGTCCCACACAGGGACAACCCGAATACGAGTAACCCCATGACATCCGGCACGATCTCCGGTCAGGCCATTTCCAGTCCCATGGCACGTGCGGTGCGCGGTGGCCCTCTTGACGCCCTGCGTNNTTTTGCCGCCATGTTTGTTGTGGTGTTCCATTTCGGGGATGCCGCGCCGGTNACCCTGTCCAGCTTTCATCCGGTTCTGGCGCGCGGCTACCTGGCCACCGACTTCTTTTTGATCTTGTCCGGTTTTGTCCTGGCCAAAGCCTACGGTCCCTCGGTCCTGGCGGAGAAAATCACGCTAGGCCGCTTCTGGCTGAAGCGCTTTGTTCGATGTTACCCGACACACCTGATCACCCTGCTCTTGCTCGTCACCCTGGTTCTGGCGGCCAATGCCCTGGGTCGACCTCCGAGTGATGCGGAGAAGTTCGCGGTGGCCGACTTGCCGGCTCAGATTTTTCTCCTGCATGCCTTTGGACAGGGCGGCGGCCAGTGGAACATTCCCAGTTGGACGATCTCGGCCCTTCTGATTTGCTATCTGTTCTTTCCGTTTCTGTGGCGACGTTTTTCGCGCATCGACCGCCCCTCGACGGCCCTGGCGCTTGCCCTTCTGATCCTGGTCACAGCTGACCTGTTGAGCCTGTGGATCTTTGGCACCGAGCAGTTTCAGTTGCCGTTCAAGTGGTCGATGTTTCGGGCCGTGCCTCTTTTTCTGGTCGGCCTGTGCCTGGGTGCCGCTGTCAGGGCCGCCGCCTGGAGCGCTTACAAGGTTGCCCTCATCGGCTGGAGTTCGGGTGCGGTCTTGCTGATCAACGCGCTGGCCGTTGGGCCGGATATCATCAGCATCATGGCCATCTGCGGCATCATTCTGGGCCGTGGCGCAGCCCCGACCACGCGGGTGCTGCCCTTGGCGGCTTGGGGAGCCAAGGTCAGCTTCGCCCTGTTCATGATCCACACCCTGACCGGCGCAGTCTGGTTTGATGCGGTACAGCCAATCGCCACTGAGGTCGTCCCGGCGCTCAACACGGCCCACGGCCAATGGTTACTGTGGAGTGCTGGCCTGGTCGCGACTGTGCTGGCTGCGGCNCTATATTGCGCCTGGGTAGATGAGCCGATCGTCAGATGGCTGAACCAACGCCTGTTCAAACGGGTCAGGGCCAATTCGAAGCTGCTAGATCGGATAGGCATCCAATCCAACATCCAGCGACTGAGCAGAATGCGTCAAAGCCCCAACCGAGATGATGTCGACGCCGGTTTCAGCGATGGCCCGCACCGTATCCAGGTTCACCCCTCCGGACGCCTCCAGCACCAGTCGACCTGACACACGGGCAACGGCCCGTTCCAGATCCGCAACGGCAAAGTTGTCCAGCATGACCACATCAGGCGCCAGGCCCTCGGACATCAGCGCCAAAACCTGATCCAGCTGATCCAGGCTGTCGACTTCAACCTCAACTTTCACCAGATGACCGACCCGGGCGCGGGCCGCCCGCACCGCCTCGGCTGCGCCACCGCAAACCACGATGTGGTTGTCCTTGATCAGCACAGCGTCATCCAGACCGAAGCGATGGTTCATCCCGCCTCCGCAGAGCACAGCGTGCTTCTCGAGGGCCCGCAAGCCCGGCGTCGTCTTGCGCGTGTCGGCGATGACAGCGCCTGTTCCCGCCACCCGGTCCACATATTGCCGCGTCAAGGTGGCGATGCCGCACATTCGGCCCAACAGGTTCAGCGCCGTGCGTTCCGCTGCCAGAAAGGCACGGGCGTTGGCTTCGACCTCAGCCAGCACCGTTCCAGCCTCGAACGCAGCCCCATCGGCCAGCTTCAGATCTATCTTCGCGGCGGGGTCAAGCATCTGAACCGTCAGCCGCACTAGGTCGATACCGGCCAGCCCGGCCTNGCGGGCATTGAAGCGGGCTGCCATGCGCGCGTCGGTGGGAATGCAGGCCTGAGCGGTCAAATCCCCNNTGCCCAGATCCTCGGCGAGAGCCGCACGCAAGATGGGGTCGATCAGAACGTCGGGCAGGCTCATGGGGTCAGGTTCTCGCGATCAGGGTGGCCAGGACGGCGTTCTCGGCTGCCAGTCGGGCTTCGACCCCAGCTTCCGTCGCCGCGGGCAAATGCTGTACGCGCGTGTGAACGGCCTGCGCGAGGGTTTCTGGGAAGTCCGCGCGATAGTGGCCGCCCCGGCTTTCCTGACGAGCCAGGGCCGCCTCGGCGATCAGCCGCGCCGCCGTCACCGGCAGGGCCTGGGGATTGGCCCGATCCAGCGTCTGGATGAGGTCCAGCGCCCGGCGCAAGCCGACGGCATCGCGTACCACACCGACATCATCGCTCATGGCCTGGCGCAAGGCTGCGCGGTCATCGGGTTTCAGATCGGTGCCCGCCAGGGGCACGTGGACGGCCCCTGACGNTGAAACTTCCTGCGCGACCGCTCGACCGGTACGACGCCCGAACGAAGCCGCTTCGAGCAAGGAGTTAGACGCCAGACGATTGGCCCCATGCACGCCGGTAGAGGCGCATTCGCCGACCGCAANAAGGCTGGGCAGACTGGTGCTCCCATCCGGGTCTGCGCCGATCCCGCCCATGGTGTAGTGCGCCGCCGGGGCCACCGGGATCGGCGTCACACGCGGGTCAAGCCCGGCCTGCATGCAGGCGGCAAAGACGGCGGGAAAGGCCTCGGGGAAGTGGCGACCGATGGCTGTGCGGCAATCCANAAAGGCACCGCGCCCTTCGGCCCGTGCGAGGTGGACGGCCCTGGCCACGATGTCGCGCGCCTTAAGGTCGGCGTCTGGCGCATCGCCCAGCAGATAGCGGCCTTGAGCGTCGATCAGACGCGCGCCCTCGCCTCGTAGGGCCTCTGTCGCCAACGGCATGGGATCCTGACCGACATCGATAGCCGTCGGATGAAACTGGATGAACTCCGGATCGAGGATCTCGGCCCCAGCCAGAAACGCTGCCGCCATGCCTTCGCCACGCAAGGNTGCCGGGGTGGTCGTGCGAGCGAAAAGCCCGCCTGCGCCCCCGGTCGCCAGCACTACGCCAGCGGACAGCACTTCGACCAGCTGCTTGTTG
This sequence comes from Brevundimonas sp., assembly GCA_013693835.1. Taxonomy (GTDB): domain Bacteria; phylum Pseudomonadota; class Alphaproteobacteria; order Caulobacterales; family Caulobacteraceae; genus Brevundimonas. The sequence goes on from CP059260.1 coordinate 2,308,514, forward strand.
GCCCGCTCAACCAACGCCCCGCGCACACGCCCGGAATCATCCGTGATCAGGCCGCGGACCCAGCCATCTTNCCAGGACCGGATATGATCGGCAGCTCTGACGGCCACGACCAGAGCGGTCAGGATGGCCCGACCGGCCCCGTCACCGCCGACGCGGGCGACCCGCGCATGGCTGTGCGCAGCTTCCAGGCTGACGGCGAAGTCGCCCTTGGCGTCCCGATCAAACGGTGCGCCCAGCGATGCCAGCCACTCAACGGTCGCGCGACCGTCCTCCGTCAGGGCCTGGGTCGCAGCGGGTTCGACCAGTCCGGCCCCGGCGGCCACTGTATCGGCGGCATGAAAGGTCGGTTTGTCGTCTTCCGACAGGGCAGCTGCCAGCCCGCCTTGCGCCCAGGCGGTGGAGGCTTCTTGCAACANGGGAAAGGGCGTCACCAGCAGGACCTTGGCCGGGGCAGCTTCCAGCGCAGCAGACAGACCCGCCAAGCCGCCGCCAATCACCAGCGGTCCGTCGTGGACGACCCGTTGGTTCATGTATGCAAACCCAGCATGTCTGCGCCCGAGCGCACAGCATCGGTCACGCTGGGCACCTGAAACATGAAGCTCTGCGCGACAAGGCCCACGCCGACACACAGCGCCGAGGACAACAAGAACAGACCGAGGCTCATCGCCGCCTCCTTGCCCGTCAGCTTGCGCCCATATGGCCGCCAGCGGCCACGCTTCAGATAGCCGATCAGCGCGATCCCCAAAAACAGGACCAGAAAATGCTNCCCGCCCGCAATGCCCCAGAGAATGGCCAGCGCCCCCACAACGATCAGGGCAACGCGCTCCAGCATGGGATGCACAAATGCCAGCACCGGTCCCAGCGCCTTCGACCCATCCAGCGGAGGCGCGGGCAGCANATTGATCAGGTTCAGGAACGCGATCGCCGACGCTGCCACGAGCCAATTCGGATTGGCTGTCGCAAAGGCCAGCACGAAAAAGGGAATGGCCGCCAACAGGCCAAACACCGGTCCGGCCAGAGACACCAGAACGCCGTCCCACTCGCTCTTGGCTTCTCGCTGCGGTTTCGCCAACCCGCCAAAGAAAGGGACGATGTAAATCTTGGCAGGGCCCATGCCGACCCGGTTCATCATCAGTACGTGGCCGTACTCATGCACGAACACGCCGAAGACGAGGGCCACAGCCACGTGCCAGCTGCCCCAAATGTGNNCCCATATGAAACCGCCGAGCAGCAGGGTGGACGCGATCGTCCAGAGCGGATGCTGGCCTTCGTCGAACCGAACCTGGGCATCGCGCGGATTAGGGGTCCGCTTCTCAGTTTCTGGCTCTCGCTTTCGCGGCCGAAGCGGGATCACCTTGTCGGTGCCGTTGCGGGGCTCCACGGGACGGTCCCAGGGACCTGGGCGATGATTGTCGTCAGTCATGGGGATCAGGTGGCCCGACCGCGCGACGAAGGCAAGAGCCTGCATCGCCGCATCAGATCAGCTCCACATCCACATGGTGCCGCGCCTTGATCATGTCATAGCGGGCCGGGACGGTCGGCGGCGGCAGATCGACCATGCGCTGCACGGCCAGACGCGCCTTTTCGGCCATCTCTTCGGGCACTGTCACCTCGAACTGCATATTGACCAGACAATCACGGATGTTCTGCAGCGTGATCCGCTTCATATGCGGGCACATGTTGCACGGGCCGATGAAGTCGACCCNCGGCACATCGCCCTTGATGTTCGAGGCCATGGAGCACTCGGTGATCATCACCACCTGGCGCGGCTTGCGGCTGAGCACATAGTCGGTCATCGCCGCCGTCGATCCGGCAAAGTCGGCGGCCGCCAGCACCTCCTCCGGACACTCGGGGTGAGCCAGAATTTCCGCCCCCGGATAGGCGTCTCGCATGTCGGCAATATCCTGGGCGGTGAAGCGGATATGTGNCTCGCAGCTGCCTTTCCAGGCGATAATGCCAATGTTGGTCTGGGCCGCCACATTGCGAGCCAGGAACTCGTCGGGGATCAGNNAGATCACCTTGTCGACACCCCATTCGCGCGCAGCGGTCTCGACCACCTGGACGGCATTGGCGCTGGTGCAGCAGATGTCGGTCTCGGCCTTCACATCGGCTGTCGTGTTGACATAGGTGACGACCGGCAGACCCGGATAGCGCTGCTTGATCAGACGCACGTCCGCGCCGGTGATCGAACTGGCCAGGGAGCAGCCGGCCCTGAGATCCGGGATCAGAACGGTCTTGTCCGGGCTCAGAANTTNTGAGGTTTCGGCCATGAAGTGCACGCCCGCCTGGACGATCACCTTGGCATCCGACCGCGCTGCCTCCTTGGCAAGTCCCAGGCTGTCGCCAACGTAGTCGCCGACGCCGTGGAAAATGTCGGGCGTCATATAGTTGTGGGCCAGGATGACCGCGTCCCGCTCTTTCTTCAGCTGGTTGATCTCATGGATCAGCCGCGCCTGCTCGGGCCATTCGATCGGCGTGACGTGGGCCTTGACCTTATGCCAGACCGCCTCGGTCTCCCGGGCCAGTTCGTCCGAAAGTCCGAACATCCGGGCATATTCACCGTCTGCCATCTCTTGCTCTCCACCCTTATGCTCAAATTTAGCATAAGCCTGAGCCGAATGTAGTCAGGCTGGTTGAAAACGCAAGTCGGATCGATTGGCTCCGGCAAACTTGCAAACCGTCAGGCGGCCACTTGGCCGTGGCTGCGTGCGGCCTCGTGGGCGAGAAGCCAACGCTTGCGCTCCAGCCCGCCCGCATAGCCGGTCAGCGACCCGTTGGCCCCGATCACGCGATGGCACGGCACGATCAGTGCGACAGGATTGCGGCCGTTGGCCAGACCGGCGGCCCGCACCGCCGTGGGGTTGCCAATCTCTGCGGCCAGTTCGCCATAGCTGCGCGTCTCGCCCGCCGGAATGGCCCGGAGAGCCGNCCAGATCGCCTCCTNGAAGGTCGTGCCCCGCGTGGCCACGGGGATGGTCGTCAGGGCCTGCATTTCACCTGTGAAATAGGCCTCAAAGGACGTGCGCACCGCAACCGGCACCTCACCCTCAAACAGGCTGACAGCGCCCCAGTGCCGGGACAGGAGTGTCTTCATGCGAGGTAGGAACTCGGGGAAATCCACGGCCCGGACAGTCCCATGTGCGTCTGTCACAACCATGATCATGCCCAACGGACTGATCATGCGGCCCAAGATGAGAACTTCAGGCAGCCGCTTCGTCACAGGTCTTCTCCATCAACATGTCGGGGTCAATTCCGGCCACGGCCAGGTGATATTCGCCATAAGCCCGCCAGGGTCGCCAAGCCTCAGCCCGCAGGCGTAACCGCCTATCGGTCAGGCGGTCCGCAGGGGCATCTTCGCCGTCGTCATGCCAACGTCCCGGCAGCCTCAGCCCCGGCCGCCGGTCTATGAGCGGTGCCAACACAGGGTCTGCCGACAGATCGCGCTGGATCGCCTCCGGGTCCGCCGACAGGTCGAACACTCGCCTCACCCGCGCCAGCACGCCGGGCAAGGCCCGCAGGTCCGACAACTCGGCCCGCACCTGTACAGTCGAACCGGCCCCGGCCTTCACCGAGACCTGGCCATCGGATCCATCCATCGCGAAGCGCAGATTGCGGCTCCAAACGCCATCTCTGACGACATCTCCCCGTGCGGCCAGGACCTGCAACAGGCCGACCAGATCCATCGGCGGGCGATAGCTCAGCGTCAGGGTCACAGCACCNNCGGCGAGGCCGTGTCGTCGCCAGCGGGCGCGACTGCGGGGTGTCGCCCCACGCCGCAGACTGGATGGGACCCGGCCATAAAGGGCCTGAAAAGTCTCATTGAACCGTCGCACACTGCCGAACCCCGCCGCCAACGCCACCTGGGCCATGCTGAGATCGGTCTGATGGATCAGGCTTTTGGCCAAGAGCACCCGCCGGGTCTGGGCCACGCTGANTGGAGGCCCCAGGTGTTCTCGGAATAAACGGCGCAGATGCCGTTCGCCGACCCNCAGCCGCCCGGCCAGGGTCTCGACATCCCCTGTGTCCAGGGCACCCGTCTCGATCAGGCTCAAGGCCCGGTTGACTGTGGCCGACGTGCCCAGCCAGGCCCCCATGTCCGGAGCCGTCTCGGGTCGGCAGCGCAAGCAGGCGCGAAAGCCCTGGTCCTCCGCCTCCGCCGCCGTGCGGACAAAGCGGATGTTCTCTCGCTTTGGGGTCCGCGCCGGACACACTGGGCGGCAGTAAATCCCGGTCGAGGTGACGCAGGAGAAGAAGCGTCCATCGAACCGCGCATCACGCGCGACCACGGCACGGTAACAAGCGTCCTGATCCAGGGGCGGGCTTCGGTCATGGCCACACCTTGCCCGGCTCAAAGGTTCATGTCTCGCGGTTTTCGGACATGTCTGGCCGGGCGGAAACTACACCGGCCAGAACATCAGGATCAGCGGCGGCCCCAACAACAGCACCAGAATGCTGAGCGGCAGACCCAATCGCGCATAGTCTCCGAACTTATNGCCTCCCGGACCCATCACCAGCGTGTTGCACTGATGCCCGATGGGGGTCAGGAAATCACAGGCGGCACCGACGGCCACGGCCATCAGGAAAGCATCGGGTCTATACCCCAACTGGGTGGCCAAGGTCGCCCCGATCGGGGCCACGATCAGGACCGTGGCGGCATTGTTCAGGAACGGCGTCACCGCCATCGCGGCCAGCATCAGGCCGCCCACCGCCATGACCGGCGACATTTCGGTGAACAGTCCTCTGAGGCTGGAGGCGATCAGCTCGGAGCCACCGCTGGTCTGGATGGCTGCTGACACGGGGATCATCGCCGCAATCAAAACCAGAAGGGGGCCATCCAGGGCCGCGTAGGCCTCGCGCATGGTCAGGCCGCCTAGAGCCTNGATCACCGCCGCACCAAAGAAGGCGACCGCCACCGGAACCAGCTGCAGACCGACCAGGATCATGGCGATGGCCAGCACCAGGGCTGGCATGAAGGCCCGAGGCCCTCGGCCCAGACGCAGGCGGCGTTCGGCTAGCGGCAGCAGGTCGAGCGACTGCATCGCCTCCGCCAGACTGGCTTCTCCGCCCTGCAACATGATGATGTCGCCGGTGTGCAGCGGTGCCCGGTTGAGCTCGCGCTTCAGCTCATAGCCGCTTCGCGACACGCCCAGCAGATTAACGCCGTGCTGGCCATACAGATCGACTTCGCGCAGGCTGCGACCGGACAGCTGTGACTGGGCCCCGATGACCGCCTCGACCACCTGGATCTCTTCGGTTGGGGATCCCTTGGTGGCCGGATGATCGGCCCGGATGAACTTCAGCCCTGCGCGACCCATGAACTGTCCAAGGTCCTCTGCCTCGCCCTCCAGCAACAGGGAATCGTCGGGGCGCACCTTGGTGTTGCCGTTCGGAGACCCTATGCGGCGGCCCTTGCGGATGATCGACAGGATGCGCACCCGCCCATCGCTGAGCTGGCGCAAATGGGAGATGGTCGGATTGGCCAGGTCCCAGTCCGTCGGGGCCTTGGCTTCAGTGGCATAGCCCTTGGCGACCATGGCCTCCCCCATGCGAACCGTTCCCTTGCGGTCCTTGGGCAGCAGGCGATAGGCAAACGCCAGATAGATCACCGTCACCAGGGTCAGGGCCAGGCCCACCGGCGCGAAATCATACATGTTGAAGGGCTGCCCCAGCATGTCCTGACGAACACCTGACACAATGATGTTGGGAGACGTGCCGACCAGGGTCACCATCCNCCCGGCCATGGCACCGAAGGCCATGGGCATCAGTAGCCGNNCGGCGGGGGTGCCAGACCGACGCGCAACCTGCAGCGCCACCGGCATCATGATCGCCAGGGCCCCGACGTTCTTGGTCACCATCGACAGCAGGGTCACGCTCACCGTGAGAAAGGGCGCCTGCACCGCTTCGGTTTTCAGGCGCGGCATCAGGGGACGCAAAAGCCACTCGACAATGCCGGACTTGGAAAAGGCTGCCGATACCACCAGGGCACAGGCGATGATCACCGTCACATCGTTCTGAAAGCCATCGAATGCCGCATCAGCGGGTATAACCCCGAAAGCCAGACCCGCCACCAGGGCGCACAGGGCGATCAGATCATAGCGCCACCGGCCCCAAACAAAGGCGGCGATGGTCAGTCCTACAAGCCCGAAGGCCAATCCCTGTTGCAGGGTCACGTGAAGTCGCGCTCGGTGATCAGAGACCGCAAGCTGTCCGTCATTGTTGGCCCGGCTGCAAGGACCTTTTGCGCGATGTCAGGCCTGGCGGCGGTCCACAGCATCGGTCGCGGTGCGCCAATCATCGGCTGACCAGGCCGCAACCTTCGCGACCAGCTCGGCCATGGCGAACGGCTTGGCGATGCAGTCTTGCATACCAACCGCCGCATAGTGCCGCCGCTGCGCTACCAGGGTATTGGCCGTCAGTGCGACGATAGGAATGCGTCCCACGGGCCCCGGCAGGCTTCGAATAGCCCGTGTCGCCTCGATGCCGTCCATGACCGGCATCTGGATGTCCATCAGGACCAGGTCAAATGCGCCGCGCTGCAACAGGGCAACCGCCTCGCTCCCGTCGTTAGCGGTTTCGCATATCCAGCCCAAGGCCTCGGCCATGGTCGCCACCAGCCGACGGTTGTTCTCATTGTCGTCGGCATAAAGGATCCTGGCGGGCTGGTCCGTNNTGGCGTGNNCTAGGTCCTGTTCAGGTGCCGTCTCGACGCCGGCGTCCTCAGCGTGTCCGGGCTCAGCCAGCATACCATCCACCAGGACCGAGATCTCTCTGGCGGCGGATTGGACAAACACGAGCTCGCGGTGGATGTCCAGATCTTCAGTCTTGGCCAGCAAGATTTCGACAAAGCCCAAGACCGAGTTTAGCGGCGTGCGCATCTCGTGGCTGAAGTCAGTCAGCATGCGCTCACGTGTCTCGGCCAGCTGGGCTCGCTCAGCTGCCGCCGCCAGCGCATTCTCGGCGTCGACCTGGGCCGACACGTCCTGCCCGTTCAGCAACAGGCACTCATCCCNCGTAGCCGGATCATTGATCTTGAGTGCCTCAGTGAGAATCCAGCGCTCGCCCTGGGTGGTGTGCGCTTGCAGCATGGCGGATGAGGGTATTCCAGCCCAGGCCATCTCATACAGGGCCTTCGCGGCCGCAGAGTTCACATAGCGCTCGTCATAGTTGACCGGGCGCGAGCCGAAGGCATCAAAAGCAGCCGGGTTGCGGAAGATCGGATTGCAGTCCCGGTCGACCAGACCGATGAGGGCTGGCGTATGCCTCAGCGCCTCCAACGACCGCACGGCATCCGCGTCCGGCTTCACCACCATACCTTCGAACAGCAGGCTGCGACGCCCTGCAGATCNGAAGAACGTACTGACCACAACGTCTACGGGTTGCGGTTGCCCGTTTGGATAGAAGGTCCAGCGTTCCGAAACGCTTGCGCCTTCGGCCGTTTCATCCAGCAGTCGCTGGGTCCGGGNTACGGCCTCGGACTGGTCCGAGCAATCCCGCCCCAGAAACTCGTCGCGACAGTCCGCCCNCCACAACTCCAGGGCCGCGTCATTTGCATAGATGTGGCGCTTGGCCTCATCATCAAACAGCCAGACTGGGCGCCGCAAGCGGTCCCATCCGTTAGCCTCTGGCAGCGCTTCTGCTCCCAGGCGGTATTGTGACACGGGTAGCCCTCCCATTTCAGGGATTGGTGATACGCTAACGTCTCCTAAGGTCCACCTAATCGCCAAGGTTTACAGGGCTTAAGCATGGTTGTGCTCACGTCTGGCTGCGGGGATCGATCGGCAGGTCGGCCGCCTCGCGTTGCCATACAGGCCAAGGCGAGACGGATTGCACTGGCGTCCCGCGCGAACCTGGCACCCCTAGTGCCGGGCGATCCGCCACAGCCGGTTCAGGATTTCCCCGATCAGGATCAAGGAACCGACGGCCAGACCCCACGTGATCATGATCGAAAGGTTCTGGGCCCAGACCTCCAGGCCGCGGTCAGACGTCTCTCGCAGTCGCTCCAGCGCGTGCCATGATGGCAGATAACCGGGGCTTTGGATCTGCGCCGTTTCGCCGCCGCGCGTCAGGGTAAACCAGTCCCCGGCCTGCCAGACCCGCCACATCAGCCACAAGCCAAAAGCGTTGGCCGCCATCTCCAGAGCCCAGACCAGCCTGCGCGCGCCGGGTAAAGCCAAGCCTATCAGGTGCACCAGCCCCTGCCCCACCGCATACAGCAGGATCGGCACGAACAAGGTTGTCCAGATCGGGGCACCCGCCAGTGTCGCGTCCATTCCGCGCATCTCAACATGCCCCAGGCCTGGAAAATGGATCAGACCCAACCACCACATCACGAACAGTCCGCTGAATAGGAGGCCGAAGACATGCTCTGACCCCGGCCAGGAAGAGCGGACCTTCGCACGAGGGGACTTCGACGCCGCCTCTTCACCCTGCCCCAGGGTGACATTCCAGGCCGCCGGATCCGTAAAATTGAAAGCTCCCAGGTCGGACACCCGCCAGTGGGTCAGCCAGCGGGGTCGGATATTCTGATGCTCCATCACGGCCCCGATCAGGGTCAGCATGCCGGTCAGCGTCAGCGCCGCCCCAAAGTATCCCTGCAACGCCTGGCCCATGGACTGCCCCAGGTGCTCTGAGCCCGTGAGGGTCCGCAGAACCAGGCTCAGGGCAAACGCCACCGCCAGGATGATCAATCCCGCCTTCATGCCGAACAACCAATACGGAAACAGTTCCGGTCCGATCAGACTGTCGGGTCCTTTGCGATAGCGGGCAGCAACGACCAGCGGGTGGCCAAGGTCCCGCAGGATGTCTTCCTTCTCCGAATCGGTTGCGGCGCGAGCCAACGTCTCTTCCTTGGCCTCGATGCGGCTCAGGATCAGGTCGCGCAGTTCGTCGGTGATGTCCTCGCGCTGATCCAGCGGCAGCTGAGCCGCCACGGCAGCCAAATAGCGTTCGATGATGTCCGCGTTGGTCATCACAGGTCCCTCAGTCTCGAATGATTTTGTTGAGCGAGGCCCCGATGGCCCGCCATTCGGCGGTCAGGGCCGCCAGCATGTCCACACCCATCGGCGACAGCCGATAGAAGCGCTTCCTGCGCTTGTCCTCTTCACGCCACTCACTCAGCAGCAGGCCTTGGCTCTCTAGGCGGCGCAGCAACGGATAGAGGGTCGATTCCTCCATCGCCAGGCCGTCCGCGGCCAGCGCCTGACGCAGGGTGTAGCCGTAGCGTTCCTGCGTCAGGCAGCCGAGAACGGCCAGCACCAGCGAGCCGCGGCGCAGCTCCAGTCGCATGGATTCAAAGAGGTCGGTATCGACCGGCATGGTCGCACTCCCTGCCTGCCACATAGTGTGTGACACACAGTGTATGCGACATACTGTGTGACAGAGTCAAGCGGCGACCTGTTCACCATGTCGATGCACGGAGCAGAAACGCTGATCCCCTAATCTGCCGAGATCGCAAAATGCGATGGGAGCTGCCGAATGCAGGCCATACTTGCCAATGCCGCCGCTGGCATCAGCGGGGCGATCAACCGTTTTGAGGCCAGTGCACGGCGCGTCGCAGCCGACCCGCACGCGGATCCCGCCGGGAAATCGTTGAACAGATGAAGGCACGAACCGAGCTGGCCGCAAATGCCCGGGTGATCCGTACCGTTCAGGAAATGGACGATGCCCTGTTCGCCATGATGGACGGCCGCTGCCGCCGGCGCGGCTGCGACCTTCACGTCTGAACCCGACTAGGCGCCGCCCGTGATCCGTCGCACGTTGTCGTTGGAATCCCGGTCAATCCACTTGTTGTAGGGATCAACGCCTGCATAGGCGGGCCGACGGCTGGTGATGAAGCGGAACGTCTGGGTGCCCGAACGGACCGGACGACGCTCGACTGCAATCACGTCGCGCGCGTTGAAGGCACCAANCCCTGGCTCGGCGCTAAACAGGCCGATATCCACCGTCTCGTTCAGGGNGCTCTCGGTTTCCTCCCNCTTGCCATCTGCATAGAGTTTGCGGGCCTCCACCTTGACCGTAACATCCCAGCGTCCGTCGCTGCGGCGCGTCGCCGTCGTTTCGGTCGTCTTCAGGTCATACAACGTCACCCTGGCAAACAGGTCGTCGATCAGCGCGTGCTTGTCCGCAGGTGCCTCGGCCTTCAGCGCCGCGACCAGATCCAGCGACCGCGGATAGGGCGCACCCTGGAAGGCATACTGGTGCAGCAACCGTTGCAGCGCCCGGTTGACCGCATCCTCGCCCAGTTGGTCACGTAGCAGATACATGACCAGCCCGCCTTTCTGATAGTAGATATAGGGCTGGGTCTCGACCCGCATCAGCGGCATCTCTTCCAGGCGTTCCATACCGCGTGAGCGCAGATACCGGTCCAACTCGAACTTCAGGAAGCGCCGGATCTTGTCGGCCCCGTATTTGTGCTCCATCACCATCAGAGCCGANNGCTGGGCCAGGGTTTCCGACAGGGATGCGGCCCCCTGCATGTCTCCACCGACGATCTGGTGCGCCCACCATTGGTGCGCNNAATCGTGCGCCGCCACGTAGGTCACAAAGTCAATTTTCTCCGGATCGGACAGGTCGGTGATGAAGCCCAGACCTTCGGACCACGCAAAGGTGTTCGGGTAGGACTGGGCGAACGAAGCATAGTCCGGGAACTCAGTTATCCGGGCCTGTTTGAACTGATAGGGACTGAAGTTGGCCTGAANATAGTCCAGCGATGTCGCCAGAGCATCGAGCATGCGCGGCACATTGCGACCATGGCGGCGATCATGGAACACGACCAGCTCGACACCATCATGCATCCGCTTGGTCTCGACATACTGGGCCGATTGAACGGAGAAGAAGTTCAGCACCGGCGTCTCGGTCACGAACCGAGCCGTTCGGCNGCCGTCGCGGGTCACGTCTGACAGCTTCTGGCCCGGGGCCACCGGCGTCTGGTCGGCATCAGTGGTCACTGTGATGTCCGCTGTCACCCAGTCCGCGCCGATATAGTTGTGACGCTGGGCGGAGGTCTTCCAGCGCCGCCGGGCGCAACCCGCAGGCAGGCCGCGCTTGCGCCTCTGGGTGCGGTCGCTGAGCAGGCCCATCCGGCTCATGCCGACCATCGGCGCGAACTCCATGTTGTTCACAAAGGTCCCGTTATCGACCAGACGCGTGGTATTGCCACCGTCCTTGAAACCGCGCTGGGTCAACACGGTCTCAAAGCGCACAGCGCGTGCCTCACCCGGCTGCATCGGGGTTGCAAAGCGGTAGATGCGGTACTCGAACTCCGGCCATTCGCGAGCAACGGTCGCGCCCTCGACCTCGAGGGTCTTCATCTGCAGGTCCTCGTTCCAGCGCAAGTGGACTTCGGTCAGGGNGGCATCGGTCTTGTTCTGCAGCATCATGGTGCCGCGCGTGGTCAGAAGCGGTGTGTGCGGATGCAGATCCATGTCCAGGCGCAGATCCGTGACAGCAGGCTGGGGCGTGTTTTCGTATTTCAGCAGGGCCTTCTCATAGGCCGCGCTTTCGTCCTGCTGCGCCGTGCGGGTCCGGTAGGTGTTCCAGACGTTGGTGTTGATAAAGATATACGTCCCCAGACCGGCAAATGCGACCAGGGCACAGGCCAGGATGGCTCCGGCCGGTCCGAGCAGACGTCCGGGAAAGCGCGCCAGGCGTGGCGAGAACCGGGTCTCGGTCCCACGTCGCCACAGCCCGTAGACCATCACCAGCAGAATGACGGCAAAAGCACTCCAATAGGCATTGGTCCAAACGGCCCATCCGCCCCAGTCGCCGAGGCCATTCATGTCCGACATCGGCATGCCGACGCCGCCGCCGTACATGTAGAGCACATGGTCAAAACCCATGGCTCCCAGGGCAATCCGGCCGACCATATAGACCACCATAATGGCCCATCCGACGAACTTGTTGGGGCTCAGGGCCTGGACGAAGATGGCCAGAACAGCCAGCAGCGTCATGTTGACCATGCCGGGCAGCACATACCACATCAGGTATTTGCCGATCTCGAAATCAGTGACGCCCTTGTAGGCCTGCACGGCCATACCGGTGGCCATGCCAACCAACAGGGTTGAGCCCAGAACCAGCGCCAGGGCAAACACCTTGGGCAAAAGCAGAACCCAATCGGGTGTAGAGGTGGAATCGACGATCTCGTGGATCTTGCGGTCGCGGTCACGCCAGACCATTTCGCCCGAATAGTAGACCGCGATGATCATGCTGATCAGGCCGAAGGCACCCGTCATCAACTCGATGACCTTGCGCGTCACCAGAACCACCGGGGCCCCGTACGNCTGATCGGTCAGGAACAGGGTCATGGCCCCGAAAGTGATGGCCAGCAGGACCAGGATGCCATAGGCGATCGACTTGAAGACCAGGCTCATCTCGANTCTGGTCAGGGCAACAAGCCTTGCCCAATTGGCACTCCAGCCAAAGGTTGGATTCGGCAGCGTGCCGAGCGCCAGCCCCTGACGTGGTGCAACTTCAGCATCGGCCCGGGCGCGGTCCAGCCGCGTTGCCTTGGCACCCCGCGCGGAGCGTCGGAACAGCGCCAGCGACAGCCCAAGGGCCACGAAACCTACGCCGATCCAGGCCAGTCGACTCCACAGGAAAACACCCTCCAGCGGGATCAGCCGCGTGTTGCGCTCAGCCGGCGTCCAGTAACGGGTCGCCTGTTCAAAGGCACCCGACCCAAACGGATCCACCCAGGCCAACCAGGTTTCGTATTCCGGCTTGGAGGCCAGGATGGTGGTGGCAATCAGATAGAGGATGAAGATCCCCACCACACCCACGTAGGTCGCCATCATCGAACGGGTGACTGTCGCTAGCGCGAAGAAGATGGCCGATATGGCGAACAGGCCCGGCAGGCCAATCACCAGGACCGAGTAGATGTAAACCGATGGCCGGATCGGCCCGATCGTCTCAGGATCGATCCAGGGCATGAAGGTGCCGACGACGTGCCCGATCTGGGCCAGCAGGGCGGCCAGGACCAGGGCCGCGAATGCCCCGGCAAACCGTCCGTAGAGGTAGCCCGCCTTGCTGACGGGCGTGCTCATGATGATCGGCCCAAATCCGGTTGCGTAGTCTCGAACCACAACATTGGCGACAACGGCCGCTGCGGCCAGCATGAAGATGATGTTCAGCACCATCTGCAGCGACGCGATGGCATAGGGCGAGTTGACGTGAACGTTGCCCCCGCCGCCGATGCTGATGACGTCACTGGCGGCGACCACGCCGTAGCTGACCAGCATGAACAGGATGCTGATAACCCNAAAGGCGGGTTGGCGAAGTTGGTATCGGANTTCGAATGCTGCGATCTGGCCAAACATGGCGTGTGACCTCACCCGGCCTTGCGTGCAGCAGCGGCTTGTTCGGCGCGCGTCTTGGCCACCGCCGACAGGTAGACGTCTTCCAGGCCAGCAGACGCGGCCTCAAACCCGTCCCCAGGCGCACTGTCACTCAGCACTGTCGCCACTGTTCGGTCATCCACCGATCGGGTCGACAGCACGTTGTGCCGCGCACTGATTTCAGCGACCTCCTGGCGATCAATGGCCCTGCGCCAGATCTTGCCCTTCAGCTCCGCGATCAGGTCATTGGNGGCCCCTTCCAACTGGATTTTGCCCCNCGCCAGCACCGCCATGCGCGGGCACAGGTCCGTCACATCCTCAACGATGTGGGTCGACAGGATGACCACCACGTTCTCGCCGACTTCGGCCAGCAGATTGAGGAAGCGATTGCGCTCCTCTGGATCCAGACCTGCCGTCGGCTCATCCACGATCAACAACTCCGGATTGCCGATCAGAGCCTGGGCGATGCCGAAACGCTGGCGCATGCCACCGGAGAACCCGGCCAGGGCCTTTTNTCGCACGTTCCACAGATTGACCTGGTTGAGCAGGGCCTCGACCGTAGCCTTGCGGTCCTGGCCGTTCTCGACGCCCTTCAGGACCGCCATGTGGTCCAGCATGTCATAGGCCGAGACGCGCGGATAAACCCCGAAATCCTGGGGCAGATAGCCCAACGTCCGGCGCAGCTTCTCGGGCTGCTTGATCACATTGATGTCGCCAAACTGGATCGAACCGGAGGTCGGCGTCTGGAGGGTGGCGATCGAGCGCATCAGCGTCGACTTGCCCGCGCCATTGGGGCCCAGCAACCCATACATGCCCTTGGGAATCGTCAGGCTGACACCATCCAGCGCCCGGGTGCCGTTGCCGTANNCATGGGTCAGGTTATTGATCGTCAGCATAGGTGCCCTCCATTAGACCGGGCCCGGCGATGGCAGGCGTACGCCCTCGCAAGGAACCCCGTCTCTTCAGCTTAGAGAGTCCCGTATCGGGTCGCGACCCCGATCACTTCAAGTTAAAAGGCCGCAAGGTTGCCGAATTACGCGTCACGGCTGCGGTGCAGGTCGCGCCAGATCGGTCCGGCCAGCCGCCACGGCTCAACGCAATAGCGGTGGAACAGGCGACCTGGGTCGTTGACCAGCCGGTAGAGCCATTCCAGACCCGACTTGCCCATCCACCGCGGAGCGGCCTTCTGGACCCCGGCCTCATAGTCAAACGCCGCACCTACGTTGAAAATCACAGCGTCCGGAAGGTCCGCCAGGTTCTGGACGATCCAGGCTTCCTGGCGTGGCATTCCCATGCCGACCAGAATGATGTTCGGGGCAAAATCGCGGATCTGATCGAGCACGTCGTCATTGGATGTCGACCCCGGCGTGGCGTCGAAATAGCCGCTATGGGTGCCAATGACCGCTCGCGGATAGCGCTCGGCCAGACTTGCCGCAGCCGTCGCCGCAACCCCGTCCGCACCGCCGACATAAAATACCCGCCAGCCCCGGCGATTGGCCAAGCTCCAGAAGTGATTGCGCCAGTCCAAATAGGTCGAACGGTGCATTCCCGAAGCCGAATAGCCGCACGCGCGCGCCAGCCAGATCAGAGGCTTGGAATCGACCTGGATCAGGTCTGCTTGGCTATAGAAGGCCTGCATGATCGGGTCGCTGCGCACCAGCTCCATCGAGTGCAGGTTGTGATTGGCTACGACGGCCTTCTGACCGTCCTCGATCCAGCCCTCGACCTCTGCCATCACCTCTTCGGGACGCACCAGATCGAGGGACTGATCCAGCAGCTGGATGCGCGTACCCGGCCGCCGCCCCGAACGAATGGGCTTGCGGGACCGCTTGCGTCGATCCGGTATGGCCAGGGCCGCCGTCATTCCAGTGCGATCATGATACATGCCCGCAGTCTATCCCAGCGGTCATTTCCATGCGGTTGGCCAGGATGGTGAACGCTCTGTGGTTGCAAGTGGTTAGCGGTTGGCTACCGCCTCCACCAAATCCGCCAGACGTGCCGTGGCTTCCGGCAGACTGGCAGACCGGGCTCCGGCACTCATGGACGCCAGGCGCTGCGGATCAGACAGCAGGGTTTCCAGCACGTCTGCCAGGCGCTCTACGGTTACGTCGTCTTCGGCGACCACTTCGGCACNCCNCGCCTTTACCAGAGAGCGAGCATTGGCGGTCTGGTGATCGTCCATGGCAATCTTTAGCGGGATCAGCAGGGACGGTAAGCCCATCGTCGCCAACTCGGTACAGGTCGAGGCCCCGGCCCGGCCAACCAGCAGATGAGCGACACTGAGACGAGACGCCATGTCTTTGAAGAAGGGCGCGACCTCCGCCATGATGGCCGCGTCCAGGTAAGTCTGGCGGGCGGTCTCCAGAGACTCTGGACGCGACTGCTGCACCACCCGCAGACGATCCTGCAGCGGCTCTGGCAGACGCGCCAGCGCCTCGGGCACCGTCTCAGACAGGATACGCGACCCCTGGCTACCGCCGGTCACCAGAATTTGGATCGNGGCACCGACATCCGGCACCGGGTAGGGTCTTGCCGCAACCTCGATGATAGCTGGGCGTACCGGATTGCCGATGAGTTGGANCCTTCTCCTGGCCCCCGCTGGCACACGCGACAGCTCGGGAAAGGCCGAAGCGATAGCCCGGACATATGGGGCCAGCCATCGGTTCGTGCGCCCCAGAACGGCGTTTTGCTCGTGCAACAGGGTCGGACGCTTCTGGCTCAGAGCGGCAACCAGTGCCGGTGCCGACGGATAGCCGCCAAAGCCGATCACCACATCTGCATTCAGGCGCCGCAGGGCCTTGCGAGCGCTAACCACACCGCGACTGATGGCCAAGGCAGCTTTGACCAAACCAATCGGTCCGCGCCCGGTGGCCGCATCCAGGGCCAGGCGTTCCTCGGCTGGGAAGTCGGCGGCATNAGCGTTCCCCCGCGCGTCGGTCGCCAGCACCACGCGCCAGCCGCGCGCCTGCAGCTCTCGCGCCAGGGCCTCAGCCGGAAACATATGTCCGCCGGTGCCTCCGGCGGCGATCACACAGACCTTGCTCACGTGGTGTTCAGTCTCGTCCTGTTGGGATGATGCGCCGACCCTCTGGCAGATTAGCCCCAGNCTCGTAGGCACCCGGTCGGCGTCGGGTCAAGCCAAGCGCCATGCCCATCGTCAGTCCCATGGCCAGCATGGATGATCNCCCGTAGCTGACGAAGGGCAAGGTCATGCCTTTGGTCGGGATCAGGGCCAGGTTGACGGCAATGTTGATGCAGGCTTGCAGGCCGATCAGGATGAACAGGCCCGCTGCCGCCGTCTGTTCAAACGGATCATTCAGCTTCATGGCCCGACGCATGCCGTGCAGCACGATAAAGGCATACAGTGCGATCATGGCCAGGCTGAGCATCAGGCCGAACTCTTCGGCCCCTACCGAATAGATGAAGTCGGTGTGCAGGTCCGGCACATTGGTCTTCATGACGCCTTCGCCGACGCCACGCCCGACCAGGCCGCCGGCCCGGATGGCTTCACTGGCACGATCGATCTGGTAGGTGGCACCGGCATCTTCAGAGCCGAACCGGCTCAGACGATCGCGAACGTGACCAAAGGTCAGATAGATCGTCGCAAGGCCACCTGCCCCTGCTGCTGCCATCGCTCCAAGCCATTTCCAGGGGACACCAGCCATAAAGAAGACGGCCACAAACGTCGTGGTGACCAGGAGCGTCTGGCCAATATCTGGCTGCAGGAGGAGCAGGGCAACGGTCACGATCCNAAAGCTGAAAGCAATCAGGATTCCCGNGACGCCCTNCCCTTTCTGGCTTTCAGCGAACATCCAGGCGGCCAGCACAATCAGCCCCGGCTTGGCGAACTCACTGGGCTGAAGGCTGAAGGGCCCCAGGTTGATCCAGCGGGCGGCACCCTTCACCTCATCCCCGATGATCGGCAACAGGGCCATGACAACCATCGACCCCAACAGAGCCAGGATGGCCATGCGACGAATCCACCGCGGCGTCATCATCGACAGGCTGAGCATGGCCACAACCCCGGCCGAGGCAAAAACAATCATGCGCCAGGCGTAGTGGAAGGGGTCAGTGATCGACTGGTCGGCACGGATGGCTGCCGGGCTGGAGGCAAAGCTCAGAGCCACGCCCAATGCCACCAGCGCCAGGGCGGCGGCCAGCAGTTGCCGATCAACTGTCCAGAACCAGCGGGTGACCGGGTTCTGCGACAGGCGCGAAAACGTCGGCGCATAGCTCGTGGTCATGTTGAACTCCCATCGGGTCGTGCCGGGGGCGCGGCTCCCAGGGCCAGGACGGCGGCACGAAAGGCCTCTCNCCTAGCTTCAAAATCAGGATACTGATCGAAGCTGGCGGCAGCAGGACTGAGCAATACGACTTCATCGCGCCCCGTCGCCGAAGCGGCGGCGTAAGCCTGCTGTGCTGCCGTTTCCATGTCTCCGGACAGGTGGCTGGGTGTCTCGCCATGGGTGGCCGCTTGGATCGCAGCGGCAAAACNGCCGGCGGCCTCGCCAATCAAAAACGCCTGATCGATCCGGGCAAAAAGATCCTCCAGATCGTCAATTCCACCCGCCTTGGCCCGCCCGCCGGCGATCCAGAAACTACGGTCATAGGAGGCGAGCGCCTGCCGCGCCGCATCTGCATTGGTGGCCTTGGAATCGTTGATGAAGCGAACGCGGCCCAGGGTTCCGACATGCTCCATCCGGTGGGCCAGCCCCGGGAAGGACAGCAAACCCTGGACGGCCTGTGTCGACGAAACCCCGAGGGCGCGGGCGGTGGCAAAGGCCAAGGCAGCGTTCTGGGCGTTGTGCCGACCGGGAAGTGAGCGGGCTGCGTGAAAATCGATCTCCTCGCCTTCAACCAGCAGACGACCGGGCGCGGCCCATACTTCGCGATCGCTCCCCAGTGCCACCGGTGAGGTGTGTATCGACGTCACCTGTTTGCCGGCGGCCTTCAGACCCTCGGCCATGCTTGCACCCCAGACCTCATCCACGCCGATCAGGGCCAACCGAGCGTGGTCGAACACACGCGCCTTGGCCTTCACATATCCCTCCATCCCGCCGTGACGGTCCAGGTGGTCGGGGCTGATGTTGGTCAGAATGGCGACATCCGGAGCAAAGCTGGTGGTCAGGTCCAGCTGGTAGCTCGAAACCTCGATGACATAGACGGCCTCCGGTGTCGGTTCCGGCAGGGCCAGCACACCGATTCCGATATTGCCGCCCACGTGCACCGTCAGCCCGGCTTGCTGGAGCACCCATCCGATCAGGGCCGTGGTTGTCGACTTGCCGTTGGTACCGGTGATGGCCACCACGCGCGGACGCCGATCCTGCGGCAAGGCGGCGATGGCGCGAGCGAACAGCTCGATATCGCCGATGACCGGAACCCCGGCCTCGCGTGCCTTGTCCACCGTCCAGTGCGGACGCGGATGCGTTAGCGGGGCCCCGGGCGACAGCACCAGGGCGGCAAAGCCGGACCAGTCGGCCCGGGTCAGGTCCTCGACGGCAAACCCTGCGGCCTCTGCCTGCAGGCGGCTGGAAACACTGTCATCCCACAAGACGGGCTCAGCCCCGCCCGCCTGCAACGCCCGCGCAGCCGTCAGACCGGATCGACCCAGGCCAAAGACCGCAACGCGCCTGCCTGCAAAACCGGGGGCCGGGATCATGGTCTCACCTCAGTTTCAGGGTCGCCAGACCTGCCAGCGCCATCATGGCCGACACGATCCAGAAGCGGATCACCACGGTCGATTCCGGCCAGCCCATCTNTTCAAAGTGATGGTGGATCGGTGCCATCAGGAAGATGCGTTTTCCTGTGGCCTTGAAATAGGCGACCTGAATCATCACCGAAGCCGCCTCTACGACAAACAGGCCGCCAACGATGCCCAGAACCAGCTCGTGCTTGGTGGCCACGGCAATGGCACCGAGGGCTCCGCCCAAGGCCAGCGAGCCGGTGTCACCCATGAAAATCTTGGCTGGCGGCGCATTATACCAAAGGAAGCCCGTGCNCCCGCCGATCATGGCCGCGCAGAAGATGGCAAGCTCGCCCGCACCCGGCACGTGGTGCACGCCCAGATACTCCGAAAAGATGAAGTTCCCGACCAGATAACTGATGATCCCGAAGGCAGCAGCGGCCATCATCACCGGCACAATCGCCAGGCCATCCAGTCCATCGGTCAGGTTCACTGCGTTGGAAAAACCAACGATGGTGAAGGCGGCGAACACCACATAGAACCAGCCCACGTTCAGCAACACCTCCTTGAAGAAGGGGAAGGCGATCGAGGTCTCCAGACCGGGAGAGGTGGGAGACACCGTCATCCACATGACCGTGGCGACACCGGCGATAACCGCCACCACGGTCTGGGCGACCAGCTTCTGCTTGGAGGACAACCCGGCAGACGTCTGCTTGGTCACCTTGGCGTAGTCATCGACAAAGCCCAGAAGGCCGAAGGCTGCCGTTACGAAACTGACGATCCAGATGTAGGGGTTTCGCAGGTCGCCCCACAGCAGCACCGCCACGGCGATGCCGGTCAGGATCATCAGCCCGCCCATGGTCGGGGTGCCGACCTTGGACAGGTGCGAGACCGGGCCATCGTCCCGGATCGGCTGGCNCCTGCCCTGTTTGATCCGCATCCAGTTGATGAAGCGGCTGCCCATGCCGACGGCCACGATCATGGCTGTTGCCATGGCCAGGGCCACCCGCACCGTCTGATACTGGACCAGGTTCAGCAGCGGGTAGTCCCCGGCAATGTCGGCGTAGTAGAGGTAGATCAGGTAGAACATCGATCAGGCTCCTCCCGAGCCGCTGTCCAGAGCCGCCAGGGCCTTCGCCACCAGGGACGCCTTGGACCCGTTTGAGCCTTTGACCATCACGACATCCCNCGGTTCCACCAGCTGGTCCGCAATCGTGGCCAGTTCGGCCGCTGTTTCGCGCCACTCACCCCGTCGGGCGAGTGGCAACGCGTCATGCAGCCACCGCATCTGAGGTCCGGCGCTATGCACAAGATCCAGGCCGGCCTGGTCAATGGCACCTGCCAATCCCCGATGCAGGGATTCGGCCTGGTCGCCCAGTTCCAGCATGTCGGACAGAACCACCACGCGGCGGCCTCCCTGTGGCACAGCACGGACACCCAGACTGCGGAAGCCGGCGGCCATCGACAGGGGATTGGCGTTGTAGCTCTCGTCGATCAGGGTGAAGCTGCCCTTTGCCAGCCGAACCTGGCGCGTTTCGCCGCGCCCCGACAGGGGCTGGAATGCCGCTAAGGCCTGCAGGCCAGTCTCCAGCGGCACCTCAAGTGCCTCCAGCATCAACAGCACGCACAGGCTGTTCAGGCCCCAGTGATAACCAGACTGAGCCATCTCGAACACCAAGGGCTCGCCGTGCCATTCGGCAACGACGGTCGNCGCCCCTTCACGCGGTGAGAAATCGACCAGCCGTGCATCACAACCCGCGCCGGTTCCGAACATCAAAGGTCGGGCGTGGGCCCGGATCGCCGCTTCCGTCAGGACCGCCGCATAGCCGCCATCGGTGTTGAAAATGGCTGTGCCGCCGGGCTCCAGTCCGCTGAAGATCGCAGCCTTCTCGCGTGCCACCCCGTNCTCACCATCCGCGAAGGCTTCGATATGCACCGGTCCCACAGTGGTTACGCAGGCAGCATGTGGCCGAACCTGCTTGGCCAAAGGCGCGATTTCGCCAGGCGCGTTCATGCCGATCTCAAACACGGCACGGCGCGTGTCACGCGGCATCCGCGCCAGCGTCAGCGGAACGCCGATATGGTTGTTGTAGCTCTTGATCGAGCCGTGGGCGGCCCCACCATCCCGCAAGGCTGCCAGGTCAAGGCCGGCCTTGATGGCTTGGGTCACGCTGGTCTTGCCGACACTGCCGGTGACCGCCCCTCGCCGGGCGGGCGCGCGGTCGCGGGCAAAGGCACCCATGGCCTCCAGCCCCTTCAGCGTATCGGCCACCACCACCGACGGGCCCCCATCAACCGCGTGCTCAACAAGGGCCCCTGTGGNCCCTGCGGCAAACGCCGAGGCGGCGAAGTCGTGACCATCGCGTGCGCCTTTGAGCGCCACGAAGAGATCGCCCGGACCGAGCTCGCGGCTGTTGTAGGTCAGATAGTCGGCGACAAAATCGGTGCCAGACAACTGGCCACCGGTCACCGCCGCGATTTCGGCGGAGGTCCAGAGCGGTGCAATGGTATCGGGCATCAGAACTCAGACAGACAGGGCCAGGGCTTCGGCAGCCTCGGTGGCATCATCGAAGGGTGNAATCGTCGTGCCGACGATCTGACCCTGCTCATGCCCCTTTCCGGCAATAATCACCACATCTCCCGGCTGCATCATGGCCACAGCGGCTCGAATGGCCTGGCGACGGTCACCGATCTCCTGGATCCCCGGGCAGCCCGCGCGCACGGCCTGGCGAANTCCGGCCGGGTCTTCCGAACGCGGATTGTCGTCCGTAACGATCGCAACGTCAGCATGCTGCGCAGCGATCTGACCCATCAGAGGACGTTTGCCCCGATCACGGTCGCCGCCCGCACCAAACACCACAATCAGACGACCCGACGCATGGGGACGCAGGGCCTTCAGCACCGTCTCGAGGCCGTCGGGCGTATGGGCGTAGTCGACATAGACCTCACCTGTGCCATCAGGCCCGCCGACGATCCGCTGCAAGCGACCGCGCGCGCCCTGCAGCCCGGCGAGAGCTGCCANTGACCCCTCGACCTCGGCGCCTGCCGCCAGGCATAGCCCCGCCGCCACCAGAGCATTGGACACCTGGAAAGCACCAGCCAGCGGCAGCATCANCGTCATAGGTCGCGCCAGTACGTCCAGGGCCAGGCGCTGGCCCTCGGGCGTCGGGACGCGCGCCACCAGGGTCAGGTCCCTGCCCCGTTCGCNCGACCCCATGATGCCCAGTCCCGACATGATCGACGCGGAGGCAAAGCTGCCAAAGGCATCTGAATCGGCGTTCAGGACCGCCGTGCGCCCTCGCGGCAGCAAGGTGTCGAACAGCCGTAGCTTGGCCTGGCGATACATGGCCATGTCGCCGTGGTAGTCCAGGTGATCTTGCGTAAGATTGGTGAAAGCCGCTGCCTTTAGCTGCACCCCGTCCAGTCGGCGCTGGTCAATGCCGTGCGATGAGGCTTCGAGCGCCAAATGGGTCACGCCCGAATGTGCCAGACCGGCGAGCAAACGCGCCGCGTCCGCCGCGTCCGGGCTGGTCAGACCCGGAGGTGTGACTTCGGTCATTTGGCCATTGGCCTGCACCGTGACGCCCAAGGTGCCCATGCTGGCCGAGGCAAAACCGAGACTGGCCCAGATCTGGCGGCAGAACGCCGCGACCGAGGTCTTGCCGTTGGTGCCCGTCACCGCCACACAGGTTCTGGGCTGTTGCCCATAAAAACTATGGGCTGCCACCGCGTAGGAGCGCCGCACATCGCCG
This sequence comes from Brevundimonas sp., assembly GCA_013693835.1. Classification (GTDB taxonomy): domain Bacteria; phylum Pseudomonadota; class Alphaproteobacteria; order Caulobacterales; family Caulobacteraceae; genus Brevundimonas. The sequence continues at coordinate 2,331,280 of CP059260.1, forward strand.
GAAGTGACCAGCACGGGGGCGATTCCGGCCTGGGTGTCTGTCGGAGCCAAGACAGCGGCAGNCCCTTGCGAGAGGGCCTGGGGAATGAAGGCTCGACCGTCCGCGACCGTGCCCGGCAGGGCAACAAACAGGCTGCCCTGAGTGACCTTGCGGCTGTCGGCGGTGATGCCTGTGATCATCGGGTCGGCTGGCACATCGCGGCGGAGAAGCTGGGACAGACGCATACTCATTGCCCNCTGCCCGCTGGTCTGCGGCACGGGCGTGCCATCGGCCAGGCTCCAGCGGTCCGCCCGGCGGTCGACACCCAGGAAGGGCGCAATCCGGTCGGCGATACGTCCCACCGCCGGGGCAGCCACGAAGCCGCCAGTCCGAGGATAGCTTTGCGGTTCATCCACCAGCACCAGGATTTGGTAACGCGTCGCCTCCACCGGCCCGTCGGCGGGGAAAACCGCTGCAAAGGTGCCCAGGGCGTGAGCGGTCGAATATCGCCCATTGACCGACTTGTTGGCCGAGCCGGTCTTGCCCCCGACCCTCAGGCCCGGTGCGTTGGCCCGCGCACCCGAGCCGCGCACGACATTGCGGCGCATCAGGTCCAGCAGGGCACGACTGGTCTCAGGGCGGATGACGGCGCGGCCCCGAACCGCGCGACCGCCGCTCTTGCGCAGCGTCAAGGGTATGAAGCGACCGCCATTGGTCAGGGCCTGCATCGCCGCGGCCGCCTGCAGCGGCGTGACCGAGACCCCATAGCCGAACGAAAGACTGGCCAGGGTCGATTCATCCCACCGGCGCGGAACGATGGGATGGGCCGATGCGATTTCNNAAACGGAGCTGTATCCAGCAGACCGAAGCGGCGCAGATAATCCTGCAGGCGATCAGCCCCAACATCCACGCCAAGCGCGTCGTACCGATATTGAGGAATGCAAATACACCTCCTCCAACGTCATCACCCGGTTCTGGGCGTGGTAGTCGGTAATCCGCCGGCCATCTGACGTCATGAGAGGCTCGGTGGCATCCAGTTCTGTGCCAATCGTCGCCAGTCCGGTATCGAGAACACCCGCGACCGTGAAGGTCTTGAAAACAGACCCCATCTCGTAGAGCGACGAGGTCGCCCGATTGTAGCCACTGGTTCCAGGCCAGCTGGCCAGGGCCAGAACTTCGCCGGTTTGAACATTGGTGACGATACCAACGATGCCTTTGGCCTTGGTTTCATCAGCCGCGCGTTCCAGTTCGCTTTCCAGCACACCCTGGACCCGCAGATCGATCGAGGTCTGCCAAGGCAGGCCTTGCGCGCCAGCGCGGCGGATCTCTCCGTCGAAAGCGCGTTCGGCTCCCGAGCGGCCATCTCCACCAATGTTGACCGCCCCGATCAGGTGCCGTGCCGTATCCCCAAGGGATACACCCGCACGTCCTGAGGTTCGAAACTGATACCGCCCAGGGCCAGCTGATGTACCCGCGCCTTTTCCTGGGGGTCAGCCGCTCCATCACGAGACGACGGCGATCGCCATTGAGAGCCTTGCTCAGGCGCTGGCTCGAAACCTGTGGCAAGGCCCGACGAATCTGGCGACGGGCAGGTCGCGATCCCACACCTCACTCGGATCGATATAGAGCGCATAGTGCGTAATGCTGGTCGCCAGCAGGGCCCCGTTTCGGTCCACCACGTCGGCCCGGTTCAACATCGGCGACTGGCTGGTGCCGGCCCGGATCGGGACATTCTTGATCATCGCCGCGTAAGTTGCGCCGCAGGCCAGCGCCACAAACACCAGCGAAAAGACGATCTGGATCAGAAAGATGCGAACGCGCGTGTCTTCTTCCGGACGGGCATCAGCCCGGGCGCGGTTGAACGCATGCTCAATCGACAGCGCCAGTTCGACCAGCCGCCGCCATGTAAGCCGCAGGGGTGCGGCGAACGATAGGGTGGTCGCCCACACTCATTGTGCGCCCTCCCTGTCGGCTCGCGTCGCCGGATTTGCGCCATCGGGCGGCGCGGTGGCCACCAACGCCGTGAGAGGCTCACCGTCCGGCGTCACCGCCTCATCACCCCGGCTGCTGGCAAGTTCACCCAGTCGGGCTTCGGCCGTCTGGCGGTCCGGTGTCACCGGGCTCAGACCTGCAGCCTCGGAAAGTGCTTCGATCCGCTCCGGTCGCTCCAGACTGGCGACCTCCGCCCGCAACAAACGTACGCGCTGTTGGTTGACCCGGACCTCACTTTCCAGCTGCGCGATCTGGTCAGCCTGCTCGGCAGCTCCGGTCTTGGCGATGTAGACAAAGCCAATCGTGGCCACCAGAACAATGGCAGCGACCAGCTCCACCATGCGGAAGCCGCGCAGGCGCACATCAAACAGGCGCTGGACTGGGTTGCGCTGTGCGGGATGACTCATGCGGCCGCCCCCACGCTGGAGCTTCGGTCCGGATGGCTGCGCGCAAGCGCGCTGACCGGGCCCGCGGGTTGGTGGCCTGCTCGGCTTCGGTGGCCTCTTGGGCCCCCTTGAAACGCAAGGCAAAGCTGGCCGGGCGGCGGTCGATCCGTTCCGGCTGGTGGCGCGAGCCACCCGGTGCCGCGCCAGAGCGCTCCGCCAGGAACGTCTTGACGATGCGGTCTTCCAGCGAGTGAAAGGTGACCACCGCCAGTCGCCCGCCGGGGGCCAGGGTGCGTTCGGCTGCCTCCAGGCCCTGGCGCAGCTCGCCCAGCTCGTCGTTGACCGCAATCCTCAGAGCCTGAAAGGTCCGTGTCGCCGGATGGATGGCCGCACCGCGACGACCGCCCAATGCCTTTTCCACCACCTCGGCCAAGTCCAGCGTCCGCTCGAACGGCCTCTCGGCCCGTCGACGCAGGATAGCGCTGGCCACCCGGCCCGACTGGCGCTCCTCGCCATAGGCCTTCAAGACATGGGCCAGGGGGCCGTGGTCCCAGGTGTTGACAATATCGGNCGCACTTTCGCCCGCCGACGACATGCGCATGTCCAAGGGGCCGCCGCGCATGAAGGAAAAGCCGCGCTCGGCCTGATCCAGCTGCATCGACGAGACGCCGATGTCCATCACCACGCCATCCAGGCGCGCCTTGCCGGTTCCCTCGAAAGCCTGATCCAGGGCCGAAAAGGGCGTTTGCACCAGCTGGAACCGGCCCGGAAAGTCCCTGGCCACAGCATCGGCGTGCGGCTGGACCGACGGGTCGCGATCCAGGGCCACAACCTCGGCTCCCGCCGCCAGGATGGCGCGGGTATAACCACCTGCCCCGAAGGTCGCATCGATGACGACATCGCCCGGCTGGGGGTCCAGGGCAGCCACCACTTCCTTAAGCAGGACCGGGGCGTGGGGTGCGCTCATGCAGCACCTCCGGTGAACACACGATCGGCCAGGGCCAGCACCTCGGCTTCGCGCTCGGCCCAGCGGGCAGCATCCCAGATCTGGAACCGGTGCCCTTGCCGACAATGACCACATCCTTGTCCAGACCGATTTGCTGACACAGGCTTTCAGGCAGGGTAATGCGGCCCCCGCTGTCGTAGCCCAGCGACCGCTGGCCGCCGAAGAAGGCTGTTTCCAGCGCATCGCGCGCCTTGGACCCGAACGGCTGTTCTTCGATCCGCTGCATGTAGAGGGCGGCCAGGCTGTCGCCGCCGGCTTCCAGGCATTGGCGGTCGGTCGTGGCCAGACACATCAGCTTGTCTTGGACGCCGGGCACGGCAGTGCGGAACTCCTGCGGGATCTGCAGGCGGCGCTTGCCATCCAATTGTTTCTCATAGGTCCCGAGAAACACGCTTGCCCAACCCGGACCGAACCGGTCCGCCCTCTTGCCTCGCCACGCGAAAGGCCGCGCCACCCCAATCAGCTATGGATGGGATAACATGGGATGAACTGGGTCACAATGGGAATAGTTGACAGATTTTAACCACGAACTGGGATCGATTGCCGCTCACGGATCTTGTGTGTCGCCACCGCCGCATCAGAACATTTGAAGAACATCAAGTATTCACAGCCTGTGGACTGTGTGGGCGGAAGCCTAGTCTTTCTGTCGATCAAGGGGTTAACAATCCCATGCGCCCTCCCTTGATGGGGGAGGGTTGGGTGGGGGTAAAGCCTTGGGCAGTTACGACTGAGCATGGCCGCCGCGAAAAGCAGAGAGCGATGGCATAGGTCGCACCCCCATCCCTGCCCTTCCCCATCAAGGGGAAGGGAGGTCAAAGCCGCCCTCAAGTAGCGAGGCTCCGCGAGCCGAGCGTTAGGGCAAGAAGAATGCTGCCAGACGGTCTGTAAGCCGGGTTCTGTTCCGCACCCTGCCGAAGCAAGGAACGGCGACGATCATTCATCTGGACCACCCGTTGCCGGGGCCTCAAGCAACCAACCCGGACGTCTGGAGCGGTGAACCCCGCGAGCCGAAGCGCGCACGACATCCCTATTCGGTCTTGCTCCAGGCGGGGCTTGCCATGCCGGTCGCGTTACCGAAACCGCGGTGGGCTCTTACCCCACCCTCACCCTTACCCCTCAAGGAGGGGCGGTTTGCTTTCTGTGGCGCTATCCCTCGGGTCACCCCGGGCGGAAGTTATCCGCCGCCTTTTCACCGTGGAGCCCGGACTTTCCTCGACCGGAGCAAGCTCCGACCGCGACCGCCCGACCGTCTGGCGGGGGCTTGATGGCTCATACGGGCGACATAATCAATTGAGAACGCCCGTCACACTCTCGGCACTGGCCAGTTGCAGCAGACCGACAAGGGTGGCGCGGGTCTCGCCATCGGCGATGCCGTCGACGGTGTGCTGGCGCCAGTGGCGCTGGAAGGCGGTGATGGCCAGGCGGGTCTCGTCGTCATAGTCGCCACCGGGCAGGACGCCATAGCCCAGCTTGTGCAGGGCCGATCTCAGAACCACGACACCCAGGCCCTCATCGCCGACCGACAGGGCCTGACCCAGCGCCGCGATCCGCTCCGGGGCCGGTTCGAACCACAGGCCGTGGCCGGCTCCGGCCAGCCGTTTCCAGGNGAAGCGCTCGCCCGGATCTTCCTTGCGGTCCGGGGCCAGGTCGGAATGGCCGATGATGCGGGCGTCGGGCACGCTCCAGCGGCTGCGGATATCGCTGATCAGCTCGATCACCGAGGAAACCTGCGCGTCGGGAAAGTCGCGATAGCCGAACTCGTGCCCCGGATTGACGATCTCGATGCCGATGGAGGCATTGTTGCAGTCGGTCTCGCCCTGCCAGCTGCCGCGCCTGGAATGCCAGGCCCGCCGTTCCTCATCGACCAGTTGGATGATGCTGCCGTCCTCATCGACGACATAGTGGGCGCTGACCTTGGCCTCTGGGTCGCACAGCCGGTCAATCGCGGCCTGAGCCGACTGCATCCCGGTATAGTGCAGCACAATCATGTCGGGCGGGGCCCGGCGATGATCAAAGTTGGGAGAAGGCTGTCGCCGGAAGGGCAGCAGGGCCATCAGTTGCCGCCGGTGCGTTCCCAGCCATAGGTGACCCAGGCCCCGTCCACCTTGCGCGCCTCGATCACATCATCGGCCCGGCGATTGTGCGGCGACACCGTGCGGCGTGCCCGCAGGGCCAGCCCGGCGAAGAAAACGACAATCCCGCCAACCAAAGCGATCAGGGCGACCGCCACCGCTGTGAAGATGGCCAGGACCGCCCCCACGGCCATGGCGGTCAACGTCGCTACGAGCCCGCCGAGCCAGAGCAGCGAAGACATCAACCCGCTGGGCTGACGGCGGCGGGCAAAGTCGAATGAGATCCGGCGATCAGTCTCGGTCATGGGTTCAATGTCGGTTCAACCGGCTCCGGCGTCAATGGTGGTGACTCAAAAGTTAAGGCGTTGCTGCCGTGATACCCGGTTGCGCCTCGCGTCAGAAGGGTTGATCCGCCAGAACCGCCGCGCCCTGGCTTCGTGATCGTTCCGCCTGGATGCGCTGCTGCAGGGCCTGGACTTCCGGATCATGGATGACGCCACCCACGGTCACCAGGGCCCTGGCAGCCTCAGTTGAGACCCCAAAGGCCTGCGACAGGGCCTCCCACGGAGTCAGCGGCTGCGGATAGCGCACAAGGCGCACCGACTGATCGACCGGGATTTCGGCAAGAACCTTGGCCCGGGCGATGGCTTCGGTAATGCCGCCCAGTTCATCCACCAGACCTAGCTCGCGCGCCTGTGCGCCTGTCCAGACGCGGCCCCGGGCGATCTCGCGCACGCGGTCCACCGGCAGGCGGCGCCCGGTGGAAACCCGGGCGACGAACTCCTCGTAAGTGCGGTCAATAGAGCGGGCGAATGCCGCCCGCTGTTCGGCGGTAAAGGGTTGGGCCGGGGACATGGAATCCGCTTCCGCCCCGCCGACCGAGAGATTGCGCATGTCGACACCAAATCGACCCAGGGCGTCGGCGATAACGAACTTGCCGCCATAGACCCCGATTGAGCCTGTGATGGTCGACGGCTGGGCCACGATCCAGCTGGCTTCGGAACTGATCCAGTAACCGCCCGACGCCGCGTATTCACCCATCGACACCACCACAGGCTTGCCTGCCGCCTTGGCCGCACGCACCGCTGCAAGGATTTGCTCGGATGCATCGGGTGAACNCCNCGGCGATGAAACACGGAAGACGATGGCTTTCACCGCGTCGTTCTCAATCGCATCATAGATGGCGGCCGCCACATCGTCGGACATCATCGACGGACCGCTGCCGAAGCCGCCGCCACCGCCGCGCCCGGTCATGATGCCGCCCTCGCCGCCGACGATGGCGATGGCATCGCGACCCGACCCGGTGCGCTCTCNCTGAGTGTAGGCATAGTCAGCGAAATCGACGATCTCTGCCCCGCGCCCAGCCAGGCGCTTGGCTTCGGCCTCGGCCTCTTCGACCTGACCAACCTTGTCGATCAGCTTGCGTTCCAGGGCCTGGGCCGCCGACCAGGGGCCCGCCTCCATGGCCGCCCGCAGCAGGGCCGGCGTCGTGCGCCGGTCGCGCGCAATATTGGCCAGGGCATTGGCGTAGATGGAGTTGAGCCAGGCGGTCATCGCCTCCCGGTGCGCCGGGGTGAAGTCGCTCTGGGTGTATTCGTTGACGGCGTTCTTGTACTCGTAACGCTGCTCGAACTCCGGATCGATGCCATAGCGGTCAAAGGCTCGCCCCAGGAACAGGCTGTCAACGGACACGCCTGCCACCTGGAAGTTCGACGTATTCTGCATCCACAGCTGCGTGGCGGCTGCGCCGACCATATAGCTGGAGACGGCCGTTCCCACCGGCATGAAGCCCTGAGAATGGGCGATCACCGGCTTGCGCGTGGCCTTGAAGCGCTGGATCGCCTGACGAACCTCGTCGGCCGCGCCCGNGGTCATGCCGCCCTCCGGCAGGCGGATCAGCAGCGCCTTGACGCGCGAGTCCGTCTCGGCCTGGGCCAGGGTGTCCACCACCTGCATGGTCGACATCGTCGGTCCGCTGAAGGCCGCAAAAGGATTGAGCGGCGTCTGGTCCGTCAGTCCATCGCGCAGGTCCAGCTCCAGCACCGTGTGCGGCGGGGCTGCCGGGCGCGACGCCGAGGCCCCGATCGCCCCGACCAGAAACAGGATCGGCACGACGACGAAAAACAGCACCAGCCCGGCAAACACGCCCAGCATGGTCAGGAAAAACTGCTTCATGGATGATTTTGGGATTTCATGGACGCCACGGGTCTATGGCCTGCACGAACCATACCGACACCGCCCCCTTGGTCAAATGAATGCTCCGTAAGGGTTGAGCGACCCGGCCGCGGCAAATCGCGCTGCACTGCAACACGATCGTTGCCGTGACCCACCTGCCTCCCTATATGAAGGGGCGCGAGCGGGCGCGTTTTGGTCCCGCGCCATCTTCGAGGCCGCACCTCCCATGCTGGTCACCCTGATGAAGGCCAAGCTGCACCGTGCCACGGTGACCCAGGCCGATCTCGACTACGAAGGCTCCATCGCCATCGATGGCGATTTGCTGGATGCCGCTGGCATTTTCCCGCACGAACAGGTCGATGTGCTGAACATCACCAATGGGGCGCGCTTCACCACCTATGCCATCGAGGCCCCGCGCGGTTCGCGCGTGATCGGCGTCAACGGGGCCGCCGCACGGCTGGTGCAGAAGAACGACAAGGTGATCGTCGTCACCTATGGCCAGTTGCCGTCAGAGGAAGCCCGCCAGTGGTCGCCCCAGGTTGTGCTGCTGGACGACGACAACCGGGTGAAGGGTCACTAACCCCTTGACGGACTGAGGTGAGCGGCCTCCCTGTCGGTTCGACAGAGGAATATCCATGTTCGCACGCATCCCCTGGCTGCCCTGGGTTCTGGTCAGCCTCTATGCCGCAGCAGGAGCCGTGGCCCTGATGATGGCGACGGCGGGCGGGCTGTCGGTCCTGGGGATGTCGCTGGATCAGCTGACGTTTCTGCCGGCCCGCATCCTGGCCCTGCCGTGGAGCCTGATCCTGCTGGTGTTCGACGATGGCCCCGTCACCACCCTGGCCATATTGGGCATCAGCTATGCGCTGAACCTGGCTGTCGGCCTGATGCTGGCCATTCAGGGGTCCGATGGTCCGCGGATGCCGAAGGCACCGACGACAAACACTGACGGCGGCAAGCCCAAGGTCACATAGAAAAACACCCCGGATCAGAAGATCCGGGGTGTCTTGTGCCTAGTTCAGCGGGAATACCTACCGCCCGATGTCATAGACCCCTGAGATGTCGATCCGTGCNNCCGACAGTTCGCCGGCCGAGACGGGGGTGCTGGCCCCGGCAGAGTCCATGGCCATGGCGCGAGCGGCATACATCGGCATCGGCGGCTGGGGCGCATAGCCGCCGCCTTCGCTCAGGGTGCGAATACCCTCAAGACGCACACCCAGGGCGCTGGCGTAGAGCTGGGCCTTGGCCTGCAGGTTCTGCACCGCCAGACGACGCGCCTGATCTTCGTATTCGCTGGGGTCCGACAGGCCAAAGCTGATGCCGTTGATCTGATTGACACCGGCAGAGACCACGGCATCGGCGGTCGTGCCCACCTTGGTCAGGTCTTCGATGACGACCGTGACCTGGTTGGAGGCCTGATAGCCGCGCAGGCGCGGGGCCGAGTTCTCCACATAGTCATACTGAGCCGACAGATTCAGGCCCGAGGTCTGGACCTTGCCCTCCGGGATGCCGGCGCGGCGCAGGGCGGCCATCACACGGGTCATCTGCTCGGCATTCTGGCGCATGGCCTCCGCCGCCGTGGGGGCTTCGGTCTGAACGCCGAAGTTGATGGTGGCCATGTCGGGGCTGGCCTTGACTTCACCATAGGCGGACAGGTTCAGCGACGGGGTGGTGTTCACGGCTTGCACGGTCAGGGCGGTCCCTCCTTGGGATTGGGCATGGGCGGCCGGGGCCGAAAGGGTGGCAACTGCGAGGGCCGATGCCGCCATCAGGGCGGTGGCCCAGCCCATGACCGGAACGCGAGGCATGGCCACAGCCACGGCTCGGGCCTTGGGGCGAAGGGGGCGAACTGGGTCATAGGTCTCTCCGTTGGGATTCGGTCGGCAAGCTTGGCCGCTGGCCGAGGCCCGCAAATTGGAACCGGCTGGCTGAACAAGAGCAAAGCGCACACCGACAGAAATCGTTCATCCGCATGAGTTCGACGACAGGCTGACGACCATTGATGGCCCCAATGCGCCCATCGCTTGGCGGCATGGACTTAGGCTGCTAGGCGGGGCGAACACCCTTGGGGCCCGTAGCTCAATGGTTAGAGCCGACCGCTCATAACGGTCTGGTTGGGGGTTCGAGTCCCTCCGGGCCTACCAACCCCGCGTTGCGCGCCCTATCTGAACGGCCTGTCCCGCCGGAGCCTGCATGTCCTACGCCCCTCGCGATGACCGCCCCGCCGACAAGGCCGCCCGCTATGCCGAGGTCGAAGAGGAAATCCTGGCGGTGCTGGANGGGGAGCCGGACCGCACCGCCCGCATGGCGACCGTCACCTCCATGCTCAATGATGCCTTCCCCGTGTTCTTCTGGACCGGCTTCTATGTCGTCGACCCGGCCAAGGGGGACGAACTGGTCGTCGGCCCCTACCAGGGGACGCTGGGCTGTCTTCGCATCGCCTTTGGTCGCGGCGTCTGTGGCACAGCGGCGGCCACTGGCCAGACCCAGNNATTACACGATGTCCATGCCTTCGAAGGCCATATCGCCTGCGATAGCCGCTCCCAGAGCGAGATCGTCGTGCCGGTGAGCGATGCATCCGGTCAGTTGATCGCTGTGTTCGATGTCGATGCCGCCGAGGTTGGAGCCTTTGATTCCGTGGACGCCCGGGCGCTGGAGCAGTTGTTGGGTAAGGTCTTCGGCTAGACGCCAGGCAGGCCGAACCGCTAAATCTGTCGCGATGGAGGCCCCGCATGAGCAAACCCGTTCTGGTTATCACCGGTGCCCACGGAGCCTTGGGTAGCGCCGTCGCCCAGCGCGCTATGGCCGAGGGTTGGAATCTGGCGTTGATCGATCATTCCCAGGGCGAGGCCGACGATGGGGTTCTGAACCTGTGCGGGGTTGATCTGACCGATCCGGCCCAGTCCAGCCAGGCGTTGATGTCGACGCACGAGCGCTACGGGCGCATCGACGCCCTGTTCAACATCGCCGGCGGATTTGTCTGGCAGACCACCGATGACGCCAGCCCGGCGTGGGATCGGATGTGCCAGCTCAATCTGGCCACGGCCCTGAATGCCAGCCGCGCCGCCCTGCCCTATCTGAAGGAGGCACCCGAGGGCCGCATCGTCAATGTTGGAGCCAATGCCGCTCTCAAGAGCGTGACCGGCATGGGTGCCTATGCGGCCTCCAAGGCAGCGGTGCATCGCCTGACCGAGAGCCTGGCGGAGGAACTGAAGGACACGTCCGTCACCGTCAACGCGGTGCTGCCTTCGATCCTCGACACGCCCCAGAACCGGGCCGACATGCCCGATGCCGACCCGTCGAAGTGGGTTGCACCCGACGATCTGGCCGCGGTCATGCTGTTTCTGGCCTCTGCTCCGGCGCGGGCCGTCACCGGNGCGCTGATCCCCGTCACCGGCAAGGTGTGACACCCATGCCCCGCCCCTGTCGTTCCGTCCTCTTCCTGCCCGCCAGCAACCCGCGCGCGATTGAGAAAGCCCGCACCCTGGATTGTGATGTCGCCATCCTCGACCTGGAGGATGCCGTCGCTCCGGACCAGAAGGAGGCAGCCCGGCAGGCGGCGATTGCAGCACTGACCAGCGATGACTTCAGGCCCCGCCTCGGCGTCCGCATCAATCCGCCGACCAGCGACTGGGGTCGCGACGACCTCAAGGCCCTGGCCGCCGTAAAGCCTGGCCTGGTCGTCATTCCCAAGCTNGAGTGGCCTGACGGACCTGACCCGCGCCACCGAAGCCTGCGGCGCGGCNNCTGCGCCCTGTGGGGCATGATCGAGACGCCCAGAGGCCTGTTGTCTCTGTCCGCCATCGCCGATGCCGGNGCCTCCCTCGAAGCCCTGCTGCTNGGGGTCAATGACCTGGCGGTCACGCTGGATACCGGTGCATCACCGGACCGCGAACCGCTCAAGCCCTGGCTGGCCCAGACCGTGGCCGTGGCGCGGGCCAACGGCCTGATGGCCATCGATGGGGTCTTCAATGCCTATCACGATACCAAGGGCTTCGCCGCTGAGGCGGCNCAGGCACGACTTTACGGATTTGATGGAAAAAGCCTGATTCATCCGTCCCAGATCGCGCCCGCCAATGCGGCCTTTACGCCCAGCGCCACCGACATCGCCATGGCCGAAACCATCGTCGCCGCCTTCGACGCGCCAGACGCACATGACAAGGGGGCGATCAACGTCGACGGCACCATGATTGAACGCCTGCATCTGGACGCCGCCCGGCGCCTGCTGTCGCGTGCCGGNCGTTCTGGCCACCTCCGACGCCGAAACATGACCACAGCCCGCCTGGCCTGGGCCGCCTCGCCGGGCTTGCTCAGACTGCCCTATGGGTCAGCGCTGCTGCCGGACTATCAGCTCCAGGCCTTACCCCACCCGGGCTGCAAAGCCATCCTCACCTGNGGGGCCAGGCCGACCGGCTGGGCCGGGCGGGCTCTGGCACGCACCACCGGCCTGCCCGTGGTGACGCTGGAGGACGGCTTCTTGCGCTCGATCGGCCTGGGCGAAGCGGCCACGCCGTCCATGAGCCTGTTGGTCGATGACCTGGGCGTGCACTACGACGCCACGCGGCCCTCACGGCTGGAGGCCCTGATTGCCAGCGCCCCCGATTGGGCCGATGCGGGCATGCTGGACCGTGCCCACGACCTGGTCACCCAGCTGGTCGAAACGGGTCTGTCAAAGACCAACTTGGGCCAGCCGCTGGACCGGTCGATCCTGCGGTCGGGTCGCCGGGTTCTGGTGGTCGATCAGACGGCGGGCGACGCCTCCCTGGCCACCGCCCCACCGGACGCCTTTGCCCGCATGATGGCGGCCATTCGGGCTGCGGAGCCAAAGGCGCAGATCCTGGTCAAGCGCCACCCGGCGGTCGCCGCGGGCCTAAAGCGAGGCTGCATCGCCGACGCCGACCTGCACGGCGTCACCCTGGTCGATCACGACGTACGCCCCGCCGATCTGCTGGCCGAGGTCGAGGCAGTGCACACGGTCTCCAGCGGCCTGGGGTTCGAGGCTCTGTGGCGTGGCCTGCCGGTACATTGCCATGGCACNCCCTTCTATGCCGGATGGGGCCTGACCACCGATGCCATGGCCAGCCCTCGCCGCAGTCTGCCCCGCAGAATGGATCAGTTGGTAGCTGCCGCCCTGATCCGCTTTGCCCGCTACGTCGATCCAGTTCGGGGTGAGCCCTGCGAGGTCGAACAGGCAGTGGAGCGGCTGCTGGCCTTCCGCCGCCGGGCCGAGCAGCTCACCGGCCAATGGTCCGGCACCGGCTTTGCCGCGGCCAAGCGGGCAGCGGTGCGGCGGCTGCTGAACGCGCCGACCGCCAGCGTGACCTTCAACCTCCTGCCGCCCGTCGCGGTTGCCCTGGCCAATGGCTCCGATCAGGGCCGCCTCGTCTGGTGGGCCGGCAAGGAGACCGAGGCCATCCGCGCCGCCGCCGCCGAAGCCACCTGTCCGACCTGGCGCATGGAGGATGGCTTCATCCGCTCACGCGGCCTGGGCTCGAACTTCGTGGCCGCCCTGTCGGCGGTGCTGGATGACCAGGGCATTTATTACGACCCGACCCAGCCCTCGCGACTGGAAACCTTGATCCAGACTGGACGGCCCGATGCGGCGGCGCGCCAGCGGGCCCGCGCTCTGATCGCCCGCATCGTCACGGACGGCATCAGCAAATACAATCAGGCCGGTGAGCCTGCGCCCGACTGGCGGACCCAGGCGGAAGGGCGCGACCAGATCCTCGTGGTCGGCCAGGTCGAGAATGACCGCTCGATCCTGGTGGGCTGCGACAGTCCTTCGACCAATGCCGGTTTGATCGCCGCCGTGCGCCAGAAGCACCCGGATGCCTTTCTGATCTGGCGGGCCCACCCCGATGTCGTGGCGGGCAACCGCCCCGGTGCCGTTGCCCCTGCCGTGCTGGAGCAGGTTGACGCCCTGGCTGATGGCCTGTCGATCAGCGCCTGCTTCGACGCCTGCGATACGGTGGCCACCCTGACCTCCCTGACCGGGTTCGAGGCCCTGCTGCGCGGCCGCCGGGTCATGACCTTTGGCCGCCCCTTCTATGCCGGATGGGGCCTGACCGAAGATGCCCTGTCCATCCCACGCCGCCGCCACCGTCCCGATCTGGAGGCCCTGGTTCACGCGGTCCTGCTTGCCTATCCCCTCTATGTCACCCCGAACGGCCTGCCATGCGAGGTCGAGGACCTGCTGGACCTGCTGGCCGCCCAGCCTGTGGCGACAGAGGCCCACGGTCTGGCCCGCTGGTGGGCCGGGCTCACAGCCAGTCTCGACCGCCGCCCGCCACAAGCCTATTGATCCGTCTGCCAACTGATTTGTTTTGCTCTGAACTGTATCGAAGGAACGGTCGTCCGTGTCCCAGTCCGCCAATGCCCAGCCTGCCGGANGCCGTGATCGCCGCGACCGGTCTGTTCACCCCGTCACAGTCGATCTCCAATGACGAGCTGGTCGCCGCCTATAATGCCTATGCCGAGGCCTATAACGCCCAGCACGAGTATCAGATCGCCGAGGGCGACATCGCCGCCCTGACCCCGTCTTCATCGGAGTTCATCGAAAAGGCGTCCGGCATCAAGTCGCGCTTTGTCCTTGACAAGGCCGGGGTGCTGGACCCGCACCGCATGACGCCAGCCCTGGCCACGCGCTCGGACGACGAGCCTTCGATCATGGCCGAGATGGCCATTGCCGCCGCCCGCGACGCCATCGAACGCTGGGGCAAGCCGGTCAGCGAGATCGGCGCGGTGCTCTGTGCTGCCTCCAACATGCAGCGCCCCTATCCGGCCATGGCCATTGAGGTGCAGCAGGCGCTGGGCATCGACGGCTTTGCCTTTGACATGAATGTCGCCTGCTCCTCAGCCACCTTTGGCATCAAGACGGCGGCAGACTTCATCGCCTCCGGCTCGGCCAAGGCGGTGCTGATGGTCAATCCAGAGATCTGCTCGGCCCACCTGAACTTCCGCGACCGCGACAGCCATTTCATTTTTGGCGATGTGGCCACCGCCGTCATCGTCGAGGCGGCGGATCAGGCGACCGGAGGTTGGGAGATCCTCGGCACCCGGCTCAAGACCCAGTTCTCCAACAACATCCGCAACAACTTCGGCTTCCTGAACCGGACCGAGACCCTGACCGGCGACATCCCCGCCTCGCTCAATCGGCCGCACACCGACCGCCTGTTCGTTCAGCAAGGCCGCAAGGTGTTCAAGGAGGTGGTGCCGATGGTGTCGCAGATGATCCAGGAGCACGCCGGGGACCTCGGCCTCGATCCCACGGGCCTGAAGCGTCTGTGGCTGCACCAGGCCAACATCAACATGAACGACATGATCGGGCGCAAGGTGCTGGGCCGCGACCCGTCGCCCGAAGAAAACGTCATCATCCTGGACCGCTATGCCAACACCTCCTCGGCCGGGTCGATCATCGCCTTCCACCTGCACAATGACGGGTTCGAGGCGGGCGAGACCGGCCTGATCTGCTCCTTCGGTGCAGGCTATTCGGCCGGCACCGTGTTCGTCAGGAAGCGGGGTAGGCGGCTCAGCCGCGAGAGCGGCAGGCGAAGGCGGATGCGCCGCCTTCCATTCCATGGCCCGGCGGATGCGGTTCTCGACTGAGGNGTGGTCGTAGAACAGGAACTCCTCCAGCGGCGTCGGCGACGGGGCGCGGTATTCGGCGGTCTTGATCAGGGCCTTGGCCAGGCCGTCCGGCTCATTGGCATGAACCAGCGAGAAGTGGTCGGCATCGGCCTCGATCATGCGGGCCATGGTCGCAAAGATCGGTGTGCCCAGCACCCNCAGAACGGTCAGCACCGCCATCAACACCGGCAGGCCCGCGGGGTCGGCAATGCCCTCGACCCGATTGGCCCCCAACAGGCGCTGAAACACCGGGAGCAGCCGGTTGGTCAGCCAGAAGCCCAGCGCGGCCACGACAATCAGGATGCCGGTCATCCACAGCGAATGCATATGGACATAGTGGCCCATTTCATGGCCGACCACGCCGCGCACTTCGGCCAGGTCCGCGCCCTTCTTGAACATGACGTCACTCATGGCCACCCGGGCTGAGCCGAACAGGCCTGCCACATTGGCGGTGTAGCGGTCCGACTGGCGCGAGCCGTCGTAGATATAGATCTTGTCGTCCGGCGTACCCGTCTGGTTGGCCAGTTCGACCACCGCGTCGCGCACGGGCCCGTCGGGGGCCGGCGTATAGGTGTTGAACAGGGGCTCAATGAGGATCGGACTGATCAACAGGCCGATGACCACAAACACCGCCGCCAGTCCCGAGGCCCACACCCACCAGGTCTTCCTGGCTCGCCGGATAAGGGCATAGAGGGCGACAAAGAACAGGGTGCTGAACACCACCGAGATCCCGGCCCCCATCACCGCCTCGGTCAGCCAGCCGGTCAGCGGCTGCTCGGTCAGGCCATACTGGGTCTCGCGCCACCAGCCCTGATAGACCGAGAACGGAAGCGTCAGCAGCCAGTTTAGAGCCGTATAGACCGCCCCGACCACCAGGCTGACCAGCACTGGCCGCCGCTTGGACTTTTCCAGCCGGTCGCGGATCCTGGCCAGCCAGCCCAGGCGGATGATCAGCCACGAGACGAACAGGCTGACGAGTGCTCCCCACAGGATCAGCCAGTGGCCACCGCGCGTATAGCTGATGGCGCGCGCCGTATCCTCAGGCGACAGCGTCGCCAGCCAACGCGCCGTTTCGGCAGCTGCATCTATGGTCATGGTCCCCTCCCAGACTGATCCGACCGAGCCTATGAGCCCGCTTGGCCACTGCACCAGCCCTTCCGCCCCGTGGCCCGCATTAAATTGTCGTCATTTCAGCGCCAGGCTTGGCCCGACGGCGGACCAGTCCCGCCCTCGGCGACAGCAGCAGGCAAGCAGATGGACCGCCTGCAGGACGCCCCGAGCCGCCGCCTGAAAGGCGAAGCCTGAGCCGAGCAAAGCACAACGAATGGCCTGGCGGTTGCATTTTTGCCGTGTTTTTGCTTTCCATTAAGCACACCCTCTCCCTGGGCCTGGAACCCCCTGGCATGATGGAAAAATCGAACCCCTGGGCTAACGCCGCACCTCCGAAAGCCGGATCCCTGGATCCGATCGCCAGCGACATTGCCGCTGTGCTCAAACGCATGGGCGGTTCTGCGCACCAGTCTGTGGTGATCGATTGCGTGGTGGCCATCCGTCGCCAGCAGGGCGAGACTGCGGCGCGCCAGGACCTGGTAACGCGGATTCTGGATGTGCTGGAACGCTATCGCGACCTGTTCTTCCGCCCCTTTGGCGAGGGGTCCATGCGGTGGGCTCTCAAGCCCGAGGCCGCTTGACGTCTATGCTGAACGGCTGACGGCGTAGTCTGCCAGATCACCCAGGGCCTGCCGCCAGGNGGATGGCGGCAGCGTCTGCAGCGCAGACTTGGCCAGATCGGCATAGGCCCCTGCGATATCCAGCGATGCTGCTACAGCGCCAGAGCCGATCACCAGTTCGCGTGCCCGGCGGAAGTCATCCTCACGGCGGGTGCCCTTGTTGATGGTCCGTTCCCAGAACGCGCCATCCCGGTCCCAGGTCCGCTCGTAGGCCAGGATCAGGGGCAAGGTCACCTTGCCCTCGGCAAAGTCATCGCCGGCATTCTTGCCCAACACCTCCGAAGAGCCGCCATAGTCCAGGGCATCATCGGCGATCTGGAAGGCCAGGCCCAGGTTCATGCCGTAGTCGCGCAAGGCCTGTGTGGCGGCATCTTCGGCCCCGACACCGACAGCCCCGGCTTCGGCGGCGGCCGCGAAAAGCTCAGCCGTCTTGGCGGCAATAATCTGCACATAGGTGGCCTGATCCAGCCCCAGATCATGCGCGCGTGTCAGCTGTAGCACTTCGCCTTCGGAGATCACGCTGGACGCCGTGGCCAGAATGCCCAAAGCCCGCATCTGGCCGGTCTCGACCATCAGTTCAAAGGCCCGCGCAAACAGGAAGTCACCCACCAGAACGCTGGAGGCCGGGCCCCAGATCAGATGGGCCGCCACCTTGCCCCGACGCCGATCAGAGCTATCGACCACATCATCATGCAGCAGGGTGGCCGTATGGATAAACTCTACCGCAACGGCCAGGCGATGGGCATTGGCCATGTCCCCTTGCGGCACTGCCGCGCGCGCCGCCGCCACGGTGATCAGAGGACGCAATCGCTTGCCGCCCGCCCCGATCAGGTGTTCAGCCAGGGCCGGGATCACAGCCACGTCCGATTGCATGCGCTCGCGGATCAGACCGTCGACCGACACCATATCCGGTGTGCTGAGCCGGACCAGCTGAACCACGTCGCCGGCGGGGCGAGACGTGGCAATGGGGCAGGATCAAGCGAAGCTCATACGGTTGCGACAGACCCGAGGTTGCGATTAGGGCCTTGTCTGGGGGAACTGACCGGCACAATGGTGAGCGGGTCTCCAAGGGTCAAGCTGAATGACCGTCGCACCCGACGAACACCTCGAAGTTGATGAACGACCGTGGCTGGGCGGTCGCGTCCGGCTGCGCCAACCCGTGCGCGGCTATCGCGCGGCGTTGGACGCCGCCCTGCTGGCAGCCTTTACCCCCGCAACCTGTGACCAGTCGGTGCTGGAGGTCGGCACCGGGGCAGGTGCAGTCCTGACCGCCATCGGCCAGCGGTGCCCCGGGCGAACCCTGACGGGCATCGAGCGTGATCCGATCATGGCGGATCTAGCCCGCCAGAACCTGGCCCTGAACGGCCTGGAAGGCCAGATCCTGACCACCGACATCGCCGATGGGTTTCGAGCCCTGGGTCTGGACCGGGCAGACTGGGTGATTGCCAACCCGCCCTATTTCGACGACCCGAACGCCATGCGNGCCCCCGCCGATTCNAAGCGAGGAGCCTGGATGGCCGACGCAGGTTTACAAGGTTGGATCGGCTTCATGCTGGCCGCCTGCCAGGACCGTGGCGGACTGGCCCTCGTCCACCGCGCCGACCGTTTGGCCGATATCCTGGGACTGTTGGGCGAAAAGGCCGGCTCCTTCGTGATCCTGCCGGTCCATCCGTTTTGCGACGAGCCGGCCAAGCGCGTCCTGGTGCGCGCCCGCCGCAACGGCAAGGCCCCCTTGCGTCTGATGCCGCCCCTGATCCTGCATGACCGGGAGGGTGACAGGCACACCCGCCAAGCGGACGCGATCCTGCGTGGCGAGATCGACCTGCTCTGAACGGGCCGTCCCGCAGGCCCGACAACGTCGTCGGCAGCGGGCCGGTATCGCGACCGCTCGCGAGGGGATGGCACCGGCGATCCGCCTCCAGAGCCCGGATGACCAAGGCGGGTGCCGTCCGACATGTGGTCTCGCGGCCACGCGCGCCTGACTTGTGATTGCCACAGACGCCGCTACGTCCAAAAATGACGCATGGGGATGTCAGACTTCGATTCCGGTCTTTGACATCGCCAGCCCCGACGCCTCCGCCCGCCAGGAGCCGCCGCCAGCTCCTCCCCGTCTTGGGGAGGATCGCCTACCCCGTCCCGAGGTCAGACTCTTCAGACGGTTCAGACCCCAAATTTTTGCACATATGTCCCCGACGAGACAAATCACCCCGGCAAATGTCCACTTTGTCGACTCGGTTTTCTGGCGTGGACATTCGCTCGGCTTTTCACCTCTCCGCTTGCAGGGAGGCGAAGCGGCGCTCTGGCCCTTCTCCCCTCGGGGAAAAGGCTAAGGTCAGTGCCGCGCCTTCCCCGCCAGCGCGGAGGTGAAACCTCGCGCGCCCTTGTTGGTCAGTCTCCGCGGAACTGCAGGTCCGCCAAGCGGGCATAGAGGCGGCCCCGGGCTTTCAGCTGGGCGTGGGTGCCTTCCTCGACGACCTGCCCATCATCGATGACCAGGATGCGATCGGCTTTCAACACCGTGGCCAGGCGGTGGGCGATGACCAGGGTGGTGCGCGACGCCATGGCCTGACTAAGCGCGACCTGCACCAGCTGTTCGTTTTCAGCATCCAGGGCGCTGGTGGCCTCATCCAGCAGCAGGATCGGGGCCTCGCGAACCAGGGCCCGCGCGATCGCCAGCCTTTGCCTTTGGCCTCCGGACAGGCTCTTGGCCCGCTCACCCAGGGGCGTGTCGAACCCTTCGGGCAGGGCATCCAGAAAGCCGTCCGCCTGGGCTTCGCGGGCGGCCTCACGGACCTCGGCATCGGTCGCGCTCTCGCGCCCGAAGCGGATGTTTTCGTTGGCAGAACCGGAAAACAGCGGCGCTTCCTGCGAGACCCAGGCCATGCGCGACCGCACCTCTGACGGGGCCACCTGACGCACATCCACGCCATCGACTGTCACCTTGCCGCCCTGGGGATCGTAGAAGCGCAGCAACAGACGGAAAATGGTCGACTTGCCGCCGCCCGAGGGTCCGACCAGGGCCACGGTCTCTCCGCGATGCACCCGCAGGCTCAGCCCCTTCAGGCTAGGGTGGTCGGCTCGGCCCGGATAGGCGAAGGTGACCGCCTCTAATGCCAGTTCCCCCTGCGGCGGCTCCGGCAGATGCAAGGGATGCTCCGGCGCAGCAATGGCTGGCTCCGCGGCCAGCAGCTCATCGATCCGCTCCATGGCCCCGGCGGCCTTCTGAACGTCGCCCCAGCTTTCGCCCAGCGCCCCGACCGATCCGGCCGCAAACACCGACAGCAGAACGAACTGCAACAGGGTGCCGGNGGTCATGCGTCCGGCGATCACATCCTGAGCCCCCAGCCACAGGACCAGGGTCACGCCACCGAACATGACGGTGATGATCATGGCCGTCATCCAGGCCCGCGCCCCCATCCGCTTCAACGACAGGCCAAAGGCGGTCTCGACGGCCGCATCGAACCGCTCGGTCGTCGACGGCACCCGCCCAAAGGCCTGGACCGTCTCCAGGGCATCGACGCTTTCCCCGGCATAGCCTACGGCGCTGGCGAAACTGTCCTGGGTCTTGACCGTCAGCTGACGCACCACCCGCCCGAACAGGAACAACGGTCCCAGCAGCAGCGGCACGACCAACAGCACCAGCCCGGTCAACTTGGGCGACACCACCAGCAGCATCCCGACCCCGCCGATCAGGGTGAACAGGTTGCGCAAGGCAAAAGAAACGCTGGTCGTCAGCAAGGTCTCGACCAGGGCAATATCGGTGGTCAGGCGGCTGAGCACCTCTCCGGTGCGTATGCGCGCAAAGAACGCCGGATCCAGCGCCAGTGCCCGCCGGAACAGGCTTTCGCGCAGATCTGCCACCACACGCTCGCCTGTGCGGGTGACGAAATAATAGCGCACTGCGGTGGCCATCCCCAGAAACAGGGCATTCAGGCCCAGGGCTCCGAACCACAGGTTCAGCTGGCTGCCGCCGTTTTCGAACCCGTGGTCGATGGCCCCGCGCGCGGTGACGGTCAGCATAAGGGAGGCCGCCGTCGACAGGATCAGCCAGACGCCGGCCATCAGGGCCGTTCCCTTGTGCCGCACCACAAATGGCCACAGGCGTAACAGCGGCCCGACATTGCGGCTGCGTCCCCGCCGATCGCCGTCGCTGTCCATCTGCTCGCTCAACAGGGCCCCGGCCCCCGGGCGGCTGCGGTTGTCAGAGACGGACGAAGGGGAGGATAGATCGCTCATGCCTGCGCCTCTTGCCCCCAAAGCCCCCTCGGTGTAAACGCCCCGGCTCGTTCCCGCCCCCAACGGCGGGATTTCTCATTTTCGCGCACAGACGGTCGGAATCGTCATCGCGCCAGAGACTGGACCAGAACCGCCATGAAGGCCGATACCCACCCCGACTATCATTTCATCACCGTCGTGATGACCGATGGCACCACCTATCAGACCCGCTCGACCTACCAGTCCGAAGGCGCGACCCTGAATCTGGACATCGACCCGTCGACGCACCCGGCCTGGACCGGCGGTAACCAGCACCTGATGGACCGCGGTGGTCGCGTGTCGCGCTTCAACTCGAAGTTTGCTGGCTTCATCAAGAAGTAAGGCGTTTTAGCAACGCTAGATGGTTAAAGCGCCGGTCTGCGACAGACCGGCGCTTTCGTTTTGCCCGAAGGTCTGTAACATGGGGCGGAGCGGTTCATTGTCGGAGCCGTGCGGTGGATACGGTATCGGATCTGAGATGAATCGACGGGAATTGGGTGCTGGGGCTGCGGTTGTGGCTCTTGTCGGGGGACTTGCCAGCACTGCAACGGCGCAATCGCGCGATCCCCAGCAGGTGGCNTTTTACGACGGGTTCAACGACTCNCTGGCCCGTCTACCCAGCGATATTCAACCCGACGTTCGCGCCTTCTACGAACAGAACGGCTGGCGCCCGGTCTGGACCGATCAGCGCACCCAGGAACTGCGTGCCGCCATGATGCAGGCCGAGCGTCACGGCCTGTCCTATGAGGATTGGCTGGATTTCGACTCGGTCGTTCGCGACGACCCCTCGGCCCGCGAAATGCGCACCACNCTGGGGGCTCTGGCCTATGCCCGCATCCTGTCCGAAGGCCGCGTCCACCCCGAACAGGTCGAAGACCTTTGGGAAATGGACAAGAACCGCGTCGATTTGCCCGCTGGCCTGAACGCTGCCATCGGCGGCAATCGCCTTGCCCAGTGGTATGAGGAACTGGCCCCCAACGACTTCGGCTACAACAATCTGTCCGATGGCTACGTCCGCTATCGTCGGCTGCTGGCCCAGGGTGGCTGGCCTGCCTTCCGTGCCGGTGCCGCAATCGCGCCAGGGGGAACGGACTCACGCATTCCCGTGCTGGTGGCGCGACTGATTGCCGAGGGCGACCTGACCGGAGCCGATGCCACCGCCGCCCGCAATGCGGGCAATGTCTACAACGCCGCTGTCGAGCGCGGCTTGCGTAGCTTCCAGGCCCGTCACGGACTGGCCGTGGATGGTCGTATCGGGGCCGGTACNCAACGGTCCCTGGCCGTCTCGACCGAAGACCGGGCCCGCCAGATTGCCCTCAATCTGGAGCGCCGCCGCTGGCTGAACCGCAATCCCAATCCCGAGCGGATTGAGGTCAATACCGCTGCAGCCATCATGGTCTATATCAAGGACAATCGGCCGGTGCACTCGAGCCGGGTGGTGGTTGGGGATCCCAGCAACCAGACGCCAAGTCTGGAGCGCCCGTTTGCGTCCTTCATGGCCAATCCGCCGTGGTATGTGCCCGCCGGGATCGCCCGCAACGAGATTCTGCCGCGCGGTCCGGCCTACCTGGCGGCCCGCAACATGTATGTGCAGAACGGCCAGGTCATTCAGCGCGCGGGTCCCACGGCAGCCCTGGGCTATGTGAAGTTCGAGCTTCGCGACAGCTATGCCATCTTCCTGCACGACACGCCGGCCAAGGACGTGTTCAACATGGCCATGCGCCAGCGCAGCCACGGCTGCGTCCGGGTTCAGGGGGCGATCGACTTTGCCCGCCTGCTGCTTTCGCCCGATCCGGCGCGTCTGGCCGAGTTCAACGAAGCGCTGGAAACCAAAGAGACCAAGCGCATCCAGGCCGGCCGCGAGATCGACGTGCGCCTTCTGTATTGGACCGCCTTCGTTGATGGCCAGGGTCGCGTGGCTTTCCGTGAGGATGTGTATCGCCGGGATCGCCGCCTGGCCGAAGCCCTGGGCATCGCTATCAACCTGCCTGAGCCTGTGCGCGACACCACGGGCCGTGACGAAACGGACGATGGGCCGTAGGATCGGCTCTGTCCAACAGCATGAGGCGGCCAGACCTTCCAGGTCTGGCCGTTTTGGTTTGAGGCCTTGGACTGTTTACTGACGGAAGGCCTGGGCGAGGCGGTCCAGTTGGCTTTGCACCGGATTGGCCTGCTCGGCATCGGCCTCTTCCACGAACATCCTGCGGTCCAGGTGCACCGCACGATCAAACAGGCGTTCGGCACGCACCATATATTCAACCAGGGCGATCGGCAGTTCGGGGTGGCTGGGCTCACTGGCCAGTTTGCGCTCCGCCAGTCTATAGCGCGTTTCACAGGCCGTCTCGGCGCTCATGTCGCCCTCGCGCACAGCCCGCAGGACCAGCAGCCACGAGGCCAGCTGCATCAGCCGTGTCGTCAGGGTCATGCTCTCGCTGGCATAGGCCAGAGCCGCGACACGGGCCAGCAGCTTGGACTCACGGCGACCGTCCCCGTCCAGATAGGCTGCCGTCTCCTCAACCAGCTCCATTCCATCGCGGAATGTCCGATCAAACAGCTCCGATCGGGCAAAATCAGCCACAACCATGGCCCGGTTCCGACCGATCTGGATGGGTGCAAATTCGTCAGACATCAATTCAACCGAACCGTTCACGGGATACGCCACTTCTGCTTTTGGACCCCGAAGGATGAGCCCGCGCAACCCATGCCTGCAATGGCCATGCCATGGCAACTCGGGTAAATCTGCCTGTCTACAGGGGAATCGGCTTTAGGACCTCAACCCTTGAAGGTGAAAAGCGCATCGGCCGCGCTCCTTTGGGACGATTTCGCCTGGATAGCGGCCTCGGCTCTGGAAATCTCGCCTTTGAGCAACCCGATCCGCTCGGCAAGCTCTTCGACCGACTGCAGGTCCAGGTCCTCGCGCACCAGATCCTTCAGCGCCTGACCGCGAACGGGGCGGGGTTCGTTCTCTTCCATCATGTGCGGCCTCTTGGAAAAGGGACGTATCGTGGCCTAATTCAACGCCGCCATCCCGGCAAAAGCAAGAGACCATGCCATGCAGGTGATCCAGATTGCCGGAGGGGCCGGCCCGGCGGAGGCCTTGATCCTGACAGAGCAACCAGACCTGTCTGCAGGTCCCGGCCAGGTGCGTCTCCACGTGGCAGCCGCCGGCATCAATCGTCCCGACCTGTTGCAGCGTGAAGGCCGCTATCCCCCGCCGCCGGGCGCGCCCTCTACCCTGGGACTGGAGGTGGCTGGGACGATCGACCAACTGGGGGCTGGCGTGACCGGCTGGCGCGTTGGTGACCGGGTCTGTGCCCTGTTNGGGGGCGGGGGCTATGCCAGTCAGGTCGTCGTCGACGCCCGCCATTGCCTGCCCGTGCCGCCGGACTTGGACTGGGTGCAGGCCGCAGCCTTGCCCGAAACCGTCTGTGCGGTCTTTGCCAACGTCTTCGAAGACGGGCGGCTGAAGGCGGGCGAGACCTTTCTGATTCACGGCGGCACCTCGGGCATTGGAGTGACGGCTATCCAGATGGCCAAGGCCGCNGGGGCCCACGTCATTGCCACATCACGCGGCCAGGACAAGGCCGAGGCGGCCCGGCGCCTGGGAGCCGATCTCAGCCTCGATGCCAGAACTCAGAACCTGGAGGCCGAGATCCAGGCCTTCGGCGGGGCGGACGTCATTCTGGACATGGTCGGTGCGGACTACGCCAGCCTCAATCTCAACGTGCTTAACTTCGGCGGGCGCTGGAGCGTGATTGCGACCCAATCCGGCCCCCAGGCCCAGGTCGACCTGCTGCGGATCATGCTGAAACGGATTGTGCTGACGGGTTCGACCCTGCGCGCCCGCCCCGCCGACGAGAAAGCACGCCTGATCGCCGCCGTGCGCGACCGCGTCTGGCCCTGGATCGANGCGGGGTCAGTACGCCTGCCCGTTGAGGCAACCTTTCCATTGGCCCAGGCGAAGGCCGCCCACCTCCGTCTGGAAGCGGGCGGCCATGTCGGCAAGATTGTGCTGACCGTTTGACGGCTTACCAGTTGTTGCGGCGCACGGGCCGCAGCGACGAAATCCGATCGTTCAAGCCAAACGTCGACAGGTTGCGGACATCGCCCGAAAACGTCTGGCAGTAGCCCCGGAAGTTGTCATCGGTGCAGGCTTCCCACTCGCCCCGGAACCGCATGGAGCTGATGGCGTCGTTC
This sequence comes from Brevundimonas sp., assembly GCA_013693835.1. GTDB lineage: Bacteria > Pseudomonadota > Alphaproteobacteria > Caulobacterales > Caulobacteraceae > Brevundimonas. The sequence goes on from CP059260.1 coordinate 2,356,697, forward strand.
AAGCCCAGACGATCCAGGTCCGGGACTTCACCGGTCAGGCTGCGCGAGCTGCCCTGGAAGTTGCTGTCGCGATAGACCATGGCCTCATCGCGGCCACCGCCCCAACCGCCGTTGTTCCAGTCGCCGCCCCAGCCGTCGCCGTTGCCGTTGCCGTTGCCGTTGCCGGAACGGCCCGGACGCAGCGACGAGACCCGGTCGTTCAATCCATACATGCCCAGGTCGGACACGAAATCTGTGAACGTCTGGCAGTTGCCACGGAAGTTGGCCTCTGAGCACAGGGTCCATTCGCCCTGCAGCTGGATCGAGCTGATCTGGTCATTGAAGCCGGCGCGCCNGAGATCGGGGATGGCCCCGTTGAAGCGACGGCTGTCCCCGCGATAGCGGCTGTCGCGATAGACGATGATATCGTTGGCACTGGGGCGGCCGTTGTCCCACCAGTTCCCATTGTTGTTGCCGTTGTCGTTCCAGCCCCCGTTGCCATTGCCGTTGCCCCAGCCGGAACCCCGCGATCNCTCGTAGTCGCCTCGGACCGGCCCGCACACCAAAAGGCCATTTCGGTTGGCAATCTCATAGTCGGCGCAGCGGTTCAGCTCGATGGAGGTTCCGCGTAGTTGGCCCCGGTCATCGCGGCAATCTGCATACAGGCGACCGCGATTGACATACTCGCCGCTGCAGGTGCGGCCATAGCTGCCACGCGGGGCCACCATCTGCGGTCCACCCGGATCCTGCAGGGCCGGAGCCGCCTCTTGCGGGGCCAAAACCGTTGCCGCAGCCGCCATCAATTCGATCAACATAACTTGCCTCCATCGCTCCAAACTGGCTCAACCCACGGGGTTAAACGCTTTCTGGAGCTGAGTGTTCAACTTCCCGATGAACCTTAGCTGTATGGGATCAACTGTCTCGTTTCCTTTTCTGACGAAAGCGCCTATATCAGGGTCTATCGCGCCCGGTCGAAAGGCCGGGCGCCGCTGTATTCGCAACCTGGTTTGTCCGCCTCGTCGCGGGCGGATCAGCCCCCAAGAGAACGCACATGACCGACATCCTCATGCCCAAGGCCACCGCGGTCTGGCTCGTCGACAACACTTCGCTGACCTTTGAACAGATCGCCGCCTTCTGTGGCCTGCACCCGCTGGAAGTGCGCGGCATCGCCGACGGCGATGTGGCCCGCGACATCCGGGGCGCCGACCCCATCGTCAACGGCCAGCTGACCCGCGAAGAGCTGGACAAGGCCCAGGGCGACGAAAACTACCGCATGAAGGCTGTGGTCAGCCGCCACGCCGAGCTGCTGAAGCCAACCAAGACAGGTCCGAAATATACGCCCGTCTCGCGCCGTCAGGACCGCCCGGACGCCATTGCCTGGTTCGTGCGCAACCACCCCGAAGTGACCGACGCGCAGATCTCCAAAATGCTGGGCACCACCAAGGCGACCATCGATTCGGTGCGCAACCGGACCCACTGGAACAGCGCCAACATCAAGCCGGTCGACCCAGTAACCCTGGGCCTGGTTGGTCAATTGCAGCTGGACGAAGTGGTGCGCAAGGCCGCCGAAAAGAAGGCCAAGGACGACGCCAAGCGCGGTGGCCCGACCCTGCAAGAAACCGAGGACGCTCTGGCTGCAGCCCAGGCCGAAACCGACAATGAGCCGGAGTTTGTGCCTGAAGCCCGCGAACGCCGCGGGGCCGAGCCCACCGCTGAATCGGTGTTCGGCAAGGCCGATTGATCGCACAAGCAGACAATGAACAAGGCCCCGGAGCGATCGCTGCGGGGCCTTATCTATTTCGGTCTGTCGGGGATCGCGCGGTCAGGCCCGAGCCTCCAGGCTGGCGATCTCTTCCTTTATTCGCAGCTTTTGCTGCTTCATCTCCCTAAGACGAAGTGTGTCCGACGATGGATGGGTCATTTCTCGCTGGATCGTCTCATCCAGCAAGCGGTGACGGGTTCCCAACTGACGGATACGGGCTTCGATGCTCATGGCGATTCGGCTCCTTGTCTGGGACGGACCGGGCCAGATCGGGGATCGGGCCGGCGGTGCGCCCCTAGGGTTCGTCCCGGGAGAACTAGATCCGCTCCGGCCCGCTTCGAATGGAACCGGAAAGGTCTATGGGACAGGTGAAGGGAACGCCTGAGCGGGCCATCTGTGGAGTCACAAGTTAGTGAAGTTAAGGGCTGTAAACCGTCATTTGACCGGAGACTGTCTTGCCTGACCGCATCCAACAGACCGGCCGATCCCGTGTCGTGGTCGGCATTTCCGGCGCGTCCGGTGCCGTCTATGGCGTCAGAACGCTGGAAGCATTGAAAGAATTAGACATCGAAAGTCATCTGGTCGTGTCGCGGGCGGGGCTGATGACCCTGGCTCAGGAAACCGATCTTACGCCCGACGACCTGGCCGCCCGTGCGGATGTGACGCACAAGCTGGCTGACGTCGGGGCCTCCATCGCCTCCGGCTCGTTCCGCACCCTGGGCATGATCATCGCGCCGTGTTCGGTGCGGACATTCAGCGAAATCGCAACTGGTGTGACCTCATCGCTGCTGACACGGGCTGCAGATGTGACGCTGAAAGAGCGCCGCCCCCTGGTGCTGATGGTGCGCGAGACACCGCTGCACCTGGGCCACCTGCGATCGCTGACCGCCCTGGCGGAGATGGGAGCCACCATCGCGCCGCCCCTGCCCGCCTTCTATGCCCGTCCCGACTCCATCGATCAGATGATCGATCAGTCAGTGGGCCGGGCCCTGGACCAGCTGGGCCTGGACTGGCCACAGACCCGGCGCTGGCAGGGGTTGAAGACCCCGCCAACGGCTAAGGCCTAGGGCATGGCTGCGACCTCCGTCGCCCTGTGGGACTGGGCCGTCGCTGCCTACGGTCGGACCGGAGTGTCAGAGGCTTGCCTGGACCTTCAAGACACTGCCGGCCAGAGCGTCTGCCTGCTGCTTTGGGCGGGCTGGAGCGCCCAGATGGGTCGACGACTCGATGCTGAGGCCCTGGACGAAGCGGTCGATACCGCCCGCGCCTGGCATGACACCGCGGTGGATCCCCTGCGTGAAGTCCGTCGGCGCTTGAAGCGCCCGCACCCGGACTTGGCCCCCGACGACCGCGAGGCCGTGCGTGATCTGGTCAAGGCCGCAGAGCTGCTGGCCGAACGGCGCCTGTTGCTGGCTCTGGAGGCCCTGACGCCCGCGCCCACGCAGTCGCCTTCGGCCCCTCTGGACAATCTGCTGGCGGTGTCGCGCCAATGGTCCGCGACCGTACCGCGTTCGGCGCTGACAACCCTGGCAGAGCGCCTTTCAGCCTGACCGGCGTAGGTATAAGCTGTCGCTGCAGCCATCCGGGGAATCGATCCACGCCCATGAATGATGATGAACCGGATTGAGCGAGATCGAGATCGCCCTGCGCGCTCGCCTCAAGATCCTACAGCAGGAACACACCGACCTTGACGCTTCCATCCAGGCGCTGGGTCATATGCCTATTCCCGATCAGCTGATGATCGCCCGCCTGAAGCGCAAGAAGTTGAGCCTGCGCGACGAAATCGTGAAGATCGAGGCCCAGATCCTGCCGGACATCATCGCCTAGGCGGCCGCGGCAGCTAGCGTCCCTTCTTGGTGACCCACATGGCGGCGTCGGCCTCGGCCAGCCACACCTCCGCATCCGTATGGCCGCTCCAGGCCCGCACGCCGAACGAGCCCCNCAGAAGCACCGGTTGGCCCTGCCATTGAAATCCGCCTGCGGCCAACGCCTCATTCAGGCGCGCCGCCTTGTCCTTGCCCTCCTCAGGCCCGGCGTTCAGCAGCAGGACGGCAAACTCATCGCCGCCCAGGCGCCCGACGGCATCGGACTCGCGTGAATTCTGGATCAGCAGCTCGGCCACGTGAACCAGGGCGGCATCGCCTGCGGCATGGCCCCAGGTGTCATTGACCCNCTTAAACCCGTCCATATCCAGATACAGCAAGGTCGCGGNGGTGCCATAGCGTTCGCAGAAGGCCATGGTCCGCACCAGGGCTTCGACAAAACCGCGACGGTTCAGAGCCGGGGTCAGGACGTCGTGATCCGCTGCCGCTTCAGCTGCCTCGGCCCGCCGCTGCAGGTCGAGCGCCTCGGCCTGCAGGGTCACGACCTGGGCCCGCAAACGGTCCAGTTCCGCCAGCAGTTCTGCGTTTGCGGCCTCGGTCACGGTCGCGTTTCCTCTCCCTGGCGGCGCGACTCACCCGTGGCGCAGCCCTTAACAAACTAACGCCCAAAGTTGCGGGCGCAACGCGGGTACTGTATCCGCCCGCTTTCCGCGCACGAGGCCACGCCCCATGGCGACTGTCACCACCCCACCTGTCGCCATCATCATGGGCAGCCGCTCGGACTGGCCCACCATGAAGCATGCGGCCGACGTGCTGGACCGGCTNGGGGTCGCCTGGCAGGCATCTGTCGTCAGTGCCCACCGCACGCCCGCTCGCCTCTATGATTTTGCCACGTCGGCCCAGGACGAGGGTTTTCAGGTGATCATCGCCGGGGCCGGGGGTGCCGCCCACCTGCCCGGTATGGTCGCGTCCCTGACCCATCTGCCGGTGTTGGGTGTTCCGGTCCAATCNAAGGCCTTGGATGGCATGGACAGCCTGCTTTCGATCGTTCAGATGCCCGGCGGCGTGCCGGTCGCCACCCTGGCCATCGGAGAGGCCGGAGCCAAGAATGCGGGCATCCTGGCAGGTCAGATCCTGGCCCTGGCGGATGAAGAACTGGCCGGACGCCTGGCCGCCTTCCGCGAGGCCCAGACCGAAAGCGTCCACGAAACGGTTGAGGACTGAATGTCGTCCATGTCCCCCTGCCCCCGGTTCGACCATCGGCATTCTGGGTGGGGGACAGCTGGGCCGTATGCTCAGCCAGGCCGCGTCTCGCCTGGGTTTCAACGTCGTCATTCAGGACCCGGAAGAGAACAGCCCCGCCGGTCGCGTGTCCCAGGGTCAGATCGTCGCCGATTATGATAATCCCACAGCTCTGACCGTGCTGGGGCGGACGTGCCAGGTGGTGACGTTCGANATCGAGAATGTTCCGGCCGCCTCGGTCGCCACCTTGGACACCACCGGTGTGCGCGTCGCGCCGGGCCCCCGCGCCCTGGCCGTGTCGCAGGACCGGGTCGAGGAAAAGACCTTTCTCAACGGCGTCGGGGCCAGGACGGTCGACTTCGCCGCCGTCGACAGTCTTGAGGACCTGGAAGCCGCGCTGGAGCGCCTCGGTATNCCGGCGCTTCTGAAGACCCGGCGCGAAGGCTACGACGGCAAGGGCCAGGTCTGGATCCGCAAGGCGTCCGAGGCGGTTGATGCCTGGGCGTTCATCAACGCCCGACCGGCCATCCTGGAAGCCAAAGCCGAGTTCCGGCGCGAGCTGTCGGTCATCTGTGCCCGGGGCTGGGACGGTAAGGTTGCGGTCTATCCTCTGGGCGAGAACATCCACAAGGGCGGGGTGCTCAAGACCACCTTGGCCCCGGCTCAGGTCGATGACGCCATCGACAAGGCGGCCACCAAGATCGCCCGCGCCGTCCTGAAAGGCCTGAACTATGTCGGCGTGCTGGGCGTGGAGCTGTTCGAGCTGAAAGACGGGTCCCTGCGCGTCAATGAGATCGCCCCGCGGGTGCACAACACCGGCCATTGGACCCAGGACGGCTGCGTTTGCGACCAGTTCGAGCAGCACATCCGCGCCATCTCTGGCTGGCCTCTGGGGCCCACAGAGGCTCATGCCCGGGTCGAGATGACCAATCTGCTCGGCGACGAGATCGACCAGTGGGAAAAGCTGTCCGGCAAGGCCGACATGCGTCTGCATCTCTACGGCAAGGCCGAAGCCCGCCCAGGCCGCAAGATGGGCCATGTGAACAAGGTGCGGGGGCTCTAGCCCCGTGCGCCGTATCGCAGGCTGCTCAGCAGATCGCCGACCTTTCGCAACGGCGCGTCGAAATCCTTGCCGGCCTTCCACTTCTCGAAGCTCATGACATTTTCGATCCGCGCCGCGACGAAGGCGTCTGACGCCGCCTTGCCGTCGAACAGGCGCAAGGTCATGGCCGGGATCAGGATGCCCGACAGGATTGCCCTCTTGGAATAGTGGTTCCAGTCGGTGGCCGTATCGCCCGCCCAGCGCCAGATCTGGTCCGCCGTGGCCCAGGTCAGCTTCAGCGACAGATCGGCATTGGTCGGCAGGGCCATGAAGCCCGCGGCCCGCTTCTCAGCCTCCGGGTGGGCCATGGCCACCTCCAGCCGCGTCTCTATGCCGGTGGCAATCCGCTGACGGATCTTCAAGCTGGTCGGGTCGATGGCGTTCAGCAGGGCCATGGCCTGGCCGTCGTGCCGCCGCCACAGCAGGGCCGCCAGATCACGCGGCCCGTTGGGCAACAGCAGCTCCTCGTCGCCCCGGGACAGGCCTTGGGCCTGGCAGGCCGCGCGCACCATCTGGCGGTTCCATCCCAGGGCCGGAGCCTTCGCCAGCGCCGAATCGAGTACCGACTGCTCCATCAATGCAGCCCAATCGGGGTTGGCGCGTTATCAGGGTGTGGCACCTCGGTCATAGACGCACCATAGGCGGAAATTTCCGGCGTTTCGAGCCACCTTGGCGGTCTGCGACCGTATGGACATCCATCGCGGCCTCGTGTATCAGCCCGCCTCCACCTGCAGGCCCTGCCTTGTCGGGCCCGTTATCATTTGTCTGCCCGTCTTCCCTTAATCAGGACGCGGCGGGCAGCCAAAGGAGAGTTGAACCTGGTTCAGATTTTCGTTCGCGACAACAACGTCGATCAGGCGCTGAAGGCCCTGAAAAAGAAGATGCAGCGCGAAGGCAGCTTCCGCGAAATGAAGCGTCACGTGCACTATGAAAAGCCGTCGGAAAAGCGCGCCCGTCAAAAGGCCGAAGCTGTCCGCCGCGCCCGCAAGCTGGCGCGCAAGCGCGCCCAGCGCGAAGGCCTGCTGCCCGCGCCGAAGCCGCGCGGGCGCTAAGCCCTAGGGTTTATCGAGATTGAAAGGCCGTCCCCCGGGACGGTTTGCCCGCTGCGGGAGCTACCGTCCCGCCCCGCGGATGGCCGCACCGAAACTCTTCCAGCTCAGCTTGACGTCCGTCAGAGCCCCGGCACGGAAAGCCCGACCCGCCAGCCACACCATCAGGACCGCAAAGGCAAACATGCCGACCATGGTGGCGATGATCTCGATCATCGGCGGCTGGCTGGGCGCACGTGCGCTCATCAGGAAGGGCGTAAATGGCGGCACCCAGGACAGCATCTGCACCACCGGCGCATCGGGCGTGCGGATGGCCAACTGCATCACGATCAGCGGCACCATCAGCACCATCATGATCGGCCCCATCAGCGTCTGGGCATCGCGCGGCGTCTCGCAGAAGGCCCCGATGGCCGCGAACAGCACCGCATACATCAGATAACCGCCGATCATGAACAGCAGGAAGTAGATGATCAGCCCGCCCTGCATCATGGCCGACAGGATGTCTGCGCCGATGTCGGAGCGGCCAAAGGCGATCAATCCGCCGGCCCNCAGGATGGCCCAGCCCGCCAGCATGGTCAGGGTGACCAGGGCCACGCCCAGCACCTTACCCGTCAGCACCTCGGTGGCCGAGGCGGACGACAACAGGACCTCCAGGATCTTGTTCGACTTCTCCTCCATCACGCTGTTCAGCAGGATCGAGGCCCCGGTCAGGATCAGCGACCACAGCATGAAGCCCGACACAAAACCGATGACCATCGGCAGCTTGTCGCGGAACGAGACCGCGCCATCCGCCCCCTGGGACTTGGGCGAGAAAGGCGTGACCTTGGGCCGGAAGGCTTCGGTCTGTTCGACCACCGCGCCATCGACGCCATTGGCGGCAAAGATCAGCCGTCGATTGACGCTGACCAGGGCGGCGCGCACCGCGTCCTCAACGGTGTCATCGGTGGCCCGGCGGGTCCAGACACGCGCCGCAGGCCCGTCGGGCGTCTGCTCGGCAAAGACGACGGCATCCAGACGTCGACCTTCCGGTGCCTCATCGCTCAACCAGCGCTTGGCGACCTCCACCTGAGTGACAGGGTTGGCTTCATTGGCAATTTCCGCCGGTGCATCAACGAGGCGCAAATCCTGTTTGGGGGCGTCGCAGCCTGGGTCGGCAGCGGCACTCCGGCCTTGGCAGCCGCTTCGGCCGCCGCTTCGGCCTGACGCTGNCACCCGGAGATCCATACTGGCCTGCAAGGCATCACGCAGGTTCAGGTTCGAACCCGCCGCTTCCACCACCGTGACGACCCGCACAGGTTCGGCGTTCTTCATCATGAAGGCCACGCCCCCGCCCAGGGCTCCGAACAGGGGCAGGGACAAAAGGCTCAGCCAGAAGCCGAAGGTCTTGGCATAGGCCAGGTATTCCCGCCTGGCGATCAGCATCATCCGGTGCATCAGGCGACCTCCTCGACAGCTTTAGCATTGGCCGTCGGGTCGTCCCCGGTCAGATGGATAAAGGCGTCGTGCAGGCTGGGTGTCTTGACCTCAAACCGGCGCACATCAAGGCCGGAGAGGAAGGCCGCCTTCAGCGCCTCCTGCCCGTTGGCCCCCGCGGCCATGCCGGCACGCAAGATCTGCGCGCCCTCCGGGGCCGGTCCCACGATCTGCACGCCGTTGACGCCCGGTAGGCTCCGCACCGCGGCGGGGTCGATCTGACCCTCCAGCTCCAGATAGCGGGGTGAGGTGGCCCGTGCCTCATCGACAGTGCCCTCAAACGCCTTCTGGCCCTTCGCCAACAGCACCACTTGATCGCACAGCCGCTCTGCGTGCTGCATCACGTGGGTGGAGAACAGAACCGTGGCTCCGTCGGCGGCCAGCCCGCGAATGACGGCTTCCAGCCCCTGCTGGTTGACCGGATCCAGGCCACTGAACGGCTCATCCAGGATGACGAATTCGGGCCGGTGCACGACCGAGGCGATCAACTGCACCTTCTGGGCCATCCCCTTGGACAGCTCTTTCAGCTTCTTGTGGCTGGAGGTGCCCAGGCCTTGCTGGTTGAGCAGTTCCAGGCCGCGCTTGCGCCCCTCGGCCAGTGGCAAGCCCTTCAGGGCCCCGAAGAAGGCGATGGCGTCCACCGGCGTCATCTTCTTGTAGAGCCNCCGCTCCTCCGGCAGGAAACCGATCCGGTCGCGCACCTTGCGGCCGTCGTTGGCCCNCAGGATTTCGATACGGCCCTCGGTCATAGGCTGCAGGCCGAGAATCATGCGGATTGTCGAGGTCTTGCCTGCCCCGTTTGGCCCCAGGAACCCGCAGATCGACCNCTTGGGCACCGAAAAGCTCAGATCCTTCACAGCCTGGAAGTGGCCATAGCGCTTGGAGACGCGGTCCAGCGTCAGGGCTGCGGTCATCGACGATCCCCTCATTCATCTTCTTTCCCTGCCTACCGAGGAGGAGCGTCAGGGGCCAATGAATATTCTCTCATCTTGACGAATGGCCGGCCTCGGACCAGCGTTCGGTTCGGATGGGAGGCTTCGCGAAGCATGCTGCAGAGACTATTGGGAACCATTGCGGCGATCGTTGCCGTCTTTGGCATCGTCGCCCTGGGGAGCTGTTGCTACACGCCCTCTTTCCCATGCCGACCATGAACGTAAATGATCCGGCCTCGGTCGAGGCGGCAGTCCGCAGCGCGCCGCTGATGGCCAAGCTGGGTCTGGCTGCGGTCTACGGTCTGGCGGCTTATGTGGGGGCTTGGTAGGCTGTCTGGCCAGTCGCTGGATCTGGGGCGGGCGCATCGCCGTGGCCCTTTGCTGGTTGCGGTCGTCGCCAACTTCCTCATGCTGCCGCACCCTGGTGGCTGTTCGCACTCAGCGTCGCCCTGGTCCTGTTCGGCGGCTGGATCGGCGTTCGAGCCGGGATCGGCCAATATGTCCTGGCGGCACTCAGGCGGGAGTGACCGTCACCTGAAAGCTCTGGCCGATAACCCGCTCCGGGTTGACGGGCCGTCCGCCCCGACGGACCTCGAAATGCAGATGCGGTCCGGTCGAGCGCCCGGTTGAACCAACCAGTCCCAGCCGTTGTCCCGGTGCCAGAGACATGCCTGAGTGCACATCGACCCGGCTCAGATGGCCGTAGAGGCTGGTCATGCCATTGGGGTGCCGCACCTCGACAAATCGACCGTAGCCACCGGCATCGAAGCCGGTGCGCACCACCTGCCCCTCGGAGGTGACGAAGACGCCCGTGCCCTTGGGGGCCGCTATATCGATGCCCTCGTGGGTCCGGGTCTGGCCGCCCAGGGTCCTGCGACCATATTTGGAGTTGATGGCATATCCGCGCACGGGGGCCTCAAACGCCAGTTCCCGCATGACCGGTCCAGCTGGCTCTGCTTCGGCAACCACTGGGGCTGATCGGACTGGCCAGGGTCGCGCTGTCGGCAGCATCTGGCGACCCGGGGCCATGGCCATGGCCAGAACGGCGGNCGACGCCCAGGGCGACCCCTGAGTGGACTGAATGAGGGCGGGTCTGGAAATCAGGGACCGGGCGGTCGGCAGCAGGCGTCGCATTCGGCGGCGTCTCCGTCTCGGCTCGTCGGGAGCGGGGAACAACAGATCAGGCCGGACGTGGTGCCGACCTGAAGGGGAGCCCGCCTTCTAAGCGTTCAGATGGCCACAATGGGGCAAGGACCGACGGCAGGGTGTCGCACCCGCCGATCCCATCGCCCAGCAAAGGCGGCGCACAGGTTCCTGCACGCCGCCCCGTTGGATTGCTGCGCTGTGATCAGTTGAGCGGAATGCTCAGGCTGATGGCGGCCAGATGGCTGCTGGCATCTTCGCCAAAGCGACCCCGGTAGCCGATAGAGAGATCCCCCATACCGACGTCCATGGACGCGCCGAAGTTGGCGAACACCGAGCCGCCGAACGGATCGTCAAAGTCGCGCGTCAGAACCCGGGCGGAGTTGCCAGCAATGCCGACCCGAACGCCATCGTCGTCGCGCGAAATCTCATCGCGATAGCCGCCTTCGACGTGGAAATGCATGCCTTCGCCGCCGCCTTCGGCCCGCAAGGCCACCTCGCCGGACAGGGCACGGGTCTCGCGACGTTCAAAGTCCAGCACCGCCGCAGCACCCTCTTCGGCGTAGGGATCAACCTNTGAGCGGATGTAGGTCAGGCCGGCGCGCGGAGAGATGGCGATGCCGCCCATATCCATCCAGGTGCCCACGGTGAGCTTGGCTCCCGCGCTGCCGCCAGAGGTGTTGGCCACATGCACCAGCGGAGCCAGGGCGGTCATCCGCTCGATCTCGTCATACTGGTCGATCGACAGGCCTGCGGCACCGGTGACAAACATGTTGTCATTGCGCCAGCCGACGTAACCGTCCACGCCATAGGTCTCGACGTCGGAGCGCATGGCACCGGCGACGACATCCGAGGAGCGATAGGTCGCGGCCACGCCCATACGCAACGTCTGGCTGACCGCGCCCTCATAGCCAAAGCGGAGGCCCCAGCCATCGACCTTGCCCGATGAAATGCGACCGCGGGAATCAAACTTGGCCGAATCGATCAGTGCCCCAAAAGTGACCTGGCCGCCTTCGACCCACTCGCCACGCGCGTTGGCACCGTCGGCGGCCATATCCAGCATGTCTTCACGCTGGCGGAAGGCCGTCTCGGCGAACACCGTCGATTGGGCCCCGTTGTCGCCGTAGTAGAGATAATCATTGGCCAGGCTGGCCAGCAGCCGGTGCCCGGCCGCCGTCGGATGGACCCCATCCCAGAAGAGGTAGGTGTTGGGCGTCGCGCACACGGTTGCCCCAACCAGGCAGCTGTCGGTCACATTGGTCAGGCCGAATGCGCCAGGATTGGCGGCAATCGCCTCCCCGCCCTTGTAGAGATCCATATAGATGATGTTGGTGTTGGGGTGTGCCGCCGCCGAGGTCATCATCCGAGCCAGGAGCAGGCTGTTGAACTGCTGGCCCGCATAGTCCGCCAGGGCCATACCATTGGCTCCGGTGGCGCGGAACTGCGGCGTCACCCCCAGGCGAGGCAGATCTGAGACCAGGATGGTCCCTGCCCCGGCCGCCGCCACATTGTTCACAAGGGTATTGATATTGTTGGCGGCCGACGTCGCGGTCGTCAGCATGGCACCGGTCGGGTTCGACGATCCGGCCGCGCCAGGGAAGGCCTGGAACAGGTCATTGGCCCCGCCCAGGATGGACACCAGGTCGCCGGAGTTGAAGGTGCCGGTGTAGAGAGTGCGCTGCACCAACATCCCCGGCGGACTGGCCGACGCATCGGTGCGGGCCCCGCCATAGGCAAAGTTGATGTTACCGGTCATCGACATGCCGGNGGTGTAACGGCTGAGGGTAAAGCCAAGCAGCTCGGTGAACACCGGCCCATTGGAGAAACGGCCCTGATAATAGGGCGGCGATGTCGGACTGCCCGCAATGGCATACAGATTGCCGTTGTCGCTCAGGCTATCGCCGAACACGATCAGCCGGTTGTAGGTCTGGGCGCTGGCGGCACTGGCCANCGCCCCCGCTGCTGCTGCCGTCAGCACAGCGATCGCCGCATTACGCAGAAAACGAGACATCAAAATCCTCCCCGTCGGCCAGCTTGCCGACCTTTTGTCGCAGTCTGACGCCGTTCTCGCCAATGGCAAGATGCCGTTACGTCAATATCAATGAAGAACGCGGAACCGTAGCGTACCGGGCACGGATTTCAGCGCATCCAGCGCGCCCCGATCATAGTCGCGGTCAACATCGGTAATGACGTAGCCGGTCGTCTCATTGGTCTTGAGGTGTTGGCCGAGGATGTTCAGCCCCGCCTCGGACAGGGCGCTGTTGACCGCTGCCAGCACCCCGGGTTGGTTTCGGTGAATGTGCAGCAGGCGGTGGGCCCCCGACACTTCGGCCAGTTGCACGTTGGGCAGATTGACCGAAAACGTCGTGTCCCCGCGATTGAGAAAAGCCAGCAGCCGCTCCGCTGCAAACTCGGCGATGGCTTCCTGGGCTTCTTCGGTCGAGCCGCCGATGTGGGNGGTCAGGATGACATTGGGCAGACCCTGCAGAGGGCTGGCAAAGGGTTCTGCATTGGTGGCCGGTTCCTCGGGAAAGACATCCACCGCCGCGCCACCGATGCGGCCCGACCCCAACGCCTGGGCCAGGGCACCGACATCCACCACATGGCCACGCGACAGGTTCAGCAGCAGGGCCCCTGGCTTCATGGCCGCCAGCTCTGCCGCCCCGAGCAGATTGCCATTCTCNNCCCGCCCGTCGACGTGCAGACTCACCACGTCGGATTCGCTCAACAGCGCCTCAAGGCTCGGCATACGCCGCGCATTTCCCAGGGCCAGCCTTTCGGTCAGATCGTAGAACACCACCCGCATGCCCAAGGCCTCGGCCAGAACCGACAACTGCGAACCGATGGCCCCATAGCCGACGATGCCCAGGGTCTTGCCGCGCAACTCACGCGACCCCGTGGCCGATTTGGTCCAGCGCCCCTGGTGCATCTCGGCAGACCGGTCTGACACCCGCCGCATCAGGGCAATCATTTCGCCGACAGCCAGTTCGACCACACTGCGGGTGTTGGAATAGGGCGCGTTGAAAACGGCGATCCNCTGGCTTGATGCCGCCTCCAGATCAATCTGGTTGGTGCCAATACAGAAGGCCGCCACCGCCAGCAGGCGGTCCGCCGACTGCAGCACCCGGGCCGACACCTGGGTTTTGGATCTGACCCNCAACACGTGGACGCCCGGCAGGCGGGCGATCAACTCGTTCTCGTCCAGGGCACCGGTCACTGTCTCGACCTGATAGCCGGCATCGTGCAGTCGCTCGACGCTGAGCGGATGCACGTTTTCCAGCAGCAACATGCGAATGCGGCTACGCGGATAGGACCAACGACCGCTGAGCCCCTCGGCATGCAGGAGCTCATCCAGCGATCGCACCTCGGCATCGGCGGCAGCGATGACGGGCGCGCGTCGCACCACCTCGGTAAAGGCATAGAAGCGGTCGGCGGCACCGGCCTGTTTGACCTCGGCATCGGTCCAGCCGTCGCCGACCATAACCACGGNGCCGGGCAGGTTCAGGTCCCGCACAGCCTCCACCTTGCCCCCGGNCCGCGCAGTAGCCCGGGTCGTGTCGACCCCGGTCACGCGGCCCTCCGCGTCATAGAGCAGGCGATTGGCGCGAACCTTGTCGGCGGCAATGCCCAGCCAGTCCGCCACGGGTTGAATGATGTCCTCGAACCCGCCCGAGACGATGGCGACCTGGTTTCCCAGGCGGCGAAACACCTCGCGGTTCTGCCGCACCGACGGCGTCAGGCCCGCGACCGCTCGCTGTGCCAGAGNCCNTGCGTGCGAACGGGTCAGGGGCAGACGGGTCAGCCGCTGGGCAAGGGCGTCCTGAAACGCCAGCTCCCCAGACATGGCGCGCTCCGTCAGCGCCCGGACTTCGGCCAGAACGACCTCGCGATCTGGCCGTCCTTCGAGGGCTATTGACGCCAGCTCATCCAGGCTTTCGAAGCCTACGAGGGTCGAATCGAAATCGAAGACCAGAAAGGGCGTGGCGCTCATGGCCCTGTTGTGCCGTCTCTTCGCAGGTGCAGCAAGCCAAACTGGCTGCCGGATGCGACAGGACCCCTCCACTCAGAGGCAAGGGGCCCCGTTTGTCACGTCTGGATCTGGCTTACGACCGTCAAAACCGGTCGAACAGCTCGCGACCTTGCTGTCGGTGCGTCGGCTCTCCAGGGCCGCTGCCGCCACGGCTGCGGCCACTGTAACCAGGGCCAGGATCGCCCCGCCTTCCTTGGCATGGGCGCGGGCATAGTCTCCGGCCTGGCGGGCATAGGCAGCGGCATCACGGGCATAGCGGTCGGCGTCCTTGCGACCCCGCTTCACCGCCTTACGTCCCGAGTGCTGTGCATCACGAAACCAGCGACGACCGCGGTGACGCGCCTCATCGGCCAATTGTTCGCTGCGATGGCGGGCATCGTCGGCGTAGTCCTCAACCTGCTCGCGGGCACCGGCCCAGCCCTGACGCACCGCCCCGGCCAGGTCGTCGATCCGATCACGCAGGTCATCCGCATCGAACCAGCCGCGCGGATCGATCCGGTCGCGCAGCACCTGATACCGCGTTGGGCCCGTGCGCTGGTTCAGCAGGACCGTGGCCAGGCCGACACCAGCCAGCACAGCCACCACGCCAGAGGCGATGCCCGGATGCTTACGGATCTCTGCCAGCATGCTGATTCTNNTCACCATGGGATAGTATGCCTCCTCGTGCAGCCCGTCGTTGTTGGGATCGTAGAGCCCGTCATCGANAGGACTCGTCGTCTTGTTGTCTTCCATGAGCTTAGGAGCGAACCAGGCGAAAAGAGGTTCCGCCACACCGGGCAACAAGCTGTAAAGGCTCAAAACGCCCCCTCCGCCCACGGTGATCTCGCGGATCGGATGGCTGGCGCANNGCAGGATGGTGTCGGCCACCACGTGGGTCGCATAGATCGGCTGGGNGCTGCGCACCGCATGGCCGGTCAGATTGCGGGCATGCTGGCGATAGGNGGTATCGACGGCCCCGGGCTTGATCAGGCTGATTGTCACCGGGCTCTGCTCGCGGATCAGTTCCATCCGCAGGGCATTGGTGAAGCCCTTCATCGCATGCTTGGACGCCGAATAGATACCCTGCACCGGCAGGGGAACATCGGACAGGATCGAGCCGACGTTGATGATGGCACCACCGCCGGGCCGGGTGCGCAGGTGCTCGACCGCCGCCAGCGAGCCATTGACCACGCCCCAGTAGTTGGTCTCGAACAGGCGGCGTTGATCCTCCAGCGTGGTCTCTCGGATCGGGCCATAGATCGAAACCCNCGCGTTATTGATCCAGGTGTCAAAGCCACCAAACAGCCGCTGGCACGTCTCAATGGCGGCTTTCAAGGCCTCGGGGTCGGCCACATCTGCGGTGGCCCAGGCGGCGCGTCCACCCTCGGCCTGGATTTCTTCGGTCAGGGTCCGCAACTCCGGTGCGCTGCGCGAGATCAGAAACACGCAAGCCCCCTTGCGGGCCGCCCGTCGGGCCGTCGCCAAACCGATGCCGGACGTGGCCCCGGTGATCACCAGGGTCTGCTGCGACAGGGGCTTGAGGCGGGCTCGGGTCATGCGGATCTCCAGGAGGGCTGTCGACGGGCAACCCGACCGTTCAAGGCCATAGCATGCCCGGTTTGCGAACGGCGAGGGTGTTACCTATCTGTGCCGCATCATGACCCAATCTACCGACACCTCTCCCGTGCTGACAGACAATCTGGCCGCCGCCTTCCAGATCGACGGCTGGCCTGTGCGCGGGCGGATCGTCCGCCTGGGCAGCGCCATTGATGAGATCCTCAGCGCCCACAACTATCCCGAGCCGGTGGCCGCCCTGCTGGGCGAGACCTGCGCCCTGGCCGCGCTGATTGGCTCCAGCCTGAAGTTCGAGGGTCGCCTGTTGCTGCAAGCGCAAGGTGATGGCCCGGTGCGATATGTCGTGGCCGACTATGGCACCGACGGCACNCTGCGGGGCTATTGCCGCTATGACGAGCAGGAAGTGGCTGAGGCGTCTCAGGGCTTTGCCCGACCCGGCGCCCGGTCCTTGCTGGGCCAGGGCACTTTTNNACTGACGCTGGATCGCGGGGCCGATTTCGAGCGCACGCAGGGCGTCACCCCGATCGAGGGCGAAAGCCTGTCGCTGGCGGCAGAGCACTTCTTCACCCAGTCCGAGCAGATCCCGACCAAGGTGCACCTGGCCGTGGGCCGCGCCGATGAGGGTGCGGGCGAAGTTTGGCGCGCCGGTGGTGCCCTGATCCAGCTGATCGCGGGCGACGAGGCCCGCGGCTCGACCGAGGACGTCTGGGACCGCTCGCGCGCCCTGTTCGCCACCCTGGCCGATGACGAGCTGATCGACCCGACTGTCAGTCCGCAGACCCTGCTGTTCCGTCTGTTCCATGAGGACGGCGTGCGGCTGGAGGATGCCCGCGCCCTGAAGGCCCAGTGCCGCTGCTCGGCCGATCGCATCGCCGGCATGCTGGGCAGCTTCTCACCAGCGGAGCGCGCCGACATGGTCGAGCCGGACGGCAAGATCCATGTCAAATGTGANTACTGCGGCACCGAATACGACCTGGACCCGGCGGGGATCGGGGCGGATCAATAAGGCATCAGGTTGAGGCCTCGGCCTCAACCTCTTCCTTGACCGGCTCCGGCACCGTCTTGCGGTTCATGCGCCAGGTGCCGGACCAGCTGCCGGGGATGGCCCAGGTGCCACTGACGCTGAGGCCATCTTCGGAAATCTGGCCGTGGTATTCGATGGTGTGCCAATGGCCTTCGGGCGACTTGGTGAAGCTGAGGTCGGTCCCGATCCGGTGCCNCTCGATGTCCGCTTCGACGTCCGGCCCGTGCGGATCGAGCAGGCTGGCGCCTTCCCAGGTCTGGCCGGTGATGTGCCCGCCGTGGTCCACCAGCTCGGCGACAAAGCCCATGGGCGGCACGTCATCAAACGGGTTCAGCTCCGGGTCGACCGGATAGAAATAGACCCCGTGCCAGCGCCCGGTCAGATCATGGACGGCTTTCATGGCCGCACATGTGGCTTCAGGCTTTAGCCCATGTCCAGCGAATAGCCCGCTGAACGCACCGTGCGGATCGGGTTGATGGTGCCGTCGACGCTGAGCGCTTTGCGCAGGCGACCGACGTGGACGTCCACGGTCCGCGCCTCGACATAGACACCGCTGCCCCAGACGGCATCCAGCAGCTGCTCGCGGCTGAACACCCGGCCCGGATGCTGCATGAAGTGATCCAGCAGGCGGAACTCCGTTGGCCCCAGATGGATCTCCTGCCCGGCCCGGCGCACCCGGTGGGCGACGCGGTCGATGACGATGTCGCCGTGGGTGATCCGGTCATCGGCCAGGCCGGGCCGAATACGGCGCAGCACGGCGCGGATGCGGGCGTTCAGCTCCACCATCGAAAAGGGCTTGGTCATATAGTCGTCGGCGCCGGTATCCAGGCCCCGCACCCGATCCGTCTCCTCGCCCCGCGCGGTCAGCATGATGATGGGAAGATTGCGGGTCTCGGGCCGTCCGCGCACCCGGCGGCAGACCTCGATCCCCGACAGCTTGGGCAGCATCCAGTCCAGCAGAAGGATATCCGGCAGCCGCTCCTCGATCTGCAGCATGCCCTCCTCGCCATCGCCCGCGACGGCGACCTCATAGCCTTCCTTTTCGAGATTGTACTGGACCAGGGTGGCCAGGGCATCCTCGTCTTCCATCACCAGGACATAGGGTTGCATCTCAGCTTACTCCGCTGTCGGGATACTCGGGTCGGGCCTAGCTGGCCGGGGTTTCTTCAAGCTCGCCAGNNCCGAAGTTTCGGCATCGGACGGGGTCGGGGTCCAGCGCGGTCGGTCGCCGGTGAACTCTTCGCCGGTGATCTCATAGTGGACCGTCTCGGCGATATTGGTGGCATGGTCGCCGATCCGTTCCAGGTTCTTGGCCATGAACAGCAGGTGAGTGCAGGCGGTGATCGTGCGCGGGTCCGCCATCATATAGGTCAGCAGCTCGCGGAACAGGGCATTGTAGTGCTCGTCCACCTCATCGTCGGTGCGCCACACCGACAAGGCCTTGTCGACATCCGAGGCGGCATAGGCATCCAGCACATCACGCAGGCGCATCGACACCAGCCGCCCCATCCGCTCGATCGAGCGGGTCAGGGCTGNCATCGGATCACTCTCGGCCAGGATCAGGGCCCGCTTGCCGATGTTCTTGGCCAAGTCGCCGGTGCGCTCCAGGTCCACCGCCAGCTTCATCGCCGCCAGGGTCCGGCGCAGGTCCGACGCCACCGGCTGGCGCAGGGCAATAAGCCGGATCGCCTTCTTCTCGATATCGCGATGCATAGCATCCAGCCGCAGGTCGCGTTCGATCACCGCACGGGCAAGGCCGACATCGCGGCGGGCCACACTTTCCACGGCATCGACCACCTGGGCCTCGGCCAGACCGCTCATCCGCGCGACCTCTGCCGACAGCTGGTTCAGCTCATCTCCGTAGGCTTTGACCGTGTGCTGGTTCATCTGTCCCTGCCTTAGCCGAAGCGGCCGGTGATATAGTCGAGGGTCCGCTGCTCCCTCGGGTTGGTGAAGATGGTTTCTGTGTCGCCAGTCTCGATCAGCTTGCCCATATGGAAGAAGGCGGTCTTCTGGGACACCCGCGCGGCCTGGGCCATAGAGTGGGTGACGATCACGATGCAGTAACGCTCGCGCAGCTCGTCGATCAGTTCCTCGATCTTGGCCGTGGCAATGGGATCCAGGGCCGAGCAGGGCTCGTCCATCAGGATCACCTCTGGCTCCACCGCAATGGNCCGGGCGATCACCAGGCGCTGCTGCTGGCCGCCCGACAGGCCGGTGCCGGGCGAATGCAGGCGATCGGCCACCTCGTCCCACAGACCCGCCCGCTTCAGCGAGATACGGACCCGATCCTCCAGCTCACTCTTGGACGAAGTCAGGCCGTGAATCTTGGGACCATAGGCGACGTTTTCGAAGATCGATTTTGGGAATGGATTGGGCTTCTGGAACACCATGCCGACGCGNNGGCGCAGCAGCACCGGATCAACCGCCTTGGAGTTGATGTCTTCGCCATCCATGTCGATCTTGCCCGACACGCGGCAGCCGGGGATGGTGTCGTTCATGCGGTTCATGGTTCGCAGGAAGGTCGACTTGCCACACCCCGACGGGCCGATCAGGGCGGTCACACTCTTGTCGGCGATATCCAGGTTGACGTCGAACAGCGCCTGCTTGGCTCCATAGAAGACTGAGACATCTCGAGCTCGTATTTTGGCCGGAGCGGCCGATACGGCATGGCCGACCGGGGGCACCGGGGATGGAGCCGTGGTGCGGGCCGCAGAGGCCGTTCCATCAGGGCTGTGAGTGGGCTTGAACAACATGGCAATCACCAGCGGCGTTCGAAGCGCCGACGCAGCACGATGGCGGCGGCGTTCATGACGATCATGAAGGCAAGCAGCACCAGGATCGCCGCGGCGGTGCGCTCATGGAAGGCGCGTTCGGACGCGTTCTCCCAGATGTAAATCAGGCTCGGCAAGGCCCCAACCGGCTCGGTCAGGCTGACGTTGATGCCCGGCAGAAACTGGACCATGCCAATCAGCAGCAAGGGAGCCGTTTCGCCCAGGGCATGGGCCATGGCGATAATCGCCCCGGTCATCACCCNCGGCAGGGCCAGAGGCAGGGTATGCTGGAACACGGTCTGGACGTTGGACGCCCCCATGGCCAGGGCCGCTTCACGGATCGACGGCGGCACCGCCTTCAGTGACGAGCGGGTGGCGATGATGATGGTCGGCAGGGCCATCAGCGCCAGCACCAGGCCCCCGACCAGAGGACTGGCACGGGGCAGATGCATCCAGTTGATAAACACCGCCAGACCCAACAGGCCGTAGATGATCGACGGCACAGCGGCCAGGTTGTTGATGTTGACCTCAATGAAGTCCGTCAGCCGGTTCTTGGGGGCAAACTCCTCCAGATAGATGGCCGCCCCGACCCCAAGCGGAATTGCCAGGCAGGCCGTCACCAGCAGCATCAGGGCCGAGCCGATGACGGCTCCCANAAGGCCCGCCTGCTCCGGCTCGGTGGAATCGCCGCGTGTGAACAGGGTGGCGTTGAACTGGGCCGACACCTCGCCTTCGGACCTCATCTGGTCCAGCCAGCGAAGCTGTTGGTCGTTCAGGCGGCGCTGATCGGCGGGCGTATCGGCCGAAATCTCATGTTTGTAGTAGAGATCCGCATCATCCGAGACCGGCACTGAGACCACCACCGTCTGCCCGATCAGATCCGGCTGACGCTGAACCATCCTGGCCAGCTCAAAGCGCATTTNCGACGAATAGAGCTGGCGCATCTGGGCCGACAGGATGCCCTGGGCGTCGTCGATCAGGCCCAGGCGCGCCAACTGCTGCTCGGCGGCCAGTTGCTCGAAGTTGGTGCCCTGTGGATAGGCCGCATTGACCCGTGCCGGGTCCAGATAAATGCGTTGGGCCACCGTGTGCTGATAGAAGGCTGTGTGGCCCTGCTCGATGATACGGCCCAGCAGGAGAATCAGGAAGCCGACCGCGACCGCGATTGCCAACAGGCCATAGATGCGGAAGCGCTGTTCGCGGGCATAGCGGGCCTTCAGCCGTGCCTTGACCCGGTCGGTCGTGCTGGATGCGCCAGCAGCGGATGTCACCGTGGCCTCAGTCATATTGCTGCCGATAGGTCTGGACGATGCGCTGGGCGATAATGTTCAGCACCAGCGTCATCAAAAACAGCGTCAGGCCCAGCGCGAACGCCGACAGGGTCTTGGCACTGTCAAACGCCTGATCGCCTGTCAGCAGGGTGACGATCTGCGCCGTCACGGTCGTGACCGTATCCAGCGGATTGACGCTCAGCCGTGCCGCCAGCCCCGCCGCCATGGTGACGATCATGGTCTCTCCGATGGCCCGCGACACCGCCAGCAGCATGGCCCCGGCAACGCCTGGCAGGGCCGCAGGCAAAAGCACCTTGGTCACGGTCTCGGACTTGGTCGCCCCCATGGCATAGGAGCCGCCGCGCAGGGTTTGCGGCACGGCGTTGAGGATGTCGTCGGACAGAGAGCTGACGAAGGGGATCAGCATGATGCCCATGACCGCCCCGGCCACCAGCGCCATCTGGTTCTGCACCAGCATCAGATACTGGCCCAGGCCATCCAGCGGCCCGCCCGCCATCATGGCCCNCAGGCCGTTGAAGAAGCCGCGCAGGGCCGGGCCCACCGTCAGGGCGGCGAAGAAGCCGTAGACCACCGTCGGCACCCCGGCCANGATCTCCAGCACCGGCTTGACCACGCCGCGCGTCACCGGCCCGGCGTATTCCGACAGGTAGATGGCCGAGAACAGGCCGATCGGCGCCGCCACACACATGGCGATGACCATGATCAGCAAAGTCCCCACAAACAGCGGCACCGCGCCAAAGCCACCGGTCGATCCGACCTGATCGGCACGGATGGCCTCCTGCGGGCTCCAGTGGGTGCCGAACAGGAACTCTGTCACCGGCACCTTGGCGAAGAACTTGAGCGAATCGATGATCAGGGACGCCGCAATGCCGATGGTCGTCAGCACCGCCACCGCCGAGAAGGCGAACANAAGGCCGATGACCCAGGCCTCGACCTGATTGCGGGCTCTTAGCCCCGGGCGAATGCGCGATAGGGCGATGAGGCCACCCAGCAAACCCAGGGACAGAGCCAAAGCCGCGCTGCCCAGCGTGAGTTGCAGGTCAATGCCGTGCAGGCGGCGACCTTCAGCCGCCATCACATCAACCAGCTGCGGCTCCCAGATCTGCAGGGGCTGTTGCCCGTCGCCGACGCGTCGGGCATCGGCCAGNNAGGCCTGGCGGCGCAGAGGCTCCAGTTGCTGCACCACCTCCGGGGCACCCGCCGTCAGGGTTTGTTTGATCGGGCCGGTGAAAACTGCGGCCAACAGCGCCACTGCCAGGGCCGNTACCACCGCCCAGATCAGGACCACGCCGGCGTGTTGACCCGGCCGGGCCGCAACCGCCTCGCCAGCCTGGCGGGCCTCGGTCAGGCGACGNNACGCGCGCGTCAGCCCCGCCCCATAGGCGACGACAGCCAGCACAATCAGGATCGGCACAAACAGCCAGGTCATCGAGATTCGGTCACTACCAGGCGATCGCGGCACACGGGGCGCACCGCGCTGCCGTCTTTGCCTGCGATAGGTCAGTGGATTGCGACGGACCCGTGACAGTTCTGTAACGGCGTCAACGGGATGTGGACGATTCCGTCACACTGTTTCGCCGCGCCCGGCCCGGGCGCCCGCCATGGGGAAATAGGCCACAAAGGTCGTGCCCTGCCCCGGCTCGCTCTCCACCGTCAGTCCGCCACGGTGTCGGTTGACGATGTGCTTGACGATAGCCAGCCCCAGCCCCGTCCCGGCCCGGTCGCCGCTCTTCTGGCCTTCAACCCGGTAGAAGCGCTCGGACAAGCGCGGCAGGTGCTCACGCGCCAGTCCCGGCCCGTGGTCGCGCACGGCCACTGCGACATAGCGGGCCTTGGGGTCGCGGGCAGGCATGGCCAGCGGCAGCCGCGTCCGCGCCTCGCCCCGGGTTACACCAGACCACGCTTCGGCCACCTCATTCAGGCTCAGGTCCGGGCGAACCAGGATGTCGACCGTCTGGCCGTGCGGCGAATATTTGATGGCATTGTCGACCAGATTCTGGATCACCTGCACCACCTCATCGCGGTCCGCGACAACGTGGGTGTCACCCGGCTCTGCCGTCAGCTTCAGCTCAACCTCCGCGTCGCGGGCCAGTAGGCTGATGGCATCGATGACGTCACCCGCCGCCAGCTTTAGATCGACACGGCCCGACGGCGGGATGTGCTCGTTGAGCTCGATGCGGCTAAGCGACAGGAGGTCCGAGACCAGTCGGCTCATGCGCTGGGTCTGGGCGGCCATGATGTCCAGGAACTTGTCGCGTGCCTTCGGGTCTTCCTTGGCGTGGCCCTTCAGCGTTTCGATGAAACCGGCCAGCGAGGCCAGGGGTGTTTTCAGCTCGTGCGAGGCGTTGGCCAGGAAGTCCACCCGCATCAGCTCCATGCGCCGCACGTCCGTTTCGTCCCGCAGCAGCACGACTGCCATCGACTGCCCGCCGGTCGAGGCCAGGGGCCGCACCATGGCCCGCCAGTAACGCCCGCCCGGACCGCCGACATTGTAGGTCACGCTGGTGCGGACCAGGCCGAACAAGGCCTCATCCACCGCCTCCAGCACATCGGGATCGCGCATGGCGGATACCAGCAGCGCCCCTTCGCGCTCGATACGAAACAGGTTGCGGGCCTCGGAGTTGGCCAACACCACGCGGCGATCAGAGATGTCGTCTGGCTCGCCGCCGGCGATCACCAGCACCGGGTNCACCATGGCCTCAAACAGGCTTTCCAGCAGCGGCTTGCGGTTGACCTGACACAGAGCCGGTTTGCGGCACATTGCTGGTCTCGGNNGCGACGCAGGTGTCGCGGAGCGTTCAGCAGAGCGAGCCTCACCTTCGCGGATCAATCCGACCAGCCAGGTGCCCAGCACCGCCGCTGCCATGCCGCCGATCATCCATGGCCAGACCTCCGGCCTCAGCAGAGCCACGCCCCNCAGCACGGCCACGGCCACCAACGGCCCCAGCCAAAGCGTGACGCCGTCCGGGTCAACAACAGGCCGTTGCCCTGTCGGCGCAGGGTCGCGGGGATGCCTGCGTCAGAGACGGCAGCCTCGGGCACGGATTCAGCAGGGGCAGAGGGCGAGTCGCTCATTTCGATCCTGTCACGCCGCGCTATCTGAACCTTGCACTGCTTTTGTGACAAGGGCGGCGAAATCCTTTGCTCCAGGCACGAACAAGGGCTCCGGCGGTCTGCCGAAGCCCCTGTTGCAAACTGAGCTGTTGCTCGCCCCTATTCGTAGCCGTGGGCGGCTTCGTTGATGACCTGGCTGGGCATGCTGGAAAGTCCACGGCCACCGGCGCAGCCAGCTTGGCTTGCAGGGTGCGGATCACGTGGGTCATGCGGCGACGCACTTCACGCTCCGCCTCGGAGCCGGTGTCCAGCGCCAGCGGGGCCAGACAGAAGTCGATGATGCCGTCGGTCGATTTGATCGGTTCCATAGGGTTTTTCCTTCTTATTCTGCGGCCACGAACTGGGCGGTTTCGGTGGAGTCCTTCAGCGCCGTCGTCGACGACTGGCCGTTGGAGATGACGGTGGCCACCTGGTCAAAGTAGCCGGTGCCGACCTCGCGCTGGTGGCGGGTGGCGGTGTAGCCGCGGGCCTCGTTGGCGAACTCGCGCTGCTGCAGCTCCGAATAGGCCGCCATGCCGCCATCGCGATAGGCGTCGGCCAGCTCGAACATGCCGTTGTTGAGGCTGTGGAACCCGGCCAGGGTGACGAACTGGAACTTGTAGCCCATGGCCCNCAGCTCGCGCTGGAACTTGGCAATCGTGGCCTTGTCCAGCTTGGCTTCCCAGTTGAACGAGGGCGAGCAGTTGTAGGCCATCAGCTTGCCCGGATGTTCCTTCTGGATCGCCTCAGCGAACTTCTTGGCATCGTCCAGGTCCGGGTGGCTGGTTTCCCACCACAGCAGGTCCGCGGTCTTGGCGTAGGACAGGCCACGCGCGATGCAGTGATCCAGTCCCGTGCCTTCCTTCAGGCGATAGAAGCCCTCCATCGTGCGGTTCTCGCGATCAATGAAGGGATGGTCGCGCTCGTCGATGTCCGAGGTGATCAGTTGGGCCGACTCAGCATCCGTGCGGGCCACGGTGATGGTCGGGGTGCCCATGACGTCGGCAGCCAGACGCGCAGCAATCAGGTTGCGCTCATGCGCCTGGGTCGGGATCAGCACCTTGCCGCCCAGGTGGCCGCACTTTTTCTCACTGGCCAGTTGGTCCTCGAAGTGGACGCCGGCGGCCCCGGCCTCAATGAAGGCCTTCATGATCTCAAAGCTGTTCAGCGGGCCGCCGAAGCCAGCCTCGGCATCGGCCACGATCGGTGCGAACCAGTCGCGCTTTGCCCCACCCTCGGCGTGCTCGATCTGGTCGGCCCGTTGCAGGGCACGGTTGATACGACGGCACAGCTCCGGTGCCGCATTGGCCGGATAGAGCGACTGGTCGGGATACATGGCACCGGCTGTGTTGGCATCGGCCGCCACCTGCCAGCCCGACAGATAGATCGCCTTCAGGCCCGCGCGGACCATCTGCATGGCCTGGTTGCCAGTCACCGCCCCGAGCGCATTGATGTAGGGCTCTGAGTGCAGCAGTTCCCACAGACGGTTGGCCCCACGCTCGCCCAGGGTATGGGTCACCGGCACCGAACNCCGCAGGCGCAGCACATCTTCAGGCGTATAGGGACGTTCGATCCCGTCAAAGCGGCCCTTCGGGGCGGGAACGAGGTCAGCGAAAGTGGTCATGATCGGTCTCGACGGAAATCTGGCTGGGCCGCACGGGCAGCGACGGAGGCCCCCAAACAGCACGAGGCGGTCACGATTGATACCCACTAGCCGCGTCAATATGAGACATTTAGTCACAATATGACGGTTGCCATTTAGTCATAATGTGACATTCTGCTGGCATGTCTGCCTCCGCTGATCGCAAGCTGTTCCTCGGTGGCCGTCTNGTGCGCCTGCGGCGCGGCCTGAACCTGACTCAGACGGCCATGGCCGCGGATCTGGGCGTCTCTCCCTCCTATCTGAACCATATCGAGCGTAACCAGAGGCCGGTTTCGGCCCAGATCCTGCTGNNGCTGGCCGAAACCTATGACGTCGACCTGCGGATGCTGGGTCAGGGCG
Organism: Brevundimonas sp.; assembly: GCA_013693835.1. Classification (GTDB taxonomy): domain Bacteria; phylum Pseudomonadota; class Alphaproteobacteria; order Caulobacterales; family Caulobacteraceae; genus Brevundimonas. The sequence continues at coordinate 2,382,971 of CP059260.1, forward strand.
GAGCCGCCTCGGCCGAGCAGTTGGCCGAACTGCTGTCTGACCCCGTGTTCAAGGGTCTGGACCTGCCTCGCCATGAAGTCCTGACCCTGGCCGACGACCTGCCCGCCGCCGCAGAGGCTCTGCAGCGTCTGTATGGCGTGTTCAGCGATCAGCGAGCGCGAGCCAGGACGGAGGCGGAGCGCGGCGGGGTCAGCCTGGACCTGACACCGGCCGACTGGGTTCGCGATTACATCCAGGCCCGCCACAACCATGTGCCTGAGTTGGACACTCTGGGTGAGGCGCTTCACGCGGCGCTCGGAGCCGATGCCGCCAGCTTCGAGGCCACCGCTCGCGAGCGGCTGAAAGCCCGCCACGACCTGTCCGTGCGCCTGTATCCCGCAGAGGTGATGGTGGAATGGACCCGCCGCTACGACCCCCACCGCCAGCGGTTGTTGCTATCGGAGACCCTGACCCCCGCCTCACGCGCTTTTGCCTTGGCCTATCAACTGGCTCTAATGGAGCACGGGGCCGATCTGGACGCCCTGGTGGCCGGCGCTCGCGCGCCCGATCCCGCCACCGCCCGGCTGTTACGCGTATCGCTGGCGAATGCGCTGGCTGGGGCCATCCTGATGCCCTACGCGGCCTTCCAGACCCTCGCTGAGCAGACCGGCTATGACATCGCACGGCTGCAGGCCCGGTTTGGCACCTCGTTCGAGCAAGTGGCACATCGGCTGACCACCCTGGGGCGGCCCAGCCAGCGCGGTGTGCCCTTCTTTCTGATGCGGGTGGATCAGGCCGGCAATGTCTCCAAACGCTATGCNGCCGAGGCATTCCCGTTTTCGCGCTACGGCGGGGCCTGCCCGCGTTGGCAGCTGCATTCGGCCTTTCGCAACCCCGGCCAGATCCTGACCCAGGTGATCGAGACGCCCGATGGCCGCCGCTGGTTCACACTGGCCCGGACCGTGGCGCGTCAAGGCACCGATGGCTCTGAGGGGCACGATCTGGCCATTGGTCTGGGCTGTCCGCTGGATCAGGCCCACCGCCTGACCTATGCCCGNGGCCTGGATCTGGCCGCGCCGGACGCCACCCTGATCGGCCCGGCCTGCCGTATGTGCCCGCGCCACCCCTGCGCCGAACGTGCTGCGCCGCCCGCCGACCACCCTCTGACGATCGACGACTGGTCCAAATCCGTCAGCCCCTGGCCCTTGCGGGGTAGGCCTCACAACAGGGTGCCCTGACCGCTGTCCTGCTGCTCTTTCTTGGCCTTTTTGAACACGCTCGGGTCCAGCCAGGGCATCTGAGGCCGTTTGCCGTCGAACAGCTCTTCAATCGTTAGAATCTGGACGCGGGGATAGGTCTTGCCGCCGGCTTCATAGAAGCCCGCCGCCGCCGCGCGAGTGATCATTGGTTTGGTCGGAGGTTTCAGGGTGACGAACAGGCCCATCTGAGCCTTCTCATGGTCGATGGTGGTGATCAGGTCCTTGACGTGGCTGTCCTGAACGCCGCCGCCCTTGACCGAAACGATGGCCTTGCCGGTCTCGGTCTTTGAGCCTGCCCCGCCTTCGGAGGGCACCTGGAAGAAGACATAGCCGTCCACCCCACCATCGGCCCCCTTCTTGCCGCCCTTGTAGGGCACGGCGTTGTCCAGCATCGACAGAGCCCAAAGCTGGAACTGGTGCTTGTCGGCGTCGGCCAGGCTTGNCGCCGCCGCCACATCCTGAGGCGTGCCCAGCACCTGGAAATCGGCCATCGGAAACGCCTCGGTCAACCGCCGCTTGATCAGGCCGACCGCCAGATGGGTGACGTCGATCCCGATCCACCGTCGTCCCATCTTCTGCGCCGCATGGACGGTCGTGCCGCAGCCGCAGAAGGGGTCGAGCACCACGCCGCCCTCATTGGAGGAAGCGGCGAGGATGCGTTCGAGCAGGGCGAGGGGTTTTTGCGTGGGGTAGCCGAGGCGTTCCTGGGCTTGAGAATTGAGCGGCGAAATGTCGGTCCAGATCGTGCCCATGACGCCCCCGCCATNTTCATCCAGATACCTCTTCAATTGGGGGCGCTTGGACGTGTCAAAAGATCCATCGGAGTGCAGTGGGTACCACCGGCCTTCGTCATCCANCCCAGCCATAGTTTNCCGCGAGTACCGCCAACCTTTTGGAGGTGAGGGGTAGCCCCGCCAATCATATGTCATATTCGGACGTGGACTTGGACTTAACATATTGTCGAGTCTGAAAATCCTTCCTTCGTCATCCACATGACGGTACTTGGACGCTTTGTACTCATCGCTATGCGGTTCCCTTGGAGTATTCCAAGTGAACTGTGCGCCCTTGGTGTAAAAGAAAATGCAGTCCGCGACCTTGCTCCAGGTCTTGCTGTCGCTGTGCGTGGTTGTTCGTTTCCACACGATCTCGTTGCGAAAGTTCGTCGCCCCAAACACCGCATCCAGAAGCAACTTCAGATAGTGGCTCGCCGTGGGGTCACAGTGCAGATACAGCGATCCCGTCGGCTTCAGCACCCGGTGCAGTTCCAGCAGGCGCACCGCCATCATGGCCAGATAGGCCATCATGTCGTTGGTTCCGAGGAAGGACCGCATGGCCGCCAGCATATTGGCGGCGTCGGAGTTACCGCTTTTCAGCACCGCGTCATAGGCGGCCTCTGCCGCGATGTTCCAGTGCCAGGTGTCCTCAAACGCCTCGATCTGGCTTTGCGACTGGACCCCGTCCGGTGTCTTGAACAGGACGTTATAGTTGGCGTTCGNATTGAACGGTGGGTCCAGATAGATCAGGTCCACGCTCTCGTCGGCGATGTGCTCCTGCAGGATGCGCAGGTTGTCGCCATAGAACAGGGTGTTCTTGTCGGGGTTTGGGCCATGATTCCTCGCTCAACAGGAATCCTAGCGGGCGGTTGTATGAACCGCCACCCTCACCCTACGCCAGCGCCGTGCGCGCCTTGTCCAGTTCCTCTGCCATGACGGTCTTCAACCGCTCCGGTGCCACGATTTTCACCTGGCCGGACCAGGTGAACAGGTGCCAGGCCAGCTCGCGCATGCCCGAGGCTTCAAAGCGCACCGTCACACCACCGTCCAACCGGTCTTCCAGCTTCTGGGTCGGGTGCCAGCGCCAGGCGCGGGCTTCGTCCGCCCCCTCGGGCGACACCTCCAGCACCACCTCCTCGACCGCGTCCTGATAGATGCCGAAGCTGCGGTTGGCGAAGGCGGCCAGGTCAAAGTCGTCCGGGGCCGGGGCGTGGCCGTCCTCGGCGCGGACCTCGCTCATGCGGTCCAGGCGATAGGTGCGGATTTCGCCAGACTTGCGGTCCAGCGCCACAAGATAGTTGGCCCGGCCGAACATCAGGCCACAGGGCGAGACGCTACGCCGCCCCGGCTCGGCTCCCGGTCGAACATAGGTAAAGCCCAAGGGCCGACCCGACAGGATGGCCTCGCGCACCGGGGCCAGCACCGCATCATCTGCCGTCGGACGCGGCCCGGCCTGCACCGCTATGGTTTCGGCCCGCATCAGGGCCTCCAGGTCCGGGGCCAGCCGGGTCAGCACATNTGATCGCATCGCCGCCTTGATCTTGGCCTCCAGGCCGCTCAGCGCAGCGGCACGGTTCGGCTCACCCGCCACCGTCAGGGCTTTGGCCGCCTTGGATAGTTCCACCAGCTCACCGGTCGTCGGTGCCTGCTCAAAACCGGAAAGACCGCCGCGAATACGCCAGCGCTTGAACGGCGGATCGGACACCTCCTCGGCCTGGGGAAACAGATGCACCACCGCATCACGCAGCCGCTCGGCTGCCCGGCGAGACAGGCCCGTGTCGCGCATCACCTCCTCGATCGTGACGCCCTCGGCGCTGCCGGCCATCTGCCGGGCCAGATTGATGACCGCAACGGCCTTGTCGTGTCGCATCGAAAAAATCTCCTGCCGGTCGATAGCATACGTCCAAAATGACGCATGGCCCTTTTACGGTCCTTTTGTGGACACAGAATCACGTTCGATGAGGACCCTATGAACAGCACCGTTCCCTTCCCCAGTGCCGCTTCTGGCCGTTACATCATTGTCCCGTGCGAAGCGCCGGGACAAACCGATCTGGCGGTAATCTGGGATCGCCTGGAAGAGCAGGTGGTCGACGTTATCGACGCGTCAGCGGCGATGCGCAGCTATGCCGATGAGGATGCCCTGTGGGACGAGGCCCGCCCGGCCTTCGACCCGGCCCACGATCCGGCCCATACGCCGATGATCGACTGGCGTCAGGCCGCCTGAGGGTTAGCTTTGCTCAGGCGCGGCGGCGACGCAGGCCCAGTTCATCATACTGGGCCGTCTCACGCCGGTTGGCGGCAATGATGGCATTCAGGCGCGTGGTCTCGGCCACATGCTCGAACTTCTTGAGCTCTTCAAATGCCCCGGTCAGGGCATCGCGGGCCCCGGCCTCTTCGGCGTCAATCAATCNGACGTCGGCCTCGGCCACGGCCTTGCGAGCCTTCCAGCCCGCCAGATAAGCGTTCAGCAGCATACCAGCATCGTGATCCTCACGCGCTTTGGCCTGCTCGATCTCAGCCTCGACCTCCAGCACCGCCAGCCGCATTTCGGCCGACGCCCGCCGGGCCGTGATTTCGGCCAACCGCTTTTGCAGCGTTTCGACCTCATAATNCGAGATGCGGATGAGGGATTGGGCCCAGGCTGTCATGTGTTCACAATGCCGTCCAATAAGTTAACAGAGGGTGAGGGGAGCCAGGCTCCGGGGCTTGGTTTTGGCGCGTCTGAAGCGTTCTAATCCCCGACCATGCCCTGGTTCAGGATACCAGCCAGCCGGGCAAAGGCATCGGGCAGGCGCGTGGCCTCATCCTTGTCCTGGCTGAGAAAGGCCTCCAGGGCGGGGTTCAGGGCGATGGCCCGGTCAACCAGCGGATCGGCACCGGCGCGATAGGCCCCGATGCGGATCAGCTCTTCCATATTGGCATACGATGACAGGCTGAGCCGCGCCCNTTTGTTGAGCTCATTCTCCTCGGCGCTCTGGTTGCCGGGCATGGTTCGGCTGACGGACTTCAGCACATCAATGGCCGGGAAGCGTCCACGCTCGGCGATCTTGCGATCCATGACGATGTGGCCGTCCAGGATCCCGCGCACGGCATCGGCAATCGGCTCGTCATGGTCGCCGCCGTCGACCAGAACGGTGAACAGCGCCGTGATCGGCCCGGCCTCGGTGCCATCGCGTCGGACCGGCCCCGGCCCAGCCCGCTCCAGCAGCTTGGGCAACTCGGTGAAGACGGTCGGGGTATAGCCCTTGGTCGTCGGCGGCTCGCCTGCCGCCAGACCGATCTCACGCTGGGCCATGGCAAAGCGGGTGACGCTGTCCATCAGGCACAGCACCTCCAGGTCCTGGTCGCGCAGATATTCCGCCAGCGCCAGAGTCATATAGGCCGCCTGGCGCCGCTTCAGGGCCGGTTCGTCGCTGGTGGCGACCACCACGATGGCGCGTTTCAGCCCTTCTTCGCCCAGGGTCTCTTCGATGAACTCGCGCACCTCACGGCCCCGCTCGCCGATCAGGCCGACAACCACCGCATCACAAGTGGCCTGCCGGGCCAGCATCGACAGCAAGACCGATTTGCCCACGCCTGAGCCGGCAAAGATGCCCAGGCGCTGCCCCCGGCTGGTGGTGGTGAAAACATCCATGGCCCGCACGCCCAGATCCAGTCGCTCACCAACCCGACCGCGCGAATGGGCCGGGGGTGGCGGAGCCCGCAGGGGATAGGCGACCGGCCCCGTCGGCAACGGGCCCTTGCCGTCGATTGGCTCGCCAAAGGCATCAACGATCCGCCCCAGCCAGGCGTTGGTGGGCCTCACCGAGGCAGCGCTGTCGATAATACGGATGTCGGCACCGGGTGCGACACCCTCGACAGGTCCGAACGGCATCAGCAGGGCCTTGGCATCGCGAAAGCCCACGACCTCGGNCGGCAGCGGGGCCAGCCCCTCGCGCCCGATCTCGGCCCGTGCCCCAACCGCCAGACGGCTCAGGCCGCCGCGGCTTTCGATCAGCAGCCCGGACACGCCCGCGACCTTGCCGGTCACGACCAGCGGATCGACAGCCTGGGCAGCGGCAATGAGGGAGCGCATGCCCCTAGCGGATGCGCTGGTATGGTTAATGGGCCGTTAGGAACCCGAAGCGTCAGACCAATTTCAGCTCCAGCCGCGTTCGCGGATGTAAGCCTCCAGCGCCGCAATCCGGGTCAGATCCGACGGGTGGGTTGAGGCGAACTGCGGCACGTTGGTCTGACGTTGCGCCGCCATCAGTCGCCACAGGGCGGCGGACTCCAACGGACGGAAACCAGCCCGCTGCATCAGGTCGACGCCCAGGCGGTCGGCCTCCAGCTCGTCACGCCGCGAATAGGGCAAAAGGACCCCATGGGCCGCCAACCCTCCGAACGAGCCAACGGCCCGGCCATAGTCACCGGCCAGGCCCGATGCGACCTGCAGGCCAATGGAGGCGATAGCGTTCTGAGAATAACGCTCGGCGGCGTGCTGGGCGACCGAGTGGGCCATCTCATGCCCGATAACAGTGGCCAGTTGGTCGTCATTCTGGACCAGGGCCAGGAGGCCCGTCGTCACACTGATCTTGCCTGACGGCAGGACAAAGGCATTTGGGCTGTCGGACGTGAACAGGGCATAGTCCCAGCGTGTCCCGCTCAGGCCAGCCGCCTGCACGATCCGGTCACCAACGCGGCGAATGCGGGCATTGCCTGCGGCGTCGTTGGAGACCCGCTGGGTGCGCAGAGCCTCGGCCCAGGCGGCATCAGACTGCTGCTGCAGGGCGGCATTGTTGGTCAGCAGCACCTGATTGCGGCCCAACGCCTCGTTATAGGCGCACCCACCCAGCGTCGCCGTCGCAGCCAATGCGGCCAGTCCCATCATCAGTCGGTTCATCAGGTCGTCTCCCGGATCATGAACCTCAACAACCGCCACAGCCCCAAACAGGTTCCGCACAATCGTGGAGGCCTGCCCGGACCGGAGCCTGTCTGGTCGCTGGGTGCGATATCGCCTAGATTTCCGCGTCATGGCCTTGCAGGAACGGACCCTGGAGCTGACCGCGGCACAGTTGCGGGCCGCGCGGCGGGTGAACACGCTATTGTCGGTCGCACCGCGCCTTAAGCCGGACGGTTGGAGGCTGAGGCTCAGCCAGCGATTGAACCGGCCCGTCGACCGGATCGTTGGCCAGATCGGCGCAGCTCTACTCAAGCGCAAGGGCGTTGCAGTTGCTTCCCAAGGTCCGGCGGACAGTCCGGTCCCGATCCGGATCATGTCGCCTGTGGGTCAGGCCAAGGCCCTGGTCATGGACCTGCACGGCGGCGGGTGGGTGATCGGAAGCGCAGCCCTGAACGACCACTTGACCTCGCACCTCGCTCGAGACGGCTTTGCCGTGGGATCTGTCGACTACCGCTTGCTCGACGACAAGGTTGGCATCTGGATGCAGGACGCGGTGGAGGACTGCGTGGCGGCCCTCCGCTGGGCGCAGGATGCAGGGCGCAAGCTCTATGGCGTCCGGTCAGTCTTGGTCATTGGTGAGTCGGCNGGGGCCCACCTGGCGGCGCTGGCCTTGTTGGCATTGAGAGACCGGAGCGGTCTGGATGGCATCGCCGGGGTCGTGTTTGTGCAGGGTGTGTTCGACCTGTCCGGGAGCGCGCGGGTTCGGGCAGCCGGACCCGAGACACTGCTGTTCGACGGTCCAAACCTCGAGCGCGATTTAAGTCGCCTGACCCCGGGTCTTAGCGAAGCCGAGCGCAGGGACCCCAGGCTTTCACCGCTCTATGCAGTCTCGNNAGGGCTTCCGCCGGCCCTGTTTATCAGCGGAACGATCGATCCCTTTTCGGAGGACAGTCAGCGCCTGGCTGAGGCCTGGGCGCGAACCGGTGATGCCACGATCCTGCATGTGCCAGAGGCTCCACATGCCTTCCAGCACCTTGGCAACGCCAGCGCGAGCTTGGCCCAGGCCGAGATCCGGTCCTGGATGACTGAACGTGTCGTTCAACGCTGAATTATCGCCCCGCCTGATCGCCCTGTGCAAAACCCTGCAAAGCCCGCCGCGAGGCACATTCATGCCAATGCGCACAGCCTGAACGGGCATTTGGCAATATTTATCCCCATGCTCATCCACAGAGATCGAGATTTGCCCCATTGCCAGAAAACGGGATCGGCGCGAACTTGATTTTGCCGAGGGACACGGCGGCGCGGAAACCGGGGAGACCTGGGGATCAAGCGAACCGGCCCGGCTCTCTGACCCGGCATTTCGGGCGGTCTTAGGATCGTAACGGATGAAGGGCAGGACCCAACGGCTCGACGGTTCGACCACAGTTTCGGCTGATGGACGGGCGGACGGGAACCGGGGTCGGGATCTGAAGACGGCGTGGGGCTTCGCCTCGCGGAACGCGGAAGACCAGGAGCGCGTCAGATATCAGGACGGACTTCACCGGAGCTTGCTTCGCTGAAAGACGAGAACGAAATCTGGACCTCATTGGCCAAGTCCAACCCGGACTTGGCGAGGGCGCGAGGGAAACCACTCCGGTGGGGACCGTCGCGCCCTCGCTCAATCTGGCGTGCCCTAACGCTTGCGTCGCGGACGCTCACTGCTTGAGGGCAGCTGGCGTGCCGGAACGCTCGCGTCGCGGACGCTCACGGCTTGAGGGCATCACACCGGCGCTATCGCTCGGCTCGCCAAGCCTTACTTTTTGGAGACGGGGATCAGCCTGCGGCGAACCCGGCCTGCAGGGCGGTAAACATCGGGGTTGGCTGGCCCGCGCCGTTGAACAGCANGGGACTGTCGCGCCCGTCATCCTTGTCCCCGCGGCGATACCAACTGTCGGTGTCGCGCACCCCAGACAGTGAAGGCGTCTGCTGGGCGGCGGGCAGGGCGGCGAAGGCCTCAGCCAATTCCTCGACCCGAGCGGATTGCTGGGCGGTGCGCTGGGCCGCAGAGCGTAAATCCGGCGACCCGCCCTCGCGCCGTAGGGACGCATCCAGCTCTGACACATGGATGGGCAGGCCAAACCGGGCCAGGGCCTCGATCGAGCGGCGGATCTGACCGGCGGNGATCTCGATATCGAGGTGCGACTGGGTTCCCAGGCCTGTGACCGGCGCTCCGGCGCGCAGCAGCCGCTCCACCAGTCGCAGATAGGTATCCAGTTTGCGGGGCAGATTCTCGAGATTGTAGTCGTTCAGGAACAGGATAGCCTCGGGATCGGCCCGCCGGGCCTGCTCGAACGCCCGGACGATGTAGCCATCGGGACCAAGGCGGCGGCTCCACAGACAGTCACGCAGGCCATTGCCATCCTCGGCCACCGCCTCATTGACCACGTCCCAGCCGCGCACCTGACCGCGATAGCGTCCGGCCATGGTAGCAATCCACTGATCATAGGCCGCTGTGAAGCGGTTGGCGGGCAGGCGCTCGAACCAGACATTGGACTGCGAATACCAGATCAGGGTCGTGGCATGGACATTCAGCCCGATCTCCCGCGCCAGCCGGACGATGCGGTCCGACACGGTGAAGTCATATGTGCCATCGGCAGACATGACCGACTCCATCTTCATTTCCCACTCGGGCGTGAACTGGCTGAAGTTGCGCCGAGCCAGGGCGACCCAGGCCGGGTCGTCGAACTGGCCCGTCATGCCACAGGTCCCGACGGCGAAGGGGACCAGGGACTTCAGCGGCGGCACTGCCCCTGGCTTGACCTGAGCCTTGGCGTCACGACGGCAGGCTATCAGGGCCACAGGCGCTGCCAGAACGGAACGGCGAGATACGTCCAGACCGGCTCCTGGCAGGGCGTCAAGGCGTCTGTCGCGGTCGGTCATCCATCAGGGCCTTCGGTTGATGTGCGGTGATGCGAGATGTGTTCTTGCCCGAGTATCTGACACGAGGATTACGAAACCCTGTCCCTCGCCCCATGCCCGCGTGGTGCGGGGGTGGAGGCTTGCGATATCGGGCCCAGACCGTTAGCCCTCCGCCCCTGTGAAAGGCTCAATTCATGTCCCAGGTTTCGCCCTCCGAGGCCGCTCAGTATGTCAACATTGCGCTCCAGGCCTTCCAGGCCCGCGACCGCGATGCCTCGGCCGCTTACATCGCGCGGGCGCTCAAGGCTGATCCTCCGCTTGGGGACCGCTGGCGATCGGTGTCCAAGCTGGCAGCGACTCTGGGCGAAATCTCACTGGCGCTCATGGCATCGCGCAAGGCTGTGCAGGCCGTCCCGTCGCTCGACAACCGCCTGGCCCTGGCCCAGCTGCTTCAACAGAGCGGTCGCATGGAGGCATCGCTCGAACAATCAACAGCGCTGCTGCGCGACTATCCGAACGACCCGGCGGTGCGTCACTTCCTGGCGACCAGCCTGGTGCAACTGAACCGCCAGGAAGAAGCCATGACCCACCTGCGGCGGATCATTGCGCTGCCAACAGTGGCCGCCGGAGCAGAGAACGCCTGGCATGTAATCGCCGACCTCAAGACCTTCACCGCCGATGACCCCGACGTGACGGCCATGGAGCAGCATCTGGCGCGTCTGCCGGACGGCCCGGGCACCCGCGAAGGCCGGGTGGTTATGCTCTATGCGCTCGGCAAGGGTTACGATGACCAGGGTCGCGTCGATGACGCCTTTGCCTGTTTCGACGAGGCCGCGCGCCTGCAGAAGCCCTCTTCCAGTTTCGATGCTGATCGGGCCGACGCCTATGTCCAGGATATCGTGAGCGAGTTTGATCGGTCATTCCTCGACAGCCTGCCACCCAGCCAGGAGACGTCAAACCGCCCCATCTTTGTCCTTGGCCTGCCGCGGTCGGGGACCACCCTGGTCGAGCAGATCCTCGTCAGCCACGATCAGGTCCATGACGGAGCCGAGGTCAACCTGTTCCGCCCCGCCTCAATGGCGCTGAATGACTATTTGGCCCGCGAGCTGCGAGAAAGCCTCCAAGGCCCTGGCGGGGCCAGCCTGCCCACGCACATTGCCCGAACCTATCTGCACCTGCTGAATGAGCGCTTTGGCAAGGAAGGTCGGGTTGTCGACAAGACGCTGAACAACACCCGGCACCTGGGGGTGATCCACCACGTCCTTCCGGGCGCGCGCTTTGTCTGGCTGCGTCGGCATCCGGCAGGCATCGCCTGGTCCTGCTACCGAACCCGCTTTGCGCGGGGCGTCGACTGGACCCGCTCGCTGGGTGACATCGCCCGTTATTTCAAGAGCGAAGACCGGTTGCATGCACACTGGACGGCCGTTCTCGGCGACCGGCTGCTGACGGTCCCCTACGAAGAGCTGGTTTCGGACCCGGACACCTGGATCGCCCGAATATTGGCGCACGTCGACCTCCCCTATCAGGAAGGCCTAAGGGACTTTCACAAGACCGATCGGGCCGTCTCTACCGCCAGCTTCGCCCAGGTCCGAAAGCCATTGTACTCCAGCTCGAAAGATGCCTGGAAGCGCTATGAGCAGCACCTGAAGCCGTTCTTTGACGAATACGAGAACCCGCGCGGCAAATAGCCCTCAGTCCTGGGGGTATTTCGCCTGCATGGTCTGAAAGGACAGTTTGACCATCTCGCGCAGCACCGACGGATCCACGTCGGCCAGTTTGCCGAGATAGAGGCACGACGCCCCGGTCTTGTGCTTGCCCAATCGCGCCAGTTGGTCGGCGTGCTGCTCAAAGCCAGGCATGAGATAGAGCACCAAATTGGCCTTGCGCGGAGAGAAGCCGATCAGCGGCCAGTCACCGCTGGCAGCGCGGTAGCTGCCGTAACCGATGATGGAACTGCCCCAGAGGACCGGTCGCTGGCCGGTGACATCGCTCATCAAGGCCTTGATCGTCTCGGCATCCGCCCGGCGAGTGGCATTGTCGACCGAAGCGATGAAATCATCGACGGATGCGGCGGTGGGCTTGGTCTTGGGTTCACTGGCCAACGGTGGCCTCCGTGTCTGCCAGCCGGAAATCGAAGGTCTGCCCGACGCGCCGTGGCGCTGCGCCCGGTGCCAGACCATGGCCGTCAGGCGGCCCCGGTGCATGATGTCCAGGCCTGCCTGGCCGAAGCCGAAGCCTTCGGGCGATTCTGAAACGACCTCGCAGTCCTGAGGCTGACCGCCCAGCGCCCGCGCCGTACAGATGATGCGCACCGACCCGGCGGGCACATTCTCCTGCCTGGCTCGTGCCGGATAGTCTGCTGCGGTAACTTGGGGCTGGACCTGCCAGCCAAAGCGAGGACCCGCAGCCGGGGCGCGGGCGGGCGGAGCGATCTGCGCTGTCGAAGGTGCATCCTGCGGGGATCCCAAACTTCCCGCCATCGTCAGCGCGATCAAAGGGGTCATGGCGCATCTCTCTCCAGCGCTCGCCAACCGATGTCGGTTCGGTAAANACCGCCCGGCCAGTCGATTTGCCGGACGGCAGCGTAGGCCCGATCACGGGCTTCGCCAATATTGACCCCGCGGGCGCAGACATTCAGCACCCGCCNCCCTGCAGCGGCCAGTTGGCCATCCTCGCGTCGCTTGGTGCCCGCGTGGAACACCTGAACGTGCGGGCCAAAATCCTGTTCGGCCCCGCGAATGATCGAGCCTTCCAGGGGGCTATCGGGATAGCCCTTGGCCGCCAGCACAACACAGATGACGGTCTCGCGGCTCATGGACGGCAAGGTGGCACCGCTGAGGTCACCCCGTGCCGCGGCCAGCAGCATCGGCACAATATCGCCGTCCAGCCGCATCATCAGCACCTGGCATTCCGGGTCGCCGAAACGGGCGTTGAACTCCACCACCCGGGNGCCATCGCTGGTGGCCATCAGCCCGGCGTAGAGCACGCCCCGATAGGGCATGCCCTGGGCCGCCATGGCCTGGATCGCGGGTTGCACCACCTCGCGCTTCGCGGCCTCCACCAGCTCGGGGGTAAAGACCGGGGCTGNGGAATAGCTACCCATACCGCCCGTATTGGGACCGAGATCGCCATCAAAGGCGCGCTTGTGATCCTGGGCACCGCCCAACAAGATTGCCCGCTGGCCGTCGCAGATAGCGAACAACGATCCCTCTTCGCCGTCCATGAACTCTTCGATGACGACGCGGGCCCCCGCCTCTCCAAAGCGACCGCCCAGCATGCGCTCGATCTCGATCTCTGCCTCTCGCCGGTCGCCACAGATGGCCACGCCCTTTCCCGCTGCCAGGCCGTCGGCCTTGATGACATAGGGCGGCTGGAAGGTGGTCAGGGCCTGCCGCGCGTCGTGCAGACGCTCAAATACGCCATACGCCGCCGNAGNGATGTTGTGCTCAGCCATGAACGCCTTGGCGAAAGCCTTGGAGGTCTCCAGTTGCGCGGCCCGGGCTGTGGGCCCAAAACACGCAATGCCGACCGCCGCCAGGCGATCCGCCAGACCTTTCTCCAAGGCACTTTCGGGCCCAACGACGACCAGATCAGCCCGCATCTCGCGCGCCTGAGCCACCAAAGCATCCACGTCCGTGGCGGCGATGGCCACGCGTTCGCCCAGCCTGTCCATGCCTGGGTTTCCCGGTGCGATGACCAGTCGTGTCAGCAAGGGCGACTGGGCCATCTTCCAAGCCAGGGCGTGCTCGCGTCCGCCCGAACCGACCAGCAGAATGTTCATAACCCGGCCAAATGCCGGTCTGGACCATGGCGGTCAAGGCAAAGCGGCACACGGTGAGCCCGACCTGCGCCAGTGGGCGATCGCTCCAGCGGAGATGGCGACCGGTTGCCTATTCCCCCCTGCCCCGAACACGCTCTAGGCTGCCACCATGAGCGACGACTATGTTTTTGAAGGTCCGGGCGAGGTCCCGGCGGGGCGGGACAATAATCCGCCGCTGTCGATCTCGGATCTGTCATTTGCCCTGAAGCGGACGCTGGAGGATCGCTTTGGCCATGTGCGGCTGCGCGGCGAGGTGTCCAAGGTCAATCGCCATGCCTCGGGCCACGTCTATCTGACGCTGAAGGACGACAAGGCGGCGCTGGATGGCGTCATCTGGAAGGGCCAGGTCCANAGCCTGTCGATCCAGCCGGAGACCGGTCTGGAAGTCATCGTCACGGGCAAGATCACCTCTTATCCGGCCCGCTCCAGTTATCAGATCGTGATCGAGNNCATGGAAGCCGCCGGGGCTGGAGCCCTGCTGGCTCAGCTGGAGCGGCTGAAGGCCAAGTTGCGCGAGGAAGGCCTGTTCGAGCCGTCACGCAAGGCNCCCCTGCCGACCTATCCAGCCGTGATCGGGGTGATCACCAGCCCGACCGGAGCCGTTATCCGCGACATCCTGCACCGGATCGCGGAACGGTGGCCTTGCCGTGTGCTGGTCTGGCCCGTGGTGGTTCAGGGAGAGGTCGCGGCCAGGCAGGTCGCCGACGCCATCCGCGGGTTTGAGGCCCTGACACCGGACAGCCCGGCCCCGCGCCCGGACCTGGTGATCGTGGCCCGTGGCGGCAGCTCGGTCGAGGACCTCTGGCCATTTAACGATGAGGCCCTGGCCCGCACCGTGGCGGCTGCAACCGTGCCGATCATCTCGGCCGTCGGGCATGAGACCGATACCACCCTGATTGACTTTGTATCTGATCGCCGCGCGCCAACNCCCACGGGCGCGGCCGAGCTGGCGACGCCGCTCCTGGCCGAACTGCGGGCCTGGCTGGCTGAGGCGGGTGCCCGACTGGGCCGCGCGGGTGGCCGACTGGTCCAAGAGCGTCGCACACGGCTGCGTGCCACCGCCCGGGGCTTGCCCGCCCGGCCTGACGATCTGTTGGCCCTGCCCCGACAACGGCTGGATCTTGCGGGCAGCCGTCTGGGTTCGGCGCTACAGATCAATGCCGCCAAGCACGAGCGACGCCTGGTTCAGGCCGCCGCTGCCCTGACGCCGCGCCTGCTGGACCGCGCGCTGGAGCGTCGTCGTGACCGNTTGGCGAAGCGCCACGGATCGTCTCATCCCCTTGGTGAGGGACGGATCCAGCAGGATCAAACCAGGCTGGACGCCGTGCGGCTGTCGCCGCGACTGCTGAACCAGACGGTCGAGCTGCGAGGTGAGCGTCTGAACGGTATTGCGGCTCGGTTCGGGTCCCTGGCAGATCGGCGGTTGGAACAGGATCGCGTGCGGTTAGCCGCCCTGGCCCGGGCTCTGGCGGGACTGGACCCCACCCGTCCTCGGACCGGCTTTGCGCGGGTCGAGGACGCTGAGGGCGCTGGGTCGCGCGCGCAGGACCTGTCGCCTGGCCAGGCGGTCAATCTGGTATTCCCCGACGGGCAGACCCTGCGCGGATTGAGGGCTCTGCCCCCAATCGTGTCGACACCCGCGCCCAGACGGACCCCGCCCCCGCCCGGGACCACCCAGGGCGACCTGTTCTGAAACCGGTTGTGTTGAGCTTGGCCCCAACGCCAGTTTCCGCTATGGCCGCGTCATGAGCCAGTCCCAAGCCGCCGGTGAAGCCCTCATTCGCTATGGCGGCGGGGATTATGATGTCATCCGTCCGGGTCGCTTCGTCGTTTGCGCAGTGACCCGCAAGGCCATTCCACTGGAGGGGTTGCGATACTGGTCGGTCAGCCGCCAGGAGGCCTACGCCGGCCCTTTGGAAGCCAGCCAGCGGCTGTCGGGAAAGCCAGGTAGCTAGGCCCGACACACGCCACCGACGATGCCGTCTTGCACCGTCGAAAATTCAGCCTAGCCTTGTTCAAGTCGACAACCCAGACCTGACCCCGCATGCCCTCGTCTCTCAAATCGCTCACGATTCTGCTGGTCGACGACAACCAGCATATGCGGGCGATTGCCGCTGCCATCCTGCAATCGGCGGGCTGCCGCAATATCGTAGAGGTCGGCGGCGGGTCTGCAGGCCTCGAGGCCATGCGCGAACGCCCGTGTGACCTGGCCATTGTCGACTTCAACATGTTCCCGATGGATGGAGTCGAGTTTACACGCCTGGTGCGCAACAGCACCGACAGTGCCAACCCCTATCTGCCGATCATCATGATGACCGGCCATTCCGAAAAGAGCCGCGTCGTCGAGGCCCGCGATGCGGGCGTCACTGAGTTCGTGGTCAAGCCGATCACGGCCAAGGCCGTCATTGACCGCATCAATGCCGTGATCTTTCGGCCGCGCCCCTTCATCAAGACCGAGGACTATTTCGGGCCTGATCGGCGACGGACGCACTCCGGAAGATACTCNGGGCCCAAACGCCGCGCCGATGATGTCAAGGACGAGGCCACGCCGTCCGCGGGGCCCCGGCCGGAAATCCGGACTAGGTTTCGCGACCGGTCTGCTCCAGGGATGCGTAGACCGACTGCGGGAAGCGCTTGTGGACCCAGAACCAGTCGACCGGGCGTTCGCGCACCCGGTCTTCGATGAAGGTCGTGATGGCCTGCACCCCGGCATGGATATCGGCGTGACGATCACCGGTCTCGGGCACCACGATCGGCTCATGGGCCGTCACCTGGAACCGGACATTGGGCAGGCGAACGACGGACAGAGGCTGAAGGACGGTTCCAAACCGCTGCGCCAGTCGGGTTGGCCCCGGTGCCGCATTAACGGGATGACCGAAGAACTGGACCTCGGGCCCTTCAGAAAAATTCTGGTCGTTGAGAAGGGCCGCCGACTCGCCACGCTTCAGGCCCGCCAGCAACTCACGCGCACCATCGCCTCNCTTCGGCGCGAATAGCTTGACCCCATAGGCCGCGCGATAGCGGCGCATCTGGGCCTCGACATAGGGGTTGTTGGCCGGGCGGTAGGTGATTTGGCACGGGACGCCCATAGCCAGGATGACGCTCGACATGATTTCGGNATTGGCCAGATGCCCGGACACGAACACAACGGGTCGGCCTGCTTCCCGGATGGCCGAAAACCGCTCGATACCGAGGATCTCGACCCGGCCACTGCTAGGCGTGAGCCGATCCATCACCGCCATCTCGGCAAAGGTGCGGCCGGTCTGCTCCCACTGGGCCACAGCCAGGTTCTGCCGCTCAACCACCGAATGGTCGGNGAAGCAGAGCTTGAGGTTGCGCAAGACCGTCTTGTGGGTGCCGGTCAGCGGTCCCAGCCAGCGCAACAGCCAGCCCCCAAAGTTCGAGGCCCCTTCAACACCCAGGGCGCGCAGGAACCTGAACAGAAGCCAGAAGGCCCCTGCCTCGATCCGCCATCCCAGATCCTTCAGCAATGGCGTGCCGGGCGGCGGCTTGGGGTTTGCCTCGTCGGGGGTCAGATCACCAGGCAATGGTAATCCCGCCATCGCAAACCAGGGTCTGGCCGGTCATGTAGCTGGAGGCCGGGCTGGCCAGATAGACCGCCGCCCCGGCGATCTCATCCGGCTGGCCGATGCGCTTCAGCGGCGCCGGATCGGTGACCTGTTTCAAAAGCTCCGGGTTCTCCCATAGGTATTTGGCAAAGTCGGTCTGAACCAGGCCCGGCGCAATACAGTTGACGCGCACATTCTTTGGTCCCCACTCCACCGCCAGATTGCGGGCCAGCTGCATGTCGGCAGCCTTGGAGATGTTATAGGCCCCGATCAGGCTATTGCCGCGCAGGCCGCCAATGGACGACACAATGATGATCGAGCCGGCCTTGCGCTCCAGCATCTGCGGGGCCGCCATCTGGATCAGCCAGTGGTTGGAGATGACGTTGTTCTGGAGGATCTTCTCGAACTGCTCGTCTGAGATACCCTTCATCGGCCCCGCATAGGGATTGGTCGCGGCGTTGCAGACCAGGATGTCGATGCGGCCCCACTTGGCCATCGTCTCATCAACCAGCCGCTGCAGCGCATCCTTTTCGGCGATGGACGCGGGGATGGCGATGGCCCGCTCGTCGCCCGCCTTGTCATTGATGGCCTGGGCCACCTCTTCGCAGGGCCCCGCCTTGCGTGNAGAGATTACCACCTTGGCCCCGTGCTCAGCCAGGCGTTCGGCGATGGCCTTGCCGATTCCGCGCGATGAGCCGGTAATAATGGCCACCTGGCCCGTCAGATCGAACAATTCCATGGGATAGTCCCGATAAACCTCTGGCTGATTGGAGTAGATAGCCCGATACTGCGCCGATTCCATCCCGGAATACGGTCCAGCCTGCGGCCATTTGTGCGGAGTGCCGACCCTTTGAACATGGCGTCCCTGACCCGGATCTTTCTGTTTTCGGCCTACGTCTTCGTAGCCATGACCGCCGGCGTCTTCGTCTGGCGTGCCGGACTGGGCGCGGGTGCCGGTGTCGCCATGACCGTTGCCACCCTGGCCATTGAGTTGGGACTGCACACCCTGTTTTCGACCCGCAGCAANGCCCGGGCCCTGAAAGCTGAACTCGAGCAGCTAAGGGCCGCGCACCGTCTGCTGGCGGACGCCATGGAGACGACGCAGGGTGCCGTCGGCGAATTAGCCGAGGTGTTCCAGACCAGCCGCCAGGACTCGAACGAAAGCCTGTCGGACGAAGTGCGCATGCTGGAGGGCCTGATCCACGACATGAGCCGATCCATCGAGGAGCGGATCAGTGCCATGCCCACGGCAGCCGAAGGCACGTTTGAGGCCCGTTATCAGCAGCAATCCAATGCCCTGTTGTCGACCATCCATGATGCGTTGAGCGAGGGTCGGGTCGATCTGTATCTGCAGCCGCTGGTCAGCCTGCCGCAACGGCGCACCATCTTCTACGAGNNCTTCACCCGCCTGCGCGATGCGTCCGAGCGGGTCATGATGCCGGCCGAATACCTTTCCCTGGCGGAGGGTGAGGGGCTGGTACCGGCCATCGACAACCTGCTGCTCTTCCGCTGTGCCCAGATTGTGCGGCGGCTGGCCCGGCAGGATCGCAAGGTCGGGGTGTTCTGTAACATTGCCCTGACGTCGCTGGGGGACGAGACCTTCTTCCCGCGCTTTCTGGACTTCCTCAGCGAGAACCGCGACCTGAATGAGTCGCTGATCTTCGAGCTGGGTCAGGCCAATTTCGATGCCCGCGGGGCCGCCGAGGCCCGCAACATGGCCAAGCTGGCCGAGCTGGGCTTCCGCTTTTCCCTGGACAAGGTTCAGACCCTGGACCTGGATTTCAACGACCTGAAACGGTCGGATGTGAAGTTCATCAAGATCGCCGCGGACCTGCTGATCGAACAACTGCTGGACCCGGACGCCGGAGCCCCGATCCCGGCCATGCGCGACATTCAGGCGGCCGACTATGCCGGCATGACCCGCCGCTATGGCGTTGAGGTGATCGCCGAAAAGGTCGAGAACGAGCGCCAGATCGTCGACATTCTCGAACTCGATATCAGCCTGGGTCAGGGCCACCTGTTCGGGGAGCCCCGCGCCATCAAGGAACAGGTGCTGGCCGAAACCGACCCGCCCGCCGACTTCCTGCGCTCCACCCTGCGCACCGCAACGGAACAGCGGCGGCGGATTGGCTAATCGTGCCAACGGCCCTATCTGGGCGGCATGACTGATCTGCCCCTCCCTGCCCGCCTGTCCGAGCTGACCGCCGCCTATGACGTCCTTCTGTGTGATGTCTGGGGCGTGATCCATAATGGCCGCGAAAGCTGGCCCGAGGCGACCGGGGCCTTGCAGCGCTTTCGTCAGCAGGGCGGCACGGTCATCCTGATTTCCAACTCGCCGCGACCCGCNCCCGGCATGATCGCCCAGATGGATCAGCTGGGCGTGCCGCGCGACAGCTGGGATGCAGTCGTCACCTCCGGCGATGCCACGCGCGCCGAGCTGGCCCGGCGCGCNCCCGGACCCGTCTGGATCATCGGCCCGGATCGTGATGGACCGCTGTATGANGGGCTTGGGCTAGCCCGCGCGAGTGGCGCAGAGGACGCCGCCTTCATCTCCGTCACCGGCCCGGAAGACGATGAGACCGAGACGCCCGAGGACTATCGCGAACGCCTGACCCCAGCTGCGGCGCGCGGCCTGGAAATGATTTGCGCCAACCCGGACCGCGTGGTCCAGCGCGGCGACAAGCTGATCTATTGCGCGGGTTCTCTGGCCGATCTCTACGAGGCGCTGGGCGGTCCGGTGACCATGGCCGGCAAGCCGTTTGCCCCGATCTATCAACTGGCCCTGGCCGAGGCCGANGCCGTGCGCACCGCCCCCGTCGACCGGGCGCGTGTGCTGTGCATCGGCGATGGCGTTGTCACCGATGTGCTGGGGGCCGAAGCGCAAGGGCTCGACTGCCTGTTCATCGCCCAGAGAATCCATGGGGCCAAGGCCCGTGGCACGGACGGTGCCCTGGACCCTCGCATCGCAGGCGCGCTGTTGCAGGCCGAAGGCACCCATGCCCGCTTCGCCGCGCTGGACCTTCTGTGGTGAGCGGCAACACCCACCCCATGAGCGAAACAGACGTGCAATTGGTCGGGGCCCATCCGTCAGGCGGCTATATTCTGGAGGAACTGCACGTCGGCATGCGGGCCGAAAAGCAGGTGCCCGTGACCGAAGATCGCATTCAGCAGTTCGCCGAGGCGTCAGACGACTTCAACCCGCTGCATGTCGATGAGGCCTATGCCGCCAAAACCGCCTATCGCGGGCGCATCGCCCATGGGCTTCTGTCGGCGTCGTTCGGGTCGGCAGTCGTCGGCATGATCCTGCCGGGGGCCGGCGCGATCTTCCTGAGCCAGAACACCCGCTTCCACAAGCCGGTGCGGATCGGCGGCGTGGTGACGGCCCGCATCACCGTCGCCTCAGTTGACCCGGAAAGCGCCCGCATCATTCTGACCTGCGAGGGGCTGGTCGGAGACGAAGTGATCATGGACGGCCAGGCCGAGTGCGGTGCCGCGCCGCCGCCGCCCGGCCAAGGGCTGATNNCATGGCGATCGAAGTGATCCGGGACTGGCACGGTCTGGACGAAACCCAGAAAGGCGCTGCCGTTGCCATTGGGGCGTTTGATGGCGTCCACCGTGGCCATCAGGCCGTGATCGCCCTGGCTCGAAAGGCCGCCACCGAGCTNGGTGTGCCCCTGGGCGTGGTCAGTTTTGAGCCCCANCCCCGGCGCTACTTTGCGCCCGACGCCGCNCCGTTTGGCCTGATGACCTGTGATCAGATGACCCGTGCCCTGCAGGCCCTGGGAGTCGAGCGGCTGTATCTCCTGCCCTTCGATGCCGAAATGGCGGCCATGACCGACGAAGAGTTCGCCCGGCGCGTGCTGGCCCAAGGCCTGGGCACCCGCCACGCCGCCGTCGGATTTGACTTCACCTTTGGCAAAGGCCGGTCCGGCTCGCCCCAGGCCCTGGCGACCTATGGTCAAGACCACGGNTTTGGCGTGTCGATGGCCGAGCGGATCGACGATTCGGATGGATTGAAGCTGTCGTCATCAGCGGTGCGTGAAGCTCTGAAAGCCGGCGACATGGACCGGGCTGCCCGCATCCTGGGTCGTCCCTTCGCTATCGCCGGAGAGGTGATCCATGGCGACAAGCGTGGCTGCACCATCGGCGTGCCGACGGCCAACGTTCAGCTGAACGGCTATATGCGCCCGGCCTATGGGGTGTATGCCGTGCGGGTGCGCCTGGCCGATGGCACGCTGTATGATGGAGTGGCCAACCTGGGCGTTCGGCCCATGGCNCCGACCGATGATCCCCTCTTGGAAGTCTGGCTATTCGGCTTTGACGGCGACCTCTATGGCCAGATCATCGAGACCGAGCTGGTGGCTTATCTGCGTGGCGAGCGCCGGTTCGACGGCCTGGATGCCCTCAAGACCCAGATTGAGGCCGATGCTCGGGCCGCCCGAACGGCGCTGCTGAAATAGAGCGACATACCGCCGCCTGACCCCGGATCGCATCGCGGGCGCATCGAGCTGCTTTTACACACGATTGCGGTGGCCATGCGTGCGAAGCCTCTGCTAAAGAACGCACACATGACCGTCCGTTCGATCCGTGTGATTTCGATTAGCCGCCCGGCGTAGCGCCGCAGGGGTTGTCCCCGCGCACGCCGGGATCGAAACGAACGAGCGATCAAACGATACGAGACCAGACCATGGCCGCTGACGCCACCACCCCGACACCGNNCCGCCGGCGCGACTATCGCGAGACCGTCTTCCTGCCTGAAACGCCGTTTCCGATGCGCGGGGGCCTGCCGCAAAAGGAACCTCAAATNCTGGAGCAGTGGGGCGATCTGTATGGCCGTCTGCGCGCCGCACGTCAGTCCGAAGGGGCCCCGCTGTTCGTGCTGCACGACGGCCCGCCCTATGCCAATGGCGACATCCACATTGGTCACGCCCTCAACAAGACACTGAAAGACTTCGTGGTCCGCAGTCAGTTCCTGCTGGGCAAGGACGTTGACTATNNGCCCGGCTGGGACTGCCACGGCCTGCCGATCGAATGGAAGATCGAGGAGCAGTTCCGCGCCCAGGGCAAGCGCAAGGACGAGGTGTCCAAGGCCGATTTCCGCACCGCCTGCCGCGACTATGCGGGCAAATATATCGACCTGCAGCGGGACCAGTTCAAACGCCTGGGGGTGCTGGGAGATTACGCCCATCGTTATGCCACCATGGACTTCACAACTGAGGCGGCCATCGTCGCCGAGTTCCACAAGTTCAAGAACTCTGGTCAGCTCTATCGCGGCTCCAAGCCGGTGATGTGGTCGCCGGTTGAGCGCACCGCCCTGGCCGATGCCGAGGTGGAGTATCACGATCACGTCTCGCCCATGGTCTGGGTCAAGTTCCCGGTCACGGGAGCGACGGACGACCACGATGATGACCTCTTGGCCTTCCGCCATGCCAATCCGGCCATCGTCATCTGGACGACCACGCCCTGGACGCTGCCGGCTAACCGCGCCATCGCCTACGGACCGGAGATCGACTACGGCCTGTATGAAGTCACGGCCATGGAACAGGGGCTGGAGTTCGAGCCCTGGGCCAAGCCGGGCGACCGCCTGATCCTGGCTGACAAGCTGGCCGAAGAGGTGTTCAAGGCCGCCAAGATTGCCACCTGGACCCGCCTGGGGCCGATCAATCCGTCAGGGCTGGAAACGGCCCACCCGCTGGCGGCCCTGTCGAGCGGCTACGGCTTCTCGGTGCCCTTGCTGGCCGGGGATCATGTCACCGACGACGCTGGTACCGGCTTTGTCCATACCGCGCCCGGCCACGGGGCCGATGACTTCGAGGTGTGGAAGGCCCACGGTCATCACGAGGTGCCCGATACGGTCGACCCGGACGGGGCCTATTATGACCACGTCCCCCTTTTCGGCGGCCTGAAGGTCATCGAAACCGAGGGCAAGAAGGACAAGATCGGCAAGTTCGGACCGGCCAACAAGGTCGTCACCGAAAAGCTGATCGAGGCCGGCAACCTGTTGGCGCGCGGGCGGCTGGAGCATTCCTATCCGCACTCCTGGCGCTCCAAGGCCCCGGTGATCTTCCGCAATACNCCCCAGTGGTTCATCCGCCTGGATGAGCCGCTGAAATCCAGTGAGACCCTGCGCGATCTGGCCCTGGACGCCATCGACGCCACCGCCTTCTATCCTGATCAGGGCCGCAACCGCATCCGCTCGATGGTTGAGGGTCGGCCGGACTGGCTGATCAGTCGTCAGCGGGCCTGGGGCACGCCTCTGGCCATGTTTGTCGACAAACAGACTGGCCAACCCCTGCATGATCCCGACGTCGATGCCCGCATCGTCGCCGCCATCGCTGAGCACGGGGCCGATGTCTGGTTTACCGCGCCCGATGCCCAGTTCCTGGGCAGTCATGACCCGGACCGCTACGANAAGGTCGAGGACATCGCTGACGTCTGGTTCGACAGCGGCTCAACCCACGCCTTCACCCTGGAGGGCGGTCGNGATTCCCACTGGCCTGCGGACCTGTATCTGGAAGGCTCGGACCAGCATCGCGGCTGGTTCCAGTCGTCGCTGCTGGAAGCGTGCGGCACCCGCGGCCGAGCNCCCTATAACGCCGTTCTGACCCATGGTTTCACCCTGGATGAGAACGGNGAGAAGATGTCCAAGTCGCGCGGCAACACCACCGACCCGGCGACCGTCATCAAGGAAAGCGGGGCCGACATTCTGCGGCTGTGGGTGGCCATGGTCGACTATGCCGACGACCAGCGCATCGGAAAGCAGATCCTGCAAACCACCGTCGACGCCTATCGCAAGCTGCGGAACACGGTCCGCTATCTGCTGGGTGCCTTGGCCGGGTTCGATGAGGCGGAGCGTCTGGCCTACGACCAGATGCCGCCCCTGGAGCGGTTCATCCTTCATCGCCTATGGCAGCTGGATGCCCAGGTGCGGGAAGCCTACTCTGAATACCGGTTTGATGATGTGGTGCGTCCGGTGCTGGAGTTCTGCTCCAATGATCTGTCGGCGCTCTATTTCGACATCCGCAAGGACAGCCTGTATTGCGACCGGCCTGATGCCTTGCGCCACCGCGCCGTGCGCACGGTGATGGATGAGGTGTTCGCGCGTCTGACCGCCTGGCTGGCTCCNCTGGTTCCGTTCACGATGGAGGAGGCGTGGGGCACGCGCTATCCTGATAACGGTTCAAACTGCCTGCGCGTCATTCCGGCGACACCCGAGAGCTGGCGCAATGAAGCCGAGGCCGAGCGTTGGGCCAACATCGAGACGGTGCTGGAGGTCGTCAATGACGCCCTGGAAGCCGCCCGCCGCGACAAGCTGATCGGTGGAGCCCTGGACGCCTGGCCGGTGGTGAAGGCCCCGGCACCGGTCCTCGCACCGTTTGAGGGCCTGGATGCTGCCGAGGTTTTCCGCACCTCCGGAGCCGATCTGGTCGCTGGCGGGGATGGCATCACGGTTGAGGTCAAGCTGGCCGACTGGCCCAAGTGCGCTCGTTCCTGGCGGCGTGTGCCCGACGTCGGCTCGGACCCGGACTACCCTGACCTCAGCGCCCGCGATGCGGACGCCGTGCGCTATTGGGATGCGACTCACGCCTGATGAGGCCAGGCCCCATGCCTGGCCCCAGCGGGCCAGCCGCGGGGCCGTGACCGGACAACACGATGTCAGCGGGTTTCGCGCGACTGGCGGCGCAGGTCGCGTGATTGGGCCTCCATGGTGCCGGCCTGGTCCGTCAGCGTGCGCGACAGGCTCAGCAGATGCGCATCGGTCAGCGTTTCGCCCCGCCCTCTATGCTCAGAGATGAGCCGGGCCCGGTAGGCCGGATTGCGCAGCCGTTCGCCCTCGGTGCGCATGTCGCGGGCCGCATCCTGCATATCGACAGCCGCCTTCGCCAGGCTTTCGCGGGCCATGCGCGCCGCGTCTATAGCCATGGTGCCGGCCTCCAGAGCGGCGGCCTCGGCATATCGGGCTGCAGCTTCGGCTTCCCGGCTGATGGCTTCGGCGTCGATACGAGCCTCTGCGGCGTCACGGGCGGCCTGCTCGGCATCCGCTGCGGCCAGGCGCGCATCGCTTTCGGCCTCGGCGGCTTCGGCGGCGGCGTTGGCGATGTCAGCCTCGATCTCCCGGCGTTGTTCGGGACTGAGATCGGCCCAGGCGACGGGTTGGCCGTCGATGACCACCTGCATCGAGCCTTGACCATCGCTTGCGCCGGGGTCGGTGCCTCTGCCACCGGACGCTCCGGGGCGGCGGCGGATGCCTGGCGTTCCTGCGCGGCTGGCGCAACGGGGTCGGCCCGACGATGGGTCAGCTCGATCGCAGCCAACGGCGTGGCCACGGCAATCAGCGCTCCAACGGCCACAGCCAGGGCAACGGGACGGGGCGGCAGGGCGGGCTTGTCAGACATGATGCGGGCGATCCTTTTCTTGAGGGTATTGAAGTCGTCGCCGATGGCCAGGGCTGCGGGCCAGGCGGGCTCTGACGCCAGGTCCAGCAAGGTCCGGGCATAGGTTTGTGGGTCGATCTCGGACAGGGCTGCCGCGTCGGCGGCCTCTTCGGTCCGGGCCGCCAGGGCACGATGTAGCCACCACACCAGCGGATTGAACCAGAACAGGGCCACGACCAGCCATGACAAGGCCAGGAACAGCCAGTCGCGACGGCGAATGTGAGCCAGCTCGTGAGCCAGGACGGCCAGGGCCTGATCCTCGCGGTGCAGGCTGTCCGGGGTGATCAGCACTACGCCGGGGCAGACCCCAGCTCAGCGGGCTGGCGATCCGGGTGGATGCCACCAGCCGCACTCCCCGGGGCCCAGGCGGTCAGGGTTCGGGCCCAGGCACCGGCGGCGGCGGGGCGTCCCTCACGGCTCCAGCGGGCCAGGGTGACGGTGCCCAGAACCAACCGGCCGAGCAGCGCCAGGGCCACAGTCAGGTAAAGCGCTGCAGCGGCGAGTATCCATAGGCTCCCCGGCACAGCCCCGCTGATGGCAACCGGTACAACCGGGTCCAGATTCACGGCCCACGGCTCATTCAGGGTCTGGACCGGCAGAGGGGCCGCCGACCCCACGACCGCCGGTTCCGGTGCCAGGACCGAAACGGACAGGCCGGGAACCATCAGGACGGCCACCGGCAAGGCGAGCAGCAACACCAGCGTCACCCGCAGGATATCTACGCGCTCGCGGGCGGGACGGCGCTCCATAAGTGCCGACACGGCCAGCCCGATCCCGGCGACCAGCGCCGATTTGATCAGAAGTTCGACAAACAGTGCCAGGGTCATTCGCTGCGCTCCCGGCTTCCTCGATGGCCCGTTTTANGGCGGCGATTTCATCGGGCTTTAGCCTAGACGTCAGGCCCAGCAGAGCCGTCGCCGCCAAGGCTGCTGATCCGGCGAAGAAGGTGTCGACCATGCGCTTCAGGGCCCCGTCGGCCAGTTCGGCCTGGGGCGGTGTCGGCACATAGACCACGCCTGCCACGGTGGTCTGGCGCTGGACCAGGCCCTTGGTCGCCAGCCGCGCCAAAAGGGTTCGCACGGCCGNATCGGNACGGGGTTGGCTCAAGCCATCGCGCACCTGGGCCGTCGCTCCCTGACCCAGGCGGCACAGGGTTTCGAACACCTCTCGCTCCCGACGGGGAAGTTCCTCGATCATGGCCTGTCTCTCGCACCCGCATCGCTACATTTGTAGCGCTACATTTGTAGCGTATTGTGGCCAAAATGGGGCCGGAAGATTAAGCCTGGGTCAGAGGGCCAGTCTGCCCCGGAGCCAAAACGATGACCGCGGCCCTTCTGCTGCCCCTGTTCGGTCACTTCGCCCTGGTGGTGGGGCTGTATGTTGTGCTGACCTGGGCGCGGCTGGTGGTCGTCAAACGGGGCGANGGCGACCCCAGACTGTCGGCGCGCATCCAGCGCAATCTGGCCAATCAGTTCGAAGCCCCGGTCTTTGCCTGGGTCGGGGCCTTGCTGCTGATCCTGATGGACCGGGTGACGGTGTGGGACGTGGCCGCCGCCAGGGTGTTCCTGATCGGGCGACTGACCCACAGCTGGGTCCAGTGCAGCGGCGACAATGTCGCCCTGCGCGGTCATGTGTTCATGATCAACTTCGTCGCCATCCTCTGGCTGATGGGTCATGCCGCGTGGGTGGTGCTGATCTAGTCTCGCCCGGCCGGTTGCCCTAAACAGCCGCCATGACCCTGCGCCCGCTGTTCGTGACCCAGATCTATCAGGCCGAGGCCGATGCGCCTGAGCTGATCTCCGAACTGGCCGAGGCCTGCCGCCTGCTGTCCGAGGAGGATGGTGCAGGTCGCGCGTGGTGCCGCCAGCATGGCTATAGGGGCTATACCTCCTATGGCTCCCTGACCGACCTGCCCCAGCGCATGCCGGAGTTTGCCGACCTGAAGCGGGTGCTGGACAAACACGCCGCCGCCTGTGCCAAGGCGCTGAACTTCGACCTGCCGAGGAAGCCCAAACTCGACAATCTGTGGGTCAATATCCTCAGGCCCGGCGGCGGCCATTCGGGCCACATCCATCCGCACAGCATCATTTCCGGCACCATATATGTCGAGGTGCCGGACGGGGCGTCGTCACTGAAGCTGGAGGACCCGCGGCTGCCCATGATGATGGCGCGGCCCGGCCTGACCGAAGCGGCGACCCAGGCGGAGCAGCCGTTCGTCTATCTGACGCCGAAACCCGGCACGATCCTGATGTGGGAAAGCTGGCTGCGCCACGAAGTGCCGCCCAACGCCGCCAGGGCCGAGCGCGTCTCCATCAGCTTCAACTACGCCTGACCGCGCCACAGCCCAAACGCGGCTGGACTTGCGACACGATTTGGAACATAACGCGAACAATGCCCCGTCTTGAGTTGCGTGACAAACTGGAAATCCTGGCCGATGCGGCCAAATACGATGCGTCCTGCGCCTCATCCGGCACGTCCAAGCGCAACTCGATCGGTGGCAAGGGCATGGGGTCGACCGAAGGCATGGGCATCTGCCACGCCTATACGCCCGATGGCCGCTGTATCAGCTTGCTGAAAATCCTGCTGACCAACTTCTGCATCTACGACTGCGCCTATTGCATCAACCGCACCTCCTCGAATGTGACACGGGCGCGGTTCAGCGTGCAGGAGGTCGTCGACCTGACGCTGAACTTCTACAAGCGCAACTACATAGAGGGTCTTTTCCTGTCGTCGGGGATCGTCCGATCCAGCAACCACACGATGGAAGAGCTGATCCGCGTGGCCCAGGTCCTGCGCGAGGAGCACGACTTTCGCGGTTACATACATCTGAAGCTGATCCCGGAGGCCGACCCGGCGCTGGTCGAGCGAGCGGGTCTCTACGCCGACCGGCTGTCTGCCAACATTGAGCTGCCGCGCGATGAGGCTTTGGCAAGCCTGGCTCCCCAGAAGGATGCCGCAGTCATCCGCCGCGCCATGGCCCAGGTCCGCCAGAAGGTCGACGAGGCACGCCCCGCNCCCAAGGATCGCACCCGCCCGCCAAAATATGCCCCGGCCGGACAGTCGACCCAGCTGATTGTCGGTGCCGATGGAGCTGCAGACACCGAAATCCTGGCCCGTTCCAGTGCCCTGTGCGGCAGTTACCGGCTGCGCCGGGTCTACTATTCGGCCTTCAGCCCCATTCCGGATTCGTCCAGCACCCTGCCCTTGTCGCGGCCCCCGCTGATGCGCGAACACCGGCTGTATCAGGCCGACTGGCTGTTGCGGTTCTATGGCTTTACCGCGCCGGAGATCGCCGCGGGCAGTCAGGATGGCATGCTCGATCTGGCTATTGACCCCAAATTGGCCTGGGCCCTGGCGCACCGCGACCAGTTTCCCGTGGACGTAAANCGCAGCCCCCGTGAGCTTCTGCTGCGCGTGCCGGGCTTGGGCGTGAGGTCAGTCGACCGCATGATCAAGGTGCGTCGCTTTCGCACCCTGAGGCTGGAGGACGTTCAACGTCTGTGCCGCAGCGTGGACAAGGTCCGCCCCTTCATCACCGCCCTGGACTGGACGCCCGGTGGCCTCACCGATGCAGTCGACCTCAAGGCGCGGCTGGCACCGGCGCGCAAACCGGAACAGTTGNNAGTTTGTTCTAATNNGCGCTGCATCAGCCTCAGCTCTGCGACAGATCTGGACGCGTGGCGCGAGGCGGCACGCCCGCTTATCCTGTCGGGCGTCGAGCCGGCTCAGGTTCAGTTTCGCGACGGCGTGACCCAGGGCAGTCTGTTCGACGCCGGTGATGCCGTNCCCGTTGCCTTCAGGTCCCCGCTCACCCTGACGGTGCCTCGCGCGTTTTTGGGCCTGGCCCGTGATGTGGCCCTTCATCGGTCCGAAGACCGTTTTGATCTTCTCTATCGCCTGTTGTGGCGGCTCCAGTCCGACCGGTCGCTGCTCTCGGTGGTGTCAGATGTCGACGTGGCCGATGCCTTGGAGCGGGCCAAGAATGTCAGCCGCGCCTCGCACAAGATGAAGGCCTTTGTCCGCTTCCGTCAGGCGCACGACGATCAGGGCGAGCATTGGGTGGCCTGGTTTGAGCCCGCGCATCGGGTGGTGGAGCGCACGGCACCCTTNTTCATGCGTCGCTATACCCACATGCGCTGGTCTATCCTGACGCCCGACGGCAGTGCCCATTGGGACCTCAAAGATCTTCGCTTAGGCCCCGCCGCGACCCGGGACCAGGCCCCGGCAGAGGATGAGGTCGAGGAGTTCTGGCGCACCTATTACGCCTCGACCTTCAACCCGGCGCGTCTGAAGCCGCAGATGATGCAGAGCGAGATGCCGCGACGATACTGGGCCAACCTGCCTGAGGCGGCCCTGATCCCGCAGCTGATGGCTCAGGCCGAGCAGCGAGCCAGGGGAATGATTGAGGCGGGCCCCACACCGGTCAATGCAAGGCTGGCAGGGGCGGTGGCACCGGCTGTTGCGCGCCCAGGCATGGATGCCGTCGCACCCGACACGGTGGCACAGTTGGCCAAGGCGGCGCAGGGCTGTCGACGCTGCCCCCTATGGCGTGATGCGACCCAGGCGGTTTGCGGTCAGGGGCCGGCAGGAGCTGAGCTGATGATCGTCGGTGAGCAGCCCGGAGACCAGGAAGATTTGGCCGGACAACCCTTCATTGGCCCAGCTGGCCAGGTTCTCGACACCGCCCTGGCCAAAGCCGGGATCAACCGGTCTGAGGCTTGGGTGACCAATGCCGTCAAACATTTCAAGCATGAGCCGCGAGGCAAACGACGCCTGCACAAAACCCCAAGCGTAGGTGAGGTGCAGGCCTGTCGCTGGTGGCTGGATCATGAACGCCGCCTGATTCAGCCCCGGCTGATCATTGCCCTTGGCGCGACAGCAGCCCGATCCGTCCTTGGAAGGCCCGTTGTCTTGGGACAGGAGCGAGGTCGCCTGTTGCCCCAGGCCGACGGGTCGACGGTCCTGGTGACTATTCACCCGGCCTATCTGCTGCGCTTGCCAGACGCCGCTGCCGCGCATGATGAACGCACGCGATTTGTGCAGGACCTGAGCCTGGCGGTGCGTGCGACCGTCAGTGCCGGTTGATGGTGTTGCCGGTCAGGACCGCCTGACCTGCCGCATCCAGGTCCCGGCGTGTCTGGGCCAGCGACAGCGATCCNNCGGACGCCGCATTGACCTGATCGATCAGGCCGCCGGTCGGCACCCGGGCATTGCGCTCCACCAGAATGCGCACCGACAGGCGCGGGTTATCCTCGGCGTGGGACTGGGTGCCATGCAGGGTGTTACAGTGCCAGAAATAAAGACTACCGCCCGGGCCAGTCAGTTGATGCACAGCTAGCTCCGCCGCGTCGCCATAGGGGTTGCGATACAGATACCGGTCTGGCCCGGTGCGGCTAAGGTCGTGTGGAAATGGCGTCGCTCCCAGCCGGTGACTGCCAGGAATGACATACAGAGGCGATGATCGTGCCGTGACCTTATCCAGGTAGACATAGGCGGTGATGAAATCGCTGTCGCGGTCGGGGAAGTCGATGATGTCCTGGTGAAAGTCGATCCCGCGGAAGTAGGTGATGTCGCGAAACTGCGGCTTCACATNAGCCCCCAGATTGGCCACCAGCCGGTCGCCCAGTTCAGCCTGCAGCCAGGCGGGGATCAGGGCGTTGGGCACCCNCATGACAAACTTGTGGTCCAGCACCCGCCAGTGCGGCCCGCACACCGTCGCCATCTCCTCGGCAAAGCGAGGGTCCGAAAAGATGAAGTCGCACTCCAGCTTCGCCAGCAGATTTCGACCCGGCCGGGNGTTGGTGCCCTTTAAGGTCGGGGCCGAGCGAAACTCGGCCTCGGTCAGAAACATGTCCGCGATGCGTCGGGTCGCCAGCGCCGCGTTCAGAAGCCGCAGACAGTCCCCGGCGTCATAGAACCCCGGACGCGCCTGAAACCCATCACTGATGAAATCAAACGTGTTAGCCAAGCCCGCTTCCTCCGCCCGCGCTGGTGCACGGCGCACGCTACCCAGACTCGGGCCATCAGGGCCAGATGCGGTCGCTCCGGAACGGGTTAGCGCACCACTCGTCCCGACAGCACCCCGAAATCCCCGACGATCAGCACCCGCTCACCGTTCGGGTCAACGACCGCCTGCATGTCCCCGGTCAGGGTCTGGTTGGCGATAAAGGCCGGTGAGCCGGGGCCGACATCACAGCCGGGCCGGGTCTGCTGAATGCCTTCGGGGCTCATACGGACCAGCGGGTTGCGGGCCGTGGGTGCCCGCCACTCGCCATTGAAGCGCGCGCAGGCCAGCGTCACGGTGAACCGCCGCCCATCGACCAGATGCAGCCGCCCGGCATCGTTCGACAGATCAATCTGCATTCCGGCGCGCAAGCCCTGCGGATGGGCGGCGCTGGCAGGCAAGGGTGCCGTCTTCGTCAGACGCACCTGGCCCTCACGCGTCACCAGCACCAGGTTCCCCGCCTCATCCCAGGCCACATTCGGCTGACCGGTCGCCACGGCCTTCACCGTCGTGCCCTGTGCGTTGGGCGGACATTGCGCCAGTACTCAGGCCCGAAGCGGCCGTATGCAGCACGCCGCGCAAGGTCAGGGCCAGCCCCTCGTTGCTGTTGCACCGTCCCAGACCGAGTAGGACCCCGGGCCGAAGCTGACACGCGGGGCCCTCTCTCCAGACGGCACATCCGCACCATTGACCTGCGTCGCAGTCCACGTGCCGTGCAGACGGACGAAGTCATGACGCGGATCTGTGCGCTCGCGATCGCCCAGCACCCAGTGCCCGGCACCGCCCAGGACAAACTCGCCATTGGGGCCGCTCGCAAAATCGGTCGTCTGATCAGCCATGCCCCGGATCGATCGGTGCAGGCCATTGTCGTGACAGGCCGCATCCTGACGCGTCAGGGTCAGTCGTAGCGAACGCCCGTCCTGCTGCCAGGTGCCGCCCGAGGTGCCGCAGTCACTGACCAGGGTCCACTGGTCGGCATTGAAGCGAAATCGGGTCTCACGCGGATAGTCTCCCGGCTTGCCATCGGCGGCCCTCAGCACAAAACCCGCACCGGCCAGCAGGGGTGGTTCGCCCTCCTCCGGTTCCGGCTGCGGCACCTCGTCCGGCATGGGCGACAGCACCAAGGTCCCACCCTCGGACCTCACCTGGATCTGACCTTGCGCCAGGGCGTGATCTCAGGGGCCGATGCCAGAATGCCCGTGATCTTGCTCTCCTGATCCATCACATCGGGACAGGCCATGGCCGTCATCATCGGCCAGTCGCCATACCAGCGCCCGTCGACCCAGACGCCCACAGCGCCAAAGCCGTTGCAACCGCCACTGCCGCCATACCGACCAGTTTCAAACGCCACGCTGGGCGGCGGAGATTCCTCAAACGCCGATCGGGCCGGGACCCCATCCACCGACACCACCTGCCAGCGACCATAGGGGTAAGGGCTCATGGCCCGCGCCCTGCCCACCCTGGACCGACGGTGCCGAACAGGCGCTGGCGATCCCGGCTACGGCAGCAACAACGAGGGCGGAGGCGCGGTACTAGCGTGATCATGGCCTGATTGAACTTTGCCAATGCGGCGAAGACATGGAGCCCATTTGCCCTTTGGCCCTGTAATCGCTACATCCCGCGCCGACCTCCTATTCCTTGAAGACAAGGCGCGACGCACCCCATGGCGCAGCAGTATATTTTCCAGATGCAGGGCCTGACCAAGGCCTATCCCGGCGGCAAGAAGGTGTTCGAGAACATCTGGCTGTCCTTCTATCCTGACGCCAAGATCGGCGTGGTCGGGGTCAACGGCTCGGGTAAGTCGACCCTGCTGAAGATCATGGCCGGGATCGACACCGAGTTTCAGGGCGAGGCCAAGGCCGCCGATGGCGTCAAGCGCGGCTATCTGGAGCAGGAGCCGCAGCTGGATCCCAATCTAAACGTGCGCCAGAACGTCGAGGCCTGGTGCGAGGAAAAGCAGTGGGTTGAGCGCTTTAACGCCATCGCCGCAGAGTTGGGTGAAAACTACACCGACGAACTGATGGAGGAGATGACGGCCCTCCAGGAGAGNATCGACGCCGGCGGCGTCTGGGACATCGACAGCCGCATTGAAATGGCCATGGATGCCCTGCGTTGCCCGCCCGACGACTGGTCGGTCACCAACCTGTCCGGCGGTGAAAAGCGCCGGGTGGCCCTGGCCCGCTTGCTGCTGTCTAAGCCCGACATGCTGTTGATGGACGAACCGACCAACCACCTGGACGCGGAATCGGTGGCCTGGCTGCAGCACCACCTGGAGAACTTCCCCGGCTGCGTCATCCTGGTGACCCACGACCGCTACTTCCTGGATCAGGTGACCAAGTGGACGCTGGAGCTGGATCGCGGCAAGGGCCACCCGCACGAGGGCAACTATTCCAGCTGGCTGGAAGCCAAGCAGCGCGTTGTTCAGGAACAGTCNGGGTCTGAGGCTCGCCAGCGCGCCCTGACCCGCGAACTGGAGTGGGTGCGCTCAGGAGCCAAGGCCCGTCAGGCCAAGTCCAAGGCCCGTCTGGCCGCCTATGAGAAGATGGTGTCGGAACAGGAGAACGCCACCAAGGCCCAGACCTATGCCGTCATCCAGATCCCGCCCGGCCCGCGCCTGGGCAATGTGGTGCTGGAGGTCAACGGCCTGGAGAAATCCTATGGCGACAAGCTGCTGTTCAAGGACCTGACGTTCAAGCTGCCGCCCAACGGCATCGTCGGGGTCATCGGCCCGAACGGCGCGGGCAAGTCGACCCTGTTCCGCATGATCACCGGCCAGGAAGAGCCCGATGCCGGCACCATCCGCGTGGGTGAGACGGTCAAGCTGGCCTATGTCGATCAGTCGCGCGATGACCTGAAGCCGGACGAAACCATCTGGCAGGCCATTTCGGGCGGCACCGATGTGATGATGGTCGGCAAGCGCGAGATCAACACCCGCGCCTATGTCGGCAGCTTCAACTTCAAGGGCGGCGACCAGCAAAAGAAGGTCGGCCTCTTGTCCGGCGGTGAGCGCAACCGCGTCCACCTGGCCAAGACCCTGGCCACCGGCGGCAACCTGATCCTGCTGGACGAACCGACCAACGACCTGGACATCGAGACGCTGCAGAACCTGGAAGAGGCGCTGGAAGAGTTCGCCGGCTGCGCCGTGGTCATCAGCCACGACCGCTGGTTCCTGGACCGTCTGGCGACCCACATCCTGGCCTTCGAGGGCGACAGCCACGTCGAATGGTTCGAGGGCAACTTCGAAGCCTATGAAGAGGACAAGAAGCGCCGCCTGGGCACCGACGCCCTGATCCCGCACCGCATCAAGTTCCAGAAGTTCGGGCGCTAGGACACCTCTCGACGGATGGTGCGCTGGCTGGTGTAATCGCCCCATGACCCAGCCGCCCGCCGTCCTGATCATGCAGCCGCATCTGGCACCGCTGAGCGGGCTGTTGGGTAGCCAGTATGATGTCTACCGCTTCTGGGANGGGCCGCCGGTGGAGGCGCGCAACGACATCAGNGCCATGGTCGTGGCCGGAGAGTTTCCGCTCAACACCGGCCTGATCGAACAGTTGCCAGCCCTGAAGCACATCGCCTGCTTCACCTCCGGCTATGACGGGATAGACGTCGACTGGTGCCGGCAGCGGGGCCTGGCAGTGACGCACGCGCCNGGGGTCAATCATGAGGATGTGGCCGATCATGCCCTTGGGCTGATGCTGGCGGCGCGGCGGCGCATCGTCGANGGGGATCGCACCCTGCGCCGCGGCGGCTGGACCCCGAAAGCCGCATCATCACCCCTCCATGGCGGGCCAAAGGTTGGCATCGTCGGACTGGGAGCCATAGGTCAGGCCATCGCTCGCCGCGCCCAGGCCTGCCGCATGGCCGTCAGCTGGTGNGGGCCGCGCGACAAGCCTGCTGACTGGCCTCGTGCCGCATCGCTGCTCGATCTGGCCCGCGCCAGCGACATTCTGGTGGTGGCCTGCAAGGCCGATGAGACCAACCGAGGCCTGATCTCTGCCGAGATCATCCAGGCCCTGGGGCCCAGCGGCCTGTTGGTCAACGTCGCCCGCGGCCAGCTGGTCGACGAGGCCGCCCTGATCCAGGCCCTGGTATCGGGCCAGCTGGGGCAGGCCGCCCTGGATGTGTTCGAAGACGAACCCACCGATGCCGCTCGGTGGGCCGAGGTTCCCAATGTCGTGCTGACCCCGCATACCGGCGGCGCAACGACCGAGGCCGTTCAGGGCATGCTCCGGCTGCTTCTGGAAAACCTGGACGCGGTGCTGAATGATCGAGAGCCAGTGACGGCTGTGCCTTAGGCTGGCACCAGAATCACATTGGCCGGCCTGTCGATGCCAATCACGGCATCGTCTGTGACAACCTCGCCAACGGCCCCGTCGCGGATCGCATGGATGCGGTAGCCCATGTCCCGGACCTGCCGCCGGAATCCCGCCGCATCGGTGCCGGACACGAGCCTGAGGAGCTCATCATAGACCTCGGCCAGGATCAGGGGGCGGTCGCGGGCAATCAGGTTCTGCGCGCCCCGCAGGACCAGCGGCTCGGACCCTTCGACATCCATTTTGATCAGCTTGACCCGCCGATCGATCGCCAGCGCATCCAGGGGCCTCACATCCACGTCCTGCCCGGCAAAGCCAGCGCTGCCTGCGTCACCCGCGGGTGCCATGTAGCCCTCCGTGACTACGGGCGGCAGGGTCCGACAACAGGTGCCCCTGTCGCGGCGCATCCCCAGGGCCACGCTGTGAATCTGGACCCGATCACCAAACCCGTTGTCATCAACGGATCGCTGCAACAAGCCCCGGGTCAGGCTGCCCGGTTCAAACGCATGCACCTGGCCGGCAGACCCGACGCGATCCGCCGCCAGGATGGTGAACCAGCCCAGGTTGGCCCCGATATCGACGAACACATCGCCGGGTGCCAGCGTCTGGAGCACAAACCGCGTTTCCTGCGGTTCATAGTTTCCGGCCAGGCAGCCCATGGACACAACCGTGTCTGCCAGATCGATCCACAGCCTCAGCCGATCGTCCACCAGCACACAAGCGGGCTTGAACCCAGGCACGATGGCGCGCTTCAGCCTGCAGCTGCAGGTATTCGGCGCTGTTCAGAATGGCATCGAGATAGGTCCTCAGGCTCATCCCGTTCTGGAGCGCCACCAGAGCATGGTGCGCCCCTCGGCATCGGGTTCGCGCCGCAGCAGTGCCCCGTAGGCGGCATCGACAAACTCTTCGTGACTGCGCATGAACGACCTGCTGAAGCGGTTCTGGAGCCGGTGCCGAAAGCACAGACCTGACCGCCCTATAGCATCTCGGCGGCCAAAACGAATTGCTCCAGAGCCATGATATATCGGTGCTGGAACCCGGCAATTCACTTGCATAATCATATAAAGATATCTTTATATGATTTTATGGCTTTCTCGGCTCTCGATCTGATTTTGGCGCTCAGCGCGGCAGGTGAATCCACCCGTCTGCGCATCCTGTCGTTGCTGGCAGGAGAGGAGCTGTCGGTGATGGAGCTTTCGCATGTGCTGGATCAGAGCCAGCCGCGGGTGAGCCGACACCTCAAGCTAATGACCGAGGCCGGGCTGATTGAGCGCTTTCCGGACGGAGCGCGGGTCTACTATCGACTGACGTCGGATACACAGGCGCGCCGCCTGATCGATGTCGTGCTGGACCTGCTGGATGACGCGGCTCATGCCGCCGACGACCGTCGGCTGGCCGATGTCCACCGCGAGCGCGAATCCGCCGCCGAAGCCTATTTCGAACGTGTCGCGCCGCAATGGGACAGCATCCGCTCGCTCTATGTGTCCGAAACAGCCGTCGAGGCCGCCATCCTCAGAGCCGTCGGTGATGGCCCCTTTGAGCGTGTCGTCGATTTGGGCACCGGCTCCGGCCGCATGCTCACCCTGCTGGGTCGACGCGCCCGCATGTCGATCGGCCTGGATCTGAGCCAGAACATGCTCAACCTGGCACGCAGCAACGTCAGTCGGGCCGGCCTGGACAAGGTTGAGCTTCGCCATGGCGACATCTTCGCCACCCGTCTGCAGGACCAGAGCGCCGATCTGGTCGTGGTTCACCAGGTCTTGCACTACCTGGCTGATCCTGCAGCGGCGGTGGCCGAAGCCGCGCGTNNCGTTGCGCCAGGCGGTCGCGTGGTCATCATCGATTTCGCGCCACACCAACTGGAACGCCTGCGCGAGGAACATCAGCATCGTCGACTGGGGATTGCCGATGTTGAAATGCGTCGCTGGCTGATCGACGCGGGCCTCAGGCCCGTGGCCCCTATCGCCCTGCCCCCGGACAAGGAGGGCCTGACCGTTTCGATCTGGACCGCCGAACGACCGGCCATCGCCAAGGAGCGCGTGGCATGAGCATCCCGCCCCCTCTCCCTGTCCCGGGCCCGCGAGATCCTGCTGTCGCCGCTGGGTCCGGTCGCCCGCGCCGGGTCCGACGCCAGCCGCCCCAATGTCTCGTTCGAGTTTTTCCCGCCCAAGACCGACGAGGCGGAAGCCAACCTATGGAAGGCGATCCAGCGCCTGGCCCCACTCAACCCGGCCTTTGTCTCGGTCACCTATGGGGCCGGAGGCTCGACGCGAGAGCGGACCCACCGCACCGTTACCCGCATCCTGGCTGAAACCGATCTGAAGCCCGCGGCGCACCTGACCTGCGTCGAGGCCAGCCGCGGAGAGATCGACGAGGTCATCGCCGACTACAAGGCCGCTGGCGTCAATCACATCGTCGCCCTGCGCNNGGATCCGCCCGGCGGCAGCGGCATCGGCGGGGTCTATCAGCCCCGCGCCGATGGTTATGCTCATGCCACCGAACTGGCCCAGGCCATCAACCGTGTCGGCGGCTTTGACATCACCGTCGGGGCCTATCCGGAAAAACACCCCGAAAGCCCGTCGATTGATCATGATATCGACGTGCTGAAGGCCAAGGTCGACGCCGGGGCCACCCGCGCCATCAGCCAGTTCTTCTTCGACATGGATGCCTTCCTGCGCTTCCGTGATCGCGTGCGGGCAGCGGGCATCACCATCCCGCTGATCCCCGGCATCATGCCGGTGTCGAACTTCAAGGGGTTGCAACGCATGGGCGCGGCTTGCGGAGCCGCCATNCCCGACTGGCTGGCCGCCCACTTTGACGGTCTGGATGATGATCCCGACACCCGCCGCCTGCTGGCCGCCTCAGTCGCGGCNGAAACCTGTGCGCGGCTTCAGGAAGAGGGCTTCTCGGACTTCCATTTCTACACCCTGAACCGCGCCGATCTGGTCTATGCCATCTGCCGGGTGCTGGGCGTGCGGGAGACCACAGCCTGATGACCCGCTCCGAACGCATCGCCGCCCTCAAGGCCGCCGCCAAAGAACGCATCCTCGTCCTGGACGGATCCTGNGGGGTGATGATCCAGCGCGAGACCCTGTCCGAGGAAGACTTTCGCGGGGAACGGTTCGCCAACCATACCCACCCGCAGAAGGGCAACAACGACCTTCTGATCCTGACCCGGCCCGACATCGTCACGGGCCTGCACGATATCTATTATGCCGCCGGGGCCGATATCTCCGAGACCAACACCTTCTCGGCCACCACCATCGCCCAGGCTGACTATGGGCTGGAGGATGCGGTCTGGGATTTGAACTTCGAGGGGGCCCGTCTGGCCCGCGAAGCCGCCGACCGCTGGACGGCCAAGGAACCACACAAGCCCCGCTTCGTCGCCGGGGCTATGGGGCCGACCAACCGCACCCTGTCGATCAGCCCGGACGTCAACGACCCCGGCTATCGCGCCGTCTCCTTTGATGAAGTCTATGACGCCTACCAGCAGCAGGCCCGCGCCCTGCATGAGGGCGGCGTCGACCTGTTCCTGGTCGAGACCGTCTTCGACACCCTGAACGCCAAGGCCGCCATCAAGGCCATACTGGACCTCCAGGACGAAGGCTACGAGCCCCTGCCCCTGTGGATCTCAGGCACCATCACCGACCGCTCGGGCCGCACTCTGTCGGGCCAGACCGCCGAGGCCTTCTGGAACTCCATCCGCCACGCTAAGCCCTTTGCTGTGGGCTTTAATTGTGCGCTGGGGGCCGAGCTGATGCGCCCGCACATCGCCGACCTCTCGCGCGTCGCCGATACGCTGGTTTCGGCCTATCCCAACGCCGGCCTGCCTAACGCCATGGGCCAGCATGACGAACAGCCGCACGAAACCGCCCACTTCCTCGAGGAATGGGCCAGATCCGGCCTGGTCAACATCGTCGGCGGCTGTTGCGGCACGACGCCCGATCACATCAAACACGCCGCCGATGAAGTCGCCGGGGTTGCNCCTCGCGTCGTGCCTGAACGCCCGGTGGCGATGCGCCTGAGCGGGCTGGAACCGTTTGAGGTGGTGGCATGAAGTTTCTCAAGATTTTCGACAGAACGCCGACCGCGAGATTTGACTATCGGCCATGGATCGAGGCGGCGGAGCTGGAGCTCGCCATCAAGCAGGCGGCCTTGGAGGACGACCTGACTCGGCCATTGGCCGACCTGGAACGCTGATCTTGCGAAGGGGAACTGACCTTCTCCGACGAGCGCGGAGTTCAGGTCGTCGCCGAGGTGCAGATCGTCGGCACGACCGGTGCTGCCGATTGGCGCTGGGCATGGGCCAACAGTCACCTTCCCGAACAGTTCGTGGAAGACAGCTTCGAAGCCCGCGCGTTCGGCGAAGACAACGGGATTGCGGAACTGGCTAGTCCATCGCTCGCGGAGGATGACTTGAACGCGCTCGGTTGGCGTCTGAGCGCGGCGACCGTGCGACTGGTCAATGGGCTGGGCGTCTACTGTGCGCCGACTAAGACAGGAGCGGTATTCCTGATCATCAAATCCATCCAACCCGCCAAAGCCGCCTGAATGCGTCCCACCTTCATCAATGTCGGCGAGCGGACCAACGTCACCGGCTCGGCCAAGTTTCGCAAGCTGGTGGTGGCGGGCGACTATCCCGCCGCGCTGGATGTCGCGCGTCAGCAGGTCGAGGCGGGCGCCGCCATCATCGACATCAACATGGACGAGGGTCTGCTGGATGGGCCCACCGCCATGCGGACCTTCCTCAATCTGATCGCCGCCGAGCCGGACATCGCCCGCGTGCCGGTGATGATCGACTCATCCAAGTGGGAAGTCATCGAGGCGGGCCTGAAGTGCGTTCAGGGCAAGCCCATCGTCAACTCCATCTCGATGAAGGCTGGGGAGGCCGAGTTCCGCGAACAGGCGATCAAATGCCTGCGCTACGGGGCCGCCGTTGTGGTCATGGCCTTTGACGAGGTGGGTCAGGCCGACACCGCCGCCCGCAAGATCGAGATCTGCACCCGCGCCTACAACATCCTGGTCAATGAGGTCGGCTTCCCGCCCGAGGACATCATCTTCGACCCGAACATCTTCGCCGTGGCGACGGGGATCGAGGAGCACGACAACTATGCCGTCGACTTCATCGAGGCGACGCGGGTGATCAAACAGACCTTGCCCTATGCCCGCGTCTCGGGCGGCGTGTCGAACGTCTCGTTCAGCTTCCGCGGCAATGAGCCGGTGCGCCGGGCGATCCACAGCGTGTTCCTCTATCACGCCATCAACGCCGGCATGGATATGGGCATCGTCAACGCGGGCGACCTGCCGGTCTATGACGACATCGACCCGAAGCTGAGGGAAGCCGTCGAGGACGTCATCCTGAACCGGCCCCAGCGCACCAATGTCTCCAATACCGAGCGCCTGGTCGACATGGCCCCGGACTACAAGGGCGAGAAGGGGGCCGCCCGCGTCGTCGACCTGACCTGGCGCGAGCAGCCCGTCGCCAAGCGCATCGAGCACGCCCTGGTCCACGGCATCACCGAGTTCATCGAGGTCGACACCGAAGAGGCGCGCCTGAACTCCGAGCGCCCCTTGCACGTCATCGAAGGCCCGCTGATGGACGGCATGAACGTGGTCGGCGACCTGTTCGGCTCGGGCAAGATGTTCCTGCCCCAGGTGGTCAAGTCCGCCCGCGTGATGAAACAGGCCGTCGCCTGGCTGGAGCCCTTCATGGAGGCCGAAAAGGAAGGCCAGCCGCGCCAGACCAACGGCAAGATCCTGATGGCCACGGTCAAGGGCGACGTCCACGACATCGGCAAGAACATCGTCGGCGTGGTCCTGCAGTGTAACAACTATGAGGTCGTCGATCTGGGCGTCATGGTCCCTGCCGACCGCATCCTTGATGAGGCCCTGGCCAACAACTGCAACATCATCGGACTATCGGGCCTGATTACGCCCAGCCTGGATGAGATGGTTTTCGTGGCCTCGGAGATGGAGCGGCGCGGCTTTGACATTCCGCTGTTGATCGGCGGTGCCACCACCAGCCGCACCCATACAGCCGTCAAGGTCGAGCCGGCCTACAAACGCGGCTCCACCACCTATGTCATCGACGCCTCCAGGGCCGTCGGCGTGGTGTCGGGGCTGCTGTCGCCGACCGAGAAGGCGAAGAACGAACAGGCCACCCGCGAGGAATACGTCAGGATCCGCGAGCAATACGCCCGCAGCCAGGAAACCAAAGCCCGGGTCAGCATCGACAAGGCCCGCGACAACCGCTGGCGGCCTGCGGCGGATCAGTCCCCGGCCCCGGCTCCGTCCTTCCTCGGCGTCCGGGCGTTTGATGCCTGGGACCTTCAGGATCTCGCCGACCACATCGACTGGACCCCCTTCTTCGCCAGTTGGGAGCTGATCGGCCGCTATCCGCTGATCCTGGAAGACGAGATCGTCGGCGAGGCGGCGCGGGATCTGTTCCGCGACGCCCAGGCCATGCTGAAGCGGATCATCGACGAAAAGTGGTTCACGGCCCGTGGCGTCGTCGGCTTCTGGCCCGCCAATGCCGTCGGCGACGACATCGTCGTCTGGTCCGATGAGCACCGCGCCACCGAACTGGCCCGCTTCCACACCCTGCGCCAGCAGATCGCCAAGTCGAACGGCAAGCCCAACCTGGCCATGAGCGACTTCATCGCCGAGGACGGGGCCGACTACATCGGGGCCTTCGCCGTCACCGCTGGCCATGGCGAGCTGGAGATCGCCAAACGGTTCAAGGATGCGGGCGATGACTATTCCGCCATCCTGGCCACCGCCCTGGCCGACCGTCTGGCGGAGGCCTTCGCCGAACGCCTGCACAAGGAAGTTCGCACCCAGCTATGGGGCTATGCCGCCGACGAACAGGCCAGCGTGCAGGACCTGATCGAAGAGAAATATCAGGGCATCCGCCCCGCCCCCGGCTATCCGGCCCAGCCCGACCATACGGAAAAGGCCACCCTGTTCGCCTTGCTCAATGCCGAGGCCAACGCCGGCATGGCCCTGACCGAGAGCTTCGCCATGACACCGCCCGCGTCGGTCAGTGGCCTCTACTTCAGCCACCCCGGCAGCCACTATTTCGGCGTCGGCAAGATCGACCGCGATCAGGTCGAGGACTACGCCGTCCGCAAGGGTATGGACCTGGCCACCACGGAACGCTGGCTCGCCCCAATCCTGAACTACGACCCGCGCGGCTAGGTCCGGCCATCGGGCTCAAACGCCTCGATGATCGGGCATGAGCCGTCGGGGCCGCCCGCGCAGGCCCGGGCCAGTTTGGTCAGGGACGCCCGTGCGGTCGTCAGCTCGGCGATCTTCTGGTCCAGCACGGCAATCCGGCCCGTCGCCAGCTCGCGGGCTCGCGCCCGGTCCCGCCCGGCGTCCAGCGCCAGCAGCTCCCCGATCTCCTCCAGGGTGAACCCCGCCGTCTGGGCCGACCGGATGAACCGCAATCGCCGAACCACCTCTGGCCCATAGCGTCGCACCTNCCCGCCCAGCCGGTCGGTGGCCCGCCGTGGCGTGTCCATCAGCCCGCGTCTCTGATAGTATCGAACGGTCTCGACCCCAACGCCGCACACCTTAGCCAGTTGGCCGATGGTCAGGTCTGTCTCAGGATTGTTGCGCATGTCTTGACTCCGTACCGAGTACGCACCCCATATGGGTCGCATCTGACCATTGCTCAAGCCCGAGGATCTGATGCCAAACGCCAACAGGAAATCCGCCACCGTTTATCGCATGGTCATGCCAGAGCATGTCTGCCCCTATGGTCGCAAGGCGGTCTGGCTGTTGAAATCAAAGGGCTATTCGGTCGATGACCGACACCTGATCACCCGTGCGGAGGTCGATGCCTTCAAGGCGGAGTATGACGTCAAGACCACGCCGCAGGTGTTCATCGACGGCCAGCGCATCGGCGGTTACGACGACCTTCGCCGCCATTTCGGGCAAAAGGTGCCAGAGCCNGGGGCCACCAGCTACGTCCCCGTACTGGTCGTTTTCGCCGTCGGTTTCCTGATCGCTCTGTGTCTGGACTGGCTGATGAAGGCGTCGATCACCTGGATGGTCCTGCCCAACTTCATCGCCGTGACCAT
The DNA here is from genome assembly GCA_013693835.1 of Brevundimonas sp. Lineage (GTDB taxonomy): Bacteria > Pseudomonadota > Alphaproteobacteria > Caulobacterales > Caulobacteraceae > Brevundimonas. Next base: position 2,426,987 of record CP059260.1, read on the forward strand.
GATGCTGCTGGCCATGTTGAAGCTGCAGGACGTGGAGAAGTTCTCGTCAATGTTTCTCAACTACGACCTGCTCGCCCAGCGCTGGGTGCCCTACAGCTACATCTATCCGTTTGCCGAGTTGACGGCGGGCACCCTCATGCTGGCGGGGCTGTTCACGGCCTTTTCTGCGCCGCTGGCCCTGATCATCGGCGGGATCGGCGCGATCTCGGTGTTCAAAGCCGTCTATGTCGACAAGCGCGAGCTGAAGTGCGCGTGTGTCGGTGGGTCCTCAAATGTGCCGCTGGGCTTTGTTTCGCTCAGCGAGATGATGATGGTGGGCATGGCCGTGTGGATGTTGCTGCCTTTGGCCAACCACGGTTGAGGCGGCCTATCATGGATGACCCGTCTCAGGCCGATGGGCTGGCGACCTCCGCTTCGGTCGCCCGAGGTTCGGCCTGAGGGATTTCCAGTCCCACATCCTCTGGCGTGGCCGGAGGGGTCGTGATGTTTGCGCGGACCCGGCGGGCAGCATGCTCGCAGCGACCCGGCAGGCCCAGGAACAGGCCAAAGGCCTCGTTTCGCGCTTGGAGTGGCCGGTCGGTGTAAGGGGCCCATTCGGCGCGGGCACGGGCGGCGGCGGCTCNGGCCTCGGCCAGGGTGGCCGGTGTCTGGCGGGCCCGACCGGCGATCAGGGCCGAGCGGAAATCATTGGCTTCCAGTCGACCGAGGCGGATCAGCTCCAGATCCAGCTCGTCGGTCGAGTTCAGGCTTTCGCCGATGGCGGCGTGGCCGCTGACCAGGGCATCGCACCAGGCCACCAGGGCATAGTCGCTGTCGGTTGGAGCCCCACGCGGCATTGGATTGGCGTAGGCGATCGCCTCACGCACGCGCTCTTCATCACGGGTCTCGGCCGAACGGGTTCCGGCCACCACCAGATCATCAGAGGCTGCCGCCGATGGCCGCGACTGGGCCAGGGCCGGTGTCGCCAGAACGGAGGTCAACAGAACGGCCAGGGTCAGGGTCTTCATCAACAACTCGCGGAGGCTTGGAGACAATACAGAGGCACTAGGGGTGCCGGTTCGGCATGGCGGTTTTGCGGCAAAAGCTCAAGTCAACGCACGAGCCGCGTGAGCACGGGTCCGGACGAGCGAGGACTTTGCCGTAGGGTGCCGGGACTCGTCCAAAGAAAAGGCGGCGGGTCCGAAGACCCACCGCCCATTCTGTTTGACACAACCCGTCGCTTAGAAGCGATAGGAGATGCTGAAGCGGACGAAGCGCGGGGCTTGATAGCCCGTCACCTTGCCGTAGTTCGGGTCGACAGCACCCGGGCCCGGGTAGTTGCCGACGTCGATTTCGCCGAACTCGTGGAAGTCCTGACCAGCGTCGAAGTCGAACACATTGAAGACGTCCGCACGCAGGGTCAGGCCATCGCCCGGCAGGTTGAACATATCACCCAGGTTATAGCTGAAGGTCAGATCGACGTTCTTCAGCCACTCACCTTGGAAGGACTCGCCGCGCGGCGTCAGGACGCCGTTACAGTACCACGACGACGCACCGTAGAACGACGCGAACAGGTCTGTCCCGTGCACCCCGATACAACCGAACTTACGCGGCGACTGGATGATCATGTTCGCGCCGATGCTCAGGTTTTCGGTCGCTTGCCAGCTTCCGAAAGCCTTGAACGTGTGGGCGCGGTGGTTCGGCAGGTAGCCAAACGCACCGTCCGTCAGGCCCGGCTGGTCGAAGTCTTGCGACAGACCCGGGTCGGTCTGACCGTTGTCCGACTTCAGGGCACCTTCGTAGTTGCCCTGGTTTTCCGACCAGACGTAGCTGAAGCGACCGCCCCAGACACCGTCGAACGGATGTTCAGCCGACAGTTCGATGGCCTTGTAGGTCCGTTCCGGCACCGGGTAGTTCAGCTGTGCTGCCGTCAGGGTGATCTCGCGATCTGCCGTGACGCGACCGCCGGTGGCGCGCGACAGGTCAGCACCCGACAGGGTGATGCGCATGTCTTCGCCCGGGTTGGTCAGGACATGCTGGTGGAAGCCGTACCACACATTGTAGCACTCGGCGTAGGTCAGACCCGACGACGGGTTGGAGCAGTAGGCCAGGACGGCGGCGTCAATGGCGGCGTCGTCGATGGCAGTGCCCAGCTCGCGATAGGTGCCCTTGAGGCCCAGGGTCCAGGAACCGTCCATGATCCGCTGCTCATAGCCGAGGATGAACTCGTCCACATACATCGGGTCGATGTCGGCATCGACCGAGGTGTTCGTGGCCTTCAGGGTTCCGTCGCCCAGGTTGGTGCCGCTGCGGAAGGTGCCGAGGATCGGCTCACCGGTGGTGTCGTTGATACCGTCGGCGTTCAGGTCGTTCGGGCCACCGGCGCGGTTCAGGTTCCAGACGTCCTGGATGAAGAACTCGGCCCCAGCCAGACGCTGGTTGGTGTTCACGGCCACCGGCANGAAGTAGCGGCCATACGAACCGAACAGCTTGGATTCACGGTCACCGAACACGTCATAGGTGAAGCCCAGACGAGGTGCCCACTGGTCCTGCAGGTCGATGAAGGCCACGCCAGCCAGGTTCGAGTTCTCGAACCCTTCGTTACGCAGGCCCAGCAGCAGGGTCAGACGGTCGGTCACTTCCCAGCTGTCTTGCAGGTAGTAGGCGTTCTGTTGCGATTCCCAGCCACCGTCGTTGTCATAAGCACGGATGCGCACGCGGGTCGGGTTCCCCGACACGTCGTGGTTCTGATAGCGGTAGAGGCCACCCGTGATCGTGCCGGTACAGGCGATGGTCGGCGTGATGCCACCCGGACGGCAGTAGTTGTAGCCGGCACCCGAGTAATCGAGCTCCTGGTAGGCTTCCAGCTTCTCCTGGTCGATACCGAGCTTGAAGTGGTGCTCACCCAGGAACGACGCATAGATGTCCACGTCGGCCCGCAGGATCGTCCGCTTGTCTTCGTTGACCGAAGGCTGACCCAGCAGCCAGCAACCGCGACGCGGATCCGCCACGCGGGTGGAGGTGATGACAGCACAGCCGTCGCCGGGCGAGTAGTTGTACTCGTTATGCTCGTTCACGCCGTAGGCGATCGAGGTCGTCAGCCAGTCGGTCCAGACGCCCGTATAGCGGCCGATCCAGTTGGTGCCGCCGAACTCGAAGCTGGACGTGCCGATGGTCGACGTCGTGGCACCAGCAGCGTTGACGATCGAGGTGGTGGTTTCCTGGGTCTGCTCATCCGAGAACCAGGTGAACTCCAGGCGGTGATCGTCCGTGATCAGGAAGTCGACCTTGGCGCCGTAGAACGGATCGTTCGAGGTCGTGCGCGAAGCCGTTCCGTTCGAGGTGACATTGTAGAACTCGCGGTCACGGTAGTTATACAGGCCGAAGATGAACAGACGGTCGCGGATGATCGGACCGCCGAAATCAACGACAACATCCGAACTGCTGGTTTCGTCGAAGTGGTTCCAGGCCCCGAAGGTGTCCGGCAGATNCGTCCGACAGGAATCGGGTTCCCAATAGGCCGTGATGCCGAATTCCCACTCGTTACCGCCCGACTTGCTCGTGCCGTTCAGCACGCCGCCGGTGCCGCGACCGAATTCAGCCGAATAGCCGCCGGTCTTGGTTTCCAGGGTCTGATAGANTTCGAACGGAACGATCGACGAACCGGTGAAGTCCCGGAACTTGGTGATGTTCAGGCCGTTGATGATGTAGGTGTTTTCACCGGCCGACGAACCGCCGATGGTCGGAATACCGCCAAAGGCGCTGTCCGNAACGGTCACGCCCGGAGCCAGCAGGGCCACCGCGTTGCCGCTACGGGCGATCGGAACGGTCCGAGCCAGCTCTTCCACGTTCACCGTCAGGCCGGTGGTGGTGGCGTCGAACTCCGAAACGGCCTGACGCACACCAACGACGACGATTTCATCGATGGTGGTGGCGTTGTCGGCGGCAGCGCCCATGGTCAGGGTCAGCGAGACCGTGCCGCCCGGGTTGACCGAAACGAAATCGGACAGCGACGAATAGCCGGGCGCATTGACGACGACCTCATAGTCGCCCTGCTGCAGGCCCACCGACCGGAACGCACCCGCCCCATCGGTCGTGTAGCTGCGGGTCGTGCCCTGGCTGATGCTGCGCAGCGTGACGCTGGCACCAGCGATCGGCGCACCGCTTTGGTTTGCCACGACACCCGAGATGGCACCTTGCGTCAGGCTCTGAGCCGCCGCAGCGGTCGGAGTGAGCATGGTCACGGCCGGCACGGCCACCAGCGCCATCAGCGCGGAGCNCCCGATCATGGTCGAACGCAGCAGACGCTGCTTAATGGTTTGGGTTTTCAACTGTGGTCCTCCTGAGGCCGACCCATCCGTTGATCAGATGGCATCCGGCAAAACCGAATCTGCGTATCCCAATGCACGCAGGGTGGCAGGAGACTAACGACACGAACGTCCCGGCGCGAGGACATTACGCCCCTGTAACCCAATCTGTAGAAAAATTGTCGCAATCTCGCCACACCCGTGTCGCCCGACCGGCCTCAAGGGGGTAAATATTACCTTAATCAAGGCGCTAGAGGGTGAGTCCAAGTCTGAGATTGCGGCCAAACGACGTTATCGCTCGATCAGAACCCGGGACGCATAGGGCACTGGCTCTGGCGTAGGACGCCACCACAAACTGCACCGACATCAGCAGCAGCAGCGTGATCGCCACCATCTGCAGCCGTGCCGACAGGGCCATGGCCGCGTCGAGCGCCCGGGACGTGGCCAGGGGTGGGGTGCGGGAATGGGACACGGGTGCGGCCTTTTGCTGGGAACCTGGTGCGAGTTGCGCAAGTGTGGTGCCGATCGGAGTGTGCCATGCTGAAACACGCCGCCCCCTTCAGCGCCGAGCCCGGAGCGCCCAAATGCCGACTGCCAATCCCTGACGGCTCCGACCATTCCGTTCGTGCGCGACCCGGATGTTCGATACGGACAGGCCGAGCGGCTCTCACCCCTGATCCAGCGTGTCATCGCCCGTAACCCAGGGCCGTTCACCTATACCGGCACCGCGACCTTTCTGGTGGGCGATGATCAGGGGCCTGTGGCTGTGATCGACCCCGGACCCGACGACCCCGACCACCTGGAGGCGCTGCTGGCGGCTTTGGGCACTCGGCCCGTGAGCCATATTCTAGTGACCCACACCCACCGCGACCACTCACCCCTGTCGGCCGCGCTGGCCCGGGTGGTCGGNGCTCCGATTCTCGCGGCCGGGCCGGCCCCGGTCCATGTGATGCAGGACGGCGCGCAGTTGGACGCGGGGCAGGATACGGACTTCCAGCCCGACCATCTGCTGGCCGACGGTGACCGGATCGCGGGACCGGGCTGGACGCTCGAAACCCTAGCCACGCCCGGCCATGCGTCCAACCATCTGGCCTTTGCCTTGCTGGAGGAGAACGCCCTGTTCAGCGGCGACCACATCATGGGCTGGTCCACCACAATCGTGGCGGCCCCTGATGGCGATATGACAGACTATCTCGGGTCGCTGGATCGGGTCATCGCCCGAGGNTTCAGCACCCTGCGGCCAACGCATGGTCCGGCGGTAACCGACCCGGCCCCCTTCCTNGCAGGCGTGCGCGCCCACCGCCTGTATCGCGAGGCACAGATCCTGGCCCAACTCCGGCACGGCCCACGCGCCATCAGCGACATGGTGCCAGTCCTCTATGCCGCGGTTGATCCTGGCCTGTGGCCGGCTGCAGCTCTGTCGGTCGAGGCCCATCTGATCAAGCTGCTCGGAGAAGGTCGGGTGGTGGGCCTTCTGAGGCCCCACAGCCGGCCCTCTATCGGCTGGCCTAAGGGGTCGGCTGCAAGCCTTCGACGATCTTGTTGAGCAGGCGACAGGCCTCTCCGCGATCATCGCGATCCTCACGTGACACGACCCGCACGTCGGTCTGGCCCGGCCGGATGCGGATGGCTGCGTCGTGGGTAAAGCCGAACCAGAAGCTGGTGTGAGTGCCATCGGCACGCCCGACGCCGCGGCCCAGCGGCGTGAACCCCGCCTCCTGCAGGGCGGCGGAGGCGGTCTCGGGAGCCACCTGGCGCGGCACGGATCCGGGGTTGGCACAGCCATCCTGCTGACCGGCGATGCGGCGCGGGATCGTTCCGCCACTGTCCCGTCGTTGAGCCAGAATGATGCCGCCAAAGCCCGGCGGATCGGCGATATTCGTGGTCACATCAGCCTTTGCATCCGACCGGACCGCGCGGGATCGCTCCATCCAGTAAAACCCGAAGCTGGTCAGAGCGACCAGCAGGGCCAGCAACGCCACCGGACCGGAGCGCCGCAAAGCCCCACGGGCCATAACCAAGGCTACCACGGCGGCTAACAAGCCCAGCAGGGACAGGCCAAAGCCGATCGTCTGGGTCAGCACATCGTAGCCGAAGTGCCAATCCCAGACACCCAGCCGTGTGCCAGCCGCCCCCACAAAGGCCGCCAGCGGGGCCAGAAGGGTCAAGCCCAGCAGCCACCCCATGCGCGGGTCTCTCCCGCGTCCTGATCCGCGTTTCGCCGCCGTGCCACCCTGGCGGTCCGAGGGGTTTGCGCCGGCCGGCATCAGCTAACTGGGCCCCGTCAGGCGATAATCCTTGAAGCGTTCCCGCACGACCTTCTTATCGATCTTGCCGGTGGCTCCCAGCGGGATGTCGTCCACGAACTCCACGGCATCGGGCATCCACCATTTGGCGATCTTTCCCTGCAGGAATTNCAGAAACTCCTGCGGCTTGCCGGTCTGGCCGGGCTTGAGCTTCAGCACCAGCAACGGCCGTTCGTCCCATTTGGGATGCGGCACGCCGATGACGGCGGCCAGATCAACCTTCGGGTGGCCCACGGCGATGTTCTCGATGTCGATCGAGCTGATCCACTCGCCGCCCGATTTGATCACGTCCTTGGCCCGGTCGGTGATCTGCATGAAGCCAAACCGGTCGATGGTCGACACATCCCCGGTGTCGAAGAAGCCGTCGTTGTCGAGGATCTCACNCCCGTCGCCCTTGAAGTAGGACCCGGCGATGGTCGGCCNCTTGATCATCAGGCGGCCATAGGTGGTGCCGTCGTGGGGCATCTCCTGACCCGCGTAGTTCTTGAGCGTCAGTTCGACGCCAAGCGGCGGCATGCCCTGCTTGATGCGCCAGGTCATGCCCTCATCATGCGGCAGGGCTTCCAGCTCTGGCGTCAGGCGCGACAGGGTGCCAACGGGTGAGGTTTCGGTCATGCCCCAGCCCTGGAACACCTCAACGCCGAAATCCTTGAAGCCACGGATCAGGCTTTCTGGCACAGCCGAGCCGCCGATCAGCACATTCTTGACCGTCGANNGCTTCAGATTGTTGTCCCGAAGGTGCGCCAGGAGCCNCTGCCAAACCGTCGGCACGGCGGCCGAGAAGGTGACCTTCTCCTGTTCCAGCAGTTCATAGATCAGATTGCCGTCCATGGCCGCGCCCGGCATCACCAGCTTGGCCCCGCCGGCGGGTGCCGAGAAGGCAATGCCCCAGGCATTGGCGTGGAACATCGGCACCACCGGCAGGATCACCGTGCTGGGCGTCACCCCCATGATGGTGGCCTGCATGGTGATCAGGGTGTGCAGGAAGTTGGACCGGTGCGAATACAGGACGCCCTTGGGATTGCCGGTCGTGCCGGACGTGTAACACAGGCCACAGGCCGTCTCTTCGGAGAATCCGCCCCATTCGATGTCCGGGGACGACGATGCCAGCACCGTCTCATAGCAATCGACCACCGGCATGCCGGTTTCGGGCATGTGTGTGGCGTCGGTCAGGATCACCACCCGCTCGACCGTAGGGCAGTGCGGCAGGATCGCCGCCACCAGCGGCACAAACGTCAGATCGGTGAAGATGATCTTGTCTTCGGCGTGGTTGATGATCCAGGCCAGCTGTTCGGGGAACAGGCGCGGGTTCAGAGTATGGCACACCGCGCCGATGCCCATGATGCCATGCCAGACTTCCATATGGTTGGCCGTGTTCCATGCCAGGGTCGCAACCCGATCCCNCAGGCCGATGCCCCATCCCTTGAGCGCGCTGGACACCCGCTTGGCGCGCTCATGGATCTGGGCATAGGTGGTTCGGACAATCGGCCCCTCAACCGATCGCGTCACAACCTCCTGGTTCGGATGCCAGTTTTNTGCGTGGTCCAGGATCTTGTCGACCGTCAACGGCCAGTCCTGCATCAAGCCTTGCATGCGCGTCTCTTCCCCATATGCCACGGCCCTGCCCGACCGTGTTTAACCCGTGGTGGCAGGACTTCCGCCTGCGTTGGAAACCACGCTACACGGCAAAATCCCGCCAACGCAACGTGACGTAACGGCAGGATGAGCGCTTCAAAGCTTCGCAAACGGACCTGACACCCCCTCGCCAGGGGCAGGCTGTCGCCCTAGAAGGGCGTTCCATGACCATTCTGATCGGCATCACTGGNGGCTCTGGCTCGGGAAAATCGACCCTGGCGGAGACCGTCGTATCCGCGCTGCCCGATGGCGTGGCCGTCCTGATGCGGGAAGATTCCTATTACCGCGATGCCGCCTCCTTGCCCGATTTTGACCCGGCGGCGTTCGATTTCGACCATGTGGACGCCCGCGACCACGACCTGCTGATCGCGGACCTGGCGACCCTCAAGTCGGGCCGGTCGATCATGGCTCCGATCTATTCCTTTCTGCACCACGGGCGCGAGCCGGGCGGCGAGCCGATCCGCGCCGCCGAGGTCATCGTGGTCGAGGGCACTCACCTGCTGTCCACGCCAGCTCTGGCGGCCCTGTTCGACATTCGGGTGTTTGTCGATACGCCCGCAGATATCCGCTTCATTCGCCGCCTGTTGCGTGACCAGTCCGAGCGTGGCCGCAGTGCCGATGGCGTGATCTCACAGTATCTGGCCACCGTCCGCCCAGGCCATGAGCGGTTTACCGAACCCAGCCGGGTGCACGCCGACTTCGTTGTCGCCGATGCCACCGCAACNGTACGCCTGGAAGATCCGCAGACCGTCGTTCGGCTCGCCGCGCCCCTGATGGCGCANCCCCTGCTGCAACCTTGGATTTTATCCAACTGATTGAATGGCTTGTCGTTGCAACTGGTGCCCGTGCGTGTATGTGTCCCGAATACGAACATGGCCGTCATGATTCACCAGACAGATGAACAACGCCGCATCGCCATTCTGCGCGAAGCCCGGCGAAGTTTCATGGAGCTGGGCTACGCACAAACGCGCATGGAGCCGGTGGCCAGACTGGCCGGTGTATCCACCGCAACGCTCTATGCCCTGTTCATTGGCAAGTCTGAGCTGTTCGAGGCGGTGATCAAGGAATCGGCCGACGAATTTGCCCGGCAGATGGACACTGTGAATCTGCGTCACGGTCCAACCCGCCAGCAGTTGACCGCCTTCGCCCGCGCCTATGCCACCTTCATGGCCGATCCGTTTGTGCGGTCGGTGTTTCGCCTCGTTATAGCTGAGCGACCGCGTTTCCGCGGCGTGGCTATGGGCTTCTTCGAACGCGGTCGCACGGACTTTGGCGCGGTCCTCATGCAGGCCTTGAGCGAGATGGCTGTCCGTGGCGAGCTCGCGCTGGACAAGCCCTCCTGGGCCGCCGGCCAGTTGATGGGCATGATCGAGCACCCGATCTTCTTCATGCCCCTTGTCACCGGCGAGGAGAATATGGCCCAGCGTTCGGCCCATGATGTGGCCGATGACGCCGTGGAAACCTTCCTGGCGCGCTACGGCGCTACCCGAGCCTGATTGCCAACTTCCAAACCGAAGCTCAGGGCTGCAGACGCGTCCTGCTCCACCCCTTGTCATTGCGTGTGAAACGCAACCGGTCATGCAGGCGGAACGGGCGATCGCGCCAGAACTCGATGCTGTCTGGCACCAGCCGCCAACCGGTCCAGTGGGGCGGGCGCTCCACATCCTGCCCCTCGAACCGTGCTGTCTCGCGGGCCACCGCGGCCTCCAGTGCGGCCCGATCCGCCAGGGGCCGCGACTGGTCCGAGGCCCAGGCGGCGACGCGGCTCTCTCGGGCCCGGCTGGCAAAATAGGCATCGGCCTGCGCGGTCGTGACCGGCACAATATTGCCGCGCACCCGCACCTGACGCCGCAGGGCCTTCCAGTGGAACAGCAGGGCCGCCACCGGGTTGGCCGCCAGCTGCTGGCCCTTGGCGCTCTCGGCATTGGAAAAGAAGGTCAGACCGTCCGGCCCCACATCCTTCAACAGCACCACCCGGCTGTCTGGCATCCCCGCCGCATCGACCGTCGACAGCACCATGGCATTGGCGTCATTGGGCTCGTGCTGCCCGGCATCCGCAAGCCAATCCACCAGCAGGCCGATCGGCTCATCGCGATCATAGATGGCGTCATCGCTGTTCGCCGCCAGCGCAGCGGCATAGTCACGGGCATAGTCCTCGCGCGTGGGGCTGGGAGGAATGACGGGGGAACGTTCGGGGCCTGGGTCATGGGCGCAGCCATAGCGCCAAGGCGCTCAAGTAGCGAGGCCCGCGAGCCAAATGGCAAGGCATGGAAGCGCCCCTATGCAGCAAGCCACGGCGTGTCGAGCGGCAGGGCACTGGAACACCCCCGTTAACCACGTCTGCACACCCGCCCTTGACCTTAACAGCGGCTTTACTGTGCGGATGTCCGCCACCCCTGCCCTGACCTATGCCAGCGCCTGCCGCCTGATCGGGGTGGCTGAGGGTGCGCCGCATGCGGCAGCCCGGACCGCGTTCCGCCAGGCGATCAAGGCGGCACGACCCGATCTTCCCGGCGGCGACGCTGAGCGGTTCCGGCAGATCATCGCGGCCTGGGCCGTGGTGCAGGCCGAGTTGGCCCGCCATCCGGCCCCCACGCCGCCGCCCGCCCGGCCGTTTGTTGCTCCGGTCCCGCCGCCGCTGATCGTGGCCATCTCGCCGCTTCAGGCCCTGACCGGGGCCCGCATCAAGGTGGATCGTCCCGGCTCCCCCTGTGGTTAAACCTGCCCGCCGGGGTGCGCAGCGGCGAGGATGTGGTCTTCGCAGGGGCCGGAGATGATGGCGGGGCCATCACCGCACCGGTGCTGATCCGCCCGTCCGATGACCTGCGCATCCTGGGCGATGACCTCTATATGGACTGGGCTGTGGCCCCACGCCTGCTGGAAGACGGCGGACGTATCGAGATCGACACCTGGGCGGGTCCTCAAAGGCCTGGATCGCGCCGGGGCTGCACCAACCGACCCGCCTGCGCCTGAAAGACCTCGGCCTGCCCGCGCGGGGCGCTCGGCCTGCTGGGCATCTGTTCGTCACCCTGGTGCCCAGCCTTGAGGCCCCATCAGCCGCAGAGCTGATGCGTGACCGCTTCTGCCGGGCATGGACGCCGGAACGGATTTCGGCCTAAGCCTGACGGGTCATGTCCCACAACACCTTCGGCCATCTGTTTCGTGTGACCACCTGGGGCGAGAGCCACGGACCGGCCATCGGCTGTGTCATCGACGGCTGCCCGCCCCTGATCCCGCTGGCCGAGGCCGACATCCAGCCCTGGCTGGACCGGCGCAAGCCCGGCGGCAGCCGCTTTGTCACCCAGCGGCGCGAGGATGATGCGGTGCGGATCCTCTCGGGCACCTTTGATGATGGCCCAGACGCTGGNGGATTGGGCCCGGTCACGACCGGCACGCCCATCAGCCTGCTGATCGAGAACACTGACCAGCGGTCGAAAGACTATGGCGAGATCGCCCGCGCCTTCCGCCCCGGCCACGCCGACTATGTTTATCAGGCCAAGTATGGTGTGCGCGATCACCGNGGNGGCGGCCGCAGCTCGGCCCGCGAGACGGCCCTGCGCGTCGCCGCCGGGGCTATTGCTCGCAAGGTTCTGGGACCAGACATCACCATCCGCGCGGGCGTCGTCCAGATCGGCCCGCACAAACTCGCACCCGAGGCCATCGACTTCGCCGCCGTGGATCAGAACCCTCTGTATGCCGCCACACGCGATACCTCTGCGTGGGAGGCCTATCTGGATGGGGTCCGCAAGTCCGGCTCGTCCATCGGGGCGGTGTTGGCGCTGGACGTTACGGGCGTTCCGGTCGGCTGNGGGGCNCCCGTCTATGCCAAGCTGGATGCCGAGCTGGCCTCGGCCATGATGTCCATCAACGCCGCCAAAGGGGTAGAGATCGGCGCGGGCTTTGGGGCTGCCGAACTGTCGGGCGAACAGAATGCCGATGAGATGCGCCTCGGCCCGGACGGCAATCCTGAGTTCCTGTCCAACCACGCCGGCGGCATCCTGGGCGGCATCTCCACCGGCCAGCCGATCACGGCCCGCATCGCCTTCAAGCCGACCTCCTCCATCCTGACGCCGCGCCAGAGCATCACCCGCGGCGGAACCGAGACCGAAGTCCTGACCAAGGGCCGCCACGACCCCTGCGTGGCCTTACGCGCCGTCCCCGTCGTCGAAGCCATGGCCGCGTGTGTTCTGGCCGATGCGATGCTCCGGCACAGGGGGCAGGTGGGGTGAGGTCGTCGCATCCCCTTTCGCAACCGCATCTGTTACCTATATAGGTGCCAGACAGGCCCCACAGGGGTTCCCACATTCGGGGAGACCACAATGATCGATGTTCGCCCCTTCAACTCCCTTGGCGGTGCCGACCATGGCTGGCTTAAGGCCAAGCACCATTTCTCCTTCGCCAACTATTACGATCCCGCCCGCGAAAGCTGGGGTCGTCTGCGGGTCTGGAACGACGACGAGATCGCCGCCAAATCGGGGTTTCCGCCGCATCCGCACCGGGACATGGAGATCATCACCTATGTCCGCACCGGCGCCATCACCCACCAGGATTCCATGGGCAACCAGGGCCGCACCGCCGCTGGTGATGTGCAGGTGATGAGCGCGGGCACCGGTGTGCGCCATTCCGAGTTCAATCTGGAGGATGAGACCACCACCCTGTTCCAGATCTGGATCGAGACCGACAAGCCCGGCTCCGCCCCCGGCTGGGGTCAGCGCGAGTTCCCAAGGGCCGACCGCTCGGGCCGGTTCAGCGTGCTGGCGTCGGGTAATCCCGCCGACGGAGCCCTGCCGATCCAGGCCGATGCCAAGGTGCTGGGGGCCACCCTGAAGGCGGGCGAGAGTCTGACCTACGACCTGGTTCCCGGCCGCCGCGCCTATCTGGTGCCCGCGGTTGGGGAGGTGGAAGTCAACGGCGTGGCTCTGAACGCCCGCGATGGGGCCGGTATCGTCGATGAGCCGGTCATCACCATTACCGCCACAGCCGACGCCGAACTGGTGATGGTCGACAGCCGTTAGCAACAAATACCCCTACCGATGGCGTCAGGGCAGGCTGAACATCACCGACACCCAACCCACATCCTGGGCATGCTCCAAGGCCTCGAACAGGGGCACGGCCAGAAAGAAGGCCAGCCCGTCGCGCAAGGTGATCAGAAAGAAGGACGGGCGAACCTCAATCGTCTGGCTGTCGCGCCACTTGGAAAAGTCCGGCCAGAAGCGCGGCGTCAGGGCGCAATAGGCGCGGTAGGCGTCACCGAAATGGGCCTCCAGCCAAGCCTCCTCCTTGCGTACGGTCATGTAGAAAACACCCAGGGCGATGACCAGGAACAGGGTGGCGATGGTGATGGTGCCGGTCTGGGCCCCCATGCCGAAGGCCCCGATGAAGCTGAATACGTAAAGCGGATTGCGGCTGATCGAATAGGGCCCCTGTTCGACGATCTCGGCCTTCTTGCGTCCACCGATGTAGAGCGAACACCAGGCCCGACCGACCACGCACAGGGCGATCATCCCCAGGCCCATCGCCTCGATCGCTTCGTGGGTCAGGCCATCGGCACCGCCCTGACTGCGTGTCACTGCCGCCAGCACACAGGCCCCTAAAATGGCGAGCAGCAAGGTCGCCTTGCGGATGAACTGGACCCTCGCGATGGAGTCCGCCGTATGCAGTGACATGGATGCTGTGCCCCTAGTTCTCCCCAACGCTTGATAGTCCCGTGCCCGGATCAACGCCACAGGTGATTTGCAACCGGGTTAAGGTGACATTCATGGGCTCAACACCACTGTCACTCATCGGTCGGAGGATCAGATGTCCATCTCTTACGCGCGGGCGCTTGCTGTCGGTCTGGTCCTTGGACTGGCACCGCTCCTGTCCGGCTGTCTGGTTGGGGCGGCAGCGGGGGCCGTGGGATCGGTGATCGGCACCGGGGCCAAGGTCACGGGCGCAGTCGTCGGCGCGGGCATCGACGCGGTGACGACCTCAGATGCCGAGACGGAGGCCCGCACCGCCCGCGAGCAGCGCGAGCATGAGCGCGAACAGCGGCGCTGTGAGGAACGCCAGCGCCAGGGCGCCGCTGCTGACCGACCAGATCCTGGACTGTCCGGCTGTCTCCGGCTGGGCTAGGCTTCGGCCATGACCCCTTCCTGCTTATTCCCGGCCTGGTCTGCACCGCCGAGATCTTTGCGCCGCAGATCCCTGTGTTGTGGCCCCATGGCCCGGTGCAGGTGGCCAATACCCTGTCCGGCGAGACCATGGCCGAGATGGCGCGAGCGATCCTGGCCGACGCGCCTCCGACTTTCGCCCTGATCGGGTTCTCCATGGGCGGTTACATCAGCTTTGAAATCCTGCGCCAGGCCCGCGAGCGCGTCACCAGTCTGGCCCTGATCGACACCTCGGCGCGGCCCGATACCGATGATCAGACAGCCAATCGCCGCGCCTCTGTCGCCCGGGCACGCGACGGCGACTACGCGGCGGTGCTCGACAGTCTGGTGCCGCTGCTGTTCCATCCCGATCACCGCCAGGATCCCGCGCTCATCGCCGCCAACCGGCGCATGGGTCTGGCCGTGGGTGTCGAAGGCTTTGCCCGGCAGCAGGAAGCCGTCATCAGCCGCCCGGATTCGCGTCCCGATCTCGCGGCCATCCGTGTGCCCGCCGTGGTGATCGTCGGCGACCGCGACACTCTGACGCCGCCGGATCGCTCGCTGGAGATGGCCAAGGGCATCGCCGGGGCGCGGCTGGAAATCATTCCCGGCTGTGGCCACGCCTCAACCCTCGAGCGCCCCGAGCGGGTCAATCAGGCGCTTGAGGAATGGATCACCCAGGACTGGTCCTGACCGGACAGCTCCGCCTATTCGCTGCGCGGGAAGAAGATGGTCATTTCTTCCACATCCAGGTCACGCTCCAGGCTGTTGAGCACCGTCGCCTGACGCCAGCCCATCGTTTCCCGCCTGGGGCCAAGCCAGTGCAACACCACCATCATCGCATCGGCCCCGAAAACCCAGGCGAACCGGGCTGCTGTGACCGCCAAAACGACGCCCAGAACGGCCCAGCCCATGGCCGGATCCAGGCCCCCGGCCTCGTCAATACGCTCGACCACGCCGCGCAGGGAGAAGCCGATCAGGATGAAGACCAGCGCCTCCAGCACAAAGCTCATCAGTTCGAAGGTCTCAAGCGGATGCATGGCGTGTCCTTCCCCGGCGGCTCTACCAGTTGCTCGGGCAAGCACGTCCGGGACGAAAGAGGTGGAGACCGAAAGGCCGCCGTCGCACCTGACGGAAAAAAGTGACCACCGACCCACCATGCGTCCAAAAATGACGCATCGATCCTTTAGTCTGCCCATTGGTCTTTGACATCGTTGTTGCCGCGCCAACCAGAAGATTTGGCACTATTGGCACTATTGGCACCCTGAATTTTCGGGTGCCAAATCGGCGCAAGGCTCCTGGCCTTGGGTGCCATGGCTAACCGGTCGTGCGGGCCCGGTCGCCAGGCCGCCGCAGCTTCCATCCCTCAGAGCGTCAGCTCGCACCGCTCATGGATCGTGGGCCGGGCCACCACGATGCGGCTCAGACCCGGCCAGTCGGCCTGAAGCTGGCCCACAAACCACAGGCACAGATTCTCCAAACTAGGCAGCTCCAATCCCGCGTGCTCGTTCAGCAGGCCGTGATCCAGCTTTTCCGCCGCCGCCTTCAGTGCCCGGTCCAGTGCCCCCAGGTCCGCAACCCAGCCATGCTCGGTGTCCAGCACCTGCGACCGCACCGTCGCCTCGACCGTGAAGGAATGGCCGTGCATGCGCCGATAGATGCTGCCTTCGGGCTCATTGGGGAAGTGATGGGCGGCATCGAAGGTGGCCCGCTTGGTAATCTCGAACACGGGCATCACCGCACCCCGATCAGTTTGTGGGTCTGGATACTGAGCCGCCACTTGGGATGGCTCAGGCAATAGTCAAAGGCGGCGGCAGTGTTGGCAGCCACGTCAGGCCCATCCATGGGCTGCAGCCAGAACCGTTCGAAATCCAGGTCCGTGAACCGCTCTGGCAGTGCCTTGGCCTGCGGATAGACCAGCTTCAGTTCCTGACCGGTCATCTGTACCACCGGGGCATCCGCCTTGGGACTGACGCAGATCCAGTCGATGCCGTCCGGTGCGATCTGGGTGCCATTGGTCTCTACCGCGATGTCGAAGCCCTGCGCCTTCAGGGCCGCGATCAGCGGGGCATCCAGTTGCAACAAAGGCTCACCGCCGGTGCAGACGACCAGCCGTTGGTCTTCGCCGCTGCGCCAGAAGCTGGCCACATGGCCGGCCAGATCGTCGGCCGAGGTGAACTTGCCGCCGCCGTCGCCATCGGTGCCCACGAACTCGGTATCGCAGAAGTCGCAAACGGCCGAGGCCCGGTCCTGCTCCCGCCCGGTCCACAGGTTGCAGCCCGCGAACCGCAGGAACACGGCCACGCGCCCGGCCTGCCCGCCCTCGCCCTGCACGGTCAAGAAGGTCTCTTTCACGGCATAGGTCATCGCTTGACCTCGCTTGGGGCCACCCAGTCGGCCCAGCCCTTGGCCCGCAGGTCGCAGGCGGCGCAGGTGCCGCAGCCATAGCCCCAGGCGTGCCGCTCGCCCCGCTCCCCGCGATAGCAGGTATGGGTCTCTTCCAGGATCAGGTCGACCAGCCCCTGCCCGCCCAGTTCCATCGCCAGGGTCCAGGTCTGGCCCTTCGTCAGCGCCATCAGCGGCGTCTCGATGACGACCGGGTGATCCAGCCCCAGGCTGAGCGCCGCCTGCATGGCATCGAGCGTATCGCGTCGGCAGTCGGGGTATCCGGAATAGTCGGTCTCGCACATGCCGCCGACCAGCACCTGCATTCCCTGCCGGTCCGCCAGGGCCGCCGCCACGCTCAGGAACACCAGATTGCGCCCCGGCACAAAGGTGGTGGGCAAGCCCCGCGCATCCAGCTCCATCGCCCGGTCGGCCGTCAGGGCACTGTCGGCGATGGCCCC
Organism: Brevundimonas sp.; assembly: GCA_013693835.1. Classification (GTDB taxonomy): domain Bacteria; phylum Pseudomonadota; class Alphaproteobacteria; order Caulobacterales; family Caulobacteraceae; genus Brevundimonas. The sequence continues at coordinate 2,444,191 of CP059260.1, forward strand.
ATAGCCGGTCAGGTCCACCACATGGTCGGGTCCCAGTCGTTCGACCCACACCGGTGACAGGGCGGCCATCGCCTCGCGCACCTTTAGCCGGGCCAGCATCTCCACCGCATGGCGCTGGCCATAGTCAAAGCCAACCGTCTGGACCTGCGTGTACCGCTCCAGCGCCCAGGCCAGACAGGTGGCGCTGTCCTGCCCGCCGGAGAACAGCACCAGGGCCGCGGTCGGCCCTGAGGTCAGCGATGTCGGTTCGGTTTGGCTCATGACGGACCTGCGGTCGGCCCCATCCCGAAGGACTTATGGCCGCGCGCATGCAAGGAAGGCTGAGAGATGGATCGGGTTTTCTAAGGGGCCGCGTCCTACACCCAACCGGCGACGGGGAAAGGGGCAAGGCGGTTAAGGTGGCTGGGGCCTTAACCCTTTTGAAAGGGCGCAAGATTAGGGTGCCGGCCATTCTGTTGGACCAGCACCTGTATGATTTCCGTTGTTTCCATTCTGGAGCGCATCGAGCCCCTTGCGCCTGATGCTGACTATCTGGACGTCGTAGCGCGGTTTCGCGCCGACCCTGGGCTTGTGGGCATTCCGGTCATGGAGGGTCAGACCCTGATCGGGGTCATATCCCGGGCACATCTGGGGGACCTGCTGATCGATGGCCGATCCGATCTCAGCGCCGAGGATATGGCCGACTGCGATTGTCCGGCCCTGGAGATAGATGTCGACCTGACGGTTCTGGATACCGCCCTGCTGATCGATCAGGTCACGCACCACCCACGGCTATTCATCGTCACGCGTCAGGGCCGCTATGAAGGCCTTTGCTCCGGTCTGGACATGCTGCAGAGCCTGCATGATGAGCAGGCGAGACAGGCCAAGCGACACGCCTGCGAACTGGTGCGGTTGCGTCAGGCCCAGGGGCCGGGATCGGCCGAGCTGATCCGCGTTCTCGATGACAGCCTGCGCCCCCAGCTCGCGCCTGCGCGAAGCGCACGGCGACCTCCAGCGGCGCATGGCACGCCACCCCTGGCGGTCTCCCTGCAGCGGATGCGGCACCAGGTGCGCGAGCTGGAGCACCGCGTTGCATCCGCCATGGAGCTGGGACGCCTAGCCTCCGGAAGTCGCACCTTTTCAGAAGATTCGGTNCGTCTGCGTAACCTGATGGATCAGGTCCAGGGTGATTGGGAGCCTCGCTTTGCCGCCGCCGGACCAGGCCTTTCCGTCAGCTATGAGGGCGACACAGATCTGGTGGCTCGCCTCGACAGCCAAGCCTTGCGCCAGATTCTGGACTGCCTGCTGGCCCGGACCCTCGGCCAGGGGGAAGGGGTGGTCGAGGCCGGCCTGAAGGCCCGTCTCGAAGGCGAACAGATCCGCCTGGTTGGGCGGGTCCGCGATGAGGGTCACGCCCTGTCGTCCCANGGCCCTGGCCGATTTCGCCGATCCGAAGCGCCACTGAGCGACCTCGATCAGCGCCTGAGCCGTCAACTGGTGCACCGGATGGGTGGCTCGATCCGGGCGGAGAACAACGCCGGACTGGGCAGTTCGGTGGTTTTCGAACTTACGGTGCCTGTGGCCGACGCTCGCCTAGGCGAAGCGGAAACTGCTTCACAGCCCGCAGCCCACGTGGAGCCCATCGGGCGCGTCCTTATCGTCGATGACAACGCCACCAACCGCATCGTGGCCCAAGCGCTTTGCGAGATGTTCGGCTTTGAAACCGCCATGGTCGAAGATGGTCAGGAGGCCGTCGAAATCGTCGCCCAGGAAAGCTTCGACGCCATCTTGATGGACATCAAGATGCCGCGCATGGACGGGCTGGAGGCCACCGCGATTATCATGGCCATGGACGGTCCGGCTGCGCTGACGCCGATTATCGCCCTGACCGCCAATGCTGATCCCGACGACAAGGCCCGGTATCTGGCTGCGGGTATGCTCTCGGTTGTCGAAAAGCCGATCAAGCCCGAACAGTTGATGACCGCCCTGAACCAGGCCCTGAGCCAGGCAGAGGCCGGACAGAAGGCGAGGTCTGCGCGTTCGTCGGCCCGCAGCGGCGCACCGCTCGCGGCTCGGCGTAGCGCTTCGCCAGCGTCGCCCAGGCCTTGTCGCCAGCACCGAATGCGCCGATAGCCGGCCCCATGACGACACTTACCGACCTACTGCCCGCCCTGGCGTCAGCAGCAGCCCACACGACCGCACTGGGATTCCAGTTTGACGGGCTGAACGACGACAAGGTGCGTCTGCGGGTCCCCTACCGGACGGATTTGGTCGGCGATCCGGCAACCGGGGTCCTGGCCGGCGGGCTGGTGTCGGCCCTGCTGGACCATGTCGGCGGAATGGCAGTGTGGGTGCGCATTGGCGTGTTTCAGCCCATCGCCACCTTGGACCTGCGCGTGGATTATATGCGGCCTGCCGACCCCGGCCAGGACCTGATCGCAGAGGCCCAATGCTATCACCTCACCCGCTCTGTGGCCTTTGTCCGCGCCCAGGCCTTCAACCAGNNGAGGGCCGACAACCCCGTGGCGGCAGCGCAGGCGACCTATATGCGTATCGGCGAGAGCCCGGCATGACACGCTTTCTGGAGACGATCCCCTACGCCGCCTTCCTGGGCCTTCGAACTGAGGGGGCTGGCGAAGACATGACCGTGCTCATGCCGTTCAGGCCACAGTTGGTCGGCAATCCCTTCCCTTTGACTCTCCATGGTGGATCAACAGCGGCCTTACTGGAGCTGACCGCCATGGCGCGGATCGCCGATGTCTATCCCGCGGCGGGCCAACCCAAGCCGATCAATGTCACCGTCACCTACCTGAGGGCAGGTCGAGGTCTGACGTCCGCGCCCGAGCTCGAATTTACAAGGCGGGCAAGCGGGTCATCAATGTGCAGGTGGAGGCCTGGCAAGATCAGGAGGATGCACCGATCGCCGCCCTCAGCGCCCACTTTCTGCTCGACAACACTTAAAAGTTGTAATTTGAATTCGATCTGAGATTATCTCGGCATCGTTGATGTCGGGAGGACACCCATGAATCGAACCTTGACCGCCGAGAAGCTGGCGGCGCGCCTGTTCCAGGCTGAAATCGCCATGGACGCAGCCCTGCGTGAAGTGTCGGGTTTGCTGGCCAGCCTGCCCCAAAGCCGGGCAGACGCAGGCCTGGCGGCCACGGCNGGCCAATCAACTTTTCGTCACCTGGGCAGTTCGATTGAGGCTCTGATCGTGGCGCGCGAAGGCCTGTGTTCGGCCCACCACGATCTCGGGCGGCTGGCCAAAGTCCTTGATATCGATCTGGTTGCGATCGGTCCGATCGACAAACCGGATGACGACCCTCCCGTCGGAAATGGCGGAGTGACCAGCGTTCGCCCATCGCTCGGCGGAAAACGCGCAGTTCACCTTTCTTAAGAAGGCGTTGCCAGCCCCAAACCCGCATGTTAGCCATCGGTTAACCATGTTGGTTGGGAGGCTGAGTATTATGGATAGAGTAGAAATCGTTGCCGGAGTGGCCAAGAACTTGCACGCAACCGAGCATGCAGTTGACGCCGCCATCACCCAGGCAACCGGGCTGGTTCAGTCGATGATCACAGCGCGGGCCGATCTAGGGGTCTCGCCCGTGGCGGGAACCGGATCTCAGGCCAAGGCCATGGAGGCCATTGCGGCCCTCGGCACCGCCCGCGAAGCCATTGTGGCTTGCCACGCCGAACTNCAAAGAGACCACCGCCGCATGGGCTGGGGCGTCTATGCGGTTGGTCCGATCGACAAGGGCGACGACTGGGAAACNCCGGTCGGCAGCCGTCCCACGGGCAGTATCTGCGCGCCGTTTAGGTGACGCCAATTGCGGGCTTTTGGCCGGGTATTTGACGCACCCGGTTCCCGAATTGATCAAATAGGTCCATGATCGCCCCTTGCGTTGGAAACGGCGCAGGGGCGAAGTGTATGTTAGACACGCTGGTCAGTCAGATTCTCGCAATCTGCAGCATGGCGATCCTGATCTTTGCCCTGCTCAAGGGCGATGAGCCGGAGCGATTCGGTGCCGGGGCCTTTGCCATCGGCTGGCTTGCCACGGTTACCCTGCAACAGGACGGCCAACTGCACGGCCTGCCGTGGNNGGGCATGTTTGCGCTCGACGCTCTGTTCCTGCTGGTCTTCGTGGCGCTAGCCATCCGCTATCGCAAAGCCTGGACCATTGTGGCCTGCGGCTTCCAGGGCCTGATCGTGATCAGCCACATCCTCATCCTGATCGATGTGCGCCCTGCCCTGTCGGCCTACTATACGGTCATCAATCTGGCCTCCTATGGCATCCTGATTGCCCTGGCCGCGGGAACCTTCTGGGCCTGGCAGGAGCGCCGGGCCGCCGGGATCAGTAGGCAAACCGACCGATTCGGGTTATGGGGACTTATTCCTATGGCCTTGTTCGGAATTCGAAGTGCCCCTGTCCCACAGTCAAATCTGGACGGCGATTGACCGCCTGGCCGCCCAAGCGAACCTGAGCGCATCCGGGCTCGCGCGCAAAGCGGGCCTGGACCCGACCAGTTTCAACCCCTCCAAACGCTTCGGACCCGGCTCACCGCCCCGTCCGCGCTGGCCCTCGACCGAGAGCCTGACGCGGGTGCTGGACGTGACGGGGTTGAGCCTGGGAGCCTTTGCCGAACTGGCGGCCGATGCCGAGCCACAGTTCACGACCGTGCCCCTGCTCGGCCTGGCCCAGGCGGGCCAGGACGGCTTCTTTGATGAGGCCGGCTTGCCGACCGGCGAAGGCTGGGATCAAACCGACCTGCCGAAGGTCAGTCCGGCCCTGTTCAGCCTGTCGATTTCCGGCGATTCGATGGAGCCGCTGTATCGTCCCGGCGACCGAGTGCTGGTGGACCAGGAGCGGACAGATGTGCGCCGCGGCGACCGGGTCGTCGTGCGGACCGTGACCGGCGAAACCCTGGCCAAGGAGCTGGCTGACATCGGACCCAAGCAGGTCGTGCTACGGTCGATCAATCCTGCCTATCCGGACCGAGTGCTGGACCGGTCGGATATCGCCTGGATGAGTCGCATCCTCTGGGTGAGCCAGTAGGTTCCTTTGCCTCAAACCAAAAGGCCACCCCGAAGGGTGGCCTTCCAGCTGCAGTCGGGAGCTGCAGATCAGTAGTTGGCCGCGGCGTGGCGGGCGCTGACCCAGCCACCGCCAGCGATCTGAACCCACTCACCCTGCGATCCGCTGGCGGTGAAGTTCTGGCCGCTGTTGAGGCGACCCACCACGCGGTAGTTGGTGCCCGGCCCTTCGCGCACATTGAGGTTGGACGTAGCGCGATACTGGCCCTGCTGGGCCGGGGCCGGCTGATCGTAGCTGTAGGTCGAGGTGCCTTCGGCCGCGCGTGCCCGCTGCTGGCTGCACCCGATATAGGAGCCGGCGGCTGCACCGGCGGCACCGCCCGCCACGGTGCCCAGGGCCCGTTCATTGTCCGAAATCTGGCTGCCGATCAGGGCACCGACGACCGCACCAATCGCGGCACCCGCCTGCTGACGGCCACCGGGCGCATCGCAGTTGGTGATGCCGTTGGCGCGNNTTGCTGCGGCTGGGACTGATATTGCGACTGGGCGTGGGCGGCGGTGGCCGCTCCGGCAAGAAGGACGGCGGCCGCCACGGCCGGAACCTTAATTTCAACATCGCGCGTCTCCTGTGTTTGGCGGATTGGTCCCTACACAATGCCCCAGTTCGCAAGAGGCTGCATGAACGTCACGTTGTCTGGCGTTCATATTCAAGCCCGGACATCAGGATGCCAGCTCGCCGTTGGCCCCCGNCTCGATCAGGGTAATGGTCTCCGGTAGGCCATAGATGGCGGCAAATGATCCAAAACGCGGCCCCTGCGACGCGCCCAGCAGCACCTCATACAGCGCCCCGAACCAGGCGCGCAGGGGCTGGAAGTCGTGTTCCTTGCCCACCGCATAGACCTCGTTCTGGATCAGCTCGCCATCGGTGGTGTCGGCCGGCAGGGCCTTCAGACGCGCCGCCAGGTCCAGCAGCGCCGCCTTTTCCTTCTCATCCGGCAGGCGATAGGTTTTGGTCGGCTTCACGAAGTCGACGTAGTAGTTCAGCGCATGGCCCATCAGCCGGTCCAGCGTCGGCTCGCTCGCGGGCGTCGCGTCCGGCAGATATTTGGCCATATAGGCCCACAGCTGTTCCTTGTCCGACGCATTGGCCACGCCCACCAAGTTCAAAAGCAGGCTGAACGACACCGGCGAGGCGACCTTGGGCGGATTGCCGCCATGGATGTGCCAGACGGCATTGTCGATCTGCTTCGCTGGTTCCTGGGCCGGATACTGGTCGATGAAGCTCAGGTAGTCGTCGATGGCGCGCGGGATGACGTTGAAGTGCAGGCTTTTGGCCGACTTCGGGCTTTGGAACATGTACCACGACAGGCTCTCAGGTGTGCCATAGCGCAGCCACTCGTCCATGGTCAGGCCATTGCCCTTGGACTTGGAGATTTTCTTCCNCTCAATGTCCAGGAACAGCTCGTAGTTGAAGCCTTCCGGTGGTGTGCCGCCCAGGGCGCGACAGATCTTGCCGCTTTCACGCACGCTTTCGATCAGGTCCTTGCCGGCCATTTCATAGTCGATGTCCAGGGCCGTCCAGCGCATGGCCCAGTCCGGCTTCCACTGCAGCTTCACATGGCCGCCTGTGACCGGAACGGTGGTGCGCCCGGCACNTCCCTCTCCCTTGGCGGGATCCTCAAAGGTGATGGTCCCCGCCTCGACGTCCCGCTCCAGCGTCGGCACCTGCAGCACATGGCCGGTGATGGGGCTGATGGGCAGGAAGGGCGAATAGGTCGCCCGGCGCTCCTCCCCAANGGTTGGCAGCATGATGGCCATGACCGCGTCATAGCGTTCCAGCATCAGAAGCAGCGTCGCGTCGAACAGGCCCGACCGGTAGCATTCGGTCGAAGAGAAGAACTCATAGTCAAAGCCGAAACTGTCCAGGAAGGCCTGCAGCCGGGCGTTGTTGTGGGCGCCGAAGCTGTCGTGGGTGCCGAACGGATCGCGCACTTTCGTCAGGGGCAGATGCAGATCCTCAGTCAGCATCTCGGGGTTCGGCACCCCGTCGGGAACCTTCCTCAAGCCGTCCATGTCGTCGCTGAAGGCGATCAGGCGCGTCGGCCAGTGGTCGCCGGTCAGGGCGCGAAAGGCGTTGCGCACCATGGTGGTCCGCGCCACCTCGCCGAAGGTGCCCATGTGCGGCAGACCCGAAGGCCCATAGCCGGTTTCCAGGATCACGGGCCGTTGCAGCGCCTCAAAGGTCGCCAGCGCCTCATCGGCCTTGCCCGCATCGATCAGCAGTTTGGCCGCATCGCGCTCGGCATCGCTCAGCCGCTTCTTCAGAACATGGTTCAGAAGATTGCGGGCTTGTTCAAACGGCCAGGACTTGGCCTCACGGGCGAGGGTTTCGAGGTTCTGAAGCATGGCGGGCGGTTTGACGCCTAAGCGGCGGCGGGTCAACGCACCTCAACAGCACATTCAGCCCAGGCTCAGCTCCTCAAGAAAGCGGCGGCGGCTGGATATGGGGTATTCAACCGGCGTAAAGTCCGCGCAGGCGACCGCATAGCGCTGCACCATATCCCGGAGCTTGCTGGCCTCCTCGAGTGAATAGTCCGTGCGGGTGCCATTTTCGTCCGGGCCGTCAGAATACCCTGCATCGTCTCCTTGAGAACGATCTGATCGATCCGATCCGGTTGACGCACACAGACACCGAAGATGCCCTCCAGATGCGATTGCCAGATATCTTCCAGCCAGGCGGCGGTCGCGGCTGCATCCGGCCTGCCGTCGGCATCGGCGCACTCCGGTGCAAGCCACCCGGCAGCGGACAGCTCGGCCTGGGCCTGTTCCGCTTCGGCCAGAAACGCCGACTTCAGGATCGCGTCCGGCGCTGCCTGACCAGCCCCCGCCAAAGCCCGCTCCAGCCAGTGCCGCATGCCGCTGTGGAAGTAGGACCCGTCTGCCAACCCTGCTCCATCCAGCTCTCAAATGCCACTGACACAAGATGCCCGCCGCGCACCTGGTAGGAGGGTTGCGGCAACTGCCCGCCCTCGACCAGGGTCCAGACCTCGGCCTCTGACACGCCCGACGGTGCCCCCAGCTGTTCAGCACTGACAAAATGCCGGGCAAGATAGTCGCCCGTGGCTGCCATCAGGGATTTCTCGGTCATCGGCTCGGCTCCACGCACCAGCACTGGACTATGGCATCTTGACCCCGGAACGCCAGCGTGCCCATTGCCCCGCCCGCAACAAGGCCAGCCATGAAGACCGCCGATTTCGATTTTGACCTGCCGGAGGACCGGATCGCCCTGCGCCCCGCAGAGCCACGCGATTCGGCACGTCTGCTGGTGGTCCGGGGCGGCGGGCTCGACGACCGGATCATCCGCGACCTGCCGGACTTCCTGCAACCCGGCGATGCCCTGGTGTTCAATGACACGCGTGTGATCCCGGCCCGGCTGTCGGGCGAGCGCCAGCGCGAGGGCGAGGAGGGCCAGACCCTGATCGTGCCGGTCGAGGCGACCCTGCATCATCGTGATGCGCCCGATGTCTGGAGCGCCTTCATGAAGCCCGGCAAGCGGATCAAGGTCGGGGATCGGATCGCCTTCGGTAAGACCACAGAGGGCGCGTGCCTGCTGGGCCACCTCGACGCCACCGTCGAGGCCAAGGGCGAAGACGGCCTGGTCGCACTGCGCTTCGACCTGTCCGGCCCGGCGCTGGATGACGCCATCCGCGAGGTCGGGGTCATGCCCCTGCCGCCCTATATCGCCGCCAAGCGCCCGGAGGATGAGCGGGACAAGGCCGACTACCAGACCGTCTATGCCGTGCATGACGGCTCGGTCGCTGCCCCGACGGCGGGCCTGCATTTTACGCCCGAGCTGCTGGACGCCATCCGCGCCCGGGGCGTCTCGACCCATGCCGTGACCCTGCACGTCGGGGCCGGCACCTTCCTGCCGGTCAAGGCCGACGACACGACCGATCACACGATGCATTCCGAGTGGGGTGAGGTTTCCGCCGACACCGCCGCAGCCCTCAACGACGTCCATGCGGCGGGCGGACGGATTGTCTGCGTGGGCACCACCTCCTTGCGCCTCTTGGAAAGCGCGACGGGCGAGGATGGGGTGATCCAGCCGTTTCACGGCGACACCGCCATCTTCATCACGCCGGGCTATCGTTTCCGGGCCGTCGATGTGTTGATGACCAACTTCCATCTGCCGAAGTCGACCCTGTTCATGCTGGTCTCTGCCTTCGCGGGGCTTGAGACCATGAGGGCCGCCTACGCCCACGCCATCGCCGACGGATACCGGTTCTATTCCTATGGCGGCGGCAGCCTGCTATTTCGCGCCGCCNNTGATGCCCTTCCCTTTGACATTTCCGCCACCGATGGCCGCGCCCGCACCGGGGTGCTGAAGACCCCGCGCGGCGATATCCGCACGCCCGCCTTCATGCCCGTCGGCACCGCCGCCACGGTCAAGGCGTTGACGGTGGATCAGGTCAAACAGACCGGTGCCGACATCCTGCTGGGCAACACCTATCACCTGATGCTGCGCCCCGGCCCGGAGCGGATGCAGCGGCTGGGTGGCCTGCACAACTTCATGCGCTGGGACAAGCCGATCCTGACCGACAGTGGCGGCTTCCAGGTCATGAGCCTGTCGGGCATTTCCAAACTGACCGAGGAGGCCGTCACCTTCTCCAGCCACATCGACGGCTCCAAGCATGTGCTGACGCCCGAACGCTCCATCGAGATTCAGGCCGACCGGTTGGGCTCTGACATCGTGATGCAACTGGATGAATGCGTCGCCTGGCCCGCCGAGGAAAACGTGCCCGTGAGGGCNATGGAGCTGTCGGCCCGCTGGGCCAAGCGGTCCAAGGACGCCTTTGGCACCCGCGACAGCCAGGCCCTGTTCGGCATCCAGCAGGGCTCNAACCTTCCAGACCCTGCGCCGCGATCGTCCGAGCGCCTGCTGGACATCGGCTTTGACGGTTATGCCATCGGNGGACTGGCGGTCGGTGAGGGCCATGAGGCCATGTGCGAGGTGTTGGACTATGCGCCCGAGATGCTGCCCGCCGACCGGCCCCGCTATCTGATNGGGGTGGGCAAGCCGGTCGATCTGGTGGAAGCCGTGTATCGCGGCGTCGACATGTTCGACTGCGTGCTACCGACCCGGGCTGGGCGCCACGGCCAGGCCTGGACCTGGTCAGGACCGGTCAATCTGAAGAATGCCCGCTTTGCCGAGGATCAAGAGCCGCTGGACCCCGCCGTCCCCTGCCCGGCCAGCCAGGACTATTCACGGGCCTATCTGCATCACCTGATCCGGGCCGATGAGATTTTGGGCAAGATCCTGCTGAGCTGGCACAACATCGCCTTCTATCAGGCGCTTACGGCCGCCATGCGTGATGCCATCAGCCANGGGAAGTTTGCCGCCTTCCGCCAGGGGTTTTACCAGCGGCAGGATCGGACTTGACCTAACCGCGATCATCCGATGTTGTCAGCTTCCCAGCGGTTCGCGTTGGAGGTCAGCCAGCGATGATACGAAACGTGTTCACCGACTTGATCCGGCGACTCCGCTGCGAACACCATTTTCAGTACGCCGGTCCAAGCCCGGCACCCTGGTGTGCAAGCGCTGTGGAGCCCGCAAGGGCCGGCCCGACGACTGACACAGATTGTGGGGAAAAGCCCCGCGATGGTACGTCCTCTCGGGCTCGAACCGAGGACCCTCTGATTAAAAGTCAGATGCTCTAACCAACTGAGCTAAGGACGCCCATCGCGCGGGGGCTTTCTGTCCTCACAGGCGGCTCACGTCAAGCCAGATTGCCGCCTCACCCGCATAGATTCTGACAGGTCGGCCATCACCCGGGCGTCACCGCCACGACAATTTGGACTTCGGTGCGCCACTTGGCCGTTAACGGGGCACATTCGACCATCCCGCCGGGAGCAGATTGCGATCTCGACGTGGCACCGCACCGAGGGTCCAGGCACCGGGGGCGTGGCCCGTGTCTGCGCCGGACGGGCAATCAGCAGACGTGACCGGAAGCCACATTGCAGCTATGGAACAGTCAAGCGCCAGTGCACGTTGCACGGCAAGGCGGCCGCACCCCTGGGCGGCCCAACGGAATCGAGGGATTGCCATGAAGTCGTTGATGATCACCACCGCCATCGCGGCCCTCGCCCTGGGCCTAGCCGCCTGCGACATGCCCACATCTGCACCGGCGCAGCCCGAGGTCGAAACGGTGGATATGAACGCTCCAGTCGCTGAAGATCCCAATGCCATTCCGGTGGACGAAACGGCATCAGGGGCCTCCGAGGGTGCCAGCACAGCGGCTCCGGCGGACGATTCGACCCTGCCTGCCAACAAGCGGACCTCCGAAGAGAGCGTCCAGCCGGACAGCGAAACCCTGTTCTTCTGATCCAGGTCCGTCGTCTTGGCTGACCGTATCTTGCTGTTTTCGGATCGTCTGTATTGAGGTGCCTGGCTACACCCTCATCGGTGCCTTGCTGCTGGGTCTGGCGCTCCTGGGCGCGAGCCCCGCCTGGGCAGACCCGCGCGCAGGTGCGGGGCGACATGCCTGGCGATCTGCGGGAGAAGCTGGAGCGCGCCATCGGCACGGTCGAGCAGGCCCCGACCAGCCGCTTTGAGGCCCGAAGCCGGGCGCGTGGTGCCATGGAGGCGGCAGAGGCACTGCTGCGATCCGAAGGCTATTATCAGCCCGTGCTGGAAGACCTGGTAGANGGGGAAAGCCCGCCGGTTCCCGTGGTTCAGGTCACCCCCGGCCCACGGTTTGAGCTGACCCCACCGGTCATCCAGTGGACAGCCCCGGCACCGGATGGCGAGACCGATGCCGCCGTCCAGGACGAAATCAATCTGCCCGCCGGAGAGCCGGGGCGCGCAGCGGATGTCATTGCAGCCGAGGGGCGGATCATCGCGGGACTGGCCCGACGCGGCTATGCCGATGCCCAGACCGAGCCGAGGCGCGTCGTGGTCGATCATGCGGCGCTCACGGTCAGTCCGACCTTTCGCATCAACTCAGGGCGGCTGGTGAAGCTGGACGGCGTGCGGGTTGAGACCCAGGGCCCGACCAATCCGGACTGGGTGGCGGGACTGGCCCCCTGGACCGAAGGCGACCGCTATTCGCCCGAGAATGTCGCGGAACTGGAACGCAGGCTGTTGGAAACCGCCGTTTACGACGGGGTCGCCGTGGCCTTGGCACCGGCCGATCAAACGACGTCTGATGGCCTTCGACCCGTCATTGTTACCCTGCAGGATCGATCCCGTCGCATTCTGGAAGTGGGGGCCACCTACTCGACGGCCGAAGGCTATGGCGTCGACATCATCGTCACGCGCCTGAACCGCCTGAACCGGGCCGACACCCTGCGGTTTGAAGCCCGCGCAGCCGACATCGACAGCCGCCTGGGTGTAGATCTGAGCCTTCCGCACTGGGGCAAACCAGGGCGGACCCTGGCCATTCAGGCCGCCCTGATCAACGAGAATACCGACGCTTATAACCGGGCCGCCGTTACCGCATCCGCAGATCTGCGTCAGCGCATCAGCAAGATTTCCTACTGGAGCGTCGGCGTCGGGGTCGATGCCGGCCACTATAACGAGACTCGGTTTGATCCTCTGACTCTCATGCCCATCCTGTTCGACCGGGATCTTTACATCCTGACCGGGCGGGCGGCGGCCTTTCTGGACTATTCCAACGACCCGCTTGACCCGACGAGCGGCTGGCGCGTCCTGATGACGGCCCAGCCCACGGCCGTCGCCGGAGACGACCAGAGCATTTATCTGAAGGTGGAAGGGCAGGTATCCGCCTATCTTCCGCTCGAGGACAACGCGCGCACCGTCCTGGCCGGCCGCCTGCGATTGGGCAGCATTGCCGGGGCCAGTGAGTTGCAGGTTCCGGCGGACCGTCTGTTCTTCTCGGGCGGGGGCGGCTCGGTGAGAGGCTTTGAGTACCAGGGCGTCGGTCCGCGCTGGCCCGACAACACCCCGCGTGGTGGCACCAGCCTGTTTGAAGGTTCGCTTGAGGTGCGCCGTGACGTTGGCCACAACCTGCAGGCGGTCGTGTTTGCCGATGCCGGTTCAGTNGGTTTCCAGGCTCTGCCATACGACAACATCCGCTACGGGGCCGGGGTCGGTGTGCGCTACCACCTGCCGTTCGGGCCGATCCGTGCCGACGTGGCTTTCCCCCTGGATCGTCGTCCTGGCGACGCGGACTTCCAGGTCTATGTCTCGATCGGACAAGCGTTTTGACCCGCAAACGTCCGCCTGAACCCGCTGCGGAACCCGATCCGCCCGTGACAGCGGATTCGCCTGAAATGGCGGTCGTCAAGCGCACGGCCTGGCAGGCAGGGCTTCTCATTGGCGGCGTCACCCTGCTGGTGCTGGCCGTCCTGGCCATTGCCGCCATGGTCGGTGGCCGGATGTATCTCCTGTCAGACTCGGGCCGAGCGCTTGTGACCTCCTTCGTCGCGGGCAAGAAGGTCGGGCGCTATGGCCGGATCAACGTCGAGGGCGTCCGCGGCGATCTGTTTGATGAATTCACCATCGACCGGGTGACCATCACCGACGCNAGAGGGGTTTGGCTGGAAGCGAACGCCGTGCGGGTCGACTGGACCTGGCTGCCCCTGGTCTTCAAAAGTTTCCATGCCACCGAGATCGAGGCTGAAACGATCCGACTGATCCGCCGACCTTTGGTGGAACCGTCGACCGAGCCGCCGGGGCCGNNGCCCCTATCGGTCGATATCGACGCCTTTTCGTCCGAGGTCATTCTGGANAGGGGCTTCAGCCAGGAGTACGGACGCTGGCGGTTGACCGGCGAGGCCCTGATCCCGCGCACAGGCACCAAGTCGGCCACGGTGAATGCGCGCAGCCTGAACCGACCCGGCGACTATCTGCGCCTGGCTGCCCAGATGGGGGACGGCCTGGAGGCATTGGACATCAATCTGCAGGCCCGGGAGGCGCGAGGCGGACCGTTGGCCGGTGCTCTGGGTTATTCNCCCGACAAGCCATTTGTTGCGGGCGTGGTTGTCAATCACCGGGTCGTCGATGCCGTCGTGCGCACCGGCGACTTCNNACCCCTGGTGGTCAAGGGCCGGTTTGGGGGCGAAGGATCACAGCTCACTGGCTTTGTCGATTTCTCCGGCTCGGACCTGTTCGAGCCCTTCGTTCGGCGGATCGGTCGCACGGCGCGGTTCGGTCTGGCCAGTGTCCCGGATGCCCGGCGCGACGACCTGCACGGTGTGGCCTGGGTGCTCAGCAGCGACAACCTGCGCAGCCAGGCCCAGGGCATGATGCGGATCAAGCAACGCGAGTTTCCTGATGGGCTCCAGATCCAGGTGTCCACACCATCGCTCAGCCGACTGACGGGTGTCCCGGTGGCAGGGGCTGCGGCCTATCGCGGGCGCTTCACGGGCGATGCCCGAACCTGGTCACTGGACGGATCTGTTGACCTGTTGCAGGCGGACCTGGCCAGCTACCGGGCGCAGCGCGTTCGCGGGCCGGTGGAAATCAGCAGCCGAAACGGGCGCATAGACCTCGATGCCGACCTGCGGACCGAGGGCGGGTCCAGCCGCGGGGTCGTCGGNGGGCTTCTGGGCGCACGCCCGCGCGTGCAGTTGGCCTTGGCCCGGATGGCGGACGGTGCGCTGTTGCTGGAACGGGTCGATGCCCGCGGCCAGGCCCTGACCGTGACCGGCTCCGGTGGCCGCAACCTGAACGGGGCGCTCCGCTTCCGTGGGCAGGTCGATGTCACCGATATCCGCCCGCTGTATCGCCAGGGTCGCGGCGGCTTTGGCGGCAGCCTGTCGGCCACGTCGGCGCGGGCCGGGGCGCCCTGGAGCCTGACCTTTGACGGGCGCGGGCGTCGCCTGGCGGTCGGCATGGAGGAGCTGGATCGTCTGCTGGGGCCCCAGCCGCGCCTGCAGGCTGCGGCCGTTCTCCGCGATGGCCGGATCGAGATCAGCCAGAGCCGCCTCACCGGGGCTGAGGCCCAGGCCAATGCGCGCGGCCTACTGCATGGCAATGGGCGCATGCAACTGGCCCTGGACTGGACCGCCAACGGTCCCTTCGGCGTCGGCCCGGTCGCCGTGGATGGCACCATGACCGGCGAGGGCGCACTGACCGGCACCCTGGCCGAGCCCCGCGCAGATCTGCGTGCACGCGGGCCGACCATCTCGGCCGCAGGCCTGCGCATGACCGAAACCGACCTGATCCTGACCTTCCGCAAGGGGCGGGACGGATCTGACGGGCGTTTCTCTCTGACCGGGGCATCCAACTATGGGCCCGCCGTCGCGCGCAGCAACTTTTACCTCGGNGGGCGCCATCTGCGGTTGACCGACGTTGACCTGAACGCCGGAGGTGTTTCGGCCCAAGGNGCCGTAGCTCTGTCAAACAACTTCCCGTCGAGCGCGGATCTGACCTTTACCGCCGAGCCCGGCGCCTTTCTGACCTCCGGGACGGCCAGTGGCCGCATCCGCCTGACGGANGGTGCAGGCGACGAGACTGCGATCCTGAGCGTGACGGCCTCCAACGTCCGCCTGGCCGGAGCCTCCTATGTCATCCGCGCCTTGCGGCTGAACGGGCGTGGCACGCTGGAACGGCTGCCGTTCACGGTCGCGGCCGATATTGGCGGCACCAACCCGATCAGATTCGACGGAGATGGCACCTATAGTCGGGCCGGAAATGGTGGCCATTCGGTGTCCCTGAACGGCTCGGGAGAGGTTCGTGACATTGCCTTCCAGACCCGCTCACCGATCATCGCGGCCATGGCCGGTGACGGCCAGGTTGTTCGGGTCGATCTCGGCGTGGGCGGCGGGATCCTGGCCGGGAGATGCGCAAGGACTCCGGCGGAGCTGATCGATGCCAATCTGTCCTCGGTCGAGGTCGGGTCAATGTTCCCGGACCTGCGCGGCCGCGTCACCGGGCGGGTGGCCATCCAGGGCCGCGGGTCTGGCCTGACCGGATCGGCCAACATGGCCCTGGTCAACCTGCGCAGCGTCGATGCACCTGCCGATGTGGCTGTCGATGGCACGCTCAATGCCACCTTGGGCAACGAGACGCTGAGACTGGANCTTCAGGCGGAGGACGAAGGCAGCGTGTCGGCGGTGGCTGATCTTGTTCTGCCGGTCGAAGCCAGCGCAGCGCCTCTGATGATCCGGATNCCCCGTGAGCGGAACATGGACGGCACCATTTCCATCCAGGGCCAGGTTCAGCCGATCTGGGATGTGTTCATGGGCGGAGAGCGATCTCTGTCGGGTGTGGTCGACCTGCATGCCGACATCGGNGGGACCCTGAATGATCCGCGCTTGAACGGTCGTCTCAACCTCAACCAGNNGGGCTTCCGTGACAGCGGTACAGGCCTGCGCCTTCGCGGCGTGACCCTGGCCAGCCGGTTCGACGATACCACCGCCCTGGTGCAGACCTTTACCGCCAGCGGCGGCTCGGGCGGCACGGTCAGCGGTGAAGGGCGGCTCGGGCTGCGGCAGGGATCGGCATCCAACTTCCAGCTCGATCTGCAGCGGTTCCGTATCATCGACAACGACATCGCCGAAGCGCGGGCCTCCGGGCCGCTGACCGTGGTGCGCGACGCCGAGGGTCTGGTCAAACTGGCGGGCGAGATCGCGATCGACGAAGCCAAGATCGAGGCCAATCCGGTCGGGTCGTCCGGCATCGTTCACATGGATGTCGTTGAGATCAACCGGCCTGGCGGCGATGACATCGAACCGGAGGCAACCGCCAGCAATCGCCCCTCGGTCGCCATGGATATCCGCCTGACCTCACCNGGGGGCGATGTCCGCGTTGTCGGACGCGGCCTGAATCTGGAGCTAGGCCTCAACGCCCGGGTCACGGGGACCATCACGGCACCGATCCTGACGGGCAATGCGCGCGTCGTGCGGGGCGACTACGAGTTTGCGGGCAAGCGCTTCGTCTTCGACGACCGGGGCACCATCACCCTGTCAACAGATCCCGACCGGATACGCCTGAACCTGACCGCGGTGCGNGACGACCCGGCTCTGACAGCGACGATCCGCATTACAGGAACGGCGGCCCGCCCTGAAATCGAGCTATCCTCGTCCCCTGCCCTGCCCGAGGATGAAATCCTTTCCCAGGTCCTGTTCGGTCGGTCGGCGTCCCAACTGTCAGCATTTGAAGCGGCACAGCTGGCGGCCGGGGTGGCAGCCCTGGCCGGAGGTGGCGGGTTCGACATCATCGGAAATCTGCGCGAACTGGCCGGACTGGACCGTCTGTCGTTTGGCGGCGAGGCCTCGGCGCTGACGGTCGCTGGCGGACGCTACATCACCGACGACATCTATCTGGAGATCATCGGCGGAGGCGAAGAGGGCGCGGCGGTCAATGTCGAATGGCGGGTGCGGCGCAATCTGACCGTCAGCTCCCGCTTTGATGGCCAGGGCGACGCACGGCTGTCGATCCGCTGGCGACGCCAATCGCGCCCGCCAGGCTCGCGCACCGACGACACCCGGCCCAATCGCTGATCGGTCGACGTGCGGCATGGGCGTTTCTGACCGGTTGCAAAGCGGTCGCTCAGACGCCTGGATCATATCCTTGCGTGTCTGGCGGTTGGCTCACCGCTTCGAGAGCATCGCGCAGCGGTGCCGCCTCAGTGGATCAGGCGCTAGAGAATCTCCAGCACGCGCTCGACCGGGCGGCCGATGCGGGCCCNCTTGGGACTTTCGACGATCGGTCGCTCGATCAGGACCGGATTGGCCAGGGCCGCCTTCAGGATCTCAGCATCGCTGGCGGTGGCCAGGGCCTGGGCTTCCGCTTCGCGCTGGCGCAGCAAGCCCTTGAGGCCGACGCCCGTATCCTGGGCCAGGCGCCGCAAAGTGGCCGCATCCCATCCCGTCTTGAGATATTCCACGACGGTGAGTTCAACGCCCTTTTNCCGCAGCANGGTCAGGGCCTTGCGCGAGGTCGAACAGCGCGGATTGTGGTACGCGTGACAGCCATGGAGCCGGATCAGTCCGCCGATGGTGCCGGGCCGGCGGCAGCGGCCCGCCGAATGCGATCCAGGGTGTTGCCGCCCCGCACCGCCACAGCAAACAGCAGGATCTGCAGCAGCATCAGGATCAGCTTGAGCAAGGGCACCATTCCCAATGAACCCGCCCCGCCCGTCACGCCCGACAGTCTGAGCAGGGTCTGGATGACACCCCACGCCACGACGATCAGGGCAATCATGGGCAGGATGGTTCCCGGGTGACGCCAATGCCAGACACCCAGCAGAGCCTGAACCAGGGCAAAGCCGAACATCATGGCCAGGGACAGGTCGGCAATCATCTTGCCCCGCCCCTCCAGCCCGCTCATCTGCCGTGGCCTGGGCCATGATCCGCAGAGCCTCGGCACCGCTGGTCATCATCACGATGGCCCCGGCCAGGGCCATGAGTGCGCCAATGAACAGCGCATAGCTGGCCGAGCGTGAGGCGACCACGGCCTGGTCCGCCGTCGTGCTGCGGACAAATGGATTGATCGTTCTCATCAAGTCCATCAACGAATCCCTCCGATTGGCTCCGCGAGTGAGCCTAAACGCATAGAAACAAGAGTCGACCCCTGCCGCCTTCACCTTTGTGATCGGTGCGGGTAGGGTCCGCCCGCATGCACATCACCCCTTCCGACCAAACCGTGCTCGACCAGGTCAGCGGGCGCGAAGCCCAGCTCGTTGAGCGGGCGGTCCGCTGGTCCAACATCAACTCCGGCAGTCGCAACCGCCCGGGCCTGGAACAGGTGCTGTCGCTTCTGGAGCAGGAGGGCCACGCCCTGGGGGCCCAGGTGCGCCGGGTCGGTACCACNCCGTCGGTCGTGGTCGGCGATGATGGTCAGGCGGTGGAGGAGGCCCATGCCGACGCCTTGGTGCTGGGCATGCGGCCTGCTGCGCCCATTCAGGTCGTTTTGACGGGCCATTATGACACCGTCTTCCCGGCTGACAGCGCGTTCCAGACGGTGACNCCCCGCGCGGATGGAGCCCTGAACGGCCCCGGCATCGCGGATATGAAGGGCGGCATCTCTGTCATGCTGGGGGCGCTGGAGGCGTTCGAACAGCACCCGGACAAGGCGGCCGTCGGCTGGACGGTGCTGCTGAGCCCCGATGAGGAGATCGGTTCTCCGGCTTCGGCCCCGCTGTTAGCCACCCTGGGGGCCAGTGGCCACATCGGACTGACCTATGAACCCGCTCTGCCGGACGGCACCCTGGCCGGTGAACGCAAGGGCAGCGGCAANTACCACCTGGTCGTGGCGGGCAAGGCGGCCCACGCCGGTCGCGCCTTCCATGAGGGGGCCAATGCCATCGCCGGGGCGGCCATGCTGGCGGCCCAGCTGCACGGCCTGAACGGCCAACGCGAAGGGGTCACGGTCAATGTTGCCAAGATCGCCGGNGGTGGACCGCTGAATGTCGTCGCGGACAATGCCGTGGTGCGTTTCAATGTGCGGGTGCCCGATGCCCAGTCCGGTGCCTGGGTCGAACAGGCCGTGCGGGACATCGCTGCCGTCCCGCCGTTCGAGGGGCTGACCCTGGCTCTGCACGGCGGCATGACCCGCCCACCCAAGCCGATGGACGCCAGCCAAAGCGCCCTGTTCGAGGCGGTGCGCCAGGCGGGCGATCTGCTGGGTCAACGCATCGCCTGGCAGCCGTCCGGCGGCGTGTGCGAAGGCAACAATCTGCATGCGGCGGGCCTGCCCAACATCGACACCCTGGGGGTGATCGGCGGGGACATCCACTCGGACCGCGAATATGCTTGGCCCGACAGTTTCGGCGACCGTGCCCGCCTTTCGGCCCTGATCCTGTGCAAGATCGCCACCGGCGAGATCGACGCGCAAAAGCTTAAGGCCCTGCGCCTGGAGACGATGTAACGCATGCTTGTTGTTCGCCCCGCCGGTCCGGCCGATCTGGACCATTTGCTGGAGCTGGCCATCCTGTCCGGCCCTGGCTTCACCAGTCTGCCGGAAGACCCCGACGCCCTGGCCGAGCGCCTGGATCTCAGCCGTGACAGCTTCGGCGGTCAGACAGATCCGCAAGCGGCCTGGNNGCACACCTTGATGCTGGAAGAGACCGAAACCGGCGACATCGACGGCGTTGGCTCGGTGAAGGCGGCGGTGGGACTGAACCGGCCGTTCTTCAGCTTCCGTATTGTCAACAATGCCCAGTCCTCGCCGTCCCTGGGCATCAAGCTGGAACAAAAGACGCTGGTGCTGGTCAATGAATGCACGGGCTGGTCCGAAGTCGGGTCGCTGTTCCTGAAGGCCGACCGCAGGAAAGGTGGGGCCGGACGCCTGCTGTCCCAGTCGCGCTATATGCTGATCGGGGCCGAGCCGGAGCTGTTTGCCGACACGGTGCTGGCCGAGCTGCGCGGGGTGTTCACGCCCGACGGGGCCTGCCCGTTCTGGGACCATGTGGCGCACAAGTTCTTCCCCATGGAGTTCGATGAGGCCGATCGCATGACCGGCTCGACCGACAAGCAGTTCATCCTCGATCTGGCCCCGCGCCACCCGGTCTATGTTGAGCTGTTGCCCGAACCGGCTCGCGCCGTGATCGGCAAGGTGCACCCGCAAGGGGTGCCTGCCATGGCCCTGCTGGAAAGCGAAGGTTTCCGCCCCAATGGCCTGGTCGACATCTTCGATGGNGGCCCCACCGTGACCTGTCGCCGCGACGACATCCGCACCGTGCGCGATGCCCGCAAACTGACGGTCGCCATCGCTGATGAGGTGGAGGCCGAACTGCCTTCNCTGATCTCCACCTCCCGGGTCAACGGCTTCCGCTCGGTGCGCCAGAAGGCCGCCATCGAAGGCGACACCGCCACCCTGACCCGCGAAGCCGCCGACACCCTCAAGGTCAAGGCCGGTGACATCGTTCGAGTGAAAGCATGACCCACTTCAAATCCATCGACCCCGCCACCGGCGAAACCGTCTGGGAAGGCCCGGCCACCAGCGCCGCAGAGGTTCAGGCCGCCACCGACCGCGCGCGGGCCGCCTTTCCCGATTGGGCCGACCGTCCCCGCCAGGATCGCATCGATGCGGTCAAACGCTATCAGGCCGTCCTGCAGGCCCGTGCGCCCCAAATCGCCGAGGCCATCAGTCGCGAGACCGGCAAGGCCCTGTGGGAGACCACCGCCGAGGCCACCATCATGCAGAGCAAGATCGACGTCTCGATCCGCGCCTATGACGAACGCACCGGCGAGCGCGAGGCAGAAACCGGCTTTGGCCGAGCCATCCTGCGTCACCGCCCGCACGGCGTGGCGGCAGTCTTGGGGCCGTTCAACTTCCCTGGCCATCTGCCCAACGGCCATATCGTCCCGGCCCTGCTGGCGGGGGACACCGTGGTGTTCAAGCCGTCGGAGGAAGCGCCGCTGACCGGCCAGCTGATAGCCGAATGCTTTGCCGAGGCCGACCTGCCGACGGGCGTCGTCAATGTCGTCCAGGGCGGCAAGGAGACGGGCGCGGCCCTGCTGGACTCAGGCATCGACGCCTTGATGTTCACCGGCTCGGGCGCGGCNGGGGCCTTCTTCAAGAAGAAGTTCGCCGACGACGCCCACATCATCCTGGCGCTGGAACTCGGCGGCAACAATCCGCTGGTGGTCTGGGATGCGTCCGATGCCGAGGCCGTGGCCGGGATCGTGGTCCAGTCCGCCTTCATCACCACCGGCCAGCGATGCACGTGCGCCCGTCGTCTGATCATCCCCGAAGGACCGCAGGGCGATGCCATTCTGGAGGCCACCACCGCCCTGTCCGACCGGCTGGTGTTTGGCCCCTGGAACAGCGACCCGGAGCCCTACGCCGGGCCATTGGTCTCCGCCCAGGCGGCGCAGTATGCCCTGCAGGCCCTGCAACAGCGCATTGACCTGGGGGCCAAGGTGATCCGCCGATCTGGGCCGGTCGACAACCTGCCGGGTGCCTTCGTCAAGCCGGCCATCATCGACGTCACCGGCCTGAATGTGCTGGACGAAGAGATGTTCGCCCCCTTCCTGCAGGTCATCCGCGTGCCCAGCTTCGACGCCGCCATCGCCGCCGCCAATGACACCAAATACGGCCTCAGCGCCGGTCTGGTCAGCGACAACCCGGCGAACCGGGACCGCTTCATCAACCGCATCCGCGCCGGCGTCGTCAACTTCAACCGCCCGACCACCGGGGCCGCCGGTGACATGCCGTTCGGGGGCCTGGGGGCCTCCGGCAACCACCGCCCCAGCGCCTACTACGCCGCCGACTACTGCGCCTATCCGGTCGCCAGCTTCGAAGCCGAAGCGGTCAAGAACATCGAAGGCGAGATCAAGGGGCTGCGGGGTGATGGACCCTGATCGCTTCACCAGAGACGAACGCATATCGCCTGCGACCCGCAAGCGGTCTCAGCATCTGCGCCAAGAACCGACCTGGACCGAAGCGAAGCTGTGGGAGCGGCTACGCAAACTACCCGACCGTATGCGCCGCCAGGCCCCCATTGGTCCCTATGTCACTGACTTCGCCTGTCTGAGAGCCAGGCTGGTGATCGAGGTGGATGGCGGCATTCATAACCTGACGGATGTCGCCCTGCGCGACCTCAAGCGCGACACCTGGTTGGGCGAGCAGGGCTATCGTGTCCTTCGCATCGACAGCCGACGCATCCCTGGCGACCTCGAATCTGTCGTCAACGAAATCAAACTGGCGATCAGCGCCAGTGCCCCTTCCCTCGAGGGGGAAGGGGTCAGGGGAGGGTGAGGGCACCCCGTCAAAGGTTCAATCGCGAGAGGCTGGGGCACCTAAACACCACCGCCTCAAGCGCAAATCGGGCGGAGAGCCGGGGTCCACCCCCAACCCTCCCCCTCGAGGGGGAGGGCTCATGAGAGCTTTGGAAGCCAACGCCGACGGCCTGATCGGGCCAACCCACTCCTATGCAGGGCTTTCGCCCGGCAATCTGGCGTCCAGCCTGAACAAGGGTGAGGCGTCCAATCCCCGCGCCGCCGTTCTGCAAGGGCTGGACAAGATGAAGCGGCTGGCCGACCTGGGGCTGCCCCAGTTCGTGCTGCCGCCGCAGGAGCGGCCCGACATCGGCTTTCTGCGCTCACTGGGTTTTACCGGTACCGATGCCCAGGTGCTGGAAACCGCCTGGAAGCAGGCCCCCAGCTTTGCCGCCGCCGCCTGTTCGGCCTCGTCCATGTGGGCGGCCAATGCCGCGACCGTGACGCCCAGCGCGGACAGTGGCGATGGCCGGGTCCACTTCACGCCCGCCAATCTCGTCACCAATCTGCACCGCTCACTGGAGCATCAGCAGACGAAGCGGGCGCTGATGGCCCTGTTCCCCGACCCGAACCGATTCGCGGTCCACGATGCCCTGCCGTCGGTCGCCCATCTGGCCGACGAGGGGGCCGCCAACCATGTGCGTCTGTGTGCGGAGCATGGGGCCGAGGGCGTCAACCTCCTGGTCTGGGGGCGCGAGGCCTGGGAGGATTGGTCCGGTCGCTATCCCGCCCGGCAGACCCGCGAGGCCTGCGACGCCATCGCCCGCCGCCATGGCGCGTCGGGCGCCGTGCTGGCCCGCCAGTCACAGGCCGCCATCGACGGCGGCACCTTCCACAATGATGTGGTCTGCGTCGGGGCCCTGGACACCCTGTTCCATCACGAGCTGGCGTTTGAGGACACGGCGGGCAGCCACGCCGCCATCCGGGCTGCGGCNAAAGGGTTTGAGCCGATCTTCGTTCAGGTCTCTGCCGCTGACCTGCCGCTCCAGGACGCCATCACCAGCTATCTGTTCAACTCCATGCTGATCCAGGTGCCGGGCCAGGATCGCCTGACCCTGATCTGCCCGACCGAGACCCGCGACAACGCTCGCGCCCACGCGGTGGCGCAAGGGCTGACGGCCTCCAACGGACCCATCGGCCATGTCGAATATGTCGATGTGCGCCAGTCGATGCGCAATGGCGGCGGCCCCGCCTGCCTGCGCCTGCGCGTGGTGCTGACCGAGGAAGAGCAGGCCGCGACCAATCCGAAGATGCGCATGACCGACGACCTGCACCGGACCCTCAGTGCCTGNGGGGCCAAATGGTATCGCGATCGCCTGACGCCCGCCGATCTGGCCGACCCGGCCCTGCTGATCGAGAGCCGNGGGGCGTTGGACGACCTGACCGGCATTCTTGGGCTGGGTTCAGGTTTCTATCCGTTCCAGCGCACTTGACTCAGCAGCCACTTTCTGCGATTATATTCCTATTGTCACTTTGGTGCGCTAGGGTCTTTGACTGGTCATATCTCTGTGCAGGCCCGCGCACACCACGCGGCTCACCAAACGGGCCCCGATCTGAGGTCAGACTCTTCAGACTGTTCAGACTCTGAATTTTTGCAGGTGTCCCGGGATGTGTCCCTGCCCTGTGGCCGATCAGATCGGCATGCGCATGATTTCCTGGTAGGCCTGGATCACCTGGTCACGCACCGCCATGACCGTCTCCAGCGACGCCTCGGCGGACGAGATGGCGGTCACCACATCGATCAGGCTGCCCTGCCCCTGAACCGTCTGGGCCATTTGGGTTTCGGCGGCGCGGGTGGTCTGGGTCATATTGGTCATGACCCCCTGCAGCATGGACGAGAAGTNCGGCGCCCCGGTCGGATCGACGCTGGCAGGGCTTGTCGACTGGACACCGTTCTGGACGGCGGCATAGGCCTGGGCGGCAGCCATGGGGTTCATGGTCTAGCCTCTCCTATCGCTTCAAGAGATCAAGCGTGCGCTGGTCCATCGACCGGGCCGTCTCGATGACATTGAGGTTGGCTTCATAGGCCCGCTGGGCCTCGCGCATGTCCATCGCCTCCACCAGGGTGTCAACGTTGGGTTTCAGCACATAGCCATCGGCATTGGCCGCCGGATGCGACGGGTCATACTCCATCTTGAAGTCACCCTGGTCAGGCCGAACTTCGGCCAGGGTCACGCCGGTGGCTCCGTCGATCTCGCGGGCCTGGAATACCGGGATCTGGCGACGGTAGGGTTGCCNCCCTTCGACCTGCGACGTCGATTGGGCGTTGGCGATGTTCTCGGCGATGATGCGCATGCGCGACTGCTGCGCTTTCAGGGCACTGGCCGCCACGGCCATGGCACTGTTTCTGGGCGGGACGGGATCAGGCATGGATCAGCCTTTCATTCCTTAGCCACGACCTGGCGGACGGGCCGCCATGCGCAGCATCTGCATGGATTTCTGGTACAGGCTGATGGCGGCGTCATAGGCCATGCGGCTCTCGGCCATCTTGAGCATCTGCTCCTCGACCACCACGGAGTTGCCGTCCAGGGTGGTTTCCGAATCCGGCGCGCTTTGCGACTGGAAATGGCCGGCTTGCGGGGTCGCAGGGGCCATGTGCATGGCGCTGGTGCGGGACATGCGCACCGCCCCGTTCTGTTGAGCCAGCGCGCGGGCAAAATCGGTCGGAGCCGCCAGATCGCGGGCGGCATAGCCGGGGGTGTCGGAGTTGGCGACGTTCTGGGCGATCACCCGCTGCCGCTCATCCAGCCAGGACAGGCGGCCTCTGATCTGGCTGAGGATGGGCAGGTCGGTAAAGCCCACGCGAATGTCTCCGGGTTCCAGCTCCCGGGCGCGGCTCGCCCAGGATCGTGGGCAGAATTTGCCCGGATCATGGTTAAGAAAGGGTTTTCTAAACGCCGCGTTAACCGTGTCGGTTAACAGTCCCCAGCTTGCGGCCCCGGCGATTCCAGCGGTGGCCCTGGGACTGTGACGCATGGATTTCCTCGACCTCGCCCGGGCGGTGTTTGCCCTGGCCCTGACCCTGGGCATTATCGGCCTGTGCGCCTGGGCCGCGCGCCGGTATGCCCCGCAGTTGCTGGCCAAGCTGAGTGCCGAACGGGGCGAACGCCGCATGCAGGTGGTCGAAACCCTGGTGCTGGACCCGGCCCGGCGGCTGGTGCTGGTCAGGATCGATGCCGAGGAGCGCCTGATCCTGCTGGGCGAAGGTCGTGAGCTGATCGAACCGCGCCAACCCGCCAACCCGCCCGGAGCCCCGCTGTGAGGGCCAAAGCCAAATCGCAGACAGCCATCCTGGCCCTTCCGACCCGCGACGAGGTGAAACGGGCCGCCCTGCTGTCGCTCATCACCACCTTGCTGTGCCTGATCTGGCCCGCCATCGCCCTGGCCCAGGAGGTCGCGGGCGGCGGCGGATCGGCTATCAACATCGATCTGGGCACGGGGGCGGGCCTGACCGAGCGGGTGGTCCAGTTGGTCGGCCTGATGACGGTGCTGAGCCTGGCCCCGTCGATCGTGATCATGACCACCAGTTTCGTGCGGATCGTGGTGGTGCTGAGCCTGCTGCGCACGGCCCTGGGCATGCAGCAATCTCCACCGAACGCCGTGCTGGTCTCNCTGGCCCTGTTTCTGAGCGCCATTGTCATGGCCCCGACATGGCAGGACGCCTATGANTTGGGCATCCGGCCGCTGATGGATCAGCAAATGGAGCTGCCGCAGGCCTTCGATGCCGCCTCCGAGCCGGTGAAGAGCTTCATGTTGTCGCAGGTGGGCCAGGACGACCTGGCGTTGTTCACGCGCCTCAGCCAGATCGAGGTGCCCGAGCAGGCGGCGGACTTGCCNCTTAGGGTGGTCACGCCCGCCTTTATGATCAGTGAGTTGAAACGGGCCTTCGAAATCGGATTTCTCCTTTTCGTTCCGTTTCTTGTGATCGATCTGGTGGTCGCCAGTGTGCTCATGTCCATGGGCATGATGATGTTGCCACCGGTGGTCGTTTCCCTGCCCTTCAAACTGATCTTNTTCGTCCTGGTCGATGGCTGGCGACTGGTTGCCGGAAGCCTTGTGGAGAGCTTCCAGAGGGCGTCCGGATCGGGCTAAATCCCAGCCTGTAAGGCTTTCGGCGGCATTTCCGCTTGCCAAGGCGAAAAAAGGCGTGTTCACTCCTTGTCATCGCCGCAAGATTCGCAGGCGAGCTTACAATCGGGAAACACCCAATATGACTACTCAAGCAGAACTTATTGCCGCCGTTGCCAAGGACGCCGGCGTCTCGCAGGCCGATGCCGGCAAGGTGCTGGGCGCCATTGTCGACAACATCCACAAGAGCCTGAAGGCGGGTTCGGACGTCCGTATCTCGAACCTNGGGGTCTTCGATGTGGCCAAGCGCGCTGCTCGCACGGGCCGCAACCCGGCTACGGGCGCGACGATCACGATTGCTGCCTCCAAGGCGGTTCGCTTCAAGGTCTCCAAGCCGTTGAAGGATGCGGTCAACAAGTAAGACCGAATTAGGCAGCCGGCGCAGGCCGAGCGGCTCCCGGCGGGGGCAGCGGGGGCCGGGCGCGGTGCTGACGATGGACGGGCGGGGGCTGCTGTTCGGTCCCCGCCCGCTTCATTTCTGAGGCTGGCTTTCACGCCGTTGACCCAGCCCGCAAAGGTATCGGCGGACGCGGCCAGGGCAGCCAGACTGGTTGTGTCGCCACTGCTGTCAAAGCCGGTCAGTGCGACATACAGGGCATCCTTGGAGCGGGCACGATCCAGGAACGGGGCATNATTTCGGTTCAGACGACTGAGTGCCGCCGTGTTGTGTGACAGCGAATACCCGATGCCCGCGCGTAGCAATTGGGCTTCCTGAGCAGCCGTCAGCGGATTGGCCGTATCCGTGTGCCGATTGCCGAGAGACGCTTCATAAAGTGCCGCTGCCGGCCNCCAGCTTTCCTGTTTGAACAGAATGTCGGCGCGCACGGCCTGAGCTTCCGCAGAGGTGTCGCGACCGAGAACTTCCAGAGCATGATCCAGCCGGTTCAGGTCCATCAAGGCGCGGGCCTCCAAGGCTCGCCGTTCCGCCTGGAGGGCCGAGGGCAAAAGGGTGCTGCGGGATCNCCACAGCGCTTGCAGGGCCGGTTCGGGCTGGCGATCCATCAGATAGATCGAGGCCAGATCGGTCGCCACCTGGGCCTTGGCCACGCCGTCCAGGCGCTCGTCGACCTGATACTTCAGCAGTTCGGCCGCCTGGTCGAGCAGATCGACAGCCACCAGCCGCCGGGCCAGTCGCCGCACCATTTCATCGCCATCGGCTCCGACCGGCGTCAGCTCGCGGAAGTCGTAGAACAGGCCCAGAGCCTGAATGGGCTGCAACCCGTCGGCCCCGTCGAGGAACAGCGCCCTGAAGGCCTCGGCCAGGTCTGTCTGCAGTTCGGCCCCGCCGCGGATCTGGCTCATGCGCGGCCCAGCCGCCTTAAGCGCCGTCAGCGCCTCACGATACAGGCCCTGCTTCAGATACAGCTGGCCCAGTTCGCGGATGACAGCCAGCTCAATCTTGTCGCCGCGCCAGCGCCAGCGCAGGGATTCCANGTTCCTTGGCGGCGGCGTCGGGGTCATCGTTCCTTTGGCTAGGGACAGACGCACCACGCCCAGACGGGCCGGGGTGGCGATGCCGTCCAGCGGTGCCCGTCCCGCCGCCGTATACATGGCCAGAGCCCGATCAGACTGGCCCTCGAGCTCGAACAGGCGGGCCTGGATCAGCCGGGCCGAAAGCTGGTCCGCCGCATCAATGGGTTGGCTGAGCGCGTAGGNCAGGAGTGCCCGAGCCGCCGCCAGGTCGCCCGTTTCCAAGGCCGCCTCAGCATGGGCGGCACCGAAACGTGCGCGCCAAGCAGCCGGGAACTGATCGACGGCCCCAGCTCCCGCCGTGAAGGCCTGCCGGGCGGCGGCATAGTCGCCCTGCGCATTGGCGATGTAGCCGCGCCAAACCTGAGATGCCGGGTCATCAGCCAGGGATCCGGCTGAGAAATCGGCCTGGGCCTGCTCGATCCGTCCGACCGANNCACGCGCCGCGCCGCGCAGTCCGCGCACCTCCGCTTCGCCAACCATGCTGGGCTGTTGCTTGATCAAGGCATTGAGCACGCCAATGGTCTCGAAGCCGAGATTGGACGCCAACAGGAACCGGGCATAGGCCATGCGGGCTTCGATCGGCGCTCGGGNGTCTTCAGTCGCCGCAATCGCTTCCTGGGTTGCCGCGTCCTGAAGGTGACGGCGGCGGGCCATGAACCCTTCGGGGCCGAGCTGGCCCCACTCATCCAGGATCAAGGCGGGATGGGCGGCTTTCGCGGGGCCCCGGCATANGACATCGCCAGCCTCGACCTGGGCCGACGGCGCGGACAGGATCAGCCCCTTAGGCCGGGTGATCGACACCAGATCCCCATCCGCCCGAACGATCAGGTCGCTGGCGGGCGTTTCGACGGCCAGTCCATGGGCGGTCGGGACCAAGGTCATGTCGATGGCCTGCCGACGACTGGCTACGCCTTTGCCAGGGGCCAGGGCAGGCACAGCTGCAAACCGCTCTCCCGAGACCGGATCCGTCAGCCAGATCGGGCGGGATGCGCCGGCCATCTGGGCCACCAGCGCGTTCTGGCCACCTTCATCGCGAGTCACGTTGATGCTGGACACGGCCGTCGGGGTGCCGCCGATCGTCACCGTCCAGCTATTGCCCGTTGCCGACGCCACAACCGGCAGGTTCTCGGGAGCTTTGAGCCGCAAGGCCACCGAATGGTCGTCTGTCTGCCAGCGAGGATCGTGGGCTGGTCCGAGGTTGCGCGCGCCCGCCATTTCGATCCGTGCAGCGGTGTCGAAAACAATCANGACGGNCATCCCTCGCCGAAAGACGGCAGCCGCGGCGGGGCGGCTCCAGGGAAACGTCAAATCCACTTGCTCGGCGCTTGCCGTGGCNNGAACCGCAACCGATTGGATCGACCCACCAGTGGCGGCAGGCGCACCGTCCGGTGCCTGTCCGTAGAGGTTGAGCCAGACCGCCCCATCCGCCGTGCCGGTCGAGGCGGAGGCTCCATCGGCCAGGGTGAGTANCAGTTCGGTGCCACCGGACACGGACCGGGTTTCAACGCCTGACACGCCGGNGGGCGGGTCGACCCGCAGGCGGGCAACGTCTGGGGCTGCGGTGGTGCCAATGCGGACAATAACCTGATTGGCCTCGCGGCGAACGCGCGCGCGNNATCCGACGACGCCGGCGAATTCGACGCGCGTATACTCGGCATTGGCGCCAACGCGGATCGACACCGGATCCACGGGGGTCGTCGAGCTCTCCTGAGCCTGGGGTGCCAGGGGCGCAAGCGCAACCGAACCGGCCGCGGCGAGGGCCACGGACGATGTCAGGAGACGGCGCTTTGACCGGGTCGCGGACATGGGCTTCAGTTTTGGCGCAGACGGCCTTTAAGCGCGGTTAATCAGGTGCGAACGCAGCGCATGGACAATCCTCCCCAGGGCCAGCGCCATTCGGCGCCTTCAATATTGCGCCTCAGGGGTCTATGCAGGGCCATGACCGACGCCGACCCCGAGCCGGATTATCCGCCCCTCAATACCCTGGAGACCGGCGAAGTGCCGCTGCCCGCGGTGTGGCAAGGGGCCCGTCTTTGATGGTTTTCTCAAGTTGCGCGAGGATGTCCCGTTTGCGGGCTGAGCTATAGCTTCGCTGATCCCGCTGATGGTCCGGCTTTCTTTGGCATGAGTGCCATCGGTGTGCTGGCCATGGCCGGAATGATGGCACTGGAGTTTAGCCTACATCCGCCGATCTGGATCCACCTGGTCGTCACCCTTCCGCTCACCATGCTGGCCTGTGTCGCCATACTGCGCCCCTGAAAGGCTGGCTGATTTCCGAGCAGTATGTTCACAGGCTGCGCCGCCGGAGTTTTCCAGTGTCGGGGCACATGGCGAAGGATCGCCCTGGAAGTCACGCCGCGGGCACAACTGAGCCGGACAACAGCGGGACGTGACGCGGCTTATTCCGGGGCGCGCCAGTCCGGGCCGATGATGTCCAGGCCCTGAGCCTCCAGGCGGTCCAGCACACCGTCGCGTTCGGCCAGCACGCGCAGCGNCACGACCGCGAGGGTCACACNCGGCGACCGAGTTCGCGAACNGGCTGCCGCTTGCCATTGTCCACGCAGTTCCGGTGCGACCTGGGGATCTCNCCACGGCCAGCAAAGGAAAAGAGCCTCGTCAACCGGTGAAGCCAATACGTCTGGTACCCGGCGAGCAGCCCAGTCGCGAGCCCGGCGCGCGGCCCCGTCCTGTCCTTGCTCAGCTGCGGCGATCGCCGTCTGGACGCAAGGCACATGGTGCGACTGCGGGGCATTGATCAGGCTGTCGATCAACTCATCACCTCGCACCGTCCCAACCGGTGTGACCGGAATGCGGTGTCGCCGCGCCGCGCGGCGAACGACATCAGTGGCATCGTTATCCCCCTCTGATCCAGGCCNCGCATGGTCCGACATCAGCGAGTACGCGGTGATAAGAAGGCTCATCCGCCGCCAGTCCTGATCCTCCTCATCGGCCATCTGAGCGTCCAGCCTGCTTTGCCATTCGGGAACAAGATAGTCAGCCGTGGTCCGCCCCTCCGGCATCATCCCGATCGAACGGATTCGCCAGATCAGACGAAAGACATCCATCGGCGATATACGGGCCTCCTGGGGAAACAGCACGCGATCAGCGCGCGCGGTCGCAGCCTGCAGGCCCTCCGGTCGCCAGGCCAGATCGCGCGGTGTGCCCCGAATGGCTCCGACCAGGATAAGCGTGCTGCTGCCCTGCTCGATTTGCCAAATCGGCGCATCGGACCGCCGAGCTACGACCACCACATCGTCGAGCTGGGTCGCTGGATCCTGCGCACCGGCCCGATCCTGAGCCCGAACCTCGTCCCCGCGACCGGAGTGACGGCCAGCAATCCGCCAACGACGGCGGCAAGACAGGCAAGTCGAAAAGTCTGGATCAAGGGCATGGCACCGGGCGGGTCTGCTGGCAAAACACGTTCCGCGATACATCGCCCTGAGCCCGAACGCACATGACAGTCAGGTAATGCTGTCGGAGATTTAATCCACCTGTCTGTCTTGTAACTGGAACCTGGCGTAGCGGCAGCGCAAGCCAGAGGCCGAACACAGGACAGAGGGACGGCCATGCGCAAGCGGCAAACGGCATCGATTTTGGCGGGAACGACGGCGGTGGCCATGATTGTTGTGGCGAGCCCGGCCCTGGCTCAGACGACCCCGTGNCCGGCGACAGCGCGGCCATTGGCCGCCATTCAGACAGGGGTTCTGGTCTTCAATCTGGATTTCTTTTCCGAGTATCGCCCGACGACCGCCCTGGACATGGTGAGCCGCATTCCTGGCTTCTCCATTGTCGATGGCAATGGCACGCGCGGCTTCGAAGGTTCGGTCGGCAATGTGCTGGTCAACGGATCGCGGCCTGCGTCCAAGAGCGACACGGGTTCCAACGCGCTGAACCGCATCGCCGCCGACCAGGTGGAACGCATTGACCTGATCCGTGGCGGGGCCCCAGGNATCGACATGCAAGGCTATTCGGTCGTGGTCAACGTGATCACCAAGCGCCAGACCAGCAGCCAGACCATTGTCGGGTTCAATGTCATCTTGTTTGAGGATGGCGGAACAGACCTGTGCGGCGGCTCCCTGCAGCACACACGTCAAGAGGGCGACCGGACCTGGGGTATCGTGCTGGCTGATGGGAACTCCATGAGCGATGCCAATGGCCCGGGACCCAGCATTCGCACCAATGCAGCCGGGGCCATCATCCGCCAGGAGAACTACGTCAACGATGCCTATGGCGGTTCCAACTCTGCACGAGTCAACTTCTCGGATCGGTTCTGGGGCGGCAAGGTCGACCTGACCGCGCGCCTGGGCGGCAGTGACTTCCACAACATCTCCAGATTGACGGCTCCNGGGGTGCTGCGCCAGAACCAATCGGACAATGAGAGCGGCGGCGGTGAAGTCGGGGTTGTCTTCACCCGACCGCTGAACGACCGCATGACGCTGGAGAGCCGGTTCATCCATCAGTTCGCCAGCTTCGAAGCCAGCTCTGCCAGCAATAGCAACATCGGCGGCCTGGCGTCTCCCGAGCAGTTGTTTGTCTCCACCGGCGACACGTCCGAGACCATCCTGCGCAATCTGTTGCGGCTCCAGCGCTCGGATCGGGTGACGTTCGAGGCAGGGGCGGAAGTGGCCTATAACCGGCTGGACACCGACCAGGCCTTCTCGGTCGGCGGNGTGCCCATTCCCCTGCCTTCGGCCAGCGTGACGGTCGAGGAAACGCGCGGCGAGGTGTTCGGCAAGTCCACCTGGCGGATCCATGACGACCTCACCTTGGAATCCGGCCTGCGACTGGAATCCTCGACCATCAGCCAGTCAGGTGATGCCGACCAGTCCAAGAGCTTCTTCTTTGCCAAACCGCGCCTGCTGGCGACCTGGACGCCTTGGGCGGGGCACCAGTTCCGCGCCCGCTTCGAGCGCGAACTGGGCCAGTTGGACTTTGGCGACTTTGCCGCCTCGGCCGAGTTGGCCGAGGAGAATGTGCTGGGCGGCAATGCCGATCTGGAGCCTGAACAACGCTGGATCAGCGAGTTGATCTATGAGCGCCGCTTCTGGACCGATGGCGTTCTGTCGATCGGCTATCGACATGACCGGATTGTCGATGCCATCGATGTCATCCCTCTGGACGGTGGCCTGTCGGCCGTGGGCAACATCGGTGATGGCACGCTGGATCAGCTGGCGGTCAACCTCGTGCTGCCGCTGGACCGGACCGGATTTTCGGGCGGCAAGTTCAGCTTCCGCAACACCTGGAACCACACCGAAGTCACCGATCCGACAACGGGCCATATCCGCCCGATCTCCGATGTGCGACCGACCCAGGCCGTCGTGGCCATGTCTCAGGACATCACCAGCTGGAAGGTCAACTGGAGTGTGGCCTGGATCCCCTTGATGGGCACCGCCACCTATGACCCGGATCAGACTGTGGGTTTCCGTGGGCGCCACTACTTCGAGCTGACCGGGGAGNNTAAGCCCGCCGAGGACCTTTCCATCCGCGTGACCCTGAACCTGTGGGACGACTTCCAGACCTTCCGGGATGTCTATGCCGCCCGGAGCGCAGCGCGACCNATCGCCTATCGCGAAGTCCGCCAGCTCGANCCCCGCACCTTCATGCGTATCATCTTGAAGAAGACTTTCTGATGCTGCGTTCCAAACTGACATCCAACCTCTGCGGCCTGGTTGGCGCGACCTGTTTGGCGGCACTGGCCCTGGCCACTTCGGTGTCGGCCCAGGAGCGACCTACGGGTCTGACCCAGCAGGGTATCCTGAACTATGAGCTGAGCTTCTTTGCCGAGGCGCGTCCCAACACCGCACTGGACATGATTGCCCGCCTGCCCGGCTTTGCCTTCAACCCCGGCGACAGTGGCACGCGCGGCTATGCCGGGGCCGGGGGCAATGTGCTGATCGATGGCCAGCGCCCCTCGATCAAGAGTGAAAGCCTGGAGGCGGTGCTGCGGCGCATTTCGGCCTCCAGCGTGGCCCGCATCGAGCTGATCCGCGGTGGTGCCCCCGGCATCGACATGCAGGGCCAGTCGGTCGTGGCCAACATCATTCTGGTGCGCGAAGTGACCCAGGAGCGGGTGCTGGAAACCAACGCCTATTTCTATCCCGATGGCTATATCGGTCCGCTGCTGGCCGGGTCCTGGTCGCGGCGCGAGGGCGATCAGCAGCTGGAGGCCAGCTTCAGCGCCACCACCGACCGCACCGATGGCACCGGCGGCGGNTTTCGCCGCCGCTATGACGCNGGCGGGCACCTGACCCAGGATGCCGACCTGGAGCTGTGGGACCGGTTCCGCAATCTGCGCGTCACCGGCGGCTGGCAGGATCGGGCCTTGGGCGGACTGGCGAAGGTCAATGGCCTGCTGTCCTGGAATGACCACGATTTCGAACAGGACGTCCTGATCCGGTCGGGCGCCGGTGCCGACAGTTCAACCCTGCAGAACAACCGGGAAATCGAGGGCGAGCTGGGCCTGAACTACAGCCGCGATCTGTCCGAACGCGCCAGCCTGGAGCTGGTCGGCCTGCAGCGGNNTGCGAGAGAAACCTATGTCGGCGACTCTGTCAGCGGGGCGAATTCGAGCCGCTTCAGCGCCGATTCCACCGCCGGTGAGACCATCGGGCGGGCGGTGCTGCGCTATCGCCCCAGCGAGCGGTGGGCGTTTGAGACCGGGGCCGAGGCGGCGTGGAACTTTCTGGACAGCGCCACCGCCTATGCCGAGAACGGGGTTCCAATNCCCCTTCCCAATGCCTCCGTGCGGGTCGAAGAGCTGCGCGGTGAAGTGTTCGGTCAGGCGACCTGGCGGCGTAGCGATCAGCTGACGCTTGAGGCCGGGATGCGGGTCGAGGTGTCAGAGATCAGCCAGAGCGGCGACAGCAATCTGTCNAAGACCTTCACCTATCCCAAGCCGCGGCTGATGGTGACCTGGAGCCCGGCNCCAGGGCACCAGTTCCGCACCCGTGTCGAACGCGAGGTCGGCCAGCTGGATTTCGGCGACTTCGTCGCCTCGGCGGACATCAACATCGGCCAGGTCGAAGGCGGTAATGCCGATCTGGAGCCGTATAAGGCGTGGATCTTTGAGACCGTCTATGAACGACGCTTCTGGGGGCGGGGGGTGTTCGACGCCAGCTATACCCACGCCCAGGTGTCGGACATGGTCGATGTTATCCCCCTGGCCGGTGGCTTTGACGCCGTTGGCAATATCGGCGGCGGTCGCCAGGATGTGTTCCAACTGCGCCTGACCCTACCGTTGGATCGGATGGGGCTGGCCAATACCCTGTTCAAGGTGCGTGGCACCTGGAACCACACCGAAGTGACCGATCCACTCACCGGCGAGAAGCGGGCCTTCCAGGGTGATCAGACGTTCGGCTGTGGCGTGGATCTGACCCAGGACTTGCGTGGCGGTCGCTGGTCCTGNGGGATGCAGCATGGCTGTAACATCGACCGGGGCCAGGTCTGGCGCGTGCGCGAGGTGCGTGAGTTCTATGCTGAGCCGTTCGCGACCCTGTGGGGCCAGTGGAAACCCAATGCGCGCACCACCGTGCGGGTCGATCTGGGCAATGTCACCGATCGGGTCAACGGCTATGACCGGGACATTTTCACCGGCCCGCGCGATGTCTCCCCGCTGGCCTTCCGCGAAAGCCGTCGCACCCAGATNGGTCCGTGGCTGTTCCTTCAGATCCGAACCAAGTTCTGACCGATTGGGGCCTCGAGCGCACGGGCACATAGGGAAAATATCGAGTCCGAACAGTCTGAAGAGTCTGAACTCAGTTTAGGCGGGGCGTGGAACCGCCGCGGCCTTTCATGCCGAAGCGAACCGATTTGGCACCTGACCATTTCGGGTGCCAATGGTGCCAATGGTGCCAATATTGTGACCTGGCCGGGCGCGGCGACGCGGGGGATGCGATGTCAAAGATCAAGCTGACAGTCTGGCACCCCCATGCGTCACTTTTGGACGCACGGGTCAAGGCATGCACCGCAATGCGCCAGGTGGATGCGGATAAGACACAACCGGGGTGAAGAACCAGCCTCGCTCCCTGTCTCCGCACCGACGACCATCTCGACAATCCGCCCGACCGGACACGCGCGGCGGCCGGGCGCGATGGGGCGCGCCCTCGCCCTGCGGATCATGGGGTGACAAAAGGGCGGAATCCTGCGGTCCCGCCCTTCTTCGCTTGCCTGGGCCGGATTTATCCAGCCGTCGATGGTCCCGGCGCTGCGGCGTTGCCGTCTTCTTGGCCGCAGTCCGTCAGCGTCGGNNTCGGATGATTGTCCGGGTCATTGGCCCCGTGCGACCAGCCTTTGATGAAGAAGCTCAGGACGATGAAAGCGATACCGATGCCGACACCGACCCAGCCGATGGTGTTGAAGCTTTCCATCGACGCCTGCAGGGCGGCTTGCGGATTGGTCACCGCGCCGCCGACTGTTTCGGTGCCCGCCATCCCGGCAATGATGCCGCCAATGAAGTGGGCGATGGACGAGGCCATGAACCACACCGCCATCATGAAGCTGACGATTGAGGGCACCGACAGCTNGGTGATCTCCGACAAGCCGACCGGCGACAGGAACAGCTCGCCCAGGGTGTGCAGCAGATACAGCAGCGCCAGCGGGATCAGGGGCGTTTTGAAGGCGTCATTGACCATGCCCGACTGAACGCCCCAGACGATGACCAGGAAGCCCAGACCGACCTGGATGATGCCCAGACCGAACTTGACCACCGGATTGGGGTCCATCTTGCGCGACGCCAGCCAGGCCCAAAGGGCCGCAAACACCGGCGCAAAAATCAGAATGAAGCCGGCATTGAACGACTGGGTTTGCGATGCCGTCAGCGGCGTGTTGATCCAGCTCCACCAGCCGTGGGTCTGGATGCCTGCTGCGGCCAACTGCTCGGGCGTGCCATAGGGAATACCCAGGACGTGGCCCGCCGTGGGTGTGACAGCCAGGCTGACGTTACGCTCGGCAAACAGGCTCAGCGAGGATCCGGCCTGCTCGAACAGAGTGAAGAAGACGCAGGAGCCGAAGACCAGCACCATGGCCAGCATCATGCGCTGTTGCGCCACCACATCGCCCTTCANATTGACGATGATGAAGTAGGCCACATAGGCCAGCGCCGCGANGGTCGAGATCAGAAGGCCTGTGCCGACCAGCCCATGGTTGGGCACGATGAACCACAGTGCCCCAACGCCGACGAGGGCCAGGAGATAGATCAGCCACTCGCGGTTGATCGGGCCCAGCACCGGCTTCTTGATCAGCTCCGGGAAGGGGCTCTCGCCCTTGCCCTGCAACAGCAGCTTGCCCAGTGCGAAGACGATCAGGCCCGCCAGCATGCCGATACCGGCCAGGCCAAAGCCCCAGCCCCAGCCGTAGGTCTGGCCCAAAAGGCCGCACAGGATAGCGGCCCAGAACGAGCCCAGATTGATGCCGTAATAATAGAGGGTGAAACCGGAATCCCGTCGGGGATCGCCCTGATTGTAGAGCTGACCGACCAGGGTCGAGATATTGGGCTTCAGGAAGCCCACGCCCATGATGATCAGCGACAGGGCCAGGAAGAACCAGTTCTCACCAGTCGAACGGGTCACCGGCAGATCATAGCTGCCCTTGGGCAGATTGGCGGCCACCGGCGCATCGGNCGGCAGGCCCTCGATGGCGAACGCGCCATCTTCCTTGATGGTGTAGTCATAGTCGTGGCCCGCCACCACCACGTGGGTCGTGCGGTTGTCGCCGCGGCCCTCAGCCTGGATCTGATAGGTCTGATCCCCGACCCGCAGGGCCTGGGTCGCCGTGGTGCCTTCGACCGCCATCAGGCCGTGGCCGAACACCAACAGCAGCGCACCGAAGGCAATCGCCTTGCGCGTGCCGATGTAGCGGTCTGCGACGAGCCNCCCGATCAGCGGCAAGAGGTAAACCAGCGATCCATAGGTGCCATACTGGCCGGTCGCCTTCTCGTCCGAGAACAGGAAGTGCTGGGTCAGATAGAAAATCAGCAGACCGCGCATGCCGTAGAAGGAGAAACGCTCCCACATCTCGGCGAAAAAGCAGGTGATCAGACCCTTTGGATGGTTTTGCAGGATCTGTTTGAACACGGGATATCCCGTGACGAGGGTGATGATCACCCCAAGCAAGATTACGGATTCATTCCGTCCCTTGATGATGCCGGGCCCTGGGAACAGGCCCGTGGTCAACCGCAGAGACGCGCACAAAACAGCGCCTCCCCGCCCCCGTGAAGGGGCGAGAAGACCACTCAAAGACACAGTTTACAAGACGTAACAGGCCGTGATGGCGCGCAAATCGCCTATTTGCGTGCTTTCAGCTCGTCACGAATTTCCATCAATAGCGCGTCGGTCGAGCTGGGGCCCGGATCCTCGGCTGGCTGTTCGCGCCGGAACTTGTTGATGCCCTTGACCACCATGAAAATGACAAAGGCCACAATCAGGAACTGGATGATGGTGTTGAGGAAGGCCCCGTGCTCAATAGCCACCGGGGCTCCGTCCGGATTGGCCGGATTGGCCGGAAGCGTCCACTTCAGGGAGGCGAAATCAACGCCCCCGATCAGCCAGCCGATCGGCGGCATGATCACCTGGTCGACAAGGCTGGTGACGATCTTGCCAAACGCCCCGCCAATCACGACACCGACCGCCAGATCGATGACGTTGCCGCGCGCAATAAACTCTTTGAACTCAGAACCCAGGCTCATGTGATCCCCCTGNNTTGTCATGCCCTAGCCGTCGGCATTGAGGCGCTCGCGCAACTCCTTGCCGCTTTTGAAAAAGGGGACTGATTTCGCCGGCACGTCAACCGTTTGCCCGGTCCGGGGATTGCGCCCGCTGCGGGCGGGGCGGTGGCGCACGGAGAAGGCTCCGAATCCGCGCAATTCGACGCGACCACCGGCCTCCAGCGCCGAGACCATCCGACCCAGGATGACATTGACGACGCGTTCGACCTCCGCCTGGGTCAGATGCGGATTTTCCGCGCCCAGCTTCTCGATCAGCTCTGACTTGATCATCGCACAACCCCGATTGTCCCACCGGTCCAAGACCGCCCTCGGGTTGTACTAGACGTCACGCCCAAAGGAACAAGAGGCGACAGGCGCGTTCGATCAACAAAATGGCCTGCTTCTGTCTTGTGTCGGCACAAAAAGGGCGGCTGGATCGCTCCAACCGCCTGATCTGAAGATTTGTCCCGCCGCACCCGGAACGGATGTGCGCGGTCGAAACCCTACTCCTTGGTGCCAGCGTTCTTCAGGGCCGCGCCCAGGATATCGCCCAGCGAAGCGCCGGNGTCCGAAGACCCGAACTGTTCGATGGCTTCCTGCTCGTCCTTCATTTCCAGCGCCTTGATCGACACCGAGACGCGGCGCGAGGCCTTGTCGACGGCGGTGATCATGGCATCGACGCGATCGCCCACCGAGAAGCGCTCGGGGCGCTGCTCATTGCGGTCGCGCGACAGGTCCGACTTGCGGATAAAGGCCGTCGCCGGCGCGTCGTCGTCACCGAACTTGACCTCGATGCCACCGGTTTCGATCGATGTCACCGTGACGGTGATCTGCTGACCCTTCTTGAAGGTGTCGCCTTCCATCGGATCGCCGCCCAGCTGCTTGATGCCCAGCGAAACGCGTTCCTTCTCGACGTCGACGTCCAGAACCTTGGCCTTGACCATTTCGCCCTTGCGATAGCGCTGGATGGCTTCCTCGCCGGAGACGTTCCAGTCCAGGTCCGACAGGTGCACCATGCCGTCGATGTCGTTGTCCAGGCCGATGAACAGGCCGAACTCGGTGGCGTTCTTAACCTCGCCCTCGACGGTCGAACCGATCGGGTGATTGGCCACGAAGGCATNCCACGGGTTGTCCTGAGCCTGCTTGAGGCCCAGCGAGATGCGGCGCTTGGAGGCGTCGACGTCCAGCACGACCACATCCACTTCCTGCGAGGTGGAGACGATCTTGCCCGGATGGACGTTCTTCTTGGTCCAGGACATTTCCGAGACGTGCACCAGGCCCTCGACCCCGGCTTCCAGCTCCACGAAGGCACCGTAGTCGGTGATGTTGGTGACGCGGCCCGACATCTTGGCGCCGACCGGATACTTGGCTTCCACACCATCCCACGGATCGGCCTGCAGCTGCTTCATGCCCAGCGAGATGCGCTGGGTGTCCGGGTTGATCTTGACGATCTGCACCTTGACGGTGTCGCCCACCGCCAGCACCTGCGGCGGGTGCGAGACACGCTTCCAGCTCATGTCGGTGACGTGCAGCAGGCCGTCGATGCCGCCCAGGTCCACGAACGCGCCGTAGTCGGTGATGTTCTTGACGACGCCGTCGCGGATCTCGCCCTCGGCCAGCTGACCAACCAGTTCGGTGCGCTGCTCGGCGCGGGCTTCTTCCAGGATGGCGCGACGCGAGACGACGATATTGCCGCGCGGACGGTCCATCTTNNCCAGGATGGCGAAGGGCTGTTGCACGCCCATCAGCGGGCCGACGTCGCGAACAGGACGGATGTCCACCTGCGAGCCCGGCAGGAAGGCCGAAGCGCCGCCCAGGTCGACGGTGAAGCCACCCTTGACGCGGCCAACGATGGCCCCGTTGACCGGCTCACCCGATTCAAACACGCCTTCCAGGCGGGTCCAGGCTTCTTCGCGGCGGGCCTTGTCACGGCTGATGACCGCCTCACCCATCGCGTTCTCGACGCGCTCCAGATAGACCTCGACGTTGTCGCCGACCTTGGGCAGGGCACCATCGTCGCCCTGGCCGAACTCACGCAGGGAGATGCGGCCTTCGGTCTTCAGACCGACGTCGATGATGACGATATCTTTTTCAATGCCGACGACGCGGCCATGNNCCACCTGGCCTTCGCCGAGGTCGCGGCCCTGAAGCTGCTGGTCAAGAAGCGCGGCGAAATCGTCGCGCGAGGGGTGAGTGTCAGTCATAGGGTGTTGGAGTTTCTAAAACAGGTTGAGGCACGGACGCCGAACGGCCCCGTGCAGGTGGGTTGAAAAGGCTCTACAGGTCGTCTGGATGCGAGGCTGAAAACCAGTCAGAACGCCCGCAGAAAGCGCGAGAGCCGGGCGTTTGGATTTGCCGCCCGTCAGGTCAGGGAGGCGCGCACGGTCTCGACGATACGGCGGGCCGCATCGAAGGCGGCGTCTATATCCAAATCAGACGTATCCAGCAAGTGTGCATCCTCGGCCTGGACCATGGGGGCCGTGCCTCGCCCGGCGTCGCGCGTGTCACGGCGGACGATATCGGCCAGCATGTCCTCAAAGGCGATCTGTTCCCCCGCGCCGTCAACTGCATCCAGCGGCGGCGCGCCCGCTCCGGCAGGGCCGTGACAAACAGTTTGACCGTGGCATCGGGCGCAATGACGGTGCCAATGTCGCGGCCGTCCAGAACCGCTCCGCCCGGCTGATGGGCAAACTGACGCTGCATTTCCAGAAGCGCCGCGCGAACACCGGGGTGGCGGGCCACGCGGCTGGCCGCCTCGCCGGCCCCGCGCCCTGTCAGACGATCATCAGGCACCACCTCGCTCAGGTCCAGGGCCCGGGCCGCCGCTTCGGCCAGGGCCGGATCGTCGGGCGACTGGCCCGCCCCCACCAGATTGACGCCAACGGCGCGATACAGGAGCCCGGTGTCCAGATGCGGAAGACCATAGTGCGCCGCCAGACGCGCGGCGATCGTCCCCCTGCCTGAGGCGGCCGGGCCATCGACAGCGATGAGAAGGGGCAATGTCAATTCAGGTGCGGACCAAACAGTGTCGGGAACTCCGTCTCTCGGGCCCCGGGGGCTGGCGGTCAAGCTTCGTGACTCGACCCAGCACCCCAGATCAGCTTTCAGCCACGTCGCCCCGGCCCCGACCTGCTGGGCCTGGGTCCAGCGCAGGGCGTCCAGATTGTTGGTCGTCAGGGCCTCCATAAAGTCGGCTCGGGCCTGAAGATCAGCAGCTGAGCAGACCATGAACCCAACGACACCCGCCGACACCCGCCGCCGGTCGATGCTGCCTGTGTCCAGTGCCAAATCGCGCACGTCAGGCGCAGAAACCTGGAGATCCAGGACGCCACCTGGCATCTGGTCCGCCCCCATCGTCAGGGTGATCCAGCGTGTTTCGCCCGCCGCGAGATCGTAGGCCTGAGGCTCAACACCCGGCAGCGCAATGATGGCCTGGGTGTCGCGATTGTTCAGCCCTCTCAGTCCCAGGAACAGGCGCATGGGGAAGGACGCGCTGTGCACCTGCCCCAACAGGCGTGCCGGGCCGGTCGTCCAGCACCCCCAGTCGTCCGGCTCCGACCAGCCGGTGCCAACGCGGAACACCTCCCCATTGGCAAAGCCCGGCACCAGCCGGGTCTGCTGGTTCCGATCCAGGCGGTAGAAGCGAGCCGGCANAGATCGGGGCACCGTCGGTGGCGGTGGCGTCTCGGTTTCGCTCGCCCAGGTGGAGAGACGGGTCATGATATCCTCCGTCAGAGCGGTCCAGGACCGCGCTTGGGNATGTTCCCGGATCGCCGCTTCGGCCTTTTGGCGCAGGTCGGCGTCAAAGATCAGCTGTTCCAGTTTCTCGATCAGGTCAGCTTGGTCGCCATCGCGGAAATACACCGCCAGGTCGCCGCCAGCCTCGGGCAAGGATGAGCTGTCAGACACCAGCGCGACCTTGCCATGACAGTGCGCCTCGGTCACGGGCAGGCCCCAGCCCTCATAGGACGACGGGTAAAGGGTGAACAGGCTGGCGTCATAGAGGTTCGACAGGTCGGCGTCCGCGACCCNCGACAGCATCCGCACATGGCCCCTGAGCATGGGATCGGCATCCAGGCGCGCGAACACCGCATCATTCAGCCAGCCGCGATTTCCGACACAGACCAACAGCGGCATCCGGTCGGGCCCGTGACGTTGCAGCAATGCCGACAGGGCCTTGAACGCGAGCAGATGGTTCTTGCGCGATTCCACCGTCGAAACGAACAGGATGTAACCGTCCCGCGTGAGGTTATACGCTTGCAGGGTCTCGGCGACCGGCTTGTCCGTCGGCTTGCGGAAATCCGCATCCAGGCGGATGACTGCGGTGTTGCCGTTGGCGATGTCATGGCCCATCTGCCCGGCGACCCTGAACAGGTCTCGGCGCGATGCCTCTGAGTTGGTCAGGAAATGGTAGGCGTGTTGGAACANCCNCTGGACCCAGCTGATGAAGTCCTGGGTCAGCGGTTTGGTGCAATGCTCCGGAGCCATGACCGGAATCATGTCATGCACGAACGGCACATAGCGGATGCCGTATCGCGCCTGGGCGTTGCGCACATGCAGGAAATAGTTCCTCAGCCACCAGGATGTGCCCAGATTGACCAGCCATGCACCGGGCGCAAATTCCAGCGGAGGGGCCAGGTCCAGATGCGTGTCAACGTCTTCAACAAGCTGTTGCCAGGCCGGATCGACCCGCGACCCGGACACCAGCGAAAGCTCGGTCAGGTCCAGTATCAGCTCGGGCGGCAGCTCGACCCACGCATCCCGGTCACTGCGGAAAGCACAGACCCGCACGTCCCGGTCCGGCGGCGGTGCGTTCATCAAGGCTGACAGCACCTCGACCTGGACCCGTTGAATCCCCGTCGGCAGGCGGGCGCGGTCAAAATAGCTGATCAGGTCCGACACATCGAACACAACCTGCAGCGCAGCGGCAGGCGGGGCTCTTTCGGGCGATAGCGCTCCATCAGCCCCAGGGTCTGCTGCAGGATCAGACCCNNGCTTGGGGTCCTCGTCTGGACGAGAGGCGGCATCGCGCAACCAGGCCAGCAGGGCCTCATGATCCTGGGACGACAAGGGCCGGGCGCGTCGCGGCCCCCGCAAGAGACTGACCATACGTGCGGTCCTGGCCGGATCCAGTCATGCGCCGCGCTGGGCCAGGGCCCTGGCTCGACNCACCGCATCCCCGGGGCCAGGCGCCCGTTCCAGGGCTTGAAAATAGGCTTCTGCCGCTTCGGACAGTTGCCCCCTGAGCTTGAGCAGGTGACCCAACTGCAAATGGGTGTCTGCGACCGTGCTGTCCCGGGCGAGGGCTTCCAGATAGGCCGCCTGCGCCTGAGGCAGGTTGCCGTTCTCTTTCAACGCGTGACCCAGTTGGACCCACAGGTCGGCGCGACCGTCGTCCCGGGCCAATGCGGCGCGATAGAACCGGGCTGCCGACTTCCAGTCTCGCGCGTCGCGGGCCGCGTCCGGCCGCCGTTGGGTCTGAGACCGTTTCCGCGGGTCGACTCAGGGAAAAGAATGATCGGAAATCCATGCCATATGC
The DNA here is from genome assembly GCA_013693835.1 of Brevundimonas sp. Lineage (GTDB taxonomy): Bacteria > Pseudomonadota > Alphaproteobacteria > Caulobacterales > Caulobacteraceae > Brevundimonas. The sequence goes on from CP059260.1 coordinate 2,488,732, forward strand.
TGGCTAGATCGCCGGGCGCGACCTCGTCAATGCATTGCAGGGGCTTGGCATCGGGAGTTAGACACGGCTGATGACCGATCACGCCCCCAACAGGCATCAGACATACGGCCGGGAGCCCGGTCCGAAGGGCCGCTGTCACAGCTTGCGACGCGAGGTGATGTCATTGGGCTTTACCAGTTGCTGCTCGGTCGGGAGCCGGAGTCGGAGGCCGTCATCACCTCCCGCGTCGGCCTGTCCCTCGGCGCGATCATCCAGGAGTTCCTGGGTAGCCTTGAGTATCAGCGGCGCACGGGGGCGGCCCTGAACGAGCAGTATGTTCAGGCACCGCCTCGCAGCGATGTTGATCTGGCAATCACCGAGGCACAGCGCGCACGCCTGCTGTCCCATATTCGCAAGACATGGCAGCAGCTCGGGCGGGACGAAGCACTCTGGTCGGTGATGACCAACGACGCCTTTCGGACGGCGACCCTGGACCAGTCCGCCCGCACCGCCTTCTTCGAATCGGGGCAGCCCGAGGTCGAAACCTTCCTGCGGACCTGTGGCCAGATGGGTGTCGACGCCCGGTGCGAGGGCCGCGTGCTGGACTTCGGCTGCGGCGTGGGACGGATCGGGGTGCATCTGGCACAGCGATACCGGGCCTATCTTGGCGTCGACATCAGCCAACCCCACCTGGACCAGGCCCGCGAGGCCCTGACCCAGGCCGGTGTCATCGACCACTGCCAGCTTCAGCGGCTGGAGGACTGGATCGACGCGGCCGACGGGTGGGATGCAGTCTTCAGCGTGATTGTCCTGCAGCACAATCCACCGCCGGTCATCGTCGGCTTGGTGGAGGTGATGCTGCGGCGGCTGAATCCGGGCGGAGTGGCCTGGCTACAGATCCCCCATGCCCTGTTTGACTACAGCTATTCCGCCTCGGCGCACCTGCAGGCCCTGGATGCCGATGACNNGGTCGGGGATGGAAATGCACCCCTGCCCCAGCCCGTCATGTTCGGCCTGATCGAGGATGCCGGGTGCCGGGTCCGGGCCGCCCTGGCCGATGGCCGGGCCGGACAGGCCGGGCTGTCGACCACCTATCTTGTGACCCGTTCCGCCTGACCGGTCCGGGCCGCAGCGGGTCCCCGGGATCAGCCCCCGCGTTGGACCAGGACGCCAACCGAGGTGGCCGGATATCCCCACAACGCCAGCTTCAGATGCGGCTCTGCGCGNNGCGGCGGAACATCGATATAGCGGTCAACGGGGCCAACGCCGGGGTCAANATTGATCGGCAGCATCCGGTGTCCTTGCGCGGCCAGCTTGGCCCCCAGGGCGGCAAAGTCGCGGCGGCGGAACAGCACCGTCGACATATGGTCAACCGTGTCTTCATCGGAGGTGAGATTCAGTTCGGTGGTGTGGATGGCCCAGCCACCGGGCCGCAAGGTCTCGACCGACCGCTGGATGAAATCGAGACCGTGCTGGATGGATCCGAGATGCTCCAGGGCACAGGCGGACCAGCAGAAATCAAATCCGGTCAGGTCCTCAGGCACGGCATTCATATCCACTTCCCGGAAACTGACCTGAGCCTCGAACCGGTCGGCAGGACAAATGTCGGGTCGGGCCAGCGCGGCCTTGGCCGCGGCATGCTGCTCGGTCGCGGTCCATCCGGCCTCAGCGGCGGCATCCGGGGCCAGGTCGGTGGCCACGATCTCGCAGCCCTCGGCCGCGAACAGGGCGGTCAGTGGCTCCATGCCGACCCCGAAACCGAGACCGCGCGCACCAGGTCGCAGTAGATCGCGTTCCCAAGCTGCCTGGCAGATGAAGACGAACTCCCACAGCTTGCGGTGATACCGCAAGGACTGTCCCAGGCGCTGGGTCCAGTAGGCGAACTCGGGGCGCTGAAAGCTATCCTGCCGGCAGGTTTCCCGGTCGCAAAGATCGGCCCTTCNCGGTGGTGATGGCACCTGGCTGAGGGCGGACTGCCACAGGGCCGGATCCGGCAAGGTCGATGCAGCCAGGATATTGCGAACCTCGCGCGCATTCTGGCTGACGAGGCCGCTGAGCATGAACATATCCCGCTGGATCGCCTCCAGCCGAGCTTCAAGGGCTGCCATCTTGTCCTCAAGGGGCGAGGGTGCCGGGGGCGTTCGGGAAAGGGGCTTCGCCAGTCAGTCATGGCGCGAGTTATGCCGCTTGCATCACGCCGGTCAACGCGGACCGGGCGTGAGGGTGACTTTCCCTGCAGACCCCACGGGCAGCCTCAGCCAATCCGCTCGATCTGCAACGACACCAGCCGCACCTGCCCACCCATGGCGCTTTCGGTCAGCACCAGCCGCGCCTGGGCTGGCAGAGGCACATCCCAGGCCCGCTCCAGCACCGCTTCGAAGCGCCCCGCCAGGCCGGGACTGACGGCCAGGGAGACAAAGCTGTCTCCCGCGCCCCAATCGAACGACCAGTTCAGCCGGGCGGCGTCAACATCCATTTCAAACGCCAGGCGCAAGCGCCACTGACCGGGGGCAGACAGATGAAGGGTCCGTAAGCCAGGGTGCGGGCCGGTCCGATCACCGTGCCCCATTCACCCGCATTTGCGCCACCCAGCGGGCCTTCCAGCAGAGCTGCAGGCCAGTCGGCGGTCGCGCCGATGGCGGGCGCCCGGCGTTAAACAGACTGAGGCCCTGGACAAGGGAGGCATCAAACTGCGCGCTCGGCAAGGTCAGGGGGCCAGTTGCAGCTCGTCATTCAGACGCACACCACCCGCCAGGTCCTCAGGAGCGTAGAGGCGGGTCGTGGAGGGCATGGCCGCCGCCGTCGCCAACCAGTCGGTCGCCAGGGCCAGAGAATGGGGTCGCTGCGCCAGTCCTTGAGCCTCGGCCCAGGTCACCGCTCCGGCCGGATCCGGCGACAGGATCACGTCGGCCTGCAGCAGTGAAGGGGCCGTCATCCAAGGGGTCCAGGCCGTCACCAGCAAGGTGGGTTTCATGCCGTCCGGCCGGGGCGCGGTCGGCCAGCCGCCAACCGGCGGCGGCGGCAGCCCGGCCAGGGCCGCTCGCACCTGGTCGTCATGGCCAGTTGGGATCACGCCAACTCGCAGCAGCTTGCCGCTCATGCCCTCAGCCCTCGGTACGCGCCACGGCCTCGTCAATGTTCTCGAACACCCGGGCCCGGCGCGNATCGATGATCAGGGCCCGCTCGCAGTGCTCGGCGATCAGATACATGTCATGGGAGGCCATGATGAAAGCGCGGTGGGCCCGGTGCTCGAACAGGGCCTGGCGGCATTNTTCCTGGAACCGCGCGTCGCCCACGGCCACAAGCTCGTCGATCAGGTAACAGTCAAAGTCGATGGCCAGCGACAGGCCGAAAGCCAGTCGTGCCCGCATGCCTGATGAATAGTGCTTGACCGGATTGCGCAGCTCGGAACCCAGTTCCGCAAAGTCATCCACCCNGGTCAGGGTGGTGCGGAAGTCCCGCTCATACAGGCGCGACAGGANATCATCATTGTCCAGGCCCGTCAGACTTCCCTGAAACCCGCCATCAAAGCCGATCGGCCAGGATGAGGTCATCTGCCAATCGATGCGCCCGGCGCTGGCCGGCAGGGCTCCGCCGAGGATCTTGATCAGGGTGGACTTGCCCTGGCCGTTGCGCCCCAGAACCGCCAGGCGCTCGTTTCGGCCGAGCCGAAAATCGAGGCCGCTGAAAACCTCGCGTTGGGATTCCGGGTAGCGTTTGGCCAGACCCTCGACCACCAGGCCGACGCGGGCATCGCGCGGGATTGTCTCGCGCCAGGGCTTGGACAGGGCCAGGGTCATGGGTCAGACCTGCCGGTGTTCCCGCAGGCCCGCCAGCAGCAGCCAACCCAGGGCGTAGATAATCAGGGTGGAGATCAGCACGGTCAGAACCAGGGTCAAGCGCCGGGGTTCCAGGGCCTGTTCGGGGCGGCTGGGGTTCACCACCCGCTCCAGATAAAGGTTCTGGCGGCGGGCCTCCTGCTGCGCCTCCACCAGGGCCGAGGCGGCCTCGACCAACTGGCGGTCGGCAAACTGGCGCTCAAGTTGCAAATCCTCGTAGGCCGAAACCCTCGGGGCGAGGGAGTTGGCCTGGCCCGCCAGCTTGGCACGTTCGGCGGCGATCTGCCGCTCCAAAGCGTAGATGCGGGCGTCCAGGCTGGGCAACTGCGGACTCTGCGGGGCCTCGGCGACGATCTGGCTGCGCTCCGCTCGCAGAATCGCCACCTGGCCGCTCAGTTGGCCGATCAGCCGACTGGCTTCCTGGGCCGTGACTTCCGGATCTATAAAGCGTTCGCGATTGCGAAAGGCGGTCAGACGCTGCTGGGCCGAGGCCACCCGTTCCTGAGCCTCCATACGGCTGCGCTCGGCAGCCTGCACCGCATCGGTAGCCGCACGCTCGTTCAGGCGATTGACCAGGGCCTCCCCGCCGATCAGCAGCGACTGGGCCACCGCCTGGGCATCCTGGGGGCGGAAGGCCTCCACGCGCAGGGTCGAAATACCCGTGGTCAGATCGTAGCCCACGGTAACGAACCGCTTGTAGCCACGCAGCATGGACTCAGCCGAATGGCTCTGGAACGGACGCGGCCAGCGCGAAAACAGGTCCGCGCCGCGCGGCCCCAGAATGTCCGCCATGTCGTGGCGCCGCTCCAGATCACTCAGGGCGTCCTGGGACAGGATATACTCATGNNCGGCAAAGGCATCGGTCTGCGCCCCGACCATGCCGGCCCCCTGCAGGGCCAGACCCAGGCTGCTGGGCTGCGCCTGGCTGGGCTGGCGCACAATGAAGCGGGCCTCCGAAACATAGCGCGGCGAGGCGATCAGCACGAAATAGATCAGAGCCAGCAGCGTCGGCACCACGACGACCGCCCCAAAGGCCCACGGCGGACGCGGACCCAGCCGGTCACGCCATCCGCTGGCGCGGCGCATCGAAGGCTCGCCGGGCAACGGTCCCAGATAGTCCAGTCGGGGCTCATTCATGGATATCGGATCCTATTCCGCCTCGACACGCCCGCGCGCATCCACCAGCAACAGCAGGCCTGCAATCGTCAGGAGCACAGCCCAGACCAGCGGGTAAAGCGGATTGTAGTGGGTTTCAACAAACGGACCGAACACCGCCGCCCGGATCATCTCGATCGGATGCGGATAGGGCACCCGCAGATAGAGCTCACGAAAATGGGCCGGAATCCAGGCGGCCATGAAGAACACCCCGGACAGGGGGATCAGCAGATAGGTCAGCAGTGGCACGACCCGCTCCATGACATCGAACCGGATCGCCAACCCCGAAAACACCAGCGCCGTGCCGAATCCGAGGAAGGCCAGGGTTCCCCAACCGGCATAGAGCAACAAAATATCGTGAGGCCAGGACACCTGGCCCAGCAACCCCAGCAGCACATAGACGATAAAGAAGGCCAGGGTCGCCCCGGCGATCTCCAGCAGATTGCGTGCGATAAAGAGGTGCAGGATCGAAATCTGCCGGTGGTGCAGCAGGCCGATATTGGCCTGGACTGCGGCCAGGCTGTAGCTGATCTGGTGCCGCATCAGGACCAGGGACATGTAGCCCGTCATCAGGAACGGACCGATCCTCAGCCCGTGCTCATAGTCCGGTCGAATGACGCTCCACATGACCAGAACGCCCAGGCAGAAGATCAAGGGCTCCCCGACCAGCCACAGGAATCCCAGGCCGCGACGACCGTAGCGCGTGATAAGTTCGCGCATCATCAAGGCACCAATGGTGCGCACCTGACGAACAGCGAAGGCAGCGGGCATATCCGGGTTCGGCTCCTGTGATCCCGGCAATCAGGGGGCACCCAGTTGCCAGCCAACATGACCATAAATCGCCGGGCGGCCGGTGCAATGGCCCACAGCGTCATGTCTCCAATGAGCAACGGTTTGCGGGGCCTGTTCAATTGTGGTCGGAATGAGGGTCGACCTGGCAAATCTGGGCTGATATGGGACAAGCAGGCGGATTCACCGTCATATTTGTCAATTGCGGAAGGGTAATCCATGCGCATGAAATCTTTACATGGCGACAGGCGCTTTGGCGGCCCTCGCCCTTTCGGCCGGCNNTGCTGCGGCCGATCCGGACGGTTGGTATGGTGCCATCGATCTGGGCTACCACACCATGGACGACGTTCGGGTGGGTGCTCATAACGGCACCGGCGTGTATCCGAGCCAAGTCTACAACGTCGAAATGGACGACTCCTGGGCTGCTTTTGGTCGCTTGGGCTATCGGTTCAACTCGAACTGGCGGGCCGAAATCGAAGGCGGCTATCGCGCCGAGCAGGACTGGGCTTCGGCTTTTGTCCGTGAAGGCAATGCTGCTGCCATGCCGCGCGGCTGGTGCAATGTAAACGACATCTCTCCGGCCTGTACGGCTCCGGAAGGCTCGCTGCAGGCCACCACCGTGATGGCCAATGGCATCTACGACTTTGGCAGNCCGCGATTGCGCGTTCGTCCGTTCCTTGGTGCTGGCGTTGGTTGGGCGCGTGTGGCCACTCAGGTCATCGCTGAGCACAACGACAACCGTGCCGTTCGCGTGACCAGCGAAGACATCTCGAACAACCTCGCTGCGCAAGCCATTGCCGGTGTGGCCTTCGCTCTGGGTGAGCGGACCAACCTGGATGTGACCTATCGTTACTTCTGGTCGGAGTTCGAATTCNNACCCCGGCGTGTCGCTGGCNNCAGCCGCGCTGCTGGTGCCTACGAAGGCAGCTTCGACGGCAGCCACACGATCTCGATCGGTCTGCGTCACGCCTTCGCACCTCCGCCGCCGCCGCCGGTCATCGTGACCCCGCCGCCGCCGCCGCCGCCGCCGGTTCGTCCGGTGACCCCGCCGCCGCCGCCGCCGCCGCCGCCGCCGCCGCCGCGTCCCCGCTTCGAGCCGCGCCAGTTCGTGGTCTATTTCGACTGGGATCGTTCGGACCTGACGGCTGAAGCCAACGCTGTGATCGATCAGGCTGCGGCCTACGCCCGTCAGGGCGGAGCCACCCGCGTTCTGGTCGTCGGTCACGCCGACACCTCGGGCTCGGCTGCCTACAACGTGGGCCTGTCGAACCGTCGTGCGCGCACCGTGGCTGATGCCCTGGTCGCCCGTGGCGTCAACGGTGGCATGATCTCGCTGGACGGCGTGGGTGAAACCCAGCTGGCCCGCCCGACCGCCGATGGCGTTCGTGAGCCGCTGAACCGTCGCGCTACCATCGACATCAACTAGTCGATCGCGCTTCGGCGATAAGGATTGGCCCCGGAGGAAACTCCGGGGCCTTTTCCTTTGGGAGGTCCTCAGCAGGATCGCGGGCGCGGCAGAGGCCCCCCTGCCCCCAATCCGCTTAGGTTTCCAGACGGCCTGATCTTTGGAGCAACGCCAGAATCATGTCTGCTGCGGCGTCGGCCGACAGTCGAACCGTGTCGAGGGCGATGTCTGGAGCCTCTGGCACCTCGTAGGGGCTGCTCACCCCTGTGAAGTTGGTCAGTTCCCNCCGGCGCGCCTTGGCATAAAGGCCCTTGGTGTCACGCGCCTCCACCACGCCCAGCGGCGTGTCGACAAATACCTCCAGAAACTCCCGGGGGCNCATCATGTCCCGCGCCATGCGCCGCTCCGCAGCAAACGGCGAAATCAGGGACACCAGCACGATCAGCCCCGCGTCCGTCATGAGTCNGGCTGTTTCTGCGGCGCGGCGGATATTTTCCACCCGGTCCGCATCGGTGAAGCCCAGGTCCCGGCTGAGGCCGTGCCGCAGGTTGTCGCCGTCGATAAGGGCGGTATNGGCACCCCGATCAACCAGCCGCATCTCGAGCGCATTGGCGATCGTCGACTTGCCAGAGCCGGACAGGCCTGTGAACCAGACCACGACCGGCTTCTGGTGTTTGAGTGCGGCCCGTTCGGCCCGGTCCACGCTCAGAGACTGCCGGTGAATGTTGTGGGCGCGCCGCAGGGCAAAGTGGATCATCCCGGCGGCCACCGTGGCCCCGGTCTCGCGGTCAATGAGGATGAACCCGCCCAGTGTGCGATCTTCAGCATAGGGCGCAAAGGCGATCTCGCGTCCCAGCGACACATGACAGACCCCGATGGCATTCAGAGACAACGTGCGCGCTGCCAGCTTCTCCAGGGTTTCGATATTGACCTCGTGGCGGATATCCGTGATCTGCGCCGTCGTCGTGGCAGTCGCGAGCTTCAGGTCATAAAGCCGCCCCGGCAACAGCGCGGTTTCGGACATCCAGACCAGCGTGGCTTCAAACTGGTCTGCGGCCTCCAGTGGCTCCTGTGCCGCACACAAGACATNCCNCCGGCTGACATCGATGGCATCGGTCAGGGTCACGGTGACCGACTGGCCGACACGTGCGCTGGCCAGATCTCCAGCTGGATCCACGATCCGCTCGATCCGGCTGACCAAGCCTGAGGGCACCGCCCGCACCTCATCGCCCGACCGCACCGAACCGGCCGCAATCAGGCCCGAATAGCCGCGAAAGTCTGCCTGGCGCACCACGCGCTGCACGGGCAAGCGCAATCCCTGCGGCCTGTCCGAAGGGGCATCGACCTCAAGCGCCTCGAGGCGCTCCAGCAGNNGAGGGCCCGACGTCCAGCCACCGGGATGGCCCGACGTCACCAGATTATCTCCGGTCAGGCCCGACACTGGAACCACCTGGATAGCCTTCAGGCCAATGTGATCAGCATAGGCCGCAATGTCTCGTGATATCTGCTCAAAGCGGTCTTGGTCCCAGCCGATGCGATCCATCTTGGTCACCGCCGCCAGGATCCAGCGCACCCCGAGCAACTGCGCCAGGTAGGCGTGACGCCGGGTCTGGTGCTGCACGCCCCGCTCCGCATCAATCAGCAGAATGGCGACATCAGCCAGCGACGCCGCCGTGGCCATATTGCGCGTATACTGCACATGCCCGGGCGTATCGGCGATGATGAAGGCCCGGCGCGGGGTGGCAAAGTGACGATAGGCGACATCGACAGTGATGCCCTGCTCCCGCTCTGCCGCCAGCCCGTCCAGCAACCCAGCATAGTCGGGGATGCCGTCTGGTCCGATGTCAGCGTTCAGGGTCTCCAACTGGTCCTGCGTCAAGGCACCGGTGGCTGCCAGCAGGCGTCCGATCAGGGTCGACTTGCCGTCATCGACGGAGCCGCAGGTCATCAGACGCACAAGGTCGCGGGCCATCAGAAATACCCCTCNGGCCTTTTGGCTTCCATCGACTGGCCGACATCCCGGTCAATCAGCCGCCCCTGACGCTCGGACTGCCGAGACTGCTTCATCTCTGCGATGATACCGGCCAAATCGACTGCCTCGCTTTCAATGCCCCACTCAGCGGCCAGCATCCCAGAGTGCGGAAGCGGACCTGGCGGGTCTGAACCGGCACACCCGGCGGCGGCGCACGCTCTGGATCGTCCCAGACAATCAGGACGCCCGCGCGCTCGACCACCGGGCGCGGGGCTGAAAAATACAGCGGCACGACCTCGATGCTTTCGCGCGCGATGTAGTTCCACACGTCGGCCTCGGTCCATTGGACAGGGAAAGACCCGCATCGTCTCCCCGGGCGCACCCTCGCGTTGTAGAGCCGCCAGAGTTCCGGTCGCTGTCGCCGGGGTCCCAGCGATGCCCGGGTGCGCGGAAGGAGAAAATCCTTTCCTTGGCCCGACTGACCTCTTCATCGCGGCGGGCTCCGCCGATGGCGGCATCAAATCCCTGCAGGTCGAGGGCCTGCTTGAGCCCTTGGGTCTTCCAGATGTCGGTATGCACCGCCGAGCCGTGGTCGAAGGGATTGATCCCCCGCGCCTCGCCTTCCGGGCTCTTGTAGATCAATAGATCCACCGTTGGATCCGCCGCAACCTGATCCCGCAGGGCATACATGTCGCGAATTTCCAGGTGGTATCGACGTGCAGCAGGGGAAGGGAATCGCCCCGGGCCAAAACGCCTTGCGTGCCAGATGCAGCAGGACCGCCGAATCCTTGCCGATGGAATAGAGCAGGACTGGCCGGGCGCACTCGGCCGCCGTTTCTCGCAGGATATGGATAGCCTCAGCCTCGAGTGCGTCGAGGTGGTCCAGGCCAGTCAGGGTCGTTGTCGCGGTCACAGTCCGTCCGCCGCAGACCACGGGCCGCTGGTCAAACGGTGCCAGTGTGGCTATCTGGCCCGGATTGAGGCGAAGGCCCAGCAGAAGGAACGACTTGATGCGCGTCACCATGATCGGAACCGGCTACGTCGGCCTGGTTTCCGGGGCCTGTTTCGCCGACTTTGGCCATGACGTCGTTTGCGTCGATAAGGACCCCTCCAAGATCGAACGCCTCGAGCGTGGCGAAATCCCGATCTTCGAACCGGGGCTGGACGATCTGGTGGCGACCNNACGACGGGCCGGCCGTCTGAGCTTTGCACTGGATGGCTCCGAGGCCATTCGTCAGGCCGACGCCGTTTTCATCGCCGTGGGCACACCGCCGCGCCGGGGCGACGGGCACGCCGACCTGAGCTTCGTCTACGCTGCGGCCGAAGAGATCGCCGACCTGATCGAAGGCTTCACCGTTGTGGTCACCAAGTCGACGGTACCCGTCGGCACCGGAGACGAAATCGAACGCATCATTCGCACTCGCAACCCCGAGGCGGACTTCGCAGTGGTTTCCAATCCGGAGTTCCTGCGTGANGGGGCCGCCATTGAGGACTTCAAACGTCCCGACCGCGTTGTCGTGGGCCTGGAAGACGAGCGGGCGGGTGAGGTGATGCGCGAGCTGTATCGCCCTCTGAACCTGAACGAGACGCCGATGCTGGTGACCGGNCGCACTTCGGAACTGATAAAATATGCGGCCAACGCCTTCCTGGCCATGAAGATCACCTTCATCAACGAAATGGCCGACCTGTGCGAAGTGGTCGGGGCCGATGTGCAGCAGGTGGCCAGNGGCATTGGCCTGGACAAACGGATCGGCGGAAAGTTCCTGCACGCCGGGCCGGGTTACGGCGGCTCTTGCTTTCCCAAGGACACCGAGGCTTTGGTCCAGACAGCTGTTGACGCCGGGTCACCGGTTCGGCTGGTCGAAACCACCGTGGCCGTCAATAACGCACGCAAACAGGCCATGGCCGGGCGCGTGGCCACCGCCTTGACGGGACAGCCGAAGGGCGACCTGGCTGGCAAGACCGCCGCCTTGCTGGGGCTGACCTTCAAGCCGAACACAGACGATATGCGCGCGGCACCGTCTCTGGACGCCGCCCCGGCCCTCGTGGCGCTAGGCGCGCGCGTGCAAGCCTACGATCCCGAAGGCATGGACGAGGCGCGCAAGCTGATGTCGGGACTGGAGTTCCGCGACGGTCCCTACGAAGCCATCGACGGAGCAGATGTCGTCGTCATCCTGACCGAATGGGATCAGTTCCGGGCCCTGGATCTGGATCGGGTCAAACAGCTGATGACGCAACCTGTGATGGTCGATCTGCGCAACGTCTATCGCCCGGACGACATGCGCNNGCGCGGTTTCCGGTACACCTCGATCGGGCGTGGAACGACCGTCAGCTAGTCGGCCCTAACGGGCGGGCGGGCCGACCGTCTCGATCTGGATGAGCTCGGCCTCGACGGGCTGGTCGGTGGGCTGAAGCGATGGTTGCGGTAGCAGTGCACGGCCCACGCCGACAACGGCCGCCATGGTCAGGACCGCCGATACGGCTGCCACGCCCAACAGCTTTGCACCCCGAACCAGAAGGTCCCGCTCGCTCGACACGTTTCGCCTCAAGAATCGGGCCGCGCACCCGGACGACGCGACCATTCATCATCCTGATCACGCGCCAGAGCACCAAGCAAGGGGACCGGGCCGGATCGCGGCGAAAAATCGCACGACGGTACGCGAAAACGGGGCCGCCGCAGCGTCGCGACGGCCCCGATCCATGGTCAATCCTTGAATCTGCCTTGCGTCAGCCCTGGAACGGGCGGATCAGGATTTCCACCCGGCGGTTCTGGGCCTTGCNCTCAGCCGCCGCGTTGGAAGCGATCGGCATGCCCTCGCCGCGACCGTCGACGTAGAAGCGGTCGGCCAGGACGCTACGGGCCACCAGATACTGGGCCACTGACGACGCCCGCTGGCGGGACAGGTTCATGTTGTACTCGTCCGTACCATCAGAGTCGGCGTGGCCGATGACATCGATGGTTGTCTGGTTGTAGCGGTTCAGCACCATGGCAACGTCATCCAGCACCGGATAGAAGTTCGCGGTCACGGCGGACTGGTTCGAGGCAAAGGTCACGTCCGACGGCATGCGCAGCACCAGGTTGTCGCCCTGGCGAGCGACGCCGACACCGGTTCCGGACAGTTCGGCTTCCAGCGCGGCCTGCTGCTGGTCCATGTAGCGGCCGACAGCCGCGCCACCCAAAGCGCCAATGCCCGCCCCGATCAGAGCGTTCTTGCGGCCTTCTTCAGAGTTTGAGGTATTGGTCAGATAGCCCAGAACCGCGCCGCCCAGGGCACCGGCAATGGCGCCGGTCGCGGTGTTGTTGCGGCGGGTCTGGCCAGAATAGGGGTCCGTGGTGGTGCAGGCGACGCCACCCAGCAGAATGGCAATAGCGGCACCGCTCATCAGCAACTTGGAACGCATACGTGGTCTCCTAGACAAGACATGGGGAGGGAGGCCCCATAACGAGTGCCTATGGTGACGGTTCCCGTCTGACGCGGGGATGAATGGCTTCGCCTGCCGGGTGTGGCTTTCCCGCTCGGCTTTGGAGGCGTATGGAAGCGCATAATCATGACCTGTGGAGTTCGCCCATGAGCCTGACCCCGTCGACAGCCGATGATACCGCCCGCCCCGGTGCCCCGCGTGAGGGCATCGTTCCGGTATCCATGACCCTCTACGACACCGACTTCCAGGCCTTCGCCGATCAGTTGGGCACGTCATTCAAGCGCTATGGCTTTGCCGTCATCGCCGATCACGGCCTGGATGAGACGGTCATTAACGCGGCCATCGACGACGCCAAGGCCTTCTTTGCCCTGCCGGAGGAAACCAAGCGCCAGTATCACGTCCCCGGCACCGGCGGCGCGCGCGGCCTGACCCCGTTCGGTGTCGAAGCGGCCAANGGGGCAGCCACCGTCGACCTGAAGGAGTTCTGGCACGTCGGTCGTGAGCTGCCNAAAGGACANCCCTATCGCAAATACATGCGCGACAACCTGTGGCCGACCGAGGTGGAAGGCTTTCAGGACCACCTCTATGGCATGTTCGACGCCATGGACGCCCTGGGGGCCAAGATCCTGCGCGGCATCGCCCGCTATCTGAAGCTGGGTGATGACTTCTTTGCCGACAAGGTTGAGATGGGCAACTCCATCCTGCGCATGCTGCACTATCCGCCGGTCGCNGCCGGGGCGTCGGGCGTTCGGGCCGGGGCGCATGAGGACATCAACGTTATCACCCTGTTGCTGGGGGCCGAAGAGGCGGGCCTGCAACTGAAGGATCCTGACGGCAAGTGGCTGGACATCGCCCCGCCGCCNGGGGCCTTGGTGGTCAACATCGGTGACATGCTGCAGCGCTTGACCAACCATGTGCTGCCATCGACCAGCCACCGGGTGATCAATCCGACGCCGGACCGAGCCAGCTTTGCTCGCTACTCCACGCCCTTCTTCCTGCACTTCAACCCGGACTTCGTGATCAAGACGCTGCCGTCCATGATCAGCGCCGACAATCCGGATCGCTATGAAGGCCGCGATATCATGGCCGAGGACTTCCTGACCGAGCGGCTGAAGGAAATCCGGCTGATCTGAGCGGCGCGATCAAAGAAGGGGCCGGGCCAACAGCTGCCGCTCCGGCCCCTTTTAGCGTTTTCAATCAGCGCGAAATCGCAGCTTCTGGATGTCTCGCCCGATCGCGGCAAAGGCATTGCGCAGATCCTGGCCGCTGTTGGGCATATAGATGTGGGCCGCAGATGACGCACAGTTGGCGACCAGATCGCGGGCCTGCGGGGTGTTTTCGAGCTTGAAGCCGACCACATAGACCGTAACTCCCGCCTGTTTCATGGCCCGGCACAGGGCCACGGACTGGTTATACGGATGGCCGTTGGGCGAGTTGCAGTTGATATGATAGGTCGCGCTGCCCGAACCACTGGTGGAGTCTGCGCTGATCACACCGTTGCAGTAGCCGGAGCNGTACTCGCCGTCGGTCATGATGACCGCCGCCTTGATGGTCTCCGACGCATCATAGGNCCCGGNCGCACCCGCGCCCCAAAGATTGTTAAAGTTGGGGGACAGGGCATACCAGCCCCACGCCACGCCGACTTGTCCGGCGGTGGAACCTGTGGCGACCAGGCCATCAATCTGCGATTTCAGCTCGGCCCGGTTGCTGCTCAAGGGGCGCAACAGATTAGGCAGACAGCCATTGCCCGAGTTGGGATAGTTGCGTCCGACGAAACTCGTCCCCGACGCCGACGCATCGGTATAGGCATTGGGACCGCTGCGCTCTGACACACAACTGGACACCTGCTGCGTTTGCAGGCTGCCATAGACATTGGTGTAGGCAAGATAGGTGCAGCCAGCCTGCGCGCACCAGGATTTGCCACCGGAAGCATAGACCTGAGGTGCACCCGCCAGGTCTGCAACTGTGTAGGTATTCGCTGTAACGCCGCCGACTTTGTATGTGGCATTGTTGGCGCTGGTCAGGCCAACGACGTCGGTGATGCGGACGTAGTCTCCATTGCCCAGACCATGATTTGCGGCAGTCACGACCAGGGCGCATTCGGCGACGCGACACTTGCGTACCGTTCNCCCAGCCAGATAGCTGGAGCACCAGCGCCCATCGACATTCTGACCTCCAGGTGTCTGTAAGGTGAAGGTGTTGCTGGTGGCGTTAGCGACCTTGAACGCCGTATTGTTCAATTGGCTCATGCCGCTGATGCCGCTGATCCAAACGTGGTCACCATTGGCAAAGCCATGTCCCACCGCCGTAATTTGCACCGGGTTTGCCTTCGTCGCTCCGGTAATGGCCTTGGCCGTTCCCAACGACCAACCCATGTCGGTGATATTGACCGAGCCCACAATGTTGCCTCGCGCCGCGTTCGCGTATGATCCGAGGTTCACACCCATCGAATAGGGCACGAGCGCCACGCGCGAATACCAGGGGTCCTGCTGATCCTGGATAACGATATCCACGAGATCTTTGGCCGCCAGTTTCAGGTCCTCAATCTTCTGCCCTGCCATGGAGCCTGTGGTGTCGAGGACCAGGGACACCTCAATATTGCGCGAGGCTCGGCTGANCTCAGAGCGAGACCCCACAATCATCTCATTTTCCATGAACTGACCGTAGGNGGGCAGGACTAGGCTCGCGACAATCGCCGTAACACCCANCCTTGAGGTGCCCACAACCTTCCGGTTGTCATCAACCAGAACGAAGTCGGTTTGGTCCGTGCGCAAACGGATTTTTGGGAAGGCAGCCAGATTTGCATCGAGGGCCCTCATGCCGATGGCCCGAGCTTCCGCATTGGTCGACGCATCCGATCGTGCTGCNNAGGCAAGGGTCGCCGCGTCCAGGGCATCCTGCAGGTTCATNNGCATGGTCGACGCTCGATGAATGTCGAGCGCGCCAAACACCATGAGCACCAGCACCGGCAGCGACATGCCGAACAGAATGCCGACACCTCCACGCTTTTCACGCGCAAGCCGCTGGACCCAGCCAGAAAACCCCATCGTCACGTTCCTGAACTCCGGCGCAATCCGCCCTATTCGTTGTCCAAGCCTAGACGACCCTAGTTAAGGCACCTGCCAACTGAGGTGCTGAATTTGTCGGTAACCCTCTTAGGTGTCCCAACCGCAGTCGTGGCCGCGGTTCTGTTCCTNGAGCCAGGTGTTCAGCGGCGCGAAGTAATCCGCCACGGCCGAGGCATCATTGCCGTGCTCGCCCGTGAAGGCAGCCATGGCCTCCGGCCAGGGGCGCGACTGGCCCATTTCCATCATCGCGTTGAAGCGCCGCCCGACCTCTTCATTGCCATAGATTGAGCAGCGATGCAGTGGCTCGGTCCAGCCGGCCTGACGACAGGCGGCGCGGTGGAACTGGAACTGATAGATATGGGCCAGGAAGTAGCGGGTATAGGGCGTGTTGCCCGGGATGTGATATTTGGCCCCAGGATCAAAGGCATTGGCCGGGCGCGCCCNCGGCGGCACCAGACCCTGATACTTCAGCATATTGGCCGTCCAGGCGTCATTGTATTCCGCCGGGCTCGTCTCGCCGGAGAACACATCCCAGCGCCAGCGGTCGACCATCAGGCCGAACGGCAGGAATGCGATCTTGTCCAGGGCCATCTTGAGCAGGAACGGAATGTCCTCCTCCGCCCCCGGCACGGTGTCCAGAAGGCCGATCTGGTTCAGATAGGTGGGCGTAGTCGCCGACAGGCCGATGAAGTCGCCGATAGCCTCATGGAAGCCGTCGTTCGCCCCGTTCTTGAACAGGAACGGCTGGTCCATATAGGCCCGCTGGTAGTAGTTATGCCCCAGCTCATGGTGGACGGTATAGAAGTCGTCGGCGTTCACCTGNNTGCACATCTTGATGCGGATATCCTCGCGGTTATCCAGGTCCCAGGCCGAGGCGTGGCAGACCACTTCGCGATCGCGCGGGCGGGTGATCTGGCTGCGTTCCCAGAAGGTGTCCGGCAGGGCCGCCAAGCCTAGCGAGGTATAGAAGCCCTCACCCGTGCGGACCATGCGCGTCGCATCATAGTTCTGGCCAACCAGCAGCTGGGTCAGGTCGTAACCCTGGCCTTCGGGCACGCCGGGAGGGGCCACGACGTCGTAGATATTGCCCCACTGCTGAGACCACATATTGCCCAGGAGGTCGGCCCGGATCGGTCCATGGTCGGGCTGGACCGCATCGCCATATCTGGCATTCAGGCGCGTCCGCACATAGCAGTGCAGGTTCGCGTAGAAGGGCTTCACCTGCTCCCACAAACGGTCCGTCTCTGCGGCAAAGGCATCGGCGTCCATATCGTAGCCGGCCCGCCACATGGCCCCGGTGTCGGCAAAGCCCAGCTCGCGCGAGCCTTCGTTGGCGATCTGGACCATGCGCGCATAGTCACTGGCCATGACGGGCGAAATGGTGCGCCAGCCTTCATACAGGGCCTTTGTTTCGTTCGGGTCGCGACTTTCAGCGATCAGGGTGGTGGCATCATCCAGCGTAATCTGGCGGCCCTGATAGGTGAACTTGCCGGTGGCATAGGTGGAGTCCAGCCGCGTGGTGATGTCGGCCAGTTCTGTCGCAGCCCCGGCACGGGCCGGAGCTGGCAGGGTGATCCCCAGGCGCAGAAGGTTCAGCTTGCGCCGCACGTCGGCGGGCACCTGAACATCGTTGAAGCGGGCCGCATCGGTGGCCAGGCGCACCTGCTCCTCGGTCACCTCGGCATTGATCCGGCTTTCCAGCCACATGGTGTCGAAGGTGATGTTGGTGGCGCGTGTCCACTGCACCCGAGAGGCCTCTTCAAACAGGTCGGCCAGCTTGGTCTCGGCATCGGCGACAAAGCGCGACGCGCCGTCGGCGGTGATGGGATAGGCAAAGTCGCCGGAAGGGGACGCTTCTGGTTGACTGGCCATGGACGAACCACCGTCAGCCTGGCCAGTGCTGGCACAGGCCGCCACAGCAAGGGTCATGGCCCCCAGGGCCGCCGCAGTCATCAGATGACGCTTCATCACACACTCCTCCCGATGGGTGAAACCCTCACCCCGTTTCGCGCCAATGGAGAGCAGGTCCCCGGTCAGGTCAAGGCTGGATCAGGTGCGCGACAGCACGCAGGCATCCAGGCCTTCGTTGCGCACCGTGCCCATGGCCGCCTGGATGCGCCCGGGGCGACGCACATAGGGGCCGGGGCTGGCGGCGTTGTAGCGCCTGGGGCTGGGCAGGACGGCGGCCAGGCGGGCGGCCTCACGCGGGGTCAGGTCGGACGCGGACTTGTCGAACCAGTGACGGCTGGCGGCTTCCGCCCCATACGCCCGGCGCGAACTCGGCGATGTTGAGATAGACCTCCATGATGCGGGGCTTGCCCCACAGGCCTTCGATCAGGACGGTGTAACCTGCCTCCAGCCCCTTGCGGAGCCAGTCGCGGCCCGGCCACAGGAAGGCGTTCTTGGCGGTCTGCTGGCTGATGGTCGAACCGCCGCGCACGCGCCGCCGTCCCCGGCCCGCTCATTGGCTTCCAGCGCCTTGCGGATCGCTTCCATGTCAAAGCCCCGGTGGGCACAAAGGTGGAGTCTTCCGAGGCGATGACGGCCCGCACCAGGTTGGGAGAGATCTTGTCCAGCGAGCGCCAGCGATAATCGATGCCCTCGCCCTTGACGGCTTGAATGACCATCAGCTGGGTCGCGGGCGGCGGGAAGAAGCGATAGAGCACAACCCCGACAGCGGGATCCAGATGGCCAGCAGGATCAGGGTCAGGACCGGGCGGAACCGCCGGCGTTTCCTGGGCGGCTTGTCGGGCTTGCCAGGCCCGGTCGGCGCGCGTGGGGCAGCCGTCACAACTCCCGGCCCCGGCGCAGCCATGGGCTCGGCTTCGCGCGTGGTTTCGGGCTCGGGTTTCACGGCGGTTGGATCAGGCTCGGCCATGGGACCAATGTGAAGCGGTCACGGCGCAGCTTGGCAAGGGGTCACAGGTCAACCACCGCCGCCTGGCCGTCCTCGTCGGCCCAGGCCAGCTGGCGGGCATCCGGGCTGAGGGCCAAGGCCGTGATCGGGGGCCCTTCCTCAGCCTTGACGAAAGCCAGACCGGTCGCCTCCGGTCGCGCCACCCAGACCCGCCCGTCATTCAGGCCCGCAGCCAGCAGACCCTGCTCGCTACGGGCTGCCACCAGTGTGATCAGGCTGTTCTCGTCATAGCCGATTTCCACCGCCTCCTTGCCCATGGGGCCATTGGAGCCTGTGAAAGGCCACAGCACCGCGCCTTGTGCGCCCGAGGTCGCCATCAACTGACCCTTGGACAGGAAGGCAAAACTGCGGATCTTGGACGGATAGCCCCNCATCCGCAGGTTCTTCTGATCCTTGAGCCGCCAGCCGTGCAGCTGATTGTCCTGCATGGTGGTGATCAGGAAGGCCCCGTCCGGCGACCAGCCAATGCCAGTGTGCGATCCGGCCCATTTCAGCAGGGTTGGTTTCTGGCTTTCGATGCGGGCAAACCACAGGGCGGCCCCGCCGTAGGTCGAGGTGGCGATGCGCCGCCCCTTGGGATCGATGGCCACGCCAGAAACGGTCCGCTCATGCTCGAAGTCGCGGCGGAAGTCAGGATCGTTGACGTCGATGACGCTGAGGGTGCGACCGGCCGAAAATGCCACCAGGCCGGTGGCCGGGCTGGCATCAATCGCGTCGATCCACTGGCCCCGAGCACTGACCGTCAGATCCACCCCGCCGTCAGCCTGCGACCAGACCACCCGGCCATCATCCCCGCCGGTGATCAGACCTTCGCCGGACGGGTGAACTACGGCGCAGAGGATGGCCCCATCGTGGGCCTCAACCTCGCGGCCATCGGCAAACACAACCCGGCCATCGCCGAGGGCAAAGATCGNCCCGGAGGCATCAAAGGCACAGGCTGTAATCTGGGCGTCAAGGATCTCTGCATGGATCAGGCGGCGCACCCTTCAAAGCCCGCCTTCAACGCCGCCTCATCCAGATCACGACCGATGAAGACGGCGCGGCTCCAGCGGCGCTCGCGCTCCCAGGGCTNTTGCAGGTCGCCTTCCAGGATCATGTGCACGGCCTGGAACACCAGGCGACGATCCTCACCGGCCACGTCGATGATGCCCTTGGCACGCAGGATGTCCTGGCCTTTCGTGGCCAGAAGCTCGTTCAGCCAGCGGGTGAAGCGCTCGCCATCAACGGGCCGGTCCAGCGACAGGGAGATGCCCCGGATGTCGTCGGCATGATTGTGCCCGCGGGCACCCGAAACCGGGGCCGAAACACCGTCCGAACCGTCCGAAGAGTCCGCACCGTCCGCATGATCATGTCCGTGGTCATGATGATGATGAGCATGATCGTGCTCATGGTCGTGACCACAGTGTTCGTCGTGGACGTGTCCGTCAGCGCCATGCGGCGGGTTGAGGAAGTCCGGGCGCACCTCGTTGATGCGCTCCAGGTCAAAGCCGTGGATGCCCAGCACCTGATCCAGCGGCACATCGGCCCGCGAAGCGCGCACGATGGGGGCCAGGGNGTTCAAACCGCGCAGACGCGCTTCAACGGCATCGAGTTCGGCAGCATCCACCAGATCGGTCTTGTTGAGGATGATGCGGTCGGCAAAGGCGATCTGCTCGCGCGCCTCCTTCGAGTCATCCAGCCGGGCCATGACGTGCTTGGCGTCGGCCAGGGCCGTCACGCTGTCCAGGGTCGTCTTGGCCTTCACATCCTCATCGACAAAGAAGGTCTGGGCCACGGGACCGGGATCGGCCAGGCCGGTCGTTTCGACGATGATGGCGTCAAAGGCCGGCTTGCCCGGCTTCTGCCGCTTCATCAGGCCGGAGACGACGCGGATCAGGTCGCCACGCACCGTGCAGCAGACGCAGCCGTTGTTCATTTCGAACACGTCCTCGTCGGCCCCAACCACCAGGTCGTTGTCGATGCCAATCTCGCCGAACTCATTGACGATGACGGCATAGCGCTTGCCGTGATCCTCAGTCAGGATGCGGTTCAGAAGCGTGGTCTTACCCGCGCCGAGATAGCCGGTGAGGACGGTAACGGNGGTCTTTTCCATGGCGCTCATTTAGGTGTCGCAGGCCCTGAATAAAGGGTCAGCAGTGCTGACACTCCAGCGCATCGCCAGATTCCAGCTGCAGGGTCGTATGGGTGATGGAAAACCGCTCGCGGGCCAGGGTCTGGGCCTCGATCAACAGGGCGTTGGCGTCGGGGCGTTGATGGACCAGATGCGCCGTCAGAGCCGTCTCGGTTGTCGACAGCCCCCAGACGTGCAGGTCGTGGATCGCCGTCACCCCATCCAGGTGCAACAGGCTCTCGCGGATGGCGGTGACATCGATTTCGCGCGNGGCGCCGTCCAGGGCCAGATTGACGGAATCCTTCAGCAAGCCCCAGGTGCCCCAAAGGATCACCGCCACGATCACCAGGCTGAACAGCGGATCGACAAGGGACCAGCCCGTAAACCAGATCAGTGCGCCGGCCAGCACAACGCCCAGCGACACGGCCGCGTCGGCCATCATGTGCAGATAGGCCCCGCGGGCATTGAGGTCGTGCTGATCCTTCATGAACAGCAGGGCCGTGCCAAAGTTTATCACAATGCCGATGGCCGCCACGATCATGATGGTGACGGACCCGACCGGCGCGGGCTCTGCGAAGCGGCGGACGGCCTCAAAGGCGATGGCCCCACAGGCGAAGATCAGCAGCAGGGCATTGCCCAGCGCCGCCAGCACGGTCGCCTTGCCATAGCCATAGGTGCGGTTCGCACTGGCGGCCCGGCGTGACAGCAAGGCGGCCCCGCCCGCCATGGCCAGGCCCAGCACGTCGGACAGATTGTGCCCGGCATCGGCCATCAGGGCGGTGGAGTTGGACCACCAGCCAGCGCCGAACTCGATGATGACAAACAGCAGATTGACCACCAGGCCGACGGCATAGCGCCAGTCGCCAGTGTTGACCGGGCCATGATGATGCCCGCCGGGCCCGTGGGCGTGACTGTGCCCTGGGCCATGATCGTGGCCGTGATCCGAATGGTCGTGGTCTGCGTGGGCCATGGCCTGTCTTAATGCCGCAGCAGCAGAACGAGAAGGCCGACGCCGATCAGGGCCAAGCCAAGGGCCGCCCCTTCAAACCGGGCCAGTCGCTCCAGCCGCAACACGGACCAGCCGAACCAGGCCAGGCCGGTGANAACCGCCATGCCCAGAACAGTCCCCAGCGCAAACATCACAGTCAGGGCTGCCAGCGTCGCCAGCCCCGCCCCAGCCTGGCTGAGATAGAAAGGCAACAGAACTTCACCCGGGGTCACCGCCAGGGTCGCCACCAGGCCCAGAAAGGCAGCCCGATCACTGACGCGGGGTCGGGGTCCTTTAGCCGCGACCGCACCCACATCCGCGGCGGGCTGACGCCACGCCCGCCACAGATACCATCCCCNCAGTGCAAACAGCACCAGTGCGGCCACCGTCTGCAGATGCCCGCCCAGCCAGGGATCCAGGGCCAGGCCGAGCCCGACAATGAGAATGCCGACCAGCGCCGTGCTGGCGACATGGGCCAGGCCCGCCACCAGCACCGCCAGCATGACGGTTGAAAGTTGCCACCCCTGCGCTCGCCCGACCAGAACGAAGGGCAGCCAATGGGTCGGCAGGGCCGCATGCAGAAAAGCCGTGACAAATCCCCGGCCAGCAGGGGCAGCAGCATTCCGGTTTCGGCGGAGGGCGGGGACATCACCGCCTCGCTAGTCTGTTATTCTGTAACGGTCGAGCAAAAAGCCATCCTCAGCCGCTGCGGCGTCATGCCGGTCGTGACCAGCGGTTCGGTCCCGCCGACCGTCGCCGCGCGACCGTTTGGTAGAGCAGCACAGCCCCGCGCTCGAAGCCCTTGGCGAACAGGGCGAAGTAGAGCGCCCACATCCGCGCCCGCGCCTCGCCCACCTCGGCGACCGCCTGATCGTGGTGGGCGTGCAGCCGCTGACACCAGTGGCGCAGCGTCAGGGCAAAGTCGTCGCGCAGGTTCTGGACATCGAGCACCTCGAACCCATGATCGCCCAGGTTGGCCACCGTCATGCCGATGCTGTCCAGTTCTCCGCCCGGAAAGATGAAGCGGTTGATGGTGCGGGTCGTCGCGGTGGGCTTCATCGACGGATAGCCGCGCCGCACCGAGGCCTGATGGAAATAGAGCCCACCGGGCTTGAGCAATCGGTGCACGGTCTGGAAGTGGGCAGCATGGTTGGCAAAGCCGACATGCTCGAACATCTCCACCTGGCTGATGGCGTCATAGATCCGCTCGCCGGCCAGCTCCCGATAGTCGCGCTTCTCCAGGGTGATCTGGTCCGCCAGACTCGCCTCGGCCACGCGCCCTCGCGCAAAGTCGAGCTGGGCCTGGGACAGGGTCACGCCGTGAACCTGAACCCCGTAGTGCCGCGCCGCATGCAGGGCCAGGCCGCCCCAGCCGCAGCCGATATCCAGAAGGCGCTGGCCGGGCTTCAGATCCAGCTTGCGGCAAATGAGGTCCAGCTTGCGGGACTGGGCGACGTCCAGCGGCGTGTCGGGCGCATCGAACACGGCCCCGGAATAGACCATCTGGGGGTCCAGAAAGAGCCGGTAGAAGTCATTGCCGACGTCATAGTGAAAGGCGATGTAGTCGGCATCGCGGCGCTGGCGGCGGTCCTGACCGATGCCATCCGGGGTGGCCCATTGGGGAATGTCCGTCTGGGGTCCGTCATCGACCGTCANAAGAAACGGCAGCGCCAGCCGAACAACCTGCGATCGGTCAATGCGGCGAGCCAGATGCACCAGGCGGGGCACGTCACACCGGTCTGCGGCCTCAAGCGCCGATCCGCCCTCTATCCGCAGGTCGCCCCGGGCAAACAGGCCAAACACCGTGGCCAGACCGGGTTTCAGCAAAAGCTGGCGAATCGCTCCCGGGCGACCGATGACCAGCTGAAGGTCCGTCTGCGCACCCGGCCCCAGAGGCAGCACTTCACCCGTCCACAGGCGCACCGAAAGGTCTGCCTGTAACTGGTTTGCGACCACGGCCACCAGCGCCCTGGCGGCGTCAACCCGTCGGTCATGGCTGGACATCGGGTCAGGCCCCTGGCACCTGCGCTACGGATTGCAGCCCTGCCGACTTGCCACGCCCCACCGGGCAGGACCAGCGCCGGGTTGTGGTTTGCATGGCGTGACGGGTGCAAAGCGACTATCGTTGCCGAATTCGGTCCTCTTGCGTTGACTCCGAACCGACTTTGGCGGTATGTCGCCGCCCTTCGCCCGCGGAGTTTCTCCGGCGGGCGCTTCTCTTTATGCGTTTAGCCGAGGCTTCAAGATGCGCGGTGATCAAAACCGGCGGCAAGCAATACCGGGTCCAACCGGGCGATGTCATCGTGGTGGAAAAGCTGGCCGGCGAGGCTGGCTCGGACGTGTCGTTCGGCGACATCCTGATGCTGGGTGGCGACAAGGGCGTGACGGTCGGCGATCCNCTGATCAAGGGCGCGTCGGTGGCGGCCACGCTGGTGGAAACCCGTCAGGGCGAGAAGATCAAGATCTTCAAGAAGATCCGCCGCCAGGGCTATCGCCGGACACGCGGTCATCGCCAGATGGAAACCGTCCTGCGCATCACGGGCATTGAAGGTGCCGGCGAAAAGGCCAAGTGGGACGGTAAGGCCGAGACCCTGACCAAGCTGGANAAGAACGCCCGCGCCCGCGGTCTGGCCCCGCGCGTGGCCGAGGAAGCCGAAGCCAAGCCGGCCAAAGCCAAGGCTGCTCCGGCCAAGACCGAAGCCAAAAGCACCCGCCAAAAGGCTCCGGCCAAGAAGGCTGATGCGGCCAACACCGAAGACTGACCCGTTCCGGCGTCATTTCGGCGCTGCTGTGATATAGATGTGGCGTTGACCCCTTCGGGGTCGGCCCAAAGACGAAGAGAGTTCCAATGGCTCACAAGAAATCTGGCGGTTCGTCGCGTAACGGTCGCGATTCAGAATCCAAGCGCCTTGGCGTGAAGAAGTTCGGCGGCGAANNGGTCGTGGCCGGCAACATCATCATTCGTCAGCGCGGGACCCAGTGGCACCCGGGCGACAACATGGGCATGGGCCGTGACCATACCCTGTTCGCGCTCGTGGACGGCGCTGTGAAGTTCACCACCAAGCGCGGCGGCCGCTGTTACGTGTCGATTCTTCCGACCGCCCAGGCCCAAGCCGCCGAATAGCGCGAACCGACCTATTCCGGATCGCGCAGGCCTGAAGGCCCCGATCCGGACCAAGGGAAATCCGCGGGAGTCCGGATCACCGGGCTCCCGTTTTCGCATCCCCGCCTCGATGCCCGCCCGAGCCCTTTGACAAGGTGGCGAGCCGAAGACCCGAGGCCGCGCCATGTGCATCATAGAACCCACNCCCGTCATCGACACGCGGCGCCTGACGCTGCGTGCGCCGGAGCCCCGCGATCTGGAGCGCCTGTCGCAGCTGGCCAACGACCCCGACATCGCCCGCATGACCCTGCGTATGCCGCATCCCTACGACGCCAGGGATGCCGAGGCCTTTCTATTGCAGGTGGCCAGTCAGGACCCGAAGACAGCCGCCACCTTTGTCATCGCCGATGATGAGGAGCGACCGCTGGGCGTGATCGGCCTGTTCGAGGATGCCGATCCGGCTCCTGAGATCGGCTACTGGGTCGGTCGGCCCTACTGGGGCCGGGGCATCGCCACCGAGGCCCTGCAAGGAGCCCTGGCCTGGGCTGGGCGCAAGTGGCGGCGGCGGGCGTTGGTGTCCGGTCACTTCGAGGACAATCCGGCGTCTGGCCGCGTCTTGGAAAAGGCGGGCTTCCTCTACACCGGAGAGCGCCGCAAGAACTTCAGCCGGGCCCGCAATGCCATGACCACGACCCGGCGCATGGTCTGGCTGGCCTGAGGCTACTGGATGACGTTGGTGGTGCGGTCAGCCCGGGTTTCGACTCGGCGCATCAGGACCACCCGATCTTCGCCCCCGGCAGACACCGGCGTGACCAGGAACCAGCTGCCGACCGGCAGGTCAGCAAACCGGAACGTGTTGTCGTTGCAGTGGGCCGCCCGCACGAAGGAGCGATAGTCCTCGGCAGGATCGGCAACATTGCGGGCGCGGATCACGGCCTCAGGCAGGGCCGCCAGCTCGATCGAGCCGTAGAGGTTCTGGAAGCGTCGCCGCGTATAGGGCGTGTCCGGCGTCAGGCCGACCGAGCCGGTGCAGTTATAGCTCTGACCATCGCGCGAGAAATTAACTCGCCCCTCAACAGCCGACGTGCCGGTCTGGGTTGACCAGGCAAAGTCCTCAGCCCGAAACGCGGAGGGATTGCCCGGATACGGTCCGCTCACACCAGGACCTGCAGGGCCTCCTGGCAAGACTCCCGTCGGGGCACAGGCCGCCACTCCGGCGCATGCCGTCACAGCCAAGACAGTCAGCAGACGAATGGACATCACAAACACTCTCTCCGGGAAGGGGCGAACTTGGGCGTGCACCGCCTTAGGCCAAATGCACGAGACGGGGTCAAGTTCACTGAGTCCAGTGGCGATGGGCAGAGATGGCCAGTTGCGGGGGCCAATGGGCAGGGTCTAAAGCAGCGCCAGATCGGGCACGGCCCCGATGTCTTGAGCGATGACCGACCTGTGCGCGGTCCGGGAGGACAAACGTCTTGAGCACCGTCACCCTTGAGGACATCCGCGCGGCCCAGACCCGCATCGCCGGGCGCGTTGACCGCACCCCGGTCCGCTATTCGCGCAAGCTGTCAGAGCTGACCGGGGCTGAGGTCTGGATCAAATACGACAACCTGCACTTCACCGGCAGCTTCAAGGAACGCGGGGCCCTGAACCGACTGGCCCAGTTGTCCGAACAAGAGCGCAAGCGCGGCGTGGTGGCAGCCTCGGCTGGCAATCACGCCCAGGCCCTGGCCTACCACGGCGGTCAGCTCGGCATTCCCGTAACCATCGTCATGCCGGAGGGCACCCCCTTCGCCAAGATCAACGGCACGCGCCAGCATGGGGCCACGGTGGTCATCAAGGGCCTGGATTTCACCGGCGCAACCGAAGAGGCCCACCGCCTGCGCGACGAGCAGGGCATGATTTTCGTCTCGGCCTTTGACGACATCGGCATTGTCACCGGCCANGGGGTCTGCGGCCTGGAGTGGATGGAGGACGCGCCGGACCTGGATGCCCTCGTCATCCCGATCGGCGGCGGCGGCCTGATTGCCGGAACCGCCGTGGCCGCCAAGGCGCTGAAGCCCGACATCCGCATTTTCGGGGTCGAGGCAGCCATGTGCCCATCATTCACGGCCAAGCGCGCCGGTGANGCCCCCAAGTGCAGCGGCGCGACCATCGCCGAAGGCATCGCCATCAAGGCCGTAGGTGACATCCCCTTCGCCATCGCCGACCCCCTGATCGAGCAGGTGCTGGTCTGTGACGAGGCCGACTTCGAGCGGGCCGTCCCTTCCTGNGCGACGCTGGAGCGGACCGTAGCCGAGGGTGCCGGGGCCGGGGGCTTGGCCGCCCTGCTGCGCTATCCCGAGCTGTTCAAGGGGCTGAAGGTCGGCATTGAGCTGACCGGCGGAAACATCGATGCCCGCATGCTGGCGGTGGTTCTGAACCGGGAGTTGGTGCGCGAGCGACGCCTGATCGTCTACCGCATCCTGGGCGATGACCGCCCCGGCATGTTGTCGGCCATGGCCGCTGTCATTGGCGGGCTNGGGGGCAACATCATCGATGTGGTCCACAATCGCCTGGCTCTGGATGTTCCCGCCAAGGGGGCCGAGTTCGACATCATGGTCGAGACCCGCGACAGCAACCACGCCGACGAGATCGGCCAAGCCCTGAAGGATCGTGGATATGAATTGCGCATGGCTTAAGGTTGCCCTTTCGGCGGCGCTGCTGACGTCCAGCTTTGGCCTGACGGGTTGCAATCGGGATGGGTCTGGCACCGACGTCGCTGCGGTCAGTGCCACTGAAGCGGCCAGCTGGATGCGGGCCAATGCCCACCAGCCCGGCGTTGTCAGCTTGCCCTCTGGACTGCAGCATAAAATCGTCGCCAGTGGCCCAGCGTCGGGACCCCGGCCGGATCGCAACGACCTGGTGCGCGTCGACTATGAAGGCAGTCTGACCAATGGCGAGGTGTTTGATTCCACCTTTGGCCGGGGTCTGCCGTCAGTGATGAGCCCTGCCGAGGTTATTCCGGCCTGGACCGAAGCACTGCAACTGATGCGGCCGGGCGATGAATGGCTACTCTATGTCCCGCCCGAGCTGGGCTATGGNCCCCGAGGGTCGCCCCCCGCCATTCCGGGGAACTCCGTCCTGGTGTTCCGCCTGCGCCTGCTGGATGTGGCGGCAACCCCGGGCAATGGAAATGGCATCGGCGAAGCCAACGGCTAGTCTTCGCCGCGCCATTCGGCCAGCACATCACCATCCGTTTCGTGTGGACGTTGCCGGACCGCCAGCGCGGCAAAATCCGCGTCCGGCATCAGCTGTCGCAGCGCCCAGACCGCCGCGCCCCGGACCACCGGGTGCGGGTCTGCCAGCAACTGTCGGACCGGCTCGACGAGCGACGCATCCCCAGNATTGCCGATGGCGTAGAGCACATTGCGGGTGAAGCGGTCACGCCCGATGCGCTTGACCGGGCTTTTGCGGAACATCTCGCGAAAGGCGGCGTCATCCAGGGCCACCAGGTCGGCCAGGGACGGTCGCATCAGCGCCGCGCGGGATTGCAAGCGTATCTCGGCTGCGCCCTGCGCGAACTTGTTCCAGGGACACACCGCCAGGCAATCATCGCAGCCATAGATGCGGTTGCCGGTAGCGCGCCGAANATCCTCCAGCCATGGCCCGGCGAACTCAATCGTCAGATAGGACAGGCAGCGCCGGGCGTCGAGTTGATAGGGTGCCGGAAACGCCTGGGTCGGGCAGACATCCAGGCATGCTCGGCAAGAGCCGCAATGATCGGCTTCCGGCGCATCCGGCGGCAGGTCTGCCGCGGTCAGGATCGCCCCAAGGAAAAGCCAGCTGCCCAGCTCGCGGCTGACCAGATTGGTATGCTTGCCCTGCCAGCCGATGCCGGCCCGCTCGGCCAGCGGCTTTTCCATCAGGGGCGCTGTGTCGACGAACACCTTGACGTCCTGACCGGTCATCGCCGCGATCTGGCCCGCGAGCGTCTTGAGACGGCCCTTGATGATCTCATGATAGTCGTCGCCGCGGGCGTAGACGGAGATATAGCCTGTCGCAGAATCCCGGAGCTGCGGCAGCGGATCGGCGCCCGGCCCGTAGTTCAGTCCAAGCACCACCGCCGAGCGAGCACCGTCCCACATGGCGGTGGGATGGGAACGGCGCTCCAGAGTCGTTTCCATCCACCCCATGTCGCCGTGGCGACCCGCCTCGACAAAGGCCCGCAACCGATCACCCGCCAACCAGGGGTCGGACACCGTGGTGACGCGACAGACGTCAAAGCAGAGCGCTTGGGCGCGGTCGCGGATCAGACCACTCAGTCCTCCGGCGCTTAACACCCCACCGGACCGGCCATCTATTGACCCATCGACGCCAGCATCTGGTTACGCTCGAGCCCCAGCTGCACACGGGTGGCGACCAAGGACTCGGTCGCCTGTGAGCGAGCCACGGCTCCTCAATATCGCCCTCTCTGACAAGATTGGCCATGTCCTCGGTCACCTGGGCCAGCTGCAGCTCAACGTCCGCTGACCGGTGGAAGATGTCCCGCACCCGGGGCGATGTCGGCCAGGGGCGTGCTTCTTGACGCCGGATCATTGAGCAGGGTCGCAACTGTCCGGGTCATTGCTGTGCGCATGTCTTCAGCCGCCGCGCGTTGGGCTGAGGCCGCTTGCAGCATGGCAGCCGCAGTCGCCTTGCCGTCCGGAGGATGACCCAGAATGTAGTCCCGCAAGAAACCCAGCCAGATTTTCAAGCCATCATTGTTGGCCATTTGGGCCGCATGGAAATAGTAGCCCGGTTCGCCCGGAGCCATCCCGATCTGCTCGAGCATAAGGTTTTCGGCCGAGAGCTGGGCAGAGACCAGATCCAGAACCCCAGCGCGCAGGGCCACCATGTCACTGTCCCGCTTCGAGCTGGCCGCCGCCATCAGGTCGAAATAGGTCACCATCGACCCCGCATCTGCCGAAGCAGGGTTCCAATCCGGTCGCGGGTGTTATCGTAGTAGCGCACCAGCCGAGCCACCTCCGGGTCGGTCGCAAGTGCTGCCGGAGGAGCCGGGAGGTTGGGTGGCAGGGCGGCATACTGTCGATCAATGCCGTCCATTGCCGTCAGATGACGGGTCCGAACGTCTCTGGCCCAGGCAGAATAGGTGCGGCCGTTGCCAGAGTTGAGCTGCGCCTCGGCGCGGTCCGCCTGATCGATGACGCTGACAAAGACCTGCGTCGCGGCCCCCATCAGGAGCTGGTACTCGTTCGACCATGCCGTTGCCTCGCCGAGCCACACGGAAAACGCGTCCTGGTCCTGAACGGCGGCGGGGTCGGTCGGGCACCGGGGTCCGCAGCCCAGGCTTGGGGGCCATCGAGAGGCTGAGGGCTGCACAAAGCCCGGTCAGGTAAGTCAATCGTCTCATACGCCGCCTTCAGAAATCGAGGTCCGCATAATGGCTCGAGGGCGTCACGCCCGGGAAGCGGTCAGAGAGCAGTGTCCGAAACGCCGGGCGTGACTTGATCGACATATACCACGTCTTCAGGGCCGGATAGGTCGCCCAGGGGATCTCACCAAAGAAGTCCAGGGCCGACAGGTGGGCCGCGGCGGCCAGGTCGGCCACACTCAGGGTGCGTCCCGCGAGACGGTCGCGCGACTGCAGGAACCCTTCCAGCTGCACCAGGTAAGACTTGAGCGCCGCGCGCCCCTCTCGCAGCAGGCGGGCATCCGGAGGTCCCAGCCGCAGCAGTGGCTTCTCCATGCGCTCATGCAACAGAATGGCGTTGACGTCATCGCTGAAGCGACGCTCGAACCAGGCCAACAGACGTCGGGCCTCTGCCCGCTCCTCGGGCTCGGTGGACAAGAGCACAGGGGTGCGCGAACGATCTTCGATCCAGCCCAGGATGGCCGCCGGCTCACACAGGGTCAGCGTATGCCCCGCCTCCGCCAGGCGTAGCACCGGCGGCATCCCGGTCGGGTTCCAGGCGTGGATGGGACAGTCCGCTTCCCACGGGCGCACCAGAGTCTCTTCGAAAGCCACCTTGGCCTCGCCCAAGGCCAGTCGGGCCAGGCGCGAAGCCGGGTCCAGGGCAAAGTGGTAGAGGGTGGCTAGGGACATCGAAAAGATATGAACCGGGGGCTGTTAAGGTCCCGTTAGGAACGTCGATCAGGTGTAAGGCACGCTCGACCGGTCGGCATCCGCCGCCGGCTGATCCGCGCGCAAGGGCGGCTCTGCAGCACTGGCCAGGGCATCAGACCCGGATGTGGACAGCAACGCGACCAGGGCCGGACGCACCTGGCTGACAGCCCNCCAGCCCAGCCACACGGCCAGAATGAGGGCTGCCGCGCCGTCCAGTCCCGGGGCCGACAGCCAACTGGCGGAGGCCATGCCCAGCCAGGCGATGAAGGTTGGGGCCGGATCGGCCAGGATGGACGGTCGGGGCTGGGCGTTCTGGCGCAGGGNCGACCCCGTGATCACCAAACCCAAAGCCAGTCCCATGGCGATCAGGGNCCAGGCGCCCGCCACCAACGGNNCATGTGGATCGAGAATCTGCCTCAGCCCGAAGGCACCAATCCACGCTGCGCCAGCGACGGCCAGTCCAACCTGGACCAGGGTGACCCCGGCCTGGGCCCGGCGCCCCTGTTCATCGGGCACCGCCCGACGCTGCGCCCAACGCCCCACCAGCATCGCACTGGCCGCAACCACGATCGCCAGGACCGTATCGATCACTGACGCCATGACCGCGACCGAGCCGGAAGCCCCAGGCGANNAGGCCTTGAGTGCCAGAAGGACAATCAGCAGGCCAAAGGTCAGACGTTGACCCGCCGCAGAAGCCGTCGGGCGCGAAAGACCGGAAGTTGCGTCGGAAGGGGCCATGGACCCGTTCTAAGCCCAGATTGGATTCGGAGCCAAGGTGGGGTCGTGATCCGGCCGTCCTGCCCCTCGCCTAATTTAGTCAGGACCGCTATGGAGCCCAGGCTGGGTGATGGCAGTCAGGCCGAGAGTCCCCGGAAGTCGAAGGGGAATTCCCATGCCGAATTGGATCGCAGCCATAATTCTGGGTCTGGTCGAAGGGCTGACGGAGTTCATTCCCGTGTCCTCGACGGGCCACTTGCTGCTGACCAAAGAGGCGCTGGGCCTGACCGACCCGTTCTGGGACACCTTCATCGTGATGATCCAGCTCGGTGCCATCCTGGCGGTGGTGGCGGTCTATTTTCAGCGGCTGTGGAAGGTGTTGATCAATCTGCCGTCCAAAGACCCCTCAGCGCGGCGGTTTGCCTATTCGGTCCTCCTGGCCTTCATTCCGTCAGCCGTTGTCGGCCTGCTGTTCCACGACTTCATCAAAACGGTGCTGTTCAACCCCACCATCGTCTGCATCAGCCTGATCGTCGGAGGCTTTGCGCTGTTGGCGCTTGAGCGGTGGGCTCCGCCCGCCCGGGTCATGGACTCGATGAAGTTCAACATGAAGACGGCACTGGGCGTGGGATTGTTTCAGTGCCTGTCGATCATTCCGGGCGTCTCCCGGTCCGGCGCGACCATTGCGGGAGGGCTGATGCTGGGCGTCGACAAGCGGGCGGCCGCCGAGTTCAGCTTCTTTCTGGCCATTCCGACCATGGTGGGTGCGTTTGTGCTCGATTTCTGGGAGAGCCGCGAAATGCTGCATGGCGAGGCGCTGCACCTCATTGCCATCGGCTTTGTGGTGTCCTTCGTCAGTGGCCTGTTCGTGGTCAAGAGGCTGGTCGACTTTGTCGGTCGCTTCGGCTTCGCACCCTTTGCCGCCTGGCGCATCCTGGTGGGCGCCGGCCTGGTGATGATGGCGGTGCTTTAGGCCCCGCGCCAGACCGCCCTAACCGGCCTGGGGCAGCTCGGCCGGAGCGTTCTGGGCGGCGAACTGCCCGCCCTTGCGGAACCGCCACAGATATCCCTCGACGATGGCCTCCGCCGCAGTCGGCTGGATGCCCAGGTCCGCGAGACCGGGATGCTGTCCTGTGACCACATTGTCGGACTTCAGAAGCGTCACCTGATCGGCCGTCAGGGGTGGCTCCATACCGATCANGGAGACCGTCTGAACCACGGATCCGAGGATCTCGGCCACAAACCACGGCATCGGCACCAGAGGTCGCCGCCGCTGTGTCTCCGCCAGAACCGTCTGGAGGACATCACCAAACGAGACGACGGCGGGGCCGCCCAGCTCATAGGTTTGGCCCTGGCTGGCCGACGACGGATCGAGCGTGCGGGCCACGGCCTCCCCGACATCGCCAACCCAGACCGGCTGAAAGCGGGTCTNGGCACCGCCGATCAGCGGCAGAACCGGCGACCAGGTGCTGAGCCGCGCAAAGCGCTCATACAGGCCATCGCCCGCACCAAACACCACCGATGGGCGCACAATCGTGGCGGTCGGACGGGCGGCACGGACAACCTTCTCGCCCTCAGCCTTGGAGCGGGCGTATGCCGAGGCGCTGTCGGCGTCCGCCCCCAGGGCCGAGACGTGCACCAGCCGCGTGATGCCGGCGGCCTTGCAGGCCTCGGCGATGTGTGCGGCCCCGTCGACGTGAAGGGCCTGGAAGGTTTCGCGGCCCCGCTCGGACAGAACACCCACCAGATTGATCGCCGCCGTGGCGCCGTCCAGGGCCTGGGCCACCATGGCCGGATCAGAGATGTCACAACGCACCGCTTGCAACTGGCCCACGGTGCCAGAGGTCTGCAGCTTCCAGGCCCGGGCCGGCTTGGTCGCCGCACGCACCCGCCAGCCACGCTGGGCCAGAGCGCGAACCACCTGGGTGCCGATAAAGCCCGCTCCGCCGAACACGGTGATCAGGCCGGGCGTGGATTCGATCATCTTCACAGGCATGTCGGCAGGGCTCCAAAGCACGTTGCGCGCTGGATTAGACCAACCCCTGCCGCGTCGCAACGCAACCGGTGCACTTCTGTCGAAAACGCCTGTTGACCCCGGCGCAAGTGTCCCTTAAGGGTCCGCGCCTTCCAGCGGGAAACTGCTGGGCCCAGATGGCGGATTGGTAGACGCGCTGGCTTCAGGTGCCAGTGGCTGAAAGGCCGTGGAGGTTCGAGTCCTCTTCTGGGCACCATATTTGAAGCGGCGCTGTGTCAGATGATGCAGCGCCGCTTTTTTGGTTTGGTGCTAAGAGAGGCCGCATGACGATTCATCTGCATGAGGGCGACCTGCCCGACGGGCTGGACCTGGGGCCCGAGGTGGCCATCGATTCGGAGACCATGGGCCTGAGGTTCCGGCGCGATCCCTTGTGCGTGGTGCAGCTGTCGGCGGGCGATGGCGATGCCCATGTGGTGCGCCTGAACCGCCCCGGCTATGACTGTCCGAACCTCAAGCGCATCCTGGCCGATCCGGGCGTGCTGAAGATCTTCCACTTTGGCCGCTTCGACATCGGCATGTTTGATCTGCACCTNGGGGTCGAGACCCGCCCGGTCTATTGCACCAAGATCGCCTCCAAACTGGCCCGCACCTATACCGACCGCCATGGCCTGAAGGATGTCGCCCGTGAGCTGGCCGGCGTCGACATGTCCAAGGCGCAGCAGAGCTCGGACTGNGGGGCGGCCATCCTGACCCCGGCGCAGCTGGAGTATGCGGCTTCGGACGTGCTGTATCTGCACACCATCAAGGCCCGCCTGGATGACATGCTGGCCCGCGAAGGCCGCACAGAGCTGGCCCGCCAATGCTTCGACTTCCTGCCTACCCGCGCCCGGCTGGACCTGGACGGCTGGGACGAGATCGACATCTTCGCCCATAGCTGAACCGACGTACGCGCATGGCCGACGACGACACCGCGATAGACCGCAAGGCCGAGGATGAGGCCCGCGTGGCTGCCACCGGCGCAGCCTATCGCAGTCGGTCGCGCCGCGTCATGCTGTGGCGCAAATGGTTGCCGATCGCTGTGGCCGTGCTGGTGCTGGGCGTCATCGGTTGGATCGTCGTTCGCAGCGTGATCTCCGGGGCCGAACGCGATGCAGGCCAGAATCAGGAAGTGAGCCTGGAGAATGCCCTTTTCCACGGCCAGGACGCCCAAGGTCGCAGCTTTACTCTCGGGGCCAAGGGCGCGATCCGTGATCCGCAAACGGGTCTGTTCCGGCTGGTCGGCCCAGCCCTGACCCTAAACCTGGGCGAGCGACGCGTGACCGAGCTTTCGGCCGATGGCGGCAGCTATGATCCGGCCAACAACCGCGTCATCATCGGCCCGAACGTGCGCATTGCCGACGGCCAATCGGGCATGACNCTGACCACGCCGGAGGCCGTCGTGAACACCGACACCGGCATCATTACGGGCGATAANGGAATTCAGGGTTCTGGCCCGCTTGGAACCATCGACGCTTCGTCCTATGTGATCGGTCAACANGGGCGGCACATCACCTTCAGGGGTGCCGGTGACAACAAGGTGCGCGGGACCTTCAATCTGGCGCGATCGGACGGTTGACTATGAACACCACCAGACATCTGGCCTTGGCGACCCTCCTCGTTGCCGTAACGGCCATGGCCCTGCCGACACTGGGCACCGCCCAAAGCGTCCCCGCCCCTGCCGCCTCCGATGCCGTCGTNTTCGGCAGCGATGATGCGGAATATCGTCCCGATGGCATTTCGCTGATCGGCCGGGCCGAGTTCTACCAGGGCCAGACCCGGCTTCGGGCGGACCGGGTCGACTTGNNTGCCCGCGATAGCAGTGGTGACATGGTTCGGGCCGAAGCCCGCGGCAATGTCTACTACGTAACGCCTGAGCAGACCCTGCGGGGCAACCAGGCGGTCTATACGGTGGCCAATGACACCCTTGTTTTGACGGGCGATGTGATCCTGACCCAGGGTGAAAGCGTCCTGACCGGCGCTCGCGTGACCTACAACACGCGCACCGGGGTGGCCCGCATGGACGGCGGCGGGAGCGGCCGGGTTCAGGGCGTCTTCGTGCCCCAGCGGAACTGAGACCGCCGTTGGCCCGCAAGGAACTGTCCGCGCTAAACGTCCACGATGGGCCGGTCGAACCGGAGGTCGTCGCCGAGGTGCGCCCAACCGGCCTAAGGGCCGAGCACCTGGCCCGATCCTTTGGCAAGCGTCAGGTCGTGCGCGGCGTGTCCCTGACCGTTCAGCGGGGAGAGGTTGCGGGCCTGTTGGGCCCCAACGGCGCGGGCAAGACGACCTGCTTCTACATGATCACCGGGCTCATCCCGCCGGACTCGGGGCGTATCTGGCTGGATGGCGAGGATATCACCGGACAGCCGATGNNCCAGCGCGCGCGGATGGGTCTGGGCTACCTGGCCCAGGAAGCTTCGATCTTTCGTGGCATGACGGTGGAGGACAATGTCCGTGCGGTGGTCGAGCTCCACCACAGCGGCAAAGACGCCATTGCCGAAGAAACGACTCGCTTGCTGGAAGAGCTCCGTATCGACCACCTGCGGCATGCGCCGGCCACGGCGCTGTCGGGCGGGGAACGGCGTCGCTGCGAGATCGCCAGGGCCCTGGCCGGTCGACCGTCCTTCATGCTGCTGGACGAGCCGTTCGCCGGGATTGATCCGCTGGCCATTGCTGACATCCGCGAGGTGATCCGCTACCTCGCCCGGGAAGGCATCGGCGTGCTGATCACCGATCACAACGTGCGCGAGACCCTGGAAATCATCGACCACGCCTCAATCATCTCCGGCGGCGAAGTGCTGTTCGAAGGCAAGGCGGACGAGATCATCCACAATCCGGAGGTTCGCCGGGTGTATCTGGGTGACATGTGCGGCTAGGCCGCAGGTTAGCTGGCACGAGCTCTTGTCGGACCGACAACCATGGGGCTTATCCACATCCGTCGACAAGTTCGACTCCCGAGTTCGCCTAACCGTGTCATATTTCCATCGGGAGAGGTGACGGGGGTTGCCATGCCTACACGCCAGACACTTTTGCGCACCGAGGCCGGGGTCCGGCTGGAGTTGCTCGAAAGGTTGATGCACAGGGCGCGGTCCTGCTGGCGGAATATCGTCTGCGGTCCTTGCGGCCCGGGCGTCCTCGCCTGCTGGATGACCTGATCGAGGCTGAGGATGCCTACGATCTCGAGGTGGTCGGCTCGCTGATGGACCCGATCGTCCAGGACATGATCCGCCGCGGGGCCGCCGAGTTCGGCTGAAAGCGGACGTTAACCCGTCAGGTGACACAGTGGCCCAGCAAGTTTCGGGCCATGCCGGTCCGGTGGGGCTGGTGCGGAGTTTCGGGTGCTCGGACAAAGGCTGGAGGTCAGGCAGGGCCAGGGACTGGTCATCACGCCGCAGTTGCAGCAGGCCATCAAGCTGTTGCAGCTCTCCAATATGGAGCTGGAGGCCTTCGTAGAGGCGGAATTGGAGCGCAATCCGCTCTTGCAGCGTGACGAGAACGACCGAGCCGAGCGCGAGGCTGGTGACGCCCCTGAGGCCGCCGACGTCGGTGGCGATCGCAGCGAGATGCGTTTTGAGGACGGCCGCGCCAGCGATGCGCGAGACGCCGTAGATGCTGGCTCTGACGACGTTTATGGCGATGCCGCACCCGGGGAACGGGTTTCGGACCGGGCCGGCGATGACCATCAGCCGGGCCTGAGTGACTGGTCACGCACGCCCAAAGGCCAAGTCTCCAGCGATGGCGATGAGCGGGAGCGTCCCGACAGCCGCGAGCTGACCCTGTCAGAGCATCTGCAGGCTCAACTGGCCCAGGCCGGCCTTTCGCCAGCGGACCATGCCATCGCCTTGACCCTGATCGATGGGGTCGACGACGGCGGCTATCTGCGGGCTAATCTGGAAGAGATCGCCGAACGGCTGGGCGTCAGCCAGGAACGGGTCGAACAGACCTTGAGCGTCTGTCANGGTTTTGAGCCGACCGGTATCATGGCCCGATCGGTGCCGGAGTGCCTGCAGCTGCAGCTGGTGGAGCGCAACAGGTTCGATCCGGCAATGGCCGCCTTGTTGGACAACCTCGACCTGCTGGCCAAGCATGACCTCGGCGGCCTCAGGAAGGCATGCGGCGTCGATGCCGAAGATCTGGCTGACATGATCGCCGAGCTGAAAGCGCTGACACCGCGCCCGGGTGCCGGTTTCGGTGGCGAGGTGGCCCAGACTCTGATCCCCGACGTGTTGGTCAAGCCTGATCCGGCTGGCGGCTGGCGGGTCGAACTGAACGCCGACACCTTGCCCCGCCTGCTGATCGATAAGCGTTATCATGGCGTGGTTTCGGCCGGCACCCGAACCGACGACGAGAAAACCTTCGTGGCCGACTGCGCGGCCCAGGCCAGCTGGCTGGTCAAGTCGCTGGACCAGCGGGCCAAGACCATTCTCAAGGTCGCCTCAGAGATCGTGCGTCAGCAGGACGCGTTCCTGGCCTTCGGCGTGGAATTNCTGCGCCCGCTGAATCTGAAAACGGTGGCCGAGGCCATCCAGATGCACGAATCGACCGTCAGCCGCGTGACCTCGAACAAATACATCGCCACGCCGCGCGGTGTGTTTGAGCTGAAGTTCTTCTTCACGGCCGCCATCCAGTCCTCTGAAGGCGGTACCGCCCATTCGGCNGAGGCCGTGCGCCACCGGATCAAGTCGATGATCGACAACGAGGCCCGCGATGGCGATGTGCTGAGTGATGATCGCATCGTGGAAATCCTCAAGGAAGCGGGTGTGGATATCGCGCGACGCACGGTGGCCAAGTATCGCGAGGCCCTGCGCATCCCCTCCTCCGTTGAGCGCAAGCGGATACTGAAAGCCGGTTAACCACGAAAGCCGGGATTTTTCTGCTCAACCCGTTGACACCATCTCAAAGCGGGCGCGTTCTGTAGGCATGCAAGTCCAAGTCAGTGGCAAGCACGTGGATGTCGGCGAAGCGTTAGGCTCGCGCATCTCCCAGGAACTCGAAGACGGCATCGGAAAATATTTCGAACGCGGTGCCCAGGACGCCGAAGTGGTGGTGGCCAAGGATGGCCATGGCTTCAAGGTGGAT
Organism: Brevundimonas sp.; assembly: GCA_013693835.1. GTDB lineage: Bacteria > Pseudomonadota > Alphaproteobacteria > Caulobacterales > Caulobacteraceae > Brevundimonas. The sequence continues at coordinate 2,527,396 of CP059260.1, forward strand.
TGCTGNGTCCGGCTCGCCTCCGGCCAGGCCATCGTTACGACGGGCCACGGCGGCGATGCCCATGCGGCATTTTCCGATTCTCTCGACAAGCTTGAAAAGCGGGTCCGACGATACAAACGTCGCCTCAAAGACCACCACGCGGGTCCCAAACGTCTGTCCCCGGAAAAGACTGAGGACGCCGCCCGTGAGGTCGCGCGCTCCATGGTTATCCGCGACCCTGGTGAGGTCGAGGACGACACATTTGGCAACGCAGGCGATCCGGGTCAGCCGCCGCCGGTCGGCATGGTCATTGCCGAAACCGATACGGAGATCCGCACCTTGACGGTGGGCCGGGCGGTGATGGAACTGGATCTGACCGGCTATCCGGTGGTGGTGTTCCGTAATGCCGCCCACGATGGGCTGTCGGTGGTCTACCGGCGACCGGACGGCAATGTCGGCTGGATCGATCCACAACGCACCCGAGTCAGCAAGTAGCGCGTCATAACGGCTGCGTGAGCGACGCAAGTTAACCCTTTTCCCCGCGGTCCAGAGGGGCTATTGCCCCCACTTGATCGCGTCGGATACGGCGACGCACGATGCCAATGTTGGGATAGCGAGTTCATGGACATAGGCGATCTGCTGACGCAGGACAGTGTTGTCCTGCGAGGCGGTATGTCATCNAAACGTCAGGCTCTGATGGCCCTGGCCGAAGCGGCGGCACCATCGTTGGGCACCTCGGCCCAGTTGGTTCTGGAAGCCCTGGTCGAGCGAGAGGCCCTGGGCTCCACAGGACTTGGAGCCGGCGTTGCCGTGCCCCACGCCCGCATTCCCGGTCTGGACCGCGTCAGTGCGGTGTTCCTGCGTCTGGATCAGCCGGTCGCCTGGGGTGCCATGGACGACCGCCCGGTAGATCTTATTTTCGGACTGTTTGCGGCACCCGAGGCCGGGGCCGAGCATCTGCGGGCGTTGGCAGCCGTTTCGCGGTCCTTGCGTGCGTCGAACCTCGCCGATGCCCTGCGCAATGCCGACGACGTCGACGGCACGCGGTCGCTTCTCGTGCGTTGGCCAGGCCGCCAGTGCGGCCTGATGCCGCTTTGCGGCCGGAAGGGCCGCGCGCTAGTGGACGGAAACCGGCTCCATTTCGTAGGCTAAGGCCGCCTTGAATGCGGTTTCGCGGTCAATGACGATGGCCAACCGCTCGCCATTGGCGCTGTGCACGGCGTAGGCTCTGGTCTGGACGGATATTGGGATCTTCGAAGACCAGATNNCCGGCTCCTGGGCCAGGATATCTGCCGCCCGAACCTCTCGGACGTAAACCAGCGCCGGGGCCCATCGTGGAAAACTCTTTGGGTGTCATCGCATCAGGCGTCTAAGGACCGCCTCCTCTGAATGGTTGCAGCTGGTCCATTCGGCACCAGCCGTTGCGTTTGAGCTGGCCGGGCTCTATCCGGCCGAAATGGAATGCGCCGCACGGCGGCAGCATCAGCCGGGCGGCTGAGTTCAATCAGCAGCAACCCGTGCTGCAGGCGGGCGGCGTCCACGTCCAAGCCGTCGGCCAGGACGAAGGCGCGAACGAAACCCCGTCCAGCGATGCCACGGTGCAGGAATGCCGTGTCGGGTCGCCCCGACGCGTCCTTCTTGCCTGTGACCGTCAACTGGCGCCNCTCCAAGGAAATTTCCAGCTCCTCAGNGGTAAACCCGGCCACCGCCAGAGTGATCTGAACGGTCGTTTCGCCGGTCTGTTCCACATTGTAGGGTGGATAGCTGTCCCCAGCGGCTCTGGCCGCCCGGTCGATCAGGGCCCGGGTGTGGTCGAAGCCCAGCAGAAACGGGCTGTCGAACAGGATGGTTCGGTTACTCATGCGTCAAAAGCCCCTCTTGCGGCGGCGACTGGACCCTCCCCGTCGATCGGCAGGAGCGCCACATGGGCCCTAGATGGGAAATGCAACGCCGGAGTCAAATGCGCCGCAGTGCCGCAGGAAACATCCGCTCAACTTCGTCACGCCAAAAATGGAAAACCCCCGCCGGATTTCGGCGAGGGGTTTATGGTGGAGCTAAGCGGAGTCGAACCGCTGACCTCTTGAATGCCATTCAAGCGCTCTACCAACTGAGCTATAGCCCCAGAATTCAGGTCGAAACCCTGTCTGCTGGTCCGTCGGGCGGTGGCAATACCCCCGGCGAGGCGGCGGAACCTATGTCAGGCGCGTGCGCCGATCAAGCCCACCTGAGAGGAATATTTTGGCCCCCGCCAGGGGCCATGCAGACCCCTGGCAAAACGCTGCAAAAATCCTCAGTCGTCGTCCTTCTCAGGCTTGATCAGATCGTCTTCGAAGTCGTCGTCGTCATCATCCTCGATGAAGGCCACCGAGTCATCGTCGTCGTCGTCCAGCACCTCGTCATCCTCGCCGTCGGTCGAGCCCATACCGGCCGAACCATCGTCGTCACCGGACGCGTCGTCGTCGTCATCAGGCGTCAGGATCGGCTCGTGGCCTTCCTCATCGATCTCCGGGGTGCTGGCCTCGGTGTCTTCGTCTTCGTCGTCATCGCTGGCGACCTTGGTCTTGACCTGATCCTCAGCGCCCTCTTCGGCCTCGTCGTCGGAGGTGCCGACCTCAGCTGGCCGGCCACGCCGCGACCGCAGCTTGACCTCTTCGGGGTCAAACTCCGTCTCGCATTTGGGGCAGCGGGCGGGATTGCGATTCAGGTCATAGAATTGGGCCTGGCAGTTCGGACAGACCTGCTTCTGGCCCAGTTCAGGATTGGCCACGGCGGGGACCTCTGACTTTCGTGGGGAAGGAAAACCGGCGGCTCCCTTGCCACCCCAAAGAGCCGCTGTCAAAACCCTGTTGCGATTGTGGCCCTCTGGTCCCGGTCGTCGGGCATAAAGTGACCCGCTAACGCAGGCCGTCAACGGTCGGAGATACGGTGAAAGCCGGGCTTCGCTGACGACACAACTCCGGCTTCTGATGTCGACATCCCCGCTCGTAAAAACCTTGACGGCGGGTCCATGCGGTCCGCTTGCGGGTCAAGCTGCGGCCCCGGGCGACAAGTCCATTTCTCACCGTGCCCTGATCCTGGGGGCCATGGCGAAGGGGACCACGCAGATCAGGGGCCTGTTGGAAGGCAACGACATCCTCGCCACCGCCCGAGCCGTGGCCGCTTTCGGCGCCCAGGTCGAGCGGGTCGCCCCCGGGCACTGGCAAGTGATGGGTCAAACCGGCTGGGTCTCGCCCACGGAAGCCATCGATTGCGGCAATGCNCGTGCGGGTGTGCGTCTCCTCATGGGAGCGGCCGCAGGCCATGACCTGACGGCCCGGTTTGACGGTGATGCCTCGCTCCGGCGCAGACCCATGAGCCGTGTCACCGGNCCCCTGGCGACGATGGGGGCACGTTTCGACTGGATGGACCAGCCTGATCGCTTGCCGGTAACCCTGCGCGGTGGTGGCCTGTCGAGCCTCGACCACACGCAGTCCGTAGCCTCCGCCCAGGTCAAGTCCGCGATCCTGCTGGCGGGCCTGCGTGCCCATGGCACCACCTGGGTGACTGAGCCCGAACCCAGTCGCGATCACACCGAGCGTATGTTGAAGGCCTTCGATGTAAAGGTGCAGGTCGCACCCGTCGGGTCCGGCTGGCGCATCGGCCTGGATGGCGGGCAAGAGCTGCGGGCCACCGATCTGGTGGTTCCCGGCGACCCGTCCTCAGCGGCCTTTCCGCTCGCGGCGGCGCTGATGGTGCCCGGTTCCTGCGTGACCGTCACAGGTGTGCTTCTCAATCCGCTTCGGACGGGCCTGTTTGAAACATGGCTGGAGATGGGTGCCGACCTCTCGATAACCCATGAGCGCGACGCCGGCGGAGAACGCGTGGGCGACATCACCGCCCGATACGGACCACTGAAGGGTATCACCGTTCCGCCGGAACGCGCCGCTTCCATGATCGATGAGTATCCCATCCTTGCTGCCACAGCCGCCCTGGCTCAGGGTCGGACCGTCATGCGTGGCATCGGCGAAATGCGGGTCAAGGAGAGTGACCGTATCGCCTTGATGGCTCAGGGACTTGCCGCCTGCGGCGTACGTGTCGACGAAGAGCCTGAGGGATTGATCGTCGATGGTGGCACGGTTGCGGGTGGTGCCACGGTTGCCACGGGCCATGACCACCGCATCGCTATGAGTCATCTGGTGCTGGGGCTGGCCGCCCAGGCCCCGATTACGGTTGACGAGCCGGGTATGATTGCCACCAGCTTCCCGGGCTTTGTCGAGATGATGCAGCGCTTGGGGGCAACGATTGGCTAGTGCCCCAGGCGCGGTATGTCCGCCTGCTGGAAAAATGGCAAACGCCCCGGACAGAGGCTCTGTCCGGGGCGTCTGGTATTCAGGCCAGGACGCCGCCGCCCCTTAGCTGTGCCAGGCTTCGGGGTTTAGTCCGAGGAAGGGATCGTCGAGCATGGGGTTGTGGTCGTGGCCGTGCAGGCGGGCTTCGAGGGCGGCCAGGTCGTGGGGCTGGCCGTCGGTGTCGGCACCTGGCAGGACCTGAGGTCCGAAGCCGTCGTCTTCGGCTCCGGGCAGGACCTGGGGTCCGAAGTCGCCATCCAGCTTGGCCTGGGTGAAGGTGTCGAGCTCTGCCCCTGGCAGGACCTGCGGCCCGAACGAATCGTCCAGCCCCTTGGGCAGCACGAAGCCGTCGTCTTCGGCTCCGATCAGCACCTGGGGTCCAAGGTCGTCCTGGCCATGCTTGGTGATCAGGCCCGTGTCGACCGGTTCGGCCGGCAGCACCTGGGGTCCGGCGTCGTCGGCGGCCAGGGGCGCACTGCCCGGATACTCCTGGGTGCGGATGCCGCCCACGAAGCTGTCGCGCATCAGGGCCACGTGCTCGGCGCTTTCGGAGAAGGCCAGCATCACCTGACCGCGGGTATAGGTGCCGCCGTCCAGGGCATTGGTCCAGGTGTCCAGACCGCCCGCGTCGCCTGCCCGGTTCAGCACGTTCAGATACATCTGCTCGACGAACTGCCGGTTGGTCAGGTTGCCATAGGTGTTGGTGAACTCCGCCGCCCCGGCGAACAGGTCGGCAATGGCCTGCAGCGTCATGCCGCCGCCCAGGGCGTTGCGCCAGGTCATCAGCCCGCCTTCGTCGGGCAGCCGGTTCCAGGCCGCGTCGTAAAGCCGGGCGATCTGCAGCGCCAGGTCATCGGCCACCCACAGGCCCTGATCCAGGGTGCCTTGCGTCACATCCTTGTGTTCGGCGCTCTCGGAGAAGGCCAACAGCACCTGGGCCCGGGTGTGGGTGCCGCCGTTCAGGGCATTGGTCCAGGTCTGGATGCCGCCGGCATCGCCCTCCCGGTCCAGCACATTGCGATACAGCTGCTCGACGAACTGCTGGTTGGAGGGATTGCCATACAGGTTCTGGAACTCGACCGAGTTGACGAACTCCTGCGACAGGGTCTCCAGGCTCATCCCGCCTTCCAGGGCATCGAGCAGGATCTCGAACCCGCCCGCATCGGGCACCCGGTTGAACGCGCTGTCGTAAAGCCGCATCACCTGCGCCGCCAGGCCATCGCGGTGGAAGCTCAGCTGGCCGTCGATGAACGACAGAACCTCAATCCCAGACAGCGTGTCGGTGCCGCCATCCAGACCGCCCGACACCTGCAGGCTCGACGCCGTCCACGTATACCCTCGACGCACCCCGCCATACGCCGCAATGTCATAGCCGCCGCCGCCCGCAAGGGTGTCAGAGCCACCACGGCCATAAAGGACGTCGTTGTCCGCCCCACCGTTCAGGATGTCCGGCCCACTGCCGCCCTCCAGATAGTCATTGCCCGCATCACCGTTCAGGGTCGCGCCAACCAGAACATTCGGCTGAACCGCCGCGCTGGGGATCGACACATTGAGTTGATAGGTGCTTCCTGCCGCAGATGCGGTCGTGTTGAAGCCGCCAGTCCCCGAGCTGCCCGACGTCCACTGACCGACCTGAATGTAGTAAGTTCCAGCCGTGGCGAAGGTGTATGTCAGCAGGGAGTCTGTCGCCTGGCTGCTGTCATTCGGACTGCCATCATCATTCTGGGCCAGCTCGGTTCCAATCTGATCAAACAGGCGCAGCGTGGAATCAAACTGGCACCGTCGATGTCGAAGGTTACGGTGTCACCTGCCGCAACGGTAAAGCTGTAGTATTCCAGAGAGCCGCTGGAGGTGGCCAGAACAGTGGCATGCGGAATGGTGGTGGCGTTTTCGACACCTGAGCGCGCTTGCAGGTCAAAGCCGCCATTGAGCGATACGGCCGCCCCAATGCCTTCGTTGAGGGTCGTCCGCGGCTTGATGATATCGGGTGCCCCACCGGTATTGCCGGGGATGCCGCCAATGAGGCGGTCGTCACCGGCCCCGCCGCTGATGTTGTCGGCGCCTCCGTTGCCAAGAACGATGTCGTTGCCTGCGCTGCCAACGATGCGATCAGCGCTCGCAGATCCCCGCACCGCTTCGACATTGGTCAGGGTGTCGATCCCCGCCCCGCGCGCCTCGGTCGCCGTAATTGCCCTCCATTGAGGGTCAATGTCAGATCAATGCCGTTGGTCCAGGCGGAATAGTCGGCAATGTCGTAGCCCGCCCCGCCATCCAGGGTGTCGTTGCCAGCACCACCGTCCAGAATGTCGTTGTTGTCGCCACCATTCAGCGTGTCTGCCCCCGTGCCTCCCAACAGGGTATCGTCGCCAGCCAAGCCGCTGATGATGTCGTTGCCAGCCAGCCCCCCAGAGAATCGGCCAGCGCCGCACCGACGATGGTGTCATTGGTTGGATCGCCCGCCACGACCAGTCCTCCGGTCGGAGCCAGGCCACGGTCTGATCTGCAAAGCGCAGAAACTCAACATTGGTGACAGTCGTGGTCTGGCCCATGCCCGTGATGGTGCCGACCTGGCCGTTCCAGGTAATAGTGTATTGGCCATGTTGCTGGAGAATACGACCGTATCGCTGCCCAGCCCGCCGTCGATGGTGTTGGTGCCCCCACCGCCAGCCAGCGTGTTGTTGGCGGAGTTGCCGCGGATGGTATCGTTACCCGATCCGCCGATGGCATTCTCAATCACCGCGCCCATGGCGATGCCAACGTTGCCGATCAGGCCGCCCACGCTGGAGAAAGCCCCTGACGCAGGTCGATCACCTGAGTGTCGGAATAGCCTGAGAAATCGAAGGTGTCGGTCCCGCCGGCGTCCCAGACAGCAAAGATCAGATCCGCCGCCGCCGAAGTGGCCGAGAACCAGACCAACCCGGCATTGGAGTTGAAGCCGTAGGTGGTGTCGCCCGTCCGGGTCGTCATATTGGCTCCGTAGAGCCGCTGGGCCGCCGCAATGTCGTCGATCAACGGCGCGGCGGAATACTGACTTGAGCCAGTGCCCCCATTGGTCCGGAAGTTGGCCCCCGTATTGGTTTCCGAGAAATAGCTCATCACCGTGTACTGGCGAGAATCCTCGAAGTAGGTGGCATCGGCCGAATAGGTGATGCTGACGCCGGCACTGGCGTTGTAGGTCGCAGGGTGGCTCAGCCCCAAGGCATGGCCGATCTCGTGCACGAAGACCTGTGGGCCATAGCCCAGCAGCACAGGGTTGGCGTTAATGACAGGGACGAATTGATGAACACATCACCCTGCACGGCCGACACCGACGCGTTGCCCGGAAGATAGGCGAACGCCGCAGCACCCGCCGCTCCGGTGGTGTATTTGAAAACAGCATGGTGGCGTTGTTGGAATAGCCATCGCCATCGTCAACGCGCACGAAAGTGATGTTGGCCACATCAGACCAGGCCGCCAAGGCCAGCAGCGTGGTGTCGATCTGTGTCTGGGTCAGGCGGTTGAATCCGCCCGTTCCGTTCGGTCCGTTGCCGCTAGCGTCCGGCGTATAGGCCGTTGAGCGGAAAGCAAAGGTAACAGTCGCCGGTTGGCCCAAGCCCGTGGCCCAACTGGCATTGGAACGCGTGATCTGCGCCCCTGCGTCCGTAGGATTGAGCGAAGGCTTGTTGACATAGGAACCCGCGCCGCGGTCGTCAGCGTTGATGATCGCTCGCTCAGCTCCACCATCCGAAGACGCGTTCGTAATGCCATGGAACCCGCCACATCCTGCGCAGATATCGTAACTGGAGATGGCTCCAAAATAGGACGTTGCTGCCCCATTTGCGTCCTCAACCAGGCTGGACGGGGTCGCGTAGTCAAAACCGTCCGAGAGGTATGCGGAGAAGCTATCGCATGTCTGGAGATCCTGCTTAGAGAATGGGCCTTCGCCACAGTAGCGCGATAAGGCCGGACGACAAGCGTAACGGTGTCACAATAGGTCCATCAAAAGTCCACCGCGCGGCATGAATACAGCATGAACGCAACATGAATGCCGCCGTGGGCGCTGACGGTCTCGCGCAGGTCAGGAGCGTCCGTATCCGGGGCCAGAACAGCGGATGAGGTTTCCGGTTCCGTCCGGGCCACTGATGCTCTAGGGAGCCGCCCTATGGACGAGACTGAACGCCAATCCGAGGAACGAGGCTGGGCCACCGCCAAAACGCTGGCTGAGGCCCTGCCCTATATTCAGGTCTATGACCGCGAGACTGTCGTGATCAAATACGGCGGCCATGCCATGGGCGAGACTTCCGCCGCCNNGCAATTTGCCGCCGATGTGGTGCTGTTGAAATTGATGGGCGTAAACCCCGTCGTGGTTCACGGTGGCGGACCGCAGATCAGTGCCATGCTGGAGAAGGCCGGGGTCAAGTCCAGCTTTGTCGACGGCCTGCGCGTCACCGATGCCGACACCATGGCGGTCGCCGAGATGGTCCTGTCGGGCAGTGTGAACAAGGAGATCGCCGCCTGGATCAGCCTGGCCGGCCAGGAGGCCGATGTTCGCGGCGTGGGCCTGTCGGGCAAGGATGCCGGCCTGCTGACGGTCGAGAAAACCAAACGCACANNGCGCGACCCCGACAGCCTGATCGAACACGAGGTCGATCTGGGCTTTGTCGGCGAGCCGACCAAGGTGGATCCCAAGCTGATCACCCGCCTGATCGAATCCGATGCCGACTGGGTGCCGGTTGTTGCGCCCATTGGCGTATCGGCTGAGGGCCAGACCTTCAACGTCAATGCCGACACCGCCGCCGGGGCGCTGGCCGGGGCGCTGAAGGCCAAGCGCATGCTGCTGCTGACCGATGTGCCAGGGGTCAAAGGGGCCGATGGTGAGATTATCCGCCAGATGACGGTCGGCCAGGCGTCGCAGCTGATCGAGGACGGTGTGGCCACCGGCGGCATGATCCCCAAACTGCAAACGGCGATGGCCGCCGTGCGCGACGGGGTCGAGGCCGTGGTCATCCTGGATGGTCGCCGTCCGCACGCCATGCTGGTGGAGCTGTTCACTGAGACGGGGGCCGGAACCCTGGTCAAGGCCGGATGAGCCATCCCGTCGACTGGACCGTGATCGACACCTGGATCTTCGATCTGGACGACACCCTGTATCCGCCAGAGCAAGGCCTGCTCAGGCTGGTGCAGGCCCGGATCAATGCCTTCATGATTGATGCGGTCAACCTGCCGTCGGACGAGGCCTTTGTGCTGCAAAAGCAATTCCTGAACGAACATGGCACCACGCTGGCCGGGTTGATGGCCAACTATTCGGTCGATCCGGCCCGGTTCCTGCACGAGGTGCACGATGTGCCGCTGGATGCCCTGGAGCCCAATCCGGAGCTGGGTCGCCAGATCGCCGCTCTGCCCGGCCGCAAGTTCGTTCTGACCAACGGGGCGCGCGAGTATGCTGGGCGGGTGCTGGACCGGCTGGGGTGCGCCGACCTGTTTGACGGCATGTGGGCCATCGAGGACATGGATCTGGTGCCCAAGCCGGCTCCGGCCACCTTCCGCCGGTTCCTGAAGGCGTTTGACATCGACCCGCATCGGGCCGCCTTNTTTGAAGACACCCCGCGAAACCTGGAGCCGGCCAAGGCCCTGGGTATGGCCACAGTGCTGATCGGCGATGGCCGCGGCCGTCCGATCGGCGGCTGGATTGATGCGCGCGCGGCCAACCTGCCGGATTTTCTATCGACCCTGCCTGTTCTGGAGACCACCGGATGACCGATCTCGCTAAGCTGGAAGCCGTTATCGAGGCCGCCTGGGAAGACCGGGCCAACGTCTCAACCACCACCCAGGGCGAGGTCCGCACCTCGGTCGAGACGGCGTTGGGCCTGCTGGANTCTGGTCAGGCCCGCGTGGCCAGCCGGTCGGAGGACGGCACCTGGCTTACCCATCAGTGGCTGAAGAAGGCGGTGCTGTTGTCGTTCCGCCTGCATCCCAACGAGCGCATGGGANNACCCATGGGCGGCACCATGGGCTCCATCGATCCGACCCCTGGCCCCTACTGGGACAAGCGCACCGGCAAGTGGACCCACTGGACTGACGCCGACTTCGAGCGAGCGGGCTTTCGGGCCGTGCCAGGGGCCATCGCCCGGCGTGGAGCCTTCATCGGCAAGAATGTGGTGCTGATGCCATCGTTCGTGAACATCGGGGCCTATGTGGATGAAGGCTCCATGGTCGACGGCTGGGCCACAGTCGGGTCCTGCGCCCAGATCGGCAAGAATGTGCATATCTCCGGCGGGGCCGGGATCGGCGGGGTTCTGGAGCCCTTGCAGGCCAATCCGACCATCATCGAGGACGACTGCTTCATCGGGGCCCGGGCCGAGGTTGCCGAGGGCGTGATCGTGCGCCAGGGCAGCGCACTGTCGATGGGCGTGTTCCTGACCGCCTCGACCAAGATCGTCGACCGGGCCACGGGCCAGATCACGCGTGGCGAAGTGCCGCCCTACTCTGTCGTGGTGTCCGGCTCCCTGCCCGATCCGAACGGCGGGCCGAGCCTTTATTGCGCGGTCATCGTCAAGCGCGTCGATGCCCAGACCCGGGCCAAGACAGGGGTGAATGAGCTGCTCAGGGATTAGGGGACTGCGACGTCTCGCCCTGGGACCTGACGATGGCCATCTGATTGCGTGGCGCGCCCGCACGAACCTGACGGATGTATTCCAACTGTGCCTGTGCCACCCGGTCGTCGGCGTCCAGCTCCAGCGCCGCAGTGTAGGCGGCCTCAGCGTCGTCCAGGCGATTCAATCTGATCAGGCTGCCGCCGCGCTTGCGGTGGAACATGCCCGCATTCGATTGGACCATGATATCGCCTGAGGAGAGCGCTGCGTCAGCCGCAGCAAGAGCCTGATCGTGGCGACCGAGNNCCTGCAGGGCCACTATTCGTTCGTTCTGCAGCATCCAATAGCCCGGTTGGATTGATAGCCCCTTGTCCATGACCCGCAGAGCCTCATCATACCTGCCGCGTTCCACCGCCAGGCTGCCAAGAAGCAGGGAGATCAGCGGATAGACATTGGGCGTAGTGGAGATTTCATACGCGGCCGGCGAGTCTGGGCCTTGATTGGCCGTCATGGCCAGCGCTCCCAGCATGATGGCATCTTGCAGGTCGCCGCGCACCCGGATGACCGACCCTTCAACGCGCAGCACCGGATAGCTTTCCGGTGCCCGTTCCAAAGCGCGGCGTAGCCGCGGGGCCAGACGCTCCAGCGCCGAATAGCCGCCCGACTGCATGGTTTCGAAAGCCTGATCCAGCAGCCGCGCATCTTCCGCCTCCCTGCCCTGCAGCTGCCCTTCGCTCAGGGTGACCTGTCTGCGAGGCTGGGTCGCCTGCTCCTGGGCAACGGCGGGATTTGCCGAGGCCAGCATCGTCGCGCCCATAGCCACCCCGACCAAAGCGGCAACCAACCAAGTCTTCAATCGGATCTGCAGAAACATGGCACCATCTTTCGCAAAAGTTGTGCGCCACCCTAGGCTGGCATCGTTTGGTTCGGCAACCAGACGTTAATCGGATCGGGCGGACTCTTCTGAGGTCCGTCTACCTGAGACTGGTCATGTCCGTGATCCAGACCAACTCGACCCGGCGCTTCTCGGATCATTTCGAGCCGCAGGATATCGACCCGCAGGAACAGCGCCGCCTGCGCGGTCAGCTCGAGCAAATCGACTATGCCGCCTATGTCGCCAACCGTGAGGTGATGGCGCAGATGATCCCGCCGCTGACAACCGATCAGTTCCAGCGGTTGGCTGTACTGACGGCGACGGCCCGGGGCCGGTGGGTCTCTGAAGCCTTGCGTCAGTCGGAATCCGGATCGCCTTCGACACCCGACCAGGTCGCTCGCCTGACCTCCATGCGCACGGCCTGGATGGAACTTTCCGAGGCCTATGAGGCGCTGCGCCGCATGGTCGAGCGAAGCTATGTGCGGGTCAACAGCGATCCGGTCTGACGGCCGGTCCGATCAATCCAGCCGTTGCGGCGCGTCTCGACCGGGCCATCCGGGTCAGTGTTGGTCGGGCGGGCCGGGGTCGGTTGATCGGCGGTCGGTGATGGGGCCTGTGAGGACACCGGCGACGACGGCTGCGAACTCGTCGTCGCTGCGCCCGACGGTTGATAGGGACGCGGACCGGTTGCCTGTGCCATGGGCGCTGAACGCGGGTCGTGGGCGTTGCTGACGGACTCGGGGCCTGAGCCGCAGGCCTCGGTGTCGCTGTCGCTCGCGATGGGGTTGCCGGACGCGGGGCCGGCAAGGGCTGGGCACGGATCGGCGCAGCCGTTGTCGTTGTGACCTCCGCCACAGGTGCCCCAGCTGCTTCCACACCCGCGCTCGGCACCGAGTCGATAGGCGCGACATCGAGCGGGGCCTGATCGGACGGAACGAGCGCGGGCTCGGCAGCGACCGGAGTGGGATCCTCAGCCTTGGTCCGGGTCATGGCCCAGGCCGCGGCCCCGGCGCGATCAGAGCTACAAGGCCAAGGGCGATCCACAGACCCCGACCGCGCGGGGCGCACTGTAGCTGTCGGTTCTGGCAGGGGATGGTGCGGCGGCGGTGATGGCTGGAGCCTCAGCCATCGCGGGCCGGGTCGGTTCGGCAAGGGGTGCCGTCGGGAGGGTTGCACCAAGGGCTCCGTCGGCGAGAGCGCCTCAGACTGGCGGGCCGGGGTGCAGTCGTCGGGGCCGGGGTCGGGACGGGAGCCGAAGTCGGGGTGGCGGCTGCAGCGGCGCTGCCCCCGGCAGCAGCGAGCCGCGCAGGATATCGCCGGGCGAACCCGCCGAGGCCGGTCGCGCCGGAGCCCTGCGGACCGACGCCAGGGTTCCCATGCCTATGCCAATCAGGAAGGTCGATGCGGGCGGGCGGCCCCAGGTGACGTAGCGCCGCTGGAACGGTGGCGGTGCTGTCAGATCGAGGCTCGGGGCCATGCCAGGGGCCAGGCGACGCTGCGCGGGGGAGCCGGTTTGGGGGTAGCCGATTGGGGAGCGGTCGCCGAGGCGGTCGGGCGCATGCTCTTGGCCTCCGCCGGGGCTGGGGTGACTGCTGCCTTGGGCTGGGTTTTCGGGGTTGCCTTGGACGACGAGGCCTTGCGGGGCTCCGCCTTCGGAGCCGCGGGCTTGGACCTGGACGCAGCCGTCTTTTGGGTCTTGGCGGCGGGGCCCTTTGCCTTCGGTGCCGTAGGCTTGGAAGTTGCGGTCTTGGGCGCTGTAGACTTGGATGCAGTCGCCTTGCGCGCGGGCTTGGCAGACGGCTTGGAGGGGGCTTGGTCATCGGGGCAATCGAACGTCAGAACAGACAAAAGGCAAGGCGGGCGAGCGGGGCCATGAACCATGGCCGACCTGGGATCAAGGCCGGATCGGTTGATGCCACCCGCCTTAGGGCCGAATCCCGACCGAATGAAGGTCGATGCCACGTCAGGACTTCAGCCGGTAGCCCGTCTTGAACATCCAGAAGACGATGGCCAGGCAGATGCCGAAAATGCNCAGCGTGGCTATCAGGCTGGTCGCGACCGGCACGTCTCCAACACCAAAGAAGGCCCAGCGGAACCCGGAGATCAGATAGACCACCGGGTTAAACAGGCTGATGGTTCGCCAGATGCCGGGCAGCATGTCGATCGAGTAGAAGGCCCNCCNCAGAAACGTCAGCGGCGTGACGATCAGCATGGGGATGAAGTTGAGCTGCTCGAAGCTCTGGGCCCAGACGCCGATGATGAAGCCGAACAGCGAAAAGGTCGCCGAAATCAGCACCAGGAAGGCCAGCATCCAGAACGGATGCAGGATCTGCAGGGGCGTAAACAGCGCTGCCGTGGCCAGGATGATCAGGCCCAGAATGACCGACTTGGTCGCCGCCGCCCCGACATATCCCAGCACCGTCTCGAACGGAGAAATGGGAGCCGACAGCAGCTCATAGATCGTCCCGGTGAACTTGGGGAAATAGATGCCGAAGCTGCCGTTGAAGATGGAGTTGGTGAACAGGCTGAGCATGATCAGGCCCGGCACGATGAAGGCCCCATAGGGCACGGTGCTGACCTCGGTCATACGACTGCCAATGGCGGTGCCGAAGACGACAAAATACAGGGATGTCGTGATCACCGGCGTGACGATGGATTGCCAGAAGGTGCGCAGCGCTCGGGCCATCTCAAAGCGATAGATGGACCATACGCCATAACTGTTCAAACCCATCACGCGGCCTCCCGCGACTGATGCACAAGATCCACGAAGATGTCCTCCAGGCTGGACTGGCGGGTCGACAGATCCTTAAAGCCGATGCCCAGATCCGACAGGCGGCGCAGCAGTGATGGCACGCCGGTTCGCTCGGCATTGGAATCGAAAACGTATTCCAGCTCCGTCCCGTCGGCTTTCAGCGCAAGGGTCCAGTCTGACAGCTGTGGCGGCAAGCTGGCCAGCGGCTCCTGCAGTTGCAGGGTCAGGGTCTTCTTGCCCAGCTTCTGCATCAGAACTGTCTTCTCCTCGACCAGCACCAGCTGACCTTTNNTCAGGATCACACCCACGCGGTCGGCCATGTCTTCGGCCTCCTCGATGTAGTGGGTGGTCAGGATGATGGTCACGCCCCGGTCACGCAGGGCCCGCACCATGGCCCACATATCCTTGCGTAGCTCCACATCGACGCCGGCGGTCGGCTCATCGAGGAACAGGATGTCCGGCTCATGTGACAGGGCCTTGGCGATCATCACCCGGCGCTTCATGCCGCCGCTGAGGGTCATGATCTTGGCGTCCTTCTTGTCCCACAGACTGAGATCCTTCAGCAGCTGCTCGATGAAAGCTGGGTTTGGGGCCTTGCCGAACAGACCGCGCGAGAAGTTGACCGTGGCCCAGACCGTCTCAAACGCATCGGTCGTCAGCTCCTGCGGCACCAGGCCGATCAGGTTGCGGGCCTGGCGATATTGTTTCTGGTTGTCGAAGCCGGCCACGCTGACGGTGCCGCCGCTGGNGGTGACAATGCCACAAACAATCGAGATCAGAGTGGTCTTGCCCGCCCCGTTCGGGCCCAGAAGGGCAANAATCTCGCCTTTGGCAATCGACAGGTCGACGGCCTGCAGGGCCGCCTGACCGGAGGCATAGGTCTTGGTCAGACCGGATAGCTCGATAACGGCTGACATGATTCCTCCCGACTGCTCGGCACCGCCTCAGCGAGGGTCGCACATAGGGTTTGGCAGGTGTCGGCTCAAGGCGTGACCGGACCTGCCCTGGCGGCACCGGGGCGTGGGCGCCACGATAGCGGCGAAACCGTATCGATGGACTCTGCAGAATCCCTTGCGGTTGACCCGGACGCCGGGCTTGGCCATCACCGGTATCGAGCACGCCGCTCCCACCCTGCCTGGAACGGATCGCTTAGATGGGCCTGCTGGCGAAATTGCGCCGCGACTGGACGTTTGTAACGCGCCTGCGCCGCCTGCGCNNGCGCATCAAGCCCATCAGCCTGGATAGCGATGTCCTGGTCTGTGACGATTTCGAAGAGGCCGTTGATCGTCATGGTGAGCGGACCGCCATCGTCGACGAGCGCCGCAGCTTCACCTATCGCGAGCTGGATGGTCTGGCCAACCGCTTTGCCCACTGGGCCCAGAGCCGACGCCTGCACCGGGGCGACACGGTCGCCCTGGTCATGCACAACCGGGCCGAATACTTGGCGGTATGGCTAGGCCTTTCGAAGGTTGGCGTGGCCACGGCCCTGATCAACACCAACCTGACCGGTCAGGCGCTGGCCCACTGCCTGACGATTTCCGGTGCCAGCCAGATCATTTGCGACGAGACCTGCTGGCCGACGGTCGAGGACGCACGCACCCTGGTCAATCGGAATCTGATGCTGTGGGTCCTGGGCTTGCGTCAAGATGAGGAAACAGATCGCCGCCGCAACCTGGATAAGCCGCTGCAAAGCGGTTCATCCGTGCGTCCGAACTGATCGGCCCGTGCGGGCCTGACTAATCGGGATACGGCCCTCTACATCTACACCTCGGGCACGACNGGTATGCCGAAGGCGGCGCGCATGCCGCATTCTCGGGTGCGGACCTATATGCGGGCTTTCGCCGGGTGCACGGAGGCCACGGAGAAGGACATCACCTTCAACGTCCTGCCGCTCTATCATTCGACCGGAGGACTGGTCGGGGTTGGACCGGCTCTCCTGAACGGCGGAACTCTGGTCCTGCGACGCAAGTTTTCGGCCACCGGCTTCTGGGCCGATGTGACCCAGAGCCGGGCCACCCTGTTCGTCTATATCGGGGAGCTGTGCCGCTATCTGGTCAACACCCCGCCCCAGCCAGATGAGCGGGCGCACAAGNNCAGGCTGGCGTATGGCAATGGCCTGCGCGGCGAGGTCTGGGACGAGTTCCAGCCCCGCTTTGCTATCCCCGAGATCCTGGAGTTCTACGGCTCGACCGAAGGCAATGTCTCGGTGTTCAACTTCGACGGCAAGCCGGGTGCGATCGGCCGGGTGCCCAAGTGGGTCAAGAACCGCATCAACTTCCGCCTGATCCGCTACGACCTCGACAAGGACATGCCCGAGCGCGGCCCCAACGGCCTGGCCATACCGGCCGGTCCGAACCAGGTTGGAGAGGCCATCGGNATGATTTCCAACGACATCCGCCACGATTTCTCGGGCTATGCCGACAAGGCCGCCTCGGAAAAGAAGATTCTGCGCGATGTCTTTGTGAAGGGCGACCGCTGGTTTCGCACCGGCGACCTGATGCGTCAGGATCGCAATGGCTATGTCTATTTCGTCGACCGCATCGGCGACACGTTCCGCTGGAANGGGGAAAACGTGTCCACCGCTGAGGTGGAGCAGCGTCTGGCCGGAGCNCCCGGCGTGCAGGAGGTCATCGCCTATGGCGTGCCGGTGCCGCACCAGGACGGCAAGGCGGGCATGGTCGGGCTGGTGCTGGAAGGCAAGTTCCAGGCCGCCGCCTTCGCCGAATGGGTCGACCGCGAGCTGCCCGTCTATGCCCGGCCCCAGTTCGTACGCATACTAAAATCGGCCGACACCACAGGCACGTTCAAATACAAGAAGTCGGATCTGGTCGCCGACGGCTTTGATCCCGAAAAGGCCGGTCAGGTTTTCGCCCGGGGCGGCAAGGCCGGTTACACCCGCGTGACCCCAATTGCTCGGCCAGATCGACGGCGGGGAGTATCGGTTCTAGGGGCCGCCGCCGCGTCGCTCCGGAGTCCGTGTCATCGTTCAGAGCACTTGACATTCCTTATCATTTCCATATTTCTGGAAATATCGAATCTTTGGAGTGCCTCGTGGACTCAGAATCTGTCATTCGCGCCCTNGGGGCGCTGGCGCATGAGCGGCGGCTGGAGGTGTTTCGCCAGCTGGTGCAGGCCGGGCCCGAGGGTGTGGCGGCGGGTGTGCTGGCCGACCGGATGGGGGTGCCGCCCTCGTCGCTCAGCTTTCACCTGACCCAACTGGACTATGCCGGTCTGGTCAGCCAGCGGCGCGAGGGCCGCTCGATCCTCTATGCGGCGAACTACGCCGCCATGGACCAGGTGCTGGGCTATCTGACCGACAACTGCTGTGCCGGTGCCCGCATCGTCATGGGCGACTGCTGCCCTTGCCTGAAACTGCACGAAAGGTGCCCGCATGAAGCGCTTCCATGTCCACGTCGGCGTCGCCGACCTTGATCAATCCATCGCCTTCTATTCCGGTTTGTTTGGCCAGGAGCCGACCCTGGCCAAGCCCGACTATGCCAAGTGGATGCTGGAGGACCCGCAGGTCAACTTTGCCATCTCCAGCCGTGAGGCCCCACCGGGTGCAACATCTGGGGTCCAGGCCGAGGCTGCACCGGACCTGAAGGATATCTATGACCGCCTCAAAGCCGCCGACCGGCCGGTGCTGGAAGAGGGCGTGACCAACTGTTGCTACTCCCGATCCGAAAAGAGCTGGATCTCTGATCCGGATGGTGTGGTGTGGNNGGCCTTCATGACCGTTGGCGACGCGACAGTTTATGGCGGCGATGCCGACCCGACCCCGCAGGCGGAGGCCGACGGGCCCTGCTGCACGGCCGAAACGCCCCAGGGAGTGTGTTGCCCGCCCAAACCCGACAAGCCCGCCGATGCGCCCTGTTGCGGATAAGGTGCCGCCAACTGGACAGCGAAAGGCAGCGACAGCGACATCGGCAGCAACCCCTCTTAATCATTAACGGGCAGGGTCCGCAGGAAGTTACTGTCACGCTCGGCCTGCGGATTCCATGTTTCAGATTATCGGCATTGTCATGCTTTTCGGCATGGTCTTCGGCAGCTACCTGCTCGCCGGCGGCAAGATGGCGGTCATCCTGCACTCACTGCCGTTCGAGCTGATGGGCATTCTGGGGTCGGGCATCTCGGCCTTTCTGATCGGCAACTCCATCGGCACGATCAAGGCGACCCTGGGCGGGTTCGGTCGCATCTTTGGCGGCAACAAGTGGAAGAAGCAGGACTACAAGGACTTGCTGTCGCTCCTGTTCCAGCTGACCAAGACGATGAAGTCCAAGGGCGTCATCGCCCTGGAAAGCCACATCGAGAAGCCNGCCGAGAGCGCCATCTTCCAGAAATACCCCAAGGTCCTGAAGGACCACTTCGCCGTCGACTTCATCTGCGACACCCTGCGCATGATGACCATGAACCTCGAGGATCCGCACCAGATCGAGGACGTCATGGAAAAGCAGCTGGAGAAGCATCACCACGAGGCCCTCGCCGGGGCGCATGCGTTGCAANNAAATCTGGCAGACGCCCTGCCCGCCCTCGGCATCGTCATCGCCGTTCTNGGCGTGATCAAGACCATGGGTTCGATCACCGAGCCGCCCGAAGTGCTCGGCGGCATGATCGGCGGCGCCCTGGTCGGCACCTTCCTCGGCGTGTTTCTGGCCTATGGCATGATCGGCCCGTTCGCCAATCGCCTTAAGGACATCATCGAGGGTGACGGGGCCTATTACAAGATTATCCAGTCGGTGTTGGTGGCCCACTTGCACGGCAATGCTGCCCAGATCTCCGTCGAAGTCGGTCGCGGCGACATTCCGTCATCGGCCCAGCCGTCCTTCTCCGAAATGGAAGAAGCCCTGTCTTCGGCCACCGCCGAGTCCTGATCTCCGATCATACCGCGGTTGCAGACCGATTCATCCGGCGCCCAGACGTGGCTCGTTTCGGATCTGGCCCCAAGGGCAACAGGGTGGATTTACCAGCCCGCTTCACCACGATCACTGAATTTTCGATCCAACAATCTATATTTTTCAACGACTTAAAAACGTGATCACGAAAACGTGAGAAACCGCTTGCATGTCCGCTCACGATCCCGTTATCACCTCGCTTGCGGAATTCATGCCCCGTGGAACCCTTCTGAAGGAAAAACATCATGCGTATCGTTGCTCTGATCGCCGCTTCCGCCGCCGCCCTGGCCCTGGCTGCTTGCCAGCCGGCCGCCCCGCCGCTGACGAAGCTGCTGCTACCGCTGAAGCCGCTGCCGACACCGCCGCTGACGCTGCTGCCACCGCTGAAGCCGCTGCTGCCGACACGGCTGCTGCTGCTAACGCCGCTGGCGACGCTGCTGCCGCTGCTGGCGCTGCTGCTGCTGACGCCGCTGCTGCTCCGGCTGCTCCGGCTGCCCCGGCTGCTGCTCATTAAGAGTTAAGGCATCAGGACCCAATCGGGTCCTGACCGGAAAGGGCCGTCCCTCGCGGACGGCCCTTTTCGTTGCCCGCGCCGTCACCTTGACCCCAAGGCTCGCCTTGCCAGCAGCGGGACCCTAAAGCGAACACATGGATTCTCCCCAACCCTGGACTGGTCGGACGACGGCACCCTNCGGTCTCGCCAGTTTTCAGACATCTACTTTTCNCCTGACGACGGCCTTGCGGAAAGCCGCGCCGTCTTCCTGGCAGGATGTCATCTGCCCGAGGCCTGGACCGACCGCCGCATCTTCGTCGTTGGCGAGCTGGGCTTCGGGACCGGGCTGAATATTCTTGCACTGATGGACCTGTGGCGGCGTGAGCGGCGGGCAGCCGGGCACCTGCACATCTTCTCGATCGAAGCCTATCCACTCGCCCGGGAGGATGCCGCCCGTGCGCTGGCCCCGGAGCTGGCGGACATCACCCAGACCCTGCTCGACCTCTGGCCACCGGTGGCACCCGGGTGGCACAGGATCTCGCCTGCCGGTTGGAACCTGACCCTGGATCTGTTTTTTGGTGATGTCGCCGAGGGCCTTGCGGCGTGGGAGGGGCAGGCCGACGCATGGTTTCTGGATGGCTTTGCNCCTTCGACCAATCCGGACATGTGGACCCCGGCGGTGCTGCGAGCCGTCGCGGACCGTTCGGTCCCCGGGGCCCGGCTGGCCACCTTCACCGTGGCCGGGGCGGTCCGGCGAGGGCTGACAGAGGCCGGCTTCTCGGTCGCCAAGGTCCCGGGCCATGGACGCAAGCGCGAGCGGCTCGAGGCCACCCTGACCGGATCCAGGCCCGCGCCCGCATCACCGCCGCGCGTTGCCGTTGTCGGAGCCGGGATTGCCGGGGCAGCGCTGACCCGTGCCCTGGGCTCCTACGGGGTCAGTGCCACTGTCATTGAGGCGATCCAGCCCGGTGCTGGAGGCTCCGGCTTTCCCGCTGCCCTGGTCACACCTCGGCTGGATGCGGGAGACCAAATGCTGGCAGGACTGGCCGCCCAAGCGGTGCGCCGCGCCATGGCCCTGTATCGCGAGATTCCCGGTGCCGTGATTGATCAAGGCATCATTCAGCGGCCCGGTCGCAAGGCGCGACCCCACCGGTTCGAACGCATTGCCGACCTGCCTGTGTGGGCCAAAGGCGAGATGCGAACCCTCGCGCTGGAGCCCACCAACCTCGCCCCGCCTCCTGGCACCGATCCGGACGCCAACCTTGGTCCGGCCCTGGACATGCAGCTGGCCGGATCGGTCCGCCCGCAGGTGATCCTATCGGCTTGGCTAGCGCAAGCGCATCGGGTCCAGGGCCACGCCCAGAACATGACCTTCCGGCCCGGTGGCGGCTGGCATATCGGCGATGACCAGGGGCGAGACCTGGGAGAGTTTGACTGGGTGGCACTCGCTGCCGCCCAGGGCTGCCGCACCGTGACCATCCAGGGCCAGCCGCTGCCGTGGCCGCTGGGCTGTGTTGCAGGTCAGGCCGATTGGGTCGTGGCTGACGCACCACCTGTCTCGGGTCCACAGGCCTGGGGCGGGTATCTTGTGCCTTTCGATGATGCAGGGCTGCTGTTCGGGGCCACGCACGATCGCGGTGAGGAGCACCCGCGGGTTTCGACCTACAATACCCAACGCAACCTCTCCACCTTGGCCGAGGCCCGGCCCGACCTCGCCGAGGCCCTGACCCACCATCCAGATGTAAAGTCCCGTGTCGCCGTGCGTGCCGTCACGCCTGACCGCCTGCCCCTGGCTGACGCCCTGCCCGCTGCCATCGTTGAACAGCCAGGTCTGGCGGTGCTGACCGGCCTGGGATCGCGGGGCTTTGCTTGGGCCCCGTTGTTGGCCGAGCACATCGCGTCGCTGATTGTCGGCAGCCCCTCCCGCTCGGCCGGGCGCAGGCTGAACGCCTCAAACTTGGCCGCTTCGGTCAATGGGTGTAGCCTAGGTGCCTTGATCGTTTTTGCAGCAGGAGCTCCCCATGTCTCGCACGATCTATTGCGGGTTCGCCGGCTTGGCTCTGGCCGTATCGGCCTGCACGCCTGTCTCGACCGGCAGCGCCAACCTGTCGGGCTCAACTGCGCCAAGACCCTGCTTCAGCACGGACCAGATCCGGAACTTCCGCGCCTCCAGTGATTCGGTGCTGTATGTGCGGTCCCGAGGGCCGGCCAGGGCACTTATGAAATCACCAGCACGGGTGGATGTGCCGGGCTGGAGTTGTCCAACGCCTTGACCGTGACCAGCGTGGCACCGACGGGATCGCGTGTGTGCGTGGGCGACGCTGTCAACCTGACGACGCCGGGGTCCGCCATGATGGCCGGTCAATGCCAGGGCCGCATTACCCGCGTGCTGACCCCTGACGAGGTTGAGGCCCTGCCTGAGCGCAGTCGCCCCTGATAGTCGCGCTTCAGCGGGTTGTAACCTCGTCCAGCAGCGCCACGACCCGCTCCACGCCGCTCTCGGTCATGTCGGGATAGAGCGGAAGGCTCAGGCAGGTCTGGTGATAGCGCCGGGCTCCCGGCAGGTCCTGCTCGCCATACAGGTCGCGATAATAGGGCTGATCCGACACCGGCGGATAGTGAACCTGGCTGCCGATCCCGCGGGCTTTCAGGGCCTGCATCACTGCGGCCCGCTCCAGACCCAAGGTCGCAAAGTCGATGCGCACGACCTGCAGGTGCAGGACCGGATCACAGTCAGCGGACGTCAGCACGGGCTCGATACGCGGCGTCAGCTGACGCAGGGCTTGATCGTAATGCGCAGCCAGGGCGGCGCGGCGTCGGGCAAAGTCGTCAAGTCGCGCCAACTGGCTCAGACCCAGGGCGCACAGGATGTCTGGCAATCGATAGTTGAAGCCCAGGCTCTGCTGTTCAACGTGCAGAGGGTTGGACGCCGGGCCCCGGCGCGAAGATGCATCGCGAAAGGCCGAGACTTCGCGCACCAGACCATGCCCCCGTGCCCTGCGAAGGCGCTCAGCCAGGCTCGCATCAACGGTGGTGACCATGCCGCCTTCGCCGGTGGTCAGAGTCTTGACCGGATGGAAGGAAAGCACGCCATCTGTGACCGATCGCACCCCCACGGCCCTCCATTCGTCGGCAATGCGCGAACGGGAGCCCACCGCATGGCAGGCGTCTTCGACCAGCACCGCACCGGCCCGGCCTGCAACGTCGGCCAGGTTGCCGAGATCGCAAACGCGCCCGGCAAGATGCACCGGTATGACGGCCCGCACGGGCCGACCTGCAAATCGCGCCGAAGCCTGGTCCAGGGCCTGAGCCAGGGTCTCCGGGGTCAGTAAACCCGCCGCCGGGTCGACATCGGCAAACTGCACGTCGGCCCCTGNGTAGCGCACAGCATTGGCCGCCGCGACGAAGGTGATCGCGGGCACGACCACCACATCGCCCGACCGGACCTCCAGCGCCATCATCGCCAGGTGCAGGGCGGNCGTACCGTTGGCACAGGCGACCGCATGGGGAGCGCCCACCTGCCGGGCGAAGGCATGTTCGAACGCTTCGACGCGGGGCCCGGTGGTGAGGTATTCAGATTNGAGCGCGGCAACCACCGCGTCCAAATCGCTCTGGTCAATGGACTGCCGACCATAGGGCAGAAAGGCGTGAGGATCGCTCATTGGGGCGGCGACACTGACAGATCAGGACGGGATTGTTCAAAGGCCAGGATATCGGCCACGCCGAAATCAGGATTGGCCGCATAGTGCGCCCCGTAGACGCCTTCGACAAAGGCGAAATCGGCCGCGGTATCGACCGTCCACCGCAGCTGCGACAGATCAGGCCTATGGTCCATGAAGGCCAGGCGAAACCGTTCTGGCTGGCGATACAGGAACGGCGTGACGTGTTCCCGATCATAGGTCTCGGTGGCCTCGCGCCAGGCATCTTCCAGGGCCTTGCGGGTCATGACTTCGACGTCCAGGCCAGTGGGCACAGTCCGGCGCANCCCGTTCGAGGTGTGATCGGCCCGACTGGACCGGTGCAGGGCCACGCAATCATCAACCATGCGCCAGTCCGTAAGGGNGCAATCCGCCGTCAGCCGCACCACCGTCCTGGCCCCGGTTGCCTCAGCTGCCCCGCGAAAGCGGTCCAGCACATCGGTCAAACTACCGCGAAACACGCCGATGCCCAGAGTATCCACATAGGCCGCCAGAGCATCGTCCTCGGGCTGATTCGACGTAGCCACGATCAATCGGTCCAGCGACTTCGCCCGCTGCAGCCGCTCGATCTGGCGTCCGATCATCGGCTGGCCCAAGAGCGGTCGCATGACCTTTCCTGGCAGGCGTGTCGACGACATTCGCGCCTGCAGGATGGCGACGATCATGCGCCCTACCCCCCATCATGCGGGCGAGCCCTGCCGCATCCAGCCACTCGCTGTTGCTGTCGCTGGCATAGGTAAATGTGTCCCCTACCGCCGTGCCAGTCAGGGGCGTGCGGGCGAACTCGACAAACGTCGGCTCGATCACGAAACGGTCGCCCAGATCCAGCGTATAGCGACAGTCATCCGCCGAAATCATCACCTCGTGCAGCTTCTCGCCGGGCCGAATGCCGACCGTCTCTGTGGCCACGCCCGGTGCCATGGCGGCGGCCAGATCGACGATCGACATCGAGGGAATCTTGGGAATGAAGATCTCGCCACCGCGCATGAGGTCCAGGCTGGACAGGACAAAACCGACCCNCTGCTCCAGGGTGATCCAAAACCGGGTCATGCGGGGGTCAGTAATCGGAAACACTGTCACACCCCGCTCCAGCAAACGGCGGAACAGCGGCACCACACTGCCGCGTGAGCCCACGACATTGCCATAGCGGACCACGCTGAAGCGGGTGGCGATATCGCCGGCGAAGTTATTGGCCGCCACAAATGTTTTGTCCGAGGCCAGCTTGGTCGCGCCATACAGATTGACCGGATTGCAGGCCTTGTCCGTCGACAGGGCCACCACCTNTTTGACCCGGTTGTTCAGCGCCGCCCACACCACGTTCTCGGCCCCGATGATGTTGGTATGGATGCATTCGGACGGGTTGTACTCGGCCGCTGGCACCTGTTTCATCGCTGCAGCATGGATGATCACATCGACCCCGCGGGTCGCCATGGTCAACCGCTCCCGGTCGCGCACATCGCCCAGGAAGAATCGGACCGAAGCCAACTGCGAGTCGTTGAAGCGTTCGCCCAGCGCCGCGCGCATCTCGTACTGCTTGAGTTCGTCGCGGGAAANAACGATCAGCTTGCGCGCCTTGTGCCGCGACAGCAGCCGCTCGACCATGGCTCTGCCAAACGAGCCCGCACCACCGGTGATCAGGACGGCCTGGCCCTCCAATGGGTCGCCCTTGGGGCGAAGTCCCGGATCACGGGGTTGCTCATGCTGCGGTCTGGCGTCCTCGACGGCGCGACAAGGGTGGTGTCACTGTCTGGCTGAAACAGTGAGTCGGCTCAATGGTCCGAGCCGTTAACCCCCTTGGCAATCGGGAACGGCAGTCTAACTTGAGGGGATGCCCATGCCCCGGTTCACATCGTGGAAAGTCCTGCCCCTGTGCGCCGGATTGCTGCTGCCGGGGTGCCAGTCCTCACCGTCGGCTCCGGCACCATCGATGGCGGACGAGCAAGCATCTGCCGCGCACCGCATCGCCGCCCTTCTGGCGAGGGACGCCCGGGCCAATGCGGTGGCCTATCGCCTGATGACCCAGAACCTCGAGCTTTGCCCGCATGCGCGCCCGATTGCCGGCTGGGTCCCGCATGCCGCCAGCCTCTATGACGGGGACCAGCGCGCAGCCGTCATGGCCACCGGCGACCTGCAGTCCGACCTGCCTGGTATCATCGCTGTCGCACCGGGCAGTCCGGCGGATCAGGCGGGACTGCGGGCCGGTGACCTGATCCTGGCCATCGATGGTCGTGAGCTGCGGCCGGGAGCCGTGCGGTCGGCTGCAAGCTACGCCGGGTTTGGAGGCCATGTTGCCACGCTGGAAGACCGGCTGGACGGCGGCGGGCCCGTCATGCTGACGGTTCGTCATCATGCGGAACCGCGCCAATTACGCTGACACCTGTCATGGCCTGTGCCTATCGAACCCAGGTCAAGCCCTCCCGGAGTTAAGTGCCAGGGCAGACGGAGCCATTGCGGAACTCTCGTCAGCCATGGTCGACTATCTCGCTCGGGACGATGATCTGGCGATCGTGCTTGGACATGAGCAGGCCCACAACATTCTGCAGCACCAGCCGGGTGGATCTGCCCTTCCTCAGCGGGACGGAGGCCTGCCTCGTGGGTCCCGATCCGGTATCGAGGCTCAAGCCGACCGGCTGGGCTTGTTCCTCGCGGCCCGCGCCGGATACAGCATCGAAGGGGGCCGGACCTGGTGCGCCGTTGGGAAAGCGATTTCCCCAATCAGGCCATGCCTGGCACCAGTCCGTGCGGCCCCAGCGTCCGCGCGACGGCCATGCAGGCGACCGTCGATGACATTCGGGCTCGGCATCGTGCCGGCCAGCCGCTGCGCCCTAGAGCGTGGGACCATCTGCCGTCGGCGACACGGGTGCGGGGCTTGAGGCCGCGGGGGCCAGGTTCGCCTGGACAGGTGCCTCGTCGCGCACCGTCACGTGCGGGACCCCTTCAGGGCCAAGGGCATAGGTTGGATTGAGGGCCGCTGCCTCAATCATCGTCCGATTTGGGCTCATGGGGTCAACAGTCGGCACCTGCAAACCTGCCAATTGCGCAATGTCGACCACGAAATGGATGCAGTTGCGACGGCGCAGATTGTAGGTGCCGCCTTCACGCGTGCTCCAGAATGCCACCCGTTCCTTGATCGCGGCGTAGGTCGCATCGGAAATGGGGATCGAAATATAGTCCACGCCATTATTGATCTGCAGGTTGCCGGGGCGTCCGATCTCACCTGGCACGCTGCTAAACAGCAGATGCGGTCCAAAGCTGGTAGCTCCGAACCCGATCGATTCATCGACGGCCTCGCCCGTCCCGTCCAGGGTGCCCTTCAGGTGGATGAAGGCATGCGGGTAGAGGGAATAGACACCCGCTGTCCTGAGCCCCGCATGAGCCGAGAGCGTCAGAACCACTTCCGCCCGTGCCGGCAGGACCACCGCGGCCAGCAACAACACGGCCAGAAGCAGAGATCGGCTGAACTGTCCCAGCAGCGACCTGTTGCTAACGCGCTCACAATCCGCCCGCGTCATGGCCAACCCTTCTCAAACCGGAACATTCGAATCCCATAGCGCAATCGCGATGGCAAATGAACCTCGCATGAGGACCGTGGGTCCGTTTCCCGGCTCGCTGATTTCAGGCGTGTCCCGACACGGAGGCGCTATGCGAGCGGGCATTACCCGCACCTCCCTGCAGATACAGATTTTGCGCTGAGCTTGTTTCTCATTGTGCACCGCAAACAGAAAATGTTTGCATGCTGCATCGCAATAGGCTCCTATACGCACCCGTGGACTGGCCACGGGTGGCGGTCCGATCATAGACAGGATTGAGCGCCATGTTCGCAGCCTATCGCGCCCTGCTGGGAAGCCTTGTCGGGGCGCGGCACTGGGTCTGGCCGGTGCGGCGATGGCGGCGGGTCCCGGCTCGANNTACCCCTTTGGCTCACCAAGCTCCGCTGGAGCTGGACGGGCCAGCTACGGCCTGGATCCTGACCTCGACCGCCCTGGTGCTGCTGATGACCCTTCCAGGCCTGGCCCTGTTTTACGGCGGCATGGTGCGGCGCAAGAACATCATTGCCACCATTGCCCATTCGACCGCCGCCCTGGCCATTGTCACCGTGCTGTGGTTCGTCGCTGGCTACAGCCTGTCGTTCGGCACGTCGGGGGACACCACCCAACCCTTCATCGGCAGCCTTGAGGCCCTGTTCCTNGAAGGGGTGACGCCGAACACCGCCCACCGCTTGGCCCCCGGTCTGCCTGAATATCTATGGATCGCCTATCAGCTGACATTTGCCATTATCACCCCGGCGCTGATTGCCGGAGCCTTCGCCGAGCGCATCAAGTTCTCGGCTTCGATCCTGTTCTTCTTCCTGTGGCACCTGATCGTTTATGCGCCGATCTGTCATCAGGTCTGGGGCGGAGGCTGGCTGGGGAGCTGGGGCGTTCTGGACTTTGCGGGCGGAGCCGTTGTGCACGTCAACTCTGGCGTGGCGGGGCTGGTTTGCGCCCTGGTACTGGGCAACCGGCATGGCTACGGGCGGGACAACATGGCTCCTCACAACCTGGCCTTCACTGCCATCGGCACTGGGCTTCTGATGGTCGGCTGGCTAGGTTTCAATGCCGGATCGGCCTGGTCAGCCGACAGCATTGCCGCCGTGGCCGCCTTGAACACCATTCTGGCCGCCGCGGCCGCAGCGATCGGCTGGGTTGCGGTCGAATGGACGGTTCAGAAGCGTCCGACCCTGCTGGGGCTGCTATCGGGCCTGGTCGCGGGCCTGGTTGGCGTCACNCCCGCCGCAGGCCTGGTCGAGCCGTCAGGCGCCTTCTTTATTGGCCTCATCTCGGGGCCCGCCTGCTATGGGGCCGCCGTCTGGTTGAAGCGGGCGCTGAAATACGATGACAGTCTGGACGCCTTTGGAATCCACGGCATGGGCGGCATGGTCGGAGCGATCCTGACGGCGGTATTCGCCTCGACCTTGATCAATCCGGCTGCAGGCCAGGCTGATGTGGTCAAGCAGGTCGTCGGGCTGGCTGCGGTCATTGCCTGGTCCGCCGTCGGCACCTGGCTGATCCTGGTGATTTGCCGCTTCACCACGGGCCTGCGCGTCACACGAGAGGACGAGATTGAGGGCCTGGATTACACCCAGCACGGTGAAACCTTGCACAGTTGAGTGCCGTCCACGGGGACAGGCCGGTCTCAGACCATCGGGGATAAGGCCAGGCTGACGGCGCGGCCCTGCCGGTCCTCACCTCGCCACCCACCCTCGGCCGTGGCGGTCAGGCGCACCACCACCTCACCGCCGCCGTCGACGAGCTCTATAGCGGGTCCGGAGCCGCGCCAGGCCACGATGGTGGCCAGATCCTTGGCACAGCCCTCCAGATAGACACCTCGTCCGCCATCGACGGGCAGCCGATTCAGCGCCATGTGACAGGTCGGTCGGCCCTCGATCGACAGGGCCCAGTAGCCCAAGGCAGCCTCGTTTACGGAGCGATCGCTTTCGGTGCGGTGTTGTTCGGACATGGGAACCTTGGCTGGCGGTGCAGTTTTAACAGACGCTGGGGGCGAGGCATGGGGCGAAACGGTCGCCGATGACGGGGACACTGCGGGCACGGTGGCGACCTGCGAGGTCTCATCGCACGCGGCAAGCAGAACCAGGCCCGTCAGCAACATAGGGATATGCATTCAATCGCCTCCAATGCCCCATGGCACCAGTCTGGCCCGAGGTTTGCACCGAAATATGGCGCTTTGCTCCGCCTGCCCAAAGTCCGCCACCAAAAGGTCCGCAAGCCTTGCGACTTTCTGCCGTGACAACAAACAGCTAGAATAGGCCTCTACACTTGGAGCCCGTGCCCCGTCCGTGCTGAAGAACCTGTTGCCGACAAAGCCGGGGACCGAACCCCTCGCAGAGGCCCTGAAAGCCTGCCGAACCCATTTCATATGGGCAGCAGTGTTCAGTGCCCTGGTCAATCTGCTGTATCTGACGCCCACCCTCTACATGATGCAGGTCTATGATCGGGTGGTGCCCACCGGCGGCATCACCACCCTGATCCTGATCACCCTGGTGGCAGCTTTCGCCCTCGGAAGCCTGGCTCTGCTGGATTGGCTACGCGGGCGCCTGCTGCGGGCCGGGCTGCGCCTCGACAAGCTCTTGGCGGCAAAGGTCCTGTCGCGGCTGGTGGACAGCAAGAACCGGGCTGCCAGTCAGGCCATGCGCGAGTTCGACAATGTCCGGTCAGCCCTGGCAGGTCAGGGCATGATGGCCTTGCTGGATGCGCCCTGGACGCCGATCTACCTGGCCTGTTGTTTCCTGCTGCACCCGGCCCTGGGGATGTTGACGCTGGTGGGCGGGATCATCCTTTTCACCTTGGCCTGGCTTAACGAACGCGACAGCCGCCCCCGCTTGAAGCGGGCCATGCAGGCGACCAGCAGCGCCTATGCAGCCCAGGAAAGCCTGACCGGCCAGTCCGAAGTGGTGAAGGCGCTGGGCATGCGTCGCGCGTCCATTGCCCGCCAGATCCGACAACGCACCCTGGCCACGGGCCAGCATGCGGATGCCCAGCTGACCGGCGGCAAATACACCGGCGCGATCAAATTCCTGCGCCTGTTCCTGCAATCGGCCTCTCTGGGGCTGGCAGCCTATTTGGCGGTCAAGGGGCAGATCTCTCCNGGGGCCATTATCGCGGCGTCCGTGCTGCTCAGTCGCGCCGTCGCTCCGATTGAACTGCTGGTCGGTGCCTGGCCGAGCCTGGTGCAGGGATGGTCCAGCTGGAAGCTGCTCAACGACCTGTTCGCTGAAACGGCCGAGCAGGACCGTGCCCGAACCCAGCTGCCGCCACCCGCGGGCAAGCTGCAGGTTGAGCAGGTTTCGGTNAAAATCCCCGACACCGAAAACCCGCAGCTGCGCAATGTGTCCTTTGCCCTGAAGCCCGGTGAGACCCTGGGCATTGTTGGGGCCTCCGGGTCCGGCAAGACGACGCTGGCGCGGATTCTCGCCGGGGCGCTTAAACCAAATGTCGGCGTCGTGCGGCTAGACGGTGCCGAGATNGAAGCACGCGACAGCGACGAACTGGCCAGCTTCATCGGCTATCTTCCCCAGGTGCCCAGCCTGTTCCCAGGCAGTATCAAGGACAATATCTCGCGCTTTGCCTCGACCATGGGGGCGGCTCCCGATCAGATCGACCAGGATGCGGTCAAGGCTGCCATGGCTGCCGGGGCACACGAGATGATTCTGCGTCTCCCCAAGGGCTACGACACCGTGCTGGGGCCATTCGGTCAGGGCCTATCGGTCGGTCAAGCCCAGCGCGTCGCCCTGGCCCGCGCCCTCTATGGCGAGCCGGTCCTTCTGGTGCTGGATGAGCCCAACTCTAACCTCGACCAGGACGGTGAGGCGGCGCTCATGCAGGCCATTCTCGGAGCCGCCGCGCGGGGAGCTGCCGTCGTGATTATCGCCCACCGCGCTGGAGTTCTGGCCCGCGTTGACCGCTTGCTGATGATGCGCGATGGCATCGTGCAGATGGAAGGCCCGCGCGAGGAGGTTCTGTCCCGCATGCAGAGCCAGCGACCCGGACCTCCCTCTTCGCGACCGACGCCTGGCAGCGCTGCCACCATCAAGGATACAGCTGCGCGAGCGGGTGCCACGCCCCCGCGAGACCGGGGTGATGGCACATGACCGGTTCGCTGCCCAACGCCCCTGCGACCGGCACGGTCCTGGCAGGCGGGGAGCCCGCCGCCGTCGGCTTGCCACCGCCAGCCCCCGTCATGGAGGTTACCGACGCCCCGCATCGGGAGATGATGATCGGGTCCATCGTCATCGTGGCCTTCTTTGTCCTGTTCCTCGGCTGGGCGGCATTTGCGCCGCTGGATGCCGGAGCCCTGGCCCAGGGGCAGGTGTCCGTGTCGGGCAACCGCCAGGCCGTGCAACACCGCGAAGGNGGNGTCATCAGCGCCCTGCACGTGGCCGAGGGCGACACCGTTCGACGGGGCCAGGTCCTGATCGAGGTATCGGGTGGAGAGCTGCAAGCCGGCGAGCGCGGCGTGGCAGGGCAGGTCTTTGCCCTCGAGGCCCAGCGGGCACGCCTGATCGCTGAACGCGATCATCTTGGGTCGGTACCGACCCCTGCAGCGTTCGCCAACCTTTCGCCCGAAGACGCGGCTCTGGCCAACGAGTCCCTGCGGATTCAACGCCAGCANATTGCGGCCCGGCGTTCCGGCCGGGCAACAGAATCCGGTGTCATCAGCCAGCGCGTGGCCCAGCTGAATGAGCAGATCTCGGGCCTCCAGCGGCAACTGGATGCCAACAACCAGCAACGCCGCCTGATCCAGGAAGAACTCACCGGCATGCAGAGCCTGGCCGATCAGGGCTATGCACCNCTGACCCGCGTGCGGGCGCTGGAGCGAACCGCTGCCCAGCTGGATGGCGAAAGCGGATCGCTGCGGGCCCAGATCGCCCGCTCGCGCGAGGCAGTNGGTGAGGCGCGCCTACAGATGAGCAACGTCGGCACGCGCATGAACGAAGATGTCGCTGAGCAGCTCCGCCAGATCGATGTGCAACTTAACGAGCTGCGGCCACGGCTGGTCGAACTGCGGGCACAGATCGCACGCAATCAGATCCGCTCGCCCGCCGATGGCCAGGTTGTCGGCCTGACCACCTTTACCCAGGGCGGCGTCATTCAGCCTGGCCAGACGCTGATGGAGATCGTGCCGCGCGATGCCTCCCAGGTCATCGTCGCCCGCATCAGCCCCAACGACGTCGACAATCTGAGGGTCGGTCAGGATACGGAAGTGCGCTTCCCCGGCCTGCGGGAAAGTTCCCCGCCCATTCTGCATGGGGATGTGACGCGCATTTCCGCTGACAGCTTCACCGATGAGGCGACCGGCCAGCCGTACTTCCGGGCCGAGATCGTGGTGCCCCCTTCCGAAATGGAAAAACTGGGTGACAGCGCCAGAACCATCCGGCCCGGTGCCCCGGTCGAGGTCGTGGTCCTGCTGCGTAAGCGCACTGCCCTGGGCTATCTGATCGAGCCGCTGACCACCAATCTGTGGCGCTCAGGTTCGGCGCAGTAGGGATCAGGCCTCGCCCTTCACCCGCAACCGGAAGGCATGCAGCAAGGGTTCGGTGTAGCCGTTGGGCTGCTCCACACCCTCAAACACCAGGGCGCGGGCCGCTTGAAAGGCCAGGCTGCGGTCCGGGTCGCTGGCCATCGGCGTGTAGAGTGGATCACCTGCATTCTGGGCATCGACCTTGGCCGCCATCTTCAGCAGTGCCGCCTCCACCTGATCGCGGGTGCATACGCCGTGCAGCAGCCAGTTGGCCATGTGCTGGGATGAAATCCTCAGCGTCGCCCGGTCTTCCATCAGGCCAACGTCGTGGATGTCGGGCACCTTGGAACAGCCCACGCCCTGATCAACCCAGCGCACGACATAGCCCAGCAAACCCTGGGCGTTGTTCTCCAGCTCCTGGACGACCTCGGCTTCGGTCCAGTTCCGGCCTTGCGCCAGCGGCAGGGTCAGCAGGTCTTCCAGCCCCGGCACAGGCCGCGATGCGATCTCGTCCCTGAGGGCGAACACATCGGTCTGATGGTAGTGCAGCGCGTGCAGGGTCGCCGCCGTCGGGGATGGCACCCAGGCGGTGTTGGCCCCGGTCCTGGGGTGCGCAGCCTTCTGCTCCAGCATCTCGGCCATGCGGTCCGGCGCGGCCCACATGCCCTTGCCGATCTGAGCCCGCCCGTTCAGGCCGCAGGCCAGGCCGATGGCCACATTGCGGGCCTCATAGGCGGCGATCCATTTGGAGCCTTTGATCTCGCCCTTGCGGATCATCGGCCCGGCCTGCATCGCGGTGTGGATCTCATCCCCTGTGCGGTCCAGGAAGCCGGTGTTGATGAAGACGATGCGGTCCTTCACCGCTGCGATACAGGCGGCCAGATTGGCGCTGGTGCGGCGCTCCTCATCCATGACGCCGACCTTGATCGTGTGGCGCGGCAGGCCCAGCAGGTCCTCCACCGCATCGAACAAGGCGCTGGTAAAGGCAGCTTCCGCCGGGCCGTGCATCTTCGGCTTGACGATATAGATGGAGCCCTCGCGGCTGTTGCGATAGCGGCCCAGCCTGCGCAGGTCATAAAGGCCGATCAGGCTGGTCAGGATGGCATCCACGATGCCTTCGGGCGCTTCGGACCCATCAGCCAGATGGATGGCCGGGGTCGTCATCAGGTGGCCGACATTGCGGACAAACAGCAGCGACCGGCCCGGCAGGCTCAGCTCGCCCCCGCCCGGCGTTTGATAGGTGCGGTCGGCGTTCAGGGTGCGGGTCATGGCCCGCCCGCCCTTGTCGAAGGTCTCGGACAACGCGCCGGTCATCAGGCCCAGCCAGTTGCGATAGGCCGCGACCTTGTCCTCGGCATCCACCGCCGCCACCGAATCTTCCAGATCAACGATGGTCGACAGGGCCGCCTCCAGTACCACGTCGGCGATACCGGATGGATCTGTGGCTCCGACCGGATGGCTGCGGTCAAACACCACCTCGATATGCAGACCGTTGTGGCGGAACAGGCGGATATGACGTGCGCCCTCATCACGCTGGCCGGCATACTGGCTTGGGTCTTTCAGCTCGATGCCACCGGACGGCTCACGCAAATCGGCCCACGAGCCGCCGGCCAGCGGCACCGCCTCGTCCAGAAATGCCTTGGCCTGGGCCACCACGCGAGCCCCGCGCGCCTGATCATAACCACCCGGCGGCGGCAGATCGCCCAGGGCATCGGTGCCATACAGGGCGTCATAGAGGCTGCCCCATCGGGCATTGGCGGCATTCAGCACAAACCGGGCATTCAGCGACGGCACCACCAGCTGCGGCCCGGCCAGGGTTGCCACCTCGGCATCAACATTCTGAGTGCCGACCTGGAACGGCGCAGGCGCATCGACCAGATAGCCGATCTGTTGCAGAAAGGCGGTCTGTTCGGCCACGTCCAACGGCTGCCCGCGTCGGGCGCTCCACCAGTCGTCGATCACGGCCTGGAGTTCGTCGCGCGTGTCCAGCAAGGCCCGGTTCTTCGGCGCAAACCGATCCAGAATGTCGGCGGCCCCCTGCCAGAAATCCTCCGGCGCGAGGCCCAGGCCTGGCAAAACCTCGATTTCGACAAAGGACGTCAGTTCGTCGGCGACCTGAAGACCGGCGCGGTCAGGCATGGGCAGGCTCCTTCGGGGAAGAGCTGAAACATTCCGTGATGACGTCACGGAAGTCGAGCCCGAAAGCACCCTTTTCCAATCCGATTGCCGCTTGTTTCCCGCAATCGCTGGCGCAAGATCGGGACATGTCCAAGCTCAGCCTGCATTGGCCCAAATACCTGCTGGCGGCCATCGTCGCCTCCAGTGCCTTCTGGCCCCTCGGCACAGGTGTGCTGAACCGGCTGGCCATGGGCTGGGACCTGGGGTCGCCGTGTTTCTGGCCATCACCTTTGTCCGTCTGGTCCGCGACAGCTCACCGAGGCCATCCGCGTCCGGGCCCAGGAGATGGACCAGGCGGGATCGGCCCTTCTGCCCCTGGCCATCCTGGCGGCGCTGGCCAGCATCGTCGTGGTCATCAGCGAAGCGGCCGCGTCGCGCGGGTCTGGGCAAAGCCTGGCTGGAGCCAATCTGGCCCTGATCACCGTGGTGTTGTCGTGGGTGTTCGTGCACACCCTGTTCGCCCTGCGCTATGCCCACACCTATTACCGCGAGCCGGAAGGGGGCTGATCTTCCCCGGCACCCCATCGCCCGACGACTGGGACTTCATCCATTTCGCCTTCGTCATTGGTGTCGCCAGCCAGACCGCCGACATCCAGATTTCTGATCAGCGCCTGCGCCGGCTGGTCACCTGCCACTGCCTGCTGGCGTTTGTGTTCAACACCGTGGTGCTGGCTTTGGCGGTGACTTCGCCGTCACCCTTTTGGGCAGCTAGACTCAATGGGCACACCGTTGTGGGCTTGAGCCGCGACATAACGATGTATACGATTGGGCAGGGGCAGCAGCGGATGTGAACCACGACGATGCATGAGCCAAGAAAGAACCTGGCCGGTACGGCTTTGATCGTCGGCCTTGTTATGTTTGCCTCTGGTGCTGGGGCGCAGGGTGCCCAGGATGCCCCCAGGACGGCCCCGAGGACTGCACCAAACGCGGCTTTGCAGGGGCGTGTCACAACGACGGCTCCGGCGGTCTCGTCCACGCTCCCGGCCCAAAACCCGTCTTGCCCGTCATCATCCAGCCCAGCTGGTAGCGGTGCCAGCGCACCCGCCAGCCAAGGAGGCATGACCTCGAGCAGCTATGCTGCCGGAATAGCTGCGACCCCGATGCGGGAGCAGGCCTGCGTTCCCCAGTCGATCATTACGGGGGCTTGAAAGACACGCTGAAAACCAATGTGCGCACCCGAGGAGAGTTGCCCCCTCGGAGGTCACTGACGGAGCCGTCGGCGCGACAGGCAACGTCAGCACCGCGCCACGCTAGCCCAAACAGGTATTGGCTAGGCCTTCGCCTTGTCCCCGCCGCAATCGTTGCCTATCTATGCTGCGTCGCACAATGCGATATCCGGTGTGCTCCAGCGCGTGAGGGTCCTTTGAAACGGACCTGTCTGTCGTAGCGCCCGGCCAGAAAACCTCATTCGTCGCCACATCACGCGGGCGACGCCACTCCTCCGCCGACCTGGCGGACGACGGCGTCGTCATTCCTGTGGCGCGCGGTCAGAAGGCTTTCGCCCTTCTGAACCCGACGCGCGCTGGTTGGCTTCATCGTCGCACCTGAAAGACGATTGAACGTGAGTAACACGACCTTTGAATCCCTGGGCCTGAACAAGGCCCTGCTCTCGGCCCTGACGGCCAAGGGCTACACCACCCCAACCCCATCCAGCAAAGGCCATCCCGACGTGATGAAGGGCAAGGACCTGCTGGGCATCGCTCAGACGGGCACCGGCAAGACCGCCGCCTTCGCCCTGCCGATCCTGCATCGCCTGGCCGAGAACCGCGTCGCCCCGGTGCCGCGCACGACCCGCTGTCTGATCCTGAGCCCCACCCGCGAGCTGGCCAGTCAGATCGGCGAGATGTTCAAAATCTATGGCCAGCACCTCGGCTTCCGCGTCGCGGTGATCTTTGGTGGCGTCAAATACGGCGCTCAGGAACGCGCCCTGCAGCAGGGGCTGGACATCCTGGTAGCCGCGCCCGGTCGCCTGCTGGATCACATCCAGGGCAAGATGCTGGACCTGTCGCAGACCGAAATCTTTGTGCTGGACGAAGCTGACCAGATGCTGGACCTGGGCTTCATCAAGCCGATCCGCCAGATCACCCAGCGCCTGCCCGCCCGCCGCCAGAACCTGTTCTTCTCTGCCACCATGCCCGCCGAAATCGGCAAGCTGGCCTCAGAGCTGCTGAAAGATCCGGTCAAGGTGTCGGTGACGCCCCAGGCCACCACGGTCGAGCGCATCAAGCAGTCGGTCGTCTGGATCGAACAGGGCCGCAAGCGCGCCCTGCTGACCGAGATGTTCTCTGACCCGGCCTATACCCGCTGTCTGGTGTTCACCAAGACCAAGCATGGGGCGGACAAAGTTGCCGCCTATCTGGAAGCGGGCGGCGTCGAGGCCGGGGCCATCCACGGCAACAAGAGCCAACCCCAGCGTGAACGTGCCCTGCAGGCCTTCAAGGACGGCAAGCTGCGCGTGCTGGTCGCCACTGACATCGCCGCCCGCGGCATCGACGTCGACAAGGTGACTCATGTGGTGAACTTCGAGCTGCCCTATGTGCCCGAGGCCTATGTGCATCGCATCGGTCGTGCCGCGCGTGCGGGCAAGGATGGCACCGCCATCAGCTTTGTCGCCGGTGACGAGATGAAGCTGCTGAAGGACATCGAAAAGGTCACCCGCCAGAAAATCCCGGCCAGCGACCGCCGCAACGACAAGCAGCTGGCCCAACTGGACGCCACCATCATGGCCACCGGCGTCGCCAAGAAGGCCAGCATCGACAGCGCGGGCAAGTCCGAGCACCAGGGCCGCGGCGGTCGGGGCGGGCGCAACCCGCGCCGCGATGGCGTCAAGCTGGAAGGTGGCGGCCAACCGCATCGCGTCCGCAAGGGCGCAGCGGCCCAAGGCCGTCCGACGCCCGAACGCACCTATGACCCGATGTCCGGTGAGCGGCCCCGCACGGTCAACAATGATCCGCGTCAGCCCTCGACCCGCGTCGAGCCCAAAGCGGTCGATCAGTTGAACCGCCGCCCACGCCGTCGTCGCCCTTCCAATGGGGGCAGGGCTACGGCAGCCAGAAGGGCTGATTGCGATCGTCCCCACAACAGCCATCGACTTCCCGGCTGACCGGCGCACCGTTGCGCGAACACGGATCGGCAGGGGAGGCGGATCATGAAACTGCACAGACGCGGCCTGATCGGCGGCATGGGCCTGGTTGGCGTGGTGGGGTGCAGTAGCCCGCCGTCTTGCGACGCCGAACGCCGGACACCCCGCGTCCTTNNCACGGCGTTCCAGACCGAAGGGCCCTTCTATCCCTATGACGACAAGCCGACCGATCAGGACGGTGATCTGGTGCGGGTGACGGGCCTGGATGCTCAAGCCCAAGGTGAGGTGACCCACGTGACCGGCGTGGCCTGCCGACGCGGCGGCGCGCCGCTGGCGGGGGCCTTGATCGAGATCTGGCAATGCGATCAGGGCGGGCGCTACATTCACCGGGACGACCCGCATGTGAGCCGCCCGCGGGACGCCGGCTTCCAGGGCTACGGCAAGGTCCTGACCGATGCTCAGGGCGGGTTCCGGTTTCGCACCATCAAGCCGGTCGCCTATGCCATCACNGCCGGGGCTTCGCCGATCTGGCGCACCCCACACATCCATGTGGCCATCTCGACCCGTGACGTCCGCCGCCTGACCTCACAGCTCTATGTCGCGGGCGAGCCGCTAAATGTCGACGATATCCTGTTGCGGGAGCTGACCGATGAGGCCCAGCGCGACGGCATGGTTCGCCCCTATGTCCCAGCCGACGACATCGAAGCCGGGGCCCTGAAGGTCCATTATGATCTGGTCGTTCCGATCTAGATCGTCGGCTAAACGATCATGGTCTCAACGGTGGCCCGCAAGTTGGCGATGGCGGTCTCGGCGTCCTTGACCTCTTTCAGCATCTTGGCCTTGTCGATGTGGTCGAAGCGGGGCCCATCCTTCAGCGCCAGCATGACGATGTTCATCAGATCCACCGCCTCATGCATCGCGGCCACCGTCGCGGGCAGAACCTCGGCCCCGGCCTGATCCGGGCAGGGGCGCCGGCCACGACAAACAGACTGTCGTCGGCAAAAGCGCAGCAATCGCTGGTCATCCAGGACTTGGATCAGACTTCGATTTCCTCGGCCTTGAAGCGCGACCGGCCGTGCATCCGTCCATAGAGCGCCCCCGGTGTCAGCCCGATTGCGCGGGCCACCTCTGACACGGACTTGCACTTCTCTGTGACCAACAGTGTGTGGACCACGTGCTCGAACGAGGGGCCTGTGCCCCCGGCCGGTTTCGAACCCATCTGAACGCCCCAGTGCGACTCACATCCTTCGCCGGGCGAGAGTGCCAGCTTTAGGGATCGCCAAGCAACGTCTTGATACGCGACGTTCGGCGAAGCTGTCTCGGGCGGCCGATGTCACATGCGTTGCCCAACAATGCCCTCGGACGCCAGCCTGAGTTCCAACGCGACCAGGGCTGCCTCAACCTCGGCTTGATCGCGCCNCCGGATGACCAGATGCGTGCCCATCAGGCCCGGCTGGCCGCTGCCGAACGGATAGCTGCCCAGGCTCAGTGAGCGATAAGTTCTGGCCAGGTCCGCCAGGGGCTCGGCGATGTTGCCTTCGCCCACGTTGTCGATCCTCAGGGTGCGACTGTGCACCACCGCCCCGGTTTGCAGGCGCGGTGCCACATCATCCAGCATGGCCATCATGATCTTGGGCACGCCCGCCATGACAAAGACATTGCCGATCTGAAAGCCGGGCGCATCCGTCACCGGATTGGCGATCAGGCTGCCGCCCTCGGGGATCCGGGCCATGCGCCGCCGGGCTGCGTTCAGGTCATCGCCGTAGCGCCGCTCCAGGATCGCCAGCGCCTCGGGATGCTCAGTTAAGGCCACGCCAAAGCCTCNTGCCACCGCATCAGCCGTGATGTCGTCGTGGGTCGGCCCGATGCCGCCGGTGGTGAATACATAACTATGGGCCGCGCGCAGCGCGTTGATGGCATCAATAATCTGGACGGGCCGATCACCGACGATCCGCACCTCCAGCAGGTCGATGCCCAAGGCCGTCAGGAACCGCGCAATCGTGTGGCTATTGGTGTCCTGGGTCCGGCCCGACAGCACCTCATCACCAATGATCAGAACCGCTGCCGTGGGGATGTCGTTGCCATGCCTGTCCCATACGGTATCGCGCGGCAACTGGCGACGTCATGATGCGGTCCTTGCCATCCTGACGGGTCCGGGCAAAGTGCGGACATGCCCACTCGCCGCACCCTGCTCTCCGCCCCCTGCCGCCGCCCTGGCAACCTCCACAACGCCGCCGGGGGCCAGTCGCCGATCATCATGGTTTCGACCTGGGATTTTGGTCGTATTGCCAATCAGGCGGGCTACGGTCGCTGGCTGGAAGGCGACAGCGCCCTTGATATGGTCGAGGCAGGCGGTCGCGTCGCCGAGGCAGACCCCACCAATACCTCCGTCGGCATCGGCGGCTATCCGGATCGCGATGGCCACGTCACCCTGGATGCCTGTATCATGGGCTGGGACGGCTCGATCGGCGCGGTCTGCGCGCTGGAGGATATCAACCACGCGGTCTCGGTGGCGCGGGCCGTGATGGAAAAGACCCCGCACACCATGCTGGTCGGAGAAGGGGCTCGTCGATTTGCCCTCGATCAGGGCTTCACGCCCGTCACCATGCCGATACCATCGGCCGACGCGGCCTGGCGGCGTTGGCTGGAAACGGCCCACTATGCACCAGTCAGCAACCGCGAGAATGCCGAATGGGGTCAGCCGGGGCGCGAGGGCAACCACGACACCATCGGCCTTTTGGCTATCGGGCGCGACGGGCGCATGGCCGGGGCCTGCACCACCTCCGGCCTGGCTTTCAAGATGCGGGGTCGTGTCGGCGACAGCCCGATCATCGGGGCGGGCCTTTATGTCGACGATGAAGTCGGCGGCTGCACGGCGACCGGTGTGGGCGAGGATGTGGTGCGGGTGGCAGGTTCTCATGCCGTAGTTGAAGCGATGCGCCATGGCGCTGATCCAACCACGGCCTGCCGCGGNGTGATCGAGCGCCTGGCTCGCCTGNNCGGCACCCGCGTGGCCGACAGCCAGGTGGCCTTTCTGGCGTTGAACAAGGCCGGGCAGGCGGGCAGTTTTGCGTTGCAACCCGGCTTCACCTTTGCCACCACCGACGCCACGGGCCAGACCCGGATGCAAGCCGCCGGGGCCCTGTTTTAATGATGCGGCCTGATCGCCCGCGCTTGGATACCGAGCGCCTGGTCCTGACACCCATGGGCGAGGCTGACTTTGACGACCTGGTCGCCCTGTGGAGTGACCCCAGCTTTTGCGTGCCCTTGTTCCCCACCCCGCCGGATTCGGAACACACNTGGCTGCGCCTGCTGCGGGACGTCGGCCATTGGCAGGTGCGGGGCTATGGCAACTGGGCGGCACGGCTGAAATCGACGGGCGANTTTGTCG
Organism: Brevundimonas sp.; assembly: GCA_013693835.1. GTDB lineage: Bacteria > Pseudomonadota > Alphaproteobacteria > Caulobacterales > Caulobacteraceae > Brevundimonas. Next base: position 2,568,653 of record CP059260.1, read on the forward strand.
GCTCGGTCGGGGTATTGGACTATCGCCGGGTGATCGACCCGCCCTGATCTGGNCCAGAGCTGGGCTGGGGCGTCGCCCCGCGCTTTCAGGGCAAGGGCTTGGCCTTCGAAGCGGCCCAGGCGGCTGTTGGCTGGTGCGATACGGAGCTGAAAGCACTGCGCACCTGCTGCATCATCTCGCCTGAAAATGGNCCCTCGCTCAGCCTGGCGGCGCGCCTCGGCTACCTGACCGTGCGCGAAGCCGACTTTCATGGTGACCCGATCCGGGTGCTGGAGCGCGTAGCGCCCCATTAAGGTTTACAAACCATAATGGCAGTCACCACCACTGCTTGTGTTTGTCCATGCCCATGACCGTTCAGGCCCTTCAGGCCGACTTGGCCCAGGCCTTTCCAGACGCCGAGATCGACATCCAGGACCTGGCTGGCGATGGCGACCACTACAAGGCCCGCATTGTTTCGGCGACCTTTGCTGGTCTCAGCCGCGTGCGCCGCCACCAAGCGGTCTATGCAGCCCTCAAGGGCAAGATNGGGGGCGAACTGCATGCGCTGGCGCTGGAGACCCTGACCCCTGAAGAGGAGGCAGCCTGAGATGCGCTATCGTCCCTTTGGAGCCACCGGCACGGCGGTTTCCGCCCTGACACTGTCGCTCAGCGAAGCAGACCTGCGCAAAGGTCCGATGGCCGCACAGGAACTGATCTTCAGCGCCCTGGAAGCGGGCATCAACAGCTATCGCCTCGAAAACGCCAATCCCGTCCTGGCCGAGATCGTCGGGCGGGCCCTGTCCCACGTCGACCGCAAACTGGTCAATGTGTGCATGACACTGGGCACCGGTGACGGGCGCCGCGGCAGTGAGCGGGACTTCTCCGCCGAAGGTATGACCGGGGCCATCGACCGGGCACTGAACATCTCCAACCTCGGATTTCTGGACACCATCCTTCTGGCCGAGCCAGGCGAGGATGAGCTGCCGCAGTCGTCCCTCAATGCGTTGAAAGCCCTGCGAGCGACCCAGCGGGTGCACTTCCTCGGCATTGATGGCGAGGGCGAGGTCATGGACGCCTACGTCTCCACCGGGGCTTTCGATGTGCTGGTGACGCCGTTCCATGTCAGTTCGCACTGGAAAATCCGCATGCGCATCCTGGCCGCGCGGGAGCGCGACATGGTGATCATGGTTCGGGACTATTTCCTGAGAGCCTTTCCAACCTCAAGAAGGCCACCAACGCGACCGCAGAGAAGAAGGGCTTCCTGGGTCTCTTCGGCGGCAAGAAGAAGGCCGGCCCTAGCCGATGTCGGCACATTTGCCTTCCTCTACAAAACCCCTGGCTGGACGGCCGAGGAAATCTGTCTGGCCTATTCCCTGATCGAGCCCTCGGTCGCCAGCGTCGCCATCAAGCGGCAATCGGATGACCACTTCGCCTCCCTCGTCACGNNGTGCCCGAGAGAAATGCCTGCCGGCATGGGTGCCTTGGTCGAAATGGCCCGCATCCAGGGACAACAGGCCGCCGCCTGATCCGATCCCATGGTGCCCCTGCCCTTGACCGGACAGGGTTGGCCTCCTAGCTGATCGGGGTCTATCCAGAAGGAACACCCCGTGTCCGACGCTGCCAATCCCGATCCCGTCCACGCCTTTATCGACCAGACCGTCAAAGGCCACGATGTGGTCCTGTTCATGAAGGGCACACCGGACCAGCCGCGTTGCGGCTTCTCTTCAATGGCTGTGCAGATCCTGGATCATGTCGGGGCTCCCTTCGTGGGCGTCGATGTTCTTCAAGACGAGGCCCTGCGTGAGGGCATCAAGACCTATACCGACTGGCCGACCATTCCCCAGCTCTATGTGAAAGGTGAGTTCGTCGGTGGTTCGGACATCGTGCGCGAGATGTTCCAAGCCGGTGAGCTGCAGGCGCTGATGGGCGAAAAGGGCGTCAATATGAGCGACGCCGCCGACAACTAGGGCGCGCGGATGGCGCGGCCCCAGATTCAGCCCCGCCAGGACCGGGAGATCTTTGTCCTGCCGCTTGAGGTTAGGCCCGAACACATCGATGCCAATGGCCACGTCAACAATGTGGTCTATGTCGGCTGGCTGCAGGACGCGGGCACGGCCCACTGGAACGCCCGTTTCGATGAGGTCACACGGACCCGCTGGTCCTGGGTCGGGACCCGGCACGAGATCGACTATTTCCGCGCCATCCCGCCCGATGCCACCGGCGTGGTCGCCCGCACCTGGGTCGGCGATCCCCAGGGGCCGCGCTTTGTCCGCTATGTCCGTATCGAGGACGGCGAGGGCCGCCTGTGTGCCCANGGGGTCAGCGAATGGGTTCTGGTCGATGCCCAGACCATGCGCCCGCACCGCATCCCGGCCGACATGCTGCCCGCGTTCGCCCGCGCCTGAGACCGCCGCGTTACATTTGAACGTGACGGTGCCCCCGGCTAGATCACCATGAGGTCGCGGCCAACGATCAGCTCGCCGTCGAAATAGGGCGNCACGGCGTCCCGCCACACCTCGTCGGTCAGACTTGGATCACCGCCGGGCACGAAGTGCGACAGCACCAGGGTGCCGACCCNCGCCTCGGTCGCCAGCTGGCCGACCTGCTCGGTCGTCGTGTGGCTATCGAGCAGATGCTGACGCAGGCGATCCGCCTGGGGTTCTGAAGCGATCAGCCGTTCCAGCGCCGGCAGATACATCACCTCATGCACCAGCACATCGGCCCNCCGCGCCAGCTCGACCAGGGCCGGGCTGGGCCGGGTGTCACCCGAAAACACGATCGACCGATCCGGCGTATCGAAGCGGTAGGCCAGGGCCGGCCGCAGCGGCGGATGGTCGACCAAAGCACAGGTCACGCGTATCCGCTCATCCTGCATGACCGGCCCCGCCCGCCTGATCTCATGGGCGCGAAACAGGCGGGCCGGATCGGGCCGCCNCTCATCGGCGCGGCGCGTGCGGATATCGACCTCGTTCAGCCGCAGCACGTCCCGCGTCATGCGCTTTAGCGGCGGCGGTCCCCAGGTGTCGATAGGGTGGTCCAGGTCGGCCGCCCAGGCCAGCAGCAGCAGCGATCCATACCCCGCGTTGTGGTCAGAATGGTGGTGGGTCAGGAACACGCCGCGCACCTGGCCAAGTCTCAGCCCGGCCTGAGCCAGCTGACGCGCCGTGCCGTCCCCGCAGTCGACGACATAGACCGCATCGCCGACCATGACGGCACTGGCCGGGGCCGCTCGGTTGGGTTTTGGCGTCGGACCTCCGGCTGTCCCGAGCAGGATCAGCCGCGTCTGCATGACAGNGTCGGCGCTCTGGGCTGCCACAGGCCCCAACGCGCCCAACGCCAGGGCTCCCGTCAGGCAGGTCCGCCGCGTCGGAGCTGTCACCCGGATATCGCTGCGGTCATTTGATAGGGGTTATCGACCGACACGCGGGCACCGGCGGGCAAACCCAGCTCCTCAANGGTCCAGCGCACCTCGACCCCCTGGGNGGCCGGGTCGCGGCAGTCATCGGCCCGGATCCGGCGCAGGGTGATGACTGAGCGATTACCGTCGGCCCGCACCACGGGCGTCAGATGCGCCTTGGTTGTGCAGCCATTGGACGCGACCCAGAACACCGCTTCGTCACGCAGGATGGCGGCGGCGTGCACGGTTTCCAGCTCACCCGGCAAGGGCGCGACGCGGGCCGGGTCCTGGCCAATCAGGCCCAGGCGATGACTGAGATCGGTGCCGGCCGTTTGCATGGCACCACAACTTGAAAGCCCCACAGCCGCCACCAAAATGACAGCTAAACCTGACAATCCCGTTGCACGCTTCATTCTGGCCTCCCCAGACATGATCTGCGAGCCGAGGCCACCCGCGGGAGCGGCTTCGCGCCCTGAAAATATGCAGAACCCGGACGAGCGTGAGCGTGCGCCTGTTCGGCCAGGAAGGAAAGAGGTCCGGCGACCCCGCCAACCGACGCTATGCGGCGTTTGTCGAAATGCGCTGACGGTGCCATGGTCCCTCACCGCTCGGGGGACGGACATGGCCAGAAAACCAGGGACAGGCAAAGCCGCGCCAACGGCAGAGGCACCGCCCGCTGACGTCCCGCCAGCACCCGTCGCGACCGGCAAGGCGGCATCCGCAGCCCGTTGGCGGCGCTGGATCCAGCCCCGGATCACGTCGGAGGCCATGGTGGCCTCGATTGCCGTCATGCTGTCGCTGGTCACGCTGGCGACGTCGGCGTGGATCAATCTGCGCGGATCGGTGGTCACGGCGGTCCAACCCAGCTCGGTGTTCTTTATCGGGACGCGGTCGAGGTGCAGGGGCTGTCCTGACAGCGGGGGTCGACACGGCGTTGGTCAACTCGGCCAGTTCCAACTTTGGGGACGTCCTGACCAGTATCACCATGGAAATCGACCAGCCGGGAGCCGATGATCCCCGCTTCAGCTACGTCGTGCTGCTGACGCCGGTATTCAGCCAGATCGCCAACAAGCAGGCCGAAAGCTGCCCGGTCACCGCCCGCTGCGTCGTCAATGACGGCCAGTTCCTGGTCATCGAAGAACCGCGCCGCACCCTGGATGTGCCGGGCGGATCGTCTCGTTCAGAGTATGTCGGTTTCGTTCTTCAGAGCACCAATTGTGCAAGGCCGGCCCGGTGCGAGCAGTTTGTTGATTTCGACTCGGTCGCCCGCCTGCTGGAGGCGCAGGGCACCCTCACGGTGCGCTTTCACTACCAGCTTCATGCTGACGGAGAACGTATAGCCGAATGCCGTATGGACCTGCGCCAATCGCCGGACGCTCCCTATGTCCCTTGGCTCGCAGACCACTTGAAAAACAAGGGTTGGGTCTTGTTGCCTTGTCGTCCAGATCAGTGAGCGCGGGCATGGGCCGGCTGGGGCCCTGACCCCGCAGACGAAGCCAGCGAACGACGGTCTCTTGACGTGGTTCTGAAATGGGCAGCTAGTGCAGGGTTCAACGAGGGGGAAGCATGAGATCCATTTTTGAACACCGGACCAACGGCCTGCGGCTGGTGCTTGTCACCGGAGCTGGTGTTGCCCTGCTCACGCTGGGCGGGTGCCAACAGCAGACCGATCCCGCACCGGAACCGGCACCTGTGTCGCAAGACGGCCAGGACCCGCCGCCGCCGCCCCCGCCGCCGCCACCTCCGCCGCCAGTCTGTCCCGGCGACCCGCGCTGTAATCCCGTGGATGCGGGAAGTGCGCCGGGCGGTGGCGACCAGGCCCCACCTGCCTGAGGCACAAACATCAAAAAGGCCCCGGAGCGATCCGGGGCCTTTCCTGTTTCGATCCAAAATCGCCGAGCGATCAGGACGAATAGTATTCCACGACCAGGTGCGGCTCCATCTTCACCGCATACGGCACATCGGCCAGTTCCGGCACGCGCACATAGCGCACCGAGAAACCGCGATCGCCGATTTCCAGATAGTCAGGAACGTCACGCTCCGACGACTGCTGGGCTTNCAGGACCAGAGCCATCGAGCGGCTCTTTTCCTTGACCTCGATCACCTGACCCGGCTTGACCCGGTAGGAGCCGATGTCGACCTTCTTGCCGTCGACCGTCACGTGGCCGTGGCTGACGAACTGGCGGGCGGCCCACACGGTCGGGACGAACTTGGCGCGATAGACGATGGCGTCCAGGCGCGATTCCAGCAGGCCGATCAGGTTCTCGGAGCTGTTGCCCTTGCGACGGGTCGCTTCGGCATAGGTGGCCGCGAACTGCTTCTCGGTGATGTTGCCGTAGTAGCCCTTGAGCTTCTGCTTGGCCTTCAGCTGCAGACCAAAGTCAGAAACCTTGGACTTGCGACGCTGACCATGCTGGCCGGGGCCGTAGGACCGCTTGTTGACGGGGGACTTGGCGCGACCCCACAGGTTTTCACCCATGGCCCGGTCGAGCTTGTATTTGGCGCTATGGCGCTTTGACATACGTCACTCTCTTATATTGATGCGGCCCGGCATCCCCGGATTGGGAATGCGATCTCAACGGCGGTCCACGCATCGTCCGTCATGAAACGCGCCCCCAGGCGAACCCAGGGGCGTGAAGGGGCGGCTTATGGCCAGACGGGCCTGCAGAGTCAAGCCACCTTGGCCTCAGCGCGGGCGCGGACGACCTCGGCGATGGGTCCGGGCTGCCCCAGCAGATAGCCCTGTCCCTCGTCGCAACCCTCGGCTCTCAGGAATGCCAACTGGGACTGGGTTTCGACCCNCTCGGCCAGCACAGGGATACCCAGGCTGCGGCCCAGCGTCAGCACGGCCTTGATGATGGCTTGCGATTGCGGTCGTCCGTCCAGACTGGACATGAACGTCCGGTCCAGCTTGATCTTGTCAAAGGNGAAGGCGCCCAGCGTCGAGAGGGATGAATAGCCACTGCCGAAGTCGTCCATGGCAATGGACACCCNCAGGGCCTTGATCTGGCGCAGCACATGGAATGTCCGGGTCGGATCCCCGATCATGGCCGTCTCGGTGATCTCAAGCTCCAGGCGCGACGGGGGCAGCCCGCTCTCCATCAGAACCTGATGAACCAGCTGCGGCAGATCGACTTGCGCCAGCTGAATGGGAGACAGGTTCACCGCCAGGCGATCAGGCTGCTCCCAGGCGGCGGCTTCGCGGCAGGCCTGACGCAGGACCCACTCCCCGATCGGTACGACCAAGCCCGTCTCTTCGGCCAGCGGGATAAACTCTGACGGAGACAGGAAGGTGCCATCCGCTTGCTGCCAGCGCAGCAGGGCCTCAAAGCCGGTGATCTCGCCGGTGCTGATCCGCGTCTGGGGCTGGTAATGCAGGCAGAACAGCTCCTGCTCGAGCGCCTCCCTCAGTTGCGCGATCAGCCGTCGGCGCCGGCGCACCGCATCGTCCATCGCCTCTTCATAAAAGCAGACCCGCGCCTCAACCGACTGCTTGGCACGGTGCAGGGCCAGATCGGCGTTGTTATAGAGTGCCGAACCTTCGCTGGCGTCCTGGGGCCACATGGCGATCCCCACCGAAGCCTTGCACGCCAAGTCCTTTTCACCCAGTTGCACGGGCTTTTGAGCCGCATTCGCCAGATCATTGGCGACCATCCAGGCGGACTTGCGATCCGATGTCGGCAGCAGCACGGCAAACTCGTCACNCCCAAGACGGGCTACGAAATGGTCCGATCGAAGCTGGGACTGCAGGTGGCCGGTGACATGCACCAGCAAGGCGTCGCCGACCGCGTGGCCATGAAGGTCATTGATCTCCTTGAAGCGGGACAGGTTGAGCACCAGCAGGGAAAAGCCCTCGTCCCGCTGTTGCAACGCCAGCAGACGCTCCCGGAACGCGACGCGATTGGGCAGGCCGGTCAGGCTGTCGTGATGGGCCTGGTCATCCAGGCGCTGCTGCGACTGGTTTTCGTTGTGATCTTCCAGAGCCTGGCTGGCCAGGGCGGTACCNNCCAGCAGAACAAGGCCGACCGCCGCCACGGCGAACGCCAGCAGTGCATTGGCTTGCGAAAGCCCTGCCTGCGCCTCCACAGGGCTTAGCGGCAGGATCACCATGGCCGCCATGCCGGTGAAATGCAGCGCCACGATCATGCCGACCAGGGCCAGTCCCGATAACAAGACAGGGTGCGCGCGTGACCGCGCCGCCAGCAGAAAGGCGACGGGCGCTCCGATCAGGGCCGCCAGGACCGATCCGGCCACATAGGGCAGCGACCACTGGACCAGGGCTGACGCCGTAAAGGCGGCCATGCCGGTGTAATGCATGGAGACCACGGACACGCCGAACATCACCCCACCGCCCACCGGTGCCCAGGCCTGTCGCCAACTGCCGATGCTCAGCGCCATGCCGCAGCCGATGATGGCCACCAGAAGCGAAAGCCCTGTCGTGACTGGGGCGTAGCTGACGGCGACGCCGGGTTGGTAGGCCATCATGGCGACAAAATGGGTGCACCAGATCGTCGCCCCGCCTGCCACTGCGCCCAGGAACAGCCATGCCGCACGCATGCCTCGCTCCAGGGACCGCGTCCGCCGGTAGAGCCGCATCGTCACCAGCGACCCAACCACGCAGACCAGCGCGGCCAGGGCCACGAGAACAAGGTCATGCTGGGAGGTCAGGCAATCGAGGATGCGCATGGCGCTTCTGTGGCTAAGTAAAGCCGCACCAAACCAAACAAGGCCTAAGGAATGGCAGCACAGTCAAGGTTAATGATCCTTAACCCGTTGCTTTATATGAAGACATGACAGCCGCCTGCTGCGCCTCGGCGCTCCGGCGTCCGGCCCCTGCAGGGGCGCAATCAGGGGCCACCAGACAGCAGAAAGCCCCGCCGCTAAGGACGGGGCCTTCCCGGTGTCATCAGGATCAGATCAGGCGGTGGCGGCCGCGAACAGTTCGTTGGCCTTGTTCCAGTTGACCACGCTCCAGAACGCCTTGAGGTAATCGGCCCGGCGGTTCTGGTACTNCAGATAATAGGCGTGCTCCCAGACATCGGCCCCCAGGACCACGGCCCCCTTCTCATCGGCCACATCCATCAGCGGGTTGTCCTGGTTGGGCGTAGAGGTGATCTTCAGCTTGCCGTCCTGCACGATCAGCCAGGCCCAGCCAGAGCCGAACTGGCCTGCGCCCGCGGCATTGAAGTCGGCCTGGAACTTTTCCATCCCGCCCAGGTCGCGATCGATCGCGGCGGCCAGCTCGGGCGGCGGGCTGCCGGCCTGGTCGGCCGGGGCCAGCAGTTCCCAGAACAGGCTGTGGTTCCAGTGGCCACCACCATTGTTGCGCACCGCCTTGGGCAGGGTCGACATGACCGCAAACATCTCTTCCATCGACTTACCCGCCAGGGCGGCGTCGGCGTCCACGGCCTTGTTCAGATTGTCGACATAGGCCTGATGGTGCTTGTCGTGGTGGAAGGTCATGGTCTCGGCATCGATGGCCGGCTCCAGCGCGTCATAGGCGTAAGGAAGGGGTGGAAGCGTGAAGGCCATGGGAGACTCCTGTCGTCAGAGAAAAATTTCAGCTGGGCTTTATCTAGTCATGCCCCTGCCAAAGCCAAGGCAGAAAGGCGCGAATTCGTTCCTGATCAGCTCGGCAGGTTGGCCTTCAGACAATCGCGGACGGCCCGGCGCAGATCCCCGCTGGCGGAGGCAAAATCGACCCCTTCGGCCTCGAACACCGCCCGTGTCGCCGCATCCAACCCGTTGGGCAGCGCCGCCGCGACCCGGGCCTCACCCTTGGGATGTAGACAAAGCCCACTTCCCGACACAGGGCGGCGAACATGTCGGCATAGGCGTCCAGGTCGGGCTTGGCAGAGGTCATGTCGAAGCCTTTAGCCGTTCGGCGTGGAAGGCGATATGATCATCGACGAAGCTGGCCATGAAGAAGTAGCTGTGGTCGTAGCCGGGCTGCATACGCAAGGTCAGTTTCTGGCCCGCGACCCGGGCCGCCGCCACCAGCAGCTCGGGCTTCAGCTGTTCGGTCAGGAAGGGGTCGGCATCGCCCTGATCCACCAGGATGTCATCGAATACCCNCTTGGCTGCGCCGCCTTCGATCAGCCGGGCTGCGTCATGCTCGGCCCAAGCCGCCCTGTCGTCACCGAGGTAAGCCGAAAACGCCTTCTCGCCCCAGGGACACCGCGTCGGCGAGCTGATCGGGGCAAAGGCCGACACCGATCGGAACAGCTGCGGATGGCGCAACGCCAGGGTCAATGCCCCGTGACCGCCCATCGAATGGCCGAAGATTGAGCGAGTGCCGTTGGACGGGAACTCACCGTCAATCAGATTGATCAGTTCACGGACGATGTAGCTTTCCATGCGGAAATGCGGCGTCCACGGTCCCTGGGTGGCATCGACATAGAAGCCGGCCCNCTGGCCCAGATCATAGTCGGGCACATCGGCCACGCCCTCCCCGCGCGGAGAGGTATCGGGCGCGACGATGATCACGCCCTGCTCCGCCGCCGCCCGATAGGCCCCAGCCTTGGTGGTGAAGTTGTCCTCTGTGCAGGTCAGGCCCGACAGCCAGATCAGCACCGGGAATGGCCCCTCGCCCGGCGGTGTGAACACCGACAGGGTCATGGGCGTGCCGGTCTCGGCACTGTCATGCTTCAGATAGCTGAGGGTGCCGCCGTGGACGATGTGGGTCTTCAGGGTTTGCATGCCCCCACCCTAAAGCGGACCTCGTCATCCCGGAAGACGCGAAGCGACTATCCGGGACGATGCAGGATGCACACCTTGTTGCCGTCCGGGTCGCGCAGATAGGCCAGGATCAGCTTGCCAAAGGGCCCAATGCGCTCGCCCGGCGGGTCCTCGATCGACCGTCCCCGGCGGCCACGCCCGCGTCATGCGCGGCCTGTGCCATCTCCAGCGTCCGGGCATGAAAGCCGATGGTGCCGCCATTGGCGTGACAGGCGGGTTCACCGTCGATCGGCTTTCCCACGGCAAAAGCCCCCGCTCGTTGCGCCACCAGTAGCGCCCCTTGGCATCGGGCCCTGCGATTCCGGCAGGCCCAGCGCGCCCAGCGTGGCATCATAGAACCGGCGCGACGCCTCCGGATCGTTAGCTCCGACAGTGATGTGGGTGAACATGAGCGCTCCCTCCATTAAGTTTCGTTTGGAAACTAACTTGCGCTTTCCAGCTTGTCACCCCGGATTCGCAAAGCGAATATCCGAGCCGCGTCACGTCCCTCAGCCCGGCTGACGCATATAGGCCAGCATGTGCGGCATGTAGTCGATCTTCCCGATGTCGATCCCCTGATTGCGCAGGATGGCGTAGGCCATCACGGCATGGAAATAGAACTGCGGCAGGGCCCAGTCGCGGGCGTGCTGGTCACCGGTCATGTCGAACGCCATGCCGTTGGGCAGCTCAGAGCGATGGGCCGCTCGGCCCCGGCGTCCAGGGCGTCGGCACCCAGCCCCCTAGAACCTCCAGCGCATGGGCCAGCACCGCCCTGGCCTCGGCCAGGGTGCCCGGCGCATCATCGGCGTTTCGCACCTCGGCCCCGATGGCCAGCATACGCTCGGTCTTGGGTTCGTCCCGCAGGCGGCAGATCGCCTCCAGCGCCTGAACAACCGTCAGCCGCACCTGGGCGGACAGCGGATACATGTCGGCGGCGATGCGGGCCGACATCAGAGCATCCGCCTGATCGGCAGACACCTGCGCGCCCGCCTTGTCCAGCAGCCGGTCCAGCATGGTCAGGGTCTGGCGAAGGTCGGGATCAGGAGCTCGGTCAGGGTCATGGCTTGGCTTTCAGTTGCTGCTGGGCGCTGTTGCGGGTGAGCCTAGAACACCACCACGCTGCGGATGCTTTCACCGGCGTGCATCAGGTCGAAGGCCTCATTGATCCGTTCCAGCGGCAGGGTGTGGGTGATCATGGGGTCAATTTCGATCTTGCCGTCCATGTGNNCCCAGTCGACGATGCCGGGCACGTCGGTGCNGGCGCGCGCGCCGCCAAACGCACTGCCCTTCCACACCCGCCCTGTGACCAGCTGGAACGGGCGGGTGGCGATCTCCTTGCCGGCCTCGGCCACGCCGATGATGATGCTCTCGCCCCAGCCGCGATGACACGCCTCCAGCGCCTGACGCATGACGGTGGTGTTGCCGGTGCAGTCAAACGTATAGTCGGCCCCGCCCTTGGTCAGCTCCACCAGATGGGCCACGATGTCCGAATGGTCCGCCGGATTGACGAAGTGGGTCATGCCGAAGCGGCGGCCCCAGTCTTCCTTGGCCGGGTTCAGATCGACGCCGACGATCATGTCGGCCCCGACCATCTTCAGCCCCTGAATGACGTTCAACCCGATCCCGCCCAGACCGAACACGACACAGTTGGCCCCCGGCTCGACCTTGGCCGTATTGGTCACGGCCCCGACGCCCGTGGTCACGCCGCAACCGATGTAGCAGGCCTTGTCGAACGGCGCGTCCTTGCGGATCTTGGCCACCGCAATCTCGGGCAGGACGGTGTAGTTCGAGAAGGTCGAACAGCCCATGTAATGGGCGATGCTCTGACCCTTGTAGCTGAAGCGACTGGTGCCATCGGGCATGACGCCCTTGCCTTGCGTCGCCCGGATCGAGGTGCACAGATTGGTCTTCCTCGACAGGCAGGATTTACACTGGCGGCACTCGGGCGTGTAGAGCGGGATGACGTGATCGCCCACCTCCACACTGGTCACGCCTGGCCCGACCTCGACCACCACGCCGGCGCCCTCGTGGCCCAGGATCGAGGNGAAGATGCCCTCTGAGTCCAGCCCGTCCAGCGTATAGGCGTCGGTGTGACAGATGCCGGTGGCCTTGATCTCGATCAGCACCTCACCGCCGCGCGGCCCCTCCAGATCGACCTCGACGATCTCCAGCGGCTTNNTGGCTTCAAAGGCAACGGCGGCACGGGTCTTCATGGGGGCTCCTGTTTGCCGTCAGGGTGGCATTCAGCCGGAGCGATGGCAAGGGGTGAACCATGGAACACCTCCCCATCCACGGGGAGGTGGCGCTGCGTGGACAGGCACCGTGACGGAGGGGCGACGCGGGCGGTCGGGCCAGCGGGCGCTGCCCAGTCCGGGCGCAGTCTCACCTCCCCAGGGCTGGAGAGGTGAGACCTCAACCCTAATGCCCCATGCTGCCAAAGCCGCCGGAGTTGAAGTCGGTGATGGCCTGGCGGATTTCGGCTTCGGTGTTCATCACGAACGGGCCGTAGCCGACGATGGGCTCGTCGATCGGCTCGCCGGTCAGGACCAGCAGCACCGTGTCCGCATCGGCATGGACGCGCACGCCCGCCCCGTCGCGGCTGAGCATCAGCACCTCGGCGGCGCTGGCGCTTTCGCCGCCGTCGATGGTGATCCGCCCCGACAGCACGACCAGCAGGCTGGTGTGACCCTCGGGCAGGTCCAGCACGGTTTCCGCATCGCGGTTCAGCCGCACGTCCCAGACATTCATCGGCGTGAAGGTCCGGGCCGGACCCTTGGCCCCGTCCAGCTCCCCGGCGATGATCCGGGCGGTGCCCGCGCCATCGTTCAGGGTGACGGTCGGGGTCTCGGCGCTCAGGATGCCCTGATAGCCGGGGGCCGTCATCTTGTCCCTGGCCGGCAGATTGACCCACAGCTGCACCATGCGGAACGGGCCCCNCGCCTTGGCAAAGGCGCGGGAGTGGAACTCCTCATGCAGGATGCCACCACCGGCGGTCATCCACTGGACGTCGCCGGGCCCGATGATGCCGCCGTTGCCGACGGAATCGCGGTGCTCCACCTCGCCGTCATAGACGATGGTCACGGTCTCAAAGCCCCGGTGCGGATGCTGGCCGACGCCGCGACGCTGATCGGTCGGCTCAAAGTTGTGCGGCCCGGCATAGTCGAGCAGCAGGAACGGGCTGGCGTGCTGGCCCAGGTCGCCATAGGAAAACAGCGAGCGAACCGGAAAGCCGTCGCCGACCCAGTGGCCGCGATCGTTGCCATAACGCCCCAGAAACGTCTTCATCGGTGATCTCCTTGATCGAGGGCAGGGTCTCACCCGCCGTGTTGCATCCCATATGCATATGCAACGCTGAAGGTGCCAGATTGCCAATCTGCGTCGTTGCGTTCTATCAATAGGACGATGCAAGACCTCAACGACCTCTATTACTTCGTCCAGGTGGTCGATCACGGCGGCTTTGCCTCCGCCGCCCGCGCCACAGGCGTCCAGAAGTCCAAGCTCAGCCGCCGCATCGTCGCCCTGGAGGAGCGTCTNGGGGCCCGCCTGATCCAGCGCACCTCGCGCAAGTTTGCCGTTACCGACATCGGCCTGGAATATTTTCGGCACTGCGTCGCCATGCTGGTGGAGGCCGATGCCGCGCAAGGGGTGATCGACAGCGCCACAAGCGGCCCGCGCGGCCTGATCCGCCTGGCCTGCCCGCCCGGCCTTGTGGCGTCGCAGATGGCGCGCCTGATTGCCGATTTCATGGTTCAGTATCCGCAGGTGCGGGTGCAGCTGGACAGCACCACCCGCCGCGTCGATGTGGTCGGAGAGGGCTTCGATCTGGCCATCCGCGTGCGCGAGCCGCCGCTGGAGGAGACCGATCTGGTCATGCGCAAGCTGGATGAGAGCCAGCACATCCTGGTTGCCGCGCCCCGTCTGATCGACCAAATGGGCGTGCCGGTCGGACCCACCGACCTCGGCGCCTGGCCCAGCCTGGACTTCGGCCCGACCCGAGACAGCCACCAGTGGCCTTTGCGAGGCCCGGACGGACGGACCGCCGCCGTGCGCCACTTCCCGCGCCTGGTCACCGACGATCTGGCCATGCTGCAACGGGGGTGCGCNGATGGCGTGGGCGTGGCCCTGCTGCCGGAAATGGCTGTGAAGGACGACCTGAAGACCGGAGCCCTGATCGACCTGCTGCCCGACTGGCGACCGCGCCCGTGGATCATCCACGCTGTCTATCCGTCACGCCGAGGCCTGCTGCCATCCATCCGCCTGCTGCTGGATCATATTGTTCAAGGCTGCGCGGTGGATCGGCGTCGCCTGCAAGGGGAGCGGCACCATGACCGACATCACCATCGCCCGCGAGGACGGCGAAGGCCGCAAGGGCCGCTATGTCGCACGTGTCGAGGGCGTCGACGCCGAGGGGGAGATCACCATCACGCGACGCGGCCCGCACCTGATCAGCGCCGACCACACCGGCGTGCCGGACGCCATGGGTGGTCTCGGCGTCGGGCGGGCCCTGATCGACTTCATGCTGGAAGATGCTCGCAAGAACGACTTCAAGATCGTCCCGCTGTGCCCCTATGTCCGGGCCCAGTATGCGCGGCACCCGGAGTGGGCGAACCTGTTCACCACCAGACCGGGGAGGATCCGGCTCCGCCCTTTGAATAGACCAATCAGGCCATTGCAGGCGCGGGCTTCACCGTCGCGTCGCTCCCGCAATCATTGAATTGCGGAGGCCTTCAGAAAGGTTTACGACTGTTAAGCTTTTTCTGGAGGGAGGCATCCATGAGTGACAACATTTTCGAGCGTGCAGGTCGTGGAATCCGTGTGTTCAGCGGCTTCTATGGCGTCCTTATGATCATCCTTGGAATCGCCGCCCTGGCGCTTCCGATGGTTTCCACCATCGCCGTGGTCCTGGTCGTGGGCCTGGCCTTGTTTGCCGGCGGTATCGTCGGCTTTGTGGCGTCATTCAGTGAGGCCAAGGGCTGGGGCATTCTGTTGAACATCCTGTGGTCGCTGCTGGCGATGGGTACCGGCGTTTACATTCTCATGAACCCCGGGGTGGGGGCCGTGTCCCTGACCATGGTGCTGGGGGCTGTCCTGATGGCGCGCGGGGCGATGTCCCTGGTTCTGGCGTTTGACAAGAGCTTCGGCTCGTCGCGCATCTGGCTGGGCATCGGCGGTGCCATCGGTATCCTGCTGGGCGGCATCGTGCTGTTCAACCTCATGGAAATGTCATGGGGCCTGTTGGGCACTTTCGTCGGGGTTGATTTCCTGGTGTCGGGCGTGACCATGATGATCGTCGCCATGATGGGCAAGAAAGCCCTCAGCTAAGACCTGTTTCCAGCCTGTCAGGACGGCATGAGCCGAAATCTTGTCGTTCTGACGGGCGCTGGAATATCTGCCGACAGCGGCGTCCCTACGTTTCGGGCCGACGATGGCTTGTGGCTCGGTCATCGCATCGAGGATGTCGCCACGCCCGAAGCCTTTGCCCGAAATCCGACCCTCGTTCAGGACTTCTACAATCAGCGCCGCCGCCAGATGGCCGATGTCCATCCCAATGCCGCGCACCGTGCCTTGGCTGAACTGGCATCGCGCTGGCCGGGCAACTTTCTGCTGGTCACCCAGAATGTGGACGACCTGCATGACCGGGCCCATGCGGAGATCCCGCCGCGAGACGGATTCATGCTGCTGCACATGCATGGCGAGCTGCTGAGGGCCCGCTGCACAGCGACCGGTCGGACTGTGCCCTGGCACGACGACCTTGCGCCCTATCACGACAGTCCGTTCTCAAGTGAAGGATGGCTGCGACCGGATATCGTGTGGTTCGGCGAGATACCGATGGGGCTAGATCGCATTCACACGGCTTTGAGCCAATGCGATGTGTTCGTTTCGATTGGCACGTCGGGTACTGTCTTTCCGGCTGCCGGATTTGTGCAGCAAGCCCGACTGGCTGGTGCACGAACGGTCGAAATCAATCTCGAGCCGTCTCAGATCGCCTCGGCCTTTGACGAGACCCACTATGGCCCCGCCGCCGAATGCGTGCCCCAACTTGTCACCCGCTTGAAGGCCTGACAGGCCCGAGGCGGCCTGGCGTTTGGAAAATCCCGTCCACCGCCTGATCCATGCGTCCAAAAATGACGTATCGACCAACTACTGTGCGAACGCCTCTGGATCGGGGCCGACACAATGCCAAGCAGCCCTTACGTCCGGACGGCTGCGCGGAGCGGCCGATGTCGCGATGGGGCCCCTGCTGAGATCAGACTGTTCAGACTCTAATTTTTTCGAACCGGGACAAAGGAGGACACATCCAGGACGAACCCGCAGTGCCGCAGTGCAGCCCTGGTTGAGCGGGCCGCGTCCCCACCTAGCCAGCCTGACCGATCACATGCAGGTGCTCCAGCAGGATCAGTGTGCCGATGCCGATCAGGGCCATCCCGCCCAGACCCTCGGCCACCTTTCCGAACCGAGCCCCGACGGCGCTGCCGATCATCATGCCCAGGGTCGTCAACAGGAAGGTCGTGCAGCCGATGCTCAAGGCGATGATCCAGATATTGGCCCCGATGAAGGCCAGGCCCACGCCGACTGCCGCCGCATCGATCGAGGTGCCCACCGCCGTCGCGATCAGGGTCATGGCCCCGGCCCGACCCGTGCGGGCCGCAGCATCATCTTCGGCGTCGACCGGCTGGAACGCCTCCCACAGCATTTTCAGGCCCACCGCACCCAGAAGGCCAAAGGCAATCCAGTGGTCGATCTTTTCCACCAGCCCTGCCGCGATCAGGCCCAGGCCCCAGCCGAGGATGGGCGTGATCGCCTCGATCACGCCGAACACCAGGCCGTTGCGCACGGCGGTGGCAAAGGCCGGACGGTGCGAGGCTCCGCGCCCGACCGCGGCGGCAAAGGCGTCGGTCGACATGCTGAGCGACAGCACGAGAATGGAAAGAGGGGTCATCGGGTCAACATCCGCCGGGCACATCAGACAGCGCCTTCGCAGCCCCGCCGGAAGGGCCGCAAAGCACGCTGGTCTCGCTAGGCGGTCAGACTTGCAAAGCCTGGCTGCTGGTCGCACCACGGGAACCGAGCCTCTTGGCCCTTTCCACGAGTGTGTTGACGCGACCCCGGCCTGTCTTGGGCGCCGGAAGCTACTCCCCAACGCGGCGGGGTCTATAGGGCCAGGGCGGGCAGATCAACCCCGTCATCGCTTACTGCGGGCGAAGCCAGTTGAGGGTCAGTGTCGCCCCGGTGGACATGACCGAAGGGCCGATCACGGCCTGACGGCCCTCTCCGGTCCAGATCACGACCTCGACGTCTTCTCCCGTGCGGTCCAACGCCGGCTGCATCCCCGCCGCCGTCAGATGCGGGGCCGCAATGCGCGAGATCTGGCCCGGACCGGCCTCCGCCAGGTCGATGGCGCAGACCCGATCGCGGCTCTCGGTCAGGATGACGGTGCCGCGGTGGCGCAGGCTGCCATCCGCATAGATGCGCGACGGGGGCTGGTCCGGATCGGCCGGTTCGCCGGTTGCCCGATCCAGAACCCGATAGCCCAGGCCCGTTGCAGCACGGACGGCAGCCCNCCGGTCGCCGCTCTGCATCCACGGCAGGCACACCTGTGTCAGGGTCTGGTTGACGATCACCGGCACGTTCATCGACTGAGCCTGGGCCGGGTTCGCCCCTATCAGCGCCAGCACAGCCACGGCCCATCTGACGTGCGTCATGCCCTATCTCCCGGCCCTGTCCGCGGCACTGTTGCCACGCCCGGCACCTTGTCGAGGCGGGAGCCGCGTCGCCACTGACAGGTCCTGACTGTCCTGCCGCCCGGGCTTGGCAAACCCGGACGCCAGGATGACAACAGGTCATGACCCCGCAGTGGATCCCTCTGGCGTCCGGCCCGCGCACCAGCCTTGTGGCCATCGTGCTGAGCAATCTGATCCCGGTGTTTGGCGTGGCCTTTCTGGGCTGGGACGCCGTGCAGATCCTGATCCTCTACTGGGTCGAGAACCTGGTGATCGGCATCCTGACCCTACCGCGCATCTTGACCGCCCAGGCCACAGACATTCGTCAGCAGAGCCCCCACGATCCGTTTGCCCAGGCCCAGGTGGCCGGCCTGGGCAACCGGGCCTTCACCGGCTGTTTCTTCGTCGTCCACTACGGCATCTTCTGTCTCGGCCATGCGGTGTTCGCCTTCATGCTGGCGGCCGATTTCGTCGAGCAGGAAGGTGTGGGGGCCCCTGGCGTCTGGGACCGCACNCTTGGCAGTTCCGGCTTCTACTGGGCCATCCTGGCCATTGCCCTGCTCAATCTGGTCGGCCAAGTGCGCGACTGGTGGATGCCCACGAAATGGCGCGAGGCGACGCCGACGGGTGAGATGTTCCGTCCCTATGGCCGCATCTTCGTGCTGCACATCACGGTGCTATTGGGGGCCTGGATATTGGCCACGACCCATGCCCCGGCCTATGCGGTGCTGCTTCTCTGTGTGCTCAAAGCGGTGGCTGAGCTGGGCGGACTGGCGCTGTTCTCTGGCCTGGATCGCCACAAGACCTCAACTTGAGGCATCGCCAGCCTTCTGGGCCGCCAGCTTGGCCAGCACCCGTCCGCGTCCCTTGGCCAGGGCCTGGATCATGCCGCGGAAGGTCGCCACCTCCTGAGCGGTCAGGCCCGACCGGCCCAGCATGACGCGGATGTTCTGGCTCATGGAGCGCTTCTTCTCGGGCGGATAGAAGAAGCCCCCGGCTTCCAGCTCGTCCTCCAGATGCTGATACATGCCCAGCAACAGATCGTTGGTTGCCGGGGCCTCCTCGCGGAACTTCGGCGGCGGGGCATCCAGGATCAGGGTGCGCCACTCATAGGCGTTGATGGCTACCGCCTGGGCCAGGTTCAGGGAGTGATGGCGCGGATCAATCGGGATGGTTGTGATCCCGGCGCACAGGGCGATGTCGGTGGTCTCCAGCCCGGCCCGCTCGCCGCCGAACAGCAGGCCGACGGCCTGACCCGAGGCGCTGTCGTCATAGAGGATACGAGCACTCTCTCGCGGGGTCCGGACCGGCTGGCGCGTCTNCCGCGGGCGGGCGGTGGTGGCGAATACGGTCGTCAGGTCGGCGATGGCCTCGGCCACGCTGTCATAGACCTGAACCCCATCCAGCACCCAATCGGCCCCCGACGCGGTGGCCCAAGCGCGGTCCTGGGGCCAGCCGTCGCGCGGGCTGACCAGACGCAACTCGTCCAGCCCAAAGTTCGCCATGACCCGCGCCACCGCGCCGATGTTGTCGGCCAGCTGAGGCTTGTCCAGGATGATGACGGGCGCGGTCGGCCCCGGGGCGGCATCAGTCATGGCCGCTGTCTAGAGCGGGCGAAGGCAGACGTCGATGCTGTTGGCGGGCTCGAGCGCCCTCACATGCCCGGAACGGCGCCGGCGTCGATGGCCTCTTCGATACAAACCGCCCTGTCCGCCGCAAACGCGGTCAGGTCAGCGCCTTCTCCGTCAGCAGCGCCTGGCGCACTGCGGCTTTACGCTCCGGCGTGCTGCGAGAAGGCAAACGCGCCTCCCACCAGTCGCGAATGAACCAGCTGGGCCCAGCCACCGGGCCGTCCTCTGCCGCCTCTTCAATCAGCAGCATCACGTGGGCGTAGCAGCGCTCGGCGTGCAGGTCTGCCGCTTCGCTTCTGGGCGCAGCTTGTCCAGCCAGCAGCACGGCCAGCGCCGATGCATTACGATCATGATCAACTCCTTCAACCTCACCTTGACGCAAGGGGCATTGCAGGCCAGTCCCCAGTCCAAGGCAATGTTTTGCCGCCCCCAAGGAGCTGCCCATGCGCCCGCTGACCCTCATGACCCTGCTGGCTGCGATCAGCACTGCCAGCCCCACCCTGGCCCAGGATCTGGTGATCCGGGGCGGCACCATCCACACGGGCAATGAAGCCCAACCGACGGCTGAGGTCGTGGTGGTCCGGGACGGGCGCATCGCCTTCGTCGGGGCCGAGAGCCAGATGCCCGCTACGCCCGCCAGCGTCGAAATGATCGATCTGAACGGGGCTGCCCTGTTTCCCGGCTTTACCGATGGCCACGCCCATCTGAACGGCATCGGCCAGCGTGAGCTGACCCTGAACCTGGAGGGCAGTGCCTCGGTCGCCGACGCCATGGCCCGCCTCAGCGCCTGGGCCGCCGCGAACCCGGACGGGCCCATCATCGGGCGCGGCTGGATCGAGACCCATTGGCCCGAGGCCCGCTTCCTGACCGCCGCCGATCTGGAGGCCGCAGCCCCGGGCCGTCTGGTGGCCCTCAGCCGGGCAGATGGCCATGCGATGGCGGTGTCCCCGGCCGTGCTGGCCGCCGTTGGCATAGATGCCGCCACCCTNGCGCCTTCCGGCGGCGAGATCTTGAAGGATGAACAGGGCCAGCCGACCGGCCTGCTGGTCGATGCGGCCATGGGTTTGGTGTCCGGACTGGATCAGGGGCCTGCGGACCCGACAATGCTGCGCCGGATCTATCAGGAGGGCTTCCAGGTCGAGGCTGCCTATGGCTGGACCGGCCTGCACTACATGAGTGCGCCCTGGGCCGACATTCCCCTGCTGGAGCAGATGGCTGAGGCCGGCGAGGCCCCGATCCGGGTCTATGCCGCCATTGATGTCGGGGACGCCCAGGCCCTCTTCGACAGCGGCCCGCGCAACGCCGCAGACGGTCGCATCATCACCCGCGCCATCAAGGTCTATGCCGATGGGGCCCTGGGCTCACGCGGGGCGGCCCTGGTCCTGCCCTACAGTGACCGGCCCGAGACGCGGGGTCTAATGCAGACCGATGCCGCCCATGTTCTGCCGATCTATGAGCAAGCGCTGCGCTCCGGCATCCAGATCGCAACCCACGCCATCGGCGACCGGGGCAATGCCAATGTCGCCCTGTGGCATGATGCCGCGCTGGGAGCCGTGCCGCCGTCCGAGCGTCCCAATGGCACCGATGTGCGCTGGCGCATCGAGCACGCCCAGATCCTGCGCCCGGCCGACTATGCGCTGTTTGAGGTGCTACCGATCATCGCCTCCATGCAGCCCAGCCATGCCATTGGTGACCTGCATTTCGCCCCGGCGCGGCTCGGCGATGACCGCCTGGACGGGGCCTATGCCTGGCACAGCCTGGTGGAGCGCGGCGTGGTCGTGGTCGGCGGCTCCGATGCCCCGGTCGAGCGTGGTGATCCNCTAATCGAGTTCTATGCTGCCGTGGCCCGCCGCGACCTGAACGGTTTCCAGGGTCCTGACTGGCGCCCCAACGAAGCGGTGGACCGCGCGACGGCGCTGAAGATGTTCACCCTGTGGCCGGCCTATGCCTCGTTCCGTGAGAATGAGCTGGGCACCATCGAGGTTGGCAAGCGGGCCGACTTCACCGCCTTCAATATCGACCTGATGACCGTGCCGGTGGCCGAGATACCGCATGGCCACGCGGTGCTGACGGTGGTGGACGGAGAGATCGTCTATCGCCGGGACTAGGCCGAAAGCCGTCGCCCCCTAGTCACGGGCCAGAACCTCCGGATCGCCAGGACCGGCCGCCGGATCAGGCGGCGCGGCCACAGCCTGGGGCTTGGAATGCAGGGCGATGGCCAGCTTCTGGCGGTCCAGGGCCCCTTCCCAACGCGCGACCACCAGGGTTGCCACCGCATTGCCGGTAAAGTTGGTCAGGGCGCGGCATTCGCTCATGAACCGGTCGATTCCCAGGATCAGGGCCATACCCGCCACCGGCACATCCGGCACCACGGCCAGCGTCGCCGCCAGCGTAATGAAACCCGCACCGGTGATGCCCGCGGCACCCTTGGATGACAGCATGGCCACCAGCAGCANGGTGATCTGCTGACCCAGCGACAGCTCGATATTCATGGCCTGGGCAATGAACAGGGCCGCGAGGGTCATATAGATGTTGGTGCCGTCCAGGTTGAACGAATATCCAGTGGGCACGACAAGGCCGACCACGCTCTTGGGCGCTCCGGCCCGCTCCATCTTTTCCATCAGGCTCGGCAGGGCGGCTTCAGAAGAGGATGTGCCCAGGACCAGCAGCAGCTCTTCCTTCAGATAGGCGATCAGCCGGAAGATCGAGAAGCCATTGGCCCAGGCCACCAGCCCCAACACCCCGATCACGAACACCAGACTTGTCAGGTAGAAGGTGGCCACAAGGGCCGCCAGGTTGACCACTGAGCCGATGCCATAGGCCCCGATGGTGAAGGCAAAGGCCCCGAAGGCTCCGATCGGAGCCGCCTTCATCAGGATCGCCACAAGACGGAACATGACCTGGCTGAGCGCGTCCAGCGCCCGATGCACGGGGGCCGCGACATCGCCGACCAGGGCCAGGGCCANCCCGAACAGGATGGAAACGAACAGGACCTGCAGGATATTGCCCGACACAAAGGCACTGACCAGGGTGTCCGGGATGACGCCCATCAGGAAACCCGTGATGGTGGTCTCATGGGCGGCTTGGGCATACTGGGCGACAGACCCGCTATCCAGGGTGGCCGGGTCGATGTTCAGCCCGCGGCCCGGTTGCACCACATTGCCGATCACCAGACCCACAATCAGGGCCAGGGTCGAAAAGGTCAGGAAATAGGCGAAGGCCTTTCCCGCAACACGACCGACGGCTTTCAGGTCGCGCATGCCGGAAATGCCCGTGGCTATGGTCAGGAAGATGACCGGCGCGATGATCATCTTGACCAGTTTGATGAAGGCATCGCCCAGGGGCTTAAGGCTCTCGCCCGTTTCGGGCCAGAAATGGCCGATGGCACCGCCCGCAAAAATGGCCAGCAGCACCATGAAGTACAGGCTGCGGTAAAACGGCGTGCGCTTGCCTGGCTCGGAACTGGCCGACCCGATTTGCATGTCCCTGACCTCCTGAAGGGGACGCAAGTAGCGATCGCCGTGCCCCTGTGGTTACTATCGCGAGGCAAAAGCGCGGCGGCAAGCGGCCGTCCAGGATCGGCACAATCATCCCAGCAGATGAAGGGAAATCTTGGAGCGGGCAGCGGGATCGAACCCGCACGAGCAGCTTGGGAAGCTGCCAGGCTACCACTACATCATGCCCGCTCAGGGCCGCGTCGGCAGAGCCGGGAAACTAGCGATGAGCGAGCGAAAGGCAAGCCCGGTCAGCGCCGATTCTCAGATAACCATGGCACCAGGCAGGATGGGATTACGGGGCGACCTGAACCTCAATCCCACGCTCGCGCAGCATGGCGATCACGCTGTCCTCGCCGACCAGGTGGCCAGAGCCGACGGCGATGAACTGCGTGCCAGAACCGTCCAGCAGGGTGTCGATTTGCTCCGCCCAGTCTGCATTACGGCGCACGAGCAGGGCATCATAGAGGTAGATCGACTGGGCCTTCATCTCGTCAGCCATGGAGGCTTCCATTTCACCGAGGTCGCCGCGCGCCCACCCGCTGACCATGCTGTCCAGCTCGGTTCCCGCCTCGTCGAAGGTCTCCAGCGTGCTGCGCAGATAGGCCAGTTGGGTCACCTCGGGCAGCGTCGCCAGAATGGTGATCTGCTGCTCCAGGGTTTCCAGTCCGCGCACCGGGGTGTCGGCGGTTCCGGCTCGGCCCTTCAACACGAGTTCCACCCCCGACTGGGGATCGTAGCCAGCCTTGACCAGAGGGGCCATCGACAGGGTCATGGCGGCCAGCCATGGGCGCATGCGGTCCAACTGTGCGCCGGAGGNCCCAATGGTTCGCGCCGCTGCATCTAGGTCAGCCATCTCGTCAGGTGTCAGTTGCGACGACAGGGGCCGGTCAGGCGACAGGCCATAGGCCTGAATGAGAGNCGCTATGGCAGCCACATCATCGACATTGGCCACTTCCAGCCACAGCTCATCGGCGCTGGCCAGGGCCTGATCGACCCGCGCGCTACCCCAGGNGGTGTCTGGTCGCAGCACATGCACGGTGCCGAACAGGTAGATGGTGGAATCGGCGTCGCGGATCACCCACAGGGCAGGACCCTGCCCCCGTGCCGCCACGACCGCGCGGGTGGCGGCGGTCTGGGAGGTCGGCACCTCCTGGGCCAGGGCACGAGCGGGGGCCAGGACGATGGCCCCCGCCATCGATATCCCCAGAACCAAGCCCAAGGCGGTCTGGGCAGCTGTCTTCAGTGCACGGATAATCATCGGTCTACTCCTGATCTATAAAAATGGATTCAATGGGTTGGCTGAAAANTCGGGCAATCTTGAAAGCCAGCGGCAACGAAGGGTCATAGCGGCCGGTTTCGAGAGCATTGACGGTCTGGCGCGAGACACCCAGGGCTGCGGCCAGGTCGCCCTGGCTCCAATCCCGCTCGGCTCGCAGGACTTTGAGACGATTGTTCATATCGCCACCTTCATGCCCGCGACCGGCTGAGCCACCAGCCGACCCAGACCAGAGTGTAGCCAAGCGACATCAGGAACATCGTCCCCAGGGCACCGGCGGCCATATAGTAGGCTGGATCGGTGCGCTCACCAAGATCGAAGACCCAGGTGCGCGCATCCGGCAGTGCCGTGAGGACGATGCCGACCCCGGCCACCGCCATACCTGCCGTGCCACCCCAGTGCCCAGGCTGTCTTGTGGGCCTCGCGGGCCGCCTCGTCGATGGTGCGCATCCAGGCAATGCTGAACAGATAGGCCAGCAACATCAGGATCGCGGCAAACGGACCCAGGATTCCGATCACGGCCTGTTTTTCGGTGACGAGCCCCTTGGCTGCAAGGTAGCCCGCGCCCATCGCCGAAGCGAACAATGTGGCCAGCAGGACCATCAATCCGAAGCCGCCCTTAAGCAACAAATGCCTCGCACCCTTTGACATGACAACCTCCTTTGTCTTTGTGTCAGGGACGGTTTACAAGCGAGAGCAATACGATGTCAAGCACGCTTGTCTAAAAGTTTGGCAACCTTGTCAGTCGTTCCGCTGTTCCCCACGTCGGCGCACGAGCCTGCCATCTGCTTCTTCAGTGGGGCCTTCAGGCGGCGTCAGTCTCCGAGCTCGCGGCGATGGAGGTCAGTTCCGGTCGGCTCAGCCGACGCGGCGCAGCTTCGACAGGGGCCAGCGGCTCCAGTGACTTGCCTTCGTGGTCGACCTTCAGATCCTCAAACCGCCGAGCCTGGACCATGACCTGGCTTTCCAGTGAGCCCACGAACTGGTTGTAGCGCCCGACCGCCGCATCCAGCGCCTTGCCGACCGAGGCCGCGTGGGTACCCATGGTTGCCAGTCGGCGGTAGAGTTCCTTGCCCAGCTTGGCGATTTCCTCGGCGTTCTTCGACTGCTCTTCGGCCCGCCATCCGTAGGCGACCGCCTTGCAAAGGGCGAACAGGGTCGAGGGCGTGGTGATTACCACCCGCTGGGCCATGGCGTCGCTGAGCAGATCGGGCTCATGATCCAGGGCCGTGGCCAGGAAGGCATCGCCGGGCACGAACAGGACGACAAAGTCGGGGCTGGGCTGGAACTGGTCCTGATAGGCCTTGGAGGCCAGCTGCCGCATATGGGTCTTCAGGCTGGTGGCAGTGCGCAGACCTTGTGCCTGCCGCCGGGCCTCATCGTCAGCGATATCGTCATCCTCAAAGGCCAGTGGCACCTTGGCATCAATGACAAACAGCCNCCCGCCGGGCATCCGCACCAGAAAGTCGGGGCGTTGACGGCGACCGTCTTCGTCCGTGCCGGAGGATTGCTCAACAAAGTCGAACCGCCCCGCCATGCCGGCGGCCTCCAGCACATTGCGGCAGGTCTGTTCGCCCCAGCGCCCGCGGCGGCCGGTGTTGCCCTTCAAAGCCTCGGTCAGGCGGCGCGCCTCATGTCGGGTCTGATTTGAGGCCGTCATCAGAAGGGCGATCTGTTCTTTCAGGCCGCCGGTCTCGGACGCCCGGACCTTTTCCAACTCGGCCACCTGGGTCTGAAACTTGGCCAGGGTGTCTGCCACCGGCTTCAGCTGGGCCTCCATGCGCTCACGGGCCAGCCGGTCCTGGGCCTGAAAGGTCTCAGTCGCCCGGTGAACCATCTGATCGGCCACATCCTGGGCCGACTGGGCCGCCTGGGCCCTGAGCAGGTCGGTCATGGTGGCGCGGCTGTCCTCGACCAGCTTCAATCGCTCGCGCGCAATCGTCAGGGCAGTGCGCGATCTTGCCAGGGCGATCACCGCCAACAGCAACAGCAACACCAAGCCCCCAGCCGCCACCGCCAGGATCATTTCCATCTCGTTCATGCTCCGTTCTCTAGACGGAGTCGGAGCCGCTGACCACGGCAATTCGCGCCTCCTCTATCCGCGGGCTGGCTGATCGCGAATTCACCGTGACGCTGTCGCAATCGCCCCAGTTTAAGCTATAGCAGCCCCGACCCGGATCCGAGACAGGTTGATCTCGTGACCGGTCACTACTTTTGGACCCCGACTGGCCGCAATAGGGGGCGGCCGCAATCGTCTGGCTGATCACTGAGGGCAGCGCCTTTTCCATGACCTTTCTGATCACAGGCACGGCAGGCTTTATCGGCTTTCACCTGGCGCGGCGGTTGCTGGAAGCGGGTCATTCTGTGGTCGGCATCGACAGCTTCACGCCCTACTACGATCCGTCACTGAAGGAAGATCGCAATCGCATTCTTGAGGCCTATGCGGGGTTTCGCCTTCATCGCCTGGATCTGCAGGACATGGCGGCCCTGGAAGCGGTCTGGGCCGCGACCCGGCCGGAGGTGGTCGTTCACCTCGCCGCCCAGGCCGGTGTGCGCTACAGTATCGATCACCCGGACGCCTATATCGGGTCAAACCTTGTGGGCACCTTCAATGTTCTGGAGTGCGCCCGGCGGCACCGGCCCAGCCACCTGCTGTGCGCCTCGACCAGTTCGGCCTATGGGGCCAATACCCAGATGCCGTTCCATGAGACGGACCGGGCCGTGCACCCGCTGACGCTGTATGCCGCGTCAAAGGCGGCCAATGAGCTGATGGGGCACAGTTATTCCCACCTGTTCGACATCCCCATCACCTTCTTCCGTTTCTTTACCGTCTATGGCCCGTGGGAGCGACCCGATCTGGCCTTGTCCNNATTTGCCCGGGCCATGCTCAACGATGAGCCGATNCAGGTCTACGGCGAGGGCCGGATGAGCCGCGATTTCACGTTCATCGACGACCTCATTGAGGCGATCGTGCGCCTGATTGAGGTGGTGCCAGGTAAGGCTTCGGCGGTTGAGTGCGACACCCTGTCGCCAGCGGCTCCNTTCCGGCTGGTCAACATCGGNGGCGGCAAGCCCGCAGCCCTGATGGACTATATCGGTGAGCTGGAACGCGCCCTGGGCTTTGAAGCCCAGAAAGCCTACCTGCCGATGCAGGACGGTGATGTGACAGACACCTTTGCCTCCGCCGACCTGCTGGAAAATCTCACCGGGTGCCGCCCGGCGACCCCGATCAGTGTCGGCGTGCCCGCCTTTGCCGCCTGGTACACGACACACCGACACAAGAAAGACGCCTGATGCCCACCGAAACCTCTGCCAACTTCCCCCGCACCGCCCTGATCGGCTGTGGCCGGTGGGGCCGCAACATCGCCCGGGTGCTGGCCCGGCTGGGCGCGNNCGAGGTGATCGTCGACCCGGCGGCGGACCGTCTGGCCGACTACGCAGCCGAACTGGGCGGGGTGCGGGTCACCGGCGACATCGGGGCTGCCTTTGCCGATGACATTGGGGCCGTCGCCATCGCGGCACCGGCAGTGGATCACGCACGACTGGTGATGCGGGCCCTCGATGCCGGAAAGCCCGTATTTGTCGAAAAGCCCCTGGCGCTTGAGCTAGACGATGCCGAAGCGGTGGCGGCCAAGGCCGAAGAGACGGGCCTGACGCTTATGGTTGGGCACCTGCTGCGATGCCATCCCGCCTTCGTGACCCTGAAACGGCTGGTGGCCGAAGGTGCCATCGGGGAGTTGCGGCACATCACCTCCCATCGCCTCAACCCTGGTGCCATTCGCAATGAGGAAAACGCCCTGTGGAGCATGGCCCCGCATGATTTCTCCATGGTTCTGGGCCTGATCGGCGAAGAAGCGAGTGAGGTTGAGGCCCTTCCGGTGCGGGTAGTCGATCCGGCCATCCCGGATCAGTATTTCGTCCAGCTCTCATTCCCCAGCGGCCGCTCGGCCCAGGTCAATGTGTCCTGGCTGTCGCCCTACAAGGAGCACAAGCTGACGGTGTTGGGCACCAGGGGTGCCCTGGTGTTTGAGGACACCGCGCCGTCGCGGGAGCGCAAGCTGGTGATCTATCGCGACTATGTTGATGCCTCTGGGCCCGTGCCGCGCTTTGTCAAAGGCGAAGGTGAGCCGGTCGACTGGCCCGCAGAAGAGCCTCTCGAGATGGAAATTCGCACCTTCCTGGAAGCCGCCTCGGGCCGAGGCCAGACTCGCACCGGTCCGGACGAGGCCATCCCGGTCCTGCGGTTGTTGCGCCGGGCCGATGCTGCCGCCGGGAGCATCCTGTGACCCATCGCCTGTCGGATTTCGCTGAGGTCGCGGGCTACACGGTCCTGCGTGACGGGCCGTTTGAACTGACCGGCAAGCTGTCGACGCCTCTGGACGGACTGTGCGTGCCGCTGCGGGCAGCGAAGTATGCCGAAGAGGTCAATGCCAATCCCCTGGCGGCGGCGGTCATCACCAAGCCAGAGATTGCCGATCTGCTGGACCCGCGATTTGCGGTCGCCGTGGCGGAGGTCCCCGACACGGCACATGCCGAACTGCACGCGGCCCTGGCCAGTCTCCGCGAGACCGAGCTCAGAAGTCGGCCGAACCGCATCGATGCCTCGGCGATTATCGATCCATCGGCCCGGATTGCCGACCACGGCGTCGAAATCGGAGCTCATGTGCGGGTCGGTGCCCATGTGTCGATCGCGCCCGGTGTGGTGGTGGAAGACCACTGCACCCTCCACCCGGGCGTCAGTCTGGGTATGCCCGGTTTCAATGCCGGGATCATCGGCGGACGGCGGCGCATCATCCCCCAGTTGGGAGGTGTGAGGCTCGCGCCCTGGGTCGAGCTACTCTCCAACGTTTGTGTTGCGCGCGCACTGTTCGGGGGCGAGACGACGCTGGGTGAAGAGACCCTGGTGGACAACCTGGTCTACATAGCCCACGACGCCCAGATCGGACGCCGGGTCCAGATCTGCGCCCTGGTCAACATCCTGGGCCGCGTCGAGATCGGTGATGATGCCTACATTGGACCGTCTTCAGTGGTCGTGAACGGGGCCCGTATCGGTGANAAGGCCAAGGTCAGTATCGGGGCAGTCGTGACCCAGGATGTGCCCGCGGGCGAGGTCGTCAGCGGCAATTTCGCCATNCCCCACGGACGTTTCTTGACGCATCTGCGAAATATTCGATAGGTGGCGGCACCAAGAACAGTATTTGGACGTGAACCGGAAACTGCGCCTGCCATGCGCGCCACCACCGATGCTCAGGTCCTGCCTACGTCCGAAATCTTCCTCCCGTTTGCAACGCTTGAGCCTTCTCCGTGACACAGACCCAAATTCCCGCTGCGCTCAGTGAACTCCGGGCCCGCATCGAGCGCAACGAGGCCCGTGTCGGAATCCTTGGGTTGGGCTATGTCGGCATTCCNCTGGCGCTGCGGTTCCAGCAGGTCGGCCTGAAAGTGCTCGGGTTCGATATCGACACGGACCGGATCGAAGGGCTCAATCGCGGCGAAAGTCCGATCAAGCACATTTCATCCGCTGATATCGCCGCCATGGTCGGAGCGGGATTCGAGGCGACGACGGATTACAGCCGCATCCCGGAAGTCGATGCCATTGTCATCTGCGTTCCGACACCTTTGACGCGGCATCGTGACCCGGACCTGTCCTACATCGTTGCCACCATGGAGTCGGTCACNCCCTATCTGCGCAAGGGGCAGCTGCTGTCGCTGGAAAGTGCGACGTGGCCGGGCACGACCGACGAGGTATTGCGCCCCTTCATTGAGGGTGCCGGCCTGACCATCGGCGAGGATTTCTTCCTGGTCTACTCGCCCGAGCGCGAAGATCCCGGCAATCCCGATTTCACCACGCACNNCATTCCCAAGGTGGTCGGCGGCGCAACGTCGGCCTGCCGCGCGGCAGGAGAAGCCCTTTACGCCCGCGCGGTGGATAAGGTGGTGCCGGTCACATCGACCCAGGCCGCCGAGCTGACCAAGCTGCTGGAGAACATCCACCGGGCNGTCAATATCGGCCTGGTCAATGAGATGAAGGTCATCGCCGATCGCATGGGCATCGACATCTTCGAAGTCATCGACGCGGCCAAGACCAAGCCCTTTGGCTTTACGGCCTACTACCCCGGACCTGGCCTGGGCGGTCACTGCATCCCGATTGACCCCTTCTATCTTACGTGGAAGGCCCGCGAATATGGGCTGTCGACCCGCTTCATCGAACTGGCGGGAGAGGTCAATCGCGACATGCCGCTTTGGGTCGTGGGCAAGATCACGGACGCCCTCAACGACCGTCAGAAATCCTTGAAGGGCAGTCGCATCCTGTGCCTGGGCATCGCCTACAAGCGCGGCGTCGACGACATGCGCGAAAGCCCGTCCGTGTTCGTCATGGAGCACCTGCGCGACCGCGGTGCCATCGTGCACTATTCCGATCCGAACGTGCCGCGGTTCCCGAAAATGCGCGAGCATCACTTCGACCTGTCGTCCGTCNNGATCCCGCCAGAGACTTTGGCCAGCTACGATGCGGTGGTGGTTCTGACCGACCATTCGAGCTTCGACTATGCTACGATCCTCGAGCACGCCCAGCTGGTGATCGACACCCGCGGCAAGTATCGCGAAAGCCATGGCCACCTGGTGAAAGCGTAGGGTTTCCGTCCGCGTCCGATTGCTAGGATACCTCCATGGGTCCCCGAGATCTCATCCGCCGGCTGGCTCCGCGTGGCGTTTCCGCCGAGTTCAAACGTGCCAGACTGTCGCTCGAGCGGCGTGTCTATAGGCGGCGCATTTCTGCCGCTGAGTTCCGTGAGGCCTTGTTGAGCTTGGGTGAGTGGCGCAATCGGTCGGTCTGGGTTCAGGCCTCAATGAACGACTTCTTCAATGTCGATATGCGGCCGCTGGAAGTCCTTAGTCTTTTGATCGATCTCGTCGGCCCAAGAGGCACCTTGCTGATGCCGGCTTTTCCNCTGGACCCCGATCCAGCAAAGCCTCTGAAGATAGACCGAACACCGACGAGCACCGGACTTCTGACAGAAATGTTTCGTCGCTTCCCGGGAGTTGATCGGAGCATCCACATTAACTCTTCTGTCGCAGCGCTGGGGAGCACAGCGCGNGCCCTGACGGACGCTCATCACCTGGACCTGTATCCCTGNGGGGAACTGACACCATATGGTCGCCTTATTGAAATGGACGGACTTATGGTCGGTTTGGTTCAGACCCTTGGTCTAACGCCACTGCACAATGTGGAATGCGTTCTACATCATGAGGTGCCGTCGTTCGAACAAGTCTTCGAACCCGATCCGATTACCTACAGCTGGACGCGCTCGAACGGCGAGTCTGGCCAACACNNCACTCTGCTGCGTCAGGGTCGGATTTGGCCCGGACGGTTGGCTCCCCAGCTACCGTCTGGCATTTACAAGCGTTTTCGCCTGTCCAACCTCAGCCTTCAGAGTGCGCCAGCGAAGTCTGCGGTTGAGGCCATGAAATCCTTGGCACGGCGCGGTCAGACCATGTATGTGGGCCTTTGACCGCCAGGAACTGGATGAGGAAGAATATGGACCCCCTGGTCACATTGAATCAGATTTTCCAAGACGAACTAGATAATCCGTCACTGCAAATCACACCAGAAACCTCCAGAGATGATCTGGAGTCGTGGGATAGTCTCGCACATGTTCGTTTGATTGCGAGTATAGAGGAGCAGTTTGGCTTTGAGTTTACACTTGATCAGATTGAAGGTGTCGACTCGGTTCAGAAAATACTGGACATCATCTCTTCTCAGGTTAGCTGATAGCCCTCGGCTGGAGACTTCGTGTTGACCGAACTGGCCTGGCTGCCCAAGCCAGGCGGCGTCGAGACCGCTGCCTTGCGCAAGGCCGTGTCAGGGCCACTTGCTGGTGGCGGATCGGCTTGGCGCAGACTGCTGACTTTTGGCTGGCCAGAATCGGACCTTGGGAAGG
Source organism: Brevundimonas sp. (assembly GCA_013693835.1). Lineage (GTDB taxonomy): Bacteria > Pseudomonadota > Alphaproteobacteria > Caulobacterales > Caulobacteraceae > Brevundimonas. Next base: position 2,600,811 of record CP059260.1, read on the forward strand.
CCGGACGGATCCTGCGTCGCGGTTGGGCTTCGGGTTCACTGATCCCGACCGAGGGAGGAGCCGTGGCGTTGCGCATGCTGGTCATCGCAACGCAGACCTTTTCGCACATGGTCGACGCGGTCGTCGCATCCGCCTTTCGTCACGGCGTTGCTCTTGAGATCGAGTTGGCTGAGCGTAAGCCCAGGCGCTTGGTTGGCCAATCCAGCCAATCGGGCGGATGGGTTCGACATCGTCCTGGTCGCCGCGGACGCTGCAGCGTGGCGCTTTGTGCCCCACGACGGCCCGGTCGGCGACGATGGCAACGAACGTCAGGCCAGCGCCGTTGATCACGTGGTTGGGGGCCTAGTCGATCGCGGGGCCCGAACCGTGATTTTGCAGACGGTTTGTGATGACTTGAGCGAGTTAGCAATCCATCTGGACGCGACCCTGCCCGGATCGCGCCAGCGGTATCTCGCCGCTCTCAACGAAGCGATTGGCCGCGCGGCGCGGCGGTGGTGCGCTGGTCCTCGATTGGGCGCGGATGGCGGACATGGTGGGACTTGAAACCTGGTGGCCGGGACGGTTCTGGTTCAGTGCCAAGTTTCCTTTTGCCCAGAAATGTATCCCGCTCTACGGCGACTGTTTGGGCCGCATATTGGCAGCCAAGATAGGCAAATCGCGACGCGTACTGNNAGTGTTGGACCTCGACAATACGCTCTGGTCNGGGGTGATCGGTGACGATGGCATGGATGGCATTGTCCTCGGACANGGCGCAGCCGCAGGCGAAGCGCATTTGGCGGTNCAGAGGATTGCGAAAGCCTATTCCGATCGCGGTGTCATGCTGACGGTTGCGTCCAAAAACACGCACGATATCGCCATGGANGGTTTCCGAAACCACCCCGACATGATCCTGCGCGAATCCGATCTGTCGGCCACGCAGATCAACTGGAATGACAAAGCCAGCAATATCGGGGCGCTATCCCAAACGCTGAATCTCGGCCTGGAATCATTTGTGTTCCTCGACGACAATCCCGTCGAACGTAAACAAGTCCGGGACGCCTTGCCTGAGGTAGCCGTCCCTGAGTTGAGCGCAGATCCGTCGATGTGGCCCGTCATTCTTCAGGGCGCAGGTTACTTCGAGCAGGTATCGTTCACAGACGAGGACCGCCAGCGGGGTGCTTATTACAAGTCAATGGCCGATCGGAACAAGGTCGCCGCCGAGGCCGGCGACACTGACTCCTTCTTGCGGTCCCTTGAGGCTGTGGTGGACATCAGGCCCTTCGACCCGGTGGGTCGANNGCGCATCGCCCAGCTCATCAGCAAGTCCAACCAGTTCAACCTGACCACCCGCCGCTACAGTGAGGCGGAGATCGAGCAGCTAGAGTCGGACTCATCGGTTGTCAGCCTGCAGATCCGACTGAGCGACATGTTCGGAGATGCCGGGATGATCAGTGTGGTGATCGGCCGCCAACAAGACAGCTCATTGATCATCGATACTTGGCTGATGTCATGCCGCGTGTTAGGCCGTCGCGTTCAGGAAGCCGCCCTGATGGCGCTTGCGGATCGGTGCGTTTCCCTGGGCGTGACACGCCTCGTCGGGGACTACCTTCCCACACCGCGCAACGGGATTGTTGCGGACCATTATGCGAACTTGGGGTTCCGCCATATCGGTGATGCAGTCGACGGTGCGGGCAGCCGATGGGAGCTTCAACTCAAGGACTACATTCGTCCGGACCTCCCCATGAAGACNAGAGATTTCGGGATATTAGACATATGACGGCAAGCAACGGTCCAAAGGTCGAGACGCTGATCGCGGCAATTTTGGAAAAACATCCAAAGCACCAGCAATTCCTAGCGCGTCGGTTTGCAGATATCTCCGATGCCGAGAAAGCGTCGAACGAGATTTTGGCAGACCAGATTCTTTCGCTGGCCGGTGACAACATGGACCAGTTTGTCGATGGATATNNGGAATTCATCTGTCAAATTCAGAAGGAAGAAGAACTCTATTTCCGGCGAAACAAGTCCTATCGGCTAACAAGCTTTCAGGATGCCCTGGACCAGATCTATTCCAACACNCAGTATATGGGCGCCTACATGCGCGGCCTGTTGGTGACGCAGTTGCTTTGGAGCAACCATACGCACTCGATTTCCTTCTACACCAATGCGTTCCTCGGCAATCTCAAGAGTGATGCGGAACTGCTNGAAATCGGCCCAGGCCACGGTCTCCTGCTCGCTCGTGCCGTTAAGGCACTGCCAAACGGCAAAGTCACAGGCTGGGACGTTTCCGCCTCGAGCCTGAGCCACACGCGAAGCCCTTGCGGCACTGGGCGTTCATGGGGTTTCAACCTTCAGGCGCGCAATCTGTTTGACCAACAGGCTGAGCAGTTCGATGCGGTCGTGTTCTCGGAAGTGCTTGAACACCTGGAAGATCCNGCAGGTGCTCTGCGCGCCATCCGCTCATTAATCCGGCCAGGCGGGAAGCTATTCCTGAATGTGCCGATCAACAGTCCGGCACCGGACCACATCTTCCTGCTTCGATCTCCAGATGAGACGTTTGATCTCGTCCGGAACCAGGGCTTTGACATCCTGGAGACCGGCTGTTTCCCGGCGACCAACTATTCCATGGAACAGGCGCTTCGCCACGATCTCACAATCTCTGTGTCCCTGATCGCAACACCGGCCTGATGCTGACATTCGATCACATCGGCGTTGTGGTTGCAGACTTGGACGTCGGCGGACGCCAGATCGAGTCGACACTGCCGATTGCGGCCGTCAGTCCTCGTGCGATGACCCGGGTTTGGGCGTGTCGGTAAAGTTCTTTCGAGATGGCAGCGGCCTGGTGTGCGAACTCATCGCGCCTCTGGGAGAAGGATCTCCTGTGGCCAATACCCTGGGCCAGGCCCACCGCCTGAATCAGGTCGCATACCGGTGTGACAGCCTAGAGGCCGCTGCATTGCCTTGCGCAAGGCCAAGGCTGTTCCACTGTCGGCACCTGCGCCAGCAGTCGCCTTTGAGAATGCACGTGTGCAGTTTTTCTGGTCGCCGCTTGGGCACGTGATCGAATTGATAGAAACGGACCAGCCCCGCTCTGATTTTATCGATCGCTCCCTGGACATTGGCTGATGCGCATCAACCTGCGGGGTAACTCGGCCTCCGCCGCACTGGAACAGGTTGTCGTCGGCCTCGCATTCCTAGCCTTCTATGGCATCCTCATTCGTCAGGTCGGGGCAGCGCAGGTTGGTGTCCTGTCNCTGGTTCTCACACTCAGCAGTGTGGGGGCGCTTGCCAGTGGTGGCATTGGCAGTGCCATCGCCCGACTGGCACCGCTCTACGAGGGCAATAAGGATCGCCGATCAACAGTGATCGCGATCGAAACCACTCTCCTTTGCTCGTTGGCTCTTTACGTGCTGGTTTTGGGACTGGCCTACTTTCCCCTTCAGGCATTGCTCTTGTCGCAAGTCGGGCCCGCCAAGGCAGGGCTCGTTAAGGCCATGATGCCGGCCACTGCCCTGTATGTGTTGCTGATGGGATTGAGCGCTGCCACGACCCTCAGTCTGACAGCCCTGCAACGCAGTGATCTCCGCCTTTGGGCCAGCTTAGCTGGTGCCATGGCGTGCCTGGCTGGGGTCTGGTTNGCTTGTCCNCGCTGCGGGGTCCAGGCCGCCGTCTGGTCCCTTGCCATGCAGGTCACGATCACTCTTGGGTTGACCTGGATGCAACTGCGCCGGATCTTGCCGGAATTGTCCTGGCTGCCTTGGCGCTGCCGACCTGACATCATCCGTCAGGTGGTGGGTATGGGAGCCAATCTCCAGGCCCAAACGCTGTTGATAGCCGCCCTGGAGCCGATCGCACGACTGACTATCGGGCATTTTGGTGTCCTGGCCGACGTCACATTTTTCTCGATGGCATCAAGGTTTATCATTCAGGTTCGCGCCCTGGTGTTTGCTGGCGCNCAACCGCTCCTGTCCGCTTTCAGCTTCCTCAGCGAAACGAACACCACAGAGGTCCGCGAGCTGTTCGAACGGGCCAATCTCATCATTGGCTTTACAAGCCTTCTGGCGTTGTCGGCCGCCGCAGGTGCGGCACCGTTCGTCGGTGAAATCTGGATCGGGCAGCGNGATTCGTTGTTCGTCGTGTCCACCCTGCTTCTGGCTGCAGGCTGGGCCATCAACACCCTCGTGCTGGCGTCCTATTTCTTCGCCTATGCGCGCAATCAGATGACATGGAACCTGCTGGCGCACGTCCTGATGTTAGGGGTCAGCGTTGGACTGGGAGCACTCCTTGCATCACGGCTTGGAGCTGTGGGGGTGGTCGCGGGCATCGCTGCGGGCCTTGCAGTGTCCGGCCTAGTGATGGGAATAGGTAACGCCGCAATCGCCCCCTGCCCATCCCATGGCGAACCCATATCCTGTTTGGGGCATGTNGCCACCGTCGCCGTCGCACTGGCCATTCTGACCTACGACCAGCTGCGCCCGATTTGCGGTCCTTGGCTCAGTGGCATCGGTAGTGGTCTGGCTTGGGCCGCCATCGTGTTGCCGGCTGCGTGGCTGCATCCCGCCCGGCCGCTCATCGTTGCAATTTTCAAGACCGGAGCTGCGCGCCCAGCCGCTTGAGGCGGTCATCGAGTCCCGGGCGGAACCGGCCCGCCATGCCAAAGATGGGCACGAAGCGCTCGGCTTCGTAGCCCCNCTCGGCGACCATGGCATCGGTGGGCAGATAGCCGAAGACATCCCCCTCATAGCCCAGAACGAGGCGGTCCGGATCCGCTGCAATCAGGCCAGCGACCTCGCTCACCGGTTCGCACGACAAGCTGATGATCCTGCCTAGGCCCGGAACGGAAACCGATTTCGCCACGAACTCGGTCGTAGGCGAGGTGCCATCAAACAGCTCGTCAAGGAGTGCACAGCCATCGCCGTTGAGGGAGCGCATTGCCGATCTGAACACGGCTGCNNCGGACACGGCGATCTCGCCTACCCGGGCGGCCAAGGCCTGAGCCCAAGTCGACCAGCTGTCCATATCGACAGTGGGAGCCTTCGGTCCAAACACCACCACATCAACAAGACGGCGCAACTGCGAAGTTCGCCCCGTGGCCATCCGGGGCCAAACATCTCCCATGCACCCAGGCCCGAAAATGACGGGGAGCGAAGCCCCGAACGTCTGGCGCAGGCCCTCGCGGACCGTGCCCACGAAATCTGGGCTGGCCCGATCCTGGCCCGGATAGAACACCGGATGGCAGGCAAACGACCAGAAGGCCGCCAAGGGCTTACCGTCTGGCGATTGCCAGATGCATGTCCTGATCCAGGGATCGCGCGGGCCATCGGGATTGTCTGCCATCACGATCTGGCCGTGTGCCTTGCCCAAGAGTCGGACCAGGGTTGGCCACGGCCAACGTCGACGACGGTTGATGGATTGGTCCGACGCCCCGTTGGCACACGACGCCGTTCCGACGGGTTCGGGCACCATGGCGCGTATCCCCGCGCCGATGAGCTCCGCACATCGCTCGACCTCAATCCGATCTGCCACGCCCAGGCGGGGTTTGGCCAGGTCGAGCATGGGGGCCGAATGCGTATGCGACGCCAGAACCAGCACCCGGTCGGGCCCGATCCCAAATACCTCCAGGCAGGTGTCGCATATAGCCTGTGTCAAACGGGCACCGGCGAACAGGGTGTCGACCGACACCAGCACAATGGCATCCGGTCCGGTGCCGAATGCAACGACATTGGCCTCCAACGATCCATCTGTTGCCACGGCGAGTCGGGGCTCACCCTGATAGCCGCCCATAGCCAGGGCGGTGCGGGGGTCAGGTCGACTACACAGGAAGAGATCAGCATTGTAGGTCACGCAAAGTCTGGAATACTACGGTCGCAACAGCGCCACTGGCGCGGTATGCGCTGGCCCGCTGCCAGCCCGCCGCATTGGCTACTTGGATCCCCAACCATGGGTCATCTCTACGCCAATTGACACCAGATCAACCCGTTCTCATATGGTGCCACGTTGATCTCCTATCAGAGACCGCTATGTGTCGGGTGTGCGCACTAGCACGCGTGCCCGGTCTCGGCCATCTGCGACCTTTGGGCTTTCGGACACCCCGATGGCAAACAGGTGAACAGATATGTGCGGCATAGCAGGCGGTGTTTGGACAGGGGTGGGGACCAAGCCNCCTGCCCGGGTTCAAATCGCCCTGGACATGATGCGGCATCGCGGACCGGACGACAGCGGTTGTGTGGTGGATAAAGTAGGCCCACGCACGGTGGTGCTGGGACAGAACCGCCTGGCCATCATCGACCTGTCCAGTGGTGGCCACCAGCCGATGGTCAGCCCCGACGGGCTGATCACACTCATATTCAATGGCGAGATCTACAACTACAAGGAACTGCGCGAGGAACTGCGGGCCCTGGGCCATGTCTTCACCACCCAGTCAGACACAGANGTACTGCTGACCGCCTGGCGCGTGTGGGGTCGCAACTGTCTGACGCGACTGGAGGGCATGTTCGCCTTCGGGGTGCACGATCGCCGCGATCAGACGCTGACCTGCGCAAGGGACGCATTTGGTATCAAGCCCTTCTTTTATGACTGGGACGGCGAGACGCTGAGTTTTGCCTCTGAGCTCCCGGCCCTGCTCGCCATCGGCAACAAACCCCGCCGCCCCGATGTCCAGCGCGCCTACGACTATCTGGTANNCGGATATTACGACAACGAGGTGCGTACGNNCTTTGTGGAGGGTGTCAGGCACCTGTTGCCCGGCCACTTGATGGAGATGGACCTGAAGTCCGGGAGNCTGTCTGCCCCGGTCAGCTGGTGGACAGCGCCGATCCAGGCCACGTCCACCCTTTCATATTCCGATGCCGTCGAGGCCGTACGGGCCCAGTTTCTCGACAATGTGCGGCTCCATCTTCGCAGCGACGTGCCCTTGGGGGCCGCACTTTCGGGCGGAATCGATTCATCGGCGGTCGTGTGTGCCATGCGGCATCTCGAACCCGACATGCCGATCCACACCTTCAGCTACATCGCCCCAGGCTCGGATGTCTCCGAGGAACAATGGGTCGATTTGGTCAATGCCACCACCGGAGCGATCCCGCACAAGGTACTGGCGACGCCCCAGGAACTTGCGCGCGACATCGACACCCTGATTTCTGTCCAGGGCGAACCCTTCGGCAGCACAAGCATCTATGCCCAGTANCTGGTGTTCCAGGCCGCTCGCGAGGCCGGAATCACAGTGACCCTGGACGGCCAGGGAGCCGATGAACTGCTGGCCGGCTATGACGGCTATCCGGGTCAGCGACTGATGAGCCTCCTNGAAACGGGAAACCTGGCCGGGGCCCATCAGTTTGCATCCAACTGGAGCCACTGGACCGGTCAGCCTTATCGAGTGGCCTGGATGCATCTGGGCCGGATTGCCCTGCCCAACAGCCTGTATGGATCGGCGCGCAAGGCGCTGGGTCGGGACTGGCGTCCGGCCTGGCTGAACATGGACCAGCTGGCAAATGCAGGCGTCGATTTTCAGGAGCCAAGGCAGATCCTGCGAAAGGACAACCGCGGNCGACGCGTGACAGAGCGTCTGGCCTACAGCCTGCAGGTCCATGGCCTTCCGCACTTACTGCGTCACGGCGACCGCAATGCCATGGCTTTTTCCATCGAAAGTCGCGTCCCGTTTCTGACCCTGCCCATGGCAGGGCTGTTGCTGGGTCAACCCGAGGATCGGCTGATTTCGGCTGCCGGAGAGAGCAAGGCCATTTTCCGCGCCGCCATGCGAGGAATCGTCCCCGATGCCATCCTCGACCGCCGCGACAAAATCGGCTTTGCCACGCCCGAGCAGACTTGGTTCAAGGAGCTCGCGCCAACGGCCCGTCAGTGGCTGAGCCGCGCCAATGACATCCCCTTCCTCAACGTCCCGGTGATGCTCGAGCAGTTCGATCGGGTGATCAGTGGACAGGCCCCCTTTACCTGGCAGCTGTGGCGGTGGGTGAACTACGTCAAATGGTATGAGGCACGGTTTGTCACATGATGTAGTGCGGCGGCCCTGCCACAACCGTGGCGACGGCTGCAGCAACCAGGATCGGCCGCCGCACGCCCGTGTCCGATCGCAGGCTCCCATAGCAGACCGGCGCGTTCGTCGGGTCCGGTCTCAGTGCAGCGGGCTCGCGATGCCGATAGAAAACCCCATCTACCCATTGCCTTTGGCCCGCATTTCCGGAATGAACCTGCGACTGTGCATTCCAATGCCGTGCGTCCAGTTTGCGCGGGTCCAGACGTGCGCCCTCGTGTTTCCAGGCCCAGAACAATGACGCCGACGATCCGAAATCTGATCTTCTCCCTGATTTTTGCCGGGCTTCTGTCTGCCCTTTATGTGACCGAGATACTCGATTTCTGGCAGTATATGGGCTTTCATGGCAGCTTCTCGCTTTTGGGCCTCGCGCTGACGCTAGTGTCAACCGCAACGCTTGCCATTTTCACGCCGCAGACGAAGGATGTTCGAGGGATAATACTGACATCGCTCAGCTATTTGTATTTTATCCCATCTTTTGTNATACATGTATTTTTCGATTCAAGTATAGTTCACATTGGAGCTACGCTTTTCCTGATAATTTCTTTATATACTCTTTCGAATCTTAATCTTGATGTTGTCAATTTCAAGCCCATTAGCCCCCGAAATTTGATGATTTTAGTGCTCGGCTTGGCTGTCGTGGCAATATTCGTTCAAGCGTGGTTTGGCGGACTTAGAAATTTCAGCTTGGATATCAATAGAGTTTACGAATTCCGCGAAGAATCGTCCGGCTCAATGCCGCCCATTTTTATGTACTTTTATTCCAACATTTCAACAATTCTTTTGCCCATAATACTTGTTCTGGCTATAAATTATCGATCCAAGATCATCATCGCAGCAGCAATTGCCTGTATCATTGTTCTGTTTGGAATGACCCACCACAAGAGCGTTCTATTCGCTCCTTTTTTAGCGGCACTGTACGCGCCCTCCACAAAGCGAAGAACTCGAGCAATNATTGGGGTTCTCTTTGTGGTCGTTGCCGCAGCCTGTCTAATTGAAGTTGCCTACATCCGGTTTATAGAAGAGCAATATTTTCCTTCATACCTAACGGCGATTTCAGCAAGGAGAATCTTTTTCGTTCCGCCACTGCTCGATGAACTATACATCGAGTATTTCAATGGCCACGCAAAGTATTTTTGGTCAACCTCGCGGCTNAGGCTCATGGGCTTCAACCATTCATACGGGGTCTCGGCACCGGTCCTCATTGGTGACGAGTTCTTTGGCGGTACNAACACCTACGCAAATCTGGGTGCCATCGGCAGTGGATTTGCCAATGCGGGATTCTACGGAATCATGCTGTATCAANNTTTAGCAGGCCTGCTGCTGGGTGTCTTGAATTCCTATGGGAAGCGATTGGCCACGCCNTTCGTTGCAGTCGCCAGCCTNCATTCTCTTTTCAACATCGTAGCTGCAGCGGACTTTACCAGCGTGCTCCTAACCCACGGATTGCTCCTGCTGCTCCTGCTTCTGGCGTTCTTTCCTCGCAGGCAAGCGACGGGCTTGGCTTGATGGCTTGGCCAATGCCAGCCATGGCTTAGGGATGGCATTGGCGGTCTTCCAGAGGTTGAACTGCGCTCAGGATATCCCTAACTCCAGCCTCAGGGCATTCGTCGGTACGACAGATTCAAATGATTTCAGTCATTAATTATGGAATCGGCAACGTTGGCTCGGTCGTCAACATGCTCAGCCATATTGGGGTCGGGTCCCGGCTGGCCAGCACGGCGGACGAGATCAGGTCTGCCGATGTGCTTCTGTTGCCTGGCGTNGGGAACTTCGGGCTCGCGATGCAGACCCTGAATGAGCTCGGGCTGAGCGCTCCCATTCGNCGAAAGGTGCTGGTTGAGAAGCGCCCCATTCTGGGCATTTGCCTGGGGATGCAGTTGCTGGCGCGGGCAAGTGAAGANGGCACCGGGGTAGCTGGCCTGGGTTTCATCGATGCGGAATTTTCGAAGTTCTCATTCCCGGATGGGTCCAACTTGAAGGTGCCACATATGGGTTGGAATACGGTCCACACCCGCCGACCCAATCCTGTGGTCGCGGATGGCGCTGACGAAGAGCGGTTCTATTTTGTCCACTCCTACTACGCGNNCTGCAATGATCCGGCGGACGCGGTGGCCACCACAGTCCATGGCCATGAGTTCGTCTGTGCCTATGGACGCGACAATATCTGGGGCGTGCAATTTCATCCCGAGAAGAGCCATGCCTTCGGCATGAAGCTGCTGCGGATTTTGATCGCATGCTGAGAAATCGCATCATCCCGGTGCTGCTGCTGCGCGACGGNGGTCTGGTCAAGACAACGAATGGCCAACCCCGCTACATTGGCGANCCCCTTAACGCGATCAAGATCTTCAATGAGAAGAAGGTCGATGAACTTCTGGTTCTGGATATCACGGCTTCAAAAGAGGCGCGTGGTCCTGATTTTGACGTGGTGCAGCAGTTTGCGACCGAGTGCTTTATGCCCTTCTGCTACGGAGGCGGCATCACGTCGCTGGAGCACGCGGAGCGCCTGTTTGCGCTCGGTGTCGAAAAGGTCAGCGTCCAGTCCGCGACGGCGACGGACATGAACCTCCTCACTCAGATCGCCTCCAAGTTTGGCAGCCAGGCAGTTGCGGCATCCATCGACATCAAGAAGTCTTGGATGGGGGCCTACCAGCTCTATTGGGCTGCCAACGGGACCACCGACAAGAACTGGCAGGCCCACCTGCAACGGGTTGTTGAAGCTGGTGCCGGTGAGGTTGTTCTGAACTCAGTCGACCGCGATGGCACGATGGAAGGGGTCGACACCGCCCTGATCGAAATGGCGGCAAAGTCGGTCAAGGTGCCACTTGTCGCCGTNGGGGGCGTGGGCAGCTTGCAGGACATTCTCTGCGCCATCCGTGCGGGTGCCAGCGCTGTCGGCGCAGGCTCCTTCTTCGTGTTTCACGGCAAACATCGGGCTGTTCTGATCACCTACCCTGAATACGCTGCGCTGGAAGCTCTTCTGGCATCTGAGCTTTAGGTCGTGCACCCGCCCGCCAAGGGCCAGGTCCGCTTGACGCCTTTCGGCTAGAGTGATCGCGTCCAGGAACCGCAGCGACCCGAAATGGCAAACGTTCACATCTATCCCAGTCCCTTTACCCATGAGAGCCGGATTCTGAAGGAGGCCGAGACACTGAAGGCCCATTTGGCTTTCGGTCCCATCTTTCTGGTCGGCGTGGCCGCGCCGGGATTGCCAAGACGCCAAGCTGTTTCAGACGGAATCGAGATCTGGCGGCTGGGGCCGGCAAAGGGCCAAGGGTTGATGAAGATTGTGTGCCACCTGCTTTGGTGCGCAAACGTCCTGAGCTTCTGCCTGCGCATGCGTGCGCGGATCATAAACAGCCATAGCCTTCCAGTGCTGCCGATCGGCGTCCTTTTGAAGTGGCTGACCGGCGCAAAGCTCGTTTACGATGCCCACGAGCTGGAGACAGAAACCAACGGCCTTTCNGGGGTCCGACAGAAACTCAGCCGCATCGTCGAACGGGTCTGCATTCGTTTTGTCGATCTATTGATTGTTGTGAGCCCAGGGATCGAACGTTGGTACGATCGACATATGGAAACCTTCCAGCCNATCACCATTCTAAACACGCCCCTATACCGCGAGGCGTGCCGGACTTCTCTCCTGTCTGAAAGGCTTGGCATCCGTCCGGAAATGAAGATCATTCTCTACCAGGGCGTTCTGGCNAAAGGACGCGGCCTGGAGTCAATCATTGCCGCCTCCCAGGACCTGCACGAGGCAGGCTATGCGTTGGTTCTGATGGGCTATGGGCCCATGGAGGACGAGATTGCCATCCTGGCTCAGAGGCTGCCCTTTATCTTNCACCCTGCTGTCGCGCCAGGCGACCTCGCAGCCTATACGGCGTCGGCCGATATCGGTTTGTGCCTGATCGAAAACTCATGCCTCAGCTATGAGTTGTGCTTGCCCAACAAACTATTTGAATACGCCATGGCTCGCACTCCTATCATCGCCTCAGACCTGCCCGAAATTCGTTCAGTGCTCGATGGAAGTGGCGGCGGCGTTTGCATTTCCGACACCACCCCCGACGGATCGTCACANGCCATCCGCAGTCTCGATGCACGGCCAGATGGACAGTTGGCCCAAGACCTCACCGCCATGGCCCGGCGCTACGCCTGGGACCAACAAGAAATCCAGATGGTTGCTGCTTACCAGCGATACATACTATCGTGAGGGCGGACGTCTCGGGGGCGCTCCACTTCAATTCAGAAAGATCCGGAAACCGCATGGACTCGTCGGTCGCAAGAGAATGTCGCAGATGCATTATGAGCACCGTTGCGGACCGTGATATCGAGTTCGACGAGAACGGAGTCTGCAACCACTGCCAAAGATATGATGCGCTTGTGTCAACGCGTAATCCCGGCCACGAAGGACAGGTGGCGCTCGCCAAGATTGTCGAAAAGATCAAGCGGCACGGAAAAGGAAATGAGTATGACTGTCTCATCGGCGTAAGCGGCGGCGTCGATAGTACTTATGTTGCTTATTTAACCAAATCCCTGGGGCTAAATCCGTTGGCCGTCCACGTTGATAACGGTTGGAATNNTGAGCTGGCGGTCAAGAATATCGAACGCACAATGCACAACCTGGGCATTGATTTGCATACCGAGGTATTGGACTGGGCTGAGTTCCGGGACCTTCAGCTTTCGTTNTTGAAAGCTTCTACTTCAGATATGGACATCCCGGCAGACCACGCCATTCAGGCCACGTTGTGGCAGCAAGCCTTGAAGCATAATATTCGATACATCATATCAGGGATGAACTTTGCCACAGAGTCGACTGCAGTAAGATCATGGGCGTATGGTCACTGGGATTGGGCCTACATTAAGGGGATACAGGATAAANNTTGGAACCAAAAACTGAAAACTTTCCCCCACTACACATATTTTTACCTTCTTTACGCTAATTTTATACGAAAAGTAAGATCCATATCAATTCTGAATTATATGGACTACGATAAAGATTCCGTAATGACGCTGATTAAAGANGAAATTGGATGGAAATACTATGGCGGAAAGCATTATGAATCGATATTCACTAGATTCATTCAGGGTTACATTCTTCCAGTGAAGTTTGGCGTCGACAAGCGCTATGGGCACCTCAGTGATTTGGTTCGCCACGGGACGTTGACCCGCGAGCAAGCGCTCGANAAAATCTCTGAACCGCCTTACCCCGAGGACGTGTTTTCAAGAGATCGAGCGTTTTTCATCAAGAAATTCAACATGACGGAGGCAGATTTCCAAGAAATCATGAACGCCCCTGTCAAAAGTTATAAAGACTATCGCAATACGGAATGGATCGAGAAGATATTGCGACGGGGACTTTTTATAGCTCGAAAGCTGAGAGTCTATCCGCTTTAACCTAGGCGTTCTACGGAGACCGATTGCTTCAGACGCGAAAATCGGCAGCGGACTAAGGCGTGCCGTCAACTTGAAGCCTCGGATGTGCAGTCGCGCGTTGGGCCCGGTCCCCACGCGGCCCACGGCAATCGCTCCAGCCATCGGGCCAGAAGGGCAATATTGTTATCCTCAGGCGGTCAATGTAGACGACGTGTTGCGTCCGGATTTGGCTCCATCGCTTGGGCTGGTCGATTGGGGATTTACATAATGCTAGCAAAGAGCATTGACGCCGTTGACTGACCCTACAGCCGTGGCCACGCCGCACCGTGTCTGGATCGTAAATCCGGCGGCCGCGCCCCCGGGAAGGTGCGGCGACACGCCCCTTCGACTTTGCGCGACGCTTGATCTCCGNGGGCATGACGTGACGCTCTTTGCATCATCCATTGCGCATTCAGGTCGCCGCTATTCGACGTTNGGAGGGGACCAGGGGCCGGTTAGTGAAGTTGTCGATGGCGTTCGGTTTGTTTGGATGCCGGGTATTACCTTTTCAGGAAATGGTTTGCGGCGACTCGTCGGAATGATGCTGTCTGCATTTGACGTTGCGAGAGGCTCCGGCACTAAAGGTCTGGGCCGCCCGGACGTCATTTTGGCAAGTTCGCCTGACCCGTTCACCGCATTTGGAGCGATGTGCCTCGCACGCCGTCTCAAAGTCCCGTTCGTGTTGGAGGTCCGAGATGTCTGGCCCGCATCGATCACAACCGCAGGTCGATTGAGCCCAAGCCATCCCCTGATTGTCCTGTTGGCATGGATTGAGCGCCGCCTTTACGCCGGTGCGGCCCAGATCATCACACTTCTACCCGGCACGCCTGCCCACATTATCCGTAAGGGCGGAAAGGCTGAGAACATTTCGATCATCCCAAACGGTGCCGACCTGGGCCGCAGCGGACTGGTCCAGAGCCAGCCAGAAAATGCTGGGCTGCGGATTGTCTACATGGGAACGGTCGGGCTCTGGTATGGCCTCGACACAGCAATTGAGGCCATGTCCATCCTCAAGAAGGAGGGGGCANNCGACGACGTCACGCTGACTTTCATTGGCGGCGGTGCTGAAGAGAGTCGGCTGAAAGCTGATTGTGAGAGACGTGGCTTGAGTTCCGTTGACTTCGTCAGTCGCATTCCAAAGGCAGAGGTATTCCAGCGTCTGGCGCAGTATGATGCCTGCTTGGCAGTCGTTAAGAATGCGCCGCTATATAATGAAGGCGGCGTCAGTCTGAACAAGCTGTTCGACTACATGGCAGCTGGTCGGCCCATTCTGTTCTCGTCCAGCGCTTACAACGATCCAGTGTCGGATGCCGGTGCGGGCCTTACNGTCTCCGGGGGTGATGCCCAGGGGCTTGTTAGCAACATCAAGCGCATGAAGGCCATGTCTCGCGAGCAACGCGCGGCCATGGGGCTTGCCGGTCGTGAGCATGTGGCCGATGCCTACAACTTTGATAATTGACTGGTGTTTTGCAAATCGTTCTGAGAAAAGCCGCTCGAGGCCGAGCCTCCAGAGGTGGCGAGTAGAGGCCGGGCAAATCAATCCCGGAAAATGCTTGATTGACTGCCACCTTCTGTCGTCGCGCTGATTGAGTATGGCGCGGACGGCGACCGGGTAACAAAACTAAAAGGGCATCGACCTCGTGATCAAGTTTGCATTAGTCGGGTGTGGGCGCATCGCCAAGCGGCACGCCGATCTCCTGAGCGCAGATATTGAAGGTGCGGCGTTGGCCGCGGTCTGTGACATCATTCCGGAGCGCGCTCAGGCCTTTGGTGAGAAATACGGGGTTCCGCACACAGACTTCCACGAGATGATGCAGACGGAAGACATCGATGTCGTCTCCGTCCTCACCCCAAGTGGCAGCCACGCGCAAAACGTCGTCGATCTGGCGACCTACGGCAAACACGTGGTTGTCGAAAAGCCAATGGCGCTGCAACTGTCAGACGCCGATCGCATGATCACAGCCTGTGACCGGGGCGGNCTGCAACCGTTCGTCGTTAAGCAGAACCGCTTCAACCTGCCGGTGGTGNNGAAATTGCGCGAGGCGCTGGAAGATCACCGGTTCGGAAAACTGGTCCTGGGCACTGTGCGCGTTCGCTGGTGCCGCGACCAGTCCTACTATGANCAATGACCNTGGCGCGGCACCTGGGCCGAAGACGGCGGAGTTCTGACCAACCAAGCCAGTCACCACGTCGATTTGCTGGAATGGATGATGGGCGACGTCGAGTCTGTTATGGCCAAGTCCATCACGGCCTTGGCGGACATCGAGACCGAAGACACGGCGGTCGTTATTCTGAAGTTCGCAAACGGGGCCTTGGGTGTGATTGAGGCGACGACTGCGACGCGGCCCAAGGACCTGGAAGGCTCGATTTCGGTGATGGGCTCGGGCGGCACAGTGGAAATCGGCGGCTTTGCCGTAAACAAGCTCAAGGTTTGGAATTTTGTCGAGCCCCGCGACGGGGACGAGGACGTATTCGAGCATTTCTCGGTCAATCCGCCCAACGTCTACGGATTTGGCCACAAGGCCTATTATGAGGATGTCGTTCGCTCGATCCAGACCTCGACGGCGCAGCTGGTCGATGGGTTGNNGCGCAAGAGCCTCGAACTGATCAATGCCATTTACGAGTCAATTGAGACCGGCGAAGAGGTCAAACTGAGATACTCCCCGCCATTCTAGGCTCGGCCGCACCGGCAAGTGATCCGGCCTGCACCATCCTTATTGCGTCTGGAGATACTCATGATCCCTCTGGTCAATCTGAAACGCCAGCATGTGGAAATNCGCCCCGCCCTGCAGGCTGCCTATGATTCCGTCTTCGCAGAGACGGCGTTCATTGGAGGCAAGCGATTTACAGGANNTTTCGAACAGGCGTTCGCCAGCCTGCTGGACCTGGAGGGAGCGGAGACGCCGCTGCAGTGCGTAGGTGTCAGCTCGGGAACCTCGGCCCTATCTCTGTTGCTGGAAGCCCTCGGCGTGGGGCCGGGCGACGAGGTAATCGTTCCGACANNCACCTTTGCCGCGACGGCTGAATCCGTCCTCCATGTCGGCGCAACCCCGGTGTTCGCCGACATTGAGACCGCGTCTTATACTNNCAGCGCTGAGTCCGTACGTCAGCATTTGACCGAGCGGACCAAGGCTGTTGTCCCTGTGCACATTTACGGAACCAGCGCCGATCTAGATGCCATTGCCGCGGTCCTCCCGACCGACCGCACCGTTCACATTGTCGAGGACACGGCACAGGGCCATCTCGGAGAATGGAAAGGCCGCAAGCTTGGCACACAGTGCTCCGGCGGAACTTTCAGCTTCTATCCTGGCAAGAACCTGGGGGCCTGTGGCGATGCCGGAGCAGTCACCCTTCGGGACCCCGCCATCGCGGAGCGGATCCGCAAGCTGCGCGATCACGGCAGGATGTCGAAATACGAGCACGATGTGGTCGGCTACAATCACCGGATGGACGGCCTGCAAGGGGCTTTCCTGTCGGTTAAACTGCCGCACCTGAAGGCCTGGACCACACGACGCCAGCAGGTCGCGGCACGCTACGATGCCGCATTCAAGTCCAAGGGGTTCAAGACCATTGAGCCGCTCGACGGAGCTGTCTGTGTCTACCACCTATACGTCGTCGAAGTGTCCAATCGTGACGACGTCCAGCAGGCCATGGACGCTGCAGGAATCGCGACCGGTATCCACTATCCGGTGCCCCTGCACCGCCAGCCGGCCTTTGTGCACTTTGCCAAAGGCTCCCTGCCCGCTACCGAGGCTGCAATCGGGCGCATCATCAGCCTGCCGATCTGTCCGCACCTGACCGACGAGGAGCAGACTCGGATCATCGACGCCTTCCTGGATGTCGCCAGGCCCTGACCGGGCCGCGGCTGAGAGCTTCAACCGTAGCAGCCGTCGTCGGCCGATTACCGCGCGAGCAATCCGAGGGTGCTGCTGAATATGGCGTCGGCGTCCATCGCGTAGGTCTTGCGCAAGTAAAGCTGATCGCCAACGACCGTCGGATAGATGTCGTCCAGGCCGATACGCAGGAACTTGCCGGGCACCGAGCCTGCACTCATGCAGGCCTCGGCAANTGCGCTGCCCAGTCCGCCGACGACGGTGTGCTCCTCAATCACCACCACGGCCTTCGCAGTTCCAAGGGTGCTAATCAACCCGGNATCCAGAGGTTTGATTGTGGCCACAGCGTAGACAGCAGCAGAGATGCCTTGCACGGCCAGCTGGTCGGCGGCCTGCACGGCCTCATGCAGGATACCGCCAGCCGCTACGAGGGCGACATCGGACCCTTNCCGGACCATACGGGCGCGCCNCAGTTGAACCGGCTCTTGCGGCAGACCAGCGCCACTCTTGTCCAGACGGAGATAGGTGGGGCCTGGACGGGCCGAAACCTGACGCGTGAGTTCCGCGGCCTCCCAAGGATCACTGGGGGCCACCACTGTCATATTCGGCAGCGCCCGCATGATGGCCAGGTCCTCTGTCGCNNAGTGCGACATGCCCAGCTGGCCATAGGAGAAACCGCCGCCCACAGACACGACCTTCACATCCGCGTCATGATAGCAAACGTCGTTACGTATCTGCTCCAGGCAGCGCAGGGTTGGGAAGTTGCCGATCGAGTAGGTGTAGACCTGAAAGCCTTCCAGGGCCATGCCACAGGCGATAGCGGTCATGTTCTGTTCGGCGACACCTGCGTTAATGTAGCGGGTCGGGAAGCGGGCAGCGAAGTCTTGAANGACGCCAAACCNCAGGTCACCAGTGACCAGCACGATGCGTTCGTCGCGGTCCGCAAGCTCGGTCAGGGCACGGATGAAGGCGTCACGCATCGTCTTGGCTCCCGACGGGCGAAGGCTGGCGGTCAGGGCTTCCAACTCAGCCATAGCGGCGGCGAACTCTTCGCCCTGAGCGGTCCGGTAGTGCCAAAGCACGGTGTCTTCCATAAACGACACCCCCTTTCCTTTGGTCGTGTGGGCCAGGATCGCGCTCGGGCGCCCGGTATCAAGTGGCAAACGTGCAAACAGCGCTTTCAAGGCCGCATGGTCGTGTCCATCAACCTCGGCGACCGCCCAGTTCATGGCCCGTAACTTGTCCGCAAAAGGTTCGAGTGCGANGGTGTCCGCCACGGACG
Organism: Brevundimonas sp.; assembly: GCA_013693835.1. Lineage (GTDB taxonomy): Bacteria > Pseudomonadota > Alphaproteobacteria > Caulobacterales > Caulobacteraceae > Brevundimonas. The sequence goes on from CP059260.1 coordinate 2,619,358, forward strand.
CCAGGCTCTGGATCTTGTTGTAATCGATAATGGCGACCAGATTGTCCAGCCGGTGGTGCGCCGCGAACAGGAATGCCTCCCAGTTTGAGCCTTCATCGCATTCCCCATCGCTGAGGACGCAGACCACGCGGTGGTCCGCTGCTTTCATTTTTCCAGCCATGGCCATGCCAGTCGCAACGCCAAGACCGTGGCCAAGAGACCCGGTCGAGAACTCAACCCCGGNAACACCCTTGTGTGACACATGTCCCGACAGGATTGAGCCATTTGAATAGTAGGTGTCCAGAACGTCCTCCGAAAAGAAGCCGCGCTCCATCAGCGCAGCGTAGAGGCATGACCCTGCGTNGCNCTTGCTGAGGATGAACCGGTCACGCGCCTCCCACTCCGGCTGTGCGGGATCGACGTTCAACACGCCGCCGTAGAGGACAGCAATGATATCAGCCATTGAGAAGGCTGATCCGACGTGGGAGCTCTTGGCTCGGCTGGTCATGCGCAAGGCGTGTTTGCGCAGTTGGTTGGCCAGGGCGGGCGTATCGTTGTGTTGGAATCGGGTCATCTGTTGGGGCTTATCATCTTGAGGACCCAAGATTGGGGTCTTGCAGCGTGACGTGGCTTATCTTCAATGCCATCCTACCGCTCAAAGGCTTGTCGATGGTGCTTCACGCGACGTCACGATGCCGCTTGCACCCGGAGGTGGGGTCGGCACAAGCGGTTTCCGCCGTCGTGCGAGTTCAATCAGGTCGGATTGCGCGCCTTGTTGCCGCAGCAGGGCAGCAACGCCTGACCTGGCCAGCGGCCGGTGAACCAAAGCCAAGGCCGTCAGGGCGATAATGACCAGGTCCGGCACGACGGAAGGCCTCTTGGCATAGAAGAGTCCCAGACGACTCTTTCCCGGGCGAACCAGCTGGCTGTAGGCAATGTCAGGATCCGGAGCACTGGCAACGATATCCCCCAAATCGGNAANAACGATCGAAGCATAGTCGGTGACGCCCGGTTGGACCTCCAATAGCCCATGCTCAACATCAGTGTAGAGTGCAACCTCCCGCGGAACCTGGGGCCGGGGTCCGACCAACGACATGTCGCCGCGCAGGACATTCCACAACTGCGGCAGCTCATCGATCTTGGTCCGACGCAAGACATCGCCGACCGGCGTGATGCGGGGATCATTTCGACCCGTTGTATCGCTGGTGCTGCCCGGCGGTGCGGCAGACATCGACCTCAACTTCAACAAGGTGAAGCGCTGGCCGCCCTTGCCAATGCGATCCTGACGATAAATCGGAGACTGCCGGTCATGCAACCACACCAAAAAGGCTCCAAGTGCAATCACCGGTGCAGACGCGATCAGAAGGCCAGACGCTGCTGTCACGTCGAGCACTCGCTTGGGTGTCAGCGGAAGACCGATCTTTTCCGTCGAATTAGGCGGCCCGACCGTCATGCGCAGTCCGCGACCTCGCGAGCATGCCCACCGCCCGGCACTCGTGACAGCCGATGCAGGTCATCATTCGACAGCGTCCAATCGAAGGCACCGCTCATTTCCCGAGCCTGTTCAGGCGACTTAATACCGATCAGCGCCACACTGGAGGGATGACTATCCAGTATCCAGCGAATGGCCAGTTGCGCCACAGATCGGCCCGGATAGTTGGNAAGCCATGGCGCGAGATCGACATAAGCTTCGCGTCTTGCCAAACCCTCGCCGTGGAATGCCGAATAGGCATCGCGCGAACGTCTGTCATTGGGGTCAAAGGTCACGTCGGCTCGATATTTGCCAGACAGGGCACCCTGGGCGAGACTGCCCCAGGACAGAAATGTAAGACCCATCGCCTCGATGTCACGAATTTCCACCTGACGGTCCTGACGGGTCAGGTTGTATTCCATCGAGAACGATGCGAGCCCGTCAATGGGATCCGATGAAATGTCCCGCGGATCGAGGTTGGTCACTCCGAAGGTGCNGATTTTGCCCTGCTGCCGAAGCGTCTGGAGTGTTCCGACGATGTCGGCCANGGGTGTGATCTCGTCCCAGTAGTGAAGTTGATAAATATCTATGTAATCCGTGCGCAGGCGTCTCAGGCTGCCTTCTACCGCTTCCAGGATCCATGCTGGGCTGTTGTCATGAATGGTTGCGTCATCCCGGCGACGCACACCGAACTTCGTGGCATAGATCACTTCGTGGCGCCGCGACTGCAGCACTTCGCCCAACATGGNATCGGACTGTCCCAACCCATACACGTCCGCTGTGTCGAACAGCGTCACGCCCGCATCGAATGCCGTCTCGATCGCGGCCTTCAGCCGCTGATCATCGGTCTCACCCCAACCATGCCCGCCCAGTGGACAGCCGCCGANAGCCAAAGCGGAGACCTCAATCTGGGTCCCGCCCAATCGCACATATTCCATCGGTCACCTACGCAGTTACCTCACGCCAGGATGACGCCGATCGGGATCAGGGAACCTTGCGGAACCAACGCCCGCCGCGTCCGTCAGACACCAGGGTGGCGTTGAGCTTGTGCGCAGCAACGAACTCGTCAACGGCACGCTTGGCACCGACACAGCTGTCATAGTCGTCGATGATAATGTAACCGCCGGGCTGGACCTTATCGAACAAGCCCTCAAGGCAGACTTTCGTGGATTCGTACCAGTCGCCGTCAATCCGCAGGATCGCCAGCTTCTTGATCTGGTCGCGGGTCGCCGGAACGGTGTTTTCGAACCAGCNCTTGACATATTCGATGCGATCTTCAGGCAGCTTGAACTTGCCAAGGGTTACTGCCCGAACTTCTTCCAATGCGCCGTAACACGAGCCCTTTGGCAGCGGGCGCACGTGGTCGCCAGTATCGCCATTGTCGACGAAGTCGCGCTCACCGGGATCCGGCAGGCCCTCGTAGGAATCAAACAACCACAACTTGCGTGGCGGTGCCCCGGCCGCGAAAGCCGACATTCCCAGAAGACTGGCACATCNCCCGCGCGCGACACCCAGCTCGGCGAAGTCGCCTTCAATGCCTTCCTTGTTCACGGTCTGCCCGGCGCGGTCGGTCGCCCNGAGGCCGCCAACACCTACCAGCGAATAGGGCATCACAGAATGCACCCGCACCATCCGGCTCCACTGCTCGGCGTCCAGAAACTTGAACGTCAACACACTTCCGGTCCAATAGCCGAGCCGCACCATCTCCTTATAGATCGGGAAGGAGGCCTTATAGAAGCTGTCGAAGGTCTGCGCCGGTAGCACAGCCTCCAACGCTTTCATGATGGGCTTCAGAAAAGTTGCCTTCAGAACAACGCCTAAGGAGCGTTCCGGCTCGGAAGAGGTCACTGTCATGGGATGTGTAGGCTCTTGGACGGTCATGCGCGACTGCCTACAACATGGCTAAGGGCAAGTCTACGCTCCCCGAAAGTAAAGTCTCGTGAAGCTTGGTTCTGTGCGCGAACTCGGCACCGGTGCAGATGTAGAGGGATGTCGGGCAAGATTGCCTAGCTTCCCAGCGCACTTTGGGCATAGTTAGGCGATCGATTTTCCTAGGCAGAGTTTCGCGTGACTGACAATATCCAGTTCTACACCAATCCCATGTCGCGCGGTCGTATGGTGCGCTGGATGCTGGAAGAAGTGGGCCAGCCCTACGACACCCACGTGCTGGATTACGGCACCACCATGAAGGCCCCGGAGTATCTGGCGCTGAACCCCATGGGCAAGGTGCCGACCATCCTGGATCGTGGCGTGGTGGTAACGGAGGTCGCGGCCATCTGTGCCTATCTGGCCGACGCCTATCCGCAAGCTGGCCTGGCCCCGGCGTTGCACGACCCAATGCGTGGGATCTACCTGCGCTGGCTGTTCTTTACCGCTGGCCCGGTGGAAGCCGCCACGACCGCGCGGTCGTTGGGCCTGCTGGCNCCCGCCGAAAAGGCCGCCATGGTCGGCTATGGCAGCTTTGACGAGACGATGGATGCGCTGGAGGCCGCCGTGTCTGGCCCGGGTCCCTATATCCTCGGCGAGCAGTTCAGCGCCGCGGATGTCTATATCGGCAGCCAAATCGGCTTTGGCTTGATGTTCAAATCCATGCCGGACCGTGACGCCTTCAAGGCCTATTGGAGCCGCATCAGTGATCGCCCGGCAGCCGTGCGTGCGCGNGAGCTGGACGACGCCCTGATGGCTGCGGCCAAGGCCTGACCGAACACGGAAGCCTGGCGCTCGCCCCTCCCCTCCCGCCGGGAAAGCGAGGGGGCGTGAGCGTGTTCGTTACTGCGGCCGACCGACCACGGCGTCGACCGAGTTGGTCGTGACCGGGTGATAGCCAGGCCGCGCCTCGGCATAGATGCGCGTGGCGATCGGGCGGCCCCAGTCGCCTTCGGCCCACAGGCTGGTGAACAGTGGCAGGACGAATTTGCGGCGTCCCATGGTGGTCAGGAACCGCTGCAGCGTCGGCACGGCGGCTTCATAGCGGTGCTGGACCGCAATCTGCAGCCAGGCAAACAGCACCTCGGCATTGCCTTCCTGGCGCAGGTTCAGCGTCGCCTCCAGATCCGCCAACTGGGCCGGCGTCAGCCAGTCGGTGCCCGCCTCCAGCCCGGTGGGACGCCAGGCCAGGAACCGCTGGCGCTCCTGCGTTGACCAGCCTGACCAGGGAATGGCGCTGGCCGGTCCACCATCTTTGAAGAACGCGACGGCCGCCGCATCGACCGGCTCGAATGCATGCGACACCGGCGGCTGCCAGTTGGACGGCATGCCCGGCTGATAGATCCAGGCGTCCATCATCAACTGCTGCTCTAGCGCGGCATCGCCCTGGATCAGGTTGGCGCGAATGTCCTCCAGAAACAGCTCGGTGGTCATGGGCCTGAAGGCGTTGCGTTCGAAATAGCCGCGCAGCCAGGCGTCAAACCGTTCGCGCCCGACGATCCGCTCGATGGTGCAGGAAGCTGCGCCCTTCTCNNAGGCCACCTCGGTCAAGCCCTCGTCCGGGTCGCGCCNCGCCAGGTCCAGCTTCAGGTGGGTGTCGGCTGCCGGCAGGTCCGCCAGGGTCGCCTGCAGATCGCCCCAGCCCAGAGCCTGCAGCATCAAGGCCCGATCCCGTCCATAGAGCTGTTCCATGATCCGGTTCTCGAAATAGACGGTGAACCCCTCGTTGAGCCAGAAGTCGGCCCAGGTCGCATTGGTCACCAGATTGCCCGACCAGCTGTGCGCCAGCTCGTGCGCCACCAGGCTGACCAGGGACTGGTCGCCCGCAATGATGGTCGGCGTCGCGAAGGTCAGGCGCGGGTTCTCCATTCCGCCGAACGGGAACGACGNGGGCAACACCAGAATGTCGTAGCGGCCCCAAGGATAGCGACCGTATAGCGCCTCGGCTTCGTCGACCATGCGGGCTGTCGGCATCAGTTCGGCCTGGGCGGCGCTGAGGCGGCTCGGCTCGGTCCAGACGCCCGAACGGCCATCGAAGGCAGCAAAATCAACATCGCCGATGCCGATGGCAATCAGATAGGGCGGCACCGGATTGGGCTCGCTGAACCGCCAGGCACGCAGGCCGGGACCGGCAGCCTCACCCGCGGGCGTCTCATGCTCGGCGCTCATCACCACCTTGAGGCTTTCCGGCGCGACAATTCTGGCATCCCAGGTCTGGCGGATACCTGGGCTGTCCTNGGTCGGCACCCAGGTGCGGGTCAGGATGGCCTGGCCCTGGCTGAACATATNAGGCAGCTCGCCGCCCGCCGTCTGGCTCGGATTGAGCCACTGCAGCGCCGCCGCATCAGGCCGGGTGGCATAGGCAATGACGATCTTGCGGGCCGATCCCATCTGCACCGTCAGCGGACGCCCCATGAAGGGTTGCTCATCGCCGACGGCATAGGTCAGAGCATTGCCCGCCGCATCCCGGATCGAGCGGATGTCGAGGTCGCGCACGTCCAGGATGATCTCTGTGGCACCGGGCACGGCCTGGATGTCCAGGGTGGCGGTCCCGGAAAAGGTCTTGGTGACAAAATCCGCCGTCAGGTCCAGGTCGACGTGGGTGACCCGAGCGACATTGGGCTGGCCATAGGTGTGAACATCCAGGGGGATCTGCGTCATCAGCGGGGCCTCCGGTCTGGTAGACATGGCTACCGGATCGACGGCGGCCCCGTTGGTGGTCTGGCATCCCGCCAGGGCAGCCGCGAGGGCCAGGGTGGAAACCAGAGCGAGCGGACGCAGCATGGGCATCTCCTGAAACAGTTGCGGGGACAACGCCCGCGTCGAGCGAAAAGATCAACCCCTGTTGGCTCCGGCCGCCGCTTCGGCGATCAAAAATCCGCATGCAGTTGAGGGCGCGGTTTGCTGACCGCAGCGGTCAATGCCCAAACAGCAACCGCTGAACGGTATAGATGACCAGCCCCGCCAGCCCGCCGATGATCATGCCGTTGAAGCGGATGAATTGCAGGTCGCGCCCGACATTCAGCTCGATCACCTGGGTCAGTTGGCGCAGGTCCCAGCGGTTGACCTGTTCGGCGATAAAGCCCGAAACGCTGCTTTTCTGCGCCTCGATGAAGGCCGACAGGGCCACGACAAAGCCCTGGTTCATGTCCGCCCGCACCGCCGGGTCGGCCGCCAGGTGACGGCCCACATCCATGAACATGCCGGCCATCTGCTGGCGGATCAGCGAACCGTCGTCGGCCAGGTCACGCTCCAGATAGGCTCGCAAACTGTCCCACATGTCGCCCGCCATCTGGCGCACCTCAGGCCGGGCCAGCAGGTCCATCTTCATCTGCTCGGCCCGGCGGGCATAGAGTTTGGACGTGCCCAGCCGCCGGATGAAGCCCCGCACCGCCTGATCGAACTCTTGCCGGATCGCATGTTCCGGCTGCTCTCGCGCCTCGTCCAACAGGGTCGAGGCGGCATTGATGATTTTCTTCAACAGGAAGGCATCGGCCTTGAACACGTTGAACAGGCTGGGCAGCTCGGCGCGGATGCGCTCACGGATCGCTTCCAGTGCCGCCTCATCCTTCAAGAAGCGCCCCAGAATGCGGGTCGNTTCGTCGAACAGCTTTTGGTGCCGCCCGTCCTCGGTAAAGGCCGTCAGCAGGCCCGCCGCCAGGGNGGCGACCTGGACCTTTTCGATCTCACCGACGATGCGTTGGGCCACGAAGTCACGCANCCCGGTCTGGTCGATCGCCTCCAGCGCCTGGGNGGCCAGCCGGGCGACGAAGCGCGACAGCCCTTGGGCCCGCTCCGGGTCCGACAACCAATCGGCGATCTGGGCAGCGAAGTCCATTTCGGCCAGTTTGGCCCGCACGGTCGCCTCATCCAGAAAGTTCTGCTCGATGAACCGGCCCAGNNACTCGGCGATGCGCGCCTGATTGTTCGGAATGATGGCTGTGTGCGGGATGGGCAGGCCCAGAGGCCGCTTGAACAGGGCCACCACCGCATACCAATCCGCCAGCCCGCCGATGGTCGCCGCCTCGGCCGTGGCCGCCACATAGCCCAGCCAAGGGTATCGCGGCTGAAACGCGCGGGCGGTCAGGAATANCCCTGTCGAGACCACCAGCGCCCCGGTGGCAATCGCCTTGGTCCGGTTCAGGGCCTTCAGCCGGGTCGCGTCACTCGGCCCCGCGGCGGTCGCAGATCCGGTTGCAGAGGAAGATTGGGGCTCGGCCATGGCGTGCGCTCAGCCTTCACCCCAGCGGCGCGTTCGTCCAGAGCTAAAACAATGGTGCCGGTGGTCGGACTCGAACCGACACTCCTTGCGGAACCGGATTTTGAGTCCGGCGCGTCTACCATCCCACCACACCGGCCAGTGCGGAAGCCGCTCCTAGTCCGGCTGAACCCGGAAAGCAATCGGCTGGATGCCTATCGTTCGAGAAGGAATCTCACGGTGAATGAAATGCTCGTGCGTGGAACTGGCCCTCCACTGCCATCGGCCAGCTGGACGCTGGCCCGTTGGCCCGCACGCAAAGCCGCCCGACCAAAGCCGGCCTCACGGGGCAGCTCGCCCTCGAGACGGCAATCCGTCAACCCGCCGCTTGGCTCTGTCAGGCAGTTGACCCGAGCCACCCCGATGACCAGTTGGTGACCGGATACTCCATCCGCGGCGCATTGCGCCAAACGATTGCTGGATGCTCCTCCCCGGCACGACGGCACCAATCTGCTCAGGTCGGTCCAGTTCCAGGGGGTCGGTAAGCGCCAGTCCGCAGGCATTCAAGATACCTCAAGCGCTTCGTAGGACGCCGGCAAATCGACCACATAGCGGACATTGGCTCCACCCTCACCAGCCCCGACGGCGACGATATTCAACTCTCCACGGCGCAGGGCGCGGGCCAGCATGGCCGGAGAATCGGTCAGGGTGATCAGTTCGTGGATGTGCGCCACCATCCGCCGGTGCGGACCGGCACGTCGCGACCCCAGCTCATTTGAATGTTCCGGGCTTCCATGTGGAACTGTGGCGCGGGGACCGGGGGCAGGCCGACCAGCATGGCATCGAGCGACTGTCGTTCACAGCGAAAGCCAATGCCGATGCCGTTGTCGAAGCCGATGGTGACGAGCTTCACCCGATTGGACGGTTCGGTCGTCTCCCAGTCCTGAGCCGAAGCGGCACCCCCTGGGCCAGGCATGATAGGCCTAGGCAAACAGCGAGCGGAACTCTCCAGAGCGTACACGCCTCTTTGTGTTGCAGGTCCATCGCAACCTCCCCTTGCCGCGTCATAGCGGGCCGTCCCACAAGACAATCTAGCGTTTTGGCTGGCCCTTGTCACACGCCGAGATTACGGCAGCCGCTCCACATGGGCATNCGGCACCCCGGCCAGAATGCGGCGGGCGCGCAGCCACATCTCGATCCGCTGCACCACCACCATGCCAACAACGAACAGCAGAAAGGCATCGGCGGCGGCCAGAACGTTCAGCCCAAGCTCGTCAGCATGCGGCTCCAGCCAGGCAGCCAGGAACCGGCGGCCCAGCATCAACAGAATGATCAGGATCAGTCCGATGGGCGAGGCAATGGCCTTCAGGGTGCCGTCGTCATGCCGCTCAATCGTGGTCATCTTGCCGCGCCACCAGCCTGTCAGCCCGCCCAGGATCAGGCCGAGCCCCAGCACCCCNNCATAGTCCATGGGACCGAAGGTCGTGTGCGGCATGCCTGGTGTCATGCTGGTGCCCCAGATGGCGAAACCCATCAGCAGGATGATCATGACCGGCATGATCCACATCCGCTGGGGGTTTAAGGTGCGCGGTCGCCGGTTCCTGAGCAGGATCAGGGNCACGGCAATGAGCAACACCAGGACGGGTGCCAGAGCCTGAGGCTCAACGTGTTCAAACATGGCGCTGCGCCCTCCGCGATGTGCGACTGAGACCTCGAGCGGGTGCGTCAGGCCCCGGCCACGGTCTGCTCAATGGCCCCGAAGATGGTGTGATGCTTGTCGTCCAGCATTTCGATGCGGACTGTATCGCCCGCCTTCAGGAAAGGCGTTTCCGGCTGGCCGCAGGAGGTCTCGACCGTGCGGACCTCAGCGATGCAGGAATAGCCTAGGCCGCCTTCGCTGATCGGCTTGCCCGGTCCTCCGTCCTTGTCCTTGTTGGAGACGGTGCCCGAGCCGATGACCGACCCCGCCCNCAGGCTGCGGGTCTTGGCCAAGTGGGCCACCAAGGTGCCAAAGTCGAAGGTCATGTCGACCCCAGCATCGGCCATGCCAAAGTCCTGACCGTTCAGCTGCACCAGCAACGCCCCGTGCAGCTTGCCTTCCTTCCAGCGATCACCCAGGGCATCGGGCGTGACCAGCACCGGCGACAGGGCGCTGGCGGGCTTGGACTGGACAAAGCCAAACCCCTTGGCCAGCTCGGCGGGGATCAGGTTGCGCAAGCTGACATCATTGACCAGGCCGACCAGACGGATGTGGCTGAGCGCCTCGTNCCGCGTCGCACCCTGCGGCACATCGCCGGTCACGACCACGATCTCGGCCTCCAGATCACAGCCCCAGGCTTCGTCGGCCAGCGGGATCGGATCGCGCGGGGCCAGCATGCCGTCACTGCCGCCCTGATACATCAAGGGATCGGTCCAGAAGCTGGCGGGCATCTCTGCACCCCGGGCCTTCCGCACCAGTTCGACGTGGTTCACATAGGCGCTGCCATCAGCCCACTGAAAGGCCCGTGGCAGGGGCGACGNGGCCTCTCGCTCATGGAAGCGTTCGCGCGGGGCCGAGCCATGCTCCAGCATCTCGGCCAGATTGCGCAACTCCGGCTCGCACCGGTCCCAGTCGTCCAGCGCGGCCTGAAGCGTGGGCGCGATCAGAACGGCATCGGTGTNGCCCCAATTCAGGTCATCAGACACAACGACCAGGTGGCCATCACGATTGCGGGGGTCAGCGGATTTGAGCGAAGCGAGTTTCATGGCTGAGGCTTAGGCCAATTCGGGTCCGTCAACAAGGCCCGCGCCTCGGCCCCCGCCCTGGCCTCCAGGTCCCGCACCTCGACCTCGACCACCACGCTGCCAGCCGGTTCGTGGGCCCAGATGTAACGCCGCACCACCTCGACCTCGCGACCTGAGGGGCATAGCCCATGAAGCTGTCGCCCCAGGGCGTGACCTTGACCACATCGGGCCACGGCAGGGCACAGGCCGCATCCAGCTCCTCGGCAGCCATGGCGGTCAGTTCGTCGTCCGAGGGTCCAGCCGGATCAGGGTTCGTCGGCATAGATGGCCAAGTGGGCTGGTGTGTCGGAAGAAACGGCACCGCGATACATGCCCGACGTCGTCATCGCCATGGCGGGCCGACCTTGCGCATCCATGACGATCACCCCGCCTCGACCGCCCAACGACAGGGCATCATCAACCTCGGCCTGGGCCGCGTCCTGCCCCGAGGCCCCGGCAGCCATGCGAGCGCAGATGTCGCGGGCGACACTGGCGCGAATGTAGTATTCGCCGTCGCCGGTCGCGGAGACGCCACAGCCGTCGGCATTGGAGGCATAGGTACCAGCGCCGATGACCGGCACATCGCCGACCCGACCCCAACGCTTGCCAGTCGTGCCGCCGGTCGAGGTCGCCGCCGCCAGATTGCCATGCTGATCGACCGCCACCGCGCCCACCGTGCCGAACTTGCGTTCATCAAGGGGCGGGCCCGCGGCGGCGGCCATGGCGCCCGGCGTGGCCGTCACCACCTCTGGCGGTGGGGTGCCTTCAGGGCGGGGAGGAACGGGGTCGCCGCGCTGCGTCAGGGTCCGCTCCATTGGTTNCCAGCGCCGTTCGACAAAGAACCATGCCGGATCGACTTGCTCCAGTCCGATCTCTGCCGAAAAGGTATCTGCACCCTCGCCGATCAGCATGACGTGGGGCGACTGCTCCATCACCGCTCTCGCTGCCGCGATCGGGTGACGGGTGCGCGTCAGGCCTGCCACAGCCCCGGCGTTGCGGTTCGACCCATCCATGATGGCCGCGTCAAGCTCGTTGCGACCGGCGCTGGTGAACACAGCCCCACGCCCGGCGTTGAAGTAGGGACTGTCCTCCATCAGCTCAACCGCCGCCTGCACCGCGTCCAGTGCGGTGCCGCCCTGGCTGAGGATAGNCCGCCCCGCTGCCAGCGCCCGCTCAAGCTCGGCACGATATGCCGCGTCCAGTTCCGGCGACAGGCCGCTGCGCTCGATCACACCGGCCCCGCCATGAATGGCCAGCGACCAGTGCGGCTGTTCGTCCGCCGCTGGCACCACCTGGGCGTGGGCACTCCCCGCAGTCACCAGCCCCAAGGCCAGTCCCGTTCCTGTTATCCAGCCGCGCAGTGACATGCCATGCTCCCGGACCGAAATCGGTCCCATGCTTTAGTGAGAGCCTGATTCACGGCATCGGTGGAACCGCGATGCGATTCCGCCTCAACCGATCAGGCTCTAGCGCCGCCTGTGCCAGCGCCGCCAAAGTCCGTAGATGATCAACAGGCCAACGCCACAGGCGATCGCCGATAACAGCACGGTCCAGAAACCGCCCTCAAGCCAGACAACACCGACCAGCCCCAACCGCCGCCGCGATCAGCGGGAGCCAGCCACGGCAGCCATCCGGGGGACCCTTCCTAAACGGCATCGACCTTGATCACACCTCGGCGGATCTGGTCCAGCTCGATAAGATCGAACAGCGCCTGGAAGTTGCCTTCGCCGAACGCCTGGTTGCCCTTGCGCTGGATGATCTCAAAGAAGATGGGGCCGAAGGTGTCCTGGGTGAAGATCTGCAGCAGCAAACCGTCCTCATCCGAGCCGTCGATGAGGATGCGGTTCTNGCGCATCCGCTCCACGTCCTCGCCGTGGCCCGGCAGACGTTTGTCGATCAGGTCGAAATAGGTTTCGATCGTGTCCTGGAAGGCGATGCCGCGCGCCTTCATCTCTTCGACGGTCTTGAAGATGTCGTCGGTGTGCAGCGCGATGTGCTGGATCCCCTCGCCATTGTAACGGCGCAGGAACTCCTCGATCTGGCTCTGCTCGTCCTGGCTTTCGTTCAGCGGGATCCGGATCATGCCGTCCGGCGCGACCATGGCTTGCGAGAACAGGCCCGCGCGCTTGCCCTTGATGTCGAAATACTTCTGTTCCTTGAAGCCGAAGACGTCGCCGTAGAAGGTCGACCAGGTGCGCATCTGGCCCTTGCGGACATTGTGCGTCAGGTGGTCCAGCAGATGCAGGCCGACATTGTTGCCAGCCTCGGCCTCGCGCCAGCNCGGAACCTCGTCCCACCCGGCATAGAGGGTCTGGTCGCCCCATTTGTCGACCAGGTAGAGCAGACTGCCGCCGATGCCTTGCAGCACGAACGGATAGTCACCCAGGCCCGTCGCGGTCGCCTCGGCCACTTTGGNCCCGTTCTTGACCGCCCGGTCAAAGGCATCCTTGGCATCCTTGACCCGGAAGGCCATGCCCGCCGCAGAGGCCCCGTGCGCATCGCGGAATGCAGCTGCGGGTGTCCCCTCGGTGCTATTGATCAGAAAGGTGATGTCGCCCTGCTTCATGCGGATCACCAGGCCATCGGCCCGCGTGTGCGAATGCACAAAGCCCATGGTCTCGAAATGCGCCTGCATGGCCTTCGGGTCGGGGCTGACGAACTCGACAAACTCGAAGCCGTCCAGGCCCATCGGATCGTTCGGATTGGCGGTCATGGCGCACTCCATCGGGGGTCAGTTGGCCGGAACCTAGGGATTTGATGCCCGAAAGCCAAGGCACGGTGTGTCACAGCGCATTGAGAGCTTCGATCGAAGACGGTGCACCATAGATATGCCGGGTTTCAGTGTGTCTTCTCGCCGCACGCTCTGAGCAGGTGCGCCGGGCGTCCGGCCCTGCTAGAGGGGCCGTTCAGCTTCGGGGATCACATGCTTCGCAAACTCTACGACTGGGTCATGTCACTGGCAGGACACAAGCACGCCACGCCCGCCCTGGCAGTGGTGTCCTTTGCGGAGAGCTCGATCTTCCCAATCCCACCCGACGTCATGCTGGTGCCGATGATCTTGAAGCGGCCGGACCGGGCCTATTTCTATGCCGGGGTTTGCACGATCGCTTCGGTGTTGGGAGGTATCCTCGGATACATCATTGGCTACTTCCTGACCGATGTCGGGCTGTGGATTCTCAACCTGTTCGGCCACTCGGACGGGTTGGAGGATTTTCGTCTCTGGTTCGATCGTTGGGGACTGGCCGTGATCCTGGTCAAGGGATTGACGCCCATTCCCTATAAGCTCGTCACCATTGCCTCCGGACTGGCCGCGTTCAGCTTTCCGGTGTTCCTGGCCGCCTCAGTGGTCACGCGCGGCGGGCGCTTNTTCCTCGAGGCCTGGATCTTGAAAAANTGGGGCCCGGCCATGCTGGAACAAGTCGAGAAACGACTGGCTCTGTGGTCCGGTATTGGTCTGACGGCGCTGGTCGCCTTGATCGTGTTGCTGAAGGTCGTCTTCTAGGGTGCCTAGGCAATCGACGGCGACTATCGGTCAAGCTAAGAGAGGCGCATGAACGAGCTGTATCAGTTGTTGACCCGCTGGTGGACGGCATTTGCGCTGGCGATTTCCCTGGCCATGCTGGCCGCGGCCCATGCGTTTGAGCGGTTCGCGGGGCTGGATCCCTGCAATCTGTGCCTACGCCAGCGCGAGGTCTACTGGGGCGCTGTTGCCATCGCCGGATCGGCCACCCTGTGGCACTTGATCAGTCGCGGCAGCCGGGGCACGCCGCGCATCGCCGCCTTCTTGCTGTTCCTTACCTTTGCCACCGGCTTCATCACTGCGCTGTTCCACATGGGCGGCGAATACCACTGGTGGACCCTGCCGGCCTCCTGTTCCGGCTCTCTGGGTCCAATAGCGAATCTGGACCTGTCGGCGCTGGCCAGCGGCAGCGGCACCATCCAGATGCCCGTCAGCTGTGGCGATGTCGCCTGGTCGTGGCTGGGTCTGTCGATGGCGGGATGGAACGCGCTGATCTCCCTGGCCCTGGCCATCTTCAGCCTTTTGGCCGCCAAGCGCCCCAAGGACGCCCGCGNCCCCCAGGTCCTGCCAAGCGAGGCCCTGACCTGATGAGCACGGACGCCGACGCTCGCCGCATTCCCCTGGCGCGCCCAGGCCTTGGTGCCAGCCGCGCCCGACGGGCCGAGATGCTGCGCGTCGACCACGCCGGCGAGTATGCCGCCATCAATATCTACCGGGCCCAGCGGGCTGTGTTCGCCGGCCGGCGTGACCACGAAGCCATCTCCAGNGACCTGGCCGAAATGCGGGCCCATGAGCAGGTGCATCTGGACCGGTTCAATGCCCTNTTGACCGAAGAAGGGGTGCGCCCCACCGCGATGACGCCGATCTGGCGGTTGGCCGCTTTNGCCCTGGGTGCCGGGACGGCNCTGATGGGCGAGAAAGCCGCCCACGCCTGCACCGAGGCGGTCGAGNNTGTGATCGAGGAACACTATGCCGATCAGGTCGAAGAGCTGAAGGATCGCGACCCGGCCCTCGCTGCCGAACTGGCTCAATTCCGCGAAGAAGAGCTGGCCCACCACGACCACGCCATCGCCCACGGGAGCCGCGAGGCCCCGGCCTATCGCCTGCTGAGTGCTGTCATCAAAACCGGCTGCCGCGCCGCAATCCGGATCAGCGAAAAGTCTGAGCATCGGCCGGCTTGCGTCGGCAGGCTTCAGGCAGCGCGACCACGGAACTGTTCAGCCAGGGACGAGGCAAGATCTCCCCGTCCCGAGATGTCCACGTTCACCAACCCCAACCATCCGGCCATCAGGCGCAGTTCCTCGGCCAACCGCGCGGGAGTTTCTTGCGTGGTGTCCGGTTCGCGCCAGGCCGCCTGGACCCTGGNCACGCCCGCCTGCCGGTCCGCCTTCAGATCAACGCGAGCGGTGATGGCCTCATCCTCCAGAAACGGAAGCACATAATAGCCATGCACCCGTTTCTCGGCCGGGGTGTAGATCTCCAGCCGGACCTGCACGTTGAACAGGCGTTCGGTGCGGTCTCGGAACCAGATCAGATTGTCGAAGGGTGACAGAAGCGCCTGCCCCTGGATCCGCCGTGGCTTTTTCGTGCCGGGCACCAGGTAGGCCGGATGCTTCCAGCCCCGGACCCGCACCGGCTCCAGCTCGCCCGCCTCAACCAGCTCGGCCACGGCGCGTTTGGCATCGTCGAGCGGCAGGCGGAAATAGTCGCGCAGGTCCGCCAGGGTGGCGATGCCCATAGCCCCCGCCGACAGACGCACGAGCTCCCGGATCGCATCGGCCGCATCTGGCGTCGGCAGGTCAGCGATACGCTGAGGCAGCACCCGCTCGGTCAGGTCATAGACGCGCTCAAATCCGCGCCGGGTCCGGGTGGTGATGTCGCCGGTCCAGAAAAGCCATTCCAACGCTCTTTTGCCGTCAGACCATTCCCACCAGCCGGGAGCCCCCTTGGGACCGCTGGAGAAGTCGCTGCCGGTGACGGGGCCACGTCGCTCAATCTCCAGCAGGATGCCGTCGATATAGTCGGCCCGCTCGCGACCAAAGCGGGCGATACCGGTCCACATGGCCCCGTCGCGGGCCCGCGCCATACGCCAGCGCAACAAGGGCTGCATCTCGACCGGCAAGAGCGAGGCCTCATGGCCCCAGTATTCGAACAGGCTGGGCTTGCTCCCCCAGGCCTCAGCCTCCAGATGCGCCCTGTCATAGGCCCCCAGGCGCGAGAATTTGGGCAGATAGTGGGTGCGGCTGACCACATTGACGCTATCGAGCTGGATCACGCCCAGCTTGCGAGCCTGATCGCGGACGTGGCGGGCGCTCGCAGTCTGCGGCCGCGCCTTGCCAAAGCCTTGCGCCGCCAGGGCGATGCGGCGGGCCTGGGCAGCGCTGATGTCCACCGCTAGCTCTTCAGCCGCCAGCCGGACTTGAACACGGCCCAACAGACCCAGGCCAGAACGACGGTCAGAGCGCCGCTGACAGCGATGCCGATGGTCAGATTGCTCTCGGAATGGCCGATGAAACCGGCCCGGAAGCCGTCGATCAGATAGAAGAATGGGTTGTAGTGGCTGATGGTCGAAAACGGTTCGGGCAGGGCCTCGACCAGATAGAAGGTGCCGCTCAAAAACGTCATCGGCATGATCACGAAGCTCTGCACCGCCGCCAGGTGATCAAACTTCTCCGACCACAGGCCGCCCAACACGCCCAGCATCCCCATCAGAAGCGATGCCACCAGGCCAAACCAGAGCACCAGGCCGAGGCTGGCGATATGGAGGTTGGCGAATGGCATGACGCACAGGGCCGTCACCAGACCCACAACAATCCCGCGCGTGGCGGCACCAAGGGAAAAGCCGATCGTCAGTTCCAGCGGACTAAGCGGTGGGGTCAGGAAGTCACTGGCCGTGCCCATGATCTTCGCCTGGATCAGACTGGAGGACGCATTGGCGAAGGCATTGGACAGGATCGCCATCATGATCAGGCCCGGGGCAACGAACTCACCGANAGGCGTGCCATGCAAGGGCGGGCGTGCCCCTTTCATGGCCACCACAAAGACCAACATATACAAGAGCGTCGTGACCACCGGTGCGGCCACCGTCTGGGCCCCGACCTTCCAGAAGCGCCGGACCTCTTTCAGATAGGNGGTCCAAAGCCCCTCCCAGTTGACACCCCTGTAGGTGCGCGGTTCTGGCAAGCCCTGGGGACGCATCGAAGACAGATCGGTCATGACCCCCAGATGCGTCGCCGGACGGGCATATGCAAGGGTCGAACAGCGCTCGCTCAAACCCGTCTATATATATAGTTCCTGTGGACACTGCGATTCGCAGATATTGCGCCCCTTAAGGTTTCGTTTACTAAGGCTGGTAGGTCGAGGCGCTCGGAGGGCTGCACCGACCCCATATGTTGAATCAGTTGAGACCAAGGGGCGATCATGAACGCTGGATGGACCGAAGACCGCGTCAGTGCGCTGAAGAAACTCTGGCTGGAAGGCCAGTCGGCTAGCCAGATTGCCAAGGCCCTGGGCGGCGGGGTGACCCGCAACGCCGTGATCGGCAAGGTGCACCGCCTGGGCCTGTCGGGCCGGGCTGCGCCGTCGCAGCCGACCCGCACCACCNNTTCCGCCCGACGCGCCCGCGCCCGGCTGCGGCGGCCCCCAAGGCTCCGGCAGCCCCGCGCCGCATCGAAGCGGCCCAGCCGCGCCCGGCAACCACGCCACAGCCCCCAGCCCCTGCCCCCGCGCGAGCCGGACCTGCCGGGCACCGCTACGGTGATGACCCTGGGGGCTCACATGTGCAAATGGCCGATCGGTGATCCGACCAGCGCCGACTTCAGCTTCTGTGGTCGCCGCGCTTCAGAAGGGGTCTATTGCGTCGAGCACGCCAAGGTCGCCTACCAGCCTCAGGTCAAGAAGAACTCGGCCTCCGAACTGGCCCGGTCGCTGCGCCGGTTCATGTAAGCCAATCCGTCCAAGATCGGGGCGTTCGCAGGTCGGACGCCCCGTTTTGATTCAGCCGCCATTCGGCTGTCACAAATGGCTCCTATGGGGCCGCCGTCCGCCCTGCCAGCGCCCTTGGGATGCATGTGCGGGACCGGGGACGGGGCTGCGGTTCTCCGGGTTGACGCAGCCCCTTCACCATTTTGTGGCCCTATGTTCGCGGCGCGGACGCTCACGACTTGAGGGCATGATCCTTTGTGGCCCTATGTTCGCGGCGCGGACGCTCACGACTTGAGGGCGTGATCCTTTGTGGCCCTATGTTCGCGGCGCGGACGCTCACGACTTGAGGGCGTGATCCTTTGTGGCCCTATGTTCGCGGCGCGGGCGCTCACGACTTGAGGGCGTGATCCTCTCTCGCCCTACTGCTGGCGGCGCGGGCGCTCGCGGCTGAGGCGGTTAGTTCAACACCCGTTTTGCACCGGNGGCATCCAGGCTGAAGGCCGGGATATCGACCTCGAACAGCCGACCGTCTTCCTCGGCCATGATGTAGGCACCGACCATAGCGCCGGACGAGGTCTGCAGCGGGCAGCCGGAGGTGTAGTTGAAGCTGTCGCCCGGCGCGATCAGAGGCTGTTCGCCCACCACGCCCTCTCCTACCACCTCCTCGATACGGCCCAAGGCATCCGTGATGGTCCAGCGGCGACTGAGCAGCTTGAGTGGGCGACCCGACAGATTGACCACCTCGACCTGATAGGCCCAGACCCAGCGGTTGTCCTCCGGGAACGACTGGCCGGCAAGAAAGCTGGGGCGAACCCGCACCACCACGCCTTCGGTCTCGGCCTCATACGGTTGGTCATCAAACATACCGGTCATGTTTCCAGCCACGCCGAGACAGTGCAATAGCAACAGGACTTGCAGGGAATAATCCGTGTGGGACACGGGACGGCCTGTTCATTCGCCGAAACCAGGCTCCCATGACAACAACCTATCCGCACCCCGGCATTCTGCCTTGCCAGGCCATCGAAGTCCTGATCGCCAACGGTGCGATCAGTTCNGAAAGNCCGTTCGACGCCGATCAGGTGCAGCCGGCCAGCCTGGATTTGCGCCTGTCCGATACCGCCTGGCGGGTGCGCGCCTCCTTCCTGCCCGGCCACCGCAAGGTCGAGGATCGGGTCAAGGACGTGCTGATGCACAGCCTGGATCTGTCNGGGGGCGAGGTGCTGGAAAAAGGCTGCGTCTATATCGTCAAGCTGCAGGAGCGGCTGAGGCTGCCCAAGGGACTGATCGCGCGGGCCAATCCGAANAGCTCGACCGGGCGCGTGGATGTGTTCGTGCGCCTGCTGACCGACTGCGGTGGCAGCTTCGACGATGTGGATGANGGCTACGATGGNCCCCTCTATCTGGAGATCGCGCCGCAGACCTTTTCCATCCTGGTGCGGCCGGGCACGCGGCTGAACCAACTGCGCCTGAAGGCNGGGGAGCCGCCGCGTCTGGAAACCCGCTCGGTCGGGGTGGACCTGTCCGGCAGTGATGGCGGCATCGTCGGCTTCCGGGGGCGTCGCCATGCGGGTGTGGTCGATCTGGACAACATTGATGGGCACGANCCCCGCGACTACTGGGAGCCGCTGAGCCTGCGGCGCGGCGAGTTGCTCTTAGATCCGGGCGAGTTCTACATCCTGGCCTCCTCAGATGACGTGGAAATCCCTGTCGATCAGGCCGCCGAGATGACGCCGATCGACCCCAGCGTNGGGGAGTTCCGGGTCCATTATGCCGGCTTCTTCGACCCCGGCTTCGGCACCGATGAGGCGCACGGNGCGGGCTCAAAGGGCGTGCTGGAGGTGCGCACCCACGACACGCCGTTCCTGCTGGAGCACGGCCAGATCGTCGCCCGCCTGGTCTATGAGCCCCTGACCGAGCGTCCGACCCGCCTCTACGGCGAAAGCGGCAGCCACTATCAGAGCCAGGGCCTGAAGCTGTCCAAGCATTTCCGGCCTTGGTGAGAGGCCTGGGGTGAGTCGTGAGTAGGACGCGGCTACCACTCACGATTCACTACTGAAGCCGATCCGCCTTCCTTAGCGCCGGGAATTTTGCTGCCCACAGGGCTGTGGCACNCAGGGCTCCGCAACCGCCGAACAGGGCCGCGCCGATGGGGCCCAGGATACGCACGGCAAAGCCGGTGTAGGCCTCGCCCAACTCATTGGACGCCCCGATGAACAGCATGGAGACGGAGCTGACCCGGCCGCGCATCTCGTCCGGCGTGGCCAACTGTATCAGGCTCTGGCGGATGTTGACGCTGACCATGTCGGCGGCCCCGGCGAAGAACAGGGCCACGCCCGCCAGCCACACCAGATTGAGCCAGCCCAGGTCTCGCGCGGCCCATCCGGTTAGGCCGAAAATGAGGGCGCAGACGCCAAACAGCGCCACGGCGGCGAACATCCAGCGCCCGGCCTGATGCACAATCGGGAACCGCGTCAGCCAAAAGGCGGTCAGCAGGGCCCNCAGACCAAACGAGGCTCTGAGTAGCCCAAATCCTTCGGCCCCGACGTGCCACAGATCGCGAGCAAAGATCGGCGTCAGAAGGGCAATCCCGGCAAACAGAACCACCACCAAATCCAGCGAGATGGCCCCCAGCACCACCTTGTTGGTCCGCACATAGGTCAGGCCCTCGCCGACTGAGGCCAGCATGGCCCGGGCGCTGAACGGCACCCGCTCGCGCCGGGGCTTGCCCGAGGTCCTGATGGTCAGAATGCAGACCAGGGCCACGGCAAACAGGCAAAGCGCCGTGGCATAGGCATAGGGCACCGCAATGCCGACGATCAGCCCTGCGATGGCCGGCGCGGCGATGGAGCCGGTCTGGAAGGCGATCGACTGGGCGGCGATGGCGCGGGGCAGGGCAGCCCGTCCGACCACCATCGGCAGATAGGCCTGGCTGGCGGGGGCCAGAAAGGCCCGGGCGGCCCCGAACACGGCAGCGACAGCCAGAAGGGCCCACAGCGGCGGATGCCCTGTCAGGGCCAGCCCCAGGAAGGCCGCTGCGCACAGTCCCTCGACCCCGATGGACAGGGCCACGGTGCGCTTGCGGTCCAGCCGGTCCGCCATCTCTCCGGCGGGCAGGGTGAGGGCCAACAGCGGCAGGAACTGGCACAGGCCGATCAGGCCGAGATAGAGGCTGGCCTCCTGGATGGGGTGATCGCGCCGGGCGATATCATAGACCTGCCACAGCAGGGCCGCGCCCTGCGTCTGGATGGCCAATACCGCCGCCAGCCGTCCCACCCATAACCTTACGAAGTCAGGATTGCGCCAAGGGTTGTCCTCGTGCGGACCCTGCTCGGCCCCGGCCGCCTCTGGCGTGATCGGCGGGAAGCTTCAGGTGCGTCGGTCATGTTTCGGATAGGGCGCGCCGTCGCGGTGCGAAAAGACACCGGATCGGAAGGTCATGTCGATGTCGGGATATTCACCGTGATCGCCGCCGGGCTTGCGTGTGCCGACCTCCAGGATGACGGCCTCAGTGTCCGACCGGTTCTCCAGCTTGTGGCCGTTCCTGACTCCGGCCTTGAACCCGGCGCAGTCGCCAGTTCTCAATACCGTCTCGCCCTCATCCTCGACCAGCACCACCTCGCCTTCGATCACCCAGACGAACTCATCCTCGCCGTCATGCCAGTGGCGCTGGCTTGACCAGGACCCGGTCGGCAGGCGCAACAGATTGACCCCGANTTGATCCAGCCCCGCCGCATCGCCCAGTCGCCAGCGCAGGCGGGCTTTGCAGGGACCGGCATGTTCCTCCGGATAGCCGGTGCCGTGGGCGGTGGGCGCGGTGTCGAGATCAATCTTGGGCATGGGGTGCTTCCGCATCAATACGAACCTCCTAAAGCACAGGACCATGAGCGCTGCATCCCCTGCCCCGTCGAATGTGATTGATCCCGTTGAGCTGACCCGTGACCTGATCCGCCGTCCGTCGGTGACGCCCGCCGATGAGGGGGCCATGGATGTGATCGAGCGGGTGCTGACGGGCCTGGGCTTCACCTGCCGTCGGCTGGCTTTCGAAGGGCCGGGCGGCGAGGGCCAGCATGCGCGGATCGAGAACCTCTATGCCCGATTAGGCAACGCCTCNTCTAACCTCTGCTTTGCCGGCCATACGGATGTCGTGCCCACCGGCAACCTGACCGCCTGGAGCGCCCAGCCCTTTGAGGCCGAGGTGATCGACGGGGTGCTGTATGGTCGNGGGGCCGTCGACATGAAGGGCGGCATCGGGGCCTGGATCGCGGCGGTGTCGCGCGTGCTGACCGAGGGCGAACCGAAGGGCTCTTTGAGCTTTCTGATTACGGGCGACGAGGAGGGCCCGGCCCTGCATGGCACCAAGCGGGTGGTGCAGACCCTGATGGAGGAAGGTGAGGTCATCGACGCCTGCGTGGTCGGCGAGCCCTCGTCACAGCAGGTGCTGGGCGACTGCATCAAGATCGGGCGGCGCGGCAGCCTCAACACCTGGATCACCGTCCATGGCAAGCAGGGCCATGTCGCCTATCCGGAGCGGGCGGCCAATCCGGTTCCGGTGTTGGCGCGGCTGATGGCCAGGCTGGCCGATCACAGGCTGGATGAAGGGTATGAGGCGTTCCAGCCCTCGAACCTCGAACTGACGACGATGGACGTCGGCAACACAGCCACCAACCTGATCCCGGCTGAAGCGACCGGGCGGCTCAACATCCGCTTTAACCCGGCCCAGACCGGCGAGGGCCTGATGACCTGGCTCAACCAGGAGGCAGGTCAGGCCCAGGCCGACAGTGGGCTTCGGATCGACGTCGAGCACCTGCATTCGGGCGATGCCTTCCTGACCGAACCGGGGCCGTTCGTGAAAGCCGTTCAGGATGCGGTCGAAGGNGTGCTGGGTCGCCGCCCGGAAGCCTCGACCACCGGCGGCACCTCGGACGCCCGCTTCATCCGCGCCCTGTGCCCGGTGCTGGAACTGGGTCTGGTCGGCCAGACCATGCACCAGATCGACGAGCGGGTTCCCGTGGCCGAGCTAGAGGCCCTGACGGGGGTTTATGAGGCGGTCATCAAGCGGGTGCTGGCGCGGGTCTGAATTTGCGTTTCACCTCTCCGCACGCGGGGACGTGGCGCGGACCGAATACGGCCCCTGACGGAGGGGGAGCTGACGGTTCTGCATCAGGCGCTTCTTCGGTTACGGTCGGTGCTGCCCTCCACCACTTCGTGGTCCCCTCCCCATGAATGGGGAGGTGAAAGCGACGCCTCACCCGAATGGTTCAAATCCGTCGACCCAGGCCTGGATGAGGGTGCGAGCGATGGCGATGCGGGGCGGGGCCTTCAGGATCGGGTGGCGACCCTCGAGCATATCGCGGGCTTCCTCGCGGTCCAGCCAGGCGACAGCTTCCAGTTCGGATTCGTCTGGGATGGCGTTGTCGTCGCTGACGGCACAGACCAGTCCGATCATCAGCTGGCCAGGGAAGGGCCAGGGCTGGCTGGAGTGATAGCGCACGGTTGTGACGGTCAGGCCCGCCTCCTCCTTGACCTCACGCGCACAGCCTTCTTCGATGGTCTCGCCCGGCTCGATGAATCCCGCCAGGGCCGACATCCTTCCGGGAGGCCAGGCGGCCTGACGCCCGATCAGGCATTTGGCCGACTCTCCCTGCCCGTGCACGATCAACATGATGGTGACGGGTGAGACACGTGGAAAATGCTCAGCGCCGCAGGCCGGGCACTGGCGCTTCCACCCGCCGCTGACATCTTCTGTTGGCTGGCCACAGCGCGAGCAGAAGCCGTTCCAGGAACGCCAGTCGAACAAGCCATGCGCCAGTCCGGCCAAGGCTGCCTGTGGGCCCGGCAGGACAGAGGCCGCGGAGCGCAGGTCCAAGGGTTCTCCGTCCAGCTTGGCTGCGACCTCAGGCCCGACCTGACAGGCAAAGACCGGCCCGTCGGCATCGCGACCGAGGAACAGCGTGTCCGCCTCGATGGCGGTCAGATCGTTCCGCCGGAACATCACCAGAGCGGCCCCTCCGGCCGCCTCCTGGATCATCGGGCATCCGCCGACGAAAACAATCGTGCGGGCCTGTGGATCGGTCTCTTGCCGAGCCATCCAGGCCGGATCGTTGCGCGGGTCGCCNNCCCGATCCAGAGGGTTGCCGGAAAAAGTGATCGCTGGGGCCATGGCTGTATCTAGCAGCATTGCTCTTGCGTCGGCGAGCCTGACCGGCCATATCCATTCTCGGAGATCGCGGGCGAAGGCTTCGCCAACTTGGTCAGGGCCGGAAGGCAGCAGCCACAACGAATTCACCTTTGGGTCGCGGTCTCTACTTCCTTCAGTGCCAGTGCCCCCGTTAGCCCGTTGTCGTGCGCCTGAGTTCGGTCCGATTCGGAACCGTTGGGGCCGTCAGCGATTTAGTGACCGACCGCGCAATTTGCGCAGACTGGAGACCCCCCAATGAGCATCCTCGGCAACATTTTCGGCCGCATTTTCAAGCGCCGCGAGGCCGCTCCTGCCCCGACCACCACCGCTGGCGGTGGGGCCCTGACCACCATTCCGATGCCGGAAGCCGCCGCTGAGCCGGTCGACATCGAAGCCGTCCTGACGGAGATGAACGAAGGCAAGGGCCTGAACTGGCGCACCTCGATCGTCGACCTGATGAAGCTGGTCGGCATGGACAGCACCCTGGCCGAGCGCAAGGAACTGGCCGACGAGCTGGGCTACACCGGCGACAAGTCGGACACCGCCACCATGAACATCTGGCTGCACAAGCAGGTGATGGCTGCTGGCCGCCAATGGCGGTCGTGTGCCGGCGGACCTGCTGGACTAATCGGTCCACAGCTGAATCCGAATGGAAGCGCCGCTTCGGGAAACCGGGGCGGCGTTTCGCTTTTGCGACGGGTGACGATCCGCCCGCTGTGGGCTAGATCATTTGGCAATGAGTGACGCGGACCCGAATCTGGACGCCCCCGTGGGACGACGACGCCCTTGGGGACGACACGGGGGTNGAGGCTCCCGAGCGCGATCCCAATACCGATGACATGTTCGGAGCCCCGCCAGAGCCAAAACCCGAGCCCAGGCCTGAGGCCAGGGTTGAGGCGGAAACTGAGACTGCGCCGGAACCGGTCGCCAAGCCTGTTTCCGAGGCGAAGGTTGCAGCGGTAACACCCAAGGTCGCGGCCGTCTCTGACGACCCGGCCTACACGGTCCTGGCCCGCAAATACCGACCGCGCACGTTTGAGGATCTGATCGGGCAGGAAGCCATGGTGCGCACCCTGGCCAACTCGTTTGCCACCGGCCGTATCGCCCAGGCCTGGATGCTGACCGGGGTGCGCGGGGTCGGCAANACCACGACGGCCCGCCTTCTGGCCCGGGCCCTGAACAATGAGACCGACACCATCGACAAGCCGCCGCTGGCCCTGACACCGGACGGGCGACACGACGCGGCCATCATGGCCGGTCAGCACATGGATGTGCAGGAGATGGACGCCGCCAGTCATACCGGCGTGGGCGACATTCGCGAGCTGATTGAAAGCGTTCGCTATGCGCCGGTCGAGGCCCGCTACAAGGTCTATGTGCTGGACGAGGTGCACATGCTCGACCGCNNAGCCTTCAACGCCCTGCTGAAGACACTCGAAGAGCCCCCGCCGCACGCCAAATTCATCTTTGCCACCACCGAAATCCGCAAGGTGCCGGTGACGATCCTGAGCCGCTGTCAACGGTTCGATCTGCGCCGGGTCGAACCGGATGTGCTGTCGACCCACCTGGGACAGGTCGCGGCCCAGGAAGGTATGTCGATCGACGATGAAGCCCTGGCCCTGATCTCGCGGGCGGCCGAAGGCTCGGTGCGTGACGGTCTCAGCTTGCTGGATCAGGCCCTGGTTCAGGCCGAAGCCGGTCAGCAGGTCAAGGCCGAGATCGTGCGTGACATGCTGGGGCTGGCCGACCGGACCCAGTCCATTGCCCTGTTCGAGGCTATCATGGGCGGTCGCACGCCCGAGGCGCTGGAGATGTTCCGCGCCCTTTATGGTTTTGGGGCCGATCCGGTGCAGCTGGTTGGCGATCTGCTGGAGCACTGCCACGCGGCCTCGGTCGCCAAAATGCTGGGGGCCGAGGCCACGCGCCTGCCCGCGGATCAGGCCAAGGCCCTGGCCGCATTGGGCGCGGCAGTGCCGGCCTCCAATCTGTCGCGAGCCTGGCAGATGCTGCTGAAGGCGCTGGAGGAAACGCGACGCGCGCCGCGTCCGTCCGATGCGGTGGAGATGGCTATTGTGCGCCTGGCCTATGCCGCCGACCTGCCCGGCCCCGAAGAGGCGCTGAAGGCGCTTCGCGAGGGCGAGCCGATCCTGCCCGGCNNGGCCCCGCTGGCACGCCAGGTCCCAGAGGTGGCGGCGGGGGCGGGGCGACTTCTGCAGTGCAGACGGTTGCCAGTGCTCCGCAAGCCCGCCCGGCCNGACCCGCAAACCTTTGAGCAAGTCGTAGCCCTGATCGGGGACCGGCGTGAGATCAGCCTGCAGCTGGATGTGAAAGCCTATGTAAAGGTGGTCGAATTCCAGCCGGGACGCATCACCTATGAACCGGCACCAGGTGCCCCGGCGGGCCTGCCCCAGCGGCTGTCAGCGCGGCTGAAGGAATGGACCGGGCGGCCCTGGTTCATCGTCGCCAATGGTCAGGGCGGGGCCGAGACGCTGATGGAGGCTGACCGCAAGAAGGCCCAGGCCGTGCGGGCCGAGGTTGAGGCCGATCCNCTGGTCCAGTCGATCCTGAAGGCCTTCCCCGGGGCCAAGCTGGGTGAGATCAAGGANACCCCGCCGATGGTCGAACTGCCGGCCATCCCCGACGAAGGCGAGGGCGAAGAGGGCACCGACTGACGGTACCTGTCAGGCGACCTCCCATCCCTCGCCGCCCGGCTCAGCATGAGTCACTATGGCAGGGCGATAAGGGAGGTGGACCATGCGGATCAAATCACGGCTGAAACAGGCGATTGCGACCTGTGCCCTGGCAGCAGGCCTGGGGCTGGCGGTTCCGGCCCTGGCCCAGGATCCGGCAAACGAGTCGGCGGCGTCCTCTCAGGCCGATGACCTGGCTGAGTTGCGCGAACAGATTCCGGCTCTGATGGAGCAGCTGAATGTCCTGGCGACCCAACTGGGGTGGAGGAGCTGCCGCCGGTCGACTGGGATCGGTTTCTGAACGACTTCAGTGCGGCGCTGCCGATGATGCCCGAGGGTGACGAACGGGCCTGGGGCTCGGCCGTTGACTTCGAGTTCAAGACGACCAGCGTGACCACCAATGGGGCCGCCGGTGAACTGGATGGCGACGACGAGGACGCGCAGGCGATCATCGGCGATGCGGCAGGCTGTATCCGCGATGAGCCGAACGCCCGCGTGGTCCATTTCCGGCGTATTCGCCAGGAGGACCTGCGGGGGCATCAGTGTGTCTTCACGCCGAGACCGACACGGACGTCTGGGTGCTGTATTCACGCACCTATGCCGAAGGTCACGGGAGGCGTCTGACGGCCAGGTATGGCGTTGCCGTAGCTGTCGAGGAAGACATCGCGGCGGCGCGGGCGCTGGGTGAACCCAAGATCGAGGCCCAGGTCGCCGTGGCCTCCTCCATCGCCAACTATGCCCTCAGCCTGATGGACCTGGCCCCTGCCGCCGGGCCGGCGACGGCCATCGCTCTGCCTGTTCGCCAAGATTGATATCAGGGGTTTCCCTGTAACTGGCCGCCTGCATCGCCTATCTAGGAGGCATGAAAGACCTCAACTCCCTGATGCAGCAGGCCCAGCAAATGCAGCAGAAGCTGCAGGAAGCCCAGGCCAAGATGGCCGAAACCACCGCCGAGGGCACCTCGGGCGGNGGTCTCGTGACTGTCGCCCTGAAAGGCCCCGGCGAAATCACGGCCATTCGTATCGACGAGAGCCTGATGACCCCCGGCGAGGGCGAGATCCTGGCTGATCTGGTTATGGCCGCCCATGCCGATGCCAAGCGCAAGCTGGACGAGGCCAACAACGCCCTGATGCGCGAGGCCGCCGGCCCCATGGCGGGCATGAACATCCCCGGCATGCCCAAGCTGTTCTAGGGTTTCGGGCGATGGCTGCCTCTGCCGGTCCGGAGATCGAACGTCTCATCAGCCTTTTGGCCAAGCTGCCCGGCATGGGACCACGCTCGGCCCGACGGGCGGCCCTGGCCCTGTTGAAAAAGCGGGATCAGTTGCTCGTGCCCCTGGCGGCCTCATTGCAAGAAACGGCGGACAAGGTGGTCAGCTGCTCGGTCTGCGGCACGTCAGATACGGTCGATCCCTGCTCCATCTGTTCAGATGGCGTCCGCGACAATGGCCTGATCTGCGTGGTGGAGGAGGCCGGGGCCCTGTGGGCCATGGAGCGTTCCGGAGCGTTTCGCGGCAAATACCATGTGCTGGGCGGTCTGTTGTCGGCGCTGGATGGCATCGGCCCGGACGCCTTGCGGATCACGGAGCTGATCGGGCGGGTCAAGGGCGGACAGGTGCGTGAGGTGATACTGGCCCTGCCGGCCACGGTCGATGGCCAGACCACAGCCCATTATCTTACCGAGCGGCTGACCCAGGATGGAAACGGCGGCGAGTTGCAGGTCACCAGTCTGGCGCGTGGTGTGCCCGTCGGAGGAGAGCTGGACTGGCTGGACGACGGTACCATCATCCAGGCCCTGCGGGCNCGCCGTCCGGCCTAGCGCCTGATCGGTTGAGGTGGAATCGCTGCGCGATTCCGCTGATGCCGTGAACCAGGCGCTCGCTTTAGACTGGACCGAAATCTGAGCCCAGATGGCCTGCGTCCAACTGAGCCGGCTTCGGTCTAGCTGCCCGCCGGTGACGCCGGATCATCCTCATTGACGATCTCGCAGGTGGTCGGGCGGTTGGCGACCTTGAACCGGTACTGGCTGTTGGCGGGCACCCGCACATAGCGGGTCTGGTCGCCGTCGATCTCGTAGCGGATGACCAGATCGTTGGGTCGCCGACAGGGCTTCATGCTGCTGTTGTAGGTGGCGCAGTGAACCACCCCGGGCCCGAAGCGGATATCGACCATGCCAGAGCTGCGAATGCGGGCATCGCCGCGCGCGGCCCCGTTCGCCAGAGCGGCGTCAAAGTCCGCTTGTGTGATCTCCGGGCAGGGCCGACCAACCGCGCTGACGGGGGCATAAGACGGGCCGCACGCCATCAGCGATGACGCCAACCCTAACAGCGTTAGCCCCCTACCAGCGCTGATTTCGTCCGCCGGTTCCTCATCGCGGCACCGTCGAATAGCGCAGGCGCAGGACATTGTCCGCCTCGTTGGATTCGCGCAGGCGATTGGACGGATCGACGCGGACCTCCAGCACGCCGTCACGGGTGCAAGGCAACGCCGGCTTGATGACGATCCACTGATACCCCTGAGGCAGGGGGTGCCTGTGATTCCCTCNGGTCGTTACGGGATCCCCATTGGCCAAGCGCGGGCCGTCCATGGTGTCGACAAAGTTCACCTCGGTTTCGAAGGGGCCGGCCTGGACCTGAACGTAGGCCGCCGGGTCGGACACCCGCAGGGTGCTGATCGCGATGGCCATATAGGCGGTGGCATAGGCGTCCCGCTCATCGGGGCATTGCGCATTGCTTGGGAACTGTAGCCGACCGGTGGTGGACTGCGCATCGCGCACGATGACCGGATCGGCCAACACCCGCAGCGTTCCCAGGCTGACGCGCGGTTCGATCAGTCCTCCGCCGCTGGAGCGCGGTTCCGTCGGCGGCGGCAGTATCTCGGCATAGACCAGATTGCCGAACGCCAGATTGGGCAGGGTCAGGTGCCCTGGGGCGTCGGCGCGCATTGGTCCGGTGCGGACGCAGCTGTGGCTGAACCGCTGGGGCTCGCTGGCGACGCGGCCATCCAGCACAAACTCCACCTGATGGTCGCCGCTGGCACCGGTCAGGTTCAGGCGGCGAGTGACCGAGGCGGTGCCATTGGTGACCCGCACATTGCGGCCCCCAGTCGAAACCCCGTCAATCCGCACATCGATGCTGACCTGGCCCGAGGTCGTGGCTCCTGGCGCGATGCCCAGCCGGGCGGTGACCTGGGTCGTGGCGCTGGTCAGATTGCGGGCGCAACGCAGATCCCACTGTTCGAAGCTCAGCACCGGCAGTGTCGATGGCGGAGCCA
Organism: Brevundimonas sp.; assembly: GCA_013693835.1. Classification (GTDB taxonomy): domain Bacteria; phylum Pseudomonadota; class Alphaproteobacteria; order Caulobacterales; family Caulobacteraceae; genus Brevundimonas. Next base: position 2,649,276 of record CP059260.1, read on the forward strand.
AGGGGCGCAGGCGCTCATCCTGGCCCCCGGGTCGAACCTGCGTGGCGGGGCCGGGCTGAACCTGTGCAGGCTGGATCGGGGGCGGCACCCCTTGAGTTGATCTGGGCAGGGGTGGGGACTGGGCCAGGGCTTGGCCAGCCACCATCGAAACGATCATGGCCAGAGCCAGGCCGGCCACTGTGTGTGTCGTGGTCATCACGTTCCTCATGGCAGCGTCGCGTAGCGGATACGCAGCATGTTGTCCGCTTCATTGGTTTCCCGCATCCGCCGATGGGGGTCGAGGCTGATGACGATCCGCCCATCGCGGGTGCATGCCAGCTGGGCGTGGACCACCAGCCAGGCCCGTCCCGCTTCCAACGATCCACCACGGCCAGGATCGGCCAATCGTCCATTGAACAGGCGGGGTTGATCCAAAGCGTCAACGACCCAGGTATTGGCCACCGCCAGGCCTTCCACCAGCACATAGGGCTCGGGATCTGCGACCCGCAGATTGTCCAGCCCAATCGCAAAGACGACCCACAGGGGTGGATCCGTCTCTGCGCGGCAGGCCGGGCTGGCTGGAAACCGCAAGACCCCGCAGCGGTCATGGGGTCGCGNAAGGATCACCGGGTTGGTGAACCGATAATCCGCCGGTAGCCGATCACGAGGCGCAATGTGCGGGACATCAACACCCAGGCTTCGGGCAAAGTCTGCACTGTTCGGGGCTGGTGCGTGCTGCGCCTGCAGAGTGTTGCCGAATCCGAGGTTGGGCAGCACCAGACCACTTGTGGGCGGGTCAACGCGCACGCCAGTCTGGCGGGCACAGGCGTGACTGAAGTTCTGAGGGCTGCTCCTGACCCGTCCGTCCAGAACGAAGACAACTTCGTGCTCGCCAGCGCCCCCTGNAACCGGGATGCGGCGCGNAAAGGTCACCGCGCCGTTCGAAACACGAAAAGGGCCGCGATAAACCGACACGCCATCGACCAGAATATCCAGATCTACCAGGCCGCTGGTGCTGGTGCCCGGCGCGATCCGCAGCCGCGCACTCATCAGCACAGAGCCCCCATCCAGCGCGGCCGTGCAGCGCTCCTGGCTGACACGGAAGCTATCGATCGGCAGGGTCGACTGGGGTACGAGCGGGCGAAGTCTTCCGGGATCGGTCGGCTGGATCGGGGTGGGCGGGCGCTCCTGCGCCAGCGCCGGCGTCACCAGAGCGGCCAATACGCACACCGGGGCGGCGGCTTGAAACACGCGCTTCAGGTGCCTGATCATTGTGAACCTCCCAGTTCACCCCCTGATTTCGCCTATCGACGATCAATGAGGTGAGCCTGTCAAGGCAGATCAGGCGTTGTCCCGCCCGGGCCGAAAGAGCGCCGTCAGCTTCGGGTCGGAATCTTCAGGCCGCGCTGGACCGCCGGGCGAGCCAGGCCGCGCTGGAGCCAGGCTTCGACGTGCGGGAAGTCGGCATAGCCGACCAGATCACCGGCCTCATAGAAACCGATCAAATTGTTGACCCAGCCGAGCGTGGCGATATCGGCGATGGTATAGTCATCACCCATGATCCAGGTGCGATCTGCCAGCCGGTCGTTGAGCACCCNCAGCAGACGACGGCTTTCGGTGACATAGCGATCACGCGGGCGCTTGTCCTCATAGGCCTTGCCGGCGAACTTATGGAAAAAGCCGAGCTGACCAAACATCGGGCCGATGGCGGCCATCTGGAAGAACACCCACTGAAGCGTCTCATAGCGGCGGGCCGGATCGGTGGGCAGGAACAGGCCGGTCTTGTCCGCCAGATAGACCAGGATCGCCCCGCTTTCGAACAGGGCCAGGGGCCGCCCGTCGGGGCCGTTGGGATCCAGAATGGCGGGAATCTTGCCATTGGGATTGAGGCTTAGGAACTCCGGCGTCCAGGTCTCATTGGCCGTGATGTCCACCAGGTGCGGCTCGTAGCGTAGACCGGTCTCCTCCAGCATGATCGACACCTTCACCCCGTTGGGCGTGTTCAGCGAATACAGCTGCAGCCGGTCGGGATGCTGTGCGGGCCAGCGGGCGGTGATCGGAAAGTCAGAGAGGTCGGCCATGGGAGGGCTCCAGTCGATGGGACCCCGTCAAGCTGGGGACGGTCGCCAGATCCGCAACCCCCGCTGTAGCAGTCTGTGATTGAAATCGCGTCTTGCGTCCGGTCTGGCACTGGACCTGACCAGCCCGGCAACGCCATAAACACCCATGGCTTCTGAGACCTTTCCGATCCCCACTCCTGCCCACTGGCGTGCCCTGGCTGAAAAGGCGCTGAAGGACCGTCCGCTGGAGGGTCTGGTGCATCTGGATGCTGATGGGTTGGCGGTGCGTCCCCTCTACGCCGCAGCCACGGGCGTGGAGCCGATCTTTGCTCCCCGACCCTCAGAGGCGGAGGGCCGTGCCTGGGACCTGCGCAGCCTGGTCGAGGGCGGCCTGCCGGACGAGATGAATGCCCGCATTCTGTCTGAGCTTCAGGGTGGGGCGGCATCGGTGGTCCTGAAGGGGGCGGCGCTGGCCGATGCCGAACCGTTGGGCCGGGCGCTGGACGGCGTGTCCCTGGAGCTGGCTCCGGTGGGTCTCGATGCCGGGCTTGACGGGCCGGACGCCGCCAATGCCCTGGCGGTGGTGGCCAAAGGCTCGCCCCGCGCCCGGCTGATGTTCCATATGGATCCGATCAGTGCCTTTGCCGAGACCGGCCAGTCGCCCCGGTCGATGGCCGAGCATCTGTCGCTGGCGGCCAACACAGCGGCCCGCCATGCCGCCGCCTATCCCGCCGCCAGCTTCTTCATGGCTTCGGGCCGGGTGGCGCATGAGGCGGGCGGCTCGATCGCCCAGGAGCTGGCCTTTGCCTGCGCCAATGCAGCGGAACTGGTCCGAGCCGGGATCGGAGCGGGGTTGTCGTCGGAACAGGCGCTGAAAGGCACCATCCTGTCGCTCGCGGTGGATCAGCAGTATTTCGATGGCCTGGCCAAGGTGCGGGCCCTGCGCCTGATGTGGCGCACCCTCTCGCGGGCATTTGGGGTCGAGTGCGATGCGGTGATCGAGGCGCGGTCGTCGCGGCGCATGCTGTCGGCCCGCGACCCGTGGCCCAACCTGCTGCGACTGACCGCGGCGGGCTTTGCCGGGGGCGTCGGCGGGGCCGATGCCGTGGTGCTGGACGGCTTTGTGCGGGCCTCTGGTTTGCCTGACAGCTTCGCTGCCCGTCAGGCCCGCAATACCCAGCTGGTNATGATGGAAGAGGCGCATCTGGGCCGGGTCGATGATCCAGCCTCTGGCAGCTGGTATCTGGACCAACGCAGCCGCGATCTGGCCGAGGCCGGCTGGGCGCTGTTTCAGGCCATCGAGGCCGAGGGCGGGCTGGTCGAGGCCCTGAAGGCGGATCTGCTGCAGGCTCAGGTCGGACGCACCCGGGCTGCCCTGATCGCCGCCGTCCATTCCGGTGATCACCCCATCATTGGCGTGACCCGATTTGTCGACCCGGAGCCGCGCCCGGCCGCCTGGACCCCGGAACGCGAGGCCGAACCGCAAGGCGGTGGCGAAGCCTGCGCTCCCCTGACACCCATCCGACTGGCTGCGGATCAGGAGGCGGGCCAATGAGCAAGGTCAACTTCTCGAATATCCCGCTGGACCTGTCGTCGACCGGCACTGGACTGGACCGCGCCGACTGGTCGACGCCAGAGGGCATCACCGTGGCACCCGCCTATGACGCCCAGGCCATNCGAGGGCTTTCAGCCATCCACGGGTTGCCGGGCATCGCGCCCTACCTTCGTGGCCCCTATCCGACCATGTATGCCCAGAACCCGTGGACGGTGCGCCAGTATGCGGGGTTCTCGACCGCCGAAGAAAGCAACGCCTTCTACCGGCGCAATCTGGCGGCGGGCCAGAAGGGCCTGTCCATCGCCTTCGATCTGGCTACCCACCGGGGCTACGACAGCGACCATCCGCGGGTCAAAGGTGATGTCGGCATGGCCGGCGTGGCTATCGACAGCATCTATGACATGCGCACCCTGTTCGACGGCATTCCGCTGGATCAGATGAGTGTGTCGATGACCATGAACGGCGCGGTGCTGCCGATCCTGGCCCTCTATGTCGTCGCCGCCGAGGAGCAGGGCGTTTCGCCCGACAAGCTGACCGGGACCATCCAGAACGACATCCTCAAGGAGTTCATGGTCCGCAACACCTACATCTATCCGCCGTCGCCGAGCATGCGGATCATCTCGGACATTTTCGCTTGGACGGCGGCGAACGCACCCAAGTTCAACTCCATCTCCATCTCGGGCTATCACATGCAGGAGGCCGGGGCGTCGGCCGATCTTGAGCTGGCCTATACGCTCGCGGACGGCATCGACTACATCCGCGCCGGGGTCGATGCGGGCATGGATGTCGATAGCTTCGCGCCGCGCCTGAGCTTCTTCTGGGCTATCGGCATGAACTATTTCATGGAGGTGGCCAAGCTGCGGGCTGGTCGCCTGCTGTGGGCCGAGGCGGTGGCCGGATTCGGGGCGAAGAACCCCAAGTCACTGGCCCTGAGGGCGCATTGTCAGACGTCCGGCTGGTCTCTGGCCGCCCAGGACGTGTTCAACAATGTCCCCCGCACCATGGTCGAGGCCATGGCCGCGGCNGGTGGCCAGACCCAGAGCCTGCACACCAACTCCCTGGATGAAGCCCTGGCCCTGCCGACGGATTTCTCCGCCCGGATCGCCCGCAACACCCAGCTTCTGCTGCAACAGGAGACCGGCCTGACGCGGGTGATCGACCCCTGGGGCGGCAGCTACTACGTCGAGAAACTTACGCACGATTTGGCCGAGCGGGCCCGCGCCCACATGGCCGAGATTGAAGGTCTGGGCGGCATGGCCAAGGCGATTGAGGCGGGTATTCCCAAACTGCGGATTGAGGAAAGCGCCGCCCGCACCCAGGCCCGCATCGACACCGGCCAGCAGACGGTGGTGGGCGTCAACCGTTATCTGTCGGACCACATCGACGACATCCCGGTTCTGAAGGTCGACAACGCCGCCGTCCTGGCCTCGCAACTGGACAAGCTGCAGCGTCTGCGGGCCGAACGCGATGAGGCGGCGACGCAAGCGGCTCTGGATGCCCTGACCGAGGGCGCAAAGGGCAATGCCAACCTGCTGGCCCTGGCCATCGACGCGGCTCGGGCCAAGGCCACGGTGGGCGAGATCTCCGACGCCCTGGAAGCCGCCTTCGGTCGCCATATCGCCAGCGTGAAAACGACATCAGGTGTCTACGCCGCCGAGGCAGGCAGNGACCCGCGCGTCTCCCGGGCCCGCGACATGGTCGCCGCCTTCATCGACAACGATGGTGGCCCGCCCAAGATCCTGATCGCCAAGCTGGGCCAGGACGGCCATGACCGGGGCCAGAAGGTCGTCGCCNNTGCCTATGGCGATCTGGGCCTGGAGGCCACCGCCGGCAGTCTGTTCCAGACCCCGGCCGAAGCCGCGCAAGAGGCGGTCCAGAGGGGCGTCCACGCCATCGGGGCTTCATCCCTGGCGGCCGGGCACCTGACCCTGGCCCCGGAACTGATCGCCGAGCTGAAGAAGCTGGGCCGCGAGGACATCATGGTCGTGGTCGGCGGCGTCATTCCGCCGTCGGACGTTCAGCCCCTCTTGGATGCCGGGGTGGCGGCGGTCTATCCGCCCGGCTCGGTCATCTCCGAAACCGCCATCGACCTGATCGACAAGCTCAACGAAAGGCTGGGATACGCCCAGAAGAGGTGATCAGATCGCCGTGCCGCCGACGGTCAGGCCGCCGATCTTAAGGGACGGTTGGCCAATGCCGACCGGCACGCCTTGGCCTGCCTTGCCGCAGACGCCGACGCCGGGGTCGAAGGCGAAGTCGTCGCCGACCATACTCACATTTTGCAGAGCCGTGGCCCCGTCACCGATCAGGGTCGCGCCGCGTACGGNGGCGGTGATCTTGCCGTCCTCGATCAGATAGGCCTCGGTGCACTGGAACACGAACTTGCCGTTGGTGATATCCACCTGGCCGCCTCNGAAGTTGGCCGCATAGAGGCCGCGCTTGGTATTGGCGATCATGTCAGCCTGGCGATCGCGCCCGCCCTCCATGAAGGTGTTGGTCATGCGCGGCATGGGCATGTGGGCAAAGGACTGGCGGCGCCCGTTACCGGTGGCTCGCTGGCCCAGCTGACGCGCCGAAAGCCGGTCGTTCATCAGCCCGACCATGATGCCGTCCTCGATCAGGACGGTGCGCGAGGTCGGCGTCCCCTCATCATCAATGGTCAGGGAGCCACGCCGCCCGGCGATGGAGCCGTCATCGACGACAGTGACGCCCGGCGCGGCCACGCGCTGGCCCATCTTGCCGGTAAAGACCGAGCTACCCTTGCGGTGGAAGTCGCCTTCAAAGCCGTGACCGACTGCCTCGTGCAGCAGCACGCCGGGCCAGCCGGCGGCCAAGACCACATCCATTTCGCCCGCCGGACAGTCGACAGCGTCCAGATTGACCAGGGCCTGGCGCAGGGCTTCATCGACCTGGGCCTGCCAGCGTTCCGGCGCGATCCATTCCTCGAACCCGGCCCGGCNCCCGGCGCCGGAGGAGGCAGTCTCGCGTCGGCCACCCTTTTCGACCGTGACCGAGACGTTCAGACGCACCAGCGGGCGGATGTCGCTCAGGCGCTGGGCATCGCCACGCAGAATTTCGATCTCGCGCCGCTCGCCGACAATACTGGCCGAGACCTGCACCACGCGCGGGTCGCGGGCGCGGGCGAAGGCGTCAATCTCCTGCAATAGGGCGATCTTGTCCGAGAAGGCCGGGGATGCCAGCGGATTGACGTCATCGTAGAGGCGCTGGTTGGTCGCGCGCGGGCCTTCGGCGACCACAGCGGCATGACCCGCCTTGGCCAGGGCGGCACTTTCGGCGGCCCGCCTCAGAGCGGCGACCGTAATCTCATTGGCATGGGCATAGCCTGCGGTTTCCCCGGCCACGACCCGCAGGCCAAACCCCTGATTAGCGTCATAGGCGGCCGACTTCAGCCGCCCGTCGTCAAACACCAGCGATTCCAGTTCTGACTTTTCGACGAACAGTTCGCCATCATCAGCCCCGTCCAGGGCTCCGGAAAGAATCGACAGGGCCTCATCGGAGGCAATGCCGGAGGATTCGAGCAGGGACGGATCGGAAACAGAAAGGGTCATGGGGCCTAGATGGGATGCCTCGCCCCGCGTCACGGGGGCGGACACCGAGCCGTCCTATTCCGCCGTGATGACCCCGCAGGCGACCCGCGCTCGGCACCGCCGATCGGCTGGGTGCTGTGATCGTCGGGGTTGGCGTGGATCACCAGGGCGGAGCCGTCGGCGTCCAGCAAGCTGACGCCCGGTCCGAATTCAGCGAGGCTGGCATGAGGGGTAAAGAACTCGGCCATGCCATGACCAGCCTCATCGACATACAGGTTGGGTAGATCGCCGGCATCGGGGCCGTCGTCATTCATCAGACCATGCGGTGTCCCGTCGCCATGGATGTGCTGAATGTGCGATCCGGCGCTGGTGAAACCGGGGCCGTCACAGGTGCCGACGGCGTGCAGATGCAGGCCGTGCCAGCCCGGTGCCAGGCCATGGACCTCAACGCGCATCAGAACGCCGGTTGGGCCTTGGCGCAGGGCAGCCGTCCCCGAAACTGCCGGTTCGGCTCCTCCAGGACCACACGAGCGCGGGCACCGATGGGTGCGCGGGGGCCGCATCCGCAGCGGCCTTGGCAGCCAGGGCCGCCTGTTCGGCCAGGTAGGCCATGTCGTCCGCCGAAGGGCCGTCCGCCTCGATCGAAATGCAGGCCCCCAACGGCAGGGCCGCCGCCAGAATCAGGGCAGGGACGATGCGCATGGGGATATCCTTCCGTCGCGTGGCGGTTTCTTTGCCACTGCAGAACGTGGCTGCTAGAAAGCAGCTTAGCGGATCACGTTCCGATTCCAATCGATCAAAGCCGAAATTCCTTGACCGACGACATCGAAAATAACGCCCCGCCCGTTCCGTCCGGATCGGGGGCNGACATCGCCACCATTACCATTGAGGACGAGCTGCGCCGCTCGTATCTCGACTATGCCATGAGCGTGATCGTCAGCCGTGCGCTGCCCGATGTGCGCGACGGGCTGAAGCCGGTGCATCGGCGCATCCTGTATTCGATGCACGATCTGAACATGACGCCGGAACGGTCCTATTCGAAGTGCGCCCGCGTGGTCGGTGACGTGCTGGGCCGGTTCCACCCGCACGGCGATCTGTCAGTGNNCCATGCCTTGGTGCGCATGGCCCAGCCGTTCTCCATGGGGCTGATGCTGATCGATGGGCAGGGCAATTTCGGCTCGGTCGATGGCGATATGCCGGCCTCCATGCGTTACACCGAGTGCCGCATGGCTCCGGCGGCGGTGGCCCTGTTGACCGACATCGACAAGGATACGGTCGATTTCCAGCCCAACTATGATGANAAAGAACTGGAACCGACGGTCCTGCCGGCGCGGATTCCGAACCTGCTCGTCAATGGGGCTGGCGGCATTGCCGTGGGCATGGCCACCAACATACCGCCGCACAATCTGGGCGAGGTGATCGACGCGGCGGTGGCGCTGCTGGACGACCAAAGCATCGGCGACGATGCCCTGCTGGACATCGTGCCGGGTCCGGACTTTCCGACCGGTGGCGAGATCCTGGGGCGCACAGGGGCGCGCAATGCCCTGCGCGGCGGGCGCGGCTCGGTCATGGTGCGCGGCAAGGCGGCCATCGAGACCATCCGCCANGGGCGTGAGGCGATCATCGTCACCGAGCTGCCCTATCAGGTGAACAAACAGGCCCTGATCGAGCGCATTGCCGACATGGTGCGCGAGAAGCGGCTGGAGGGCATTTCGGATGTCCGCGACGAATCCGACCGTCAGGGCATGCGTATCGTTGTCGAGCTCAAGAAGGACGCCTCCGGCGATGTGGTGCTGAACCAGCTGTGGCGGTTCACGGCGCTGCAATCTTCGTTCGGCGTCAACATGCTGGCGCTGAACCATGGCCGCCTGGAGCAGATGGGCTTGCGCCAGATGCTCGAAGCCTTCCTGGAGTTCCGCGAAGAGGTCGTGGTTCGCCGCACCCGCTATGAGCTGGGCAAGGCGCGCGATCGCGGCCATGTGCTGGTCGGTCTGGCCGTCGCTGTGGCCAATATTGATGAGGTCATCCACATCATCCGATCCTCGGCTGATCCGGCAGAGGCGCGCGAGCGACTGGTGGCTAAGGCCTGGCCGGTAGGCGACATGATGGCCCTGGTCGATCTGATTGCCGATCCGCGCACCGTTCTGGTCGAGGGCGACAAGATCCGCCTGACGGAAGAGCAAGCCCGCGCTATTCTGGCCCTGACGCTGAGCCGTCTGACCGGCCTGGGTCGCGATGACATCTTTGGCGAGGCCCGGACCCTGGCAGGCGACATTCAGGGATTCCTGACCATCCTGTCGGATCGGGCCAATATTCTGGCCATCATCCGCGCCGACCTGCTGGAGGTGAAGGACAAGTTCGCGGTGCCGCGTCGCACCGAAATCGGTGAAGGCGACTATGAGCTGGAAGACGAGGATCTGATNCCCCGCGAGGATATGGTCGTGACCGTGACCCACGGCGGCTACGTCAAGCGCACGGCTTTGGCCGCCTATCGCACCCAGCATCGAGGCGGCAAGGGCAAGTCGGGCATGTCGATGAAGGATGAAGATGCCATCACCGGCGTCTTCTCCGCCTCGACCCACACGCCGGTTCTGTTCTTTGCCACCAACGGCAAGGCCTACAAGCTCAAGACCTGGCGTCTGCCGCTGGGGGCCCCAACGGCGCGGGGCAAGGCCTTCGTCAACCTGCTGCCGATCGAGCCGGGCGACAGCATCATGAACGTCCTGCCCCTGCCTGAGGATGAGGGCACCTGGGACGACTATGACATCATGTTCGCCACGGCGTCCGGCGATGTCCGCCGCAACAAGCTGAGCGATTTTGCCAGCGTCAACCGGGCCGGCAAGATCGCCATGGATCTGGAAGACGGGGACCACATGGTCGGTGTTGGCATCTGCACCGGCGAGGATGACATCCTTCTGACCACCGCGCTTGGCCGCGCCATCCGCTTCAAGGCCGATGATGTGCGTGTGTTCAAGGGGCGCAAGTCCACCGGCGTCCGTGGCATCCGTCTGCAACCGGGTGATGAGGTCATCTCCATGGCCGTGCTGGGCCGGTTCGATGCCACGCCGGAAGAGCGCGCGGCCTATGTGCGCCACGCCAACGCCATGCGCCGCGCTGCCACCGGCGAGGACGACGACACCACCGTCACCTCCACCGAGGATGATGGCGAAGAGGCCGCCGCCGATGCCGTGCTGTCGGTCGAACGCATCGCCGAAATGGGCGGGGCGGAGCAGTTCATCTTGACCATCACCGAATCCGGATTCGGCAAGCGAACCTCGGCCTATGAGTACCGCCGCACCGGTCGCGGCGGCCAAGGGCTGACGGCCCACGGCCTCGGCGGTCGGGCCGGTACGCGCCTGGCGGCCAGCTTCCCGGTCGAAGATTCTGATGACCTGCTCCTGGTCACCTCGGGCGGTCAGATGATCCGGACCCCGGTCGATCAGATCCGTGTCATTGGTCGTACCAGCCANGGGGTCACGGTCTTCCGCACAGGCGAGGACGAAAAGGTGGTCTCGGTCGAGCGCCTGCCGGACTCCGGCGAGGATGAGGACGGCGACATCGCCGACGGCGGCGCAGACGGCTCGGCGGCCGCAGGCCCTGTCGAAGACTAGGATTGCGTTGGTGTCGGTCGTCCACATCAATGGCGAACCGGCGTCGCCAGAGGCCATCGCTGAGGCCCTGCTGAACGGCTATGCCACCTTTACCTCCATGCAGGTCGAGGCCGGCGGCGTGCGCGGCCTGGACCTGCACATCGCCCGGCTGCGCGACAGTGCCAATGACCTGTTCGGCGCAGCCCCGGCGGAAAGCCGCCTGCGCGACCTTATGCGGGCGGCCCTGGCCCGGGCCCCGGATCGGGTCAGCCTGCGTGTGCAGCTCTACCTTCCGTCGGTGACCCGNCGACGGCCGGACCCGCGCGGCGTGCCCAGTATTCTGGTGCGGGTCTCCGACCCCCTGCCGCCAATCCGGGGCAATCTGAGACTGGGGCTGGTCCCCTTTCAGCGAGAGAGTCCCCGTCTGAAACACGTCGCGACCTTCGGGGCGACGCAGGTGGCGCGACAGGCGCGCCAGGCCGGCTTTGATGATGCCCTGTTTGTCGACACCGCAGGATTGGTGTCAGAAGGCTCAATCTGGTCGCTCGGCCTGGTCCAGGACGGTCGCATCATCTGGCCCAAGGCGATGCGGTTGGCCAGCACGGGTCAGGCGCTGATTTCGCAAGGTCTGGATTTGGTTGGTCTGAACGAGCAGACGCGCCCTGTTCACGTCGATGAGTTAGGCCGCTTTCAGCACGCCTTCATCGTCAACAGCGCCACCCCGGTCTGCCCCGTCCAATCCATCGGCACGCAGGAGTTGGCGGATAATCCTGGTCTGATGGACCAGCTGCAGGCGGCCTGGGCCACGAACGCCCCCAAGCGATCTAGGCCGCTGGCCCGTGGCTTGCTAAGAACTGATGTCAGGCGAACGGCGACAGGCCGGAGGAACCATGCGCATCGGGCTCTATCCCGGCACCTTTGATCCGGTCACCAATGGCCACATGGACATTATCGGCCGGGCCGTAAAGCTGGTGGACCGGCTGGTCGTCGGGGTTGCCCGCAATGATGACAAAGGGCCCCTGTTCACGACAGATGAGCGCTGTGAGATGCTTCGTGCCGAGGTCGCCCATTTCGGCAACCGGGTCGAAATACGGCCCTTTTCCAGCCTGTTGATGCACTTCGCAGAAGAGGTTGAGGCCCAGGTCATCATCCGNGGGTTGAGGGCGGTGGCGGACTTTGAATACGAGTTCCAGATGACCGCCATGAACCAGCGCCTGAATGATGAGATCGAGACTGTGTTCCTGATGGCCGATCCGCGCCATCAGGCCATCGCCAGTCGACTGGTCAAGGAGATCGCCCGATTGGGCGGTCCGATCGAAAGTTTTGTCAGCCCGGCGGTCGCCGCCCAGGTGCAGGCCAAGTTCAGGTGATATGTCCATGAAGTCCGTGCGTGCGGCCGCGATCGCTGCCCTTTCCCTGTTTGTTCGTGCGGTGCCCGCACCGGAGGCCCGGGCCCAAGATGCCGGATGGCGCACCGTGGCACCGCAGAACCTGATGATCGTCCAGACCAGCAAGGGGCGGGTGCTGCTTGAGCTAGACCCGCGGATTGCGCCCAATCATGTGCAGCGGCTGCAAACCCTGACCCAGAGCGGCTTCTATGACGGCCTGCGCTTTCATAGGGTCATTCCGGGTTTCATGGCCCAGACCGGTGATCCCCAGGGGCCCGGCATGGGCGGCAGCCAGTTGCCGGATCTGCAGCGGGAGTTCAGTTTTCGGCGGCCCCCGGGCGGGGACTTCTCTCCGGTGGCGGACGGCCAGCCGGGCCTGCGTGGTCTCTATGGATCTGTGCCCGTTGTCAGCCAGCCGGACGGCCAGGCCATCATGATGGCCGATGGTCGGGTCACAGCCCAGCCGATCTTCTGTCGCGGTGTAATCGGCATGGCCCGGTCCAACAGCCCCGACAGCGCCAACAGCCAGTTTTTCCTCATGACCGGCTATAACTCCAGCCTCAACGGCACCTATACGGCGCTGGGTCGGGTCGTTGACGGCATGGATGTGGTCGATGCGTTGAACGCAGGAACCCGCGCCAACAACGGCCAGGTCGCCCAGCCTGATGTGATGATGACNGTACGCCTCGCCTCTGATTTGCCGCCAGCCCAACGTCCGACCGTTCGNATTATGACGGCNGGCAGCACCGGAATATCTGGAGCCATTGAGGCCCTACGGGTGGAACGGGGCGCACAGTTTAGCGTATGTGACGTCGAACCCCGTGTGCGCGTCACGGGATAGTCGTCCCCAAAGGAGAGCCCGATGGCCAGCATCCCCGCCCTCCCGCTGGTTGACCATGGCTGCAGGGGCGATGGTGCTGTCGCTGACCTCCGGACAGGCCAGAGCCCAGGAAGCGGTCGCGCCGACCGCCGAGCCTGCGGCAACTGTAGCCACGCCCGATGACACCAGCGACTGGCGCACCGTGGCCCCGGAAAATCTGATGGTGATCGACACCACCAAGGGGCGGATTCTGGTCGAGCTGGCTCCGCTGGTCGCGCCCCTGCATGTGGAGCGTATGCGGATGCTGTCGCGGCAGGGATTCTATGACGGGATCATCTGGCACCGCGTGATCGACTGGTTCATGGCCCAGACCGGTGATCCGCTGGGCAATGGCGANGGCCAGAGCGCCTATCCGGACCTGAAGGCTGAGTTCACCTTTCGCAGGGACCACGACATGCCGTTCACACCCGTAGCGGCTCCGATGGGCGGACAGGTCGGGTTTATCGGCTCGCTGCCGGTCCAGACCCAGGGCAACGAGTCCTTTGCCCTGACCGGCGACGGCAAGGTGCATGGATGGGGCCTCTATTGCCCGGGTGTAGCTGGCATGGCCCGCGACGAGGGCAACGACACCGCCAACAGCCAGTTCTTCCTGATGCGGCAGGCCTATCCGGCGCTGGAGAAGCGATACACCGTCTGGGGCACGGTGGTGTCGGGTCTGGATGTGGTGCGCAGCCTGCAGGTCGGCGATGGCGAGAACGGCATGATGGCGACCGCTACACCGGACCGCATGGTGCGCNNGCGCATCGCCTCGGACCTGCCCGAAGCGGAACGCCCGACCGTGCGCGTGCTGGACACCGCCTCGGCCCGCTTTGCCGCCCTGGCCGAACAGACCCGCCTGACCCGCGGTGCCGATTTCAGCGCCTGCGACATCACCCTGCCGGTCGAGGTGACCGGCTAGAACCGGGATTGGCCGCGAGGGTCAGCCGGCCAGATCACCGCTTGCGACGCCGCCGCTTGGGGCGCTCCTCTCGGATACGTTTGAGCAGCAGTCCTTCGCGCAGACCGCGGTCGGCCANCCGGACCCGCTGTGAGGGCCATGCGCGTTGCACGGCCTCCATGATCGCCGCACCGGCCACGACCAGATCTGCCCGATCCGGGCCAATGCAGGCCTGGGCCGCACGGCCCTCGGGACNCATGGCAATCAGATCCTGGGTCGCCCTTTCGCAGTCCGCGCGGCTCATCCACAGGCCATCGACACGGTTGCGCTGATAGCGTGGAAGCCGCAGATGCACGCCGGCCAGGCTGGTGATGGCCCCGGAGGTCCCGACCAGATGCGCCCGGTCGGCTTCGAACACCGGCCTGAGGTCGGCTGGAACCGGGCCGGCTGACATCGCCTCAGCCATGTCACTGACCATGACCTCGAACCAGCGGGCCAAGGTGTCGGTCGACCGGTCAGCCGGTTCGGGGTGCCGCTCGGCCAGGGTCACGACCCCGATCGGCGTGCTCATCCAGCCCCGGCTAGCAAAATTTGCGCCCTCACGGACCATCCAGCTGAGTTCAGTGGACCCGCCACCGACATCGACAACAAGCACTGCATCAGCCTTGCGATCGAACAGGTTCATGCAGCCGATCACCGACAGTTCGGCCTCTTCGCTCGGCTCAATGATGCGCAGGCGCAGGCCCGACCCCTTGCGGACACGCTCCAGGAAGGCTTCGCCATTTTCGGCCTGCCGACAAGCCTGGGTCGCCACCGCCATGAGCTGGTCTGAGTTCAGCCCGCGTCGCGCCACCCGTTCCGAACAGGCCTTCAAGGCGTCGAACGCGCGATCCATGGCCGCCTCGTCCAGTCGGCCGGTCCGCGACAGACCATCGCCCAGACGCACGATCCGGCTGAAACTATCAACCACGCGAAAACCATCACGCGCGGGTTTCGCGATCAGCAGTCTGCNATTGTTGGTCCCCAGGTCCAGGGCACCATAGAGCGGTGCGTCCTGTCCCGAGCCCCCNNCAGCCCCGAGTGGACGTCCAAGCGGCGTCCGGTTTCTCTGGCCGAAGAAGCGGGGACCCGTCGTCGCGCGTCGAGGGCGCGCCGGGGTCTCCGGCATGGCCGAACCTTGATATGGACAGTCCGAAATGGTGCCCGTCGCTGTCAGAATAGCCTGCAGTCCACGGACGATGCAATGGCACAGCCCACCAAATGACAGGAAGATGAACGGCCCATCTGGCTCTGGCTCAGGCTTTGCAAGGCACACTGACTGTATGACCCAGAACCTGCCCCATGTGTCGCTGTCACCCCGCACCGGTTCGGTCGGGGAGATTCGCGCCCGGTTCCACATCGGCCAACTCGTGCGGCACGCTGCGGCCGGGTTCGTCGCCGTGATCATGGACGTGGACCCCGAGTATGCCGGGCTCGCGGAGGACACCGGCGACTTCCAGCGCCATCAGCCCTTCTATCGCCTGCTGGTTGAGGGGTCCGACGGACAGGTGCTCATCTATGCGCCGGAAGAGGCTCTGAGCTGCCACCAGACGGGCGGCGAGCTGAATCCAAGGGATCGCGAACAGCTGTTCTTCAGCGATGCCGCCGGGCACCTGGCTCCCTTGGGCCAATCGATCCATTGATGCCGCCTTGGCCCCGCGCACCACAGACCATTTGTCCAGGTTGACCTTCGCTCAGGCACGGCCCATGTCACAGGCACCCCAGATTTCGGGGGCCATGTCGTCCACAGCCGCCACGGGGAGCGCTGCCATGTCGGATTTTGAGCACGTCTTTGAGACCCCGCCCGANGGGGCCGCCGCCGACTGGACCATTCCGCAGAACTGGGCCGCCTACACCGATGTTGAGCACCAGACGTGGGACACCCTTTATGCCCGGCAGATGAAGATCTTGCCGGGACGGGCTNNGGACGTGTTTCTCAAGGGCCTGGACGCGCTGGACCTGAATACGGGCGGCATTCCCGACTTTGAGGTCATGAACCCCAAGCTGGAGGCCCTGACCGGCTGGACCGTGGTGTGCGTGCCCGGCCTGGTGCCCGACGAGGTGTTCTTTGACCACCTGGCCAACCGGCGCTTCGTCTCGGGCCAGTTCATCCGCAAGCCGGACCAGCTGGACTATCTGCAGGAGCCGGACATCTTCCATGACGTGTTCGGCCATGTCCCCATGCTGACCGACCCGGATTTCGCGNNGACTATGGAAGCCTATGGCAAGGGCGGCCAGCGGGCGGCGTCCCTGGGCATGCTGCCCAATCTGGCACGGCTTTATTGGTACACGGTCGAGTTCGGCCTGATGAAACAGGCCGATGAGCTGCGCATCTATGGGGCGGGCATCGTATCCTCCGCGACCGAGAGCGTGTTCTCTCTGGAGGATGCCTCGCCCAACCGGATCGGCTTTGATCTGGAGCGGGTCATGAAGACCCTCTACCGGATCGACGACTTTCAGCAGGTCTATTTCGTCATCGATTCCATCGAGCAGCTGAAAGACGAGACGCTGAAGGATTTTGAGCCGATCTATCGCCGACTGAAGGGGGCCGAAGATGTCGCCATCGACGCCATCCTGCCCAGTGACACCGTGTTCACAGCCGGCACCCAGGCCTATGCCAGCAAGGGTGGNCGCTTCGCGGCCTGACCGGACACCAGAAACGGAGCCGCGCCGGATTGCGGGCATCGATCAAAAACTTTCCGCCCGACCGCTGCATACGACCAAAAATGACGCATCGGGGGTTAGCCTCTGATCGGGTCTTTGACAGGTGCGTGATTTCGGCGCTTCCGGCGGAGGGGGCGTCGCAGCGGGGCTTGGCTCTGACGCAAGCGCGCGAGGTCAGACTCTTCAGACTCTTCAGACCCGAAAAATATCGTCCGGACCCCGGCGTGAACCCTCGAGCGTGATCGGTTGAGGTGGAATCGCTTCGCGGTTCCACGGACGCCGTGAAACAGGCTCACTCCGAAGTGGGCCGAAACCTGAGCTCAGTGGCCTTGCGTCCAGCTGAACCGATTTCAGCCTAGCCCCGGACCAGGCGCAGGAACTNCTCGCGGGTGCGCGGGTCGTCGCGGATGACGCCCATCAGGCAGCTGGTCGACAGGCTGGCCCCGGCGACATTGACCCCGCGCAGGGTCATGCAGCTGTGCTCGGCCTCGATGACCACACCGACGCCCTGGGGTCGCAAGACTTCCTGGATGGCATGGGCGATCTCGGACGTCATCTTNNCCTGGATCTGCAGCCGGCGGCCAAAACCGTGCACTACGCGCGCCAGCTNTGAGATGCCGACCACCCGGTCCGTCGGCAGATAACCGACATGTGCCTTGCCCACGACCGGCAGCATGTGATGCTCGCAGAAACTGACGAAGCGGATGTCCTTCAGGACCACCATCTCGTCATAGCCGCCGACCTCCTCAAAGGTCTTTTCCAGATAGGCGCGCGGATCGACCTCATAGCCGGCAAACAGTTCGCGATAGTTGCGGGCCACCCGGGCCGGGGTTTCCAGCAGGCCCTCACGGTCGGGATCATCACCCGCCCATTCCAGAAGGGTGCGAACGGCGGCCTCAGCCTCGGCCTGGGAGACGATCTTGGTGGTCATGGAGGCACCCATACAGCGTTTGCGGCGACCGGAAAATTATCCGCAACCAACGCGCCTTATTGCTCTGCGGCGGGGCAATCCTAACGCCTCATTAACCACGATCCGGGCACTTTCTGCCGGGTGTGGCCGCCGCGTTTTCGGGGCCTTGTGGAGCCTAGGCCTCGAGCAGGTCGAGGACCGGTCGGCCAAAGAGGATGCCATGAACGGCGCGGAAGTTCTGGATGTGGGTCGTGATGCCCTGTGGCTGACGATCCAGCTGTGCCTGCCCATCCTCTTGACCGGCCTGGTGGTCGGCGTGGTCATCGGCCTGTTTCAGGCCCTGACCCAGATCCAAGAGCAGACCCTGATCTATGCGCCCAAGATCATTGCGATCTTTGTGTCGCTGTTGCTGTTCCTGCCGCTTATGGGGCGCTCCTGGGCGGCTTTATGCAGTCGATCGCGGCCCGCATCGCCGGCATGTAGGCCGGTGGAGCCCTACGCCACATCCGATCAGGTCTGGCAGGGGCGCTGATCTTTGCCCGCATCGGGGCCATTCTGATGCTGCTGCCCGGGATCGGCGAAAGCT
This sequence comes from Brevundimonas sp., assembly GCA_013693835.1. Classification (GTDB taxonomy): domain Bacteria; phylum Pseudomonadota; class Alphaproteobacteria; order Caulobacterales; family Caulobacteraceae; genus Brevundimonas. The sequence goes on from CP059260.1 coordinate 2,667,352, forward strand.
ATGTGCCGCCGCGCATCCGTCTGTCCCTGGCGCTGGTCATCTCCTGGCCCTTTGGCCGGTTGTCGCGCACGCGCTTCCAACCCTTCCTGCCAGTCTGGGCAGCATGGTCGGATGGATCCTGCGTGAGGTGATCGTCGGCCTGATGATCGGGGCATTGCTGCGGGCCTTCATGGCGGCCCTGGCCACGGCGGGCGAGATTGTCTCCTGCAGAGCACCCTCGGCTTTGCCCAGACCGCCAACCCGATGCAGGCCCAGCCCGGCACCACGATTTCAGCGTTTCTGATGCTGCTCGGCGTGACCCTGGTGTTTGCCACCGGCACCCATCACCTGTTCATCGCTGGTATGGTCGGCTCCTATGAGCTGATCGCCCCGGCCAAGCCCCTGGTTGAGGGGGATTTTGTCACCCTGGCGGTGCGCACTCAGCGACGCCTTTCTTCTGGGTACAGATGGCTGCACCCGTGATGGTCTTCTCGCTGGTGTTCAATCTGGCAGCAGGTCTGGTCGGGCGAGTGATGCCCCAGTTCCAGGTCTTTTGCCGCCGCGCCCTGGGCATCATCCTGGGCCTGTCGGTCTTCACTTTGAGCCTCGGCGTGCTGGGCACGGTTTTCATCGACCGCTACCGCGCCCTGGCCAACGTCTTCGTTTCGGGAGGTGCCGGTGGCTGAATCCGCCGATCCCGAATCCAAGACAGAAGAGGCCACCCCACGAAAACTTGAGGAGGCCCGCAAGAAGGGCGACGTCGCCAAGTCGGCGGATCTGGCGCAGGCCCTGTCATTTGCCGGGGCCGCCGCCGTTCTGCTGGGGGCTGGCGGCTGGTTCGCCAACTCTATGGCGGCGCAACTCCTGCCCTTTATCGCCGAGCCCCACGCCATGCTGGGCGGCCTGGAAGCCGGGGCTGGCGTCCAGATCGGCACTCGTGCGGTCTGGGCCGCGACNCCTTTCCTGCTCGCCGTCATGTTCGCCACCATTCTGGGCGGCGTAGGCGGCAATGTGGCCCAGTCAGGCCTTGTCTTCACAGCCTCCAAGCTCAAACCGGACTGGTCCAAGGTGAACCCGATCAAGGGGTTTGGCCGCATCTTCGGCCCGGACGGCTGGGTGCAATTCATCAAGACCCTGGCCAAACTGATCGCCATCGGTGCCATCAGTTGGTGGGTGCTCAAGCCCCACGCGCGGGAATTGCAGAACCTGGCTGCGTTCAGTCCGGCCGCTATCCTGCCGTTCACGCGGGATCTGGTCCTGGTGCTGGTGGGAGCGACAGTGGCATTCCTGCTGGCGACCGCCGGGGCCGACTATCTGTGGCAGCGGTTCCGCTTCGCCAAGCGCATGCGCATGACCAAGGAAGAGATCAAGGAAGACTTCAAACAGTCCGAAGGTGACCCTCACATCAAGGCCAAGCTCAAGCAGATCCGGGCTCAGCGCAGCCGCCAACGCATGATGCAGGCGGTGCCCAATGCCACCGTCATTGTGACTAACCCGACCCACTATTCTGTCGCCCTGCGCTATAAGCCTGACGAGGGTGATGCCGCCCCGATCTGTGTCGCCAAGGGGGTGGACGCCCTGGCCCTGCGCATCCGCGAAGTCGCCCGCGAGCATGATGTCCCGATCGTCGAAAATGTGCCGCTGGCCCGCGCCCTGTATGCCTCCGTCGATGTCGACGAGACCATTCCGCGCGAACACTTCGAGGCTGCGGCCAAGGTAATCGGATCGTTATGCAGGGACTGCGGCACTAGGTAATGGCGTTGATTTGGCGAGTTGAGGCCCTGGCAACAAACAGGCGTAAACTCACAGCATGACTGATTCGGCCTCGGTTCAGCACACATCCCGCCGCGTCGCGCGCGGTCGGCCCTGCGGGCTGTTGACCCGACGACCGTGCTGATGATCGTCGGGTTTATCGTTGCCCTGACGGCCCTGGCCTATCCGGCCTTTCGAAATGATCCGGTTTCCGCACCCGGTCTGGTCCTGATTTTCTGCCTAGCCTCGATCACCCTGATTGCCGTTCTCGCCTTCGGCCGCAACAGTCGACCCCAGGCCCCCAGCGGCGATGCCGCCGTCGCGATGCTCGACTCNCTCTCGGAACCGGCAGCCCTGGTCTGGGGCGGAGGACAGGTGCTGGCCTTCAATGCGGCCTGGGCTGAGGCCGAGGGCACACGCGATCGCCTGCCCCGGACATCATCGGCACCCGCCCTTTACGCCGCCTTTGCCCAGGCACGCGCAGGCGAGCCCGGACGCGCCACCCTGACAATCGGAGAGCGCAAGACCGAAGTGGTCATCGGCCAGGCGGGCCCCAATCGTTTTCTGGTGCGGGCGGCACCCGAGATCGTCTTGCCGGTGCCAGAGCCAGGCCACCACCGGGTCACGGTTGGCTCTGCCGCCGAAAGCCGGGCCATGGCTGTGGCGGCCCCGTTTGGCTCGGCCCTGATCGATCACGATGACCTCTTCTCCGGAAAGGTTCTGGACGCCAATGCCGCCCTGTCCCAGCTGACCGGTCCAGCGGCGGCCCGCGATGCCGCGTTCGGCCATCTGTTCGATCCGGCCGGGGTCGCCGAGGCCCGTCGAGCCCTGGCAGCCGGATCCTCTGGCCCGATCGATCTGTCGCCCCGCGCCCATCCCGACCGGACCTTGCACCTCTATGTCGCGGCCGATGAGGCGGGGCGTCGGGTCTGGCTGTTCGATGTCTCGGCCCAGAAGTCGATGGAGCTGCAACTGACCCAGGCCCAGAAGATGCAGGCCGTGGGTCAGCTCGCGGGCGGGGTCGCGCACGATTTCAACAACCTGTTGACCGCGATCCAGATGCAACTGTCAGGGCTCCTGGAACGCCACCCGGTGGGCGACCCGTCCTACGAGGGCCTGACGGAGATCCGTTCGACCGCCATTCGTGCAGCCGATCTGGTGCGCAAGCTGCTGGCCTTTTCGCGCAAGTCGACGGTCAAGCGCGAGCGGCTGGACCTCGGGGAGCTGGTCAGCGAATTCACGGTCCTGCTGCGCCGACTGCTGCGCGAAGATGTGCGGCTGGAAACCGATTACGGTCGTGACCTGCCGGTGGTACTGGCCGACAAGAGTGCCCTGGAAACGGCTGTCATGAACCTGGCGGTCAATGCCCGCGACGCCATGCGCGGCGTAGTCGAGCCNGGGGCCGGTGTGGTGACGATCCGCACACGCCGCCTGACCGAGGATGAAGCGCGGACCCTAGGCTGGTCGCAGCCGACAACCCGCATCGTGGCCCTCATCGAGGTGGCCGACACTGGTCCCGGCGTGCCGCCGGAACTGCTGGACAAGATCTTCGAGCCCTTCTTCACGACCAAGGCGGTCAATGAAGGCACCGGCATGGGCCTGGCCACCGTCTATGGCATCGTCGAGCAGGCGGGTGGACATATCTCGGTCGCCAATCTGGAANNCGACCGGAAGGGCACTGCAGGCGCGGCCTTCCGGATCTTCCTGCCCGAGGCAGCTGAAGCAGACCTGGCCGCCACGCCGGTGGTTGAGGTCAAGGTGCGTGCCCCGCGCGACCTGTCGGGCAATGGCCGTATCCTGTTTGTCGAAGACGAGGCCTCCGTGCGCGGCATCACCGCCAAACTACTGCGTCAGCGAGGCTATGAGGTCATCGAAGCGGCTGACGGGGAACAGGCCTTGGCCCTNGCCGAGCAACACGCCGGCCAGATCGACCTTCTGATTTCCGATGTGATTATGCCGGGTTTCGACGGCCCGGCGGCGCTGAAACGGGCGCGACCCTATCTGGGCGATATCCCGGTCATCTTCATCTCGGGCTATGCTGAAAGTGATTTCTCGGACCTGTTGCAGGACGAGGAAGGCGTGTCCTTCCTGGCCAAGCCGATCGACATCAAGACCCTGGCCGAACTGGTGAAACAGTTGCTGCACCCGGATGCGGCCATCACCACAAGCTAAGGCGCGTCCCCGCAGCGCCTTGGTTCTGCCCTGGCGTCATCCGGCAATGGCCTTGGGAAGCGCACTCCAGGGCGGTCGGCGGCTCCGCCCACCTCCGCCACATGCACCGCTCCTAATGGCCGCATGTGCCCGTCTCTCCTCTTGCCTGTCGCCCTTGTGGCCATCGCCAGTCTGGCCGCCAGTGCCGCCCTGCGCAGCCAGTCGGGCGAGCGCGGCTAAGCCGCCGCCTTAGCCGCAATCTCGCGTAAGGCCTGTTCGAACACCTCGGCCGGCTGACCGCCTGAGATCAGATACTGGTCATTGATCACCACGGCCGGGACCGCGGTGATACCGCGCGATTGCCACAGGGCCTCTTCCTGGCGCACCGCCTGGACATAGCGGTCTGACGCCAGCACCAGGGCCGCCTCGGCCCGGTCCAGGCCCGCCTGTTCCGCAGCTGCTGTCAGCTCTCCAGCATCGGTCAGGTTGCGGCCTTCGGTGAAGTGGATGTGGAACAGGGTCTTCTTCAGGGCCGCCTGTTTGTCGGGTGCCGCCTCACCGGCCCAGTGCAGCAGGCGGTGGCTGTCAAAGGTGTTCCAGATGCGGCTGGTGTCATCCATACGCATGTCAAAGCCGACCTCGGCGGCACGGGCCTTGATGGCCTCACGATTGGCGGCGGACTGGTCCGGCGTTGCCCCATATTTGCGGCCGACATGCTCGACGATGTTCTCGCCCTCAGGGGCCATTTGCGGGTTGAGTTCGAACGGGTGGAAGGTGATGTCGGCCTCGATCCCGTCGGCCTTCAGCTTGTCCAGCGCCGTTTCCAGCCCGCCCAGGCCCACCACGCACCAGGGGCAGACCACATCAGAAACAAAGTCGATCTTGAGCGTCTGGGCCATGGCGTCATCCTCATCTGCAACTGTATCTGTCGCATATGGGACGTCTTGCCCGGATCGCTAGATGTCCGCTTGCGCCCTCCCCTCAACCGGGCATCATGACCGCATGACCGACGCCCCCTTCACCGGTTTCACGCCCCAGGGTCTGCAGTTCCTGCGCGATCTGGCCCGGCACAACGACCGCGACTGGTTCACTGCCAACCGGGCCGTGTTCGATGATGAGCTAAAGCCGCAGCTGGCGGCCCTGATCCGTGCGACGTCTGATGAGCTGGCCCGGACCGGATCGGCCCTGCGCGGGGCCGAGAAGATCAGCCCCTTTCGCATCCACCGCGACACCCGCTTTTCCAAGGACAAGCGCCCCTACAAGACCCACGTCTCGGCCACCCTGACCCGGCCCGGGGCCGATGGCACCCTGGCCGCCGACGCCAGGCCCTTGCTCGAATCTGGCTGGCGGGCGATGGACGGCGCATGAGCGATGCCCCCTGCCCGACGCCGGTTCCAACTGGGTCGACCGTCATGCGCCCGAGAGCCTTAAGCCGTGGCTGAAGCTGGGCCGGTTTGACCGCCCGGTCGGCATCTGGCTGTTGCTCCTGCCCGGCTGGCAGGGCATCGCCCTGGCCCTGGCCATGTTCGGCAAGCGACCGGACCTCTATGACCTGTGGCTGGTCGTTGGCTTTGCCATTGGTGCAGCGCTGATGCGGGCGGCGGGCTGTTCCTACAATGACATTGTTGATCGCGACATTGATGCCCGCGTGGCCCGCACCGCCCTGCGCCCCATTCCGGCAGGCCGATTTCCGGTCAGGCAGGCCTGGGCCTTCGTCATCGGCTGTTCGCTGGTCAGCCTGCTGGTTCTCTTGACNCTGCCGCCGGTGGCCATCGGCCTGGGAGTCGCGTCGCTGGGGCTGGTGGCCGCCTANCCCTTCATGAAGCGCATCACCTGGTGGCCCCAGGCGTGGCTGGGCCTGACCTTCAACTGNGGGGCCCTGATGGGGTTCGCCGCCGCCCTGCCGCTGGCCGCAGCGTCCATCCTGCCGCCAGGTCTGGCCGCTGAGTTTAGCCCCTTCTGGTGGCAAGCTCAGGGCGTCTCGCCGCACGACAGCTCCTTCATTGTCCTGCATGTGCAGGCCTATCTGCCCGCCATATTCCTCTACCTCGGNGGCGTGTTCTGGACGCTTGGCTATGACACCATCTACGCCTTGCAGGACATCGAGGATGACGCCCTGATCGGGGTCAAGTCGTCGGCGCGGCGGCTGGGCCGTCAGGTCCGCAAGGGCGTGTCGATCTTCTACCTGCTGGCCATGGTGTTTGCGGGCTTGGCGGGGGCATCGGCGGGGCTGGGCGTCGTCTTCTATATCGGTTTGTTTGGCTATGCCCTGCATCTGTCGTGGCAGGTCCGGTCGCTGAGCGGTGCCACGCCAGCGCGGGCTCTGCGCCTGTTCAAATCGAACCGCGATGCAGGCCTGATCCTGCTGTCTGCCATTGCCCTGGCCGGGCTGGCCAAGACGGCCTTTGATCGCCGCGTCCCTCCCCTAAGATACTGATGCTTTCGGAGACGTCCCCCATGACACGCACCCGCCTGGCCCTGCTATTGGCTCTGCCCCTGCTCACCGGGCCGGCGCTGAGCGCCTGCAATCGGGATCGGGAACGAACCGACCCCAGCCCCGCGCCGGCGCCGGTAGAGGCCCAGGCGTCATCCAACGCGCCGCTGACCTTGATCAGACCACGCCTTTCGCCAAGGTCCGCCTGTCCCTGCCTGAGGACGTCAAGAGCCAGCCTCAATGGCACGACGCCCTTTACCGCGAGGAGGTGGCCAAGCTGCGCGTCTACCTGGACGGGGCTCAGTCGGCGGGCACCGAAGAGGGCGGCGAAGATGCCCCTTTTGAGCAGACCGTCACCGTGACCGCCGCCGGGGAAACGGGCAAGCTGATGAGCCTATTGCGGCAGGCCCGCGATTTCACCGGCAGCCAGACCAATACCCTGTTCGACGCCCTGCTGTGGGACAAGGCTCTCAAGCGCGGTTTGGCCTTCAATCAGCTGTTCCAGCCCAATGCCGATCTGTCGATAATCGATCAGGCCCTNTGCTCGGCCCTCAATGCGGAGCGNGCCAGGCGGGGCCGTCGGGGCACGCTGAAACTCGGCTCCAATCCGGGATGCCCGCGCNNCATAGATGCAGCCGCCACGCTGGCGGTGCCTGCCGGGGCGGGCCAGGCCAATGGTCTGACGCTTCACATCACCGCGGCGCAGGTGGGAGAGGCCGTGGATGCGGAGCCCTATGAGCTGACCCTGCCGGCCTCCGTCTTCCGCAACCTTCTGGCCACCGCCTACGCCAGCGATTTGCGGTTAGGTCCTTCCGTCGGCCAGAAACCGGTCCATCAGCTCGGCCATCCGCTCCGGCTGGTCGGCCATGATGAAGTGGCGGCTGCCGTCGACCCGCTCCAAATGCACACCCGGCAGGCTGGCATATTCGCCTTGCCACATCGCGTCAGCCACGGCAGCGGNGGCTCCGCCATCGGCGTCAGAGGCATAGATGGCCCACACAGGCGTGGTCATACCGGGCAGGCCGGGGCGAACATCGGTGGTCATGACATCATACATAGCTGNGGCCATGGCCCGCCGGTCGCTGGCGCGGCTTGAGGCGACGATCTGCTCACGCATGGCGGGGGTGCGGCTGTAGCCTGCGGCCATCTGGCCTTGCGACTGTTCAAACGCGCTGTCGGGTGTGTTCAGCATCATAGTGCGGGCCTGTTCGGCAAAGGGGCGGGCACTGTCGACCGCCGCGTTCGGACCATACAGGGCGCTGAAGAACGGCAGGCTGTCGACGCTCATCACCCGGCTGACCAGTCCTGGGTGCGCTTGCGCCAGCATCAGGGAGGTCAGACCACCCAGCGAATGGCCGACCACCGCCGGACGGCCCAGCCGCTGCACCTGAATGTAGCGGGCCAACTCATCAACCACCGGGGTCAGGAACGGGCCATCGCCATGGCTCCACGGCTCCCGGCAAACCCCGCCAGTTGCACCAGATGCACCCGGTGGGTGGCGNNTGAGCCGCGTGGCCTCGGCTCGCCAGCTTTCGCGTGAGGAAGCCAGGCCGGGGATCAGGATGACGTCGGGACCAGACCCGATCACCTCCACCGACAGGCGGTCAGAGGTGAAGGGGGCCAACTGGTGGGCCGCAGCGGGCCCAGCGGCGGCTCCAGCCCGAGTCTCGGTGGCGATCANGGTGCCGGCCCCGATGGCGAGGGCGGCGGCGGATCCGATCACGAGGGCGCGCAGGGTCGAGCGCCCTGCAACGCGATGCAGGTGCAACATGGTCTTGTCCTTCTTGGGATTTAGCTGCCGGGCTTAGCCGACGTGGGGTTTTCGAAGATATCTTCGACGGGTTTCTGGAACAGGGCTGCAATGCGGTAGGCCAGCTCCAGCGAGGGGTCGTGGCGTTCGGTCTCCAGGGCGTTGACCGCCTGACGGGACACACCCAGTTCCTGACCCAGCTGTTCCTGGGTCCAGCCCTTCTCGACGCGCAGCAACCCAGACGGTTCTTCATTTGGAGCTCCGCACGAAAGGCGCGATGAGACCAAAACAGGCCCAGAACAGCGGATAGATAAACCAGGATTCNNTGACGTGCGGAGCCCCGGCAAAGCTCTCGCCAAAGCCCCACAGCACCGCGATCGCCATGGCCGCCCCCGCCGACAGGATGAACTGCTTGGCCGTCAGCGCCTGCATGAACTCGTCCGACTCAGCCATCAACCGCAGCGTCGCCCAGATCTGGCCGATGACCGGCGCGGTCGCCGCCGCCGCCAACACCCAGGCTGCGGGCGTGTTCTGGATGACATCGAACGCACCAAAGATGGTTGCCACCATGATGGNCGCAACATAGCCGCTCATGAAGGCCATGGTGCGGATGACGTAGCGTCGGTGCGCTGGAGACGCGGATTTCATGGTGAGCCACATGTCGTGTCCTCCTGACTGAATGTCAGGCTTACATGACATCAAGATAATGTCATGTCAACATGACATTTCGTCAGGCATGGATGACACTTTCAGAAACCTTCCTTGACCCCCGCGCCTGCCCTATCCTGCCCCCATGCCCGTCGCGCCCCGCGTCAAACCCTCAGGCCTCTTNCACCCGGAACAGTGGGCCCCGTTCCAGGGCCGCTCTAGCTGGGTCGGGCCGCTGCTGTTGGCGCATTGCTGGGGCGTGATCGCGTTGGCCGTGGCGTTGGGCGTGTGGATCCCGTGGCTAATCCCGCTCAGCGTCATGATCGTCGGCACGCGACAGCTGGGGCTGGCCATATTGATGCATGAGGCGGCGCATGGCGGGCTGTCGTCCAACACGCGGCTGAATGATGTTCTGGGCCACTGGCTGTGCGCGGTGCCGGTCGGGGCGTCGCTGGACCGCTATCGCAGCTATCACCTCAGCCACCACAAATACGCCCAGCAGCCGGAGGACCCGGACCTGGTGCTGTCGGCCCCCTTCCCGATCAGCCCGGCCTCCCTGCGCCGCAAGCTGATCCGCGACCTGACCGGCCAGACCTTCTTCAAACAGCGGGTGCTGTTACCGCTGGCGGCGGCGCAGGGCAGTTAGCCNGCCCGTGCAACTGATGATCACGGGTATGAGGCGCTGGTCACCGGCAAATCGATTGCGCCCTTCCTGGCGGTCAACGCCGTCATGCTGGCAGGGTTTGCGCTCGCCGGGTTCTGGTGGGCCTATTTCGCGCTATGGCTGCTGCCGATGGCAACCTGGTTCCCGGCGGTGACGCGCATCCGCAATATCGCCGAGCACGCCTGCGTCGAGGGCTCGGCCACCGATGCCTTCCGCGCCGCCCGCACCACCCACGCCAGCTGGTTGGAGCGCGCCTTCATCGCCCCCTACTGGGTCAACTTCCACGCCGAGCATCACCTGTTCATGCACGTCCCCTGCTGGAAACTGCCCGCCCTGCACCAGGCCGTCCGTGCGCGGCCCGAGGGCGCTGGCATGGAGGTGGCGACGGGGTATCGGGAGGTGTTGCAACGGGCCATAATGCAGCGGACGCACAATCGCGCCCTAGGACAGCCTGGATCACAGACAACCAGTATGAGGTCTGTCCCAGCAGACGTTTCAAGCACAGGCACTGCGACAAGAGCACAGCCAGATGAAGAGGATCGCGCGACTCATCCTGATTCTGCTCTTCGTGCCTGCGGCCATCTATGTGTTCATTTCACTCACAAGAATCCCCAGCTGGGCCCCATCTGTGATTCGCTTTCCTTTCATAGCCGCCCTGGGCTGGGCCACCGTCACGAGGCCACGCAGCAGGTTGGTCACGTTGCTGGCCATCATGGCATTCGTCAGCATCTGCGCCTTTGCCCTTTACACATTGGTCCTCCACGATGCGGTGTTGACGTTTGGACCGGCTTCTTCCGTTGACACGCCAGTTTGGGGTCCGGACCTTGTTGAGACCGTGTTCCGTGCAATAGGCCGGGCCGGGCTGGTGTTCACGGCATCAGCCATCGTCCTCCAACTCATCCTGATCCCTGGGAATGGCACAAGGACAGAGCGCGCTTTCGAGCGAAGTCTGTGGGGCGGCTTGAGAGGATGTCGGGCGGCTTTTCATGACCACCTGGACCAAGGGCCGGGGCCTGTTAGGGCCGATGAAGCCGCTGCTGGGTCGATGGACGGCGCAGACCGAGGCCTATGGCCAGCCTGTCACCTGCCAGCGGGTGTTTGAGCCGTTTGGCAAGGGCTGGGTCCGGCTGGATGCGGCCTGGAACCTGCCGGGCCAGACCTATCTGGAGACGGCCTTCTTCGGGCCGGTGGAGGATGGCCGCCTGGGCTTTTTCTCGTTCACCAACGACGGCAAGCGCTCGACCGGCCAGCTGGCGGACGGCACCGATGTCGACCCCCAGGCCATCGCCTTTGAGGCCCAGATGCCGGCCGGTCTGGCCCGCATGATCTACTGGCCCTGGCGGACGGTNGCCGGCTTCAACTTCGCGGTCGAAAGCCGCACGAAGAAGGGCTGGAACCGCTTTGTCATTCACAGCTATCGGCCCGAGAGCTAGGGTTGCGAAGACGGGAACCACAACCGGAGAGCCGCGCATGACCGATCACCGCACCCGCATCATGGACCAGATGCTGAACACCCTGGCCGAGGCCGAGACCCGGTCTGGCCTGTGCGCCAACATCAATGCCGTCGGCAATCCCGATATCTGGGCCCAGTATGTCGATGGCCAGATCAACATCGCCAGCCGCAGCACGACCTTTCCGGCCGAGACAATCGCGGCGGTCGGAGAGGCCGAAATCATCGAGTTCGAGCCCGGGACCTATCTGACCGTTCTGGCCCCCAGCCGGGCTCCCGGCGATGTCGCGGCCTGGATCTGCGACTGGTTCCAGCAGGACCTGGGGCGGGCGAAGAGCTGGAGATAGAGGTTGATCTTGAGGATCTGGGGCCAACCGATTAGGGCAATGGCCCACTCGCAGGGGCAACCCGCAGCCCGGTAACGACCCGCGTGATCCCCGACCCCGCCGCCTTCATCGCCGCCAACACCCGGTTGCAGGCCGTGCCGCATGCGCCGGAGGTATCGCTGTGGCTGGCCGATGAGATCACCCCGATCTGGCGACTGACGGAGGAGGAGCTGGGCCAGATGGGCCTGCCGCCGCCGTTCTGGGCCTTTGCCTGGGCGGGAGGTCAGGCGCTGGCGCGGTGGCTGCTGGACAACCCCGACGCCGTGCGCGGCAAGCGGGTCGTGGACTTTGCCACCGGGTCCGGGCTGGTGGCCATCGCGGCCATGAAGGCGGGCGCGGCCAGCGCCCTGGCGGCGGACATCGATCCCTTCTGCGGGGCGGCGGTGGCCCTGAATGCCGATGCCAATGGGGTCGAGGTCGCCCTCACCTCGGACAATCTGCTGGAGGCACCGCCGCCGGATGCGGACCTGATCTGTGCGGGCGATGTCTGTTACGANAAGCCGATGACCGATCAGGTGCTGGCCTGGCTGCATCAGGCCAGGGCGCAGGGCTCTACCGTGCTGATCGGCGACCCGGGGCGGACCTATTTCCGCACCGGCCTGACCCATCTGGCCGAATATCAGGTGCCGACCACGCGCGAGCTGGAGGATTTCGAGATCAAGCGCACCGCCGTTTGGCAGCTTTAGGTGGCTCTTGCGTGTCGGGGGCATTTTCCTGCGTCGAGTCGATGGCTGCTCACCGACCAGGATTGAACCCAATCCAACTGCACTATGCGGTCGATGCGGACGGGGTTTTTCAGGAGGCGGCCAGGGGGCTGGTCGGCCGCCGGTCGGACCGTCCCGAACGGCCACGCTTGGCATGGCGACCCTTCGGCCCCATCATCGTCTGATGAGATATCTGGCCGTGATCCTGACCGGAAGCCTGTTCCTGCCTGCGGTGGCCATGGCCCAGACGGTCCCTGTTCCTCAACAACCGACAACCGCGCACTTGCCGTCCATCGGAGCACCGCCTGTGTCGCTGCATCGCTGGCAACTGGACCAGCACAGCTATGAGATGGACCGTCTGAGATTTCAGGCCGATCAGCGGCAGGCTTTCGCTGATCGCGTTACGATGGACGCCCGGACCGCCGTTGTGACCCTGCAGCGTCAGAGAGATATGGCCCCGCAGCCGCTGGCGCAGGTTCTGCCCTTGGCCGGCATCGCAGCTGGCGCACAGGCAATCGAAGTGGGGCCGGGTGCCCGCGCACGACGCCAGGCGGCGGTGGAAGCAACGTCCCAGATCGATGCCTGGCTGGACCGGTCGCCCTGAACCGGATTCCCGCGTCACAACACAGCCCTTTTCACAGAGCCGTGGTCATCATAGCTTGAACCCGAACAGACCCCTCGAACGGGTCAGGATATCTGGAGGATTTGCAGATGCGCTGGGAAGGTGGACGTCGCGGAGGCGGTGTAGAGGATCGGCGGGGCATGGGCGGCGGCACCGTGGCCGGGGGCGGCCTGGGGATCGCGGTTTTGGCCCTGGGGCTGTATTTCTTCTTCGGCGTTGACCCCAATACCACGACCCAGATTGCCACCCAGTTCGGCGGGGCCGGCGAAGGCGAGGTCCAGGGTCAGGTTGGCTCGCCGGAAGATCAGGCCGGTCGCTTTGTCGAGGTGGTCGGCACCAATATCAATGACGTCTGGGCACGCCAGCTGCAGGGCTACACGCCGCCAACCATCGTGATCTACGAACAGGGCACTCCGACGGGTTGCGGCTATGGCCAGGCAGCCATGGGGCCGTTCTATTGCCCGCAGGATCAGAAGGTCTATCTCGACCTGGCCTTCTGGCGTCAGATGGAGACCCAGCTCGGAGCCTCGGGTGCCGACTTCGCCAAAGCCTACGTCATCGCCCATGAGGTCGGCCACCACGTGCAGACCCTGACGGGCTCCAGCCAGCGCGTGCAGCAGGCCCAGCGCGCGGCCCGCAGCCAGGAACAGGCCAACCAGTATTCGGTTGCCCTGGAGCTGCAGGCCGACTGCTATGCCGGGGTCTGGGCCAAGAATGCCGCGGCCGTTTCGGGTGGCCAGGTGGCGCTGGAGCCCGGCGACCTGGAAGAGGGCATGCGCACCGCCAATGCCATTGGAGACGACACCCTGGCCCGCCGCCAGGGAGGCCACGTTTCACCGGAAAACTTCACCCATGGGTCATCGGCCCAGCGCGTGGAATGGTTGCGCCGCGGCTATGATTCCGGCGATCCGGCCAGCTGCGACACGGGTGTCTGAGGCCTGACACGGGCCTTGTTGCGACGCACAAGGCCCGGCAGGATAGGCCCATGTCACCTGCCGCCCATGCCTTGAGCCAAAGCCGCCGTCTGGTCGTCAAGGTGGGGTCGGCCCTGCTGATCAGGGACGGCCAGGCGAATGCCACCTGGCTGGCCAGCCTCGCCCTGGATCTGGCTGAACGCAAAGCCCGCGGGGTCGATGTCGTGGTTGTCTCCTCCGGCGCCGCCGCCCTCGGCCGNGGGCGGTTGGGCCTGGCCCGAACGGGCCGCCTGGATGAGAAACAGGCCGCCGCCGCAGCCGGGCAAGCGCTGCTGATGCAGGCCTGGGATGCGGCCCTGTCGCCCGTGGGGCTGACCCCGGCACAGATGCTGCTGACGCGCGAAGACACTGAACAGCGCCGGCGGTGGCTCAATGCCCGCTCGACCCTGGATGCCCTGCTGCAGATGCCCGCTGTTCCCGTGATCAACGAAAACGATACCGTGGCCACCGAAGAGATCCGCTACGGCGACAATGACCGTCTGGCCGCGCGAACGGCCCAGCTGGCGCGGGCCGATCTCCTGATCCTGCTTAGCGACATCGATGGTCTCTACGACGCCGANCCCCGCCGAAACCCGGCGGCCCGGCACCTGGACCGGGTGCAAGCCCTGACGCCCGACATTATGGCCATGGCAGGCCCGGCGAATGAAGCCAGCGCCGTGGGCACCGGCGGCATGACAACCAAACTCGAGGCCGCGCGCATCGCCCGCGCGGCAGGCTGTGCCACCCTCATCGCTTCGGGCCTGATCGACCATCCCTTGCGGGCTATTGCTGACGGGGGCCCGGCCACTTTGATCGAGGCACCCGACACGCCACGCGCCGCCTGGAAGACCTGGATCGCCGGCAGCGTGAACCCTGCAGGCCTGCTGAAGATAGACGCCGGTGCCGTGCAAGCGCTGGCCGCCGGTAAAAGCCTGCTGCCGACCGGCATCCAGCAGGTGCAGGGGCCATTCGATCGCGGAGACAGCGTAGCCGTCATTGGCCCAGACGGGAGACGTGTCGCCGTCGGATTGGCTGCCTGGTCTTCGACAGACCTAGACCGAATTCAGGGCCACCACTCCTCGCAGATCGAAACCATCGTCGGCTACAAGGGGCCGCGCGTGGCCATTCATCGGGATGATCTGGTGCTGGAGACGGTCGCGTGACCCAAGCCTCAGACGCCTTGCTGGACAGGGGACGCCGCGCCCGCATCGCTGCGAGCCAGGTGCGTGAGGCCGGCCCCGGAGCCCGCACCCAGGGCCTTATCGCCATGGCTCAGGTCCTGCGCGAGGCGACGTCTGCGATCCTGACGGCAAACGCCCGCGACATCCGCCGCGGGCAGGCTGCAGGTCTGACCGACGGTCTGCTTGATCGGCTGCGGCTGGACGAGGCCCGCATCCAGGCCATGGCCCAGGCGGTTGCAGAGGTGGCGGCTCGGTCCGATCCGGTGGGCCGCGAACTGGCCCGCTGGCAGCGACCCAATGGCCTGGACATCGCCCGCGTGGCCACGCCCATCGGGGTGCTGGCCATCATCTATGAGAGCCGCCCCAATGTGACGGCAGATGCCGCTGCCCTGTGCCTGCGGGCCGGCAATGCCTGCATCCTGCGCTGTGGGTCAGATTGCCTGGACAGTTCGCTGGCCATCCACGCGGCCCTGGTTATGGGCTTAAACGCCGCTGGGCTCCCGGCCGATGCCGTGCAGTTGATCGACACCCCGGACCGGGCCGCTGTCGGGGACCTTCTTACCGGACTGGAGGGCACCATCGACCTTTTGATCCCGCGCGGCGGCAAGAGCCTCGTCGCCCGGGTGCAGGCCGAGGCGCGGGTGCCGGTGCTGGGACACCTGGAGGGGCTTTGCCACACCTATCTGGACGGCGCTGCCGACCCGACAATGGCCCTGTCAGTGATCAGGAATGCCAAGCTGCGCCGGGTCTCCATCTGCGGCGCAACCGAGACCCTGCTGGTCGACCGGCGGGTGGCCGCCAGCCTGTTGCCATCCATCGCCCAGGCCCTGATGGCCGAGGGCTGCGAACTGCGTGGCGACCCGGATGCAGTCGCCCTGGTGCCCGGCATTCGCGCCGCTAACGAAGAGGACTGGACCACCGAATACCTGGCCCCGATCCTGGCTGTCGGGCTGGTCGAGGGCGTCCCGGGTGCCATCGCCCACATCGCCCGCTACGGCTCGGGCCATACCGAGGCCATCGTTACAGAAGACCCCGCCGCCGCCGAGGCCTTCCTCAACGGCGTCGACAGCGCCATCGTCATGTGGAATGCCTCGACCCAGTTCGCCGACGGAGGCGAGTTCGGCTTTGGCGGGGAGATCGGCATTTCGACCGCCCGCCTGCATGCGCGAGGGCCGGTCGGGGCCGACCAGCTGACCAGCTACAAATACGTCGTGCGCGGCACCGGCCAGGTTCGTCCCTGATCAGCGCGGGCCGAAGGGCACCACCTTGTTGTTGCGGTCGTGGCCGATGTCGGCGGAACCGAGATAGGCGATGCCCGTTCGGGCGCACCAGTAGCGGCATATCTCATCCGCCGTCATGCCGAACTCGGGGTCATTCTCGACAATGTCCGAGACCCGGCCCATGCGGATCCCGGCGATGCGCTGCATGCCCGGCTGGCTGGTCAGATGGAACATCATGCGGTCAATGCGATAGAGCGGCTCGGACACATCCTCCAGCATCACCACATGGCCGGTCAGATCGGGTTCCAGATAGGTGCCGATCAGGGCATCCAGAATCGAGAGGTTGAAGGCCACCGCCGGGCGGGNGTCTTCGTGCAGGCTGGGCTCCCACGAGGCGGGATCACCGGTCCTCAGCCACTCGATGGCCCGCCAGGCGGTGGCGTCGTTGCGCACCGCATCGGAGGCCATCGGCCCATGGGCCAAATGCCCGAACCCGGCCCGGTAGAGCCCGGCCAGAAGGCTGCCCGCATCGGAATAGCCCAGATAGCGCTTGGCCCTCGCTACGTCGTTGAGGCGCGGAATGACCGCCTCGGCAATCCGGCACGAGCCATAACCGCCGCGGGCAAACCAGATGGCATCCAGGCGGGGATCGTTCGCGAACTCGATGAAGGCCTCGGCCCGACTGCGATCATCGCCGCCGAAATGGCCGTGCTTGCCAAAGCTGGCCGGGTGAAACACCGCCGTCACCTCCCCTTNGGGAAAGTGCGCCTCCAGCCAGGCCATGACCGCCTCGGCCCGTTGCGGGTTCAGGCGCGAGCTGGCGTTGACGATGCCGATCTTCATACCGCTGTGTTTGCCACGAGCCATGCATGACAGAAAGCCCTTTCCCTGCCTGTTCGGTGCCTCTACTCAGCGCCGTATGTCCAACGACCACTTCTTCTGCGGCATTGGCGGGTCCGGCATGCTGCCCCTGGCAATGATTGTGCAGTCGCGCGGCGTGACCATCGCCGGGTCTGACCGGTCGCGCGATCAGGGTCGCACGCCGGCCAAGTTCGCCTGGCTGGAGGCCCACGGCGTGGCCCTGTTTGCCCAGGATGGCTCGGGCATCACTTCGCCTGATCAGGTGGTCATCGCCTCTGGTGCGGTGGAGGACACGGTGCCGGACATCGCCGCCGCCCGTCGGGTCGGGGCTAACATCAAGACCCGCCCGGAGCTGTTGAGCGAACTGTTCAATGCCGCCCCGACGTCCATCGGCGTGGCGGGAACCAGCGGCAAGTCGACCATCACCGGCATGATCGCCTGGATCCTGGATCAGGCGGACCGGGACCCGACCGTCATGAACGGGGCGGTGATGAAGAATTTCGTCGATGCCGATCATCCCTTCGCCTCCGCCCGCATCGGCAGCCCGGCCCTGTTCGTATCCGAGGTGGATGAGAGCGACGGTTCCATCGCCCGCTACAATCCGACGGTGGCGGTGGTGTCCAACATCTCGCTGGATCACAAGTCGATGGACGAGCTGCGCCAGCTTTTCGGNGGCTTCACCCAAAGGGCGGAGGTGGCGGTGCTGAACCTGGACAACGCCGAGACGGCGGCTTTGGCGGCATTGCCGGAGCTGGCCCAGGCCCTGACCTTCTCGGTCGGCAATGCCGAGGCCACCATGTCGGCGCACAATCTGGCTCCGACCCCGACGGGCATGACCTTCGATCTGGCCTGTGAAGGGCAGACGCTGGCGGTCCAGTTGCAGGTGCCGGGTTCCCACAATGTCGCCAATGCCCTGGCGGCGCTGGCAGCGGTCAAGGCAATGGGTGTTTCGTTGGAAGATGGCGTCGTGGCCCTGGCGAGCTTTTCCGGCATCCGGCGGCGGCTGGAGGTCACCGGCACCCGTCATGGCATCACTGTCATCGACGACTTCGCCCACAACCCAGACAAGATCGCGGCCACGCTGAAGACCATGCTGGCCTTTCCGGGACGCCTGCTGATCCTGTTCCAGCCCCAAGGGTTTGGTCCGCTTCGGCTGATGCAGCGCGAGTTCGTTGAGGTGTTTGCCAGCCTGATGCAGCCGAGCGACATCCTGATCATGCCCGACCCGGTTTATCAGGGCGGCACCACCGATCGCTCGGTCAGCTCGGGCGATATCATCGAGGGCCTCGTCGCCGCCGGACGTCACGGCGAGTATGTGGCTGACCGCGCCGCCGCCGGGGACCGGCTGGTGGCACTGGCCCAGGCCGGGGACCGCATCCTGATCATGGGGGCCCGCGACGACACCCTGTCGGAATTTGCGGTCCAGGTGTTGAGCCGCGTCTAATAGGTCGCAGGAGAAACGCATCTCCATTCTTGCAAATGGTTCGCATTAACGGCAATAGCGAGCCGTGACTGATGCCCCCGCCCCTCTCCCCTTGACGCCGAAGGTCCGGCCAAGCCCAAGCCTGCTGCCGCCAGGCCAAAGCGCAAGGAGCCGGCGCGGGCTTTCTGGCTGCGCCAGATGGTCAGCTGGCACTGGATTTCCGCGGCGCTGAGCCTCCTGGGCCTGCTGCTGTTCGCCATCACCGGCATCACCCTGAACCATGCCGCACAGATCCCGGCCACACCCAAGGTGGTCGAGCGGACCGCCACCGTGCCCGCGCCCTGGCCGAACGCCTGAGCAACTTCCCCGCCGAAACCACGNGATCCGGCCCCGGACTATCTGGTGCGCTGGGCCCAGCAGGCGCTGGACATCCGCATCGCCGGAAAGCCGACCGAGACCACGCCAGAGGAAATCTATGTCGCCCTGCCCGAGCCCGGCGGCGACGGCTGGCTGACCATCGATCGAGCCACCGGCGAGGCCGTGCATGAGCGCACCACACGCGGCCTCATCGCCTGGATCAATGATCTTCATAAGGGCCGCAACACCGGGCCGGTCTGGTGCTGGTTCATCGACATCTTTGCCCTGGCCTGCGTGGTGTTTGCCCTGACCGGCCTGGCGCTGAGCTGGCTACACGCCTGGCGGCGACCCCTGACCTGGCCAATGATCGGCCTGGGCGTCGCCATTCCCGTCATTCTGGCCGTGTTCTTCATCCACTGATCCCCCGAAACTTGGCCGCACAAGAGAGACACCCCCATGTCCCGACCGATCCTGGAAGCCCTGCTTCCGGCCACCGCAACAGCGGCAACCCTGTTGACCGCAGCCCCCGCCCTGGCCGGTGACCTGACCGTCGCCATCGACATCCCGCGCCTGAACGCCGCCGCCTATCACCGGCCCTATGTGGCGGTGTGGATCGAGCGGCCCGACAACACCGCCGTGCGCACCCTGGCGGTCTGGTATGAGGTATCCAATGTCGCCGAGGGCAAGGACTGGTTGAAGGACATCCGAACCTGGTGGCGTCGCGGCGGTCGCGCCCTGAACCTGCCAGCCGACGGCATCTCCAGCGCCACACGGGCGCCCGGCAGCCACACGGTTCGCGTGCCCGGCAGCCGCCTGTCGAGCCTGCCTGCGGGGACNTATGTGCTGGTGGTCGAAGCCGCCCGCGAACTGGGCGGCCGCGAGGCTGTCCGGGTGCCCTTCCGCTGGGGCTCAGCCAACTCTGGCCGGGCTTCCGGCTCCACCGAACTGGGCGCTGTGCGCGTCGATGTCACCCGTTAGGACCATCAGGAAACCGATCATGAAAAAGACCCTCGCCCTTCTGGTTGCCGCCGCCACCCTGGCCCTGCCTGTTAGCGCGATGGCGCACCGGGCCTGGATCGCGCCGACGTCCACCGTCCTGTCGGGGCCGGAGGCCTGGGTGGGATTTGACGCGGGCCTGTCCAATGGGGTGTTCATCGCCGACCATGCCGCGATGAACCTGACCGGCCTGCGGATCACTGCCCCGGATGGCACCTCGGTCGAGCCACAGAATATTCACCGCGCGCACTACCGCTCGTCCTTCGATGTCCACCTAACCCAGCAGGGCACCTACAAGATCGCCAATGTCATGAGCGGCACGATGGCCAGCTGGACCGAGAACGGCGAACAGAAACGCTGGCGTGGCCCGGCCTCGGAGCTGTCCGCCAATGTCCCCGCCGGNGGTGCAGACCTGTCGGTCACGCAGACCTTCAACCGCATCGAAACCTTCGTCACCCTGGGGGCCCTGACCACCACCGTGTTCACCGATCCGGGTGAGGGGCTGGTGATGATCCCGATCACCCACCCGACGGATCTGGTCGCCGATGAAGAAGCCCGCTTCCGCCTGAGCTTCAACGGCCAGCCGGCCGCGGGGATCGAGGTAACGGTGGCGCGCGGCGGCTCGCGCTATCGCGACGCACCCGAAGAGTTCACGACCAACACCGGGGCCGACGGAACCTTCACGCTCAACTTCGCCGAGCCGGGCCTGCACTGGATCAATGCCCAGGTGCGCAACCCCGCCAATGGTGATACNCCCGCCACCAATGCCCAGCATGTGGGCGTGGTGGAGGTTCTGCCCTGAACTCGTCTGAACACACTGGACCTGACCGATCTGGCCAAGCCGATCCGGAGGTTGGCAACCGGGTCTTGATCCCCACGCATGGGGCAGAGCCGCGTCGCCCGTCGTCGACCGAGATCTGGGACCTCGGGGGTGAGACCATGGGCACAAGTTGGTCGGTGCGACTTTGCCCGCCGCCCGGGGCCGACCGCGTGGTCATCCAGAGTGCCATTCAAAATGAGCTGGATCGCATTATAGGGCTGTTCAGCCACTGGGATCCCCGGTCAGAGGTCAGCCGGTTCAATGCAGCCCCCGAGGGTCTTTATGCCGTCAGCCCGGAGTTCTGGGCCTTTCTGGAAGCCTGCCTGGATCTGGCCGACCAGACCGACGGTGCGGTTGACCCGACCCTTGGGGCTCTTGTCAATCTTTGGGGTTTCGGTCCCCCTGGCCCTCGTCCGCACGACGACTTCTATGGCGGGCCCAGCACCCCGGGCGAGGATGAAATCGATGAGGCCCGCAAGGTCTCCAGCTGGAATCGCCTGCGGCTGAGCCTGAAAACCCAGGCAGTCACCCAGATGGGCGGTATGCGATTGGACTTCTCGGGGCTGGCCAAGGGCTATGCGGTCGACCAGGTTTCGCAACGGCTTTCCGACGACGGCATCCATGCGCACCTGGTCGAGATCGGCGGAGAATTGCGCGGGGCCAACGTCAGGCCCGACGGTTATCCCTGGTGGGTCGAGATCGCCGCCGCGCCCGGGCTGAACGCGCCGCGGACGGTCGCAGCCCTGTTTGACATGGCCGCCGCCACTTCGGGTGACGATGTGCGGTTCTGGCAGAACAGCCTGGGCCGCTACAGCCACACGCTAAATGGCCGCACCGGTCGCCCGATCGACAACGGTATGGTGTCGGTGACGGTGTTTGACCCCTCGGCCCTCCGCGCCGACGGTATGGCGACGGCCCTGACTGTCATGGGACCAGACCTGGGGCCGGCCTATGCCGAAGCTTTGCAGATCCCGGCCCAATTCATATGGCGCAATGAAGATGGGTCCCTGTCGGATCGCGTTACGCCGGCGTGGGCTGCCATGCAGGAGGAAGGTACCAGCGAAAGCTGATCCTGCCCGAGGTTCAGCCCGCAGCTACCTGCTTCATCGGCACTGCCGGGTCAGCCAGCTTGTCGACGTCGACCGCCTGGCCCTTGCCGATTATCAGCCGCCCGCCCATGAACTCGGCCGGGGCGTTGACCGCCTCGACGCAGGTGATGCGGTCCCCNNCCAGGTGAAAGACCGCGAACGGCCCTGATCGGGTCCNCGGCGTGCCGCGCGTGACGATCCGGTTCGACCCCAGCGGCAGGCCGGCAATCTGCAGCTTCAGATCATACTGGTCCGACCAGAACCACGGCACCTCGGGCGCTGGGTCGGGCCGTCCGGTCAGGGCCGATGCCACCTGCTTGGCCTGTTCCAGGGCATTGGGGACGCTTTCCAGCCGCCCGCGCCGGTCGCCATACAGCGGTAGGGGCCGCCAGGTCATGTCGCCGATGGCAAAGATGTCCGGATCGCTGGTCCGCGCCTGATGGTCGACCACCACGCCGTGCTCGCAGTCCAGCCCCGCTGCAGCTGCCAACTCCATCTCGGCCACCCNCCCAACTCCGACCAGCACAGCATCCCCGGCCACCACCGTGCCGTCGTCCAAACGCACGCCCGCATCCTCAAAGCCGGTGACCTGGGCCCCCAGCCGAACCTCGACGCCATGGTCACGATGCACCTGGGCCATCAGAGCGGACAGGGGCTCTGACGCCACCCGGGCCAGGAGGCGTGCCTCCCGCTCCAGCACCACGACTTCACACCCAAGGGCCCGGGCCGAGGCTGCCGCCTCCAGCCCGACATAGCCGCCGCCGACCACCACCAGCCGCTTGCTTGGCGTCAGCACCGCCTTCAACCGCTCGGCATCGTGCAGGGTGCGCAGCTCCAGCAGGTCGGATCGCTCGGCCCNCGGCAGGGTCAGCCGCCGCGCCCGCGACCCCAGCGCCAGCACCAGGGTGTCGTAGCTGTCGTCAGAGCCATCGGCGAAGCGCACGCGCTTGCCCGCCCGGTCGATGGCCACGGCCATCTGGCCCCGGCGCAGGTCGATGGTCTGTTCTTCATAGAAGCTGTCGGGCCGCAGGATCACAGCCTCCAGGTCTGCCTCCCNCTTCAGCCAGGCCTTGGACAGGGGCGGCCGCTGGTAGGGAGCAACCGGCTCGGCTCCCGCCAGAACGATTTGCCCCTCAAAGCCATACTGTCGCAGCAGCGCCGCCGCCGTCCCGCCCGCATGGCCCGCCCCGAGGATCAGAATCTTGCCCATGCCCCTGCAGATAGCCCCTGTGGGCGGGCCGTGCCAGCATCACCTTGTGTGACCATGGCCCCGGGCGTCTTGCGCCGAGCCGAGCAGCCCTCAATAGTCGCCCATGCGCGCCGATACGGCGCTGGCCGCTCCCACGGACAAGACGACGACCATGGCATCACTCATTCTGTTTGGCGGCGGCGGCGATCTGGCCATGCGGATGCTGGTGCCCTCACTCTACTTTCTGGAGCAGGACGGGCTGATGCCCGAGGGGCTGAAGGTCTTTGCCGCCGGTCGCACCGAGGAGAGCCGCGAGGACTATCTGGTCAAGGCCCGCGAGGCCTGCCACGCCAAGGCCGAGGCTGACGGCACCTGGTCCAAGGCGGCCTGGGACCGGCTGGCGGCCCGCATGAACTATTTCGCCGTCGATGCCACCGATGCTGCCAGCCTCCTGCCGCTCGCCCGAGCGGTCGGCCATGAGAGCGCGACCTCCTTCCTGGCCGTTTCGCCGTCTCTGTTTGCCCGCATCGTCAACGCCCTGCATCAGGCCGGGCTGGCCCGCCCGATCGACCGCGTGGTTCTGGAGAAACCCGTCGGCAAGAGCCTGGAGAGCTTTCGCGACATCGACGATGCCGTGGCTCATGCCTTTTCCGAGGACCAGGTGTTCCGCATCGACCACTACCTGGGCAAGGAGACGGTGCAGAACCTGCTGGCCCTGCGGTTCGGCAACACCATCTTCGAGCCGCTATGGAACAACCTGACCATCGATCATGTCCAGATCACGGTTGGCGAGACAGTCGGTGTGGGCGATCGCTGGCCATACTATGGCGAGTATGGCGCGTTGAAGGACATGTTGCAGAACCACATGCTGCAGCTCCTGTGCCTGGTCGCCATGGAGCCACCGTCCGACCTGGACCCGGANCCGGTTCGCAATGAGAAGGTCAAGGTGCTGCGATCCTTGCGTCCGGTCACGCCGGGCACTGCCGAGGAAGTCACGGTGCGGGGGCAGTATGCCAGCGGCCTTAGCGACGGGCAGATCGCCAAGGGCTATCTGGAGGAACGCGGGGCCGCGTCAGATACCGAGACCTTCGTGGCCATCCGCGCCAACATCGACAACTGGCGATGGGCCGGCGTGCCTTTCTTCATGCGCACCGGCAAACGCCTGGCCCAGAAGCGCACCGAGATCGTCATCCAGTTCAAGCCGGTGCCCCACTCGATCTTTGGCAATGCCACCGGCCAGATCCAGGCCAACCGGCTGGTGATCGAGCTGCAGCCGGACGAGGACATCTCGCTGAAGGTGATGAACAAGAAGCCGGGCCTGGACCAGCGCATGCAGCTGCAACCCATCGAGATGAGCCTGTCGTGGGGACAGAACCTGGCGGACGCAGATGCCGGAACCGCGGTGCCACCCCGGCGCCGCATCGCCTATGAGCGGCTGCTGCTGGATGCCCTCAATGGCGATCTGACCCTGTTCGTGCGCCGGGACGAGGCCGAGGCCGCGTGGAAGTGGGTCGATGAGGTTTCTGAGGCCTGGACCGAGGCCGCCATCAAGCCCCGCAGCTATGTCGCGGGCAGCTGGGGCCCGTCGGAGGCCGACATGCTGATGGCCCTGACCGGACGGCACTGGAACACCGGTCATGGGTAGGATCGTCTCCGTGCGGGGATGCCCAGGCGACAGCTGGGCCGCGACCTGTGCAGACCTGTTGGCCGACGCCCTGGGTGAGGGGCTGGCTGAGACGGGGCGGGCGACCCTGGCGGGCGCGGGCGGTTCGACACCGGCACCGATCTATCGCCAGCTGGCCCGGGCGGACCTGGACTGGAGCGCGGTGACCGTCACCCTGGTCGATGAGCGCTATGTGCCCGAGACCTCCGACCAGTCGAATGCCGCCCTGATCCGGCGCGAGCTGATGCAGGGCCGGGCAGCGGCGGTCGACCTCGTGCCGCTCTACCATCCACAGGTGACGGTCGACCGGGCTGCCCTGATCGCCAGCCGCGAGCTGGCCACGCGGTCGCCCCGGCTCGATGCGGTTCTGTTGGGCATGGGCGAGGACGGCCATATCTGTTCGATGTTTCCGACCAGCCCAACGCTGCCGACCCTGCTGATGCCCGGACTGGCCCCGGCGGTGCTNGGGGTTCCGTCGGGTCGCGATGGCCTGGCTCCGCCCCAGGAGCGTCTCACCCTCAACCTNCCCTGGCTGATGACCGCCCGGCGCATCGTCCTGGCCCTGACAGGTCACCGCAAGCGTCAGGTGTTTGAGCAGCAGGCAGCGGGTGATCCGCGAACCCAGCCCATCGCGGCCCTGCTTGCCGCCGGGGTGAACCTGAATGTTCTGTGGACGGAGCAATTGCCATGACGCCATTGAACCCCACCGTTACCGCCGTGACCCAGCGCATCCGGGAACGCAGCGCCCAGACCCGCTCCGACTATCTCAATNNCATGCAGGCGGCGCGGCAGGCGGGGCCGGGCGGGGCAAAGCTGTCCTGCGCCAACTGGGCCCATGCCTATGCCGGGGCTCCGATCCAGGACAAGCTGAGAGCCCTGAGCGGCAAAGCTCCGAACCTGGGCATCGTCACGGCCTACAACGACATGTTGTCAGCCCACCAGCCGTTCGAGCAATATCCCGACCTGCTGCGTCAGGCGGTGCGGGAGGTCGGAGCCACAGCCCAGGTGGCNGGGGCGACCCCGGCCATGTGCGATGGGGTGACGCAAGGTCGCCCCGGCATGGAGCTGTCGCTGTTTAGCCGCGATGTCATCGCCCTGTCGACCGGNGTGGCCCTGACCCATGACGCCTTTGATGCCGCCCTGATGCTNGGGGTGTGCGACAAGATCGTCCCGGGCCTGTTGATGGGAGCCCTGGCGTTCGGCCATCTGCCGGTGGTGTTCGCCCCCGCCGGACCCATGCCGTCCGGGCTGCCCAACTCGGAGAAGGCGCGGGTGCGGGCCGAATATGCCCAAGGCCTGGTCGACCGCCGCACCCTGCTGGACAGCGAGATGGCCAGCTATCACTCACCCGGCACCTGCACCTTCTATGGCACCGCCAACTCCAACCAGATGCTGATGGAGGTGATGGGCCTGCATCTGCCCTCAAGCGCCTTCGTCCATCCGGGCACGGAGCTTCGTGATCGACTGACCGCCGCCGCTGCCCGCCATGCCATCGACATGGCTCGCGCCGGGGACATCTGCCTGGCCAACATTGTCGACGAGAAGGCCATCGTCAACGCCATCATCGCCCTGCTGGCCACGGGCGGCTCGACCAACCATGCCATCCATCTGGTGGCCATGGCGCGGGCGGCAGGGATCCAGATCGACTGGACCGACATGGATGAGCTGAGCGCCGTCACGCCCTTACTGGCCCGGGTCTATCCCAATGGCTCGGCCGATGTGAACGCGTTTCAGGCCGCCGGCGGCGTCGCCTTCGTCATCCGCGAACTGGCCGAGGCCGGGCAACTGCACACCGATGTCACCACCCTCATGGGCCGGGGCATCGAGGCCCGGTTCAAGGAGCCGATCCTGAAGGACGGAGAGCTGGTCTGGGTGGAGGGCGTTCGCGAAAGTCTAAACCCGGACATCTTGCGCCCCGCCTCCGATCCGTTCCAGAGCGACGGGGGTTGCGGCTGGGTGGGNGACCTCGGTCGGGCGGTCATCAAGATCTCCGCCGTCAAACCCGAGCACCGCATCGTCGAGGCCCCTGCCGCCGTGTTCGAAACCCAGGAGGCGGCGCTGGAGGCCTTCAAGGCCGGAGAGCTGGATCGCGACGTGGTCGTGGTGCTGCGCTTCCAGGGGCCGCGCGCCAATGGCATGCCTGAGCTGCACAGCCTGTCCCCGGCCCTGAGTGTGCTGCAGGACAAGGGCTTCAAGGTCGCCTTTGTCACCGATGGCCGCATGTCCGGGGCATCCGGCAAGACNCCCGCCGCCATTCATGTTTCGCCCGAGGCGCTGGTCGGCGGTGCCCTGGCTCGCGTGCAGGACGGCGACATCATCCGGCTGGACCCGGAGGCGGGCAGCCTGGCCATCATCGGGGCGACCGACTTCGCGGAGCGTCCCCTGGCCCGGCGCAGTCAGGGCCTCGCGGAAGGGTCATCCTGGGGTTATGGGCGAGAGCTATTTGCCACCTTCCGCCATCAGGTCGCGGGGGCCGAACAGNNGGGGTCCATCTGTTTCGGCCCCGCCGCTTCGCCGGACGATCCGGGAAACCGTCCGATGCTATCGGATGACCCCGACCCCAATGTGCTGGACCGGACGGTCGACGCATGAGCGCCGCGCCGCCCCTGCTGGTAGCCGATATCGGCGGCACCAATGCCCGCTTTGCGCTCGGACGACCTGGTGAAACGGCGCTGGAGCATTTTCGAAGCCTGCCCGTGAAGGACTACCCCGGTCTGCTGCAGGCGGTCTCAACCTATCTGGACAGCTGCCCGAAGCGACCGACATCGGCGGTGATGGCGGTGGCGGGACCGGTCGCTGAAGGTGCCGTGCGCTTCATCAACTCGCCCTGGCATGTGACCATCGATCAGCTGACTGATCTCGGCCTTGGGCGGGCGACCCTGCTCAACGATTTCGAGGCCTTGGCCTGGGCCCCGCCGCACCTGCCCTCCAAGGATCTTGTGCCGTTAAGGCCAGCCGCAGGGTTGGCTGGCGCGACCCTGGCGGTGTTGGGACCAGGGACTGGCTTCGGTGTCTCGGCCTTGGTGCGCAATGGGCCGGACCGGATCTCGGCCCTGGCGACCGAAGGCGGGCACGCAGCCATCGGCCCGGTCGATGAGGTCGAGGATGCCCTCGTGCACCTGCTGCGGGGCCGCCATGGCCGGGCCTCGATCGAGCGACTGCTGTGTGGACCCGGCCTGGTCATCCTGCACCAGGCCCTGGCCGAGATTGCCGGGCAACCGGCCCCAAAGGAAACGGAGCCGGACCAGATTACCCGCTTGGCCCTGGCCGAGCACGAGAGCCCGTGCGGCGTCACCGTGACCCGCTTCTGCGCCATGCTGGGGTCGGTGGCTGGGGACATTGCCCTGACGACAGGGGCAAGGGGCGGGGTCTATATCGCTGGCGGCCTGGCACCGCGCATTCTGGATTTTCTCGCCGCCAGCCCGTTCCGCGAGCGGTTCGAGGCCAAGGGACGCTACCGCGACTATATGGCCGCCATCCCCACCTCGGTGATCACCCACCCGCATCCAGCGCTGTTGGGCGCGGCGATTTCGGCGGCCAGGGGATGAAGGCGCTGGTGCGGGCGATATAGGCGGCATAGTCCGGGCGCGACTTGCGGCTCGACCGCTCAGATATGCCGATGCCGGACCAGCGGGTCAGGGTCCAGGTCAGGAAGATCGGCCCGACAATGGCCCAGCGCCCCGGCCCGCTCTCGGCGGCGATCATATAAAGTCCCCACCAGACGCAGGCATCGCCAAAATAGTTGGGGTGCCGGGTATAGCGCCACAGGCCGGTGTCCAGCACCTTGCCCTTGTTGGCCGGATCAGCCTTGAACGTCTGCAGCTGGGCATCACCGATGCTCTCGAAGGCGATGCCGATAACCGCCAGCCCCGCCCCGGTCCAGCCCAGCGGGCCGACCGGCGTGTCGAAGCCCAACTGACCCANGCGTACCGGCAAACATACCAGCCAGGCCAGAAACGCCTGAGGGATAAACANCCAAAGTAGCGCCGCCCGCGACCAGGCCCAGCGATACTCGCGCTCCATCTTGTCGACAAACTGGTAGCGGTGATCCGGCCCGTTCTGCCTCCAGCGGGAATAGAGGTGCCAGCCCAGACGCAGGCCCCAGATGGCGCATAACCAGACCAGCAGGCCCTTGCGCGTGGCATTTCCCATGTCCTGGGCCATCAGCCAGGTGGCCACCGCCGCCAGCACCATGACCATCGGCCAGGCGGCGTCGATGAAGCTGACATCCCTGCGGCGACAGGCGATGGGCCACAAGACCAGCATCACCACCAGGATCAGAACAAAGTTGAGCGCCAGCACGCTCCAAACGGTGCCCGCCGTCATTCAGGTCTCAATCCACGCACAGGGCGGCTTCGGCTTTGCCGTTCTCCACCTGGGTGAAGCAGCCGAAGGGGCTGGTGTTGGCCTGACACTGACCCGTTGCAGATTGGCCGGGGCGCGGGAAGGAGGTGCTTTCGACTGCACGACAATCTCCCAGACACTGATCGCCATCGGTGCAGCGTTTGCCGGCATCGGCATAGGGCAGGACGCAGCCGTCACGCCCCAGAAGGCCTTGGGGGCCCCAATGGCCGCCGCGGTCGCGGCAGGCGTCCGCCGAGGTCGGGATCGGTCCCGGACCGCCGGGCCCCGGATCAACTGGCGGAAGGGGCTGGCAGGCCGCCAGCAGCAATCCGGTGGCAATCAGCAATGTACGCATCAGACCCTCCGCTATTTGACCCGCCCTTTGTCGAAGCCGGTCCAGACATCATCATAGTCCAACTGCATGGTTGGGGAAGACTGTGCCCATTTGGTGGTGCGGATGGGCATCCGGGTTTCGAACATGAAGGCCAGGGTGTTGTCGATCTTGACCGGCTTGAGGTCAGCTTTTGTCGCCTTGTCCCAGGAGGCCTGATCGGGGCCATGGCCGCTCATGCAGTTGTGCAGAGAGGCCCCGCCGGGGGCAAAGCCGCCTTCCTTGGCGTCATACTCGCCGAACACCAGGCCCATGAACTCGCTCATGATGTTGCGGTGGAACCACGGGGNGCGGAAGGTATCCTCGGCCACCATCCAGCGCGGCGGGAAGATGACAAAGTCACAGTTGGCGGTCCCCGGCGTATCGGAGGGACTGGTCAGCACCGTGAAGATCGATGGATCGGGGTGGTCATAGCTGACCGTGCCGATGGTGTTGAACCGGGCCGTGTCATAGCGCACGGGCGCATAGTTGCCGTGCCAACCGACCACATCCAGCGGAGAGTGATCGAACGTCGTGGACCACAGCTGACCGCCATATTTCTGGATACACTCGGTCGGACGGTCGACGTCCTCGAACCAGGCCACGGGCGTTTCGAAATCGCGCGGGTTGGCCAGGCCATTGGCCCCAATCGGTCCCAGGTCCGGAATGCGGAACGGGGCCCCATAGTTCTCGCAGACATAGCCCCGGATCGCCGCATCGCATTCGACCCGGAAGCGGACGCCGCGCGGGATCACCACGATGTGGCCGGGGTCCGCATCGAGGCGGCCCATCTCGGTGACGAAGACCTGATGGCCCGCTTGCGGCACGACCAGCAGCTCGCCGTCAGCGCAATAGAACACCCGGTCCACCATCGACCGGTTCGCGGCATACAGATGGATTCCATTGCCCGCGCCGGCGTCCGGGTCGCCGTTTCCTCCGTATGTCACCAGCCCCTCTACCCAGTCGGTCGGCTCGGTCGGCATCGGCAGCGGGTCCCAGCGCATGCGATTGGGATTGGCCGGAGCCTCATTGAAGGGGCCAGAGCGCACCTGTCCTTGGGCGAAGGGCTCATAGGCCGGATGCTGGGCACTGGGCCGCAGGCGATAAAGCCAGCTGCGCCGGTTCTCGACCCGCGGTGCCGTAAAGGCCGTTCCAGAAAGTTGCTNCGCATAGAGGCCCAGGGGTGGCCGCTGCGGTGAGTTGCGGCCCTCGGGCAGGGCACCGGTCACGGCCTCGGTGGCAAAGTGGTTGCCAAAGCCGGTCATATAGGAGGGCGTATTGGACGATTGGGTCATGACGCCCTTCTAGCGGATATTGCCGACCGGTTGCCAGATGCCTGCCCTGGACCGAAGGTCTCAGTGCGCCTTTGCGGCGAGCGCAGGTGCAATGGAGGCCGATTGGGCCCCGCGGCGGCACCCAGCAGGGCACCCGCCAAGGTACCGAACAACATCGCGCCACCCCCGACGCCCCATTCCAGAACGAGCGGCCAGTCCCAAACAGAGGACGTCAGCAGCGCCGCACCCAATCCTATGACGAGGCCAAGGACCGAGGCAGCCGTGCCCGCGATCAAGTGTTCAAATAGTGTCTGCTGCCATATTTCCTGGCGTCTGGCACCCATTGCCATCTGCAGCGCCAACTCACGTCGACGCCAGGCCGTCACACTGAACGCAACGAAGCCATAGCCCAGGAAACTCGCCAGCAGGGCACCTGCCGTCACGGTCCAGAGAATTCGCCCCATGCTCTGCCGTTGGCGGGCCTGATCTTCGATACCAGCGCCCGGGTCTTCGAAAGCATANNGGGTGACATGCGGGCCATGGGGACGCCCGCCGTGCGTCGCAAGCTGCGATCAAAACGGAACTTGAGTTCAGACAGGTCCGTGCCTGGCTGGACAAAAACTCAACCAATCAGCATCGCGGGGCCAACCTCGTCATCCTCAGCCAACGCCGGCAGTATATCGGCGCGCCGCATGAAACGGCATAATCACCGCACGATTGAACCGACCCGCAGGCCTCGATTCTGCGTATCCGAGAACCCCGACAATCCGGCACCGTACGCCGCTCAACATCAGGCTGGAATTCAACAATCCCTCGCCGCCCAACTCATACGCAAGGCGAGCGCCGACCAGACAAATACGCGCCTGGCCACCGCTTTCGGCATCATCAATCCACCGTCCCTGAGCCAGCTCTGCGTCCAGTTCCCGCCGGTAATCCCCGACTGTCCCGAATACGGTGATGTTTTGGGTTTCCTGTTTGACCCTGGTCGTCGCCTGCCCTTCCACCCAGGCAGCAGAGCTTTCTGCTTCTTCGAACTCGGCGGCCAAACGGGCGCGATCGTCCAGACTGGGTGCATTGACGCGCGCATCAACAATGGGATTGGCCCGGACCACCAGAGNTCCGCCCATAGTCTCCAAAAGCCAGGCGATCCATTGCTGGCTGAAACCCGCCATGATGGAGGCCGAAAAAGTTACGCTCGCCACAGCCAAGGTCAGGGAAAGGACCAGCATCGCGGTGCGAACAGGGTGAGCGCTAAGTGCCCACAAGGCCAATCGAAACTGGCGGTTCGCCGTCACTCGGCAATCCGGCGAACACCGGGCCGCCCCGTCCCGGTTTTGATTTCGGCCCTGTGGCCGCCCTGGCGTACGGCAGGTGCCTCGATGCATCGAGATTCGGGACTGGGCCTGCTGCAGCACGATCGGGTCGTGACTGGCACAGACGACCGCAACGCCCGTCTTGGCCACGGCGAGCAGCAGATTTACCACGACACGGCTATTGTCAGCATCGAGGGACGCGGTCGGTTCATCACAGACAATCAGACTTGGCTTGAGAGCCAGGAGGCGCGCAATGCCTGCCCGCTGACGCTCCCCTCCCGAAAGCGTGTTGCTCAACTCATTCTGGCGATGGGAGAGGCCCACCTGGGATAACGCATCCTCCGCGCGCTTGATTGCCAATGCGCCCGTGATTCCGCGATACTCCATGGGCATCATGACGTTCTTTAGAACCGACATCCGCTCAATCAATCCGGCGTCCTGAAACAAGAAGCCGACATGGGATCGGCNGGCCGTCGCCATTTGGTCCAGGCAGCTATCCGGGCTCACCTCGCAGCGGTTCAGCGTGACCTGGCCGGCGCTCGGGCGATCCAGCAGCCCGATAAGGTTCAGCAATGTGGACTTGCCGCTTCCCGAAGGTCCCTGGACCACAAGAAACTNCCCAGCCTTCACCGAGAAGGAGGCGGAATCCAGAGCCTTGATTCTGCCATCGACACCCTCGAACCAACGCTGCAGCCCCTGCACGTGCAGGACGGTGTCGAGGCCGGGTGTCACCCCTGTCATTTTGGCATCCGTCCGCGGCCGTAGTGATGGATCATCCGCCCTTGCGAAGCGTTGCTTGACCATATTGATCAGGCCTTGGGGCAGAGCCTCCAGATACGACGGCACGCACGGGTCGGTAGGCGAAACATCCTTCCTCGGAATGATCGGGTCGGTCACGATTCCGGCTCCGTGTTGGCGCCGACCATGATGACCTCACCAGGCTGCAGACCTGACAAAACCTCAATCTCTCGAGTGCTTGTGCGCCCGACGACGATCTCGCGCCGCAAAGGTTCGCCATTCTCGACCACGAAGACGAGGCGTCGGTTTGTTCGCAGATAGCGACCGAACTCTTCCCCGTCCGCAGCAGCGCGGACGAGCCGTTCCTCGCCGTACTCCCTCATGAGCTCGGCGCGTTTCTCCTGCGTCATCGGCGGCAAATATCCGTGCGGCGATAGTAGAGCGCGTCTCCCGGTATGTTCAGACTCGCCCCCGCCGAGGTGGCCTCGGGAACAGTGAACGCCTGTGGATCAGGTTTGCTGCCGCATGCTTCAACGCTCAGGCTCAACGCCAGTCCCATCAAGGGCCAAACCAATGCAAGCCGCCATTCGCGCTTGCTCATGCGGCGGCTCCTGCGATCTGGAGCTGGGGCAAGATCACGACGTCTCCAGGCCGCAAGCCATCGGTGATTTCGATGAAATCATCCGTTTCACCGCCAATCCCGACAAGCCGTCGTTCAGGTTTCCCCTGCGAGAGGACGAAGATCAGACGGCGGTTTGAACGCAGCAGGCTGCCAAACTCTTCACCGCCCGCAGCCGCGCGCACAAGGCTCATGTTGCCGCCGAACTCGCGCTTGAGCTCGTTGAGCTCCGCCTCCGACAAGGGCGGCAAATAGTTCGACGGGCGATAGTGGAGGGCCTTGGCCGGAATCCTCAGAACGCGCCGCGAATTGGCCCGGATAAGCTCCACTGATGCCGACATGCCGGGAACGACGATGCCGTAGCTGTTATCGTATTCGGCCAAAGCCCGATAATAGGTAAAGCGCCCCTCACGAATGGGGGCCTGTCCGATGCTGAGAAGCCGCGCGTCATGGGGCGAGTCTGGCAAACCGTCGATGACAAAGCGGACCTGGCTGTCCATGCTCACGCGGTACATGTCCGGTTCGGGGACCATGATTTCCAGGATGAGTTTCTNTTCCCCCGCGCTGGTCTGGAACAACGGGCGCTCATCCTCCGGACCGACGGACATGCCCGGACGTGCCAGCGCCAGAGTTACAGTGCCAGCCTGGGTTGCCACCACGTCGTAGCTGGAATCCTCGGCAGCCTGCAGACGCACACGGGNCCGGGCCGCCTCCGCCTGGCGTTCGATGCGCTGCAGGCTGGCCTGAGCGGATTCCAGCGACGATCGTGCGTTGGCAACACCGGCTGCGCTGACAAATCCGCGATCTTGCAGTTCGCGCTTGCGATCAAAATCCGACTGAGCTGTCGCCACCGCGATGCGAGCTTCTTGAATGGAGGCGCTGGCGGCCTCGGCCCCGGCCACAGCCTCGGCTTGCGCCGGCCCGCGCGCGGGTGCAACCAGCGTCGCCAAGACTTGGCCCGCCCTGACTCGCTGCCCCTCCTGGACCAACACCGAACGGATGACACCGGGCCGCGCTGCGCGAATTTCGGCTGAGCCCGGTTCAATCAGCTCTCCCGTTGCGGGGACGACATCACGAACGTCGCCAATCTCTGCAACGGCGGTACGCAGGTCGGGATTGGCAGCCTGATCCTTGCGCAACCTGACAGTAAAAGGACGGCACAGACAGGCAACAAACCTCTGAACATGGGTCAATCCTGTGCAACGAGAACCATTGAGGCAGAATTGCTAGCCTGGGCGACCCTCCACCCCAATCGGGGCGAGACCAAGACCTCCAGTTCGACCGCGCCAAAGCCAGAACTCGCCTGGGCGATGGCAGGATTTGGATCTCAATACGGTAGATGCGAACCGGTTCGTTTGGAGCCCCGGGCACGGCGTCGGTTGTTCGACCACAGGAAACCAGGCTGATCTTGAACGTGACGGGGCGTTCGGACGGCTCGGATCCCTGCTCCGAAACTTCTGTCGCCTGCAAGGTCAGGCTCTCGCCCGGGCTCAGATCCGCCGGGGTCCGCTCTGCGGGCAAAAGCCAAAGCTCAGGCCCGGGGCGCTGACAGGGATGAAGCCCTGGCGAAGGCTGCCCTCATGGCCAGGCACATCGGGCATACTCTCGCTGCGCATGACCTCGGAATAGAAGACCCGATCACCCTGCGATCGAAGAATGGTTTCCTCGATGAAAATGGTGAGACCCTCCGGTGCCGGTCCGGGCATCACCCTGAAGACAAATTTTCGATCCGGAGTCGGCGCGGTGTAAGCCTGCCTTTCGACGGGACAATTTTCATTTGAATAGAGGTCCGCGTGACGTCGCCAAGTGGTCGACCTGTGTTGCTCCCTCGGGGCGAGTTGGGCGCTCCCCTGACCGCATGACGACAGCAGGCTGAGGCCGACGACGGCCACAAGCATCCGTTCCATCAACCCACACCTCCCCGCACAGGTTGCATACAATCTAACCCTGATCTTTGAACCCGGATAGTTCCAAAATAGGAAGGCTCATCGGATGAAGGACGCGCAGCGCAAGCCTCCGCTCGCGCTGCGCTCGGCCAGACTCTAGCCGCCGATGCTGTCGTCCATATTGCCGGGACCCCGGCGTAATAGCATCGATGCTGACACACAGCGCGTGCACCCGCATCCCAGGGGTGAAGGTTTCCGCAGTACATGGCATTGCCAGGACACATTGTTCTGGGCAGACACGGCCATTGGAGCGGCCATCACAACACCAAAGGCCATCAAGCCCAACAGGTTACGCATAACATCCTCCACGATCATGCTCACGCGAGATTGCGCGCATTTAGCGTTATACGTGTAACAAGGTTATTGCAACCCGCTTAGGTTGTTGCCGGACATGCCAGCAGATCGCCTGGGTTCGCGCGGTGCGGTTTGTCTAGAGGATGGCCAGCCCGGCCCCGGGCCCGATGTCAGAGCCCTCGATGACACGCGAGCGCACATCCAGGCGCAAGGGGCCGAGATCAACACCCTCAAGCGCCGCCTGCATCAAAGTGGCCACCGGGGGGCGGCCGTNCGAAAGCCGCAAGTCCAGCAGCAAGCCGGGGTCCGCCAGGTCCGACCAGCGTGCCTCGGCCAGCCAGGCCGCGAGCACCCCTGNATCGGGCCGCAGGGCCGCGGTCAGGCCGGCGAGAAGGTCAGCAGGCACGTCCTTCGGCACGGACAAGGCAAACGGTGTGCGCTCGCTCTCGGCCAGCGGCGTGCCGACCAGTCGGTTGAGGGTGGCACTGTCGAACCGCACACCATACCCCAGTCCAGGATTGATCACGGCCGGGTTGGCCTTGATCATCTCGAGCATCTGTTGTCCGGGCAGGCTGGCCGCATGAACGTCTGGACCCAGCACTTCGAGCAGGCGTTCGCGGGCTGTGAACAGGGCCGTCGCCTGCTGTCCATCGGGACCACGTGCCGCGATCAGGCGCAAGGTCTGGCTGTCGTCGGGAGCGGCACGTGAGGCCGCCCACAAGTCATGCGTGAGCAGCGCCTGTTCAAAAGCGGAGCGGGCCTGATCGTCGCCAGCAGTGGCAGCGACCAGGGCCTGTTCCAGCGCGTTCAGCGGTTCAAACGCCATCACTCAGCCGACAGCGGCGCGCGACAACACCCCAGCCAGGGCGCTGATGCGCCTCTTGCTGACGTCATCGCCCGGGTTTGCACCGGCCAGGTCCGATGCAAGGGCCGTGCTGGTCGCTTCGGCAGTCGAGCCGGCGCGCCAGGCGGCGATCGCGGCCTGAACGCGGGCAGACAGCCCGGCATCAAGGCCCTGGGTCCGGCCCAGTTGATCCAGATAGGCCTGGGCCACGTCGGNGGTGTCCTCCCAACGGATGCGGGTCTGGGTTTGCGGGTTGATGGTCGCTTCCTGAACCGCTTCGGCGGCACGGATCTCTGCGGCGGACAACTCATCGGACGGCACCAGCTTCAGGACATCCAGGCCGCGCGCAATCTCCGACGAATAGATGCGGCCATTGAACCAGTAGGCCGACCACACGCCGCCCATAACCAGACCATCGGAACCGATCGGGCCACGGTCGAAATAGGCGATCTCACGCGGGGCGCGGGGGTTGGTGAAATCCATCACCGAGACCCCGCCCTGATACCAGGCCTGGACCATCAGGTCGCGGCCCGGAACCGGGATGATATTGCCGTTATGCGCCACACAGTTCTCGTGCGCGCCCTGAATGGCTGGGAGCTTGAAAAAGGCCTCGCCCTGCAGCTTGTTGTTGTTGATGGCCGAAATCAGGTTGGCACCCCAGGTGGTGGGGTCTTCGGCCCGGCAGCGCGCGGCCATGCCGCCGCCCCACTCGTCGGTGAAGACCACCTGATCACCAGCGTTGTTGAAGGTGGCCGAGTGCCAGTAGGACATGTCCGGGTCGAACAGCTCCGATACCCGCGACGGGCGGGCCGGATCGGAGATGTCCAGCAGGATGCCGTTGCCACTGCACGCACCGGCGGCCAGTTTGAGCTCCGGGAACACCGTCACATCGTGACAGTGGTTGGTCGGGGCCGTTTCCTGCGAGGCCACGCCCGCACGACCACCGGTCCACAGGCCGGCGATGGCGCCGGTATCCCGATCGGCAAAAATGCGCGGGCGGTTGACGATGGCCGCTTGCTGCGGCGCGTTTAGCGGCACGCGGATCACGTCGATGGAATACAGGGCCGTGTCCGCGTTTGTGTCCGGCTGGCCATCCGAGCAGATCGACAGTTCGGCTGACTGACGCACACCCCCAGNGCCGGAGTTGTAGAGATAGACGACGTTCGGATCATCCGAAGGCACCAGCGTATGGGTATGTGATCCCCGGCAAGTCTGTACCGCCGCCACCTGGCGCGGAGCCGACAGATCGGTGATGTCGAAAATGCGGATGCCGCGGAAACGCTCGGCGTTGACGTCGCCCTCGGCGGCTGCCGCACCGCAGTCGATACGGGCGCGGCCCTGTTCGACCGACATGAACAGCAGGTTGCCGTGGATCGACAGATCGCCCTGTCCGCCGGGGCAGACCACCGACATCACCAGCCGGGGCTCGCCGCCACCGCGCGTGTCATAGGCGTTGAAGCCGTTGAAGTTGCCCTGAAACAGAATGCCGTTGGACATGGCCATATCTGATGCGGCCAGCGAAAGAGGCTGGTAACGCGGCGGGTTGGCCCGCCACCGTGCCATCAAGGCCTGGACCTCTTCCTGGGTCTGCGGGACCGTGAACAGGGCCTCCGGATCGAAGAAGCCGGGCGGCGGGGCTACGCTGGCCTCCAGCGCCATGCCACGTTCGGCATGACCGGCATCGCGCAGGCCGGGCGACAGCTCGGTGCGAACCTCGACCGCCGTGGTCGGGCGCTGCCGGTGCCGGATGCGCTTGTTGGGCCAGGGCGGGGCTGCAACACAAAGCGTGCCCAGGGCACAGGCCGTGGTCAGCAGAAGACGACGCATAGTCATAGCAAAGGCCTCTCAGGAAGACGGGGTTTCAAGCGAGGACAGCAACAGCTGCATCCTCAGGATTTCAGCGGACTGGTCGGCAATGACGCCGGTGATGAAGTCACTCAGCACCGGATCCTCGGCACTGTCGGATTTGCCTTGCAGAGCCACCACCATGTCCAGCGCGCCCTGATGGTGCTGGATCATGCCGGTCAGAAACTGGCGATCAAACTCCGGGCCCCGCGCTGCGGCCAGCCGCCGCATCTGGGCCGGGCTGAGCATACCCGGCATGATCGGGGTCTCATCCGGATCGACACGCGCAGGATCATGGCCGACAGGCATGGCATGGCCCGCGTGGCCATCATGAGCGCTGCCGGGGTGGGCGGCGTGATCCTGCATGTCCATGTCCAGCGGCAGGCCGCGCCGCGCCAGCCAGTCCTGCATAAGCACAATCTCGGCGTCCTGGCTCATGGCGATCCGCTGGCCCATCAGCTTGACGCGCGGATCATGGCCATACTGGTCCAGCAGGGCGACCATCTCCACCGCCTGCTGATGGTGGACAATCATGTGCTGCATGAAGCGGGCATCGTCGGCGGTATGGGTCGAACGGCTCAGCGCCACGGCCGTCTCAGCGCTGATCACCCGTCCCGGTTGGCCCGGAGCCCCCGGCTGGAAGATCGGCGGTGCCACCGGCACCTCCTGAGGCACAGGCACGGACACCGCGCCGCCATGGCTCGCCATCCCGATCGCCAGAACCAACCCTGCCAGGCTCANAACACGCCTCCCACTCAATGCGGCGCGCACCCTAACGCGTTTTGATCTCAGGTCGAGGCTGGCAATCCTGAATTCGGCGTCATGTTTCGGCCTCAGTCGCCTGGGTCTTCAGCACGGGTCGCGGCACCCGCACCGCCACCTCAGCCTTTTCGGGACGGATGTAGATCGAGGCCAGCTGAGGCCAGCTGGCTCTCAGCTCCGCCTCCAGCGTTTTCAGCCGGGTCTCGGCCTCACCCATGGTCAGGGCATCGTCGAAGTCGGCACTGACGGCCACGAACACCACCTCGGGTGCCGCGTGGGTGGTGCGCACGTGATTGACCGACATGACGCCAGGGCTGGCGGCCACCTTGTCCCAGATACCCAGCACCAGTTCCGGGTCGGCTGCCTCACCGATCAGCAGGCCCTTGGACTCGCGCGCCAGTATCATGGCCACCGCCCCCAGGATCAGGCCGATCAGGACCGACGCCACCCCGTCGAGGCGCGGATCGCCAAAGTGATGGCTGGCCCACACCCCGATCACCGCCACGACCAGACCGAACAGGGCCGCGCTGTCCTCAAACAGGACGATGAACCCCGGCGGATCCTTCGACGTCTTCACGGCCCGCCACCAGCTGAGCCGCCCGCGCTTGACGTTGAATTNCTTGACCGCCACCGTCCACGACCAGCCCTCCAGCAGAATGGCGATGCCCAGCACGATGTAGTTGATCGTGGGATCACGCAGGGGCTCCGGGTCATGGATGTGGCGGATGCCCTCATAGACCGACACCCNCGCGCCCACGGCAAAGATCAGGATGGCGACCACAAAGGCCCAGAAATACAGCTCCCGCCCGTAGCCAAACGGATAGGCCGCATCCGGCGGCCGCTTGGCCCGGTGCTGTCCGAACAGCAACAGCACCTGATTGCCGCTGTCGACCAGGGAGTGCANCCNCTCGGTCAGCATGGCCGATGACCCGCTGATCGAGGCGGCTATGAACTTGGCCACGGCGATGCCCAAATGGCAAACAGGGCCGCGAACAGGACGATGTTATCCTTGATCACATTGGCCTTGGGCGCAGCCTCGGGTGCGGCGGTGGCGGAGTTTGTCGAGGAGGTGATCTTGTTGGTCATGGCGGGGCCCCTTCCCGAACGCCATCCTAGCGCAAATCTGCCTCAGCGAACATGGGTTTGAGGACGTCCTATTCCAGCACCCCTCGGCCCGCAGGAAGGCCAGCGCCGCCAGACGGCCCGGCTCGGTCGGATCCTCCGGCGGCGTGTCCTCCCAGATCCGCGCCCGCTGCCGGTCGACCAGCCGGGCATAGCTTTCCGCCAGCCCGGCCAGCGCCTTGGCCTCGGCCCACAGCCGCCCGGTCATGGCCCGCCCGGACGCCAGCGTCGCCATCCGCTCCAGCACCAGGGGATCGGCGGCATCACCATCCTCCTCCATCTCAGGCCGGAACAACCCCTCAGCGCCCGCGTGCCCACCGGATGGCGCGCGGCGATGGCGGCCTCTTCATCATCCACCATCCGCGCATGGGCCCGCGCCCGGGCGTCCCGGCCCCGCGCTTGGAGCCCGGATGCAGTTCCCGCGCCCAGCGATAGACCGACCCCGCCGAGGTCCGCCATTTGGCCGCCACCTCCTTGGCTGTGGCCCCCGCCAAATACTCCTCCACCACCAGCTTCCAGGTCTCGGGTGCCAGGCGATAATGGGTGGCGGGCGCATCAGGATCAGCTTTCATGCCCCGAAGCGTAAAACCCCATGCGTCATTTTTGGTCGTATGGGGGCCGAGGCGGTGGATTTTTGCGGGGGCCGGGCTAACCTCCCGGTCCGGAGGGGCGATTGGTCGACGACGCCAAGATCGGCACGGATTGGTCGGACGATGAGCTGGACGCCATTGTCGCCGATTATTTTGCCATGCTGGCCTTGGACGCGGCGGGTCAATCTTTTGTCAAAGCGCATCGCAACCGCGCCTTGGTTGCGGAAACAGGACGGTCCCACAAGTCGGTCGAGTTCAAGCATATGAATATCTCGGCGGTGACAACCGAGTTGGGGTTGCCAACCGTGCGCGGCTACCGCCCGATGTCGAACTATCAGGCCGCCATCTTCCCCGCCATCGACCGCTACCTATCCGCCCATGGCGATGCCTGGGCCATCGGCGATCTGCGCCTGTTTCCTCATCCGACCCAGCCCCCATGCCCGGCATGGCAGAGGGATCGCCTGCCTTTTCGGTCCCATTCCATGGAGAGGAGCGGCCCCGAATTGGCTGCACTGGCCTTATCGGACGTGCCGACCTTGGGCAGCCCTCGCCCCGCGCCGCTGCAACGGCTGATCCGCAAGTTCGACCCCGCCGCCAAGGACGCCGCGAACCGCCGCCTTGGCCTGTCGGGCGAACGGCGCATCTATAACCACGAAATCGCCCGCCTGATCGCGGCGGACCGCATGGATCTGGCCAAACGGGTCGAATGGACCAGTCAGGCACACGGCGACGGGGCTGGCTACGACATCCGCTCGTTCGATCCGCCNTCGGGCGACGACCGTTTCATCGAGGTCAAATCGACCAAGGGCGGGGCCCGCACCGATTTCTTCCTCAGCCGTAACGAGCGGGCCTTCAGCGAGGAAGAACCCGACCGCTACCGCCTCTATCGCCTCTACGACGCCGCCAACGACCCCAAGCTGTTCGCCCTCAAGCCGCCGCTGGAGGAGGCCGTTCACCTCTCAACCGAAACATGGCGGGCGGGGTTTTAGGCTTTCGAGGGCCGATAAGGGTTCGGATCAAACCGGATCAGATCGTATTTCTGCGCGAACCAAGTCACGAACGCCTCGGGCGTCTCACCATCGCGCCAAGCACGTTCCAACTGCTCCGGCGATA
Source organism: Brevundimonas sp. (assembly GCA_013693835.1). Classification (GTDB taxonomy): domain Bacteria; phylum Pseudomonadota; class Alphaproteobacteria; order Caulobacterales; family Caulobacteraceae; genus Brevundimonas. The sequence continues at coordinate 2,708,817 of CP059260.1, forward strand.
CGCCCGCATCCGCCGTGCCGATGCACCAGTCGCGCTTCATGATCCGGTCGGCGGTGTGAACCCAGAGGGCTTGGTTCATGAGCTTCTCCGTGAAAGTAAACGGTCCCGGCGACCACGTGATGGCACTGAACAATCATTTTGGTGTCATCACCGAAATGATCCGATGGGCGGGCACCACCGCCGCGCCAGCCAGTATTCTACGCCCTCATCCTCATGCCGGATCGACTCAAACGACTGGCGATGCGGCGGGGTGAGATCGATCATGGGGTGAGTATTGACCGAATAGAACAAAATAGCAACTGCTCTTGGAAGCCGTCAACTCTGTCCGATGCGTAATCACCATGCGTAACGGGGATGTGCCCGCTGAGCACCGATGTAGCCGCCTACCCTTGTATGGCCGTTCGCGCGTATAGATCATCGGCAATCAAAGTCGCGCGCTGTTCCCAAAAGCTCGGCAACCCCGCAACCTGGTTGACCAAGGCGCTGTAGACCGGCTCATCGAGATAATGAGCATGTAGTGCTTTGCCATGAGTGACGGGTGATACACCGCTGTCGGAGAGTGCTTTTCCGGGTGCCTTAGCTTTCCACTTCGCATTGCTGCTACGAAGCATTGGAGTGAGATTGGCGACACACTCGACGGTGCCCCTACCATCGCTTCTCCATGCTTCGAGCTGCATTGTGGTGACGTTGTCCTTTACCCAGGCTTTTGGATAGAGATGGTGAACTTCCACAGGCTCAGGAGAATTGCCCCAAACGATACTCTTCATAGGGTCCAAAATATCGAAACTCGGTCGCGTCAGAAGCGGAAGAACTAGAGCCTTTCCAAATGCCCCTGCTGGTTTGGCATCTAACAGGGAGGCCATGAGCGAAGCCCGAGACGGCGCAGGAGCGACGTGCTCATCAAGCGTCAACGCGGCAGTTGTTGCCCAATCTCCGANATTCGCAGAAACAGAGTAATCGTCCAACAGTTCTGACAGCAGCTTAAGATCTGCTGCCATTTTGGTCAAAAATCCCTGATCGTATCTGCTGGTTAGGCAGTTTCTCCAAAAGAACGCCTTNNACAGTGCATCGATCACATCAACCTGCCATTCGCGGCCATCAACCTTGTTGCTCCACCGTAAGCCAACGTAAATTCCCGCACTCACTGGGTAAGGGCACGATTTCATCGCGAACCTATTGCGCGCCACGCATGTCTGAAAATCACCGATGTGCGACGCTAACTCCTCCGTTCTAGAGATGACCTCTTTCCAGTGTTCCGTCGGCGTGGCCAATAGATCGCCCGATTTTACCGAAGCAACTGGAGATTGTTTTCNCCCAACCTTTCGGGGAGGCGATGGCTTTTGCTCTGCTAGGTAGGTGGCGGTTACGAACTGAGCGATAAGTTCAGGACGATCTTCGGGGTCGGACCATCCTAGTGCCCCTGGACGTTGACCCAACTCCCGTATCCACTCTCTAAGAAGAGTGGGGCCCGCCGCATCATCTGTTGTGTCTGAATACAACCAGGAATGAATTAGATCAACCGTCGAAACTTTCGTTCCAGTCGTATTCAATGTTTCAAATATCTCACATATAGTACCAAGATCATATTTTCTAGGAACAACATAAACGGCCAAAGATGTTTCTGTTATTCCGTTAATAGCATTGTCCAAGATCTCGGCCCGTCGATCTAATTCTTCTCTATTTGGAATGTTTCCATCTTTGTAGTACTGACTATCCATCAAATCGCGAGNTATTTTATCCATTGTTTTTATGGTCTCACTGTTTGCGAGGTCCATCTCAAACGGAAAAAGTCCTGCGGCAATGCAATGCGCCAAGGTATCTAGACCCTGCGCCTCTATCTCACTGACTTTCTTGAAAACTATCCGGTCTATCGCTTCATCGGCAATGACATTGAGGAAGAATTCNNCGGCATGGCGTCGCCGGGCGTCCGTAGCTCGAAGGCCGCCGAATGCCATCGCGATCGCTGTCGACCTTTGGCGACCATCTAAAATCGCAAATGCTTTGTTTGTTCGGTCGGCATTGTCACCGAAATATATGAGATTGCTTTNCGTCCATTCTGCCGGGCTGTCAGGCAGAGAAACGTGCTCGAGGTCCAAGCCGGAATTGTCCGGCTGCTCCCACAACGTCATCATGCCTATTGGCCTGGAATCGATGATCGAGTGCAGAAGCGAGATGACATCTGCTGTGCTCCACACAAACTCTCTCTGGAAGCGTGGGACTAAGTACTCCCCTCNTCTAAGTTTGTTGACGAGTTCAGGAATTTGAATGCTGGTGACCAATTCGCTCATTTTTTCTTCAGCTCAGCAATGAGAACAATAAGAGAACTCTATTTGGGCGAGAGTTTCAATCCCCGTCCATCTTCAGCGCGGCGATAAACGCCTCCTGCGGGATCTCGACCTTGCCGAATTGCCGCATCCGTTNTTTGCCCTCTTTCTGCTTTTCCAGCAGCTTCTTCTTGCGGGTGGCGTCGCCGCCGTAGCATTTGGCGGTAACGTCTTNTCTCAGGGCGCGGACGGTTTCGCGGGCGATGATCTTGCCGCCGATGGCCGCCTGAATGGGGATCTGGAACATGTGCGGCGGGATCAGTTCCTTCATCTTCTCGACCATGCCGCGGCCGCGCGCCTCGGCCCNGGTGCGGTGGACCAGCATGGACAGGGCATCGACCGGCTCGGCATTGACCAGGATGCTCATCTTCACCAGGTCGCCGACGCGGTAGTCGGCCAACTCATAGTCAAAGCTGGCGTATCCCTTCGAGATCGACTTGAGCCGGTCGTAGAAGTCGAACACCACCTCATTCAGCGGCAGGTCATAGACGACCATGGCACGGCTGCCGACATAGGACAGCTCCTTCTGTTCGCCGCGGCGGTCCTGACACAGCTTGATGACGCCGCCCAGATATTCGTCGGGTGTGAAGATGGTGGCCTTGATCCACGGCTCCTCGATTTCGAGGATCTGCATCACGTCGGGCAGGTCGGCGGGGTTGTGCAGCTCAATCGTCGTGCCGTCGCGCTGGGCGATCTTGTAGACCACCGACGGGGCGGTCGCGATCAGGTCCAGGTTGAACTCACGGCTGAGGCGCTCCTGAATGATCTCCAGGTGCAAGAGCCCTAAGAACCCGCAGCGGAAGCCGAAGCCCAGCGCGGCGGATGATTCCATCTCATAGGTGAAGGAGGCATCGTTCAGGCGCAGGCGGGCGATGGCGGCGCGCAGATCCTCGAAGTCGGCGGCATCGACCGGGAACAGGCCGCAGAACACCACCGACTGCACTTCCTTGAAGCCTTTCAGCGGTTCAGCGGTCGGCTTTTTCTCATCGGTGATGGTGTCGCCGACAGCGGCGTGGGCGACCTCCTTGATCTGGGCGGTGATGAAGCCGACCTCGCCGGGGCCCAGGCTCTCCACCGGGGTGTTCTTGGGCAGGAAGACGCCGACCCGGTCGACCAGATGGGTCGAGCCGTTCTGCATGAACTTGACCCGCTGTCCGGCTTTCAAGGTGCCGTCGAACACCCGCACCAGCAGCACGACCCNCANGTGCGGATCATACCAGGCGTCGACCAGCATGGCTTTCAACGGGGCGCTCGGATCACCCTTAGGCGCCGGCAGGCGGGTGACGACGGCTTCCAGCACATCCTCGATGCCCAGACCCGACTTGGCCGAGCATTCCACCGCGTCCGAAGCATCCAGACCGATGACGTCCTCGATCTGGGCCTTAACCCGCTCCGGCTCTGCCGCCGGCAGGTCGATCTTGTTCAGGACCGGCACGATCTCGTGGTTGTTGTCGATGGCCTGATAAACATTGGCCAGCGTCTGGGCCTCGACCCCCTGGGACGCATCGACCACCAGGATTGAGCCTTCACAGGCCGCCAGCGAGCGGGACACTTCATAGGCGAAGTCGACGTGGCCGGGCGTGTCCATCAGATTGAGGATGTAGGTCTCGCCGTCCTTGGCTTTGTAGCTCAGGCGCACGGTCTGGGCCTTGATGGTGATCCNCCGCTCCTGCTCGATCTCCATATTATCCAGCACCTGTTCACGCATCTCGCGCGCGGTCAGGCCACCCGTGAACTGGATCAGGCGGTCAGACAGGGTGGATTTCCCATGGTCGATGTGGGCGACAATTGAAAAATTGCGGATTCGGTCGAGGGGCGGGGTCGTCATGGCGCGCGCCCGGTAGCACGAAAGCCACGATGGCTGCCACGTTTCCTTTTGTCACTTGCACGACATGGTCAGGTGCCTACATGGCCTAAGCAGGCGCGTCTAAGGGTGCTGGGCGCGAGCGGTTTCCATCCCTGACCATGTTGCGCGTATCTAGGCCCCAAACTGCCGGACTTTGGGACATCGGCTTTTGCGATGATCCACACTAGGGATACCGATGTTGATTTCGAACAGCCCCGCCTTGCGCCCCACGCTTGTCACCCTCTCCTCTGTTGCCATTTTAATCCTAGCTGCATGCGGCGGGGGTAAGGAGAANACTGACCAGGCACCCGTCGCCAGCAGCGCTCAAACCATTACGGCCGCAACCGTCACCCTGACGGATCTNGCCCTGACGATTACCGCCTCTGGCAGCGTCTCGGCCTGGGAAGAGGTCCCGGTGGGTGCCGAAACCGGCGGGCTGACAGCCACCGCCGTCTATGTGGACGAAGGCCGATATGTCAGGCAGGGCCAGCCTCTGGTTCAGATGAACACGGCCCTGCTGGCCGCGCAGGTGCGTCAGGCCCAGGCCCAGGTGCAGACGGCCCAGGCCAATGTGGCACGCGATGATGCAGCCTTGCAGCGGGCGCAGGACCTGAAGGAGCGTGGCTTCCTCAGTCAGGCCGGGCTGGACACCGCCCTGGCCAACCAGCGCGCCAGCCAGGCCAACCTGGCCTCGGCCCAGGCCGCCCTGTCGCAGTCGCGAACCCAACTGAACCAGGCGACCATCCGGGCCCCCGTTTCGGGCTTGATCACCAGCCGCAGCGTCACACGCGGCCAGATCATTCAACCGGGTGTGGAGCTGTTCCGCATCGTCCGCGACGGGCGGCTGGAGCTGGACGCCCAGGTGCCAGAGGCCGAGTTGGCCTTGGTGCGATCGGGCATGCCGGTGACCGTGACGTCGGACCAGACCGGACAAACCACTGGCACAGTCCGATTGGTCACGCCCCAGGTTGATCCCCAGACCCGCCTGGGCATCGCGCGGATCTCGCTGGCCTCTGGATCGGGCTTGCGGCCCGGCATGTTCGCTCGCGCCGATATTGCGGCCGGCGCTCAGCCCGCGCTGACGATTCCGGCTGGAGCCATTGTCTATCGGGACGGCAAGGCGGGCGTATATCGCATCGCTGCCAACAACACCGTGAACTTCGTTCAGGTGACGACCGGGGCCCGGTCCGGCGACAATATCGCNCATCACCCAGGGTCTAGCTGAAGGCCAACGCGTCGCAGTCCAGGGGCCGGCTTCCTGGGCAATGGGGACCGCGTTCGCATCGGGCAACCGACCCCGCCGACCCAGCCAGGAGCCGGGTCTATTGAGCCTGCCTCAGCCGCCGCTGGCCGTGCCGCGACGTCCGGGCACTAGAGACCGGTCATGATTTTAACAACATCTCATCCTGGTCGATCAAGCATCCGATCCCGATCGTCCTGATGTTCGTGGTCCTGACGATCGCGGGCATTTCCAGCTACTTCAATCTGCGTNNAAACAACTTTCCGGATGTCGACCTCCCGGTAGTCGCCGTCACCGTGATCCAGCCGGGCGCGGCTCCGACGGAAATGGAGACCCAGGTCACCCGCCTGATCGAAGACGCCGTGGCAGGTCTCGGCCAAGTCAAGCACATCACCTCCACTGTCAATGAAGGCGTCTCGACCACCGCCATCNNATTTCAGCTGGGCGTGGACCTGGAAAAGGTCACCAACGATGTCCGCAATGCCGTGTCGGGCACGCGCGGCAATCTGCCGGCCGACGTGCAGGAGCCGCTGGTCCAGCGAGTCGAGTTCACCTCCATTCCCTTCGCAAACTTCGTCGTCAACGCCCCGGGTATGAGCCCAGAGGAGTTGAGCTGGTTCATCGACAACACCGTCTCAAAGCGACTGCTGGCCATCAATGGCGTGGGCCAGGTCAGTCGTGACGGTGGCGTCAGCCGCGAGGTTCGCATCAAGCTCGACCCGGCCAAGCTGGACGCGGCNGGGGTCACGGCGGCGGCAGTTTCGAACCAGCTGCGATCCTCCAACATCAACCTGCCCGGCGGGCGCGGCGAAGTCGGTGGCTCGGAACAGGCCATTCGCACGGTTGGGTCGGCGGCTTCGGTTGAAGCCCTTCGCGAAACCCTGATCCCCGTTGGATCGCGCGCGGTGCGCCTTGGCGATCTTGGGGACGTCACAGACGAGTGGTCCGAGCCACGCGGACGCGCGCGCTTCAACGGCGATGAGGTTGTCGGCTTCGCGGTCTCGCGGGCCAAGGGTTCATCTGAAGTTGACGTGTTCAACGCCGTCAATGCCGAGGTGGCCAAGCTGGACGCCGAACGTGATGACATCACGATCACCCAGGTCTCCAATACCACAAGCGGCGTCATCAACAACTTCCATGCCTCGGTCGAGACCCTGCTGCTGGGTGCGCTTCTGGCCATTGCGGTCGTGTTCCTGTTCCTGCGGGACTGGCGCGCGACCTTCATTTCTGCCGTGGCGCTGCCGCTGTCACTGATCCCCACGTTCTGGATCATGGACATCACCAATCAGTCGCTGAACGTCGTCAGCCTGTTGGCCCTGTCTCTGACCATCGGCATTCTCGTCGACGATGCCATCGTGGAGATCGAGAACATCGTCCGGCACATCCGCGATGGAAAAGCTCCCTATCCGGCTGCCATCGAAGCCGCCGATGAGATTGGTCTGGCGGTTATGGCCACAACGGCCACCCTGGTGGCGGTGTTCGCGCCGACCGGCTTCATGCCGGGTATCGTTGGCCAATTCTTTCTCACCTTCGCTATCGCCTCCTGCGTCAGCGTTCTGTTCTCGCTGCTTGTCGCCCGGACCCTGACGCCCCTGATGGGGGCCTTCCTGCTCAAGCGCGACCAGGGCAAGGAGCATGGCGATCCGTTCTGGATGGCGCCTTATTTGCGCGCCCTCGACTGGGTCTTGGGGTCATCGGCTCCGGAGCAACTTCGCGAGGATCATGAGAAACATCGCGGCAGCTGGTTCAGGCGCAGTGTCTATTACCGGCTGTTTGACCACCGCATCTGGTCCCTGGGCATGGGACTGCTGTTCTTCATTGGCTCACTGGTTCTGGCCTCCTTCCTGCCGAGTGAGTTCATCCCGGTCGAGGACATTTCGCGCTCGACCGTCACCGTGCAGTTGCCACCGGGATCGACGCTGGAAGAAACCGACGCTTCGGTTCAGCGCATCAACCGCGTCCTCCTGCAACGCCCCGAAGTGGCCAGCGTCTATTCCTCAATCGGATCGGCCACCGTCAGCTTCGGCCCAGGCGGCGGCGGCGGGGCCGGCGAAGTGCGCAAGGCCAATCTGACGGTCAATCTTGTGCCCCGCAACCAGCGCAAGCTGACCCAGCAGGAGTTTGAGCAAGAGATGGGGCCGCCCTTGCGCGACATCCCCGGAACCCGCGTCCAGTTTGGCGTCGCCGGCGACGGCGGCAGCAGCATCCTGTCTGTCGCCTTAGTCAGCGACAATCCCGAAGCCCTTGCCGAAGGAGCTACGGCACTTGAACGTCAGATGCGTGACGTTCCGGGTCTGCAAAACGTGATCTCGAGTGCCGCTCTGGTTCGCCCCGAGATCCTGATCACACCCAAGCCCGACATCGCGGCCCTGCAGGGCGTCTCGGCCGCAAACATCAGCCAGGTGGCCCGAGTTGCGACGCTGGGCGATTCCGACCAGTTGTTGCCCAAGTTCAACCTCGGAGACCGGCAGATTCCGATCCGGGTGATGCTGCGTCAGGATGCCCGTTCCGACCTCGCGGTCCTGGAGAATCTGAAGGTGCCGACATCGTCAGGCTCAGCGGTGCCGCTGTCCGCTGTTGCTGACATCAGTTTCGGGGCAGGTCCCAACCAGATAGATCGCCTTGACCGGCGACGCGTTGCGACCCTGACCGCAGAGCTGGGGTCGACACCGCTGAGTGAAGCGACCAAGGCCGTCAATGAATTGCCAGCCATGACGAACCTGCCGAGCGGTGTCATGCAGCANGCTGACGGGGATGCCGAATCAATNGCCGAGCTGGGGATTGGCTTTGCCTTCGCTCTCTTGACCGGCATCATGCTGATGTATGTCGTGCTGGTCCTGTTGTTCGGCAGCTTCTTCCACCCGATTACCATTCTGGCGGCCCTGCCGGTGTCGTTCGGCGGAGCCTTCTTTGCCCTACTAATCACGGGCAAGTCCCTGTCGATGCCGGCGTTGATCGGCATGATCATGTTGACCGGGATCGCGGCCAAGAACTCCATCCTGTTGGTCGACTACGCCATCATTGCCATGCACAAGGGTATGAACCGGCATGACGCACTGATGGACGCAGCGCACAAGCGGGCCCGCCCCATCATCATGACCACCATGGCCATGGGTCTCGGCATGCTTCCGATCGCCCTGGCCTTTGGCGAAGGCACCGCATTCCGCAGTCCGATGGCCATCGCCGTTATCGGCGGCTTGATCACCTCAACCGTGCTCAGTCTGCTGTTCGTGCCGGTGGTGTTCAGCCTGATCGACGGCATCAAGACACGGCTGGAGCGTATCCTGGACCGTGCCTTCGTCGGTCAACGGGGCGAGGAAGAAACCACACCCGCAGAATAGCTAGGGTTAGCGGCGCCCGGTCCGACCGGGCCGGGCGGCCATGGCCTGGATGCCGACCGCCCGAGCAACCCACTGGTATTGGGCGGCGGCTTGGCTCCAAAGGTGCCGGTGAATACCTCTGAACCATCAGGATCCAGCGAGGTGTTGAACGTCCAACTCACGGTGTCGATGCGGTTCTGTTGCACCTCACCCAGGGCATTGCGCGAGATGGGCCCATCATAAAATCCAAGATCACGGCCACGCGCGTGACGATCTGGTCCGAGGGATTGGTGACACTGATGCGCATCAGGCGATCCGTGCGCTGAGGATCGGTAATCATGGTGCCCTGATCCGAAGCGAGGGCGATATTGGCTTCACGCTCGAACTGCCGGCGGCAGGATTCCGTCACGGTAATCGTCCGCTCGGTGGAGGATTTTCGCCCAGGTGACGCAGCACGCAGTCGTCATAGGTCTGGCCCAGCGCCTGTGCCGCGCCGGACATCAGGCCGCTGGTTTCGCAGCCGCTCAGGCTGAGGCTGGCGAACAGCAGGGCAGCGGGAGCCGCCAGGGTTCGGAACTGCATCACTCATTTCTCCCGTTTCGGGACATTCAACCCTTTGACTATGCAACAGATGGACCAATCCGCCTAGCGCCTGCCCTCAGACAGCGAACCGCCGCTGACCGAACGGTTGCGCCGCAAGCGATAGACCGCCAACCGCCCTCAAGCCGCGGGGCTCCGCGAGCCGAGCGGTATGGCTACTAAGCGCCCTCAGGCAGTGAGCCGCCGCGCAGCGAACGATAGGGCCACCTAAATGTGAATGGCGTGGCCCAGGGCCCGCAGGGTGGCTTCGTGGAAGGCTTCGCCCAGAGTCGGGTGGACGTGAATGGTGCCCGCCACGTCCTCCAGCCGTGCGCCCATCTCCATCATCTGGGCAAAGCTGTTGGACAGCTCGGCCACATGCTGGCCGACGGCCTGGACGCCCAGGATGCGGTGATCGGCCTTTGACGCCAGCACGCGGACAAAGCCACCGTCATCGCCCGCCTCAATGGCCAGAGCACGGCCAATGGCCATCAGCGGGAACACCGCCTGGATGACATCGTCGCGGCCCTCGACATCAAGCGGCCCCAGGCCCGCCGAAACGATTTCCGGCTCCGTGAAGCAAACGGCGGCAATAGTGACGGGATCAAAGATCTTGTCGTGACCGGCCAGGATTTCGGCCACGACCTCTCNCTGCGCCGAGCCCTTGTGTGCCAGCATCGGCTCACCCGTCAGGTCGCCGATGGCCCAGACGTTGCGCATGGAGGTGGCGCAGCGGTTGTCGATCTTCACGAATGGGCCATCCATGGCGACGCCCATGTTCTCCAGACCCCAGCCTCGCGTGCGTGGACGGCGACCGACCGTGACCAACACCTTGTCCGCATCCAGCTTGATGGCCTCGCCATCCTTGGTCGTGACATTGAGCTGGCCGTTCTCGAAGGGCCCGGCACGAGCTCCCAGATGCAGGACCACGCCGTGCTTGGTCAGCCACTTGGTGACGGGATCGGTCAGGGCCTTGTCATAGAGCGGCAGGATGCGGTCGGCCATTTCGACCACCGTCACCTGAGCGCCCAGCTTCCGGAAGGCGATGCCCAACTCCAGCCCGATATAGCCGCCGCCGACCACCACCAGCCTGTTCGGCACGGCATCCAGCGACAGGGCCTCGGTCGAGGAAATCACGCCGCCGAACGGCAGGAACGGCAGCTCGACCGGTTCGGACCCGGTGGCCAGGATGACGTGCTCGGCCGAAATGGTGATGTCGCCATCAGCCGTGGCGACGGTGCAGGTCTTGGCGTCCGAGAAGGTCGCCCAACCCTNGATGACCTTGACCTTGGCCTTCTTCAGCAGGCCGGCCACGCCCTGGTTCAGCTTTTTGACCACACTGTCCTTCCAGGCGACCGTCTGCGACAGGTCGATGGCGGGGTTGGATGCGGTGATCCCAANGGTGCCGCCGTCCGCCGCCTTGGCCACGGTCTCGAACTTGGAGGCGGCGTGGATGATCGCCTTGGACGGGATGCAGCCGACGTTCAGGCAGGTGCCACCCAGGCCGTCCGAGGCATCGACCAGCACGGTCTCCAGCCCCAGCTGGCCACAGCGGATGCCCGCGACATAGCCGCCGGTCCCTGCGCCGATGATGAGGACATTGGTTTTGAGGGTCTGGGTCATGCTTCTTCAATCGAAGGTGCGACGAGGTTCTTGCTGTCAAACGTGCTCTGCAAACGGCAAGATGGGCAGGCGAGTTTGATGCCAGCAGTCGTATCTCTCGCGCCGAAGAGCAATTCTGTTTCGCAATAAGGGCAGTCTGCCCGCCAAGCACCTTTCAGCGGTCTCTTCATGGACGCGATGATTATGGGAATGCCGATGATCGCGCCGATGCCGGTGAAACAAAGTGCCAAGCCGATAAAAACAGTATCGCTTTGCCTCCCTCTTGGTCCGGTGAGGGAGCTGAGGGATCGAAGCGGGCCTTCCTTTTTATGGGTCGCGCCATTCCCCTCACCCCATCCACAACGTCGCGGGATGCTCCAAGAGGCCCTTGATGCGCTGGACGAACACCGCCGCATCATGGCCGTCGACGATGCGGTGATCGAAGCTGGAGGACAGGTTCATCATCTTGCGCACGACCATCTGGCCGTCCCGCACCACGACCCGTTCCTGGATCTTGTTGGGGCCGATAATCGCGACCTCGGGGTGGTTGATGATCGGGGTGTGGGTGATGCCGCCCAGCGTGCCCAGCGAGGTGATGGTGATGGTCGAGCCCGACAGCTCCTCACGCTTGGCAGAGCCGTCCTTGGCCGCACCGGTGACGCGGGCGATCTCAAGCGCGGTATCGTAGGGGTCGCGGGCCTCGGCGTTGCGGACCACCGGCACCATCAGGCCGTTGGGCGTCTGGGCGGCGATGCCCAGGTGCACGGCATTGTGGGTGGTCAGTATGCCCGCCTCATCGTCATACCAGCTGTTGATCACCGGCTGGTCCTTCAGGGCCACGACGATGGCGCGGGCGATGAAGGGCAGGACGTTCAGCTTGGGTTTGCCGGTCTTCTTGGCCTCGGCATTCAGATGGGCGCGAAGCTCCTCCAGGGCGGTGACGTCGATCTCTTCCACATAGGTGATGTGCGGAATGCGCCGCACGCTTTCGGCCATCTTTTCCGCGATCTTGCGGCGCAGGCCAATGATTTTGGTCTCGGTGGTGCCCTCAGCTGGGGCATAGAGCGAGGATGCTCCGCCTACGGACGATCCACCGGCACCGTGCTGGCCCGACGCCACATAGGCATCCAGATCGCTGTGCTCGATGCGGCCTGCGGGGCCGGAGCCCGGCACGAACTGCAACGCGATGCCCAGGTCGCGGGCGCGCTGACGCACCGCCGGCGAGGCCAGGGGACGCTCACCCCGGATCGACAGNNCTGACGGGCGGCGTCCGAGGAGACCGGAGCGGGGGTCGGGGCAGGCTTGGCCGCTGGGGCGGGAGCCGGGTTCGCAGCTGGTGCGGCGACCGGAGCCGCTGCGGGAGCTGCCTCTGGAGCCGTCGCAGGTGCCGCCGCCGTNGACATTGCCCTTGCCCTCAACCGACAGGCTGACCAGGGGGCCACCGACTGCCAATTGCTGCCCGGCCTCGCCATGCAGGGCCACAACCTTGCCCGCGACGGGTGAGGTGATTTCAACAGTGGCCTTGTCGGTCATCACCTCGGCCAGGATCTGGTCTTCATCGATGGCATCACCGACGGCGACGTGCCAGCTGACGAGCTCGGCCTCAGCGGTGCCTTCACCGACGTCCGGCAGCTTGAAGACATAGTTGGCCCCGTCGGCCGCGGGGGCCGGAGCAGGTGCCGCCAACGGTGCAGGCGGGGCAGGCGTCTCTGCCATAGGGGCCGGNNTTCCGGCGCGACCTGGGGAGATGGTTCCACGTCGGCCTCAGCCGCAGCATTGCCCGCGCCNCTCAACCTCGAACTCCACCAACGGGCCCTTGACCGCCAGCATTTCGCCGGGCTGGCCGTGCAGTTTGATGACGGTGCCGCCAACGGGAGAGGTGATCTCCACCGCCGCCTTGTCGGTCATGACGTCAGCCACGATCTGGTCCTCGGTGACGACATCGCCGACGGCGACGTGCCAGCCGACCAGCTCGGCCTCGGCGGTGCCTTCACCCACGTCGGGCAGCTTGAAGACGTAACGACCCATCTTATCGACCTCCGCTCATGGTGGCTTTAAGGGCTTCGGCGACCCGTTCCGGACCGGGGAAGTATTCCCACTCAAAGGCGTGCGGATAGGGCGTGTCCCAGCCGGTCACGCGGGCGATCGGTGCCTCCAGATGATAGAAGCAGCGCTCCTGCACCAGGGCCGACAGCTCGGCCCCATAGCCTGAGGTGCGTGGGGCTTCATGCACGATCACACAGCGACCGGTCTTCTTGACGCTGGCCTCGATGGTCTCGATGTCGAGCGGGACGAGCGAGCGCAGGTCGATGACCTCTGCATCCACACCGACGTGTTCCGCAGCGGCCAGGGACACCCAGACCATGGTGCCATAGGCCAGGATGGTCAGGTCGTTGCCCTCACGCATGATACGGGCCTTGCCCAGCGGCACGGTGTATTTGCCGGTCGGAACCTGGGCCAGCTCCTGGGCCTTCCAGGGCGAGACGGGCTTTTCGTGCCAGCCGTCGAACGGGCCGTTGTAGAGGCGCTTGGGCTCGAAGAAGACCACCGGATCGTCATCCTCGATGGCGGCGATCAAGAGGCCCTTGGCATCATAAGGGTTGGACGGAATGACCGTCTTGATGCCCGAAATGTGGGTGAACAGGCTCTCGGGGCTCTGGCTGTGGGTCTGACCGCCAAAGATGCCACCGCCGTAGGGACTGCGGATCGTGATCGGGCTGGTGAACTGTCCGCCCGAGCGGTAGCGCATCTTGGCGGCTTCGGAGACGATCTGGTCGTAGGCCGGATAGATGTAGTCGGCGANTTGGATCTCCACGACCGGGCGGATCCCATAGGCCCCCATGCCGATGGCGGCGGCGACAATGCCGGTTTCCGAGATCGGCGCGTCGAAGTTGCGGGTCAGGCCGTGCTTGGCCTGTAGATGATCGGTGACGCGGAACACGCCGCCGAAATAGCCCGCGTCCTCCCCGAAAGAGAGGACGTTGGGGTCCTCGGTCATCTTGGTATCGATAGCCGAGTTGAGAGCCTGGATCATATTCATCGGCGCGATGGCCGGGGCCTCGGGCGCATCCGACTTCGGCGCATTGTTGGCGTCCACGGCGTCCGGGGCGATGCCGTCGGTGCGGTCAGCTTCGGAATAGGTTTGCTCGCTCATGCTCAGACCCCCACCTCGCGACGTTGCTCGACCAGGCGCCAATCTTCGGTGGCGAACACCTCCTCGAACATGGTCTTCACGCTGGGACGTGATTGGCCCAGGGTGCCGATGGCTTCGGATTCCCTGGCCGCGGCCTTGACCTGTTCAACGGCGTCGGCTTCGGCCGCGGTCTGTTGCTCCTCGGACCATTCGCCGATGGTGATCAGGTGCTGCTTGAGACGCTCGATCGGGTCGCCCAGCGGCCACTTTTCGTGCTCGTCGCCGGGGCGATAGCGGCTGGGGTCATCCGAGGTCGAGTGCGGGGCCCCGCGATAGGTGACCATCTCGATGACCGCCGCGCCCTGGTTGGTGCGGGCTCGCTCCTCAGCCCAGGCGGTCGCCGCCCAGACCGCGAGGAAGTCATTGCCGTCCACGCGCAGGGTCGGCAGGCCGTACCCGATGGCCTTGGAGGCAAAGGTCGTCTCAAGCCCGCCAGCAATGCCCATGAACGATGAGATGGCCCACTGGTTGTTGACGATGTTCAGGATCACCGGTGCCCGATAAACCGAAGCAAACGTCAGGGCCGAGTGGAAATCGCTTTCGGCGGTGGAGCCATCGCCGATCCAGGTAATGGCGATCTTGTTATCGCTCTTGTAGGCGCTGGCCATGGCCCAGCCGACGGCTTGCGGCACCTGGGTGCCGAGGTTCCCCGAAATGGTGAAGAAGCCATAGTCCTTGGCCGAATACATGATCGGCAGCTGGCGCCCTTTGATCGGGTCCGCCGCGTTGGAATAGATCTGGTTCATCATCGTCGCCAGCGGATAGCCGCGCGAAATCAGAAGCCCCTGCTGGCGATAGGTGGGGAAGCCCATGTCCTCACGCGACAGCAGCATGCCTTGCGCCACCGCAATGGCCTCTTCGCCGGTGCATTTCATATAGAAGCTGGTCTTGCCCTGGCGGTGGGCCCGGTGCATCCGGTCGTCAAAGGCGCGGGTCAGGATCATGGCCTTCAGGCCGCGACGCAGGGTCTCCGGATCCAGCTTGGGGTCCCAGGGGCCCAGGGCCTTGCCCTCATCATCCAGCACCCGGATCAGGCGGAAGGCCAGATCCATCATGGTCACCGGCTTGGCATCGACCGAGGGCCGATCCACCACGCCTGCGGCGTCCATCTTGATGTGTGAAAAGTCCGGTGAGTCACCGGGGCGGCCCGNGGGTTCGGGCACGCGAAGGCTCAGGGGCTGGGTATTGGGCTTGTTCATCTGTCCTGCCGTCCGGTTGGTCCGCATGTGTTTCCTCAGCTGCTCATCTAGCACAGGCCGATCCGCCAAGGCTTCTGCGATTTTCGGCTTGCACTGTGCCGTTCGGGGTTTTTTATTGCGCAATACCTCAGTTAGGAGAAACGCATTGGCCGAAGACCTCGACCCCATCGACGCCCGCATTCTGGACATCCTTCAGCAGGACGCGGCCCTTTCGGTGGCAGAGGTGGCTGAGCGCGTGGGTTTGTCCGCCTCTCCCTGCTGGCGGCGCATCAAGCGACTCGAGGACGCCGGCCTCATCGTGCGACGGGTGACCCTGCTAGATGCGGCGCGGCTGGGGCTCGACTTTGAAGTCTATGCCATCGTGAAATTGAACCTGCCCTCCAGCGAGAACCTGGCGGCCTTTGAGACGGCTGTGGCTGACTGGCCCGAGGTGGTTCAGTGCGCCACCATCACCGGACGGGAAGACTATGTGTTGCGCATCATCACCCGCGATATGCACGCCTTCGACCGTTTCTTGCGCGACAAACTTCTGGCGCTGGGCATCGTGTCGGATTGCGAGAGCCACATCGTCACGCGCGGGGTGAAGAATGTCACCTCCCTGCCCTTGGGTCTGGTGTCGGCCCACGTCGGCTGATTTCCGCTTGCCTGATGGGCGTACGGCGTTGCCCGGAGCCCCTTGCACTGGACAGGGCGAACAACTGACCCTAGAGCCCGCAGAGTGTTTCGCCTGGGGAGGGAACCGCATGATCGAGTTGGTGATCGACGCCCGAAAGAAGGACCTGGGTGGCTTCGAGGTCGGGCGTGTGCTGCCCTTTGCGGCCCGTCGCATGGTCGGGCCTTTTGCGTTCCTGGATCAGATGGGACCGGCCGANATCGCGCCCGGATCGGATGCCATCGACGTGCGCCCGCACCCGCACATCGGCCTCAGCACCCTGACCTACCTTTTCGAGGGCGAGATCCACCACCGCGACAACACCGGCGCGAGCCAGGCCGTTCGCCCCGGCGAGGTCAACTGGATGACCGCCGGACGTGGCATCGTCCATTCCGAGCGAACCGACCCACTGAAAAAGAGCCAAGGGGGCCCCATGCACGGCATGCAGGCCTGGGTGGCCCTACCGGTCGAGGAAGAGGACCGTGCCCCATCCTTCCACCACCATGGCGAAGAAGACCAGCCGACCTATGACAATATGGGATTGTTTGCACGTTTGGTGGCGGGCGAGGCCTATGGGGTCAAGGCCGGTGCCCCAACGTATTCGCCTATGGCTTTCATCCACTGGGAGATGCAACCCGGTGTTCGCACAGCCCCGCCTCCGGCCAAAGGGGCAGGCGGTTACTCGGAACGCGCCCTGTTTGTGGCACGCGGGGAAATCGAGGTCGGCGACCGCATTTTCCATGAGGGTCAGATGATTGTTCTGGAACCGACTGCGGATGTGGTGATCAAGGCCATTCGTCCATCGACGGTCATGATCCTGGCCGGTGAGCCGGTCGGGCCGCGCGTGATCTGGTGGAACTTTGTCGCCTCGACCGAGGACAGGATCGAAGCGGCCAAGGCGGACTGGAAGGCCGGCCGCATGGCCCTGCCCCAGGGCGACGACCAGGAGCATTCCGCTCCCGGCATAGGCCGATAGAGGCGCCAGTGCCGACGCTTCGGCAAGGAGGTTCCGGGCGTCCTATCCGGGCAGGGCAAGGCCCGTTTCGCAAGCCTTCCTTAAGCGTGGCCGTGACAACATGAGATATCATGTCAGAGCCAACGGCAGACCCCGTCGCCAGAAAGCGAATTGACCAACGGCAACTGGACGCCATCTGCGCCCGGCACGACCGGCTGTGGCAGGCGCGGCCCGGCGGTGCCCGGGCGGTGTTTGCCTGGCTGGACATCAGCGGCCTGTCGCTGCGGGGGCGCAATCTGGCCGACGCAGATTTCTCTGCAGCACGCATGCATGATTGTGATCTGACCGGTGCCAAACTGGACAATGCCGTCCTGTTCGGAGCTGATATGCAAGACGCCATTCTGGTCGAGACCTCCTTGCGGCGAGCGGATCTGCGCGGGGCCTGTCTCAAGGGCGCAGACCTGACCGGCGCGGACATGTTCGAAGCCGATCTGCGCGAAGGCACCATAGCGACCGCAGACCGCATGGCAGGCTTTCGGGTGGTCGAGGCCCAGTCCCGGTCTGACACCCAAGCTCAGGGTGCCATCCTCGCCGGAGCCAACCTTCAACGGTCCAAGCTGACGGGGATCGTTGCTGTGGCGGCAGACTTCTCCGGCGCAGTGATGAAGGACTGCAAACTCATGCGGGCCAATCTCAAACAGGCCAACTTCCAGGGGGCCGATCTGGCGGGTGCGGACATGTCCGGAGCCGACCTTACGGGGGCCGATCTGCGTGATGCCATTCTGGTGGGCGTCACCGCCACGATGTGGCGCACCGACGGTGCGGACATGTCCGGTGCCCTGACCGATGATCGTGCGGTTGGCTGCGCCATCAACCGCCTGCCGGCTGCCGACATGCTGAAGGCCCATGCCCTTTGGTGCGAGACAGGCGGTCTGGAAGGCCGCCCCTCGGTGTTTGACAACGTGGATCTGAGGGCCCTGAAGTCGATCGTCGGTTACAATCTCACCGCCCTGTCCGCAAAAGGGGCCGTCTTCTATGGCCTGGACATGACAGGGGCCCAGCTACAGGGCGCGCATCTGGAAGGGGCCGACCTGCGGTCGACCGTTCTTCGTCGTGCCGACCTGCGTGGCGCGCGCCTGGCCGGGGCCAAGCTGAACGGTGCCGACATGCGCGAGACCCAGTTGGGACCGCTGCTGCTCTCGGAGGACCGGGCTCTCCCCGCCGACCTGTCAGGAGCATGCCTTCGGGGGCCGATCTGACCGGGGCGGACTTGCGCCGGGCCAATCTTACCGGTGCCGACCTGGCTCGGGCCAAGCTGGATCAACCCATCCTTATGACTTCAGCGCCTACAGTTCCCGACAGAACAAGGAACGTGGCATGACATTGGCGCGACGCCGGCTTGGTCAAGGCGACCTGGACGTCTTGATGGGTGCGCATGAGCGCCTCATCGAAGGTCGGGCGGGCGGGCGGCGTCTGACCCTCAATTTGTCGACTTGGACGGCCTGGATTTCTCTGGTCGACGCCTCGACGACGCCGAGTTTCACGGCTGTTCCTTCAACCGGGCCCGCCTTCGGGGAACGCGCTTGGCGCGTGCAGTGCTGTTCTGTTGTGATCTTTCCGGGGCCGATCTGACCGAGGCCGATCTGACCCGGGCCGATCTACGGGGGCACGGATGCGCGGGGCCACGCTGGTCAATGCCGACCTGTCGCGGGCCGACTTCCGCATCGGGGTGATCGCCCTGCCGGACGCCAAACAGGGATTGGCCACGGTCAAGCATGAGACCTGCCGCAACGATGCAGATGGCGCACAGTTCTCCGGTGCGCGGTTGGACGGACTGAACTTCGAGGGCGGGACCGCGTTCCGCGCCGACTTTTCTGACTGTGCCCTTCGGGGGCCCGCCTCGGCGGTGCGATCTCAAGGAAGCCGACCTGTCCGGTGCCATCATGGAGGGGGCCAATGTGGCCGGGACCAACCTGGCCGGTGCCCGCCTGATTGAGCGGTCCTCACCGGCGTCGCGGTCGAAACCGCCCAGCTCGACAAGACGGATCTCAGCGGGGTCCTGCGGGAACCGGATGCAGCCATGGTCGATCGGGCCAACTTCTTGCTCGAGAGCGTCCTGGACGCCAACGCCTGGGCCGAATCAGGGGTGTGTTGGGTCAGCCAGCCGTTCTGGATGGTGAGGACCTGCGCCCCTTGTCGGACCGTCTCAAGGGACTGAAGCTGCCGGGTATGAGCGCCCGAAACGCTTGCCTGGTCGGGCTGGACCTGCGCGGCATAGGGCTGCAGGGGGCCAATCTGGAGGGGGCGGACCTGCGTGGCGTGGATCTGCGCGATGCCGACCTGCGCGGTGCCCGCCTCAGCAAAGCCGTCCTCAATCGGGCCGACCTGCGCGGCTGTCAGTTGGGGCCCCTGCCCTGGGCAGGGATCGATCACTGCCGACAAGCCTGGCAGGAACCCAGCTTCGCTTCGTGCGTCTTGAAGGAGCCGTGCTTGAGGCCGCCCGCATGGATGGTGCCGAAATGACAGGTGCCAGGCTCGACCCGGTGCACTCAGCCCCGCCCAGTCCAGCGTACTGGCTGCCTAGGCCCCACAAAAAAGGGTGGCATAGCGGCCACCCCTTTTCGCAGAGTATCTCTCTCCCCGATCAGGCGGCTTTGTTGCTCTTGGCAGACTTGCCCTCAAGGGTCGGCTTGGGCTGATTGATCTCGATCTGGCGGGGCTTGAGGGCCTCTGGCAGTTCGCGCGCCAGGTCGATGGTCAGCAGGCCGTTGGCCAGATCCGCGCCCTTGACCACCACATAGTCAGCCAGCTGGAAGCGGCGTTCAAAATCACGCTCGGCCAGACCGCGATGCAGGAAGGTGCGTTCCGTGCTGTCGCCTGCGTCATTGGCAGCCTTTCGACCGGCAACGGTCAACTGGTTCTCACGGGCTTCGATCGACAATTCATCGGCCTTGAACCCAGCCACTGCGACCTCGATCTGGTAGGTGCTCTCACCCGTTGACTCAATGTTATATGGTGGCCAGCCGTTCTCCTGCCCGTTGCGCTGGGCGGCTTCGAGCAGGCGGGCCATCCGGTCGAAACCGACGGCAGAACGATACAGCGGGGAAAAATCATAGTACGCATCAGTCATCCTCCTGAGGATCAGCAAGGTTGAGCCGTTCCCGCGCTTTTGCCCGGAACGACGGTGGGTGATCGGCCCGGGCAGTTCGCTTGATGACCCCGCCAGACCGGAAGGCCCCGGATGGGCACCTTCGAAAGGCGATGTGGGGGCTCGCCTGACAGGTTCAAGACCTCGCGTTGCAGGCAAGAGCTCTTGTGCCGACAGGTCCCAGACGGCAGGGTCCGGCGACTGTCCCCGTCCGACTGGCCGAAACACGAGACCTAGATGCGCTTTTCTCTTTCATTGTTGCTGCCCATTCTGGCGTTGAGCTTACCGGTTCCGGCACAAGCTCAGTCGTCCGTGACCGCCTCTCTGCCAGCCCTGCATCAGCCGGGAGAAACCGCAGCCCAAACCCAGGCCCGTCGGAATATGTTGGCCCCGCCGGTCTATGAGGAGGACCAGGCGCTGTTGGCGGCCCTAGCATCAGACGCACGGCCCGAAGCGGACCGGGCCCGCGATCGATACCGGCACCCGNNCGAGACGCTAACTTTCTGGGGCCTGCGTCCTGGTCTATCTGTTGTCGAGATCGAGCCCGGTCGCGCCGGGTGGTGGCGCAACATTCTGGAACCCTATGCGGCGGCCTCGGGCGGAAGCTACCACGCCGTCAGCCGTCCTCTGGAGAGCATGGGCGTAGCAGACGGCACCGCTGACATGATCGTGGTCGCCCGCGCGCTGCACAACTGGCACCGCAGTGACCGAACCGCGCCCTATCTGGAGGCCTTCTTNCGTGCCCTTAAGCCTGGAGGCGTGCTGGTGATCGAGCAGCATCGCGCCGACGAAGGCACAAATCCGGACACCACCGCGCCCTATGGCTATGTCAGCGAAAGCTATGTCATTCGCGCCGCGCGAGCGGCAGGGTTCGAACTGGAGGCGCGCAGCGATATCAATGCCAATCCAGCCGATAATCATGACCACCCCTACGGCGTCTGGACCCTGCCGCCGACGCGAGTCAGTGCACCACGCGAGGGCAATGAGCGCGATCGTCAGNNAACACCTCTGACGGAGGCGGAACGCCGGGCCTTTGACGCCATTGGCGAAAGCGATCGAATGACCTTGCGCTTGAGAAAGCCGGGTGCGTGAACTCGGGCGGCAGAGCGCGCGGACCAAGGGCTTTGACGCTGGGGGTCAAGGGTCTAATCAGCGCCAGTCTATTGGGGTTTTGCATGGTTGATCCGGGCGCAGCGGGGCAGTGGACCCGTCGCGGACTTTTGCTGGGTGGAGCAGTTGTCGTAGCAGGCGGCGCGACCGCGTACGCCTGCACCCGCAAGAAACCGGAGCCCGAATCCGAGGTTCCGGTCGGCGTAATCGGCCCGCCAGAGGGCTCTCTGGAGTGGGCCGTAGCGGAAGCTGGCGCAACCTCGACCGACCCCGTGACATCTATCGGCACCCAATGGAGACCCTGCGGTTCTTCGGCCTGCAACCCGCCATGACGGTCGTCGATTTCTGGCCTGGCGTGGGATGACACGGAGATTCTTGCGCCCTATCTGACCCGGGGACATGGCAAATACATTGCCGCCGGATTCCAGATCCTGCCTGGTGGGGATGCGGCCCAGGCGGCGGTCGTTGACGCCTTTCGGCAGCGCTTTTCATCCAACCGCACCCTATGGCGACATTGAGTTCAGTGCTTTTGGACCGACCTCGGGGCCGGTGGCACCTCCGGGCAGCTGTGACATGGCCCTGTTTATGCGAAACATTCACGCCTGGATGGCGGCCGGCATCGCCGAGAAAGCCTTTGCGGACGCATTTGCCGCCCTGCGCGCGGGCGGCATCCTGGGTGTCGAACAACACCGCCTTGACCCGGACGATGACCAGGATCCGGCGGCCACCAGTGGCTACGTCCAGGAAGCCTTTGTGCGACAGCTGGCGGCAGAAGCCGGATTTGAGTTTGTCGAAGGCTCGGAAATAAACGCCAATGAAAGGGATACCAAGGATCATCCCTTTGGTGTCGATACCTTGCCGCCGCTACGCCTCAGTGCGCCGCGGGGAGGCACCGAACCCTGATTTCGATCACACCAAGTATGACGAGATCGGTGAAAGTGATCGTATGACTCTCAAGTTTCGGAAACCCGAGTGAACCGAGCCGCCGCCTATGCTGCCAATGCCCCGCTGATGGGCNNGCCCGGAGCCTCTGCCCCACCCGGCGGTGAGGGTGAGTGGTTTCGCGGAGCTGGAGGCCTGCGTCTGCGTGCGGCGTACTGGCAACCGTCGGCCCTGGCGGCCCAGCGCCCGCGTGGAACCGTCATCCTGAGCCCCGGCCGCACCGAACCCATCGAGAAGTATTTTGAGCTGATCGGCAATTTCCTGGCGCGGGGATGGTGTGTGCTGGCGCATGACTGGCGCGGTCANGGATTGTCCGCGCGGCTGCTGCCGGATCGATTGAAGGGGCACGCACGAGTCACTGAAGANATCCTGGATGACTATCGCCGCCTGCTCGACGGTTTTGAGGATCGCGCACCCAAGCCCTGGATCATGGTCGGTCACTCGATNGGGGCCGCGCTCAACTTAGCGACCCTGGAATCGGGAGAGCACCGCTTCTCCGGGGCGTTGCTATCAAGCCCCATGCTTCGCATTCGCACCGGCAAGCGGTCGATGTGGTCGGTCAAGATGGCCGTGCGCTGGAATCTGCGCCATGGCCATGCGGGCGACTATGTGCTGGGTGATCCCGACGATCCGTTCGACCATACCTTTGAGGAAGATGCCCTGACAGCGGACGAGACCCGCTATGAGCTGTGGCGGCAGCAGCTTTACGCCTGTCCCCACCTGGCCGTTGGCGGCCCGACCTGGGGTTGGCTGGGCTTTGCGATCGACTTGGGCGAGCAGGTGCTCAAACCCAAGGCACTGAAGTCGGTCAGGATCCCGGTCGCAATTNNGCAATCCGGTGACGATGACCGGGTCTGGAAGCAGTCCAGCAAGTGGGCCGCCAAACGGCTAGGACGGGGGCGCTATGTCGAAGTCGACGGCGCGCGTCATGAGGTGATCATGGAAACCGATGACCTACGCGGCGTTTTCCTGACAGAGTTCGACGCCCTGGCTGACTATGTTTCCCGCCCGATTCCGGCCCTGACAGCGCTGCGGCCGAGCCGCCAGCTGCCTTTGCCTGACGGGACTCTCGCGCCACCGTCAGAAACCGTCGGACCGGATCGGGCCGTCAGGATGCTAGACAGGCTCGCATGAGACGCGGGACAGCCATAACCCTCTGCGGCCTTGCCATCGCTGCGGCGTTCCTCCTGGTGCCTTTGGAGCGGCTGATGCCACAGGCCGAGCCGTTGCCGGAGAGGCCTGCCCGAGCCGGTCGTTCGCGCAAATCGGAGGCCAGCAGTTCGGCGCCTATAATGCCACAGACCTGGGCAAGGCCGTGGCCGTGTTTGCGCCGAGAGGACAGTCAGGCGGGATCCGTTGCCGGGGCCTGCTGGACCGACTGGACTGCCAAATCACCCGCGCCGGGCTGATTCAGGTCAAGACCCAGCAACGCGTCACCTATTTTGAAATCCCGACGGACGCACGGCACGGGTCAGGGCGCACCGCCAGGTCACGTCGTGTATTCTCGATCCAGCGATAACGCCGCCCGCTTCAGAGTGACCAGAGCCTGGGGACGGATCCGCTCATCCCCGACGGCCAGGATCTGGCCTGACCCATCCACCGGTTCCCCGCGCCAGTTGGATACCGCGCCGCTGGCACCCACAACAATCGGGATCAGGGCGGTGTAGTCCCAAGGCTTCAGACCGCTCTCGGCCACCAGATCAATATGACCTGCCGCCAGCATGGCGTAGGCATAGGCATCACAGCCGTAGCGTGTCAGGCGCGCGGTGGCTCGCACTTGGGTCCATGCTCCCAACTCCGCTCCGGTAAAGATGTCCGGGCTGGTCGTGGCGATCGTCGCTTCGGTCAAGGCCGAGACGGGCCGGGTCTTCAGGGCTCGCTCGGTGCCGCGCGCGAGCAGGCGAGCCCCCAATGGACTGCCGATGAACAGCTCACCCAGATAAGGCTGGGAAATGACGCCGATCCGGGGCTGGCCCTGCACCTTCAGACCGATCAGGGTCGTCCAGAGCGGCAGGCCAGCGACGAAGGCTCGGGTGCCGTCAACGGGATCCAGCACCCAGACATGTTCGGCCCCGGGCCGGTCTTCGCCATATTCTTCGCCCACCACGCCATGCTCGGGGTAGCGCTCGGCGATGAGTTGCCGCATCGCAGCCTCGGCCTCCCGGTCGGCACGGGTCACCGGATCGATTCGGTCTGCCCCCTTGTCGGTGCTCCCATGGTCGCCGCGAAAATACGGCAGGGTGGCGGCCGACGCCGCGCGCGCCAAGTCTATCGCAAAGGCCTCAAGTTCAGTCATGCCATGGCGAGTGGGCAACGATGGCCCGCATGTCAAGCACGCCAAAGGGCCGGTGGTGACGCAGTTTGATTTTCTGGATTGATAACGGTGATCAGCGGCCGGAGCGGTGTGTGGCGAACAGAGGAGATCGCCATGCGCTACAACGTCGAAACCATGGAACTGCGTCGGGGAAACCAGACGCTCACCGTCGCCCAAGAGTTCATCGGAGGCGTAGTCCGCTACATCGGTCGAGTCGATGGGCGTCCTTGCGTGCAGTCGCCGACGAAGGANGGNGCGGTCTGCTCCCTGCTGCGCCGCCTCGCCTACTCTTCGGCGGCCTGACCCGACTCAATGAGGTGTGCTATACTGGATCGAACTGAGGTGCGGATGAGCCAAAAACGTAGGACGCGCGATGACGAGCAATCGGCCCGCATGGTGCGTGCCGCTCGTCAGTTCTCGGGCGACGCCGAAGACGACCAGACACCTATAACGGCCGAAGAAGAAGCCCTGATGGCCGAGGTTCGTGCGGATCATCCGCGCCACACACGGGAAGAACTTCGGGAGATGGCGCGGGCTCTGGCCCGTGGACGCTAAGGACAAGCGCCGGGATAGATGGTCCGGCGCTTGCTTTTTCAGGAAGGCTCGTCCCTCACGCCGCTCAAAATCTCGAATGCGCCCTTGGCGGCCATAGCCGCCACGAGGGCACCAACGATCAAGTCCGGCCAAGCCTGACCGAGCCACAGCACTAAGCCTCCGGCGACCAGGATGCCGCCGTTCGACACGAAGTCGTTGAAGCTGAAGGTTTCGGCGGCGCGCATGTTGACGTCGTCGCTGTCCACCTTTTGCAGCAGCTTCAGGCACCAGAGGTTCACGAGGGCCGCCGCGAGCGCCATCACCATCATAGTCGGCCCGATGGGCTCCGTCCCCATCAGCCATCGACGGCCGACGTCCGCCAGCACCCCGATCGCGAACAGGAGCAGGAGAACGCCGGACATCGTGGCCGCCGTCTTCTTCCATCGCGGGGCGCGGCCCACAGCCAGGAAGCTGATCAGATAGACCGCGCTGTCCGAGGCGTTGTCGGCCGCATTCGCCAGCAAGGCGCTGGAGTCGGCCAGCCAACCCGCCACCCCCAACGCCAGGAACAGACCGAAGTTCAGGACGAGGACCAGCAGCAGCGTCCCGCGCTGCCGCTGGTCTTGGGCGTTGAAGGCGGTCAATCGTCCATTCCTTCAGATGCCCGATGCCTGACCGCCCTGGCCGCGAACGTCGGCAGGACGAGCAGGGTCAGGATGGTGGCGGTCAGCAGACCGCCGATCACCACCGCCGCCAACGGTTTTGCACCTCGGCGCCGGCGCCATGGGCCAGCGCCATCGGGATGAAGCCGACGATGGCGACGAGCGCCGTCGTCAGCACGGCTCGCAGGCGGCTGGATGCGCCTTCGATGGCGGCTTGGTAAGGCGTCAGCCCGGCTGTCAGCCGCTCTCGAATGGCCTGCATCAGGACGAGACCGTTCAAGGTCGCCACGCCCGACACGGCGATGAAGCCGACCGCCGCAGAGACCGAAAACGGCATCCCGCGCAGCAGCAGCGCCAGGGCTCCGCCCACCAAAGCCAGAGGGACGCAGGCGAAGACCAGACCGGCCTCCGCGAACGATCCCAACGCCAGGAACAGCAGCACTCCGATCAGGACGAACACGATCGGAATGACGAGGCCGAAGCGTTGCTCGGCTCGCTTCAGGTTCTCGAACTGCCCACCCCAATCGAGATAGACCCCGGCCGGCAGGGCGATCTCTGCGACCTGGCTCTGGGCGTCGGTGACGAAGCCGCCCAGGTCACGCCCGCGCACATTGGCCTGGACCACCATACGGCGGCTGCCGTTCTCGCGGCTGATCTGGTTCGGACCCTCCGCCGTCTGAATACGCGCGACCGAAGACAGGGGCACGATCACGCCGGTGTCGGACACGATGGGAAGCGACGCCAAGGCCGCCGGGTCGTTGCGGGCGTCGTCGGGCAGGCGGACGACGACGTCGAACCGGCGATCCCCCTCGAAGATGCGTCCGGCCTCGGCGCCGCCGACGCCGGCCGAGACCGCTTCGCTGACGTCTGCGGCCGAAAGGCCGTAGCTGGCGGCGGCGGTCCGATCCACGCTGACGGTCAGGGTGGGCAGGCCGGACGCCTGCTCGACCCGAACGTCGGCCGATCCGGTCGTCTCCCGAAGCGCGGTCGCGACCTGATCCGCGACCCGCTGGAGGGTGTCGAAGTCGTCGCCATAGACCATGACCGCGAGGTCTGTGCGCACGCCGGAGATCAGCTCGTTGAACCGCAATTCGATCGGCTGGCTAAATGAATTGTTGCCGATCTGCTGCGCGGCCACGCCTTCGATCCGTTCGATCAGTTCTTCCTTCTCCAGGCCCGGATCGGGCCAATCCGTGCGGTCCTTGAGCACGATGACGCTGTCGGAGATGTTGGGCGGCATGGGGTCCACGGCGGCCTCGGCCGTGCCGGTGCGCGAGAACATGGTCTCCACCTCCGGCTGGGCCTTGATGGCGCGCTCCAACGCCATCTGCATCGCCAGGGACTGTTCCAAGGAGGCGGACGGCACGCGCAGCGCCTGCATGGCGATGTCGCCCTCGTCGAGCGTCGGGATGAACTCCCGGCCTAGCGACATGAAGGAGACGACCCCGATGACCAGAGTGACCACTGCCGAAATCAAAACGATCTTGGGGCGGGAGACCGCGTTCTTGATCGCCGGCTGAATGAATTTCCGAGCGAACCGAAGGATGAAGGTCTCGCGTTCCTCGGCCTGACCATCCGGTCCGATGTGAACATTCTTGGGATCGCGCACCAGCAGGGCCGTCATGGCGGGCACGAAGGTGAAGGAGAAGATGAAGGCGCCGACGAGGGCGAGCATGACGGTCGCGCCCATGGGCTGGAACGTCTTGCCCTCAACCCTCCAGCAGCAGCAGGGGCGCGAAGACCAACAGGATGATCAACTGACCGAAGGCGGCAGGCTTCACCATCTGGCGGGCGGATTGAACCGCGACGTCCAGGCGTTCGTGGCGCGTCAGCATTCGTCCCAGGGACGCCCGACGCTGGGTCAGCATCAGCAGGGTGTTTTCGATCACCACGACCGCGCCATCGACCATCAGACCGAAGTCCAGCGCGCCCAGGCTCATCAGGTTTCCGCTGATGCCGAACCTGTTCATGCCAATAACAGCGAACAGGAACGACAGTGGGATCATCAGCGCCGTGATCGTGGCCGCGCGGATGTTGCCCAGCAACAGGAACAGGACGACGATGACCAGCAGCGCGCCCTCGATCAGGTTCCGAGCGACGGTCGAGATGGTCGAGTTCACCAGTTCGCTGCGGTTCAGGACCGGCAGGGCGACGATGCCGGGAGGCAGGCTGTCGTCCACCACCGCCAGCCGCTCGGCCGCCGCCTGGGCCACCGTGCGGCTGTTGCCGCCGGCGATCATCAAGGCGGTGCCCAGAACCGCCTCGTGCCCATCGCGGCTGGCGCCGCCCAAACGTGGAGCCTGCCCGATCTCGACCGTGGCGACGTCGGCGACCCGGACGACCAGACCGCCGCGATTGACCACGGGGGCCTGGGCCAGATCGTCGATGGTCAACGCAAGAGCGTCGGTGCGGACGACCAGGGCTTCGCCCGCGCGCTGGATGTAGCCCGCGCCGGCGGGTATTCGCGCGCTCGACGGCCTCGACCAGATCGCCGAGGCCGAGGCCGTAGGCGGACAACTGCGCGGCATCGGGCCTGACGGCATACTCCTTGACGTAGCCACCGACGGTATCGACGCCGGCGAGGCCGGCGGTCGTGCGCATCTGCGGCGCGATGATCCAGTCCTGGACCGTCCGCAGATAGGTCGCGCGTTGCGCGGGCGTCGTCAGTCGCTCGCCTTCGGGGGTCAGATAGACGCCGCCAGCCTGCCAGCCCGGCTGGCCGGGTCTCGAAAGATTCTCTGTGGTGAAGGGGACGTAATCGACCGTCCACATCAGCACTTCCCAGGCCGGTGGTTATCGGCGACAGACCCGGCTCCACGCCTTCGGGAAGGCCCTCCGATGCGGCGGCGAGCCGTTCGGCGACCTGCTGACGCGCGAAATAGATGTCGGTCTGGTCGGTAAAGATCGCGGTGATCTGGCTGAAGCCGTTACGCGACAGCGACCGGGTGCTGGTCAGACCGGGGATGCCGGCCAGGGCCGTCTCCAGAGGATAGGTGACCTGACGCTCGATCTGCTCGGGGGCGAGGGCGGGGGCGACCGTGGTGATCTGCACTTGACGGTTGGTGATGTCGGGGACCGCGTCGATCGGCAGTTTGGTCAGTTCATACAGGCCCAACGCCGCCACGAGGGCGACGGCGAGGATGACGAACCAGCGGAACCGGACCGACGCTTGAATGATGGCTGTGAACATCATCGTCGCCCCTAGTGGCCGTGCTCGGCCTCGCCCTTGGCGAGTTCGGCTTTCAGGAGGAAGGCGTTGGCCCCGGCGATGCGTTCGGACCCAGTCAGGCCGCTGAGGATTTCCGTGCGATCGCCAGCTTGACGACCTGCCAGGACGGGAACGGCGCGGAACCCTTCGGCCGTGCGCACAAAGACGACGCTCGCGCCTTCCACCGTCTGGATGGCGTCGGACGGCACGGTCAGGCCGTCGACAACACCTCCGGTGACTACTGTTCCGGACACCGCCGAACCAGCGGGCGGCAGGCTGCCCCTGTCGGCCTGGCGCGAATGACCGTAGCCCCGCTCTTCGCCGGCGTCGGCGGCGACGCCGGTGACGACCGCATCGAACTCGCCCGCCGGTCCCTGGACCCGCACGGTCGAGCCCGCACGGACCTGGGCCGCCAGTGCGGGCGGCGCGTTGAAGACGATCTCGATGCGCGCCGGATTGGTGACCTCAGCGATGACGCCGCCCTGGGCAGCGAACCCTCCCGGACCAACCTGAACGCTGGTGACGACGCCCGAGATCGGACTTGTCACGCTGAGCCGTCCCGCCGCATTGGGCGATCCGGCGGCGGAAGCGCGAGCGCGAGCAGCACGCGCCGCTGCTGCGCTGAGTGCCTGGGCATGGGCGACTTCGGCGTCGCGCCGAGCGACCACACCCTGGTCGGCCAGACTCTCCTCCCGAGCGTGGGCCTGTTCGGCGGCTATGGCGTTCGCCTGAGCCGCGTCCGCGTCGGCTCGTAGGCTCGCGGCGTCGCCACTGACCAGGACTGCCAGCGGTTGCCCGGCCCGCACCGACTGACCCGGCGCGACGAGCACCCTCTCCACACGACCGCCGACGCTGGCGGCGACAGCCGCCCTCGCATCGACCATCGGCTCGACTCGGCCGGACAGACGGGTCTCGCCTCCGCCACCGCCGGTGACCGCGACGACCGAGATATTGGCGGCGGTGATCTGGGCGGCCGTCAGGACGACGACGCCTTCCTCACCGCCTTCTTCCTCGGCATGGCCTTCCTCGCCCTCTTCGTCCGAGTGTCCGGCTTCGCCGGACGCGGCCGGCGCTTCCGCCGGCGAGCGGGTGATCACATAAAGGCCCGCGCCGCCCAGGACGACGACAGCGGCGATCCCGGCCATCAGCCAGGTCTTGTTGATCTGCGGGGTGCGTTTCATTGCGATGTTCCAAAGGGGCGCGGCCTTGCAGGCGCGCGAGATCGATTTCGGCTCGGACCCGCGCGAGGCGGGCATCCACAGCGGCGT
Source organism: Brevundimonas sp. (assembly GCA_013693835.1). GTDB lineage: Bacteria > Pseudomonadota > Alphaproteobacteria > Caulobacterales > Caulobacteraceae > Brevundimonas. Next base: position 2,738,913 of record CP059260.1, read on the forward strand.
TGCGGGCGGCGATGAGGGCGGCGCGGGAAGACCGCAGTTCCAGTTGCGAGATGCGTCCCGCCTCGAACCCAATCCGCGAGAGGCGATAGGCTTCCTCGGCGGCCGTGACGCCGGCGTCGCTGGCGGTGACGCGGCTGACGGACGCTCTGAGACGCGCTTCGGCGGCGTTGCGATCCGCCTCCGCTTCCTGGCGCGCGCCCATGAGACGAGCGTCGGCGGCGCGGAAGTCCGCCTGGGCAGCTTCGATATTGCCCCGGTTCCGGTCGAACAGCGGCAGGGGCACGCTCAGCCCGAACGTCAGGGCGGTCGCGTCCTCGGCCTCGTAGCGTCGCACGCCGACCGAGGCGCGGACGTCGGGCCGGGCGCGGATGCGTTCGACCTCGATCCGGCTCTCGGCCGCCGCCCGCTCGGCCTCGGCCACGCGGACCTCCGGCGTCGCGCCGGACGTCACGCTCGCTGCGGCTGGCACCCGGTCGATCAGGCTGGTGTCGATCGAGGTGACCGGCATAGGCAGCATCGCCACGGCGGTCAGCCGCGCGAACGCCGCGTCCCGTTCGGCCTCAGCTTCGTCCAGGGTCGCGCGGGCGGCGGCGGCTTCGCTCTCGCCCTGGATGCCGCGCAGCAGGGGCTCGCGCCCCTCTTCGACCAGGATCAGCGCCGCGCGGGTATCGGCGATGGTGACCGTCAGGGCCTCTTCAGCCAGCAGGAACCGCCGCTGCGCGGCCTCCGCCTCGGCATAGACCAGGGCCAGCCTCGCCCCCGCCTCGACGGCCGCCAAGTCACGCCTCCATCCCGCTGTGCCCGCATCGGCTCGCGCGACCTCGACCCGCGCGCCGCGACGTCCCCACAATCCCAGGTCCTGGGACAGCGACAAGGTGGTCTCGGCATTGTCGAATCCCGAAAACGGACCGCTGCCGAAGGCGTTCTCCGCCTCCAGCCCCAGTTCGGGGTTGGGACGAACCCGCGCCTGACGGACGCGCGCCTCGGCGCGTCGAGCAGAGCACTGGCCTCAACGGTCGTCGGCATCAGGCCGATGCGTTCAAGCAGCGCCTCGAACGGGGGCGCGGGATCGGCCCAGGCAGGGCCGGTGACCGCCGCCGCCATCGCGACCACGGCACAGCCGATCGCGAAACGCGACCGACCAGATTTCAGGGTGGCATGTTCCATGTCCCAGCAGTTCCAGACGATTGACGAGCGCCATCAGGCGCAGGGCATCGTCAGGCTCTGGGAGGGCGTTCCAGGCCGCTGGGCGCACGAGACGCGAGAGGTTCGTCGGTCGGGCGCAACAGGGTGGGGGCAACGACCGTCGTCACCGTGATGGATTGGGGCGAAGACGGTATCGCGGTTCCGCTGTGATGACAGTGGCCGTGCGAGCAGATGGCATGGTCGTCGGGATCAGACGGCAGATCACCACCATCGTCGGCGGTTGATGCCGCCGCATGAGCAGGTTCCAGTTCCGCAGCGCAGGCTGCTGCATCAACGGTCGGGATCAGAACGAAGACGGCGACGAGCAGCGCGAACAGCGCCGCCACCACTCCGAATCTGCGCCGCTCCTGCACCATCTCGGCCGTGTAGCACACTCTGATCGTCAGGCAATGAGAAGTGGGGCCGCAGCTATGCGGCCTTTCGCGTCCGCTGCGAAGTCGCTTCGCCCCCGCATTCTTTAAGCAGGAAGTCAGACAACGCCTGGAGGTTTTCCTGATCTACGCGATACAGGATGGACCGCCCATCCCTTTGATATTGGACCAGTCTGGCGTGAGACAACATCATCAATTGAGTCGAGAGGGTGTTCTGAGCGACGCCCAACTTCTTTGCAATATCGCCCGATTTCATCCCCTCCGGCGGGGCTTCTTTTGCCAGCAACCGCAGGATTTCCACGCGCGACAACGTCGATAGAGCCGAGAAG